>CABIZO010000001.1 GCA_902363255.1 Peptostreptococcaceae bacterium
TACATATGTCACTTGCTATCTTTTTGCCATTTAGGTACTCTTGTACGTATTTAAGTTTTATTTCAAAAGGTACTTTATATTTTCTAGACATAAAAATGCTCCTTTCATGATAACAGTTTTATTATTTTAACTGTCTACCATAAAGGGAGCATATCAGTCTTACATACTGAGCTTTTTTATTTTAGATTTTCGTAGTACTTAATAAATAAGTTATTACATATAATTTCTTGAGAGATTATGTTAAGGGGTGAGAAAGAGATGGCAACCAAAAGAAAGTTTAAAAGAGATTACATCATGCTAGAAGCGAAGGACATGAATTATAGATTTAAAGAAAAAGTGTCGCCAAAAGCTTTTGCAAAAATTGAAGCCACTGATGAAAAATCAGTCATAGCATTGTACGCTGAGAATCTAAAAAGTGTAAGCGAAGGTTATTCAGTAATAGCAATAAGAAGTGACTACGAAACTATAGATTTAGGTAATTTTAATGTGAACAGTCAAGGTAAAGGGGAATTTAGCCTAGATATGGGAGATGACGACATAGACATAAAAGGAATAGCCATTATACAAGACAAAAATGTTCCTCTTATAGGTTTTAAGGGGAGTAAAATAGAGAACTTTGAAGAAATACTATTTCCTCAACAGTATGAATTTGAAGAAATAGAAGATGATGATGAATATGAAGAAGTTGAATATATTGAGGTAGATGACGTGATAGACGACGATGATGAATATGAGGAAATAGAAGATGATAACTATGACGAAGAATACGAAACGGTAGAAAATGAATATGAAGAATACGAAGAAATAGAATATATAGAAGAAGATGATATGAGATATAATGACAATGAATATGAATACGAAGAGGTTATTTATGAAGAAATAGAAGACGACGGTGATGAATATGAGGAAGTAGAAGAAGATGATGTAGTAGTTCAGCCAACTGTACAATCCAAACATATAGAAAAGAAAAGTAGTAAGCGTAGAGATGATGATTACATTGAAAAGAAAATTAATAAAGCTAAATCTGTTTTAGAAAAGCAATATACAAAACATGATTATGAAACAGTAAAAACTAAAACAGAACCAGTTAAAACAGCAGGTACATTATTAATGCCAAGACAGATTAAAAAAGGTCTAAAATATTTTAGAGAAGTAAAACCTTTCGTAGCAGATTATATTGATAGTACTAGATGGTGGAAAATAGAAATAAATCCAACCACTTTATGTGGTTATACAATGCCATACTTAGGTTATATAAATTCTTTAAACTATACTATGTATAGTGATGCCTTAATGCAGGCCTATAAGTATAGACATTACTTATTTGGAGTACAATATGATGAATATAATAAGAGACAATATTATATTTATGCAGTTCCAGGAAGAAAAAATGAGCAACCTGATAAGGGTCACACAGGATTTACAAGATATCAAGCATGTGATAATAGAAATAACTCCTTAGGTTATTGGCTATGTTTCGTAGACTGTAAAGCAAGACGAATAGTTAAATAGATTTAATATATTAATTAAAAACATACACATAAAATAGTAAATATGTTTCAACTATAAAACCTCTTTTAAATAAATTAATCTTAAAATTAACTACAAAAAGTTATATAATAGTTATATAAAAAATTTAATCGGGGGTAAGACATGGCTAAAAGAAGAAAAATAAAAAAATCAGTGTACTTAGTTGCAGCTATTATACTATTTTTTGGTGTATATATTTTATCTTTTACTTTATTCTCTAAAGAAGAAAGTAGCAGTAAAGACAATGCAGTGAAAATAGAGGAGCCAGAGGACAGTAGATCATTACTTAAACAATTAAAAGAAAAAGAAAAAATGTATTTATCTGATGGGATTGTATCAGATGTTAGGATTGAAGAACAATTATTAGAAGAGTTAAGATATTCTTTTGAAGATATTAGTAAAATAAGAAAACCAGCATCTTATGAGTCTACTTATCAAGGATATTCAGATGATGGACTAAAATTTTCTACAAATTTAGATGTATTGAGAATTTATACAGTTAATGAAGAAGAATATTATAAAATTCCAGTAGCATCTAAAGATGAATTGAAAAACTTATTAAACAAGAGTATTTATACTTCTTTTGATTTTGTTAAACAGTATAAAACATGGAAAGAAGTTAAGATAACTTATAAAGATACAACAAAGAATTTAAGTAAATGGAAATATGATGATTTAGCAAACACAATGGCTGCAAAAAGAGTTGTTGGAAAGGTTCAACCAGAAAAAAGTAAAGAAAGAAGCAAGTATAATTTTGTAATCCAAATAAAAGCAGATAATTATGAAGCAAAAGTGGAAGTTATGGGAGCTAACTATGTAAAAATAGAATCTAAAGGTTTAAGTTCTTATTATGAAGTTCATACAGCTTTACATGATTATATTAAAGATAATGTTTTTAAACTATCTCAAAAATAAAAAAGTAGAAAATTTGATTTATCAAATTTTCTACTTTTTTATTATTTATTTTCCTCAAGTAATAATTCACCAATACGATAAACAGGACCTGCTCCAGCAGTTATTAGTAAATCGTTAGGTTGCATATTAGCTTTTAGGTAATCAACAATATCTTCGAATTTGCTGATATATATAGCATCCACATTGTTGTGGTATAATTTTTCTACTAAATCTTTAGAATGAATATCACCTGGGTCATCTTCTCTAGCAGCATAGATATCAGTTATTATAACTTTGTCTGCAGAGTAGAAAGCCTCACCAAACTCATTGAAAAGAGATTTTGTTCTACTATAAGTATGAGGTTGGAATACACACCATAAAGTAGATTTTTTTAGCTTTTTAGCAGCAGCTAAAGTAGCCTTTAACTCTGTTGGGTGATGAGCATAATCATCAACTATTAAAGCACCATTGTAAGTACCTTTAGTCTCAAATCTTCTTCCAACACCTGTGTATCTAATAATACTTTCTTTTATATCTTCTACACTTATTCCAGAAACTAATGAAACTATTATAGCAGAAGTAGCATTGTAAATATTGTGTACACCAGGAACAGATAATTGGAAAGTACCTAAATCTTTTCCAAAGTAAGTTAAATCAAATGAACCAAATCCATTATCATTGAAGTGAATATTTTTTATGATAACATCATTTGAAGCATCTTTACCATATTTTATTACAGTAGCTTTAACGTCATGTAATATACCATCTGTATTAGCACTGTCACCATTTATTACAAAGTGACCATCCTTAGGTAATAGTTTTCCAAATTTATTAAATGAAGCCTTAATTTCCTCTATTCCAGAGAAATAATCAAGATGATCTTCTTCTATATTTAAAACGATTGCTATTTTAGGATTAAAGTTTAAGAAACTATCTGTATACTCACAAGCCTCTGTTATAAAGTTTTGAGAGTTACCTATTTTTACGTTACCACCAATTGATTTTAAATTGCCACCAACTAAGATTGTTGGATCTAAGTTAGTTGAGTCAAATATAGTCGATAACATAGATGTAGTTGTAGTTTTTCCATGAGTACCTGAAACAGCTATTGAGTTTTTGTACTCTCTCATTATTTGCCCTAAAAATGCAGCTCTATTTATTGTCAGTATGTTTTTATCTTTTGCAGCCATAAGTTCTTCATTGTCAGGATGTATAGCAGCAGTGTAAACTACCATGTCTAATCCATCAACAATATTTTCCTTTTTTTGGCCTATATAAATTTTTGCACCTTGTGATTGCAGTTTATTTGTCATTGAAGAATTACTCATATCTGAGCCTGAAACATCATATCCTTTATTAAGACATATTTCAGCTAAAGCACTCATACTTATTCCGCCTATCCCGATGAAATGTATCTTCATAATAAAACCACCTTTCATTTTATTTATTTCTATCAATAAGAACAATTTTTGTGGTATAATTAAATAATGTTCAATATTTTAAGTATCATATGCATATACTAATTCATATATTATAGTTTATTTATTTTTTCGAAATATATGAAACATAACTAATATTATACCATATAATAAAATCTTATGCATTATTTACTTTGATACCAGGAATAGTTGTAATTGTAGGAGGTTACTAGAATAATGAAGTTTAAGAGAACGGAAAGAATTGGAGCTATAGTTAAGATATTATCTGACAATCCAAATAAAATTTATACATTAAGCTATTTTACAGAAACATTTAATGCTGCCAAATCTACAATTAGTGAAGATTTATTAGTTGTAAAGAATGTGTTTGAAAAATTACAATTAGGTAAGGTTATAACAATTTCTGGAGCTGCTGGTGGAGTTAAATACATACCTAAAACATCAATACAAGAAAATCAAAACTTCCTAATGGAATTATGCGAAAAAATAAGTTCGCCGGACAGAATTTTATCAGGAAGATTTCTATATTTAATAGATTTAATATATGATCCAACAGTTGTAGCTAAAATAGGTAAGATATTTGCCTCAAATATAGACTACTCTGAAGCGGATTATGTAGTTACTATGGAAACAAAGGGGATACCTATGGCTCTTATGACTGCCAAGGCAATGAATTTACCATTAGTAATAATAAGAAAAGACATAAAGGTTTCTGAGGGACCAACACTAAGTATGACTTATGTTACGGGAGATAGTTCAAAAGTAGAGAGCATGAGTTTACCAAGAAAAGCTGTGAAACCAGGAAGTAAAGTTATTCTTATAGACGACTTTATGAGAGGTGGCGGAACAATTAAGGGTATGACTCAACTTATGAATGAATTCGGTGCAGAAGTAATAGGAACGGGTGTATTCATAACAACATCTACACCGGAGAATAAATTAGTTGAAGATTATATATCTCTAATAGAAATAGATACAAGAGAAAATGAAATAGTTGTTAAACCAAATTTAAAAACTTTTAAAGATGAATATAGAACTGAAGACCTTATTGAAGATGTTATAGATCATATTGATGATGAAATTAATGAGTAAATCTAACTACTTTGGGCTGTATAATTATTTTTGTAAATAAAAAATAAAAAAAATTCCGAAAAATAAAAGGAATTTGTTAAAAAGTATAGAATTATTTACCAAACAGTTTATAATTATATTGGGTAAATTGTATTTTGTCAAAATCAAAAGGGGGATATTGAGGTATGAATATAACTGACGTAAGAGTAAGAAAAATTACTGATGAGGGGAAAATGAAATGTATAGTTTCAATAACTTTTGATAATTTATTCGTAGTACACGATATAAAAGTTATCGAAGGTCAAAATGGACTATTCATAGCTATGCCAAGTAGAAAAGTTGGAGAAGGTAACTTTAGAGATATAGCTCATCCAATAAACGCAGAAATGAGACAAGTTTTAGAGGATGCAGTTTTAAAAGCTTATGAAGAAGCATTAGCTCAATTAGAGGTTGCTGCAGAATAATTTCAATAAAATGAGGATATTCTAAATGTTTTTAATAAATGAGTCGATTTAATCGGCTCTTTTTATTTATTGGGAAAAATTTGAACTTATAATGTATTAATTTTTAATTATTGCTAATAATAATAAAAAATTAATACATTATAATATTAAAATATAAAAAAGATTATTAGACTTAAAGATATGTTGACAAAAATACGAAATAAATTTATGATATTATCATAAGAAATAAATATAAAAATTAGTTTTATATAAAGGCAATGATAAGAACAAGTAGTAGTTAATTAAGATAAACAGAAAGTTACCGGTTGATGAGAGGTGCATATACAATTAATTATGAATACATCTTTGAGCTTCACACCGAAAAAATAAGTATTGAGTAGGCTGTGACGAATTTGACACACGTTATAGTGTCATAGTATTTATTTAGATACTAACTGAGATAAACAGTGTGAGCTGTTTATAAACAAAGGTGGTAACGCGAGATATACCCTCGTCCTTTTCTAAGGACGAGGGTTTTTTTATTTATTCAAAGCAAATTTTGTTATAAATTATAAAATTGATTTTTCAAATATAATAAAGGAGATGAAAACTATGTCAATGACGACTTACGATGAATTAGTTGCTAGAGGATTAGTTGCTCAAGTAACAGATGAAGATGAATTAAAAGAACTTATAAATGCAGGTAAAGCCGTATTTTATATAGGTTTTGATGCTACAGCTGATAGTTTACATGTAGGACATTTCATGGCTTTATGTTTAATGAAAAGATTACAAATGGCAGGAAATAAACCTATAGCACTTGTTGGTGGAGGAACTACAATGGTAGGAGACCCATCAGGAAGAACAGATATGAGACAAATGATGACTCCAGAACAAATTAACCATAACTGTGAGTGCTTCAAAAAGCAAATGAGTAAATTTATAGACTTTAGTGAAGATAAAGCTATATTAGCTAACAATGCAGATTGGTTATTAGATTTAAATTATGTAGATGTATTAAGAGAAGTTGGAGCACATTTTAGTGTTAATAGAATGCTTACTTTCGAATGTTACAAAAACAGAATGGAAAGAGGGCTTACTTTCTTAGAGTTTAACTATATGATAATGCAAGCTTACGATTTCTATCATTTACATCAAAAATACGGATGTCAAATGCAATTAGGTGGAAATGACCAATGGGGTAATATGCTTGCTGGTACTGAATTAATCAGACGTAAATTAGGAGATGATGCTTATGCATTAACTATAACTTTACTTCTTAACTCAGAAGGAAATAAAATGGGTAAAACAGCTAACGGTGCAGTATGGCTAGACCCAAACAAAACTTCTCCATTTGAATTCTACCAATACTGGAGAAATGTTGCAGATGCAGACGTATTTAAATGTATGCGTATGTTAACTTTCTTATCATTAGAAGAAATAGAAGCTATGGAAAAATGGGAAGATAGCAGAATAAACGAGGCTAAAGAAGTTTTAGCATTTGAATTAACAAAACTTGTTCATGATGAAGAAGAAGCTACAAAAGCGCAAGAAAGTGCAAGAGCTTTATTCTCAGGTGCTGCATCAACTAATATGCCTACAACAGAAATAACAGATGAAGATTTAACTGATGGAAATATAGATATAATATCATTATTAGTTAAAAGTGGATTAGCTACAACTAGATCTGAAGGTAGACGTAATGTAGAGCAAGGTGGAGTAACTGTAGATGGTGAAAAAGTAACTGATTTCAAAGCTACATTTACAAGAGATGATTTAACTGGTGATGGTATGGTTATAAAACGTGGAAAGAAAAAATTCCAAAGAGTTGTTATAAAATAATCATATAAAATAATTAAATAATAGATAGCAGTAACTGCCCAATTATAGTTGCTGCTATTTTTGTGTATACTAAGATAATGCAAAGAAATACAAAAACCTAGTAATTTTATAAAAAAGATGCTATATTATAAATGATAATAATACGATTAAATTGTATACTATTTGGGAAATTATACACCATAATGGTAACAATTATAAAAAACTTTATTGAAATGGAGTGAAAATATGAATTTTAAAGCCATAATTCTTGCTGCTGGAAAAGGTACAAGAATGAAGTCAAAATACCCAAAAGTTGTTCATAAGGTATGCGGAAAAGAAATGGTTAACCATATTATAGATGTATCAAAAAAATCTGGGGTTAAAGATGTTGTAGCAATATTAGGCCACGAATCAGATGTTGTTAAAAATATATTACCAGAAGATACTATGATAGCTATGCAAACTGAGCAATTAGGAACAGGTCATGCTGTTAAAATGGCAAAAGAATACATAAATGATGAAGACACAATAGTTATTTTATGTGGAGATACTCCTCTTATAAAAGAAGAAACTCTTAAAAAATTATTTGATTATCATATAGAAAATGAATATACAGCTACGGTTTTAACTACAAAAGTTGAAAACCCAACTGGATATGGAAGAGTAATAAGGGATGAAAATGGGGATTTATTAAAAATTGTTGAGCAAAAAGATGGAAATAATGAAGAATTAGCAGTGAACGAAATTAACTCTGGAATATACTGTTTCAAAGGTAAGATGCTAAGAGAATCTTTAGATTTACTTGATAATAACAATGCTCAAGGGGAGTATTATTTAACTGATACAATAAAAATATTAAGAGATAAAGGTTTTAAAGTTGGAGCATTCAATGGTTCTACAATTGAAGAATTAATGGGTGTAAACTCTAGACTAGAGCTATCTAAAGCAGAAACTCTTATGAGAAAAAGAATAAATGAATTCCATTTATTAAATGGAGTTACTATAATAGATCCAGCTGCTACTTATATAGAGGCAGATGTACAAATAGGGCAAGATACTATCGTATATCCAGGAGCTATGCTTCATGGAAATACTAAAATAGGAAATGAGTGTATTATAGGAATGAATACTTCTATAACAAACTCAACTATAGGAAACAATACAGAAGTTAAAAATTCTACAATAATAGATTCTACTGTAGGAGAAAATACTACAGTTGGTCCTTATGCTTACTTAAGACCGAAAAGTAACATAGGAAATCATGTAAAAATAGGTGATTTCGTAGAAGTCAAAAATGCAACTATAGAGGATAATTCAAAAGCATCACATCTTTCATACATAGGAGATGCTCATGTAGGTAAGGATGTTAATATAGGATGTGGAGTTGTATTTGTAAATTACGATGGAAAAAATAAATTCAAATCAGTAGTAAAAGATGGAGCATTTATCGGTTCTAACTCTAACTTAGTTGCACCAGTAACAGTTGAGGAAAAAGGATATATTGCAACAGGGTCTACTATAACTGATGATGTACCTGAAGGAGCTTTAGCTATTGCTAGACAAAGACAGGTAGTAAAAGAAGGTTGGGTAGCCAAAAAAGAAAAAAGAGATGAGAATAAATAGTTAATTATTATTTTAGGAAAAAACACCTAATAATATTTATATAATTTTCAGGAGGATAAGTAATGAACACTAGCGGAAGCGAGATTAAAATTATTGCAGGTAATTCAAATAAGGAGTTAGCTGAAAAAATCGCAGAATATATAGGAGTAAAAGTTGCTGATTGCCAAGTAACAACATTTAGTGATGGCGAAATAAGCGTAAACATCAATGAGACAGTTAGAGGTTGTGATGTATTCGTAGTTCAATCTACTAACAATCCAGTAAATGAAAACTTAATGGAGTTATTAATACTTATAGATGCACTAAAAAGAGCATCTGCAGGAAGAATAACAGCAGTTATACCATACTATGGATATGCAAGACAAGACAGAAAAGCTAAGGCAAGAGATCCAATCACAGCTAAATTAGTGGCAAACTTAATAACAGCAGCTGGAGCAGACAGAGTCTTAACTATGGACTTACACGCTTCTCAAATACAAGGATACTTCGATATCCCACTAGATCATATGTTAGGAGGAAGCTTATTAGCTAACTACTTTAACACTAAAAATATAGAGGATTTAGTTGTGGTTTCACCAGATTTAGGAAGTGTTACTAGATCTAGAAAGTTTGCTAATCAGTTAGAAGGAGAAGTTCCACTAGCTATAATAGACAAAAGAAGACCAAAAGCTAATGTTTGTGAAGTAATGAATCTTATAGGCGATGTAAAAGGTAAAAATGTTATCATGTTAGATGATATGATAGATACAGCGGGAACTATAACAAATGCTGCTAATGCACTTAAAGAGTTCGGAGCTAAAAATATATATGCTTGTTGTACACATGCAGTTTTATCTGGACCAGCAATAGAAAGAATAGAAAATTCTGCAATTAGTGAGTTAATAGTTCTTGATACTATAAGACTTCCTAAAGAAAAAGAACTTGATAAAATAAAAGTATTAACAGTAGCAGAAATGTTTGGAGAAGCTATTAAGAAGATATTCTCTAACGAATCTGTAAGTGTTTTATTCTAATTAGTAATTTACATGTAAGAGATATTAATCGGAAGATTGATATCTCTTTTTTTTATGTATATGAGGAAATATTTTCACATCAATATATGATTTTACATTATGAAATTGCTGTATAAGTTATAAGAATATGACATATATGGTAAAATTGTTCTATATAATTGAATTATTAGGCTATATACAGACTATAATTCTCAATTTATGCAAAATAGAATAGAGACTATGAAGTATATCTTGTATTTGGGCACCTAAGGTATATGGAGTTAGTGGTGCAACCGGTGATATTTTATTTTTAATAAGTTTTTTATTGATTATTTAATATGGTCTTTTTTTGACTAATAGGGGTGGAACTTTGAAAAATGAAAAAGGGTTTACCTTGGTTGAGATAATAGTGGTAATTTCAGTAATTGGAATTATGGTAGTTGTATCTTTTCCTAATCTATATAATCATATCGTAAAGACTGATTTAGTTGAGTTAAAAAGTGAGATAAAATCTTTTTAGTTTTCACTAGATTCATTTTGCATTGAAGAAGGTAAACTTCCTAATGAAGAGGAATGGGAAAATGTAATGAAAGAAAATATAGATACTGATTTTTTAAAGTTAAAAAGAGAAGATGGATTTTATTACAAGTTTTCATCTAAATATGAATATAAATTTCAATTTATAGAAGATGATAATTGGAGAGAAAGCTCATATACGAAGGTTGAATTTAAGGTAAGTAAAGATGGATTGGTATATTTAAAAATATACCAAATTAAATAAGATATAAATGGTGATATCACTATTATATAAATCAAAAAATACCGAAGTGGGGGAAATATGATGTTTAACAGAAAGAAAAAAAATAACAAAGGTTTTACTTTAGTAGAACTATTAGTAGTAATAGCTATTATAGGTATATTAGCAGTTGTGGCAGTGCCATCATTATTTAAAAATATAAATAAAGCTCATGCATCTGATGCAGTAGGGTATATAAGTGCTTATAGAACTGCTGCAATATCAGAGCAGGCATCTGGTACAGAAGGTTTAGATACGACAAAAATAGAAGGTTTAGTAGAAGGTAAGCCAAGTAAAGCTATAACAGGTACGATAATTTTAGATACAGAAGGAACAACTGTTAAAGACTATATGACAGCAACTTTTACTATGACAAAAGTGGAGATAGCTACTTATGTAAGGGAACAATTAGGTGCAGATATGGTTCAATCTGGAAATGATGCTAATGTTACTGTTAAGTTATCTAAAATAGATAAGACAAATTAAAGTTATGATAGTTTATATTATTTAAAATTGAAACTAATTTTTTAAATAATATCTAATATTTTTAGTTAAACACCGCCAAAACATATTAATTTTGATGGTGTTTTTTCTTATAGAATTAATATCAAGTAAAGTTACTTAGTTCCTTGATAAAGATGCATGTGGGTGAAGATTGAATGTTTTTGTTGGAATATATTAAATTAAGATATCTATGGTCTTAACTGATTTTATAGAATCAAAAATATTTAAAAACTAAACGTAAAAGTTATAAGTTAAAGAGTGATTTAGGTGTTCCTCGATATCACTGACGGAACACATAGGAACAGAAAACCATCTTATTTGGAGTTCCTATAGTTCCTACAATAGGGTGGCAAAAGTTTAAGGAACAGGGGTTAAATTTAGTATTTACAATACATACAACTATTAGTGTTACAATGTTCCTATAATATATATTGAGTATATTTTTATATAGAATATAGGTATATAAGGGTATATATACCTATAAAATGTTTTAGCCCTTGGGAACGGAACATAGGAACATAATATAAAAATAAGAAATATAATCAAGATTTCATTAGCATAGGTACACCAAGTAAATTAAAAATAATAAAAATTAAATTAGTTAAAATTTAATATAGAAATATTAATACTTTAAATTTTTATAAAAATTGGTGTACTTAATAAACATAAAAGAGGTAAGATATGTCACATAAAATAAGAATCGGAGATAAATTAGTACAATATGGATATATAACAGAAGAACAATTACAAAATGCTCTTTCTCTACAAAAAGGAACTGGGAAGAGAATAGGAGAAATTTTAATAGAGCATGGTCTAATAACAGCAGAATTATTAACTCATGTGCTAACAGAACTCCTAAATGTAGATAATATAGATCTTACACCTTCAAATATAAGTCCGGAAGCAGTACAGAAAGTACCACAAAATATCTGTAACAGACACAAAGTATTTCCGTATAAAATAGAAGAAAATAAATTGTACTTAGCCATGGAAGACCCTCAAAACAGAGAGGCGATACAAGATGTAAGACGTTTTGCTAATATGGAAATAGTACCAAATATAGCAACTATATCAGAAATAAATCAAGCAATAGAACAATGGTATTCAAATACAGACATAGATAAAGCTATAAGAGAATTTGCAAAAAATGAAATTCAAAATGAAATAGAAGAAATAAGTGGAGATGAAGATGTAAACTCAGCTCCTGTAGTAAGGCTAGTTCATAATATTTTAGAATCTGCTGTTAGAAAAAAAGCCAGTGATATTCATATAGAATATGATGGTGATTATATGCGTATTAGATTTAGAATTGATGGAATTCTTGTAGAACATATGAAAACGAGTGCAAAGGCATATAAGGCAGTAATAAGTAGAATAAAAATTATGGCTAACTTAAACATATCAGAAAAAAGACTACCACAAGATGGTCGTATATATTTAGTAGTAGATAACAAACCAGTAGATTTTAGAGTATCTACCATGCCTACAAGTAAAGACGAAAAAGTAGTTATGAGGGTGTTGGACAAGTCTAGTTTTATGGTTAGTAAAGAAAAATTAGGATTTAGTGAAGAAAGTATAAAAATATACGATAATTTATTATCTAAGCCATATGGACTTATTTTAGTTGTAGGTCCAACGGGAAGTGGAAAGACTACTACTCTTTATTCCATGTTAAATCAACTAAATGACATTGAAAAAAATATACTTACTATAGAAGACCCTGTGGAATATGAACTACAAGGTATAAATCAATCTCAAATAAATTATAAGGCAGGTCTAGATTTTGCAAGTGCATTAAGAGCTTTCTTAAGACAAGATCCAGATATAATCATGGTTGGGGAAATAAGAGATCATGATACAGCAGAGATAGCAATAAGAGCATCATTAACGGGGCATTTAGTTTTGAGCACCCTTCATGCAAATACAGCTGTTGGGGCAATATCTAGATTAGCAGATATGGGAATGGATAGCTTCTTAATAACATCATCTTTAGTTGGCGTTGTGGCTCAAAGATTAGTTAGAAAAATTTGTCCACACTGTAAAGTACCTTATGAAGCAAGTATTGGAGATAAAAAAGCGCTAAACTATGATATAAATAAACCTTTAACCTTATACAAAGGAGAGGGTTGTGATAAGTGTAATAAAACAGGATACAAAGGAAGACTTGGTATTTATGAAATGATACAAGTTACAAAGCCTATTAGAGACTTAATAGATCAAGGTGCAAAGGAAGATGAAATATTTAAAAAAGCTAATGAAATTGGTATGAAAGATATGCGACAAGATGCATCTGTAAAAGTAATAAATGGCCAAACTACTGTAGCAGAAATGATAAGAGTAACATTTATAAGTGAATAAAGGGATGAGTAAACATGAATGAATTTAGTTATGTGGCAATAATGTTAAATGGCTCGAAGACTAAAGGGATTATTGAAGCAAAAGATTTAGTTGAAGCTAGGCGTCATTTAAAATCCAAAAAGCTTAGAGTTATAGAAATAAAAGAAAAAAACGAAACATTTTCATTTAAAAATAGAAATAAAAGAAAAAAATTAAAGGCAGATGCAATAAGTCACTTTTGTAGACAATTTGCTATAATTATTTCCTCGGGAATAAATAGTATCACAAGTTTAGAAACACTTGCAAAAAGAACAGATAACAAAGTGTTGGCAGTAGAAATTAGTAGAATAGTAGACTCTGTAAGAAAAGGTTCTACTATAGCAGATGCCATGTTAGATAAAAATTCAAAATTTCCAAAACTGTTAGGTGCAATGGTTTCAACAGGGGAAGAAACAGGTACGTTGGAAGAAGTTTTAAAAAGTATGGCCACTTTCTACGAAAGGGAACACAGGATAATGCAAAAAATTAAAAATGCTTCCACTTATCCCATAATAGTAGGTATTCTTTCTTTTATAATGTTATTTATATTTACAAGTTTTATAATTCCTCAGATGATGGTCTCTATAATGGATATAGGGGCGGAACTTCCATTTATGACTAAACTAATAATGACAATAGGTGAGTTTATGAGTAATTTTTGGTGGGCCATGCTTATTATTTTAGGAATTGGAATATATGCTCTAATGCAGTATATTAAAACACCAATAGGGAGAGCGCATAAAGATAGGGTTATTAATAGAATTCCATTACTAGGAAAAGGAATAAATGCCATAGTTTCAATGAGATTTTCTAGGGCTTTATATCTATTTGTGTCAACTGGATACCCAATGTTACAAGGTTTGGATCACATTAAAGCAAATGTTAACAATTCCATCGCTGAAAAAGCTGTAGCAGATGCAAAAGAAGGTATTATTAGAGGAGAAACATTAGCAGAAAACCTTGAAAAAGCAGGTTATTTTGACTCTGTACTTATTCAGATGATATCTATAGGAGAACAAACAGGTCAACTTGAAACTATAACAAATCAGATGGCAGAGTTTTATGAGCATGAATCAGACATTTATTTAAGTAGAATGGTAGCAATGATAGAACCTATTATGATAATTGTAGTTGGTATAATAGTAGCAATTCTAGTATTATCAGTGTTCCTACCAATGTTAAGTATATATGACGCTTTATAGAAAGGAAAACAAATATGAAATTATACATAGCTTATTATGAAAGTTACGTATCTATAATAGAGGGAAAATACAATAGAAAAAAAGATAAATTTAATATAAAAAACTGTACATTTTTATCAGCTGAGGATGTAAATATTGATTCTAATGATAAATATAGCTTGTTAAAAGAAGCTTTAAAAATAAATAAATCAAAAGTTAAAGATGTAGTACTATGTCTAAATACTAAAGATATAATAATAAAATCAACAGATACTCATAAAGTTTCACCAAAAGATTTAGATGGAATAATGAATAATGAGATGGATGAAATAATGTCTTTAGATTATGAACAATATACTTTTTCTTATGAAGTTACAAGAGAAGGATTGAAAGATGATAAAGATAATTTAGATTTAATTGTTGCAGCGGTAATAAATGAAGAAGTAGAAAATATTTTATCTATATTTAAGGAATTTAAGTTAAATTTAGAAAGAATAGATACAATGTCTACGGCTTATAACAGGCTACTTAAAAAAATAGAGTACGACAATATAATGATGTTGAATGTAGGTAGCTATGGAAGCATTGTAAATATATTCAAAGAGGATACTTTATTTATACATGACAACATACCAGTAAAAATAAATGAGAAAAGTAATCACTATGTTTACTCAGCTCTTGTAGAAGAAATAAAAGGTTTGATGAATTACTATTCTTCAAGAAACTACGGAAATAATGTAGATACCATTGTAATTATAGGTGAATCAGATGAAGGTGAACAAATAAAAAGTAAGTTTGTAGAAAATTTCTCGAGTAATATTATAAATGGAATTGAAAATTTATTTGATATAGAAAATGATATAACAGGCGATCTGAATACATATGAAATAAGCAAAGTCTGTGATATTTTAGGAAGCATGTGTATATGTGAAGATAAAAAAACTTATTCTAGTATGAACTTACTTCCTGAAAAATTAAAGAATAGACAAAGGTCACGTAATAGTTTAAAACGGTATGTCGCCATGGTTCCAATTGCAATGCTTGTAATGTCTTCTCCATATATTGTATTTGGGGCAATGAATATGAAAGTTAAACAAAAAATAGATGAAGAGCAAGGACAGCTAGATGAAATAATGGTTGACTATGAAGAAGTTCAAGATATTCAATCTAAAATAGAAATAGCTAAAGGGGAAATAGATATTTATAAAATGTTAAGAAGTAAAGAAGCTAAGTGGAGTGAGGTATTAAATGCTATAAGTAAAAGTATTCCTTATAGAGCTGACTTAACTAATATAAATGTGTATTATAATGCAGAACTTCTTGAAGAAAAAGAAGGAAATGAGGTTGAAAACCAACAAGTAGAGACTAATAATCAAAATGAAGAAAGTAATGAAGCATCATCTGGTTCTAATGGAGATGAACAAGAAATTGCAGAAGAAATTGGAGAAGAAACTCCTATATATGATCAAGTACCAAATACAATAACTCTAGAGGGTGAAGCACGAAATTCATATCATGTAGGACAATTTGTATATAATTTAAATCAAATTTCTTATTTTAAATCGGTAAACCTTAAGAGCACAACAGAGGATAAGGATAAAGGTGTTCAAAAATTTAACATAGAGTTGGTATTGAAAGAAGGTTCAGTTCATGGAAAATAAAGAAAGAATAGTAGTAGCAGAGAAAAAAAATATTTTACAAAGAGATTTAAGTTTAAAAGAAATATTAATGGTTGTTGGAATATTTGTAATTGGAATTGTTTATTTAGGAATAATTGTATTGCCAAGGTATAATGAATATAAAAATTCCGTTGCTCAATTAGAGGAAATACAACAAAATATAACTACTTATGAATCAGAGATAAGTACACTTCCTGTTCTTGAAAAGCAGCTAGCAAGCTTAAATAATGATATAAAAATAGAAAGAAAAAAATTATCTTATAATATGGAAGATGGAATGTTTTTAGTGGGGTTATCTAATCTTATAAACAGTCTAGGGGTAGATATGGTTTCTTATACTGTGGAAGATACTATTCCTTACAATACTTTTTATGCAATACCTACAACAATAGAGGTAAGAGGAAACTACAACTATATAAGAAGAATAATGAGTTATTTAGAAGAACAAAAAAATACTACTCAAATATTAGATTATAGTATGGAAACTTATATTGATGAGGAAGTAGTTGAAACAAAACAAACTGAAAGTCAAGTTAATACAAATATAGTAAATGATTCACTTGTATATTGGACTAATGAGGGGAGCATGTATCATAAACAAGAATGTTTAGTATTAAAATTAGAACAAAGTGCAAGTGGAGGAGAAATATTAAATGGAACAGTAGATGATAGTAAAAAAAATACACCTTGTGAAACTTGCAAACCATATACAACAACGTCTGTGGAAAATCAGCAACTTGAAAATACAGAACCAAAATCTACAGGAGATGTTCTTGCTAAATTTAAGTTTATAATGTATTCAACAGAAGATGCAAAGTATGGATTAGATGTAGAAGATCATAATAATTGGCAACCAGGTAAATATAATCCATTTATAACAACTACTAGATAGTTTTAGGGGGCTAAGTTATGAATAATAAAAATGATAATAAAGGTTTTACCCTGATAGAGCTTATAATTTCAATGAGTATATTAAGTATAGTTTTACTTATGGGATACAATATTATAAATAAAAATAATGTTTTTACTAATAATCAACAACATATTACAAATAATCAATCTATAGCAAACTTAGTTAATATTTATTTTTCTAAAGATATAGAAGAAAGTAAAAATGTTAGTGAGAAAGAAACAATAGATAAGAATAGATATAGATATACAATTACAAAAGAAAGCGAGACCGTAGAATATAAGATTACGCTAGTAAATAAGAATGGAAAAGAAGCATATAGTTTACTAAGAAGTGATGGAAAAAGCAGTGTGGAGATTATTTCGAATCAAATAAGAAATAATGAAGAGCCATTTCTTATTAATCCTAAAATAAATGGAACTTATGAAGTAAAGATATCTTACAGTGAAAATAATAAACCAAAAGAGTATTCCTTTGATATTGCAAGTAGATTATCAGCAAATAATACTGGATCTGGTTCAGGTTCTGGAGGTGAAGATGAAGATAATGGCAATAATTCAGGAGGTATGAAGCCTAGACCAGAAGATATACCATCATTGCCATCAGAGGTAGGACCAAATACTCACTATATAGGATTTTGGATGGCTGACTATAATATTCAAAAAGAAAATAATGTTTATACTTGGATAGATAACAAATTTGCAAAAGGAAGCTCTAATAAAGAAGAAAATAATATTAGTGCAGATATAAGACCAGGGAATCATGGGGATAGTGAATTTGCTTGTGTAGATAATACAAAAGTTACAGGAGCTATTACTGAAAAAAGTGATGTGGAATTTTTAAGTATATATGTTAGCAAAGGAACTAAAGTTGAGGACTTTGAAATAAAAAGTGGACAAGATAGTAGCTCTATAACTATATTGAATAATACTACGAGATATAATACAAGTGCAAAAATGAATTTAAGTGGTGGTGCTAATGATGGTAGATGGTATACATGTCAAGTATCTGGAGATATAAATACTTTTGAAATAAATTCAGGAAAATTATCTATTAATAAAAGTATTGTAAATTCAGGGTATGTATTAATAGTATATAGTAAAGCACCTAAAAATTTAGGTGATGCTGATATTATTTTTGAATATCAGAGAAATTATGAAGATCCAATGAATAGTAATCAATTCAATATGACTAACAATATAAAGGTGAAAAGTAATTTTAATTATTACGAAACAGTAGACTCTAAAAAAGATAATGCATTTAATGGAAGTATACAAACGCGTATATCTAATTATACTCATGAAAGTTCACCAAATATTTTATTAATGACAGAAAAAAGTAGTGATAGAAGAATTTACTCCATATATAACAAAAACATAAAACAAACTAAAAAAGCTATTTTAACTTTAGAAGGAAATATATCGATAGATGATAAAAGTGGATTGACAGAAATAATTCCTAATAAGCAATATGAATTTAATTTTCCTTCGGGAGTTAATTTTGATAGACATATAAACATATCTAAATTAGAAAAAGGTGAAACGGGAGTTTTAAAAGTTAATTTATTAGTAGATTAAAGGAGAGTAATGACATGAAGATTAAGAATACAAGAGGATTGACTTTAGTTGAGTTACTAATATCAATGAGTATATTGTCAATTATAGGACTAGCTTTTTTTTCTACTATAAATACAAGTATTAAAACTAATAAAAAAA
Source organism: Peptostreptococcaceae bacterium (assembly GCA_902363255.1). GTDB lineage: Bacteria > Bacillota > Clostridia > Peptostreptococcales > Peptostreptococcaceae > Terrisporobacter. Next base: position 18,975 of record CABIZO010000001.1, read on the forward strand.
ATGAAACAGATATAAAGGCTCTACATTTAGCTCAAAGTGAAGTAGAAAATTTACGTGTTCAAATAAAAAAATCAACAGGTAGTACATTAGATATAGTTGATTTAAAAGACAATAAAATAACTATAAATGCAGATAATTACTATACCTCAGAAGAATATGAAGTAAAAATAAAAATAACAGAAAAAGAAGATTTGTTATATGAAATTAGAGTTACTGTAGGCGCAGTAAATTCAAACTTTAGTAAAAAGAAAACAGAAATTATTACTCAAGTTATTAAAGGTAGAGGTTTAAAATAACAGAATTATAAAGTAGGGGGTAGTATGAGACTACAGAATAATAAAGGTAATGCTTTTACAATTGTGATAATTGCTTTAGCATTATTTACAATTTTCATTGGGACTATTTTTATGCAAATAAACAATCAAATAAAGTCTAATAAAAATACCCAGGAGAGTATAAGTGCAAAATATGCTTCAGAAGCTGGAATAGAAGATATAGCATTTAAAGTAATTAATCAGATAGAATCAAAAGTAAATTTATTAACTCGAGTAAAATTAAGCAATGTTCAGAGTAAAAGTATGTATGATGAATTTGCAGATGTTAAAAAACAACTAATAAAAGTTCATAAAGAATTATCGGAATTAGACACTGAATATAATATATTTAGTAGTAGCGTTGATAAATTATATGGGATTATAGTAAATGAATATATAGATAGTAGTACTTTAAAAGATGATATAAATGAAGTTAAATGGGATATAATACAAATATTATCGTATGAAAGTGATAGCATAAAAAATGAAATTAAATCTACAGTATATTCCGTTATTGATGATATAAATATTTCACAAATTAATTTATATGGAAGTTCATATATACATAATGGAAATGATCATGGGGCATTAGATATAAAGATAATAGTTCAAGATCCTTGGAATACATACGTAGATTCAGACTATATAAATAATAATTTTATTGGTGATTATAATGGACCATATAATTATAAACTTGAATCTATAAGAGGATATACAACTAATGTACTAAGACCGATAATAAGTAAACTAAGAAGTAATATCAACTCTTTTAATTATTGGGAATTACAAAACAAATTAATTAGTGTAGATAATAAGGTTATAGATAATATAGAAAATGTATTAATATCTATAAATAATAGCTTTAATGAGCTTAGATATTTACGTAATGACAACTGTAATGAGGATAATATTAATAGAATAAAAATAAAGATATGTGCTGAAATTGATAATCTTATAAAAAATGGTATTGAAGATGTTGAAAAAGATCTTTATATGTTATACATTGAGGAATTTAATAAATATGGAGCGTTAACTATAGAAAATGCTGAATTGTTAAAAGAAATATCAATAACTATTGAAACAATTAAGATAAATTTAATAGAGCTTAAATGTAAGCTGGGATTTGGGTCTTCAAATATTGATGGAGAAATTACTCCACCTGAAATAGATACAAGTGTGCCTAGTAAGATATACTTAGAAATAGATTCGTTTGAAAATTTACTTGATGATAATTATAGTTATTCTGTAGAAAAAATAGATAAAACACCTATAAATATTATATATAACTCTAATAGTATTTCTAAAATTGAAAATATTGAGTTAGAATTAGTATCTACAGGTAACGTACAAGGTAAAACATATACAAGAAAAGCAACCGTAGAATTTATTACAACAAAACAAGGGGATGGTTTTGTTACTGACTACGCTATAAAATCATACGAAAAAAAATAAATGTAAAGAGGAAAGAAATGAATATATTTGATTTATTAAAAATATCGATTGAACTAGGAGCATCAGACATTCATATTACTGTAGATAGTGCACCAATCGCTAGAATAAAAGGTAAGTTTATAAAATTGACAGACAAAATACTAACAAAGTATGACACAGAAGAAATGGTAAAAGAAATTGCAGGTGAGAAAAACTTCAAAAGAATAGAAGAAAATGGAGAATGTGATTTTTCTGTAGCAATAGAAAGCGGAGAACGATTTAGAGTAAATGCATATAAACAAAAAGGATACTATGCAATAGCGATAAGAACAATTACATCTGAAATTCCTTCTTTTGAAACGTTAGGTCTACCAGAAGTACTTAAATCTTTTACTGACAAACACAAAGGATTAGTGTTAGTTACAGGACCGACAGGAAGCGGGAAAAGTACAACTTTAGCCAGTCTTATAGATATAATAAATACAAATCAGCAAAGGCATATAATAACTTTGGAAGATCCGATAGAGTATGTTCATCACCATAAACAGAGTTTAGTTAATCAGAGAGAAATAGGGCAAGATACAGAAAGCTTTAATTCGGCTCTTCGTGCTATTCTTCGTCAAGATCCTGATGTAATTCTTGTTGGAGAGATGAGGGATCCAGAGACTATTTCTATAGCGTTAACTGCTGCAGAAACTGGTCACCTGGTATTTTCAACTCTTCATACAGTTGGAGCAGCAAAGACTATAGATAGAATAGTTGATATGTTTCCTTCTGAGCAACAACAACAGATAAGAACTCAGTTATCAACAGTATGTGAAGGTGTTATATCACAACAATTGGTACAAACTATTGATGGAAGAAAAAGGGTAGCAGCTCTAGAGGTTATGGTAGCGAATCCTGCAATCAGAAACTTAATAAGGGAAAATAAAACTTATCAAATACAAAATATTATACAAACAGGTAGTAAGCATGGAATGCAATCTATGGACCAAGAGTTAGTTAACTTATATAGACAAGGAAGTATATCTAGAGATAGTGTTCTTAGCAGATGTACGGACTATGAATATACTAGTAGACTTGTTGGAGATAGATATTAAAAGATAGGAAGCAAATATATATGGAGATTTTTATTGAAATTTATGTGTTTATAGTGGGAATGATATTTGGAAGTTTTTTTAATGTATGTATTTTTAGAATTCCAGAAAAACAATCTATATCCAATCCACCGTCACATTGTCCAAACTGTAATACAAGATTAAAACCAGTGGACTTAATACCTGTATTTAGTTACTTATTATCAGGTAGAAAGTGTAGATATTGTGAAGACAAAATATCTAGTAGATATGCGTTAGTAGAGATATTAACAGGTATCTTATTTTTAACAGTATTTAATGAGTTTTTATTAGATATTAGTTCAATTTATTATTTAGTGTTGATTTCACTACTAATAATAATCACATTTATAGACTTTGATCATTACATAATACCAGATGGACTATTAATATTAGGATCAGTATTTGCAATTGTTTTTAATCTTATCTTCAAAGTAATAACCATAAAAGAAAGCTTACTAGGATTACTTATATGCGGTGGTGGAGTTTTAGCTCTAATCTATATTATAGAATTCCTAGTTAAAAAAGAAGTAATGGGTGGTGGAGATATTAAACTATTCGCCATGTTAGGGTTATTTTTAGGTATTAAAAACAGTTTGCTAGTAGCATTAATAAGTGTTTATGTAGGAGCTATTTTTGGAATAATAAGTATTATTTATAGTAAAATCAAGAAAAAAGAATTCAATTCAATGATACCTTATGGTCCTTTTATTTCTATTGCGGCTTTTATAGTTATATTATATGGAGATGAAATCATCAATTGGTATATGAATTTTATATAACTATCTACTAATTGTTATACTGTGAGTATGAGTATAACTGTAGGTTGAAGGGGGTAACATTTTTGTTGCCCCCTTTGAATATGTATAAAACTTGAAATAAAAAACGATAATATTAAATACTTAAATGTAAAAGGAAAAATCTTAATCAAAGTAGTATTTAATATTGGGGAAGTAAAACCATACTATTATTTCAAAAATAAAACCATGATATATTTTACAATAGTAATAATTTTTATGATTTTATCCTATATTTCAGAAAAAATCATTTATAGATTAGACAATTGCATGGATAAAAATCTAATGAATAAAATATTAATATTTTTACCAAACATGATAATACCCATTTTAATATATACTAAGTATGAGTTAAGTACACAAACCATAAGTTATATGTTATTAATCCCTTTCCTAACAATGGTTTCAATTATTGATTTTAGAACAACTTATGTATATGATATAACAATACTTAGTGGTATAATTATGCAGAGTGTTATTTTTTTATTGAACAAGGAGCTAAACATTAACTTAATGAGCCACATAAAAGGATTATTTATAGGTGTTGTTTTATCATATATTTTGGCAAAAGTAACAAAATCGCTTGGAGATGGTGATATAGGTTTTTATGGACTTTGTGCTTTTGTTCTTGGAGAACAATATTGCTTATATATGATATTTTTATCATTTATGTTAGCAAGTATTTATGGAGTATATATACTTTTAAGAAAGCAACAATCTATAAAATCATCAATTCCATTTACACCATTCATATCTTTGGCAACAGTTTTAATAATATTGACACAGAAAGATATAATTAATTTATACTTTGACATTTTAAATAGAAATCTATAAAGGAGGAGAATAATGTATATAATAGTAGGTCTGGGGAATCCAGGTAAACAATATGAGAATACAAGACATAACGTAGGATTTAATGTAATAGATATTTTAGCAGAGGAATATGGTATAAGTGTAACTAAAATGAAGCACAAAGCTTTAATAGGAGAAGGAAGAGTAGGAACTGAAAAAGTGGTTCTTGTAAAACCTGTAACTTATATGAATCTTAGTGGTGAATCTTTAGCTGAAATATATAATTTTTATAAAGTAGAAACAAGCAACATTGTAGTAATATACGATGATATAGATTTAGATGTTGGTAAGATAAGAATAAGAAAAAAAGGAAGCGGTGGAACTCATAATGGTATGAGATCTATTGTAAAATGTTTAGGAACAACAGATTTCCCAAGGGTAAGAGTTGGAGTTTCTAAGCCAGAACCAGGTAGAGATTTAGCAAGTTTTGTTCTTTCTAGATTTAGCAAGGAAGAAGAATCAGATTTAAAAGACGGTCTAGAAAAAGCGGTTAAATCTATAGATTGTATCATTAGAGAAGACATAGATTTATCAATGAATAAATTTAATGGAAAATAATTAGGAGGACTATCATGAAGGATGTATTACTATATCCTTTGCAAAACTTAAATGAATATAAGGAAGTTATAAGCTATATTAAGGAAAGTGACGGTGCAGCATTAGTTAATGGTCTATTGCCTATGCAAAAACCACATATAGCTTATTCCTTATTTAAAGAATTAAAAAAACAAATCCTTTTTATTGCCAATAGCGATTTAGAAGCGAAGAAAGTTTATGAAGATTTAGAGGGCTATATTAAAGGAAAGGTAGAATATCTTTCAAGTCAGGATATTTACTTTTATCATTTAGATGCAAAGGACAGAAGTGAAGAAGCAAAAAAATTAAAGACATTATTTAAATTAGCTAAGGGAGAAAAAGTTATTGTAGTAACTTCTGCTGAAGCAATTTTAAGAAAATATATACCGAAGAAAGTGTTAATAGATAACGTAATAACTTTCAAGGTTGGAGATATTGTAGATATAGAAAAATTAACTAATACCCTTGTTAACTTAGGATATGAAAGAGTTTCAAAAATTGAGGGATTTGGTCAATTTAGTATAAGAGGTGGAATCATAGATATTTTTTCTCTAGAGTACACTAACCCTATTCGTATGGAATTATTTGACGATGAAATAGATTCTATACGAACTTTTGATGTGTTCTCACAAATGTCTATTGAAAAAATAAAAAAAGTTGTCATAACACCTTCAAGAGAGTTTATATATCCTGATGAATTGGATAAAATAGTAAAAAACCTAAAAAAAGAAATTAATGACAATACAGATGGAGATACAATTTCTAATATTGATAAAATATCAAGCAAAATCTATTTTGAAGGAATAGAAAACTACATTGATTATATTTATCCTAAGGAAAATAAAAGTATATTTACCTATCTGAATGAAGATGCAGTGATTTTTACTCAAGACGTTACAAGACTTAAGGAAAAGTGTGAGAATTACTTTGAAGAGTTTAAAGAAAATTACAAAGTAAATTTGGAAAGAGGTTTGGCTCTAAAAAATCAAGGTAAGTTAATTTATACTTATAATGATTTAAGTTATCTTATAGAAAATAGATCTATACTTCTAAATACATTATTAGCAAAACAAATAAATGAATTTAATATAAAAAGAATTATTAATTTTGATTCTAGGGAAATACCTCCTTATAACGGTAAATTGGAGCTTTTAGCAGAAGACTTAAACAGACTAAAATATAATGGTAATAAAGTTGTATTAGTTACAAGCACATTAGACAGGGCTAAGAAATTAAATAAAGATTTGATTGAATACAATGTAGAAACCATAGTTTCTAAAAGTAGGGATGTGGAAATTAAATCATCTCAAATAATTATTTGCCCGGGAAATATAAGTAGAGGTTTTGAATATAAATCTATTAAATTTGTAGTAATTACTGATAATGAAATAATAGGAGTTCAAAAAAGAACTTCAGCAAAGAAGAAAAAGAAAAAAAATAAAAATGGTCAAAAAATTGATTCATTCCTTGATTTAAATATAGGAGACTATGTTGTTCATGAAAATAGTGGTATAGGTAGATACACTGGTATTGAACAAGTTGTAGTAAATGGAATTAAAAAAGACTATATTAAAATAATCTATCAAGGTGGAGACAACCTTTATGTACCTATTGACCAAATGGACAAAGTACAAAAATATATAGGTGCTGATGTTGAAAGAGTCAAATTAAATAAATTAGGAACTAGTGAGTGGAGTAGAGCAAAAGCTAAGGTTAAACGAGAAATAGAAGACATGACAAAAGACCTTATTGAGCTTTATGCAAAAAGAGAAAAAGTTAAAGGATTTAAATTCTCAAAAGATACTCTTTGGCAAAAAGAATTTGAAGATTTATTCCCTCACGAAGAGACAGAGGATCAATTAAAAGCTATAAAAGAAACTAAAAAAGATATGGAATCTTCAAAAGTAATGGATAGATTAGTTTGTGGAGATGTTGGATATGGAAAAACTGAAGTAGCTATCAGAGCTATTTTTAAGGCTTGTATGGATAATAAACAAGTTGCAGTATTAGTTCCTACAACTATCCTTGCTCAACAACATTACAATACATTCAAAGAAAGATTTGAAAACTATCCAATAAGAGTAGAAGTTTTAAGTAGATTTAAAACACAAAAACAACAGAAACAAATTATAGAAGATGCTAAAAAAGGTTTAGTTGATATATTAATAGGAACTCACAGAATCGTTTCAAAAGATATAAATCTACCTAAACTGGGATTGGTGGTTATAGATGAAGAGCAAAGGTTTGGTGTTAAACACAAAGAATCTTTAAAGAAAATAAAAAATACTGTAGATGTATTAACTTTATCAGCAACACCTATACCTAGAACACTTCACATGTCTCTTAGTGGAATTAGAGATATGAGTGTTATAGAAGATCCACCTCAGGAAAGACATCCAATTATAACTTATGTTACAGAAGCTAAGGAGAGCATTATACAAGATGAGGTAGAAAGAGAATTAGCAAGAGGTGGTCAGGTATTCTTTGTATACAACAGAGTTGAAGGTATTGAAAGAATGGCAGCCAAGGTACAAGAATTAGTTCCTGATGCTAGAGTTGCTGTAGCTCATGGTAGAATGACTCCGAAAGTATTAGAAAATATAATTATAGATTTCCTTAATAAGGAATATGATGTTTTAGTTTGTACAACAATAGTTGAAACAGGAATGGATATTTCCAATGCAAATACTATGATAATTTATGATGCAGACAAAATGGGTCTAGCACAGTTATATCAATTACGTGGTAGGGTTGGAAGAAGTTCTAGACAAGGTTATGCTTATCTAATGTATGAAAAAGATAAAGTTTTAAGTGAAGTAGCAGAAAAAAGATTAAAAGCTATCAAAGAGTTTACAGAATTTGGATCAGGGTTTAAAATAGCTATGAGGGACTTGGAAATTAGAGGAGCAGGAAATATATTAGGTTCTCAACAGCATGGTCATATGGCAGTAATAGGATACGACTTATATGTAAAAATGTTAAATGATGCCATAAGAAAAGTTAAGGGAGAGCTTATAGTTGAAGAATTTGAAGTTGAAATTGATTTAAGTGTTAATGCATATATTCCAGATTATTATATCGATGATGAATTAATAAAATTAGAAATGTATAAGAAAATTGCATGTATAGAGAATAAAGACGATTTAGAAGAAGTTAAATACGAATTAGAAGATAGATTCTCTGATATTCCTAAACCTGTAGAAACATTATTAAATATTGCTTATATAAAATCTATGTGCAAAAAGCTTAAAATAGAAAAAGTAAGACAAATTAAAAATGAAATAATATTAAACCCTTTAACTAAATACAAAACAAAAGAAACGATAGGGTATAAAATCGTTAAGGAATTAGAAGAGCTGTTAGAAAAAATGTTAAAACTAAATAATTAATTTGGAGAGGTGTTTTATGAAAAAAATATTTACTTTAATCCTATGTTTAATTATGACAGCGTCATTAATAGGATGTAGTTCAAACAAAAAAGCAGTTGCTACTGTAAATGGGCAAGACATAACTTTAGGTAACTATGAGAAATTATTAGCTTTAAACAAATCATCAATGGAATCTTACTACGGAAGTGATATTTGGTCACAAGAAATTGAAAAAGGTAAGACTTACGAAGATACATTAAAAGAAATGGTAATTGAGACTATGATAGGTTCTGAGGTTATTTATCAACAAGCAGAAAAAGAAAAAGTGGCTCCTACAGATGAACAGATACAAGAGCAATTAGATAGTTTTAATGAAACAACAAAAGATGATGCTGATTACCAAGCTGAACTTAAGAAAATGGGAATAAATGAAGAATTTCTAAAGTTCCAATTCGCAAGAGACTTAGCTAATAGTAATTTACAAGAAAAGTTTGAAGAAGATACAAAAATACCAGAAGATGATATGAAAAAATATTATGAAGAAAATAAAGATAGTTTTTACACTGATACTGTAACAGCTTCTCATATATTATTAAAAACTATAGATGATGAAGGCAAAGAATTATCTGATGCAAAAAAGAAAGAAGCTAAGAAAAAAGCAGAAGAAGCTCTTGCTAAAATTAAGGCTGGAGAAGACTTTGCAGAGGTAGCTAAAGAATATTCAGAAGACTCTACAGCCTCAAATGGTGGAGAGTTAGGAACATTTGGTAGAGGAAAAATGGTAACTGAGTTTGAAGACGCATCTTTTGCTATGAAAGCAGGAGAAATATCTGACATAGTAGAAACACAATATGGTTATCATATAATTAAGGTTACAGATAGAGTGGACAAACAAGAAACTTATAATGATGTGAAAGATCAAATAAAGTCTACTTTAGCAGGTAAAAAATACACTGAATATGTTGAAAAATTAAAGAAAGATTCTACAATAGAAGAAAAAGAAGATATTGTAAAATTAGCCAAATTTTAATATAATAAGCTATATCCAAATGAGGATATAGCTTTTTTTGTATATTTTTCTTATCAATGGTAAAAATATATACATATAAAGACAGTAATGGAGGGATTAATTAATAAATGAGAGCTACAGGAATAGTTAGAAGAATAGACGACCTAGGAAGAGTTGTTATTCCTAAAGAGATTAGAAAAACCCTTAGAATAAGAGAAGGAGATCCTTTAGAAATATTCACAGCTAAAGACGGAGAAGTAATCCTTAAAAAATACTCTCCAATAGGAGAATTAAACGAATTCTCACAAGAATATGCAGAAACTTTAGGTGAAATATTAGGACAAGGTATTGTAGTAACAGATTTAGATTCTATAATAGCAGTATCTAAATTACCTAAAAAAGATTATAAAGAAAAAAGTATAAGTAATGAATTAGAACAACTAATTGAAAATAGAGTAGTAAAGCATGCAAATGATAATAAAATGATACCATTATATAAAGATGATTCTACTCCATATAGCGGTCAAATAGTTATGCCTATTATAAGTGATTCAGGAGACTGCATAGGTTCAATTTCAGTAGTAACAAAAGAAAATGAAGTTTTCTCTGAAGACATAGAAAAAATTCTAAAAATTGCAGCTAGCTTTTTAGGAAAGCAAGTACAATAAACAATTTTAGGCCCTTACTATAAGGGTCTTTATTTATTTAAGTAACGCTTCTTATGAAAGATTTAGAATAAAGTGGATTAAGTAAAACATATATTTATGAAAAATTTGTTTTCTAAAGAATTAAAAAATCTTAAATTATTGAATATACTAATAGAGATATGATATATTAAAATTTGTTATATAAATATTGGGAGGTTACGTTATGAACAATAACAATAATAATAAAGAGTCATTTTTAAAAGGTGCACTTATACTTGGAATGGCAGGTATAATTGTTAAGATAATGGGTGCTTTTTTTAGAATTCCTCTTGGAAACATAATTGGTTCGACGGGGTTGGGATATTATCAAGCGGTATATCCTGTATATACTCTATTTTTAACATTGGCAACAGCAGGTTTTCCGACTGCATTGGCAAAATTAGTTTCGGAACAAAGAGCCATAGGAGATTATGCTGGAGCTAATAAAACATTTAGAATATCATATACAGTTTTATTTATTACTGGTTTGATATCATTCTCATTCTTTTTCTTTGGTGCGGATTTTATATCTTCAGTACTTCTAAAAAATAGTGGAGCATATGCAGCGTTAATTGCTATTTCACCTGCATTACTATTTGTACCACTGATGTCTTCTTATAGAGGTTATTTCCAAGGAAGAAGAGAAATGTCTAAAATAGCTATTTCTCAAATAATTGAACAATTTTTCAGAGTAATACTAGGATTATTCTTAGGATATATGCTAATGAAAAATTATGGTCCACAAATGGGAGCTGCTGGTGGAGTATTAGGAGCTGCAATAGGTGGATTTGCTTCTGCTGTGTTTTTAATTTACATATATTTAAGAAATAGTAAAGCTAGAAAAGCTGAGATTGCTCAAAGTAAAAATAGAAAAGTTGAGAGTACGGGTACTATATTAAAAAGATTATTATATGTTGCAATACCAATAAGTATTGGTGCGTGTGTAATGCCTTTAGTAAATATGGTAGATAGTGTAATAGTAGTAAGAAGGCTTACAGAAACTGGATTTAACATAGAACAAGCCAATTCATTACTTGGTCAATTATCAGGTATGGCTATATCAACTGTAAATTTACTTGTAGTTATAGATCAAGCAATAGGTATGAGTTTAGTTCCTGCTATATCAGAAGCTTATGCTCTTAAACAAATGAAAAGAGTAAGAAAAGAAGCTAGAACAGGATTAAAAACTATATTATTAGTTGTTTTACCAGCTACATTTGGATTTGCTGCTCTTGCAGGACCAATAATGAAATTATTATATCCAGCTGAGCCAGCATCACTTGGAACTATGCTATTTGTGGTTTCTCCATGTGCTCTATTCTTAGGTCTAATATATGCACAAAATGGAATACTACAAGGTATGGGTAAACCTATGGTACCAGTTATAGCATTAGCTATTGGTATGGTATTTAAGGTTATAGTAAGTTATGTTTTAACAGGAATACCATCAATAAATATAATAGGTTCAGGAATCGGTACTTTATCAGCTTACGCTATAGCATCTATAATTGAGTTTATTTACATAAAGAAACATTTACAGTTAAGATTATCACCAAAAGAATTTGTGATAAAACCGTTAATAACAGTAATAACAATGTTTGTAGTTGTAAAACTAGTTTATGGTGTTACAGTGGGCATTTTAGGAAATTCATTATCAACTCTAGTTTCCATAGCTGTAGGTGGAGTTGTTTATGGTTTAGTATTATTAGGAATAGGTGGAATTAGAAAAGATGAAATTTTAACTTTACCAAAAGGTGATAAAATTTATTCAGTTCTAAGAAAACTTAAGTTAATGAAGTAGAAAATAGTATATAAACTAATGATAAGATTATATTAATGTATATAATCTTATCATTTATATTATAGGAGAAAAAATTATGGGAAAAATATCTATTGTAGGACTAGGGCCTGGAGATTATTCATTGATTAGTCAAGGTGCATTAGATGCTTTAACTACTAGCTCTAATGTTTATTTAAGAACTAAGAAACATCCAACTGTAGAACAGTTACAAGAAAAGATTCAATATACTGCACTAGATTATTTTTATGAAAAAGAAGATAATTTTGAAGAGGTATATGGTCAAATTGCAAAATTTATAGTAGAAAAAGGTAAAAGTGAAGACTTAGTATATGCAGTTCCAGGTCATCCTCGCGTTGCAGAAAAGACTGTAGGCATTATAGAAGACTTATGTATACAAAATAACCTAGAATTGGATATAATACCTTCTATGAGCTTTGTAGATGCAATGTATAATTACTTAGGTGTAGACCCGGCAGAAGGATTTAAGTTATTAGATGCTTTTGAATTGGAAGAATCTTATATAGACATAAATACAAATACAATAATAACACAAATATATGATCCTTTTATAGCATCAAATGTTAAATTAAAATTAATGGAACATTATGATGATGAACAAGAAGTTTGCATAGTAAACGGTGCAGGGATAAAAGAATTAGAAAGCAAGACTTATGTGAAACTATATGAACTTGATAGACAAGCTGAATTATTTAGTTATTTAACAAGTTTATACATACCAAAAAGTGATAAAAAGTTATACAATACAGTTCATGACTTACAAAATATAATGAAAAAACTTAGAGGACCATCAGGTTGTGAATGGGATGCAAAACAAACTCATGAGTCTCTAAAAAAATATTTAATTGAAGAAGCTTATGAAGTAGTACAAGCTGTTGACAATGATGATATTGATGAATTAATCGAAGAGCTTGGAGATGTACTTTTACAAGTTATATTCCATTGCCAAATAGGAGAAGAAGAAGGATTCTTTAACTTAGGAGATGTTTCAAGTAGCATTTGTAACAAATTGATACATAGACATCCACATGTTTTTAAAAATGTTGACATAGATATGAATAAATTTCATAAAACTTGGGAAGAACTGAAAAAGGAGGAAAAAGGTGAGACGAGTGTAACACAGGGATTACAAAGGATTCCTCAATTTTTGCCAGCTCTAACCAAAGCAGAAAAAATACAACATAAAGCAGCCCTAGTAGGATTCGATTGGGATAATATTGGCGATGTTTGTAAAAAAGTTGAAGAAGAATACAAAGAACTACTTGACGAATGTAAATCAAGGAATATAAAATACATAAAGGAAGAGTTAGGCGATTTATTATTTTCAATAGTAAATTTGGCTAGATTTTTGCAAGTGGATCCTGAAGAAGCATTAAACTTAACTAGTAAAAAATTTATAAAAAGATTTAAATTTATAGAAGATAATGCTAAAGCAATGAATAAGACATTAGAAGAAATGACATTAGAAGAGATGGATAAACTATGGGAAAAGGCTAAATTTCAATAAATAATAGAAGGAAATTTCAGAAAAATATAGAATTTACAACAAAAGAGTTCTATATTAACACATTTTAGGAGGTAAAAATAATGAATAAAGCTGAATTAGTATCAAAAATGGCAGAAAAAAGTGAGTTAGAATTAACTAAAAAACAAATAGAAGATGCGTTAAATGCATTCATGGCTTCAGTAGAAGAAGCATTAGTTGAAGGAGATAAAGTTCAATTAGTAGGATTCGGAACTTTCGAAACTAGAGAAAGAGCTGCTAGACAAGGAAGAAACCCAAGAGACCCACAACAAGTTATAAACATACCAGCTTCTAAAGCTCCAGTATTCAAAGCTGGAAAAGTTTTAAAAGAAGCTATAAACAAATAAGAACATAATATTAATTAATAATAGATAAAAGTGTGGGATTCCCACACTTTTTCTGTATATTAAGGAGGCCTTATGAGACTAGATAAATTTTTGAAAGTATCAAGAATAATAAAAAGAAGAACAGTAGCAAAGGAAGCTTGCGATAAAGGGATAGTTACTATAAACGGGAAACAAGCAAAATCATCTTCAGAGGTAAACATAGGTGATGTACTAGAAATTACTTTTGGAGAAAAAATAATGAAATTTAAAATAACAGAAATAAAAGAACATGTTCTTAAAGCTGAAGCTAAGGAAATGTATGAGATAATAGAATAATATTCACACAACCTCAGTATATTTATATTAGGAGTAATTTATATATACTGGGGGGATATGATGGAACATAGTATAAGTTTAAAAGGCAGATCTAGTCTAGTTATATCAGGAGTAGATCATATATATTCTTTTAATGATAAGAGGGTAGAGCTTTTAACTTCTGCAGGCAGACTAATTGTAGAAGGTGAAGGCTTAGATATGAATAAGCTGAATTTAGAAGAAAGTATAATAACTGTAGAAGGAACAGTAAACTCTTTGAATTATGCAAAAGAGAAAAAACCTGAAGAAAAATTCTTGAAAAAGGTATTTAAGTAATGGGATTTTTTGTAGAGGATATAAGTATATTTTATTTAACTCTTTATGGTGGAATAGTAATAGGGCTATTATTTGATCTATATAGAGCATTAAGGTCAAACTTTAAAATAGTAAAGAAAATATCTTTTCTTTTTGATGCTATATTTTGGCTTCTTATAACTATAGTTATCTTTACAACTATAAACTTATTAGAAAAATTTGACCTAAGATATTATCACTTTGTAGCCTTATTTCTAGGTTTTATTTTATATTACAACACCATAAGTAAATATATTTTTACTGTGTTCAATAAATTAATTTCTTTTATAACATGCTTATTCAAAAAGACTGTGCATTACATAGTCGGTTTTTTAAATAATTTGTATTACATTATTATCTATTCAATACACCTTATATTTGATATCATTTGTTATATACCAAGTGTACTTTTATCAACTAAGAGAAAAAGAAAAAATAAAAAGGGTGTAGGTGCATGAAGATAAAAATGTTAAAAAGATTTATGGGTCAGTATATGATTTTAGGCTTATTTGTATTTTTTTTAGTGTTTAGTATCATCACTGGATTTATATTTCAAATTAGAAAAGTAAATGAATATAAAAGCCAGATAGCACAAATTAACAGCCAGATAGAAGATACTAAAGAGGAAATAAGTAAGTTAGAAAAACTAAGCAAAGATAATGATTTAGAATCAATAGCAAGAAATGAGCTTGGCATGATCAAATCAAATGAAATAATATATGTAGATTCAAGTGAAAGAGATAACTAAGTTATCTCTTTTTAGTTTATAATAATATTAATTTAAGTAAGACTATTACTTAAAAAGATAAGATATTTTGTTTGAATAATGATTTTATCCTGTGTGATAAGGAGGATATATCGTTTACAACATGAAGTGTAGCAAATTTTACTGAGGAGGAAGAAAATGAAAATAGGAACAATTGATATTGGTACAAACTCAATGAGGCTATTAATAGCAGATTACAACAATAATAAAATAGAGAATAGGAAAAAATTTATAAATACAACGAGAATAGGTCAAGGTGTTGATAAGGAAGGTTATATTACTAAAGAAGCCCTAGAAAGAAATTTAAAGGCACTTAAAGAATTTTCGGATAAGTGTAAAGAAGAAGAATGTGAAAAGGTCTACTGTATGGGTACATCAGCTCTTAGAGATAGTAAAAATGGACAAGAGTTTGTTAATGAAGCAAAAAAATTAACAGATATAGATGTAAAGATAATTTGTGGAGAAGAAGAATCTAACTTAGGATTTATGGGTGTTTTGGAAGGTACAGAAGGTGATAAAAAAGAAGATATTCTAGTTATAGATATTGGTGGGGGTTCAACGGAGTTTATTGTTGGAAATGAAGAAGGTATTAAGTTTTGTAAAAGTGAAAATGTAGGAGCTTTAAGAATGACAGAAAAATTTATTACGACAGATCCTATTAATGATGAAGAATTTAATGATATGACAAGTTTTATAGAAGATACTATATCATCAACTATAGATACAATTAAAACGATGAATATAAGTAAATTAGTAGGAATTGGAGGTGCAATTACTTCACTTTCTGCTATGAATCAACAATTAGAGGTATATTCTATGGAAAAAGTCCATAACAGTGTAGTTACAAAAAAAGATTTAGAAAAAATTCTACAAAATTTAAAAATCATGACATTAAGTGATAAAAAAACCTTAAAAGGGCTACAACCAAAAAGAGCGGATATTATAACAGCTGGTGTAAAAATATTACATATTGTAATGGAAAAGTTAGAAATTGAAAAAATAATGATAAGTGAATACGATAATTTGGAAGGCTTAATGTGTCAAAACTCAAAAAATATGTCTTAATTTTTTTGGAATACCAAAACTAATTGTGACAAAATACAATTCTCCTCTTTGATATAATTCATTGTAAACAAAGGAGGAGATTTTTATGGATAGAAATGGAGCTGCTGTAAAGAATAGGGGCATTAATTTAAATAAATTGAAAATAAATAAATATGTAAACACAAAGACGGCAATTTTTATGCTGTTAGGATTTTTTCTTAGTCGGTTTACAATTGTGGATGGGGTAGCACCCTTTGGAATAGCATTTTTCTTATTTTTTGTTAAATTAGATCAATATAAATATCAAGTATTTTTATCAACTCTGGCAGGCATATTATTATCTTTTAATGATATTTCATCAATTGCTAAGTACAGTATATGTTTATTTATTATTTTAGCTTTTAGTAATAAGATTAAAAAACTAGACTCTGTATCAAAGATAAGTTTATTAGGAGCTGTCATATTGCTCCCTATGTCTTTGGGTCAGACAGCATATTATAGTAATAATAACATATACGATTTTATAATAATTTTTATGGAATTTATAGTTACATTTATTTCAGCATACATATTTTCGTTTGGGACAAAGTTCTTACTTAATAATAAGAATAAGATGTACATAAGTCCCGAGGAGGTAGTTTCCCTCAGCCTACTAATTGCCTTTAGTATTATAGGAATAGGCAATATAGGTTTATTATGTGTTTCAGCTAGAGGAGTTTTAGCAACAGTGTTAATTCTTGTAGCATCTATACTTGGAGGTTCAACTTTAGGTGCTACAAGTGGGGTTATTGTTGGTCTAGGGTTTATGATATCTAACGTAGTATCAGCTCTATATATGGGAGTATATTCTTTTGCAGGCCTTGTATCAGGGGCATTTAATAAGTTAAACAAATATATTTCTATATTAGGATATTTATTAAGTTGGATTATAATATATTCCTATACGTCAGGAATAACTTCAAATTTATCACAAATAATTGATATAGCCATAGGTTGTTTAATAGTTTCTTTAATACCAAAATCATTTTTCAATAAGATGGAGAAATTAGTAAAAACTAAGGTGGACTCCAATGAAGCTGTTTATGAATATATAACAAGAAGTAAAAACTTAACAAATAGCAAGCTTATGAATATACAAAGGGTATACAATGAGTTGGCTAATACTTTTGACAAAGTGAGAGAAAGAGACAAAGTAATAGACCAAAGAGATATCTCTACTATAATTGATATGATTCATAATGATGAATGTCAATATTGTAGTATGCAACGAATTTGTTGGGAATCAAAATTTAATTACACTTACAACTTAATATATGAAATAATTGAAAAAATAGAGGATGGTGAGATAAGTAAAAGAGATATTCCAGAAAGTTTTAGGAAAGAGTGTATGAAACCAGAGCTAATTGTGAGAGTAGCTAATTATTATTATAAATTATATGCTCTAGACTATGATTGGAGTATGAAATTAAGTGAAAGTAGACAAGTTATATCAAAACAAATAAGAGATATATCCAAATCAATAGAATGTATATCAAAGAGTTTGGATCAAGATATTATGTTGAATTTGGATAAAGAGAAAGAAATATTTGATGAATTACAAAGATATAATATTATTGTGGACAAGGTTAATTATATTCAAGAAGGTAATGATGATTTTAAAATAACCATTGAAATGAAAAATTGCAGAGATGGTTGCTTATGTGATGAGAAATTATTAAATATTGTTTCTAACTTTGTAGGAGAATCTTTAGATATTCAAAAGATCGGGTGTCATTGTTTAGGAGAAAATTGTAAAGTGATTCTTACAAAAGCTGAGAAATTTAAGGTGGTCACAGAAGTAGCAACTATGTCTAGAGATGGTCATATATTCTGTGGAGACAACTATACATTTATGGAAATTTACGATGGCAAATATATGATGGCAATAAGTGATGGTATGGGAAAAGGTAAAAAAGCGTATGATGAATCGTCTGTTACTATAGATATTTTGGAAAATATGATGGAGGCTAAAATTGACAAAGAAATAGTCATAAATACCATAAACAATATGCTTTTACTTAAATCGTCAGAAGAAATTTTTTCAACCTTGGATTTAGGTATAGTTGATTTGAAAAAAGGAAGATTGGAAACTGTTAAAATGGGAGCTTGCTCAACATATATTAGTAGAGAAAATAAGGATGTGGATTTAATTTCATCATCTTCACTACCAGTTGGAATACTATCTGAAATAAACTTAGATAGACATAATGTGAAAATAAAGAATGGTGATTTTATAATAATGGTCTCTGATGGAATTGTTGATGCAGGTAAAAATAATGACTTCGGTGAAAACTGGCTAATATATTTCCTAAAAAAATTAACAACAACTAATCCAAAAGAAATTGCAAATCAAATTTTAGACAGAGCTTTAGAATTACAGCTTGGGGAGGTAGATGATGATATGACCGTGTTGGTAACTAAAGTTGTCAGCAGTTAAAATATAAATATCAACAAAAAAGTATAAATATCTATAAATTTTGTTGATAAGATTGTAAAATATGTTGATAAATCGGAGGAAAATGATGAAGTGATATAACTTTATTAATATAAAACCATTGAAAACACTAAATTATAGAAAAAAGAAAGGGTGTTGATATGTGAATAATGTTGTGGATAAGTCTTGGTTATGCACAGTATGTAAAATTGAATAATTTGTAAAAAATAAGCCATCCTATTATTAAGTAACTTGATGAAAGGATGGCTTTTTATGAGCAGAAAGTTATTAAATTTATTAATCGTTTTTTTATTATTACTCGGAATTTATACAATAAAGCAAGAGATTAACCCAACTAGCACTACAGTTTTTGCACAAGATGAAACAGATGAAGAGAAGCCAAAGAAAGAAATTGATTATAGTAAATATTGTTGGAATTTATATTCCTTATATAAAAATGATGATGCATGGTCAAAAGATTTAAAGAAGTTTAATAAAGAGATGGATGAGCTTGAAAACTATGTAGGTAAATTAACAAAATCAAAGACTCACTTAACTTTAGGAATGGGAATAAAAGAAAAACTTGATATAAAACTAAACTCTTTATCGGCTTATGCCAAGCTAAAACAAGATTTAAATAAGAATTCTTATGAATGCTTAAATATGACAGAAGAGATTAAAAGATCTTATTCTAGATATGCTAATATTACATCACAATTAGAATTAGAAATACTCAAATTATCAGATAAAGACTGCAATAAGTACTTATCAGACAAAAAAATAAATAATAAATATGGAATGTATATAAAAGAGATTAGAAGAAATAAAAAACACTACTTAGATGATAAGAGCGAAAATATATTATCAAATCTTTCATCTATAAATGGTTTACCTAGTAATGTTTATGATTTATTTAGAAATATGGATAAGAAAAGCAATATAACTCCGGCGGAATATGAAAATGCTATACGAGACTATAACAGAGAAAGAAGAATGGAAGCATTTAAAAATGAGTTTCTATCATATAACGATAATATAAATACTTTAGCTGGATTATTAAGAGGACAAGTAAATAAAAATATTTTTTATTCTACAGTAAGAAATTATGACTCATCTTTACAAATGTATTTAGATTCAGATGATATAGATGAAAAAGTTTATAAAGGACTAATAAAAACTGTAAGCAATAATACTGATAGTTTACATAAATATATTAGTCTTAGAAAAAAAGTTTTAAATTTAGATAAAGTATATTACTATGATATGTTTGTGCCTATTGTAAATGAATGTGAAGATATAATATCTTACGATAAAGCTCAAGGAATGGTTTATTCAGCTTTGGCGCCCTTAGGTGATGCATATGGAAGTATAATATATAAGGCATTTAATGAGAGATGGATAGATGTATATTCAAAAGATAATAAAGTTAGTGGAGGATATTGTTTATCTGTATATGATAATCATCCATATATATTACTTAATTATAATAGTTCTATAGGAGGGGTATCCACGTTAATACATGAACTTGGTCATGGTGCTTATGAATATTTAAGTTCAAAAAATCAAAATTTTTATAACTCTTCTCCATCTATTTTTACTCATGAAGTTGCTTCAACTACAAATGAAGTCTTACTTTATGAAGATTTAATTAAAAATGCAAGAAATAATAAAGAGAAAGCTTACTATATTAGCATGTATTTAGATTTTATAAAAAATACTTTATATACTCAAACTATGTATGCTGAATTTGAGAATTATATACATGAAGCTGCAGAAAATAATAAGCAACTAAATGCTCTGGTGTTAAATGATAAATGGTCTATGTTACTTAAAAAATATTATGGTGATGATTTTGAGGTAGATCCGTTGTCTATGGTAGGATGGTCTAGAATACCACATTTTTATAATAGTTTTTATGTATATAAATATGCTACAGGATGTTGTAGTGCAGTTACTTGCGCTCAAGACATACTAGAAAATGGCCCAGAAAATTATTTGAATTTCCTTAAAAAGGGTGGTTCAGACTATCCTTTAAATCTATTAAAATCTAATAATGTTGATTTAAAAAGCCAAAAACCTATTAAAAATACAATAGATAAATTTGAACAATTAGTAAATGAGTTGGAAAAACTATTAGATGAGTAATAATTGCTTAAATAATAATAAACATGACAAAACTATAAATATAGTGATAAAATAAGTATAAATATAACTTATGATATTTAATATTATTGGAGGGAATAACATTATGCAAAGGAAAATAAGAAAAGCGGTTATACCTGCTGCTGGCCTTGGAACGAGATTTTTGCCAGCAACAAAGGCTCAGCCAAAAGAAATGTTACCTATTGTTGATAAACCAACCTTGCAATATATAATTGAAGAAGCTGTAGCTTCTGGAATAGAGGAAATATTAATAATAACTGGTAAAAATAAAAAATCTATTGAAGATCATTTTGATAAGTCAGTGGAATTAGAATTAGAACTTGAACAAAAAGGAAAGACAGAATTACTAGAAACAGTTAGAGATATATCTAAGATGATAAACATCTATTATATAAGACAAAAAGAACCTAGAGGTCTTGGTGATGCTATATATTGTGCAAGAAGTTTCATAGGAGATGAACCTTTTGCAGTTATGCTTGGAGATGACATAGTAGACAATGATGTTCCATGTTTGAGACAACTTATGGATGCTTATGAAGAGTACAGAACTACAATTCTTGGTGTTCAAATGGTTGAACAAGAAAATGTAAATAAATATGGTATAATAGAAGCTAAGCATATAGAAGATAGAGTTTACAAAGTTAAGGACCTAGTTGAAAAGCCTGAAATAGATAAGGCTCCTTCAAATATTGCTATTTTAGGAAGGTATATAATCACGCCTGAAATATTCGATATATTAGAAGACTTACCTGTAGGAAAAGGTGGAGAGGTTCAACTAACAGATGCATTAAAAAGACTATCTAAAAAAGAGGCTATGTATGCATATAATTTTGAGGGAAGAAGATACGATGTTGGAGACAAGTTAGGTTTCCTAGAAGCTACTGTAGATTTTGCTCTTAAAAAAGATGAATTAAGAGATGATTTTATGAAATATCTTAAAAAGGTTAGCCTTGAAGACGCTGGTAAGGAACAGATATAGAATTTAGAGAGGTGATTCATATGGCTAAAAATACACAGAAGAAAATGACTAAAGTTATAGCAATAGGAATAGCTGTGATTTTTATATTAACAAGTATATCAACGCTAATAAGAATGTTAGCATTGTCATTATAGGGAAAAGCTAGTCTAAGAAGGCTAGCTTTTTTTATATAAGTAGATATATGCTATTTATCATAATTTATACAATAAAAATGTATAGTATATCATATTGAAAAAAATAATAAAAAATAAAATAGTATATGATGCACTATTTACTTAAATAAGTATATAATATATAATTTTCTATGGAATATAACAAAGGAGATGGGAAATTAATGGATAGAAATTTAGCATTAGAACTTGTAAGAGTAACAGAAGCAGCTGCTTTAGTATCTTCTCAATTTATGGGAAGAGGAGACAAAGATGGAGCGGATGGAGCTGCAGTAGAAGCAATGAGAAGAGCTTTTGAATCTGTAAAAATTAAGGGAGAAGTAGTTATTGGTGAAGGTGAATTAGATGAAGCGCCAATGTTATATATAGGGGAGAAAGTTGGATTGCAAACAGAAGATTGTATGGAAGTTGATATAGCAGTAGATCCACTTGATGGAACTACATTAATAGCTAAAGGACTTCCAAATGCAATATCAGTAATAGCTATTGGCAAAAAAGGTTCACTACTTCGTGCACCAGATACATATATGAAAAAAATTGTTGTTGGACCAAAAGCAAAAGGATGCATTGATTTAGATAAAACTGTTGAAGAAAATATACTAAGTGTAGCTAAAGCTTTAGGAAAAAAAACAACTCAAATGACAATAATGACTCAAGATAGAGAAAGACATAACTATATAATTGAACCAGCTAGAAAGTTAGGATGTCAAATAAGAATGTTTGGGGATGGAGATGTAGCTGCAGGTATTGCTACTTGTTTTGAAGAAACAGGAGTAGATATGCTAATGGGAATCGGTGGAGGACCAGAGGGTGTAATAACAGCAGCAGCTATAAAATGTATGGGTGGAGATATGCAGGCCCAAATTTATCCTATGAGCGAACAAGAAATAAATAGATGCCATGAAATGGGATTATCAGATAAAGATATAGAGAAGAAATTAACATTAGAAGATTTAGCTAAAGGAGAAGATTTATTCTTTGCTGCAACAGGAATTACAGAAGGAAACTTATTAAAAGGTGTAATAAATGTTGGTGACAATAAAGCTAAAACAGAATCTATTGTAATGAGAGGTAAAACAGGAACGATAAGATTTGTAGATGCAATACATAACTTAGATAAAAATGAAATACTTGTTGATTTAATGAAGAAATATAATATGGAATAATAAAAAGTGGACAATTTGTCCACTTTCTTTATATATAATAATTATGTAATTTAAGCAAATTGAATTTTTATTTTCATGTATAAATTTACAAATAATAGTAAAAATAATAAAAAAGATAAGAACTAAGAGTTTTACGTGTTGACCATGATATTTAATAATGATATTATTATTTTATTAAATTTCATATTTAAAAATGATTACTTTTCTTTTTCACACCCTAAATTCCCGATAAAATTAAAATTTAATTAAGGCCTTAAATAAAATGTGAGGAGGTTCCTTTGAACTTGGAAAATATAACAATGGAAGAATTGAGTAAAAAGACCTTAGCAGAACTTAGACAAATAGCTAAGGAATTAGATATAAAATCAGTTACTAAGTACAAGAAAAATGAGTTAGTTGAGCTAATAAATAATAACTCAAAAAATAATAATGAAGAAGATAAAAATATGTTAAATAATAAAGAAATGAGTATTAATAAAGAAAGTATAGAGGCTAGAGTGCAAAAACAGGGAAGAGAAAATATAGCTAATAACGGGGATAAAGATAAACAGTTCAATAGAAATAGTGATACGGAAAATAGTAAAACTGGCGATAGAATAGATAATAGATCTTATGTAAAAACTCATAATAGAGAAAATCAAAACAATTCTCGTAATTTCAACAATAATAATAAAACTTCAAGTATGGAAAATAGAAATCAGAGAAATAATAAAAGTAATTATGTACCAAAAGTTGTTGAAGAATCTAAAATAATTAATGAGTTCAACACTTCTAAAGATGATGAAGTAGTTGGAGTTTTGGAGATACTTCCTGATGGATTTGGTTTTTTAAGAGGTTCTAACTATCAATCTACAGATGAGGACGTATATGTTTCTCCATCTCAAATAAGAAGATTTAATATGCAAACAGGTGATAAGGTTAGAGGTATAACAAGACATCCAAAAACAGGCGAAAAATTTAGAGCATTATTATTTGTACAAAAAGTTAATGATGAAAATCCAGAAACATGTATAAATAGAAAGTCTTTTGTTAATTTAACGCCGATATATCCAGAAGAAAGATTAACACTAGAAAAAAGTCAAAATGAAATATCAACAAGATTAATAGATTTAATTTCGCCTATAGGAAAAGGACAAAGGGGTCTGATTGTAGCACCTCCTAAAGCAGGTAAAACGATACTACTTAAAAGTGTCGCTAATAGTATTGCAAAAAACCATCCGAATGTAGAACTAATAGTTTTATTAATAGATGAAAGACCAGAAGAAGTTACGGACATGAGAGAATCTATAAATGGAGATGTTATATACTCTACATTTGATCAAGTTTCTAGCCATCATGTAAAAGTGGCAGAAATGGTATTAAATAGAGCTCAAAGATTAGTTGAACATGGAAAAGATGTTGTAATACTTCTTGATAGTATAACAAGACTTGCTAGAGCTTATAACTTAACAATATCTCCAACAGGAAGAACTTTATCAGGAGGTCTTGACCCAGGAGCGCTACATGGACCTAAAAAATTCTTCGGTGCAGCCAGAAATATTAGACAAGGTGGTTCATTAACAATACTTGCAACTGCATTAGTAGAAACAGGATCTAGAATGGACGATGTAATTTTCGAAGAGTTCAAAGGAACAGGTAATATGGAATTACATCTAGATAGAAAGCTTGCTGAGAAGAGAATATTCCCTGCTGTGGATATTTATAAATCTGGAACAAGAAGAGAAGATTTATTACTTACAGAAGAAGAAAAAGCTGCTTTATGGAAGTTAAGAAAAGAAATGAGCAACAATTCTATACTAGAAGTTACAGATAACTTAATAGAAGCATTAAAGAAAACAAAGAACAACGAAGAATTTATAAGAAGTATTAAATAAACACAAGAAACACAAAATCATATAATTAAGAAATACAAAAATCCTTGTATCACTAAAAAACATGTGATATAATGATGTAGTTGAAGATGAAAACTTAAAATTAATATAATTAATTTAGAATATAATTGAAAAAGAGGTGACTAAGAATGCAAAAAGATATACAACCAAAATACAATGCAGTTGAAGTACACTGTGCATGTGGAAATACTTTCATGGCTGGTTCAACTAAGGACGAAATAAGAGTTGAAATATGTTCAGAATGCCATCCTTTCTATACTGGAAAACAAAAGAACATAGAAAAAGGTGGAAGAATCGACAAATTCAAAAAAAGATTCAAAATGGATTAATTATTGTAAAAAAAGGGGTTGGTTATCCAACTCCTATTTTATTTCTCTAATTACTAAAAAATACATAATTTTAGAATATTATCAATAATAACATTAGATAAAGACTTAGGAGGTTCGAAAGTATGTATAGACCAGTAAACCATGGTTATATTGAAGTAGTAGTTGGACCTATGTATAGTGGAAAGAGCGAAGAATTAATCAGAAGATTAAAAAGAGCTAAAATTGCAAAACAAAATATTGTTGTATTTAAACCTCATATAGATGATAGATATAGTAAAAAAGATGTTGTATCTCATAGTGGGGACAGTATAGAAGCTATTCCAATAGAAAAAGCCTCTGATATTTATGATTTAATAGATGAAGATGTTCAAGTTGTAGGAATAGATGAGGTTCAATTTTTTGATGAAAAAGTAGTAGATATAGCTATTGACTTAGCTAACAAGGGAGTAAGAGTCATAGCAGCAGGTCTAGATATGGATTTCAAAGGAGAACCATTTGGTCCAACACCGAAGCTTTTAGCAGTTGCTGAATTTGTAGATAAAATTCAAGCAATTTGTTCTGTGTGTGGGCAACCAGCAACAAGATCACAAAGATTAATAGATGGAAAACCAGCAAGATACGATGATCCTATTATTCAAGTAGGTGCTGTAGAAAGCTATGAAGCTAGATGCAGAAAGTGTCATGTAGTAAAATAAATTATTAACCCCTTAAAAGTATAATATAATACTCTAAGGGGAATTTTTATATTATAATAGTTTTAGTATCTGAAAAATTATTATGAGGAGTATAATGATGAAAAAGCAAAATGTTGGTGGGCAAGCTGTAATAGAAGGCGTTATGATGCAATCTAAAAACTATAGAGCCATTGCAGTTAGAAAAAGTAATGGGAAAATAGAACTGAAAAAAGAGAGAATAAAAAGCTGGGTACAAGATAAAAAAATAGATAAGATACCTTTCTTAAGAGGTGCTTTTGTATTATTTGAAACTATGATACAAGGTATGAAAAGTTTAAATTATTCTTCGGAATTTTTCATGGAAGATGATGAAGAAGAGGAAGATGCAATAGATAGATTCTTAAAAAAAATATTTAAAGATAAAGCTAATGATGCAATTATGGCAGTATCCTTAATCCTTGCTATGGTAATTTCTGTTGGTCTTTTTGTATTAATACCTACAACTATAAGTGGTTTCTTTTCAGGAATCATAAAAAATAATATAGTACTAAATTTAATAGAAGGCATAATTAGAATAAGTATATTAATTTTATATATGTTAGGTATATCTAAGAATGAAGATATAAAAAGAACCTTTATGTATCATGGTGCAGAACATAAGGCAATTTATTGTTATGAAAATGAGTTAGAATTGACAGTGGAAAATGCAAAAAAATTTACAACATTACATCCTAGATGTGGAACAAACTTTTTATTTATAGTAATGGCAACATCAATCATACTATTTTCGTTTTTTGGATGGCCAAATATTTTTGCGAGAATAGTAATGAGAATAATATGCATACCTATAGTTGCTGGCATATCTTACGAGATAATAAAATTTCTTGGGAAATATAATAATATATTAAGCAAAATTGTTGCTTATCCAGGAATGATGTTACAAAAAATTACTACAAAAGAACCAAATGATGAACAATTAGAGGTAGCAATAAAGGCATTAAAAGCTGTAATTTAAGAGAAATAAGGGAGAAACTTATGACTATTAAGGAAATAATTATAAGATATTCAAAAGAACTTGAAGAAATAAGTCCTACGCCTAGGCTTGATGTAGAAACCTTGCTACAAAAAGCTCTTGATGTGGATAGATTATATATACTTTTAAATTTAGAGAGAAATCTAAATGAAGATGAAGAAAAATTATTTAATAAATTTATAAATGAAAGATTAAATAATAGACCAATTGCTTATATAGTAGGAAATCGTGAGTTTATGGGATTAGATTTTTATGTTCAAGAAGGTGTTCTAATACCTAGACCAGATACGGAAGTATTAGTTGAAGAGGTTATTGAACTAGGGAAAAATAAAGGTCCTATAAATATTCTTGATATAGGTACAGGTTCTGGAGCTATTACTGTAAGTTTAGCTAAATATTTAGATAATGCAAAAGTTACTTCAGTAGATATATCAGATATAGCTTTAGAAATTGGTAAAAAGAATGCTATAAGTAATAATGTTGATGATAAAATAACTTTTATTAAATCAGATTTATTTACAAATATAGATAAAAATATGAAATTTGATATAATAGTATCTAATCCACCATATATAAAAAGAGAAGTTATTAAAACTTTAGACAAACAGGTTAAGGATTTTGAACCATATAATGCCCTAGAGGGTGGAATAGATGGTTTAGATTTTTATAGAGCAATAACTACACAAGCGAAAAACTATCTTAATAAAGACGGAATTCTGGCATATGAAGTGGGCCATGACCAAAGTGAAGATGTTGGTAAGTTAATGGAGAAGGATGGATATACTAATATATATACTAGAAAAGACTTACAACAAATTGACAGAGTTGTTATAGGTAGTGTTTTATGATATAATGAATTGCTTGAAATTGTACGAAAAAAGAGGTGAACGGTATGTTAAACAAACTACAGGTTTTAGAAGATAAATACAAAGATTTAACTGAAAAAATCAGTGATATGGAAATAATAAATGACCAAAAAGTTTGGCAAAAGTATATGAAAGAACATGCAGATTTAGAGCCTATCGTTAATAAATACAGAGAATATAAAAATGTATTAAATGACCTTAGTGAATCTAAAGCTATATTAGAAGAAGAATCTGATGAGGAACTAAGAGAATTAGCTAAAATGGAGATATCTGAACTAGAGGATCAAGTTGAACCATTAGAAGCAGAATTAAAAATTCTTTTATTACCAAAAGACCCTAACGATGAAAAGAACGTTATAGTTGAAATAAGAGGGGGAGCAGGTGGAGATGAAGCTGCTCTATTTGCAGGAAACTTATTCAGAATGTATTCTAGATACGCTGAAAGAAGAAGATGGAAAATGGAACTTTTAAGTGCTAGTGATACTGGAGTTGGAGGATACAAAGAAGTATCTTTCTTAATAAAAGGTAAAGGTGCTTACTCAAGACTTAAATATGAGTCAGGAGTTCATAGAGTTCAAAGAATACCAGCTACTGAATCTGGTGGAAGAATCCATACTTCAACTGCTACAGTTGCAGTTTTACCAGAAGTAGAAGATGTAGAAGTAGAAATAAATCCAAATGATTTAAGAATAGACGTATTCCGTGCATCAGGAAATGGTGGACAGTGCGTAAATACAACTGACTCAGCTGTAAGAATAACTCATATTCCTACTGGTGAAGTTGTATCTTGCCAAGATGAAAAGTCACAGTTAAAAAATAAAGAAAAAGCTTTAAAAGTTTTAAAAGCTAGACTTTATGATAAAGCTTTATCAGAGCAACATGATGAAGTAGCAGCAGAAAGAAGAAGTCAGGTTGGTACTGGAGATAGATCTGAAAGAATAAGAACTTACAATTACCCACAAGGTAGAGTAAGTGATCATAGAATAAACTTAACTCTTTATAAATTAGACCAATTTTTAGATGGTGATCTAGATGAAATGATAGATGCTCTAATTACAGAAGATCAAACTAAAAAAATGACAGCAATATAAAATCCCTAAATTTTTAGGGATTTTTTCTATAGGTACTTAAATATAATTGAATAGAATGATATATTAAAATATAAATATGGGGTGAATTAGATAAATGATACTAAAAGTCACGTTGATAGGATTATTGGCTGGAGTATTAGGTACAGGAATGGGAGGAATATTATCTGCTATATTTAGAAAAGAAGTAGACAAGTACCTTAATTTTTGTATGGGATTTTCCGGGGGTATTATGTTAGCTGTAGTAGTTTTTGATTTAATGAAAGAGGCGATGGAATTAAACGGTGTAATTTATACAATAACATTTACATTTATGGGAGTATTACTAACTATGTTTATAAAAAGTAGACTGGATTTTGCTGGAAATATGAAATCGGGATACTTAATATTTATAAGTATATTACTACATAATTTACCAGAAGGACTGGCAATAGGCTCATCATTTATATCAGCAGAAACTCTAGGAATAACCCTTGCCATAGTAATTGGATTACATAATATACCGGAGGGTTTAGCAACAGCACTTAGTTTGGCTGGTGCTAGGGTACCTGCTAAAAAAATAATTTTATTCACATTTATTGCTGGTATACCTATGGGAATAGGCAGTTTTTTAGGCGTGTATTTCGCAGGAATTTTTAAATCATTAATAGGTGTATTTCTATCTTTGGCAGCAGGAACAATGCTATTTGTAGTGTTGGATGAAATAATGCCAAAATCGAAAAGTCTATATAGTATAATTGGTTTTTTAATAGGAACAATAATTGTATATTATATATAGATTTACTTAAGAAGGGAGTGAGAAATAAAATGACATTTATAAGTAAGATTGACGAAAATCATATAGATAAAGAGGAAATAAAAAGACAAGCAGAAATCTTAAAAGAAGGTAAAACTGTAATATTTCCGACAGAAACAGTTTATGGATTAGGAGCAAATGCTCTCGATGAAAAGGCAGTAAGTAAAATTTATGAAGCAAAGGGACGACCTAGTGATAATCCGCTAATAGTACATATATATGATAAGAAACAAGTTAATGACTTAGCAGAAGAAATAAATGAAAATGCAAAAATTATAATGAATAGATTTTGGCCAGGTCCAATAACTATTATATTAAAGAAAAAGGATATAGTTCCAATGAGAACTAGTGGAGGTTTAAATACGGTAGCAATTAGAATGCCTTCTAATCCAATTGCAAAGGCACTTTTAGAAGCTGTTGAATTACCTATTGCAGCACCGTCAGCTAATATTTCAGGAAGACCATCTCCTACAAGAGGTAAACATGTATATGAAGAAATGAATAACAGAGTAGATGGAATTATTTTAGGGGGCGATTGTACTTTTGGCTTGGAATCGACAGTACTGGATTTAACAGGAGATATTCCTACTATACTAAGACCAGGAAGTATAACAAAAGAAGATTTAGAAGATGTTATTGGAAAAGTGAATGTAGATCCAGCATTAGAAAAAAAAGAAGATAATATAAGAGCTAAAGCTCCAGGAATGAAATATAAGCATTATTCACCAAATGCAGATGTATATATTGTATCAGGAAATATAGAAAATGTTGTAAAAAAGATAAATAAGCTATCTAATGAGCATACTAAAGAAGGACTAAGATGTGCAGTAATGTGTTTAGAAGAGAATAAAAATAAGTATAAGTGCGATACTATAGTGCTAGGTCGAAACCTGAAAGAAATTGCGTCTAATTTATTTGATGCTCTTATTACGGCAGATGAAGAAAAATATGATATAGTATATACGGAGGAGTTTTCTAATAGTGGTGTTGGAAGTGCTATAATGAATAGATTACTTAAATCGGCAGGATATAAAATAATTAAAGCCTAATAATTGAAAAAAGTTAAGAAAATAATTATAATAAATAGAATAATTACTTTTTAAAACTAAAATATTACAAAAAGTGGTAAAATTAGAAAATTCTGAATAAAAATTAAGTGAAAAGTAATAAAATATTTAAAAATTTTATTGTTTCCTATGGAGTATTAATAGAAAATTATGTATAATTAAATAAAGATAGTTAAAAAAAAATCAAACATAAAAAATACGATGTAATTGAAATAATTATCATAAGATTTTAAAGATAATTACTTTACATACTAACAAGGAGTTCTAATTATGAGAATAGGTTTAGGATGTGACCATGGAGGATATAACTTAAAATTGGAAATTATTAATTATCTAGAGTCAAAAGGAATAGAGTATATTGATTTTGGAACAAATAATGCACAAGATTCAGTAGATTATCCAATATATGGTGAAAAGGTTGCTAATGCAGTTATTTCAAAAGAAGTAGATTATGGAATTGTATGTTGTGGAACAGGTATAGGTATATCTTTAGCAGCAAATAAAGTTCCTGGAATAAGATGTGCTGTTGTTTCAGATGTTTTTTCTGCAAAAATGTCTAAAGCACACAATAACGTAAATATGCTATCTCTTGGAGAAAGAGTATTAGGAAGAGGTCTTGCATTAGAAATAGTTGATGCATGGATTAATACAGAATTCGAAGGTGATAGACATTTAAGAAGAGTTGATATGATAATTGACATAGAAAAAAAGCACAATAAATAGGAGGTTTAAACAACGATGAGTAAAGTTATAGTTACAGATCATCCACTAATACAACACAAATTAACAATAATGAGAAACAGGGAAACTGGATCAAAAGACTTCAGACAATTATTAACAGAAATAACAATGTTAATGGGATATGAAGTTACTAGAGATTTACAGTTAGCAGATGTTGAAATAGAAACACCAGTAGTAAAGACTACTCAAAAAATGATATCAGGTAAAAAACTAGGAATAGTACCTATATTAAGAGCGGGACTAGGAATGGTTGATGGATTTATAAGCTTAATACCAGCAGCTAAAGTTGGTCATTTAGGTCTTTATAGAGATCCTGAAACATTAAAGCCAGTAGAATACTACAGTAAATTCCCACAAGATATTCACGAAAGAGAAATGATAGTAGTTGATCCAATGCTTGCAACAGGTGGTTCAGCAGTTGCAGCTATAGATGTTTTAAAAGCTAATGGAGCAAAAAGTATAAAATTAGTTAATTTAGTTGCTGCTCCAGAAGGAATAGCTGAAGTACAAAAATATCATAATGATGTAGATATATATGTTGCAGCTATAGATGAAAAATTAAACGATCATGGATACATAGTTCCAGGATTAGGAGATGCTGGAGATAGATTATTCGGTACGAAGTAGTATATTTTAAGGAATCTATTATTTTCCAATAGATTCCTTATGTTTAACTATATATAATAATATAGAGAGGCATATAAATTAAATGAATAAGAAAAAAAGTACAGGTGCACAAATAGCACAAGCGCTTTCTTTGTTAAGTCAGTTAAGCATTATGATGCTGGTTTCAATATTTGGATGTTTTTTTATAGGCAAATTTATAGATACTAAATTAAATACAAGCCCTATTTTCATGTTGATTTTTTTAGTAATAGGAATTGGCGGGGCTTTTATGTCTGTATATAAAACTGTAATTGGATACACAAAAAGGAAGTGATAAGTTTTGGATATAAAGGTACAACAAGAAGTTAATGAAGTTTCAAAAGGAATATGTGTATATGCTGCAATAGTAGGAGTAATATCTTTTTTTATTTCAAAAGAACCAATTCATGTAGTGTTGGGAGTTGTTTTTGGAAGCATAATAGCAGTACTGAATTTCAGATTATTAGCACTTACTATGGAAAAAGCAGTAGAACTACCACCTGGAAAAGCACAAGCTTATACTGCGAGTAGATATTTAGTAAGAATGTTCATTGTAGCAGCAGTTGTATTTGTTTCAGTTAAGAACCCAAATATAAATGTTATAGGAACAGTCTTAGGATTAATAAGTACTCAAATTGTTATATTTATTAAGAAATTACTTATATCAAAAATAACGAGAAAGGGGGTATAAATAAGTGAAGTATACACAATGGATAATTACTTTTGCTAACGGTTTCAAAATAAGTGAAACAGTGGTAACTAGTTGGATTATCATGGCTGGAATAATAATAGCAGCATTTTTACTAACAAGAAATTTAAAGCCCGTACCAACTACTAAAAGACAAATAATGTTAGAATATGTAGTTAGTACTTTAAGAAATCTAGTTCAATCAAATATGGGAAGTGATGTAGAGAAAAGAATGCCAAATATGTTGCCTTATATTGGATCTTTATTTCTTTTCTTCATATGTTCCAACTTGATAGGTTTGTTAGGTTTTAAGTCTCCTACTACTGATGTTGATACAACATTAGCATGGGCATTAATGACTGTATTCTTAATTTATTATGAAGGTATGAAGGCAAAAGGTTTAAGATACTGGAAAGGTTTATTAGAACCAATTCCTTTATTATTACCACTTAACATAGTAAGTGAATTTGCAACACCAATATCACTTACATTCCGTCCATTTGGTAATATACTTGGAGGGACAGTAATAATGGGATTACTATATCAATTATTAGGATACATATCAACATTAATACCAAATGTATCGATTCCATTCTTACAATTAGTAATACCAGTACCATTACATCTATATTTCGATTTATTCTCAGGATGTTTACAAGCATTTATATTCGTAATGCTTACAATGGTATTTATTTCAAATGCAACAGAGTAAAGTGTATGCAATTAATTTATTAAGCATATTAAAATAAAAACTTATAAATAATTAGAAAAGTTAAATTTAAGGAGGATTAAAATTATGGAAATGGCACAAGCAATCGCAATCGCAGGTTCTGCAATAGGAGCAGGAATAGCTGTTATATCAGGTATAGGTTCAGGGATAGGACAAGGTTTTGCTGCAGGTAAAGGTGCAGAAGCTGTTGGTAATCAACCAGAAGCTAAAGGTGATATCATATCTACAATGTTATTAGGGGCTGCAGTTGCAGAATCTACAGGTATATATGGTCTTGTTATATCTATAATCCTAATATTTGCAAATCCATGGGTATAGAATTGGGCATAATTTTTATTGATATTTATAGTTAGGAGATATTATAAATAATCTTCTAACTATAAATTATGGTTGATGGAAAGGAGGATTAATAGATGGGTTTAAAACCAGTAGTAACGTTAACTTACGAACTAGTATTCCAGATAGTAAATACTATTATTTTATTCTGGGTACTTAAGAAAATATTATTCAAACCAGTTTTGAATATAATAGATTCTAGAGAAAATGCAATAAAAGAAGACATAGCTACAGGAGAAAAAGCTAAAAATGAAGGATTGGCTTTAAAATCTGAGTATGAGAAAAAGCTTTCAGTTGCTAAAAGCGAAGGTCAAGAAATCATAAAACAAGCTACTATTAGAGCTGAGCAAAAGTCAGAAGAAATAATATCTACTGCTAAAGAAGAAGCAATTAGCTTAAAAGATAGAGCTAATAAAGACATAGTTCAAGAGAGAGAAAAAGTTATGAATGAACTTAAAAATGATATCTCTAGTATAGCTATACTTGCCGCTTCTAAAGTAATAGAAGAAGATATTGATCAAGCTAAACACGAGGAAATGATAAACAAATTTATCGAAGAGGTGGGCGAAGCTAAATGATAGATATAATAGCTAACAGATATGCAGAAGCTCTATTCCAACTAAGTGAAGAAGAAAATATAACTAATGTAATTTATAATGAGTTACACAGTGTAGTAGATCTAGTAAAAAGTAATAAAGACTTAAATAATGTTCTAAAATCTCCTTTAGTTCCTAAAGTTGAGAAGATTCAATTAATCGAGACGTTATTTAATAATAAAATTAATAATAACTTAAAAAATTTCTTAAAAATACTAGTTGAAAAGGGAAGAATATCTTCTTTAAAATCAATAGAATTAACATTTAAACAATTATTAAATGATAGAGATAATATAATCGAGGGTACTGTAATTAGTGCTATTCCTTTAACTTCTAAAAAAGTTAAGGAATTAGAAGAAAAACTTTCAAAAAAATATAATAAAAATGTTACTTTAGAGAACAAAGTTGATGAGAGTATATTAGGTGGGGTTTTAGTAAGATTAGGAAATACACAAATTGACGGATCTGTAAAAACTCGTTTAGATAATATAAAAGACCAACTTTCTCAAGTAATTTCTTAGGAGGGCGGTGAACCCATGAACTTAAGACCAGAAGAAATAAGTTCTATAATTAAACAACAAATTAAGAATTATGATAATAAAATAGAAATGACTGATACTGGTAGCGTCCTTAAAGTAGGTGATGGTATCGCCACAGTATACGGTTTAGAAAATGTAATGTCAAGTGAGCTTCTTGAATTCCCTGGAGAAATATATGGTATGGCCCTTAACTTAGAAGAAGATGTTGTTGGGGCTGTTATATTCGGAGATGACACAGGAATCAAAGAAGGTGACATAGTAAAAAGAACAGGAAGAGTAGTTGAAGTTCCTGTTGGTGAAGCTTTAATAGGTAGGGTTGTAAGTCCACTTGGTTTACCTATTGATGGTAAAGGACCTATAAGCACTAAAAAAACAAGACCAGTTGAAAGTAAAGCACCTGGAATAATGGCTAGAAAATCAGTATGTGAACCATTACAAACTGGTATAAAAGCTATAGACTCAATGATACCAATAGGTAGAGGTCAAAGGGAGCTTATCATAGGTGATAGACAAACAGGTAAAACTTCTATAGTTATAGATACTATATTAAACCAAAAAGGTAAAGACGTTATATGTATATATGTTGCAATAGGACAAAAACGTTCTACAGTTGCTCAATTAGTTAATACATTAGAAAAAGGTGGAGCAATGGATTACACAATAGTTGTATCAGCTACAGCTTCTGAATCTGCACCACTTCAATACCTTGCTCCATATGCAGGAGCTGCAATGGGTGAAGAGTTCATGTTCAATGGAAAACATGTTTTAATAGTATATGATGATTTAAGTAAACAAGCTGTTGCTTACAGAGAGATGTCATTACTACTTAGAAGACCACCAGGACGTGAAGCTTATCCAGGGGATGTATTCTACTTACACTCAAGATTACTTGAAAGAGCAGCTAAATTATCAGATGAATTAGGTGGAGGATCTATGACTGCACTTCCAATCATAGAAACTCAAGCAGGAGACGTTTCTGCATATATACCAACAAATGTTATATCAATAACTGATGGACAAATATACTTACAACCAGAATTATTCTATTCAGGAGTAAGACCAGCAGTTGACCCTGGTATATCAGTATCAAGGGTTGGTGGTGATGCGCAAATTAAATCCATGAAAAAAGTTGCAGGTACATTAAAACTTGCTTACTCACAATATAGAGAACTTGCATCATTCTCTCAATTTGGATCAGACTTAGACGAAGATACTAAGAAAAGACTTGCTCAAGGGGAAAGAATAGTTGCTGTTTTAAAACAAAATGAAACTGACCCTATAGAAGTTCAAAACCAAGTTATGATAATATTTGCTGTTATAAATAACTTCTTAGAAGATATACCTGTAAGTAATGTACAAAGATTTGAAAAGGAATTATTCAGATTTGTAGATGAAAATTATCCAGAAGTATCTAAAAAGATATTAGCAGCAGAAGATTTCTCTTCTGATTTAACAAACGCAATATTAGAATTTAAGAAAAAGTTTGTTGTTGAAGCGTAATCCTTTTTAACAAAGGAGGTAAATTAATTGGCAGGAGCTGGAATTAAAGAGATTAAGACTCGTATTAACAGTGTTAACAGTACGAAGCAGGTTACTAAAGCAATGGAACTTGTTGCTTCTTCTAAAATGAGAAAAGCAAAAGACAGAGCTTTAAATGCTAGACCGTATTTTGGAACAATGTATGATACAGTTAAAGATATAGCTACAAACACACGTGGTGTTAGAAATATATTTTTAAAACAAAGAGAAGTTAAAAATAAATGTTATATCGTTATTGCTGGTGACAGAGGACTAGCAGGAGGATATAACTCAAATATAATAAAATTAACTCTTAACCACATGGGTAATAAAAATGAAAAAATCATGCCTATAGGTAAAAAAGCAACAGAATATTTTACAAAAAGAGGCTATGATATTTTAAAATCAGCAGAAAGTGTTGAGAAATGTGGTTATGAACAAACACTTGAATTTGCAAATGAAGCGATGAATTTATATAAAAAGGGTGAAATAGATGAAGTATATATAGCATATACAGAATTTGTATCTCCTTTGACTCAAAATGCAAAATTATTAAAAGTGCTACCTCTAGCATTTGAAGAGGAAGAAAATAAGGAAACAGGAGAGCAAGCTGCAAAAAGAGCTAGAGTTCAATATCTACCATCAGCAGAAGTTGTTTTAGGTCATATAATACCTAAATATGTATCTGGAATTATATATGATGGAGTTATAGAATCTTTCGCATCTGAACAAGCTGCGAGAAGAACTGCAATGAGTTCAGCAACAGATAATGCAGACGCAATGCTATCTAATTTAGAATTAAGTTACAACAGAGCTAGACAGTCAGCTGTAACTCAAGAAATAACAGAGATAGTAGGTGGAGTAGAAGCTCTAAAATAAGGAGGTTAGGAAATGGCCAACGTAGGGAAAATAGTATCAATCGTAGGTGTTGTACTAGATGTTAAGTTTGATAATGAAAATAGCCTACCTAACTTATTAAACGCATTAGTTATAAAGTTAGGAGATCAAGAAATAGTTGCTGAAGTTGCACAACATATAGGTGATGATACAGTTAGATGTATAGCAATGAGTGCTACAGACGGACTAGTTAGAGGAATGGAAGCAGTAGATACAGGAAAGCCAATAAGTGTTCCTGTTGGAGATGCAACATTAGGAAGAATATTCAACGTTCTTGGAGAGCCAGTTGATGATGGTCCAGCTCCAAAGGACGCACCTGAATTACCAATACATAGGCAAGCGCCTGAATATAATGAAATAGCAGGTACTGCTGAAATACTTGAAACAGGTATAAAAGTAGTTGACTTACTAGTACCATACTTAAAAGGTGGTAAAATAGGTCTATTCGGAGGAGCCGGTGTTGGAAAAACAGTTCTTATACAAGAACTTATAAACAATATAGCTAAACAACACGGTGGTATATCAGTATTCGCTGGTGTTGGAGAGAGAACAAGAGAAGGTAATGACCTTTACCATGAAATGAAGGATTCTGGAGTTATAAATAAAACAGCTCTAGTATTCGGACAAATGAACGAGCCACCAGGAGCTAGAATGAGGGTTGCCTTATCTGGACTTACTATGGCTGAGTACTTCAGAGATGAACAAAATCAAGACGTTCTTTTATTCGTAGATAATATATTCCGTTTCACACAAGCAGGTTCAGAAGTTTCTGCGCTTCTTGGACGTATGCCTTCAGCAGTTGGGTACCAACCAACACTTGCTACAGAAATGGGTAACTTACAAGAGAGAATAACATCAACTAAGAAAGGTTCTATAACATCTGTTCAAGCAGTTTATGTACCTGCGGATGACTTAACTGACCCAGCGCCAGCGACAACATTTGCTCACTTGGATGCGAAAACAGTTTTATCTAGACAAATAGCATCTCTAGGTATATATCCAGCGGTTGATCCACTTGAGTCTAGTTCAAGAGTACTAGATCCAAAGATAGTTGGAAATGAACATTATGAAGTAGCAAGGGGAGTACAATCAATACTTCAAAGATATAAAGAATTACAAGATATAATTGCTATACTTGGTATGGATGAATTATCTGATGAAGATAAGATTATAGTTGCTCGTGCGAGAAGAATACAAAGATTCCTTTCTCAGCCGTTCTCAGTTGCAGAAGCATTTACTGGATTAGAAGGAAAATATGTACCAGTAAAAGAAACTATAAGAGGATTTAAAGAAATATTAGAAGGAAAACATGATGACTTACCTGAATCAGCATTCCTACTTGCAGGAACAATAGATGAAGTTGTTGCTAAGGCAAAGGAGAGTAGATAGGTCATGGCAAACATATTTCAACTTGAAATAGTAACTCCAGAAGAAATGTTCTACCAAGGTGAGGTAGAAATGGTCATAACTAGAACAACACAAGGGGATAGAGCTGTATTAAAAGATCATATACCTTTTGTTGCTGGTTTAGTTGATGGAGAATTAAGAATAAAAAAAGATGGAAAATTTAAGTCTGGTCAAATTTCTGGTGGATTCATGACAGTTAGTAAAGAAAAAACAACTATATTAACTGAGTCTGCAAAGTGGAATGATGAAGTCGGTGGATTTTAGACTAGAATATAAAATAAAAAGACTAGTATTAATACTAGTCTTTTTATTTTGCTTAATTTAATATTTAATAATAAGAAATAAAAATATTATTATCTATAATATAATTGTTCATAATAATATTATAGATAATTTATGGGAGGAAAATATGAATATTTTAGATATAGGGACAGATATTATAGAAGTAGAGAGAATAAAAAGTGCATTAAATAAAAGGGGTGATTTTTTAAAAAAAATATTTACTGAAAGAGAAATAGGGATGTTTGAACAAAAAGGAAATAATGCTCAAACTATTGCAGGTAATTTTGCAGCTAAAGAAGCTATTAGCAAATCTTTAGGATTAGGTATAAGGGGTTATAATTTTAAAGATATAGAGATACTTAGAAATAATTTAGGCAAACCGGTGGTTAAAACTTATAATAATTTTGAGAAAATATGCATACAATATAATGTTTTAGAAATAAAGGTAAGCATATCTCATAGTGAAAACTATGCTGTTGCAAATGCTATAACTATAACAAAGTAAAAATTAGAAATATTTAAATCAACGAATGAATAAAGATAAATTAGGAGGTACTTTGTGAAAAATAAATGGCGTGTGTTACTAATGACAACTCTTTCAATAATTGTATTATGCAATGTTGGATGTGAAAGAAAAGAATATACAAAGGAAGAAATTTATGAAGATTTTAATAAGCAAATTTCAAAAATTACATCATATACTTGTACTGCAAAAGTAGAAGCTATAGGAAATAAGGAAAATACCACCTATATTTTTAAACACACATATAGAAAACCAGATTATTATAAATTAGAAATTAAGTCTCCAAAGAATCTACAAGGTAAAACTATTGAATATAAGGGTGATAAAGTTTTTGTTTATAATCCTGATATTAACGATAATGTAGAGCTTAAAAACATAAACAAAGATAGTCATTACTTATTTGTTGGAGATTTTATTAAAAATTATATGCAAAATGAATCAGTAGTTTTAGAAGCAACACAAACGGAATTGAAAATAGAATTAGAAATACCTGGTGATAATAAATATTTTAATAAACAAATTTTATATGTAAATAATAAGACTAGAAATCCAAATAAAATGGAAGTATTAGATAATGAAGGAAATCCAATATTTATAGTAACATATGAAGATTTTAAATATGAAAAATAAATAAAATAGTATAAGCAACTTAAGAGGAATCTAGATGACATAATAATTTGTTATACTAAAATAAAAAGAATATCCTAAAGGTCATAAAAAGATAATTATTAATGAATAAGTTGTATATCAAAATTTTTGCTCCAAAAACTATGATTAAAGACATAAAAAAGGTTGTGTAGGTTATAATAATTAATATGAGGTGTATAAAATAATTGAAGTATAATTATAATTCTATTTATTTATAAAATACACAAAAAACGAACGTACTTATATGGAAACAAATGCAATTTTACAATTAGTTAGGAATCTGATAAAATATAAGAGATATTGTTCTCTGGGAGGCGATTTTGTGAGCAATAAAAATAAAGAAAAAATTATGTTTACTTTACCTGACTATATTTTATCTGAGGTTGATCAAATAGTTCAGATGGAAAATAGTAATAGGGAAGATTTTGCAAAGGCTGCTTTTCAGTTTTATATAACCCAAAAAAAGAAGATTAGTTTAAAAGAAAGTATGATAAAGGGTTATAAAGAAATGGCTAAAATCAACTTATCATTAGCAGAACTTGGTATGACGGATGAGATATCTTTGGATGATGATTCTAAAGGGGATATAGCAAAAGTTGAGTAATCTTAGCTTAGATATTAAGCGAGGAGATTTATTTTATGCAGACTTGAGTCCAGTTATTGGCTCGGAACAGGGAGGCGTTAGACCTGTTTTAATAATCCAAAATAATATAGGAAATAAATATAGCCCGACGGTAATAATTGCGGCTATAACATCCCAGATTAATAAAGCAAAATTGCCGACTCATATAGAAATAAGTTCCAGTGAATATGGACTTAATAAAGATTCTGTAATTCTCTTAGAACAAATTAGAACTATTGATAAAAAGCGTCTAAGGGAAAAAATAGGTTATCTAGATAATAAGACTATGCTAAAAATAAATAATGGGCTGCAAATAAGTTTAGATTTATTTAGCATATAAAAAATTATTGATATAGTAGCATATCAATAATTTTTTTTGTTTTATATACAAAAAATACAAAAAAATACTATAAAGGTGTTATAATATAATGAGATTTAAATACAATATGGCTAAATAACAGGTAGCCTCAGTATATAACTAGGGAGGTAAATTACATGAGAGACCATAAAGGATTAAATGAAATTACTAATGTAATAAGAAAAGACATCGTCTCAATGATATGTAAATCAAAATCAGGACATCCAGGTGGTTCATTATCAGCGGTGGAGATTTTAGCAGCTCTTTACTTTGACCAAATGAACATTGACCCAACAAATCCAAAAATGGAAGATAGAGATAGATTCGTTTTGTCAAAGGGTCATGCAGCACCAGCTTTATATGCAACATTAGCTGAAAGAGGATATTTTGAGAAAGAAGAGCTAAATCATTTAAGAAAATTAGGAAGTATGCTTCAAGGACATCCTGATATGAAAAAAGTACCTGGTGTAGAAATGTCAACAGGTTCATTAGGACAAGGTTTTTCAGTTGCATGTGGAATGGCTATGGCAGCTAAATTAGACAATGCTCCATGGAATGTATATGCATTATTAGGAGATGGAGAAGTTCAAGAAGGAATAATATGGGAAGCGGCTATGAGTGCGGCTCACTATAAACTTGATAATATGATAGCATTTCTTGATTACAATGGACTTCAAATTGATGGAGAAGTTGAATCAGTAATGAATATTAATCCTATAGAAGATAAGTTTAAGACTTTTGGATGGAATGTAATAACTATTGATGGTCATGACTTTGACCAAATATTTGCAGCATTAGATATGGCAAAAGATACAGTAGATAAACCAACAATGATAATAGCTAAAACAGTAAAAGGAAAAGGCGTGTCTTTCATGGAAAACCAAGCTTCATGGCATGGAAGTGCACCAAATGAAGAACAGCTTCAACAAGCATTATCAGAATTAGGAGGTGCTTTCCATGAATAATAAGATAG
Organism: Peptostreptococcaceae bacterium; assembly: GCA_902363255.1. Taxonomy (GTDB): domain Bacteria; phylum Bacillota; class Clostridia; order Peptostreptococcales; family Peptostreptococcaceae; genus Terrisporobacter. The sequence continues at coordinate 61,471 of CABIZO010000001.1, forward strand.
CAACTAGAGAGGCTTACGGAAAAGCTTTAGTTAAGTTAGGTAAAGTGAATGATAAAGTAGTAGTTTTAGATGCAGATTTATCTAAATCAACTAAAACAAATGACTTTTTAAAAGCATATCCAAATAGATTCTTTAACATGGGTATAGCAGAACAAAATCTAGTAGGTGCTGCTTGTGGTTTCGCTGCAGCAGGTAAAATACCTTTTGCAAGTACATTTGCTATGTTTGCTACAGGAAGAGCATTTGAAGTAATAAGAAACTCAGTGTGTTATCCTAAATTAAATGTAAAAATATGTGCTACTCATGCAGGTATAACAGTTGGAGAAGATGGTGGTTCTCATCAAAGTGTTGAAGATATATCTTTAATGAGATCTATTCCAAATATGACAGTACTAGTTCCAGCAGATGGAGTTGAAGCAGAAAAAATGATATTTGCAGCAGCTGAGTTTGATGGACCAATGTATGTTAGACTTGGAAGAAGTGCAGTTCCAACAATATTTGGAGAAGATTATAACTTTGAAGTTGGAAAAGGTGTTGTACTTAGAGAAGGTAAAGATGTTACAATAATAGCTTGTGGTATAATGGTTAACGAAGCAATAATAGCAGCGGATATGTTAAAAGAAGAAAATATAGATGCTAGAGTTATTAATATGTCTACAATCAAACCAATAGATACAGAGCTTATAATAAATGCTGCTAAAGAAACTAAGGCTATAGTTACAGCAGAAGAACATAGTATAATAGGTGGTTTAGGATCAGCTGTAAGTGAAGTTGTATCTGAAAATCATCCTGTAGTAGTTAAAAAAGTAGGAATGAGTGATTGTTTTGGTGAATCAGGAACACCAAATGAATTATTAGAAAAATACGGTTTAACTGCTAAGAACATAGTAGAAAAAGTTAAAGAAGCATTAAAATAGTAATATAGATAAAAACGTATTTAATATTTTATTAAATACGTTTTTTTATTAATATATTTTTAATTTTAGTGACATGAGTAAAGTTAATTTCTTATTCTATCAAAGATTAATCCCTCATATATTTATAAGAGATAGGGGGGATAATGTGGAAATTAAGTTTAATATCAAAGGAGTAATATACGGTGTAATATTAATATTATTTATAGTTTTGGGATTTGTATTTATACCAAAACTATTTTTAGACACCTCAAAACCAGTTGATTTTACAATGGTACAAAGAGAATCTATTCCGGACAAAATATTGGATATTATGGATAAGTACGAAGGTGAGGAAAGAGCCTTAGCAGTTAAACTAGAAGATAAAATATACGTTATAGTAACAAGAGGGGAAAAGGAACAAGGTATAGAAATAGACAAGATTACCATGGACACAGTTGAAGAAAAAACTGTTATGGCAGTAAATATTACATATAAAGACAAGGATAAATCATATCCTTTTGTGGTTGCTGAAACAAATCTTAAATCTTTGCCAGATAAAATACAACTTAATGCAACTAAAGAAGAAAAATAAAAAAAGAGCTCTTGAACTAATCAAGAGCTCTTTTTTTCTATTGTTTTGATGTTATTATTTTGGATTCAGTTACTATATAATCTAACTGAGCATCGTGGTCCTCCTTGGGAACCTCATCAAAAATTTGTAAATCGAAAGCTATTCCAATAGTGACAGCATCTTCTCTTAGATTTTCAAGAAATCTGTCATAAAAACCGCCACCATATCCAAGTCTATAGCAATTTTTATCATATGCTACAGCAGGTACGATAACTACATCTAAATCTTTGATAGCTATTTCAGGAGAACAATCAGGTTTTGGTTCTCTAATATTGTAGGCACCATACTGGATTCCATTTTCTAAATCTGTAATTTGAGAAGGAATTAACTTTCTTTCTTCCTTCAAAGTTATAGGGGATGCAACAATTTTTTCTAAGTTGAGAAGTTTAGTAATTAAGTTATCTGTAGCAACTTCATTATTAAAATCCAAATAAAGCATAATAGTTTTTGCATTTTTTATACAGTCTAATTGAAGTAGCTTTTCTGTGATTATATCTGAGTTTTGTTTAATAAAATCTGTACCTTTTTCTTTCCTAAGATTAATAACCTTTTTTCTAAAGTCTTTTTTCATATAATCTACACCTCTTAATTGTGGTATTATATAATTACCTTAATTTTACTTTCTTAATATAAATTTTAGTAAAATTATAGATTTAAAGCAATATAATTGCTAAATAGTAATAAAAAGACAAGCTAGTCATATAATATATAGTAGATTGATTAAAGGAGAGATGAACAAATGATATCTAAAAAAAGGGCTCTTATATATTCTATTATTCTTGTAATAGTAACTGTAATTGGTACAACAATGTTTCAAATAACATTAGGGAACAAAGTAATAATATCTAAAGACTTATATGAATCATATGCAAAGTATAACAAGCTATTAGGACTAGAAGAAATGATCCAAGGGGATTATTATCAAGAAGTATCAGAAGATAATTTAGTTGATGGCGCATTAAAAGGATTATTTGAAGGTCTAAATGATCCATATTCACAATACTATACATCTGATGAGTTTCAAAGTTTAAAAGAACAAACTAGTGGTTCTTTTGTTGGTATAGGAGTTTACATCGGTGTTAATCCAGAAGACAATAAGTTAACTATAATTTCTCCAATAGAAGGTTCACCAGCATCTAAAGCTGGAATTAAATCAGGAGATATAGTATTAAAGGTTGATGGTGAATCTGTTGACTCTAAAAAAATTGATGAGGTAATTAAAAATATCAAGGGAAAAGAAAATACAAAAGTTAATTTAACTGTACAAAGAAGTGAAGAAGAATTAAGTTTTGATATTACGAGGGAAACTATAGTAACAAAAAGTGTATCTAACGAGGTTATGGATGGTAACATAGGGTACTTAAGAATAACATCTTTTGATGAGAATACATATAAAGAATTCAAAGAAAATTTAAGTGAACTACAATCTAAGGAAGTAAAAGGACTTGTAATAGACTTAAGAGATAATCCAGGGGGGTTATTAGACGTTTGCGTTGATATAGCAGATGATTTAATTGGAAAAGGGACTATAGTTTATACAAAAGACAATACAGGAAATAAAGAGTATTATAAATCAGATGACAAAGAAATTGATATGCCTATAGCAGTTTTAATAAATGGAGGAAGTGCATCTGCTTCAGAAATATTAACAGCAGCATTAGTTGATAATGAAAAAGCTATAGCAATAGGAGAAACATCTTTTGGTAAAGGTTTAGTACAGAGTGTAAAAGGATTAAAAGATGGTACAGGGTATAAGTTAACAACAGCTCAATATTTTACACCAAATGGAGATTATATAAATGGAAAGGGTATTACACCTAAAATTCAAGAAAAAGATGAAAATCAACAATTAAAATCGGCATTAGAATATATTAAGAAGGAAATTGAGTAATAAATATATAACTAAATTATAACGGACAAAAATTTAATTATATGACTTAAAATATAAATACTGTCAATAATAAATATATAAGTAATTATACAAATAATGGTTGTTATAATATTTATTAAAAATGAATAAAAATATATATAAAATAATAATATAGTAAATATTTCTACAAATTATGATATTATAAATTAAAAATTTAATATTTTTTGTGAAAAATAATAAATTACTAAGAGGAAAAATAGAAATAGCATAGAATTACTTATATTAGTTAATAATCTTAGTTGGGAAGTGAGTTTATGAAAAAAACTATAGCAAAAGTTGTTAACTTTCAGGAATATAAGGAGAAAAAAAGGAATTTAGAAGTTGACAGAAAAGAGCTTTTAGATCTTATTAAACAAATAGTGACAACAAAATAGAGAGTAGAGTAACTCTCTAATAAGTTTTTTTGAAAAGATGCAAGTAAAAACTATATATTGAGTTACAAAAAGATATATTATTTTATCATTTTTATTTTGACATAATAAGAGGGAGCTTTTGCTCCCTTTTATTATGACATTCTTAAGCCACTAACATAATCCTGGAACTGAGAATATTCATTTTCATCTTGAAGGTTTACAACTGTAGATTTTTCGTCGTAGAAATTTTTAAGGTATATATTTCTATTACCTTCAGTTCCATCTTGATAAATACATCTATAACCATCTTCATATAGGTTTTTTAAATCATTGAAATTATCCATTCAATCATCTCCTTAAATATATTTATCTATTTATATTTTTTGATTATAAATAGATACTATTCTTTAAGATAAAAGTACCTATAAATCCAAAAAATGTTTAAAAAATGCACAAAGTACTAGATAGTTTTTACATATAACAATATAATTATTGTATCAAACATAATAAATAAAGGACATTTTAAATAAATTATAAAAACAAAAGCCTAAGGGGGAAAGTAGTAGTGAATTTAATAGAAAGTATATCAAGAAATATTTATCCATTAGAAAAGAAATATTCAGAACAAGCACAAGCAAGATTAGATAGACTTATAAAGCCAACAGGAAGTTTAGGTAAAATGGAAAATATTTGTGCACAATTGGCAGGAATATATGGAAGAAAATATTTCGATACATCAAAAAAAGTTATAATAGCTTTCGGAGCAGATCATGGAGTTTATGAAGAAGGAGTAGCACCAGACCCTCAAAATATTACTATATTACAATTTCAAAACTTCCCTAAAAAAATAAACGGTGTGGGAACAATTTCAAAATTTGTAGGAGCAGATGTATTAGCAGTTGATGTAGGAATAAACTGTGATGAAAAAATAGAAGGTATAATTGATTGTAAGATAAGAAAAGGAACATATAACATGGCAAAGGGACCTGCCATGACAAGAGAAGAAGCAGAAAAATGTATATCGATAGGGATAGAAATGGCAGAAAAATGCATACAGGATGATTATACATTAATTGGTATAGGAGAAATGGGAATAGCAAATACTACGCCATCTACTGCTATAATTTCAGTTTTTGGAAATTATGACCCAGAAGAAATCACTGGAATAGGAGCAGGTCTAAAGAAAGAATTACTTAAGCATAAGGCAGAAGTAATAAGAAAATCCATAGAATTAAATAAACCTAATCCAAAGGATGCAATAGATGTGTTATCTAAGGTAGGTGGATTTGAAATAGGTGCTATGGCCGGTGTTATCATAGGATGCGCTGCTAATAGAATACCTGTTGTACTAGATGGATTTATATCTTACGCAGCAGCATTACTAGCTTATCATATTAATCCAAAAACTAAAGATTATATGATAGCATCTCATTTATCTGCAGAACCAGGAACAAAAAAAGCTTTAGATATTATGGGATTACAGCCATTTTTAGATATGGATATGAGGTTAGGAGAAGGAAGTGGAGCAGCATTATCTTTCAATATAATCGAGGCTGCAAATTATGTATATAAAAATATGGCAACATTTGATGAAATAGATATGGGAAGATAAACATCTAAAGGAGAATATTTATGAGCAACATCATTTTAGTTACAGGAGGGGCAAGATCAGGTAAAAGTAATTTTGCTGAATCTCTTTGTATAAAACAAAATAATAAAACGGCATATATTGCCACATCAGTAGCATTTGATGATGAGATGAAAAATCGAGTAAAAAAACATCAAGAAAGTAGACCAAAAGAGTGGAAAACCTATGAAATATATAAAGATATCTATTCTATAGTTGAAGATTTAGATAAAAACCATGATACAGTAATAATGGATTGTGTAACTCTTATGGTTAATAATTTGATGTTTACCTATGGAATAGAGGTGGACAAAGCCACCTCTGAAGAATTAAATGAATTAGAAGATTACATAAGAAACCAAATAATTAAATTATTAGAAGCTGTTAAAAAAACCAATTTATATTTTGTAATAGTATCTAATGAAGTAGGAATGGGAATTGTGCCGGAAAATAAATTATCTAGAATTTATGGTGATTTTGTTGGAAGAGCAAATCAATTAATAGGTAAGTATAGTGATGAAGTTTACTTTGTCGTAAGTGGAATCCCTATGAAAGTGAAGTGATAATTATGAAAAGATTTATAGGATTATTACAATTTATGACTAGAATACCTATTAAAGCTGATGTAGGATTTGATGAAGAATTCCACAAGTCCATAGTATATTTCCCGTTAGTTGGATTTGTAATAGGACTAATTTCATTTTTAATAGGCAGCTTATCTATACAAATATTTGACTCATTTATAACATCCATACTGATTGTAGCAGGAGAAGTTATATTAACAGGGGGCTTACATATTGATGGCTTAGGAGATACATTTGATGCCATATATAGTAATAGAGATAAAGAGAGAATGCTAGAGATAATGAAAGATTCTAGATTAGGAACAAATTCTCTTTTAGCTATTCTATTTTTAGTATTAATAAAAATAGGATTATTAAATTCTGCAATAAATAACAATCTTATGTGTTTAGTAATATTCATGCCGATGATATCTCGTCTAGGTGTTATAGTTATGCTTTATAAAACTGTTACACCAAGAAAAGTAGGTATGGGTAATATATTTATTGGTAAAGCAACCTTAAGTATGTTTATAACAGCTATAGTATATACTGTTGTAATTCTTATGGTTATTAGCAAGTTTATATTTTTATCTACAAATTTAAATATAATAAAATTACTACTTTCAATAGTATCAGTTATGTTATTTGATTATTTATTTAAAAATCATATTTATAAGAAAATTGATGGTGTAACAGGAGATATTTTAGGGTGTACTATTGAACTAGGAGAGCTAATATTTTTATTATTTTCTTACATAGTTATCTTAATTTAAGGAGATAGAATGATAAAGTTAATTTTAGTGAGACATGGCACAACTATTTGTAATGAAGGGGGAGCATTGTCTGGACTTACAGATAGTAAATTAAGCGGCAAAGGCAAATTGCAAGCAATTAAAATTGCACAATATTTAAAAGACGAAAATATAGATAAAATATATACAACACCTTTTTCAAGAACTAAGGAAACAGTCAAAGAATTGGCTGAAATTAAAAATATTCAAATTGAAGAAACTAATCAATTGAATGAAATAAATTTTGGTGACTTTGAAGGACTACCTTTTAACGCAATAAAGGAAAAATGGCCAGAAGAAGTTGAAAAAATGATAAATAAAGGATTTGAATATAAGTATCCTAATGGTGAAAGTTTGGTAGATACTTTCACAAGAGTAAGAAGTGAAGTAAAGAAAATTATAAGCGAAAATGACAATTCTACTGTACTAATTTGCTCTCATGGAGGCACAATTAGGAATATTATTTCTTACTTATTATGTGATGATTATAAACACCATTGGAATTTTAGAATAGATAATGGATCTATAACAGAAATAGAAGTAGAGAATAATTTTGCTGTAATTAATAAGTTGAATCATACAAGTTTTTAAGTTTAAAACAATAGAATTAATTTTTAATAGGCTATAACTTTGGTTATAGTCTATTTTTAATTTTTAGTTATTTAACTGAATAAGGTTGTTGTTTTAATCAGTGGAAAATAATTTGCTAAGATATTTAAGCAATCTCTTTCATCAAAGGAAGCTCCATCTATAGGACTTAATGTTGAGTTGAGAATTAAAATGGAAAATCAAATTGAAGAAAATAAAGGCATATCCATATGGTGGTTGCCTATGACCATATCAACTTGTATAAGTGCTATGTCATATGTACTTTTAAAAGTATTTTTGAATCCTGGAATTGTGCAAAATTTAATGATTTTACTTTGCATAGTTACAGCTATTTTCAATATTATTATGACGATTATAGTAACTAGATATTTTGAACTGAGAAAAGGAGCTAGAGTTAATATATGAATGATTTTATATGGATTTTAATATGTTTTACTTTAATTATAATTGCATGGATATTTTTATGGATATGGACTTATAAAGATGCAAAGAATAGAGGTCTAAATGCAAAACTATGGACATTAATAGTTATACTTGCACCTAGTGGAGTAGGTCTTTTAATTTATTTTTTAGTAGGAAGAAAACAAAGTTTTATAAAATGCTCCAATTGTTCAAATAGCATTCCAAGTGACTCCAAGTATTGTAATAAATGTGGTAATTTAGTTATTCAAAGAAAAATGATAGAAAAAAGACCAACTAATTATTTAATTATATGTTTTGCTGTAAGTTTTATGCTATCAATAGGATGTTTCTTAGGACTTATGATAAATAATGATGCTATTGAACTAAAGAGTGGATACTCTATATTCCTTGTGGAAGTAAATACGAAAAGCAAGTGGAATATATCTTACTATAAATCGACATCTAAGTTTTCTAGAACTATAGATAAAAAAGAGAGTCATCCATTAGCGATAAATATTGATGCTAGTTGTGAAGAAGGTCAACTATATCTTAAATTAACTCAAAATGATATGAAAGAAGTAATTGATATAAGTGATACTAATGGATCTATGAAAATTGATTTAAGCAAATTCGAAAATGGTGAAATTAAACTAGAATTAATAGATGAAAATTGTAAAGGTGTAGGATTAGAAGCTTATTGGAACTGATTGGTCAATATATTTAAAACTATAGATTCAATATATATTATAAACAAAAGCTCAATTTACTTAGATTTTAAATGTTTAAGTAAATTGAGCTTTTTATATGAGAGTTAAATTTTCACTTTTAATATAAAGTTTTGTATATGTTATAAATAGTATCTTTATCTAATTGAACATAAGCATTTCCCATTAATCTGCCTTGTTTAGTAAGTACATTATCAGTGAAAAGTAATAAATCTTCTTCAGTGGCACCATAGCCTTTTAAAGATTTTTTCGGAAGTATTTCATAAAGTAATTTTTCTAATTCCTCAAATACACCTTCTTCGGGGCAGTTAAGAATTTCTGCTAAAATATTATTAAGTCTTTTAATTTTTCCATTTGGATTTATTTTTTCATAAGTTTTAAATATTTCTGTGAAGCAAACATAGTTGGCTTCTCCATGAGGAACATGATAAACAGAACCTAAAGGATAACTCATGGCATGAACAGCACCAGTTCCTGCATTACCAAAAGCAATACCAGCATAAGTACTAGCAATTAGAAAATCATTTAAAAGATTATTTAATTCATCCCTTCCATTAGTAACAATACTATTGAAACCATTCAGAATCATTCTCATAGCTTCAATAGAATACATTTCTGTAAAAACAGAAGCTTTTGGAGATACAAAAGATTCAATTGCATGAATAAGAGCATCAATTGAGCTGGCAGCAAAAACGTTAAAAGGTAAAACTTTTAATAATTCAGGTATTAATACAGCATAGTCTGCAAGAATTTCATCATGAGCAAGACCCAGCTTACTATTTATGGAACTTAAATGAAGTACAGAGATATTAGTAACTTCACTACCAGTACCACAAGTTGTAGGAATGAGTATTAATTCTTTATTTTTAACAGGTTCAAATTTCTTTTCAAATAGATTATATACTGGAGTAAGTTTTTCTAAAGCAAAAATTTTTGCCACATCTAAAATACTTCCTCCCCCAATTCCGATAACTCTTTTATAATCAATATCTTTAACTTGATCATAAATTTTTTCTACCATTATATCTGTAGGTTCACCACTACCAAAATCCCTTCTGTATATTATAGTGGCATCTTCAACAAAGGCTTCGAAAAATGGTTTATAGATATATTCATTTGTTATTATTAGGTCATTTTTATTTATATTAAATTCTGAACAAAATTCCTCACACTTATCAAAAGTAAGTATTTCTGGCGATAATTTAAAGCTTTTCATATGTAGTCCTTTCTATAATTTAAAAGTTTTTATTTAATTATAATAATCATATTATTTTTATTATATCATAAAATATTTATTAAAATCATAGATAGAATACAGATTACAAGCTAAAAAAGTTAGAAAAATAATTAAAATTTATTGACATTGATTTAAAATATGTATATCATTCATTAATAAATACAAGATGCATAAATATGTAAATCCAGTGAAGAAGAGAGTAGCATAAATGAAAGTTATAGAGAGCTGAGGAAGGTGGAAGCTTGGCATGGAAATTTATTGTGAAGAGAGCTTTTGAGGAGACTATGGGAATTTTAGTATAATAGTCGGTTATCTGCCTTAAAGATTTGAGTGGATAAGTAATTTACTTATCAAATAGAGTGGTACCACGGATTTCCGCCTCTTAGTGTTTTTACTAAGGGGCTTTTTTAGTTAAAAAATGAGGGGGATTATAAATGGATAAGATAAAAGTTGGTATTATAGGAGCTACAGGATATGTAGGAGGGGAGCTTATAAGGTTATTGTCAAATCATTCTAATATTGAAATCAGTGCTTTAGGATCGAATTCTTTTGTTGATGAGTATATAAACGATATTTATTTTAATTTAGGAGAAAATTATAAAATTAAATGTATGGAGAACGACAAAGTCATAGATAATTGTGATTTTTTATTTACAGCATTGCCTCATGGAGTTAGTGAAAAATTTGTAATCGATGCAGTTAAAAAAGAAAAGAAAGTTGTGGACTTGGGTGCTGATTTTAGGTTAAAAAATGAGGAGTTACTTAAAGAGTGGTATGGAGTAAATTTTTTAGATAAAGAATTGCATGAAAATTCTGTATATGGATTGTGTGAAATTTATAGAGATAAAATTGAGAAAGCAGATGTGGTGGCAAATCCAGGTTGTTATGTTACAAGTATATCATTACCATTAATGCCTTTACTAAAAGAAAATATGATAGAGAGTAAAAATATTATTGCTGATTCTAAATCAGGAGTTACAGGTTCGGGCAGAGCCTTATCATTATCATCTCATTATACAGAAATAAATGAAAATATGGTTCCATATAAAATTTCAAGTCATAGACATACTCCAGAAATTGAACAAAATTTAAGTGATGCTGTAGGAAAAGAAGTAAAAATTATATTTACACCAATTTTAATTCCTGTAAATAGAGGAATTTTATCAACTATTTATTGTGATAAAAAAGGTTCAGTTACTATTGAAGAAATACATAGTAAGCTGACAAATTTTTATAAAAAAGATGAATTCGTAGAGGTTTTATCTTTAGGAAAAGTAGCTACTATCAAGCATGTTAGATTCTCAAATAAATGTGCTATTTCAATTCATGAGAATAATGAAAAGCTAATAATTTGTTCCACAATAGATAACATGATTAAAGGATCAGCAGGTCAAGCAATACAAAATATGAACATAATGTGTGGTTTTAAAGAAAATGAAGGATTAAGCAGTATAGCAACTGCTTTTTAATAAAGGAAGGGGATTTTATGGAAATAATTAAAGGTGGAGTTACAGCGGCTAAGGGATTTAAGGCATCAGGTATTCATGTTGGATTAAGAAGAAATGTGGAGAAGAAGGACTTGGCTTTAGTTTATTCTGATGTGGTTTGTAATGCAGCGGCTGTTTATACTCAAAATAAAATAAAAGGTAATCCTATCTATGTTACACAAGACCATATTAAGGATGGAAAAGCACAAGCTATTATTGTGAATAGCGCTAATGCGAATACCTTTAATGGAAAAGAAGGTATTATAAATGCTTATAAGATGACTGAATTTACTGCAGAAAAACTAAATATAGAAAAAGAAGACGTACTAGTTGCATCTACAGGTGTTATAGGTGAACCTTTAAAGATAAATCTTATTGAAGAGAATATGGATAATTTGGTAAATGGATTGAGTAAAAAAGGACATTTGGCAGCAAGGGAAGCTATTATGACAACAGACATGATAAAAAAAGAAATGACCGTATCTATTCAATGTGATGGAAAAGAAGTAATTATTGGTGGTATGGCAAAGGGTTCTGGTATGATTCACCCAAATATGGCAACAGTTTTAGGATTTATTACAACAGATTTAGATATAGAACAAAACTTATTACAAGATGCTATATCATCGGCAGTTAAGAAAAGTTTTAATAGAATAAGTGTGGACGGTCAAACTAGCACAAATGATATGGTAATAATTTTAGCCAATGGAAAAGCGGAAAATAAAAAAATAGAGGAAAAAAACGAAGACTATACAAAGTTTTTATTGGCACTTACTTATATTTGCAAAGAGTTAGCTAAATGCGTGGCAAAGGATGGTGAAGGAGCATCTAAGCTAATAGAGTGTGAAGTTACTGGTGCAATAGATGAAGAAGTAGCATCCAAAATAGCAAAGGCAGTTATTACATCTACTTTAGTGAAAACAGCAGTATTTGGATCTGATGCTAACTGGGGAAGAATTTTATGTGCAATAGGATGTGAAGATGTGGATATAGATTTGGATAAAATAGATGTTACTTTTGAAAGTAAAAAAGGATATTTGGAAGTATGTAAAAGAGGTGTTCCATTGGTATTTAATGAAGAGAAAGCAAAGAAAGTTTTAGGTGACGACGAAATAACTATTTTGATTGAACTTAATATGGGGGATGAAAGGGCAACTGCCTGGGGATGCGACATGACATATGAATATGTGAGAATTAATGGAAGTTATAGAAGTTAGGGGTGAGAAAATGATTAATGATGAGAAAGCTAAAATTTTAGTTGAAACATTACCATATATAGAAAAATACAGTGGCAAAACCATGGTAGTAAAATACGGTGGTTCAGCCATGCAAAATGATAGATTAAAAGACTCTGTTATGGAAGACATAATCTTAATGAGTTATGTTGGAATTAATGTTGTTTTAGTTCATGGTGGAGGAAAAGAAATAAATAAAGTTTTAGATAAATTAAATATACAAAAAGAATTTATAAATGGTCTTAGATATACTGATGAGGACACTATGGAAGTTGTTCAAATGGTATTGTCTGGTAAGGTTAATAAAGATCTTGTTTCGAAAATAAATAGCAAGGGTGGAAATGCTTTAGGACTTTGTGGAATAGATGGGAATATGCTTTTGTGTGAAGAGTTACATGAAGAAGTAGACTTAGGATTCGTAGGCAAAATAAAAAAAGTAAATGAGAAAGTAATAAATGATTGCCTAAAGGATGGGTATATATCTGTAATTGCATCAGTAGGAGTAGATGAAGAGGGGAATGCCTATAATATTAACGGAGATTTGGCAGCATCAGCCATAGCGAAGGAATTAAAAGCAGAAAAATTAATTTTACTTACGGATGTTCCAGGATTATTAAAAGAGCCTAGTATGGATGAAACTTTAATTTCGGAAATAAGAAAAGAAGAAATACACACTTTATTTGAAGACGTAACCATATCAGGAGGAATGATTCCAAAGGTTAATTGTTGTTTAGATGCTTTAGAAAGCGGTGTGAAAAGAGTTCATATACTTGATGGAAGAATAAGACATTCCATAATTATGGAGTTGTTCACTGATGCAGGAATAGGAACGTTAATTTATTAAAGGGGGATTATAGATGTCAAATTGTAATGAAACTAATTTAGAAAAAAGTAGTGCCGAAAAAGCTAAGGAAAAATGGGATAAATATTTTATGAACACTTATGCACAAATGCCTGTAGTTATAGACAAAGGAGAAGGTGCAACAGTAGTAGATGTAGACGGGAAAAAATATATTGATTTTACAAGTGGATATGGAGCATCATCTTTAGGATATAACAATGAAAAATTAGTAAAAGCCTTACAAGAGCAAGTATCTAAAATAACTCATGTATCAAATTTATTTTTTTCACAATCTATAATAGATGCAGGGGAAAAATTAATAAAAGCTAGTAAGATGAGCAAGGTATTTTTTATAAATTCTGGATCAGAAGCAACTGAATTAGCAATGAAGATTGCTAGAAAATATAGCTCACAAAAATACGGAGAAAATAGAGGAACCATATTAAGTTTGAGAGATTCTTTTCATGGGAGAACTATGATGGCTCTAATGGCAACAGGCGTAGATAAATATCATAAATATTTTTATCCACTACCAGAAGGGTTTAAATATACTGAAAAAAATAACATAGAAGATTTCAAGAAAGTTTTAGAAGACAAAAGTATATGTGCGGTTTTAATGGAACCTATTCAAGGAGAGGGTGGAGTTCATGTACTTGAAGAAGATTATTTAAAAGAGGTAATAAAAATATGCCATGATAAAGATATTTTAGTTATTTTTGATGAAGTACAATGTGGAATAGGAAGAAGTGGAAAATTATTTGCTTATAATCACTACAACTTACAACCAGATATACTAGCTATTGCAAAGGGGATAGGCGCTGGAATTCCTGTAAGTGGAGTTTTAACTAATGAAAAAACAAGTAGCGTATTAAAACCAGGAGATCATGGTTCAACATTTGGAGGAAATATATTAGCTATGACTGCTGTATCAGTAGTTCTTGATGAAATTGAAGCACCAGGTTTTTATGAAGAAGTTGAAGCTAAGGGAAAATATATAATGAATTACATTAAAAATTTAAATAGTGAAAAGGTTGTAGAAGTGAGAGGCAAAGGACTTATGATAGGTGTTGAATTAAATATTAATGCATCAGACATAATAGATAAATGTGTTGAAGATGGAGTACTATTTGTAAAAACAGGTGAAAATGTTATAAGAATGTTACCGCCACTAGTCATTACCTATGATGAGATAAATAAAGGGTTAGAAGTTTTAAAAAAATACTTATAAAAATAATGTAAATATATGATTGGAGAGTTGCAAAATACAAACTAAATAATGTGTTGCAGCTCTTTTTCATATTAAATGCTAAATCAAATATTGATTGTGATTTAGAAAATATTAAAAATATTACTGAATTTTAAGTAAATATACTATACTTTTATTAAGTGTAAAAACCAAAAGGTTTTATTTTAAAAATAAATAAAGGGATATAATAATAAACAAGAATTACTTACAAAAGGAGATTATTATGGATATAATAGAAAACTTAAGGATTCAAGGGGTAAACGAGTCTCTTATAGAGGATGTACTACATTTTAGAAAAGAATTTAAAGTAGATAAAGAAGTGGAACACAGAGTGACAAAATCACCAGCTTTTTATATTGGTGAAGATATTTTGTCTATGTGTATATCTGCTATTTTAGAAGAAGAAAATATACTATTATCTGGACCTAAGGCTACGGGGAAAAACTTACTTTCAGATAATTTATCAGAGATATTTGGAAGGCCTCAATGGAATACTTCATTCCATATAAATACAGATAGTTCATCACTAATTGGAACAGATACTTTTATCGATAATGAAGTAAGACTTAGAAGAGGATCTGTTTATGAATGTGCTATTCATGGAGGATTTGGTATTTTTGATGAAATAAATATGGCTAAAAATGATGCTATAGTTGTTGTTCACTCTGCTCTAGATTATAGAAGAGTAATAGATGTGCCTGGATATGAAAGAATAAATCTTCATCCAGCCACTAGATTTATAGGGACTATGAACTATGAATATGCAGGAACAAAGGAATTAAACGAAGCTTTAGTTTCTAGATTTTTAGTAATAGATATACCAGCAGTAAATGAAGAAAAGTTAATGATGATTTTAAAAAGAGAATTCCCTTGTACTGATGAAGAAAAGTTGAATCAATTTGCAGGGATTTTCTTAGACTTACAACTAAAGTCACAAAATGGAGAAATATCTACAAAAGCAATTGACCTAAGGGGATTAATAGGTGCTCTAAAGACTATAAAAAGGGGGCTTAGACCAACACTTGCCATAAATATGGGGCTTACAGGAAAGACTTTTGATATTTATGAAAAGGAAATAGTTGATGATATTATAAGAACAAGAATACCGGAAAAATGGGAAAGTAAAGATATATTTCCTAATTTAAAATAACCTAAAGTAGGTGATACAATGAGTGGAAATACTAATTGGATATATAATAATTACGAGTTTGAAAATAGAATAAATAACTTAGCTTGGACCGTTTCTGGTATGTATGATGAGGATATAGATTCTAGTGAAAAGGATTATTCATCTAAGGATGTTTCTTTGTATTTTGGTATAATCGCTGGAGCAAGAAGAAAGTATTTAGATTGGGATATAATAAAAAAATATATAGTAAGCAGAATCAAAAAATCCTATAATAAAGATATTTTATATACTTTAATCGAGCTTGTTCTTAATTCGGTGGTAGAAGACAAGGTAATAAATGAAAGACCAGGTGTGGAGGAAATAAGAAGTAAGGCCTACAAAGATGTTCTTGTGAACTATAGTAAAATTCATAAAGAAGACGTATTACAGACTCTAAGATATACTTTCATACTTCAAGCTATGGATAAGCATCCAGTTGTAGATGGGTTGACTAGAAGAATAATTAAAGATATAAAATCAATTGATTGTAACGATAATTTGATGAATATCCTAAAAAGGCTGGATGAGATTTATTTAACCTATTTTGAATTTATTATAAGTTCTCAAATGCAAAGCTCACAAGTAAATGAGCAAGATATAAAAAATGTAAATGTGGATTTTGATACTTTCTCAGACTTCATGTACGAAGAATTATATATGGATGAGGAAATAGAAACTATAGAAAGTGAAATTAGCAATATAAGTAATTCTATGTTAGTTGAAAATCTGGGCGAAATGGGTGATGGTGATTTAGAAAAATCACCAAACCGAGTAATCTATGTTGATGAAGTTATGGCTCAGAAAATCTATGATAAGGTAGAATATTATTATGGAAAAACATTCTTAAGTGAAAGTGAAATAAGAAAAATTGAAACTAAACACTGTAGAGATGTTCACGAAGGATGTAGAGTTCATTTCACAGATGGAGTGTTACGTAGTGAATGTAACAATGCATTTCAGTTAAAATATGTTACGAGACAAAAGGAAAATAATTTATACAAATATAGAGATAATATTAAATTACATAAAAGAAGTATTAATAAACTGAAAGAGAGTATATCAAGAATATTAATAGAAGAAAGCGCTATAGATAGGATTTATTCTGATGGGGGCACTATTTGTGCCAATAGAGCATGGAGAATAGGAAGAAGTAATAACACAAAAGTTTTTTATAAAGATATAAGAAATGAAAAAGGAAAGTATGTTATAGATATATTGCTTGATGCCAGTGGTTCACAAAGTAGAAACCAGTTTAATGTGGCAATACAAGCATATATAATAGCAACAGCATTGACCTCTATAGGTATTCCAAATAGAGTTATGGGCTACTTAAGTTTCTTGGATTATACAATACTAAAAAGATATAGAGATTACAACGATAATCTTAATTCTTGTGAGAATATATTTGAATATTTTGCAGCAGGAAATAATAGAGATGGTTTGGCAATAAAAGCAACTTGTGATGATTTGCTAGAAAGGGAAGAAGAAAACAAAATTCTTATTATACTTAGTGATGGAAAACCCAATGATGTAAAAATAGGAAGAGATAGATCTAGAAGTTTGCGAGGAGAAGCATCTTATAAAGGTATTGTTGGAGTAAAAGACACAGCATTAGAAGTTAGAAAAGCAAGAAAGCAAGGTATATTAGTACTTGGAGTATTCACAGGAAAAGAAAGTGACTTAGAAGCTGAAAAAATGATATATGGAAAAGATTTTATTTATACAAAGGATATAGAGCGATTTTCTGATATTGTTACTATGTATTTGAAGAAAATAATAAAATATTAGATAAAAATGAAGAACAAAAAAAACAAAAATAAAACAGTAGAAATAGACAATTGTATTTACGAATGTGCTATAATTATATTAGTTCAAAATTTAATTAAAATATTTTAGGTTCTTAGTTAAGATTAATAGGGAAAAAGGTGAGATACCTTTGCAGCCCCCGCTACTGTTATGCAGACGAAACTTTTAACCACTGTGGAAACATGGGAAGGGAAAGGAGTAGGGTGAAGCTAAGCCAGGAGACCTGCCTATAATATAAAGTGATTTCTTCGGGGTAGGAGAAATATCTTATTAATAAAAATTTTTATTTGTAGATATTGTGCCTAACTTGAAGTTAGGCACTTTTTAGTTCGTAGGAACTTAAATAAGCCCTCAACCTATTTTATTTCAAAATAGTTTGAAAATAGAATAACCCTTAACCTATGCCTTAGGATTCTCCAAAGTCCTAAGGCATTTTTTTTAATAGGGGTATTTTATGTTTTATTAATGGTAAATATTATAGTATTATGGAATTTGAAGAAAAATGAGAATTAGATTAAAATATATTTATATGAGCATTATAGGAGGATATATATGATTTCAGATATAATAGAAAAATTAAATCCCGCTCAAAGAGAAGCAGTAGAAAATACAGAAGGAGCTGTTTTAATACTTGCTGGAGCTGGATCAGGAAAGACAAGAGTTTTAACTACTAGAATAGGGTATCTTATGGAAGATAAAAATGTTAAAGCTGAAAATATTTTAGCCATAACATTTACAAATAAGGCGGCTAATGAGATGAGAGAAAGGGTAGAAGAAACTTTAGAAGGAACAGATACTAAGGAAATGTGGATTACTACATTCCACTCTTGTTGTGTTCGTATTCTTAGAAAAAGTATAAATAAAATAGGTTACAATAGAAGTTTCGTAATATATGATAGTCCAGACCAAGTTACTTTAATTAAAGACTGTATGAGAGAGTTAGATATTAGTGATAAAGCATTCGACCCCAAATATGTACTAAGTTGCATATCTAATGCAAAAGACAAATTATATTCTCCGAAAAAGTTTTTAAAATTAAATGAAGGTGATATATCAAAAACAAAAGTAGGAGAAATTTATGCTCTATATCAAGATCGTTTAAAAAGAAATAGTGCTCTAGATTTTGATGACTTAATAATGAAGACTGTAGAATTATTAAAAGAATGTCCGGATGTTTTAGATTTTTATAGAAATAAATTTAGATACATAATGGTTGATGAGTATCAAGACACAAGTAAAGCCCAATACGAATTAATAAAATTATTAGCTAAACAACATCAAAATATATGTGTTGTTGGTGATGATGACCAAAGTATTTATGGTTGGAGAGGTGCTGATATAAGAAACATCCTTGAATTTGAAAGAGATTATGACAATGTTAAAATAGTAAAACTTGAGCAAAACTACAGATCGACACAAGTAATACTAGATGCAGCTAATCATGTTATCGCTAATAATACAGAAAGAAAAAGAAAAAGACTTTGGAGTGATAAAAAAGAAGGTCAGTTAATAAAAATCCAATTGGCAGAAAATGAAATTGAAGAGGGAGACTTCATTGTAAACACAATCTCGTATATGAAAAGATATGAAGATAGAGATTATAAGGATTTTGCAGTTTTATATAGAGCTAATGCACAAGCACGTTCTGTGGAGGATGCTTTAAATAGGGCAGGAATACCATACAATATTTATGGTGGTATTAAATTTTACGAAAGAAAAGAAATAAAAGATATTATAGCTTATCTTAGAGTTATACAAAATCCTCAGGATGACATTTCTTTAAAAAGAATAATAAATGTTCCAAGAAGGGGAATAGGCCTTAGAACTATAGAAAAAATAGAAGATAGAGCTAGTTTAAAAGAAGAAAGTATATACTCTGTATTAATTGACATAGAAGATAACTCAGATATATCAAGAAAAGCTAGAGCAAGTATAAGTGAATTTGTAGATTTAATGTCTACACTGAGAAGTTTTACAGGAATATATACTGTAAGTCAGATAATAGAAAAAGTATTAGATGTAACAGGATATAAAGATGAATTATTAAAAGAAAAAAATAATGAGGGTGAAGACAGATTAGAAAACTTAGAAGAGCTTATATCAGTTGCACTTGAATTTGAAAGCATAAGTGATGATAAGAGCTTAGATGCATTTTTAACAGGGGTAGCTCTTAATGCTGAACCAGACAGTGAAGAAGAATCTGAAGATAGAGTTTCTCTAATGACTATACACTCATCAAAAGGTCTTGAGTTTCCTGTTGTATTTTTAGCAGGTATGGAGGAAAAAATATTCCCAATTGCTAGAGCTATTCAATCTATGAGGGATAGTGATATAGAAGAAGAAAGAAGACTTTGTTATGTTGGAATAACTAGAGCTAAGGAAGAGCTATTTTTAACTTTAACAAGAAAGAGAACTTTATATGGTAGAACTAATCCTTCAATTGCATCTAGGTTTATAGAAGAGTTGCCAGATGAATGTATAGAAAGGTTAAATAAAGATCAAAAAGAATTATCTTTCTCAAAAGCTAATTATAATATTCTTGATAAATATACTCAAAAATACAAAATGAATAATATGAACAAAGTTCAAGTTGCTAAAAAAGCAAATGCTACCATAAAAAATACATCAAATGAAAGTAATATAGACGACTTAAAACTTGGTGCAAAGGTACATCACCCTAAATTTGGACTAGGAACAGTAGTTGCATTAAAAGGACCAGATGTAACTATAGCTTTCGATAACCAAGGTATAAAAACTATAAATAAAGAATATACAACTTTAGACTTAGTTTAATAGGAGGAGCTATGAAAAAACAATTTGCTGAAAATTTAATAGATTATATTTATGATAGTCCAACTGCGTTTAATGCAGTTGAAACTAGTAAAAATTTATTAATGAAACATGGATTTGATGAATTAAAAATGAATGAGAAGTGGACGCTTAAAGTTGGTGGAAAATACTTTGTAACAAAGAATTCATCTTCTTTAACGGCTTTTGTAGTGAATTCTGATAATATACAAGATGGGTTTAGAATAATAGGATCTCACAGTGATTCTCCTACATTTAGAATTAAACCTAATGCGGAAATGAGTGTGGAAAATACTTATTTAAAATTAAATACTGAGGCCTATGGCGGTGCTATATTAAGTACTTGGTTTGATAGACCATTATCCATAGCAGGTAGAGTAGTATTAAAATCTGAAAATATATTATGTCCAAGAGAGGAAATAATAAATATAAATAAGCCAATTTGCATAATACCTAATTTAGCTATACATATGAATAGAAGTATAAATGATGGGTACAAGTTTAATAAGCAAAAAGATACTTTACCTCTAGTTGGTCTAATAAATGAGACCTTAGAAAAAGATGAGTTTCTATTAAATGAAATATGTAAAATATTAAATGTAAATAAAGAAGATATTCTTGATTTTGATTTATATTTATATGAATATGAAAAGGGAAGTATAATCGGTCCAAATGAAGAATTTATATCATCTTCTAGACTTGATAACTTATCTATGGCTCATGCTAGCTTACATGGTTTAATAGATGCAAAAGGACAAAAAGGAATAAATATAACAGCTATATTTGATAATGAAGAAGTAGGAAGTTCTACGAAACAAGGTGCGGATTCAAATATGTTACTTAACCTATTGGAACGAATTTGTATAAGTTTAGGAAAAGATAGAGAGGAATTCTTAACGGCTATTTATTCATCTTTCATGATATCAGCAGATTTAGCTCATGCTCTTCATCCAAATGTGGTTGAAAAACATGATCCAACAAATAGACCTGTTATAGGTGGAGGGCCAGTAATAAAAATTAGTGCCAATCAAGCCTATACAAGCGATGCTTTTTCTGCAGGTGTGTATAAAAATATATGTGAAAAATGTAGAGTAAACTATCAACAATTTGTAAATAGGTCCGATGAGAGAGGTGGAAGTACAATTGGTCCGATTTCATCAACACATTTAGAAATTAATTCTGTGGATATCGGTAGTCCAATTTTATCCATGCATTCAATAAGAGAATTAGGAAGCGTAGAAGATCACTATAATATATATAAAACATTTATCGAATTTTATCGAATATAAAAGAAAAATGATGAAAGATTCTGTAAATTGTCTAATGAAATGTGGATAAGGGCTGAATAAGATGTTAATAAGTTGTAGATAAGTGGATAACTATGTGGATAACATATGTATAAACCGTAATGTTTTTTTTATATGATTAAATAAAAACTTTGTAATATAGTGGATAAAAATGAATTTTAAGGTATGTGAATAATGTGGATAAATATACTTACATATCCACAGGTATATTATAAAACTATTTTAGATTATGGTAATGAAATAATAAAGTAGTTATTTTTTTACAACTTAGTATATAATAATATATGAAAATACATAACAACTAAAGAAAGAAGGTAAAAGTATGGAAAATAAAAATCCTATAGTAACTATAGAAATGGAAAATGGAAAAACTATAAAAGTTGAATTATATCCTCATATAGCTCCAAATACAGTTAATAACTTTATAAGCTTAATAGATAATAACTATTATGATGGAATCATATTCCACAGAGTAATAAGAGGATTTATGATTCAAGGTGGATGCCCACAAGGAACTGGAATGGGTGGTCCAGGATATTCAATAAAAGGTGAGTTCAATAGTAATGGATTCGCAAACAACTTAAGACATGAGAGAGGGGTAATCTCTATGGCAAGAACAATGATGCCAAATAGTGCAGGTTCTCAATTCTTCATCATGCATAAAAATTCTCCACACTTAGATGGACAATATGCTGGATTTGGTAGAGTAATCGAAGGTATGGATGTAGTAGATGAAATAGCTAATACTCCAGTAGATAGAGGAGATAGACCTAAATCTGATCAAAGGATAAAAACTATGACAGTTGAAAAGTTCGGTGTTGACTATCCAGAAGTAGAAAAAATGTAGTTTATGGAATAAATAGAAAAAAATACTATTTACAACTTATGTTACATCATTTACAATATTTAAAGTAAATCCTAAAAACATAAACACAAACACCAGAAAAATAAACCATTGTAACAATGAACGAAAAAATATTTTATAAAGAAAGTATTATGTAATAATATTTTCAAAATAAAAATAAAAAATGACACAGATTAATCTGTGTCATTTTTTATTTTTATTAAATTATTTTTTATATAATTAAATTATATATTTTTAACTGCATCAGTTAATTTAGGTACTAATTGTTTCTTTCTTGAAACAACACCTTCAGCAAATACACCTTGAGATGCATCTACACCGAAAGCTTCAGATATTACTTTATCTTCACCTTTATAGATTAAGTAAGAACCTTCGTTTATTATATCAGTTACAGCAAGAACTAACATATCAAACTCAGTAGCATTTATGTAAGCTAAGAATTCTTCTTTTTTAGATAAAATAGCATCTATATCTAAAGTCATAACTTGTCCTATACCAACTCTTTTACCACTCATATCAAATTCTTTGAAGTCCATGTTTACTATTTCTTCTATAGAGAATCCTTCTAAAGAAGTTCCAGCTTTAAACATTTCCATTCCGTATTTTTCGTAGTCTACTTTAGCTATTTCAGCTAATGCTAAAGCAGCTTCTTTATCTTTTTCTGTAGTAGTTGGAGATTTGAATATTAATGTATCTGATAATATTGCAGATAATAATAATCCAGCTATTTCGTAAGGTATTTCTACGTTATTTTCTTTAAATAAGTTGTAGATTATTGTACAAGTACATCCAACAGGCATTATTCTTACTGATATTGGAAGATCAGTAGAAAGACATCCTATTTTGTGATGATCTATTACTTCTACTAAATTAGCTTCTGCTATTTCGTCTGCAGTTTGAGCAGCTTCGTTGTGGTCAACTAAAACAACATCTTGACCTTTTATTGCCCCAGCAGGTAATACTTCTGGTGCATCTACTTTAAAGTAATCTAAAACGAACTTAGCTTCTTTTCTTGGTTCTTCTAAAGCATAAGCTTTAGCCTCAACTCCTAATTGTTTTTTTAAATATGCTAATGATATTGCTGAGCATATTGAATCTGTATCAGGACTTTTATGTCCAAAAACAAATAAACTCATATGTAAAACTCCTCTCATAAATTACTAATAGTAATTAATTTATTGTATTTTTATTAAAATTACATATGAAAATTAATATGTAATATTATTTTATATAACAATAATTATATCAAAATCTTGGTAAGAGTGACAATAATCTATTAACAGATGATAATTTTATTATGGTCTATTATTTTATATGTAATAACAAAGAATTAACAAAACTTAAATATAGGCTTATATGTTAAAAAATTATCAATACATATAAAAAATAATGTATATAAAACAAAAGATTTAAAATATTCAGAAAATTGCTTGACATGAAAAAACTTTAGTATTACAATTGACTTATAAATAAGAAATAAATAAGAACTGGGGCCTGTTAAGGCCCCCTTAATTTTTTTGTATTAATTTTTACTTATAATTACTTTCTCTTGGAAGTTTTTTATTTTAAAAATACTATTAGAATAATCAACTTCAAAGTTAGCAAATGCAGAGAATAAATCTATATCCCTCATGAGATGTACAGTCATTAAGTGACTATCTTTATTAATTCTTAGAAGAATAGATCTAACGTATGGGAATTGAATTCTAGAATTAAATATTTGGGAATTACCCACGTTTATATCTACACATCTATAATTGATATCTATATATAAATCAACATCATTATCTTCTTCTCTTATAATCCTGTAATCAAAATCGCTATCTAATTTTAATTTTCCTATTTCAATCATTATTTCACCTCGTAAATAAGTATTTGTATTCATATATTTAATATACAATATAAGTTATATTACCATAGTTTATCAATGGAGAATTATATATTTATAAGTAAAACAAGATTGTTTTAATAAAAAAATAGAGAAGAATAAATTAATTCTTCTCTATTTAGCAAAAAACGTAGCTTCCACTGGGGGAATGAAAGCTTTATATTGGGGGAGATTGAGTTAAATATTTAAATTACATTAGTATTATTGTCTTTAGTATGAAAATTTATACATAAAATTTTATTTAATTTAAAATAAAATTCCGAATGTCTTTTGACCTTCGGAATTTTGGGGTTATCTTTTAGGATTTATAAATGAAGCACCTAAATATTTTTTTATATCTTCATCTGAAGAGAAATCGTCGATAAGTATTTCACGTCCTGAATCCTCTAATATAATTAAAACTTCAGTATTTCCTTTTAAGAAAGCTTTCTTAACAGTTTCTTCTTTTACTTCTCTAGTTTTAGTTATTCCTTTTTTGGCTTTGTCAAAATCCTTAGTAAAATAACTTTCCATCATATTGATAATTTTTGTATATCTGTTCATTTAGTAAGATACCTCCTACAATTTATAGTAATAAATGTGATATAATAAGTTTTTGTATTAACCTAATAATTATAACAAGGAGAATGTACAATGGCTAGTATAAATAATACAGATATTTTAAAAAGCATAGATTATGCTAAAAAAAATCAGCTATTTGAAAAGCTTAATAATATATACGAAACTTTACCAAAGGGTCAATGCACAGGATGTGGAAGTTGTTGCATGGAATCTGTAGGAATTAATTTAATAGAATTTTTAAATATATACAATTATTTGCAAGATAAGGATGAATTAAGAAAAAAATCCCTTGATAGAATAATGGATTATTATTTTATGGAGTTTATAGAGAAGAAAAGTTGTCCTTTTAAGGATGAAAATAATAGATGTGAGATTTATGAGGTAAGACCATTAAATTGTAGATTGTTTGGTCATTGGAAAAAAGAAGATTACAATAAAAATTTAAAGGATATAACTGAAAAAAATCAACAGTACAAAAATATAATGAAAGTTAAGTATGGATTTGACATAAGTGATGAGGTTGTAAATTATAAAATAAAATATTGTGAAGACTTTATACCGGAGGATAGATACTTATCAAAGAGTGAAAGATTAAACTTCGCTGATAATGTAATGGTTCTAGATTCTAGACTTTTTTCAAAGGGAATTATAGATATAGAGTTTAGGGATAGAGGTATTGTAGAATACTTTATTGATTCACTATTAAACCAAAATATGTCTTATAATATTAAAGTAAGGATTTCTAAGGAAAAAAATATATCCAAAAGAACTATAGGTAGATTAAAGAGAATGTTAATTAAATAGAAGAATTGGCAGGTGGGGTAAGTGAAATTAATAAATATAAAAGGAAACACTTATTACATTAAGGGCGGTACAAATACAGGGGTAATTAAACTAGAAAACAATAATGCTTTAATAATAGATCCTGGACGCTATGGGGTAAGACAAAAAAAGATGATGGAACTATTAAAAGAAAATAATATGAACATAAAATATATTATTAATACTCATGAACATGGTGATCATTATGAAGGATGTAGTTATGTAAAAAAGATTGATGATAATATTCATATACTATCATCTTCAGAAGCTAAAATATTTATAGATAATCCTAACAAATTTGCAGATTATATTGTAGGAGGAAAAGCTAATAAATTTTTGAAGTTTAAAGAATTTGAAGATAAAAATAACTTTACCAAAGTAGATTATATAATTGATGAAGGTAAGGTAGTATTAAATAATAGGAAATTTGAGATAATTAAGTTAAGTGGTCATACTGAAGGAAGTATAGGGGTATTAACAGAGGATAAGATTTTATTTGTGGGAGATTTATTTGTAGGAAGTACAATGTTAAAGAAATTTGACTTACTTTTATTGTACGATGTAAAAGAATATATAAATTCTATTAATAAAGTAAAAGATATTGATTTTGAATATATGGTTTTAGGACATGACAAAGAAATTTGTTCAAAACTAGATAGCCAATACATTATAAATGATCATATAAGTGCAGTTAACAATTATGTGAATCAGGTTAGAGACCTACTAAAATCACCAATAACTATAGATAATATACTAAAAAATATAATAATCAATAATAGCTTAAGCTGTAACTATACAGAATACCATTATTTTAGAAGTAGTATAGTGTCTATAATTAGTTACTTATGTGATTTGGAAGAAATAGATTACAGTATAGAACTGGGAGAAATGCTTTATTATTCTAAAAAAGCATAAATTATGTTAAAATATATATGATTTGAAACTAGTATAAAGGGTGAATAATATGAAGTATGAAAAATGGGATGAAGTATTAGCTCCTTACGAACATGCAGTTGAAGAACTAAAAGTTAAATTTAAAAATATAAGAAAAGAATTTCTTACAAAAGGTGAGTATTCTCCCATAGAGTTTGTTACAGGAAGAACAAAAAAGATCTCATCTATAATATCTAAGGCAAATAGATTAGAAGCTGAAGATATTGAAAAAGAAATTGAAGATATAGCAGGAATAAGAATAATGTGTCAGTTTGTTGAGGATATATATACATTAGTAGACTTAATAAAATCAAGAACTGATATGACTGTAGTATATGAAAAAGATTATATTACAAACTTTAAAGATAGTGGATATAGAAGTTATCACGTTATAATTAATTACCCAATTAATTCTATAGCTGGATATAAGGAAATATTATGTGAAATTCAAATAAGAACTTTGGCAATGAACTTTTGGGCTACTATAGAACATTCTTTAAAATACAAATATGAACATTACATACCAGAAGATGTGGCTAATAGACTTAGGAGAGCTGCAGATGCTGCATTTTTATTAGACCAAGAGATGAGTGAAATTCGCGAAGAAATAATGAAAGCTCAAGTAATGTACCAAGCAAAATCTCTGACAATTAGAGAGGTTTTAAGCAAAATACAAGAACTATATGATTTAGGGGAAATTAGTAAGGCTATAAATTATCAGAGAAGGCTAGATAGGATAGATAGCCAAAAAGATATTAAAGAAATTGTAGCATTAAAAGAAGAAATAGCGGAAATATTACAGTATTATAAAAATACGAGAATAGATGATTAGTGGGGGCTGTCTTAATTAATTTAAGGCAGCTTTTAAAACATAAGGAAGGGTGAAAGTATGAGTTTGTATGCAATAGGTGATCTCCATTTCTCAACATCAGTAAATAAGCCTATGGACATATTTGGAGATAACTGGGACAATCACCAAAATAAAATAATAAACAATTGGAAAGAAATTATAAAAGAAGAAGATACAGTTTTAGTTTTAGGAGATACTTCTTGGGCTATGAATATGAAAGAAGCTAAAGAAGATTTAGATATAATTGATAATTTACCTGGAAAAAAAATATTTATAAAAGGAAATCATGATTTTTGGTGGTCATCATTAAGTAAATTAAAATTAGCTTATGAAGAGATTACTTTTCTACAAAATAGTTATTATAAATATGGAGACATAGGAATTTGTGGAACTAGGGGTTGGCTTTGTCCCAATGAAGTTAAATTCGACAAAGATGATGAAAAAATATATAAAAGAGAGCAATTAAGATTAAAGATGTCTTTAGATTCAGCTATAAAAGATGGGTGTAAAGAGTTAATAGTGATAACTCATTATCCGCCTACAAATGATAAGCTTGAAGAATCCGAGTTTACCAAGCTTTTTGAAAAATATAATGTAAAGAAAGTTGTGTATGGTCACCTTCATGGAAAAGAGTCCTTTGAAATGGGACTTAAAGGTGAAAGAAATAATGTAGAATATATATTGGCCTCAAGTGATTTTATAGATTTTAAGCCGATAAAAATAATGGAGTAATAAATTAAAAAAATGTAAATACTATAAAACATAATGCCTGAGAAACAAAAGTGGGGGAATATTAGCAATTTTACTTAATTAAAAAGGAGTGTTAATAAATGAGATGGATATTAGTATTCATACTTTTATATCTTATACCACTTACGGTACTATTTAAAAACTATAAAAGTTTTAGAAGAGCCTGTATTTATGGAAGTATTTATGTTATTTTATCGACAACAATGGTAATTACAAATATATATTTAAGTGGTCTTAGAGTTTTAGAAGATACATTGGATTATGAAGATGATTTAGTATTAGAAACTTATTTAGATCAATATGATACAAAATCTGTAGCTAATGAACAAATTATTAAAAAAATAGATTTACAAAAAATTGATGAATTTAGAAAAAATATTTATTCTATTGAAAAGGTTGCTTTAATACCTATGAGGGAATGCCTTCCTTATACAAATAATTTGCAAAAAAGTTTATCTAATTTAGCGCAGGTAAAAAACGATGTGGTTTATGCAAAAGAAATGTGCGAAGATGTTGTAAAAATATACGACAATATGATTGTTCCAAAGCTATCAAAAGATGAATATACTCAAGCTTTAGATATGGCGAGAATAAATGTAAAGAAAACTTATGAGTTAAGAGCTTTAGCTATGGAAAATTCTATGAAATTAATAGATACTAAAAATCCTATTTATATTAATAAGATTACCGAATATCTAAAATTATCGGACAAGGAAATAACAAGTTTTAAAAATAAAATAGATAGATTAAAAGAAACAATAAATGAAGAATAATTAAAAAATCCTAAGGTTATTTTTATATAATCTTAGGATTTTTTTAGTATAAGATAGTTATTCCAATGCTTTTGATTTATACTTATTTATATGATATATTATAGAGGATAGACCTCGAAGTACTATGAAATTAGCTAATGACGGGGGAAATAATTAAGTTTTAATTATTAGATAAGGAGGCGGGATATTATGATACAACTTAAAATAAAGAATAAAAAAGGTCAGTTTAATGTTAATAGTAAAGAAGTTAAAGACATTTTATTAATGAGACAAGACATAGATTTTGTTCAAGATATATCGAATACTATAAATCAAAAAGATATAATGGTCTTTGACTGTAAGCTTCCTGAAACTATATTTTCAAAAGAAGTAGCAAGACAAATTATTACAGAGTCAGATGGTGAAATAGATGAATCATTCTTTGAGTTATTTTTTGAAGATGTAAGAGCCTTCTTAAAAGATACTACAGATGAAATAGAGGCAGAGCTACAAGAAACATATTTAGTTGATAATATAAGGTGTTGTTTTGATGTTTATCGTATTAACGATGAATTTACAGACTTTAAGTTTGTATTCCTTGTTTGCTTTAAGGAAACAACTATTGCAGTTTTAGAGAATCTAGCTAAGATTATTTCAAAAAGACAACTGGCAGGAGCATCGAAGTTTTATTGCTAATATAAATGTTTATTTTTAGAAAGTAAGATTATTAAATTGACAATGAAAATTGTAATAATTACAATTTATTTAGGATACTTATTTTTAAGATTCTAAATGACATTTGTAGAAAAATTTAGACAGATTCTAAGTATTATATATTCTTCTTAAGTATATATAAATGCAAAGTAAAAATCTGTCTTTTTTTATACGTAAAATTGTGTAATAAAGGTAGTCTATAAATTCATAGAGGGGAATGAAAAAAAATGAACGAAATAAACACTAAAGATGCAGTTGGACATGTTTTATGTCATGATATAACACAAATAGTTAAGGACAAAGTAAAGGGAGTTGCTTTTAAAAAAGGTCATGTAGTAAGAGAAGAGGATATAGATACTTTATTATCTTTAGGTAAAGATCATTTATATGTATGGGAGAAGAAAGAGGGAATACTTCATGAAAATGAGGCAGCGATGATATTGAGAGATATATGTAAAAATGAGTACATGGAAGAGTCAGATGTAAAAGAGGGTAAGATAGAACTTTCTGCAAGTATAGATGGTTTATTAAAGATAAATGTTGAAAAACTTAGGGAAGTAAATGCTCTTGGTGAAATGATGATAGCAACAAGACATCAAAATTTTCCGGTTAAAAAGGGTGATAAATTAGCTGGAACAAGAATAATACCATTAATAATAGAAGAAGAAAAAATGAAAAAAGCTAAAGAATTATGTGGTGATGAACCTATACTTAGTATAAAACCATTTGTACATAAGAAAGTGGGTATAGTAACAACAGGTAACGAGGTGTTTTATGGAAGAATAAAAGATACTTTTGGATCTGTAATTATGGGAAAAGTAAAAGAATTTGATGTAGACGTACTTGGACAAACTATTGTGAATGATGACCCTGAAAATATAACAAATGCAATTTTAGAGTTTATTGAAAAAGGAGCAGATATGGTTTTATGTACAGGAGGAATGAGTGTTGATCCCGATGATAAAACTCCTAAGGCTATAAAAGATACAGGGGCAGAGATTGTTAGTTATGGTGCACCAGTACTTCCAGGAGCAATGATGTTAGTAGCATACTATAAAGGTAGTATACCAATTATAGGGCTTCCAGGATGTGTTATGTATGCTAAAAGAACAGTATTTGATTTAATTTTACCTCGTGTTATGGCAGATGAAAAAATTACTAAAGATGATTTGAGCAAATTAGGCCTAGGTGGTTTATGTTTAAACTGTGATGTATGCCACTATCCAAATTGTGGATTTGGTAAAGGATTATAGAAATTTTTTATAGAGATTTAGAGGTGATACTGTGGACATAGGAGCCTTAATACTTATGGGTGGACAAAACAGCCGTATGGGAGGAAATATAAAAGGACTTTTAAAAATAAATGAGGTAACCTTTTTAGAACAAATAGTAGGTGTTTTAGAAGGCTTTTCTACCATATACTTATCTGTTAACAAAAAGTTTTCTTCAGAAGAAATTAAAAAATATGAAGAAATGGGATTATCAGTTATAGTAGATATATACGATGATATTGGTCCTATGGGAGGAATGTATTCATCTCTTAAAAACTGCAAAGAAGATTATTTATTTATAACAGCATGTGATATGCCTTTTATAAATAAGGATTTAATAAATGAGTTACAAGCAAATATGAAAAATAACATAGATGTAGTACTTTTCTCTAAAAATAGATTATTATATCCTTTGGGGGCTATCTATTCAAAAAATGTAATTCCTTATATGAAGGAATTGATAGATAATAAGGAATATAAGCCTTTAAAGTTAATTCGTAATAGTAATTTTGTTGAATTATTATTGGAAGATACAGATTTATCAGAAGATGTTTTTAAAAACATTAATACACCAGAAGAATATGAGCAGTTAATTAAATGTTACAATAAATAAAATTTAATATTCTCAAGCTAACATATCTAAGGATTAAAATCTATGATATCTAGCCAGGCAAATTATATTGCCTCGGGTTAATATGGAAACATGTTAGCCTTCCATTGTTTGAAAAGAGAATTTATTTTTAGTTAAAGGAGTATTTATGACTTTAGCTTTATTTAACTATGTTTTCTTTTTAAATATAAAGAAGACATAGTTTTTTTATTGTTTTAATTTAAAAATATATTAAAGATAGCACATTATATTAGAAACAGATATTAGAAGGAGATTATCTATGGAGAATATTGAGTTAGAGCTTGCTTTGCAAATTATAGATGATTCAGTAAATCAAATAAGTAGTACAGAGAAAGTAAATATAGAAGAAGCTAGGGGTAGAATAATCGGAGAGGACATTTATGCACCCATAAATCAGCCACCTTTTAATAGATCACCTCTTGACG
Source organism: Peptostreptococcaceae bacterium (assembly GCA_902363255.1). Classification (GTDB taxonomy): domain Bacteria; phylum Bacillota; class Clostridia; order Peptostreptococcales; family Peptostreptococcaceae; genus Terrisporobacter. The sequence continues at coordinate 93,595 of CABIZO010000001.1, forward strand.
GATACGCATTAAAATCGGAGGATACATTGGGTTCAAGTAAAAATAACCCAATTAAGTTAAAGGTTGTAGATGAGGTTTTTGCTGGAGGCAACATAAATACTATATTGAAAAATAAGCAAGCTATTAGAATAATGACAGGAGCTGAAATACCAGAGGGAGCAGATTGTGTAATTAGACAGGAAAGCACTAATTATGATATGAATGAAGTTGAAATTTATTCTGAACTAAAAAGATATGAGAATTATTGTTTTGCTGGCGAGGACGTAAAAAAAGGAAGTAAACTAATTTCTAAAGGTGAAAAATTAACATATATACATATTGGTTTATTAGCTGTTATGGGAATTACACAAGTACTAGTACAAAGAAAACCAAGAGTTGGAATAATTAGTACAGGTGATGAAGTTATTAGTGCTGGTCAAACTTTAGCTAAGGGAAAAATTTATGATAGCAATAGAGTTACTATTTCAATGAGACTTTTGGATTTTGGATGTGAAATAGTTAGTTCTAAGATTATGCCAGATGAAGTCCATCATGTAAGCGAAGAAATACATAATTTGATAGATAAAGTAGATGTAATTATAACTACAGGAGGAGTTTCTGTTGGTAAAAAAGATATAATGCATGAAGTTATAAAAACAATAAATGCTAATAGATTATTTTGGAGAGTTAAGATGAAACCGGGTACGCCTGCAATATACTCTATTTATAAAAACAAACCAATAATCTCCTTATCAGGTAATCCATTTGCAGCTATAGCTACTTTTGAAATCATGGGAAAAGAACTAATTTACAAATTAACTGGAGATATAGATTTAAAACAAATAAGAGCAAAATCTATTATGGAGGATGATTTTCTAAAGTCTAGTAAAGGAAGAAGAATTGTAAGAGGGATTTATAAAAACAATAAAGTTTATCTTCCTCAAGGAGGACATTCGCCAGGTATGATGTATTCTATGTTAGGATGCAACTGTTTGATAGATATAAAACCTGGAACAAAACAGCTTTTAAAAGGAGATGAAGTAGATATTATACTTATATAGGAGAGGTTAACATGGGCAAAAAACCATTTTTATTAGCAATTAGCGGATGTAAGAACTCTGGCAAAACTACATTAATTACAAAACTTATACCTAAGTTTTGTGAAAAAGGATATAAGGTTGCAACTATAAAGCATGATGGACATGACTTTCAAGGCGATGAAGTTGGAACGGATACATATGAACATAAAAAAGCAGGTGCTTATGGTACAGCTATATTTTCTAATAATAAATTCATGATAATAAAAGAAGAAAAATCTGTTGACGAGACATATTTTATTAAACTATTTCCTGAAGCCGACATTATACTTTTAGAAGGATTTAAAGCCTCTGACTATCCTAAATTAGAAATTGTGAGAAAAGGAAATTCAAATAAATCCGTATGTAGTAAAAAAAACTTAATAGGTATATTATCCGATTTAAAGGTCATAGATGGAAATTATAATATAATAGATTTAAATAATATAGATTTGATAACTGAAAAAATACTAGATTATATGAAAAGTTATAAGCAATAAATAGATTCATAAAAAATTTTAATCTATAAGTGGGGTATGTTTATGATAGATAAACTAAATAGAAAAATAGAATATATGAGAATATCAGTTACAGATAGATGTAATCTTAGGTGTGTCTACTGTATGCCAGAGGAAGGTATAGAAAATATTTCTCATGAAGAAATTTTATCTTATGATGAAATTATTAGAATTTGCAAATGTATTGCAAATTTAGGAATAAAGAAAATTAAAATTACTGGAGGTGAACCTTTAGTAAGAAAAGATATAATTAATTTAATAAAAGAAATAAAGGGGATTGATGGAATAGACGAAGTAACAATAACTACCAATGGAGTACTGTTATATGAAATGGCAGAGGAATTATGTAGGGCAGGGATAGATGCAGTTAATATAAGTTTAGATACCTTGGATAGAGATAAATTTCTTAAGATAACAAGACGTGATAAATATGAAAATGTATCTATGGCAATAGACAAGCTTATAGATTTAGGTATAAGAGTTAAAATAAATTGTTTAGCAATAAAAGAACATAATTTATCAGAAATAGTTAAAATAGCAGCTTATTCTAAAAATAATAATATAGATGTAAGATTCATTGAGTTAATGCCTATAGGATATGGTAAAAATTACACAGGAATTTCAAATGAAGTAATACTAGGTTTACTAGAAGATGAGTATGGTTCATTTAAAAAAGTAAAAGAAAAGAGAGGAAATGGACCAGCAGTATATTATAAAAATGACGAATTTAAAGGATGTATCGGTTTAATTAGTGCTATTAGTAATGAATTTTGCGAAACTTGTAATAGAGTAAGACTTACAGCAAATGGATTTTTAAAACTATGCCTACATTATAACAAAGGAATAGATTTAAAAGATCCAATAAGAGGTAATATTACAGATAAAGAGTTAGAAAACATGATATATCATGCCATAAGAAACAAACCATTAGGACATAACTTTTATCATGATAGTGATATAGAAAATGTAGAAAATAAAAATATGGTACAAATTGGGGGATAAGGAGAGAAGAACAATGGGAAAAATAATTGCTGTGTGTTTAAGTGAAAAAAAAGGTGTACAAAAGAAAAGCGTAGATGAGGGGATTTTTATTGAAGATTTTGGTATACAAGGAGATGCTCATGCTGGTAAATGGCATAGACAAGTAAGTTTACTATCTCACGAAAAGGTTGTAGCTTTTAATGAATTGGGAGCAGGTGTAGAGTCAGGAGCTTTTGGAGAAAATTTAGTTGTAGAAGGATATGATCTTAGAACCATACCAGTTGGAACTATATTTAAATGTAATGATGTAATTTTAGAAATCACTCAGATAGGTAAGAAATGTCACCAAGGATGCGAAATATTTAAGAAAATGGGTGATTGTATAATGCCAAGAGAAGGTATATTTGCAAAAGTCTTACATGGTGGAGTAATAAAACCAGGTGATGAAATTTTAATAGAGGGAGAGTAGCATGTATAGAGTAGGAATAATAACAGCTAGTGATAAAGGATCAAAAGGAGAAAGAATTGATGAAAGTGGTCCAAAAATAAAAGAAATTGTTTCTAGTTTTGGATACGAAGTAGTTTATTACAAAGTTTTACCTGATGATAAAGATACAATTTCAAGTGAGATGAAACAACTTTGCGATGAAAATAAGGTAGATTTAATTTTGACTACCGGAGGAACAGGTTTTTCAAAAAGAGATAATACTCCTGAAGCAACATTAGAGGTAGCAGAAAAAGTTGTACCAGGAATATCAGAAGCAATTAGAAGTTATAGTATGCAATTTACAAAGAAAGCAATGCTTAGCAGAGGAATATCTGTTATAAGAAAAGAAACCTTAATAATAAATATGCCAGGAAGCCCAAAAGCTGTAAAAGAAAGTATGGAGTGTATAATGCCTGCTTTAGATCATGGTATTGATATATTAAAAGGATCTGCTAGCGAATGTGCGAGAAAATAACTAGATTTTTTTAAATGTCTAATTCTTTGATAAAGATAAAGTATTAAATAAAAATTCAAAATAGATTGACAATTTAAAATGTATATACTACATTTAAAGTATAAAGTGAATATAAAATTCTCCGATTTTACCAAACCTAAGGAGTATCTATGGTTAGTAAAACAGTAGGGTATAATTAGAAATTTTTATGCCTCCCAATGGAAAGGAGATAGTAGAATTATAATACTGTCTATTTTCCAAATAGAATTTATTTGTGTGAAGATAACCATCATTTAAAAGGTATTATAATACTTTTTAGATGATGGTTTTTTATTTTAGACCTCAAGTAATGGATAAGAAGTCATAACTAGTTTAGCAAAAAATATTAAATAAGTTTAAGGGGGAAATGCTATGAATGGATATGTTGGAAAAGTACTAAGAGTTAATTTTTCTACTCAGGAGGTTAAAGTAGAAGAATTAAACTTAGAGTTAGCTCAAAAGTATATAGGGGCTAGGGGATTAGGTGTAAAAACTTTTATTGATGAGGTAGATCCTAAAGTAGATCCATTAAGTGAAGATAATAAATTAATTATAGCTACAGGACCATTGACAGGGGCCCCAATGCCAACTTCAGGAAGATATATGGTTATAACAAAAGCACCTTTAACAGGTACTATAGCTATATCAAATTCAGGTGGTAAATGGGGAGTTAAATTTAAATCAACTGGATACGATATGATAATAATGGAAGGAAAATCAGAAAAACCAGTTTACTTATATATAGATGATGAGACAGTAGAAATTAAAGATGCTGAAAAATACTGGGGAATGGTATCTTCTGAAGTAACACATGCATTAACTGAAGCACATCCTGGAACAAATGTAATGTGTATTGGACCAGCGGGAGAAACATTGTCACCAATGGCAGCAATAATGAACGATGTAGATAGAGCTGCTGGTAGAGGTGGAGTTGGAGCTGTAATGGGTTCTAAAAATATAAAAGCAGTAGTAGTTAAAGGAAGTAAAAAAGTAGAAGTAGCTGATTCTGAATTAACTAAAAAAGTAAATGCTGATAAAGTCAACATATTAAAAAATGACCCAGTTGCAGGTGGAGGACTTCCTACTTATGGTACGGCTGTACTTGTTAACATAATAAATGAAAATGGTATACATCCAGTTAGGAACTTCCAAGAATCTTATACAGAAAAAGCTGATTTAATAAGCGGAGAAGCTATGACAGAAAATTGTTTAGTTAAGAAAAATCCGTGTTATAGATGCCCTATAGCTTGTGGTAGATGGGTAAGATTAAAAGATGGAACTGAAGTAGGAGGACCAGAGTATGAAACTTTATGGTCATTTGGTTCAGACTGTGATATTTATGATTTGGACGCAATAAATGAAGCGAATATGCTATGCAACGAGTATGGTTTAGATACAATTTCAGCAGGAGCTACAATAGCAGCGGCAATGGAATTATATCAAAGAGGGTACATCAAAGATGAAGAAATAGCAGCGGATGGTTTATCTCTAAAATGGGGAGATGTTGAATCAATGGTTGCTTGGACTAAAAAGATGGGACTTAGAGAAGGATTTGGAGATAAACTAGCTGAAGGTTCATATAGATTATGTGAAAGTTACAATGCAACTCAATATTCAATGACAGTTAAGAAACAAGAGTTGCCAGCTTATGACCCAAGAGGAGTAAAAGGCCATGGTATAACTTATGCTGTAAATAATAGAGGTGGATGTCATATCAAAGGATATATGATAAATCCAGAAATACTTGGGGTACCAGAAAAATTAGATAGATTAGCATTAGAAGGAAAGCCAGCTTATGCTAAAGTATTCCATGATTTAACTGCAGTAATAGATTCTATGGGACTTTGTATATTTACTACATTTGGGCTTGGACTTCCTGATTATACAGAAATGTATAATGCAGTTTGTGGTGATATTTATACTCCAGAAACTTTATTAGAAGCTGGAGATAGAATATGGACATTAGAAAAAATATTTAATATAAAAGCAGGAATAGATAAATCTCAAGATACATTACCAGAAAGATTACTAAAAGATCCTATAGTTGCAGGACCAACTAAGGGAGAGGTTCACGAATTAGATATACTATTACCTGAATACTACAGTGTAAGAGGTTGGGATGAAAATGGTGTTCCAACTGAGTCCACACTTAAAAAGCTAGGACTAGAAGAATATATTGGTAATATTGAAGCTGGAGCAACTTGCTAGCTTTATAATATTATAAATTGACAGACTTGGACTATAATTTAAGGTAGTAACCCCTAATATCTTTAGGGGTTATTACTGTTGAAGGAGGTGAATTTATGGAAGTAGAAGTAAGATTATTTGCTACTTTCAGAGAAGGTAGAGAGAAAAAACAAAAAATTAAAATTAAAGAAAATACGAGCATTTTAGATATTATTAATATATTGAATATAGATGAAAAAGAAGTAGCTATTATGCTTTTAAATGGGCGAGATGGGACAAGTGATAGAATTTTAAAAGATGGAGATATTATTTCTTTATTTCCACCTGTTGGGGGAGGATAAAATAATGAAAAAAAGATATTTAAGAAATATTTTGACATTAACTCCTGAAGAAAATGAAAAGTTAAAATATTTTAAAGTCTGTATTATAGGCTGTGGTGGTCTTGGTGGATATATAATTGAAATGTTATCTAGGATAGGTATTGGTAATTTAACGGTCGTAGATATGGACATTTTTGAGGAAAGTAATTTAAATAGACAGATTTTATCTAGTGAAGAAAATTTGGGATATAGTAAAGTATTAGAAGCACAAAAGAGAATTAATAGTATAAATTCTGATGTAAAAGTAAATGTAATTGAGGACGGTTTTAACAAGGATAACGGAATGGATATAATATGTGATCATAATGTAGTCGTTGATGCATTAGATAATGTAGAGAGTAGGTTGTTATTACAAGAATATTGTGAAAAATTAAATATTCCTTTAGTATATGGAGCTATTGCTGGATGGTTTGGACAAGTATGTACAATTATGCCTGGGGATAGAACATTGAATCAAATATATAAAGATAACTCTATAGGAGTAGAAAATAAATTAGGAAATCCTTCATTTACACCTGCTAACGTAGCTTCAATACAAGTCAGTGAAGTTATTAAAGTTTTACTATGTAAAGGAGAACTATTGCAAAATCAAATGCTTGTTATAGATCTTCTATATAACGAATTTAACATCATTAACCTAAAGGAGTAAATAATATCTTTTATATATTAAAACTAAAATTATTTTACAATATAGAGTAATATTTAAGACTAATGGATTTAGCAACTTTCATTATTTTAAGGAAGGGGTATAAATTTAAATCATGTCGGATAGTAAATTATATAGTAATCCATATGTCACTAAATCTATAAAGTATATAAATGACAATATAAAAAGGAAATTAACAATTGAGGAAGTTTGTGAGAATGTACACTTATCTAAATTTTACTTTTTACGCATATTTAAAAAAGAGATTGGGATAACGCCTTATAGATATATCTTAGATTGTAAAATTGAAAATGTAAAAAATGATTTGTATAATGGTCTTGATATTAATACATTAGTAAGTAAATATGAATTTTATGATTTGAGTCACTTGAATAAAAGTTTTATAAAAGTTTATGGAATAACTCCATTGGAATATATAAAAATAAATAAAAATAAATAAAAATGGTAAAAAATGTATAAGTATGTTGGGGACAACAAAAGATAGTGTTATAATTATATTACTACTATTTTATAATCAGGAGAGGATATCATAATGGAAGTTATGGAAGTAATTGAAATTGTAACTAGATCATTGTATGTTACTGTAATAGCAACATGTATAGCTACTATAGTCGGAGTTTTTCTTAGTATACTTATATATTTAAATAATTTTCCTTTCAAGAAAACTATTACTACGATAGTAAATTCATTAATGAGCACTCCTCCAGTTATTATGGGATTAATAGTATTTATATTGTTATCAAGACAAGGCCTTTTAGGAAAATTTCAATTACTGTTTACATCGCAAGCAATGATAATAGCTCAAGTTTTTTTATTAATTCCAATTTGTATGAGTTTAACACTAGACTGTTTAAATAAATTTGGTAAAGAGATATTAGATACATGCAAAATACTTCAGATAGGTAAAAAGGATACTATTCTTATTTTTATAAGAGAAATAAGATATCATATAATAACTGTTATTATAGCGACTTTTGGTAGGGGGATATCAGAAGTAGGAGCGGTAATGTTAGTAGGAGGCAATGTAAGAGGAAAAACAAGGGTTATGACCACGTATATAGCACAGTCTACATCAATGGGAAACTTTGATGAATCTTTGATGATAGCAGCAATACTAATATCTATTTCATTTGTATCGACTTATTTTATTAGAAGATTACAACGGGATGAATAACTTGGAGCGTATTTATGATAAAAATAAAAAATATAGAAAAACAAATTAAATATCAGAAACCATTAAAAATAGATAATTTAGAAATTAAAAAGGGATATATTTACACTATTTTAGGACATAATGGAAGTGGTAAAAGTACTTTGTTGAAAATATTATATAACCTAACAAGTCATGATAATGGAGAAATAGATATAGAATCAAATGGCTTTTCATCAGAAATATGTCAAAGTTATATAGCGTATAATCCTCAAAAACCTTGTTTTTTAAGGGGCACTTTAGAAGAAAATTTTAATTATATATACAAATATAGTAAGAGTAAAAATTTATTAAATAAAAATCAATTAAAAAATTTGATAAAGGAGTTTAAACTAGAAAATAAATTAAATATAGATGTGAGAAAGCTCTCTGGGGGAGAACAAGCAAAAGCTCAATTTATAAGAACTTTATTATTGAATAAAGACTATATTTTATTGGATGAGCCTATGGCAAGCTTAGACTTTGAAACGAGAGAACTTGTAGAAGAAAAAATTAGACAGCTAAAAAAAGAGAATCGAGCTGTTGTACTAGTTACACATGATTTTATACAAGCAAGAAAAATTGGAGAAAAAATTATATTTATGGAAAATTTGAATTTAATTGGAATATATAATCCAGTAGAATTTTTTGATAATATTATGTAGTTAAATTTATTAGATAGATGAATTTTTATGATTTTTCTATAGATAAAATTTTTAATTTAAGGGGGAGTTTTAATGAAGAAGGGTATTATAAGTACTATTACGGCGGTAATGATTTCTATGTCTATGGTAGGGTGTTCTTCTACAAGTACCGATGATAAAAATAAAGATGAAGCATCTACAGTAGAAGAATTAACATTAGTAACAACAACAAGCTTAGATGATACAGGATTTTTAGCTGATACATTAAAAGGGTTTGAAGAAGAAAATGGAGTAAAGGTAAATGTTGTAGCAAAAGGTACAGGAGAGGCTTTAGAGCTTGGAAAGTCAAAAGATGCAGATATATTATTTGTACATGCTAAACAAAAAGAAGAAGATTTTATAAAAGAAGGATATGGAATTGATAGAACTGAAATAATGTATAATTACTTTATAATAGTTGGACCAAAAGATGATCCAAATAATGAAAAGATATCTAAATTAAGCGCTTCAGAAGCATTCAAGTACATAAGTGATAATAATTTAGTATTTACATCTAGGGGAGATGAATCAGGAACTCATACTAAAGAAAAAAGTTTATGGGAAGAAAGTGGAGCATCAAATGATTTTGAAAACTATAATGAAGTAGGTAAAGGAATGGCAGCTACTTTACAAATGGCAAGTGAAATGAAGGCATATTGCTTAACTGATATAGGTACTTTTTTAGCAACTAGAGAGAACTTAGATTTAGAAGTAGTAAAAGATGCTGATGATAGCTTGAAAAATGTTTATAGTATTGTAACAATAAGTGATTTAGATAAAGATAAAGAAGAAATAACAAATAAATTAGTGGAGTACTATAAGTCAGAAAATATACAAGATCAAATAAAAGAGTATGGTGTTAAAGAATATGGAGAACCTTTATTCTTTGTATTTGAATAATATATGATTAGGAGCCTTGTCTTTAAATTTCTACATTTAGAGACAAGGTTTTTTTTAATAAAAGTAGAATATTATAATTATGCTAAATCTTTGTGGAGGTATTTATTTGAAAAGACAATTAACAGTAAATTTAGAATCTAAAGAAATAAATATAAGCTATATAGAAAATGATGACATAACTAATGAAAATGATGATTTAAGCTTTTTTACATCTTTATTAAGTGGATATCAAATTATTGGTGTTAATAGGATTGAAGTCTGTACAAAAAACATAAAATCAAAGGCTGGTGGTTTTTTTTCTCATTATTTAAAATGTAATAACTATGATTTAGTTAGAATTAAGGGAAAATCAGATATACCTGTGTTTATTTATATTGATAAGGACTCTGTCAAAATTTATGATGCTGAAGAAATCTTTTTTATGAATTATAAAGACAGTAAAGATGTTATAAAGAAAATATTAGGTGAAGAAAATATAGAGATGTGTAGCATATCCACAGCAGGGGCTTATAAACTAGACTTTTCTAAGATAGTGTTTGGAGAAAAGAAATCTTGTGGTAAAGATGGTTTAGGTAAAATTATGGGAGAGAAAAACCTTAAAGCTATTGTAGTAAAAAAGCAAGAATCTTTGAAGTCGCATGATGAAGTTATTTTAAATAATATTAATGAAAAAATAAATGATAGATTAAACAAGGATGATTTAACTTCATATTTTTTGGAGGAAAATAACTGCTATGGATGTAATAGAAATTGTAAAAGTACATCACTAAAAAAATTGACAAAGAGGGGAATAGATAATAAAAAAGCTGAAGTAATTGATAATGTTTGCAACGAGTATGGTATGGATAGTATTACATTTGCAAAATTTTTTGATGGTGAAGAAAATGTTTATAGATTAGCTGATAAAATAATTAAAAATCCAAATGAATATAAAATAGATCATAATTCAAAAAAGATAATTAAAAAAGAAGAAAATATATTTGATAAATTAGGGTTTTGTAGATTTTTAATAAATAAAGATATATTAACAAAAAAAGAATTGGAAGAATTAATTAAATTAGTTAAAAGTTAAAGTTTAAGGGGGAGGAATATGAAGCTATTTGATGTAGTAAGCACTAAAGAGGCACTTAATGTAATGAAAGAAAAATTTTCATTTGAACTAAGTGAGGAAAAAGTTAGTTTTTTAAATAGTATAAATAGATATACTAGTCAAGATATAGAATCAGAAATTAATGTTCCACATTTTAGGAAATCTTTAGTAGATGGATATGCAGTGTTAGCAAAAGATGTTTTTTTAGCAAGTGAATCAAATCCAGTACCATTGAATTTAATCGGAGAAAGTTATATGGGGGAAATATGTAACAAAATATTAGATTCAGAGGAAGCTATATATGTACCTACTGGTGGAATGGTGCCAGTTAATGCTGAAGGTGTAGTTATGATAGAGTATGTTGAAAAACTAGGTGAGGATACTGTATTAATTGAAAAAGGTGTATCATTAAATGATAATATTGTAGAAATAGGTGAGGACATAAAAGAAAAAGAAAGAATTTATGAAAAAGGACATCTTATAAATGAAAGAGATATAGGTGTATTAGCAGGAGCGAATATAAATAGTATACCAGTCTATAAAAAAATCGTCGTAGGTATAATCTCTACAGGTGATGAAATATTAGATCTAGATGATGGGATAAGAGATGCAAAAATAAAAGACATTAACTCTTATATGCTTTATGGACAACTAAGTAAAATTTCATGTGAGCCTATAATTTACCCTCCAGTAAAAGATAACTTAGAAGAAATAATAGAATTAATGGATAAGGCTATTAATGAATGCGATATGGTACTAATATCCGGTGGTAGTTCTGTCGGGAAAAAAGATGAAACTATAAGAGCAATAGAATCATTTGAAAATAGTAAAGTATTAATCGAAGGGATAGCGATAAAGCCAGGAAAACCTACAATAGTAGCAAGTGTTAATGATAAATTAATATTAGGCTTACCGGGTCATCCGCTTTCATGTGGATTCGTTGTAGAAGCTATAGTTAAGCCATTTATATTATCTTTATTTAATGCTAAGAAGGATAATAAGATTATTTTATGTGAGTTTGCTTATAATTATCATAAATCAAAAGGAAGAGAAGAATATATAGCTGTAGATATAAAAGAAGAAGGTGGGAAAATAGTATGCGTACCAATATTTTCAAAATCAAGCGTGATTAAACATTTTGCAAATTGTGATGGATATTTGAAGATAGATAGAGAATTAGAAGGTATACATAAGGGTGAAATTGTAAAAGTGAATTTATTTTAATTAAAGGGGGAGTATCATGGGAAAATATTTATCAAATATACCTTTACAAGAAGGAATAGAAAAATATTGTGAGTTTTTAGATATCAATAAAGTTAGAGATACGGAGTACATTGATGTAGAAAAATCACTTAATAGAATGAGTAGTGAAGCGATTCATGCAAATTTATCTGCGCCTTTTTATAACTGTTCAGCGATGGATGGAATAGCAGTAAAAGCTGAATCAACATTTTTAGCAAATGAACAAAATATGATTACACTGAAAGAAAGTAAAGATTACATAGTAGTTGATACAGGAGACCCTATACCAAAGGAATTTGATGCAGTAATTATGGTTGAGGACTTGCTAGAAAAAGAAGATAATAGTGTGAAAATAATTAAGCCTGCTATACCTTGGCAACATATAAGATGTCTAGGTGAAGATGTTGTAGAAAAAGAAATGATTATTCCGTCTTTTCATACAATAAGACCACAAGATATTGGTTCAATGATAAGTGGCAAGATAGATAAAATACAAGTATTTAAAGAGTTTAAAGTAGGAATAATCCCTACAGGGACTGAATTAATCGATAGACATGCAACCCCTAAAATTGGAGATATAATAGAGTTTAATTCCAGACTATTTGAAGGGTTAGTACTAGAATATGAAGCAGTTCCGGTTATATATCCTATAGTAGAAGATAATTATGAAAAAATAAAAACTAGTGTATTAAGAGCACTAGAAGAATGTGATATGGTTCTTATCAATGCAGGCTCATCTCAAGGAAGAGAAGATTTCACTTATGACATAATTGAAGAGCTTGGTGAAGTTTGTATTCACGGTTTAGCAATAAAACCAGGTAAGCCTGCTATTTTAGGTAAAATAAACAATAAAGCTGTAGTTGGAATACCAGGATATCCAGTTTCTGCATGGGTAGTTATGGAAAATATCGTAAAGCCAGTAATTAGGAAATCTATATATAAAGAAATTAAGAAAAAGGAAATAATTGAAGCAACCTTAAGCAAAAGAGTTATGAGTACTTTAAAATATGAAGAATTTGTTAGAGTAAAGTTAGGGCTAATTAATAATAAATATGTAGCAACTCCAATAAAAAGAGGCGCAGGTACTATAACAACCTTGGTAAATGCAGATGGAGTTATAAGGGTTCCTCAAAATGTAGAAGGCATAAACGAAGGAGAAAAGGTAGATATAGAATTATTAAAAGATATAAGTGAAATAAATAATACTATTATATCTATAGGAAGTCATGATATAGTTATGGATATTATTAATGATGAATTAATTAAAGAGTCTTTTGGTAAAATTCATTTAAGTTCTACTCATGTAGGTAGTTTCCAAGGTTTATTATCAATAATAAAAGGTGAAAGCCATATAGCACCAATACATTTATTTGATGTTGAAAGTGAAACTTATAATATACCATTTATAAATAAATACGTAGAAGAAGATGTAGCTTTAATTAAATTAGTAAAAAGAACGCAAGGAATAATAGTAAAGAAAGGGAACCCATTAAATATTAAGTCAGTAAATGACTTAATTAATGTGAGATATATAAACAGACAAAAGGGATCAGGAACAAGAATTTTATTTGATTATCTTCTAAAGAAAAATAATATTAATAAGGATGATATTAACGGGTATGAAAGGGAAGAGTTTACGCACATGTCTTTAGCAAAAGCTATAGAAAATGGGGATGCAGACTGTGGACTTGGGGTATACTCTGCAGCTCATATCTTTGATTTAGATTTTATACCAATTTGTGAAGAAGAGTATGATTTATTATTGAAAAAAGATATGTTAAATAGTGAATATATAAATTGCCTATTATGTACAATAAATAAAGAATCTTTTATAAATAAAGTTGAAAGTCTAGGGGGATATAATTTAGAAAATATGGGAGAAGTAGTTTATATAAAATAATACTTATAATTGTATCATAAAAATACATAAGTATATTTTCATTATAAAATAAAGAAGGACTGATTATTCATAAGAATACAGCCCTTCTTTATTTTATTCGAACAATATTCTATGAGGATTAGTATAAATATTCATTTTTTTGCCTCGAACAAAGCCTACTAAAGTAATATTTAGTTTTTGAGCAGTTTCTATTACTAAACTTGTCGTAGCAGATTTAGCAACAATGACTGGAACCTTGACTCTCGCAGCCTTTTTTATCATTTCAAAAGAAAGTCTACCACTGACAAATATAATTTTATTATCAAGCGGAATATCATTTAATATACAGTGGCCTATGGCTTTATCCATGGCATTATGTCTAGCTACATCTTCACAAGCAATTACTAGATTATTATTTTCATAAATACCAACACAATGAACACCAGCAGTATTTTTAAATAACTGAGATAAATTTAAATTATCCTCCATAGTTTTGTATATATTACTAACACTAATTTTAAGATTATCATCACATATAGGATTAGCTTTTAAAAAATCATACTCGTTTAGATAAAGAGTATTTTCATCACTATCGAAGTTAGAATCATCAATATCTACATAAGCAATTTTCTCATCATTATTTATTTCAAGATTCAAAATATCTTCATTACAGCTAATAAAATTTTTAGAGGATAAATACCCAACAATTAATTCTTTTAATTTAAATGGTGAGCATAAAAATGTATTTTCATATTTACCATTAATAACTAGTCCAAGAGGGAACTCTGCGACTATTGTATCTTGGTAATCAATACTTTCTAGATTATTTACTTTTATTAGTGAAAACTCAAAAGAATAATCATAATTATAATTTGCTAAATAATTTTTCTTTTTTGTACTAAAATGTGTCATCAAAAACCTCCCAATAATAATATATTAAAAATATAAGGTGAGAATAAATATCATATTACACTAACTATTACATATTTTAATTGTATCAGTTTTATTTTTGTTATAGGTTCATATAATAAAAAATATTGAGAACTTATTTTGGCATTAAGAATAATGTATACATGTTCGAAAACTAATTATTTTTTTGAAACATTGCTATAATTAATGTAAGGGTAATAAACTTGTTAGAGGGGTGATTTTATGGAAAAAAGATTTCTAGCACCAAAAGAAATAGCTAATGCAATGATAAATGTTGGCGTTGGTAAAGCTAACTTAAAAACATCAGCAATGGTTTATTTAGGAATTTTAGCAGGTATGTATATCGGATTTGGGGGACTAGCTAATACAATAATAAGTCAAACTTTAGGTGCTATAGACCCAGGTTTGGCTAAATTTGCTGGAGCGGCTGTTTTCCCTGTTGGACTTATGTTAGTAGTTATTGCAGGAGCAGAATTATTTACTGGAAATAACTTGATGACATTAGCTGTTATGAACAAAAAAATTACTTTATCACAAATGTTTAGAAATTGGGGAATTGTATGGGTATCTAATCTAATAGGATCTGTATTGTTAGCACTTATAGTATTTTATGGTGGTGTTTTAGATGGAGATGCAGGTACAAAAGCTATAGCAATAGCTGAAAGTAAAGCTTCTTTAGACGTTATGGTATTAATACTTAGAGGTATACTATGTAATATTTTAGTTGTTTTAGCTGTATGGATGGCTACTTCTGCTCAAGATATTATATCAAAAATATTTGCTTGTTGGTTCCCAATAATGCTATTCGTATTATGTGGATTTGAGCATAGCGTGGCAAATATGTACTTTATACCAATGGGGATGTTGCTAGGAGCTAAAGTTTCCATGGGTGCATTAATTAAAAACTTAGTATTTGTTACAATTGGTAATATACTTGGAGGAGCTATAATAATACCATTCTTGTACAAAAATGCATATTTAAAAGAAGAGCCTCAAGTATCAAAACAAGAATCATAATTAAAGATATAATTTTAGATATAAAAATACTACCTTTAGATTAGTAAAGGTAGTATTTTTTACTTATAAATAAACTTTATAGTATAAAGAAAATAGGGTTATAGTTTGATAGTAGCAGATTTTCTTTTATTTTTTACAGACTGATATAAATTATCCTCTGTTACAATCTTAAATGCAGAAGTTGGACATATTCTTACACAAGCAGGACCTTCTTCTGAATTGCTACAAAGATCACATTTATTAGCAACCATTTTTTCTATACAAAACAGTTTATCTGTTGGAATATTTTCTAAGTTAACAATATTTCCTTTTTCTCTATCGTTTAAATTAATAGCACCAAAAGGACATGCAAGCATACAGTTTTTACACCCTATACATTTTTCCTCATTAATAACTATAGAATGACCTTCTTTTATAATTGCATTATGAGGACATGATTTTGCACAAGGAGCATCTTCACACTGTCTACATTGTATAGGAGCACTGACCTGAGCATTCTTGACTACTTCCAATTTTGGATTAAAATTTATATTTTTTGGATCTTGATAGAATATATCTTCTTTGCTATGTTCAACAACGCAAGCTATCATACAAGTTCTACAACCAATGCATTTTAGAGGGTCTGCGATAACAAAATAGTTCATTTAGTTAGTCACTTCCTTTCCTATACAATATTTAGTGTGTAGTAGGTGATGAGAAACACTTCCTAAAGGCTCTTTTAAGAACTCTTCATATATTTTTGTTATTTCTGGATTTTCATGAGATTTTCTAAGTGGCAGATTTTTATCATGGTCATAAGTAGCTTTCATCCTATTTTTATAAGCTAGCTCTCTATATTCTTCTAATAATAGTTTAGGTTGACCACCACCGCTTACACATCCAACAGGACAAGTCATAACTTCTATAAAGTCAAGACTAAGCTTTCCAGCTTTTAATTTTTCTAAAACAGGAACAACATTTTTAAGACCTGTGACAACACCAACATTTAATGTTAAATTTCCAATTTTTATTTCTGCAGTTCTGAAACCTTCTGAACCTCTAACAGCAGGTATGTCTATGCTTGGTATTTTTTCTCCAGTTATAACTTCATAACTAGTACGAAGTGCAGCTTCCATAACCCCTCCAGTAACACCAAATATAGTACCAGCACCAGTATAGACTCCTAAAGGACTTTCAAATTCACTTTCCTCAAGAATATCAAAATCAATTCCGGTATCTTTTATTAAGTAAGCTAATTCTCTAGTAGTTAAAACAACATCAACATCTCTGTACCCACTAGAATTCATCTCTGGTCTATCGCATTCAAATTTTTTACATGTACAAGGCATAATAGAAACGCTATATATATCTTTTGCTTCAATATTATTAATTTCTGCTCCATAAGTTTTAAAAACAGCACCAGCCATTTGTTGTGGTGATTTGCAAGTAGATAGATGGTCTGTTAACTCAGGATAATTATCTTCTAAAAATTTAACCCAAGCTGGGCAACAAGATGTGAACATTGGAAGGGTTCCACCAGATGTAACTCTTTTTATTAATTCATTTCCTTCTTCCATTATAGTTAAATCTGCTGCGAAGTTAGTATCATAAACCTTATCAAAATTAAGGGCTCTTAATGCAGCTGCCATTTTGCCGGGAGTTAGAGAACCTAATTCCATTCCAAAATCTTCACTAAGAGCAACTCTAACAGCAGGGGCACATTGAACCATAGTTATTTTACTAGGATCTTTTAATGCTTCTTTTACTTTATCCACATCGCATACGTTATTTGCAGCGAATAGAGGTTCATTAATTATTTTAGGTAGATTTCTTTCAGATTTTTTATTTTCTATAAATTCTTCATCATGATCAATAATAGATGCATAAGATTTACAAACTTGAACACATTGGCCACAAACTACACATTTATCAACATTTATTTCTTGTGGCTTACCAGCTTCTCCTTCTATTGCAAAGGCAGGACATACTTTTACACATTCTTGACATCCTGTACACAAATCTTTATCAATACTAACTATCATACTTTTATCCCCCTTATCCTATTTAGTAGTTGATAATAAATTTAAAGCAGCTTTAATGTTTTTCTCTTTTTTATCTTCAAGAGGAGTAACAAGTCTTAAAGCTTCGTTAGGACATGCATTTACACAAGCTATTTTGTCGTTGTCTTTACATAAGTCACATTTATAAGCTATTTTCTTACTTTCATTTATTGCAACTTGCTCAACAGGTTTTTTATTTTTAAATTGGGCTAATAAATCTATAGCCCCAAAAGGACATGCAAGTAAGCAAGTTTTACATCCTATACATTTATCATCATCAACAATTACCACACCGTTAACTCTTAAAATTGCATTTACAGCGCAGGTATTTAAACAAGGAGCGTCTTCGCAATGTCTACATTGTATTGGCATACAAATATCATCATCTTTGACTAAGTAAAGTCTTGGGATTATAGGTACTTCCACAGTACCAACTGTATAGCTTACAGAGTTACTTTTTTTATTATGAGTAGTGAAGCAAGCTACTTCGCAAGCTCTACAACCAGTACATTTACTAGAGTCAGCAATAACAAATGAACCTAATTTATTTTTCATACTATTTCACCTTTCTTTAATATATTAATTCATTGAAAATTAGATTGAATGTCTCCTTGATTAGATACTTTTAACACCCATTTTGATTTTTAAATCCTTGTAAGTATTTTTTACGCACTCTTCAGCATAGTTTTGATCCTCTATTTTTTCTATTTTAACAGCACAATATTTGTACTCTGGAGTTTTTGAAATAGGGTCAAGGCTAGATATGGTAAGTTCATTACAAGCACCAACCCACCATTGATAAGTCATATAAGTAGCACCTTCTTGAACTCTATCTGTTACTAAGGCTCTTGTTAATACACTACCCCTTCTAGAACTTACTCGAATTATTTCATTATCAGTAATATCAAGTTTTTGTGCATCCTTATAATTAATTTGTAAATATCCAGGCTCATCTTCCAGCTGAGAAAGAGTTCTACAGTTACCAGTCATTGTTCTAACAGAGTAATGTCCAACTTCTCTTACAGTTGATAAGCTGAAAGGATATTCATCATCCTCTATTTCATAAGGAGGTCTCCATTCAGTTGCAAATAATTTACCTCTTCCATTATCAGTAGAGAATTTGCCATCCTTGTGAAGAAACATAGAGCCCTTATCTTCATCAGATTCACTTCTACATGGCCATTGAACACAACCTAGTTTATCCATTTTTTCATAAGTAGCACCAAAGAAACTAGGAGTTAAGCTTCTCATTTCATCCCAAATTTCTTCTGTGTTATTATAGTGCATAGGATATCCCATGGCAGTAGAAACTCTACAAATTATATCCCAGTCAGTTTTCACATCACCCTTAGGTTCTATAGCCTTTCTGATTCTTTGGAAACCTCTATCAGCACAAGAATAAACACCATCGTGCTCACCCCAAGATGTAGCTGGTAGAATAACATCAGCATGAAGGGCAGTTTTGTTCATAAATATATCCTGTACAACAACAAACTCACAAGCATCTAAAGCTTCTCTTACTTCAGAAGCATCTGGATCACTTTGAACAGGATCTTCACCAAAGATATAGTAAGCTTTTATTTTATTTTATTTTCTTCTAAAACAGCATGAGGGACTTCTGTTAACTTAACACCTATTTCAGATGGAAGAGTAACTCCCCAAGCTTTTTCAAATTTAGATCTGATTTCTGGATTAGTAACTTTTTGATATCCTGGATATACATCTGGAAGGGCACCCATGTCGCAAGCACCTTGAACATTGTTTTGACCACGAACTGGTCCAATACCAACATTAGGTCTTCCTAAGTTTCCTGTAAGTAAAGCTAAAGATGCTAGACCTTTTACAACATCAACTGCTTGGGAGAATTGGCAAACACCCATACCGTAAAGAATCATAGAATCTTTTGCTTTTGCATATTCTCTCATTGCTTGTCTTATAGTATCAGCGGGTATATTAGTGTATTTTTCTGCATATTCAGGAGTGTAAGGCTCAACAATTTTCTTGTATTCCTCAAAATTATCAGTATGATTTGCTACGAAGTCTTTATCATATAAATTTTCATTTATTAAAACATTGCCAAAGGCGTTAACCAAAATCATATTTGTTCCACCTTTTAAAGCTAAATGCATGTCAGAAATTCTTGCAGTTTCTGTAACTCTAGGATCAATAGTTATTATTTTAGCGCCTTTTTCTTTTGCTTTAACTATTCTTCTTGCAACTATAGGGTGAGAATCAGCACCGTTATATCCAAATATAAATAATAAACTTGCATCTTCAATTTCAGGTATAGAGTTAGACATTGCACCGCTACCTAATGAGTAAGCCAAACCGGCTACAGATGGAGCATGTCAAACACGAGCACAGTGGTCTACATTATTAGTACCAACCGCAGCTCTCATAAACTTTTGCATAATGTAGTTTGCTTCATTTCCTGGGCCTCTTGCAGAACCAGTTCCCATTATTGAATCAGGACCATATTTTTCTTTGATTTCGTTTAATCTAGATGCTGTATAAGAGATTGCTTCATCCCATTCAACTTCTTCTAAAATTCCATTTTTTCTGATTAAAGGTTTAGTAAGTCTTGGAGTTAAGATTTGTGGGTCATTTAAAAAATCCCATCCATAATGGCCTTTAAGGCATAATGTCCCTTCATTTGTTCTTCCTTGGGCGGGTTTGCTTTTTATGATTTGATTTTTTTCTTCATCGACAACTAGATAGAATTGGCATCCAGCACCACAGTAAGGACAAGTGGTTAAAACTTCTTTTTCCATGAGTTTATCCCCCTTATTATAAAATAATTTACTGATAAATATAATATTTGCCCAATACTAACGAGAATATTGAGCAAATTATTAGCTTAAATATTAGATAAAAAGATGATAAAAACCTTTCATAAGGTTTGGATTAAAATTTATTGATTTGAATTAGTCTTATATATAAAAATGTTAAAATATGCTAACTTAATTATATCATTTCTTATTCAACTTGAGTGAATATATAATGAATTTTAATTAGAATCAAGAGGGGTATTATTTTCTGAAGAGATAAGATGTATTATATTTCACTTAAAATATAGCGATTATCTCCAAAGATTTTAGAGGTAATTATTAATTCCTTCTATATTTATACATAGGTTTAGTACTCAGAATTTGAGAAATTTTAATTAAATATTATAAAGATATGTGGTAAAATCATTTTATGATTAAAAATTTATCCTTTTTTGAGTAAAAGCATATACTAAAAGTAAGGATAAAACGTATTATTTTAAAATGAGTATAATGTTTACAATTAGTATAGATTAATTAAAGTTAATAATTTGGGAGGAAAATACAATGAATAAAGAATTTATATATAAAGAGTTATTAAATATATTAGAGGAAGACAGCATTAAAGTGGATGAACCAATGAAAAAACATATATCTTTTAAGGTTGGAGGTCCAGCTGATTTTCTGCTAAAACCTAAAACTGAGGAAGAACTAAGCAAAATAATAAAGTTTGTAAAGGAAGAAAATATACCTTTTATAGTAATAGGTAATGGTTCAAATCTTCTAGTAAAAGATGGTGGAATAAGAGGAATAGTTATAGAATTATCAGATAACTTCAATAATTATGAAATAGAAGGAAATATAATAGAAGCACAAAGTGGAGCATTACTATCTATATTAGGAAGAAATGCACTTAAAAGTTCTTTAACAGGATTTGAATTTGCATCTGGAATACCAGGAACTCTAGGTGGAGCATTAGCTATGAATGCAGGAGCTTATGGTGGAGAAATGAAGCAAGTTGTAAAAAATGTAAGACTTATGGATAGAGATGGTAATATATTTGAACTATCAAATGAAGAAATGAAATTTGAATATAGAAGAAGTATATTAACAGCAAATGATTAT
Organism: Peptostreptococcaceae bacterium; assembly: GCA_902363255.1. GTDB lineage: Bacteria > Bacillota > Clostridia > Peptostreptococcales > Peptostreptococcaceae > Terrisporobacter. The sequence continues at coordinate 115,222 of CABIZO010000001.1, forward strand.
ATAGTTTTATCTGCTGTAATAGAATTACAACCAGGTAATGCTGATGAAATAAAAGCAACTATGGTAGATTATGCAAATAGAAGAACAACTAAGCAACCTTTAAACTTCCCAAGTGCAGGGAGTACATTTAAAAGACCTGAGGGTCACTTCGCAGCAAAATTAATTGATGATTGCGGACTTAGAGGTCTTAGTCTAAGAGGAGCGCAAGTTTCAGAGAAACATTGTGGATTTGTTATAAATCCTGGAGAAGCTAGTGCGAAGGATATACTAGATTTAATGTTTATAGTAAAAAGTACAGTAAATGCAAAGTTTGGTGTAATGTTAGAGGAAGAAGTTAAAATTTTAGGAGAGGACTAATAGATGAAAATTCTAGCTGATTATCACACACATACTATATATAGTCATGGTAAAGGAACGATAGAAGATAATGTAAAAATAGCTATTTCAAAAGGGATTGAAACTCTTGGAATATCGGATCACAGCTATAAGCATTTAACTTATGGTATTAAGAAGAATGATATATTTAAAATGAGAGAAGAGATAGACCTTCTTAATGAAAAATATAAAGATAAGATTAAAATTCTATTGGGAGTAGAGTGTAATATATTAGATGACAAGGGAAATATTGATTATGACGATAAAATAGGATCAGTTTTAGATTATGTTATGGCTGGATATCATTTTGGATCAAAACCAACAAACTTAAAATGTTTGCTTAATCATGCTAATAACTATTTTTTAAAATCAAATAAATCGAAGGAATATAATACTTTAGCCGTAATAAATGCTATGAAAAATAATGATATATTTGTTATCACTCATCCTGGAGATAAGGGTGATGTATATATAGAAGAAATTGCAAAAGCTGCAAAGGAAACAGACACTAGATTAGAAATAAATAGTAGTCATAAATTTTTAAATGTTGATCAACTAAAGAAAATTGAGCATATAGAAAATACTTTTATAGTAGGTTCTGATGCTCATATTCCACAAAATGTAGGAAACTTTGATTTAGCGTTAAATACTATTAAAGAAGCAAAAATTGATTTATCATTAATAGAGAATATTAAATTTTAACAAAAAGGGAGTTTACAAATGAAATTTATAATAGTTACTGGACTTTCAGGTTCTGGAAAAAGTGAAGCAATGAGGGCTTTAGAAGACATGGGATTTTATTGTGTAGATAATTTACCCCCTACTTTAATTCCTAAGTTCGCTGAATTATGTTATCAATCTAATTCAACTATAGATAAAGTCGCACTAGGAATAGATGTAAGAGGGAGAAAATTCTTTAAAGCATTACATGAAAGTTTAAACACTCTAAGAAAAGATAAATATCCTTTTGAAATACTGTATTTAGATTGTGCTGATGATGTATTATTAAAAAGATATAAAATGACTAGAAGGAATCATCCTCTAGCAATTAATAGACAGATACCGGAAGGTATAAAAATGGAAAGAGCAATATTAGAACCATTAAAAGAAATAGCAGACTGTATAATAGATACATCTAATATGAAACCTAAAGATCTTAAAGAAGAAATAAGTAAAATTTACGCCAATGGAGAAGTTAACAATAATTTAACTATTTCTGTAGTTTCATTTGGATTTAAACATGGAATCCCTTCAGATTCTGATTTAGTTTTTGATGTGAGATTCTTGCCAAATCCATACTATGTTGATGAGCTAAGAAGCAAAACTGGTGAAGATCAAGACGTTAGAGATTATGTTATGAATTCTGAAGTAAGCCATAAATTCTATGAAAAACTATTAGATATGATTAATTTCCTAGTCCCTCAATATGTAGAAGAGGGTAAGCATCATTTAGTTATAAGTATAGGATGTACAGGTGGAAGACACAGATCTGTAACAATATCTAACCTTATAAGTGATGAACTAATGAAACAGGGGTATAGAGTAGTTAAGAAGCATAGGGATTTTATGCTAAGATAGGTGGAGGCAGCTATGGAATATTTGGCTTATATTATTGATATCCTAGGTATAGTAACTTTAGTTCTAGGTATAACTTTTTTCAGAAGAGCAAAGAAACAAGCAAAAAAAGATGATGAGAGAAAAAAAATAGAAATGAATAAGGCTCGTGTAGTAGTAATTGGAGGGGGAACAGGCCAATCAATTTTTTTAAGAGGTCTTAAGAAAATTACACCTAATATCACGGCAGTGGTTACTGTTGCCGATGATGGTGGAGGTTCTGGAGCATTAAGATCTGATTTAGGAATGCTACCACCAGGAGATATAAGAAACTGTTTATTAGCCCTAGCTAATACTGAGCCTACTATGCAAGAAGTGATGCAATATAGATTTGAAGAAGGTGGCTTAAAGGGTCAAAGTTTTGGAAACCTTTTTTTAGCAGCCATGAATGGACTATATGGAAACTTTGAAACGGCTGTATACAAATTAAGTGAAATTTTTAATATAACGGGTAGAGTTTTACCTGTTACATTACAAAGCATAGATTTAATAGCTAAATTGAATAATGGAAATATAATAAAAGGGGAATCTAAGATTCCTAGGGAAGTAAGAAAACAAAAAAGTAAAATTGAAGAAGTATATTTGGAGCCTAAAGACGCAAAACCTTTAGATGACGTTATTAATTCGATTTATGAAGCAGATTACATTATAATGGGCCCAGGAAGTTTATATACTAGTATAATACCGAATTTACTAGTAGAAGGTGTGGTTGAAGCTATAAAAGGGAGTAAAGCAACGAAAATATATATTCCTAATGTAATGACACAACCAGGTGAAACTGATGGATATGATGTAATAGACCATATTGAAGCTATAAACAAACATACTAAAGAGAATTTGATTGATTATATTATAGCTAATAATGAAATAATACCTGATAATCAATTTGAAAAATATAAAAAGGATGGAGCAAATCAAGTATTATTGGATAAAAAGCAGAGAATCACATTAAAGGATATGGGGATAAAAGTAGTCGAAGGAGATTTAATTGAAATTAAAAATGACTATATTAGACATCACGCAGATTCTATATGTGAAATAATCAACAATTTGGCACTAAGTCATGATTATGACAAGGCAAGGTAAAAAAGGATTTTAGAATTTTATGTAGAAATCCTTATTATTATGTTAGTTTTAAGGAGTGAACATCTATGAGAGAAGAAATTAGTGCCGGTGGGGTGGTGTTATTTGGAAATGCTATTCTTCTACTGAGGAAGTTTAATGGTGATTGGGTATTACCAAAAGGAAAAGTAGAAGAGGGTGAAAATAACGAAGAAGCTGCATTAAGAGAAGTGTCGGAAGAAACGGGAGTAAAAGCAGAAACATTAAAATATCTTGGAGAAATACATTATACATTTAAAGAAAATTGGGATGAAAACAGAGCTGTTCATAAAACTGTATTTTGGTATTTAATGCAGTCTAAAAATATGGACACAGTACCACAAAAAGAAGAAGGATTTGTGGATGCTAAGTTTATTCATATAGATAGAGTTGTTGATTTAGCAAGATATGATGATGAGAAGGAAATTATTAAGGTGGCTTTAAAAGAAATAAAAAAAAGGTTAAAAAAGAGCTAGAATAATAGGTGGTATATATGTCTTTTTCTACAGAAACTAAAAATGAATTGGCAAGGGTGATGTCTGAAAGCTTATGTTGTAAAAAAGCTGAATTATCAGGAATAGCAAAGCTAGCTGGTAGTATTCAAATTGCCGGATATAAAAAGATTAACTTGAAAATTTCTACAGAATTAAATTCAGTAGCTAGGAAAGTTTTTAAAATATTGAAATCTGATTTTAATATAAATACAACTATTGTAGTTAATAAAAATCAAATGTTAAAAAGAAATAACAGTTATGTGTTAACTGTAAAAAGTGATATGGGATCTGAAGAGTTAATGAAGACTTTAGGACTTCTAGATAAAGATGAAGATTTCTTACCTTGTCATACAGTGCCATCTTGGGTATATGAAGATGAGGAATGTAAAAAAGCATTTATTAGAGGCGCATTTTTAGGTGGAGGATCAATAAGTGATCCAGAAAAAAATTATCACCTAGAATTTGTGGCTAGTAATGAAGAGTTTGCAGAATCTCTAATGAATTTAATCAACTCTTTAGGATTTAACTCAAAAATAGTATGTAGAAAAAATTCTTATGTTGTATATTTAAAAGAAAGTGAGCAAATATCTGACTTATTAAGTCTTATAGGTGGTTTTCAAGCTCTTTTAAGTCTTCAAAATACAAAAATATTAAAGCAAATGAGAAATAATGTAAATAGAATAGTTAATTGCGAGACTGCTAATCTTTCTAAAACAGTTAATGCAGCGGTAAGACAAGTGGAAAATATAAAATTAATTCAACAAAAAATGGGTATAAATAAATTACCCCAAAGTTTACAACAAATAGCTTTATTAAGAGTAGAAAATGAAGATTTAACATTAAAAGAACTGGGAGAATTATTAAATCCTCCGATTAGCAAATCGGGTGTAAATCACAGATTGAAAAAGATAGAAGACATAGCTAATGAATTGAGAGATAAAGAATTTGATAGTGAAAATAATAATGAAAATTAATTATTAAGGGGGTTATAATATATAGCCTCTTTTTTAATTGGATAATATGATAAAATAAGTTTATAAATTTAGGAGGTGAGATAATGAATAAAGATTTTATTCATCTTCATGTGCATACGGAATACAGCTTATTAGATGGATTCTCAAGACTAGACAAGCTTATTGGTCGCGCAAAAGAGTTAAATATGCAAGCTATTGCAATAACAGATCATGGTTGTATGTTTGGGGCTATAGATTTTTATAAAAAAGCAAAAAAAGCAGGAATAAAACCAGTAATAGGATGCGAAGTTTATACTGCAGCCCGTGGTTTAAGAGATAAAGACCCTAACTACGATAAAAGATATGGACATTTAGTTTTATTAGCTGAAAATATGACAGGATATAAAAACTTAATAAAATTAGTTTCAACATCATATGTTGAAGGATTTTATTATAAGCCGAGGGTTGATATAGAAGAATTAAGAAAACATAGTGAAGGTATTATAGCATTATCAGCATGCTTGGCTGGTGATGTTTCAAATAATATTTTAAATAGGAATTATGAAGAAGCTAAAAAATTTGCTTTGCTATATAGAGAAATATTTGGAGAAAATAATTTTTATTTAGAAATACAAGATCATCATTTACCAGAGCAAAAAGAAGTAAATGCAGGATTAGTTAAATTATCAAAGGAAACGGGTATACCTCTTGTTGCTACAAATGATCTACATTATGTAAATAAGGAAGATTCAAAAACGCATGATGTGCTTATGTGTATCCAAATGGGTAAAACTTTAAACGACCCAAGTAGAATGAAATTTGGTAGTGATGAATTTTACTTAAAATCAAGAGAAGAAATGGAAGAACTTTTCCCTTATGCAATAGAAGCTTTAGATAATACAGTTAAAATTGCAGAAAGATGTAATGTGGAATTTGATTTTAATACTTACCATCTACCAAAATATGATGTTCCACAAGGTTACACAACAGAAAGCTACTTAAGGGAGTTATGTTTTAAAGGATTAGAGGAAAGATATCAAAATCCTACACAAGAAGCAATAGATAGACTAAATTATGAAATTGATGTAATTTCAAAAATGGGATATATAGAATACTTCCTAATTACGTGGGATTTTATAAACTATGCAAAAGAGAACAATATAATGGTTGGACCAGGAAGAGGTAGTGCGGCAGGTTCTATAGTTGCTTATACTCTAAGAATAACTGATATAGATCCAATTAAATATTCCTTACTTTTTGAGCGTTTTCTAAATCCAGAACGTGTATCTATGCCAGATATAGATATCGACTTCTGTTATGAAAGAAGAGAAGAAGTTATAGATTATGTTAAAAGAAAATATGGAGATGACCATGTTGCTCAGATTATAACTTTTGGAACTATGAAAGCAAAAGCTGCCATCAGAGACGTTGGTAGAGTACTAGATATTCCTTATAATAAAGTTGATAAAATAGCAAAAGAAATTCCTTTTGATTTAGGAATGACTATAGATAAAGCCTTAGAAGTAAATCCAGCACTTAGAGAATTATATGAAAATGATGTTGAAACAAAAGAAGTAATAGATATTTCAAAACAAATGGAAGGAATGTTACGTCATGCATCTACTCATGCAGCAGGTGTAGTTATATCAAAAAATCCAGTAGATGAATATGTTCCATTATATAAACATCAAGAGTCTATAAGTACTCAGTTTACTATGACTACCTTAGAAGAATTAGGTCTTTTAAAAATGGACTTCTTAGGACTTAGAACACTTACAGTTATAAGGGATGCCCTTGATTTAATAGAAAATAAATATGGAAAAAGAATAGATTTTTCATCAATGGATTATGATGATCCCAAGGTTTATGAGTTACTTTCTTCAGGAAATACTTTAGGGGTATTCCAGTTGGAAAGTGCGGGAATGAGAAGTTTCATGAAGCAACTTAAACCAAGTAATTTTGAAGATATAGTTGCGGGAATATCGCTATATAGACCAGGTCCTATGGATTCTATTCCAACATATATAGAAAATAAACATAATCCAGATAAAATAACATACATTCATGAAAGTTTAAGACCTATAATGGAAGTTTCTTATGGTTGTTTAGTTTATCAAGAACAGGTTATGCAGGTTGTTCGAGACTTGGCAGGATATAGCTATGGTCGTAGTGACTTAGTTAGAAGAGCAATGGGTAAAAAGAAAATGGATGTAATGGAAGAAGAAAGACAGTATTTCATACATGGAAAAGAAGATGAAAATGGAAATATTGAAATAGCTGGATGTATAAGAAATGGTGTTCCAGAAGATGTAGCAAATAAAATATTTGATGATATGATCGACTTTGCAAAATATGCATTCAATAAATCTCATGCGGCGGCATATGGAGTCGTATCTTATGAAACAGCATATTTAAAAGCATATTATCCAGTAGAGTTTATGGCGGCTCTTATTACTAGTGTTATGGGCAATACTGATAAAGTTGTTGAGTATATAAGAGAATGTAGTGCTTTAGAAATAGAAATTTTAAAACCAGATATTAATAAAAGTTTTGGTAAATTTTCTGTTGAAGGTCATAATATAAGATTTGGTTTAGCTGCAGTAAAAAATGTTGGTATAAATGTGATTAATAATATTATTAAAGAAAGAGAAACTAACGGAGAATTTAAAGATTTTGCAGATTTAGTAAAAAGATTAGATTCAAAAGATTTAAATAAAAGAGTATTAGAAAGTTTAATTAAATGTGGAGCCTTTGACAATATTAGCGATAATAGAGCAAGCTTAATGATGGGATATGAAAAACTATTAGAAAGTGTATCTATGGATAGAAAGAAAAATGTTAAAGGACAAATTTCATTATTCGATGGACTTCAAATGGGAGAAGAGGTTGTTGAGGTTGAACATGAAGTTAGTTCAATACCCAAAGTAAACGAATTTGAAGAGAGAGAAAGGCTAGCATTAGAAAAAGAAGTTCTTGGAATGTATGTTAGTGGTCATCCTCTTGGACAATATGAAAAAGAATTAAAAAATAATACATCTATAGATAATGGTAAAATTAATGCTCTGAAAGAAGATGTGGAAGCGTATTTAAATTTAGACGAAAAAGAAGTTATTCTAGGTGGTATGATTGTTAATAAGAGAATACAAACAACAAAGAGAAATGATATTATGGCATTTTTAGAATTAGAGGACCTATATGGAACTATTGAAGTAATTGTATTCCCTCAAGTTTTAAAACAATACAATACTATTTTAAATGAAGACAATATAATTTATATAAAGGGTAAGCTTAGCATAAAAGAAGAGGAAAATGCAAAACTTATAGCTAGAGAAATTCGGGATATAAATGATACTAATAGTTTTAAAATTAACAATGAAAATAATGTATACACAAAGAATAAAAAAGTTGGAGCTAGAGGTATTTTTATAAAAATAGATAGTATGGATAATCAACAACTTATTAATTCAATAGAAAAAATATTACTTCAACACAAAGGAAACGAAGGAGTTTACATCTGTACAGATAATCCTCGAAGGATGTTTAGATGGAATGATATGGAGGTAAATTTAAATTCAGATTTACAACATAAATTGCAGGGACTACTGGGATCAGAAAATGTTAAAGTTAAAATTTAACTCAAATTAATGTTTTATATAAAAACGACGTAAAATTTGTGATATAATACACAATATATGCAGGTGAAAATGTTTTTATAAAATTAATAAGAACATATATGCCTAGGGAGTAAAAATACAACTGTAAGTATTTAGGATTATTAGGAGGTAGTACTATGAAGACAATAGGAATATTGACTAGTGGTGGGGATGCACCAGGAATGAATGCAGCGATTAGAGCTGTTGTTAGATCTGCCATATATTATGGATGTAAAGTTTATGGTATTAACAGAGGATATAAAGGTCTTATAGAATCTGATTTAGTTGAAATGAATTTATCATCAGTTGGAGATATTATACATAGAGGTGGTACAATACTTAAATCATCTAGATGTGAAGAATTCAAAACTGAAGAAGGAAGACAACAAGCTGTTAAGATCCTTAAGAAACATGGAATTGACTGTTTAGTTGTAATAGGTGGTGATGGTTCTTTCATGGGTGCACAAAAACTTAGTGATTTAGGTTTCCCAGCGATAGGTATACCAGGAACTATTGATAATGACTTAGCGTATACAGATTATACAATAGGTTTTGATACAACACTTAATACGATAGTAGATGCTATAAGTAAAATAAGAGATACTTCTTCTTCTCATGAAAGAGTTAATATAGTTGAAGTTATGGGAAGACACTGTGGTGACTTAGCTTTATATTCAGGTCTTGCTGGTGGAGCAGAAACAATAATAGTGCCAGAAATTGACTATAAAATAGAGGACATATGTCTAAGATTAGAAACAACTAAAAAAAGAGGAAAAAGACATAGTATAATCGTATTAGCAGAAGGTGTTGGCCATGCTAGTGATATAGGAAAAGAAATAGTTGAAAGAACTGGTGCAGACCTTAGAGTAACAGTACTAGGTCATGTTCAAAGGGGAGGAAGCCCAACTGTATCAGATCGTTTATTAGCAAGTAGATTGGGAGTAAGAGCAGTTGAATTACTTCTAGATGGCAAGTCTGCTAGAGTAGTCGGAGTAAGAGATGATAAGGTAATAGACATGGAAATACATGAAGCTTTATCTATGAAAAGAGATTTTGATAAAGAAAGCTATCAAATGGCTCAAATATTATCTATATAACACATTTAGGAGGATATAAATAATGCTTAAGAATGCTAAGAAAACAAAAATAGTTTGTACCTTAGGACCAGCTTCTCAAAGTGAAGAAACTTTAACTAAATTAATAGAGAGTGGTCTTAATGTTTGTAGATTCAACTTCTCTCATGGTTCTCATGAAGAGCATAAGGGAAGAATGGATGTTGTAAAAAAAGTTAGAGAGCAACTTAAGAAACCTGTTGCAATATTATTAGATACTAAAGGTCCAGAAATAAGAACTGGAAATTTTGCAGATCCAGAAGTTTTCCTTGAAGAAGGAAGTAAATTTACAATAACTATGTCAGATGTTGTGGGGACAAAGGAAATCTGTACAGTAAGTTATAAAGGATTAGCTAATGATGTTGTAAAAGGTGATTTAATTCTAATAGATGATGGTTTAGTTGGATTAAGAGTTGAAGAGGTTGCAGGAGAAGAAATTCACTGTGTAGTAGAGAACTCAGGTATAGTTAAAAACCACAAAGGCGTAAACGTTCCCGGAGTAAAAATAAACTTACCAGCATTAACTCCTAAAGATATATCTGATATAGAATTTGGTATAACTCAAGGAATAGATTTTATAGCTGCTTCATTTGTTAGAAAAGCATCTGATGTTCTTGCTATAAGAGAAGTATTAGAAAATAATAATGCTACAGATATACAAATTATATCAAAAATAGAAAACCAAGAAGGTGTAGATAATTTAGATGAAATATTACAAGTTTCTGATGGTTTAATGGTAGCTAGAGGTGACTTAGGAGTTGAAATACCAACTGAAGAAATGCCAATAGTTCAAAAAGAAATGATTAAAAAATGTAATGAATTAGGAAAACCAGTTATAACTGCTACACAAATGCTTGATTCTATGATTAGAAATCCAAGACCTACAAGAGCTGAAGTAACTGACGTTGCTAATGCTATATATGATGGAACGGATGCCATAATGTTATCTGGAGAAACTGCTGCAGGTAAATACCCAGTGGAAGCAGTTAAAACAATGGCAGCTATAGCTAAAAGAATAGAAGAAACTTTAGATTATGATAATATATTAAGAAGCAAAGGATTAAACAATACTAACGTTACAGATGCTATAAGTTATGCAACTTGTACAACAGCTAAAAGTTTAAGTGCTTCTGGAATAGTTACATCAACTTCTTCAGGACATACAGCAAGAATGGTTTCTAAATTTAGACCGAATACACCAATAATAGCGGCTACTCCAAATGAAAAAACTAGTAGACAATTATCATTAAGCTGGGGTGTTTATACAGTAAACTGTCAACAAGCAGGAAATACAGATGATCTTATAGATAACTCAATAGATGCAAGTAAAAGAGAAGGATTTATTCATGATGGAGAATTAGTAGTTATAACTGCAGGTGTTCCAACTGGCGTAAGTGGAACAACTAACTTAATAAAAGTTCATGTTGTAAGTGAAGAAATATGCCAAGGTATAGGGATAGGAAGAACTACAGTAGAAGGTAACGTACGCTTTGTAAAAAGTGGAGAAGTTTGTGAAAACTTTAATGAAGGAGATATATTAGTTACTAACATGACTGATAAAGAAATGAATCCTTATATAGAAAAAGCTGCTGCTATAGTAACAGAAGATGGTGGAATGACTTCTCATGCTGCTATAGTTGGAATTAACTTAGGAAAACCAGTTATTGTATCAGCTACAAATATACTATCAAGTGTTGAAAATGGTGAATTAATAACAGTTGATACTACAAGAGGTGCTGTATACAGAGGTTCAAGTAGAGTTTTATAAGAATAAAATAAAAAATAATTAATATATTTTACTATAGTACATTTATAGTTTGTTAAAGGTGTATGAATATTTAAAAAATAAATTTTAATACTATTATTGCACCTCTTACCAAAAAATGGTACTATTATATAAAATGACCACTTAGATAATAACAAAGTCTTAGTGGTTATTTTTATAAAATAAATAATCAGAAAATTTGCAAAAATATGAAAATATTGACGAATTGGGGTTTTATTCTGGATATTTATTTTTGGTTTTATTTTCCGTTACATTTATAAATAAAAAGGAGGGAGTAATAAATGGCAGAAAACAGAGAACAATGGGGTTCTAAGATAGGTCTTATCTTAGCGATGGCAGGAAATGCTGTTGGACTAGGGAACTTCTGGAGATTCCCGTATATAGCTGCTACAAATGGTGGTGGCGCATTCATGATACCATACTTCTTCGCTCTAATAGTTATAGGTATACCTGTAATGTTGGTAGAATGGAGTATAGGTCGTTATGGTGGTGCTCATGGACATGGAACCGTGGGACCAATGATTTATCTACAAGCTAAAAAAGCTGTAAAACCAAAGTCTGCAATTATACTTGGAGCTCTTGCTGGAGCTATAGCATTTGGAGTTACATTACTAGTTAACTCTTATTATACTCATATAATAGGTTGGTCATTAGGATATGCAGTACAATCATTAATAGGTGGTTATGCAGGTGTGGATGGTTCTACATTCTTCGTAAATTATATAACTGATCCTAAGATGTTAATATTCTGGGTAATATCATTAGCATTGCTTGGATGGGCAGTAATGAGAGGTGTATCTGAAGGTATAGAAGCCTGGGCTAAAGTAATGATGCCTACTATATATGTATTTGGTATTATACTTGTTATAAGAGCCTTAACATTAGGTGCACCAGTTAATCCAGACTGGTCATCAATGCAGGGATTAAACTTCGTATGGAATCCTGATTTGAGTAAATTAACATCTGCATCTGTAGTAACTGCAACAGGGCAAATATTCTTCACATTATCTTTAGGTATGGGTATTATTTGTAACTATGCTTCTTATTTACAATCAGATGAAGATATAGTTGCAGCATCTGTTGCTACAGTTTCATTAAATGAATTTGCAGAAGTAATACTTGCTGGTACTTCTGTTATACCTATTTCTTATGCATTCCTTGGACCAGAAGGTATAAAAGGTAGTATAGGGCTTGCATTTATGGCACTACCAAATGTATTTGCTGATATGACTGGTGGTAGAATATTTGGTGCAGTATGGTTCTTCTTGTTATTCTTTGCTGGATTTACTTCTGCTATAGCAATGTACAACTACTTAGTTGCATTACTAGAAGAGGATTTAAATATACCAAGAAAGAAAGGTGCTGTGATTATATTCATAGCATACTTAATAGTAGGTACACCAATAGCTCTAGAATCAATAATTACAGGAACTGGTAACTTATTCTACTTTACAGAAGTTGATAACTGGATAGGTAACTATTTATTAATAGTTCTTGGATTGATAGAAATAATAGTTGTTGCTTGGTTAGTTAAAGACCCAGCATTAGATGAAATGAATAAAGGTGGTTTATGGAAGATACCAAAATGGTTCTTTAGATTATTCCATCAATTCTTAACACCAATTTGTATAATAGTATTCTTAGCTTTATTTACTAAAGACTATGCAGTAGCAGGTAACTTCAAACTGATACCATCTTATATGGCAGGTAACGAGCAATTTGTTGTTTGGGTAAATCTTGCGAGGGCAGTAGTTGTATGTGTATTAATAGTTGGATTTATACAAACATACAAATCTATTAAATCTAAATATACTTCTGAGATAGAAAATAATAAAGTGGAAGCTTAATACAATTTTAATCTTATATATTTATAGATTAAATTTAAAGGATGGTGAATATAATGACAGGAGCTGCTTGGGCTTTTATGCTAATAGTGTGGGTTATTATATTAGGTTGTGCTGGAATGGCACTAAGTAAAATAGTAAACCATGGGAAATAGATTTTTAATAAGAAAAGGTAATTGAGATGAAAGGAGCCCTACAATTTTGTAGGGTTCTTTATATAAATGATAAATATATATAATAAAGAACTTATAAATAATATTATGAAAATATAGCACTTGAATTCTCTATATAGTATCATAATTATAAGGGGGGTGTATGTATGAGTACAGGATTAGTAGTTATTACAATTAACCAATTAATCTCTGAAACTAAGAAGTTCAAAGGTATGAAAGATAGAAAAAGACAAAAATACTTGGCTGATTTAGAAAAGTTAAAATCTGAATATGAGCAGGTAGAAGTACCAGAGTATTTTAGTAAACAATACAATCAACTTAATGGAAAAGGTAAAGAATTAGTTAAAGATATGAAGATGGGTAGAGATATTCAAGGGGTAGAGAATGATTTACCTATATATATAAGATATTTAAAAGCATCATTAAGAGATTTTAAGGGTGAAACAAATGTATTAAAAAATTATTTATTGGCATTTTATTTAACTGCAGCATTGTTTTTAGCTTTAACGCCTCAATTTTACGGGTATATGTTGCCATTACTATTTTTAGTACCAATTGTATTGGGAGTTAAAGGTAGTAAGCAAAGATCAATAAATGGATTTTATATGAGTATGAGTATAGTTCCTATGGGATTTATGACTGGTGTTACATGGGTAAGATATGGATATCAAGCTATGCAAAACTTTAATTACTATGTACAACAAATTGTAAATAGTGGATTATCACAAGGATTAGCAGAAAAATTGATATACATAGGGTCTATAGGAGGAGTAATTTTACTTCTACTAGCATGTACACAATTTTATTTAGGATTAAAAAATAGAGATTTATTTATATAAGGACTTTAATAGTCCTTATTTTTTTGATAAAATAAATGTTTGAAGTCTAAATTTAATTGTTCGGAGGAAAGCCTATGTTATCAAAAGATAAAATGTACGTTGTAGAGATAGTTGATATAGGTCAAGGCGGAGTTGGAATTGGTAAATTCGAAGGATTTACAGTTTTTGTCGATGGCGGATTAGTAAAAGATAAGATTAAAGTTAAAATAACTAAATCAAAAAAGAACTATGCCGTTGGAGAAATAGTAGAAATATTGGAGACATCACCATATAGAGTTGAAAGAAAATGTAGTAAAGAACTTAAAGCATGTGGTGGATGTCAAATTCAAGAATTAGATTACAAAGAACAACTTAATATAAAAACTAATGAAGTCAAACAAGTTATAAGTAGAATAGGAAAGCTTGATGATGTAGTTATTCATGATGCTTTAGGAATGGAAGAACCTTTCAGATATAGAAATAAGGCTCAATTCCCTATTCAAAAAGTAGATGGAGTACCTGTTATTGGTTTTTATAAAAAGAAGAGCCATGATATTATACCAACAGACCAATGTATTATACAACATGATGTAAATGATAAAATAATTAAGATAATAAAAACTTATATAAGAGCTTATAAAGTTAGTATATATGATGAAAAAACTCATACAGGAGTTTTAAGACATTTAGTGACAAAGGTAGGTTTTACTACTAAAGAAGTTATGGTAGTATTAGTTGCTAACGGAAGAAAATTACCATATTTAAATGAATTAGCATCGGTACTAAAAGAAAATATTCCAGGGTTTAAAACTTTAGTAGTTAATGTAAATAGAGAGAAAACTAATGTAATATTAGGAAATGAAAATAGAATAATCTATGGAGATGGAAAAATTAATGATAATATAGGAGATTTAGTATTTGAAATATCACCGTTATCATTCTTCCAAGTTAACCCTGTCCAAACAGAAGTACTATATAATAAAGCATTAGAATATGCTAATTTAGGAGAAAATGATACAGTATTTGATATATACTGTGGAATCGGAACTATTTCATTATTCTTAGCACAAAAGGCTAAAAAAGTATATGGGATAGAAATTGTAGAAGAAGCTATTAAAGATGCAAAGAGAAATGCGGAAATAAATAAATTAGATAATGTAGAATTCTATGTTGGAAAAGCTGAAGAAGTCGTTCCAAAGATGTATAAACAAGGGAAACGTGCTAATGTGGTAGTGGTTGATCCTCCTAGGAAAGGTTGTGATGAAAAAGTACTAGATACAATTATATCTATGCAACCTGATAGAGTAGTATATGTATCATGTAATCCATCTACTTTAGCTAGAGATTTAAATTATCTAGACGAAAGAGGGTACAAATGTTTAGAAGTACAACCAGTGGATATGTTCCCTCATAGTGTTCATATTGAAAATGTGGCTCTTATAGTTAAAAAATAATAAAAAAGTAGAGAAGTAAAATTCTCTACTTTTTTTTGAGTAATTTAATGTTATTTATTTTAATTATATTTATTATAATTCTATATCAATTGCTCCATCATTTTTTAGAGCATGTTTGTATATAGCTTCAGCAGCGCATAGATCAAATAATCCAATGCCAACACATTTGAAAACAGTAGTAGAATTTAATAAATCATCATTTAATTCACCAAATTGAAGAACTTTGCCTAAAGTTTGGACATCTTCTTCTTTGATTAAATTTGCTTTAATAGGTATACCCAAGTCTCCACTTTCTTCAATAGCAAATAAAGTATCTGTATAAATATAATCAGCAGACTCAATAACAGCGTTAGGAAGTTCTCTAGTATGAGGTTGATAAGAACCTATACCTATTATGTGTTTTCCTTTGTATAAATCAATTTCATCAGGAATAACAGGATTGGATGATGTAGTTGCACATATTATTATATCGCTTTTTTCTACAGCATCTTTGCTACAACTACTTTTATGTAAGTTTACATTAGGAAGTAGTAATTGTAGTTTTTCTATGAAAGTATTTATTTTTGATTCTGTTCTACTGTATACATATACATCCTTGATTGGTCTAACTGCACATGTAGCTAATACTTGGAATAATGATTGAACCCCAGCGCCTATTATTGCGATAGAAGAGGCGTCTCTTTTAGCTAAATATTTTGAAGATACGCCACCCACACAGCCTGTTCTTAAGGCAGTTAAATATGTACCATTTAATAAAGCTAAAGGTTTACCAGTTTTTATATCATTTAGCAAAGTAACACCTTGAGTTACATCCTCACCTATTTGACTATTTTTAGGATATACGGTTATTAATTTTGTAGAAAAATAATCTTCTTTAAAACAAGGCATTAATAAAAAAGGATTTTCATTTTCTCCTAAATGAATACGGTCTGGTTGACTAAAATTACCAGATTCTTGTATTAATAATGCTTTTTCTATAGAACCTAATATATCTTCGATAGTTATATTTTGCTCCATGTACTTTTCGTTGATGATTAACATATTTTTTTTACTCCCCCTTAATTGATACTCTGATTTAATTATAGTTGTAAAAAAAAACAAAGTAAATTGATATTATATTAAAAAAATATAAATATATATTGCATTAAAAAATATAGAAAATATAATATGACATACTATTGATAAAAATTCATATAAATATGATGCACAATATTGTAAATTAAGGAATAATATACTATAATAAATAGTGAATAGTATGCATTATAGTCAGAGAATAAAAAATAGGAGGCTAGTAAGCATGGTTGAGTTAAAAAAAGATATTAGTGAAATTAAAGTTTGTAACCAATGTGGAGAAATTAATTATGATAATGTTAATTTCTGTCAGGATTGCGGAAGTATGTTAAAAGATTTTACTCATGTATTTTGTGACATTTGTGGAGCAAAAAACTCAATAGAAAATAAAACTTGTGATGAATGTAAAAACTTACTTTAAAATTAAGACAATTTAATTAAATATAGACCCTACAAAAATAGACTCTTTTGGCAGAAGGGGTCTATTTTTATATGGAAATAAATTCAGTGTATTAATGTATAAATTATAATATGCAGTTACTTGATGAAGTAAATATGTGCTAGATTGATATAATAGAAATTTTATTTCAAATTTAATAAATAATATTAGTAATAAGTTTATAAACTATAAAAGTAGGGTAAATATAAATAAAAGACGAATGACAAAAAATTAACAAATGTGGAAATAGATAGTAAAATTTTAAATAATATTATGTAAAGGGGAGGTCAATTATGGATTATAAAGAATTAAAAAAAGATTTTTATTGGGCAGGTGTGCTAGATAAGGACTTAAGAGTATTTGATATTATTATGGAGACTGAGTTTGGAACTACTTATAATTCCTATGTATTAAAGACAAACGATAAGGTTGTATTATTCGAAACGGCAAAAGCTAAGTTTTTTGATTCTTATTTAGAAAGTTTAAAACAAATAGTAGATATAAGTAAAATTGACTATATAGTAGTAAGTCATACAGAGCCAGATCATGCGGGAAGTGTGGAAAAATTAATAGATATGAATCCAAATATAAAAATAGTAGGAAGCACAGTTGCAATAAACTTTTTAAAGAATATAGTTAATCATGATTTTTATAGTTTAACAGTTAAAGATAATGACATCTTAAAAGTTGGAGATAAAACATTAAGATTTATTTCTGTACCTCACTTACATTGGCCAGATACTATTTATACTTATATAGAAGAAGATGAAACTTTAGTCACATGTGATTCATTTGGATCCCATTATTGTTGTGATGACGTTGTATTAAGTAAAATTACTGATAATGAAGGATATATGAGGGCTACAAAATATTATTTTGATAATATAATAGGTCCTTTTAAACCACATATGTTAAAAGCCTTAGATAAAATAAAAAATTTAAAACTTGATATGATTTGTACAGGACATGGCCCTGTAATAGATTGTAGAATAGATGAAGTAAAAGATACTTATAAAAAATGGTGTACAGTTATAAATCCAAACCCAAGAAAAACAGTAATAATACCTTATGTTAGTGCTTACGGATATACGAAAGAATTAGCTCATGAAATTGAAAAAGGTATAAAAGATAGTGGCGATATAGACGTTAGAACTTATGATTTGGTTGAAAGTGATACAGATAAGGTTTTAGAAGAAATAGGTTTTGCAGATGGATTATTATTTGGAACACCAACAATAGTAGGGGAAGCATTAAAACCTATTTGGGATTTAACAACTTCAATATTTGCTGGAACTCATGGAGGAAAGCTTGCTAGTGCATTTGGTAGCTATGGTTGGAGCGGTGAAGGAGTACCTCATATTATAGAAAGATTAAAACAACTTAAGATGAAAGTTGTAGATGGATTTAGAGTTAAATTTAAACCAGGCAAAAAAGATTTGAAAGATGCTTATGAATATGGATTTAATTTTGGATGTTTATTATTAAATAAAGAGAATAAAAAAGCTAAAAATAAAGTAACAGAAACTCCACTGGTAAAATGTGTAGTTTGTGGAGAAATATTTGATGCTAGTCTAGATATCTGTCCAGTATGCGGTGTAGGAAGAGAAAACTTTATACCAGTAAATGTAGAAGAAAGTAACTTCAAAAAAGACACAAATGAAATATTCTTAATCCTAGGGAATGGTGCAGCAGGAATAAATGCAGCAAAATCTATAAGAGAAAGAAATAAAACTTGTAATATAGTTATGATATCAAATGAAAATGTATTAAGTTATAATAGACCGATGTTAACTAAGAGTATGATTGCTAAGTTTGATGCAAATCAATTGGCTATTTACAATGAAGAATGGTATAAAGAAAATAATATAACAAATATATTAGATAAAAATGTAATAGATATAAATGCTGAAGAAAAAATAGTAACTCTAGATGGAGATATAAAACTGAAATACGATAAATGTATTTATGCACTAGGTTCAGAATCATTTATACCACCAATTGATGGACATGAAAAAGAAGGTGTAATAGCAATTAGAAGAATTTCTGATACTGACAAAATAAATGAAGCACTACCAAATGTAAAAAATGCAGTAGTAATTGGTGGTGGAGTATTAGGGTTGGAAGCAGCTTGGGAACTTTATAAAGCTAAATGTAATGTAACAGTATTAGAGCTTGCACCTAGTTTAATGCCTCGTCAACTAGATGAAAAATCAGGAGAATTTTTAGCCAATATAATTAAAGAAACAGGTCTAGATTTAAAATTAAATGTTAAGATTGATAGCATCGAAGGTGATGACTGTGTTACAGGAGTAAAACTAGGAGATGGAGAAATAATACCAGCAGACTTAGTAGTAGTATCTTGTGGAGTTAGAGCTAACACATCTCTTGCATCATCTTGCGGGATAAATGTAAATAGAGCTATAGTTGTAAATGAAAAGATGGAAACTAATAAAGCTAATATATATGCATGTGGAGATTGTGCAGAATTTAAAAATATAAATTATGCTATTTGGCCACAAGCTGTGGAAATGGGAAAAATTGCAGGAGCAAATGCAGCAGGAGATTCATTGAAATATGAAACTGTTAGTGCAGGATTAACGTTTAATGGTATGGACACTTCATTATTTGCAATAGGAGACAATGGAAAAGATCCAAATAAAAAATATAAAACAGTAGAGTTCGTAGATAATCAAAAACAAACTTATGAAAAATATTATTTTGTAAATAATCGTCTAAGTGGCGTTATATTAATTGGTGATACGAGTAAATTAGTAGATTTAACTGTGGCAGTAGAAGAAAATAGATTATTTAACAAAATATTTAAGTAAATAAAAACTTACTTGAAAGAAAAAACCTCTAAGTATATCTTAGAGGTTTTTATAATGAAAACTTTAAATAAAGTATAAAAGAAGGTTAGGTAATAATTATAATATGTATATAATATAATTATGTTCTATTTAATTTGAAATTTATTAAATTAAATAATAAAAATATTTAATGATAAGAGGTTAAGAATGTTTGATTTTAAGGGAGCTATATTTGATCTAGATGGAACTTTAATAGATTCAATGGGTATTTGGGAAAAAATAGATAAAGAATTTTTGAAAAGAAGAAACATATCTATTCCACCGGATTACATAGAAAAAATAAATGATATGAGTTTTGAACAAGTAGCGAAATATACTATAGAAAGATTTAATTTAAATGAAAACGAAGATGATATAATAAGCGAATGGACTGAAATGGCTGTATATGAATATTCTAATAATATCAAACTAAAGCCAAACGTAAGAAAATATATTAAAAAATTAAAAGATAATAACATAAAAATAGGACTAGCAACTTCATTACCTAAGACGCTTTATGAACCCGTATTAAAGAATAATCACATTTATGAGTATTTTGATGTATTAGCTTCAACTGAAGATGTAAATCGAGATAAAAGTTATCCAGATATATATTTATTAGTAGCAGAAAAATTTAATTTTAATCCACAAGATTGTATAGGTTTTGAGGATATATTAGTGGCATTAAAAACTATGAAAAAAGCTAACTTTAATATTGTAGGTGTTTATGATAAATATTCAGATTTGGAAATAGATGAAATGAAAAAAATAAGTGATAGGTTTATATATGATTTTAAAGAGCTATTATAATAAATTTGTTTTAATAATAAAAAATAAGGTATATGTAACATATACCTTATTTTGTTTTATTTTGCAGCAACTAAAAATAATCTTTCATAATTAAATAAAACAGAACCATTAGGTCTTGGAAAATATACATTTTTAAGTTTGATATAAAAGTTATTTTTAAAGTTAGAAATTATTTCTTCGTCTGGAAAAGCATCAAAGTAGGGAACTAAGGTTGTACTTTCGTACCATTTTAAAATATCATCAAGACTATCCATGGCATGAGTATATGTAGTAGACCAAATATATATACTTTCTGGATTAAACAATGAAGATAAAATATCATAGTAGAATTCTTTAGATTTAGTATTAAATCTTACACTTTTATTGTCTAAATATTGTTTATATTTTTTTACGTGTTCTAATTCATATAATGCTTGTTGAGCTTTTACTTCATCAACTAGAGGTAATTGTACTGCAAGAACGCCATTATCTTCAAGTGAGTTGTATAAAGATTTTATTAAATTTTCATGGTCAGGAATACGTTGTATAGCAGCATTAGAAAAAATAATATCGAATTTACCTAGTGAAGCTAAATCATCAGTTACATCTTGTAAGATAAACTTGGTATCATCATACAAGCTTTTTGCTTTTTCTATCATAGCTTTAGAATTATCAATACCTATGATTTCTGCATTAGGCCATCTTTTTTTTAGCTCGTGAGTACTATTACCAGACCCACAGCCAACATCTAATATTTTTTTAGGATTTACTATTTCTATTCTAGATATTAAATCTTTTGCAGGTAGTGTTCTTTCTTTTTCAAATTTTAAATAAAGATCTGGATTCCAATCTAACATTTAAAAGCCCCCCTTTTTACTATAGAATTATTGTAATAATTCTTATAATTAGAAAGTAACATGTTATAAATAAAAATACAAGAAAAAAATGGTAAAATTCAATTTTCATAAAAAGAAAAAAATAATATAATATAATAAAGGTATGATTAAATTGAACGTGACAATAATGTAATAAAATCTTAATAATATTAAATTATAATTATGTTGTATACTTATAATATAAATAATAAAAACTAGGAGATAACTATGGGTAATAAAAAAAAGAAAACTTTCCTAAGATACGTCTTTTTGCTATGTTTAATGGTAGTTACAGTATATTTAGTTTTAAAAAGTTTAGATATAAGTATGTTGTCTAGTGTTATTGGGATGGTAAAAGAGGAATACTTAGTAGCTGGAGGAGTAGCAATTTTATTTTATATAATTCTTGAGGGGATAATATTACAAATAATAATTAATGAACAAAATAAACTAAAAAATTCTTTTGTAGGATTTAAGTTAGCAATAATGGGGTTTTATTATAATTTAGTAACTCCGTTTGCTTCTGGTAGTCAACCTGTTCAAATATATGTATTAAATAAATACAAGGTGCCACTAAGTAAAGCAACAGGAATAATAACGAATAAGACGATACTATATCAAGTAGTAATTACAATCTACTGTACAATATTTATTTTTACGAATGCGAATAAATTAAAGTATGACTTAAGAACAGTTATGCCTTTTGTAATGCTAGGATTAGCAGTGAATTTATTTACATTTATAATTGCTTTTTTAGCTATTATAAATACACCAAAAATAAAAGGAATATGTTACAAGGTTGTAGCATATTTAAGAAAATTTAAATTATTTAAATTTTTAAATTTTAAAGAAGAAAAAATAGATATGTTTATAGATGAATATACAGAGTCAATAAAGTTTTTTATGAGAAATAAAAAATTACTTATAGTTACTGTGATTTTAACAGTAATACAAATATCTTGTTATTTTAGTGTAGCATATTGGATATATAGGGCGTTTAATCTAACTGGATATAGCTTTATCTATTTAATGACTCTTCAAGTATATTTATATATGGCTATATCACCAATACCAACGCCAGGAAATATTGGAGCTAATGAATTAGCATTTTTCACTATTTTCAAAAGGGTATTCCCACAAACATTGCTAGGATATGCTGTATTCTTATATGGAGGATTTATGTATTATCTAATATTAATAGTAAGTGGAATTTTTACTATATATTCACATTATAGAATGGATAAAAAAAAGGAATCTGGTAAAATTAGTGTAAAAGCTACGTAACATAGGAGGAACAATGTCATTTGAAAAATTAAACCAAAGTTCAATAAGCAATATTCATGATAGAGATTGCATAATTGTAGTTAATTTTAACAAAAAAGAATGTAATATGATTAAAAATATAGGAAGATTAGTAGGAATAAAAGATTGTATTTTTGTAGATAGCAAAAATGGAAAAACTACTATAAATAATATATTAGAGAATAATATATCTAACGATAATGAAGATATTTGGACAAATAAGGCTATAATTTTTAATAATATTAATCAATTAAAAATTAATGGATTTTTAGACAGTTTAAAGAAAATGAAAATAGCGAGACCTTTAAGCGCAGTTGTAACAGATACAACTATAAACTGGACTTTAAACAAATTAGTTTACAATTTAATCCAGGAGAGACAGGCATTAAAATCAGGTCAAACTTTAAATCATTAAGAGTAAAGTAACATAATCATATTTAAAATGGACAGAATAAACATAACAAGTAAATATAAATTATGATTTAATTTATATTTACTTGTTCATATAGATTAATCCTTCAAAATTATTTTGAAGGATTTTTTATTATGTAACAAAGGTTATTTTTTTTGTATGTAGAATATATTATAAATATGTGGAAATATTTGAGTAAATTATTTAAGTAATCGAAAGGAGTTGGATTATTATTAAAGCATTATTTACACTTAAATTTAGCGAAGAAGAATTTGATAGAATAAGAGATTTAGGATATGAGGTTACTTTTAATAGTGAAGGCAATAGATCTACTTTAGATAAAATAAAAGATGAAGAGTTAGAAGCTATAGATGTTCTAGTAACATATAACTCTTTTGGAAAACTAGATATATCAAAAATGAAAAATTTAAAGTATATACAATTAGGCAGTACAGGATTTGATCAAGTCCCAATAGATAAAATGATGAATAGAAATATTATTTTATGTAATAACAAAGGTGGTTATAGTATTCCTATTGCAGAATGGATTGTATCTGTGATTTTGCAAATATATAAAAATACTAAGGCATTTTATAACAAACAAAATGAAAGACAATGGATATGTGATTATGGTATTTCTGAGATCTATGGGAAAAGGATAGGTTTTTTAGGAACAGGAACTCTCGCATTAGAAAGTGCGAAACGTTTAAAGGCTTTTGGAGTAGAAATATGGGGATGTAATACAGATGGTAGAGATATAAAATATTTTGATAAATGTTTTTCAACAGGAGACATGGACGAAGTATTTAAAAATTGCGATATAGTAATAAGTACGATTCCATCAACAAAAGAAACTTATAAGTTAATTGATAAATCTAAGTTCCAGCTTATGAAAGAGGGATCATCTTTTATCAATGTGGGAAGAGGAAAGGTCGTAGATGAAGATGATTTAATAGAGTATGCTCATAAGTTTAGAGGTATAGCTCTTGATGTATTTCAAGAAGAGCCTTTATGTGAAGAGAGTAGCTTATGGAATTTAGACAATATAATCATAACGCCTCATAACTCATGGGTATCTGAACAAAACTCGTTAAGAAGTTTTAATTTGTTTTATAATAATCTGAAAAAGTATATATCTAATAAAGAGCCGGATAATAAAGTTGAAATAGAAAAAGGATATTAAAAATAAAGCATCTTTAATGATGCTTTATTTTTTTCATTTAAATTAAATAAGTTATATAAATCTGTAACATATGTTACGGAATATTTCTATATCCTGAATTATAATGTGTATATGAAATAAACATTATAAATTGGAGGAATAACAATGGAAAATAAAATGTTTTGTTATCAATGTCAAGAAACAGCAGGATGTACAGGATGTACTAAGTTTGGAGTATGTGGTAAATCACCAGATTTAGCAAAAATTCAAGACTTATTAATATATACAACTAAAGGATTATCAGAAGTAACTACAAAATTAAGATCAGAAGAAAAAGAAATAAGTGGAGAGATAAACCACTTAATAACTATAAACTTATTCACCACTATAACCAATGCAAACTTTGATGATGTAATATTCTATGATAGAGTGAAATCTACTTTAGATATAAAAGCTGAATTATTAGCAAAATTAGAAAACAAAGAAAACTTAAGTGAAGCTGCACTATGGACTGCTTCAACTAAAGAAGAAATGGATGCAAAAGCTCCAACTGTCGGTGTATTAGCAACAGAAAATGAAGATATAAGAAGTTTAAGAGAATTAATAATATATGGAATAAAAGGTTTATCAGCATATATGAAACATGCTAATGCTTTGGGGTATGATGATGAAAATATAAATGCATTTATGCAAGCTACTTTAGCTAAAACTCTAGACAATACTTTAAGCGCTGATGACTTAGTAGCTTTAACTTTAGAAACAGGTAAAGTAGGGGTAGATGGAATGGCTCTACTTGATAGTGCAAACACTGGAACTTACGGACATCCTGAAATAACTAAAGTTAATATAGGGGTTAGAAATAATCCAGGAATACTTGTATCAGGACACGATTTAAAAGATTTGGAATTATTATTACAACAAACAGAAGGAACTGGTGTAGATGTTTATACTCACTCTGAAATGCTACCAGCTCATTACTACCCAGCATTTAAAAAATATACTCACTTTGCAGGAAACTACGGAAATGCTTGGTGGAAACAAAAAGAAGAGTTTGAATCTTTCAATGGTCCAATATTAATGACAACAAACTGTATAGTACCACCAAAAGATAGCTATAAGAATAGATTATTCACAACTGGTGCAGCAGGATTTGTAGGTTGTACACATATAAAAGGGGAGTCTGAGGATAATAAAGATTTCTCACAAATAATAGAATTAGCAAAAACTTGTCAACCACCAACAGAAATAGAAACAGGTGAAATAGTAGGTGGATTTGCTCATAATCAAGTATTTGCTTTAGCTGATGCTGTAGTAGATGCAGTTAAATCAGGGGCAATAAAGAAATTCTTCGTTATGGCAGGGTGTGACGGAAGAGCTAAATCAAGAAACTATTACACTGATTTTGCGGCAGCTCTACCAAAAGACACAGTAATATTAACAGCAGGTTGTGCAAAATACAAATACAACAAATTAAATCTTGGAGATATAAACGGAATACCAAGAGTTTTAGATGCAGGTCAATGTAATGACTCTTACTCATTAGCTTTAATAGCATTAAAATTAAAAGAAGTATTTGAATTACAAGATATAAATGAATTACCGATAGCATTCAATATAGCTTGGTATGAGCAAAAAGCTGTAATAGTGTTATTATCATTACTATACTTAGGAGTAAAAAACATACATTTAGGGCCAACACTTCCAGCTTTCTTATCACCAAACGTAGCTAAAGTTCTAGTTGAAAACTTTGGTATAGGTGGAATAACTAACGTAGAAGACGATATAAAAATGTTTATGGAGCAATAATAATATAATTAATACTCTTTCAAACTAAGTAAAGTTTGGAGGA
Organism: Peptostreptococcaceae bacterium; assembly: GCA_902363255.1. Classification (GTDB taxonomy): domain Bacteria; phylum Bacillota; class Clostridia; order Peptostreptococcales; family Peptostreptococcaceae; genus Terrisporobacter. The sequence goes on from CABIZO010000001.1 coordinate 141,344, forward strand.
GTATTTTTTATTATAATGACACTATATTTTAGTAAAAAATAACCACCTCTAAATAGTTAAAGGTGGTTATTATAGATAAAATATTCTTATTTTATATTAACGATTTTTAAACTAGCCACATTGTGAATCCAAATATATTTCCTATTAATGCTCCAACTATACCTATTACTAATAATAAAGCTATACAAGTAACTGGTTTCCAGTTTTTCTTTTTAAGTAAGAAGAATAACATTAAAGTTAAGCCTAAAGGAATTATATTAGGTAAAATACCATCTAAAATATTTTGGATAACTATAGGAGACTCACCGTTAGGTATTTCTATAGCTAATTTAGTTGCACCGTAGTTAGAAGTTAAAGCACCAACTATGAATACACCTAATAAAGAAGCAGAACGAGTGAATTCTTTAGCATTCTTAGTTAATATATCTATTGCCTTAGAACCTAAGTTATAAGACCAGTACATTAACCAATATCTTAACCCAAACTGAACAATATTGAATATCAACAAGAACAAGATTGGACCAAGTAAAGATCCTCCAATAGCCATATTAGCAGTTATACCAGCAGTTATTGGAACTAATGTGAACCAGAATATAGCATCACCTATACCACCTAAAGGACCCATAGCAGCAACACGGACAGCTCTAATAGTTTGAGTATCTGCTTTTTGTTGTTCTAATGAAAGTATTATACCCATAACGAAAGTTACAAGGAATGGATGAGTATTAAAGAAATCAAGGTTATGTTTCATAGACTTAGATAAGTCTTCTTTATTAGTATGGATTTTTTCTAATCCAGGTAATATACCATATAACCATCCAGCAGCTTGCATTCTTTCATAGTTGAATGAAGCTTGTAGGAATAGTGAACGCCAAACCATCTTATTTAAAGTTTTTTTGTCAAGATCTTTGGCTGGAGTTAAATCATTATATTGAGTTGAATTATATTCCATCTTCATCATCTCCTCCCCCTACTGGTGCATATGCAGTAGCAGTTTTCATTTTTACGTTATTTTGGAAGTCATAAACAGCAACAGCTATTCCTATGAATGCTATTATTAATAGAGCTGAACCACCTAAGCTTTCTATACTACCTACTATTGTAGCTAAAGCGAAACCAGCAAAGTAAACTCCCCAAAGTTCTTTAGATAACATTATACGAAGAAGTATTGCGAAACCTACATAACGCATCATTCCACCAGCAGCACTAAGTCCGTTCATGAACCAAGCAAACTGCTCAGATAAAGCAGTTAATGTCTCACCAGCAGCAGCACCACCTATTAATCCTATAACAACTATTACTGCAAAAGATAATCCTAAAGCGCCCATTGCTAAGAAGTTAAGCTTAACTATACCGCTTGGATTAGCTTCATCAGCATATTTGTCAGCTTTAGACATCAATGGAGCCATTATTGTGAATACGAAAGTAACAAAATATTGTCCTATTAATGCGAATGGAACTGCTAAACCAACAGCAGCAGCAGGTTCCAATTTAGAAGATACGGCAAAGACTACCGCCATGATTCCACCTATAACTGCATTTGGAGGTTGTGCTCCCCCTACTGGCATGTTACCAATTGTCATTAATTGATAAGTACCACCTACAACAAGTCCAGTTTGTAAATCCCCAAGTATGGCACCAATAACAGCACCAGATACAATTGGTTGGTATAATGACTCTAAGAAACTAAATTGGTCGATACCAGCAATGAATGCAAATACAGCAACCAATAGAATCTGAATAATATTAAAATCCATGTTCAAAATCCCCTTTCGTTATTATTTAAAAAGTTTTTCTAGATTTTCAGCACCTTCTGTAGGAACTCTTCTTATTTCAAGTTCTACACCAAGTTCTCTTAATTTTCTAAATGCTTCAACATCCTTATCATCTACAGCTACAGATCCAACGACTTGACGTTTACCTTCAGCCATGTGCATGTTTCCAATGTTAACTTTCTTTATTGGAACTCCTCCCTCAACAAGTTTTAAAACATCTGTAGGATTTTCACAAACGATGAATATAAACTGTTTAGCACTGGCTTTGTGTATAGTACTAATAGTTTTTTCAAGTGTCCAATAACGTGTAGAAGCATAACTTGGAGCAGCCATATCCATTAAGCCTTGTCTAAGCTTATCACCTGCTACATTATCATTTGCAACTAGAATTAAGTTAGCGCCAATAGATCCACACCATTGAGTAGCTACTTGTCCATGGATTAATCTGTTATCAATTCTTGTTAAAACAATGTTTGGCATAGTATTTCCCTCCTCATAATTTATTTATAATGTTTTAAAAGAAATTAGTTATTTAATATAATTATAGAGGGTATATAATTTATAATCTTTAGAAATTTTGGTTTTTTATTTGTGTTTTTTAACAAAACGTTTTCAGAGTTGAAAAAATAAGAAAATGCAGTTAGAAAGCTAATTATAAAATGGTTCCTTTAAAATTGACAATCGTTTTAAATATAGTAGAATATAAATATAATTTATTTTAATGTTAAATTGTGTAAGGGTTATTATATGAATTGAGGGGAATCTTATAAGGGGGTTGACTAAAAATGAATAATAAAACAACTAGTTCTCAATTTGGAAAATATGGATTAGTTTACGAAAAGGTTAAAGAAATAGATAGGGATAATTTAATATCAAGAAAGATTATTACCAGTGATACAGTAATCTCAAGTTTGTATAATTTTTTAGAACCTGTATATATTGAAATTGTAGAAGGAATGGCATATATATTAATAAGTGATAGTAAAAATGGGGAGTTTGAACTATTTGGCATACATAGAAATTTGGAGATAAAGCCTAATATGTATTTTAATATAATTCCCATGCTTGGAAAAGTAACATATAATTTAATAATTCCTAAAAATTATAATTTGAAATTAGAGTTTTTAGATACACCATATGTATATAATAAAATACAATCTACTATAAATATACCTGAAATAATAGCTTGTTATTATAGTATAAAAAGTCCAAATTATAAGTTTAAAGGAGAAAGTCACAATGTATATGAATTAACATTTGTTGATAATGGTAATTTAGATACAACGGTTGATGGAGTAGAGTATAAATTAGAAGCATATGACCTAATTATTTATGGAAAGAATAAGTTCCATACTCAGCAAGTAAATAGTGACTCTTCTTGTTCATATTTAACGATAATATTTGAAATGGAATGTGAAGATGATAATCTTATTTGCAATAGAGTTTTCCATTGTAGAAAAGAATTATATAAAGTATTGAAAAACTTCTCGAAAAATTTATCTTCAGATATGCCATATTCAAAAAATCTAGTCTTAAGTAATTTACATGAGATAATTATTAGACTATTTCAATATGATTATTTAGATTTAGAAGACAATAAGTTACCCAAAGAGTCATATCAATATTTTCAAAATCAATTACTAGAAAATATTGTATCGTACATAGACAATATGATTTGTGAACCTATTACGATAGAGGATATTTGTAATAAGTTTGCCATATCTAGATCTTCATTACAAACATTATTTAAAAATAATTTAAATACAACACCTAAAAAATATGTAAGTGATTTAAAATTAGCCAAAAGTAAGCTTTTAATAAAGGAAAATAAATATACAATTAGTGAAATTGCATTTATGTTAGGTTTTAGTTCGATACATTATTTTTCAAGGGCATTTACTCAACATTTTGATATAAGCCCTAGTGAGTATTCTCAAACAGTTTTCAAGTAATAAGAATAGTTAGGTATAATTAAATAATGGAATAACAAAGCACCTAGATAATTAAATATTTAGGTGCTTTATATTAAACTATAATAAGTTTCTGAGTTTATGTTTTAAATAGTACTAATCTACATTTTGGATAGCATATCTAGATACTGAAATAACCACGTTTTTAGCGACTTCAACTTCTACAATGTCACCTTTAACCTTATTTACTTTACCATAAATAGCTCCACAGAACATAACTTTCATACCAGGCTTTATCTCTAGATGAAGATCCTTCAGTTCAGAAGTTTTTTTCTTAATATTTTTAGATGAAATAAATATTAGAATTAATGCTGTTATTCCTAATAATACAGCTAAAGTTATACATGTCCAAATAACAACTTCCCAATTTATCATAATTAAATACCATCCTCACATTCTACTTCTTCATGATCTACAAGTTCAAATTTTACGATACCATTTTTACCAGCTTCTAAAGCAGTTCCTGTTAGTACAGATAAATCATCAATAAAATCTTTAGCCATAGAAATTTCTAGAATCATGGCAAGATTAGTTCCGCCAATCACTTCTAGTGGTTTTTCAATTTCAGTTTTTAATTCAACTAAAGTTTTAAATGGTGAACCTCCTGTTAAATCAGCTAAGGCTAAAATACTATCACAATTATTTAAAGTTTTTAGAGAATTCATGTATTTTGCTTTTAAAGTTTCTGTTGAATCAGATTCAACAAAATCAATATACTCCACATTAGCTGGATTTCCAGCTATTAAATTTAAAGATGAGCGTAAGCCAGTTGCAAAATTTCCGTGACCGCTAATTATTATTCCTATCATATCTAGTAAACCCCTTTTCCATAAGTCTTAATATATTTTTAATAATTAATTTTATTTACAAGTGTATTTATATAATGTAACTCCTTCAACAACACGGTTAACTTCACCAGATGGACAAGGATTGTCAGGTGTTAACTCCATTGATAAAGATTTTAAAACTGCTAGTGTTTGTGCAAACGTTATATAAGCTAGCCCTAACTCTACATTATTTGAATTAGTACCTGTATTATAAGCAAAAGTATAATCAGCTAATTCATTTAATTCAGTAGAAGGATTGTCTGATATAACAACTAATTTATTATTTTTTCTTTGAGAGCTTATTTCTTTTATTAAATCTAATTCATATTTATAAGTGTACTCATCATTGCTTACATAAACAACTGTTAATGTAGAATCATCTATTATTGATTTTGGACCATGTCTAAAACCAAGTGGAGTATCAAACATAGCAACTGTGTTTCCTGCTGTCAGTTCAAGTATTTTCAAGCATGATTCTTGAGATATACCTTTTAAAGTGTTGCTACCTAAATAAACTATTCTTTCAAAATTGTATTCATTAACTATTTTTTCTGCTACTTCAAATCCTTTGTCTAAGAAATTTTGAGTAGAAGAGCAGATAGCAGAGATTATTAATGATTTTTCATCTAATTTATCAAGGTTAAAGCAAAGATATGCAGCTAAATACATATTAGAAAAACTTGATGTCATGGCAAATGATTGATCATGAGTTTCTTCAGCAAGATTTATAGCATAACAATTATCTAACTTATCGGCCATTTTAGAAAGTGAACCTTCTTTGTTACAAGTGATAAATAAATGATATAAATTGCTACAAACTTCATTAGCAGCCTCAACAGCTCCAATTGATTCAGGTGAATTTCCAGAACGTCCGAAACTTATTAATAGTGTTGGTTTAGTTTTAGATAAATAATTTTCTGGTGTAGCGACTATATCAGTAGTAGCAAAAGATTTAACTTTATAATTAAGAGTTTTATTTAACTCAGAATATAGAGAATTACCAACAAATTCACTAGTACCAGCTCCAGTTAGTATTATATCATAATCGTCACATTTGATAACTTTGTTTATAAACTCTTGTATAGAATCTTTGCTCTCCTTTATTTGAGTTACAGTTTTTAACCATGTTTTTGGTTGTTGATATATTTCTTGTAAAGTAAAAGATGATTTAGTATCTTTCATTTGATTTTCAGTAATATTAAAAATACTCATAAAATTTATATCCTCCATTTTAATTAATATCTAGCGAAATATTTATTAATTTTAATTATAGTTAAGACCAATATAAACACAATGGGTGTGCTAAAAGATATAATATTTATGTTAAAAAGTGCAAATATTATCCCAAAAATCTTATGTATAATGGAGATATCTTATTAAAGTATGGAGGGAGGATATAAAGAATGTTAATTCAAAGTAAAAGAGTTTGGATTGCGAATCAATTTATTTCAGCTCAGATTGAAATTGACGATAATAAAATAATAAACATTTATAAATATAATGAAAAAGAAGATGCTTATGATTATGGAAATAGAAGAATACTTCCAGGGTTTATTGATATTCACTGTCATGGAGCCTATGGATTTGATACAAATGATGCTAATGAAGAAGGATTAAGAAACTGGACTAAAAAAATACCTGAAGAGGGTGTTACAGCATTACTACCAACTACTATAACTCAAAGCAGAGAGGTTTTAACTAATGCGTTAGCTAATGTTGCAAAAGTTGTAGAAGAGGGGTATCAAGGAGCAGAAATACTAGGAATACATTTTGAAGGTCCTTATTTAGATATGAAATATAAAGGTGCTCAACCAAAGGAATATATAGCAAAACCTACTGTTGAGGAATTTAAATCATATCAGAAAGCAGCAAAAGGATTAATAAAGTATGTAACGATAGCAACAGAAGTTGATGAAGAATATGAATTAACTAAGTATTTATATGAAAATGGAGTAGTTGTAAGTATAGGACATTCAGCATCTACTTATGAAGAAGCTGTACATGCCTTTGCTAACGGAGCTAGATCTCAAACTCACGTTTATAATGGTATGACACCTTTCAAGCATAGAGAAAATGGACTGGTTGGATTTAGTTTGAGAGTAAATGAAATGTATGGTGAAATAATTTGTGATGGAAATCATTCTACTCCAGCAGCATTATATAATTTCTTCCATGCAAAAGGTCCTCATCAAGGAATAATGATTACAGATGCACTAATGGCAAAAGGATATGAGCCTGGTTCAAAATTCATTTTTGGTGGAAATGAAATTGAAATATATGAGGATGGAAGTGCTCATTTAGTAGAAACAAAAGGACTAGCTGGATCAACATTAAGAATGAACCAAGGCTTGAAAATACTAGTAGAAGATGCAATGGTACCGTTTAACTATGCTATTAATTCATGTACTATAAATCCAGCAAGATGCTTAGGAATAGATAGTCGAAAAGGTAGAATAGGCGTTGGATATGACAGTGATTTAGTAGTTCTTAACGATGACTATTCAGTTCATCAAACTTATTGCTTAGGGAAGGAAATGCTTTAATGAAGAAAAAAAATATAGATTTAGCAGGTATGAATATTTACTTAAATACATCTGGAAATACAGTGTATTATAATGTTTTCGATAAAAAGGGATATATTGTATCTCATAAAGTAGAACAAAAATTTAGAGTATTTTACTATAGACATTTTCTTATAATAGCGACTTTAGTTTTATTAGGAGATTATTTCAAAACATTTGGAAATACACTTTTAGTAGGTTGTGTAGCTGCTATTATAGCAGAAGTATACTTCAGAAATGTGTTTTTGAAAAAACTAAAATCTATAAAAGACTTTAAGCGAGATAGAAAAGTCTCTAAGATAGAAAATATTATTAAGAACGATGAAAAAGAAAAAGTTATAATGAAGAGCTGTGCTTATGTAGTTTTAAGCGTATTAATAGTTATAAATGCAATACAACAAAATTATAATTCGGCTTTTATGATTTTAAGTGTATTAGTTGCTGTGTATGCAGTTTATTCAGCAGTAATTAATGGTGTAGCTATTAGTAAGATGAATAGCAAATAAAAAACTATAATTTATAAATAGTATAAATTTCGATATAAAAATTTCGATATAAAAAAGAGGGGAAAATTTATTATGGAGTTAATTACAACAAAAAGTATTTTAAAAAAGGCTCAAGAAGGTAAATATGCAATAGGAGCTTTTAATGTTGAAAATATGGAAATGGTAATGGCAGTTATAAGTGCAGCAGAGGAGATGAATGCACCTGTGATTATGCAAACGACGCCATCAACAGTAAAGTATGCAAGTCTTGATTATTTTTTAGCAAATGCAAAAGTAGCAGCAAGTCATGCTAAGGTGCCTGTAGTTATGCATTTAGATCATGGATCAAGTTTTGAACTCGCAGCACAAGCATTTAGAGCTGGATATACTTCGATTATGATAGATGGATCTCATAGTAGTTTTGAAGATAATATAAAAATATCTAAAGCAGTTGTAGATATGTGCAAGCCAGCAGGTATAGCTGTTGAAGCAGAACTTGGAAAAGTTGGCGGAAAAGAAGATGATTTAGATGGTGGAGATGGTGGATTCACAGATCCACAAGAAGCAAAAGAATTTGTTGAAAGAACCGGAGTTGATTCACTAGCAGTAGCAATAGGAACAGCTCATGGTATGTATAAAGGTGAACCTAAATTAGATTTAGAAAGATTATCAGAAATAAGAGAAGTTGTATCAGTACCTCTTGTATTACATGGTGGATCAGGAATACCTGACTCTAAAGTACAAGAATCTATTGAAAGAGGAATATGTAAAGTAAATTATGCTACAGAGCTTAGAATAGCATTTACAAATGGAGTAAATAAATATTTAAATGAGAATAAGGATGCGATAGACCCTAAAAAATATAACAAAGCTGGTATGGAAGAAGTTAAGAAGTTTGTAAAAGAAAAGATAAAAGTTTGTGGTTGTGAAAATAAAGCATAGTAATTACCCCCAAGAAAATGATTTAGTTGATTTTCTTGGGGGTAATTAATTTTATGCTTAAAAACTATAGTAATGCGTATTTAATTTAATATTTTTAATTTATATCTATTTATTAAAAAATTATATATATAAGATTATATTTTTTTCTTTTGGAGATAATCTAAATAAGTAAAAGTTTTTAGGGGGTATTCATTATGAAAAGAATATTTTTAGTTGATACGGAGAATGTAAATATTACTGCTCTAAGCAGTGCAAATAAATTAAATGAAGAAGATACAATAATACTATTTGTAACAGAAAGAACAAACTTATTTCAATTTGGAAGAGATAAGTTAAAATGTTTAAATACAAAAGCAAATATTTTAAAAATAGATGTAGATACTGGATTAAAAAATAGTTTAGATTTTCAGTTAGTATCTTATTTAGGTCTTATAATAGGACAACATAAATATGAAGCTAATAATTATTACATAGTAAGTAAAGATAGAGGATTTTTAAGTTCTATAAATCTTTTAGAAAATTGCACAGATCATAAAATTCAACTTATAAATAGTATTTCAGAATTATTTGAAGAAGATGATGACGTAGATAATATAATAGATAAGTTTATAGAAAGAGGATTTAGACCTAAAACAGCAATAAAAATGACATTAATACTAGCTGGAGCAAAATCCTTATTAGATGCTCAAGATAGATTTCTCATAGAGTTTGGTGGAAATTTCACAGTATTGTATAGATGTATAGATATATTAGAAGAATATTACAACGAAAAATCTAAAATTAATGAAACAGCATAAACTATAAAGTTTATAATAGGAGATAAAAAAATGAATGCTAAAAATGAATTATTAAAGTCGCTTTTTCCACAAATTATTAATCATTTTGCAAGTTCAAAAAATATATCTTTACAAGAAAGCACAGATATGTTTTATAAATCTATTACTTATGTAAAGCTTTGTGGTGATAATGATTTATATTCAAAAGGAATTGATTATATAGTAAATGAACTTGAAAATGAATATTTAACTTTTAGTTAAATAAAAATTAGCTAATGTAGTTTTATTTTTTAATAAAATATACATTAGCTTTTTAATGTTAAATTTAAATGAATTCACTGCTTTGAGTATTTAGTTTATATGTACCATATGTTAAATTTCTATTCAGCCAAAAGATTTTCTATTTCTTCCAAATCTAAAATCTTAATATGGCTTCTTGAATAATCAATAAGTCCCATATCTTTCATATTAATTAATTCACGTGAAAGTGAGGGTCTAGTTATACCTAAAGATTCAGCAATCTTTTCTTTAGTCATTTTTAGTTTAATATTTTCATTGTTTTGTAATTTGTATTCTGTTATTAGAAAATTACAGATTTTTTGTCTAATACTATTAAAGGTTAAATTTGTAATAGATTTATTTAAAACAAATATTTTGTTGCTTAAATCATTTAGAAACATCTCTAAAAAATCACTATGAGATGTACAGAAATTTATAAAATTATCTTTGCTTATAAACATAATCTTAGAAGGTGTAGAAGAGATAACTGTTGCTGGATATAAATTAATATCAGAAAAAGCAATAACCTCTCCAAAAATATGGCCCTTTCCAAAAGATGATACGTGTATTACCTTAGAACCTAACATTCTTTTTATATCAATATGTCCATCTAAAATTAAACCTATAGAAGTGCAAGTATCTCCCTCCATGGCTATAATATCATTTTTTGTATAGTTTTTTATCATATAATGAGCATCTTTAAATAGATCTAAAAGATACTCTTCGCTTTTATTTTTAAACATTTTAACTCCTTAAAATAACAAATCTATTACTACTGATTTTATCATAAAAACATAAACTTTATGTATATGTAACATTTGTTACAGAATAAAAATTAAGATTGGGGTATTATGGGTACAATAATACAAAAGATAAGAAATGAAAAAACAAAGGAGATATATTATGAGCCTATTTTTAGGAAAAATACATTACTGGTTATTCAATAAAATTTTATGGTTTGAGAAACTGGAAGATGAAATAATAAATTTAGCAAAAACAGAAGGATTTGAAGTAGAAAGATTAAGTGAAGAAATCCAAAATAAGTATGGAAAAAAATTACCTAATAAACCGTTAGAAGAGTTAATAGACACAAGTAACATACATGGATGGTTACAAAATCAAATTCACTGTGCTGAAAGAAGAATGGCAGCTTGGACAAAATTATTAATAGAAGCTGATAAAAAGAACTATGATAAATTAGAAGCAGTTTACAAAGAGCAAGGTGTAATCGCTGCTAATGAAGTAAAAGCAGAGGGAAGAATATTATCAACACCTGAAGATTTATTCAACTCTATGAATGATTATATATTAGATGGAATGCCTTGCGATAGAGTAAATGAAGTTGTTTTAAATGACGAAAATAAAATAGGATGGAAACAAAGAATTTGTGTTCACAAAGATATATGGCAAGAAGTAGGATGTGATGTAAATTACTTTTACAGCTTAAGAAATGTATGGATAAAATCATTTATAAATGAATTAAATAATGATTATGAGTACTCAATAGAAGAAGGTGGTATGAGGGTAATAAGAAATATATCTGAATAAAACTTATACTAAGGAGAGAAAATAATGAGCGGAATAGATTTATTAATAAATGAGCACAAATATGTTAATCGTATGCTAGTTGTAATGAGAAAAGCTTGTTTCGATTTTATGCAAAATAAAGAAATCGACTATGATGATTTTGATAAGATGATTAGTTTTGTTAGAAATTTTGCGGATTCACACCATCATAAAAAAGAAGAAATTTTTCTATTTAATAAAATGGTAGAACATCTGGGAGAAACGGGTAAAAATGTTATTACTCACGGAATGCTAGTAGAGCATGACCTGGGAAGAAACTACATGAGAAATTTAGAAGAAGCTTTAGATAGACATAAATCTGGAGATAAAGAAGCAGGATTAGATATAATCGCAAATGCTGTATCTTATGCAACTTTACTAGAAAATCATATACACAAAGAAGATAATGTAATTTTTAATTTTGCTAAAAGATCACTAAAAGAAGATATTTTAGAAGTTATAGACAAAGAATGTCTTGAATATGAAGAAAAAAATACTTCAATAAGAGAAGAAAATATTGGTATACTAAACTCTCTAGAAGAGAAATATATAAACAGGTAGAGGAGAAATAATTATGATAACTAAAGATCAAACTATAGGAGAAGTACTACAATTAAATCCAAATGCAGCAAATATACTAATGAGATTTGGTATGGGATGCTTAGGTTGTCCATCTGCTCAAGTTGAATCAATAGAGCAAGCTTGCGAAGTACACGGACTTAATTTAGAAGAAGTTTTAGCAGCATTAAACGAAAAATAATATGGAATATAAAAAGCTGGTTCCTTTAATAAATAGGAAGCAGCTTTTTTGTATTAAAAAGTTAAGAATAATTATTATATTATATATTTGTAATTAAAATTTGAAATGATATACTAAAAAATAGCAATATAGAAAATAATAAAAATAGAATGCTTATTTAAGGAGATTATAATATGGATGCAGAAAAAAGAATAACTGAGCTTATTGATTTAATAAATTACCATAATGAAAAATATTACAATGAAGATAAACCGGAAATTGAAGATTTTGAATATGATAATTTAATGAAAGAATTAATTAAATTAGAAGAAGAAAATCCAAATTTAAAAAGAATAGATTCTCCTTCTAATAGGGTTGGTGGAAAAGCATTAGATAAGTTTGATCAGATAACACATAAAATACCAATGCTTAGTTTATCAAATGCATACTCGGCAGCAGACCTAAGAGATTTTGATAGAAGAGTTAGAGATGCAGTATCTGGTGAAGTTGAGTATGTTATAGAATTTAAAATAGATGGACTTTCAGTAAGTCTTACATATAACAATGGAGAGTTTGAAAAAGGAGCTACTAGAGGAGATGGTGTTGTTGGTGAAGACATTACTAAGAACTTAATGACAGTTAAGACAATACCACTAAAAGTAGACTATAAAGATGAATTAATCGTCAGAGGAGAAGTATATATCTCAAAAGATAATTTTGAAAAAATAAATAAGCAACAAGAAGAATTAGATCAACCTTTATATGCTAACCCAAGAAACTTAGCAGCAGGTTCTCTTAGACAATTAGATCCAAAATTAACAGCAAAAAGACCTTTAGATATATTTATATTTAATTTAGAGCACTTAGAAAATGATAATTGTAAAACTCATAGTGAATCTCTAGAATTATTATCTAAACTAGGATTTACAGTAAGCCCAGACTACAAGGTGTTCAACAATATAGAAGACATAATAAAATATATAGAATATTGGACTGAGCACAGAGAAGAGTTAAAATATGGAATAGATGGAATGGTTATAAAAGTTAATAACTTTGAACAAAGAGAACAAATGGGATTCACTGCAAAAAGTCCAAGATGGGCAATTGCTTATAAATTCCCAGCAGAAAGAAAAAAAACAAAGTTATTGGATATAATAATTGAGGTTGGTAGGACTGGAAATATAACACCAACAGCAGTATTAGACCCTGTTAGACTTGCTGGAACAACAGTAAGTAGGGCGACACTTCACAACGAAGATAACATAAAAGAAAAAGACATAAGAATTGGTGATATGGTAGTAGTTCAAAAGGCTGGAGATATCATTCCACAAGTTTTAGAAGTGGATAAGGAATCTAGAACTGGAGAAGAGGTAATATTTGAAATGCCTCATCAATGTCCTGTTTGTGGTGAGCCAACAGTAAGATTAGATGGAGAGGCGGCTGTAAAGTGCATAAATATGTCTTGTCCTGCTCAAATTAGAAGAGGTATCATTCACTTTGTTTCAAGAGATGCCATGAATATAGATGGCTTAGGTGAGTCAATAATAACATTACTATTAGAACAAAATCTTATAAAAGATGTTTCTGATTTATACTATCTTAAAAAAGAAGATATAGTAAATTTAGAAAGAATGGGAGAAAAATCAGCAACTAATCTTATGAATGCCATAGAAAAATCTAAGTTGAATGACTTATATAGACTGATAAATGGATTAGGAATAAAACATATTGGTGTGAAAGGTGCAAAAATTATAGCTAATGAATTCAAAGATTTAGATGTAATAATGAGCCTAAATACAAATCAGCTTGTTAATTTAGAGGAATTTGGTGAAACTATGGCTGATAGCGTTGTTGAATTTTTCAAAGAAGAAAAAAATATATCTGTAATAGAAAAATTAAAAAATGCAGGTGTAAATACTAAAATAATTGACAATGATAATGAAGACATTGTAAAAATATTTGATAAAATGAAAATAGTATTAACTGGAACATTACCAACACTTAAGAGAAATGATGCAAAAGATATAATAGAAAAATTAGGTGGTAAAGCAACTTCAAGTGTTAGCAAATCAACTTCATTTGTTCTTGCAGGAGAAGAAGCTGGTTCAAAACTTACAAAAGCTAATGAACTAGGAGTGAAGGTAATAGATGAAGAAACTTTCTTAAATTTATCTAAATTATCTTCAATTGAAGAAGTATTAGAAAATTTAAAATAACCGAAGAAGATAGAGAATGTTTGGATAAATAAGGGATTATTTTGTAGTAAATTAAATTGAATAGTGCTAAAATTATAACTATGAATAGATTAGAATAAGTATTGAAATAATATAGATTTTCAAAAAGCAACTATAAAATTCTAATGAATAGATAAAGGCATATGGTTGACGTTATTAGCAAAGTGAATTTATGCAAGAAAGGAAAAACAATGATTAGAATTGATGGGAGAAAATTTGATCAAATAAGAGATGTAAAAATAACAAGAAATTTTACAAAGTATGCAGAAGGTTCTGTTTTAATAGAGATGGGAGAAACTAAAGTTGTATGTACAGCTTCAATAGAAGAAAAAGTACCACCTTTTTTAAGAAATACAGGAACAGGTTGGATAAATGCAGAATATTCAATGCTACCTAGATCAACTCAACAAAGAAAAGTTAGAGATGCTTCAAAAGGTAAGATTGATGGAAGAAGCCAAGAAATACAAAGGTTAATAGGTAGAGCAATAAGATCTGTTGTAGATTTAAATAAACTTGGAGAAAGAACTATTTGGGTAGACTGTGATGTTATTCAAGCTGATGGAGGAACTAGAACTGCTTCTATAACAGGAGCATTTGTAGCTGTTGCTGAAGCTATTTATAAACTTTATAGCGAGGGATTAATCAAAAAGATGCCGATACAAAACTTTGTATCTGCTATAAGTGTTGGAATAGTTAATGATGAGTGTCTGCTTGATATATGTTATGAAGAAGATTCAAATGCACAAGTAGATATGAACATAATAATGACTGATAGATGTGAGTTCGTAGAAGTTCAAGGGACTGGAGAAGAAAGACCTTTCTCTAGAAAAGATTTAAATAAATTGTTAGAACTTGGAGAAAAAGGGAATAAGGAACTTATAAGGATACAAAGAGCAGCTCTTGGTGAAATTGCGGATGAAATATTAGGAATGGATTATGGCAATGAAATAGTTATATCTACAGGTAATGCACATAAATTAGAAGAAATAGGTGCAATACTAAAAGATTTAGAATATAATATACATTCTCTTAAAGATGTTAATTTAGCTGACTTAGAAATTGAAGAGAATGGAAAAACTTTTGAACATAATGCATTAATAAAAGCAAGAACAGTAGCTAAACTAACTAATATGATAACAATAGCTGATGATTCAGGATTAGAAGTAGATGCTATAGGTAAAAAGCCAGGTATTTACTCATCAAGATATGCTGGAGAAAATGCTACAGATGAAGAAAATAGAGAAAAGCTATTAAAAGCACTAAAAAATACAGCTGCAAGTCATAGAACAGGAAGATTTGTTTGTTGCATAGCTGTTGTATTCCCAGATGGTAAAGAATTTGTTGTTAGAGGAACTTGTGAAGGAACTATAGCTTTCGAAGAAAAAGGTAAAAATGGATTTGGATACGATAGTTTATTCATAGTAGATGGTTACAATAAAACTTTTGCAGAGTTACCAGCAACTGTAAAAAATGCTATAAGTCATAGAGCTAAAGCTTTAGAGCTTATGAAGGAAGAACTTTCAAGAAGAGTTATAAGATAATAAGGGATAATATATATGAGAATAGGAATAATTAGTGATACACATGGGGATATGAAAAATATAGATAAAGCAATTCCATATTTAAAAAAATGTGATTTAATTATTCATGCTG
The DNA here is from genome assembly GCA_902363255.1 of Peptostreptococcaceae bacterium. Lineage (GTDB taxonomy): Bacteria > Bacillota > Clostridia > Peptostreptococcales > Peptostreptococcaceae > Terrisporobacter. Next base: position 157,151 of record CABIZO010000001.1, read on the forward strand.
GTGACTATATAGATGATGCAGAGTACATATATTATGCAACAGATGTGAATGTTAAATGTGTAAAAGGAAATTGTGACTTATATAATACGGCTGGAGATTATGAACTAAGGTTTTCAGTAAAAAATAAAAATTTCTTTGTATGTCATGGTCATTATCATGATGTGAAAATGGGTGTTAAATCATTATATAGATTTGCAAAAGATAATAATATTGACTTTGTAGTATTTGGTCACACTCATATTCCTACGTATGAAACAATAGATAATATTACTTTTATAAATCCAGGTAGCCTCACATATCCAAGAGATGGTAGTGACAAAGCCTTCGGAATATTAACAATAGATGATAATATCTCATATGAAGAAATAAAAATATAAACAAGAAGTGTTGAAATAAAGGGAACACTTGTAAATAAAAAACCTTGTATGATATAATTAAAGAGTTACCTATAAATTAGAATTATAATTTATACAAATCATTACATAAGATATTTAGGAGGATTAATTTAATGAAAGTAGAATTAATTAAAACAGAAGGCAATAAAGTAAGTTTTAAATTAACTGTAGATAACGATAAATTTGAATCAGCAATAGTTAAGGCTTACAATAAAAATAAAGGAAAATACAATATACCAGGATTCAGAAAAGGTAAAGCACCTAGAAAAGTTATAGAAACTCATTACGGAAAAGGTGTATTCTATTCTGATGCTATAGATATAGTATTCCCAGAAGTTTACCCATCAGCTATAGATGAATTAAAAATAGATCCAATAGATATGCCATCAATAGATGTAGAAGAAATAAGCAAAGACAACGGATTAGTTATATTAGTTGATGTAGAAGTTAAACCATCTTTCGAATTAGGTGAGTACAAAGGTGTAGAAGTTGAAAAAGTTGAAGAAACTTTAAATGAAGAAGTAGTTAACGCTAAGTTAGAAGAAATGAGAGAAAAAGCATCAAGATTAGTATCTGTTGAAAGAGAAATAGCTAACGGAGACACTGCTAACATAGATTTCGAAGGATTTGACGGAGATGTTGCTTTCGAAGGTGGAAAAGGTGAAAACTATGACTTAGTTATAGGTTCAGGATCTTTCATACCAGGATTTGAAGAACAATTAGTTGGTAAAAAAGCTGGAGAAGAAGTAGAAGTTAATGTTACTTTCCCAGAAGAATACCATGCTGAAAACTTAGCTGGAAAACCAGTTGTTTTCAAAGTTAAAGTAAATGATGTAAAAGTTAAAGAATTACCAGAGTTAAACGATGAGTTTGCAGCTGATACTACTGAATTCAACACTTTAGAAGAATTAAGAGCTGACGTTAGAGCTAAAGCTGAAGCAGATGCTGCAGAAGCTGCTAAAAACGAGTTAAGAAACAGAGTTATAGAAAAAGTTGTTGAAAATACAGAAGTAGAAGTTCCAGAAGCTATGGTTAAACATGAAATAGAAAACCAAATGATGGAACTTAACTATCAATTACAATACCAAGGATTTGGAATGGAACAATTCCTACAAATGACTGGTAAAACTATGGAAGAATTCAAAGCTGAATTTGCTTCTAGCAGAAGAGAAGAAGCAGTAAGAAATGTTAAAACTTCATTAGTAATAGAAGCAATAGCTAAAGCTGAAGGTGTTGAGGTTTCAGAAGAAGAAGTTAATGCAGAAGTACAAAAAATGGCTGAAGCTTACAATATGACTGCTGAACAAGTTAAAGAAGCTTTAAGACCAACTGACTTAAAAGATATGGAAGGTCAATTAAAAATAAGAAAAACTATAGATTTATTAGTTGATAATGCTAAAATAGCTTAGTTCTTTACAGTAGTCCCCCCGGACTACTGTAAATTATATATTAAACATTCAGAGGGGGTATGATTTATGGCATTAGTACCTACAGTAGTAGAACAAACAGGAAGAGGAGAAAGAGCCTACGACATATATTCTAGATTATTAAAAGATAGAATAATATTTTTAGGCGATGAAGTAAATGATGTAACTGCTGGTCTTGTAGTAGCCCAATTACTTTTCTTAGAAGCTGAAGATCCAGATAAAGACATACATCTATATATAAATTCACCAGGTGGAAGTGTTACAGCAGGTATGGCTATATATGATACTATGCAATATATTAAACCTGATGTAAGTACAATATGTATAGGGATGGCAGCATCTATGGGTGCATTTCTATTAAATGCTGGTGCAAAAGGTAAGAGATATGCTCTGCCAAATAGTACTATAATGATACATCAACCATTAGGTGGTGCAAAAGGTCAAGCAACAGATATAGAAATTCATGCTAAATGGATTTTACAAATAAAAGAAAGATTAAATCAAATTCTTTCTGAAAGAACAGGTCAACCATTGGAAAAAATAAAGGCTGACACTGAACGTGATAACTTTATGAGTGCAATGGAAGCCAAGGAATATGGGTTAGTTGACGAAGTCATAGAGAAAGCCCATAGATAGGAAAGAGGTGCTTGTTATGTCAAAATACGAAGAAAAAAGACAACTGAAATGTTCATTCTGCGGGAAAACACAAGATCAAGTAAGAAGATTAATTGCAGGTCCTAACGTTTATATATGCGATGAATGTGTAGAACTTTGTGATGAAATCATTCAAGAAGAAATTGAAGAAACTATGGAAGAGGATACTACGTCTCTGCCAAAACCTAAAGAAATGATGGAAATTCTTAATGACTATGTAATTGGTCAAGAAAGAGCTAAAAAAATATTATCAGTTGCAGTTTATAACCACTACAAAAGAATATATAGTAAAAAATCTACAACTAAAGATATAGAAATACAAAAGAGTAACATACTTTTACTTGGACCAACAGGTTCTGGAAAGACATTACTTGCTCAAACTTTAGCTAGAACACTAAATGTACCATTTGCAATGGCTGATGCCACTTCTTTAACTGAAGCTGGATACGTAGGAGAAGATGTTGAAAATATTTTACTAAAACTTATCCAAGCAGCTGATTTTGACATAGAAAAAGCAGAAAGAGGAATAATCTATATTGATGAAATAGATAAGATTGCTAGAAAGTCAGAAAATCCATCTATAACAAGAGATGTAAGTGGAGAAGGCGTTCAGCAAGCTCTTTTAAAAATTTTAGAAGGAACTGTAGCTAATGTTCCACCACAAGGAGGAAGAAAACATCCTCACCAAGAATTCCTAAAAATAGATACTACGAATGTTTTATTTATATTAGGTGGTGCCTTTGATGGTATAGAAAAAATAATTCAAAGACGTGGAACAGAAAAAACAGTAGGATTTGGAGCTAAAATTGAAAGTAAGAAAGATACAGATTTAGGAAAAATATATGCAAAAGTTCTTCCTGAAGACTTACTTAAATTTGGTATAATCCCTGAATTTATAGGTAGAATACCTGTAGTTGCTACATTAGAGTTATTAGATGAAGATGCCTTAATGCAAATTCTACAAGAACCTAAGAATGCTCTAGTTAAACAATATAAAAAGTTATTTGAACTAGATAATGTTGATTTAGAATTTGAAGAAGATGCTCTAAGAGCTATAGCTAAAAAAGCTATAGATAGAAATACTGGGGCTAGAGGTCTTAGAAGTATAGTTGAGAGTGTTATGATGGAAACTATGTATGAAATTCCATCAAGAGAAGATATAAAGAAAGTAATAGTTACTAAAGAATCTGTTGCTGATGAAACACAACCAATTATGGTTCTTAAAGATAAAGAAGAAAGTGCATAATTAATATAAAAAGGAGCTTATATATTAATAAGCTCCTTTTAATTTCCAATATATAATTTGAGCAAAGTTATTGTTACAAGTGATAATCAAATGATTTGCTAATATTTTGATTAAAATATATCGTTAGTTACAGGAATTAAATTATCTACATAAATAATTAAATAAATAAAATTTTTTTAAATATTATGATATTATTAAATTTAGTTTTATTATGCTAAATTAATACGTATTTTATATAAGACATGAATTATGAACAAAATAAATATTTATAAATGAATTATTATTTTATTAATATAGCATAATAAAATTAACCTAGATTATGCATATTGCAATGTTGATTTATGTTGAAAATTAACAAACATAAATATATAATATAAAAAGCAAAGAAAATAGCACTTTAAGGAGTGATAATGATGGAACAAAATTACACTAAAATTGACCATGAGTTACCATTAATACCTTTAAGAGGATTAGCAATATTTCCATATATGATATTAAACTTTGATATAGGTAGAGAAAAGTCTTTAAAAGCACTAGACCAAGCGATGTTAGAAGATGAATTAGTATTCTTAACTTCACAAATGGAAGCAGAAGTAGATGAGCCTACAACAGAAGATTTCTATCATGTTGGGACTATTTGTAAAGTAAAGCAAGTTATTAAGTTACCAGGAGATACAGTTCGTGTTCTAGTAGAAGGTGTATCTAGAGGAAAAGTTAAGGAAATAGACGAAGAAGATGGATACTTTAAAGCAGTAGTAGAAGAGATAATATATGATCAAGAAAATGCAGAAGAAGATGTAGAAGTAGAAGCATTTGTTAGAAATGTTTTTGATGCATTTGAAGAATACATAAATATAGGAAACAGAGTTTCACCAGAAATATTAGTTTCTCTTGGAGATATAGAAAATGTAGATAGATTCATAGATACTGTTGCAGCTAATATTTTCTTAAAAGCTGCTCAAAAACAAGAGATTCTTGAAGAGTTTGATATAGTTAAAAGATTAGAATTATTATATAGTATTTTGTTAGAAGAAATAGATATTCTAAAAATCGAAAAGAAAATAACTCTAAGAGTTAAGAAACAAATGAACAAGGTTCAAAAGGAATACTATCTTAGAGAACAATTAAAAGCTATACAAAAAGAATTAGGAGAAGATGAAGATGTAACTTCAGAAGTTGAAGAATATAAAGAAAAGTTAAGAAAAATCAAAGCTCCTAAGGAAACAAAGGAAAAAATAGAAAAAGAAATTAATAAATTTTCTAGAACATCTCCTCAATCTCCAGATTCATCAGTAAGTAGAACATACTTAGATACAATATTCTCACTACCATGGAATAAAGAAACTAGAGATAAATTAGATTTGAAAAATGCTAAAGAAATTCTAGATGAGCAACATTATGGATTAGAGAAAGTTAAGGATAGAATATTAGAATACTTAGCTATAAGAAAATTATCTAAATCATTAAAAGGGCCTATAGTTTGCTTAGTTGGACCTCCAGGTGTAGGTAAAACTTCAATAGCAAAATCTATAGCAGAAGCTCTAGGTAAAAAATTCGTAAGAATATCTTTAGGTGGAGTAAGAGATGAAGCTGAAATAAGAGGACATAGAAGAACTTATGTAGGTTCAATACCAGGTAGAATAATTAATGGTATAAAAGAAGCTCAAACAAAGAACCCAGTATTCTTATTAGATGAAATAGATAAAATGGCAGCAGATTATAAAGGTGATCCATCTTCAGCGATGCTTGAAGTTTTAGATCCAGAACAAAATAAAACATTTGTTGACCATTACTTAGAAGTACCTTTTGATTTATCAAAAATACTATTTGTAACTACAGCAAATAGTTTAAGTACAATACCAGGTCCATTACTTGATAGAATGGAAATAATAGAAGTATCAGGTTATATAGAGGAAGAAAAACTTAATATAGCACAAAAATATTTATTACCAAAACAAATCAAAGAAAATGGCTTAGAAGAAGGATTTATAACAATAGAAGAGTCAGCAATGAGAGATATAATAAACTATTATACTAGGGAAGCAGGAGTTAGAACTCTTGAAAGAACTATAGGTAAGGTTTGTAGAAAAATTGCTAAAAAATTCGTTGAAGATCCATCATTAGAAGGTGCTGTAGTAACTTCAAAAGATTTAGAAGAATACCTTGGAAGAGATAAATATCTATATGATTTAGCTGGAACAAAACCAGAAATAGGTATAGTAACAGGTCTTGCATGGACTTCAGTAGGCGGAGTTACACTTCCTGTAGAAGTAAATGTATTAAAAGGAAAAGGACAAGTTGTATTAACTGGATCACTTGGTGATGTAATGAAGGAGTCAGCACAAACAGGTATATCTTATATTAGATCTATAGCAGATAAATTTGATATAGACCAAGATTTCTATAAGACAGAAGATATCCATATACATTGTCCAGAAGGAGCAACTCCAAAAGATGGTCCATCAGCAGGGGTAACTATGGCTACTGCAGTAATTTCTGCGTTAACAAAAATACCTGTAAGATGTGATGTTGCTATGACTGGTGAAATAACTCTTAGAGGTAGAGTAATGGTTGTAGGTGGAGTTAAAGAAAAGGTACTTGCAGCACACAGAGCTGGAATTAAAAAGGTTTTAATACCAAGAGAATGTGATGCTCAATTAGATGAAATACCTGAAAATGTAAAAGAAAAACTAGAAATTGTTCTTGTTGACCATATGGATCAAGTTTTAGAGCATGCTTTAGTAAAAGACGGTGAGAAAAATGAAAATTAGAAGTTCAGAAATAGTAGTAAGTGCAATAAAAAGAGAGCAGTATCCTGCAGAAGGACTACCAGAAATAGCTTTAGTTGGAAGATCGAATGTAGGAAAATCTTCTGCTACAAATGCTTTATTAAATAGAAGAAATTTTGCGAGAACAAGTCAAACTCCTGGTAAAACAAGAACTATAAATTTTTACAAAATAAATAATGAGTTTTATTTTGTTGACCTTCCTGGTTATGGTTATGCAAAAGTATCAAAATCAGAAAAGGACAAATGGGGAGTTATCATGGAAAGATATTTACAAGATAGACAAGAATTATGTGCTATTTTCTTACTTGTAGATATAAGACATGAGCCTACAAATGACGATGTTATGATGTATGAATGGATAAAGCACTTTGGATATAACTGCGTTGTTATAGCAACAAAAGCAGATAAAATATCTAGAGGTCAATATCAAAAACATATAAGCATAATCAGAAAAAAATTACAGCTTGAAAAAGACGAAAAAGTAATACCTCTTTCTTCTTCAAAGAAAACTGGAGTAGAGGATGTATGGAATGAAATAATCGCTCAATATGAAGAGCATGGTTATGAAATAACAGTAGATTAATAAATTTATGGAAGTTGTATTAGGATGATTTATATCATTTTAATGCAACTTCTTTTTTTATTAGAAGTATATTTTATTTATTCTAGATATAAAATATAAATTCATATTATATAGTAACAAAACTTATTCTTAATTAATATCTTATTAAGTAGAATATTTTAGGGGGCATGAATATGAAAGGTAAAATTAGAAAAATATTTCCGGGAGCAAATACAAGTAACGGTTTTTACTCTTATTTTGATTATATAATTCCAAAGGATGTTAATAGAATATTTTGTTTAAAAGGTGGTCCTGGAGTTGGTAAATCATCTCTAATGAAAAAAGTAGCACGTAATTTTGCGGAAAGAGGATATGATGTGGAGGTGTTTCCATGTTCATCTGATCCAGGTTCACTAGATGCAGTTGTAATAAAAAAATTAAAAGTTGTGTTGTTAGATGCTACTGCACCGCATATTGTTGATCCTAAAATACCAGGAGCTATAGATGAGATAATTAATTTTGGAGACTTCTGGAATGAAGATAATTTAGAAAATAATAAGTTGGAAATAGAACAATGTAATAAGGAGATAAGTGCATGTTTTCAAAGAGCATTTAAATATTTAAAAGCAGCTGAACCTATTTTCTATGATATACAAAGCAAGAACGGAGATGCTATGGATTATGGTAAGCTTAATAAATTTACAGATGAGTTCATAGAAGAGTTATTTGACGGAATAGAAAATAAAGAGGAACTTTCTGTACCTAGACACCTATTTGGAACAGCCATAACTCCAATAGGTCATATTGATTATGCAGATAGCTTACTTCAAGATGCTAAAAAGGTTTACTATCTTAATGGTAAAATAGGATATGGTAAAACTACTTTCTTAAAGAGAATATATGATAAAGCTATATTAAAAGGTTTAAAAGTAGAAGTATTCCACTATCCTTTAATACCAGAAAAAATAGAGTCAATTATGATTCCAGATTTAGGGGTAGCGATAACTACAAGTTCTTTGTTTAAAGACCAACAATCAATTAACTTAGGTGAGTTTATTAATAAAGAAAAAATAAGTGATTATAAAGAAGAATTAGAGGTAGATGAAAGAATATTAGATGAATTAATTAATTATGCTATATCTAATTTGAAAAAGGCAAAATCAAACCATGATATAATTGAAAATTACTATATCCCTAATATGAATTTTGAAAAAGTTGATGAATTAAAAGATCAACTAATAGAGCGAATTTTAAAATATGAACATAAATAATTAAAATAAAAAGCTATGATGTAAAAAAATAAAAATTTTATATCATAGCTTTTAATATTTTGCATAAAATATAAGTTTATATTTGTATAAACAAGATGAGAAGTGTTGATAATCATAGTAGAAATTATATAGTAATCGAGGTGATTAAAATTACATCATCAGAAATAGATTTATCCATATTAGTGCCGGAAAAGTTAGCAAGAAAATATAACTTATTTCCTATGGAACTAAATGAAGATTCATTAATAATAGGAATTGAAGAAGAAAATATATATGCAATTCAAGATTTAAAATTAGTAACTGGAAAAAATGTAATTTTCAAAATAGTGCCAAGAAAGGAAGTTTTAGAGAATATTGAATTATGCTATGGAAATTTAATTGATGTGGATGATGATTATGCTAATTATTTATTTCAAGATATTTTACAAAAGGCCCTAAAGGAAAAGGCTAGTGATATACATATTGAACCATTTAGTGACTTGCTAAAAATTCGAATTAGAGTAGATGGAAAAATGAAAGAAATGTTGAACTTAGATTTAGACTTATATCCATCACTTGCATCTGTAATAAAATACAAAGCTGATATGGATATTACAGAAAAAAGATTACCTCAAGACGGAAGAATAGACATAAAAATAAAGGATTCAATAGTAGACATTAGAATTTCAACCGTGCCAACTACATATGGAGAAAAAATTGTACTTAGATTGTTAAATAGGGATTCATTTCTCAAAACAAAGGATGAATTAGGATTTTCTAAAGCAGCTATAGAAAAAATTCAAGAAATAATTAATAAGAAAACAGGAATACTCCTTATTACTGGACCAACAGGAAGTGGCAAAACAACAACAGTTTATTCGATTTTGAAAGATTTGAGAAATACAAGTAAAAATATAATGACAATCGAAGATCCTGTTGAATATAAAATGGAAGGCATAAATCAAATACAAGTAAACCATAAAGTTGGCCTCACTTTTGAAAAGGGGTTAAAAGCGATTTTAAGACAAGACCCAGATATTATTATGGTTGGTGAAATTAGAGATAAAGAAACAGCAAAAACAGCTGTAAGAGCAGCAATTACAGGTCATTTGGTGATAAGTACTCTTCATACTAACGATGCCATTTCATCTATAGCAAGACTAATAGATATGGAAATTCCTCCGTATTTACTAAATGCATCTTTGATTGGAATTATATCGCAAAGATTGGTAAGAAAAGTATGCGAAAGTTGCAGTAATGAAGTAGTTATTAATCAAAATGAAAAGAAATCAATAACGACAGCTATACCTATTGGATGCTCTGAATGCTCATATACTGGATATAATGGAAGGACTGTAGCGTATGAAATATTGACTATTGATGACGAAATAAGAAATGGAATTCAGCAGAGTAAAGAGGCTAAAGATATAAAAAATATAGCTATTAAAAATGGAATGATTACATTTGAAGATAGTTATTCTGCTTTAATTAAAAATAAAATAACAACACTAGAAGAGTGCATAATGAACGAAGAAATACTTAACTAGGAGAAAAAAATATTGTACAGATGCATAGTTTATGATGAAAAAAATAATAGGAAAGTTTTAAATTTAAACATTAATAGTGAAGAAGAAGTATACTCTTATGCATATAAGAACAAATTCAAAATAGTAGATATTAAAGAGAGGAGATTCTTTTTCAAAGGGAAGAAATTAAAACATAAGGATTTAAAAGTTTTGTCTAAGGAAATGAGCATTCTCTTGAGGTCAGGGTGTGAAATATCTAAAATATTAAGGATTTTAATAGAAGAATCAGATAAAAAAGTGAAGGTAGTATTAAAAGAAATACTCAGAAATATTGAAAAAGGAAATTCTATAAAAGATTCTTTTGAAAATACAAAAGCTTTTTCAAATTTCTACATAAGCATGATAGCAACAGGAGAAATGAGCGGTAACTTAGATGATGCAATGGACAAGCTAGCGTCTTATTATGATAAAGAAATTAAATTAAAAAATAAGATAGTAAGTATATTAATATATCCAGCCATATTGATGATTACTATGATTATATGTTTTGTATTTATTTTAATTTTCTTAGTTCCAAACTTTGAAGATGTTTATGCGGATAATAACTTGAAAACACCAGGATTAACACAAATATTAATATGGTTATCTCACTTACTTAGGGATCATTTTCTCTTAATTATGATTGGAAATTTAATTATAATAGGAGGATTAATATATCTTAAAAATAACAGTCAGAAGTTTAGTACAGCAATTAATAAACTAGCATTTAAACTTCCAGTTATAAAGACACTTATACAATTGATTGTTAGTAACAAATTTATAAAAGCTTTATCAATTTTGGTATCAAGTGGAGTGCAAATTGTTTATTCCATAGAAATATCAGCAAAGGTTATGAGTAACCAATATGTATATGAAAAAATATGTAAAGCTAATGAGTTTATTAAGAAAGGAAATAGTATAGGTGATTCGTTGAAAAGTGTAGAAGAATTACCATCTCTATTGTTATCAATGATAGCAATAGGAGAAGAAAGTGGAAGGCTAGATACAGTTTTGGATACGGTTACAGATTATTATGAAAATGAGTTAGACTCAAAACTTGAGATTGGAACCAAGTACCTTGAAAATTTTATTACTTTATTTATAGGTATTGCAGTAGGGGTAATAGTTATATCTATGATGGTGCCGATGTTTGATGCTGTATCCGCAATTTAAAAAAGGAGATAATTAAAATGAGATTATTAAAAAGTAAAACAAAAAGAAGGGGATTTACCCTAATTGAAATGGTTATAGTGATTACTATAATAGGTATTTTATCCAGTATTGCGGTAACAAAATATTCAAAAGTACAAGAAAATGCCAAGAAAAATGCAGATTATGCGACAGCATCTAATTTGGCCACAGCAGCAATGATATCTATAAGTGATGGAAATACAGAGGTACAGCCAACTAACCTACAAAGCAATGGATATATTCAGTTTGTACCAGTTACAAAATCAGTAAAGGATGGTTCTTTTAATGTAACAGCACAAGGGGATTCTGTGACAGTTAAAATAGGAAGTAAGACATTTTATCCTAAACCTGAAGAAACTGATAGTAAGACTAATTAATAATATAAATAATACATTTCTGGAGGTGATTTTATAAAGGAATACCTTGTTGTAAATATTAATAATAAAGATACAGAGATACTATTAATAAGAAAGTGTAAAAAGAAGTATACCTTAGAGAATTTATTTAGCTATGAAATGGGAAGCGATAACTTATATACCGATGAAAATAATATATTTGTAGATAATATTGTGGATTTAATAAAGCAAAAAATAGAAAAAAGAATCAAAACTATACACTTCAATATACAAAATAATGAAATTATTATCAGAAATATAAATAATCTAAAATCTAAAAGAACAAAAGAAATTATTCAACTAATCAAATATGAAATAAATGTATATATGCCCTTAAATTTACAAAACTATGTAATAAAATATAAAAAAATTATCAATACTAAGGGTATAGGGGCAATACAAGGAATATTATTTCCTAAGAAATATGTAAGTATATGCAACTTAATAAGCGAAAACCTAAAAATAAAGAAAAAGTACTTACATATTAACTTTGATATTTTGCAAAAACTCATGGATTTAAATGTTGTTGATTTGCAACAAAGTGGAGATGATAAAGTAACTATAATAGAAAATAGACAAGAGGACTTAGTGATAAATACAGTATTTAATAAAAAAATAATAGAATCTTATGTAATAGATAAATTTAATAGCCAATCATCCATTAATAAATTTACACCTAAGAATACATATTATTATGGGATAAATGATAATTTTATAAAAAGCTTTCAAATACAAAAGTTAGATATTAAAAACAAATTAATCTTTAATAATAATGAAGAAGTCTTAGACGTAACGTTAACTTATTTACCTGCATGGGGGATGATAATATAAATGAAAAAATCAAATTTAATAAATTTTCTTAAAGAAGAAAAACAAGAAGAAAAATTTTTGAAATGTACTATAGTAATTTTAATATATTTATTAGTTTTTCAAATTTATATAAATATGAAATCTATTAATATTTTAAATGATGAAATAAATAATACGAAATATATTATTAAATCGACAGTAGTACAAGAAAATAAGAATAAAAAAAGTACTCTTATAAAAGATGCAAATAAAATATATGATTTATTGGGATTTTCAAATGTAGAAAGATTATCTATTGAGAATAATAAGGTAAGTATAGAAGGTAAGTGTAAAAAACTAGATATATTAGAAGAAATAAGGTCTATGGAGAATATAAGTAATTTCTCTATAAAAAGTGTGGAAAACAAAAATAATAAATTTTATTTCCATGTAGTATACGAAATAGGAGGTTTAGAATAATCTTGAATAATAAAAAAGAAATAAAAAAAATATGTATAGCAATAATGACTTTTATAATAGTTAGTATAGCAATTTCTTACCCTATGAACACAAAAATTAATGCTTTAGAGCAGGAAAAAGCTAAGTTAACTGAAAAAACAGAACCACAATATAAAGGCGATTGCTATGATGAAACAATGAATTATAGCGATGATATAGTAATTAAGATAATTGAAAAAATAGATCCTAGTTTAGATATTAACTTTGTTAATAAGTTTGATGAAGTAGATGAAAATAATAAACCATATTCATCTATTGAACTAAGTGTTTCAGGAAACTTAGAAAAAATTAAGGATATAGAAAGCGTTTTAAATGATTTGAATCTAAATTATAAAATTGAAAATATGGATATAAAAAATCCTAAAAATGAAAAAGGAAATGAGAAGAATTATGTAGATTGCTTAATGACATTTAAAGTCATATAAAGTAATAATATAAGTTAATGATTTATGAATTGGAGTTTTATGAAGTTTTACAAGGAAAATGGTAGTACGATTGTCAATAAATTTAGAAGGATAATAGTCTAATTTCTAGAAAATTATTATTAAAGTAAGAAAGTCCAAATGATTATATAAGACTATAAAAAGCAAACTTACAATGATAAATAACAATATAAATGAAAGATTAATTATATTATTAAATCAAGTGAATAAAACCGGGCTTAAAAAATAGTGAAGGAGTGAAGAGAACTTGATAGGTAGAAATGAACTATGTCCTTGTGGTAGTGGGAAGAAGTATAAAAAATGTTGCTTACAAAAAAATCAATTAATGGAGTTTACAAGAAACAAAACATTATATGCAAAAGGTTTGTATAATAATATGGAAAATAAAATATATGAATATTCAAAGGCATCAAGTTTCTATAACGACAGGGAAGAGTGTATAAAGAAATTTTATATTTCAAAAGAAAGTAACTCTATAATAGACAAGTTATATAATACATATTTTATGTACGATTTCAGAAATGATAAGGGAAACACTATAACTAATATGTTTATAGATGATAATAAATTAACTCTAAATAAAAGCCAAAGAAGTATATTATCATCAATAATTAAATCTAATGTGAGCGTATTCAAAATTGAAGATATAGCAACTACAAAATCAGTAATTAGAGACTATTTTAATGATAATAAAATAATAGTAGAAGATATTGATGCATTCAGAAACTTGAAAATTGGTGAAAGTATAATAGGAAGACCGGTAAATGTGCAAGGAATGAATATACTTGTTGATGAGGTCACAAAAGTATCAGATAAGAACTTAAATGTAATTCTTGAAAACGTTAAACAATTATATAAAACTAAAAATAAAAAGATAAAAAGTATAAAGGAATTTGTAAATAACAATAGTTATATAATTTATAAGTTCGAACAACAAATATTATTAAATGATGAATCAAATATTATTAATTCATTAGATACTACAGTTAAAAATACAACTAAAGCTAAGGTAAATAATAATTCAGATATAAATATTTATGATGCATTAAAAAATAACATAGAAGAAAAATATTTGCAAAAGGGATTAGATTTATGGAAGGAATTTATTAAATCAAATAAATCTATTAAAGGTAGCGAGAATGGATGGGCTGCAGCTATAGAATATTATATTAAAAAAGATGCGGGAGAAGTTATAACTCAAGCTCAAGTATCCGAAAAATATGAAATAAGTCCACGTACATTAGGAAAAAGATATAAAGAATTAAAAGTATCATAGAGCTTATTTGTATAAAAATTTGTTATAATGGTAAGAAAATACTATTAAATTCTGAATTTAATAGTATTTTTTGTATTTAAAATATAAAAAGTTATAAAAAAAGGTTTTAATATATCTAAAAGGTGATAAAATAATACATATATAATAGAGAAAGAGGTAAAAATATGAGTCTTAGTTTAGGAAATGGAATTGCAGTATCAACTAACTTTATAAAATCGAATCCAGCAGTGCCTGTATATAATGGTGAGGAAAGTCCTAGTAACTTATATGCTGTAATTTATCATATAGAAATAGGATACAATGAAGGTAAAGCACAAAAAGTAAAACAATACATAATAATTGACTATAAAGACTTTGATTTATCTTCAGAAAAGAAAAATGAATTATTAGATACAGCAAAGAAATACTGTGAAATGAAAGATATACCAGAGGGAGATCAATTAGAAATAACATTATTAGATAATGATGAAGCTGAAGATTTCTTAGAAAAGGTATTTAATAATATGAAAGTTATTAGAGGTCTTATAACTAAAAGAGACTAGTAGTATTTAGCAGCTAAAAATAAATAATAATTTTATTAAAAATCAAAGGCTTTGGAAGTTCCTAGCTTTTGATTTTTTTTGAGTGATTAATAATCGTAAGATTAATGTTAATAAATTTCATCATAAAAAGTATTCATATTAACTTTTATGTCTAGGTATTTTTTTTAGTGGTAAATATATAAGTAAGATAAAATATAGAATTATTATAAAAGGAGAAAAAAATGTTAAGAGTATCGAATATAAAAATTAGTATCGATGACGATAAATCAAAAATACTAAAATTAGTATTAAATAAATTAAAAATAAAAGAAAGTGAATTAGTAAAATATCATATTTTTAAGGAATCAATAGATGCAAGAAAAAAAGGAAAAATAGACTTTGTTTATACAGTAGATGTAGAAGTTAAAAATGAACAGAAACTATTAAAAAAAGGTTTGAAGGATATAGTTGAAGTAAAACAACCTCATTATGTAGGAGTTCAACATGGAAGCAATAAAATAAACCATAGACCAGTTATCGTTGGAAGTGGACCAGCTGGTTTATTTGCAGCATTACTTTTGGCTCAAAGAGGATATAATCCACTGTTACTTGAAAGAGGACTAGATGTGGATGAGAGAACAAAAGATATTAATAATTTCTGGAACAATAGAGTTTTTAAAACTAATTCAAATGTACAATTTGGAGAAGGTGGAGCAGGTACTTTTTCAGATGGAAAACTTACAACAAGAATAAAAGATATTAGATGTAGAAAAGTTTTAGAAGAACTTGTTAATTTTGGATCACCTGATGAAATACTATATTCTCATAAACCTCATGTGGGAACTGACATACTTAAAAATGTAGTTAAAAATATAAGAGAAGAAATAAAAAGGTTAGGTGGAGAAGTAAGATTCAATACACAAGTAACAGATATAGAAGTTGAAAATGATAGTATAAAAGCAGTAATAGCTAACAACAAAGAAAGAATAGAATGCGATAATGTAATATTTGCAGTAGGTCATAGCGCAAGAGATTCTTATGAAATGTTATATAGTAAAGGGGTAAAAATTATTCAAAAACCATTTGCTATAGGAGCAAGGATCGAGCATCCTCAGGAATTAATAAATAAATCTCAATACAAGGAGTTTTATAATCATCCAAGACTTGGAGCGGCAGATTATAGATTAATAGAACATACATCTAATGGAAGAACTGCATATTCATTCTGTATGTGTCCAGGAGGGACTGTAATAGCTTCTGCATCAAATGAATTTGAAGTGGTGACAAATGGTATGAGTGAGCATGCTAGAGATAAAGTAAATGCAAATAGTGCTTTTTTAGTAAATGTTACACCAGAAGACTTTGGAAGTACTCATCCACTTGCAGGAATTGAGTTCCAAAGAAAATATGAAAAACTTGCTTACGAATTAGGTGGAAAGAATTATAATGCACCAATGCAGTTAGTGGGTGACTTCTTAAATGATAAGAGAACTACGGATATAGGAAAAGTTGAGCCTTCATATAAACCAGGAGTAACAACTACTGATTTAAGAGAATGCCTACCGGAATTTGTTACAAGTACAATGAAAGAAGCATTATTATCACTTGATAGAAAGTTAAATGGATTTGCCATGCATGATGCTGTGTTAACAGGGGTAGAAACTAGATCTTCAGCTCCAGTAAGAATTGTAAGGGATGAGGAAACTTTACAGTCAGTAAGTACAAAAAATCTATACCCATGTGGAGAGGGCGCAGGTTATGCAGGAGGAATAGTTACAGCTGCTGTAGATGGAATAAAATGCGCGGAAAAGATTATTGAGAAATACAGCCCAATTGTTAAATAATTTTAACAATAATAGATAAATTGATAAAAAAATTTAACAAAGATTTATGATATAATATTTATGCATTAAATCATAAATACATAGTAGTAAAAGATTTTTTATTTAGGATGAAAAGCAAAATATAATAATCAATGATCAAGTGTAACTAAGGAGGAATACAATTGGAAATAATCATCGGTATAATGGGTGGATTAGGATTATTCCTATTTGGGATGAATCTTATGGGGGAAGCCCTAGAAAAAGCAGCTGGTAGCAAGTTGAAAAAGATTATAGAACTTCTAACTAGTAATATATTTATGGGAGTTCTAGTTGGTACATTAGTAACAGCTGTAATCCAATCATCAAGTGCAACCACAGTAATGGTAGTTGGTTTTGTTAATGCTGGAATAATGACTTTACCACAGGCAGTCGGTGTAATAATGGGTGCTAATATAGGTACAACAGTTACTGCACAATTGGTATCTATAGATATGAATGGACTAGCTCCAGTAGCGTTAGGTATAGGTATAATTCTTTATTTATTCGGTGGAAAACCAAAAACTAAGCATATAGCAGAAGTACTAATAGGATTTGGTATCTTATTCACTGGTATGGACTTTATGAAAGAAGCGGTTCAACCATTATCAGAATACCAAGGATTTACTAATGCATTACTTACTTTTGGTAAATATCCAATCTTAGGATTATTATTAGGATTTGGTATAACAGCAATAATACAAAGTTCAAGTGCATCAATGGGTATGCTTGTTGTTTTAGCATCACAAGGGTTAATACCACTTAGTAGTGCATTACCAATATTATATGGACAAAATATAGGAACTTGCGTAACATCATTATTATCAAGTATAGGTGCAAGTATAAGTGCAAGGAGAGCGGCATTAATACACTTAATATTCAATGTGCTTGGAACAATAATATTCTTATTATTCTTAAATAAAATAGTTGTTGCTGGAGTAACTTATATGGATCCAAATAATGTTGCAAGACAAATTGCCAATGTTCATACAATATTTAACATAGCATCAACTTTAATTTTATTACCATTTAATAAAGTAATAATAAAAATGGCCACTAAATTAGTACCAGAAACTCATACAGAAGATGATGATATGAAAGTTGTTAAATTTATAGATGATAGAATAATTGAAACACCTTCTATAGCTCTAGTAAACGTTGAAAAAGAAACGTTAAGAATGGGTGAAAAATCAAAACAAAGTTTAGATTGTGCAATGAAAGCTATAATGGAAAAATCAGATAAAGATATAGCTAGCACATTTAAAAAAGAAAAAACTATAAATGAATTACAGAAGACTATATTAAATTACTTACTTAAGTTATCAAAAGCGCCTTTAAATGAAGAGTCAAGAGAAGTTATAGATTCATTATTTAATACAGTTAACGATATTGAAAGAATAGGTGACCATGCTGAAAACTTAGCAGAATTAGCAGAAAGCAGTATAAATAATGATGTTACATTCTCAGAGAATGCAAGAAATGAATTAAACGACATGTATAATAAAGTTTTATCAACATATACTTATGCATTAGAGTCTATGAGAACGTCAGATGTGGATCTTGCTTGCAAAGTGATAAAAATGGAAGAACAAGTAGATATTATGGAAAAATCATGTAGAGTAAATCACATGAGAAGATTAAATAATAATATGTGTAGCATAGATAATGGTATTATTTATTTAGAGATAATAACTAATCTAGAAAGAGTTTCTGACCATGCAGTAAATATAGCTCAACAAGTTATAGCACAAAGTGTAAGTGAAAAATAGATATTTCAAAATGCCTTAGAAATAATAATTATTTCTAAGGCATTTTATATTTTTTATAAAATAAATGGATGACTTGCAACTGTAAGAAAAAAATTATATGAACTAAACAATTTTTTAACACGAAGGCAAACGTATTTTATGATATAATTTTATGATATAAATACTATAAAAAGAGGGAGTAGGAGTATGATTATGAATAAAGTTAACTTTAACTATAGTAAAGCCTTAGATTTCTTTGCTAAGGAAGAAGTAGATGCGTTACAACCTTATGTAGATGTTGCTCATGAAATGCTTCATGAAAAAACAGGTTTAGGGAATGACTTTTTAGGATGGGTAGACTTACCACAAAACTACGATAAAGAAGAATTTGCAAGAATAAAAAAAGCAGCTGAAAAAATACAATCAGATTCTGATGTATTAGTAGTAATAGGAATAGGTGGTTCATACTTAGGGGCTAGAGCTGCTATAGAATGTTTAGGACATTCATTTAGAAATAACTTAACTAAAGAATCTAGAAAGACTCCAGAAATATATTTTGCAGGAAACAACATAAGTTCAACTTATTTAATGGATTTATTAGATATAATAAAAGATAAAGATGTATCATTAAATGTTATATCTAAATCAGGAACTACTACAGAACCAGCAATAGCATTTAGAGTTTTAAAAGAATTCTTAGAAAATAAATATGGTAAAGAAGAAGCAGCAAAAAGAATATATGCTACTACTGATGCTAAAAAAGGTGCATTAAAACAAGTTTCTGATGAAGAAGGATATGAAACTTTTGTAATACCAGATGATGTTGGAGGAAGATTCTCTGTATTAACTCCAGTTGGTTTATTACCAATAGCTGCAGCAGGACTTGATATAGATGCAATGATGCAAGGAGCTAATGATGCTCGTATAAATTATTCTAAATCAAATTTAGAAGAAAATGACTGTTATCAATATGCTGCTGTTAGAAATATATTACATAGAAAAGGTAAAGATATAGAATTATTAGTTAATTATGAGCCAAGTTTACATTTTGTAAGTGAGTGGTGGAAACAGTTATATGGAGAAAGTGAAGGAAAAGACCAAAAAGGAATATTCCCGGCTGCAGTAGATTTCTCAACTGATCTACATTCAATGGGGCAATATGTTCAAGATGGTAAGAGGATATTATTCGAAACAGTTCTAAATATGGAGAAACCAAGAAGGGTAGTTGAACTAAAATCAGAAGATAAAGATTTAGATGGACTTAATTACTTAAGTGGAAAAACTTTAGACTTTGTAAATGAAAAAGCCTTCCAAGGAACTTTACTTGCTCATACAGATGGACAAGTTCCAAACTTATTAATTAACATACCAACATTAGATGAGTATAATTTTGGTTATTTAGTATACTTCTTTGAAAAAGCTTGTGGAATAAGTGGATATCTATTAGGAGTAAATCCATTTAATCAACCAGGTGTTGAAGCATACAAGAAAAATATGTTTGCTTTATTAGGTAAACCAGGATTTGAAAAAGAAAAAGAAGAATTAGAAAAAAGACTTTAGAAATTAAGGTTTAATTAAGAATAAAATATTATAATGAAATCATCATAAGAGATTTATATCAATTGTGATGATTTCTTTTTTTATTAGATTATAAAAATTAATAATATAAATAAAATAATAATATATTTGTTTTGTTAGGAGGAGAAAAAATGTCTAGAAAAAGAGGGATAGGATTAGTAGTTGTTGTGGCTGTAATATGTTCAGTACTTAGTTCATTTTTAACAGTAGTTTTAATGAGAAATAATTTAAGTTCTTCGTCAAGCGGGTCATCTACAGCACAACAAAGTATTAGTATTAATAGTGAAGGAAAAAGCACAAATGTATATCAAGCAGTAACAGAAAAAGCAATGCCATCAGTGGTAGGTATTACTACAACTGTAATGAGTTCAAATAATATGTTCTCTATTCCAACTGAGTCAGAAGGTGTAGGAACAGGTATAGTTGTAGATTCAAATGGATATATTCTTACAAACTCTCATGTTATTTCAGATGGAGAAGCAAAGAGTGTTAATGTACTGTTCAATGATGGGTCAAGTATTGATGGTCAAGTAGTTTGGCATGATTCACAATTAGATTTAGCAGTTGTAAAAGTAAATAAAACTGGACTTACTCCAGCAGAACTTGGAGATAGTGAAAAAGTTTCAATAGGTGATATAGCAATAGCTATAGGTAACCCACTTGGATTAGAATTACAAAGAACAGTTACACAAGGTATAATAAGTGGATTAGATAGAACTATAAAAACTGAAAGTGCAACTATGACTGGTCTTATTCAAACAGATGCAAGTATAAACTCTGGGAATAGTGGTGGACCATTATTAAATGAAAGTGGTCAAGTTATAGGAATAAATACAGCGAAAACATCTGAGGGTGAAAGCTTAGGATTTGCTATTCCAATTAATCAAGCTAAAGAGATAATAGAATCAGTAATTAATAATGGAAGTTATGAAAAAGTAACACTTGGTATAAAGGGATATGATGCATCAACTTATGCAGCTTATGCACAATCTCAAGGACAACAAGTAGCGACTGATGAAGGTGTATATGTTGGAGAAGTAGTAGATGATTCTCCAGCTCAAAAAGCCGGTGTTAAAGCAGGAGATATACTTGTTAAATTAGATGATACAAAATTAACTAGCATGTCTGATTTAACTAAGTGTCTATATGGATATAAAAGTGGTGACAAGGTAACATTAGTAGTAAATAGAGACGGTAAAGAAGTTAAATTAAAAGTAACTTTTTAATAGAAATATATAATAAAAAATAGTGAGAGTATTACCTCTCACTATTTTTTATTACAATTTTAATTTATATTGAGATTTATAGATTAAATTACTACTATTTATTATATAAATATAAAAAGAAAGAAGATGAAAAGGTGTATGAAAAATCTTATAGTTTTTTATTCTTTAGAAGGTGACACAAAATTAATCGCAAGTACTATATCTGAAAAAATTAATGCGGATATATTAGAGTTAAAGCCAAAGAAAAAGTATCATGATTCGGGATTCAAGAAATATTTCTGGGGAGGTAGAAGTGTAATATTTAAAGAGAAACCAGAACTTCAAGACTATAATATAAATCTAGAGAATTATGAAAATATTTTTATTGGGACACCTATATGGGTAGGAACTTATGCGCCTCCTTATAATACTTTTTTAAAAAAAGAAAATATAAGTAATAAGAATATTTATTTATTTGCTTGTCATGGAGGCGGAGGAGCTGATAAGTTTTATAAAAATATAAAAGAGATCATTCCAAATAATGAGTTTAAAGGAGAAATAGATTTTAATGAACCTTTAAAAGAAAGTAGATCAGATATATTAGATCAAATTGATAATTGGTTGAAAATGGTGTATTTCAATAATTAATTATAACTAAAATATACATATGAAAATGGGAGAGGTATTATGGAAAAGGTAATGATATTTGGGGCAGGCCAAGCTGGTGAAATGATATCAAATTGGATAAGTGGTGAAATGGAGTTGTTAGGATTCATAGATAATAATCCCAATTTGTACGGAAAATATAAAGCTAATAAAAGTATATATTCAGCTAAGGAAGCTATGGAAATGATGCCGGATATTATTGTTATTACAGTTTTAAATAAAGAGGCATCTGAAGAAAT
This sequence comes from Peptostreptococcaceae bacterium, assembly GCA_902363255.1. Classification (GTDB taxonomy): domain Bacteria; phylum Bacillota; class Clostridia; order Peptostreptococcales; family Peptostreptococcaceae; genus Terrisporobacter. The sequence continues at coordinate 179,468 of CABIZO010000001.1, forward strand.
TCAATTACAATTAAAGTTATTAGATTATAAAGGGATGATATTTAATATTAATGACTTTAAAAGATATATTGATATAAGATTGGCATCGTTGAGATTAATAGCAACTGAGATAAATGATAGGAGATTAGAAGGAGAAGTAGCTGAATTAGGAGTATATAAAGGTCGATTTGCATCAGAAATTAATAGACTTTTTCCAAATAAAAAACTATATCTTTTTGATACATTTGAAGGATTTAATAATGAGGATATAAAGGTAGAGAGAAATCATGGAAATTCAAGAGCTAAAGTAGGCGATTTTTCAGATACTAATATGGAGTTAGTAAGAGAAAAGCTACCATATAAAGAACAAGCAGTATTTATTAAAGGATATTTTCCTGAAAGTATAAAAAAAGATTTACCAAGTTTCTGTTTTGTAAGTTTAGACACAGATTTGTACAAACCAACTTATGAAGGATTAAAAGTATTTTATCCCAAGTTAGTTAAAGGTGGTATAATCATAATTCATGACTATAATAGTAGTCAATTTCCAGGAGTGAAAGATGCGGTAAAAGAATTTTGTAAAGAAAATGATATCTCCTTAGTACCATTATGTGATATGCATGGGTCCGCCGTAATAGTTAAATAAAAATAAAAAAGCTATATTCATTAGAATATAGCTTTTTTTATATTATTCGTTTGTAGCTTTTGTATGACATGACTCACTTGATGGACATGATGAACATCCACTACACCCGCTAGATTTTTTAGTAAACATTTTGAATAGGATAAATGCAGCGATTAAAACTATAGCACCACCTATTATGAATTCTATAGATGTACTTCCACCTACTATTAAACTTCCGATAGTATTAACGATGAATGCAACTACCCAAGCAAGTATAAATTGATAAGATAAAGATATCATCATCATTTTATTTCCGTATTCTTTTCTCATAGTAGCAAGGGCTGCAATACATGGAGTATAAAGTGCAGAGAATGCTAAGAATGCAAGGGCTGTAACTCCAGTAAATACAGTCGGTAAAACTTGTTCTAAGTTGCTACCAAATAAAACTGACATTGTATTTACAACTATTTCTTTAGCACCAAGTCCTGTAAGTATAGAAACTGAAATTCTCCAGTCACTAAATCCTAAAGGAGCAAATAATGGAGCTATTATTTTACCAAATGCTGATAAAAAGCTAGCATTCATATCTTCTGTATAACCATGTAAGTTAAATGATGATAAGAACCATATAACTACTGACATAGCAAACATTACAGTAATAACCCTTATTAAAAATCCTTTAGATTTACTCCAAGTATTTTTTAATAAAGCTGATAAAGTAGGAACTCTATATTCTGGCAACTCAAGGACAAAAGGTTCTGCTTGAGTTTTGTACACAGTTTTATTTAATACTAAAGCAACTAATATTGCTACAACTATTCCTAATAGATATAAACCAGTAGTCACTAAAGCTTCGTGTTTTGGGAAAAATATAGATACAAATAAAGCATATATAGGTAATTTAGCACCACAAGTCATAAGTGGAGAAATTAATGCTGTTATTTTTCTATCTTTTTCACTTTCCAAAGTTCTAGTAGCCATTATTGCTGGAGAAGAACATCCAAGCCCCATAACCATAGGTATGAATGCTTTACCAGATAAACCAACTCTATACATTATTTTATCCATTAAGAAGGCTGCTCTTGACATATATCCGCTATCTTCAAATAATGATATTCCAAAGAATAAAGTGAATATTAATGGGAAGAATGGTAAAGTACCAGCTACACCACCAAGTACACCGTCAACTATTAATGATCTAAACCATGAACTTGAGTTAGCTAATAAACCATCAACTGGTTCCATAACATAAGTTTCTATTGCTCCTCCAAGCCATTCTTGTAAAGGTCCACCTACCCAATTGAAAGTAAACATAAATAATAATAACAATATTCCTATAAATATTGGATAAGTAAGTATAGGATGTAGGACAAAATCATCTATATAATCACTTATTGATTTTCTATTATTTGAAGGAACTATGGTAGAATCAGATATAATTTCTTCTAATTTTTTATAAGTTTCAGTTTCATTTCCAAAGTGTATATTGTAATTTACAACTGTTCTTGAAGCTTTTTCAATTTCAGATTTAATATTTTCTAAACCAGTCTTTTTCTTTGCAACTATAGGAAGTATAGTAACATTAAGATTTTTAGCTAATTTATTATAATCTAGTTTTATTCCTTTAGCTTCAGCTAAGTCAACCATATTAAGTAAAATAACTATTGGTTTATTATATTTCATAAGTTGAGTAGTAAGGTATAGGTTTCTATCAAGATTAGAAGCGTCCACCACGTTTACTATTACATCAACATTTCCATTTTCTAAAAACTCTTTAGATACTTTTTCTTCGTTAGAGAAAGTATCCATTGCGTATATTCCAGGTAAGTCTACGATTTTTATATTATCATCTAAAAATCCTTCTTTTTTCTCGATTGTAACCCCAGGCCAGTTACCAACGTATTGGTTAGAACCTGTTAATAAGTTGAATACAGTAGTTTTTCCAACGTTAGGATTACCAAATAAAGCTACGTTAATCAACTAAATCACCTCGTTGTCTTTTAAATATATATTTTTTGCATCAGATTTTCTTAATGCTAAGTTAAGTCCTCTAAAATTAACTATGATTGGATCTCCCAGTGGAGCAATTTTCTTTATTTCTATTTCAGTATTAGCAATACATCCTAAAGCAAGAAGTCTTTTTGCTAATCTTTCGTCACCGTCTATATTATTAATTGTACCACTTTGGCCAACTTTAAGGTCGTAAACAGTCATCATTAACACCTCCTAATGAGTTTCATTATCATCTAAATTATAACTATATTTATATAGAATGTCAATATAATTACGATTTTAACACTATCATATTTTAAACTTATATAAAATAATTTAAAATATAGAGGTTTTCAAGGATATATTGTATTATATTATTAAGTTGAAAAATGGAGATGAAATTAATGAAAACTAAAAAGATGACATTTTTAGGACTGATGGTTGCATATAGCTTAGTATTATATATAATTGAAACCTATATACCTAACCCACTAATAGCTATTTTCCCAGGAGCGAAGTTAGGGTTATCAAATATAATAACATTGATATCATTGATAATTTTAGGTGTAAAGGATACATGTATAATACTAACTGTTAGAATTATATTATCTTCTATTTTTACAGGTCCTATTTCATACTTATTATTTAGTGCTGGAGGGGCATACTTAAGTTTAATATCTATGTATTTGGCAAGTAAAATAAAAGATTTTTCTCTTATAGGAGTGAGTATTATAGGAGCTATTGGACATAATATAGGACAGTTATTAGTAGCAAGTATGATAGTACAAAATATTAATATGGTAGGGTATTTACCATTTATGCTTATAACGTCTCTAATTACAGGGATGTTTGTAGGATTAGTATCAAAGTATTGTTATCCTAAATTGGCTAAGTTTTCCGTTAAATTATTGACAGATAATAACAATTTTTGATAAGATTAAAAAAAATAGATATTGGTAGTGGTGGTTTTTATGGATAGAAGTGAACTGGAAGCGCTTAAAAAAGAAATCGAAGAAGTAAGAGAATTAATAAATACGTATATAGAATATCCTGAAATTTTTAAGGATGAACTAGTTGAATCAAGTCATAAAATAGATATGTTAATAAATGAATATATAAAGCACGCAGATGACCCACAGTAATGTGGGTTTTTTTGCACATAATTTGTGATTTTAAATAAGAATTATGAGTATACTAAAATATAAATGTAAATATGAAAGCAAATTTTATTTATGAGTTTATTATAATTAAAGGTGATTAGATGTTCGTTTCTAAATTAATTCGTAGTATTTTTATCATAATAATTGCATGTATTTTGTTAAAAATTATACAATTTTCTTTAAAAAGTTTATTTAAAATTACAAAGTTTGATGAGAGATATGAAGATACACTTTGTAGTGTATTATGCTCTGTATCTTATTATATAATGTTGGTTTTAAGTGTAATATTAATACTTAGGGAATTTGAAATTGTAGATGCAACTGCCTTTGGATCCTTGGTTACTGGAGCTAGTATAGTAGGAATCGTGGCAGGTGTAGCTTCTCAGAGTATATTAAAAGATATTTTTAATGGTTTTTTTATTCTATTTGAAAAACAAATTCAGGTAGGAGATTTTATTGTAATAAATGAAGAGTTCAAAGGAAGTGTGGAGGAGATTGGTATAAGAAGTACTAGTCTTAGAGATTGGGACTTAAAAAGAATTACCATACCAAATGGAAACATTAATAGCATAAGAAACTATAGTAAGGATGCAATGAGAGTTGTTGTTCACGTTAGAGTTTCTTATGAAGAGGACCCCCGAAAAGTATTAGATTCATTACAAGAAGTATGTGATATAATGAATGAAAATTATAAAGAATACCTTATTAAACTAAGACCATCTAGTAATCCAGGATTTAAAGTATATGGAATAACGGATATAGAAAAAATATCTATAGGTGCTAAATATACGATTACAGGTGTAGTTGCCTCAGAAAGATATTTTACCATATTGAGAGAAGCCAAATTACAAGTTTTGATGGTATTTAAGAAAAATAATATTAAGATAGGATATCCAACAAATATAAATATATTATCCAATGAAGATAATATAAATGAAGAATTATAACTACAAATAAAGAGTAAAAACATATACTATATTAATAAATATATATAATATTAATGTGTGATTCTAAGGGGGAAAAAATGGGGGACATAATATTAAAAAATGAGGAAGTAATCATAAAGCTCCTATTAGCAGTTATAGTAGGTGGATTTACAGGTTATGAGAGAGAAAAATCTAACCAGTTTGCAGGATTTAGAACTCATATCTTAGTTTCTATTGGATCATGTATTACATCAATTATAGCACTGGAACTGTTTAATCGATATAGTAGTGTCAGTACAATGGACCCAGCAAGATTACCGGCACAAGTACTATCTGGTATAGGTTTTTTAGGAGCTGGTGCTATATTGAAAAATTCCAATGGAATAAGAGGGTTAACAACTGCTGCAGGTATATGGACAACAGCATGTATAGGAATTGCTATAGGGTATGGACAATATGTACTTGGGATTGCAGCGTGGATTTTAGTAATGACAACCTTATATATATTAAAGAATTTTGATAAGGTAATATCAAAAAGAGGTCAAACAGTGTTGAAAGCTACAATTACGAATTTGGATGTAACATCAACCATATTTAATACTATTAAATCATCTGAAATATCAATAAAAAACTTTCAGATAATAACTAAATCAGAGGATATATGGGAAATTGTATTCTTGATTGAATACGATAAAAAATTAATATTAGATGAATTAATTATAGAGCTAAAAAATATTAATCATGTAGTAAATATGGAATATATATAGTAAGTTTGATGAAGATTGATATTACATTTTGGAAATACTAATTTAAAAATAGATAAAAATAATATGTTTATTAGATAAATAAATTACTAAGGAGTGAATATAATGGAGAGAAGTGCAGTAGAAAACAAGTTTAAATGGACCATAGATGAAATGTATCCAAGTGAAGAAGCAATAGAAAAAGATATACAAAAAGTAAAAGGATTAATTGAAGAAGCTAAGAAATATAAGGGAACTCTAGCTAATAGTGAAGAAAATTTATATCAAGCGTTAAATATATCAGAAAAAGCTTCTAGAATACTTCAAAACTTATATGTATATACTCATATGAAAAGTCATGAAGATACCAGAATAAATAAAAACCAAGGTAACGCTACTAAAACAGATATGCTATCTACTGAATTATCAATGGCAACTTCATATATGGTACCAGAAATAATAGCTATGGATAATGAAAAATTAGAAAATTACTTAAATAGTGAAAAGTTATCTTATTATAAGAAACATGTGGATGATATTTTAAGATTAAAACCACATACATTAAATGAAAGAGAAGAAGAATTGCTAGCAGCGGTATCTGATTTATCAGGTGTACCAGAAAATATATATGATATGTTATCTTTTGCTGATTTACAATTCCCAGAAATAGAAGATGAAAATGGAGAAAAAGTTAGAGTAACTCATTCAAACTTTAGCGTATTTTTGAAGAGTAAGAATTCAAGAGTGAGAAAAGATGCATTTGAAGCTATGTATTCTGTTTATGGTCAATACAGAAATACCTTTGCATCTACTTTATATGGTGGGATAAAAAGTGAAATATTCTATGCTAAAACAAGAAAATATGAATCTGCGCTACAAGGTTCATTATTCCAAGACGATGTTAGTGTAGAAGTTTATGATAATTTAATTGCAGCAGTACATGAAAATTTAGACTCTTTAAATAAATATACTGATCTTAAAAAGAAATTCTTAGGGTTAGACAAAATAAATATGTACGACTTATATGTGCCATTAACTGAAAACTTTGATATGGAAATTCCTTATGAAAAGGCACAAGAAATAATACTAGAGGCATTAAAACCTTTAGGTGAAGAATACTTAGAAAATGTTAAAAGAGCATTTGCTGAAGGTTGGATAGATGTTTATGGTAATGAAGGAAAACAAGGTGGAGCTTACTCTTGGGGTAGCTACGACTCTAAATCATATATCTTAATGAGTTATAAAGATGATTTAAATTCATTATTTACTTTAATACATGAAATGGGTCACTCAATGCATAGTTATTATTCAAAAAATAATCAACCTTACTTATATTCAGGATATAAAATATTCGTTGCAGAAGTGGCATCAACTTTAAATGAGCTATTATTAATAAATTACTTATTAAAAAATTCTAAATCAAAAGAAGAAAGAGTATACTTATTAAACTACTACTTAGAACAATTTAGAACTACTGTATATAGACAAACAATGTTCGCAGAGTTTGAAAAAATATGTCATGGAAAAGTTGAAGGTGGAGAGCCTTTAACAGCAGAGGAATTCACAAATATATATTATGATTTAAATAAACAATATTACGGTGAATCTTGCGAAGTGAATGAAGAAATAGGATTAGAATGGGCTAGAATACCTCACTTTTATAGCAACTTCTATGTATATAAATATGCTACAGGATTCTCAGCTGCATCTGCTTTAAGTAAGCAAATACTTGAAGAAGGTGAAACTGCAGTAGTAAGATACAAAGAATTCTTAAAGAGTGGTGGATCAGATTTTCCATTAAACCAACTAAGAAAAGCTGGTGTAGATATGGAGAAAAAAGAATCTGTCGATAAGGCTTTACATGTGTTTAAAGACTTAGTATACGAATTAGAAAAAGAATTATAGAAATTTTAAAAGCTACTTATTTTTATAGGTAGCTTTTTATGTGTAAAGAAATTACAATAAATATTATTAAGTCGTTGGGGGATAAGATGAAGAATAAATTATGGATAATAATACCTATTATTATTGGTGGAATAGGTGGATTTTTTTCAGGTATATATGATGTGAATTTAAATTTTATTGATAAAATTATGATAGTATTAGCAATATTTTTACTAGAATTAGTTATTTTTACAATAAGTCATGAGCTAAGTCACGGTTTTGTTGCTGAAAAAAATGGACTTAAATTTTCTGTTTTATATTTAGGACCATTTACTTTTAAAAGAGAAAATAATAAATTTACAAGAATTAAGGGTATATCTAAACAGATGATTTACTTAGGCAGAGCACAAATAGATAATGGTGAAATTTTAAATAAACAAGATATAGAAAAAACAAAACAGGCATGGATAAGAGCATTAAAAGCAGGACCAAATAGTGATATGACTTTATCTATATTAATGATAATATTAGCTCTTTCCATAAAACTACCAGAATTAATTGTAGCTACACTTTTACTTGATGTGGTGTTTATATCAAGTTATATAATAGGCGATGGGAAACATATAAAGTCTCTAAAAAATGATAAAGTTTTTGCAGATGTGATTTTATACACTTATAGTATAGCCGGCAATAGACTTGTATCAAAGCAATCAAAAGATTTCTTAATAAATAGATTGATAAATGATATAGAAGAAAATGAGGTTAGCGAATCTAATATAGTATCTATGGCGCTATGTGCACATTCCGTATATGTGGAAGGTGTTTGTAATAATATAAAGAGCCTACCTCACAATATAAATAAGATAGTAGAATTGAGTATAAAATATAAAAATATATTTATGAAAAAACAAATAGAGTCATCTTATTACAGAGGTATTATAAATACAGCAATACTATATGAAGCGTTAATAAATAATGACAAAGAAAAAGCTTTAGAACTCTACAAGTATGTAAAAAATGAAAATCATAATTTGCCTGGTGAAATGCTAGATTTTTATAGAGTTGAGCATGTACTAGGTATAGCAAATAGAAAGAGGGAAATTTTAAACGAAAACCTAATGAATCCTGCTTTTAAAGGATGCGAAGGTGTAGAGAATATAGAAAAAACTTTAAATAAATTAACATTAGAAAAAGATAAAACTATGTAAAATTAATATGGATTTAACAAACTTTACACCTCTTTAATGTATACTTAATACTCTCTTAACACAACAACTGTATTATTAAGTTGTAAGATAAATCAAATCGAGTGAATAAAAAATAAAAAGTTTTGGTATTTGGAAGGAGATTATTAAGATGTTTAAAAAGAAAATAGTTGCATTATTATGTGGGGCAGTAATGGTAAGCGGACTTGTAGTAGGATGCGGTTCAGGAGGATCTTCAGAAGGTGACACTGCTAAAATAACTATATCAGGATCTACTTCAGTAGGACCAACAATGGAAGTTCTAGCAGAAGCATATCAAAAGAATAATGATGTTAAAATAGAAATACAACAAGTTGGATCATCAGCAGGTATAAAAAATACAGTAGATGGAACATCTAATTTAGGAATGTCTTCAAGAGATTTAAAAGATGAAGAGGCTCAAAGCTTAGATGAAACTCAAATAGCTATAGATGGTATAGCAGTTGTAACAAATACAGCAAATAAAGTAAAAGATTTAACAACTGCTCAAGTTAAAGATATATTTACAGGAAAAATAACTAACTGGAAAGAAGTTGGTGGAGAAGATGCTCCAATAGTAGTAATATCAAGAGAAGAAGGTTCTGGAACTAGAGATGGATTCCAAGATATATTAGGATTTGAATCTGAAGAATTAACTAAAGATGCTACAATATGTGATGGTTCTGGAAATGTTAAATCAACAGTAGAAGGAAATGAAAATGCTATAGCATACATATCTTTCGGATACTTAGGTGATACTTTAAATGATTTAAAAATAGATAGTGTAGAAGCTAATGATGATAATGTTGTAGCTGGAAAATACCCAATCTCAAGACCTTTCTTAGTAGTAAATAAAAAAGATGCTATAAGTGATGAAGCAAAAGGGTTTGTTGACTTTATAATGAGTGAAGACGGACAAAACATAATAGCTGAAGAAGGATTTATAAAAGCACCAACAAAATAAGCAAGATTCTATAAATGATTATTATATTTAAATAAACCTTAAGTTACAAAAAGCCTAGCTAAAATAAGCTAGGTTTTTTGTTTTTACTGATAATTATTAGATAAAAATACAAACCTATAAGATAATTATTATATGAAAATAATTGTATAGGGCATATAAATATAAAGTACTTTGTTTAATTGTACAAAAACTATTTACAAAAAAAATAGATATGATACAATAAGATAAAAATTAAATGACTCGTATATTTGGCGGTAATATGGTCCGCAAGTTTCTACCTACTAACCATAAATTAGTAGACTACGAGGTATAGTTTAAAGAATATATAAATATAAATTAACTTAGATTATTTGTATTTATTTTGAGCTAAACACCTCGATATTTATATCGAGGTGTTTTTTTGTTTCAAATTGAGTGAATCAAATTTTTCATTAAACTATTTAGAAACTGAGTCATATACACAAAATAAAATAACGGGAGATAGTGTTATGAGTTCATCAAACAAAAAACAATTAAACAATTTAAAGTATGGGGTTGAAGACAATCCAACCTTAGCTACGAAGATTCTTCTAGGACTTCAGCATATATTTGCAGCTTTTGGAGGTATTATAGTAGTTCCATTAGTAATATCTAGTTCATTGGGATTTGATCAAGGGATGTCTACTGTAGTAATAAGCGCATCTATATTAGCAGCAGGTATAGCTACAATAATCCAAGCAAGAGGAGTAGGAAGAGTAGGATCCAAGGTTGCATGTATTATGGGAACAGATTTTACATTTGTATCACCATCTATATCAGTAGGTTCAGTATTAGGATTACCAGGAATAATTGGGGCAACAATTTTAGGTGCATTTTTAGAAATTATTTTAAGTTATTTTATAAAACCTTTAATGAAGTTATTCCCACCAATAGTAACTGGTACAGTAGTTTGTTTAATAGGGCTTACTCTAATACCTGTATCAATAGACTGGGCAGCTGGAGGAGCAGGATCAGCTGATTATGGTAGTTTAACAAATGTATCAATAGCAATGCTTGTTATGATGGTTACTTTGTTTCTAAACAGATATGGAAAAGGAATATTAAGTAGCGCATCTATACTTATAGGAATGGTTGTGGGATATATAATTTGTATACCTCTTGGAAAAGTTGATTTTTCATCAGTAACACAAGCAAACTTTATAGCAATACCTCAAATATTCCAATATGGTGTGACTTTTGATTTAAAAGCTCTAATAGCATTTTTACCGGCATATTTTGTTACAACAATAGAAACAGTAGGTTGTTTGAAAGCTATAGGTGAAGTATCTGATGTTGACATGGATGATGAAAGAGTTGGATCAGGGGTATTGGCTGATGGAGTAGGGAGTATAATTGGTGGCGCTGTTGGATCATTCCCAAACACATCTTTCAGTCAAAACGTAGGATTAATACCATTAACAAAAGTAGCAAGTAAACATGTGGCAATAATGGCAGGAATGTTATTAGTTATACTTGGGTTATTCCCTCAATTTGCAGCTTTAATAAATGGAATACCACAGCCAGTTCTTGGTGGTGTAGGTATAGTAATGTTCGGAACTGTAGCAGCAGCAGGAATAAAAACATTAAGCAGAGTAGAAATAAATGATAGAAATTTACTAATAATAGCAACGTCTATAGGTCTTGGACTTGGGGTTACTTTTAGACCAGACTTTATAGCACAATTACCAGAGGGATTACAAATGGTATTCTCTTCAGGTATATCAACGGGTACAATAGTTGCTTTAGTTTTAAATATAGTACTTAGAGAAGATAAAAAAGAAAAAAATACAAATCAAATATTAGATAGAGAGGCAATATAAATGAGAGAGTTAAAAGAGAGAATATTAAAAGATGGAAGCGCGTTAAATGAAACAGTTCTTAAAGTAGATTCGTTTTTAAATCATCAAGTTGATGCAAAGTTAATGTATAACATGGGGACTTATTTCAAAGAATACTTCAAAAATCATGGAATAACTAGAATACTTACAATAGAAAGTTCGGGAATAGCACCAACAGCTATGACTGCTCTTCAAATGGAATTACCTATGGTAACTCTAAAAAAACAACAATCAAAAATATTAAATGGCGAAGTTTATCAAACAACAGTACATTCCTTCACAAAGGTTATGAACTATGAATTAACTTTATCTAAAAACTACATTAGTGCAGATGATAAAGTTCTTATAATAGATGACTTCTTAGCAAATGGGGAAGCAGCTTTAGGAGCAGCTAGATTAGTAGAAGAAGCTGGAGCAACTGTTGCTGGAATAGGAATAGTTATAGAAAAGTCTTTCCAAGTTGGAAGAGGGAAGTTAGAAGCAAAAGGATATGATGTTTACTCTTTAGCTAGGATAGGTAAGCTGGGAGAAAATTTAGTAGAGTTTTTAGATTAATTTTCAAGGGGGTAACAAAAATGTTACCCCCTTTTTCGATCATAATTAAGCTGTAGGAAATATTAAAAATAAGAAAAATAAATTGAAAGTAGCAATATCTTATAGGACTTTAAAGGTACTTATATTTTTTCAGAATAAAAAAATTGACAGAGAAAATAATAAAATATATAATAATATCAATAATTGATTGAATTAAATTAAATTTATAAAAATAGATTTGAGGTCAAATAAAATGGATAAATATGATAAGATAAAATTAGAAAATCAAGTGTGCTTTTCTTTATATGCCTTATCAAGGGAAGTTATAAAACTATACAAACCTGTCCTTGATAAACACAATTTAACATATACACAATATGTGGCAATGTTAGTAATGTGGGAAGAAGAGACTATATTATTTAAAGAATTAGGCAAAAGATTACACCTAGATTCAGGAACGCTTACTCCTGTAGTTAAAAAGTTGGAGTCTATGGGGTTAGTAAATAAGTATAGGAATAAAGAAGATGATAGAGTTGTTACAGTAGAACTAACAGAAAAAGGAGCTCTATTAAAAGAAGATATACTTGATGTACCTGATCAAGTATACTGTAATTTAAAATATAATAATGAAGAAGATATTATTATATTAAAACAATATTTAGATAAAATATTAAATACATTGAAATAAAGCTAAATTGGAATGATTTAGCTTTATAAAAAACTGATTGATTGAATTAAATTAAATTTATATAAATTGTAGTTTAAAATAAATATATAAGTAATAAGAAAGAGAGAATAATAATATGAAGTTTTATGATTTTTCAGCAACAAAAATGAATGGACAAGAAGTAAGAATGGAAGAATACAAAGGAAAGGTAGTTTTAGTAGTAAATACGGCAAGTAAATGTGGATTAACACCTCAATTTAAGGATTTAGAAGAAATATATAAAAAATATAAGGATAGAGGGTTAGAAATATTAGGTTTTCCTTGTAATCAATTTGCTAATCAGGATTCTGGTAGTAATGATGAAATACATGAATTTTGTCAGTTAAATTATGGGGTAACATTTTCTATGTTCCAAAAAGTAGATGTTAATGGTGAAAATGCACATCCACTTTACAAATATTTAAGAAATGAAGCAAAAGGGATTATGGGAAGTAAGATAAAATGGAATTTTACAAAGTTCCTAATTGACAGTGGAGGAAATGTGATAAAAAGATATGCACCTACTGTATCTCCATTAAAAATAAAAGATGATATAGAAAAATTATTAAAATAAACATAGGAGTAAGCGACATGAGTGAAAGATATGATATAGCTATAATAGGTAGTGGCCCAGCAGGATTATCGGCAGCACTAAATGCAAGTATAAGAAATAAAAAATTTATATTATTTGGGACTAAAGAAATAAGTAATAAATTAGTAAAAGCTCATAAGATTAATAATTACCTAGGTTTTTATGGGAAAAGTGGAAAAGAAATTAGAGATGAATTTGCAAATCATATAAAAGCTATGAATATTGAAATAGAAGAAGATAAAATCAATAGTATATATTCAATGGGTGATTATTTTGCACTTATGGGAACTAAAAATAATTATGAAGCGAGTTCAATAATATTAGCTACAGGAGTTAACTTTGGTAAACCCTTTAAAGGAGAAGAAGAATTTTTAGGAAGAGGAGTAGGTTACTGCGCAACTTGTGATGCACCTTTATATAAAGATAAAGTAGTAACAATAATATCTTACAATAAACACGAAGAATCAGAAGCTAATTTTATATCATCTATAGCATCGAAAGTATATTATATACCAATGTACAAGGAAGAAGTAGAAGTAGAACCTAGTATAGAAATTATTAAAGACATACCTATTGAAATAGTTGGAGATCAGTTTGTTAGTAAACTGATTCTAAAAAATCAAGAAATAGAAACAGATGGGATATTTATCCTAAGAGATAGTATATCTCCTGGACAATTAGTTCCAGGATTAAAATTAGACGGAAATCATATAGAAGTTAATCGATCAATGAAAACTAATATAGAAGGTTGCTTTGCAGCTGGTGATGTGGTAGGTACTCCTTATCAATATATAAAAGCAGCAGGAGAAGGAAATATAGCAGCTCTTTCAGCAGTTTCATATTTAGATCAACAAAATAAAAAATAATAAATAAAAAATCACTAGTATTTATTGAGATTCTAGTGATTTTTTATTGTAAGGATTTTATTTTCTATTATTTATTTAAATGAGTAATTAAAAATTTTATTACTACAAGAAGACAACAGATTAATTATAGGTAAAATATGTTTACAAATCTTTAACAAATTATTTAACAATAAGAGAGATATTTCTACAAGATACTAAAATATTATATATTTTACATATACTTAACTTAAATCTAATATAATCTTAACTTTTGATTTGTATTATTGAATTGTAAGGAATACAAAGAGCACAAAAACAAATAAATTAATAAGGGGGAAATGTTTTGATTAATCAACATATTACAGGAAAAAATCAAATCGTCGCCAAAGATAAAAATAAAAACAACAATAGAAAATATTTAATAGAAAATATATCACAAAAAGTATTTATGATCAGTGCATCAATATCAGTAATAAGTTTACTGCTAATTATAGGATTTGTATTTTATAAGGGTTTAACACCATTTTTATTTAAGGGTTACTCATTTGTAGATTTCCTAACTGGTACAGATTGGTTACCTAACTCGAATAAATTTGGTGTGGCGCCAATGATAGTAGCTTCTATAATGGCTACAATAGGTTCTTTAATAATAGGAGTTCCAATAGGAATATTTACAGCTGTATTTTTAGCTGAAATAGCTCCAAAACCAGTACAAAAAATTGTATCACCAGCAGTAGAATTACTTGCAGGAATACCTTCTGTATTATACGGACTATTTGGATTAGCATTTATAGTACCAAACATTCAAAAATTATTAAACTTACCAAAAGGTCAAAGTTTATTAGCTGTAATATTAGTATTATCAATAATGATGCTACCAACAATAATATCAGTTTCACAAACAGCAATAAAAGCAGTACCAAAAGCTTATAAAGAAGGATCGTTAGCCCTAGGTGCATCAAAAATAGAAACAATTTTTAAAGTTATTTTACCAGCAGCAAAATCAGGAATATTAGCAGCAGTAGTACTAGGTATAGGTAGAGCTATAGGAGAGACAATGGCAGTTATATTAGTTGCAGGAAACTCACCTGTTATACCAAGTTCTATTGTAGATAGCGTAAGACCTTTAACTACAAATATCGCTCTTGAAATGGGATATGCATACGGAACTCATCAAGAAATGTTATTTGCCACTGGTGTTGTACTATTTATGTTTATATTAATACTCAACCTAGTATTAAGAAGAATTACTAATAAGGGAGATCAGTAAGATGAGAAAATTTAAAGATAATTTTTTAAGCTTTTTATTATATTTATCATCATTTGTAACAGTTGGATTGCTAGTTTTAATAGTAGGATTTATATTTGTTAATGGAATTAAAGGAATTAATTTAAGTTATATATTTAGTGATTATTCAGCATCAGGTGATGGAGGAATTTTCCCAATGATAGTTAGTACTGTGTATATGGTATTAATCGCCATCGCCATAGCAACACCAATAGGAATTTTATCAGCTATATATCTTCATGAATATGCTAAAAAAGGAAAAATAGTAGAAATAATAAGATTTGCAACAGAATGTTTAGCAGGAATACCATCAATAATTTATGGTTTATTCGGAGGAATATTCTTTGTTGTAACATTAAAAATGCAATACTCAATAATAGCAGGAGCTTTAACGGTATCTATAATAATACTTCCTGTAATTATAAGAACAACGGAAGAGGCTTTAAAAACTGTGCCTAATGAATTTAGAGAAGGATCATTGGCAATGGGGGCTACAAAGTTCCAAACTTTATACAAGGTTATATTACCAAGTGCGCTTTCTGGAATATTATCAGGAGTTATATTATCAATAGGACGTGTAATCGGTGAATCGGCAGCAATATTATTAACAGCAGGAACAGTTGCTGGTATGCCATCAAGCATATTTGACAGTGCTAGAACATTAACAGTTCACTCATATCTTTTAACAAAAGAATTGGGTGATATAAGTGGGGCAGCAAGTGTAGGAGTAGTACTAATCGTAATAGTATTAATTCTAAATGGAAGTGCCAAACTAATTGCTAAAAAGTTAAGTAAGGGTAATATATAGTTGTTATGAGATAAAAGGAGATAATGATATGAGTATGAATGATTCAAATAAATTAAGTGTTAGAGATTTAGATTTATTTTACGGAGAAAAACAAGCATTAATGAAAATAAATATGGATATTAAATCTAATAAAGTAACAGCTCTAATAGGTCCATCTGGATGCGGTAAATCCACATTTTTAAGAACTTTAAATAGAATGAATGATTTAATAGAAGGTGTTAAAATAGAAGGAATAGTTAAAGTTGACGGAGAAGATATTTATAAAAATAATGATGTAATAAAATTAAGAACTAAGATCGGTATGGTGTTCCAAAAACCAAACTTATTCCCAATGAGCATATATGATAATGTGGCTTATGGACCTAGGGTACATGGAATAAAAGATAAGAAAACTTTAGATAAAATAGTAGAAGAAAGTTTGAAAGGTGCAGCTATTTGGGATGAAGTAAAAGATAGATTAAAATCTCCAGCCCTTGGTTTATCTGGTGGGCAACAGCAAAGAGTGTGTATAGCCAGAACTATAGCTATGAAACCAGATGTAATCTTAATGGATGAACCAACTTCAGCTCTTGACCCTATATCTACGGCAAAGGTTGAAGATTTAATATCTGAATTAAAGAAAGACTATACTATTGTAATAGTAACTCATAATATGCAACAAGCCGCTCGTATATCAGATGAAACAGGATTCTTTTTAAATGGAGAATTAATAGAGTATAATAATACAAAGGATATATTCACTATACCATCTGATAAGAGAACAGAGGATTATATTACAGGAAGATTTGGTTAAGATTAATTTTATAAGAAAGAGGGGCAAATGATGGTTATTACTAATTTAGATGTAAGCATTCAATCTCTTAAAGAATATACTTTAAGAATGATTGAAAAATGTCAGGAGTCAGTAGACTTATCTATAGAATGCATGATAAAGAAAGACATGAGAAATACGAAAAAAGTGATTAGAGAAGACGATGATATTGATATATTAAGAGAATATATAAGAGATAGAAGTATCGAGCTTATGGCATTAAAACAACCTTTAGCAAGGGATTTAAGGTATATTTATGCCCTTTGCGACATATCTACAGAGTTAGAAAGAATAGGAGATTATGCAGCTAATATATGTAAAGAAAGTTTAGAAATCGGTGAAGAGCCTTTCATAAAAGAACTAATAGATATACCTATAATGAAAGATATTTGCTTAGAAATGCTTAAAGACTTATGGGATGCATTAAAAAATGATGATGCAGATTTAGCTTATAAAATAGCACAAAAAGATAATGAAATAGATGATTTATATGAAAAAGTAAGACAAGATTGCTTACAAGTTATGCATAATAATCCAGAAGAAAATATTAATCAAGGAATGAGATTAGTATTTATAGGAAGATATCTTGAAAGAATTGGTGATCATATAACTAATATATGTGAAAAAATCATCTATGCTAAAAATGGTGAGATGATAGAAATTGGATAGATTAAAAAATAAAACTGTTTAAAGCAGTTTTATTTTTTTTTTGCATATATTTATAATATCAAATACTTAAAATAGAGCAAGGTTCTTAATGGAATATTTAGCTTACACTGTGGATTAAAGATACAGAGTCATTCGCCCTAACTCTGATTAAGAGAATTAGTGAATTTTAATAAAAATATATGAGGTGATTGTATGAATAACTACTATGATTATTGTAGGAATTTGGCTATAAACTATTATCCTAAGATTTATGATGACATAAATATTGAAATAAGAAAAGTACTTCAAGATACTTCGCAAGATGTATTAATGCCTTTTCCAACGGAAGATAAATTTAATGAATTAGTTGATAGAATTTACTCAGGATACAAAGGAAAAGTATATGATGATATAAATAATGGTGGAATTTTATATATGAATTTTGCTAATGGTGACTTAACTAAATTAATAAAGGATTTAATAGCCATACTCCTTATTAATATATTGTTAGATAATAGAAAATTGTTAAAAAACTATCCATATTATTATTAAATATATTATACTAAGAAGGTACAAAAGAAATTGGTGGAGGACAGAAATGCGGTTACAAAATATTATAGGCATGAGAACTATAAAGACAGGATTAGCAGTAATGTTGTGTTGTATATTGACTAGGTTTGCAGTAGATAATATGTTTTACTGTGCTACAGCATGTGTAGTAACTATGCAGGACACAATTAAGACATCTTTTAAAATGGGGTCACAAAGGGTATTTGGGACATTAATAGGAGGATTAGTAGGTTTTTTACTTGTATTAATATCACCGGCAAATCCAATTTTATGTGGAATAGGTATTATGATAGTTATAAAATTCTGCCAAATATTTAGGTTATCTTCTTTAGTAGTATCAAGTGTTACATTCTTTTCTTTATATTTAGGGTACATCAATAGTGCACCGTTAGTTTATTCTATTCAAAGAGTAATAGATACGTCTGTAGGTGTTATTATGGGTCTTATTATTAATTATAGTGTGGCAAGACCAAATTATTATGATAATACTATGAATGAGTTTGCAAAGATTAGGTCTTTATGTAAGGAAAGTTTGAAAAACATAGCTCTTGGTAAGAAAGATTTAAAAATTGATAATATTGAAAATAACATAAAAACATCAGAAGCGTTTTATTCAAAACTTATAGATGAGCTAAACTATAGCAAGGGAAACTTTAATCTAGATATCATAGACAAATCTTTGGATTTATGTAGACAAATATATTTTCACATAAAGTCTATAGAACTATTGGAAAAAGAATTATTTTTAAATAAAGATAATCATAAAAAACTAAGAAAACTATGCAAAAATGAAACAATATTACTGGACATTAATGATAATGAAAGCCCTGTATTTAACTTTCATTTAAGCAAAGTAATAGAAAAAACAAACCAATTAGAACAATTAATTGGTGTAGACAATTAATATTAGTTTGTATAAAAGTCAGAATAAAGGAAACAATGATTATATAAAATATAACTAAAGAAGTGATTATATATGAAGAAGCTTAGGAAAAATATTATAGTAAAATCATTTGTTTTTTTTATGTTAATTGCAGCAAGTATTTTGCTAGGTTGTAGAGACATAGTTAACGGTGTTGAGAGTGAAAAGATAGCGTATATTACCTTTGATGATGGGCCCACCAAGTATACTCGACAGATAGTAGATATTTTGGATGAGAACAATGTAAAAGGAACTTTTTTTATGCTTAATAATAATATGATAGTATTTAAAAATGTTGTTAAAAAATTGGTAGATGAAGGACATGGGGCAGGATTTCATGGTGTGACTCATGACTTGAGCAAACTATATGAGACTGAAGATTCAGCCATAGAAGAATTTAAAACTTGCAATAGAACTTTCTACAATATAACAGGAAAAACATCCAGACTGGTTAGAATTCCTTTTGGAAGTAAACCTAATATGCTAGAAAGTATTTATAATAAATTCTTAGAAGAAGGTTTTTTAGTTTGGGATTGGACCATAGATACAGAGGATTGGAAATCATCACAAGACCAAATAGTTAGTAACATATTATATTATGCAAGAGAAAAAGAAGAAATTGTTATTTTATTACACGAAAACCAAAGAACAGTAAATTGCTTAAATGAGATTATAGCTATATTGAAAGAGAGAGGATATGACATTAGACCTATTACTCATGATGTAAAACCAAAAAATTTTTGGTAACATTTTAAGTGATGAGAATAATATATAATTAAATTGACAATAATCCTAAAAATTAGTTATAATAAGTATTAATAATAATTTCATATAAAAACTGTGAAAAAGAGGAGTATGTAAATACACTAAAAGAGAGGAAGATCAATAGCTGGAAGATTTTCTTAGTAAATGTTTACAGAAGGTAGCTTTGGAGTTTCTAAACTGAACTAATAGTAAGTTTAGACGGTGAGAGTCGTTAAAATCTATTAAGAGCCATAGTAGTCATATAGAGCTAGTATGGAATTAAGGTGGTAACGCGAGCTTTTCGTCCTTATTTATAGGATGAAAAGCTCTTTTTTTACTTATTAATGAAATTATATTTTATCCATATTTAGGATAAATATTATAATCATAAATACTAATTAATTTGAAAAGAAGATATTAATAATATAAGGAGGAAATTACAATGGCAATTAAAAACTTATCAAAAACTTATGATCCAAAAGATTTTGAAAAAAGACTTTATGATGAGTGGTTAGACAAAGGTTACTTTAAATCAAGTCCAAATCCAGATAAAAAACCTTTCACAATAGTTTTACCACCACCAAATATAACAGGACAATTACACATGGGACATGCTCTTGACCATACTTTACAAGATGTTCTTATAAGATGGAAACGTATGGATGGTTTCGAAACATTATGGCAACCAGGAACAGACCATGCTTCTATAGCAACTGAGGTTAAAGTTTGTGAAAGAATAAAAGAACAAGAAGGAAAAACTAAGTACGAATTAGGAAGAGAAGAATTCCTAAAGAGAGCTATGGACTGGAGAAATGAATTTGGTAGAAAAATAGTAGACCAAATGAAACAATTAGGAGACTCTTGTGACTGGGATAGAGAAAGATTTACAATGGATGAAGGATGTAACGAAGCTGTTACTGAGTTCTTCGTAAAACTTTATGAAAAAGGTCAAATATACAGAGGAAACAGAATAATAAACTGGTGTCCAGACTGTAAAACTACTTTATCTGATGCTGAAGTTGAGCACGAAGAAAAAGACGGAAACTTCTATCACATAAAATACTTCTTAAAAGATAGTGATGAGTTCTTAGAAATAGCTACAACTAGACCAGAAACATTATTAGGTGATACTGGGATAGCTGTTAATCCAGAAGATGAAAGATATACTCATTTAGTAGGAAAAACTGCTATACTTCCAATAGTAGGAAGAGAACTTCCAATAGTTGCTGATGATTATGTTGATAAAGACTTCGGAAGTGGTGCTGTTAAAATGACTCCTGCTCATGACCCTAACGACTTTGGTGTAGGTGAGAGACATAACTTAGAACAAATCAACGTTATGAACGAAGATGGAACTATGAATGAACTTGCTGGTAAATACCAAGGCATGGACAGATATGAATGTAGAAAACAATTAATGAAAGATTTAGAAGAAGCAGGATACGTTATAGCAATAAAAGACCATCCACATTCAGTTGGTACTTGCTACAGATGTCATACTGTAATAGAACCAAGACTTTCTGAGCAATGGTTCGTTAAAATGGATGAATTAGCAAAACCTGCTATAGATATATTAAAATCAAAAGAATTAGAATTCGTGCCAGAAAGATATGACAAAACATATTTACAATGGTTAGAAAATATAAGAGACTGGTGTATATCTAGACAATTATGGTGGGGTCACCAAATACCTGCTTACTACTGTCAAGAATGTGGTGAAGTAGTAGTTGCTAAAGAAATGCCAAAATCATGTAAGTGTGGATGTGGCGAGTTTAAACAAGATGAAGACGTACTAGATACTTGGTTCTCATCTGCTTTATGGCCTTTCTCAACATTAGGATGGCCTCATAACACTGAAGAATTAGAATACTACTATCCAACTAATGTACTTGTTACAGGATACGATATAATATTCTTCTGGGTTGTAAGAATGGCATTTGCAGGAATGTTCTGTATGAATGAAAAACCATTCGACCATGTATTAATACACGGACTAGTTAGAGACTCTCAAGGTAGAAAAATGAGTAAGTCTTTAGGAAATGGTATAGATCCACTAGAAGTTATAGATCAATACGGAGCTGATGCTTTAAGATTCATGTTAGTAACTGGAAACTCTCCAGGGAACGATATGAGATTCTACATGGAAAGAGTTGAAGCAGCTAGAAACTTCGCTAATAAATTATGGAATGCATCTAGATTCGTATTCATGAACATAGATGAAGAAATAATGAACGGTGTAACTAGAGAATCTGTTCAAGCTAACTTAACAATAGCTGACAAATGGATAATATCTAGAGCTAACAACGTTGTTAAAGAAGTTATAGACAATATGGACAAGTTTGATTTAGGTATAGCAGCACAAAAAATCTATGATTTCGCATGGACAGAATACTGTGACTGGTATATAGAAATAGTTAAGCCAAGATTATATGGAGATGATGTAGAAGCTAAGAAAGCAGCTCTTTACACATTAACTTATGTTCTTGAAACTATATTAAAATTATTACATCCATATATGCCTTTCATAACTGAAGAAATATACACTTATCTTCCAACAGTAGAAGGAAGCATAGTTATAGCTAACTGGCCTCACTACAAAGAAGAAGATAACATGGCAAGTGAAGAAGAAATGATGGAACTTGCTATGGATGGTATAAGAAATATAAGAAATGCTAGAGCTGAAATGGATGTTCCACCATCTAAGAAAGCTAAAGTAATAATAGTTCCAACTGAAGAGAAAAAACCAGCTGTAGAAGCTACAAAAGAATACTTTGTAACTTTAGCATCAGCTTCAATGGTAGAAATAGCTGACAACGAAAATAACATCCCAGAAGATGCTGTATCAGTTGTTATAAATGGAGCTAAAATATTTATACCACTTGATGAATTAGTTGACTTTGAAAAAGAGAAAGAAAGATTAACTAAAGAAAAAGCTAAATTAGAAGGCGAAATAAAAAGAGTTAATGGAAAACTTTCTAACCAAGGTTTCTTAGCTAAAGCACCAGAAAGCTTAGTTAACGAAGAAAAAGCTAAAAAAGAGAAATTCGAAGAAATGATGAAATCAGTTCTTGAAAGACTTGAAAATATAGAAGCAAAATTAAAATAATCTCATTTGGAGATTATAGCGCCTTTGCTATCGCTACAGCTAGCTTTGTTGCTTAAAATAATTTAAATAAGGTCATGTCTATTAAATTTTTATAGACATGACCTTTTATTTTTTTCTCAAAACATGTGATAAGTATAAAAATGTATTATAATAAACTATAGATACTTAAATTTTGAAAAAATAATAAAGAATTGTATATAAACACTTAAAATTAGTCTAGGGGGAAAGAAAATGAATTACCAAGAATCACTGGAGTTTATCGAAAAATCTCATAAATTTGGAATGAGATTAGGTTTAGAAAACTCTTTTAAATTACTAGAACTATTAGGAAATCCACAGGACAAGCTTA
This sequence comes from Peptostreptococcaceae bacterium, assembly GCA_902363255.1. Classification (GTDB taxonomy): domain Bacteria; phylum Bacillota; class Clostridia; order Peptostreptococcales; family Peptostreptococcaceae; genus Terrisporobacter. The sequence goes on from CABIZO010000001.1 coordinate 202,743, forward strand.
AATTTGTTCATGTGGCAGGAACTAATGGAAAGGGTTCTACATGTTCTTTTATTTCAAATACATTAAAAGAGCAAGGATATAAAGTAGGTCTTTACACATCACCATATCTGGAAACTTTCACAGAAAGAATAAGACTTAATGGACAGAATATTCCAGAGGATGATGTGGCAAGAATAATAACTATAATGAAAGAAAAAATAGAATTAATGGTATCAGAAGGATTTGCATATCCTACTGAGTTTGAAATAGAAACTGCTATGGCATTTTATTATTACTGGGAACAAAAAACAGACTATGTAGTACTTGAAGTTGGTTTGGGTGGTAGATATGATGCTACAAATGTAATTAAATCACCTCTAGCTAGTGTAATAGTTTCTCTTAGCTTAGATCACATAGGAATATTAGGAGATACTTTAGGAAAAATAGCTTATGAAAAAGCAGGTATTATAAAAGAGGATAGTATAGCTGTTGTTTATAAACAAAAACCAGAAGCAGAAGAAGTTATAAAAAATGTATGCAAAGAAAAAAATACTAAATATATAGAAGCTGATTTCAAAAATTTAGTAATCAAAAAATCTGATGTGAATTCACAAGTATTTGATTGTACAATATTAGGTGAAAAATTTGAAGATATGGAAATAAGCCTTATTGGAGAACATCAAGTAAACAATGCAGTGTTAGCACTAACAGTAATAAAAGTATTAATAGATGAAAAACATATAGAAATAGAAGAAGAATCAATTAGAAAGGCTTTCTTAAATACTAGATGGCCAGGAAGAATAGAAAAGATAAAAGATAATCCTACATTTATAATAGATGGTGCCCATAATGAAGATGGAGCAAGATCTTTATCTAAAGCATTAGAAAAACATTTTAAAGGAAAGAAAATGACTTTACTAATAGGCATGTTAAAAGATAAGGATATTGATGGGGTTCTTGAAATACTAATGGACAAGTTCGATAAAGTTATTACAACAGCACCAGATAGTGACAGAGCAATAAGCTGTGATGAATTAAAAGAAAAAATAGAAAAATATGTTGATGATGTAACTGCAATTCCTAACATTGAAGATGCAGTAAAATACACATTAGAAAATGCCTCAGAGAATGATATTATAATTTCAGCAGGTTCTTTATATATGATAGGTCATGTTAGACAATTAGTTAAATAAAAATTGAACCTAAATATGTAAAAAGGTGGTTTTAAACCACCTTTTTTTATTATAAGTATTTTAGAAAAGAATAACTTATCTTATAAAGCTTCAATTATTGCTTTTGATAATTGATCAGGACATGAAGTATTTTTAGAACCACAAGTAGTTCCTTCTAATTTTTTAGCCACATCATTAGCATCTTGACCAACTATTAATCTGCTTATTCCACCTAGGTTTCCGTTACATCCACCTTCAAAGTGAGCTTCTTGTATTATGTTATTTTCATCAACTTCTAAAGTTATTTGACGGCAACAAACACCGCTAGTTTTAAATTCTATTTTCATATGTATACACTCCTTATTTAAAAATATTTCAATGAATATGATAACAATTGAAATAAGATAAAGCAACTATAATAGAATAATTATATAAGTTATCTAATATATTATTGTAGTATAAAAAATATAGAAGGGAGGGTAATCTATGAAGGTGTATGTCTCAAATTATCTATCGAAAAGTATTAGCATAATAGACTATGAAACGCTAACTTTAGAGAAAGAAATTAAACTAGATGAGAATATTTATCCACATCATTTTTGTATTGATAAAGAAAAAAGCAAAATGTATTTGCCCAGTTCTAGCAATGGAATCTTATATGTTTTGGACATGAATCAAGAAAAGATAATCGACTCTTCATCGATTGGGGGCAGTTTAACTCAAATAGCCATGTTTGAAGAAGAGATATTTATTGCCAATGAAGATTCTAATAGTATTTATTTTATGGATAAAAATACATTAGACCCCATTGGCATGATTTGTGTAGATGACATGCCACACGGCTTTTGCTTTGATTTACCTAGAAAAAAATTATACGTCCCTTGTATGGACTCCATAACATGTATAGATATTATCAATAGAGTTATAGAAAGAAAAATAGATATAGATTTCAAAGCTTGGCATGTACAACTCGATAAGTATAAAAGTGAAATTTACGTATCAACTTTGGATGGAAAAGTAGTGATTATCGATGAAGCTACTTTGACAACGAAAAAGGTATTTGATGAATTTTTACTGCCAGTACAGATATCTTTTAATTATAAGGATAAAAAGGTATATGTAGCAGATTTGGGATATAAAAATATAAAAATATTAGATTATAGTTTAGGAAAGTATATTGGCAATATAGACATAGATGGGATACCTCAGGGATTAGAAATCTCTTCAAATGAAGAAAAATTGTTCATATCAGATACTCAGAAAAATTCAGTAAAAGTATATGATACTTGCACAAACCAATTAATAAAAGAAATAAAAGTAGGAAAAGAGCCTACAACAATTATTTGTATGTAGGCCCTAGTGTATATCTCGGATCAATAAATTAATAACTTCTGCATACATATTAGAAGCATTGTTATTCCAATTATTGCATATTTGTTTTGCTTGTTTTTCTGATGAAACATTTAAGTTTAAATCTATTAGATTACTTTGGTTTTCAATAACTCTTAAATTAACAATGAACTCATTTTCACTTTGTTTTACAAAACTAGATTTAACTTGAGTATCAGCTAATAAACTTTCTTTATTATTTGTTATGTATTCGTCAATTTTGACAGCATAAGATTCTGGTATTCTATTTAAAAAGTACTCCAATGTTTCTAGTCCTTTTTGTGTTAGACAATAGTACTCTCTGCCAGAGTCTTTGTATGGCTTTATGAACTTAGAATCCATAAGTTGTGATAAAATTTGTTGTAATGAAAAATAATTCATCATTTCTGTTTCTAAAACAACTTGCGTTATCTGTGAGTTAGTTAAATCCATATTTATTTTGTCTAAAATGTATAAAATTAAAAGTTTATGATATGCCAACTCTTCAGTTGAGTTTTCAAACATATTATTATCCTCCACGAAACAATTTATATTATTATATTAAACTAAATTATAAAAAAATAAAAGTAGTATTTAAAATAAAAAATATATAACAAAGGCTACCTAATTAGGTAGCCTTCTGTTACTTATTTTTTAGCTTTATTTACCTGCCATTTGTTTCTCAGCCATTTCAACTAACTTTTTAGTCATATATCCACCAACATAACCATTTTGTCTTGCAGTTAAATTACCTTTGTCAATATTTTCGTAATTAGACATTCCTAATTCACCAGCTATTTCTAATTTCATTTGGTTTAATGCAGCTCTTGCCTCAGGTACGACTTGTCTGTTATTAGAATTTGACATAGTAAATTTCCTCCTTGAAGTTGAAATATAATTTTTATTAACATCATTTAATTGATGTTATTTATAATTTCTCCAAATAGAAAAGTTATATTCTGAAAAATAAATCCAAATAAGTCGAATTTAGTAAAAATGATTTAATTTTAAGGTTTAACTTGTTTTTATTAATCAATATAAAAGATTGACGAATTTTAGTACATGCTTTTGTAATTTTTTTTAATTTTTTTAAATAAATATATTATAGGAGTATTTTAGATAGGAGGTAAAAAATGAACTCAGCATATAAAAGAACGAAGGCTTTTATTGTAAGTATAGTTTTATTTTTTGGTACCTTATTTATTATAGGTTGTTTTGTATTAGGTATAAAAAATTTATGTTGTGTATTTCAAAGATATGAAACACCTATAAATAGAGTTGATACAAAGGATAAAAAAATTGCAATAACCTTTGATGTTGCTTGGGGTAGTGAAAATATTGAAGAAATACTAGATATATTAGATAGACATAATGCAAAAGCCACATTCTTTTTAGTAGGAAGTTGGATTGATGACAATGAAGAATTAGTCAAAGAAATACATAATAGAGGTCATGAAATAGGAAACCATTCAAACACACATACTTCTTTTCCTGACATATCTAATGAAGATAAGATAGAGGAAATTACATCAACAAGTAAAAAAGTAGAAAATCTAACAGGAGAAAAAGTAAATTTATTTAGACCACCTTTTGGCAAAGTGGATAAGGATACTGTGAATACTTGTAAGTTTTTGGGATACTACACTATAAAGTGGGATGTAGATTCTGGAGATTGGAAAAATATTGGTCCTGTACATATAATAGATAGAATTAGTAAAAATACTTCACCTGGATCAATAATACTATTCCATGCAAATGTTAGAGATGTAGGTACATATTTGGATGATTTTTTAACTTATTTAGAAAATAAAAATTACTCCATGGTTACAATTTCTAATTTAATTTATCAAAAAAATTACAAAGTTAATACTTCTGGAGAACAAAGTATTCAGAAACGTGATTAAATGTAATAAAAATTAAATACGATAAATATATTTATTGTAGTAGGAAAGATAAAGCTATAATTAACTATTTTGGGGGGAAAAATAAAATGATAATAGTTAAGGACGATACTAATGTTGTAAATTTAAAAGGTGAACTAGAAGATGAATTAGAATTCAGCCATGAAATATTTGGCGAAAAGTTTTACAGCACAAAAATAAAAATTAATAGGCTAAGTAATTCTTATGATATTCTTCCAATGACTATTTCAGAACGATTACTACAAGACATAGATTTTGAAAATGAAAAACTGGTAAGTGTTGTTGGTCAACTAAGATCTTATAATAAAAATGTTGATAATAAAAATAAACTTGTATTAACAGTATTTGTTCGCGAAATAAAGGCAATATCAGAGATTGACACAAAAGATCCTAACAGTATATTCCTAGATGGATATATATGTAAATCTCCGGTATATAGAAAGACACCACTTGGAAGAGAAATAACAGATTTATTAGTTGCAATTAATAGACCTTATAATAAATCAGACTATATTCCATCTATAGTATGGGGAAGAAATGCTAAGTTTGCAAAAAATCTTAATGTTGGAGATAGAATCCAAATGTGGGGAAGAGTACAAAGTAGAGTCTATGATAAAAAATTAGAAGGTGGTAATTCTGTTAAAAGAACAGCCTATGAAGTTTCTGTATCAAAGATAAAAAAAGTTACTTTGGAAGATGAGGAATAAATTATATAATAAATAATATTATAATGTATTGAATACTTATTTAGGATTTATTATAATCTAATAATGACTGGAATTATACGAAATACTTTATAGGGAGGATAACGTGGAAAGTTTACTATATCATAAATACGAATCATGTTCGGGACTACTTGAATTTTCCGAAGAAGTTCTATCATTTTTGAATAATATAAAACATGATATCGGAAGTAGAGTTTTATTAGTTGGAAAGGTTGGAGAACTAGGAAAAAGAATAAGGGCTTTTGGAGTTCAAGTAACTATATTAGAACATAGTCGTAGAGAAGAGATTTGTTTTTCTCATATAATGAATGAGAACTGTACAGTAGTAAGTGGACAATTGGAATATATGCCTTTCAATGACAATTATTTCGATAAAATTATAATATTAGATTATTTAAATCATACAGCAGATTGTAATAAATCTGTACAAGAAATCAATAGAGTACTTAAACATAATGGAGAAGTAATAGTTGAAGATTTAAATTTAAAAGACTTAAAAGTAAAATTAAAATATTTTAAACATAGAATTTGTGGAGATAATATACATTATAACTATCCTAGTGAAATACAAAGCATATTTAAAAAATATAAATTTGAAGGAAAATTAAAAGAAATAGAAAATAAAAGATATATTTATATAGGAAAAAAATTATAAAAGAGTTAGAATATAATAAAAGACTAGGTTAACCTAGTCTTTTATTATATATTAAATTATATATATTAAATAAAAATCTATTTTAAGGGGAGATAAGTGTGGGATTAAATATTAATTTTACAATTGTTGGAGCTGTAATGCTATTTGTAATTCTTATAACAATTCAAATAACATTAAATAGAATATACGTTGTTTTAAAAGACATAAGATCTTTACTAAATATAAAAAAAACTAAGGATAGATGAGAATGAATGGCTTAAAAGATATAAAAAGTGATATTCAAAACATAGCAGAGGCTATGCTTTCAGTTTTAAACATTGATGTAACTATAGTTGATGAAAACTTAATAAGGATAGCTGGAACAGGGATTTATTTGGATAAGATTGGTGAAAAGGTAAATGGATACTCAGCATTTAAAAAATGTTTAGAAGAGCAAGTATTAATCTATATTGATGACTCTGAACAGAACAATATTTGCAAAGAATGCTCTAATAATGGAAGCTGTGAAGAGTATGCAGAAGTGTGTTGTCCAATTATTTTAGATGGATATGCTTATGGAGTAGTAGGTCTTATAGCATTTAATGAGGAGCAATCTTCCATAATAAGTGATAATGAAAAGGATTTAACAAATTTCTTAGGGAAAATGGCAGATTTGATATCTGATAAGCTAAAGGCTCAAAATAAAACAGAAGAGTTAGAATTAGAAAAGAAGAAGTTAGAAATATTGCTAAATAGTATAAATAAAGCTGTGGTATCCATAGATACTAGGGGGAATATTGATAAGTATAACGTAAAGTTTAGAGATATTTTCAATATAGAAGATTCAAAATTAGAAGGTGGAAATATTTTTGAATTGTTGGATTTTATTAAAAAACCATCTACATTAGACTTTAAAAAATATAAAAATGGAATTTTTTATTATAAGAAGCAAGGAAGAAACTTAAAGGGAATATATAATATTAGTCAAATAGTAGTTAAAAACAAATTAAAAGGATACGTTATTGATTTTATTGAAAATAAAGAAGCCATAAAAAATTATAATAAAATTAATAAAGATTATAAAATCACATTGGACAATATTATTGGTAATAGCGAAATAATGGAACATACAAAGCAGAAAGCGTTGATTGCAGCTAAATCAAGTTCTACTGTATTAATAACAGGTGAAAGTGGAACTGGTAAAGAGCTGTTTGCTAGAGCAATCCATAATCATAGTGATAGAACAGATTATCCTTTTGTGGCAGTAAACTGTGCAGCTATACCAGATAATTTACTAGAAAGTGAGTTGTTTGGATATGAAGAAGGAGCTTTTACAGGGGCTAAGAAAGGCGGAAAGTTAGGAAAATTTGAACTAGCTCATAAAGGTACAATATTCTTAGACGAAATAGGGGATATGAGTCTTCATTTACAAGGCAAACTTCTAAGAGTACTACAAGAAAGAGAGTTAGACAAAATTGGTGGTAAATCTAACATACTTATTGATGTTAGAGTAATAGCGGCTACTAATAGAAATTTAGAGGAATTAGTAAAAAATGGGCAATTTAGAGAAGATTTGTATTATAGGCTAAAAGTAATACCTATAACCTTACCAGCTCTAAGAGAACATAAGGATGATATTCCTTTGCTAATTGATTATATGATTAAAGAATATGCTCATAAACTAAATAAAAATGTAATGGGAATAGAAGATGACGCTAGTAAAACATTAGTTGATTATAGTTGGCCAGGCAATGTTAGAGAGCTACAGAATATAATCGAATATAGTATAAATATGTCTACTTCATCCTTATTAACTTTAGATATTATACCTAATAATATAAAGTCAACATATTATGATGAAAAATCACATAAATCAGAAGAAATAAGGACTTTAGAAGATTTAGAAAAAGAAGAAATAAGTAAAGCTCTTAATAAATATAAACATTACAAAAAAGATAAAGAATTAATAGCGAAGGCATTAGGTGTATCTAGAGCTACTTTATATAGAAAACTTGAAAAGTATAATTTAATCTCAAAATGAGACATTAATCTCATTTTGAGATTTTTTTTGTATATTTTGAGATAGAAATAATTACATAATCTATGGGAAGGTATAAAATTGGCTTTTTTACTGAACTTATTTATTTTATGGAATTGAAAAGTTGGCATGAAAATTGCTATATTATAATATGACGGAAATATAATAATAATTTATTAAAATATTAGGAGGATTATAGAATGAGAGATTTAAGATCAAACTTGATTGAAATATTAAAGGCAGAGGTAAAACCAGCTGTAGGGTGTACTGAGCCAGTTGCTGTTGCGTTAGCTTGTGCAAAAGCAAAAGAATTATTAGGGGAAGAAGTAGTAAAAAATAAAATATTAGTTAGTCCAAATGTTTATAAAAACGCAATGTGTGTTGGAATACCAGGAACTGATAGATTAGGATTAAAAATAGCTGTTGCTATGGGACTTGTTGGAGGAAAATCTGAGGACGGATTAACTTTATTAGAAGGGTTAACTGAAGAACAAGTTAAAGAGTCTGAAAAATATGTGGATGAGACTCCAATAAGTATAGAACCTTTAGATACGAAGGAAAAGGTTGTTATAGACGTTAGATTAGAAGGAGAAAATAATACATCTAGAGTAATGATAAAAACTAAGCATGATAATTTTGTTTTTATACAACAAAATGACTTAGTTTTATTAGATGAAGTAGATGGATTTGCTGAAAAAGCTGAAGTAGAAACTGTAGAACAAAAAGAAAATATGATGGATACTATAACTATAAAAGAGTTAGTGGACAATGTTGCTAATATGGATTTAGAAGATATTAAATTCTTACTAGATGGAGTAACAATGAATATGGATATGGCCAAATATGGATTAGAAAATGAAATCGGTATAGGTGTTGGTAGAGGTATAAAAGAATCTATGGAAGAAGGATTACTAGGTGGCGGAATAATGACAGAAGCTATGCTTTTAACAGCTGCAGCATCTGATGCAAGAATGGGTGGAGCAAAACTTCCTGTTATGAGCTCAAATGGATCAGGAAATCATGGATTAACAGCTATACTTCCAATAGTTGCTTATAGCTTAAAATACCCACAAAGTGATGAGAAAATGGCAAAAGCTCTTGCTATATCTCACTTAGTAACTGCTTATGTTAAAAACTTTACAGGAAGACTTTCTGCAGTTTGTGGATGTGGTGTGGCTGCATCAACAGGAGCAAGTGCAGGTATATCTTGGCTAATGGATGGAAATATTAATCATATATACGGAGCTATAGAAAACATGATAGCTGACTTAAGTGGTATGATTTGTGATGGTGCAAAAGCAGGATGTGCTTTAAAATTATCATCAGCAGCTTCAGCAGCAGTTCAAAGTGCAGTTATAGCCAAACAAGGATATGCAGTTCCACCACTAAACGGTATAGTTGGTACGCAAGTTGAGCAATCTATACAAAACTTAGGTAGAGTTAGTGATAAAGGAATGCAAATAACAGACGAAATAATATTAAATGTAATGAATGATATGAACAAAGTTAACTAAAACTATCTTGCAAAAGAAGTTAATCTTTTATAAAATGGAAATATCATCATTTATTTAGGAGGTTAATCAATGGATATTGATAAAAAAGTATGGGAAGTTCTATGCTCGGAAGAACAATTAAATGCTAGAATAAAAGAATTAGGGGAAGAGCTTTCGAAAGATTACCAAGGTAAAAAATTAATGGTTGTATCTCTATTAAAAGGTAGCTTCATTTTCTGTGCAGATTTAGTAAGAGCAATAGATGTGCCTGTAAGAATAGAATTTATGACAACTTCAAGTTATGGACATGGAACTGCTTCTTCAGGAAGAGTTCAAATAGTTAATGACATAAAATCTGATTTAGAGGGATATGATGTATTAGTTGTTGATGATATAACAGATTCAGCTCATACAATGGCTCATGTGATGGATCACTTAAAATCTAAAAATCCAGCAAGTATAAAATGTTGTGTATTATTAGACAAACCAAGTAGAAGAGAAGTAGAATTAGTACCTGATTACTGTGGATTTACAATAGAAGATAAATTTGTTGTAGGTTACGGATTAAACTATGGTGATTATTATAGAAATATACCATATGTATTTGCAGTAACAGATCAAGATAGATAGTTATGAAAGGGTATAACATTTTTGTTATACCCTTAAATTTTATCCAAATTTCATATTAATAAGATGTATCTAAATGATAATTTAGTAGAATTATTTATTAATCATTTAATTTTTCTATTCTATATCCAATTTCTTTATTAGCTAGTTTGTAGCTTTCATTAATCATATCATCTCTACTCATACCATTACCTAATAAAGTATCTATAGTAAGTTGATCTCTCTGACCAAAGTATTTTTCAAGTAGAAGTTCTTCTAAGTCAGTTTGGGATTTTAAGTCGCCTTCGTGCATGATATGTTTTACATCAAAGCCTTCTTTTACTAACTGCCTACCAACTAAGATGGCTCTAGGGCATCTGATAGGTTCTTGTACGGCAGCAAGCAAAACTATTTTATATCCTTTGTGACACCCGAATTTCAATCTCTGTATACCTTTTTTAAAATCATCTTCCAAAATAACCTTCTCAAAATCAGCATATCCTTGGTCATTATAACTTTCTATAGTTTTTCTTTTTACACCAAACTCATCAGCCATATAAATATATGTATAGCCTAGCTTTTTTAAATTAGACTGAAAAGATTCTTTGTTATATTGAGTGTTGTACTTAGAATAAGGGATAGCTCTTATATCAACAACACAATTTATGTTGTATTTTTTTAGAATTTTTATGAGTTTATCAAAAGAGTAATTAGAATGACCTAATGTATATATTTCTATTTTAATCACGTCCTTAATGTATTTGATTATATAAATATAATACCCTAATTTTAGATAAGCTTTTAAAAGAATATTATATTTAGTAAGTTACTTATAAATTTACTAATTAAATTAATATATAAATATTATTAATTATAATTTTGGAATATATATTATGTTAAAGCAATATGATAAGATAATTTATAACTAAAATATGGTAAACGATATATGAAGGAGAGAGTAAATGAAAAAAATTATAATTATGGGGCTAGTAATCATAATGTCTATGACAGGATGCACTTCAAAGAAGAATGATAGTCTAGAAGATTTTTATGGGAAACTAATAAATAAACAATATAAAGAGATTTCTATGGACGAAGTTAAAAAGTCCCTAAAAAACTTTGAGTATGAATATGAACTATTTGAGTATTCAAAGGAAGATATGTCAGAGTATGAGTTAGATATGGAGCTTAATGATTTATCATTTAACAAATTTAAAGATGAAGAGGGAAATTTTATAGATATAAGTTTTAATGAAACAAACAAGAAAGTATCAGGACTACAATATTCAAAGATAGAGGATGAAATTACAATAAATTTAAATTGTAGCCAAACTTTTTCTTCAGCCACAATTTCAGGAACAGATATAGAAAAGCAAAAAGATATATTGAAAAAACTTAAATTATATAAAAATTTAAATCAAGTAGTAGACAATTATTTTGAGATAGTAAGTAATTTATTTAATAAAAAACATATGACTATAGATAATGTAAAAGAGATTTTGAAAACTGACTATGAAGAAATTAATGAAGAATATAGCAGTGATGATTCTAATGAGTATGCATTTGTACCAGAAGGAGCTAAAGGGGTAGATATTAAGGTTGAAACAAAAGGAAGAGATGTTATAGATATAAATTTATACATAAATCTAGTAGAAGATTCTAATTATATATTAATGCTTATGGCAACAAATGAAGATATTACTGATGAAAACACAACTTTTAAATTACAAACAAGTATACTTTCTAATATAAATGAGGAGTACATAGATGAGTCTGGACAAGTTAAAGAAGGAGCTTTAACAGAAAAGAATATTGAATTATTTAGTTTTATATTTAAAGATAAAGGCATAAACTTTTATTCTGAAAACTATGATGAAGACAGTGAAAAAGAAATACCATTATTCGAAGTAAAATTTGATAAAAGTGAAGATGTAAATAGTATTTATTTTATGGATAAAAGAGCAATTGAAGAAGAGAGACCTTACGATATAGACAAAACTTTTAAAATAAAGCTTAAAAGGGATGAGTTAATAAAGGTTGAAATTGAAATGGAAGCTGGAAAGAATCTTTCAATACCTATTGTCATAACTCTTCAAGATTTATCAAGTGGAGAATACATATATTCTAAGAGTGTGGATAATACAAACGAAAATATATTCACTACTGGAAAAGTAGATAAAGATGGAGAATATGAAATATCAGTAGTAATGAGTGATTTAGAAAAATATAAATTTAAAATTTTAGCAGTAAAAGAATAGTTATTACATAAACTAATAAAAAACTCCGTCATAGTTTTTAAGACGGAGCTTTTTTATTGAAACTAAAAATCATTATTTGAAATTTGTCTTGTCCATGAAAGTAAAGTTTTTCTGGATATTTTTAATTGTTTTTCATCTGGAAAGTGTAAATCACAGAAATAATTATGATAATTTGCAGTCCATACATACTTGTCCCACACTTTTATATTTTCCTGATGTATATTTAACATTTCTTCGATTTTTTCTTTATGTTTAAGTAATAGTTCCAATTGAATTCTTTCAAACTCATATTCATTATTACATTCAGTATAGTATTTAAATATAGTGTTTAAATAATTTAAAAACCATTGCCCGTCATTATCAATAAGTATCTTATTATGTTGTGGAGCTACATCATAATAATTTATATATTTTTGTAATTTTGCTACTGTTTTATCATCTAATATTATTCTTGGATAAAGTGCTAGCTTACTTTCAGTATTATGTGCATCTAAAAGAGCTGGACCAAAAACAATATCTTCATTTATGTAAAAATCACCAACACTTACTCCACCTCTAACGAAAAGCCCCTCTAATGATAAGTTGAATTGATATTCTGATACATTATCTAATATTTCATCTAATTCCTGTTCACCATCACCTTTAATTGGATATCCAACTACCATATTATCAGTATAGATCTTTATTTTACCTTGGCTGTATTTATTAGGTATTATACATTGCTTATTTTTGTTTATAAGATAATTTATCTCTTGAAGCAACTGACTTCCAGTACCATTATTACAAGAGTCAACTATCATTTGAGAAAATCCTAATATATCTATGGCGCAAACAATAGAATTAACTAGTTGAGGATTTTCTTGATTATATTTTTGCATATTCATTTTAACACCTCTTTATTTTACATCGCTTAATCTTATTCTAACATTCTTATTATAAATTTATTAATTATTATATTTCAATGATTTATTGAAAAAGTATAACAATAAATAAATTGATTAATAATATATAATAAGTAAATTTATTGACAATTCAATTAAAAGATAATAATATTAAAATAGAAAATCCTATAATAAATCCGATGATAAGGAAGAGTAGTTAAATTCAGGTTCAATATAGAGAGTTGAGGATGGTGGAATCTCGACAAGAAAGATTTAATGAATGGGCCTTTTAGGAGTAAATTGAAATCTATTTAGAGAGTAGACTTTGCCGTGGGTTGCACGTTACAGCAATTGAGGTATGATAGTACCAATAATTAAGAGGTGTATTTTATAGTACACAATTTAGGTGGCAACGCGGATATAACACTCCGTCCTATTGTTTTAGGACGGAGTTTTTTTATTATAGAAAATAATATAAAAAATACTGAAAACTATAAATATCATAAGGAGATGAAGAAATGAGCAAAAAAACAATATTAACAGGAGATAGACCAACTGGAAAACTTCATTTAGGTCATTATACAGGTTCATTAAAAAACAGAGTAGCTTTACAAAATTCAGGTGAGTACAATATGTTTGTAATGATAGCTGACCAACAAGCTTTAACAGATAATGCAAAAGATCCACAAAAAATAATAGATAGTGTAATGGAAGTTGTGATGGATTACTTAGCAGTAGGATTAGACCCAGAAAAAACTAATATATTTATACAATCACAAATACCAGAATTAGCAGAGCTTACAATGTATTATTTAAATTTAGTTTCAGTGGCAAGACTTAACAGAAACCCTACTGTAAAAGAAGAAATAAAACAAAAATCATTTGGTGGAGAAGGTGTACCAGCAGGATTCTTCGTTTATCCAGTAAGTCAAGCTGCAGATATAACTGCTTTTAAAGCTGATCTAGTACCAGTTGGTAATGATCAAAAACCAATGATAGAGCAAACTAGAGAAGTTGTAAGAAGCTTCAATAATATATATGGAGATGTTTTAGTTGAGCCAGAAGGAATGTATCCAGAAGGAATACAAGGAAGAATGCCAGGAATAGATGGAAAAGCTAAAATGAGTAAATCTTTAGGAAATGCTATATACTTAAGTGATGATGCAGAAACAGTTAAAAAGAAAGTAATGAGCATGTACACAGATCCTAACCACATAAGAGTAGAAGATCCAGGATGTGTTGAAAATAACACAGTATTCACTTACTTAGATGCTTTCTACAAAGACAAAGAGCATTTAGAAGAATTAAAAGCGCACTATAGAAGAGGTGGGCTAGGAGATGTTAAGCTTAAGAGATTATTAATTAATGTATTAGAAGAAGAATTAGCACCAATAAGAGCAAGAAGAAAAGAATTAGAAGAAAACAAAGAATATTTATATGAAGTATTAAGAAAAGGTAGCGAAAACGCTAGAAAAGTAGCAGCTCAAACTTTAAAAGAAGCAAGAGAAGCTATGGGAATTGAATATTTCAACGGTTTATAATATATGTCAAAAGGTGTTGTTTATTAACGACACCTTTTGTTGTATAATCTTAATTATAAAAAATACAAAATAAGAGGGTGTAGCATGAAAATATTCAATCAATTAGGAATAATACTTGGAATATGGGCAGTAGGAGAATTAATTAGTTCTTTATTAAGCAATATTATAACTATGCCAGGGACTATCATAGGAATGATAATACTGTTTCTATTACTTCAATTTAAAATAATGAAAGAAGAAACTATAAAAGATGTGGCGGATTTCTTACTAGGAAACATGGCTATATTTTTTGTGCCAGCAGGTGTATCTCTTATAAATTCACTAGGATTAATAACAGATAACATGCTAGTTTTATTATTAAGTGGAACTGTTGCAACAATTATAATAATGCTAGTAACAGGAACAATCGTAGAATTTATGATTAACAGAAAGAATATAGCACCAGATATCAATGATGAGAAATCAGCGTAAAGGAAGGTAGACTAAATGGAAAAAATATTAAATACTCAATTATTTGGATTAATAACGATTTTAGTTTTTTATAACATAAGTCTATACATTCAGAAAAAAACACAAAAGCCGATATTTAATAATTTATTAATGAGCATAATCTTAATTATATTATTTTTAAAGATAACTAATATACCATATGAAAATTTCAAAATAGGTGCAGATGTAATAAACTTTATGTTGGGACCGGTAACAGTAGTATTAGCAGTTCCTCTTTATAGACAGTTTGACTTATTAAAGAAACATTTTAAGGAAATTTTAGTAGGTATTTTAGGAGGAGTAGTAACTTCATTCATAATAGTTGTTCTAGTGGGGAAATTAACATCTACAAGTAATGAAATAATTTACTCGATGATTCCAAAATCTATAACAACTCCTATGGGAATATCTCTTGTAAATCAATTAGGAGGAGTAGAGTCAATAACTGTTGTATGTATAATAATAACAGGTATATTTGGAAATATATTTGCAGAACAGCTTTTAAGAATAGGGAAAATTAAGCATCCAGTAGCTAAGGGGATTGCAATTGGAACTTCTGCTCATGCTTTAGGAACAAGTAAAGCCTTAGAAATAGGTGAAGTAGAAGGGGCAATGTCTTCTTTATCAATAGGAATATCAGGAGTAATGACGGTTATTATAGTACCAATATTAATGAATTTAATAGGTTAATTATTAAAAATAGTTAAGGCGAACAAACTAATTATAAGCAGTTTGTTCGCCTTTTCAATTAATCTAAATCCCTTAGACCTTCCATTAATTTTGTTTTATCAGCTGTTTTTTCATCCTTTGTCTTAATTATTCTAGCAGGAGAACCAGCAACTACAACACCTGGAGGCACATCTTTTGTAACTACAGAACCTGCAGCAACAACAGCGCCTTTTCCAACTCTTACACCTTCAAGGATAACAGAATTTGCGCCGATTAAAACATCATCTTCTATTATAACAGGAGTAGCAGAAGGTGGCTCAAGAACACCAGCAACTACAGAACAAGCACCAAGATGAACATTTTTACCAAGCATTCCTCTAGCACCTATTACAGCGTTCATATCTACCATAGATCCTTCTCCAACAACAGCACCAATATTGATTACAGCCCCCATCATGATAACAGCATTTTTTTCTATTGTTACCATATCTCTTATCAATGCGCCAGGCTCGATTCTAGCCTCAGCATGTAAGAAATTATAAAGAGGGATTGCTGAATTTCTTCTGTCATATTCAACATGAATATCATCAACAGATGATTTGAAAGTATCTACATCATCCATTATAGTTTTGTAATCCCCAATTAAAATATAAGAACCTTCATGGCCAAATACTTTGTATTTATCATTTTTTTCTATTTTTATATTTCCTGAAACATAAACCTTTACAGGTGTTTGTTTTTCTGCATCCTTTATATATTTAGCTATTTCATAAGCATCGTTTAAGTTAACCATTGTCATCCTCCCAAAATTGTCTAGTTTTTAGTCTAGCATATTATTCATATTGTAATATCCAGCTTCTTGATTTACTAAGAATTTTGCAGCTGCCATAGCGCCTTTTGCAAAAATATCTTTAGATTGAGCTGTATGTTTTATCTCTACTATTTCGTCATGCCCTGCAAATATAGTAGTGTGTTCCCCAACAATTGTTCCACCTCTTATGGCATGTATTCCAACTTCATTGGAACTTCTTTTTTCAGAGCGACCGTGTCTTCCATAGATGCACTCAGTATCTGGTATAACTTCTTTTATTCCATTAGCTATCATAACGGCTGTACCACTTGGTGAATCCAGTTTTTTATTATGATGTTTTTCTATTATTTCTATGTCAAATCCATTAAGTGCTTTAGCAGCTTCTTTAACTAATTTAACTAGAACATTTACTCCGAGAGACATATTAGAGGAGTGGAATATAGGAATAATAGAAGAAGCTTCCTTTATTTTTCCTAACTCTTCTTCATTAAATCCAGTAGTAGCTATTACTAAAGGAGTTTTTGTTTTAGTAGCATAATCTAAAACATCATTTATAGTAGAGTGATGAGAAAAATCGATGATAACATCAGCAGTTTCTTCTACATCACTCATTTTAAGGTAAGTTTTAAATGGAACATCTAATTCATCTCTAGATGCACCACAAACAAGTTGAAGCTCACTGTCTTCATTAACACATTTTGTTAAAACTTTTCCCATACTACCGCTATAACCATTTATAATTACTCTTAACATGTTGCCTCCTGTATTTTTAATCCCCAATTAACTAATTCTCTTTTTAAAACTTCTAAATTTTGTTCTTCCATTTCAGCTAGAGGAAGTCTTAAATCCCCTACGTTGAATCCCATTAAATTCGCAGCAGTTTTTACTGGAACTGGATTTACTTCTATAAATAAAGAGTCTATTAAAGGTTTCATACCTAATTGTAATTTTCTAGAACCTTCTATATCACCTTCCATGAATTTTGCTACTAAGTCATGAGTTTCTCTTGGACAAATATTAGCAAGTACTGAGATAACTCCAGATCCACCAAGTGAAAGTAGAGGAAGTATGGAATCATCGTTACCAGAATATACAGCAAAGCCTTCTGGAACTAATCTACAAACCTCAGCTACTTGAGCTAAATCTCCACAAGCTTCTTTAAGAGCTACTATGTTGTCAACATTTCTAGCTAAATCAGCAACTAATGCAGGTGGTATATTAACTTTTGTACGAGAAGGAACATTATATAAAATGATAGGTAACTTAACGCTATTAGCTATTGAAACAAAGTGTTTTCTAAGACCTGATTTATTAGCTTTATTGTAATAAGGTGTTATGATTAAAAGAGCATCAGCACCTAATTTTTCAGCTTCTTGGCTCATATATATGGAATGAGCAGTATCATTTCCGCCAGTACCTGCTATTACTGGAACTCTTTTGTCAACAGCATCAACTATAGCTTTGATTGCTGCTAAATGTTCCTCGTCGTTCATAGTACTAGCTTCCCCAGTAGTACCACAAGCAACTATGGCATCAGTACCATTTGCAATTTGGAACTCCACTAATTCTTTAATTTTTTCAAAATTAATATTTCCATTTTCATCAAATGGAGTAACTAAAGCAACTGCAGAACCTTTAAATATCATAAAAAATCTCCCCTTTATCTCAAATTTAACCTCTATTAATTAATATTTATCAAAACTTGTTTTTATACTAAATCATACTTTAATAATAATTCAGCTATTTGAACTGCATTTGTAGCAGCTCCTTTTCTTATGTTATCAGCAACAACCCACATATTAATTCCATTATCCACACTGAAATCTCTTCTGATTCTACCTACATAAACTTCATCATGACCTTCAGCATCAATTGCTAGAGGGTACTCGTTATTAGCAGGATTATCAACAACAGCAACTCCTTCAGTATTTTTTAAAGTAGTAAATATATCTTCTAGTTCAAATGGTTTATTAAACTCTAAATTTATAGATTCACTATGAGCACCTCTTACTGGAACTCTAACAGTAGTTGCAGTAATTTTAATGCTATAATCATTTAAGATTTTCATAGTTTCATTTACCATTTTCATTTCTTCTTTTGTATATCCATTTTCCTCAAAAACATCTATATGAGGAAGGCAGTTGAAAGCTATTGGATGAGGATAGAAAGTGTTTGGTTTTCCTTGAATTCCATCTTCTAAATCTTGAACTCCTCTAACACCAGAACCTGATACAGCTTGGTAAGTTGAGTAAACAACTCTTTTCAAACCATATTTATCGTGAAGAGGTTTAAGAGGTACCATAGCCTGTATAGTAGAACAGTTTGGATTTGCTATTATTCCTTTATGATTTTTTACTGCTTCTGGATTAACCTCTGGAACTACTAATGGAACGTCAGGATCCATTCTCCATTGACTTGAATTATCTACAACTATTACTCCTTTTGAAGCAGCGATTGGTGCATATTTTTTGCTTATTCCTCCACCAGCAGAGAATAGAGCTATTTGTATATCTCTATCAAAAGAATTTTCAGTAAGCTCTTCTACAACCACATCTTTACCTGCGAATTTTACAGTTGTACCTGCAGATTTTGCAGAAGAGAACATATAAATATTATCTATTGGAAAATTTCTTTCTTCTAAAACTTTTATAAAAGTTCTTCCAACCATACCAGTTGCACCAACTAAAGCAACATTAACTTTTTTCATTATTCAATCACCCCGTAATAATATATTTTAGATTTTACATTAATAACATAGAGAAAAATTTAAGGTAGAGCTTTATATTTATATATATTAAAAAAACGTACAAAGGTATACTTCGTACGTTAAATAACGCCATATCAAAGTAAACCTTGTAGCTCACCACTTAAAATTAAGTGACAGTGCCATGCATATTATGCATAACCCCAAAAATAATCTTTGCCAAGATTACCTTTTCGGCAACAATCCCTTTCCTTGAATATCATTATCTGCCGACTACTTTCAAGTACTTTTAATTACTGCACCTCTACCCTAGGTTAAGATAGTTTATTAAATTAATAATAATAGTAGTACAAAAATTTGAAAAAATCAATAAAAATGTAAAAAATTACCATATTCAATACCTAGATTTTTTTTCTGATTTTAGGTATTATATTTTATATATTATTTTTTAATTTTGAAAAAAAAAATTAAAAAGAATTAAAAATTAAGAATTGATAAATGATTCTTAAATTGTTATTATAAAAAAGGACAATGTTAATTAGGAATATGTTTTCTTATATAAAAGATCATATGAACCCCAAGGAGGAATAAAATGGAATCACTAAAAGAACTTTACAAAGTAGGTAATGGTCCTTCAAGTTCACATACAATGGGACCTCAAAGAGCTGCTGAACAATTTAAAAATAAATACCCAGAAGCTGCTAGCTACAAAGCACATTTATATGGAAGTTTAGCTGCAACAGGAGAAGGTCATTTAACTGACTATATAATCAAAAAAACTCTTGAACCAAAGCATGTTGAAATACTTTGGAGAGAAGATGTAGTTAAACCATATCATCCAAATGGAATGATGTTAGAAGCTATAGACGCAGACGGAAACGTAATGGGAGATTGGACTATCTACTCTGTTGGTGGAGGTACAATAGCTGAAGAAGGAATGAGAAATGCTGGAGGAAACGACACTTATCCTCATTCAACAATGGAAGAGATAATAACTTGGTGTAAACAAAATAACAAAAACTTCATAGATTACGTAAAAACTTATGATGATGCTGATATAATGGATTACTTAGTAACTATTAAAGATGCAATGAAAAAATCAGTAGTTGATGGATTAAAAGCTACAGAAGTTATACCAGGAAAATTAAACTTAGAAAGAAAAGCTTCATACTTCTATAAGCAATATCTTGCTAATAAGCAATTAAATACATTAGTATATGCTTATGCTTTAGCTGCTTCAGAACAAAATGCATCAGGATATGTTATAGTAACTGCTCCAACATGTGGTTCTGCAGGTGTTATACCAGGAATATTCTTCGCAATGCAAGATTTCTATGGATATGACGATGATATGATATTAGATGCTTTAGCTGTAGCTGGTTTAGTTGGTGTTCTTGTTAAGAGAAACGGATCAGTATCAGGTGCTGAAGTAGGATGCCAAGGTGAAGTAGGTGTTGCTTGTGCAATGGCTGCTGCTGCAATAGCATTCTTAAAAGGTGGATCATTAAGACAAATAGAGTATGCTGCTGAAATAGGATTAGAGCATCACTTAGGAATGACTTGTGACCCAGCTTATGGATATGTTCAAATACCATGTATAGAAAGAAATGCAATGGGTGCTCAAAGAGCTTTAGATGCTGCTAACTATGCATTATTAACTGATGGAGAGCATCACGTTACTTTCGACCAAATCGTTAAAATAATGGACGAAACTGGTAGAGATATGATGGATAAATATAGAGAAACTTCAAAAGGTGGAATAGCTAAATTATTCTTCACTTGCTAGTTTAAATAAATTTATAGAGATAAAAGAGAGAAATAAGATTATCTTATTTCTCTTTTTTTTATGCTTAAAAATTAGTAAAATAAATTTATATAAAATATATTAGATGTGTACATATTTTGCATGCAGAGGAGCCTATTAATATGAAAATTAAAGATATAGTATACTTTTTAGAGGTAGTGAAAGAAGGTAATTTTACTAGAGCTGCTAATAACCTTTATATATCACAACCAGCACTTAGTAAAAATATAAAAAATTTAGAAAAAGAAGTAAAAGCACAACTAATTGAACGTAATTCAAAGTCTTTTAGATTAACTTATGAGGGAGAAATATTTTATAATAATGCAAAAAAATCAATAGAAGTTATTCAAGAGGAATTAAACAAATTACAAGATACATTTACTAGCTGTAATAGAGTAATTAACTTAGGTTTACCACCGGTAATATGTAGTGTTTATTTTACATCTGTTATTGCTGAATTTAAAAATGAAAACCCTACAATTGATATTAGGATTATTGAAGAAGGAGCAAACAAAATAAAATCTAGTGTTGAAGAAGAACGAATAGATTTGGGGGCTGTCATTTTGCCTGTTGATGATAGTCATTTAATAACACAACTTATTTCAAGTGGTAAGGTAATGTTAGTTGTAAGTAAAGATCATAGATTAGCAAGTGTAGATAAAGTTAATTTAGAAGAATTAAAAGATGAAAAATTCATAACTTTTAATGAAAAGTTTATGATGTATAACAAAACTATAGAAGCATGTAAAATAGCAGGATTTGAGCCGAATATAATATTGAAAACTTCTCAATGGGATTATATTATGGAAATGGTTTCTCTTAATCAAGGAGTAAGTATTATGCCAGAGCCAATAGTTAGAAGATTTAAAAGAGAAGATTTTAAATTAATATCAATAGAAAATCCAAATATAAGTTGGGATATAGGTTTTGTATTAAAAAAAGATAAGCTTATATCAAAATATTTAAAACTATTTATAGAGTTTACAATAGAGAAAATAAATAAAAAAAATATATAAGAGGTATTGCTATTACTAATTCATAACCAAAAATTATAGTTATATGTAAAAGAGATATTTAACAAAAAAAATCATAGGACTTATACTAAATAGTGAAAAGAGGGCCAATCTTTTTAGAAGTAAAGATAATTAGAAAACAATAATTAAAATTATGAAAATAAAAAGATAAAACGATATGGAGGAAAACAATGTCTAAGGTATATTTAGTAGATGCAAAAAGAAGTCCTATAGGTAAGTTTTTAGGAGGATTATCAACAGTATCACCAGCAGAGCTAGCTGGTCAAGTTATGAAATCAGTAATAGAAAGCAATAACATAGATGCAAGCAAAATTGATGAAGTAATACTAGGAAATGTATTACCAGCAGGTCAAGGTCAAGGAATAGCAAGACAAGCTGCAATATATGCAGGTGTACCAAGCGAGGTTCCTGCTTATTCAATAAATATAATATGTGGAAGCGGAATGAAAACAGTAATGACTGCTTACTCACAAATAAAAGGTGAAATGGCAGATTTAATAGTAGCTGGTGGGGTAGAGGTAATGTCTCAAGCTCCTTATGTTACAGATTCGAGTGCAAGAACAGGTAATAAAATGGGTGGAATGAACCTTAAAGATTCATTAGTTCATGATGGTTTAACAGATGCATTTAATGATTATCATATGGGAATAACTGCAGAAAATATAGCAGACAAACATAATATAACAAGAGAACAACAAGACAGCTTTGCTATAAGATCTCAATCAAGAGCAATAAAAGCAGTCGATGAAGGAAGATTCAAAGATGAAATAGTTCCTATAGAAGTAAAAACTAGAAAAGCAGTTACTATATTTGATACAGATGAATATCCAAATAGAACAACAAATATTGAAAAACTTGCTAGTTTAAGACCAGCTTTTAAAAGAGATGGTTCTGTAACAGCTGGTAATGCTTCAGGAATAAATGATGGTGCAAGTATAATCGTTGTGGCATCAGAAAAAGCAGTTAAAGAATACGGTCTAAATCCAATAGCAGAAATAGTATCAGTTGGACAAGGTGGAGTTGATCCATCAGTTATGGGGTTAGGTCCAGTGCCTGCAATAAAAAATGCATTAGATAGAGCGGATATGAAGTTAGAAGAAATAGATTTATTAGAATTAAATGAAGCTTTTGCAGTTCAATCATTAGGTGTTATAAAAGAGTTAACAGAAAATCATAATGTTACAGAAGAATGGTTTGATGACAAAACAAATGTAAATGGTGGAGCAATAGCAATAGGTCATCCTCTAGGAGCATCAGGTGCGAGAATAATTACAACTCTTATCCATGAGATGAGAAAAAGAGAATTACAACATGGATTAGCATCACTTTGCATAGGTGGTGGAATGGGTACTTGTGTAATTGTTAAGTCAGTATAGCGAATAGGGGGAAATATTTAATGAAGAATAAAATAATAAATTTAGATAATTTAAATGAACTAGTTAAAGATTCAATGACAATAATGGTTAGTGGATTTATGGGCTGTGGAAGTCCTCACAAAATAATAGATAAATTAGTTGAGTTAGGAGTAAAAGACTTAACTTTGGTATGTAACGATACTGGATTTGTAGATTATGGAGTAGGTAAAATGGTTGTTAATAAGCAATTCAAAAAAATACAAACTAGTCACATAGGTTTAAATCCAGAATCAATTAGACAATTAAATGATAAAGAAACAGAATTTGAACTTATACCACAAGGAACTCTAGCTGAAAGAGTAAGAAGTGCTGGTGCTGGACTTGGTGCTGTAGTAACACCAACAGGAATCGGTACATTAGTAGCACAAGGAAAAGAAACTATAGTAATAGACGGAAATGAGTATTTAATAGAAAAACCTATAAAAGCTGATATAGCAATAATAGGTGCAAGTAAAGTAGACGAAAAAGGAAACACTTACTACAGTGGTTCAGGAAGAAACTTTGGGCCCATAATGGCAACAGCAGCAGATGTTGTAATAGTTGAAGCAGATGAAGTTGTTAAAGTTGGAGAAATAGATCAAGAGCATGTTATGACTCCACATATATTTGTAGACTACATTGTAGATGGAGGGAAAATAAATGGATAGAAATCAAATAAAAAGTTTTGTAGCACAAAGAGTTGCTAAAGAATTAAAAGATGGAGACGTAGTAAATCTAGGAATAGGATTACCAACATTAATACCAAATTATCTTCCTAAAGATGTGGACATAACATTGCAATCTGAAAATGGATTTGTTGGAATAGGGCCAAGTCCAGATGAAGAGAATATCGATAAATATATAGTTAATGCAGGTGGAGCGCCTGTAACTATACATGAAGGAGGAGCTTTCTTCGATAGCTCATCTTCTTTTGGAATAATAAGAGGTGGTCATGTAGACGTTACAGTACTAGGAGCATTACAAGTAGATGAACAAGGTAACTTAGCTAACTGGATGATTCCAGGAAAATTAGTTCCAGGTATGGGTGGAGCTATGGATTTAGTTGTCGGAGCAAAAAAAGTAATTGTTGCAATGGAACATACAGCTAAAGGAAGACACAAAATATTAAAAGAGTGTGTTTTACCATTAACAGCTAAAAATCAAGTTGATTTAATAGTAACTGAAATGGGTGTTATGGAGGTTACAAAAGAAGGTTTATTATTAGTTGAAATAAATGAAGAGTTTACAATAGAAGAAATTCAAGCAGCAACAGAAGCTAAGTTAATTATAAGTGAGAATTTAGTACCTATGAAGTAAGTAATACATAAAAATAATCAATAATAGGAAAATCCTAAATATAAATTACAAGCACAAATAAGATGCTTTAATTAATATTAAAGCATCTTAAAATATAATAAAGGGAGAAGAGACAATGTTTAAAAAATTTACTAATGGGTGCGTAAATTTAGTTCAAAACTACTTACCAGATCCATTCCTATTTTGCATCATAATAACGTTTGCAATATTTTTATCTGGAATTATATTTACAGGACAAGGTCCAATGGATATGATAGTTCATTGGTCTGGTGGATTCTGGGGGTTATTATCATTTGCTATGCAAATGGCTCTAGTACTTGTATTAGGTCACACTTTAGCAAGTGCACCGGCATTTAAAAAAGTACTTAAGAAAATGGCTAAAGTACCAAAGACTCCAGGACAAGCAATATTAATGGTTACATTTATATCAGGTTTAGCTTGTTTAATAAACTGGGGATTTGGGTTAGTTATAGGTGCAATATTTGCAAAAGAATTAGCTAAAGAAGTTGATGGGGTAGATTATAGATTATTAATAGCATCTGCTTATTCAGGGTTTTTATTATGGCATGCAGGATTATCGGCATCAATACCATTAACACTAGCAACAGGTGGAGAAGCAGTAGTATCTGCAACTGCAGGTGTAATACAAGAAGCTGGTGTACCAACTAGTGAAACAATATTCTCTTTATCAAATATATTAATAGTTAGTGTATTAATATTAACTTTACCGTTATTAAACAAGGCTATGCATCCAGCTAAAGGAAAAGCAGTAGTAGTTGATAAAAGTTTATTAGAAGATGAAGAAGAGTTTGTGGCTATGTCAGTAGAAGACATGACTCCAGCAGATAAATTAGAAAATAGTCCAATAATAAGTATATTAATATCTCTAATGGGATTTGCATACATAGTTTATTACTTTGTAAATAATGGATTTAGTTTAAACTTAGACATAGTTAACTTTATATTCTTATTCTCAGCAATAGCATTACATAAAACACCAAAAAGATTTTTACATGCTTTAATGTCAGCATCAAAATCAGCAGGGCCAATAATGTTACAATTCCCATTCTACGCAGGTATAATAGGAATGATGACAGGTGTAAATGCTGATGGAGTATCTTTAGCAATTTTAATATCAAACTTCTTTGCCAATGTTGCTACGAAATTTACTTTCCCATTATTTAGTTTCTTAAGTGCAGGAATAGTAAACTTCTTCGTTCCATCTGGTGGTGGACAATGGGCAGTACAAGCACCAATAATGATGCCAGCAGGTGCTGCACTTGGAGTTGATCCAGCTAAAACAGCAATGTCAATAGCTTGGGGAGATGCTTGGACAAATATGATTCAACCATTCTGGGCACTACCAGCATTAGGAATAGCAGGATTAGGGGCAAAAGATATCATGGGATTCTGTATAATAGATTTATTATATTCAGGTGTAATAATAGCTATGGGTCTTATGTTTATTGGAATGTAATTTTATAATGATAGATTAGATTTAAATTTAAATATAAATATAATATTAATAAAGAATCCTATATGAAAATATACCAAGATTATGAGTATAATCATATAGGATTTTTTAGTGTTTTGGAAAACTTAATAATTTGTGCACAAAAACTTAATATTTTATTTTTATAATAACTTTAGTTACTGATTTTAACATAAACCTGTAAGAATATGAAACGGTAATAAATAATTATTAAAGTAGATAAATCTCTTTTTTATAGTTATAATTTACTGGTAAGGAGGGGTTTTTATCATGAGGATATCATATTTAGATGGCAAAGTAAAAAATCACAGGCATAATTTGCACAACTTAGCAGAACTTTCACATGTGGAATTTAACACAGCTAAATATATTAGAGATTATCTAGAAAAACTAGGTGTGGAATACGAAGTATATTTAGAAACTGCTACAGTTGGGATTATAAAGGGAAAAAATCCTAAGAAAACAATTGCTTTTAGAGCAGATATAGATGCATTACCTAGCCCAGAAGGAGCTAAGCACTTATGTGGTCATGATGGTCATATGAGTATATTATTAGGACTAATAGAGTATTTAATTGATAATAAAGAAAATTTAAATGATAATATAGTATTTGTTTTCCAGCCAGCAGAAGAAGACATTGGTGGAGCTGAAAAACTTATGGATGCAGGGGTGTTTAAAAAATACAATGTGGATGAAGTTTATGGACTTCATATTCATCCAGATTTTCCAGAAGGATATGTGGCTTGTAAACCAGGGTATTTAATGGCTCAAAATGGAGAGATAAATATTGATATAGTTGGAAAGGGTGGTCATGGAGCCATACCACAAAACACAACAGATGCAGTTTTAATTGCCTCAGAGTTTATCACAAGTTTGCAAAGTATAATATCTAGAAACATAAATCCTATAGAAGGAGCAGTTTTAACAATAGGTAAGATAACTGGAGGAAGCGCAAGAAATATAATAGCAGAAAAAGTTAGCTTAGAAGCAACCATGAGATGTTTCAATCCAGAAGTCTATAGAACTATGTCTAATCGTATAAAAGAATTTGCTAAAGGATTTGAAGTATCTTATAACTGCAAGGTAGATATAGAGATTATGGACGGATATTTGGCAGTAAACAATAATAGAGAATTGTATCATGAGTTTGTAAATGCCCTTGGAAAAGATAAAATAATAGAAACAGATCCGCTTATGATTTCTGAAGATTTCTCTTACTATCAAAGGGAAGTGCCTGGGTTATTCTTTATGTTGGGTGCGAGAAATGAAGAAAAAGGATTTGTAAATGGTCTTCATAATATAAATTTTGATTTTAATGAAGATATATTAATAAATGCTTTAGAAGTATATGAGGTATTATTAAGATATAAGGGATCAATAGAATAGAATATACCCCTTAGTTTTTTGTATAATTTTTTGTCTATATGACAAAACTACAAAAAAAGAAGGGGTGTTTTTTATGGATAAAAAGAAATTAACTGAAGAATTTATTTATAAATGTGAAAAGCAAAGAAAGAAAAATGAAAAGAAATTAAAACCATTGACAAAAGATGATATAATGAAATATGAGATAGCTGAGGAGTTAGGATTACTTGATAAAGTTGATGAAAAAGGATGGGCAGGGCTTACTGCTAAAGAAGCGGGAAGAATTGGTGGAATCCTCACATCACGCAAAAAACAATTAAAAAAGAAAGCTGAAGAAGAGGAAAAAAAGGATGAATCAGTATAGTGATTTTGCCTTTGTCTATGATGAACTAATGAATGAAGTTGATTATGACAATTGGGTTAAATACATTGAAGATATAATAAAAAGTGAAAATGTAGAAGTACAAAATATATTAGAATTAGCTTGTGGTACAGGGAATTTAACTATACCACTTACTAAGAAAAATTATGATATTGCAGCCATAGATATTTCAGAAGAAATGCTACAAGTTGCTAGAGAAAAAGCAGAAAAAGAAAATGTTGAGTTAGTATTATTAGAGCAAGACATCGTAGAACTTGATTTTGATGTACCTAACTTAGACTGTATTCTTTGTGGATGCGATGGATTTAACTACATAACTTATGACGAAGACTTAGAAGGTGTATTTGCTAAGTGTCATGAGTTGCTAAAAGAAAATGGAATATTCATATTTGACATAAGTTCTTACTACAAATTATCAAAGGTACTAGGAAACAATATGTACGGTGAAAACAGAGAAAATGTAGCTTATATGTGGCAAAACTACTTCGATGATTACGAAAACTTAGTAGAAATGGATTTAGCATTCTTTGTTAGAGGAGAAGACGGTAGATTCGATAAATTCGAAGAAAACCACTTACAAAGAGCTTACAAAAATGAAGAAATAATAGCATTACTAAAAAATGCAGGATTCGATTATATAAAAACTTATGGAGACTTTAAATTAGAAGCTCCAAAAGAAGACAGCGAAAGAGTATTTTTTGTTTGTAAAAAATAACAACACACGGAGGGAAAAACAATGAAGGATTACGTTATAAAAGCAACTAGTGGAAATGGACAAGTGAGGGCATACGTTGGTATAACTAAAAACTTAGTTCAAACAGCTAGAGACAATCACAATACGATAAAAGTTGCAACTGCAGCTCTTGGAAGAACATTAACAGCTACAGCAATGATGGGATTAATGATGAAAAATGACAATGACGAGTTAAGTGTAATAATAAAAGGTGGAGGACCAATAGGTACTATACTTACAACTGCTGACTCAAAAGGAAATGTTAAAGGTTATGTACAATACCCAGACTTAAATGGTGTGGAAGTACAAGATTATCCAAATGGAAAATTAAACGTTGCTGGAGCAGTAGGAAAAGAAGGATATGTTAAAGTAATAAAAGACTTAGGACTTAGAGAGCCTTATGTTGGTTCTTACCCATTAGTAAGTGGAGAAATAGCAGAAGACTTTACTCACTACTTTGCATTATCTGAGCAAACTCCATCAGTAGTTTCTTTAGGAGTTCTTACAACTGAAACTACAGTTGAGCAAGCTGGAGGATTAATAGTTCAATTAATGCCAGATGCAACAGAAGAAACTATAGCTACTTTAGAGCAAAACGTAGCTAAGTTAAAATCAGTTACTACAATGTTAAGTGAAGGAATGACTCCAGACGATATATTAAATCTAGTATTAGAAGGATTAGATCCAAAAATATTAGATATATGTGATGTTAAATTTGACTGTAACTGTTCAAAAGATAGAATAAAGAAAATTTTAATATCATTAGGTAGAGAAACTTTAACTGAAATAATAGAAGAAGATAAGCAAGCTGAAATAAGCTGCCACTTCTGCAATAGTGCTTACAACTATACTGAAGAAGAATTAAGAGAAATATTAAATGAAATGTAGTTAATATATAAAAGGAGTTGTCGCAAGACAGCTCTTTTTTGTTGTATAAATATATGACATAACTTTGGCGAATTATATGAGGACTAAAAAGTACGCCATTTAAAGTAAAGGTACACCATTTAGAGTAAAGATGCATTATTTGGTGTCCTGGTGTACTGTTTGGTGGAAGAAATAGCTCCGAATATTAGGTACAGGTACACCAGAGGTACATCAAAAGGCTATTTTGGTGTACCAGCTATGATTGAGTCATACCAACGCTTTTATAGAAAAAGTACACCAAGTACACTAGAAATTATGAAAACTGATCGGTTTTAAATATCATTAAAAAATAGTATATATTTTATAGTGTTGTAGAATTTGGTGTCCTGGCGTACCAAATTGAAAAACTTAGTATTATAAAAAGCCTTTCATAAGCG
Source organism: Peptostreptococcaceae bacterium (assembly GCA_902363255.1). Lineage (GTDB taxonomy): Bacteria > Bacillota > Clostridia > Peptostreptococcales > Peptostreptococcaceae > Terrisporobacter. The sequence continues at coordinate 232,858 of CABIZO010000001.1, forward strand.
GAGCTGTATTCCTACAAATGAAAGGCCTTTTATTATATGCTATAAATTTTTAATTTAGGATTAACCAACTTGTTCGTTTTTCTTTTTATCTAATCTATCTTCCCAGAAATCAGCACCTGTTATACCTAGTTTAACTGGATCGAAAGTTAAATCTTCTCTAGCTATACCAGCTTTTCTTTGGGCTTCGTAATCGTGAAGACAAGCAAGAGCAGGCTTAGTCATGAAGAATATTGCTATTATATTTATCCAAGCAGTTATACCAACACCTATATCACCTAAAGTCCAAGCAAGTCCTGCTTTTCTGATACATCCAAAGTAAACTGTAGATAATAAAACAACTCTTAATATGTTAAGTGGTAATTTACCAACTTCTTTGTTAAATAATTTCTTTGATAAGTAACTTAAGTTTGTTTCTGCTATGTAGTAAGATGCCATTGCTGATGTAAATGCAAAGAAGAATAATGCAACAGCAACAAATGATTTACCGAATCCAGGAACAAATGAATCTATTGCTAACTGAGTAAATGATGGACCATATTCAACTCCGGGTAAATACTCAACAAGCATTGCACCGTCTGGGCCAACAACGTTGTAAGTTTGGCATATTAATATCATGAAAGCAGTAGCTGAACATACAACTAAAGTATCTATATAAACTGAGAATGATTGTAAGAAACCTTGCTCAGCAGGGTGATTAGCTTCAGCAGCTGCAGCAGATTGAGGACCAGTACCTCTACCAGCTTCGTTTGAGTAAACTCCACGTTTTACACCCCAAGAAACAGTAAGACCCATTATACCAGCAAATGCCTGCTCAGCACCAAATGCAGATTTGAATATTAAAGCAACAACACCTGGTAATTTGTCTATATTAAATACTATTATTAAAAGAGCCATTACTATGTAAGCAAGTCCCATGAAAGGTACTATTAACTCAGCAACAACACCTATTCTTTTTATACCACCAAATATTATAAGCCCTAAAACCGCTATTAATGCTAATCCAACTATGTTAGATTCTAATCCGAAAGCAGTGTTCATACTGTTTGCTATTGAGTTAGCTTGCACACCAGGAAGCAAAAGTCCCATAGCTATAAGAGTAGCCATAGCGAAAAGCATTCCAAATCCTTTTTTACCAAGACCTTTTTCTATGTAGTAAGCAGGTCCCCCTCTATATTGTCCGTCTTCTTCAACTTTGTATAATTGTCCTAAAGTTGATTCAACAAAAGCAGTGCCAGCACCTAAGAATGCTATAATCCACATCCAGAATATTGCCCCAGGACCACCAAGAGCGATGGCAGTACCAACACCAGCGATATTTCCAGTACCTATTCTACCAGCAAGTGAAACAGATAAAGCTTGGAAAGAAGATATACCTTTTTCTGATTTTTTTCTATTTATTGCAAGTCCAGACATTTCTTTAACTTGTCTAATTTGTAAAAAGCGTGTTCTGCAAGAGAAGTATATACCAGCAATTAAAAATAATCCAACTAACCAATTACTCCACACTATATCATTTATTTTTGTAATAACTTGTTCCATTTGATCCTCCAATTAAATATATTCTTTTAATATTTCATTCATTAAATCAGGATAGTCTGAGAATACGCCATCTACATTGAACTCTATCATTTTTCTCATTGCAGTAGGTTTATTAACAGTATAAACAAATACTTTTATGTTATTTTCATGAGCAATATCTACTATTTCTTTTGAAACTAATTCTTGAGAAATATTGATGCTATAAACTTTTGTATTTAATTTCTTCGCATGTTCTACAACATTGGCTTCTGGAGCATAATCTTTTTCGTATTCATAAAGAGCACCATATCTAAAACTATTATCTAAGTTGTATAAAATGTCTAAGCACTTATGATTAAAAGAAGACATGAATATCTTATCTTCAATACCATATTCTTTGATTAAATCTAGAAGATCTTGTTCTAAATCATAGTGTATTAAATCAGTTTTTGCTTCAATGTTTAAAATAATATTTTTGTTTTTGATTAAATCAAAAACTTCTCTTAATGTTGGAACTTTACAATTTTCATTTTCAATAAATTCAAATTTTCTACACATAAAGCTTTTGATTTCTTCAAGTGTATAATCTTTTATAAGTCCTTTTCCCTTAAATGTCCTTTGAACATCTTCGTCATGGATAACAACCAAGTGTCCGTCTTTACTTTTGTGAACATCTAGCTCAATTCCATCTACACCTATTGATAAAGCTTTTGAAAAAGCTAACATAGTGTTTTCAGGATAGTCTCCACTTGCCCCTCTATGAGCAAAAACTTTCATCCTTTTTCCTCCCTTGTTTGCACAAAAACAAAAAAGAGAGAGTCTATTAAAAGACGGACAGAAAAGTCCTGTGGTTTAATAATAGCTCTCTCATATATTCTCCGTGCTATAATATAAAAATTTTAACTAAGTTTAGTATAATTTGGAAAATGTTTTCTGTCAATGCTTGACGTGCATTTAACATACTTTTTACAAATTTAATAAAATATTTGACAAAATATAAAAGATAAATTAGTCTAATAAATAAGAGATGAGGAGAAAAGGATTTTTATTAAGGAATCTTTTTCTCCTTTTTTACATGCAAGTAAATTACGACGTTCTCTAATCGGTGGAAAATATATGCATTTGAGTAATATAAATAAATTCAGGGTTAGATGAACATGTAAAAAAGCTTTTGAGTAACGGAGTTGCCTGATGGGGTAGCGAAGGCATCTCGTTGACGATATGAGCGAAGCGAATTTTTTATTTTGGGGAGGTAGTATATGGGAGAAAAAGAAATAATAATTAGACTCTTACTGGCAACTATAGTTGGAGGTATTACAGGAATAGAAAGAGAGCGATCAAATAAGGTAGCAGGATTTAGAACTCATATATTAGTATCTTTAGGTGCATGTATAGCTTCCATAACATCATTAGATTTATTTTTACAATTTCACACAATAAGTAATTTAGACCCAGCACGACTTTCAGCACAAGTTTTATCTGGTATAGGTTTCTTAGGTGCAGGGACAATACTGAAAACTTCAAATAGAGTGGTAGGTCTTACTACCGCAGCAGGGATATGGTCTACGGCATGTATTGGAATTGCTATAGGCTATGGATATTATTTCTTAGGAATAGTGTCTTGGTTAATATTACTTATAGTTTTATACATTTTAAAATTTATAGACTCATCATTAAAAAGAACCAAATCAGGCAAAATTGTATTAAAAATAGAGGATGATAATACTTTACCTCTTGTGTTAAGTTTGTTAGATGATATGGATGTTGAATCACACAAACTTACCATAAATAAAAAGGATAATGAGTGGATAGTTAACTTTACTATTGTTTATAAAGATAATAGAAAAATAAGTGAAATAGCAAAATTATTTTATTCAATAGACAATAACATTAGCATTGATTATTGTGGGGCTTAATGTATAATGAGTTTAGATAGATAAAATATTAGTGGTTTTTTAGGAAGGAATAAATTAAATAATTATGAGAGAATTATTAGAATGTAATCCTATAATAGGAGCTATAAAGGATGATCATGATTTAGAAAAGGTTATAGATTCTGACTGTAATGTTGTGTTTTTGCTAAATGGAGATATTCTGACATTAAAAGAGAAAGTGAACAAACTTAAGTTAAATGACAAAAGTGTTTTTGTTCATTTGGATATGATAGGTGGAATATCGAGCAATCCTGTAATTGTAAAGTATTTAAAAAATGAGTTTCATATAGATGGAATAATAACTACAAAGACAAGTTTAGTGAAAAAAGCGTTGGAAGAAAATATACATGTGGTACAAAGAATATTCTTGTTAGATTCTATATCGTTACAAACTTCAATGGAAAACATAAGAAGAGTAAAACCAAGTGCAATTGAAATTATGCCAGGTGTAATTACTAAAGCAGTAAAAAGATTACACAAAGAGTTCCCAGATCTACCTATAATTTGTGGGGGATTAATTGATAATAAGCAAGAAATTATAGATGTATTAAAGTGTGGAGCGATGGCAGTATCAACTACGAAAAAAGAATTATGGTAATATTATCATAAAAGTAGTGACAAAACGATTTCATTTGAATATAATGATTAATGTAAAAGGAAATTTTAAACAGAAAATAATAAAAGTTAATATATATGGCGGGAGAACAGAGAGCCTTTTCTATAAGTAATTATAGGGGGGCTCTCTGTTTTTTTGTTGCTAAAAAGGAGGCAATAATATGTTTGATGTAGCAATTATAGGTGCTGGTATTGCAGGAAGTGCAATAGCTAGGCAACTATCAAAATATGATTTAAAAACAGTAGTTTTAGAAAAAGGTGTGGAGGTTTGCCAAGGAACAACAAAGGCAAATAGTGCCATAGTTCATGGTGGATTCGATGCAAAAGAAGGTACATTAAAAGCTAAGCTAAATGTTTTAGGTTGTAAAATGTACCCAAGTATTTGCGAAGAATTAAGTGTTGAATACAAAAATAATGGATCATTGGTTTTAGCTTTCAATGAAGATGATATGAAGCACATACATGAGCTTTATGAAAGAGGATTAACAAATGGAGTAAGTGGCCTTGAAATAATAGATGGTAACAAAGTTAAAGAAATAGAGCCTAATGTCAATGAAGAAGTAGTTGGAGCTCTTTGGTGTAAAAGTTCTGGAATAGTATGTCCATTTAACTTCAATATAGCTCTTATGGAAAATGCCATTACAAATGGAGTAGAGCTAAAGTTGGAAAATGAAGTTCTAAATATAAAAAGAATAGAAGAAGAGAATTGTTTTGAAATAAAAACTAATAAAGAGAAGATAAAGTCAAAGTATGTGATAAATGCAGCTGGTGTTTATTCAGATAAAATAAATAACCTTATTGGTGGAAATGAATTTTATATCATACCAAGAAAGGGAGAATACAAAATTCTTGATAAATCAGAAGGATGCAAAGCAAGTCACACTTTATTTACTTGCCCAACTGAAAAAGGTAAGGGAGTGCTAGTTACTCAAACAGTTCATGGAAACTTGTTAGTAGGTCCAAATGCACAAGAAGTGGAAAGAGAGGACATAACTACAAGCAAAGCTGGTTTAAAAGAAATTATGGATGGTGGAAGAAAATCTATTCAAAATGTGGATTTCTCAAAAACAATAACATCTTTTGCTGGAGTTAGAGCTACACCAAACACGGGAGATTTCATGATATTCAAGTCACAAGTAACAAAAGGATTTATAAATGTGGCTGGAATAGAATCACCAGGACTAGCATCAGCACCAGCCATAGCTTTATATGTGGAAGATTTATTAAAAGAAGTTATGGATGAAGACAATAGGAATTTAGAACCAAATAAAAACTTCAACCCAATAAGAATAAAAAATAAACCTTTTATGGAAATGAGTTCAATGGAACAAAGAGAGATTTTAAATAAAGATGGAAGATATAAAACTATAATCTGCAGATGTGAAAATATCACAGAAGGGGAAATAGTTGATGCTATAAATAGACCTTGTGGAGCAAAAACAGTAGATGGTGTAAAAAGAAGGGTTAGACCTGGTATGGGAAGGTGCCAAGGAGGGTTCTGTGGACCAAAGGTAGTTGAAATTTTAGCAAGAGAATTAAATATTACACCGGAAGAAGTTCTAAAGGATTATGAGAATTCAAATATGTTAGTTGGAAAACTTAAGGAAGTAAGAGGTGAGACTGTTGAAATATAATGTTGTAGTAATTGGAGGGGGTCCAGCAGGACTTGGAGCAGCTGTTGAGGCAAAGAAAAATGGAGCAGAAAGTGTTTTAATAGTAGAAAGAGATAGAGAATTAGGTGGGATTTTAAATCAGTGTATTCACAATGGATTTGGTTTACATGAGCTTAAGGAAGAATTAACAGGACCAGAGTATGCAGGCAGATTTATTGAAATGGCAGCAGAAAACAATATAGATCACGTATTAAATACTATGGTTATTAGTATAGGTGAAGATGGAGAAAACAAAATAGTAAGAACTTTAGGGGAAAATGGATTAGAAAATATAAAGGCAGATGCTGTGGTTCTTGCTATGGGATGTAGAGAAAGAACAAGAGGGGCTATAGATATTCCAGGATATAGACCAGCAGGGGTTTATAATGCAGGAGCAGCCCAAAGATATATGAACATGGAAGGTTACATGGTAGGTAAAAAAGTAGTAATCTATGGTTCAGGAGATATAGGACTAATAATGGCAAGACGTATGACTTTAGAAGGTGCAGAAGTTAAATGTGTGGTAGAAATAAATCCTCATTCAAGTGGATTAACTAGAAATATAGTTCAATGTTTAGATGATTTTAATATTCCTTTAAAATTACAAACATGCATAAACTACATACATGGAAAAGATAGAGTGGAAGGTGTAACTTTAGCAAAATTAGATGAAAATAGAGAGGTTGTACCAGGCAGTGAAGAATTTATAGAATGCGATACTTTACTACTTTCGGTAGGATTAATACCAGAAAATGAGCTTTCAACAAATGTGGGAGTGGAGTTAGACAGAAAAACTAGTGGACCAATTGTGGATAGTAGTATGTCTACTAATATAGAAGGAATTTTTGCTTGTGGAAATGTAGTTCATGTTCACGACTTGGTGGATTTTGTTACAAAAGAAAGTAGAATAGCAGGAAGAGAAGCTGCTTTATACGTTAAAAATAAAAAAGAAAGATTAAGCAAATCAGAAGATAAAAAAATAAACACTGTGGCAGGGGATGGAATATCTTATATTGTGCCACAAAGTTTAAATCTGGACTCAAAAGAAGATATAAATCTATTTATGAGAGTCAGAAATATTTGTAACAAGAAAAAATTAGTTGTTAGAAGTGGAGATAATATAATTTTAGAAAAGAAAAGACCTCATATGATACCATCAGAAATGGAAACTTTAAAAATAGATAAAGAAAAATTATCTCTAATAAAAGAAGATATAAGTATTTGTGTGGAGGAGGTTTAATCATGAAAAGAGAGATAACTTGTATAGTATGTCCAAAAGGATGTCAAATGATAGTTAATAATATAGATGGACAATATATAGTAGAAGGAAATAGCTGCATTAGGGGAGCAAAATATGGCGTGGATGAAGTTACTAGCCCAAAAAGAATGATAACTTCCACAGTAAGATTAGAAGGGACTTATTTAAATATGCTTCCAGTAAAAACATCAGCTTCTGTACCAAAAGATTTGGTGTTTGAGATAATGAATATATTATCAACGATAAAAATTACTGCTCCAGTAAAAGTGGGAGATATAATTGTAAAGAATATACTAGATACAGGAGTGGATATAGTTAGTACTAAAACTATAAGTAATGTATGCCAAGGGTATGAAAACGACGAATTAAGAAAAATTTTGTAACATAAATAAAAAATAAATAATAAAAGCCTATAAATTTTTATTATAAAATAAAAAAATTATAGGCTTATTTTATTTTTGATGATGATTCATTAAGTTTTAGCTGTAGACTTATATTTATGGATTTATTATTAATAAATTCTATATTTTACCTGAAATTATAAAAATTATCAATTAGATATAGAGAATAATTATAAATTATAATGGTGAAGCGATACAAAAAATATATATAAAATCAAATGTAGGGAGTTTCGACAGGAGGAAATATGAAAAGAAAGATATTTAGTTTATTTTTAACTACATCTTTATTATGTACGGCGCTTACAGGATGTAGTTCAAAGGGAGCAGAAAGTAGCGAAGGGGAAGTAAAAGATACGATAGTATATTCTATGAACACAGCGCCACAAGGAATATTCAATCCGCTTGTTTCAGATACAGCAAGTGATCACTATGTTGAATCAGTTGTTTATGCATCCTTAATGACAGTTAATGATAAAGGAGAATTAGAAACGTACTTAGCAGACGAATATAAAGTTTCAGATGATCAGAAAACGATTACATACAAAATAAAAGATAATGCTAAATGGCATGATGGAGAAGATGTAACAGCTGATGATATAGCATTTACATTTACAAGTATGGCAGCAAGTGATTATTCAGGTGGATATTATGGTGATGTTCAAAATATAAAAGGTGCTCAAGAATATCATGACGGAAAAGCTGATGAAATTGAAGGATTAAAAGTTGTTGATGAAGATACAATAGAAATAGAATTTGAAAAGGTATATGCACCAGCTGTAACAAACTTAGGGACAGTACAAATACTACCAGAACATATATGGTCAGAAGTAGCTGTAGGAGAATGGACAAATAAAACGGAATTATTAAATAATCCAATAGGATGTGGACCATATAAAATAGCTGAATATAAAAGTGGTTCTCATGTAAAATTCAAAGCTGCATCAGACTTCTTTGATGGGGAAGTAAAAACAGCAAACTTAGTATTTAAAGTTATTAATGCTGATACTACTCAAGCTGAATTTAAAAGTGGATCAATAGATGTTGCTAATGTAGAAGCATTAACAAAAGCTGATATAGATTCATTAGTTAAAGAAGGATATAAAAAGGTTGATTTTGATAACTACCTATTTACATATATGGGATTCAATTTAAGAAATGAAAAACTACAAGATGTAAACTTACGTAAGGCTTTCATGCATGCAATTAACCGTCAAGGGATTGTAGATAATGTGGTAGAAGGACGTGGACAAGTTCTTAATGCGCCATTATTACCATCAAGTTGGGCTTATCCAGAAGAATCAACATTAGATTCATATGAATATGATGTTGAAAAAGCAAAATCTTTATTAAAAGAAGCTGGTTGGGAAGATAAAGATGGAGATGGAATAGTTGAAAATGAAGATGGGGAAAAATTAGAGTTAACTCTTGTTTGTCAAACTAGTCATCCAGTTAGAGAAAAAACAGCAGTAGTAATACAAGAGAACTTAAAAGAAATAGGTGTTAAAATAGACATAGATTCTATGGAGTTTTCATCTGTTATGGATCAAGTAGTTTCTAATCATGAATTTGATTTATATATGATGGGTAATACATTATCTTTAGATCCAGATCCAAGACCAATGTGGCATTCAGATGCTATATCAAATGAAAAAGGTGTGATTGGATATAACATAGTTGCTTATTATAACCAAGAAACAGATAAGTTAATTGAAAAAGGTAATGCTACTTTAGATCAATCAGAACGTGAAGAAATCTATGGTGAATTTGCGAAAATATTAAATGAAGATGTACCAGAAGCATATTTATTCTGCCAAGATATAGAACGTGTATATAACAGTAAATTAGAAGGATATAAACCATCTACATTTAATGAATTCTACAATGTTCATAATTGGGTAATCAAATAATATAAATCAGAAAAGGTTGTTTCTTGCAAACAACCTTTTTTTATGAAGGAGAGCAAGGATAGTATGGGAAAATTCTTAGCAAAAAGATTAGGGGTTGCACTGATTGTATTATTTGGAGTATCTGTTACAGTGTTTACGCTGATTCATCTTCAACCAGGTAATCCATATTTAAACATGATCGATCCTAATGTTCCACCAGAAGTAGTAGAACAAAAACTAAGGGCCTTAGGATACTATGATCCAATTCCACTTCAGTATTTGAAATGGATAGGGAGAGCAATAGTTGGTGATTTTGGATATTCAACTCAATACAATGCACCAGCATTTTCAATAATAATCGAAGCATTAAAAAATACATTATTAATATCAATAGTTTCATTTATATTAAGCTCAATATTGGCAATAGTAGTTGGAGTTATTACAGCAGCCAAATCTAAAACATGGATAGATTATATAGTTACTTTTCTTTCATTTGTAGGAATATCTATGCCAACATTTTTATTTGGTTTGCTGATAGTAAAATGGCTTGGATATGATTTAGCTATTTTACCATCGTCAGGAATGGAAACTTTAACAGCATCATATACAGGTTTTGAGCGAGTTATAGATATAATCAAGCATATGATTATGCCTGTTATAGTGCTATCACTTACTCAAACTGCTACCTTGTTAAGATATACAAGGTCTTCTATGCTTGATTCTTTAAATCAAGATTATATGAGAACCGCTCAAGCTAAAGGGCTTACTAGAAATAAAGCAGTTTGGACTCATGGTCTTAGAAACTCTATGATTTCCATAATTACAGTTTTATGTATGCAATTGCCAGCGTTAGTTTCAGGTGCATTAATTACTGAAACGGTGTTTGTATGGCCAGGAATAGGAACATTAAATTACAACGCAATTATGAATAGAGATTATATGTTGATAATGGGTATAACAATGCTTATAGCAGTTGTTATTGTAGTAGCAAATATAATAGCAGATATTTTATATGCAATAGCTGATCCAAGAATTAGATTAAGTCAATAGGGAGGATATTATGGTTGCAAATACTTTAAAAAGAGAAGAAAAAGCAAAAGAAGAAAAATATGTATCATTAACAGAAATATCCTTTCGTAAGTTTAAGAAAAACAAGTTAGCGGTAATAGGTGTATTTATAATTTTAATACTAGTGTTACTTTCAGTATGTGCACCATTACTTACGGATTATACAATTAGTGAAACAGATTTATTTAATATAAAAATGGCACCAAATAGTGAACATATATTAGGAACAGATGAACTTGGAAGAGATGTGTTTACGAGATTGATCTATGGAGGTAGGGTATCCATAGTAGTTGGTGTTGCATCAATGACATTGCAATTAGTTATAGGGGTAATAATGGGAGCCATCGCAGGTTATTTTGGGGGAATAGCTGAGAAAATAATTATGAGAATAATTGATGTAATAATGTGTTTCCCATTCTTTGTTATTGCAATATCAGTTGCAGCAGTAGTAGGTCCAGGGGTTAAGAATCTGATTATAATAATTGGTTTTTTAATGTGGCCTAATATAGCAAGAATAGTAAGGGCAGAGATTTTATCGTTAAAAGAGAATGATTATATTATGGCAGCTAAAGCCATGGGGTTATCTTCTTTTGAAATAATAAAGAGTCACATACTTCCTAATATAATGTCACCCATATTAGTTGCATCAACATTAGCAATAGCAAATGGGATTTTAACAGAAGCCTCATTAAGTTTCTTAGGAATAGGGGTTAAATTACCACAACCAAGTTGGGGGAATATGTTAATTGCTGCACAAAATATAGGAACGTTACAAAGAGAGTGGTGGCTTTGGATACCAGCAGGTAGCTTAATTATTTTAATGGTATTATCAATAAACTTTGTTGGAGATGGGCTTCGCGATGCTCTAGATCCGAAAACTCGTCTGTAGGAGGAAATAGTAATGAGTATGTTAGAAGTAAAAGATCTTAAAGTTTCCTTTCATACAGTAATGGGAAAGGTTGAAGCAGTAAAAGGGGTAGAGTTAAGTGTGAATTCTGGTGAAGTATTGGGTATTGTAGGGGAATCAGGAAGCGGAAAAAGTGTTACCTCTTTGGCTATTATGGGGCTTATAAATAGCGAAAGTGGAAAAGTTGAATCAGGTAAGATATTATTTGAGGGGAAAAATCTTATAGATATAACTGAAAAAGAAATGTGTAAGGTAAGAGGGGATAAAATTTCAATGATATTCCAAGAACCTATGACATCTCTTAATCCAGTAGTAACAATTTATAAACAATTGAGAGAAGTATACAAAATTCATAGACCGGATAAGAAAAATAATTGTAAAGGTGAACTAATAGATCTTTTAAACAAATTAAATATACCAGATCCTAAGGCTGTTTTAAATAAGTATCCATTTGAATTAAGTGGTGGATTAAAACAAAGAATAATGATTGCTATGGCAATGATTTGCAATCCTTCACTTATAATAGCTGACGAACCAACGACTGCATTGGATGTAACAACGCAAGCTGAGATTATAGGGCTTTTAAAGCAGGTTAAGGAAGAAAGTAATAGCGGAATAATGTTAATTACCCATGATTTAGGAATAATAGCAGAAATGGCGCAAAGAGTAGTTGTAATGTATTATGGTAAAGTTGTGGAAGAGTGTAGTGTTAAAGAATTTTTCGATAATGCAAAACATCCATATTCAAAAGATTTGTTAGGAGCTATGCCTGAAAATTTCAATGGACGATTCCAATCTATAGAAGGAAATGTTCCTAATCTATATGAAGATATAAAAGGTTGTGCTTATTATAAAAGATGTAAAAAAAGAATATCGAAATGTGAAAATTCACAACCACCAATGGTAAATTTAAATGAAGGCCATAGGGTACGTTGTTTTAACTGTGAGAAAGGAGACGAAAAATAATGATGAATAAAGGGGATAGAATCATATTTGAAGTTTCAAATCTCAAAAAATATTACCCAATTAGAAGGAAATCTTTTAAAAGAGAAAAACAATATGTTAAATCTGTTGATGGAGTTAGTTTTTCTATAAAAGAGAATACAATACTAGGGCTAGTAGGTGAATCAGGTTGTGGAAAATCAACAATAGGAAAAACTATTTTAGGGTTAACACATCCAACAGGTGGAAAAGTATCATTCAAAGATAATGTCATTTTTGATGTGGAAAATAACATAAAAATATCAAATAACGAAATGACTAAATTAAGAAGTGATATACAAATAATTTTTCAAGATCCTTATGCAAGTTTGGATCCAAGAAAAAGTGTAGGACAAATAGTATCTGAAGGAATTAAAAAGCATAAAATAGTTCCCAAAGATAAGATTGAAGAAAAAACAAAAGAAATGCTAGAGTTATGTGGATTAGATGAGACAAGTATATTTAGATATCCACATGAATTTAGTGGAGGTCAAAGACAAAGAATAGGTATTGCAAGGGCGTTGGCTATGAATCCTAAATTTATAGTATGTGATGAGCCAACGGCAGCATTAGACGTGTCTATACAATCTCAAATTTTAAATTTAATGCTAGACTTAAAAGATAGGTTTGGTTTGACATATTTATTTATATCTCATAATTTTAGTGTAGTTAAATCATTTTGTGATGAAATAGCTGTTATGTATTTAGGACAGATTGTGGAAAAGGGAAAAGCTGCTGAAGTGTATAACAATCCAAAACATCCATATACAAAGGCATTGATTTCATCAGTGCCAATTCAACATTCAGGTGAAGTAAAAGAGAGAATTGAGCTAAAAGGAAGTATGCCAAGTGCTGTTGATTTACCAAGAGGATGTAGGTTTCATACTAGATGTCCATATAAAACAGAACGTTGTGTAAAGGAAAGTCCAGAATGGAAGACTTTAGACAATGGAACTAGTGTGGCATGTCATATATATTAATCTAGAGATTTGTAAATAGAAAATGCGAGTAGCATCTGATTATTGTATTAAAAGGATAGATTAAGGGGAATTTTGTAAAATATAATAGAAAATAAATAGTAAAAGCCTATAAATTTTTATAATAAAATAAAAAAATTTATAGGTTTATTTTATTTCCTTTTAACAAAATATGATTGTTAATAAAAAAACTTAAATATAATAAAAAAATTGTAAAACAGTAAAATACTCATCTTTGCAAAAAAGGATAAAATGCTTTTTACAGGATAAAATAAAATATAGATATTAAGGGCATTTTTTTTGTCAAAAGTTAAAATAAATTTACTTTAAAAAATATAAAAAATTACTTGAAAAATGGTTTTCGTTAGAGTACAATAAAATTATCTTGTGGGACATAAAATGAATACAAGGGACTGAAAGAGTCCCGGTTATTAAATCAAGAGGATGTAATAATGAAAAGTTTATTAAAAATTCAGCAAAAGTTAGTTCCTGAAATTATTGACATTATGAAAAAGAGATATTTGATCTTAAGAGAGATTTCTTTAAGTGAACCAATTGGAAGACGTGCTTTAGCAGCAAATCTTCAAAGTGGAGAGAGAATAATAAGATCAGAAACAGAGCTTTTAAAAAATCAAGGTCTTATTGATGTGAATCTAAAAGGAATGACTATTACAGAAGAAGGTAAAGAAATACTAAACGCTCTGAAAGATAGCATGAATGATGTAATAGGACTTAATTCTCTTCAAGAAGAGCTTAGAGAAGTTTTAGGAATAAAAAAGGTCTTACTAATACCAGGTAGCTATGAACAAAATAATAGTTTACTAAAAGATGTTGGAAAACAAGCTTCAAAATATTTTTTAAGTGTACTTAAGGATGAGGATATAGTTTCCATTACTGGTGGGAGTACAATGCTTGAATTTGCTAAGTCAATTAAAAGTGATAAGAAATTTAGCTCTACAATAGTAGTTCCAGCAAGAGGTAGTCTTGGTATTGATATTGAGACACAATCAAACAATGTAGTAGCAGAAGTTAGTAAGAATATAAATTCAAATTATAAATTATTAAACATACCAGATGAGCTTTGTGAGGCATCAATAAAAACCCTTACACAAGAACCAGAAATAAAGAAAACACTAGAATTAATACAAAATTCTAATGTGCTAGTATTTAGTATTGGTAGAGCTGATGAAATGGTAAAAAGAAGAAAATTATCAGATGAAAAAGCAAAAGAGATAATGGACAAAGAAGCTGTAGGTGAAGCCTTTGGACATTACTTTAATAAAAAAGGGGAAATTGTTTACAAGTTAAATACAGTGGGGATTGATATGGAATCTTTCAAAAATAAAAGAGAAGCCATAGCTGTATTTGCGGGGAGAAAAAAAGCTGAAGCTTTTATTCCAATTTCCAAACTAAACAAGAATTTAGTTCTTGTTACAGATGAAGATAGTGCAAGAAGAATTCTTGAACTTACTGTAAATAGCTAGCCAAGCTAGTAAAAAATAAAAAGAATAAAAGGCCAGGAGGAAATCAAAATGGTTAAAGTAGCAATCAATGGATTTGGTAGAATAGGTAGATTAGCATTAAGAAAATTAATGGAGCAAACTGAAGAGTTTGAAGTTGTTGCAATAAACGACTTAACTGACGCTAAAACATTAGCTCATTTATTCAAATACGATTCAGCTCAAGGAAGATTCAACGGTGAAATAGTTGTTGAAGATGGAGCTTTCGTAGTAAATGGACATAGAATAAAAGTAACAGCTGAAAGAAACCCAGCTGACTTACCATGGGCAGAACTTGGAGTTGATATAGTATTAGAATGTACTGGATTCTTCACTTCTCAAGAAAAAGCTGGACTTCACTTAGAAGCAGGAGCTAAAAAAGTAGTTATATCTGCACCAGCAAGTGGAGATGTTAAAACTGTAGTTTACAATGTAAACCAAGATATATTAGATGGATCAGAAACAGTTATATCAGGAGCTTCTTGTACAACTAACTGTTTAGCACCAATGGCTAAAGTATTAAATGATAAATTCGGTGTAGAAAAAGGTCTTATGACTACTATACATGCTTACACTAATGACCAAAATACTTTAGATGGTCCTCACGCAAAAGGTGACTTAAGAAGAGCTAGAGCTGCTGCTGCTAACATAGTTCCTAACACTACAGGAGCTGCAAAAGCTATAGGATTAGTTATACCTGAATTAAAAGGTAAATTAGATGGAGCTGCTCAAAGAGTTCCAGTTGTAACTGGTTCATTAACTGAATTAGTTTGTACATTAAAAGAAAACGTAACAGTTGAAGAAGTAAACGCTGCTATGAAAGAAGCTGCTAACGAATCATTCGGATACACTGAAGAATACTTAGTATCTTCTGACATAATAGGAATAAGCTACGGTTCATTATTCGATGCAACTCAAACAAGAGTTATGGAAGTAGACGGAAAACAATTAGTTAAGACTGTTTCTTGGTATGACAACGAAATGTCTTACACTTCTCAATTAATAAGAACATTAGGATACTTTGCTAAATTAGCTAAATAGTATGTGATACAAAGTCCGGGTTTGTAGTTTTATGCTACGGGCTCCGGGCTTTTTTAGTAAAAATCTATTTGAGATATATGATCAATATATCATCAATCATACCAAATCAAATTTTAACTTGAAAATAAAAATGGTACGCTATATAGGGAATAGTGTAACTTAATATATGTAAAATTACATATATAATGTATACAAAAATGTATAAAAAGATATATAATAGAGACGGAGTAATTAAGCTGAAAGGAGATTGTAATATGTCAATGTTAAACAAAAAAACAATCGAAGATATAAACGTAAACGGTAAAAAAGTATTAGTAAGATGTGATTTCAATGTTCCACTACAAGACGGAAAAATAACTGATGAAAATAGATTAAATGGAGCACTTCCAACTATAAAATACTTAATAGAAAATGGAGCTAAAGTTATACTTTGCTCACATATGGGTAAACCAAAAGGAGAACCTAAACCAGAATTATCTTTAGCACCAGTTGCTGCTAGATTATCTGAAATGTTAGGTAAAGAAGTTGTATTTGCTGCAGATGATAATGTTGTTGGGGAAAATGCAAGAGCGGCTGTAGAAAAAATGGAAAACGGTGATGTAGTATTACTACAAAACACTAGATATAGAAAAGAAGAAACTAAAAACGAAGAAAACTTCTCTAAAGAATTAGCTTCATTAGCAGAAATATTTGTAAATGATGCTTTCGGTACTGCTCATAGAGCTCACTGTTCAACAGTAGGTGCTGGAGAATTCTTAGAAGAAAGAGCTTGTGGATACTTAATACAAAAAGAATTAAAATTCTTAGGAGAAGCAGTAGCTAATCCAGTAAGACCTTTCACAGCTATACTTGGAGGATCAAAAGTATCTGATAAAATAGCAGTTATAAACCAATTATTAGAAAAAGTTGATAACATAATAATCGGTGGAGGAATGGCTTACACATTCTTAAAAGCTCAAGGATATGAAATAGGAACATCTTTATGTGAAGATGATAAAGTAGATTACGCAAAAGAAATGTTAGAAAAAGCTAAAGAAAAAGGTGTTAACTTCTTATTACCAGTTGATTCAAGAGCTGCTGCTAAGTTTGCTGCAGATGCAGAAGTTGTTGTAACAGAAGATCAAAACATACCTGCAGGTCACATGGGACTTGATATAGGACCTAAATCTGAAGCTAAATTCGTGGAAGTTGTAAAAAACTCTAAAACAATAGTATGGAATGGACCAATGGGTGTATTCGAATTTGAAGCTTTTGCTCAAGGTACATTAGCAATAGCTAAAGCTATGGCTAATTTAGAAGATGCTACTACTGTAATCGGTGGTGGAGATAGTGCTGCTGCTGTTAACCAATTAGGATTCGGAGACAAAATGACTCACGTTTCTACTGGTGGTGGAGCATCATTAGAGTTCTTAGAAGGAAAAGAATTACCAGGAATAGTTGCTTTAGATAACAAATAATATTAAAAGTGGAGGAATAACCATGAGAAAACCTATTATTGCAGGAAACTGGAAAATGAATAAAACAATAGCAGAAGCTGTTGAATTTGTTAATGATATAAAAGGAAAATTAAATGATGAAAGCGTAGATGCTGTAATATGTGCACCTTTCACTATATTAAAAGATTTAAAAGAAGCAACAAAAGGTACTAATGTAAAAGTTGGTGCTCAAAATATGCACTTTGCAGATAATGGAGCATTCACAGGAGAAGTATCTCCAGCAATGCTTAAAGAAATAGATGTAGATTATGTTGTAATAGGACATTCAGAAAGAAGAGAATACTTCAACGAAACTGATGAAACTTGCAACAAAAAAGTATTAAAAGCTTTAGAAGTTGGAATAGATCCAATACTTTGCTGCGGTGAAACATTAGAAGAAAGAGAAACTGACAAAACTAAAGATGTTGTTAAAACTCAAGTTGTTGCAGGTCTTGCTAATGTTAAAGCAGAAGATTTAGCTAAAGTTGTTATAGCTTACGAACCAATTTGGGCAATAGGAACTGGAAAAACTGCTACTGCTGAGCAGGCTAACGATGTTATAGCTTACATAAGAGAAGTAATAGCTTCTTTATATGGAGAATTAGCTAATGAAGTTAGAATACAATATGGTGGAAGTGTTAAACCAGGCAATGTTGTAGAAATAATGGGACAAAGCGATATAGATGGTGCATTAGTTGGTGGAGCTTCTTTACAACCAGCTGATTATATAGCACTTGTAAATTATCAAGGAGTGAAATAGTTAATGAAAAAACCAGTAGCTTTAATCATCATGGATGGATTTGGTCATACAACTAAAAAGGAAGGTAGTGCAATAGCTAAAGCAAATATTCCTAATATAAGAAGATTTGTAGACGAATATCCAAACACATTAATAAATGCTAGTGGTCTTGATGTTGGACTTCCAAATGGACAAATGGGTAACTCAGAAGTTGGGCATACTAACATAGGTGCAGGAAGAATAGTATATCAAGATTTAACTAGAATAACAAAATCAATAGAAGATGGCGATTTCTTCACAAACGAAGTATTATGCCAAGCTATGGAAAATGGTAAGGAAAAAGCATTACACATCATGGGATTATTATCTGATGGTGGAGTACATTCACATATAGATCACCTTAAAGCCTTATTAAAAATGGCTAAAGAACAAGGTGTACAAAAAGTTTATGTTCATGCATTTACTGATGGTAGAGATACAGACCCTCAAAGTGCTATCCACTATGTAAGAGAAATAGAAGATTACATGGAAGAGATAGGATGCGGAGAGTTTGCTACTGTAAATGGTAGATACTACGCAATGGACAGAGACAAAAGATGGGAAAGAGTTGAAAAAGCATACAATGCTATGGTTTTAGGAGAAGGGGAAACTGCTTCTTCTGCAAGTGAAGCTGTAGAAAAATCTTATAAATCAGGAAATAACGATGAATTTATATTACCAACTGTAATAACTAAAGATAGTGCACCAGTTGGAAAAATAAATGATGGAGATTCAGTTGTATTCTTCAACTTCAGACCAGATAGAGCTAGGGAAATAACTAGAGCTATCGTAAGTGATGAATTTAGTGGATTCGAAAAATCTCCAATAAAATGTGTCTTCGTATGCTTAACAGAATACGATATAACTATACCAAACGTGCATATAGCATTTAAACCAGCATCTTTAACTAATACTTTAGGTGAATACTTAGCTAAAAATGGAAAGACTCAACTTAGAGCTGCTGAAACAGAAAAATATGCTCACGTTACATTCTTCTTCAACGGTGGTGTGGAAGAACCAAATGAAGGTGAAGATAGATTATTAATACCTTCTCCAAAGGTTGCAACTTATGATTTACAACCAGAAATGTCTGCACCAGAACTAGTTGAAAAAGTTATGGCAAAAATAGATGAAGATAAATACGACTTTATCGTAGTTAACTTCGCTAATCCTGATATGGTTGGTCATACAGGAGTTATGGAAGCAGCAGTTAAAGCTGTAGAAGCAGTTGATGATTGTGTTGGTAAATTAGTAGACAAGTTAAACTCAGTAGGTGGTAGCGCTATAATAACAGCAGACCATGGTAATGCTGAAGTTATGATAGATGAAGAAACTAAAAAAGTTATAACAGCACACTCAACTAACCCTGTTCCAGTTATATTAACAGGAGAAGAATATAAAAATGCTAAATTATTAAGTGGTGGAAGATTATCAGATTTAGCTCCAACTATACTTGATATGATGAATTTAGATAAGCCAGAAGAAATGACTGGACACTCATTAATAAGCAAATAATTTTCATTTAAATAAACAATGAAAATTTATAAATAAATATTGTAATATAGTGGATTAAAATTAATTTATTAAAATTACTAAATAAAAATTATAAAAAGGTTGCTAATTTAGGAAAAGAATTATATTTATAATAAAAATTTAAAAAGAATAATGAATAAATTTATGAGCTTACCCATCAATAAGTATAATAAGTTTTAAATTACACATTTTAAATTTGAAATTATAAGTTAGCAAATAAATTTTTCAAATTGAAGGGAGAAATACAATGTCAGTAATAGAATCAGTATACGCAAGAGAAGTCCTAGACTCAAGAGGAAACCCAACTGTAGAGGTTGAAGTAGTTTTAGAATCAGGAGCAGAAGGTAGAGCAATAGTTCCATCTGGAGCATCAACAGGAGCTTTCGAAGCTGTTGAATTAAGAGATGGTGACAAAGGAAGATACTTAGGAAAAGGAACTCAAACTGCTGTTGACAACGTAAACAACATAATAGCTGAAGAATTAGAAGGAATGGAATCTACTGATCAACCAGGGATAGATGCATTATTAATAGAATTAGATGGAACTCATAACAAAGGTAAATTAGGAGCTAATGCTATACTAGGAGTTTCTATGGCTGTTGCTAGAGCATCTGCTGAAGAATTAGGATTACCATTATTCCAATATATAGGTGGAGTAAACGCTAAGCAATTACCAGTTCCAATGATGAACATATTAAACGGTGGAGAGCATGCTGATAATAACGTAGACGTTCAAGAGTTCATGATATTACCAGTTGGAGCTCCTTCATTCAAAGAAGGTTTAAGAATGGGTGCAGAAGTATTCCACTCATTAAAGAAAGTTCTTGGAGAAAAAGGTCTTGCTTGTGGTGTAGGTGACGAAGGTGGATTCGCTCCAAACTTAGGATCAAACAGAGAAGCATTAGAATTAATAGTTGATGCTATAGCTAAAGCTGGATACGAGCCAGGAAAAGACGTTATGTTAGGATTAGACGTTGCTGCTACAGAAATGTACAACAAAGAAACTAAAAAATATGTTTTAGCTGGAGAAGGAAAAGAATTAACAGCTGAACAAATGGTTGAATTATACGAAGATTGGGCTAACAACTTCCCAATAATAACTATAGAAGACGGTCTTGATGAAGAAGATTGGGATGGATGGAAAGTTCTTACTGAAAGATTAGGAAACAAATTACAATTAGTAGGAGACGACTTATTCGTTACTAACACTGAAAGACTTGAAAGAGGTATAGAAGCTGGCGTTGCTAACTCTATATTAATAAAAGTTAACCAAATAGGAACAATAACTGAAACTTTAGATGCTATAGAAATGGCTAAAAGAGCTGGATACACTGCAGTAATATCTCACAGATCTGGAGAAACTGAAGATACTACTATAGCTGACTTAGCTGTAGCTGTAAATGCAGGTCAAATAAAAACTGGTGCTCCATCAAGAACAGATAGAGTTGCTAAATACAACCAATTATTAAGAATAGAAGAAATGGTTGGAGATTGTGCTAGATACTGTGGATTAAACTCTTTCTACAACTTAAAGAAATAGTTTTAAAATAAAGTTTAATTACTAATACTTTAATATAAAAAATCCTAGTCATTGTAGTATAATTGTTGGACTACTGACTAGGATTTTTTTAAATATAAAATACCCCTACTGCCAATAAGGGTATTTCTAGATATATGTTTGAAGTAAATTTTAATGTAACATAATAAAATAAACAACACTATTTATTATACACTATAATGCATAAAAAGTGTGTACTAAATATAAGAGGGAGAGTCAATCATGATAAACAACATAAAAAGAACTAAAATTGTATGTACGTTAGGACCGGCTAGTGAGAAAGAAGAAGTATTAAGAGAACTTATGAAAAGTGGATTAAATGTATGCAGAATGAACTTTTCACATGGATCTCATGAAGAGCATAAAGGAAGAATGGACTTAGTTAAAAAATTAAGAGAAGAATTAGGTCAACCTACTGCTATACTTTTAGATACTAAAGGACCAGAAATAAGAACAGGACAATTTGATGCACCAGAAGTTCTTTTAGAAGAAGGACAAACTTTCACAATAACAATGAAAGATGTTATGGGAAATAAAGAAATGTGTACAGTAAGCTACAAAGGTTTAGCAAATGATGTTAAACCAGGAGACACTATATTAATAGATGATGGTTTAGTAGGACTTACTGTTAAAGAAATAAATAACGATGATATAGTTTGTGAAGTTCAAAACTCAGGGATAGTTAAAAACCACAAAGGTGTTAACGTACCAGGAGTTAAAGTAAATCTTCCAGCTATAACTGAAAAAGATAGAAGTGATATAGAGTTCGGTATAGAACAAGGAATAGATTTCATAGCAGCATCTTTCGTAAGAAAAGTATCTGATGTTTTAGCTATAAGAGAAATATTAGAAGCAAATAATGTTGATCATATAAAAATAATATCTAAAATAGAAAACCAAGAAGGTGTAGATAATTTAGATGAAATAATAGAAGTATCTGATGGAATAATGGTAGCAAGGGGAGACCTTGGAGTTGAAATACCAACAGAAGAAATACCAGTTGTTCAAAAATTAATGATAAGAAAATGTAATGAAGCTGGAAAACCAGTTATAACTGCTACTCAAATGCTTGATTCTATGATGAGAAACCCAAGACCAACTAGGGCAGAAGTTACAGACGTTGCAAATGCTATATATGATGGAACAGATGCAATAATGCTATCAGGAGAAACTGCTGCAGGAAAATATCCAGTAGAAGCAGTAAAAACTATGGCTACAATAGCTAAAAGAGCAGAAGAAACAATGAGAAATAAAAGAGACAAGATAAATAAATCTAAAAATGTTACAGATGCTATAAGTTATGCTACTTGCACAACAGCTATGGATTTAGAAGCTAGAGCAATACTTAGTTCAACTGCATCAGGACATACTGCAAGAATGGTATCTAAATTCAGACCAGATTGTCCAATAGTTGCAACTACAAGCCATGAAAGTGTTAGAAGACAATTATCTTTAACTTGGGGTGTACTTCCAGTTATGAGAGAAAAATCAACAAACACAGACCAAGTTATAATAAACTCTATAGAAGCTGCTAAGGCTGCTAACTATGTAAATGAAAATGATGTAGTTGTTATAACTGCAGGTGGAAGTGAAACTACTAATTTAATAAAAGTAGAAACAGTTTAATTAAAAATAATAAAAAACAAATATTTAATAGATTGAATTATTAAAATAAAAGTCCTAATTATTAAAGTATTATTGTACTATTAATTAGGACTTTTTTATTTATAAAAATATTGTAATAGTTTTTCATTTTGAATAAGCCTTAGATTAGATCATTTCAAGATACATAAAATAGAATTTTTAAGTATATATAATAGAATTTAATTTGGCTTTAATATAACCTTTATACACTCATCTTGTTTCTTATCAAAAATTTCGTATGCATGTTTACCTTGTTCTAATGATAATTTATGAGTAATAATATCTGTTGCGTCAAATTTACCCTTCTCAATTAATTTTAATAGTGGTTTAGTATACGCTTGTGCAGGACATTGACCCATCTTTAATGTAATATTTTTTGAGAAGAAGTCTCCAAGAGGGAACATATTGTATCTTGCTCCATAAACACCAACCATCACTACAGTTCCACCTTTTCGAACTGCTTTAGAAGATATTTCTATGGCAGATTTAGAACCACCTTGTAACTTTAACAGTGTTTCAACTCTTTCTAATTTTGTCATACGTCCATCCATACCAACACAATCTATAACTTGATCAGCTCCACCTTTAGTGATTTCTTTTATATATTCACCAGTATCATCATGTTCTTCTAAATCGACTACTTCTACACCGTATTTCTTAGCATGTTCGAGTCTGTATTTCACGCCATCTACAGCTATGACTCTTTCGGCACCTTTAAACAATGCCCATTTTATAGTTAAAAGTCCAACAGGACCGCAGCCAAGAACAACTACTGTATCCCCAGGCTTTACACCTGCAATATCAACACCCCAGTAAGATGTAGGTAGAATGTCAGTAAGGAATAATACTTGTTCATCAGCTAAATCATTAGGAACTACTAAGGGTCCTACATTAGCATAAGGAACACGCAAATATTCAGCTTGACCACCATCATAACCACCAAAAGTATTACTATATCCTAATAATCCTCCGCCATCACCATAATCATTTGAATTATCGCATTGAGAGTACAAATCATGATTACAGTACCAACAATGACCACAAGCAACAGGGAAAGGTACAATTACTCTATCACCTTTCTTAAGGTTATTAACTCCTTTTCCGGCCTCTTCAACAATACCCATAGTTTCATGTCCTAAAATAAATCCATGAGGTAGATTAGGAACCATACCATGAATAAGATGTAAATCAGAGCCACATATTGCTGTTGAGGTTACCTTTACTATAATATCATCCTCTTTTTGGATTTTAGGATCATCTACATTACTAACTTTTACATTCTTCATTCCTTCATATACAATCGCCTTCATTAGATATCTCCTTAAAACTTTTATTTTTATATTTGTCAAGAGAATTAAAAATATGCAAATATATTTTAAAATAATTAATTAGAAATATTTAAAATTTACAATTTAATAGCATTCTGAGTCTTGATATCTACTCAATAATTTCAGATGCAAAAGTATGAAGTAAAATAATGATAAATTATTTTAGATTAATTTATAAATTAAAGTTTATAGATTATGGAAAACTATTTGGGGAATAAAAATAATAAAGGTAAAAAAGAAAGGGGCATTTAGATGAAGAAGTTAGCAACATTTGCAGGTGGATGTTTTTGGTGTATGGTAAAACCTTTTGATGAATATGAAGGTGTGGAGTCTGTAATTTCAGGCTATACTGGTGGATATACAGAAAATCCTACTTATGAAGAAGTATGCACTGATTTAACAGGACATATTGAAGCTATACAAATTACATTTGATGATGAAATTATAAGTTACAAAGAATTACTTGATATATATTGGAGTGTTATAGATCCTACTCAAGTAGGAGGGCAATTTGCTGATTTAGGACATCATTACAAAACATCAATTTTCTATCATGATGAAACTCAAAGAGAAGAAGCAGAAAAATCAAAAGAGGAATTGTCAGAGAGTGGATTATACGACAAACCAATAGCAACAGAAATTAGAAAAGCAGAAACTTTTTATCCAGCAGAAGATTATCATCAGTACTATTACAAGAAAAATCCAGAACATTATAATAGATATTATAAAGGTTCAGGAAGAGCAAAACATGTGAAGAAAATATGGGCAAAGAAAAATCTTACACCGCTTCAGTATGAAGTAACGCAAAACTCTGCTACAGAACCGCCTTTTAGTAATGAATATTACAATAATTTTGAAGAAGGTATTTATGTGGACATAGTAAGTGGAGAGCCTTTATTTACTTCTAAGGATAAGTTTGATTCAGGATGTGGATGGCCGAGTTTTTCAAAACCATTGGGAAGAGGAATATTAGATTTTTATGAAGATTATTCTCACAACATGGAAAGAATAGAAGTAAAGGGAAGTAAAAGTGGAGCTCATATGGGTCATGTTTTTGATGATGGTCCAAAAGAAATGGGTGGGCTTAGATTTTGCATTAACTCTGCATCATTAAGATTCGTCCCAAAAGAAAAAATGATAGAAGAAGGATATGAAGAATATTTAAAATACCTGTAAAAAAGTATTGAGTTATACCTTAACTTGTAGAGAAAAGATAAGTCAATTCGTTGTAAAATACACAATATTATGATAAACTAAAGGTTGAATATTTATTAATATCATAAATAGGAGGTTGCCTATGTTGAATAATGTATTAATGGGAGTACAACTTGTTTTAGCCGTATTCTTAATGTTAGTAATTATGCCACAAGAAGGTAAAGATAACTTTAAGTCAGATTTTAGTGGTTCAGAAGAAGGTTCACAAGCTTACTTCAAACCAAAAGGAAAACAAGCATTTCTTTTAAAATCAACTAAAATAGTATCAGTACTATTTTTCATAAATGCAATAGCATTATTAGTAGCAAACAAATAATATTAAATAAATGGCCAAGTTTAATATTCAAAAAGTTAAAGGTTAAATTTAATTTTTAAATTAAGAAGATGATTATATGAAAGTATAATCATCTTCTTTTGTTATAATATAAATAAACATGAAAAATAAAGGGGAGAAAACTATGGATGAAATAGAAAGTATATTTGAATGGGTATTTATAGCTAAATGTAAAATACCAGAAGATATAGTAGATTTATTGGCACCAGGGGAAGTGGCAGTTGCAGCATATAGGACACTTAGAGATAGTGCGACTTTTACAGATAAAAGAATGATAATAAGAGATGTTCAAGGTTTAACGGGGAAAAAGGTAGAGATTTATTCTATACCATATTCATCAATAAATATGTGGTCAACAGAAAGTACAGGATTATTGTTTGATTTAAGTGCAGAAGTAGAACTTTGGACTAGGGCAGGTAATATTAAAATTTCTCTAAGAAAAGGAATTGACGTAAGGGAATTTGATAGACTTATAGCTCATTGCATTTTAAGATAGATATTAGATACATAATAAAAAGCCAAGCACCTTTAAATTCTTAAAAGGAGTTTGGCTTTTTTATTTAAATTAAAGCGAATTGTTTCAATGTAAATATCCAGAAAAATACTGTTACTATGGAAAATGCAGACGTAAAGACTACAATCTGTCCAGCTAAGTCAGCGTCACCATCCATTTGCTTTGCCATTTGGAAACTAGATACAGCAGCAGGTGCTGCAAATATAATCATAATTCCTAAAAGATCAGCATGTCTATATCCCACATAATATCCTAGTGTAACAAATATTAAAGGAACAATTATAAGTCTTGAAATCGTAACTATAGAAGTTTCCTTTATATATTTTTTCACATCAGAAAAAGAGAACGAAGCGCCTAGTAATATTAAAGATAAAGGTGTTGCTATTTTTGAGATATCCTTTACAGTTGTTTCTAGGAATGTTGGAAGTTTTATTTTTAATGTAAAAAATATTATTCCAATAACCCCAGCTATAATAAGTGGATTAGTTATTACACCTTTAATCATATTTGCAATGTTTATTTTACCACCTCTAAAAGTTTCAAGGCAGATAACAGCCAGTAAATTATACGTGGGAACAACTACACCTATAAGTAAAGCTATGGACCCTATATTACCTTCTCCAAGTATGGAAGTGGCAACTGGAATTCCAAATAAAACAAAGTTACTACGAAAAACTCCCTGAATCATTACGCCCCTTTTTGAATTATCTTTTTCAATAATGGGAATAAAGAAAAATAGAAACCCAAATAAAACTAATATACATATAAAAACAAACATCATAAGTTTAAAATCTATGATATTACCCATATTTGTATTGTAAACATTATAGAATAATAGTAGGGGTAAGAATACTTTAAAAGCTACGTTATTCATAATATTTAAGGAATTCTCATCAAACATTTTTAAATATTTAAGAAAATATCCTAGACCCATAGTTAAACATAATGGGCTTACTACATTGAAAGATAAAATTAAATTGTCCATAATATTCCTCCTCTTTAAACATAATAACAGTATAAAGAAACTAATAATAAAAAGCAAATATACATTAATTAGACAAAATAGAAAATATTAGTTAAAATTAGGAATAGGAATTATTTATAAGTTATTTTAAATTTAAAGAGCATGTTAGGTTAAATTGGGAAATAATAAATAAAAAGTTAATGAATAAGGATATAATAATAAGAATAATAATAGGAGGTATTATATGACAGAAGAAATAAGAACATCATTGTTAGGTCTAATTAATGATAAGCACTACAATCCTCTTAAAAAGGAAGAATTAGCACTAATCTTTAATATACACCCAGCAGAAATGCCAATGTTTTGTAATTTTTTAGACGAATTAGAAGAAGATGGATATATAGTAAGAACTAAAAAAGGGAGAATAATGACTCCAAATACTATGGGACTATTTGTTGGTAAATTTGTATCTCATAGAAAAGGTTACGGATTCGTTGAATCTGATGAAGAGTATACACAAGACTTATTTATACCAAAGGATGATATAAATGGGGCTCTTCATAACGACAGAGTTATGGCAGAAATCGTAACACCTGCTACAGAAGACAGAAGAGCAGAAGGTAAAGTTATAAAAATAATAAAAAGAGAAGTAACTAGGGTTGTTGGTTTATTCCAAGAAAACAAGAGCTTTGGTTTTGTTGTGCCTGATGACAAAAAATTTAACCAAGATATATTTATACCAAAGAGATTTTTCTCTGGGGCTAAAAATGATGACAAAGTAGTTTGTGAAATTACAGTTTGGCCACAAGAAAACAGAAAACCAGAAGGTAAAATAATAGAAGTACTTGGTAAAAAAGGTGAAAGAGGAGTAGAAATTGACTCAATAATTAGAGCTCATGGACTTCCAGAAGAATTTCCTAAAAAAGTCATAGACGAAGCAAATTATGTGGCAGAACAAGATTTATCAGATGAAATAGCAAGAAGACTTGATTTAAGAGACCTTAATATTTTCACAATAGATGGTGAAGATGCAAAGGACTTAGACGATGCCATTTCAATAGAAGAATTGCCAAATGGTAATTATAAACTTGGGGTACATATCGCCGATGTTACTCACTATGTAAAAGAAAAGAATAAATTAGATAAAGAAGCTTTAAAAAGAGCCACTTCTGTTTATTTAGTAGATAAAGTAATCCCAATGTTACCAAAACAATTATCAAACGGTGTTTGTTCACTAAATCCATTTGAAGATAAGTTAACTTTATCTTGCTTTATGGAAATTGATTCAGAAGGTAAGGTTGTTAACTCTGATATAGCTGAAACTGTAATAAATTCAAAAGCTAGAATGACTTATACAGAAGTATCTGACATATTAGAAAAAGACGATGAGAAGTTAAAGAAAACTTTCGCTGCTCAAGTTGATGATTTCATAAAGGCTGAGAAATTAGCTAGAATTTTAATGAAGAGAAGACAAAGAAGAGGAGCTATAGATTTTGACTTCCCAGAAGCTAAAATAATTCTAAATGGAAATGGTGAAGTAGTAGATATAAAACACTACGAGAGAAGAATATCAAACAAAATGATAGAAGAGTTTATGCTTGTAGCTAACGAAACAGTAGCAGAACATTTCTATTGGCTACAACTACCTTTTGTTTATAGAATACATGAGACTCCATCAGCAGAAAAAATGGAAGATCTTAAAAAATTCATATCTACATTTGGGTATACTATAAAAGGTGATATGGAAAATGTTCATCCGAAAGAAATACAAGGAATAGTAGAAAAAATAAAAGGTACAAAAGAAGAAGAATCAATAAGTACAATAGCTTTACGTTCTATGAAGCAGGCTAAATATTCACCACAATGTATAGGTCACTTTGGATTGGCAGCAAAATACTACTGTCACTTTACTTCTCCAATAAGAAGATATCCAGACCTACAAATTCATAGAATAATAAAAGAGCAATTAAACAATAAAATAAATAATAAGAGACAAGAGCAATTAGCTCATATAGTTGAATATGCATCTACTCAATCATCAGAAAGAGAAAGAGCAGCAGAGCTTGCTGAGAGAGATGTACACGACTTCTACAAAGCATGCTATATGGCAGACAAAGTTGGTCAAGAATTTGATGGTGTAGTATCAAGTGTAACTTCTTTTGGTATGTTTGTTGAATTGGAAAACACTGTTGAAGGTCTTATAAGACTAGCTAATATGAGAGATGATTATTATATTTTTGATCAAGAAAGATATACAATTATAGGTGAGAGAACTCACAAAACATTCAAGATTGGAGATACAGTAAGAATTAAA
This sequence comes from Peptostreptococcaceae bacterium, assembly GCA_902363255.1. GTDB lineage: Bacteria > Bacillota > Clostridia > Peptostreptococcales > Peptostreptococcaceae > Terrisporobacter. Next base: position 262,252 of record CABIZO010000001.1, read on the forward strand.
GTTGATAATGTAAATGTTGATTTTAGAGAAATAGACTTTATGCTATTAGCTAAATTAGAAGATAGCCATGCGGAAGAAGATTTAAAAGAAGAAGAGTAATATATTTAAAAAGGGAAGATATCATATCTTCTCTTTTTTCATTTAATATTTATAATGAAAAATAGAAATTAAGAATAAAATTGGAAATTCCTGAGTAGTCTATAATATGGATATTTAAATTTAAACATAAAAAATATATTATTTAACCTCAATGTAACACATTTCGCAAAAGATTAATATACAATTATCTTAAGATATTTCAAAATTTAAAATAATTGGAGTGTTGTCGTTATGCTTAAAGTTATTAATTCTATTAGAAATGATGTTGAAAGTAGTAATGAAAAAAATTTAGGTAGATTTAAGAAGGCAGCAGGGGCAGAAAAGGTCTATGAAAGAAAAGAGTATATTATTTTAAAAGTTAAAAAAGGCTACATAGTATATAACACAAAAAAAGAGTTTGAAGATGGTCATACCCATATTCAAAGTTTTGAAATGTCCAAGACAATTATTGATAATAGCATAAGAAAGAAGAGACCTAAGACTAATAATATTTATTTAATAGAAAGTCATATAAGGGTCACAAATGACACTAAATATAAACAAGTATTAAGAGAGCTGATAGAAGCTAAAAAAGATAAGACTAAGGATAATAAATATCATAATAGAAGTTATTGTAATGCTTGTTAAATAGATAAAAGAAGAACCATCAAGAGAAATACTATTGGTGGTTCTTCTTTGTGTGTAAAAATAAAAATAGTATATAAAATTCATAAAATATACTGATAGTATAGAATTATTATTTGTATTAATTTATTATAAATATATGTCATTAAATAAAGGAGACAATATATGAGGGAGAAGTATATAGAAATAGTAAATAACTTGACCAATTATTATAAAAAGTCAGTAAGTGTATTTACTAAAGAAGATAATGGTAAAGTAATAACTATTACTTTAGCTGACTATGGAATTATAAGATTAAATTTAAGTAAAATAAGCGAAGAAAAAATGTATTATGAATCAGAAAATTATGAGGCTATAGAAAGTGGTCCAGTTAAAATTAATAAGTTAGATGATAAATATATTGTTGCAACAATAGGTGAAAATAATAAAGCATCAGTAGTCTTTACTTATAAATGTGACGACATAGATCTTCAACTAGACCTTTATGATTATAGCGATATAAAAATAAAGAAAAAGTATATTAAGGGCGATTATAGAATTAAACTAGGTAATCACATAGCTCATAATTTATTAATGAAACATGCAACACTAGGTGATGTTTTTTTAAGTGAGAGAGAAAAATATATTTTGCCTATGGCAATGTGGATAGCTATTTTGGATTCAAGTCAAAGTTTTGTGGATGGACCTGATTACCATAAAATTTTTGACTTATTTATACAATACGATGGGAAATATGAAAAAGAAGAGTTTTTAACTAAAGCCATACAAATAGAAAATGATTACGGGAATATAAAAGATGTAAAAAAAGTATGTAATATAATGAAAAATTGTCTTAATAAATTACAAACATCTAAAGACAGAAGCATTTATTCTGAAATGGAAAAGAAATTAATTGATTATTTATGTTATTGGAATACTTTAGAACCTATATATGAAGTTTATACTGATTTTACTTGTTATATGAAAGATACATGTGAAAATTTTAAAAGTAATAATTCAACAAAAGATAAGGACTTAGAAGATTACATAAAAAATAAAGCAGGAAAGAAACTTGTTGAAGCAGGATTTATAGAAGAATATCCTTACTATAGAATAAAAACAGAAGATAAGGTTTATGTAGTGGAATTTGAAATTATAAATAATAAAAAAGTAAATGTAAAAATGCTTCAAGAAATGCTTGAAGAAGGTTCTGCATTTATGGAATTATTAGATAAGATAGATTACAAATATTTAAAGATAGAAGATGTAAATAAATATGAAGAAGAAATTTGTAAAACTAAAGAAGAGATAGATGATGAAATAGAAACAATATTAGGGTGCTTATTAGTTGATAAAGCTTTATCTAAACAAAATAGTAAATTAGGAATAATAGGCGGAATAATTGCTGCTGCAATTGTTTACTTACTATGGAAACAATCCATTCTAATTTGTGGAGTAATTGGAATAGTTACTTGTATAGTTATAGTTAATATTGAAAAATATGCAAGAATGTTTGCGGCTATTTATAATGAGGGAGAAAATGAAGATGAAAATGAATAAGAAAGATTATATAAAACCAAATAAAATATTTTTTGATCCAGAGTGGGAATTATCAAAAATATATGAAATGCAAGAAGAATTCTTTGAACAAGGAGAATTTGCTCTTGGATGTATAGTCGCAGCTAACAATAAACTTTTCAAGAGGGGACTTTTAGATTTACCAGGGTATATAATATATACTTTTGATGAATATTATGAAGAGAATATGGAAGAATTTGAAAGACTTGCAGATGAAGTTTATGATTTAGGTGGAACAAAACAAGAGAACAAATCATTAAAAAAGATAGCATATTTATTAGAAGAAATGATGGAAAATGATTTTGGTATAAGGTTGCCGTTAGAGATGACAGGAGGAAGGGAAGTATTCTTCTCATCGATAATGTTTAATAGAAAATACTTACCAGGGAAAAAATTAATTGGTAGATGTTATCCTCTACATATATTAAGGGGGAGGAAGCCAGATGCAATGTTAATACCGCACTGGTATTGGTAAAAATATAATATTTTATTAAAAAAGAATAATCATATAGATTATTCTTTTTTTGCACTAAATAATTGATAACAATATGCTCCTAAGATAATGAAAAAAGATAAATGAATTTTATAAATGAATGTAAATATTAACAAAAGTTAAGAATTACTTATAAAGTTATTAATGTTTCTTTTTTATTATGTAATAGAAAAGGAGATGATATTTTATGAAATTAAAAAATAAATTTGTAGGAATTATACTTGTTTTAGGTACTATTATATTTGTAGGAGGGGGCAATCCTTTAATCGGACTATCAAATCATAAAGATAGCTATATAAAAAATCAAAATTTAGAAAATACAACAGCTAATAGCTCTTATCTTATGTTAGTTAATAAAGAAAATCCATTGAGTCTAGATTATAAACCATCTAATCTGATTAAGCCAAATATTAAATTTTTAAGTAGTACTAGTGACGAATCAAAATATATGGAAGAGAAAGCAGCAAAAGCTTTGGAGGAATTATTCCAAGGGGCCAAAAAAGAAAATATAATTCTTATAGGTTCTTCAGCATATAGATCTTACAGAAGTCAAGTCAGGGTTCTTAAGGATGAAATAAACTCGAAGGGTGTGGATTATGCTAATAAATATGTGGCAAAACCAGGAAAAAGTGAGCACCAAAGTGGACTAGCAATTGACGTGACAAATGAAGCTAGATGTTTTGATAAAACAAGTCCAGAAGCACAATGGTTAGCAAATAATGCTTATAAATTTGGATTTATACTACGTTATCCAGAGGGGAAAGAAGATATTACAGGATATAATTATGAACCATGGCATATTAGATATGTGGGAAAAGATGCTGCAAAAGAGATTTATGACAAGAACATAACTTTAGAGGAGTATTTAGCTGATATGGTATAATAGAGTAAAAGTAAGGAGGAAGTTATGGCAAGTAAAATTCTTGTAGTTGATGATGAAAAAGAAATAAGGAATTTAATTGAAATATATTTAAAAAATGAAGGTTACACAGTTCTAAAAGCTAGTAATGGTGAAGAAGCCCTTGAAGTTTTAGCAAAAGAGGAAATTCAGTTGATAATACTTGATATAATGATGCCAAAGATGGATGGAATGGAAGTATGCAGAAGGGTTAGAGAGCATTTGAATATTCCAATACTCATGCTTAGTGCAAAATCTGAAGATATGGATAAGATTGCAGGTATTATGACTGGGGCAGATGATTATTTAACAAAACCTTTTAACCCATTAGAGCTGTCAGTTAGGGTGAAGGCACTTCTTAGAAGGGCTTATTATTTTAACAACATGAACAAAGAGGATAATGTTATAAATATTGAAAATTTAACCATAGATAAAAATGAAAGAACTGTTAAAGTTGGTGATACTGAAATACCATTTACAGCGAGAGAGTTCGATATTTTATATTTGCTAGGAAGTAATAAAGGTAAGGTTTTTAGTTCAGAAGAGATATTCATAAAGGTTTGGAAGGAAGATTATTTTGGCTCAAACAATACAGTTATGGTTCATATGAGTAGAATAAGAGAAAAGTTGGAAAAATATATAGCAGGAAATAAAATAATTCAAACTGTATGGGGAGTTGGTTATAAAGTTGAAAAATAAAAGAAGAACTTTCAAATATATAATAAGAAGCTTTTTTGAATTTATTATAAGTGGATTGTTGAGCATTTATATATATTATACTCTGTACAGTTCATTATATAATTTATACATGAGTTTCAGATATCCCTTACTTAATAGAATAATGATTGCATTTCTTGATATTAAAAATAATTATTTGGGAGATATAATCTATGGAGTTATAGGGATGTTAATTTTTCTTTTCATATACTCTCTTATCACATATAGAAAGTATAACAATGTGTCCTTGCTAGTAGACAATGTGGAAGAAATGTCAAAAGGAAACTTGGACAAGAAGATAGAAATGAAATCGAGGGGAGATATTAATCAAGTAGCACAGAACATTAATAATATCGTTGAACAGCTTAAAAATATTACTGTGGAAGAAAGAAAAGCTCAACAAACAAAAACTGATTTGATAACAAATGTGTCTCACGATTTAAGAACACCTTTGACTTCTATAATTGGATATTTGAATCTTATTGAAGAAGGAAAATATAAAGATGAAGTGGAGCTTATGTATTATGTAGATATTGCTTATGACAAATCATTGAACTTAAATGTGTTGATTGATGATTTATTCGAGCTTACTAAAATGCAGAATAGGACGATTAATTTTAATAAGACTGAATTAAATTTAGTAGAATTAGTAGGACAGTTAGTTTCTCAGTTTGAAGTTCAATTTAGGCAGGGAAACATGAAGAGTAGAATAGAATTTTTAGATGAAAAATTAATGATAAATGCAGATCCTATTAAATTAGTAAGAGCATTTGAAAATCTTATTACAAATGCTATGAGATATGGAAAAGATGGATATTACGTAGATATAAAAGTGTTTACAGAAGGTAAAATGGCAGTAGTACAAATTATCAACTACGGAGATCCAATTCCAATAGTTGATTTACCTCATATATTTGACAGATTCTATAGAGTTGAAAAGTCAAGAAATACATTCCAAGGTGGCTCAGGTTTAGGACTTGCTATTACAAAAAATATTATAGAAGCTCATGATGGAAGTATTGAGGCAAGAAGTAACAACGAAAGTACAGTTTTTGAAATTAAAATACCATATATAAGTGAAGAATACTCTAAGTTAACAGAATAACCTGTAACTTAGAGTATTTTTTACGGAAATTCTATAAAGTACCTTTAGCAGGGTATAAATAATTTATAAGTAATTGCACAATCTAAAGAAAATGAAGTTTTTACATAGAGAATATAAATAAAAAGAGGTGAAGAAATGGAGCAAGGAAATCAAATTAACAATATGGGATGGAACTTTGATAATACTTATAAAGAATTACCAGAATCTTTTTATAGTGATATGAATTTAAACCCAGTCAGAAATCCAGAACTAGTTATTTTAAACAAACCCTTGGCAAAAGAATTGGGATTAAATGTGGAAGGATTGGAAGGTAAAGACGGAGTAGAGATTTTAGCAGGAAATAAGAAAGCTGAAGGAGGAGCATATATTGCTCAGGCTTATGCCGGTCATCAGTTTGGACACTTTACAATGTTGGGAGATGGAAGGGCAATTTTAATTGGTGAACAAAAAATAGATACACCAATAAACATTACAGGAGAAGATTATAAAAAATTTGATATACAGTTAAAAGGAAGTGGAAGGACTCCGTATTCTCGTGGAGGAGATGGAAGGGCTGTTCTTGGACCTATGCTTCGAGAGTATATAATTAGTGAAGCTATGTATGACCTAAGAATACCAACAACTCGTAGTCTGGCAGTAGTGAAAACAGGAGAAAGAGTTTATAGAGAATATGTGAAAGAAGGAGCCATACTTACTAGAGTTGCTTCAAGTCATCTTAGATTTGGTACATTCGAATATGCAGCAAATTATTTGGGAAAAGAAGAAGTGAAGAAATTGGCTGACTATGCCATAGATAGACATTATCCTTATGTGAAAAATGATGAAAATAAATATTTAAGCCTTTTAAAAGAAGTGATAAAAGCTCATGCAAAATTGGTATCCAAATGGCTATGTGTTGGATTTATCCATGGAGTAATGAATACGGATAATATGACTATTAGTGGAGAAACTATTGATTATGGACCATGCGCTTTTATGGATACTTATGATCCAGAGACTGTATTTAGTTCTATCGATGTACATGGAAGATATGCTTACAAAAATCAGCCTAATATGGCATCTTGGAATATTTGTAGATTTGCAGAAACACTACTTCCTTTGATAAATGAAGATGTGGATATTGCCGTAGATATGGCACAAAAGGCTATATTTGAGTTTTCTGATTTACATTTTAAATATTGGATTAAACAAATGAGAAGTAAGTTAGGATTTTTTAACGAAGAACCTATGGACAAAGCAATAATAGAAGATTTACTAAGTATGATGGAAAAATACAAAGAAGATTATACAAATACTTTTGTATCTTTAACTTATAGAAAGAATATGAATACTGGAATGTTCGCAACAGCAGAATTCACTAATTGGCATAAAAACTATCAAGAAAGATTGGAAAGACAAGAAGAATCAATAGAAGAAGCCTATGAACTTATGAAAAAATCAAATCCAGTAGTTATACCAAGAAATCATAGAGTGGAAGAAGCATTAAAAGCAGCAGATAATGGTGACTTTAAAGTGATGGAAAAATTACTTTCAATACTAAGCAATCCTTATGAATATAGAAAAGAAATGGATGAATATACAGAGTTAGCTGAAAAATCAGATTTGCCATATAGAACTTATTGTGGAACTTAAAATATTACAAACTACAAAAGAAAAGTTGGAGATGAATAAGATCAGTGACAAAAAAGAAAATGACAGTAATCATAACTGCAATAATAACAATTATATTAGCCTATAAAATACAATCATCTTATGGATTAATACATTATGATACATCACTAATATACAATCAAGAAAGTGTTGTAGGTGATATAAAAAAATCAAATGCATACAACGTTTATCCAGATTTTTTTAAAAAAGTTGATTATACACCAAATAAAAACCTTATCATACCAGGACTAAATAGCTCCATGGTACCACAAGGAATGTGTGATACAGGTAGCTATATTTTGATTTCTGCTTATGACAAAGAAAAAGAGAAAAACTCATGTATATATGTTATCAAGAAATCCACAGGTAAACTGATGAAAACCATATATTTATACGACAGTAAATCACATGTAGGTGGATTAGCTTACGATGGGAGAAATGTATGGGTAGCCAATGGTACAGAATCAACAGTTTCCAAGATACTATTAACTTCAATAACTGATGCAAAAGATGGAGCATTTATACAATGTGATAAATACGAAATTAAAACAATAGATGGTCAAAATGTTGTAGCATCATTTGCAACGTATTCAGACAATATACTATGGGTAGGACAATACAAAAAGAAATATAACACTTATGTTTATGGATATAATATATCAGATGCAAACCCTTTAACTTTGGAACTTACAGAAAAATATAGAATAGAAATTCCTAAGAAAATACAAGGTATGGTAATTGCTAAAGATAGACTAATATTATCACAATCTGGTGGTAGAAATAATGACTCAAAAATATATGTGTATGACATACCAAAGTATACTTTAAATGGAGAAGTGAGTGCAGCAAAATTATATGAACCAATAGATACTATAATAGCTCCTCCAGGTAGTGAAAATATACTTGTTGGAGATGATGACTTGCTATATATTTTATTTGAGTCAGCAGCAGATTTTTATAGAAATGGTAGAGATAATAAAGAAGGTGCAAAAACACCTGTAGATCGTGTTTGTCCAATAACTTTAGACTAAAAAAAGGAGTATATCTACTCCTTTTTTTATTGGAATCTTATTGATTTTTAGTGAATATTAAAGTTTATTTTAAAGAGTAATTGTAAACTCTATTAGTATTCCTATTTGTACAAATTTGTAATGTTAAGTCATCAAGATTATAAACACATGACCATTGAGTATCAGTTGGAATACCTCCACTTATCTCTTCACTTTCTCTAGTACCTTGTGATGGAACACTTAGTAAAAGATTCATGGCATCTTGTTCAGTCATAATCCCATTTGTTTCTTTTTGTTTTTTCATTATAGCCTCATAACGATCTTGGCCAGTACCTTTATTCATATCATTATAAAGAACAAAGTTTGTGGCAGCTATGTGACCTTCTTCTTTTGTTAAAACATGCATTTCATTGTCTATATATTCAACAACTGCAGTGTCACCACTTGCATCAGCAATTTGGAAGTGGTATCCTGTTTCACCGCTAGAATTCATATCATATTGCTCAAGTAATTCTATTGCCTCATCAACTGTGGCAGCTTTATCTAAAACCATACGAATTGCCGAAGTTGTTGTAATTGGAACTTTACCAGTATCTTGATGAACAACACCATCTTTAATTACAAGAACACCGATGGCAAGACCTTTTTCGTTCATACCATCAAGTGGAGCATAAGGGGCAGCTAATGTGATAACACGATTTAATATATTTTTTGTAGGCATGTTATCTTTACTTAAGCCTAAATGATTTAAATTAACTACAGAAATTGATTCGTATCCATTTTTAGGTTGAGTACGTACAATCAAACCTATAGAAGGTACATAGTCAAAGTTTCTACCAAATAAATTATCATCTTCTGGAGTTGTTGCAATAAAAGTACTACAAGCTCCATCAGGATTTACTTCAAAAGGAATACCCTTTAAGATTTTCTTCGTTACGAAATCAACTAGTTCATCATCTGTTGCTGCACCATTTTTAAGGAAATCATCAAGATCATAATTAGCATGATAAGTCATTTTGTAAAATGGTTGGTCGTTTATTTCTTTGAAAGAAAATAAGGTTCTTATTTCACCCCAGAATATACTTACAAAGGTAGCTATGATTATAAATATTAGTGATATAATGGCAATACCTATTATTTTTAATTTTTTCTTCATATCTTTACTCCTATTCTTATTGTATTTCTTGATAAGATATCTACAAGATGTATTATAACTGAAAATTATTTGATAATCAAATGTTTTTATAATCTAAGTAAATATTTTTTTATATAAATTCATAGAAATAAAAAAAGAAGAACTATAGATGTTCTTCTTTTTCTCTTATACTTTTACATAATTTCCAGAAACATATCCAGTAAGACCTTTATACTTAACCTTATACCACCCAGAGGTAGATTTATCTATAATTTCAATAGTAGTATTTTTAGGAATAGTGGCTAAAATATTAGAAGAAGCAGATGCGCTTTTTCTAAAGTTAAGATTAGCAGTAGTAACTCCTTTTTGTGTAGAAGTAGAAGGTTTATTATTAGTACTGTTATTAGTATTATTGTTGTTTAGAGTGACATATTTACTAGAAACATATCCTGTATTACCTTTATATTTAACCTTATACCATCCAGAACTAGATTTATCAATAATCTCAATAGTAGTATTTCTAGGAATAGTGGCTAAAATACTGGAAGAAGAAGAAGCACTTTTTCTAAAGTTAAGATTATCAGTAGTAACGCCCTTTTCTGTATAAGTAGAAGGTTTATCAGTAGTACTGCCATTAGTATTGAGAGTAACATATTTGTTAGAAACATATCCTATATTACCTCTGTACTCAACTTTATACCATCCAGAAGTAGATTTATCAATAATCTCAATAGTAGTATTTTTAGGAATAGTGGCTAAAATACTAGAAGAAGTAGAAGCCCCTTTTCTAAAGTTAACATTGGAAGTGGTAACCCCTTTTTGTGTAGAAGTAGAAGGCTTATTATTAGTGCTGTCTAAAGTAATATATTTACTAGAAACATAGCCAGTGACACCTTTGTACTCAACTTTATACCATCCAGAAGTAGATTTATCAATAACCTGAATAGTAGTATTTTTAGGAATAGTAGTTATAATACTAGAAGAAGTAGAAGCGCTATTTCTAAAGTTTACATTGTCAGTAGTAACTCCTTTTTGTGTAGAAGTAGAAGGTTTATTAGTACTGCTGTCATCTGTATTATTAACGTTTAGACTAACATATTTGCTAGAAACATAGCCAGTAACACCTTTGTATTTGATTTTATACCATCCAGTAGTAGACTTATCTATAATTTCAACAGTAGTATTCTTAGGAATAGTAGTTATAATGCTAGAAGAAGTAGAGGCACTGTTTCTAAAGTTAACATTAGCAGTAGTAACTCCTTTTCCTGTAGAATTAGAAGGTATATTAGAAGAACTATTATTACTGTTAAAAGTTTTTAAGCAAGTATAATTTAAATCAACATATCCTTTTATACCAGGTACAATACCCTTCTCTGAATATTGCCACATAGAATATGGTCTTCCAAAAGTATTAGTAGAACTATATTGAGCTACCCACAAGTTGTTGGAATTAATAAGATCTTCAGCGTAGTAAGTACTACTAAAATCTTTATTAGTATATATACCTGTAGTATATCCTTTGGATTCGACCGTATTAATAAAGGCATTAGCCATTTTTGTAGCTAATTCCTTTGTTACCTTTACTCCATTCTTCTTTGCATATGCCACACTGTCATATTCAAAATCAAAGAATACAGGGTACGTAATACTATTTTTATATGGTGATAGAGTTTCTAGACATTTTTGCGCTTCAATAATTGCCTTTTCTGTACTAGTTGCATAACTAAACCAATACACACCTATTTTAAGACCAGCATTTTTAGCACCTTCAATATAAGTTTTGAACTGTGGGTCTACAGTTGATGTCCCATATCCAGCTCTGATTATTACATAGTCGATACCAGAATTTTTTACACTTTTCCAATCTATAGTTCCATTCCACTTACTTACATCAATACCTTTTTCAATTGGATTTAATTTCAAATAACTTGAGGTTACATATCCTTGTCTACCATTATAATCAACTTTGTACCAATCATTACTTTTACCTAAAATTTCAATAGTTTCATTAATATTTAAGGTTCCGATTATTTTATTTGAAGTAGACGGTCCACTTCTTACATTTAAAGTAGATGATGTTACACTCCCACTACCGATTGCATTGGGATTAGATAACTTTATTTTTTTTATAGAAGAAGCGTCCTCATAAGATCTATAAACTTTAGATGAATTTCCACCCATATTATAGATTTCATTTTTCTCAGGATCTGGTTGATTTTCATTTGATTCTTCTAAGTCAGTTATTTTTGAATTTGTTTTTATCTTTATTTTTACATCATCGTCAGTTGTAATAGTTATATCATTATCTGAACTTGAATTAAGTGATTGTGCATCTGATATGGATATTACATTTTGAGATGATATAGCAACACCTAACGATACAGCAAATAAATACTTATCTTTTTTGTTCATAATATTTCTCCCTTTCAATAATTATTAATGTACAAAAAATATACAATAAATAGAAGAAAATTGTCGTATTAATTAAATAATATACTTTATATTTATAAATAAATTAATTAATGTAAATGAGAAGTATTAATTTGATTAAAAAAATATAACTTTAAAGTTGTAATATTATTTTTTCTACATTACAAAAACGTAATGATAATGAAATGAACATCCATATTTAAAAGTGGCAAAAATGTTTATAATAGAAACATAAGTTATAGAGACTGAGGAGGATTATTTAGGATGAAAAATATATTAAGTGTTGAAAAAATAGAAAAATATTATGGAAATAAAGATAATGTTACAAAGGCCATAGATAATATAAGTTTTAAGGTTGATGAAGGCGAATTTGTTGGGATAATGGGGCCTAGTGGAAGTGGTAAAACAACTCTTCTTAACTGTATCTCAACAATAGATACTGTTACAACAGGAAACATAATAATAAACGATAAAGATATTACAAGATTAAAATCTAAAAATCTGGATAAATTCAGACAAAATGAATTAGGATTTATCTTCCAAGATTTTAATTTATTAGATACATTAACTGCTTATGAAAATATAGCACTTGCATTAACAATAAAGGGTGAAAAAACTTCTGCTATAGATGGAAAAATAAAAGAAGTAGCAAAATATTTAGAGATAGAACAAATATTAAATAAATATCCATACCAAATGTCAGGTGGACAAAAACAAAGGGTGGCATCAGCTAGAGCTATAGTTACAGATCCATCATTGATACTTGCTGATGAGCCAACGGGAGCACTTGATTCAAAATCAGCAAGACTGTTACTTGAAAGATTTGAAAGTCTAAATCAAGACTTAAATGCCACTATACTAATGGTTACTCATGATGCTTTTACAGCAAGTTATGCTCACAGAATTCTATTTATTAAGGATGGTAAAATATTTACAGAATTAGTAAGAGGTCAAGATTCAAGAAAAGAGTTCTTCAATAGAATAATGGAAGTTATAACTCTAATAGGAGGGGATGACAACAATGTATTCTAAAATAGCATTTAAAAATGTTAAGAAAAGTTTTAAAGACTATACCATATACTTTTTAACTCTAACATTGGCTGTCTGTATATTTTATAGTTTTAACTCTATTGAATCACAAAAAGCCATGATGGAAATGAATTCTTCAGGAAAAGAATATGTGGAAGTTTTATCTACTGTAATATCCTATGTGTCTGTTTTTGTGGCATTTATTTTAGGAAGCCTTATTCTTTATGCTAACAACTTTTTAATCAAAAAGAGAAATAAAGAAATGGGAATTTATATGACTCTTGGTATGTCAAAAAATAAAATTTCTAAAATTTTAATATTAGAGACATTAATTGTTGGTGTATTCTCACTGATAAGTGGATTGATTATAGGACTTTTAGCATCACAAGGTTTATCAGTACTTGTTGCTAAGTTATTTGATTTTAAAATGTCTGGATATACTTTTACAATATCTACGCAAGCCATAGGAAAGACTATTTTATACTTTGGAGTAATGTTTATACTTGTTATGATATTTAATTCATTTGTAATTTCAAAATATAAAATAATAGATTTATTAACAGTTGCAAGAAAAACAGAAGAAATAAAATTTAAAAATCCTATAGTATATTTAGTTACATTTATACTATGTGTTGTTTCTTTGATAACTGCATATAAACTTGTTTTAGAAGTGGGCATAATTGGTATAGCAGATCCTAAATTCCTTACTTCTATAGGACTTGGAATACTTGGAACAGTTTTATTCTTCTTCTCTTTAGCAGGATTTATTTTATATGTGGTGAAAAATAATAAAAAAGTTTATTTCAAAGGGTTAAATATATTTGTAGTTAAACAAATAAACAGCAAAGTTAATACAAATTTTATTTCTATGTCAGTAATTTGTTTGATGTTATTTTTAACAATGGGGATGCTATCCACAGGATTTAGTTTTAAAAATGCTTTGGAATCAGGTTTAGAAAAAGCAACACCTTTTGATGCCAGTGCATATATGTATGTAAGTCCAGATGATAAGGTGCAAGACATAAAAAAATCCCTTGATTATATAGGTGTTAAATTTAACAAAGATGATAAAGTTGCTTATTACAATGAATATAGAGATGGGAAAAACATCTCAGATATAATGACTTTAAACAATGATGTAAAAAAAATGGATTATAGTGTGTCATATATAAAAATATCTGATTACAACAAGATAAGAGAAATAAGTAATGAAAAGCCAATAGATTTAAATAAAAATGAAGTATTAATAACATGTAACTATTCTAAGTTATTACCATCAATAAAGGAGTATATGAAAGATAATAATACTATTAAATTTGATGATAAAATCTACGATATAAAAAATAAAGAGGTAATAGAAGAAAATTTAAAAACATACTTTATGCAAAATAATATGTTTACAGTAGTGGTGAATGATGAACTATGTAATAATATGGATATATCATCAAGCAATGTAAATGTTAATTTTGTAGGAAATGATAAGAATAAGCGAGCTGCAGATTTCAGCGATGCAATATATTCATACAAAACTGAAGATACAGATTATGATAAATTAGGATTTGTGATGGCATCTAATAAAAATGAAGTGTATGAAGAAAATAAGGGAATTACAACAATTGTACTATTCATTGGAATTTATATAGGAATAGTATTTTTAATAAGTAGTATGGCAATTCTTGCACTTCAACAATTAAGTGAAGCAAGTGATAGTATAGAAAGATATAAATCACTAAAAAGATTGGGAGCAAGCACAAAGAGTATAAACAAAACAATATTTATACAAACCTTAGTTTACTTCAGCATACCAGTGGCACTAGCTGTAGTTCATTCAGTAGTTGGAATAAAAGTTGCAAATGATTTTATATCAATATACAACCAACCGGATATAGGAAGTTCATCTCTTATAACAGCGGGAATATTCCTTGTTATATATGTGATTTATTTCTATATAACTTACGGTGGATACAAAAATATAGTAAAAAATAATATATAAAACTGATATAAGTTAGTTTCAATCATAATATCAACCGTATGACTTCACTAGCTTTTAGATTAAATTAGTTACTCAAAATCTATTTAAAGTAGTAAAATCTATTTTAAATAGATTTTTTTGGTATAATAAGACCGATAATAAAGTAAGAACCGATTTATTGAAAATAAAATCTAGATAATGGGAGTGATAAGATAGATGGAGAAAATAATAATTATTGAAGATGATGAGATAATTAGAGAAGAGCTGAAAAACTTTTTAAGCAAATATGGATATGAAATTGTAGCGCCAACATCTTTTGATAATGTGGTGCAATTTATTTTAAATGAAAACGCCAGCTTAGTTTTACTAGATATAAATCTGCCAATTTTTGATGGATATTACATATGCAGAGAAGTAAGAAAGAAGTCAGATGTTCCTATCATAATTGTCACAAGTAGAGATAGTGATATGGATGAATTGATGAGCATGAATTTGGGAGCTGATGACTTTGTCACAAAGCCATATAATACACAGATACTACTAGCGAGAATTGCAGCATTGTTAAAAAGAAGTGGATCAAGCACAGCTACTAGTAATATTTTAACTTATAAAGATTTTCAATTAAATTTATCCAACACAACTATTACATATAAGGAAAAAGAAATTGAACTAACTAAAAACGAAGTAAAAATACTTTCTTATTTAATAAATCACAAGGGTGAAATAGTATCCAGAGAATTACTTATGGAATACTTGTGGAGTACTGACTATTTTGTGGATGACAGTACTTTAACTGTGAATATAACAAGACTTCGTAAAAAATTAGAAGAAATAGGAATAGAAAATGTGATAGAAACAAGAAGAGGACTGGGGTATATTATGCCATGAAAATAATTGATTATATAAGAGAGAAAGGAATTTTTTTAGCTATAAATTTAATGATTTTTATAATGATCTCATTTCTTATGTACTCTGCAAATGTGGCTTTAGTTATAATTTTTCTTCTATTTTGTGTATGGTTTCTGCCATTGCTTAGCTATATGTTAATAGAATATATAAAGTTTAGAAAATACTTTAATAATGTGGAAAGTATACTGGAAAATTTGGATAAAAAATATTTGCTACCTGAAGTATTAGATGAGCCTAATTTTATGGAAGGTGAAGAAATAAATTATATTTTTCAAGTATTAAGTAGAGATATGCACGAGAATGTAAAGTATTATAAAAATATGCAAGAAGAATACAGAGAATATATTGAAATGTGGGTTCATGAAATTAAAACTCCCATAGCATCCACAAAATTATTAATAGAAAACAATACTAATGAAATAACAAGAAAAATAAACACACAAATGGATAAGATAGAAAACTTCGTGGAGCAAGTTCTGTATTATTCAAGAAGTGACGAAGTAGGTAAAGATTATATTATAAAGAAGATAGAATTATCCCAAGTTGTTAAATCTGTAGTTAGAAAAAATCAAAGAGATTTTATAGGGAAGAGAATAAGTTTGCAACTGGGAGAGCTTGATGAAATTATTTATAGCGATACAAAATGGATTGAGTTTATATTGAATCAAATAGTGGGAAATGCTATTAAGTACTCAAAAGGTCAAGGCGATAAAATAAAGATTGAGTCGAAGAAATTGGCTAACTCAGTAATTTTAACAATAGAAGACGATGGTGTTGGAATAATTGAGAGAGATTTAAACCGAGTATTTGAAAAAGGATTTACAGGAGAAAATGGTAGAAAGTTTGGGAAAAGTACAGGCATAGGTTTGTATTTGTGTAAAAAGCTATGTAATAAAATGGGACTGGGATTAAATATTGAATCTAAAGAAAATGAAGGAACAAAGGTCACTATAATTTTCCCACAAATAGAAAATTTAACATATTAAAAAAATCTCAACTAATTTAAAATTGGTTGAGATTTTTATTTTACACATTTTACATATTTACATAATTACCAGCAACATATCCAACGAAATGTTTGTATTTAACCTTGTACCATCCTGATGATAATTGTTCTAATACTTCAATGGTAGTATTGGCAGGAATAGTATTTATAATAGAAGGAGATGCAGATAGATCTTTTCTAAGGTTAAGATTTACAGTAGTAACCCCTTTCTTAGTAGCTGATAAATTACCAGCACTAGATTGAGTTTGAACAGATGAATTAGAATATGTACGGATATTATTTTTAGGCGTTCTTAAATAAGTGTAATTTAAATCAACATAACTACTTATACCAGGAACAACACCTTTCTCTGAGTATTGCCACATAGAATAGGTATTATTAAATGTATTTGTTGTGTTGTATTGAGCAACCCATAAATTAGTAGAATTAATAAGTTCATCAGTAAAATAAGTGCTGCTAAAATTCTTATTTGTGTAGATACCAGTATCATATCCATAAGCTTTTATTGTATTAATAAATGAATTAGCTATTTGAGTAGCTGAATTTTTTGTTATTAATACATCGTTGCTGTTTGCGTATTTTACACTATCGTATTCATAGTCAAAGAACACAGGATATGTAATGCTATTTCTGTAAGGTGATATAGTTTGTAAACATTTTCTTGCTTCTTGGACTGCTTTTTCAGGAGTTGTTGCATAACTGAACCAGTATACACCGACTTTTAATCCTGCATTTGAAGCACCTTCAATATAAGTTTTGAATTTGGAATCAACAGTAGATGTACCGAATCCACCTCTTATTATTACGTAATCAACACCTGAATTTTTTACTTTATTCCAGTCAATATTTCCATTCCATTTACTTACATCAATACCTTTTTCAATAGGATTAAGTTTTAAATAAGATGAAGCCACGTATCCTTGTGTACCACGAAAATCAATTTTGTACCAACCGTTGCTTTTTTCAAGAATATCAACTCTTTCGTTATATGCTAAGGTACCAACTAATTGGCTAGACGTGGAAGGAATGCTTCTTACATTTAAATAACTTTCTGTTACAGTTCCACTTCCTATGGCATTAGGATTAGATAATGTTACTTTATTTGAATTAAATACATCATCTCCAACTGTATAGATTCTAGACGAATTTCCGCCCATATTATGATTATTATTTTGCATAGGGTCCGATTGATTTCCAGACCTTTGAGCTTGATAATTGTCTATGTTAGTGCTAAGAGAATCCGCATCCGAGATAGTCGTCATACCTTGAGATGAAATAACGATACCTAATGACATAGCTAAAAGTGATTTGTCTCTTTTTATCATATAATCTCTCCTTTTATATTGTGTAAAATCATCCTAAAAAGTAAATATATGTAAATTATACAATGAAATGGGGGAATTGTGCCAGTTAAATACATAAATAAATGGAGTATGAAAAACATACTCCATTTATTTACGAGATCTATATTATTATTTTAATTTCAAAAAAGCTAGCAAAATAAGAGTTGCTCCACTCAACCATGAAAGGTTAAGTTCACTTTTCTGTGCAACTTTATTACCAACGAAGCAACCTAATAATACAGCAGCTATATTTATTACAAGAGAAAATAAAATAATTTGAACATAATTTGTTACCATAAGCCCTGTACTAAAACCAGCTGCAAGACCATCGAGAGAAAGAGCTACTGCCAAAGAGAAAGATTCCTTAGGTGAAAGTTCAAAAGAACGATCTACATCCGCCTCTGTACCATCCAAGCAAACTCTAAGAAAAAATTTAAAATCAAATACTTTAAATGATAAATCACGACTTAAATTACCGCTTTTATTTAGAATAGCCTTCAAAGTACTATCAAATAATTTAGCCATACCTAACATTAATAACACAGTAAAACATATACTTGTAGTAAAAACACTCGGTATATATTTGCTTATAATACTACCCAGAAAAAGAGCAATAGCCAAAATAGTAGTGCAGACTAAGTTAATTGTCATAGCTGATTTAAAGGGAATTTTTATTTTACTTGTTCCATAGGCAAAACTAGCCACAAAAGCATCCATAGAAAGTGCGGAAACAAGTAAAATTGCATCTAGTGCGGATAAAGAATTAAGTGCGTTAAACATAGATACCTCCCTAACTTACATATTGTTAAAAAAACTTATTTAAAGAAGCAAAGTATAAATACATTGGCCTCTATAATGCCACAAATTTTACTTTGTATTAACAATATATTGAAAATGATAGT
Source organism: Peptostreptococcaceae bacterium (assembly GCA_902363255.1). Lineage (GTDB taxonomy): Bacteria > Bacillota > Clostridia > Peptostreptococcales > Peptostreptococcaceae > Terrisporobacter. Next base: position 281,131 of record CABIZO010000001.1, read on the forward strand.
GTTGTGTTACAATTTAAGTGAGAAAAAACTTATAAAAGTATAAATGAAAATCACTTCTTATTTTCTTATCGTAAGCATTTATAAATATTTATGTAAAATTAAAGATAAAAACAGTAAAACAGATTTATTAATAAGCTACTTCATAATAAGCATGTATATGACAATTTTAATAATATTTCCCGAGCAATTTGGCGAAAACTATATAATAAGATTGATAGGAGTTGTAGCATACATGGTTCATACTATTTTGGGAAATATATTATGGTTAGAGTATAATCCTATAACCATGGATATAAGTTCATTAACAGCAGATGGAGCACCAAATAGTAGCTTGCTTAGAGTTTTCAAAATATAATGCATATAGCAGTTACAGTAGTAGTTGTTGTTACTACCATAGCATATAGCTGTATTTTGGCATATTGTTATTTAAAGCGAGAAAAAATGCAGAAACTTGGTAATTTTATTCCGATTATGGAAATAATAATAACATTATGCAGAATTATAAATCCAATTTCCATGGAAATGGTACTGGATATAATGGGATTAACAGAAAGATTAGTTATTTATTCATTGCAGACATTGATATTTGTTTTATCTTTTTACCATACAAAATGCGATAAATAGAAAGATTTAGCAATAATCTTGAGATTTTCTTGTTGATATGATATACTAATGCTTATTAAAATGAAATAATAATAAAGAAGGTGAGAGTATGGCAGTAGGAGAAAAAACATTAGCGACAAATAAAAAAGCTAGACATGAATATTTCATAGAAGAAACTTACGAATGTGGAATAGAATTAAAAGGAACAGAAGTTAAATCAATAAGAGCAGGTAGAGTCAATCTAAAAGAAGGATTCGCATCTGTAGATAATTCTGAAGTTTTCCTAAAACAAGTTCATATAAGCCCATACGACCAAGGGAACTCTTTTTACAAGATAGACCCTCTTCGTGTTAGAAAATTATTACTTCATAAACATGAAATCAGAAAACTAATAGGGGCTACTACTATAAAAGGATATTCTTTAGTTCCTATGAGAATGTATCTGAAAAATGGTAAGGTAAAACTTGAGCTAGGTTTAGCAAAAGGTAAAAAACTTTACGATAAACGTCAAGATCTTGCTAAGAAAGATGCACAAAGAAGAATAGAAAGAGAAATGACTGGTAAATACTAAGAAAATTAGTAAATTAATTCTAGTTGATTTTTACTTGAAAAAGTAATATATTATATATACAGTCAAGCTAAGTTATTAGTGATGACATTAAAGGGTATAACATTTTTGATACACCCTTAAATAAAGCAAGAATTAATAAAATTACTTCTTGTTAAAAAAATTAAATATTGAATTGGTGAAAAGTTTGCAAATAAAGCAGTCTCAATGACTTTAAACTCCTATGGGGGTGTAAAGGTTTCGACGTGGGTTCGGAACTTGGGGCAGCGTGTCGTGTTACTCTGGGTCACGTAAAAACTGGGGAACTTAAAATAAACGCAAACGATAATTACGCTTTAGCAGCTTAATTGCTGCTTGTCCCGCCTGAGCCCTCCTGCCGGCTAGGCCTGGACATCATTTATGCAGGGAACTACTTTTAGGGTGTCTCGACTATTAGTGGACTAATTGGGGCTGGCCAAGGATAGAGTTTGTCACTGGACGCTATCTGAGGCGAGATTCTAAAACAGCTGACTACACACGTAGACGCAACGAGGAAAAAGCTTGCGGACAGGGGTTCGACTCCCCTCATCTCCACCAATACATAAACGTGGAAACACAGGATGATTGGAATTACTAGACTTTATAGCCTGGTAATTCCTTTTATTTTGTCTTTAAGCACACATTTAGCACACAATCAGAAAAATAGTTAAAAATAAATAAGATTTTGCGAAGGAGATATGATAGCAAGAAATAAGAAGAATATAGACTCAAGCATTAATGAGATAAATAATTAAATATTTGGAGTAGATAGAAGTGAACTGCATCATAAGTAACGGAGTACGATTTTTTATGAGGAATAATATAGTATAATTTAAATGTGAATATTTTATAGGTTTGTATAAAAAGGGGGATTGTAAGGTGAGTATAAGAGATAGAAAAACATTATACCATTTAACAAAATTAGATAATTTGGATAATATATTAGAGTATGGTCTAATTTCTAGAAAATTATTGATAGAGAAGGATTTATATTTTGAAGATGTAGCAGATTCAGAAATTATAAATTTTAGAAGTGAGATGAATTTAGAACAGTATGTTCCTTTTCATTTTTATCCATATACTCCATTTGATTGGATAGTACAAAATAACAATCCAGATTCTGATTTTATTTATATATGTATATCTAAAGAAATAGCAGAATATAACAATTTTAATATAATTCCAATGCATCCTTTATCAATGAATCCTTTTCGTATATATGACTATAATGAAGGTATAGAGTCAATAAATTGGGACTTAATGAATAAAAGAGACTATAATGATCCAGAATGCAAAAGTATTTGTATGGCAGAATGTATAACAAATTTAATTGTTCCATATAAAGTATTTCAAAGTATAGCTGTAAAAAATAGTGATATAAAAAAGATAGTGGAAGATAAAATCAGAAAGTATAAAGAGAAAAATAATATAACAGAAAAAATATATATAGATGAGAGACCTAGTTGGTTTAATTAAAAAGCAGAAATAAAGTAGTTTTATTTTTGATATAAAATTTATGCAAAATCATCTAAGAAAGGAGGAAAACTATGATTAACTTTATAACTGGTAATCTTTTAGAATCTAATGCAGATTGTCTTATAAATACAGTAAATTGTGAAGGGTACATGGGAAAAGGAATAGCATATCAGTTTAAACTTAAATATCCTAACAATAATAGGGATTATGTTAAAGCATGCAAAAGTGGAGCGTTAAAAGTTGGGAAATTACATTATTTTAAAGAGGATAATAAAATAATCGTAAATTTTCCTACGAAAGATAAATGGAGACAAAAATCAAAAATAGAATATATTATTGATGGAATGGATTCTTTAGTGAATTTATTGCCAACGTTAAAAGTGAAGAGTATAGCAATTCCTCCTTTAGGTTGTGGAAATGGAGGCTTAGAATGGAATGATGTTAAGTCTCTAATAGTAACAAAGTTAAGTGAAATAAAGGATGAATATGATTTTTATATATATGAACCATCTAGTGGATACTCTACTATATCACCAAAAGAACAACCAAAATTAAATGTATCGAGTTTAGTATTAATGGAGATAAAGTTAGAATTAGATAAATTTAATTCATTAAGACTCCAAAAAACAGCTTATTTTACAAATATATTTTTAGGAGAAACATATTTTAGATTTAAAAAACATAAGTATGGCCCATATGATAATGCTATACCTATAATAAGTAAGGATATAAAAGCATTTCAAACATATTATGGAACTAAAAATACTAAAGAAGCTTATGAAATAGCATTTAGAACAATAATAAGTGAACAATCAAAAAATAAATTAGATTATATAAAACCGGCTATACACAAAGCTTGTATGTATGTTAATCAAATAAAAACTGATAAAGAGCTAGAGTGTATATCTACGATATTATTCTTAATAGAAAATAATAATTTAAATAATGAAGAAGAGATCATAAAGCTATTTAAAGGTTGGTCTGAGGATAAAGCTAGTAGATTTTCAGAGGAAGATATAAAACAAGGTTTACAATATTTAATAAAAACTAATATTATATCTAAAACTTTAGTTGGATATGAGATTAATAAATAGTAAAAAAGACCTTCATTGGAAGCGTGCCAGAGAATTGCATCACAAGTAAATATAGCTTTATATTACTAAAAATATGCAAAATTAGGTATTTAAAATAAACTGTTTATTCTTTTAAAAATGGCAATAATTTAGTATCTAAAAATACTACGATTTAATTTGCATTTTTGAAGAGTACACAGAAGAATGACAATATTAATTAAATAAAAAAGAGCTATATTTAGCACATATAGCTCTTATCCAAATATACTATTTATTTTTTCGATAGCTTCAAGTTTTTGTTCTTTCATTACATGAGTATAAATATTCATAGTAGTTTCTATATCAGAATGACCCATTAAATGTTGTACTGTTTTAGGCGGTATACCAGCTTCAAATAATCTAGTTGCATATGTATGCCTTAATGCATGGAATTTAATAGGCTCAATACCTATAGATGTTAGTATAGTCTTTAAATTTCTTCCTGGTCGTTTATCTTCTATAGGTTTACCTAATTTATTACAAAATACATAATTTTTATTATCGTATTCTTCCTGTAATAATAATATAAACTCATTTTGTTCTTTTTTATGAGCTCGAAGCTTTTTTATTATATTTTGAGGTACTGGTATAGTTCTTAATGAATTTTTAGTTTTAGGAGTAGTTTCTTGAACTTCATACCTTACTATTTTATCATTTTCATATATAGCAGCCTTCTGTAAACTTCTATTAACATGAATCTCATTATTTTTAAAATCTATATCAGACCATTTTAAACCTAATATTTCTCCAATTCTTAAACCAGTTCCAAGAGCAACTATATATAATAATTCAAGTTCATGTCCCTTAATAGCTTCTAGGAACTTTTCTTGTTCTTGCTTAGTTAATACCTTAACCTCTTTATTATCTTCCTTCTTAGGAAGAGTAACAAGTTTACACCAATTTTTTTGTATATATCCTTGCCTTTCAGCTTCATTTAAACAAGTTTTTAAATTAGTATTAATTTGTCTAATAGTTGTAGGAGTAACCCCATTATCTAATAATTTTTTGTAGTGTCTTTGTAGATGTGTAGTTCTTAAATCATTGAGCTTTATATTTCCAAAGTCAGTATTTTCTATATAGTTTTTATATATTCCATGGTATCTTTGGAAACTTTTAGGTTTTAAATCTTGCTTCCTATAATCAAATAACCATGAGTAAAACCAATCTGAAACAGTTAGCTTATCCTCATTTAGTACCCCCATAAGCATTTGTTTTTTATATTCTTGAAGCTTATTTTTTACATCTTGTTGAGTTTTCCCAGTAAATTGTTTACGGATTAATTTACCTCTGTCGTCAGTTCCTATGGTGATAGAAGCTCTCCAGCCTATTTGTATGCCATTTCTCATGTTCTTAACAATAGAGCCTTCGCCGTTACTTCTTCTTTTGGCCATATTATCACCTATCTTTATTTTTATAATTTATTTTGTAGTTATTACATTTTTTAGAAAATAAAAATTATTTGTCACTACAGTGTAATATTTACTCACCACTAGAATATATTGGTTAGCTTATTAAGAAGCTTGTTTATTTTTATTTATCGTTTTTATTAGCTTCTTTTTTTAACTTAAATAGCTCAAACTCTAATAAATCACAGTTTTTTGTAAGTAAATTTTTATATGATTCATCATCTATATATGGTAATACATCTTCTTTTCCTATGTAGTATATTAAATTAACTAAAGACTGATAAGCTAATCCCACACTTACTAATTCTGGTTTAGATGTAAAACCTCCAGGTATTTTAACTTTATTATTTATAGAATATTTAAGTTCTTTTATTATATTTTGTATATCCACATCTTTATCAGAAAGACCATATGAGCTATAGTTAATAAAATTACAGAAGTCACTATAATCATATTGTCTATAAAAATCTAATAGTTGCATTAGTTCTGATAATGGTAATTCCTTCTCATCATTTATAAGTAAAATATTATGGATATCAGTTTTTTCATATAAGAATTTGTTAAAATCATTTTTATTAATCTGAATACCATTCTTTAAATAACTTTTACATACACAAGTAATTAATTCTGATGTAAATGAAGGTAATGAGTTAGTTACAAAAACATTATCTTTTTTATAGTCATCTAGCAAACTTAGATTCCTCTCTAAAAATTCCATGTAACTTTCATATTCAGGATTAAACTCTCCAAATTGACTATCTACCATATAACTAAAGTTACCATTTAAATCGCAATATGGGGTTAGTTTAGACCCTATCAATAAATCTATTGGAATTTGTAATGCAGTTGCTAATCTAATTAATACTTCTACACTAGGGAGTCTATTACCATTTTCATAATTGGCTAATCCGGAAGCTGAAATATCTATTTTGTCGGATAGTTCATTTCTGCTAAGTCCTTTAGATTCCCTAAATTTCTTTATGTTTTCACCGATTATCTTGCTAATTTCTGTGTTCATTTAATCACCTCTTTGTATTTATATAATTAACAATATTTTATTTAATTATAACATAAATTTATTCTTTAAGAATAAAATTTTTTAAAATTTGGTTGTTTATTCTCAAAGAATATGTTAATATTATTTTATTCTTAAAGAATAGCGGGGTGATAAAATGAATTTAAAAATTGAAAGAATAAAGAGGAATTGGACACAAAGTGATTTGGCTAACGCATCAGGAATTGGCTTGAGTACAGTAGTAAAAATAGAAAAAGGAAATATTGATAATGTTAGTGTGTCTATATTAAAAAAAATATCTAAAGCCTTGGAGCTTCCAGTAGCAGAATTATTTTTTAGTGAAGAAGAATAGGAAGGTGGATTTATATGAGTATAAAAATGACTAGGGAGCAGTTGAAGTTATTGAGTAGCATTTTTCCTAATATGACTGTTCTTGAATTTATAAACTTAATAAATAGCAGATAGGGGTGAATATTGTGAGTGAACAAAAGAAAAGAACTATGACTGTAAAAGAATTTGCTGAATATTTAGGGATAGGGTACATAAAAGCTTATGAGTTAACAAGATCTAAAGGATTTCCAATGTTTAAAGTTGGAAAAAAGATACTTATTATAACTAGCAAAGTAGATGAATGGATAGAAAATACAGCTATAGGACAACAGTTTTAAAGGTAGTGGAGAATATGAAGGAATTTATAAAACATATACAAGCAATTAAGAAAAAAAGAAAACTAGATGGAAAACCCATAGATCATTTTACTATGTTGCATATTGTTTCAACTATAGGTGGCAAATATGTAGCTAAAGGTATTATGACATCTAAAGAGTTGGATTCCATTAAATACCAAGGGTGTGGAACTCCGTATTTAGGAGATGATTATATATTTTGGGAAGATGAAGAAGATGTTTATAAGGAGGTAGACAGCATGGAGGATTTAAAATATATAGTTTTTGATGAAGAGAAAATACAAAGACATTACAATGATATATTCAATGAGCAAGGATCACATTTAGAAAGTGGATACTTAGTAGATATAAAGATATGCGATAGAGAATTTAATATGTTTGTTAGTGATAATGAGGAAATGAAAGAAAGCAGAAAGTATGCCGCATTAGGAGATAACCAATTTGGTAATGTGGTGGTAATAAAAGCATTAAAGAAGCTCACTAAATTTTTAGAAATGGGGATAGATATTGGTTTCTCTAGTAATTCGATAGAGTAGGTGAGGTGATTGGGAAGAGATTTTTATAAGACAGATTTAGAAATATTGAAATGTAATAGAGTTAAGGGAAATACAGAAAAAGAGTTCAGAAAAAAACTACTATACATAACTATATGTTCTAATGAAAATTATCAAAGACAGTCGAAAGAATTTGATATTGGAGTAGTTAAATTAACTCTTAATGGATTAAGTGATGATCTATATAAATTTTCGGCTAAAAAGTATAAATTAAGCAAAAGTGTAATTTCAACTTATTTAGCTGAGCTTGTTGATGAAGGACTACTAGAAGTTATACAAAAAGGTAGTAATAACAATAATTCTGCTAGTTTTTATCGTATAACTACATATAAAAAAAATAGAACTGATATCGAAACTGAAAATAGAACTCAAAATAGAACTGATAAACAGAGTAATTTCAACGGTTTGAATGATAGTATTAGAACTGATACTAAAACTGATATTAAAACTGAAAGCCGGAACTCTAAAAAAGAATTAATAAAAAGAATTAATAAAAATATATATAGTGCATCTAGCGAAGCACTTTGGAAATTATATCCACATAAGAAAAATAAAGCTAAAGCCATGCAAAAAATACCTAAGCTTATAAGTGAATATGGATATGAACAAATAGAAAAGTGCATTAAAAGATATATAGACTATGTAGAAAGCGAAAGAAAGAATGGATTTAAGGATTTAAAATTTCAAGGTGGAGATAGGTTCTTTGGAACTACATACGTAGATTATTTAGATGAAAATTATGAAGAAGTATCACAGGATCCAGTAGAAGAATCTAAAGGGAAAGTACTAGATATTAAAATAGGTGGAGAGTGATTATAAGTGAATAATATATATAATACACAAGCAGAACAGACGATATTAGGAGCTATATTGCTCGATAAAAATATAATACATGAAGTTGAAAGCCTATCTAGTGATGTTTTTTACAATGAAGCTCACAAGGTTATATTTAACAGAATGTTAGAACTACATAAAAAAGGGGTGGTTATAGATATAATCACCCTAATAGATAAATTAAAATTTAATGATGAACTAGAAGCTATAGGTGGTATAGCATATTTAACTAGTTTATCAACTATTGTACCAACTACAACTAATATAAAATATTATATAAAAATAGTTGAGGAATTACAACAAAAAAGAAATATCGTACAAGCTTCTTATAGGCTTATAGAGGATATTAGAAGAGGCGAAGATATAAATACATCATTAAACACATTTGAAACTGTTACAGACCTAAAAGAGAAAATTATAACGGATAGTACATTAAGAAGTATTATGACAAATATATTTGATGATTTAAATAGTGGTAAAAAAATAGATAAGTTGAAAACTGGAATACCTGTAATAGATAAATGCACTAATGGAATTGCAAAAGGTGAACTTGTAACTATAGGAGCTAATAGTGGAGTTGGAAAAAGTGCATTAGCAATTAAAATAGCTATTAATTCATTTTTAAAAGGTAAAAAAGTACTTATTATTTCTAGAGAGATGACCAAAGAACAAGTGGCAGAAAGAATAATATTAAGCTATACCGGAATATCTAAGAAGAAATATGAAGATAGAAACTTTAGTGATGAGGATTGGCAAAGGATAGTTAAAACTATGGAAGCTTTTTCAACAGATGATATTAAAATTGATGACAGTATTTCGACTATACAAGGGATAAAGAAGGAATTAAGAAGCTTTAAACCTGATGTATTGGTTGTTGATTATGTCCAGTTATTAACTCCAAATAGTCCCAAAGATAGCCGAGAAAGACAAGTAGCCGAGCTATCAAGGGAACTAAAAAAGATAACTATTGATTATGGAATTATAGTTTTACAGTTAACCCAGTTAGCAGAAAAAGGTACTGGAAACTATAGACCTCATGGTGAAAGCTATACAAGGGAATCTAGAGCCATTTACCATGATTCAAATATCGTCATCTATATACATAATGTTACAGAAGAAAAGGAACTAGTGCAAGCTCATAATAAAACAGTATTCAAAGAAAAAGGAAGTCTTGAAGATATGAAAGCTACTCTAGAAAGATTTAAAGAGAGTGGAACTAAGTTTATAGAGCTTATAGTAGATAAAAATAGAAGTGGAGAAGTAGGAAGTAATTATTATTGGTTTAAAGGTGCTGATTTAGGTTACTATCCAGTAGTTTAAATGAGGTGATATAAATGTATGAGGGATACCCAAAAGAAGTAATAGACAAAATTAAAGAGTTGGGACTATACGGAAAGGACTTAAAAGAAATAATGATTATTTCTGTAAATGCTTGTAATGAAATGAAAAAAGATGTAGGGGCAGTGCCAACTAAATTAAAAAAAGATATAGAGGAATTACAAAAAAATCAAATAAATTTACTTTATAAGATAGATAAATTGAAATGAGCTATCTACTATTTTTTTAATAAATACAAAGGTAGGTTTTGCAGATGACAATTAGAAAAGTTATAGCCTTAATAAAAAGGCATGAAAATGTAAAGGTAATAGTAAATGCTAGAACTAAAATATCAGAGGATTATAAAAGTACAGTTCATGATCTAAAAGATATATTAATAAATGATGCAGATAATGTGGAAATAAAACTAAATGATAGAATAATTGAAATATCAGTAAAGGAATTAAAATTTGATGCTGGATTAATGGCAACAGTATTTTACAAAGAAAATTGTGTGATTATTTTTGAACATGAAAATTAACAACCATAGGGGGAATTGATAATGTTTAGATATACAGAACAAAATTATGAAATAACTAAAAAGGTGAAATTAAAAGGTTTAAAATCTGTTGAAAAAGATAGATTTTCTAAGCTTCATATTATAGATAAAAAGTATTTAAAAATATATGGAAGAATGGGAATGGATATAACTTTAAATCTAGATGAATTTTGCATTTACAATGAAAATGGAAGCATTATTATATGCAATCAAAATGTGCATATATCTATATCACCAATCGATATTACCTATCCTAACTTAGATGCAGAAATAACAAGACATGATATAAGCTATAGAATGGTTAATAAGCTTATAGGTAAAAAGGACGGATATATCCAGGATGTACTAAATGGTAGAGAAGATATTAATTTAAGTACAGCATTAAAGCTAAAAGAAGCTTTATTCAATCATTTGGACACAGAATATTTATTCTCAAATGATATTAAATTGACAACTATAGAGGGGGTTAACTAATGGATAGACTAGAATCTAAAAATATGACTGTTGATGAAGCTATAGTAAAAATACATAAAACTTTTGAGTCTATTGGTTATGAATTTAATTCAGATGATTTTAATAAATTAAAGAAAGATGTTTTAGGTTATATTGAGAGCAATGGTGACCATGAAAGAGTCAAAGATATATTTGCATTTGTTTTTGATAATTATAATGAGCTGAAAGGTTTAATAAATTAATAGATTATAAAAGTAGTTACTGGAATTAAATTTCTAGTAACTATTTTGATTACAAAAATGTAGTGACAAATAAAATAATAAAAAGATAAAATCACAACACTATAAAAGGAGTTTTTCAAATGTTTTGCAAAATAAGAAAAGGTAAATGGGGCTATAGTATTTATGCTTGTGATAGAAAGAGAGTGAATGGGAAAGTAGTGTCAAATGATATAAAGGTGTGTTCGTATGCATGGCACTCACTTTATGAAGATGATGAAGAAATAAACGGCTTAATAGATGATATACCAGTAATTGTAAAGAAAAGTATATTAGCTAGGTGTATAAAAAATAAAGAAGTAAATCTAGAAATTAGTAGTGTAGTGGAAAAATTAATCAAAGTTAAAAAAGAATATTACCCTACATATAAAGCTGTTATGTTAAAGATTGAAAATGATATTAAAAAAGAAAAAGAAGATAAGCTTCTTGAATATGAAAATTTTAAAAATAAATATAGATCATTGCATGATAAAGAGCTTACGGAAAAGTACCAGGAAGGATATGAGCGAGGATTATTCGAAGGAATGGCTACTAGAAGTAATAACTCTTTTAATAGAGGTAGTGGCAAAAAACTTGAAATGGACGATAGTGAAAAGAAACTACTAAAAGAAGCTTTTAAGTTATTATCATTCAAACATCATCCTGATAGGAACGGAAGTACAGAGAAAATGGCAGCTATAAATAATTTAAAAGATAAAATATTGAAATAAGCAATGGAGAAAGGTTATATGGTTGAATTTGGTAGCTTGAAAACATCTGAACAATCAAAAATATTAAGGGATTTTTTAAGAAAGCAAAGATTTTTAAATGGGTGGTTAGAAGCTGAAAAGAATAGGAGAGGTATTGGAAACATTGAGCAACAAAGATTAATATCAAAATTCCAAACACATATAGATATAATGAGTATAGCTATGCAAGATTTAGAGCCTATTGAGAGATATGTAATAGAGCAATCTTATTATGATTGCTTCAAACATAAAGATATAGCTAAAAGATTAAATGGAGATATTAAAATTATAGGGAAGATAAGCTCTAATGCACTTAAAAAAATAAGGGCTAACTTGTGCAATATGAGTATAGGTATAGAGCAAGATAATAAAGATAAATATTGAAGCTAATTAGCTATATAAGATATATATAATTTCGGAAATGATTGTATAAGCCATTTATTTAGCTTCTAGGAAGTTTTATAAATGGCTTTGATAATTTTTATCAAGGAGGGCCATTATGACAGATAATGATTACAGAAAATATGAGCCTATGCTTATTAAAATATCTAATAAATTTAAAAATAATATATATGGAGTTGATATGGATGACATAATGCAAATTGGAACGTTAGGAATGATTAGAGCCTTTGATACCTACCAAGATGACAAGGGTACGAGCTTTAATACTTATATATATAATTGTATTAGCTGGAGCATAGGGAAAGAGTTCCAGAACCTTAAAAGAATACATAGTCAATATAAATTTACATCACTAGATCATGAGATAGATGAAGATACAAATATGTATGATATTATTCCCAATAGTAGTGTAAGTGTAGAAAGTGAAGTAATAGAAGGTATGACACTACAAGAATATATACAAGAGTTTAAAAATATACTGGAACCTACAAAAGCCAACATTTTTATTGATAAATATATAAATAATCTCCAAATAAATGATATAGCTTCAAAGTATGAAAAAAAAGATACAACAATCAATAGTATACTTAGGCAGTCAAGAAGCTATTTAATAACAAAATCATATAGGATAAGAAAAGAATTTGATAGGTATATGAAGCAAAGGAAAGAAGATAACGATATATATACTGACCCAGCTAAAACAGTAGCTTTTGATGAATATTATAATTCAAGATTAGAAGAAATTAAGAGATTGGAAGAAGAGCAAATAAAAAGAGATATGGAGTTTATGAGTTATTATAGGGAATATATATCAAGGTAATTTTTAATAAATTTAAGAGGTGCATAATGAAAAAAGATATATATTACAAGATGACCGAAGAAATATTAAAAAATTATAATTCTATTCTATATACCAAAAAGCTAGTTAAATTGGAATTAGAAGAAGCTGCAGCAACAGATCATATAGATAAATTAAAATATCTTAGAAAAAAGTATGAAATAATTATCAGAAAAATGGATATAGCCATTAATAGTATGAGTGATGATGAGTATGTATTATTTGAAAGCATATATATAAACAAAGAAAGACCAATAAACATAGTGTGTAAAATTAATATATCTAAAAGTACATATTATGATTTAAAAAAGAAGCTAATATTTAAAGTTAGTGAAATAATATATCCTAAGTATATAAGGGATATACATGAGAGCCATTTATTTTAGTGCAGAAGCTATTTTAAATGGCTTTTTTATTTCACAATTGTTATATAATACGAAATAACAATGTTTTGATATAATATAAATAAATATGAATTTGGAGGTGGAATTATATGAGTTCTTATTTATTTATAGCTTGTGAATATGAGTTGCCTACATTATATAGTCCTAAATTACATAAACCAGATGGCAGAGAAATTAATGTATTTCAATGTGAAGATGATTTATATGACCTTGAAATTATTCCTGGGATGGTATTTTATGATATTCCTTATTATACTAAATTATCTAATATTTATGATTTGAATTTTAGATATACAGAAGAAAGATGTCAGAGGCTATATGATTATTTAATAAGTAACTGTAAAAGATATAAAAAGTGTGAGGTGTGGTCAATTTGGCTTGCAAACTGTTCTACTAAAAGAAGTTTTAAAAATGATATAAAAAAAGAATTAAAAAATTTGGAGGTTATTTCTTTGTCTTTAAATGAATTGACTGTAGATATACTTAAGTATATATTAGATTCAGATGAAACACCAAAAAAATTAACTTTATATTGATTTTAAGTTAATAAAAAACACACAAGATTAAAATATTAGTAAGTAGAATGGTAGGAGCTGTGCTTCTACTTTTTTTATTACAAGGAAATTATAATGCTCTAAAATCTGTAAAAAATTTGTGGATTAAAGTAATACCAATGTATTTGGAAAAGCAAAAAGTGACAAAAATATTTATAAATACAGCCTCAAAGTTGAGTTAATGATACAATGTAATTAGTTCGCAATTGTTATAGAGTGTGAAATAGAAACAATTTATATACTATAAAAGGATATAAGGGGGATAATATATGGTTAGCTATCCATTATCAGTATTTTTAGACACAAATGTATTTAAAGGGGTTAAGTATAACTTCGGTGAAAAAGGTACTCTTTCTAATATTAAAAATTTAGTTATTGAGGGAAAGATTAAATTATATACAAGTAATATTGCTGTAGAAGAAACAAAAAGACATATAGAATCAGATATTTCAGAAGCAATAAGTTTATTTAATAAAGCTCATAAGGATATATCTAAAAAAATTTCATGCAGTATTGCTGAATCTTCATTACTTTGCCATCTATTTGAAAAACCATCTAAGGAGATAATCGTACAAGATGCTATTAAAAAATTCAGAGATTTTTTAAATGAGGCTAAGATAATTATTTTGGATAATGAAGGTATTAACATTAATTTAATTATAGATGATTACTTTAATTGTAATCCTCCGTTTGAAAATAGAAAAGGTAAAAAATATGAGTTTCCAGATGCATTAATGATATCAAAGTTGAAACATGAATTTAATAAAGATAAACCTATATGGATAATTAGTTCAGATAACGGATTTAAAGAAGCATTTTACAATCAAGAAGGATATACATGTTTATCTTCAGTTAATGAACTTCTAGATATTATAAATAAACAGTATAAAATGTATGTTAGAATTGAAGAATATATTAATGTTAATAAAGAAGAAATATGTAATGAGTTAAATATGAAAATAGAATCTGATGATATATATGTTGACGGTTTTGATAGTGATAAAAAAGGCTGTACAGAAGGCTATGATTATACAGAAACATTCATTACTGATGCTTGCGTTGAAAATTATTATCTAAGCTCAGTAGATGAAATTAATGAAAATTTTGTCTATTTAACGATTATGTGTGAGGCTAAAATTACTGCATCATGTTATTATAATATCGATATCTGGGATTCTGATGAAAAAGAATGTCTATTTTCATATGAAATGGAAAATGAAGAAGAACATAAACCAAAGTTTGAGTGTAGTTTAACTCTTGAGGTTAATGATAAGGATGATAGTATTGAATTTTCTATTTTTAATATTTCATATAATTTAACACTTGATCAAAGTTCCAGAGTAAAACGAAGTGAAGTTGAGCCTGAAGATCCTAGTATACTAGCAGAGGCAGAGTATATGGAGGCTCTAGAAGAATACTATAATCATTAAACTTGTAATTTATTTGATAAACTTAATAAGTAATATTATTATATTGCGAAACAGAAGGTAGGAGCATAGCTCCTACTTTTTTATGTTGTATTATGAACGTTTACAAAACGAATAAATGGAGTACAACAATTTTATATTTTCTTGAAAAGGAAAAAATCCCTTATAAAAGCTTTCAATCTCCACATTTTGTGGTCATCTTGATATCTAAAAAATAGCTGACCGAAATTTTACGTTCGGATGAATGGTTCAAAATTTCCAAAACGAATGCGAACGAAATAAGGATAAAGATTTTAACTTATAGAGTACAAATTTGCACCCTATTAATATAAATTTCCAAAACGAATAAATGGAGTACTACAAATAGATTTAAGCGTGCTAAATACTGAAATGACGGCGTTTTATTAATATTTAGGGGTGCACCTTTTTGGAACGTTTCCAAAACGACAAATAAACGTAGTACTCCAATAGTTCAAGAGGGATAAATATTGAAATATCAACGATTGTAATTATTATATTTTTGAAACCCTAGTTTTTGGGTTGCACCTTTTTTGGAGTACTTCCAAAACAAACGAATAGGCAAAATGCTCCCTAAGTTAAATTTAGGCAATGGAGAAATATTTCGCCCTTCCACTCAATACCAAAATGGTATCGAGTGGACAAAATTGTACAGTCATAAATCATAAATAAAGAGATCATCTACCGGGGGAAATTTTTCTCTCGTCTAATTAAGTTTCACTTTTTTGTGAAAGTTCAGTTATGAGTTTTCTGTTATCGGTAATAACGATACCCAAAAAGCAATTGGATAATGTTGATGCAGAAGATAGGATTAACAGTAAAACTCAGGGGGTTTTTCCGTTGAGTTAGGTCAAAGAGGTAGTTGGCTAATAAATGAAAGTGGACTTTATCCTTTTAAAAGGGGAAACTTCTGGAACTTATGTTAAAAATTCAGATATGGTTAATACCCTTATCCGAAAATTAAACAATAAAGCTTCTTATCCGGTATAAATTAAGGGAGTTATATGGAGCGTTGCCCAAATTGGAAACGCTGAGCTAAATTTTGAGTTGGGCGTAGATAAAGAGCTAACCTTATATATTACTTAAAAAAGAGTAACAGTTCCAGGAGGTAACGAAATGTTACCCATTTTTATTATGAATTAAATTAGTGAGTCGCAAAAATATCCGAATCAGATTAAATCAATTCAATTTTGGATTAACCTAGATGTAAATAATATAGTTTCTTACGGTAAGGCTATAGGAAGGTATATCTTAAATTGTCAACTTAATAAAAAGATGAAACATGTTAACTAATGTTAACAATTTGTTTTAGTATTAGATGAGTACGAGGTTATTAAAATTTATTATACACATTCTGTACCCCCTAAAAAATAAACATCCGGCCTTTTCGGCTACCTTAAAAAGATACTCGCTTATTACTCGGCACTTTCGGCAGTCCTAAAAAGGAAGTATTTCCCCAGTTGGAGAACTTGAATAAACCTAACATTTATACTTTAGGAGTCAACAATATTGCTGAGTAATGCTGATGTTGGAAAATGTGAGAGTAATATTTATAAGAAGCTAACAATTGCTAACATAAAAACGCGGTAAATGTTATGGTTAAATCAGAAATACTATGCTAAGAAATGCTAATGTTATGAAAATCTCACAAAACCTCACTGTTGTATATTGTGTAAAATTTTTAATACCATAATAAACCTTAATAATTATTTTTCAAAATTATATATTATATTTTAATATTTTAAAGTTGTCAAAAGAAGTATCTAGAGTTTTCAGAATACCTAAAAATATAAAATATTTGAAAGTTAAGGTTATTATAATGTGTCTTATTGTAATAAATTAGCTTTATATAGGATTTTTTCTTCATTTATAAGAAAGTTAAGTATGCAATGTTTACAGGATGTGAAATAATAATAATCTTGATATCATAGGTATAAGAATTAAGTATTTGTTTGATAATACAAAAAATATTTTATATTAACATGTGTATTTATTTTTACTATAAATTTATTAAGATTATTATTTTTACACTAGAATTAAGAAAGCTAATATAGCTAAAAAATGAATGATAGAAATAATTATATTTAAAATCAGAGATTTTTATTAATAATTAAATTGATATTGTGGTAAAAGTATAAAGAATAGAATATAATTAATTGTAAAATAATATTAATTAAAGATTAGGAGGAGGGTATTTTGAAGAATAATTATGCAAAGTTGTTTTTAGATAAATCAAATAATAAGATTTTACAAATAAAGTATTCTCCAGATAAAGATGATTATTATACTTTAGTAAGAGAACATCATAAAAATGGATATACACAAATTATTATAACATCTAAAATAATGACATCTATTGTAGAAGATTATTTCTATAATAAATCATTTAGAATATCTTCAATAGAATTCATGGAGGAAGATGATAATTTAAAAAGAGATATCGAGATAATTCTAGATAAACTAAAAGAGGATAGAGCATATTTTGGTAAATTGTTAAATAAGATTAAATTTTTATCAGAGGATACCGCGATAGATATAAAGAAAATAGAGTTAAGAGGAAAAAATAATAAAGAACAATGTGTAAGTATTTTTGTGCAAGTTAACGGAGTAATAGGAATAAATGAAAAATGCTTTAATGAGGAACTAGAGATGATTTCTAAAATTATTGAAAGGCATTTAAATTAATGGATATATCTTTATTAACTACAATTTTAAAGGGTATAATTGTTCCATTAATTGCGATATTTGTAGTGAATAGGTGGAATTTTTTTGAAGTTTTTTCGTTTATACCGGAGGAGTATTTATTTGAATTTGGACTTACATCATATATCTTATTGGAGGACTGTGTATTTCATGTAATAAAAAATAAAATGAAAGATAATGAAGCACAAATTGAGTGCTTATTTTATTGCAATAATCAAAAAAAAAGCATAAATACTATTCCTAATATTGAATTTCAAGAAGATGTTGCTTATATAAGGGGTAGTATTAAAGTTTGTGGGAAGGGAAAAAAATTATGCAAAAATAGTATAGTATTGACATTCCCTAACTGGGTAGATGTTCAAATATATGGACAAGATGGTTTGCTTACAGTAAATGATAACATATGTAGTATAAACATTAGTGCAATTGTAAATAGAAGAGAAGCATATATAGAGGAAGCTACTGTTGGTTTTAAAATTGGAGTAATAAAAAATTACTCTGAAGATAGAGCGTATACGGCTGTCATAAGCCCTACATTAAATAATAAATGGGGTTATGAATTTATACATAATAAAATTGATTTGAGGGGAGAATAGGATGATTACTACAAGATGGATAGAGACAGGGGATAAAAGATTAGATGAAATTATAACGATTTTATTAGACTTACCAACAAATGATTCATTAAGTGATTCAATCGCATATACTGATTGGAATATAAAAAAAATATTTGATTGTAATAAGATAATTAAACTTAATAATAAAGACATAGAATATAACTTAATAAGGTATTCTTATAATCAAATATCCCTAGGAGAACAACTATATAAAGACGGATTTATTATTGTATATTGGAATGGAAGTCATGTGAGTTATATAATTAGTAGAAATTCAGATGGTTTAAGAATATTAAGAAAGATGTTAAAGTATTCAGGAAGGAATGAAATTTCTAAAAATACTTTTGAAATAAAAAGTGATTTTTTTGTTTGGTTAATAAGTAAAGTGTATATTGGTGAAAATATTATTGAGACAGATAATGAAATACAAGGGAATATATCTTTAGATGCTATAAAAGGTTTTAAAGGAGATACTGAAGATTTACTAACTAAAGTTTCTGCTTCTGGTGAGTCAGTAATTAATATTATAAGTACATTATCATTTCTATTAGAAAGTAAAAATTTAAACCAAATTAAGATAGATTTAGAATATAGAAAGCATTCAAATATTGAACTGGTATTAACAAATAAAGGAATTATATCAACTGATTTAGATAAGTACAATGGAGAAGATGAAGAGTTAAGTACGGATGAATTATTGTCTAAAGTTTATTTAGTTATATATATTGAGATACTGCCGATATTATTACAGGCATATAATTCTGATATAGAAAATAATGAATGGGATTCAAATAAGAATATAGAGTTTTTAAAAAAGGTTGCAGAAGATTTATCAGATAAGGTAGATAAACGAATCAATGTTTTAGTCGAAAATGTATAATGAATACTAAAAGTAAATTAATTCAAGTATCTGACTGCATTAAGTATGGAAAGTATGAAGATGTATGATCACAATATATAAAAATATAAGATAAAAATTAGAGAGAGTATAATAAACTTTAGGTTAGTAAAATTATAATAAATATTGTAATGATTATATATTACGAGTTAGAGGGTAAGGAGCTTATGCTCCTACTTTTTAATATTCAGAGATAACATAGAGATACTTTTTACACTTTTAAATTTATTATGAAAAAATAATTTTAATTATGTTGAAAAAAATTAGCACACATTTAGCACACAATTACAATTAAGTTTGATGAAAAATAAAGAAGCTAAATAAAAAATATAATTGATGTGATTAAGTAATATACACAAATAAATGATATGGTGAAAAATAAAAATTACTAAAAAAATATATGTTAGAGTATCCCCTCATCTCCACCATTCAAACCCTCGAAAACGAGGAAAAGAGGGGTTGTCTCAAAATGATTTTAAAATCATAAAAGAGGCAACTCTTTTTTATGACTTTATACCTAGGATAATTTAATATATTTTACGTTATTTGTTAAATTAGATTATATTTGGACATGACAAAATAGGATATCTATAAATATCCCATATAATGTAAATATTTAAGCTATCGCTTTTGTATAAAAAGTTACACCTAATCTATTTTGTTGAATTTTATTATGAAGTTTATTTAAATTGTAAGCAAGTGCTAAAAGTGTAAATTCTACTTTTACATTTTTCTTACCTCTAGTTAAAAATCTTCTAAAATTATGATTTTCTTTTATTACCGCAAATGCACCTTCAACTTGTATAGATCTATTCATTCTAGTTAAAATACCAAACTCACTTGTTATATTATCTTGTGATTGTTTTCTTTTTGTTATAAATACAGGAGATACTTGTATCCTTTTATTACCCTTTGCTTTTGTATATTTTAATTTAATAGGACAGTCATTACAATTTTCACATTCATATATTTTAGCTTTCGAAATATATCCAGATTTTGATTTTCTCGTAGTTGTAGCTATAAATTTTAATTCTTTATTATTAGCACAAGTATAAGTATCAGCTATTTTGTTATAAATCATATTTTCTCTTTTACCAATATTATTCTTAAACTTTTTACTCTTTGTATTTTCATAATTTTGTGGTTTTATAAATGATTTTTGATTATTTTCTTCTAAATAAACATAATTTTCTTCACTTTCATAACCAGCATCAGCTATTATATTTTCATATTTAGCCGGAAGGCTTTCGCCTAATTTATCTAAAAATGGAATAAATGTAAGTTGATCTGATCTTTCACTAGAAATATCAACTCCAACTATATATTCACCCTCAACTCCTATCTGAATATTATATCCAGGTTTTAATTGAGCATTTTTCATGTGATCATCTTTCATATGCATAAATGTAGCATCTATATCTGTCTTAGAAAAACTATTTCTTCCATTAAAAATAGAATTATATAAATCATATTTAGACTGTCTTTCTAAGTATTTATTGGCTTCCTCTATTAATTTTTGAAGTTCTGTTTTTCTCTTGCCTTTGCCATAAACAAATTCTATATTTGATGATAATTTTATAGAGTTTAAAAATTCTAAAATTTCATTGAGTAATTTACATTTAAGTGTATTTTCAACAATTGAAAAGTTTTTATTGAATTTATCATTTATATTTTTAATAAATAATTTTATGGCTTCGCCTAATTTTATTTCATTTTTGCTTACTGTTTTTTTCCACACAAAAGTGTATTTATTGGCGTTAGCCTCAATTTTTGTACCATCTATAAATAGATTTTTTAATTCAAGTTCATTATTTTCATATAACTTTATAATAAATTGATTAAATAAATCATCAAGTATAATCTCTAATCTTCCCGTTCTAAATCTTACAATATTATTATGATCAGGAGCTTTAAAACCTTCTAATAGCCACATAAAATTTACATCTCTTTTACAGGCAAGTTCGATTTTTCTACTTGACCAAATATCATTCATGTATGCATAAATTAATATTTTGAATAGGATTTTAGGTGGAACTGCAGGATTTCTCCCATTTTGGGAGTACGCCTCGTATAATTTTTTATAATCTAATTCCTCCATCATTAGGCTTAGCAATCTCACTGAATCATCCTCTGGTATTAATACATCCAAATCTATAGGTAATTTTAATTGATAATTTTCTGAGATTTGGGAATAATTTTTATATAAAGTGAAGTTTTGAATACTTTAAGTGTACACAAAAGGGATGAACTTTATGTGAGTTCATCCCTTCCTTTTTGTGGAACTATCTTTTTATTTTGAGACAGCCACTTTATTTTACTTTTTATAAATATTTTATTAGTACTTACTAAAATTGTTTCTTACATTCAGTAAATTCATAAATATCCATCAATGCCTCACCAAATCTTTGATAATGCACTATTTCTCTTTGGCCTAAAAAACGTAATACATCTTTTAAATCACAATCATCAGTTAAATTTAGCAATTGGTAATAAGTTGCCAATGCTTTTTGTTCAGCAGCCATATCTTCATGCAAATTAGTTACAGCATCTCCAAAGGCATTAATATAAGATGTTGTAAAATTTACGCCATTAGCATCTACTGGTTGTAGTCCATGTCCAAAAGTTGCATAGTTTGGTCCAAATCCAGCAGCCTTAAGCTCTTCAGGAGTACATTTACGAGTTAATTGATATAAAATAGAAGATATTATTTCAACGTGAGCCATCTCTTCTGTACCTATGTCAGTTAAAAGTCCACGAGATTTTCCAGTTGGCATAGTATATCTTTGTTGAAGATATCTAATTGCAGCTGCAAGTTCTCCATTAGGTCCTCCTAGCTGAGCAAGTATAAGTTTAGCCATCCTTGGATCTGAATTTTTTATGTTAACGGGGTATTCCAATGTTTTTTGGTAAATCCACATATTAACTTGACCTCCTTTAAGTGTTAAAAAATTAAATTAATCTTTATATTGTATAAATCTAATTATAGAATTCATTGTCCCATGGCCAAGGATTACATACCCATTGCCAAGGTCTTGAGCCTGGCACATAGCCAAAGTTAGTCAATGGTCCATATTCACATTCATAGGCTTCCTTAGTTTGCATAAATTTACGTAAGTATGTGTTATATGAATCTAGAGCATTTTCATCATGTGGGTTATTATCTAAATATAAATTTAATTCTATACAAGCAAATTGATACTCTAAAAGTCTATTTAAAAGTTCTTTTTTATTTGATTTCATGACTATTTTTTACACTCCTTTTTGGCCATAACCCTATTTTTAGGATTTTTATATAGCCATTCGTTGTAATTATTTGACTCTACTAAATCTAGTTCTGGGAATAAAGTTCCTCTTAGCAAAGCTATATCTAAATCATAGTATTTGTTATAAACTTGACGGTTTATATATGGTCTAGCTAATTCACAGCCAGAAATTTGTATGATGTCTTTATAGTTATCCATAATCATTCTCCTTAATTAAATTTTTTATATATTTACTAAAAAGTAGTATTTTAAGTTAAATTTTGGTAAACTTCTATTTGATATATAATATGTAGGGATTTTAGTATTTGTGATTTTATTTGATAAAAAACTGCATAAAACGACAATATGAAATTTTATTATAAAAGAAATCTATTAGAATACAAAAAGCAATAAATACAATATTTTTATTTAACTATATATATCTTAAATAAGCTTAAAACCAACAGTTGAAGTATAAATCTGTACATCATATTATTGTGTACAGAAATATGTTTTGGGTTAATATGAATGTAAGAGAAAATTCAAATTAGATGGATGTATCAAATTTTATTTTGAAACATCAGTGTTTATGCGGATGATACCATTGGTGTCATGCATGTGACGTTGCGATTCTTTATATTTTTCACGCCTTTTGTTACTTTTGAATTAGCATAATGGCAAAAGAGAATAAGAAAGGACGTGGGAAAATGAAAAAGAATGAAAAGAGATTATTAATTTTAGGAATTATGTTAGTGATAGCATTTACTATTTGGACATTATTAATAAAGACGGTAGATGTTGAGCCCCTTGGACAAAATGGAACTGATATAGGTTTTGCAACATTTAACTGTTGGTTTCATAAATTAACAGGTGTGCATATGACAATCTATACAATCACTGATTGGTTGGGACTTGTACCAATATTTATCTGTATCATATTCGGTGGAATTGGATTTGTTCAATTAATTAAGAGAAAAAGTCTTTTTAAAGTGGACTGTGATATTATATTATTGGGGATATATTACATTATAGTAATTGGGTATTATCTTATTTTTGAGATGATTCCTATCAATTATAGACCAATACTAATCGAAGGATTTATGGAAGCTTCGTACCCATCATCGACAACACTTCTTGTATTAAGTGCAATGCCAACACTTATTTATTAGGTTAATTATAGATTAAAAAACGATGCACTTAAAAAAATTATTAGTATTTCAGCAATTTTATTTTCTATATTTATGGTAATAGGAAGACTGGTTTCAGGAGTTGAGAAAAAATAGAGGATTTACGAAGGAAGAATTAGCACAGGTTTTATATGTGTCCAGAACTGCCATTTCAAAATGGGAATCAGGAAGGGGATATCTAAGTATTGACTCATTAAAGGAAATATCAAATTATTTTGGTGTAACAATTGATGACTTGCTATTTGGAATGGTAGATTTATTTTCCTTTATACTTATAGTTTTATCACTTTACCCAAAGCCAATTAATGGATATATTTTTTCGGTAAATCTTTTCTCACACACTGAAACAACATGGCTTAATCGCTGGATTTACTGGATTATGTTTATTATTCTTATCATGGTTGGAATAGTGAAAATTGTGCTAACACAATTTAAAATTGAAAAAGGATATAAAAATGTTTATATATAACATAGCAGGGTATATTTTTAGTATATAAAAAATCTATACAAAATACGCATTATAGGAGAGAGTAAGTATGTTAAATCAAAAAACAATAGAAATCGTAAAAAGTACAGTACCTGTGTTAAAAGAGCATGGACTAGAAATAACAAAAACTTTCTACAAAACAATGTTTACAAATAACCCAGAAGTAAAAGAAATGTTCAATATGGATAAACAAGAATCTGGAGAACAACCAAAAGCATTAGCAATGACAATATTAGCAGCAGCTCAAAATATAGATAATTTAGAAATATTATTACCAGCAGTAAAAAAAATAGGCAGCATTCATGTAAATTCTAATGTAAAAGCAGAACATTATCCAATAGTAGGTAAAAATTTACTATTAGCAATAAAAGAAGTACTAGGGGACGTGGCAACAGAAGAAGTATTAAATGCATGGGCAGAGGCTTATGAAGTAATAGCAAAAGTATTCATAGATGTAGAAAAAGATATATATATAGATAAAATATGTAGAGATAATCAAATACATCAAAGAATGTAACTTATTAAAAAAGCTCCTTAACGTTTTGATAATTTTATCATTACTAATAAAGGAGCTTTTATAATGTTTACTAAATTTAGTACTATAAAAATAAAATTATATATGAATATTGACTGTAAAAGAAATATATGATAACATGAGTTAATTGATAATGATTATCAATATATGTAGGAGGATTATATTAAAAATGAAATTAGGTAAGTTAAGTAAAAAATATTAATAACAAGTGTAATACTAAGCAGTATAGCTCTTGTTGGATGTACTACAAATAATAGTACAAATAAAGAAAATAATAGCAGTGATAATCAAATTACTGTACAACATAAATTAGGAACTACAAAATTAAATAGCAAGCCTAAAAAAATAGCAGTACTTGAATTATCATTTTTAGATTCTCTTCATAATTTAGATATAGACCCAGTGGCTATAGCTGATGATGGAGAATCTAACAAAGTAACAGATGTTACAAATGGTGAAAAAATAGATTATGTATCAGTAGGTGATCGTAAAGAACCAAATTTAGAAGAATTAAGTTCAATGGATTTAGATTTAATAATAGCAGATACTAGCAGACATAGTGAAATATATGAAGATTTAAACAAAATAGCACCAACAATAGTATTAGATAGTATTGATTCTTCATATGATGAATACATAGAAAATTTTGAAACTATTGCAGAAATTGTTGGTAAAGAAGATGTAGCAAAAGCTAAAATAGAAGAAGCTGAAAAAGTATTATCAGATGTTAAAGATAAAGCGAAAGATAAAGTATCCGATGAAGAGGTATTAACTGTATCACCAAAGAACGATGAATATACAGCACATACTTCAAGTTCATTTGTAGGACAAGTTTTAGAAAAAGCTGGTTTTAAAAATGCAATTCAAAGTGATGATAGAGAAGCATCTTTATCTTTAGAACAATTAGTTGAAATAAATCCAGACATAATTGTTTATATGAGAGATGATATAGATACAACTATATATACACAGTGGAAAAATACTCAGTTATATAAATCATTAGATGCAGTTAAAAATAACAAAGTATATACAACTGTAGCAAGAGGTCCATGGACTCAATATAGAGGATTTATTTCTGTAAATACATTAACAAAAGAAATGTCAGGCTGGTTATTAAATAACTAGAAAATAAATAGACAACTAGAAGGTTATTCATATGGATAGTGTAAAAAAGAGTAAATTTATAGGATTTGCATTTGCAGGTATATTTGCAGTGGCAATGTTATTATTAATAGATATTTTAATTGGAATGAGCCATATAGGAATAAAAGAAATTATTGATTCTATTATAAATTATAGTGGTAGCAAGCAAGATTTAATAATAAGAACTGTTAGACTACCACGTGTATTACTTTGCATATTAATAGGAGCATCTATGGCTATTTCAGGATTAATTATGCAAAATTTAACTAGAAATCCCCTTGCATCACCGCAAATTTTAGGGATAAATTCAGGAGCAACATTATCGGTAGTTGTAATAATGGTATTTTTCCCTTTATTAGGATATAAGGCTAAAATATTAGGTGCATTTTTAGGGGCTGGAGTTATAGGATTATTTGTTCATGTAATTGGAACCGTTAAGAATTTATCTCCACTAAAAATAACACTAGTGGGGATAAGTATACAACTATTTTTAAGTTCTATAACAAAGTCTATAATGTTATTTAATGAAAGTAAAACATCTGATTTAGTATTTTGGATGATTGGAGGAGTCCATCATGCACAATTCATACATATAATGGCTATATTACCATGGTTTATTTTATCTATAATTTTAACGATATTAATATCTAATTCTATGGATACTTTAAAAATGGGAGATAGTGTAGCTATTAGCTTAGGTGAGAATGTTAAGTTAACAAAGACTGTGGCTACAATAGTGGTAATTTTATTATCAAGTTCATCTGTTGCAATAGCAGGCCCGATATCTTTTATTGGATTGATAACACCTCATATAATTAGTAAACTTGGAGGTCGAAACTTCAGACAAAACTTTATATTATGTGGAATATATGGTGCAAATTTACTTTTACTATCGGATATAATATCTAAGCTTTTAAAATATCCTTATGAGTCACCTGTAGGAACAGTAACATCATTTATAGGAGCAGTATTTTATATATTCCTAGCTAATAAAGAAATGAAAAGAGGTGGAGTAAGTGAAAAATAAAAATACATTGATATTTACAATAAGCATAGTAATGCTATTAGTAATATCTTTCATAAGTTTACTCTTTGGAAGTAAATCTTTAAATATAAGTAATGTATTTGATGCAATTTTTAATTACTCCAGTTCTAGATATTCTTTTATTGTGTTTGAATATAGAATTCCTAGATTGCTAATAGCTATGATAGTGGGAATGAGTTTGGCTATAGCAGGAGCTATTTTTCAAGGTGTTCTTAGAAATCCTCTAGCTTCAACTGATGTTTTAGGAATAGGAAAAGGAGCAGGTTTTTTTGCATGTCTTGTCATAAGTCTTAACTTAAAAAGTAGTATATCTATAGCAGCTATGATTGGCGGACTTATGGTAGGTATTATTATTTATTTACTAACTAAAAAGACTAATTTTAAAAATACAAGTATAGTTATAATGGGTATAGCTATGAGTGCATTATTTGATGCAGGTATTCAATATTTGAATATAAGTAATTCAGCCAATGTGCAAACAATACTTCTTTGGTTAACAGGTAGTGTATGGGGAAGATATTGGGATGAGGTTCAAATATTAATTCCTTATGTAGCAATCTTTGTACCATTAGCTATAATTTTAGCTAATAAAATAGATATTTTATCTTTAGGTGATAAAGTAGCCATAAACTTAGGAGAAAATATACTTTTATTAAGAGTTGGACTTTTATTAATAGGAATAATACTTACAGCTAGCAGCGTAAGTGTAAGTGGAACTATAGGTTTTGTGGGACTTATAGCGCCACATATAGCAAAAACTTTAGTAGGATATAAACACAGGTTAGTTATTCCACTAAGTGGACTTATAGGTGCAAATCTTTTAGTAATTTCAGATATTATAGGTAGAACTATAATATCTCCAATGGAAATACCAGTAGGAATAGTAACAGCTATTATAGGAGCACCATATTTCTTATATTTATTATTAAGAAAAAAAGCTAATTAGAAAGGTAGTGATAATAATGAGTTTAGATATAAAAGATTTAGTTTTAGGATATGAAGACAAAAAAATAGTTAACAATATAAATTTATCTATACCAAAAGGTAAAATTACTATCTTAATTGGTGCAAATGGTTGCGGTAAGTCAACGTTACTTAGTGGTATGAGTAGATTATTAACACCTAAAGAAGGAAGTGTATTATTAGATAATGTATCTATACATGAGTATAAACCAAAGGAATTAGCTAAAAGGCTGGCTATATTGACACAAGGCCCAATAGCACCAGAAGGGATAACAGTAAAAGAACTTTGCTATTTTGGTAGAAATCCATATAAAAGCATATTTGGCACAAGGTCTCAAAAAGATGAAGAAATGGTTAATTGGGCAATTAGAGCAACTGGTCTTGAAGATTTTGAAAATAGACAGTTAGATTCTTTATCAGGGGGACAAAGGCAACGTGCGTGGATTGCCATGGCTTTAACTCAAGATACAGATGTTCTTTTGCTTGATGAGCCTACAACATATTTGGATTTGGCTCATCAAATAGAGATTTTAGAATTATTAAAGGATTTAAATAATAAAACTAAGAAAACAATAGTTATAGTTATACATGAGTTAAATCATGCGGCTAGATATGCTCATAATCTTGTTTGTATGAAACAAGGAAATATATATTCTCAAGGAGAAGTAGAGGATGTATTTAATGAAGACATGTTAAGAGATGTTTTTGGAGTAGATAGTATAGTAATTTCTGATCCAATTACGCAAAGACCTATGTGTATACCCAAATAATAAGAAACTACTAAGTTTGAATAAAGTGGCCCCCTTGTCAAGGACAAAAGAAAAAACACATGGCTAAGACGCCATCAAAAGCTGATTTCTAAATTGAATAGGAGTCAGCTTTTTTAAATTCCATTGTTATCTGAAATTATTATAATAATCTATATAGTCATCTACTAAAATCTGCAACTCTTCAAATGTATTACAATTTTTACAATCAATCTCATATTTCATATGATTATAGATAATTCCTTAATTTCTTTACTTGAAGATATTTTTTACTTATAAAAAATCAACTCCTTTATAAATATTTTATATAAAAATAAATCTTATACAAGTAGACACGTTTTTTTATCGTGTCCACTGTATAGGATCCACTTTAGAAACTTAGTAATTTTTATTTTAAAGTTTCATAAATATTTCACATAAGCAAATTATAATATTTTTAGAAAATCAAACAGAGGAGGAAAACAATGAATGCATTTAAAAGATCAATTTTATATATAACAAGAAAGAAAAAGAAAAGTCTTATAATGTTATTTATATTATTTGGTATAGCAACAGCTGTTTTAAGTGGAATTTCTATCAAAAAAGCAGCAACAGTAGCAAGACAAGATTCAAATAAAGGTATTTCAAACATATTTGAACTTCAAACAAATCTCGCTACAAACTTTGATGGACTAATTCCAGAAAGCTTAGTTAATAAAATATCTAAAGTGGATGGAATAAAAAATTATGATGGTATAATTGGCGGTTCAGGAATAGACTTTAAGAACATAAGCAGTGTTGACCCTGCAAATAATATGATTCAATACAATGAAGAAGAATACAAACATCTTTTTTCAGTAGAAGGACATACATCAACACAATACGATACTAAATTTACAAGCAAATCACTAAGACTAGTAGAAGGAAGACACCTTGTAGCAACAGATAAAAATAAAGTATTGATACACAAGGCTTTAGCTGAAAAAAATAAATTAAAAGTTGGAGATAAAATAAAAGGAACAAAAAATACTGTAGATTACAGAGCAACTAGTGATTCACCAAATGAATATGACCTTGAAATTGTAGGTATCTTTGAAAGTGAAAACACAAAAAGAGAAGGAAGTCAGTTAGAAATTCCAGAAAATCTTATAATATCAGATATAAACACTTTAAAAACTTTATATGGATATTCAGATGGTCAAATTCAATA
Source organism: Peptostreptococcaceae bacterium (assembly GCA_902363255.1). GTDB lineage: Bacteria > Bacillota > Clostridia > Peptostreptococcales > Peptostreptococcaceae > Terrisporobacter. The sequence goes on from CABIZO010000001.1 coordinate 311,157, forward strand.
TACAAGCGCTGTATATAACACTAGCAAAAATGTAGATGACGTAATTTCAAGTCTTAATAAAATTTCAGAAGACTGGAGTTTATATACAATATTAAAAAGTGAAGATACTTTTTTAGCATTATCAAAATCATTTGATGCTATGGAAAAAATTATAAATATAATTTTAATAGGAGCGATTGTAGTTGGTATAATAATACTTTCACTAGTTTTAGCATTTTGGATTCAAGGAAGAGTGCATGAAACAGGAATATTACTTTCTGTAGGAGTTCCAAAGTTCAAAATTATTTCACAATATATCATAGAATTACTGCTTATAGCTACTATAGCTTTTGGAGCTTCTTTCTTCTCAAGCAAAGCAATCTCACAAAGTATGGGCAATGCAATAGTTAGCCAAGCCAGCAAACAAGCTATACAAGAAGTTCAACAAGGATTTGGGGGATTCTCTTTAGGAGCTGATGCAAATAGTTCTTTAGCAACTCAAACTGCAGATGAAATTGATGTAGATGTAGAATTGAAAGAAGTTGCATATGTTTATTTAATAGGAACAGCTATAATTATAACTTCAGTAATGATATCTTCAAGATCGATAATTAAATTAAAACCAAAAGAAATATTGTCAAAAATGAGCTAGGAGGAAGACAAATGTCAATTTTAGCATTAAATAAGGTTAACTATTCATATAAAAATGGAAAAAAAGTTTTAAATGATGTAAGTATAGAATTTGAAAAAGGAAAGTTTTACACTATTTTAGGAGTTTCAGGCTCAGGAAAAACAACCCTACTATCTTTATTAGCAGGTCTAGATGAACCTAGTAGCGGACAAATATTATATAATAATGAAGATATAAAAGCAAAGGGATATGAAAATCATAGAAAAAATAATATTTCATTGATTTTCCAAAACTATAATTTAATTGATTATATGACACCTTTAGAAAATATAAGAATCGTTAATTCAAAGGCTGATAAAAGAATATTGAATGACTTGGGATTAAAGGATGATGAAATTAATAGAAATGTATTAAAATTATCAGGTGGACAACAACAAAGAGTTGCAATTGCAAGGACTCTTGCAGCAAATTCACCAGTAATACTAGCAGATGAGCCAACGGGAAATTTAGATAGCGATACAGAAGATGAGATTATAGAAATATTAAAAAAGAATGCTCATCAACAGGGAAAATGTGTAATTGTTGTCACTCATAGCAAGGAATTAGCAAAAAAATCAGATGTCATACTTGAATTAAAAGATAAGAAATTGACATACTAAAAAAAGAGATTAGGTTTTGCCTAATCTCTTTTTTTAGATTTTAAAATACATTCTTAATATTCCTAATATAAGAAGGTGAACAGGATAAAACCAATAATTTATAATTTTATTTTGATTACCACGTTTTCCGTTATATGTAAGAACAAGACCAAACCCTAGTATAGACCAAAGTGTTTTAATTAAAGTAAGGTATCCAAGAGCACAACCTATAACAAGATTATTATAGAAAATATAAAATAAGTAGACGATTATTATTGAGTAATGCTCGTAGTCTAATCCAAATTGCATAGATATAAATGATGAAATAAGAATTAATACTACTGATGAGAAATACCATAAAATACTAGGTTTATTTTTTAATTTACTTTTTAGTATGTCTATAATCCATATTGTTATAAGAGATAATGCTAAAGTAAATAAAACATTGTTTGCTCTTGTATTAAAAAATGTGCGGGAGAAAAACATATCAAATGGTATTTCTGATATAACTGCAAATATTAATAAGTTTGCAAGATATTTTTTTCGACTTTTTGTTTTGAAAAATCCTTCAACAATGAAAAATGCGAATAAAGGAAATGCAATTCTTCCAATAACATCAAAAAAATCACTTATTTCTAAAAGTAATCCTCCATCTAAAATAGGATATATTAAAGCTTTGTTTACATGGTCAATTAACATAGATAAGAAGGCGATATATTTTAATTGTGCACCAGATAGCAATTTTATATTATCTAGTCCCTTCTTTTCAAGTTTTATTGTTTTTATCATAAATTTAATCCTTTCTAAATCTTTTGTTTTTTACAGTATAATATACACAAATACTCATATCAATAATTTTTTATTAGGAAAAAAATGGTTAAAAATATTGTGTTTAATTATAGCTAATATCTACTAAATTTATGGTGAAATTTAGAATATAAAGAATACGTTATAGATTAAAAAATAAATTTATCAAAAAATGTATAATTTAATTGCTAAAAAATGATATAAATGGTAGAATAATGTATAAATTAAATAGGTAAACCTAGGGAAATCTAGGGACACAAAGCTATAGGGACTAAGGTTATTAACTATGTCAGCCAGTTGCCAAAGGGTACATTACAATACTTTTTGTTTTAAACTTAGTATTAATGTCAAGTGTATACTTTTACACGAAACATTAAATTATTAGGCTAGATTTAAGTTACTCTTTTTGAGTAACTTTTTTTATTAATGTACTTCTGAGGAGATTATAAATCATTCGGGAGGAGAAAAATGCATAAAAAAAGAATAGCAGCCTTAACATTGGCAGCAATAATTTTTAACTTTTCATCAAACACTGTAGGAGTTTTGGCTCATGAAGTAGAACAAATTAAGCCGAAACAAGGTATATCAAGTAAAAAGGATGTACAATCAAATCAAGCTAAAGTTAGTAAATTTGATTTACTTAACAACAAAAATTTAGAAAAATACAATAAAGTTTTTAAATTAGACAAATCTAAAATAATCGCAATAAACAACAATGGTGGTAATTATCCAGCATCAGAGCTATATAAAGCTATTGATAATAATTTTAGCACTCATTGGGAAACAGGAAGATACAATAGAGAAGACTTTGAAAATGAAGTGACACTTACATTAGATGAGGTTACAAGTTTAGATAGAATAGTATATGGAGCAAGACAAGATGGAGCAAAAGGTAAAGGTTTTGCTGAGAAATTTGAAATATATGCTTCACTAACAGATGACCAAGATGACTTTACTTTAGTAAGCCAAGGTGGATACTCAGGTTCTACTGGAGATATCGTAGAAATAAAATTTGAAGAAACTAAATTTAAAAGAATAAAATTTAAATTTAAAAAAGCTAATCAAAATTGGGCATCAGCTTCAGAATTTATGCTTTATAAAAAAGATACACTATCTGAAACTATAAATGATTTATTTACAGATGGTACTATGACTAAATTAAAAGATAAATACAACAGTATAGATGTAATAGATAAATTGGAAGATGAAGTAAATAAACATCCACTAAAAGATGATTTAGAATATGCAATAAATCTAGCAAAAGAGATATTACAAGGAGACAAAGATTATTCAGATAGAACTTTTACGTTGACACAATATGGAGATACTCATGCAAAAGCAAGAAATACATTAGGAATGTCTAGATTTGGAACAGATTTACAATCTACTGGTATAGTAGCGAAACCAGGAGAAGTATTCAAAATTTATGTTGAGGCTCAAGAAGGTGCACCCCTTCCTAAAATAGCATTTACCCAACAAGAAGGACATTATAATAATTGGAAAAGAGAGTATCAATTAAAAAGAGGGCTTAATGTTATAACAGTTCCTGAAATTTATAATAATTCATGGACAAACAAACCTGTAAAAGGTGGTGCTGTTTATTTAATAAATAAATACACATCAAGTGAGCAAGGAAAAGCTCCAATAGTTCGTATTGAAGGTGGAGAAGAATTTCCTTTATTTAATGTAGGAGATGATAAAGAAGCTTTTTTAGAAAAACTAAAAGCTTATAAAGTAAAATTAGAAAAAGACCCTGAAAATACAGTTGATATATATGAATTTAATACAAAAAGATTTATGTATACAGGAACAACAAAAGCTGCATATCAAGTATATGTAAATGAAGGTGTTGATGTTGATGAAAGTGTTGATGTTTGGAATAAACAAATACAAGATGCTTTTGATTTTGCTGGATTAAAAGATGATAAAAGTGATCCGACAAATGATTCTACAAATGTTAGAACAACAGTAAGATTAATGCAACCATATGGAGCTGCATATGCTGCGGGAGACCATGTTGGTATTCAAAGACATATCCAGGAAATAGCATTAAGAACAGACCAAGATAGTATTAATAGTATACTTTGGGGGATGATTCACGAAGTTGGTCACCAAATGGATATATCATCTAGAGAACTTGGTGAAATAACAAATAACATGTTTTCAAATAATGCATATATGAAAAATAATGCAGGTGATAGAGTTCCATATAATGAGTTATACAATTTATTAGCTCCAGATGATTCATCACAAAATTTTGATGATATTAGTTATAGCCAAAGATTAGGGATGTTTTGGCAACTACAATTAAAGAAAGATACATATTGGCCAGAACTAGAATCGCTTTATAGAAAAAGAAAGCCAAGTGTTAGAAATGAGCAGGAAAAAAGAGATACAATAGCATTGTATTCATCAGAAATTTTAAATATGGATTTAACTAAATATTTTGAAAAATACGGATTTAAAATATCTGATAGTTGCAAAGAAAAATTAAAACAATTCTCTAATGATTGTGAAAAAATCTGGTACTTAAATGGAAATGCATTAAGTTATAAAGGGAATGGATTTGAAAATAAAAATACAGGTTTAGATGTTTCTTTATCAAAAACTGATGCAGGTATAAGGCTTAATATGGATATAAACCAAGATATGAAAAATGACTTACTTGGATTTGAAATTATCAAAAATGGAAAAGTAATTGCATTTACTACATCAGGTACTTATACAGATACTAAAGCTAAAGACACAAATGAAAACATCGAATATGAAGTTGTTCCATATGCATTAAACTTATCAACGGGAGATAAAGTTCAGCTAAACTCATTAAAACCAAGTATAAGTGTTCAACAAAAGAAATTGACATTGAAATTAAATGAAAAATTTGATGCTAAAAGTTATGCAAAAGCATTTACAAATGAAGGCGAAGATATAACAGAGTCATTAAAAGTTGAGAGCAATGTTGATACTACGAGAGGTGGAAATTACGAAGTAAAATATATAATAACTGAAAACAATACAAATATAGAAAAAATAATGAAAGTTGAAGTGGTAAGTGATTACGATTATTTATCAGATTTTGAATGGAAATCAGCTACAACTTCATGGGGAACACCAAGAAGAAATTCTAATATACAAGGTAGAATAAATTCAACAACTAAAAAATTTGAAAAAGGTTTTGGAATTCATGCAAATGGAAAAATAACTTATGATTTATCTGATAAAGAATATGATAAATTTGAGGCGTTAGTAGGTATTGATTCTTCAGCTATACAACCAAATAATAATTCAAGTGTAACATTTAAGATAATAGCAGATGGAAAAACATTAGCAACTACAAATGTTATAGGATATTATGATAATTTAGCTTATATAAGTGTACCAATATCGGGTGTTAAAGAATTAATAATAGAAGCAAATGATGGTGGAAATGGAAATACAGCAGACCACTGTATAATAGTTAATCCTAAATTAACTACAAACAATGGTAAACCAAAGATAACTGCAAATGAAAAGTTCTTAAAACTTGGTGACACATTAGATGAGATGAAAGATATTAAAGCATATGACCAAGAAGATGGAGATTTAACAAAAAATATTACAATTGAATCAAACAACTTTGTTCCAAATAAAATTGGTAGATATGAAATTGTATACAAAGTAAAAGATTCAAATGATAATGTTGAAATACAAAAAGGATATGTAACAGTATCGGAAGATTATGTAGTTAAAAAATCTAAATTTGGTAAATTTAATAATTTATCATCGTATAATGATGAATTTAAATTACCTATAGCATCTGTAACAAATAACGCAGGTCATTATGGAAATAGTAAAATAACTAATGCAATAGATGGAAATATAAATACTCATTGGGAAACTGGTAATCAAAATAGCGACACATTTAAAAATGAAGTTATATTTGACTTGGGAGAAGTTCAAGAAATAAGTAAAATGGCATATGGTGCAAGAAGAGATGCGTATAATAAAGGTTTTGCAACAAAATTTGAAATATATGTATCTGAAAATGAATCAGGGGATGATTTTTATTTAGCAGGAAGTGGATCATATTCTGGATCACCTAATGACATTGTACAGTTCGACATGAGCAAAGTAAGTGCAAGAAGAGTAAAACTTAAATTTGTAGAAGCTCGTGAAAATTGGGCAAGTTTAAGTGAAGTATCATTCTATAAAGAAGATAAACTAGCTGATAAAATGTCAACTTTATTCAAAGATGAAAATAAAACAGATGTATCAGAAAATTACAATACTTTAGAAAAGGTAGAAGAATTAAGAAAAGAAGTTGAAAATCATCCAGCATATGAATTATTTAAAGTTGAATTAGATAATGCTGAAAAGATAATAAAAGCAAAATACCCAACTATAAAAGTTGAAGATGTAACATATGTTAAGAGAAAAAGTGATTTTAACTTAAAAGATGGCGTTACAGCTAATGACCAAGAAGATGGTAATATAACATCAAAAGTTACTATATTAGATGATGGTGGTTTCTCTTCAGATAAAGTAGGTGAATACACTGTAGTATATAAAGTAATTGATAAAGATTTAAATTCAGTTACAAAAGAAAGAAAAATAATAGTTTATGGAAAAAGTGAATATTTATCAGATATGAACTGGATATCAGCACAATCAGGATGGAGAAGTGTTATAAAAGATAAAGCAGTTGGTACAAATGATAAGATAAAACTTAATATTGATGGAAGTGTTAAAACTTTTGATAAAGGTTTTGGTGCAGCAACAAATGCAGAAATAGTATATGACTTAGAAGGTCAATATGATTATTTCACTACATATGTGGGAACTGATAAAAACTTTGATATGGATAGCACAACTATAAAATTTAGAATTCTTGCTGATGGAAAAGAAGTATATAAATCAGATGTGATTAGAAAAGATACACCAGCAGAATTTGTTAGTTTAGATATTAAGGGAGTTAAAAGACTTGTCTTAATAGCAGATGATGTGGATGGAAATTTAGTAGGTGATTTTGCATCTTGGGCTGATACTAAATTATATCAAAATTATTCAAAACCTGTAATAAAGGGTGATGATGTAATAGTATTTAATACAAAAGAAAAAGTTGACTTACTTCAAGGTATAGTTGCAACAGATTATGAAGATGGAGATATAACTTCAAAAGTTAAAGTAAATACGGATTATAGTTATGGCAAATTTGGTGTATTTGATGTTGTATATTCTGTAACAGATAGTGATAATTTAACAACTAAGTTCACTAGAAAAGTAGCAATTACAGAAGAAGAAACTTATATATCTGACTTAAAGTGGAAATCTGCAACTATAGGTTCGGGAGCCATAGGTATAGATAAATCAGTAAGACAACAAGCAATAAAGATTTTAAATGAAGATGGTTATTATGAAACTTTCACAAAAGGTATAGGAACTCATGCTTATTCAGAAATAGTTTATAATTCAAGTGGATATGATATATTTGATACTTGGGTTGGTATGGACCAATATGTATCAGAAAGAGATGATGCAAGTGTTCAATTTAAAATATTTGTTGATGGAAAATTAAAAGCTCAAACAGGTGTTATGAAAGCTAATACACCAAAAGAACGTTTAGTAGTAGATGTTAGAAATTCTAGTGAAATAAAATTAGTAGTAGATGTGGCAACTAACGGAAATAATTGGGACCATGCCAATTGGGCAGATGCAAGATTTAGAAATGTGCCACAATTTAGTACAGTTCAATTGGAAAAAGCTCTAAAAGAAGCAAAAAAATTAGATTTAAATAATTACACTGAACAATCTATAGAAGTTTTAGAAAATGCCATAAAATTTGGTGAAGATGCTTTAAATTCAACTAATCAAGAAGTAATAGATAGTGCAGTTGAAAGTTTAAACTCTGCTATAGATTCACTAGTAGAATTAAACTTAAATAAAGTAGTAAATATAAAAGATGAATATTTAAAACAAAGTATACAAAAAGAGCTTAATACATCAGGTGAAATAACAATTGGTCAAATGAGACAACTTGTTTCACTAAAAGTATCAAATGCTGAAAGTTTAGAAGGATTACAATATGCTATAAACTTAGAATCTTTAGATATATCATATAATGAAATAAGGGATTTATCACCACTAAAAAATCTTAAAAAATTAACTGATTTAAAGGCAAATCCTCTAGGAGGCTTAATTTCTGGGCGTGTTTATGCTGAAGATAATAAAGCAAAAGTAAGTTTAGATGTTATAAATAGAAATGGTGAAAAATTACTGCCAACATCTGTAGTAGTAAAACATAATAAAACCCATGAATACACTACTTTAGATATAAATGATTGTATGGACAAAAATGGAGTAGTAACAATAGATACAACAGGTTTTGATTCATATATATATACAATTTATTTAGTATATGAAGATAAGGTTGACAACTATACGTCACAATTTATGTTTATGCTTGATAATATATAATATTTATATAAAAGGGCTATCGCAATTGGTGATTAGCCCTTTTGATTAAAACTAATTAGGAGAAGGGTATGTTTAAGAAAAAAATAGCATTATTAAGTTTAGTATCAATTATTTCAAATTTTTCATTGTTTACAACAAATGTTTTAGCATATGAAATAAAAGAAAATTCAAAAAAAATTGCATCAACTGAAGTAATTAAAAAAGATAGTTCGAAAAATAAAAAAACAAGTAAAGCTAAAAAAGTTATTACTGTAGCTCAAAATGGAAATACCCATGCAAAGGCAAGAGATAATTTAAAAATGACTTATTTTGGTACAGATTATCAATCTACAGGAATAGTTGCAAAGCCAGGAGAAGAATTTGTTGTGTATGTGCAAGCTGAGGAAAATGTACCACTACCAACAATTGCATTTAGTCAACATGAAGGATTTTATTCAAATTGGGTGAGATGGTATCAATTAAAGCCAGGTAAAAATGTTATAACAGTACCAGAAATTTATAGCAACTCATGGGAAAAGAAAACAGCAAAAGGTGGAGCTGTATATCTGCTAAATAGATATACAAAAGAAGAACAAGGCAAAGCTCCAGTTGTAACTATTGAAGGTGGAGAAACTTTTCCTTTATATAATGAAGGTGACGATAAAGAACAATTCTTAAAAGAATTAAAAGAATATAAGAAAAAATTAGATGAAGACCCAGAAAATACAGTAGATTTATTTGAGTTTAATACAAATAGAATACTTTACACAGGAACAACATCATCAGCATATAAAGTATATGTAGAAGAAGGGGTGGATATAGAGAAAAGTACAAATAATTTAAATAGCCAAATTCAAGAAGCTTTTGATTTTTCGGGATTAAAAGATGATATATCAGACCCATCAAATGACTCTACAAATATAAAAACAACAATAAGACTTATGCAACCATATGGATTAGCATATGCTTATGTTGATCATGTGGGTATACAAAGAGATTATGAAACATCGATGCTTAAAACAGATAAATCAAGTCTTGGGTCTGTACTATGGGCGACTGTTCATGAAGTTGGTCACCAAATGGACATAGATGCTAGAGCATGGCCAGAGATAACAAATAATATGTGGGCAAACAATGCTCATATAAAACAAGGTTTTGATGATAGAGTTAATTATACTTACATATATAAATATTTAGCTCCAGAAAAATCTCTAAGAGGATTTGAAGAAATGGACTACTTCCAAAAGTTAGGGATGTTTTGGCAATTACAATTAAAAAAAAGATACTTATTGGGCTGAATTAGAATCTTTATATAGAAAAAGAAAACCTAGTCCAAATAATTATCAACAGAAAAAAGATATACTTGCAACTTATTCTTCAGAAGTATTAAATATTAATTTAACTTATTACTTTGAAAAATACGGATTTGATTTATCAGATGAATGTAAAGAAAAATTAAAAAAATATCCAACATCAAATGAAAAATTATGGTATTTAAATAGTAGTGTAATGAATTATGAAGGGCAAGGATTTGATAACGTAGATACAAACTTAGATGTAACATTATCAAAATCAAAATCTAATATAAAGCTAACTATGAATATAAATAAATCTATTAAAAATGATTTACTTGGTTATGAAATAATAAAAGATGGAAAAGTAATTGGGTTTACAACAGAAAGCTCTTATACAGATAATGAAGCAAATGATAATAGTAAATATGAAGTAGTTCCTTATGCAAAAAATTTAACAACGGGAAGAAATGTTGAAATAAGTTCATCAACACCAAATATAAGTTTACAACAAGAAAAAGTAACTTTAAAAATTGGAGAAGATTTTAATGCCAAAGATTATGTAAAAGGCTTTACTTATTTTGGTGATGATATTACTTCAAAAATAGAAGTTGATAGTAATGTAAATACTAACGAATGTGGAACTTATACAGTAAAATATACATTAACTAATGAAAATACTACTAAACAAAAAAGTATGGAAGTTGAAGTGGTAAGTGATTATGACTACTTATCAGATCTTTCATGGGAAAGTATAAAAACAGATTGGGGAACTCCAAGAAAAAACGGAAATATTCAAGGTATGACTCATGGGCAAGTCACTAAGTTTAAAAAGGGTATAGGAATACATGCTAATGGAAAAATAACGTATGACTTATCTGACAAAGATTATGATAAATTTGAGGCTTTAGTTGGTATAGATACATCTATAGGTCAAAATGAACATTCAAGTTTAAAATTTAAAATATTAGCAGATGGAAAAACTATCGCATCTACAAATATGATGAATTATGAAGATAATTTAGCTTATATAAATGTGGATGTAGCTGGAGTTAAAGAATTAGTAATTGAAGTTAATGATGGTGGCAATGGAAATACATGTGATCACAGTATAATAGTTAATCCTAAGTTAACAACAAATAATGGTAAGCCTAAATTTAAAGGTGATGATAAAATAGCATTTAATATAAATGACAAAATAGACTTACTTAAAGGAATAAGTGTAACAGATGCTGAAGATGGTGACTTAACCTCAAATATAAAAATGGAAACAGATTATATTGAAGGAAGTACAGGAATATTTAATGTAAATTGCTCTGTAATAGATAAAGATAAAAATAAATCAACATTTACAAGAACAGTAGTAGTTTCTGAAAAAGAGACATATTTATCTGACTTAAACTGGGAATACGGAACGATTGGTTCAGGATATATAGGAAAAGATAAATCTGTAAGAGAAGAAACTATACAACTTTTAAATGAAAATGGAACATATGAAAAATTTAAAAAAGGTATAGGAACTCATGCTTATTCAGAAATAGTTTATGACTCAAGCGGATATGATGTATTTGATACTTGGGTTGGACTTGATAAATTTGTATCAAATCAAAATGCATCGAGTGTTATATTTAAAGTTTATGTAGATGGCGAACTTAAAGCACAAACAGATGTGATGAAATCAAATTCACCAAAAGAACGCTTAATAGTAGATGTTAGAAATTCTAAGAAAGTAAAATTGGTAGTGGAAGAAGCTGACAACGGAGATACTTGGGACCATGCTGATTGGGCAGATGCTAAATTTAGAACATTTTCAAAATTTGATTCAACAGAATTAGAAAATACTTTAGTTGAAATAAAAGATAAAAATCTTAAACTAAGTATACAGCAAGAACTTGGTTTACCAGGAGAGATAAGATTAGGAGATATGAAAGATCTTGTTTCATTAAGTGTTAAAAATGTTAAAAGTTTAGACGGACTACAATATGCTATTAATTTGAAGTCATTAAATATAGAAAATAATGAAATTAAAGATTTATCACCATTAAAGAACCTAAAGAAACTTACAAATTTAAAAGCCAATCCTCAAATGATATACGAAGATTTGGTCTTAGCAAAAGATAAAAATGTATCTGTTGATTATAACATCTTAAATAGAAACGGAGACAAATTAACTCCAACATCTATATCTATAAAGGATAACAGAACTTGGGAATATACAAATTTAAATGTTAAAGACTGTATAGATGAAGATGGAAAAATATCATTTAGTACAGAAAACTTTTACTCAGGAATACATACTGTTTATCTTACATATGAAGATAAAGTTGATAACTATACAACAAATATTACATTTATAGTTGATACTAGAGAAAGATAATTGAAGTAAAGATTTTATTTAAAAACATAGAGAACAATTCTTTTATAGGAATTTGTATAACTCTATGTTTTTTATTATAAACAAAATAAATTTCATTTTATAAAGATAGATATTTAATTTCATATGGGTTTCATATTAAAATATTAGTATTTTTATAGATAAAATATTGATATTAAGGAGATTGATTATGAAAAGGAGTAAATTAGTAAAAAAATTAACTGTAGTAGCACTAACAATGGTGGCAATAGCTTCATTAGCAGTAGGATGTACAAGTTCAAAGGAAGGGAGTACAAATACAGCAAACTCGAATAGTAAGTTATTTAAAGAAATGAAAACAGAAGACATTAATGGAAATAAGGTAGATAGTTCTATATTCTCAAAATATAAACTTACAGTAGTTAATGTATGGAATACAGGTTGTACTCCATGTGTTGGCGAAATACCAACTTTAGACAAGCTAAATAAAGAATATGAGAAAAAAGGTGTTTCAATAAAAGGTCTATTATTAGAATCAGGAGTTGGATTAAATGATGAAGAGAAAAAAACAGTTGAAGATATATTAAAGAAAGCAAAATCAACTTATCAACAACTGACTGTATCAGAAGATATGTTACAAGATAAAACTTTAATTTTACAATCTTTCCCTACAACATTCTTTGTAGATAAAGATGGAAATATAGTTGATAGCATAGAAGGCTCTAATGATTATGATGGATGGAAGGCAAAAATAGATGAAGTTTTAGAAAAGGTGATGACTAATGAATAAATTTATGAAAAACAAAGTTGGAATAACTTTAATGGCTATAGGGCTATTATCTATGTCTGTTGGAGTTTTCAGACAAGAACATAAAACTGTAGCTAAAAAGTCTAATATTATATGTCTTGAATGCATTGGAATTGGTTAGGTGATTTATATGGATTTAGTAAAAAAGATAAAATCTAACTTAAGATTGACTGTTCAAATTGTATTTACAGCCTTAACTAATGGATATTTTTTAGGCTTTGCAAAGGGAAAGATATATCAAGGGGATAGTAAGCAACTATGTGTACCTGGGCTGAATTGTTATTCATGCCCAGGAGCTGTAGGTTCTTGTCCGATAGGATCTTTACAAGCTGTATTAGGAAGTAGAAATTTTAAATTTTCATTTTATATAATTGGTTTTCTTATGATGATTGGTGCTTTTATAGGAAGATTTGTATGTGGGTGGTTATGTCCGTTTGGATTAGTACAAGACTTACTTTATAAAATTCCTGGAATTAAAAAAATCAAAAAAGTGATTTTTGACAAGCAATTGAGATATCTTAAATATATTATATTAGTAGTATTTGTAATTATAATGCCATTAACGTTAACTAATTATGCAGGAGATGGAAATCCATGGTTTTGTAAATTAATATGTCCTTCTGGAACATTTTTTGCGGGTATTCCTCTTGTATCAATGAATAGTTCACTTAGAAGAATAATAGGTCCATTATTTACTTGGAAAGTATTTATATTAGTTTCAACTGTTATTTTATCAATAAAAATATACAGGCCATTTTGTAAATATTTATGTCCTTTAGGTGGTATATATGGATTATTCAATAATTACTCACTTTATAAATATGAAGTGGACTATGACAAATGCACAAAATGTGGTTTATGTGAGAAAAAGTGCGATATGAATGTGGCTGCATATAAAACACCCAATAGTGCTGAATGTATAAGATGTGGAAAATGTATAGAAGTATGTCCTAAAAAAGCTATAAGTACTACATTTTCTAAATCACAAAAACCTAATTGTAATTCAAATTGTAAATTAAATTGTTCTGGATGCAAATAAAAATATTTAATATAATTGATAAATTATAGTATACTAAGAAAAAATATAAAAATAAAGAGGTCGGTAAAAGTGAGTATAAATATATTAATTATAGAAGATGAAGTAGATATAAGAGAAGGCATAAGTGAGTATTTATCAGAAGTTGGGTATGAAGTTAAGGTAGCATCTGATGGACAAGAAGGGATTGATTTATTTAGGCAAAATAAATTTGATTTAGTGTTATTAGATATAATGCTTCCAAAAATAAATGGTTTTGGAGTCTTAAGTCAAATAAGAGAAACTAGTAATGTACCTGTAATTATGTTAACTGCAATGAATGATGATTATAGTCAGATTATGAGTTTTAATGAAAAAGCTGATGATTACATAACTAAACCTTTTTCTGTAGTAATACTTCACAAAAGAATAGAAGCATTATTGAGAAGAATTCAAGGTAAAGAAAATACAAATAAATGGCTTTATAAAGATGTAGAGGTAGATTTTTTAGGATTTTCAGCAAAAAAACAAGGAAAAACTGTTGATCTGAAACCTAAGGAAATTAAATTATTAGAATTGTTGCTAAAATATAAAAATCAAGTACTAACTAGAAGTCAAATGCTAGATAATTTATGGGATGTTGAGGAAACCCCACTTGATCGGGTGATTGATGTATATATTAAAAATATTAGAAAAAAATTAGGTATAGACTGTATTATAACTGTAAAAGGTATCGGCTATAAGTTTGAGGAAAAGCTATGAAGAAGCTAAAGTTATTTCAAAAAACTTATTTATTTACTATGGCATTGATGGGAGTAATGATTATTATCTCCCATACTTTGTTATACATGCTTTTACCTACTTTTTACATTAATAAAAAACAACAAGATTTAAGCGACATTAGTACTCAATTAATACAACAATTAGAGTCAAATAATAAAGATATGAGCAGTAAAATAGCCAAAGATTTTTCTAATAAATATGGCATTAATATAGCTTTGAATATAAAAAATAAAAATTATGTATTTGAAGGAATTAAGCAATATGATATTTATATAAAACCAGAATCCTTAGACAGTGAATCACTAATAATCAATAACAATGTTGAATTTAAAGATAGTGAAAATTCTTCTGAATCAATAGAAAATAAAGAAGGTTATTTTAAAGTTAAAAATTCTTCTTTATTCTATAAAAAAAATATTAAGACTTTAGATGGAACAAGTGGTTCAGTAAAAATTGTGATGGATTTACAATCTTTTAAAGAAGCTAGAAGTGTTGTGTTCATGCTACTACCATATTCTATAGGCATAAGTTTAATTATTTCTCTTTTTGCATCGTATATATATGCAAAAAAAATTACGAAGCCAATAAAAGAAATATGTAATGTGACAAAAGATATGAAAATTTTAAAAGAAGATGCTTACTGTGACATAAATACGGGAGATGAAATAGAACTTTTATCTCATAATATAAATAGTTTATATAATACACTATTAGATACAATTGATTCTTTAAAAACAGAAATTGAAAATGTAAGTAAATCAGAAAAAAGTAAGGTTGATTTTTTAAGAAGTGCATCTCATGAACTAAAAACTCCTCTTATGAGTATTCATATAATGTTGGAAAATATGATTTTAAATATAGGGAAGTATAAAAATCATGATATATATTTGCCTAAATGTAAAGAGTCTGTACTTGATCTTAGCAATATGGTACAAGAAATACTTGATACATCTAGATTGAACACATGGAATAATAATAAAGAATATGAAGTTGTAAATTTAAAAAATTTATTAGAAAATATGATTGAACCTTATAAAATTATAGCGAAATCAAAACATATTAATATGAATATAGATTACTCTAACTCGTTAATTATAAATACTGATAAAATTTTATTAAATAAGGTTTTATCAAATATTATATCAAATGCAGTAAATTACACAGATGAGGGTAAATATATAAATATATATTTTGAAAATAATTCATTAATTATAGAAAATGAATGTGAGCCGATTTCAAAAAATCACTTAGAACACATATTTGATGCTTTTTATAGAGCTGAATTTGATAGAAATAAAAATAGTGGTGGAAATGGATTAGGTCTTTATATTGTCAAACAGATATTAAATTCATTAGATATAAATTATTCATTTGATTCTATGGAAAATGGTATGAAATTTAAAATAACTTTTAAGAATGAGGAGCTTATATAAAGTTATGAAAATCTCAAATTATGGAATATATATATTATATAATAAAACTATTTAATTCGACATATAACTATAAAAAACGACGAAAAATAATAAAAAATAGTACAAAAAATAATAGCTTATTATGGACCCTATGAGTTTATTAATGTCAGGAGCTATTTTTGGAGTCATATTATATGCAGAAGCAAAAAAGAGAATAAAATAATTAGGAGGTGTTAAATATGAATTATTTTTTATGCGGAGTCTGTATAGGATTAACAGTATCAGTAATAGTAGATCCAGATATGAGTTTTTTTGAAGATTTACTATATTAGGTTAAATGACATAAATAGATTTTATATTTAGTAAAATAACTAATACATAAAAGCAAAATAAAAAAATAGGGTTAATATAACTCTATTTTTTTATTTTGATAACTAATTATAACTAACCATAATTGATTATATATAATTATAATTAATTTCTAATATTGAGCTCTACATAGTTTTGATATAGATGAATAAATTAATTTTATATCTTGCTTTGATGAAGATAAGACTTGAACACATCCATATCCAGATTGGCAAAATATAGAGAATGAATCAAAGCAGTCTAATAATAGCTCACATATATAATTTTCAAAACCATGCTTTAAAGGTATAAAAGTAACAAATAACTCTTCGTTATTAGAACACGTATATTCCGGTAATATATTTCCATAAATACGTGGCTTTAAAATAGTAGCTTCAGATTTATGTAATAAATCTCTTAAAATATATTTTCTAGCTTTCAATCCTGTATCTTCATAATAACCCTCTCTATTTTTTCTTATATTACTTTCCTGTAAATAATTAGATATATTTGATTGAGATACATAGTAACCAAGACTCTCTAAAAAACTAGATATTTCAGCTTGAGATTTAAACTTCTCTCTTATTAAATTTGATTTAATAATCATTATTATATTTTCTTTATTACTTAGCTGTTCATTATTTTTCATACAAATCTCCCTAAATTATTATTTATTTTTTTTAATATTAGAATATTGTTATGAGGGGCTACTTATCGCTAGTGAAGTAGTATCGCCTCACATATACATCAATAATATCAATGAAAACTTAATAAAACAATTATTTTATCTATTTTTTATTGATATTATTGAATTTGTGAGTTTGGCAAAATATTCAAAATGATATATTATTAAACCATCAAGCGATACAAATAATTCGTTATTGATAAATAAATCGTCAATATCGTCTTAGTGTCGATATTGATAATAGGAGGTAATTAAAATAACAGCACTTTGTAAATTTAATATGGATGATTCTTTAGACAAACTTTTAAAGGTATTGGATAATAGGGATGTATTAAATCTTAGATTCATGTCGCCAGATGGTAAACTTAAGGGAGGAATACAAAGCACTAAGAGTAAGGATAAGTTGAAGTCGTATTTAGAAAAATATGATGGGAAGGGTAATATATATTTTACTCTAAATCCAATAAAACAGGAGGTATTAAAAGAGAGAAGAGAAGGTTTAAATAAAGGAAAATCAATATCTGATAATGAGATAGACAAATACTCATTAATGCTGATTGATATAGATCCAAAAAGAAAGTCAAAAACATCTTCTAACGACTATGAATATGGAGAAGCTAAAAAATTGGCCGTGAAAATATCAGAATATTTAGAAAAAATAGGGATAGGTAAACCAATATTTGCAAGTAGTGGTAATGGATATCATTTAATTTTAAAAGCTGATATAGACAATAAAGTCGATAATGTCGATATTGTTAAGAAGTTTTTAAAGTCTTTAGATGAGGTATTTTCAAATGCAATTGTTAAAGTTGATACTACAACGGGTAATCCATCTAGACTAACTAGATTTTATGGAACTAAGAATTGTAAAGGTGAAGATACAGAGGATAGACCACGCAGAAGATCAGAGATTATTAGTATGGGTAATCAAGAAAGGAGAGTAACTACTGATGATTTATTAATAGTTATTAGAGATTTAAAAGCTAATAAACATGAGGTAGAGCCAAAAGATAATAAATATAACTTAGAGAGAGTACTTAATAATGCTGGAATACATGTATCACATATAAAGAAAGAAGAGGATAGGCAGATATATGTACTCAAAAGATGTCCATTTAATGATGAGCATACAGATAAAGCCGCATATATAGTTGAATTTGATAATGGAAATATAGTTGCTGGTTGTCATCATGAATCTTGCATGGGTAATGACTGGAATTTATTAGTGAAAAAGTATGGTATTAAATATGGAAATAAAAATACTGACAATATCGACAATACCGACAATAAAGATAAATATAATAAGAAAGAATCCCAAGAAACTATATTACTTAATATTGTAAATAAGTTGGAAATAAGATGTACAAATACAAATGAAGTATATGTAAAAGTTGATAATAATGGAAGTATTGAGAATTTAAGTATTAACTCACAAAAATTTAAAAATTGGTTAATTTTAAATTATTATACTAAAGAAAATAAGATGCCAAGTAATGAGAATATAGGAAAGTGTATATCATTACTACAGGCAAAATCAATACTTAGTAATAATAAGATTCAAGTTGAAAAGAGATGTTGTATTAATGATAACACCATATATTATGACTTATTAAATAATAAAGGGGAGGTAGTTAAGATAAATAAGCATGGATGGGAGATTGTAACCAAACATCAATGCCTATTTACTTCGGGAGATAGTATGAAAAGTCAAGTAAAACCTGTTGAATATAGTGATTTATCTATATTGGATAAATACTTTAGATATAAAGATAAGAATCATTTAATATTACAAAAGGTAATTTTAGTATCATTATTTATAGACAATATACAACGACCTATATCTGTATTACATGGAGAAAAAGGTGCATCTAAAACTACAACAATGAAGCTTATTAGAGAAATAGTAGATCCATCACATGTGCCTGTAACATCTATATCAAGAAATGTTGAAGATCTTGCAATTACATTGAGTAATCAATATTTAATATGCTTTGACAATATAGACAATATATCAAAAGATATTAGTGATTTATTATGTATGGCTGTTACAGGAGGAGGATATAGTAAAAGAAAACTATATACTGATTCAGATGAAAAGTTAATGTATTTCCAAAAAGGAATAGTGCTTAATGGTATTAATGTAGTAACTACAAGACCAGATTTATTAGATAGAAGTATTTTAATGGAACTGGAAAGAATACCGACAGAAGAGAGGTTAGAGGAATCACAACTTAATAATCAAATAAAGGAAGATATGCCTAAAATATTAGGGGCGATTTTTACTACACTTTCAAAAGCTATGAATATATATGATGATATACATCTTGAAAGATTAGGAAGATTAGCAGATTTTACAAGGTGGGGGTATGCAATAGCAGAGGTTAGTGGAATAGGAGGAGAAAAGTTTTTAAATGCATATTTGAATAATCAAATAGATGCAAACTATGAAGCTATATTATCAAATCCTGTTGGATTAGCAATAAATAAATTTATAGACGAATCAAAAAAATGGGAGGGAACACCTACTGAATTACTTAGTAAGTTAAATGAAGTTGCAGAAGAAGAAAATATTGATACTTCTAATAGATTATGGCCTAAAGCACCAAATGTATTAAGTCGAAGATTAAATGAAATTAAGAGTAACTTACAAGATATAGGTATTAAAGTAACTATATCAAAAGGAATACAAAGAAATATATCTATATCTAGAGTTTAGGTAAGAATTATCAATTATTAAATATTATTTAGGAGGAAATTAAAATGCATATAGCACCACTAGTACAAAATAATTCAATATTAAAGAAGGATCAAAAAATAGGGCTAACAATAAGAGATTTAAGAATATTAAGAAATGAAAAATGGGGTTCAAAGATAGGAGTAACATTATTAGAAATAGTATTTGAATCTACTTGTGGAAGAATTATAGTTAAAAGATTACAATACTCATTTGATTATAGAAGTGACATTAGTAGTATATACAGAGCAGTTACGGGAAATGAGATAGATGAGGAAAAAGGATTTGATAGCAGTGAAATAATAGGAAAATCAATCATTGGAACAGTATCTAAATATGAGAGTAAAGGATATTCAGGAACTACGGTTAAGGATTTTGAAGCAGTAAAATAAAAATATAGTGTTAATTAATAATTAGTAACTGTTAATAGTGTGAAAATGTATTATCAGTTACTAATGAATATCAAATAATAAAAATAAAGGATAATATATAAGATGATAAAGGAAATAAATAAAATATTAAAAAATTTAACCGGAAAATATGAAAAATTAGACTATGATACATATAAAGAAATGCTAGGATACTTTCCTTCTATAGGAAAAGAGTATGTAAGTATGTTGGCTGATAAAAGATGTATAAAATCAGATACTATAAAATTAGAAGACAAAGATTTCTGGGGGTTGAGGGCTAGTTTAAATTTAGATTATAGTGAAAAAAGTATATGTAGTTTCTATGGAATTAATAAAATAAAGGATAAATTTGGATTATATGAAAGTGATATTAACTTTTTTTACAATGTAGATAAGATTAACTCTATTATACCCAAATTAAAAATTAGACCCAAGTATATATTATTTAGATGTAAATATATATACTTGGTATTTCAACCCAATAAAAAGATCAATCTGAAGTCAGATAAAGATTATATAGAATTAGTACATAATTTTATAGACTATATGGATGAGTATAAGGAAGAAGGGCTTAATTTTATAGGATGGAATTTAAAAAATAAGAATATGATTGAACAAGTGTCAGAAATAGAAAGTAATACTAACTTTACTAAAGAATTATTTGATCAAGAAATAGAGGAGATGTGGTAGAAGAGTAGTCTGATTATAGTTATAAAAATAAATAAGTAACATTAATACAAATAATAATATAAAGGATGGTATATAAAAATGATGGATCAAGTAAGAGTAATATTAGAAAATAGTGAAAGAGAATGTGGAAAAATAAAGTTAGGATCACATGATTATAAGGAATTAATTAAATCTCTTAATCCTATAGCAAAGGAATTTGTACAAATGTTAGGTAAAGAGGGATTCATAAAAGCAGATAAAATAGAGATAGTAGGAAATGAGTTTTGGGGATTAAGAGCAAATGTTACATTAGATGAAGATGATTTTAAATATATGGATAAATTAGATAATATTATATCACAGCTAGAAATATGTCCAAAAGTAATATCAATAAATGGAAATAATATAGATTTATTTTTCCAATCAAATCAATCTATAAATCTAAAATCAGATAGTGATTATACAGAGTTAGTATTCAGTTTTATAGACTACATAAGAGAATATGAACATTTAGGTATTAAATTTATAGGATGGAATCTAAAAAATGATAAACACATAGTAAATATACCAAGTATTAAAAGTGATAGTAGCTTTACTAAAGATATATTTGATACGCAAGATGTTGAAATCTATGATTTTAATGAACAATTAATAGAATTCTAGACAGAAAAAATTAGGATAGATGTTATTTAGATAGAGAATCTATCCTAATCTAGTTTTTGAATTTATAGCTTTTATAGATAGATATTATATTATTGAGGAGACATATATATGAAGGATATATTTACAGTAAAGATTGATAGAAAAAATTTATATGCAAGAAAATATGAGAATAAAAAATATAAGGGGGAAAGTAATCAAACAACATATATAAAAGATAGCTTAGTAGAAGTATTTTCAAAGATGATTAATAATAAGAATAAAATTAGCAATTAAGTAAAAATGGGGGATATTAATATGAAAAAAGCGGTAGCATATGCAAGATTCAGTTCAGAAAATCAGAGAGATGAATCAATTGATGCACAGGTGAGAGCTATTAAAGAATATTGTGAAAAAAATAATATACAAATAGTCAAAATATTTGCAGATAGAGCTAAATCAGCTAGATCTGCAAATAGACCAGAATTTCAAGAAATGATAAAGTTTTGTGAGAATGATACAACAGGAATATCTATGGTGATAGTACATAAATTAGATAGATTTTCTAGAGATAAGTATGATTCAGTTATATATAAACAGAAGCTTAAATCAAAAGGGATTAGAGTAGTAAGTGTATTAGAAAATCTAAATGACAGCCCAGAAAGTCTTATACTTGAAGGCGTAATTGAATCAATGGCACAGTATTATTCAGCAAATTTAGCTAGGGAAGTAGCTAAGGGACAGAAAGAAAATGCATTAAAAGCTAGGCATAATGGGGGTACTCCACCGCTAGGATATGATGTAGCAGAAGATAAAACCTACACTATAAACGATGAAGAATCTAAAGCTGTAAAAATCATATTTGATAGATATGTAAATGGATATTCTTATAGTCAAATAATAGATGAATTAAATAGGTTAGGTTATAAAACTAAAGCGAAGAATAATAAATTCACTAAGAATAGCTTGTACAGCATATTAAGTAACGAAAAATATACAGGAGTTTATGTGTTTAACAAGACTCAAAGAAAAGGTGTTAATGGAAAAAGAAATGGTCATAAACAAAAGAATGAAGATGAAATAATTAAGATAGAAGGAGGTATGCCGCAAATAATAGATAAAGAAATATTTGAACAAGCACAAGATATGATGAAGAAAAGAAAGAGAGCTCCAGGAACAAATAAAGCAACTACATTCTATCTATTAACAGGTTTAGTACGTTGTGGAGAATGTGGACATATGTATCAAGGTAACAAGAGATATGATTCTTATAAGAATGTATATATATCATATAGATGTGGATGTAGAAAGCAAAAGAGGGATTGTGATAATAAGGAAATACGAAGAGATGAATTAGAAGAATTTGTACTAACAGAGCTAGAAAAACATGTATTAAATGATGATGCAATACCAGCTTTAAGTAAGGAATTAAATAAGAAGTTACAAGATAAAAATAATAGTAATGAGGAAATGTTAGATAGTCTTAGAAATAAACTTACAAAAGTTAATAAGGAAATAGAAAACATATTAAATGCTATTATGAATGGTATAGTAAATAATATGTTGAAAGAGAAATTAGATGAACTAGAGAAAGTGAAGTTGAATTTAGATCTTAAGATAAATGAGTTATCTATAGAAAGAACAGATGGGGAAGAGGTGCTTATAACAGAAGAACAAATTAGAAATATGTTTGGGAGATTTAAAGAGTTTGTATTAACTAGGAATTTACCAGAGTGTAAAAAGTTTATAGGAGATTATGTGAAAGAAGTATTAGTATATAAAGACCACGTTGAAGTAATATTCAACGTGGTCTTTTCTTTTGTAGATAATGAAATAAGTCATGATTTACACATCTTTAAAAATCGTAGTTTAATATCTTAAAATTTTTATAGGAATATTATTAAATTACAAATATTGGTAATGATATTATTAAATATAAAAATAGGAGAGGTGATTAAAAATGCAAAATAATTTAGTTTTTTTATTGAAAGAGGTTTTTATAGTTAAATCAGATCTTGAAAAATTTTGTAAGAGTATGCCAAATATAAAATTTCCTACTCTAGGAGGACTATTGGTTTGGGAAGATATACATGAGATTGAAGGATGGAGGGTACAACAAAATACCCTAACAGGACATTACAGAATTTTAGATGATGAAGATATAAGAAGAGCATGGGGATTTTCGGAGGAATATATGATAAAAAAAATACAACAATTTGTAGATGCTAACAAATAATATTTAATATTTCCAAAATGTGGATTTACATTAGACATATTATAGCATAGAATATAAATAAGTAAATAAGGAGGGGTTACAAATGATAGAATATGATGAAATACCAGATGGAATAACAGATGAGTATGTAGATGAGTATAATAATAGTGAAGCAGAAGATTATGGAATAAGCTATGAAAGCTATGCAGAAAGTCGTACAAATGAAGATTATTGGGGTTAAATAGTAAAAAGGCTTCTTAATTATCTATTAAGAAGTATTTTTATATACTAAAAATTAATTAAATAATATATATAAAAATTGTGGGTTTGATTGTAGCGATTCATCTCCACCATTCAAAGCTACTAAAAAGGTATTAACATAAATTATTATGTTGATACCTTTTTTAGTTGTAAAATATCTTCATATAAATAAGATAATAGCCCAAAAATAAACCTTGAAAAATAAAACATAGACTTTACAATTGCTTATTAACATAAAATTATCTACCATTAAAATAAGACTCAATCAAATAAAAACCGTACAGATTAATCTGTACGGTTTTACTACTTTTAGGTACTGATAAGCTATCAATACCTAATTTTTTTATCTAAGATATTAATATACTTAATAACATATAAGCCTATAATATATTTTAGTTTTTCTTTCGTATATCTTTAGGATTACACTTAAATTTTTCTTTAAAAAGTCTGTAAAATAATTTTGTATTAGTAAATCCATGAGATTCTAATATACTACACAAGGTGTTATTTGTATTAATTAAATCCTTATAAATATAAGAAATGCGAACGTCATTTAAATACTCTAAATAGGTTTGCCCCATATACTGCTTAAATTTTCTACAAAAGTATTCAGGCTGCAAGTGGGCAACTTTAGCTATCTCATCAATAGAAATAGATTTTTTGTAATTAAGTTTTGTATATTCTAAAACAGGATCAAATCTTGATAATTCTAGAGGTCTGTTTATTATTTTCTTATTGCCTATAGGAATTCTAAAGTTTGTGTAAACTTGAAATAAAAATTCAAACAATAGACCTGTGAATCGTAAATTTCCTGCTTGAGGAGACGTAATTTTTACTTCTTTCATATTTTTTAAAATAATTTTAATTTTAGACAAATTCGTTTCATAATTATCTTCGTTAATATTAATTTTAAAGTCGAAATAACTATCTTTACAGTCAGGAATATATTTATTTAAAAAAGATAGTGGTATTTGTAATAATATAGCAGTATTTTCATAAACACATCTTGTTGAGTGAATAACACCGGAATTAATAAGAATACAGTCATCAGCTTTCAAATTATAAGTATATCCCTCCATATTAACTTGTAAATCCCCTGAAATTATGTAGATTATCTCTAAAGAATTATGCCAATGACTTGAAATATAACTTCCACTATCTTCAGATAATTTAAAATTTACATCTAAGTTTTCGATTGGTTCAATAATTTCATGTAAAAAGTCCCTTTTATCCATAATTACCCCCTTTATAATTCAATATTATAATCATGTGCTTTATAAAACTCAATAACTAAAAAGATAATATTGACCAATAAATTGGATAATAAACATACTTAAAAACATATATGGGATTGTATATAATGAGGTTAGATGAGAAAACACTGAAAAAAGCATTCTAATAATAGTACAAAATATACCTATAATTAGGATTCAGAGGGGAGACAGTTATTATGTATATAAAAGGTGTAAATTTGGGCAATTGGTTAGTGCTAGAAAAATGGATGAGCCCTGGTTTATTTGAAGGGACAACAGCAGAAGATGAATACTACTTACCAAGACAACTTTCAAAAGAAGTTTATGAGGCTAGAATTAGAACTCATCGTAGTGAATATATCACAGAAAGAGATTTCGCAACAATAAAATCTATGGGATTAAATTCAGTGCGTATACCAGTACCATATTTTATTTTTGGGGATTGTGAGCCATTTATAGGATGTGCTGAAGAATTAGATAAGGCATTTTCTTGGGCTGGTAAATATGGATTAAGTATTTTAATAGATCTTCATACAGTGCCAGGAAGCCAAAATGGATTTGACAACGGTGGAATATCAGGAGTATGTAAATGGTCTAAACAACCTGAAAGTGTAGAATTTACACTAAGTGTATTAGAAAGATTAGCAAAACGCTATGGAAAAAGAAATGAACTGTGGGGAATTCAAATTTTAAATGAGCCAATTACAGAAAGAATGTGGAATATGATGGACGTTCCTAATAGATATAAAGCTGTAGATGAAGAAATGGCAAAAGGTAGCGGTCCTAATACCTTAGAATTCTTACGTGAATTTTATATAAAAGCATACAAAGTAATGCGTCCTCATATGGCGAAGGAAAACGTTATAGTTATTCATGATGGTTTTGAATTAAAAGCATGGAAAGATTTTATGAGAGAAGAAGAGTTTGAAAATGTTGTTTTAGATACACATCAATACTTAATGTTTGCAGAATCAGAAGGGTGTGAGCAAAGTGTCGATGGCTATGTCAAATATATTCAAGATAACTATGCCAAAGATATTGCAGATATGCAAGAATATTTCCCTGTTATATGTGGAGAATGGAGTCTATTTAACTCTTATGGATGTGGTATAGATACGGCTGGAGGTCAATCGCCACTAAATGGAATAGATTCAAATGTAGATAAATTATCAAAAAATGAAAAGAAAGAATTATATAGAACAATAGCCAAAGCACAACTTGACGCATGGAGAAATGGTGCTGGTCATTATTATTGGAACTATAAATTATTACTAGATACAGTCAACGAAGATGGCTGGATAGGTTGGGATAGCTGGGACTTAGGCAAATGTGTAGCACAGGAATGGTACCCAGTAGAATATTAACAGTAAAATTGGAGGAGAAAAAATGATTAAAAATCCTATACTTCCAGGTTTTAACCCGGACCCTTGTATTTGCAGAAAAGGGGATGATTATTATCTTGCAGTTTCATCTTTTGAATGGTTTCCAGGAATACCGATTTATCATTCAAAGGATTTAAAAAATTGGGAATTATATACTCACGTTTTAACAGATGATACAATGGTTGATTTAAAAAAACTTCCTTCAGCAAAAGGAATTTGGGCTCCTTGTTTGACTTATTGTGAGGAAGAAGATTTATTTTATGTAATTTATGGTGTTATGAATTCTATGAATGCTAGATATTTTGATGTTGATAATTACTTAATTACAGCAAAAGATATAAAAGGGCCATGGAGTGAACCTGTATATATTCATTCTTCTGGATTTGATGCATCTATTTTCCATGATGATGATGGTAGAAAGTGGATTTCATCTCTAGAATGGGAAACTAGAGAAGGCTACGAAAAGCCAGGAGCAATATGTCTAGTAGAATACTGTCCAAAGAAAAAAGAAATAATAGGATATCCTAAGAGAATATGGTCAGGAGGAACTGATAGAGGATGTATTGAAGCACCACATATAACAAAGCGTGGGGAATATTATTACATAATGTGTGCAGAAGGTGGAACAGGATACGGTCATGGAGTAACAATGGGAAGAGCTAAAAATGTATGGGGGCCTTATGAAAAAGATCCTATAAATCCTATAGTTACATCTATTCCAGGTGATTTTTATGAAAGACACGATCCTGATCATTTAAAGCCTAAATACTATAATCCAGAATCAATACTTCAAAAATCAGGTCATGGTAGTTATGTGGAAACACCATTAGGAGAGGTTTATTTAGTACATCATACTTCAAGACCTTTTGTGCCAGAGTTGAGATGCACTCTTGGAAGAGAGACAGCTATTCAAAAAATGAAATGGACAGAAGATAATTGGCTTCGTATGGAAGATGGAACAAACTTAGCTAAGGAATGCGTAGAGGAAAGTCAGCTTGAAGAATGTTTAGTTTCATCAATACCTGATTTTGATGATTTTAATTCAGATGAACTTGGATTACAATATTATGCTCCTAGGATTTCACCATTATCATTTGCAGATGTTAAATCTAGACCTGGGTATGTAAGAATTAGAGGGCAAGAATCGAGAACATCATTAAATAAAGTAAGTATATTAGCAAGAAAATTAACTTCAGTATATGCCAGAATCACTACTAAAATGGAATTTTATCCTGAAGTACATCAACATAGTGCAGGTTTAATTATGTATTATGATAATATGAATTATATTAATTTAAGAAAATATTATAGTGAAACTTTAGGGCAAAGTGCATTATCAATAATCCATCTTGAAAATGGAGAAAAAACAGAGTTTTTAAATACAAGAATTCCTATAGAAGATAGACCAATATACCTTCGTTTAAATGTACAAGGACGTAAATCATATTTTGAATGGAGCTATGATGGAGAAACTTATGAAAAAATAGGTAAAGTATTTGATACGACTAAGTTTTCAGATGAGTACTGCAAATATGGAGAGTTTACAGGTACTTTTGTAGGGATTACATGTGCAGACCGTGTAAAACATAAGCATTATGCAGATTTTGATTTCTTTGAATATATTGCAGATGAATCGAAAAATGTAGATTAATAAAATATTATTAAAATAATTAGTTATTTGTTACAATGATAAAAGTTTCTGAGTATCAAAAGGTACTCAGAAATTAAAATTACAATCAGGGAAAACGATTTAAAACGAAGGGGACTTATATTATGAAATGTGAATCTAGTATGGAAAAAATTAATATTCAATCTTCAAGAATATCTATAGGGGAAAGATTTGCTTATGGATGTGGAGATTTAGGATGTAATATTATATATTCAGCAATGTCAGCCTTTTTATTATTTTATTATACTAACTATGCAGGGGTTAGTGCAGCAGCTGTGTTATTATTCTCAGTTCCACCAGGTCTTGGAAGTACTGCTAAATTAGTTTATGTTTTTATTACTTATAATTTAGTTTCTACTGTTATCTATACAGCAATAAACGTACCTTATGCAACATTAAACTCATTAATAACACAAGATCAGTATGAAAGAGGGGTACTGAGTATATTTAGAATGATATTAGCTACTTGTGGTAGTTTAATAATAAATGGACTTACATTACCTTTAGTTGAATATTTTGGGAACAATGCATCAGCATGGACTAAAACATTTTTAGTTTTTGGGGTAGCATCGATAATAGTATTTTTAATAACATTTGCAGGAACTAAAGAAAGAGTAGTGCCTTCTAAAAAAGAGAAAAATGAAACGGTACCATTTAAAGTAGGTATCAAGGCATTGTTTAAAAACAAATACTGGTTACAAATAACACTATGCTTAGTTTGTATATTTATAGTATTTTCAATAAATGGCGGGTCTTCTGTATATTATGCAAAGTTTATTTTAGGTGATGAAAAACTATTTGCTCCTATAAATATGACTTCTAATATAGCTCAAATTATAACTATGTTCATGGTTGCTCCTTTTATAAAGAAGTTTGGTAAAAGAAATGTACTTATAGCAGGATCTGTAATATTAATATTATCAAATGTGATGTTTATAATGGGTGCACAAAGCTATTTTATTGTAATAGCTGCAAGTATTATAAAGGGAATTGGTAATGCAGGAACAGGGGCAACGATGTTTGCTATAGTTTCAGATACTATTGAATATGGGGAATGGAAAACAGGATATAGAACAGAAGGACTTATAAATAGTGCATCTAGCTTTGGGTTTAAAGTTGGAAATGGTTTAGGTTCGGCAATATTAGGTGCAGTATTATCCATAGGTGGTTATGTAGGAAGTGCAGCTGTTCAAAGTGATTCAGCTATAATGGCAATAAACGTATGCTTCATATATTTACCAATAGCTATTACAGCATTACAAATTATAATAATGAGTTTCTATAAGCTTGATAAAGAATATGAGACTATACTTAGTGAATTAAGAAATAAATAATATTTAAAGTAAACGCTCCGTAGAATTCAACTCTACGGAGCGTAGATTGTTTTATAGAATAAAATGATATAAATTAGTAGAGGTAGTACTAAGGGATATGTGTCAATAAGTTAAAAAGATTTTGTTATATAAATATGGATTCTGATGATAAGAAATAATAGATAATAAGGTTGAAAGATAGGAGATAAGAATTATGGATAGAGCGAGAAAAAAAGAATTATTACAACAATTTAAAGAGATGAAACCAGAGATGGGTGTATATATGTTTAAATCTATAAAAACAAATACAGTTTATTTAGGTTGCGACAAAAATATAAAAGCAACTATAAATGGTGATAGATTTAAATTAAATTCAAACAATCATAGATGCAAAAAATTGCAACAAGATTGGAAAGAAAATAAAGAAGAAAACTTTGAAATAGCAACAATAGAGATACTTCCTTACGATGAGGACGAAAGTAAAGTTGATTATAGTGAAGATTTAAAAATATTAAGAGAAATATGTAAAGAAAGATTTACAGAAGAAAATGTGGAGGAAATATAGAAATGGAATTTAAGCCAGTTATAACATGTGATAATTATAAAAAAGTAGATGGATTTAGAGCGCCTAATTCAGATATAGAGAAAGTAGATATGGGTGTTAAGAAAAATGATAACAAGAGACTTGAAATAATAGCAAAACTTTCAAAACTAGATGGTACATTTGATGAAATACCTGTTAATAGAATTTTAGATATGGCTATTTTACTGTGTGAAGCTAACTTATATTTTAAAGAAGCATATAGAATGCCTAAATTCTATGATGAAAATAACCTAACTATTAGTCGTGTTGGCCTTCAAGGTGATGCCATGAACGTTGAAATATGTAAAGATAACGAAAATTTAGATAAAGATATTATTGCTTTAGCAGATGAATTTAATAAGCAAGGAGAATTATTAGGTGAAAGATTTAGAGTCCTTGCAGAAATACTAGAAGAATTAGGATATTAGAATTAAACAAAAGGAGGATATTTATGAGAAAAATAAGCAGCATATCTTCTCTTTGGGGAAGAGAGTATAAGCTTGAAGAAAAACCATTTAATACTTTAAGCAGTAAAAATGTTAACACTTCAAGTAAGTATTCTCCAGATGGAGGATTTGGAAAAGGACGATCAATACTAATAGACTCCATAATAGAAGCTACACATAAATATATAGATTTACTTGATAATAAAAGTGATATAGGGGCTATTGGAATAATTGAAGATAGTATATGTGTAGAATTACAAAGTAAAAGTGAAGATATAATACAAATTTTATTTTACAGCAAAGTAAGTGGGAGATGCTTAGCTTGTAATTATGATATAAAAAATAATATATGCAATGAATATAAATTAAGAGGACCTAGAAATTCCAATGGAGAAAAAGGAACTATATTATTTTTAGGAATGATGCCTCAAATATTAGAAGATAACGAGGCTCTAAGTATATTTAACGAATACAAACTTCATAGAGAAGAAACAAAAAATTTAGATGAAGTATCTATTAAGTTAATGGCAACTTTTTGTGATAATGTCTATCGCAGAATATTAAAAGAAGATTTAAAGCTACTTATATCAGAAGGAATAGCATTAGAAAAAACAAATTTAGATGATATAAAAAATAAAAAAGTAGGATATACGAAATTATTAAATGGTAATTTTAAAATAGTTAAAGAAATAGAAGAAAAGAAAAAACAATTAGAAAATTTAACAATAGAACCAGGAGAATTTAAACTAAATTTATCTAGAGAATTAACAGACTATGAAAAGAGCCAAATCGTAAAACTACCTAATTCACATAGAGTTTCAAAAACGGAAATAAGAATATGCAAAGAGATTAAACGTAATTGGAATAATGGCGAAATGAAAATAGCAAATATTCTTCTTGAAGGAGATGCAGGTTCTGGAAAAACTCAAATGGCAAAGGCATTATCTTATAATTTAGGACTACCCTATACCAAGATAACTTGTTTTTCGGATATGGACAAATCAGATGTATTAGGTTCCATACTTCCCGTTGCAGATAATAAAAATTCTGATAAAGAAATTGAGTACAAATATTTCCCTTCAGAAATAGTAAGGGCATTTACAGAAGGATATTTATTAGAAATACAAGAGCCAACTGTAATTCGTGATGCTGCTGTGTTAATGATTTTAAACTCAGCATTGGAGCCAGATGGTACTATAAATTTACCAACAGGAGTTGTTCATAGACATCCCGATTTTGTAGCTGTGATTACAACTAACAGAAATTACATTGGTTGTAGACCACTTAATGAAGCATTGAGAGATAGGATACAGCATTCAGAGAAAATGGATTTACCAGAAAGAGAAGTTATGATAGAGAGGGCTATGGCCAAAACTGGATTTGATAATGTAGAGCTAGTTTCAAAATTAGTTGATGCTATTATAGTTTTAGATGAATGTGCAACAGCCAATGCGATACATGGGGTAGCAGGAATGCGTTCTTTATTTTTCTGGTTAGATGCGATAAAAAATGGTGATGATATACGAGAATCAATGTATTACAAGGTATTATATAAGATAACTACAAACCCTGATGAAATAAGAATCTTGGAGGAAGCCGTTGAGAATAATACTTCTTTGTTTATTGAAGAGCAAAGAAGGAGGTAATTTTCATGGATTTATATAATATTTTAAAATTAGTAAGGGAAAATAATTTAGATTTAGATGATAGAAATATTTTAAAATCTAAAGAATTTGAAGAATATATAAAAAGCATATCAAAAAAATTATACGAAGAATATAGTCTAGAACAAGATAAATTAAAAATTTTAATCGATGAAAATACTGATGATGTATCTTATATAAAGGAAGATACTATTTATATAAATCTAGGTTCAAAGAGTATAAGAAAAGAGAAAGATAGTAGACTTAAATTAATATTGGGATATTATGCTCATGAAATAGGACATAGGCTATTTACAGATTTCTCAATAAGAAAAACTTATGAAGACTTAATACTGAGTAGTAGTTTATTTGAAGGAACATTGAAGATAGAGGATGAAGAACTGTATGAAAATATGTTGAAAATGCATAACTATATAAATAATCCTAAAAAGTCTGGAAAGCTATGCTCTTTATTACTTTTTATATATGATGTTATAGAGGATATCCGTATAGAGGAGTGTATATATAAATATTTATCTAATTATGGAAGGTTAATAGACGGACTGAATAAACTTAGAGATGAGCAATATAGTAGCATTAAGTCTTACAAAATAGATTTAACTCATCATAAGAAGTTTAATGCATTATTAAATCAAATAATTTGCTATATCAAATTTGGGAAATTTAAAGATATGGAAGATTGTCATATAAAAAACATGGATAAAGTTAAAAGAATAATAGATGAAGCTATTTATGAAGAAGATGATATTCAAGTATTAGATAGGATTAATAAAATAAGTATTCTTTTATGGGATGAAATCGAGGAATACTTAGAGGATTTTGATGATGTATATAAAGATGAACAAGATATTATAAAGCCATTAACCTCTTTTGAAATAGAAGAGGATCTTTGTGAAAATAGTGAGGCCATATCAACTACAGGAACAACTGATATAAAAGTCCATATAGGAGAAAATATAAAAAATAAAAAATCTACCAATGATAAATCCAAAGAAGATTTAGTTAAATCAGAGAATGAAGATTTTTTAGAAATTAATGCTGATGGAAATACTTGTCATAAGGGTACAATAGCAAAAGATAAAGAAGCATTAAAACTACAAAATTCTAGCAAGGAAGATGGAAATAGCTCGTATTTTATTAATGAAGAAAGTGAAGAATTATTTGATGGAATCTTTAATGATAAAAATTCCTTTGGAAAAGGAATAATGAAATTGAGAAACATAAAAGAAAGTAAAGAAGATGATAGAAGCACTCTTAAGCTAGTTTCATATGGAGACATTCATAAGGGAATTAGAGTAAAAGTTCATAGACCTGAATTTACCTATGAAGATAAATTAAACTATGCAAGAAATAACAAAAAATATATTGAGTATGCTAATGAACTAGTTAATCAAGTATTGCCATTTCTTCAAAATGAAGTATCTAGTGAATATAGTAAGAATAGATATTATGGAACTAAATTTGAGGCTTCAAATGTTGCTAAAAAAGACTTTAGATATTTTAGTAAAAAAAATCCACCAAATGAAAATCCATCAATGGCAGTGGCATTACGAATAGATGAATCTGGATCAATGAAGGCCAACGATCGTATTGAAATGGCTCGCGCAACAGCTATTTTAATATGGGAGTTTTGTAAAAAATGTAATATACCAATGGGTGTTTATGGAGATACAGCAGATTTAAATCAATTAGAAGATGTATCCATATATTCATACTCGGATTTTGGAAATATAGATAAGAATGATTGTTATAGAATGATGGGAATAAGTCCTAAGAGTAATAATAGAGATGGAGTTCCTATAAAATTTGTGGCAGATAAGTTATTAGATGTTGATGCGGATATTAAGGTATTATTTATAATAAGTGATGGAAAACCTCTAGCAAGGCCAAACTATAAAGATGAATTGGCAAAAGAAGATTTAAAGAAGGTTGTATCGGAATATTCAAGAAAAGGTATAAATTTCTTTGTTGCTGCCATTGGCAATGATAGAGATTTAATAAAAGATATTTATGGAGAAAATAGATTTCTAGATATATCTAATATAAATACTTTACCAAAGAGAATTTCTATGATATTAAAGAATTTAGTTTAATTAGTGATTATAAAATTATTATTTTAGAATGATGACTATGTTTATGTATTATATAATCGTGGGTATGATTGTTACGAATAATCTCCACCATTAAAAATAACGAATACTCATATACATTGGATATGAGTATTTTTAATATATATTTATCTTCATAATTACACAAAAAGAATATATTAAATGATTGAAATTACTAAGTTATATGACTTGCTAATTTCTTTTTTATATTAAATAAAAAATTAAATAAAAAATTAAATAAAAGACAAAAACTTGGACTCAAATAATATTTTCAAAAAATTGGATATACGTTAATGCACTTAGGTTGTAAAGGTAAAGTCGCGTATCCAATGATTACATAGATTTGAAAATTTACCTTTTGGAAATAATAAAATAGATATTTATTAAGGAGGTAAATAAAATGCAAAGAAGCTATTTAAAATGTAATGCAACCAATTGTGCACATAATCAAGATTATGAATGTAAAGCAGGTACCATACATGTAAGTGGACTTGGTGCAGTATCCATTGAAGGGACTAATTGCACAACTTTTGTGGATAGAAATAGTAGCAGCCTTTCAAATAGTATAGCTGGAAATGTTAACGAGAAAGAATCATTTTTTAATAGTTCCAATAGCAGTTTTGTAAACAGTGCAGGTAGTTCAACTACAGAACCTTGTGATATAAAATGTGAAGCTCATAATTGTATATATAATCAACATAAAGAATGTCATGCAGAAAAGGTTCAAATAGATCAACTCAATGCATGTTGTGATTCATTTAATTATGGAGAGCATGTTTAATACTATTATGAATGGTATAGAAATGAGATTATTTGATAAATATATAATTTAAACATTAGTTAATTTTGGGGATGATTCTGGTTAATCATCTCCACCATTCAAATTCATGAAAGCCACATTGATGTAATGGTCAATGTGTTTTTTTATTTTATACTAAGGCATTATTTAAAAATAAATACTAGTTATATCACAAGCAGATCTTTGGGCAACTCCAAATGTAAGTATTGATGAAAGATTTTAGCCTGCTAATTTGCACTCTTTGAAAACTAAAATAGGGTATAAAAATAAAAGGACAACTCATATATTTCTATAAATAATAATAACCTACTAATAAAGTATTTTTATGTGGAGGTATGTGTATGGGATATTATGTTAAAGTAGAACCGAATGTAAAAGTTTACGTAGAGGATCTTAACCCAGATGGAAATAAAACAATAGTGTTTTTACACGGGTGGCCTGGTAATCATAATTTGTTTGAATATCAGTTTAATCAACTTCCAAAACTAGGCTACAGATGTATAGGTATAGACCAGAGAGGATTTGGGAAATCAGATAAGCCTTATGGAGGTTACGACTATGATAGATTGTCAGACGATGTTAGATGTGTAGTTAATGGCTTAAAACTACATGATTTTATACTTGCAGGACATTCAACTGGAGGAGCAATAGCTATTCGATATATGTCTCGTCATAAGGGATACGGTGTGTCTAAACTTGCCCTTTTTGCTGCAGCAGCTCCTAGTCTTATAAAACGTCCAAACTTTCCATATGGTTTAGAAAAAGAGGACGTGATTAAAATTATTGAGGGAACATATACGGATCGTCCTAAAATGCTAAGTGATTTCGGTGATACTTTTTTCTTTCAGCATATAACTGAGCCATTTTCTACTTGGTTTTTACAATTAGGTTTACAAGCAGCAGGTTGGTCAACTGCAGCAATTGCAAATACTTGGATAAATGAAGTTCTATTTTCTGATTTAGAAGAAATAAATGTTCCTACCTTAATTATTCATGGAATTCATGACAAAGTTGTTCCATTCCCTTTAGGTAAAGTACAAAATCAAAGTATTAGAAATTCTAGACTTATACCATTTGAATTCAGTGGTCATGCATCTTTCTATGATCAGCGAGATAGATTTAATGAAGAATTGGTGAAGTTTATTGAAGAATAAAGTTTTATGATTATCTACGAAAAAGATATTGGATAAAAATCAATATCTTTTTTATATTGAAGAAAAAGAATTGTGACTAAAGATAAAAATATATTTTATATTTTTAATTAAGTGGTATAGTTACCTCTAGGTAACTATACCACTTAATTGTGCGTACTTAACAAAAAATTTAAACTAAGTTAGTATTTAAATAAGTTAGTAATAATAATCTTAAAAAGAGAGGTAAGTATTATGGATGCTAGAAGTTGTTTAAAACTTTTACGTGAAATTAAAGATGTTGCCTTTGCAACAGTTGATGAAAATGGAAATCCTCAAGTGAGAATTATAGATGTAATTATTGTGGAAGATGAGACGTTGTATTTTGTAACAGCTAGAGGGAAATCTTTTCACAAAGAATTAGTTCAATCAGGTAAAGTGGCAATTACAGGATTAACTAAAGACTTTGAATCAATAAGACTAATGGGAAATGTCTATTTAGTTGAGGATCAGAAAAAATGGTTAGATCGTGTATTTGAAGAGAATCCAGTTATGAATGGTGTTTATCCAGGAGAGAGTAGATATATATTGGATGTGTTTGCTATTGATGAAGGAGAAATGGAGTATTTCAATTTAAATCAAAGTCCTATTTATAGAGAGTCGTTTTCTTTAAAAAATTCAAAAGTAACTGAAAAAGGATTTTTTATAACTGATGAGTGCGTTGGATGTGATAAATGTAGGGAAAATTGCCCTCAACAATGTATTACTGAAGGTGAACCATACTTTATCAATCAAGAAAATTGCCTACATTGTGGACTTTGTTATGAAGGGTGTCCAGTTGAATCAATTGTGAAAAGAGGAAAATAAAATTAGTTAGGGGTAATAGAAATGTTTAATGAGGTAATACAATTATTTCAAGAAAGAAGTTCATTTTTTATGAATTTATTGTGGGAGCATTTGGAAATTTCCTTTGTTTCAGTAATAATAGCCTGTATTCTTGGTTTATTTATAGGGATTATTATTAGTGAATTTAAGAAAAGCTCTAAATATGTCCTAGGAGTTATCAACTTTTTATACACTATTCCGTCAATATCATTATTAGGTTTTTTGATACCTTTTTCAGGAATAGGAAACAATACGGCTATTATAGCATTAACTGTTTATGCATTGTTGCCAATGGTGAGAAATACATATACAGGAATTGAAAATATTGATGATGCAATAATAGAAGCAGCTACAGGAATGGGTAGTACTAGATTTCAAATTATATACAAAATAAAATTACCACTAGCTCTGCCAGTTATTATGTCAGGAATTAGAAATATGGTAACAATGACGATTGCATTAGCTGGTATAGCATCTTTTATAGGAGCTGGAGGATTAGGAGTTGCCATATATCGTGGAATTACAACCAATAATGCAGCAATGACAATAGTGGGAAGTTTATTAATAGCCATTCTTGCATTAATTATAGACACAATATTAGGAATAATAGAAAAAAGACTTTTAACTAAGAAGAATAAATTAAAAAGAGATTTTAAAGTTTTAGTAACAGCAGTAGTAGGACTAGGTGTAATCATAGGTGGAATACAAATTTACAACATTCAAATCAGTGACAAAGTAATAAATTTAGCCACAAAACCAATGACGGAGCAATATATTATCGGTGCAATGGTTAAAGAAATGGTAGAGGATAGAACTGATATTAGTGTGGAAGTTACACAAGGTGTTGGAGGAGGTACTTCTAACATTCAACCTGGAATGGAAAGTGGTGAATTTGACTTATATCCAGAGTATACTTCGACAGGATGGAATATGGTATTAAATCATGACGGTTTTTATAATGAAAAAATGTATCCAGAATTAGTAGAAGAATACAAGGAAAAATATAACTTCACATGGACAGGTTTATTAGGATTTAACGACTCTTATGGTTTGGCTGTAAGAAAGGAAATTGTAGATAAATACAATTTAAAAACATATTCTGACTTAGCGAAGGTATCAGATGAGCTTGTATTTGGTGGAGAGTATGATTTCTTTGAAAGAAGAGATGGATATGATTCTCTTTGTGAAACGTATGGATTTAAATTTAAAAGTACTATGGATTTAGATATAGGGTTAAAATATACAGCTATCAATGAAGGTAAGGTAGATGTTATAGATGTATTTACTACAGATGGCCAGTTGTCTGAAGCAGATGTTGTTGTGTTAGAGGATGATAATGAATTTTTCTCAACAGCAATGGGAGCTATGATTGTAAGGGAAGAAATTTTAGAAGAGTATCCTCAGCTGCAAGACGTATTTGATGAAATGGAAGGAATATTAAACGATGCGGAAATGGCAAAACTTAACTACATAGTAGAAACAGAAGGTAAAGATGCTGAGACTGTGGCACATGATTATTTAGTAAAAGCAGGTCTTTTAAAGTAAAGGAGATGAGTATATATGACAGTTGCAATTGAGTTTAAAAATATAAAAAAGCAGTACAGAGATAAGACTATTTTAGAAAAATTTAATTTATCAATAGAAGAAGGAGAATTTTTGACAGTAGTGGGAAGTTCTGGATGCGGAAAGACGACATTGTTAAAAATGGTAAACGCTTTAATAATACCAGATGAAGGGCAAGTACTTGTTCATGGTAAATGTACTCAAGAGGCGAACATAATAGATTTAAGAAGACGTATAGGATATGCAATTCAGGGGAGCGTGCTATTTCCTCATATGACTGTGGAAGAAAATATATCATATGTACCAAACCTTTGGAACAAAAGGGATAAAAATAAAACTAAAACAGCCGTAAAAAAATGGATGGACATTGTAGGATTGGATGAAGATTTATTAAAAAGATATGCAAATGAACTAAGTGGTGGTCAGCAGCAAAGAGTAGGTATAGCTAGAGCACTGGCAGCTTCACCAGATATATTGTTAATGGATGAACCTTTTGGAGCTGTAGATGAAATTACACGAACAGGCTTACAAGATGAGATTATAAGAATACAAAAAGAATCAAATATTACTACAATTTTTATTACTCATGATATTAGGGAGGCATTAAAACTAGGGAGTAGGGTATTAGTCATGGATAAAGGAGAAATTCAGCAAATAGGAAAACCTGACGAAATATTAAGTAATCCAGCTAATGAATTTGTAGAAAGACTTATTGCTAGAGAAGTAAATTATTTAACACACTAAATAAAAAATCCACCCTGAAAAATTAATTCATGAGTGGATTTTTTTTAATAAAAGTTATTTCTATATTCTGTTCCCCATGAAGTCATTGAGTTGAGAATAGGCTCAAGGCTAAATCCTGTTTTAGTAAGTGTGTATTCTACTTTTGGAGGAACTTCTGGATAGACTTTTCGTTCTATAAGACCATCATCTTCCATCGAACGTAGATTACTAGTTAAAACTTTTTGGCTAATTCCATCTAAAGATCTCTTAAGCTCGTTAAATCTCTTTGTACCAGTAAGTAGATCTCTAATGATTAATACTTTCCATTTGTTACCTATCAGCTTTAATGTAAGTTCAACAGGACATTCAGGTAAGTTATTAGTATCTGCCATAAATATACCCCCTTCGAAATTTGTTTGAAATAAAATAAATATTATACAAATTATATATTATGAAGTTACTTTTTTCAATAATCGGGAAATAATTAAATTAAATAATGAGTGATTATATAAAAAATAGGCTATGTTAGCTATCTTCGTGATAAATATGACATAAAAACAACCACACCTTAGAATTTTCAATATATTGAATTCTAATATGTGGTTGATTATATAACTTACTATAAATTGTTCGTAATATATTAATATTGTCTATTAAGCTACTTCTATAAATTATAACTTTTACCAAAACCAACCTCCATATCCTATTTCAAGATGTAATATGAAAAACAAAGTTGGTAATAACAACATACTTATAATACTACAAATATAGCACATTTTCGTAAATTTATTTTCTTTATACTTCCTCTTAGTATAATCAAATAGCACTATGAAAGGTATTGTACTTAGCACTATTCTTAACAGAAATCCCAATTGTAAAAGATATTCATCATTAAGTTTTATACCATCTAGTAGTATTAATGGCAATGCCCAGCTAAACCATACTATTATGTTAGAAAATATAATTGCTGAAACATACTTTCGTATATATATCCTTTTTTCTTGTTTCATCGCATCACCTTTCTTCATAATCAACACTATTATAGTGTTTTACTTATAAGTCACAATATATGACAATTGCGATTTAGTTTATATTATATCATTTTCAACACTTATTTAAAACATAGCCTAATTTTATAAAAGGCTATGTTAAACTATTTATATCTATATATACCTATAGTTTTATATCTATCTCCTTCTAATACTTCACTAGCTCCATAATATATGCTATAATCTTCTTCATTTATTTCAACTATAGCATCTCCCTCTTTAAAATATGGAACTTCAAATATGTGATATTGAATATCTCTCATTATTCTTCTTGCATCAATAAGTGCGATTATATCTCTATATTCTAATCCATATGAACACAATTCTTCAATTCTATTTAAATCATTTTTAAACGCTTGATTTTTTACTGAATTAGATATGTATCTTATAGTATTTACAATTCCATATAAATCATTATTATCATAAGCATCCCATCGATTATTTGCCTTATCGAATAATTCTTTATATCTATCATCAAAAATAACTTGGTTCAATGCAGTATAACAGTCTCCAAATTTAAGAACTTGCTCTTGATTTAAGTTAAAGAATATATCAGTTCTTAAATCATATCGTTCTTCATCTGACATAGTAGGTTTATTTTTTTCTACTGATTCTATTATATTTATCAATTCTTGTTCTTCGGTTTCTTTTGAATAAATATCATTAGAAATAATTTGATTAATATTATTAGTATCAATTAAATTCTCATTTTTATTAATATCCAAAGTTATATCTTCTTTTGAATTACTGCACCCTGTTAAAAATAATGATATAGCAATTAAAAATAAACTTAACCTAATTACTTTTACCATATAAAATTTCCCCTTTTTATTTATAATTAATTCTCAATATATAATAATTACGAACTTAATTATATTATATAAAGTATTCAATTGTTTTCCAATTATAAAATGGTTTCATTAATTTGAAGTAAAGTTCCTTACTTTATGTTAATTCAATGAATCTATTTCTAATAGTGGCTCTAGTTACATATGTATCCTTAGTAGCTACATTCACTAGCATATCTTTAATTCGGTCATTCTTTTTATTCTTCTTACTTAGTTGTAGAAATTTAAACCAAGCCAAATAATTATTGATATATTTTGTGGATACACCATTAAAAGTCATTAACCATCTCTTAAAGCTACTGTGAAGAGCATTTATATGCTGTAAATGATAAACACTATCTATCATTGATTTTCCTCTAGGAACTTGCTTTAACTCTATGTTCAACTTATCCTTTATTCCCATATATGATTTATGTGAATCTACACAAAAAGTAGCATCTTCACATATTTTATTGTCAAAGAAGTTAACTATTTGATTTGTTGTAATTCTACCATTACAAACAGCACCCATAAGGATATTTCCTTTTCTATCAATTGCTGTCTCTATACAAATCTGCTCTTTTGATATTCCTCTTTTCTTCTTATCATTTTTACCTTTACCTCTTTTTCTAGGATTTCTAGGCATTACAAATGTAGTACTTTTAGAATGATTCCCTTTAAAAGACTCCTTAATAAAGCATTCATCTACTTCAACTATACCTTCAACTTTATCATTTTTTAATGATAAATTGATTACATCAAGTATCCTATGACGCATGTAAAAAGACGTTTTAACACCTACTCCTACTTCTTCAGCACATTTTCTTATAGAAAGTCCTAATATCATTAATTCGCAGTATTTTAGCCATTTATCTAACCCTAATTTTGTATTAGAGAATGGGGACATAGTAAACTCATCAAAACTTGTACGACAACGTTTACATATATATCTTTGTCTTCCATTAGATTTCCCATTTTTATTTACATCTTTACATTGACATTTTGGGCACTCGTATCCTTTAGAAAATCTACTTTCTTTAACATTATCTCTAATTTCAGAAGAATTAAATAAAGTACTTAATACTTCTTGTGCTACTGAAATTAACTCTGTAAGTTCATTCTTTTTTAAATCTTTTATCATAGCTTTTATATCTATTTTTGACATAATATTAGGTATCCTTTCTGTAAATTAGTTGAAATATAGTCTATACCTATATTATAGCCTATTTTAGATATAATTAATCACAAAGTTAGCTAACATAGCCAAAAAATAAAAAGATGAGAAAATAGAGTCCTTGGAATTACTGGACTTTATTCTTTGATAGTTCTTTTTATTGTATTAATTATTACAGAAATAAGAACTATTTCCCGATATTTACATACTATATAGAGAAAATAATATTTATATTTAAAAAAGGGGAAACAACAATGGACAGAAATTACTGGCAAGAATATTGGGATAATTATTATAAGTTTATGGCTGTATATCTTGGAGAGGTGCAAAATGCATATCCTAATGTAGATATTAAACGTGAATACGTAGAGGTTGCAAATTTATTTGAGCCTCCTATACCTCTTGAAGATTATGAAAATATGGATGGTGGGGGTAACATCAATTCAGGACAAGGTAACAATCAATCAAGTATGCCTGGTACAGGAATGAGTGGTAATCAATCAAGTATGCCTGGTACAGGAATGGGCGGTAATCAGTCAAGTATGCCTGGTACAGGAATGAGTGGTAATCAGTCAGGTATGCCTGGTACAGGAGTGGGTGGTAATCAATCCACTACATCTTTTACAGAATTTGGTGAAGATCAATCCGATACATCTTTTACAGAATTTGGTGGAGGACAAACTGCAACACCTTCTGCATCACCTTTTGGTGTACCTGGAGGTGGTCAATCAGGATCATCTTTCACATTACCTGGAGGTGGACAATTTAATTTACCATTCCCACTACCTGGTAGTAGTCAATCAGGTGGTAGTAGTCAATCAGGATCACCTTTTATATCACCTGAAGGTGGTCAATTCACTATAAATAACTGTAGAAGAATGGCAATAGTTAGAATAGAATTGAGAAGAGGTCTTAATCCTAATAATTTCTTTATGGTAGTAGATAGAGCTGATAGAAGAAGTATTCAAGGATTTAGAATAGCTTGTGAAGGCGGTAGAATTAGATTTGTACCAATGGCTGTAGAATATAGAAATATTAATCTTATAGAATGCGCATTTTAGACTAAACTAATAAAAGGTATACTATGTATAATAAATATAGTATACCTTTTTTGTATGTAATTAAAATTAAATAATCTTTCATTGAATAAGTATAAAAATTTATAGTAGTTTTTATATCAGAATGAGACACTAATGTGCATCTAAATTAAGTCTATAAGAATTCATAACATCTTTAAACAATTCAGAAACAGAAGGTGGTGTCCAAGTGATGGCATTTGCACCAGCAGCTATAGTTTTTCTTATACTTTCCTCAGTAGGACCACCAGTTGCTATTATTGGAAAATCAGGATAAGCCTGTCTAATTTTTGCAACTATCCTAGGTGTATCAGCAGAAGCAGAAACATTAAAAATAGTTGCACCAGCATCTATTCTTTCTTGAATGTCTGTATCATCGTTTACTATAGTAACAACAACAGGGATATCAAGTGCATCAGATAGGGCAGTAACGACATCATTTGTTGCTGGAGCATTAACAACTACGCCAATAGCACCTTGTAATTCAGCATTAGTTCCTAATAAAACTGAACGAACTCCTTTTGTAAGACCTCCACCAACTCCTGCAAAAACAGGAATATCAGAAGCCATAATAATAGATTGTGTAATTATTGGCTGAGGTGTAAAAGGATATACTGCTATAACGGCATC
Organism: Peptostreptococcaceae bacterium; assembly: GCA_902363255.1. Classification (GTDB taxonomy): domain Bacteria; phylum Bacillota; class Clostridia; order Peptostreptococcales; family Peptostreptococcaceae; genus Terrisporobacter. The sequence goes on from CABIZO010000001.1 coordinate 355,542, forward strand.
TGCATTTACATTTTTTATAATAGCTAAGTCAGTTGAAAAAACAAGGGACTTAATTCGTTTTCCGAAGATATTTATCCCGCTGCATTCTCTAATGACTTCAGGAACACGTAAGAATGATTTTCTAAGTGTACCATCTATTGATTTTGGTCTTTGCTTCATAGATAAAAGCCTCCTTAAAAATGGTATTAGAATATTTTTATATTTAATTATAAATGAGATGCTTAAATTTTCATATATTTTTATTATTAAATAGTATATTTATTTTTCTAATTTAGACAAATTTCCCTACTTCAAATTGATATCTTGTAAATTTATCCGAGCCTTAAATTGATCTATTTTTTAAGGCGTCTACTTTATGTTTTATAATAGATAACAATGATTTATATAATCTCAAGATAAGTATATAACTTGTTAATAAGAGGCTCTCTTATGACTTTAGTATTTAAATTACTAATATCATAGGGAGCCTTTAATTAACTTAAATTAATTTCTAGAAATTAATGCTAGCTATTTTTTTAATACCTGTTAAAACTGTTTTTTACACTCTGTAAATTCATAAACATCCATTAATGCTTCGCCGAATCTTTGATAATGTACTATTTCTCTTTGTCCTAAAAAACGTAATATATCTTTTAGATCAGGGTCATCAGTCAAATTTATTAACTGATAATAAGTTGCCAATGCTTTTTGTTCAGCTGCCATATCTTCGTGTAAATTAGTTACAGAATCTCCGAATACGTTTATATAAGCTGTCGTATAGTTTACTCCATTAGAATCTAATGGGTGTATTCCATGTCCAAAAGTTGCATAGTGTGGTCCAAGCCCAGCAGCTCTTAGTTCTTTAGGAGAACAGTCACTAGTTAATTGATATAGAATAGAAGAAATAATCTCAACGTGAGCCATTTCTTCTGTACCTATGTCAGTTAAAAGAGCGCGAGACTTTCCAGTTGGCATAGTATATCTTTGTTGAAGATATCTAATTGCAGCTGACAATTCACCATTAGGTCCTCCTAATTGAGTCATTATAAGTTTAGCCATTCTTGGATCTGAATTTTTTAAGTTAACTGGATATTCCAGCGTTTTTTGATAAATCCACATATTAAATTAACCTCCTCAAAATATTAAATAATTAATCTTAAATTTATATAACCTTATTTATAGAATTCATTATCCCATGGCCAAGGATTACATACCCATTGCCAAGGATATGAGTCTGGTACATATCCAAAGTTAGTCAATGGGCCATACTCATCTTCATAATCACATTTAGCTTGCATAAATTTATGGCTATATTCGCTATATGCATTTAAAGCATATTCATCATCTGGATTGTTATCCAAATATAAATTTAATTCAATACAAGCAAAATGATATTCTAAAACTCTATCTAAAAGTTCTCTGCTATTTGATTTCATGACTACCATTTACACCCCTTTATGACTTCTAACTCTATTTTTAGGATTAGCATATAGCCAATCATTATAGTTATTTGATTCTATTAAATCTAGTTCTGGGAATAAAGTTCCCCTTTGTAAGGCTTTTCTTACATCATATGATTTAGTATAAACTTGTCTATTTACATATGGTCTAGCTAGTTCATAACCAGAAATTTGTTCCACATTATTATAGTTATCCATAATCATTCTCCTTAATTTTTGGATTTAGAAGTAATTAAATTTTTATTCTTACTAGAAATAGTAGATTGCTTTAAATTTAGAAAACTTCTATTCACTAAATAATATGTAAATCTTTTAATATTTGTGACTTTTTTTGATAAAAAAGAACATAAAATGACTAAATACAACTTTAAAAATGTGAATATTGGAAGAAGTAGATATGATTATTTTGAAGATATGAATCTTTGTGAAAGCTGTGAAGATTTTAATATTATGCTAGAATATAGTAAATATGGTGAAGGTATCAGTGTGATTTGAGAGATAGATTAGATGATAATATGATAATATGGATAGTCTATTGGTAAATAATTTGAAATTTAAAAAGTATGTAAATTTTGTCAATTAAAAATATAAAAACTATTTACAATTATTTACAAATATGTATAATTAATATTAATAATTAAAAATATTATATTAGCAAATTTAGAGAAATCTAGAGACGCAAAGCTAAAGGGGCTAAAGTTTAATAAAACCATGCCAGCCAGTTGCCGAAGAATTTATGTTCTTTGTATTCATAGAGTTATTTTATGATGTTATTTTATAATGTTTATTTTAGATGGCAACTACCCTTTACAGTCAGGGTAGTTTTTTTTATGAGATGAATTTTATAATTTAATATAAGATAAATATGACTATTTTATAAGACTATACTTGGGGTAAAATTTTTAGTTATTATAAATCTTTAAACGAGGGAGAATATAATGAGGAAAAAAATATCAGCAGTATTAGCCGCATCTATGATTGCTACAAATGTTTCACCAGCAATAAATGTATTTGCTAGTGAGGTAGTAAAAGAAAAAACTAAGATTATAGAGGAAAGTGTAGTAAGTAAAGCAAAAATAACACCTTTTAATTTAAGTAAGTATAGCAATTATGAAGATTACAACTTAAAATTTAGAGTACTAAGAGATGAAATCAAATCAATATCTAATAATGGTGGACAATATAGTTCAAGCTCTATAGACAAAGCTATAGATGGAAATATTTCAACTCATTGGGAAACAGGAACGGAAAATAGCTCTGATTTCAAAAATGAAGTTGTTGTAGAGTTCAAAAATGTAGAATCTATTAATAGAATAGCATATGCAACAAGACAAGATGGAGCCAAAGGAAAGGGATTCCCAACTCAATTTGAAATTTATTCATCTATAACGGGAAATGATGATGATTTCAAATTAGTATCTACAGGAGAGCATTCTTCAACAGGAAATATGATGGAGTTTAAATTTGACACCATAACAACTAAGAAAATTAAATTTGTATTTAAAGAAGCTCATAATAAGTGGGCAAGCGCTTCGGAATTTTGGTTCTACAACGAAGACCAAATGCTTGATAAGTTAAATACTTTATTTACAGATTCTAATATGAATGAAGTAAGCGAATCATTTAATGATTTAGATAAATTAAGTAAATTAGAAGAAGAAGCAAAAGCTCATCCTTTCTATGAAGATTTCAAAGAAGATATAGATAATGCAAGAGCAATTTTAGAATCAAATGAAATAGAATCAACAAAAGCAAATGTATCTAAGTTAACTGCATATGGTACAGAATACCAAGATGCTTATAACGAAAGATTTATGATAGAAACAGATAAAATAACTAAAGTAGAAGCTAATGGTGGAATATATCCAGGTACTAGATATGAATATATGTTTGATGGTGACCCTAATACACATTGGGAAACTAACAGAAGTAACAGCGAAGATTTCACAAATGAAATAACTTTAACTTTGGATGAAGCACAAACTATAAATAGATTGGCTTATAAAGCTAGAAGTATAAATAGCAAGGGATTCCCTACTAAGTTTGAAATACATGTTTCACAAACTTCTAAAGGAGAAACTTTCCAAAAGATAGCCACTGGAGAAGCTAATGTAACAAGTGATATGGTTGAATTCAAATTCGCTCCTACAAAAGCTAAAAGAGTTAGATTAGTCTTTAATGAATGTCATGGGAATAGAGCATTCGCCTCTGAAATGAGATTATATAAGCAGGATGAATTAAGTGAAAAGTATGATACATTATTTACAAATGATAAGAAAAATGAATTAAGCAGCGAATTCAATTCTACAGAAAAACTAGATAATTTTGCTAAGGAATTAGAGACACATCCTTTATATAATTTATATAAAGAAGGTATAAATGATGCTAGATTAATACTAGAAAATGACAAGGTTACATATATGGATGCAAGAGTATCTAAATTTAAAAGCTTTGGTTCACCTAAGTTAGTAGAGTATGACAAGACTTATAAAATAGATAATAAACGTATAGTAAATATAACTACTAATGGAGGTCACTATTCTAATGAAGTAATAGCAAAAGCAATAGATGGTGATATTGAAACTTCTTGGCATTCAAGTAAAAAAAATGACGAAAACCACACTAACGAAGTTGTAATGACTTTAGATAAATTAGAAACTATAGATAAGGTAGTATATACTTCACCTAGAGCTAGAGGATTTGCAGAAGCATTTGATATATATGTATCTAAAACTTTAGAAGGTGATACTTTCCAAAAGGTTACAAGTGGTAAAGCAAGCAGAACAAATGATTCAGTTTCTATAAAGTTTAATCCAACAGAAGCTAGAAGAGTTAAATTTGTATATACAAAAGGTTATGAAAACTTTGCACTAGCTTTTGAGTTTGGTTTATATAAACAAGACCCAACTATAGATAAAATGGATAACTTATTCACAGACGAAACTATGAATACTGTAAGCGAAGAATTTGGTACTATGGAAGCTTTAAATCAATTAGAAGATGAAGTTAAAAAACATCTATTCTATTCTGATTTTAAAGAAGATATAGAAAATGCTAAGGCTTTGCTTGAACAAGGTCAAGTTGAAGCAACTGTAAGTAAAACTAAAAAGTTCAACCATTATAACAACCAAGAGTACATGGACCAATATGCTATAAAGAGAGAGAATATAAAGAAAATATCTAATAACGGTGGTCAATACTCTACTATGAAAATAGATAATGCCATAGACGGTGATTTAAATACATATTGGGAAACTAATACATCTAATAAAGAAAATTTCAAAAATGAAGTTACTGTAGAGTTCATAAATCCGGTAACTATAGATAAATTAGTTTATGGAGCTAGACAATCTGACAGAAAAGGTTTCTTACAAGAATTTGAAATTTATGCTTCTGCTACAACTAAAGGAGATAACTTTAAATTAGTATCTACTGCAAAAGCAGATAAAACTACTGGTTTAGTTGAAGCAAAGTTTGAACCAACTAAGTTCCAAAGATTGAAAATAAAAGTAACTAAAGGTGATCAAAACTGGGCTACTTTAAATGAGTTAGTATTCTTAAAACAAGACTTTATAGCAGATAAAGTGGAAAGTATGTTTACTAATGATTTAATGAATGAATTAGTAGATGATTACAACACAATACAAGAGATAGAAGCTTTAGAGCAAGAAGTTAAGAAGCATCCTCTTGAAAGTGAATTAATGGAATATATAGAAAGAGCTAAGTATATAGTCGGCAACCCTGAAAAAGCTAATGACTATATATACGAATTAGAATCTAGAGGAGACTCTATAAAAGAATCTCAAAAGAGACAAATGTGGAACTTCCAGGACTGGCAACCAACAGGTTTAGCAGTTAAGTCAGGACAAGAAATAACTGTTTATGTAGATGCAGAACCAGGAACACCATTACCTAGATTAGTGTTCAAGCAAATGGATTCTCAACATAACGGAAACCATAATATAACTTTAACTAACGGTAAAAATGTAATAACAATACCTGAGACTAATCCTGACCAATTAAGACCAGGAACGCCTCTATCAGGTGTATTATATACATCAAATCCTTATACTCCTGAGGAGCAAATAAGAGAACCTAAGATAAAAATAGAAGGTGCATTTGAGTATCCATGTTTTGTGTTAGGTGAAGACACAGACGAACATGTACTTAAAGAGTTAGAAGAATATACAGAAAAATTAAAGACAGATAAACAACTTCCTGATGTATTTGAGATATTTAGTGAAAAGAACTTAATAAATGTTAAGGCTACTTATGCACTAGATTGGTACAGCAAAAATGACTTAACACCAAGTGAAAATGCAAAAAAAGTTGATAATATTTTAAAAGAATCAATGGATTTCTGGGGATTTGATAACTCTAGTGAAGTAAACTCAGGTTATAACTATAGATATGTAACTATGTTAAAATGGCTAGACAATGGTGGATTCATGAATGCTGGAAATGGTATAACAGGTTATAACAAAGGTGAACAAGGTCTAGTATTAAACTACCAAACAGGTTGGGGATTAATGCACGAGCTTGGACACAACATGGATACGAACAGTATGAGTATAGTTGAAGTTACAAACAATATGTTACCTTTACACTTTGAAATGATAGAAGGTAAAGAAAGTAGATTTATACAACAAAATCAATACCAAAAGAATATATTCCCTAAAGTAACTAAGGAAGATTATTCTCAAAACGAATGGTATCCTGATAATGATTATACTAACTTACAACACATAGCACCATTATGGCAATTACAGTTGTATGATGAAACATTTTGGCCTAGATTACAACAAGAGTTTAGAGAGAACAAGTTAGGTGGAGGAGATTGGGATAATAAGCATGAAGCTTGGGCTATTGCATCATCTAACGTACTTGAAATGGATTTAACAGAACACTTTGCTAGACATGGATTTAGAGTGTCAGAAGAGACTAAAAATCATATGAAGCAATATCCAGCTCCAACTGAAAAGTTATGGTATTTAAATGATAACAAATACTTAAAAGACGGTGAATCTTTCAACAATAATTTAAAGGTAGAAGTAACTCCTAAGATAAATCAAGAAAATATAACTTTAACTATGGACATAGATAAAGAAAATGATAACAGTCTTTTAGGATATGAAATATACAGAGATGGAAAATTAATAGGTTTCACAGAGAAGGGAACCTATGTAGATAAGGAAGTTGATTTGGAAGATAACCACATTTATGAAGTAGTGCCTTTCAGTAATGATTTAAACACTGCTAATAAGATAAGTGTAAACTCTCAGCAACCTGTTATAGAAACGACTGGCGGAGTAACAGTAAAATTAAATGAAGAGTTCGATCCTTTAGATTACGTTAAAGCTACTGATTACCAAGGTAATGTTATAGAAAACATAGAAGTAGAACATGAGGTTGATAACACTAAACAAGGTAAGTATGCAGTAACTTATAAAGTTAAAGACAACAATGATTTAGTTACAGATAAAACTTTAGCAGTTGAGGTAGTAAGTGATTACACATTCTTATCAGATCTTGAGTGGACAAGTGCTACTAGTGGATATCAAAATGCTAGACGTAACGAAAGCATAAAAGGTAGACATTTAGGTGAGCCAAAGACATTCGATAAAGGTTTAGCTACACATGCAAATGGAGTTATAACTTATAACTTAGGAGAGCACGACTACGATTATTTAGAAATGAGAGTCGGTGTAGACATGAGTATACCTGAACAAAATAATTCAAGTATAACTTTCAAAGTAACTGGAGATGGTCAAACTTTAGCAACTACATCTGTAATGAAACATGCAGATAATTTAAAATATATTAAGGTTCCTGTAAGAGGTGTAGATGAAATTAGAATAGAAGTTAACAACGGTGGTAACGGAATCACATCTGACCATGGTATAATAGTTGAACCTAAGTTAGCTACTAACAACGGTAAACCAACATTAAAAATAGATAAATCTATATCAGTAAAAGTTGGTGAAAAGTTGGAATCAGTAATCGGGAAGGTTGAAGCTTATGACGCAGAAGATGGAGATTTAACTAAAGACGTTCAAATAAGCGGACAAGATAAAGTTAATACTAACAGAGTTGGAATATATCCAATAACTTATACAGTTACAGATAATAGTGGAAACACGACTACTGATACAAGAAATATAAGAGTAGTTAACATGGAAGATTTCACTTACTTAAGTGATTATAACTGGAAGTCTCAAACTAATAACTATACACAAGCTAAAAAGGATATAGCTATAAATGGTGGAAAGTTAACACTTACAGGTGAAAACAACGAATCAGTTAAGTATGAAAAAGGCTTAGGAATGCATTCAACAAGTACAGTTACATATGATTTAACTGATAAAAAAGCAGATATATTCAGTACTTATATTGGTGTAGATAGAGCAATGTATAATAGTGTAGGTCAAATACAGTTTGAAATATTTGTTGACGGTGAGTTGGCTTATGATAGCGGAATAATGAAAGCTAAAGATAAGCAAAAATATGTAGAAGTAAATTTAGCAGATGCTAAAGAATTAAAGTTAGTTGTTAAAGATGGTGGTAATGGAAATGGTTCTGACCATGGAACTTTTGGTGATACTAAATTACACTTTGTAAATGAATCAAGAATAGACAAAACTGAATTAACTAATTTAATGAATGAAGCTAAAAAATTAAATGAATATGATTATACAGAAGAATCTTTTAATGCAATGCAAATAGTTTTAGCTAAAGCAGGGCAAGTTTTAGAAGATAGCAATGCTAGTCAAGATAATATAGATAGTATAACTGTAGAATTACAAGAATCAATTAAAGCATTAACAGCAATAAACTTAGATAAGGTTGTAAACATACCAGACAAGTATTTAGCTAAATCTTTATCTAGTGTTTTAGGAAAGTCTGAAGGATTTACTATTGGTGATATGAGAAGTTTAACTGAATTAAGTTTAAGTGGTGTTACTAACTTAGAAGGATTACAATATGCTAAGAATTTAGTAAGTATAGAAGCAGAATATAATGAAGTTAAAGATCTTAGACCATTAGCTAAGCTAGAGAATTTAGAAAAAGTTAATTTTAAAAATCAGTTTGTACAAGTTGGGGAATTAAGTGTAGTTGATGGAAGGATTAAAGTTAATACAGAAGCTTACAACAGAGCAGGAAAGAATGTAGCTAAAAAAGTTGTATTAGTAGATAGAGCGGGTAATGAGTTAAAAGAAGAAGTTGTGAATGATGCTACAGAAGTTAGTTTAGATGCATCGAATTTAGAAGCAGGAACTTATGGAGTTCATGTTTACTTTGAAGATGATGATTTAAGTGGTATATTAATTAACATAGCTGCAATTAAATAATTTTTATATAAGGGGGAAATGCCGTAAAAATATGGCATTTCCCCTTTTGTATTTTGATTCAGATGAAGCTATTTACAGATAAAACTTTACAGTATTCTATTTCATTTTAATAAGCTTTTCTACTTTACAGTCAGGAAATTCCCATAAATTTAGAGATTCATATGAGGAGATCTTAACGCACATAATACTTCACCAAAATCATTTTCTATAATGTCTGGTATAACCTTTATTTTATTCTTCCCTTGAACAAGTTAGAGAAGATAAAACTTGTTCATAAGGTTGTTCAATATCTTGTTCCATGATGAAAATGGCTAAATAACAAGAACAGAGAACTATAGTGAACAACTGAACAAGAAATTACCTATATAGAAGAAAAAAAGAAAAATAAAAACAACAGGTTGCATGCACGTGTGTAGGCGCGCGCGTATAGGAAAATTGGTTCATTTCGTTCACTTGTTCACCAAAAAGAGTAGATTTGAGTGATTTTTTCTCTATCATAGCAGCAAATACTTATTATTTTACATAAACATATGAACTTTTAAGCTTTATATATTATAAAAAAACAATAATAGTTACATAATGTAAAAGGGAATTATTAATTTGTTATAGAAATAATTTATATAATAAGTAAAAAGGATGATGGAAATGTCGCATATAAGTGCAAAAAATGGATATAAAAGTTTAGAAGATAGGCTAAATAGATTTCCACAAGGTGCCCCTCCTTCCAAAACTCTATATAAGATATTGGCAATGTTATTTACGGAAAAAGAAGCAGAGTTAGTTGCTCAACTACCAATTAAAGCTTTTAGAGCAAAAACAGCAGCTAAAATATGGAGTGTTAGTGAAAGTGAAGCATTAAAAATACTGGACACACTTGCGAGCAGGGCGATTTTATTAGACTTAGAAGATGATAAGGGCAAACAGTATATACTTCCGCCTCCCATGGCCGGATTTATAGAATTTGCTTTGATGAGAACTAGAAACGATATTGATCAAAAACTTTTATCAGAACTGTACTATCAATATTTAAATGTGGAAGAAGATTTTATAAAGGACTTATTTTATTCAGCAGAAACAAAATTAGGAAGAGTTTTTGTTCAAGAAGAAGTATTAACTAATGACAATGAAGTAACCATATTGGATTATGAAAGAGCTACTCATATAATAGAGGAAGCAGAGCATATAGCTGTAGGAATGTGCTATTGCAGGCATAAAATGAAACACGTTGGTAAAGGTTGTGATGCACCTATGGATATATGCATGACTTTTAATGGAACAGCAAATTCTTTAATAAAATACAACTATGCAAGACGAATAGATGCCTCGGAGTGTAAAGAATTATTACATGAAGCATATGAACACAATTTAGTTCAATGTGGTGAAAATGTAAGAAGTGGAGTGAGCTTTATTTGCAACTGCTGTGGATGTTGCTGTGAAGCTTTGTTAGCAGCTAGAAAATTTGGAAATATGCATCCAGTAGCAACCACAAGTTTTATACCAAATATTAATTATGAGTCTTGTGTATCCTGTGGAAAATGTGTAAAGGCATGTCCAATAGGAGCAATAAAAAAGGTAAAAGAAAATGATAAGGACGTAATTAAGATTGATGAAGAAGTTTGTTTAGGATGCGGAGTTTGTGCTAGAAATTGCCCTAAAGGTAGCATAATACTTTTGAAAAGAAAAGAAAAAATAATTACACCAGCAAATTCCGTACATAGAGTAGTTCTTATGGCTATAGAAAAAGGACAATTACAAGAGCTTATATTTGATAATAAAGCATTAAGTAGTCATAGGGCCATGGCAGCAATATTATCTGCAATACTTAAATTACCTCCAGCTAAAAGAGCTTTAGCCAATGAACAAGTTAAATCAATATATCTAGATAGATTATTAAGTAGAAATTAAAAGTAAAGGATGAACTCCATGTGGGTTCATCCTTTATATATTTATAAAATTATTAGAAATAATCACCTAATGAGCATCCTCATTATTTCTATAAGTAGCCATAACATCTTTAAATAATGTAGCCACAGAAGGCGGTGTCCAAGTAATAGCATTTGCACCGGCAGCTATTGTTTTTCTTATACTCTCATCAGTAGGTCCCCCCGTTGCTATTATTGGAAAATCAGGATAAGCTTGTCTAATTTTTGCAACGATTCTAGGTGTGTCAACAGAAGCCGAAACGTTAAAAATAGTTGCACCAGCATCTATTCTTTCTTGAATATCTGTCTCGTCATTTACAATAGTAACAACAACAGGTATATCAAGAGCATTAGACAAAGCTTTGACTACACCGTTTGATGTTGGAGCATTGACAACTACCCCAATAGCACCTTGTAATTCAGCGTTAGTCCCAAGTAATACAGAACGAATTCCCTTCGTAAGACCCCCACCAACTCCTGCAAAAACAGGAATATCAGAAGCCATTATAATAGATTGTGTAATTATTGGCTGAGGGGTAAACGGATATACAGCTATTACCGCGTCTGCATTTACATTTTTTATAATAGCTAAGTCAGTTGAAAAAACAAGTGACTTAATTCGTTTTCCAAAAATATTTATACCACTGCATTCTCTAATAACTTCAGGTACACGTAAAAAAGATTTTCTAAGTGTACCATCGATTGATCTTGGTCTCTGTTTCATAAGTCAAATCCTCCCTTAAAATCTTCATATGTATATACTTAATAGTAAAATTTCCTATATTTTAACATTAATTATAAATGAGAAATCTTAGTTTTCCTATATTTTTATTGTTAAATATCATTTTCTTTTTCTAATTTAGACAAATTTATTAATTTTAAATCAATGAATTATAAATAAATGTAAAATAGAGAAAGATAGTTAGATATTAAATTATATTCAAATTATGTCAAATTTTGGTGTATTTGGTAAAATACTTTAGAAATTTAATTTATATCAATTGTTTATATTTAACCCCAATATATAGTATAATATTTAACATTGGGAAAATATAAACTTGCAGAATGCTTGCAAAAAGTGAGAGAGGGATATATCGAATATCATGTGGGGATCAAAAAATATATTAGGCATCATAATAATACTGATATTTATGAATACTAGCATATATACAGCAGATGCAATTGATAACATAAATTTTAAAAATATGACAATAGAAGAAGGCTTATCGCAAAGTAGTGTGGAAACTATGCTACAAGACAGTGAAGGTTATCTGTGGTTTGGAACAAATGATGGTTTAAATAGATACAATGGATATGAATTCAAAGTATATAAAAATAATAAAAACTCAGAAAATAGTTTAGTCAGCAATTATATTATAGATGTAAAAGAAGACACACAAGGGAATATATGGGTCGGCACAACAAGTGGAGTAAGTAAAATAGATTCAAAAAATGACAAGATAACAAATTATACAACTGAAAAAGATAAAGGAAATTTATCCAATAATAATGTATGTGAGATTTTAGTTACAAGAGATGGAAATATATTAGTAGCAACTGATGATGGACTTAATTTGTATGATAAGGAAAATGATAAATTCAACAGGATTTTATATAAAGATAATGTTATAACTAATCAGTCTATATATAGTGTGGCCGAGGATAATAAGGGTCACATCTGGATAGGTACAATGGATGGTTTAAACAAGGTAGATGTTAAGTCTGGAAAAATAGAAAAAATCTATAGTTCAGATGAAGATAATTCTATTAGCGATAATTGGATTTATAAAATTTATTGTGATAAGGACGGATACCTATGGGTTGGAACTTATGACGAAGGCCTTAATAGAATTAATATGGAAACTGGTGAAATTACAGTATTTAAAAATACAAAGAGTGATCCAAATTCATTAGGTGGTAATAATGTAAGAAATATACTACAAGATAGTAATGGAACCATATGGGTATGTACAAACGGAGGATTGTCTAAATATATAGACGATAAAAATGAATTTACTAATTATAGCAATAAGCCATATGACAGATACACTTTAGTAGACAACAATACATTTTCTATTATAGAAGATAAAAATGGATTGATAATGGTAGGTACATACAAAGGTGTTAGTATGTTTGATCCTAACAATAAAATTGAGCATTATAAAAATGATCCATTTGATAAGAACTCTTTGAGTGAAAATTCAATACATGGCATATATGAAGATAAAGACGGTTTTATATGGGTAGGGACTAGTTCTACAGGAATTAACATTATTGATAGAGAATATGAAACTATAAAACATATTACTACAAATGATGGATTAGTAAGTGATAGTGTGAATACTATTGCAGGAGTTGATAATTGTGTATGGATAGGAACTAGTAATGGTCTTAATAAAATAGATAAAAGTAATAATACAATAGAAAATTATAATTCGAATGAAATATTAGGATCATTGAAAATCAAATACTTATATATGGATAGCAAAAAAAATTTATGGATAGGTACACCTAATGGAATTTATATATTAAATACAGCTACTGATGAAATTACAAATATTTCATATATACTGCATGATAACAATATAGAGGATACCTACATAGAAACTATTTATGAAGATAAAGAAGGCAACTATTGGATTGGTACATTTTTAGAGGGATATTTAATTAAAATAGATGAAAAAAAGAAAATTTTAGACATATATAGTGAAGAAATAGATTCTAAATCTGTTAGAACTATAGCAGAAGATAATAAGTATATATGGATAGGTACTAGTAATGGTCTATGCAGCTTAAATAAGGAGACTGGTGAATTTGCTACTTATACAGAAGAGGATGGTTTGGTTAACAATAATATTTATGGGATCTTAATGGATAACCAAAACAATTTATGGATGAGTACTAACAATGGAATATCTAAGATTGATATTGCTAAACGTAAATTTATAAGTTTTTATTTAGAAGATGGTCTTCAAAGTAATGAATTTAATGGTGCTTCTTACTTTAAAACTGCTAAAGGTGAATTTTTATTTGGCGGAATTAATGGACTAAATATATTTAATCCTGATGAGATTACAGTAGGAGAGCATTCGTCAGAAGTTATATTTGACGAATTTATTGTAAAAGGTGAAAACTATAATGATATTAACGATTTAGAGTTTGAATATAATGAAAATATTATTAGTATAAATTATTTTTTACCAAACTACAAAAATATACAAGGAATACAATACCAATATAAGTTAGAAGGTATAGATAATGAGTGGAATTTTACAAAAAATAATGAAATTATCTATAATAATTTAGCACCAGGTAAATATGAAATGAAAATAAAAGCGAGAAATCATAATGGTGTGATTAGTGAAGAAAGTAGTGTTAAATTTACTATAAAGCCACCAATCTGGTTAAGTAAAGGCGCTTATATTATATATATTTTGCTAATAATTATATCTATATATTTAGAAAGTAACAAGGTAAAAAGATTAGATAAATTAGTAAGAGAAAGAACAGAAGAATTAAGCAATGAGATGGAAAGAAGTAATGAATTATTAAATAAGGTTATACAGTTAGAAAGAAATAAAAATAACTATTTTATAAATTTATCTCATGAACTTAGAACACCTTTAAATATAATATCCTCAACAGAACAGTTAATCTCAGCTTTAAATAAAAAACAAGAGGGAATTTCGAGGGAAAAAATAGAGCATTATATGGAAGTTATGAGAAGAAATGCCCAACGTCTTTTAAAACTAATCAATGATATTATTGATACGACAAAGGTAGAGCATGGTAAATATATGATAAATATACAAGAAGAGGATATAGTTTATATAGTGGAAGAAGCAGCATTAAGCTTAAAAGACTATATAGAAAATAAAAACATAGAATTGGTTATAGAACCTGAAATGGAAGAGAAAATTATTCAATGTGATAGATATGAAATCGAAAGATGTATAGTTAACTTAATGAGTAATGCAGCCAAGTTTACTCATGAGGGAGGACGTATAGATGTTATTATTAAAGATTTAGGAGATCAAGTTGAAATAATTATTAAGGATACAGGTGTTGGTATAGAACAAAAATATCATAGTTCTATATTCGACAGGTTTAACCAAATTATAGATGAACACTCTGAAGTGAAAGGTGGTAGTGGGCTAGGATTAACTATCACAAAACATATTATAAACCTGCATAAAGGTGAAATATCTGTTTCCAGTGAGGTCAACAAAGGAAGTATCTTTAGGATTATTTTAAAAGAAAAAATAGATTAATATAAAATTATAGGCTCATAGGTCTATAAATAAATAAAAAAGTAACAAAACAATTTATAATAAAACCACCTGCTATGCAGGTGGTTTTTTAGCTTGAAATTTTAGTTGTAACGGTGATAAAATTCATGTAGGTATTTAATTATTTGACACTATTCACTATAAATATTAAAAATAAAAATATGTTTTAGATAAAATATGATTTATTTTTTAAAATATTTAGAATATTTGGAAAAAATTACAATATTTAATTAAAACTGGATTGAAAATATTTACATTTAACTATATAATAGCTAAAATAGAGAGAGAGAGTTATATAATTACGGTGATTTTTATAAAAATATAATTAAAATATATTAGGTTGATAATGTGGGGTTTTAAAATATGAAGATAAGAGTATTAATCGTATTAATTTTAATTAATATTTTACTTCCTATAAAATCATGGGGAGAAACATTGGGCAGTGCAAAATTTGAAAGCATATCTATTTATGAGGGACTATCTAATGAAAATGTAACATCAATATTTCAAGATAGTCAGGGGTATATGTGGATTGGTACACAAGATGGACTTAATAGATATGATGGACAAATCATAAGACAATATAATTGTAATACTGAAGATACAAATAGTCTGAGTTCTACATATATAAATGATATAGAAGAAGATGACTATGGTAATATATGGATAGCTACTGATTGTGGATTAGATTTCATCATTAAGGATACAGATACTGTTGTAAGGGTGAAGGATAAAGAAGATAAGTATGGTTTAGGAAATTTAAAGATAACATCCATACTAAAGAGTAGTTATGAAAAGTATATTATGTGGATAGGAACAGAGAATGGTTTGATGAGGTTTAACATTAAAAATGGAAGTATTGAAGCCTTTTATAATGATGAAAATGATTCAAACTCACTAACTAGTTCATCTATAACATGTTTAGAAGAAGATGGAAATAATAATCTTTGGGTTGGAACTACAAAAGGAATAAATTCAATTGATAAAAATTTTAATATAAAAAATTATGAAAATAAATTATTTATTTCTCATTTATCTAAGGATAATTCAGGGAACATGTGGATTTCAACTAAGCAAGGTATTTTTAGATATAATACAAATGAATCTGAAATGTATATACTTAATAACAATGGAATTGAAAAATATGATATAAATAAAAAAGATATAACTAGTATTTATACTTTTGATGATTGCGAAATTAGATTTTATCAGGATATCATATTTAATGATAGTAAAAATAATTTATGGATATCTAGTTGTAATGGAGCGATAAAATTCTCAATGGAAAAAGAAGAATGTGAAATATTTCAAAAAGATAAGGATTTTAAATACTCAATTACAAGTAATGTTATAACTTGTTTTTATGAAGATTCCAATGGAACAATTTGGATTGGAACGGATAAAGGTGTAAATATATTAAATAGTGATTCCATATTTAATTATATTAATATGGACGATGAAAGTATAGTGTCTATATTATCACATAATGGCTATACATGGATAGCAACGAAGTTTAAAGGGATACATGTATATGACGAATCAAATGGTGAGTTAGTAAGAACAATAAATGACGATGAAAATTTTAGTTTAAGGGATCGATATATAAAACAATTATTATCATTAACCGAGGATTATATTCTTATTGTGACTAACAAAGAACTCATAGTCTACGATACAAAAAAAGATAAATATATAGAAACACTAGTAGGAAATGACTACTCTATAGAACTAAGTTATTTATACAATGATGGACAAAATATATGGATAGCATCGATAACAGATTTTTATTCTTATAATGTGAGTAGTGGTAAGAAGACATATTATAGTAAAGAAATTCAAGATAAGGGAATATATCCAGGGAAAATAAAATACATACTGCAAGATGATAAAGAGGAAGATGTTATTTGGTTGGGTGGTATTGATATTGGTTTGATTAAGTACCACAAACAAAAAGGTGTTATGGAGATATACAATAATAATTCTTCCGATGAAAATTCCTTAATTAATAATTATATAAACTGTATGACATTTGATGATTCAGGGAATATATGGATAGGAACAAATGTAGGTCTTAGTAAGTTTAATGTAAAAACAAAACAGTTTACTTCATATACTACTGCGGAAGGTTTAACTAATAATTTTATAAATTCAATTTTAATCGATGATAGCGGGGATGTTTGGATAAGTACTAATAAAGGTTTAAATAAATTTGATAAAGAAGATAACAATTTCGTTAATTATACTGATGCGGATGGTTTATATGGATATCAATTTAATTTAAATTCAAGTTTAAAACTTAAAGGCGGAACAATGATGTTTGGTAGTACATCAGGGATTACATATTTCAAACCAGAAGAACTTGAAGATTATAAAAGTCATAAGAATAAGGTCGTAATTGGTGATATTTATATTGCAAAGGATAAGGTAGCTTATGGTGAGGAGTTAATATTAGAATATAATTACAAAGACTTATATATTAACTATTTTTTACCTAATTATGAAAGCATAAATAATATAAATTATGAATATATGTTGGAAGGATTGGATTCAGAATGGATATATCTTGGCTCAAGGAGTAGTTTGGATTTTAAATCATTGGAACCAGGAAAATATACCCTAAAAATACGAGCTAGAGATGGCCATGGTCAATTAACAGAGGTAACATCTTTGAAGATGAGGGTGAAGAATCCTATCTGGAAAACTCCACTAGCCTACTTGGTATATATATCTATAATTATAGGGATACTAATATATGTATTTAACTATGTTAAGATACTTCATCACTTGGTAAATCAAAAAACCATAAAGCTGAATAAACAATTAGAAGAAAATGAAAAGTTAAGTAAAGAAATAATAGAGCATGAAAAGCTCAAAAATAATTATTTTGTTAACTTGTCTCACGAGCTTAGAACGCCAATTAATATTATAGTATCAACAGTTCAGTTAATGAGTTTACTTAATAAAAATAAAAAAATCACACAAGAAAAGTTTAATCAATACATGAATATCATAAGTAAAAGTTGTGATAATTTATTAAAGGTAATAAATGATATTATAGATAGTTCAAAAATAGAGACTGGGAAGTACAAAATTCATAAAAAAAATAATGATATAGTATATATAGTGGAAGAAGCTGCACTTAACATGAGTAAATTTATAGAAGAGAAAGGTTTATCTCTTACAATTGATCCAGATATGGAAGAAAAGATAATCTTTTGTGATGAAACTGAAATAGAAAGATGTATAATCAATCTATTAAGCAATGCAGTTAAATTTACTGACGAAGGTGGGGAAATCCGACTATATATTAAAGAAATTGAAGATAATATTGAAATAACAGTAGAAGATACAGGAATAGGAATATCAGAAGAAGATCAAGACTTTATATTCAAAAGGTTCTCTCAAGTAGAAGGATCAGCATCTATAAAAGCCAGTAGTAGTGGTATAGGTCTTACTCTTGTTAAATATGTAGTAGAACTTCATGGTGGATATATTAGGCTTGAGAGTGAAGTGGATAAAGGAAGTAAATTTACCATAGTAATTCCAAATCTAATAGAAGATTTAGATGAAAATGCTGAAAGTATAGATTAAAATATATAAAAAAAGACTTACTAAGTATAAGAAAATCTTAACTTAGATAAGTCTTTTTTTAATTTACTAAACATTTTATACCTTGGCTTATAGTTCCTTCAAGCATACCTCCGTGATAAGATATAACCTTGCTTATAGAAAGTTTTGAAACTTTTTTCACCGAGTTGATATAAGCTTTATTATCCGCATTTAATCCTTTATCCATAAGGCTTAATAAATTTAATTGTATATCTAATAAGTTGCCTGCCACTAAAAGCTCCTGGTCTTTCAAGTATAAACTTATATGATTTGGTGTGTGACCAGGAGTGGATATAACCTTTATATTTTCAAAATCAGGTGTAAAATCATTATTATTTAATTTTATATCGATAGAAAATTTACTGTCATCACAATTAGCCATAACTTTCACATTTGGAAAAGTTTTTATAATATCTTTCGTACAGCCTAAATTGTCAAAGCCTTTGTGTGTTAAAAGAATGTAATTTAAGTTATTAATATCAAGCCCTTCATCATAAAAAGCATTTTTAATACTTTCTAGTTCTCCTGGATATGCACTGTCAACTAAAAGCATTTTATCTTTGTTTATTATAACAACAGGGTGTGTAAATTTGTCAGGTTGCACTTTTGACGGAATTTTTAGCATATAAATATTGGCGTTTACTTTCATTTTGCCTCCTATTTTTATGACGTATATATATATTATGATGAAGATGGTTTTTTATATGTTGATAAAAAAATAGCAAAAAAGTATATAATTTTAAAAACTTATGCGAAAATAAAATTAATAATAAATGTGACAAGTGATAAAATGAAATATATTAATATAATAAGGAGATTTTGAGGGAATGATAAGAGAAATAGAAAATAAAGACATAGATAAAGTAATGGAAATTTGGTTAAAAAGTACTATAAAAGCTCATAATTTTATATCTAAAGAATACTGGGAAAATAACTATAATACTGTAAAAGATATATATACCCATGTCAGAAACATCTATATACGAAGATGAAGAAAAAAATAAAAATGGTTTTATAAGCATAATAAATGAGGAATTTATAGGAGCATTATTTGTTGACGTAAATTGCCAAGGAAATGGAATAGGTAAAGAATTGATAAATTTTGTAATAAACAAATACAAAAAGCTAAACTTAGCGGTATATAAGGAAAATAAAAAATCAGTAGATTTTTACATAAATAGAGGATTTAAAATAATAAACGAGCAAAATAATGAAGACTCAGGATATGAAGAATATATAATGGAAAAAAGTTTATAACAAGTTGAGTTGAGTAATATGAGAGTGAGTGATTGATGATGGGTGAATAATAAGAGATCTTACGTCTGCAACATTTGCCTGCTACACATATTTACATCATTTTCAAGACATGCAACAGGAGATAAATATCTTTCAATTAGCCTCAGAATCATACCCACAGTATATTCGCTAGTTTTTTTTATATAAAAGATATCTCTTATGCTTTTTACATATCCAACTTGACTTAATATAGATATGATTTGCTTCAAGTATTTATCGGAAATTTCTTGTCTTCTTGCTATATCTTTAACTCTTACAGGTTGTTCGCCACTATTTAGTGCTAAGTATAGCGTTATTCTAAGAGCATATCTTCCCTTTGTTGAAATTTTCAACATATGTCACCGCATTATAATATTGAATATAAGTACTATATACTTGAAATACTATACTTGTTCAATAGAAATAGTCAACTATAGCCTTTAAGTAGGTTATAAATATTTTACATTTATTTGATATAAATTTTGAATAAAATAGTATAACAAACTTATAAATGCAAACACTTTTTGAAGGAGGTGTTTCTATGAGAGAAAATCGAAAAATAAAAGAACCTATAGTTGCAATAACAAAAGCAATTACAGAAGGAAAGTCTTTAGAAAAAGCATTAGATTTATTACCCATTGATGAGATTATACAAAAAGGAGATAAAGTAATAATCACACCAAACTGGGTAAAGGATAAGCCTGCAAAAGATGGAGTTGTTGTCGGTAAAAAAACACTTCAAAATCTTATACAATATGTAAAAACAAAAGAGCCATCAACTATTTATATAGCTACAGGTTCTGGTGGAATGGAAACTACAGATGTTATTATGAATCTAGGATATGACAAAGTTATAGCAGAAGAAGATGTGGAATTTGTTGATATGAATTATGGTCCTTTTATAGATTTAAAATTAGACCATGACATAATTAAAAGTACACCGATAAATAAAATAGTAGAAGAAGTAGATGTAATAATATCATTTACTCAGCTAAAATATCACGAAGAAGCAACTGTTACAGCTAGCATAAAAAATATTGCAATGGGCTATCCTCCAGCAAGTGTTCATGGATTTCCAAAGAAGAAAACAGGAATACACGAAGATTTACATGGTTTCATAAGAAGTTTTGCAAAAAAAGTACCTATAGACTTAGCCATAATAAGTTTAGATAAAGCTATGATAGGTACGGGTCCAATATTCGGGCAGGCAGTAGATACTCCAGGACTTATAATAGCATCAACAGATCCTGTTGCAGCAGATAGCATAGGGGCAAGAATATTAGGATTTTTACCACAGGGAGTAAGCTATTTATATGGACTTTACAAGGATGGATTAGGTGAAGCAGATCCTGTAAATATGACCATAAAAGGACTTGATTTAATAGAAGCTGAGAAAATTTTTAGCAAAGCTGCTTATGGTAATAAGGAGAGTATAGTAGATAGAGAAAAACTAAAAAATATTCATGGATAACAAGATTAAATAAGTAAGAGATATAACAAATTATAATGATTTAGCTAAATAAATTAAAGTAAAATCGACTAAATTACAAAATATGACAAAAAGTGATAAAATATAATTGAAAAATATTAAAAATAATTATAGAATAAGCTATGACACTAGGAGGAAGGTTATGGAATATGAAGAATTAATAGCTTATTTTGAAATGTATAACAAAAGGATTTGTATAGCACCTATTACTTTAACGATGGTTATATCATGGAGTATAATTATAATTTTTCAAAACACAATTTACTCTACCATTGGAGCTATAGTTTTTGTAGGTACTATAGTTAGTTTTTTAATAAATGCGTACAAAAAGGTGCATCGTGATAAAAGGGTGTTTGATATTGAATATATAGAACTTAAAGATGCTGAAAGAATGAAAGACTTAGAAAAATTAGTAGCAAAGTCAAAGCATTGTGGTATATCAGTACCATATTCAATAATGGCAACGTTTCTAAGTTTGATTTTAGGTATGATGTTTATTTCCGCTTTATGCTTAACGGATACTGAAAGCCCTATATTTAAGGAAACATTAGCATATATAGAAGATTTTGGTGAATACAATTTAGAGGGTCTCATATCTACTTTATTGGTATTTGCAATTGGACTTATTTTTATATTAATATTATTACTTACATATACATTCTTTTTAGCATTAAAAAATGTAGAGATTGGCATTGTCATCGAAATGATTGAAAGAAAATTACTGAATATAAATAATTTAGATTATGAATATTTATGTGTAGTAAGAAGATTACTTTGAAGACAATCTTAAATTATTACTAAAAAGAATTGCTTAACTATAAGTTTTGCAATTCTTTTTTTACATGCAAGGAAATTATAATTTCTGAAAATCTTATGTATTTAATTAAATAAATATAGGTAAATAAAAATGGAGTGTATTTTATACACTCCATTTTTTATAATTATATTAAGCTACATCAGAAGATGCATCATCTTGTAATTTAGCTATTCTTTCTTTATTTAATTTAGACATACCTGCAGAAGCAGTTATTAAAGAAACATAACATATAACTATGAATGATAATACAAATATCCAAGCTATGCTGTATCCCATTTTATCAACTAATAATCCGAATATTGATGAACCAGCAGCAAATCCTACTGCGAAGAATATTTGAACTACACCAAGTATAGCACCGAATTCTTTTTTACCGAAGAATGAACCTGTAAGTAAAGATGGTCCCATCATGTAAGCGAATACTGATAATCCTTTTAAAGCGGCAAATACAGGAGCTAACATAGGTATTGAACCAGCATTCATTAATGCTAAACATGAAGTAGCAGCAAGTACGAATGCAACCATAAGACCTTTAGTAACACCTAATTTATCGAATATTACACCACCGAATAAGTTTCCTCCAAGAGAGAATAAAGCAAATGTAGAACCTACTAAACCAACTATCATAGGATCAACTTTTAGGAAGTTCTTTAAATAAGCTGGGTATTGTACTGCTAAAACAGAAACATACATACCTAAGAAGAATAATCCCAATGCTAATATCCAGAAGTATTTTAAGTTTTTAACTTCTTTTAAAGAATATCCCCAGTCAACTGAAACGTCGCTGTTGTTTTCTTCTTTATCATTTCCTTTTTTCTTACCTTTAACTATTTCGCCATCGTTCTTTGGCATTCTTAAGAATAGTATACTTATAGGAATACCTACTGCTAATGATAAAGCACCAAACATAAGGTATGATTTAGATATACCGAAGTTTGCTAATGAGAAAGCAGTTATACTTTGAAGGAATATGTTACCTATAGATCCCCCAGCGAATGCAAGTCCCATTGCTTTACCTTTTGATAATTCATCGAACCATCCATTTATTAATAATGGAACCCCGATTGATGATATTGCAGCTGTACCAACTTGAACTATACCAGCAACTAAATAGAATTGCCATAATTCTTTACACATAGAGAATGCTAAGAATCCTCCACCTGAAAGTATAGAACCTGCTACATACATCGTTTTCACACTAACCTTGTTATACATAGACCCTACAAATGGAGATGCTATTGCAGATACTATTGTACCTAATGTGAATATTAATGAAAATCCGGCTTGTGAGAATCCGTATCCTGATTGAGGATCTAAGATATAAGCCATGAATAGTGGTTGGATGTTAGATGCAACACCAAATGGTATAGCTTGTATAAGCATACATGCAATAACTATTAACCAACCAGTTGCTAATTTCTTGCTTTTACTTTGGTTTAAAGTACTCATAATGAATGATTTCTCCTTCTTTTATAATTTTATCATTTACATTTGTAAATAGATTGTTATAATATTGTAGATAAATGTCAAAATATAAGATAAAATGACGTTTTATCCAATAAATAATACTAACATAGATAGTTAATTAAGGACAAAAGAAAAAATGTGAGCAAATTTGAATAAAAATTCAAATAAAATTCAAATATTTTGGAGATATGTTAATCATAATATAATAAAACTTGTTATTGAATTGGTATATATAATGTGGGTTAGTTAATATATAAGAATGTTATCGATTTTATATCTATTTATTTTTAATACATTAAGATATAATAAAGATTCAAGTTACGTGAATATCTAAAAACATTATAAAAGGATGGAGTTATAATAAAATAATATTGAAGTAAAATAAAAATGAACGGATGAGCATAAGGAAGGTGGACAATTTGAAAAATATTGAGTTTGGTCAATTGTTAGAGAAGTTACTTTATTTATCAAATCAGAAAAAAATTACGTTGGCAAAAGAATTAGGGTACGATATATCTTACATAAGTAAATGGATTAATGGAAGAAATTTACCAACACAAAAAAATATATCAAATATATGCAAAGTTACATCGGAATTTATAGTTAAATCTCTAAATTCAGTATCGAAACAAGATCTGAAGCATTATTTTGAAATAGAATTAGAAGTAAAAGATGATACTGAACTAGCTCAATTCATTTATAGAATATTAAACGAGTCTTATATAGCTACGGCTCAAAAAAGTAATTCTAGTGTTTACAAGAGTACACATTCCGAAGAAAATTATAATAGTATGTTACATATAAATCCAAGATTTAGAAAAAATATTTATCAAAGGATATGGATTTATACGCAAATGAATCAAATGAGTTAGACATAATATTATCTACAAATTTATACAAGTTAAAAAGCAATGATAAAATATATATTGCAGGAATGAAGTCATCATTAGATGAGATACAAAAAGATAAAAACGTAAGAATTAGATTTTTAACTGGATTTGAAGGAAGTGAAAAGGATCTAATTTTAAACACTTTTCTTATAATATATATGATAATAGAATATACTGATTTTAATTTTGAGATATATAATTGCGATATAGATAATAGCAATATATTATCAGTTGTGAGAGATCGTATGTTTCATAGTGCCATATTTGGAAGTAATGGACGTTGTTTGCTTACAAATATGACAAAAGAAAAATCAGTTGTAGATGAAGCTTACTTTAGCTTTGAGGAGATAATAAAATCACAAGGTAAACTACTTGTAGAAAAAAAATCTCCAATAGATATGGTGAAGGATAAAACGTATATGCAGTATATTATGGGAAAAGACTTCAAGTGGATGTTAGGTAGTATAAATGAATTTTTTATGCCACCAGATTTATTTATGGAATTAGCAGAAAGTGTATTTGGGGATGATAAAGAACTATTACAAGAGTTACAACAAATAAATACACTTTTACAAAATATTACATACAAATCCGATATAAAAGCATTAGTATACGAGGCAGAATTAATAAAATATATATCAACATGGGAAGTAAAATTTTTTAATATCCCTGTTAAATTAACCTTGGAACAAATGGAAAGACATATAAAAAATATAGAGTATATAATAAAAAATAATGAAAATATAGAAATAAAACTTATTGAAGGAAATATTTTAGACAACTATCATTCTGATATAAATCCATCAATTCACTTATCTAAAAATATGAATTTAATAAAGACTAGTAATGAGAATGAATCGAATGATTATGCAGTTATTAAAGATAAGGAATTTAAAATAGTGTGTGATAAGTTATTTGATGAATCATGGAATAATAAATCTGAAAGATTCATAAGTGATAAAAAAGAAATATTAGATAGAATATTAAAAACATTAATTTACACAAGAATAATAAGTGATAAATTAGATTAAACTTTAATTACAATACATTAAAATGTACACAAGCATTTTATTTCTTCTTTTGGAAATAATAAAATAAAGATTTCATAAAGGAGGTAAAATTATGCAAGGTGGAAACTTAAATTGTAATGCAACAAACTGTACACATAATTTTAATAATGAATGCAAAGCAGGAGCTATAAACGTAAGTGGTCGTAGTGCGGTTGAAAGTTCAGAAACTACTTGCACAACTTTTATAGACAGAGCAAATAGTAGTTTCGTGAATAGTATAGATGCTTTAGACACAGAAGTAAGTAATATAAAATGTGAAGCTTATAATTGTGTACATAATGAAAATAAAGGATGTCATGCTGACAATGTTCAAATAGATGTGCAGAATGCGCGTTGTAATACATTTGAATGTGAATAATAAATGTAAAAGTATTGTCAATAAAAGTATTGAGGGTACTTTTTTATATGAAAAATACTAAGTAAAAAGAAGCTAAGAGTTCATACCCTTGGCTTTTTTTTATATACAAGAAAATTAGGTTGCTTTTTAAACTGTGGAAAACTTCTAGATCAAAGTATTATCGATGCGTTTAAGAAGTAGTAAAAAGTAAAATTTGAGCGAGATTGTTGCCTAAAATTTCATGTCGCACATACGGTGACTTAAAGCAGTAGTAAGATGAGTCGCTAACACTTTACTCAAAGTCAACTAGTTGGCGATATGAGCGAAGTTAATTTCAGAAAAGGAGAGAGGGAATGAAAAAAATATTATCATGCACAGTTGCCACAGTAATAGCATCATCAACAAAAGAGAGGATTTAATAAAAGGAAGCTAAGAATTTATAATATTGGCTTCTTTTTTGCTGTTTATCTAAAAATGATAAGTATGATTGCAATAAAAAATAATAATATTAACCATTAATTAACAAAAAAATATGAAATCTAACATTGATTTAATATATATCTAACATTTAGTCGTTAATATTAAGTTGTAAATAAAAAATATTCCAATGGAAGAAGGAAATAAAATGAAAAGTAATATAATCAAAAATCCTTTGATAGCTGCTGCAAGATCTAATAATTTTGGCAAAGCTGTAGAATCAAATGCTTCAGCAGTAATATTAATGGAAGTCAAATTAAATTATTTATTAGAAGATGAATTTAAAAAGAACAAAGATAAAAAGCCTATATTTATACATTTAGACCTGTTAAAAGGCTTGTCAAATGACGTTGAATCTGTGAAATTTATTAAAGAATACATAAATCCAAGGGGGATCGTATCTACTAAAAGTACTGTTTTAAATGCTGCTAAAAAAAGAGGACTAATGACAATACAAAGGGTGTTTTTAATTGATAATAAATCGTTTAAAAATTCCATAGCAAGTATTATAGAAAATAATCCAGATATGGTAGAAGTAATGCCAGCATTATGTGGTGAAATAGTTGACAGATTAAAAAAGGAAATAAATAAACCAATTATTCTTGGTGGATTAATAGATAAAGAAGAACAGATAATAGAAGGTTTAAAGCATGGAGCTGATGCTATATCTTTTAGCAAAGAAGAATTATGGAACGTAAAGATAGATAATGAAATGAATATCAGTTAGATACTAGATTTTAAATAGATAAATACTTATGCAATATCAATGGCTATGATTCTTGGTGGAGACTGGAGAAAACCAATAATTGTGAAATAAATGGTATTGGAGGTTAATTTTCTAAATTTTAAAATTAAAGGAGTTTTGCATGAGTACAAAAATGATAGTGTCTGATTTAGACGGGACTTTATTCAATAGTGATTGTGAGGGATATGGTGTTTCAAAAGAATTGATATACTACGTAAAAAAATTTAAGAAAAAAGGAAATATATTTACTATAGCTACAGGAAGACCTATAGAAACGAGTATAGAAGTAGCTAAAAAAGTAGGGATTAATGCACCTTATATAACTTACAATGGAGCCAAGATAGCAGATATAAATGGCGAAAAAATTTATTCTGAACGATTTTTACTGAAAGAAATATTATCTTTTTTAAGAGAGGTTGAAAAATTTGGAGCGTCTATAATACTTTATGTTAATGGTAAGATTCTTTGTTTCAAATATACACAAGGAATATCAGTATATGAGAAGAAAGAGATTACGAAATGTGAAGAAATAGATGAAGCTTTGTTTGATACGGATATAAGATTAAACAAAGTATTAGTAATTGGAGATGTAGAAAAATACAAAGAAATGTGGAATGACTTAGATGTTTCTATAAAAGATAAATTTAGATATGTTATCTCAGAAGATGATTATTTTGAAATAGTTCAAAGTAATATCTCAAAAGGAAGTGCATTAAAGGTATTAAAAAATCATCTAAATATAGAAAATCTAGAAATAATAGCTGTTGGAAATCATATGAACGATAAAGAATTGCTTGAAGTAGCTGATGTTGGATTTGCTGTAAACAATGCAGTAGACGGATTAAAAGACATAGCCGATTATACAACAAAGGAAGAGTATGAGAATGGCGTTATAGAAATTATAAAAAAATTTATGTAATGATTAGGAGAGAGAAAAATGCATAAAAAATTAGTTAAAATATTTTCTTTAATTAGTGCAGTATCTTTACTTGCTGTTGGATGTAGTAATGGGGGAAGTAGTGCTCAATCATCTGATGAAAAGGTGAAAATAGAGTACTGGCATGTTAATGCTGAAACTCAAGGTGGAAAGAGTGTAGATAAATTAGTTGAAGAGTTCAATAGTCAAAGTGATACCGTAGAAGTAGTTGCTAAATATAACCCTGACATGTACAAAGGATTATTACAAAATTTCCAAGCTGAAGCAGCTACAGGGTCTACTCCAGCCTTAGTACAAGTTGGATGGTCATTCTTAGATTACTTTTCAAATAACTTTGCTTATGTAGAGCCTCAAGATATAATAGATCAACACTTTTCAGAAGATAAAACATTCTTAGAGGATAACTTCTTACCAAATATATTAGATCTTGCTAAAAATAGCAAAGGGAGTCAAGTTGGTATACCTTATTCTTTGAGTACACCTGTATTATACATAAATAAAGACATTTTGAAAGAGTGCGGATTAGATGAGAATGGTCCAAAAACTTGGGAACAAGTACAAGAATTTGCTAAAACAATAAAAGAGAAAACTGACAAATATGGTGTTTATATACAAGAACCAGCTGATAATTGGGCAACTCAAGCTTTATTAGAAAGTAATGGAGCTAGAATGATAACTGATGGCAAAGCAACTTTTGCGTCAAATAAAGGAATAGAAGCTTATGAAGCCTATGCTAACATGGTAAAAAATGAAGAAGCATTACATATATCATGGGATGAGGGTGTTCAATCATTTATAAATGGTGAAGTAGGTATGTTATATACTACAATTGCAAGAAGAGCAAGTATACAAGAAGGTGCTGAGTTTGACGTTTCAGCAGTTAATTCGCCAGCTTGGGAAGGTGAAGATGTAAGACTACCAGCAGGTGGATGCTTCTTAGCGATTACAGCTCAAGATGAAGAAGAGCAAAAAGCTGCATGGGAATTCCAAAAGTACTTATATAGTGTAGAATCTATGGCAGAGTGGACTATAGGAACGGGATATGTACCTCCAAGAAAAGATGTTGCAGAAGCTGAAAACGGACTAAAATCTTTCTTAGAAGAAAATGAAATGATGGAAGCCGCGACAAGTCAAATGGAAGACGTAGTATCTTGGACATCTTTCCCGGGAGATGCAGGACTTGAAGCAGAACAAATATTATTAGATACAAGATATCAAATTTTAGGTGGAAGAGTTTCAGCTAAAGATGGTTTAACAGAGGCACAAAATAAAATCAACAAATTATTAGAATAACAATAAAGATTATTTATATAAAAGGTAGAAAAATGGTTTCTACCTTTTATTATAAAGATTTAAATAAGGAGACATTAAATGAGTAAAATTAAAGAAAAATTAACTCCACACTTACTTATCCTACCATCAATTCTAGCTTTTGCATTATTCATGTTTTGGCCATTAATTATAACTGTATACTTAAGTTTCTTTTCTTGGAATATGGTTAAACCGACAAAAACTTTTGTAGGATTAAGCAATTATATCGAAATATTTAATGACCCATTAACTTATAAAATTATGGGAAATACATTTTTATATATAATAATATTACTTTTGATTAACTTTGTGGCACCATACATATTATCTTTTATACTTTCTGTTGTAATAACAAAGGCAAAAGGGTTTTATAAAAGTGTTATATTCTTACCCAGTGTAATTTCTTTGGTTGTCGGCTCTATTTTATATTTGTGGATTCTGAATCCGATTTCAGGACTAGCGGCGGTAATTGCAAAGTGGTTTGGAATAACATTACCCATATGGACTAAAACTGACGGACTAGTAGTTGTAATACTAAGCTTAATAACAAGCTGGAAAATCTTCGGTTACAATTTTATCGTTGTACTTGCTGGAGTATCGGGGGTATCTAGTGAGGTTATAGAGGCTGCAAAACTAGATAACATTCCTATGCATAAGATATTTATAGATATAATAATACCGATGAGTAGTGCGACAGGAATATATGTATTAATTATGACAATAGTTCAGGGGTTGCAATATGTGTTTACACCTATAAAAGTTATTACTCAAGGTGGTCCAAACTATGCAAGTTCCAACGCTATTTACAATGTTTATCAAGAAGCTTTTGTATTATATAAAACAGGAACAGCATCGGCATTTGCCATAATAACAATGGCATTATTCGTAGTATTGTTAATATTAGAATTTAAATATGTAGAAAAAGGAGTACACTATGAAAACTAGGTTAAATTCAGAAGTTAAATGGCACATACTTTTAGGCATATTTGTGATAATCTCTCTTTTTCCAATTATATTTGCCATATCAAGCTCATTTAAAAGTTTAGGTGAAGCCTACAACAATGTGTTAGGAATTATACCTAACGAACCAACATTAAATAACTATATTGAAGTGTTTAAAAGACTGCCTTTTGTAAATATAACAGGTAATACCTTTTTTATAGCAACAATGGTTACATTATTTAAAGTTACAACATCTGTTTTAGCAGCATATGCATTTGTATACTTTGATTTTAAATATAAAAATATACTGTACTTTATGATGATAAGTACGATATTTATACCTTTTACTGTAACTATGATACCAAATTATTTAACTATATCTCAATTAGGGTTGAGGGATAGTTTGTGGGGAGTTATTTTACCTCAGTTAAGTGATGCAACAGGAATATTTTTACTTAGGCAATCTATGAGAACTATACCAAAATCACTTATGGAAGTTACTGAATTAGAAAATATAAATCATTTTAAGAGGATGAGAGATATAATCGTTCCAATGGTCAAACCTTCAATAATTTCAACAGGAATAATGTTCTTTATAAACTCTTGGAATGAGTATGTTTGGCCAGTATTAATATTAAAGACAAAGGAAAACTTTACATTGCCTTTAGCATTGCAATTATTTATAAGTGCAGAAGGTGGGACAGACTTTACTGTTGCAATGGCAGTATCAGTTATAACTATGATAATACCTTTAATATTATATATAATATTCCAAAAACATATTATAAATACTTTTACATCATCGGGGATAAAAGGATAGGAGAAAATTATGAAAGAAATTGTATTTGAAAATATATGCAAAAGTTATGGGAAAACACATGTTGTTAAAAATTTAAATTTAACTATAAAAGAAGGAGAAAGATTAATCATATTAGGTCCATCTGGTTGTGGTAAATCTACTACTTTAAGGATGATAGCTGGTTTAGAGAAACCAACATCAGGAAACATATATATGGACGGAAAATGTGTAAATGAAGTAAAAAGTGGTGATAGAAATATAGCTATGGTATTCCAAAACTATGCGTTATTTCCGCATATGACAGTAAAAGAAAATATAATTTATGGACTTAAAGCTCATAAAATACCTAAAGATGATATTGATGAAAGATTAAAAGCATCAGTTAAAATGTTAAGGTTAGAAGGATTAGAAGATCGTAAGCCTAAGGACTTATCTGGTGGTCAGCGTCAAAGAGTTGCTCTTGCAAGAGCTGTGGTAAAAAGAGGAGATTTCTTCTTATTAGATGAGCCATTGTCAAATCTTGATGCTCAATTAAGAGGCCATGCTAGAAAAGAATTAGTAAAAATTCATGAGACCTACAAACAAACTTTTATATACGTAACTCATGATCAAGTGGAAGCAATGACTATAGGAGATAGAATAGCATTAATGAACAAAGGTGATTTACAAATGCTTGATACACCACAAAATGTATATAATAAACCAAGAAATATATTTACTGCAAAGTTTATAGGTTCTCCATCAATGAATATATTTGATGTTGATTATAAAATTGGAACGATTAATATAAATAATCAAGTAATAGATTTATCAAATGAATGGATTAAACTTATAGAGTCTAATGAGGTAAGTAAATTGTCTTTTGGAGTTAGACCAGAGCATGTGGAATTATCTAGCGTAAAAATAACGAATTCATTAAAAGGTACTGTTAAATATATTGAAGATTATGGAAATAAAATAGGGGTATATTTTGAAATTGAAGGCAATGAAGTAATTGCATTAGTTGATGAAGATACATTTAAAAAAGGTGATGAAATATACTTTAAGCCCAATTTTAGAAAAATGCACTTATTTGATAGAGAAACTACTATGTCTATTGGATATCCAGAGGAGATATAAGGATGAATATTTATATAAGTACAAATATGTTTAAAGTAAATCAGTTAGAAGAATTATTTAATATGCTTGAGTATATTCCACATGAAAATGTAGGAATAGAACTGTTTGTAGAGTTTCATGATCCAGAATTTATGGAGATTGTTAATAAGAATATGGATAGACTGAATAAATATAAAATTTCAATGCATGGTCCATATTACAAAACAGAGCATTCTTCAGAAATAGGTTCTGATTCATATAATATATCAAAAGAATATTTTATAGATACACTAAAATTATCCCAGAAGTTAGATAGTTCTTACATAGTATATCATCACAATAATTGTAAAGTACATGATAAAGAAGCAATGATTAAGAACTCTAAAATAAACTTAGAAGAACTAAATAAATTAGCAAAAGTCTATGATGCTAAAATAGTGATAGAAAATGCAGGTGTAATATCTAATCAGAATATGTTATTTGATCAGGAAGAGTTTATTCAAACTTGTAAAGATAGTAATCAGGATGTGTTAATAGATATTGGGCATGCATTTGCAAATGGATGGAATTTAGAATATGTTATAAAAGAATTAAAAAACAAAATAATATCTTATCATTTGCATAATAATGACGGTAAAAATGACAGTCATGATTCTATATGTTATGGAAGTTTTAATATAGATGAGTTTCTTGAAATGTACAATAAATACACTAATAAAGCAGATTTAGTATTAGAGTATAATAAAGATTACAGAAATAAGATGAATATTCTAATTGAAGATATATATTATATAAAATCAAGAATTAAATAATAAGCAAGAAGACATTGTTAATAATCAATGTCTTTTTTACTTACTGAGACAGTATATTAGTTTTGTACTTGTGAAGAACCCTTAGATTAAAGTACTATATTTACCATGGGAAAGTTGTCATAAAATTCATATAAAAATAGTGTTAAAATGTATAAATAATAAAATAAGAATAAAAATACTTAATTAATGGAGGAAACTATGAATATTTTAGATATAGGAATAGATATTGTAGAAATTGGAAGAATAAAAAATGCTTTAAAGAATAATGATAATTTCCTAAAAAAATTATTTACTGAAAAGGAAATAGAATTATTTAAAGAAAAAGGATATGCTCCAGAAATAATAGCAGGAAACTTTGCAGCAAAAGAAGCTATCAGTAAATCTTTGGGGTTAGGTATAAGGGGCTACGACTTAAAAAATATAGAAATACTAAGGGATAAACTAGGAAAGCCCATAGTAAAAACTCATAATAATTTAGAAAAAATATGTGAAAATTACAATGTTTTAGAAATAAAAGTATCAATATCTCATGGCAAAGATTATGCTGTTGCCAACGCTATGACCATAATAAAAGACAAATAAAAATTAGTTACAAAATAAAAATTTGAGCAAAATAGGTTGACTTATTAATTTGAATGTAATATAGTTTGAATATCTAAATAAACCTAAATTATAAATTTTATTAATAAATTTAGGTTGTTTTAAATATTATATTTTGATTATCAAGATATTTTAAAATCAAAAAAAGGAGAAGTCTATGGAAGAGGTAATTATAGCAGGTTTAGGAAAATATACACCTTCCCATTTAGTCACAAATGATCAGCTGAGTGAAATTATTGATACTAGTGACGAGTGGATTTATTCACGAACCGGCATAAGAAGTAGATATATTTCTAAAGGTGAAGATACATCTTATATGGCAGCAAAAGCTGGTGAAAAAGCTTTAAAGAATGCAAATATAAGCCCTTTGGATGTGGATTTAATAGTGGTAGCCACTTGTACACCAGATATGTTCACTCCATCTACTGCATGCATTGTACAAAGTATCATAGGAGCAGATAATGCTATGGCTTTTGATATAAGTGCTGCTTGTTCAGGATTTATATATGGGCTGGATGTGGCAAAGTCCATGATGAAATTAAACAATTACAATCATGCACTAGTTATAGGTGCTGAGAATCTTTCCAAATCAATTGACTGGGAAGACAGATCCACATGTGTGTTATTTGGTGATGGTGCAGGAGCAGCCCTTTTATCAAAAAGTGATAATCTTGGACTTGTGAGTTCTTTCTGTAAATCAGAAGGAGATAAATATAAATGCATAACCATTGAAGGCAATGATGTAGACAGTCCATTTGTAGAAAGTAAAACAATTAAGTATTCTAAATTAAAGATGGATGGCAGTGAAGTATTTAAGTTTGCTACCTCTGTCATAGTAAGTTCAATCAATAAAATACTTGAAGAAAATAACTTAGACATAAATGAAATTGATTATATAATTCCACATCAAGCCAATGTAAGAATTATTCAATATGCAGCTAAAAAGTTAAAAGTAACTATGGATAAGTTTTATATGAATATGGAGGAGTATGGTAATACTTCAGGAGCATCCATACCAATTGCATTGAGCGATATGAATGAAAAGGGATTATTAAAAAAAGACAGTAAAATTATATTAGTCGGATTTGGAGCAGGTCTTACATACGGAGCAACTTTAATAAATTGGACTATGTAATTTTAAAATAAATAAAACAAGGAAATTTAAAATTAACAAGATTAACTAAGATTATGGAATTAACTAAGATAAGTGAAATAAGAAAGTAAATTAGGATTAATAAATAAAAATAAAAAATTAAAAAGTATTAAAATTTATGGAGGATTTAAAAATGATATTTGAAAAATTACAAGGAATAATGGAAGAAAATTTATCAATAGAAAGAGACGAAATAAAATTAGATAGCACTTTTCAATCTTTAGGAATAGACTCACTAGACACATTCCAATTAATAATAGAGATAGAAGAAGAATTTGGAATAGAAGTTGAGTCACCAGAAAATATGAAAACTATAAAAGACGTGGTTGATTACATACAAGAAAAGACAAAAGAAAAAGTTCAATAATAAAATGTGCTTGTAGGAGGAAATATGAAAACTTCAAGGATAACAGAATTACTTAATATAGAATATCCAATAATTCAAGGTGGTATGGCATGGATTTCTGATGCTAATTTAGCAGCAGCAGTTAGTGAAGCTGGAGGTTTAGGAATTATAAGTGGTGTAGGAAGTACAGAAGAGGTTAGGGCTGAAATCAAAAAAACTAAATTACTTACTAAAAAACCTTTTGGAATTAACATTATGCTTATGAGGGATAACATAGATGAAATTGCTAAATTAGTATGTGATGAACAAATTGCTGTGGTAACTACTGGAGCAGGAAGTCCTGGGAAATATATTGAAGATTGGAAAAAACATAATGTGAAAGTAATACCTGTTGTCCCTTCTGTTGCAATTGCAAAAAGAATGGAAAAATTCGGTGCAGATGCAGTTATAGTAGAAGGGATGGAAGCAGGAGGTCATATTGGTCAATTGACGACTATGAGTTTAATACCACAAGTTGTGGATGCGGTTGATATCCCAGTAATAGCAGCAGGAGGTATAGGTGATGGAAGAGGAATTGCAGCGTCACTTATGCTTGGAGCTTGTGGAGTTCAAATGGGAACTAGATTTTTAGTATCAGAAGAATGTAAGGTACACGAAAATTACAAAGAGAGAGTTTTAAATGCAAAAGATATAGACACTGAAGTTACTGGAACAAGTACATCTCATCCAGTTAGAGTTTTGAGAAATAAACTTACTAGAGAATATATCAAGTTGGAAAAATCCAATGCTGATCCTAGGGAGATAGAAGCTTTAGGAAAAGGAGCTTTAAGAAAAGCAGTGATAGATGGGGATATTAACAATGGTAGTGTTATGGCAGGTCAGATAGCAGGACTTGTTAATAAAAAACAAAGCTGCAAAGAAATTATAAATGAATTAATGGATGAATTGGATTTAGTACTTGGGAGGGTTTGCAATGAATAATAAAATAGCATTTCTTTTTCCAGGTCAAGGATCACAATATACAAATATGGGAAAAGACTTATATGAAAATATAGAAAGCTGTAAAGATATATTTGATAAAGGTGAAGAAATTTTAAATATACCTATAAAAGACTTAATTTTCAATGGTTCTATTGAAGAATTAACAAGAACTAAAAATAGCCAACCAGCAATAATGTTAACATCCTTAGCTTGTATCAAAGCTTTAGAAGAAGAAGGTATTGAAGCTGATTATGCTTTAGGGTTATCTTTAGGAGAATATGGGGCTTTAGTATATGGTGGAATGCTTTCTTTTGAAGATGGTATGAAGCTTATAAAGAAGAGGGCTGAGATTATGGATTCTGAAGTTAGTTCAGATGAAGGAACTATGGCAGCAGTATTAAAACTGGATAATGATAAAGTTGAAGAACTTATAAAAAGAGCAAGTGAGTTTGGTATTGTAGAAGGGGCCAACTATAACTGCCCTGGTCAAGTTGTCATATCTGGTGAACATAAGGCAATAAAGGAAAGTATAAAAATTGCAAAAGAGCTAAAAGGAATGGTAGTGCCATTAAAAGTAAGTGGACCTTTCCACAGCTCAATTTATGAAAAAGCCAGTTATAAATTTTATGAAGAATTAAAAAAAGCAAATATAAATAAATTTGAAAAGACAGTTTACTCCAATGTGAAAGGAACTTCTTATGAAGAAAATGATGATGTTAGAGAGTTATTAAGAGAACAAATAATGTCATCAGTACTTTTTGAAAAGAGTATAAGAGATTTAATCCATAAAGGAGTAAATACTTTTATAGAAGTAGGTCCAGGTAAAACTTTAAGTGGATTTGTTAAAAAAATAGATAAAGATGTAAAAATCTATAATGTGGAAGATTTAAAATCTTTAAGAACAACAGTTGAGAGTTTAAAGCTTGAAAAAATTAATGCTTAAGTATTAGTTTTGAGAAAAATCCTTGCTTGAAGGGTGGCGAAATTATTTGCAACATATCACTAAAGCAAAATGGATTTTATAGGAGGAAAATTAATGTTACAAGGAAAATGTGCAGTAATTACAGGTGCTTCTAGAGGTATAGGTAGAGAAATCGCCTTAAAATATGCCAAAGAAGGTGCCAATATAGTGCTTAATTATAGAAATAGTGAAGAAGAAGCTCTTCAGTTAAAAGAAGAATTAGATAAATTAGGATCTAATACTTTGATTATCAAAGCAAATGTGAGTGATTTTGAAGAAGCTGAAAAATTAATAAAAGAGGCTAAAGAAGCTTTTGGAAGAGTAGATATACTAGTTAATAACGCTGGAATAACAAAGGATAATTTAATAATCAGAATGAAAGAAGAAGATTTTGATAGTGTTATAGATGTTAATTTAAAAGGAGCATTTAACTGTTTAAAAGCAGTAACTCCAATAATGATAAGACAAAAATCTGGAAAAATAATAAATATGTCTTCTGTAGTAGGTATTATAGGTAATTCAGGTCAAGTAAATTACTCAGCATCAAAAGCAGGTCTTATTGGAATGACAAAATCTTTAGCTCGTGAAATTGGAGGCAAGAATATAAATGTAAATGCCATTGCTCCTGGATTTATAGATACGGATATGACAAAAGTACTAAGTGAAGATCAAAAGAAAAATATAATATCGCAAGTGCCTCTTAAAAGATTAGGTCATGTGGAGGACATTGCTAACTTAGCATTGTTTTTAGGAAGCGATCAATCTAATTATATAACAGGTCAAGCCATCCATGTTGATGGCGGAATGGCAATGTAGGAGGTTGTTATGAGTAGAAGAGTAGTTATCACAGGAGTGGGTGCTATCACACCAATTGGAAATAGTGTTGAAGAATTTTGGGATAATGCTAAAAATGGAAAACTTGGAATCGACTTTATAAAGTCAATCGACGTTGAAAATTTAGATGTAAAAATAGGTGGAGAAGTCAAAGATTTAAAAGTAGAAGATTATTTAGATAAAAAAGAATGTAGAAGACTTGATAAGTTTACACAATATGCACTTATAGCTAGTGAAGAGGCCATAAATCAATCAGGTCTTAATGTGGATGAAATAGATAAATGTAGATTTGGAGTAATGGTGGGCTCTGGTATAGGTGGATTCCATACCCATGAAAATGAATTTGGAACTTTATACAAAAAAGGGCCTAAAAGAATATCTCCAATGTATATTCCTATGACTATTATCAATGCAGCAGCTGCTAATATAGCTATCAAATATGATGCAAAGGCTACTTGCACTTCAGCAGTAACAGCTTGTGCCACAGGAACTAATAATATAGGTGACGCATTTAGATATATAAAGCATGGATATGCAGACGTAATGATAAGTGGAGGATGTGAAGCATCTATTACACCAATAGCCATTGCAGGGTTTAGTAATATGAGAGCTTTAAATTCTAATAATATACCAGAAAAAGCATCCATACCATTTGACAAAGATAGAAGTGGATTTGTTATGGGGGAAGGTGCAGGTATATTAGTCATGGAAAGCTTAGATCATGCACTAGGAAGAGGAGCTAATATACTATGTGAAATAGTAGGATATGGATCAACTTGTGATGCTTATCATATAACTTCTCCAGATCCAAAAGGTGAAAGTGCATCAAAAGCAATGAAAGATGCCATTGATGAGGCAAGTATAAATCCATGTGAAGTTTCTTATATAAATGCCCATGGTACATCAACACAATACAATGATTTATTTGAAACTAGAGCAATAAAAAAAGTATTTGAAGAAGATGCGAAAAATATTCCTATTTCTTCAACTAAATCTATGACAGGTCACTTATTAGGTGCAGCTGGAGCAGTAGAATCCATAGCATGTATAAAAGCTTTACAAGAAGGATTCATACCCCCAACTATTGGCTATGGTGAAAGTGAAGAAGAACTTGATTTAGACTACGTTCCTAATATTGGAAGAGAAAAAGAGCTTAAATATGCTTTAAACAACTCCCTAGGATTTGGTGGTCACAATGCCTCACTATTATTTAAAAAGTGGGATTAATAGGAGGACAGTATGAGATTTGATGAAGTAAAAGAACTTATTGAACTTATTAATAACTCCCATTTATCTTATTTTGAAATGAGAGATGATAAAGAATTTATAAAAATGGATAAATCAATTACAAGAAACTATGTATCTAATAGTAATGATTTATGCGACAGTAATTTAAATAAATTAGCCATTACTGATTTAAGTAATGATGTTGATATAAAAACAGAAGTTAAAGAAAGTGTCCAAGAAAATAATATTTCACAAAATCGTGACGTTGATATGGAAGTAATAGCATCACCAATAGTAGGAACATTTTATGAAGCAATGTCTCCAGAAGACGCACCTTTTGTAAGTGTAGGTCAGAAAATAAGTAAGGGTGAAGTGGTTTGTATTGTGGAAGCCATGAAGCTTATGAATGAAATAAGTGCAGAATTTGATTGTGAAATAGTTAGTGTATTAGGCGAAAATGGAAAAATGGTTCAATACGGAGAGCCATTATTCAAAGTAAGGAGAGTATAAATGTTAACTATAAAAGAAATAAGAGAAATTTTACCTCATAGATATCCATTTTTAATGATAGACAGAGTTGAAGAAGTTGTAGAAGGAAAAAGTGCAAAAGGATATAAAAGTGTAACCATAAATGAGAACTTTTTCAATGGACATTTTCCTGAGTATCCTGTAATGCCAGGAGTATTAATCTTAGAAGCATTAGCTCAAATGGGAGCAATATGCATACTTTCAATGGAAGATTTTAAAGGTAAAATAGGATTCTTAGTTGGAGCAGATAAAGTAAGATGGAAAAAGCAAGTTATGCCTGGAGATAAACTGAATCTTGAAATAGAAATAGTAAAACTAAGAGGAAATATTGGTGTTGGAAAAGGTAAAGCTACTGTGGATGGAAGTTTAGTTTGTGAAGGCGAGATAATGTTTGCTATTGGGTAGGTGATATTATGTTAAAGAAAATTCTTATAGCTAATAGAGGAGAAATAGCAGTGAGAATAATTAGAGCTTGTAGAGAGCTTAATATAAGAACTGTGGCTATTTACTCTGAGCAGGATAAAGATGCCCTTCATACTCAGATGGCAGATGAGGCTGTTTGTGTGGGAGGGCCTCTTAGCAAAGATAGTTATTTAAATATGGCAAATATTTTAAGTGCATGTGTTTTAACCGGGTGTGAAGGTATACATCCCGGTTTTGGATTTTTATCAGAAAATCCTAAGTTTGCAAAAATGTGCAAGGAATGCAATATAAAGTTTATTGGTCCAGATTATGAAACTATTGAGTTAATGGGTGATAAAGCGAGGGCTAGAGAAATAATGAAAAAGGCACAGGTTCCTGTAGTACCAGGATATGAAGGAGAAATACAGTCCTATGATCATGCCCTGGATTTAGCTAAAAATATAGGATTTCCACTTATGATAAAAGCTGCTGCTGGAGGCGGTGGTAAGGGAATAAGAATAGTAAGACATATTGAGGAATTTAAACATAATTTTGAGGCTGCTAAATTAGAAGCAAAAGCTTGTTTTGGTGAAGACAGGGTTTATATTGAAAAATATATAGAAAATCCTAGACATATTGAATTTCAAATATTGGCTGATGAATATGGCAAGGTAGTTCATTTAGGCGAGAGAGAATGTTCACTGCAAAGAAACAATCAAAAAGTTTTGGAAGAAGCTCCATCATGTTTTTTAGATAATAACTTAAGACAGAAGATGGGAGAAGTTGCTGTTAAAGCAGCAGAGGCTGTTAATTATAAAAATGCAGGAACTATAGAATTCTTGGTGGATCATAGTGGAGAATTTTATTTTATGGAAATGAACACAAGAATTCAAGTGGAGCATCCTATTACAGAAATGGTTACTAATATAGACATAGTAAAGGAACAGTTAAAAATAGCTTCGGGTATGGAAATGGAAATCAACCAAGATGATATTAAAATATCTGGTCATGCCATAGAGTGTAGAATAAATGCAGAAGATCCAAAAAATAATTTTAGACCATGTCCAGGAGTGATAACAGAGTTGTATACTCCATCGGGCTTGGGAGTTAGGGTTGATAGTGCAATTTATTGTGGATATGAAATTCCGCCATATTATGATTCTATGATAGGGAAGCTAATCACCTTTGGAGAGGATAGAGAAAACGCCATAATAAAAATGAAGAGGGCTTTAGATGAATTTGCCATAGGTGGTGTTACAACAAATATAGATTTTCAATATGAAATACTGGAACATGAAGATTTTATAAATGGAAATTATAATACTTCTTTTATAGAAGATAAGTTGGTGAATAATAATGCTTAAAAATTTATTTAGAAAAAGAGAATATGTGACAGTAAGCTCTAGAGCACTAGATGATAATGACAATCTTCCGAATATACCAGATGGAAAATGGATTAATTGTCCAAAATGCAAAAATATACTTTATAAAGAAGATTTAGAGAGAAATTATAAGGTTTGTATAGGATGTGGACATCATTTTAATATTTCAGCTAAGAATAGAATAGACCAGATATTTGATGAAAATAGTTTTGTTGAGCTATTTAAGGATGTGGAAACAAGAAATCCTTTGAATTTTGAAGGTTACGAAGAAAAATTAGAATTAAATCAAGTAAAATCTGGTTTAAAAGAAGCTGTGATAACTGGAACTGGAGAAATCAATTCTCTTAAAGTAGCAGCCACAATTATGGATAGCAATTTTATGATGGGGAGTATGGGATGTGCAGTAGGAGAAAAAATAACACGTCTTGTAGAATATGCAACAGAAAATAGACTTCCACTGATTATTTTTACTGCAT
This sequence comes from Peptostreptococcaceae bacterium, assembly GCA_902363255.1. GTDB lineage: Bacteria > Bacillota > Clostridia > Peptostreptococcales > Peptostreptococcaceae > Terrisporobacter. The sequence goes on from CABIZO010000001.1 coordinate 397,506, forward strand.
CTGGGGGAGCTAGAATGCAAGAAGGTATATTTTCTCTTATGCAAATGGCCAAAACTTCGCTGGCAATATCTAGACATGATAAGGCAGGACTATTATATATTAGCGTAATAACACACCCAACGACAGGTGGAGTAACAGCCAGCTTTGCCATGGAAGGGGATATAATCATAAGTGAACCAAATGCAGTAATTGGATTTGCAGGAAGAAGGGTAATAGAAAATACGATAAATGAAAAACTACCAGAAGATTTTCAAAGTGCGGAGTTTGCTTTGGAAAAAGGATTTATAGATTCTATTATTAAAAGAAGAGATTCGAAAAATTACTTATATAAAGTTTTAAGATTACATGGGGTGAGTGAAAATGCAAAATAATGAAGATATAATATGGGATAAGGTTAATCTAGCAAGACATAAAGATAGACCTAATGCTAAATTTTATATAGAAAATATATTTGATGATTTTATTGAACTTCATGGTGATAGATCTTTTAGAGATGACAGAGCTATAATAGGTGGAATTGGTAGTATAAATAATATGAATGTTACAGTTATAGGAATTAACAAAGGGAAAACCACAAAAGAAAATATAGACATGAATTTTGGTATGGTTCATCCAGAAGGTTATAAAAAAGCTTTAAGATTAATGAAACAGGCAGAAAAATTTAAAAGGCCTGTAATTTGTTTTGTAGATACACCGGGTGCATTTTGTGGAATCGGAGCAGAAGAGCGAGGTCAAGGTCATGCTATTGCTCAAAATTTATTTGAACTGAGTAGTTTGAAGACTCCGATAATATCCATAATCATAGGAGAAGGTGGAAGTGGTGGAGCTTTAGCTCTTGCTTTGGGCGATAAGATATATATGATGGAAAATGCTATTTACTCTATTTTATCTCCTGAAGGATTTGCATCTATACTATGGAAAGACGTAACTAGAGCTAAAAAAGCAGCCTTGGCAATGAAGATAACATCAAATGATTTGAAGAAATTTGGAATAATAGATGATATTATAATGGAACCAGAAAAAGGAGCTCAGGAGAAACCACTACAATCAGCGAAAAATATAAAAGAATATATATTAAAAGATTTAATAACTTTTGATGATGTAGACTGTGAAGAACTATTGAAAAATAGATATGATAAGTTTAGAAGAATAGGTAATTAAGGATGTAGCTAAATGATAAAAAATTCGCTTCGCTCATGTCGTCAACGAGATGCCTTCGCTACCACTTTAGGCAACTCCGTTGCTCAAAATTTACTTTTTTACTATTTCTTAAACGCATTGATAATACTTTGGTGTAGAAGTCTTCTACAGTTGAAAAAGCAACATAATTTCCTTGTAAGTAAAAAAGTGGGTAACTCTAATGAGTTAGCCACTTTTTTGTTATACTAAGTGATTATAAATTATCTAATTTGTGGAGAATTTATAACTCACAAGTTAATTCATTCATAACTTCTTTTACTGATTTTAATTCGTTTATCTTGTATGCATCTGCTCCACAAAATAATAGGGCATCATCCACATTTCCTTTTACTGCATTTATCAAAGCAGTTGAAATACAATAAGGTGTATCTTTTGGATTACAAGGAACTAAGCAGTTATAGCACTTTGTGATTTTAGGTCTTGAATATAATACACTTTCAATAAATTTGTTTTTTATTGCCCTTCCAGGCATTCCAACGGGACTTTTAACAATTTCTATATCTTCTTCCTTAGCATCAATATAAGACTGTTTAAAATTATCATGGGCATCACATTCGTGGGTAGCAACAAATCGAGTTCCAACCTGAACGCCGCCAGCACCTAAATCTAAATATTTTTTTACATCAACTCCAGAAGATATGCCTCCAGCTGCGATTACTGGTATTTTTTTATTGTACTTTTCTTCATATTTTTTAGTTATATTTAGAATTTTAATAAATTCTTCATCATAATTAATTGATTTTATATTGTTTAATTCTTCATTATTAAAACCTAAGTGACCGCCAGCCTTAGGACCCTCAACAATTATTAAATCAGCTGTTGTGTTGTCCTTTTTATCCCACATTTTTAAAATAACACTAGTTGCTTTAGATGATGAAACAATGGGAGCGATTTTAGTAGTGCTATCTTTTACTAATTTAGGTAATTGTAAAGGTAAGCCAGCTCCAGATATTATTATGTCACATCCAGCCTCTACTGCAGTTTTTACATGTTCTTCATAATAATTCATGGCCACCATTAGATTAACGCCAATAACTCCATTATTAGATTTTTCTTTAGCTATTTTAATGTGTTTTTTTAAAGCTCTTAAATTTGCTTCTAATGTGTTATTTTCAAAATCATCCTCATCATATCCAATATTAACTCCAGATATAACACCTATTCCACCTGCATTACTAACAGCAGATGCAAGAGACGATCTTGATATTCCTATGCCCATACCACCTTGTATTACAGGTGCTTTTGCAATTAAATTTCCTATTACTAATTTTTTCATAAATTTCCTCCTATATATGGGGAAATTCAAAATTTAAAACTAACTAAGATTAATTAATATTATACTACAAAACCCAGTGTTTTCATACTATAATAATCCTATGAGTATATAGCAAATCACAGATTTTTACTATATAAACTTGAATTTGAAAGGAGGCTTAAAAGTAGTTTTATGTTAAAGATAAGACCGCATCATATACTGTGTATGAGAGCCTATAGTGGGAATGGATACAGTGAAGAATTTAAAGTTAAAATGGAAAATGTCATAAAGGAAATTAAGGCCTACAATGAGTTTCTTCAAGTATCAAATTTAAAAGAAGAAATGAAAGAAGTGGAGTTAGTTTGTTACACAGATAATATTTGTGAAAAATGCCCTAATAAATTAGGTGAAAATCTGTGCTCATCTCAAGAAAAAGTTAGTTTACTCGATTTAAAAGTAGTTAAGCGCTTTAATTTAAAAGAAGGTATATATAACTATAATGATTTGGAAGAGTTAGTATATAGTAATATGACAGAGGATATATTTGATGATATATGTAAAGAGTGTGAATGGTATGACACAACTAATTGTAAAGACTATATAATTTCTGTAAAATAGAAAAATAATCTTAATTTAAATAAAAAGTATCTTCTAAGTTAAATAAATTAGTATATATTTTTTATGTTGAATGTTCCATATAAATGTCGTTTAAAATTTATTGTATGTAAAATATAAATAGTATACAATGTATTTAAAACAGGGGTGAAAAAAAGTATAGAATAAAAATTATAATAGTAAGTTATACAAATCATGAAGATTTATGTTAATTAATATTAGTGCAACTTCATGTTTTTTGTTTGACCAAATATTAATCTTTCAAACATTTTATTTTTATAATTTTTATTGCAAAACTAAAATATTATGGAAAAAGGTGCATATATGGAAGAGGTAAAAAAGATGATAAGTAATGTGGGGAACAAAATTGGAGAAAAAGCTGAATTGCATGAATTTGAGCTATTAAGATTATTTGAATTGATTAGATATGATCAGTATCATGACTTTCTGAAGCAGATTTTGTCTATAGCTAGAAATGTGGATGTTTCTATACCAGATCAGTTATATGACTATGATTATGATACTTTTGAAATTTATATAAATGCATTATGGGAAGGTATAATAAGTAGTTGTTCCACTTTGGAGATTGAAGTATCTTAAGATTGTATTCATTTAAAACTTCTACGCGATATTTTTTATCGTGTAGAAGTTTTTTTATTGTTCCAACTAACTATATGATATGTATTATACAACAAACAATATTCTACATAATTTTTAAGCTGAAATAATTATAAATTTGTGATAAAGCTCTATGAATAGGGTATATAAGTATTAAATGACCTGAAATATGGAAATAAAAACACGAATAAAAAAATTAATACATATTAAAAAATTCGTATGGCATAAAAACAGAATTATTAAAACAGGTATTTTAAATGCGTTAGCGTAAATATATTGTCACAAATTGTTAAAATTTAATAATTAAGTAAAAAATATTGTATATTAAAGTTAAATATTATATACTTTAACAGGTGATAAATATGATATACTATAATGTTGGAGTTAAACAATATATACATGTTTCGACTTCATACGGCAAAAAGAAAAAATTGGTTAGAGGTGTAAAATGATACAAATTGAAAAACTAAGAAAAGTTTATGACAATGGCCACGAAGCTTTAAAAAGTATTAATTTAGAAATGAACGAGGGTGAGTTAGTATGTTTACTAGGTCCAAGTGGATGTGGTAAAACAACTATACTTAATCTTTTAGCAGGATTACTTGACCCTACAAGTGGAGATATCAAATTTGATAATGAATCTGTTATAGATAAACATCCTAAGGATAGAAATATAGGTTTAGTATTCCAAAACTATGCATTGTATCCACATATGACAGTATTAGAAAACGTTATGTTCCCACTGACAGTAGGTAAGAAAAAAATGCCTAAAGCAGAGGCTATGGAAATAGCTAAAAAGTATATGAAAATTACTAGTATAGAAGAATTAGCTGATAAAAAACCAGGAAATATGTCTGGTGGACAGCAACAAAGGGTTGCGATAACTAGGGCTTTAGTTCAAAATCCAAAAATATTATTACTAGACGAACCTCTAAGTAACTTAGATGCAAGGCTTAGATTAAAAATAAGAGAAGAAATAAGAAGATTAGTAAAAGAAATAGGAATAACAACTATATTTGTAACTCATGACCAAGAAGAGGCATTATCTATAAGTGATAGAATCGTTCTTATGAATGAAGGTATAGTTCAACAGTTTGATATACCACAAAACTTATACTTAGAGCCAGAAAATCTATTTGTTGCAAAATTCATGGGTAACCCAATCATAAACATATTTGAATTTGAAAAAGAAGGAAATATGTTAAAAGGAGAAAACTTCTCTATCGATTTAAATCTATTAAATAAAGACAGATTTAAAGCAGAGTTAACTGAAGATAAATATATCGTTGGTATAAGACCAGAGTATTTTGTAACAAGTGAAAATCCATTATTCAAAGCTAAAATGGAAACAGTTGAATTAATAGGGAAAGATTGTATTGTAAACTTCACTGTGAATGGAGTACATGCAAAATCTATCACTGATGTAAATCAAAATATCAGAGAAAATGATGAAGTAGGATTTGATATAGATTACAATGGAATTTATTTATTCCAAGAGAATGGAGTTAGAGTGTACTAATGAAAAAGTTAAAATATAGAGCGGAGAATTCACCACAAGCATGGTTATTTCTTTTACCAGCTTTAATAATAATAGGAATATTTAATGTTTTACCTTTAATAAAAACATTTATAATGTCTATGCAAAAAGGTACGTTAAATAATTTGGAATTCAATGGATTTAAAAACTTCGCGGTAGTGTTACAAGATCCTAAATTCCACGATGCAATAGGAAATACGGCATTATTCTCATTTGTTGTAGTGCCAGTAGGTCTTATAATATCAATGTTTATAGCTATAACTATATTTGAAAAAATTAAACACAAAAGCTTATTTGAAACTATATTCTTTATACCATACTTAACAAGTGTAATAGCGATAGGTATAGTATTTAGATTTTTATTCAATGGAGAATATGGATTCATAAACTACTTATTAGGTCTTATAAATGTAGGACCAATAAACTTCTTAGATGATCCAAATATGAGTATGACTACTCTAATTATATTTGGTATTTGGTCAGGTCTTGCTTTTAATATAATTATATTACTTTCAGGACTTAGAACAGTGGATGAAAGTTACTATAAAGTGGCAGATATGTTCGGAGCTTCAAAATTTGAACAATTTATAAGAATAACTCTTCCACAATTAATACCAACAATAACATTCTTATTAATGATGAACTTTATTAATGCATTCAAAGTATATGCACAAGTATTCTCAATATTCAATGGAAAAGCGGGAATTGCAAACAGTGCAACTACTGGAGTATTCTATATATTTAATAAGTTCTATGTTGAATACCGTTATGGTCAAGGTATGGCTGCTGCAGTAATATTATTTGCATTAATATTATTATTTACCTTAATTCAAAACTATGTTTTAAAAAGAATATCTAAGTAGGTGAAAAAATGAAAAAGGTTAATTTATTTATATCAAAAACATTTATAGGCATAATGGCCTTAATAACACTGTTTCCTTTTGTGTATATGATATTATCAAGTTTAATGACATTCCAAGAGGTAACAAGTATACCGCCGACACTTATACCAAAAGAGTTTCAGTGGGAAAACTTTAAGTTAGCAATGGAGCAAGCACCTTTTGTTAGATATTTCTTCAATACTATAATCGTTGCTGGAGTATCAACAATAGGTACATTAATAACTTCTGTTTTAGCTGCTTTTGCATTAGTTAAATTAGAGTTTAAATATAAAGATCTTTTAGTAATGGGAATGGCAGCACTTCTAATGGTACCATATGAAGTTACTGTATTTACTAATTATCAAACTATAGCAAATATGGGATTATTAGACACTTATACAGCTTTAATACTTCCATCATTAGCTAGTATATTCTATATATTCTACTTAAAAAATTATCTAGTATCCATACCTATTTCATACTACAAAGCTGCAAAAGTAGATGGATGTGGAGATTTAGAATTTATAAGAAGAATATTATTACCATTAGCTAAGCCTTCGTTATTTACAATGGGTATATTAAGTTTCATAAATGGATGGAATTCATTCTTATGGCCGATACTTGTGACTAATAGTAAAGAAATGAGATTATTAAGTAATGGTCTTAGTGCATTTGCGACAGAAAGTGGTACAAATGTACACTTACAAATGGCAGCTTCAACAATAGCAATCGTGCCTATACTAATTTTATACTTAGCATTTAGAAAACAAATTATAAGGGGAGTTGTAAAAAGTGGTATTAAAGGATAAAAAGACAAAAATAACATTCCACAATGGTATATTAACTATTGGAGGAACAATCATAGAAATAGCATATGAAGATAGTCATATATTCTTCGATTTTGGAAGTGAGTATAATCCATCAGATCCAAAACAACCAGAAAACTTACAAGATTTATTAGATATGAATCTTGTACCATACATAGATAATATATTTGATCCAAGTATAAATCTAAAAGGGTATGAATCTAAAGAAGATAACTTTAAAAATAGAGCAGTATTTTTATCACATGTTCATTTAGATCATTCAAAAATAGTTAACTATTTAAATCCTGAAATACCTCTATATACATTAGAAGGAACGAAATCTTTATTAAATACTTTAAACATAAATAATGATTTTATATTCCCTCTTGAGAATCCAGGAGAATCTAATGTTAGAGAGATAACAGGAGTACAAGAAAACGAAGTAATTCAAGTTGGAAAAATAAAAGTAAAAGTAATGCCAGTAGACCATGATGCATATGGTGCATGTGGTTTATTAATAGAAACTCCAGATTTAGTTATATCTTACACAGGTGATATAAGACTTCATGGATATAGAAAAGATGCAACTTTAAACTTCTGTAAAGAAAGTGAAAATTGTGATGTATTATTAATAGAAGGTGTTACAGTTTCTTTCCAAGAGTTAAATGAAGATGCACGTGTGCCAGCTGATGACAATGAGATGGCAGTAATAGAAACAATAAATAATATTGTAAAAGAAAATCCAAATAAGCAAATAACTTTCAATTACTATATATCTAATATAGAAAGAATATTAAATATAATTAAAACTAATCCAAGAACTGTAGTATTAGATGCATATTACTCTTATGTATTAAAACATGCAACAGGACATCAATCTTATTATTACCAATTAGATGACAAAGATTATGGATTAGACAAAGAATATGAAGTAGAATTTGACAAACTTCTACAAGATGAAAGTAGCTATTTCTGGCAATTAGATACACTTGCCATTGAACACTTTGATAGATTAAAAGAAAATGGAATTTATGTTCATTCAAATGCAACACCACTTGGAGACTTTGATCCAGCATATGCACCATTTATAAAAAGATTCGAAGATAATAATATCGAATTTAAATTAGCATCATGTACTGGACATGCTCATCCATTTGATTTGATTGAAATAATAGACTTAATTAAGCCTAAGTTATTAGTTCCTATTCACTCATATCATCCAGAAAGACTTTATAACAAGTCAGGCGATGTACTATTACCAGAAAAGAAACAAACAATATAATTGGAGGATTTATAATGAAATTCAAAAAATTTGCTTCATTAGCATTAGCTGCAGTCCTAACGACAGGATTAGTTACAGGATGTGGAAAAAGTAATGACTCTTCATCTGAAGAAATTGTAACAGAAATAACAGAGCCAGTAGAAGTAACATTCTGGCATGCAATGAACGGAGATTTAGAAACATCTCTAAAAAACTTAACAGATAAGTTTATGAAAGAAAATCCAAACATAAAAGTAACTTTACAAAATCAATCAAGTTACCCAGAATTACAACAAAAAATAACTGCTACAACTGCAAGTCCAAAAGACTTACCAACAATTACTCAAGCATATCCACACTGGATGATAAATGCAATGCAAGATGAGTTACTTGTTGACTTAAAACCTTATATAGAAAATGAAACAATAGGTGATAAAAATTACGAAGATATATTAGAAGGATTCAGAACTGCTAGTGAAATAGATGGTAAAATATATGGAATGCCTTTCAATAAATCAACAGAAGTTATATGGTATAATAAAACATTATTTGATGAGTTAGGATTAAAAGTTCCAACTACTTTTGAAGAATTCGCTGAAGCTGCAAAAACTATAACTGAGAAAAAAGGTATAGTTGGTGCAGGATTTGACTCATTAAACAACTTCTACACTACTTACTTAAAAAATAAAGGTGTAGATTTCAATAGTGAAACAGATGTAACTGGTGCAGAATCAGTTGAAGCTGCTAACTACTACTTAGATGGTGTAAAAGAAGGTTACTTCAGAATAGCTGGTACAGATATGTACTTATCAGGACCATTTGCTAACGAAACACTTGGTATGTACATAGGATCAAATGCTGGTGAATCATTTGTTAAGCAAGGTGTTGATGGTAAGTTTGAAGTAGGTGTTGCTGCTTATCCAGCTGAATCAGTTATGCAACAAGGTACTGATTTATATGTATTCAACAGTGCTTCAGCTGAACAAAAAACTGCTGCATTTGAATACTTAAAATTCTTATCACAAACAGATAACCAAATAACTTGGGGAACTGAAACTGGATACATACCAGCTACAAAGAGTGCTATAGAATCAGATGAATATAAAAACTCAGGAACTTTAGTATCATCTATATTAAAAGATGCAACATCTAAAAACTTATTTATAAATGACGTTGCTCAAGGTGTTGATAGTGCTTACAATGAATCAAAAGTTGTAATGGAAGATATATTATCAGATGTAAACTCAGATGTGAAAGCTAAATTAGAAGCATACAAAAATACTTTAATGGGAATATACGAATAAGTATTTGAAGTTAGATGTAATTTTAAAAGGAGGATGTCTTAAGTTTTAAGACATCTTCTTTATTTTATATAGTTGGAATTTATAATTTATTTTGTTTATAGATAAATTACAAATTCAAGCTACTTAAAGTATAGTGGAACAATTTGTGGAGATATAATCAAAGTTAATTTTTTATATAGAAGGAGACAATTATGAAACTAGTTATTTATCAAACAAGTGATTTACATGGATATGTATATCCTACAAACTATGTAACAGAACAACCTTTAGGAATTCTAAAAATAGGAAGCTTTATAAAAGAAGATGAATTAAATTACGATAGATCTTTAAAAATAGATTGTGGAGATTTAGTACAAGGTTCAGCTCTTACGCATTATTTATCAAAACATGATATGAAAACTAATCCAATAATTGAAGGATTAGAAAATATAAAATACGATGCTTATGTATTAGGTAATCACGAGTTCAACTATGGTTTAGATTATCTTAATAAATCATATTCACCAATAAGTGAAAAAATAATAAATGCAAATATTGATGGATTAAAATTTGACACAAAACCTTATAAAATATTTGATTTTGATGGGTTCAAAGTTGGATGTATAGGATTCACAACATCATTCATTCCTAATTGGGAGCAAGAATGTAACATAAAGGGATTAAGCTTCAATAACCCTGTGGAAATGTACGCAAAATATGAAAAGGAATTAAAAGAACAATGTGATTTTATAATAGTTTGTTACCACGGTGGATTCGAAAGAAGTTTAGAAGATAATGTCACTCCAACAGAGGCTTTAACAAAAGAAAATCAAGGAAGTGAACTTTTAGAAAAATTTGATTCAATAGATATGGTTTTAAGTGGTCATCAACATAGATCATTTATAACAAAAATAAATGGAGTACTTTGTTCTCAACCATTAAACAATGGACAAAACTTTACAAAAATAGTATTAGATACAGAAACTAAAGAAGTAGAATATGAGTTAGTACAAGTTAAAGATTTAGATATAAAAATAGATGAAAATTTACAAAGCATATTTGAAGATGTGGAAAGTAAGTTACAAGTTTATTTAGATCAAGAAATAGGAGAGTTTGAAAAAGATATATTAGTAGATGATTTGTTTGAAGCAAGACTTAAAGGTCATCCATTTATAAACTTCCTACACCAAGTTCATCTTGATGCTGGACAAGCTGATTTCTCTGCTTTATCTATGTTTGATAGTACAATAGGATTCAAAAAAGTTGTATCTATTAGAGATGTATTAGTAAATTATCCATACCCAAATACTTTAAAAATATTAAAAGTAAAAGGTAAAAAAATTAAAGAGGCAATGGAAAAGAGTGCTACTTATTTTGTTGTTGAACATGATAAAGTAGGAGTAAATATTTCTTTCTTAGAGCCTAAAGTTCAACACTATAACTATGATACTTTTGGTGGAATGACTTATGAAGTAGACTTAAATAGAGAATTCGGTGATAGAATAGTTTCAATGAAAAAAGATAATGTGGACATTGATTTAGACAAAAATTATACAATAGTAATGAATAATTATCGTGCTACAAATACTGCAATATATCCAAGTTATGAAGGTGCAGAAACTGTTAAAGAAATTAATTTAGATATAAGTGAAGTTATAATAGATTATATTCAAAATAAGAAGCAAGTTAATGTTATAGATGAAAGCAACTATGTAGTTAAATACTAATAAAGCAAAAAGATTGTGATTAAAAGTCACAATCTTTTTTTATTTTTATAATAAGATTGACCACTTCAAGAAATAATATCTTTATGAGAGGTGAAAAGCATGATACATATTAAAGAATTAAAAAAAGTTTATGATAATGGATATGAAGCATTAAAAAGCATAAATCTTGAAATAAATGAAGGTGAATTAGTTTGTTTATTAGGTCCAAGTGGATGTGGAAAAACAACAATACTAAATTTATTATCAGGATTACTAGATCCTACTAGTGGTGATATTAGATTTAATAATGAATCAGTTATAGATAAGCATCCTAAAGACCGTAATATAGGATTGGTGTTTCAAAATTACGCATTATATCCACACATGACAGTTTTAGAAAATGTTATGTTTCCATTGACTGTAGGGAAGAAAAAGAAGTCAAAAGAAGAAGCTATGGAAATAGCAAGAAAATATATGAAAATAACTAGTATAGAAGAATTGGAAAATAAAAAGCCAGGAGAAATGTCTGGTGGTCAACAACAACGTGTTGCAATCACAAGGGCTTTAGTGCAAAGTCCAAAAGTTTTACTTCTAGATGAACCTTTAAGTAACTTGGATGCCAGACTTAGATTAAAAATCAGAGAAGAAATTAGAAGACTAGTAAAAGAAATAGGGATTACTACCATATTTGTAACCCATGACCAAGAAGAAGCTTTATCTATAAGTGACAGGATAGTTCTAATGAATCAAGGTGTGGTTCAACAATTTGATGTACCTCAGAATTTATATTTGGAGCCAGCAAATTTATTTGTGGCAAAATTCATGGGTAATCCAATTATAAATATTTTTGAAATGAAAAGAGAAAACAATATTTTAGTGGGTGAGGATTTTTCTATTGATCTTAATTTAATTAAGAAAGATAGAATGAGAAAAGAATTAACTGAGGAAAAATATATAGTAGGTATACGAGCAGAATACTTTGTTCTAAGTGAAAATCCTTTATTCAAAACAAAAATAGAATCTGTAGAACTAATAGGAAAAGACTGTATTTTAAACTTTAAAATTAACAATAAAAACTCTAAATCAATTACGGATATATCTAATCATGTGCAAGAAGGTGATGAAATTGGGTTTGATATAGACTATGAAAATATTTATATATTCAAAGAAGACGGAGAGAGGGTTTACTAATGAGAAAAATGAAGTATAGTGCTGAAAATGCACCTCAAGCATGGTTATATTTGCTACCAGCTTTAATCATAATAGTGATATTTCATGTATATCCGCTTATAAAAACTTTTATTATATCATTTGAAAAAGGAACTCTAAACAACTTAGTTTTCAATGGAATAAATAATTATAGAGTTGTATTGGCAGATCCTAAATTTCATAAAGCAATATTAAACACCACACTATATTCTTTTACTGTAGTTCCAATAGGTGTAATTATTGCTATGATTATTGCACTTACAATATTTGAAAAAATTAAAAATAAAGACATATTTGAAACTATATTCTTTATACCTTATTTAACTAGTATTATAGCTGTAGGTATAGTATTTAGATTTTTACTAAATAGGGACTATGGATTTGTGAATTATATACTAGGGTTCATAAATATTGGTCCAATTAATTTTCTAGATGACCCTAATATGAGTATGGTAACACTTATTATTTTTGGTATTTGGCAAGGTTTAGCTTTCAACATAATAATATTACTTTCAGGTCTTAGAAATGTTGATAGAAATTATTATAAAGTTGCTGACATGTTTGGAGCAACTAAGTCAGAGCAGTTTTTTAGAATAACATTACCTCAGATGATACCTATACTGACATTTTTATTAATGGTTAACTTTATAAATGCGTTTAAGGTTTATTCTCAGGTATTTGCCATATTCAATGGAAAAGCAGGTATAGCAGATAGTGCTACTACAGCTGTATTCTATATTTTCAATAAATTCTATGTGGAATATCGTTATGGTCAAGGAATGGCTGCAGCAGTTATATTATTCTTGCTTATATTGCTATTTACCTTAATACAAAACTATATAATGAAAAAATTATCTGAGTAGGTGAGAATATGAAACAATTTACTACAATTATATCAAAAGTATTTATTGTTATTATGGCTGTGATAACATTATTCCCATTTGTATATATGATTTTATCTAGTTTAATGACTTTTCAGGAAGCAACTAGTATACCACCAACGCTAATTCCAAAGTCCTTAAACTGGCAAAACTTTTCGGAAGCCATGAAACAAGCACCTTTTGTAAGATATTTCTTTAATACAATTTTTGTGGCAGGAGTATCAACACTAGGAACATTAATAACATCTGTTCTATCAGCTTTTGCATTAGTTAAATTAGAGTTTAAATATAAAAATATATTATCAGCTGCAATGGTTACTTTATTAATGGTGCCTTACGAAGTTACTGTATTTACAAATTATCAAACTATAGCTCAATTGGGATTATTAGATACCTACACAGCTTTAATAGTACCGTCTCTTGCAAGTGTATTTTATATTTTCTATTTAAGAGGATATATATCCAGTATCCCAATGTCTTATTATAAGGCAGCAAAAGTAGATGGATGTAGTGATTTGGAATTTATAACAAGAATATTAGTTCCATTAATAAAACCATCTTTATTCACCATGGGAATACTAAGTTTTATAGGAGGTTGGAATTCCTTTTTATGGCCAATATTAGTTACTAATAGTAAAGAAATGAGACTTCTTAGTAATGGGCTTAGTGCATTTGCAACAGAAAGTGGTACAAATGTGCAATTACAAATGGCTGCATCAACAATAGCCATAGTACCAATACTGATTATATACTTACTATTTAGGAAAGAAATAATTAAAGGAGTTGCTAGCAGTGGTATTAAAGGATAAAAAAACAAAAATTACATTTCATAATGGGATATTAACCATTGGAGGAACTATTATAGAAGTAGTATATGAAGATAGCCATATATTCTTTGATTTTGGAAGTGAGTACAATCCATCAGATCCAAAACAACCAGAAAACTTACAAGATTTATTAGATATGAATCTTGTTCCTTATATAGATAATATATTTGATCCAGGGATTTCATTAAAGGGATATAAATCTAAAGAAGATAAATTTAATAATACAGCTGTATTTTTATCACATATGCATTTAGATCATTCAAAAATAATTAATTATTTAAATCCTGAGATACCATTATATACATTAGAAGGTACAAAGTCGCTGCTTAACACTTTAAATATAAATAATGATTTTTTATTTCCTTTTGATGAAAAAAGAGAATATAACACTCGTAATATGATAGGAGTAAAAGAAAACGAGGTAATAGAAGTAGGGAAAATTAAGGTAAAGGTAATGCCAGTGGACCATGATGCTTATGGAGCTTGCGGACTATTAATAGAAACACCCGATTTAGTAATTTCTTACACAGGGGATATAAGATTACATGGATATAGAGAAAAAGATACACTTCAGTTTTGCAAAGAAAGTGAAAACTGTGATGTGCTTTTAATTGAAGGAGTTACAGTTTCATTTAAAGATTTTGATGATGAAGATGATGAAATATGCAATGAAAATGAATTAATAAAAAGAATAAATGAAGTAGTAAATAGTAACACTAATAAACAGATAACTTTTAATTATTATATTTCAAATATAGAAAGAATCTTAAATATAATAAAAACAAATCCAAGAAAAGTTGTTTTAGATGCATATTATTCATATGTACTAAAGGAAGCTAGTGGATATGAATCTTATTACTACAAACTAGATGACAAGGATTATGCTCTAAATCCTAAGTTTGAAATTCAATTTAAGGATTTTTTAGAAGATGAGAGTGAATATATGTGGCAATTGGACACTCTTGCCCTTAAATACTTGGATGATTTAAAAGAAAATGGAGTGTATATTCATTCAAATGCAACACCATTAGGGCCTTTTGATCCTAGTTATGAACCTTTTGTAGAAAGATTCAAAGAAAAGAATATTGAATTTGTAATAGCATCATGTAGTGGACATGCTCATCCTAAGGATTTGATAAAAATAATAAATTTAATTAAACCTAAGTTATTAGTACCAATACACTCTTATAAACCAGAGAAACTTTATAATGAGCATGGAGAAAGATTATTACCTAAGAAAAATCAGACTATTTAAAGGAGGCACAGGGGTAATGAAATTTAAATCTTTAGTATCAATAGCACTATCAGTAATATTACTAGTAGGATGTTCAAACAAAAAACAAACTGAGCAAACTACTGAAGAAATAGTTACAGAATTAAAAAATCCTGTGGAAATAACATTTTGGCATGCAATGAATGGAGATCAAGAAACGGCTTTAAAAAATTTAGTAGATAAATTTGAAAAAGAAAATACTAATATCAAAGTAACTTTACAAAATCAATCTAGTTATCCAGACTTACAACAAAAAATAACTGCAACAACTGCAAGTCCAAAGGATTTACCAACTATTACACAGGCTTATCCAGACTGGCTTTTAAATGCTATGGATGAAAACTTAGTAGTAGATTTAAAACCATATATAGAAAATGATACTCTTAAATTTGATAATTATGATGATATATTAGAAGGATTTAGACAAGCATCGACTATAGATGGAAAAATTTATGGAATTCCATTTAATAAATCTACAGAAGTTTTATGGTATAACAAAACTTTATTAGACAAACATAATATAGCAGTTCCAAAAACTTACGAAGAATTTGAAAAAGCAGCAGAAGATGTTAAAGAAAAGGCAAATATAGTTGGAGGTGGATTTGATTCACTAAGTAACTACTATACAACATACTTAAAAAATGAAGGTGTTACATTTGATTCAAAGTTAGACCCAACAAGTGAAAAATCTGAAGATGCTGTTGAGTATTATTTAGATGGTATAAGAGATGGATACTTTAGAATAGCTGGAACTGACAAGTACTTATCAGGTCCTTTTGGTAATGAAACAATAGCTTTATATATAGGTTCTAATGCAGGAGAAGCTTTTGTAAAAGAAGGTGTAGGAGATAAATTTGAAATAGGAGTTGCACCATATCCAGCTAAATATGTTATGCAACAAGGTACAGATTTATTTGTATTCTCTAGTGCTACAGCAGAACAAAAAACAGCAGCATATAAACTTTTACAATTCTTAACAACAAAAGAGAGCCAAATAGAATGGGGAAAAGCAACTGGATATATCCCTGTTAGAAAGAGTGCTATAGAATCAGATGAATATAAAAATTCAGGAACATTAATAGCACCTATATTAGCGGATGCAACAAAGAATCTATTTACAAATCCAGTTGTAAAAGGTATGGATAGTGCATTCCGTGAATCTAATACTGTATTAGAATCAATATTAGCAGACACAAACTCAAATGTTAAATCAAAATTAGAAGCATTTAAATCAACTTTAATGGGAATTTGGGAATAAAAAATGAGACTTGTTATTTATCAAACTAGTGATTTGCATGGATATGTATATCCTACAAACTATGTAAAAGAGCAACCGCTTGGAATTTTAAAAATAGGAAGTTATATAAAAGAAGATGAAAAAAACTATGATGCATCTTTAAAAATAGACTGTGGTGATTTAGTCCAAGGTTCTGCTCTTACTCATTATTTATATAAACATGATATTAAAACCAATCCTATTATTGAAGGGTTAGAAAATATAAAATACGATATTTATGTTTTAGGAAACCATGAATTTAATTATGGTCTAGAGTATTTACACAAATCATATGCACCTGTATGTGATAAAGTTATAAATGCCAATATAGATGGTTTAAGTTTTAAAACAAAACCATATAAAATATTTAATTATAATGGATTTAGAATTGGATGTATAGGACTAACAACTGGTTTTATACCTAATTGGGAACAGGAGTGCAATATAAAGGGATTAAAATTTAATGACCCAGTAGAAGCATATGGAAAGTATGAGCAAGAGCTAAAGGAAAATTGTGATTTTATAATAGTTTGCTATCACGGTGGATTTGAAAAAAGCATAGAAGATAATATAACTCCAACAGAGTCATTAACAAAAGAAAATCAAGGTAGTGAACTTTTAGAAAAATTTGATTCCATAGATATGATATTGAGTGGTCACCAACATAGATCATTTATAACAAAAATAAATGGCGTGATTTGCTCACAACCATTGAATAATGGACAAAACTTTACGAAAATAGTAATAGATACAGAAACTAAAAAAATAGAATATAAATTAGTTGAAGTTAAAAATATAAATATAGATATAGAAAAAAATCTTATAAATATATTTAAGGAAGAAGAAAGTAAACTACAAGTTTATTTGGATCAAGAAATAGGTGAATTCGACAAAGATATATTAGTAGATAATATATTTGAGGCAAGGCTTAAAGGTCATCCATTTATAAACTTTTTACATGAAGTTCAACTTGAGGCATCAGGTGCTGATTTTTCAGAACTGTCCATATTTGATAGTACAATTGGATTCAAAAAAATTGTATCTATTAGAGATGTATTAATTAACTATCCTTATCCAAATACTTTAAAAGTTCTTAAAGTAAAAGGTGAGAAAATTAAAGAAGCCATGGAAAAGAGTGCTACCTATTTTGTAGTTGAAAATGGAGAAGTAAAAGTAAGTAAATCTTTCTTGGAGCCTAAAGTTCAACATTATAACTATGACACTTTTGGTGGAATGAACTATGAAATAGATCTAAATAGAGAATTTGGTGATAGAATTGTATCTATAAAAAAAGATAATATGAACATCGACTTAGATAAATACTATACAATAGTAATGAACAATTATCGTGCAACAAACACTGCAATATATCCAAGTTATGAAAATGCAGAAATAGTTAAAGAAATTAATTTGGATATGAGTGAAGTGATAATTAATTATATTCAAGATAAGAAAAAAGTTAAAATAACAGAAGAAAGTAATTACACAATAAAATATTAAGAAATTATAAAAAGGCTATAACTTTTAAGTTATAGTCTTTTATAATTAAGTAAGTAATTAAAATGGGATTATATTGTAAAAAGGAGATAGAATATGAAAGAAGTATCACTAAGAAGTTGTGATAATTATAAATACGAAGAAGTGAAAACACAAATAGAAATGTTGCTATATGATTTAGGGGGACTTGAAAAGTACATAAAGAAAAATAGCACAGTGTTTGTAAAGTTGAACCTTGTTGCTAAAAAATCACCGGATGAAATGGCAACTACCCATCCAATGATTTTGAAAGTCGTGGCAGAGAAACTCTTAGAATTGGGATGTAGAGTTATAGTAGGGGATAGCCCAGGAGGTCCTTATACAAAATCAGCTCTGAAAGGTGTATATAAAGCTTGCGGTATAGAAAAAGTATGTGAAGAGCTTAATATAGAGTTAAACTATGATACATCAGAAGTAAAAGTGGAGAATACTCAGGGGAAAATATTGAAATATATGACAGTGATAAAACCAATAGTGGAAGTAGATTATGTTATAAATCTTTGTAAATTAAAAACTCATGCAATGGCAACTTTTACAGGAGGGGTAAAGAATTTATTTGGAGTAATACCTGGGGTGAAAAAGGCTGAGTATCATTTTAAAATGCCAGAAGTTAAAGATTTTACAGAAGCATTAGTTGATATTTGTACTTTTATATCGCCAGCTATTACTATTATGGATGGTGTAGTGGGGATGGAAGGAGAGGGTCCAACGGCGGGAATACCTAGAAAAATAGGTGTATTACTAGCATCTCCTAGTCCTTATGCAATAGATGTTGTTGCTTGTAAACTTATAAATTTAGACCCACTTAAAGTTCCGACTATACAAAGGTGTATGGAAAGAAATCTAATTGAAAGAGATCTTTCTGACATTTGTGTACTAGGAGAAGAAGTAGAAGATAAGATAATTAAAGACTTCAAAATCCCTTCAAATAAAAGTATTAGTTTTTTGAGAGGCAAAGTACCTAGAAATGTTGAGATTTTTATTAATAAGAAACTGTCAGGGAAACCTGTGATAAATTATAAAGAATGTGTAAAATGTGGAGTATGTAGCAGGGTTTGTCCACCTAAGGTTATAGAAATGAAGGAAAATGGTCCTAATATAAATTTAGACAGCTGTATAAGGTGTTTCTGTTGTCATGAACTATGTCCTAAAAAAGCAGTAGATTTAAAAAGACCATTTATATTTAAGTTTTTATAAATATGTTTAGTCGATTAAAAAGATATTTTACTATTTTTTGTATAAAAATTAAAAATCTAGTAAAAATATATTGAAAAAATATTGAAAACGTTTTATAATTTATTTATAAATTGAAAACGTGTAACTATTAAATTAGGCATGAGTTCTTAAGAATTATTTTATTCTGGAGGATTCATGCCTTTTTTGTTAATAAGGCGATCCTTGTATCATTAAGGAGGAATTATTATGTTAAGTTTTTTTAAGAAAAATAAAAATTATAAAATATGTGCAGCTGTGAGTGGTAACAGTATTAATATTGAGAAAGTCAATGATGTTACATTTTCACAAAAATTAATGGGAGATGGAATAGCAATTATTCCAAATGGTAATGTTGCAGTAGCACCTTGCAACGGTAAAATAACAGTACTTCCTGAATCAAATCATGCATTTGGGATTGTATCAGAGGATGGAGTAGAGATATTAGTCCATATAGGTATAGATACAGTTAATTTAAATGGGGATGGATTTAAAAATGAGGTATCTCAAGGAAGCACTGTAAAACAGGGCGATCCAATAATAAGCTTTGATAGAGAAAAAATAATTTCTCAAGGAATAGATAGTACAACTATGATGATTGTATTAAATCATAGTGAATTCTCAAATATAAATTGTGTAGCTGAGGGAGAAGTCGTTGCAGGACAAGACACTGTTATTGAAGTTTTGAAATAATTTAGGAAGGAATTAGTTTAATATGATAGCAGTAAAAATCTTTAATAATAATGCATTATCTACAGTAACTAATGATGGAAAAGACGCTATTTTAATAGGACTAGGGATAGGTTTTAATAAACGCCCAGGAGATAAAGTTAGCGAAGAAAAAATAGAAAAGATTTACTATGTTCAAGATGATATGCAAACAAAGTTTTTAGAGATGTTAAAGAATGTTAATTCAGATGTTATGGATGCATCAGAAAAAATTATAGGTCTTATACCAGGGACTGAAGGGAAGTTTAGCAATAAAGGTATATTATCTTTAATTGAACATATTAGCTTTGCAATTGAGAGAACAAAAAATGGTATATTTTTACCAAACTTAATGCTTTCTGATATAAAAATGATGTATTCAAAAGAATTTGAATTAGGATTAAAGGCTTTAGATATTATATACGAGACATGTCATATTCGTTTGCCAGAAGATGAAGCAGGTTACATTGCTCTACATTTTGTCAATATGCAATCAAATGATAATTTAGCATATGATACTTTAAAATTTGTAAAAGGTAGCATTGATTTGATAAAAGAATGCTATGGAATAGAACTAGATGAATCAAATTTAACTGCATTACGATTTATGACACATTTAAAGTTTTTAGCACAAAGAATTTTTAAAGATGAAACTTTACAGGATGATAAAATGATAGAAATGTATGATTACTTAATGGGAAATCATACTAAAAATGAAGAGTATTTACAAAAACTAGATAAATATATTGAAAAAGAATTTAAGTATAAGTTAGACAAAAGTGAAAAAGTCTATTTATTATTACATTTAACAAAAATTTTATAAGAATAAAATGGATTGTGACTGGTAATGCAGGCAAGACCCAGAAAAATGGCATATATATCTATATGTATTTTTTGGGTCTTTTTTTTATCAGATACATCAATTCAATAATATAAAAATTAGATTTAATTATAGGAGGAGGTATAGTCATGAAAGAAAAGATATTTGGAGGATTAGAGGTATTCGCAAAAACCATGGTTCAACCACTAATGTACTTATCAAGTGCAGGTATATTAATGGTGATAGGTGTATTACTTACAAATAATATGATAACAGGGATGGTTCCATTTTTACAATGGGATCCAATACAAATATTTGGAAAATTAATTTATAACTGTGTAATGATTATTATTAATAATCTTGCAGTTATTTTTGCAATTGGTATTCCAGCAGCACTAGCAAAAAAAGAGAAGCATAAAGCTGCATTAATAGGATTTATGAGTTACATAATGTATCTGACAGCTTCAAATACTATGTTAACGTCATTAGATCAACTTGCTCAAGGAAGTGAAATGTTAGGATTAACTGGAACTGGACAAGCTAGTGTTTTAGGTATTCAGATTGTAGATACAAGTGTATTTGGTGGAATTATTTTAGGATGTTTAACTGGATCTGTATTTAATCGTACAAGTGAAAAGCGTTTTAAAGGTGCTTTACAAATATATTCAGGAGCAAACTTTAGCTTTATATGTATGTTCTTTGTGTCTATTATATTTGGTGTTGTGAGTAACTTAGTATGGCCATTAGCTCAACAAGGAATAGCGTCTATTGCAAATGTAATAAAAAATACAGGTACATTTGGTTTATTCTTATATGGATTCTTAGAGAGAATATTAGTACCAACAGGACTTCATCACTTGATCTATACTCCATTCCAATTCTCAGACTTAGGTGGAGTACTTCAAGTAGGTACAGAAACAGTTGCCGGAGCTTATGCAATAGTTATGAGTGAGATAGGTTTACCAGTAGAGCGTTTCTCGGATAGTATTTACTACATGGCTACAGGATTTACAAAAATGTTTGGTTATATTGGTATAGGATTAGCTTTCATTCATACAGCATATAAGCATAACAAGAAAAAAGTTAAAGCAGCGGTTATTCCATTAGTAGTTACAGCTATATTAGCATCTGTAACAGAGCCTATAGATTTTATGTTTGCATTTGTTGCGCCATTACTATTTGTTGTACATGCAGCTATAGCAGGACTTTTCATAGCTCTATTAAAAATATTTGATGTTACAGTATTTTGTGGAGGAAATTTATTAGCATCACTTATAATGAATATTACTGTAGGTGTAGAGAAAACACATTGGCCTGTGATGATTATATTAGGTATTGTTCAAATACTTGTATACTTTGTAGTATTTAGTTTCTTAATTAAGAAATTTAATCTTAAAACACCAGGTCGTGAAGATGAGGATACTAGCAAAGATAAAGAGCCATCAAAAACAATTAATTTTGATACAGATATTGTAAATATAATAGAAGGATTAGGTGGAAAAGAAAATATTAATACAGTAGAAAATTGTATAACTAGGCTTCGTGTTAATGTTAAAGATGAAAGTAAAATTAATGAAGATATGATTAATTTAACACCTAATAGTGGAATTGTAAGAAAAGGAAAAGATATACAAATAATTTTTGGACTTCATGTACCAGAAGTAAGACGTGCAGTAGAAAGTTGTTTAGAAGCTTGCTAAAGATAAATATTAAACTATGGATGAATATTATATAGGAGGAATAAAATTATGATTATTACTATTGTTGGTGGGGGAAGTACATTTACTCCAGGGATTGCTAAATCAATAGCACAAAGAGCTAAGGAGTTAGATCTTGATGAAATTCGTTTATTTGATATAGATAAAGAGCGTCAAGATAAGGTAGCAGTTGTGGTTGAATGGATATTAAGAGAAGATGTTAAAACAGATGTTAAGTTAACTGTAACTAATGATGAAAAAGAAGCTTATACAGATGCAACATTTATATTTGCTCAAATGCGTGTAGGTAAATATGAAATGCGTGAACAAGATGAAAAAATACCATTAAAACATGGTTGTGTTGGGCAAGAAACTTGTGGTTGTGGAGGTATGGCATACGGATTACGTACAATCAACCCAATGATAAAAGTTATAGATGATGTAGAAAAATATGCAAAGAAAGACCATTGGATATTAAATTACTCTAATCCTGCGGCAATTGTTTCAGAAGCATGCCGTAAATTAAGACCAAATGCAAGAATAATAAATATATGTGATATGCCAATAGCTATTATAGACATGGTAGCTGAGTCTTTAAATATTAAAGATGTTAACAATATACGTTATGATTACTTTGGTTTAAATCACTTCGGATGGTTTACTTCAATAGATTATAAAGGTAGAGATTTATTAAAAGAAATCAAAGAATATATAAAAGAAAACAAAATTTTATTACCACAATCTTATATTGAAAGAATAAAGAAAGCTCAAAGTGTAGGAAATCGTCATGCTGTAAGTAGCTGGAATCATGTTTGGTCATCTGTTTATACAATGCTAGAAAGTTTCCCAGAATATTTACCAAATACTTATTTAACATACTACTTATTAAGCAAAGAAACTGTGGAACATGCAAACCCAGAGCGTACTCGTGCAAATGAGGTTATGGAAAGTCGTGAAAAAGACTTATTTGAAGGAGTAGATCAATATTTAGAAACTGGTAAAATTGATGAAAAAACATTCTATGCAGGATCACATGGAGATTGGATTAGTGATTTAGCAGTTGCTATTAAAAATGACACACATGCAAGATTCTTAGTTATAACTGAAAATCGTGGAGCTATTCCTAATATGCCATATGATGCAATGGTAGAAATTCCAGCATACATAGGAAAAGATGGCCCAGAAGTTATAGCAAGAGGTCCAATTCCTCTATTCCAACAAGGATTAATGATGCAACAAGTTAACAGTGAAAAATTAATTGTAGAAGCTTGTATTGAAAATAGTTACGAAAAAGCATTACAAGCATTTACCTTAAATAAAACTGTTCCAAGTATGAATGTTGCTAAAGAAATATTAGATGATATGATAGAAGCAAATAAAGGTTATTGGCCAGAATTAAGATAATATTATTAAATTTTTAAAATAAATTATGAAAGTAGTTACTATGAATAGTGTAGTAACTACTTTTTGCGTTATTTATACTTTTAAAATATGGCTATGAAAATAGATATTCAATGTTAAATGTAACTTAAGCATAAAAAACCATACATCAGGAAGAATTATTGATATTTAAAGATAGGCAATATATAATTACCATAAAGACGGAGGAGGAGTGTTATGTTTTTTCTAAACTATATAGTATTTATACTATTAATTTTATTTACACATTTAATAGCTTTAAGCACACAATTATTAAGTAGTAAAAAATACTTTTTTGGAGTATATATAAACGAAATAAATATAGAAGAAGACTTTAAAATTAAGATAAACAAAGACTTTAAAGGAAAATTAAATATATCACTACTTCTAAGTATTATGATTTATTTAATAATGAAAAATATTACTAATTTAAATATAGGTGCAAATATTATAATTTGTACAACTATATATATTACGTTATTCTTTTTAATCTTGAGAGTAGAATATAAAAAAGTCAAATGTATAAAAGATACTTATTTAGAAAATATAGAGAATTTAAAAAATGAGGATACTAAGCAAACACATATAAAGATAATTGAACGTGAAGATGAGATTCTTACAAAAGAAAAGAAAAAGCTAATTAAAAAATTTAAGATATTGTTTGGTATATGTATAGGGCTATCGCTTATATCATTCATATATGTTTTGGTAAGTTACAAAAGCATGCCAGATACTATAATCACACACTGGGGAGCTGGAGGTAGACCAGATGGATATTCTGAGAAAAATATATTAAATGTATTTTTTATTAATTTTATGGATATATCTATGGTAATATTATTTGCTGTTATAGGTGTAGGTAGCATTGCTGGAAATACTTATATAGACCGTGATAACTTAGAAGTAAATAGAAAAAAAGCATTAAAATATTTAAATGGTCTAGGCTATTCGTTTCTAGCTTTAACTCTTAGTATTCAATCTATTACAACTACCATACCTATATTTATGGTTCAGGAGAAAAATATCCCAATGTGGCTTAGTATAGGTGCATGTATATTCCCAATTTTTATTGTGGTTCCTGTAATTTATTTTTATCTTATGATAAGTAGTATAAAACCTAAGAGTAGAACATCCTACACTGTGGAAAATGATGATGAAAAATGGATTTATGGTTTTATTTATTATAATAAAGAAGATCCAAAACTTATGGTAGAAAAAAGGCTTGGTATGGGGTGGAGCATGAATATGGCTCATCCTATGGGAAAATTTATTACAATTATACTTGTATTAATAACAGTTGGAAGTTTATTAATATGCTTTATATAGAAATTATAAAAAAACACATTGTATTTTGCAATGTGTTTTTTTAGTGTTAATGAAATTAAAATTTAGTTTATAAAAATAAGTTTTTTTGAGAGATAGTTATAAAAAATAACGTAGTATATAGTATAGAGCAGAGAGGGAGATGATTATGGAGAAAAAGATGATTAAGAAGATCCGTAAAAAAGATACGAAGGGTCTTGATTATATAATTAATGCTTACAGTAAAAAAGTTTATTTTTTAGTAAATCAGATTATTGGAATATACGGAAAAGAAGAAGTTGAAGAATGTGTCAGTGATGTATTCTTTGCTATATGGAATGATATTGAACAATACGATGAAAAGCGTGGGGAGTTTAGTACTTTTATATTTATGAAGACAAAGTATAAAGCATTAGATTATAAGAGAAAACTTGATAAAAAATGTATTCAAGTGGAAATTTTACGAGAAAATATTTCAAATACGGCAACTACTACTGAAGATATAGTAATGGATAAAGAATGTAATTCAGAAATTATAAAAATTATAAATAGCTTTAAAGAACCAGATAAAACTTATTTTTATTTAAGATATTTTATGTATTACAAAATAGATGATATAGCTAAAAAGTACAAAACTACGAGAGCATCCGTGGAAAATAGACTATATAGATGTAGACTAAAAATAAAAGCTGTTTTAGAAGGAGGAAAGATAAATGAAGGACAAAAATAATTTTGATAAAGATATATATGATTTAATTGATAATATGGAAAACCTAGAGAAGTTAGATTTTGACTTTGAAAATATTGGAGAAGAAGAAAATTTAAGCTCTGGAGATATAGAGAAAATAAAAGAAAAAACTTACGAAAAAATAGGAAATCAAAATATTAAGAAATATAAAATTAAAAGTTTATCACGCTTTATAGCTTCCATAGTTTTAGTCGCGTTTCTTGGAACTACTGCAGTTATAGCAATAGCAAGCCAACTACATAAATATGAGCCATCAAGTGGAAGAATAATAAAAAGTGAAACACCAATTTATACTTTAAGTGAGCCAATAACTAAAAAGTTTAATAATGGGGAGATTACATTGACAAGTTTTATTATAAATCCAGAAGAAGAAGAGTTCCAGGCATTAGAAGAAGGATGTAATGTGAATTATGAGTATATAAAAAGAGAAGTAAGAATAAATGGAAAAGATATATTAGAAGATGATTATGAAAGCTCAGAAAATAGGGGAAGTGATTGGACTACTAGCATTGGTAGGCCTTGTGAATACAAAGAAGGAGACAAAGTTGAATATTCTGTGATACTAAAAGATAAATCAGGAAAGGAGACTACAATTAATTTTGAGATAACTCCAAGTGAAGCAACTTCTGTAGAAGAGTATAATAGAAACTTGCCTAACTCCACAAATAATAATGTTACTATAAGTGCTATGACAAAAGAAGAAAAGAATATGCTATATGCAGATTTAATAGCAATTTCTACTAAAGAAAATATGAATTTTGAAATAGATAGTTTTGGTGATTACAATTTTGAAAATAATAAAGTAAACATATTTTTAACTGATGTAAAAGGTAAAAAAGTAAAAGCAGAAGCAGTAGAAAATAGCGATGGAAGTAAAATTAAGTTTAATACAGAAGGTTTACAAAAACCATTTATTATAGAAATAAATGAATTAAATGTTTGTTCGAATGATTTAAAAGGTGAGGTGATAACTTTGCCTGACTTAAATATTAATGAAGAAAAAAGTATTAATAAACTTATAGACATAGAAGATAAAAGTAATTATTTAACTAAAGAAAGTTCAAAAGTTTTATTAAAAAGCGTAAAAAGGGTAGATGGTAAAGAAACAAATAATTATAAATTAACTTTTGATTATCCTGACAATGAAACATCAGCTATAAAAATAAAGGGAGTAGATATTCAGCCTGATATATCATTGATTGAATTAATTAAAGGTATGATAAGCACATATAATCCTATGAATTTATCAGGAACAAGCCAACAATTATCAGAAGATGGAATTTATAAAGAAATTAACTTAGAATTCTCGAATAAAGATAATAAAGAACATGTGAAACCAAAGTTTGAGATAAGAGGATATGCTTATATCATAGAAGGGCCTTGGAAACTGGAGATTAAATAAAGTAGATTTGTTAGCATAGTATATTAATAAGTGTAAATTTTGAGCAAGGTCGTTGCCTGAAGTGGTAACGAAGGCATCTCGTTTGAGTAACGGATTTATCCGAAGCGATAACAAGGATAAATCGTTGACGATATGTTTCTCAATTTTAGCGACATGAAGTGTTTCGCCGACACGTTGCTCAGGCGAAGCGAATTTTTTATTTAATTTTATCTATTATATTATGTGAAAATAATAATATATTTATAGTAGGGGAACTTGCAGATTGATAATTTATCAACAAAAGGTTATAAATGAAAGGATGAAGATAATGTTTGAAAATTTAAAACAAGTTGACGTGGAAGTTTATAACAGTATGAAGAGAGAATTGCTTAGACAGCAAAGAAATATAGAGTTGATAGCATCAGAAAATATAGTATCAATGGCAGTTATGGAAACTATGGGAAGTCACTTGACTAATAAATATGCAGAAGGATACTCCGGTAACAGATATTATGGAGGATGTGTACATATTGATGAAGTGGAGACCTTGGCCATAGAAAGGATGAAGAAAATCTTTGGTGCAGAACATGCAAATGTACAACCTCACTCTGGAGCAAATGCGAATATAGCAGTTTATTTTGCCATGTTAAAACCAGGAGACAAAGTAATGGGAATGAATTTATCACAAGGTGGGCATTTAACTCATGGTTCTCCAGCTAATATATCTGGACAGTATTTTGAATTTCATGAATATGGAGTAACTAAAGATGGATTTATTGATTATGATGATGTAAGAAAAATTGCTCATGAAGTAAAACCTAAGTTAATTGTAGCAGGTGCAAGTGCTTATCCTAGGGCA
This sequence comes from Peptostreptococcaceae bacterium, assembly GCA_902363255.1. Lineage (GTDB taxonomy): Bacteria > Bacillota > Clostridia > Peptostreptococcales > Peptostreptococcaceae > Terrisporobacter. The sequence goes on from CABIZO010000001.1 coordinate 425,816, forward strand.
ATTAATTTTAAGAAATTTAGGGAAATAGCTGATGAGGTTGGAGCATTGCTAATGGTTGATATGGCTCATATTGCAGGTCTTGTGGCAGCTGGTTTGCATGAAAATCCATGTGAGGTAGCTGATTTTGTAACAAGCACAACACATAAGACTTTAAGAGGACCGCGTGGAGGTATAATTCTTTGTAAAGAAAAGTATGCTAAAGCCATAGATAAGGCTATATTCCCAGGAACTCAGGGAGGACCGTTAGAACACATAATTGCTTCAAAAGCTGTTTGTTTTAAGGAAGCTTTAAGTGATGAATTTAAAGAATATCAAAATCAAGTTGTGAAAAACTGTAAGAAATTAGCTGAAGAACTTATGAAAAGAGACTTTAGACTATTAACTGGAGGCACAGATAATCACTTAATATTATTAGATTTAACTAATAAAAATATTACAGGAAAAGAAGCTGAAAAAAGACTGGATGAAGCTTATATAACTACAAACAAAAATGCAATTCCTTTTGATCCAAATGGTGCAAATGTGACTAGTGGAATAAGAGTAGGTACTGCAGCAGTTACAACAAGAGGAATGAAAGAGGAAGACATGGAAGTTATAGCAGAAGCAATAGATTTATGTTTAACTTATGATTTAGAGGAGAAGGCTAGAGCGTTAGTTGTTGGACTTACGGAAAAATACCCTTTATATGAGGAATATAACTTAATGGACTAATAGTGTAAAATATATATTAAGATAAGGTTAGGGGTATATTGTTAAAGAATATACCCCTTATTATGTTCAAATTTATTAAAAGAATAATAAAGTAGAAGCAATTAGAATCTGACCAGTGTAATAAGTAATTAAATTTATAGCAGATAAAAATTTTTTAGGATTGCTATTAAATAAAATAAAAGATAAGACTAGATCAGATAATATGAATAATAATGCACCAATTAAAAGTAAGCATGTTGCCGTGTTTAAATTAAATAAAAGTAATAATTTTATAGACTCAAAAGTCATCAAACAAATGATGAAAGCATACATACTTGCAGGTAAAAACATATCTTTAAAGTCTATATTATTGTTAGATTTTAAAATTGATATAGCGATAAATGCTAAAATTAAAGCTACTATTAAATCTAGAATATTAAATGAACCTAAATGAGAAAAGGCTAATACATATAACACATGAGTTAGCGAAAAACTAACAAGTCCATAGAGAAAGTATTTGTTTAATGAACCATCATCATGATTCACCTTAAGCGCAAGGAACATATCTCCAAATAAAGAGAAAAAAAGACCTATGATTAGTAATGCGAAGTAATAATAATCACCTGATGATTTTATATAAGATATTAATCCTGCAGAAATAAATAGAATACTAGTAATCGTTTTAAAAATAAATGCATAATTTTTCTTTGGTTTGTATGTGAAGTAGATTAGTGTAAATAGTGATATGAAAAATAATATTAAATTTATATAATAAGCAAGCATGACACTTATTCCCCCTTTAATATTATTATAATATGAAATATTATGATAAATTCTCTTTAAATAATCTTAAGAAAACTTCTTTACTAAGTTTGGCAAATATTCTTTTTTTAATTCTAAATAATTAGCCTTTGTAAGCTCAAATCTATGAGATACAGGTATATTTTTTCTTGGTTTATATGTTTTAATGTAATGGAATCTTAAGTTATCTAGGGTTTTAGGAGTATATTTATTTTCTGAATAAGTCAAGACAACTAGTTTATTTAAATTCATTAATTCAAAACCAGTGATAAGTGTTACTATTGATAACTCTGTTGCAAGATTATTACCCCAGTATTTTGGATTTACACATATGGCTATTTCCCCTTCTTTAGCTCCAGGTCTAACATTATTAATGCCTCCATTTCCAATTACCTTTTTATCACCTTTATGGTAGGCTACATAATTTCCTACTTTCCCTTGTTTATAATTATTAATAAAAAATAATTGAACAAATCTTTTTGTATCATTCATAGTTTTATGCACCTTAAAGGGCAGATACTTTACTACTTTTTCTTGACTAAGATATTCATAAATATCAGGTACATCACTTAAAGTCGCCGGTCTAAATATAAACTTAGGCGTTTCAATAATTTTCATCTGAGGATAGTTAGAATCATAAACTTTATATCCAAATATATTATCCATAATTTTGACCTCTTAATTTTAGATTTATTTTAAAATATGAATTTTACTATTAATATGTTAAATTGATTGGTCAAATTTTAATTATATTAGAATAAGATTGAATTACAGTCATTTTTTCTATTTATTTCCATAATTATACTGTTTAAATTGAATTTAAAAGTATATAAATTATAATGAAAAGTAATTATAATTTTATAAACTAAAAAATGATAATAGATAGGGAGGTACAATATGGAAGAATCAAGACTTATTGAGATGATAAAGAGAAATCCTTCTATTATAACAACTATAAATAATCCAACAGACGAAATGAAGATATTAGCTCTAGAGAAAAACGGGCTTTTATTAAAAAGTATAAAGAATCCAACAAAAGAAATGGAAGAATTGGCTATAGAAAATAATGTTAGAGCAATTCAATATATAGATAATCCAACTGAAGAAATGATGATTAAGGCTGTAAGTGAAGGATGGAGTATTTTAGATTATATAAAAAAACCAAGTGATAAAGTAATAAGATTAGCGATAGATAAGTCGGGATGGGCGATTCAATATGTAAAAAATCCTAATGAAGAATTACAAATATTAGCAATAAGAAAGAATTATGATTCGATTAAATATATACAAAATCCATCAGAAAAAGTACAAGAGGAATCAGTTAAAATTAGTTATGATGCACTAAGATATATTAAGTCACCAAGTTTTAATACTCAGTTAGTGGCTATTAAGAGTAACGAATCAGCTATAAGGCTTATTCATGATATAGATAAACATAAAATAATGGAATTCTTGAAGGTAAATATCTTAGTTATCAAACATATTCCTAGATATATATATAAGGAAATAAAACTAGAAGAATTGCAAGATATATTGAAATCAGTTTTATCTAATGAGAATGTTGAGGAAAAATACGTGAGAGACTTTTTAAATTGTACGGTTATAGACAGAAATAGTGAGACTTTTACAATGGACAAGATTTTGTTTATTTATAAATATGGAAGTAAAAAAGCGAAAAAAATAGCTGTAGATGAAAAGTTAAAAATAATGTAGGAGAGAGAGACAATGAATTTTATAGATACATTAAAAAGCGTTGAGTTAGTATTATCTACTGAAGAAGTTCCTTTAGTAGTAGGAGAAAGTGGAATAGGAAAAACGGCTTTGGCTAAAAAGCTTGCTAAGAATAACAACTGGACTTTAATAACTATCGATGGAAATCTTCTTAAAGAAGGTGAAATTGGTGGTCTTCCAACAGTCGATTCCTATGAAAGTATAGATGCTAATGGCAATAAAATTGAAAAGAAAACTACAATTTATGCTGTTCACAATAAATTAAGAGAAATTGATGAAGAAATAAATGCTGGAAGAAGTGTTCTTTTATTTATAGATGAGATAAACCGTTGTGAGCATACAGTTCAACAAGAGCTTATGAACTTAATTTTAAATAGAGAAATAAATGGATACAAATTACCAAGTAATGTGAAAATATTAGCGGCTATGAATCCATCAAGTAAATACGGATCAGATTTTGATTATCAAGTTGTAGATATGGATGCTGCTCAAGAAAACAGATTTGTTTGGTTAAACATGGAGCCAGATTATAATCAATGGATAAAATGGGCAATAGATGCAGGTATAGAACCTAAAGTTATAGAGTTTATATCAACATTCCCAGAATATTTACACAAAATAAACGATGAAGATGTAAGAGCGACTCCAAGAAGTTATGAGAGGGTTTCTAAAACTTATAAAATGTACAAAGAACAACAAGATACTATACCAAGATCAGTATTTGTAAATGTTATAAAAGGAAATGTGGGAAAAGTAATTGCAGAAGAATTTGTAAGCTTTGTAGAGTCAAATCACAGTCCACTAATATCTTTCGATGATGTTTTCTCTGGAGAAAGTTTAAATGAAGATGTGATTGAAACAATAAAAAATGAAAGTCATACAAGACTTTATATAAGTGCAATGAATATATTGAAAACATTAGAAAATAAAATAAATGAAGATGAAAATTCAATCTTCCTTGTAAATAGATTTGTTGAATTTTTAGGTCAATATCCAATAGACTTAATAGTTGGAATTATGAAGGATATGAAAATTAGTTATAATGAGGTATATAAAAAAGCTATTGAAAATGAAAGTTTTGTAGATGTATATTTTCAAGCTTATAGTTCAATAAGGAGCTAATTATGGAAACTTATTTTGAAAAAGAAAGAAAGTACCTTTATGAAAAAGCAATGGAGGTAGCCAATGTAACAGAAATGTTGAAGGCATATCGAAAGGGTGAAAAATATGAGGTACAAATGGAAGAAGAATACAATAGAGAATTTTTTACTTTTGTTGACAAGGTAAACCTAAGTTTAATGGAAGATAAAGATAATTTCTATGGATATTTTTTATTCCAAATGGAAAAAGTAATAAGATTTGATATGACAAGTGCAACATCTGTTAATTTCAAAGGTGCTAAATATGTAATTTATTTTAATCCAATCATATTTCTAGAACTTAATATGAAGCAGATGGAGACAACAATTAAACATGAAATTCTTCATATAGTGTCTCAACATTTAATAAGAGGTAAAGACTTAAAGTATAAATATAGTATTCTGGCAATTAACATGGCAATGGATGTGGTTGTAAATCAACATTTAGATTATTTGCCACCATATGCAATTACGCTTGAGTATATAAATAATAAATATAACTTAAAGTTAGATGCTTATAGAACATTTGAATATTATTTAGAAAAAATTCAAACAGAGTTAGATTTACAAGAAGAAAATGATGAAGGCGAAGAAATAGATAGCAATGAAAATGTTGCAATGGAGTTTGATATAGAAAAAACTCATGACTCTTGGGATGAGTCTGATGAAATAGATGAAAAAACATTAAGAGAATTTACAGAAAAAATAGCTGATAATTCACAAAAAGGAAGCGTTCCTGTTTACTTAGAAGGAATGATAAAATCTCTTAAAAATAGTAAGGGAGAACTTCCATGGAACTTGTATTTGAAAAAATTAATGGGAACTGTGGAAGCGAATAAAAAGAAGACTATAACAAGAAGAAATAGAAGACAGCCAAATAGACTAGATCTTAGAGGAGAGCTTAGAGGTCACAAGGCAGAAATTGCTGTAGCTATTGATATAAGTGGTAGTATTAGTGATGAAGAATTTAAACAAGCAATTAAAGAAGTTCTTAGTATAGTGAAAAATTACAACCAAGAGATTACTATAATAGAATGTGACAAAGAAATAAGACGTGCATATAAAGTAAAATCTGTAAAAGATGTAAAAGATAGAATTGCAACAGGTGGTGGAACTGCTTTTACACCAGTTTTTGAATATGCTAATAATAAAAAGTTAAATCTACTTGTGTATTTTACTGATGGGAAAGGTGAAGAAAGACTAAAAGTAGTACCAAGAGGGTACAAAATTTTATGGGTTATCTCAGGAAGAGGAGATAAACTTTCGGTTCATCAACCTTATGGAGCAGTTAAAAAACTAAGTAAGGTAGAAGTAAAAGAAGAAGTTATAGATATGAACGATGTTAGAGATGATGGATATTCTATGAATAATCAGCAACCGATGTTATAAATATATTTGAGATAAAATAATTTAAAAGATAGATGACAAATAGGGTATATCCTCATGGATATACCCTATTTATTATTCAGTAGTTAATTTACTTTTCTTTTCAACAGGTATAATAAACATTAAAAACCTTACCAATGTATAAACTACAAGTATAGTAGCTATAAGTGTTTGAAGTATAACAAGATAACTTATAAATGGTATGGAATAACCCATATTACCTAAACAAGCCATAGTCATTTTCATTCCAATTGCGCTTATAACAAATGGGAATGTAAAAGCAGCATAACTTGGGAAGAAAGGCATTTTTAAATATTTAGGTAATTGGAATAATACTACTATATAAATTACTAATGATAAAACTGCTAAAAATCCAATCATCGCTACTGATTTTGGTTGAACTGATTGAATATATCCAGCAAGACAAAGACTAACCGGAGCAGCATATATACAAAATAGTGGTTGTGCTGGTGGTGGGACTTCTTTATATTTTATGTATCTATTTGTGACTACTACAAGTAGAATTAAACAAGAAATAAAACCAAACCAGAAGGTCATTGTTCCTATATTTGTTTTTTCAAATACTGGAGCTGAAACACTGGCAACAGCAATTCCTACATAAACTATGTAATAACTAGTAAATACTTTTTTTATATCAAAATTAAATATAAATTGTTTTGTAAAATATATAATTAAAGCAATATGTAATGCTATTGCAAAGTACCAAATATAAATAGCGCTAGTTCCAATGTAAGGCTTTATATAAGTAGATAAAAGCATTAAAGCCATAGGGAAAGTACCAGATACACTAGCCATAATTGGATTTTTCATATCTTCTTTTATCATAGAAGGATATAAAATACACTTAAATATTAATAACAATCCTAGTATTGCACAAATAAGACCGCACACTAGTCTAATGGGCTCAGAGTAACTTTGAAGCAGATTACCTAAAGCTGCAAATCCAAGCATTACTCCAGCTATTGGAAGTGGTATTTTTTTTATCATTTTTCGACTCCTATGCATGCTCTAAAACATCAGTATTAACTAAGTTAAGTTCTCTTATTACTATTTCGGCTACTTTTCCTGCAACCAATCCTGTAAAATGGATACACTGTTCTTTGTGAGCACCTACACCCATATCAAATTCTTTTGTAAGGATACGACAACATAGAGCATTTTTCCCATTAGCAACTTTGAACCAATCATGTAACTCTTTTGATAATTCTAAGTTTTTTTCTACTTTTGGATCACCTTGCTTAGTACGTCCAAAGAATATACCTAAAGCCATAACTCCCCCAGAAACAGCTCCACATAAACATTTAGAACGACCTATACCAACTGGAAATCCAGAAGCCATTGATATAACTTCTTCTGGAATATCTAACTCAAAGTTAGAACGGATTGCGCTTACTACAGCTTCAGAACAGAAAAATCCGCCACGGAATAATTCTTCAGCATCTTTAGTTATTTTACTTACACTTACTTCCTTCTTTATATTCATAATAAAACCTCCAAAAATTTGTTTATTTATAGCAATAATAGTATAAATTGCTAGGAAAATATAATCCAATTGAAAATAATTATAAGTAAATGCTTACTATAAATTTTTTATATAATTGATGAGTAAATTTAAAAATATCTGTAACTAGAGACTAATATTAAAACTATGATAATTAATAAAAAAGGGAGATATAATCCTTCAATTATTCTTGCTTTTAAAATAGGGCGATATTTTAATATGCAAATTGAAGAAATATTTATCTATGAAGAGGAGAAATAATTTTTATATTTAATAAGGAGGTGTAATTATGAAAAAGAGTTGGAAGGATTATTGTTTTGTTATAATAGGTATATTGCTACTTGGATTCGGTTTATTTATTATAAAAACTATATCTAATCCACAAGATATTATGCAAACATTACCATATATTTGTATAGGTGTTGGGTGTGGGATTTTCGGTCAAGGTATGGGGAATATTGTAAGTGAAAAAGCTATGGAAAATTATCCAGATATAAAAAAACAATTAGAAATTGATAAAAATGATGAACGAAATATGATGATTGTTAATTGTGCAAAGGCTAAGGCCTATGAAATGATGGTTAAGGATGGACAGCCAATAGGTAATCCATCCTTTTAAAGTATATCTTCCAAAGTGTACTCTCTTAGCTTAAGTATAAATGAATTAAGAGCATCACTTATAATAGGTTTTAATTTGCATGAATTATTAATAGAGCAAGTATTATCTTCAGGAGAAAAACATTCAAGAATATTTAAATTATCTTCAGTTACTTCAATAAGTTTACCTAAATTAATATCCTTAGGATTCATACCAAGTTTGATACCACCGTTTCTTCCTTTTGAAGACGAGATATAATTGTTTTTAGATAATTTATATACAATCTTCTTTGTATGATGAGTTGATAAACCTAAAATAGATGATAGTTCATCAACAGTAGAAAGATCATCAGGATGATTACCTAGATACATTAGTATTCGAAGGCTATAGTCTGTAAATTTTGATAAATACATTATAATCTCCTTTAAAAATATAGTTTTCTATATGTATTATTATATAAAGTGCGTTGTATTAAATACAAGCCTAATAATAATTTTTCTATTGATGTAGAGACAATGATAAATTTTTATTTCAAGTTTAGATTTGTGTTAAGTTGTTAATAATGAATTAATTGAAAAGTATTTTGCAAGATTAGAATTCTAATAAAAATTACAAAGTCGTAATAATTTATTAGTAAAAGAGTGCTATAATTTTCTTGTAAAATAAAAAATATATGTAAAGAAGGGATTTTATGCAAAATTTAGTATTTAATATTGATGAAAGGTTTGAAAAAGGTAAGAAGGTTAGAATGAAAGGAGAAGTACCATGTATAATATATGGAGAATCTCTGGACAACTCTATAAGTTGTAAAATAACTAAAAAAGAAATGCTAAAATTATTGTCTAGTCCAAAAAACTCAGTTTTATCATTAAATCTTAATGGAACTACTGAAAAATGTGTATTAAAAGAAGTTCAAAGAAATACTTTTGGGGAAATAATACATTTAGATTTCCAATACGTAAGAAAAGGTGATTCTGTTAAATTAAAAGTTCCAGTTACTTATAGTGGACAGGGCTTATTGGAATCAAAAGGTTTACTATTAGAAACAATAGTATCAGAAGTACAATTACAAGGACATCCAGGTGATATTCCAGAAAGCTTAAAAATAGACGTATCACAATTAAATTATGGAGATACAGTATTAACAGAAGACTTGGCGATTCCAACAACTTTGAAATCAGATATAAATGAAGATACAATAATTGCTAGAGTAGTTTACTTATCTTCTAATAATAGTGAAGAAATAGAAGAAGATGAAACTTCTACTGCTGAATAATATTTAAAACAATAAAATTTATTATAAATATGCCACCTTGACGATAATCAGGGTGGTATTTACTTTTAATAAATATTAATTTAATGTAATTATTACATATTTGTATTAGTTAATACATAAACATATAATTCAAGGAGGAAATTATTTGAACAATTTATATGAACACTCATTAGCAATTGAAAAATCACAAACAATGATAGATATTACACCTATCATAAAAGAAGATATTAAAAAAAGTAAAATACAAGAGGGAATAGTTGTAGTATTTTGTCCACACACAACAGCAGGAATAACAATAAATGAAAATGCAGACCCAGATGTGGTAAGGGATCTAATTTATGGTTTCGAAAAAGTATATCCAACAAATGATAATAATTATACACACTTTGAAGGAAATTCTCATGCACATATGAAATCCTCTACGATGGGTGCATCACAAACACTTATTATTCATAAGGGGGAACCCATTTTAGGATGCTGGCAAGATGTATATTTTTGCGAGTTTGATGGACCACGAAATAGAAAATTTTATGTTAAAATTACAAAAGGATAAAAAAATAAAAAATTTTTAGAAAAATTGTTTAAAGAGAAGAATATGTGGTATTAATATATCATAATTAAAATTTAAACTTAAACAGTATACAATAATTAGATTATATAAAATATTAGGGAGGAATATAAAAATGAAAAAATTTGTTTGTACAGTATGTGGATATATATATGAAGGAGAAACTGCTCCAGAGCAATGTCCAGTTTGTAAAGTAGGAGCTGACAAGTTCGAAGAAATGAAAGGTGAAATGGTATGGGCTGATGAGCACAGAATAGGTTCAGCTCAAGGAGTAGACGAAGAAGTTTTAGAAGGATTAAGAGCTAACTTTGTTGGAGAATGTACAGAAGTAGGAATGTACTTAGCTATGTCAAGACAAGCGGATAGAGAAGGATTCCCAGAAGTTGCAGAAGCTTACAAAAGAATAGCTTTCGAAGAAGCAGAACATGCTGCTAAATTCGCAGAATTATTAGGAGAAGTAGTTGTTGCTGATACTAAAGCTAACTTAGAAGCAAGAGTTGAAGCTGAATACGGAGCTACTGAAGGAAAATTAAAAATAGCTAAGAGAGCTAAAGAATTAGGATTAGATGCTATACATGATACAGTTCATGAAATGTGTAAAGATGAAGCTAGACATGGTAAAGCATTCTTAGGATTATTAGAAAGACACTTTGGAAAACAAGCTTAATCAACATAAAATATAATAATAATTTAGAAGGCTGTATTGCACTTAATAAAAGGTGCAATACAGCCTTTTAGTTTTATATTTAGGAATAGTCATTAAAAGAAAATAGACCAGTTAAAATATCAGAAATAGAAAATATTATTTAGAAGTATAGCAACTAATAATTAAAAATTTACCTCTTACAATGAGAAATTAACCACTTACTCTAATTTAGTTTACAAAAAAACTCTAATGACTATAATTGATAATGTGGAGAGTGAAGATATGAAAATACGAATCGAAGTTGATGAAAGAATAGAAGAAGATGAAGTAATTATTAGGTGTAGTCAATTAAATGAAGAAGTGAATAATATTCAAAAAGCTATAACAGAGATTATATCTCAAAAGGTCCAAATAACTTTTTATAAAGATAATGTGGAGTATTATATTTCATTATCAGAAATATTGTTTTTCGAAACAGAAGATGCAACTATTAGTGCTCATACAGTAGACAATATTTATCAAGTTAAGTACAAGCTTTATGAATTGGAAGATATTTTACCAAATAATTTTATGAGGGTTTCAAAATCCACTATATTAAATATAAATCACATTTACTCCATAACACGAAACCTAACATCATCCAGTATCGTGGAATTTCAAAATACACATAAACAAGTGTATGTTTCAAGACATTATTATAAACCACTGAAATTTAAGTTATTAGAAAAGAGGAGATAAAATGAAAAAAGAGAGAATTTTCTGGGGTATCTTACTTGTATTAGGAAGTATAGCCTTAATAGTCAACAAACTTGGTTATTTTGCTCATGTAAATGTATTTAGTATATTATTAACCGTATTTCTTATAGGGATTATGATAAAAAGTATACTTAATAGAAGTTTTGCTGGAATATTATTTCCAATAGCGTTTATTTGTATTATATTTGATGATCAATTGGGCATTACAGCAATTACACCATGGACTGTATTAATAGCAGCAGCCCTTGGAAGCTTTGGTCTTTCAATGATTTTCTATAAAGGATCTAGATGGAATCATCATAATCACAACTGGAAATATGATGAGTATGAAACTATTAATGTAGAAGATGCGGGACATATAAAGTTGGATACTAGTTTTGGAGGAAGTATAAAATATATTAATTCAGATAAATTTGAACAAGCTGATTTAGATTGTAGTTTTGGTTCTATGAAAGTGTATTTTGATAATGCAAAACTTAACAATGGACGTGGTATAGTTAGAATAGATGCATCATTTTCTGGAGTAGAATTATATATACCTAAAACTTGGACTGTAGAAAATAGAGTGAGTACGTCCTTTGCAGGTGTAGATGAAAAAAACAGAAATATGGGAACTTTAGATAACATTTTGACTATAGTAGGAAGTGCTAGCTTTGCTGGTGTTGAGATAATATATATATAAAAACATAATAATAAATCAAAGGTATTTCAATAATGAAATACCTTTTTTAGTATTAAGGAAAGAATTATAAATTTATATAAAAATATGGTATGATTAATGAGTACATTTATAAATATAGAAGTGATAAGCAGAAAAGAATGAGGTGAAAATTTGCAAAATATATTAAAACTAGACAAAGAAAATAAGATATTCTATAAGACGTTACTTACATTATGCGTGCCAATAATAATTCAAAATTTATTATCAACTTTGATAAATATGGTAGATACTATTATGGTTGGTGGATTGGGAGAGATATCAGTAGCAGCTATTGGTATAGCTAATCAATATTTCTTTTTATACAATATGGCCTTATCGGGAATTATAGGTGGAGCAGGTTTATTTATTGCTCAGTTTTTTGGTAAAAATGACAAAGAAAATATAAGAAAAGTAACTGCACTAAGCATAATATCGGCTGTAATTTTAGGGATAGTATTTTCTCTAATAGCTATTTTAGCACCTAAATTTATAATTAATTTCTTTTCTAATGATAAAAGTGTTGTAAATATTGCAGTTGATTATTTTTTAATAATAGGATTTTGTTATCCAATAATAGCAATTAGTAATGTATTTAGCATGGGCTCTAGAAGTATTAGAAACCCTAAACTAGGGATGATATGTAGTTCAATATCACTTGGTATAAATATTATTTTAAATTATATATTTATATTTGGAAAATTTGGAATGCCCCAATTAGGTGCAAGTGGTGCAGCACTTGCTACAGTAATATCAAGAATAATAGAGTTAGTATTATTAATAAGTTATGTTTATTTTATAAAAAATGATTATGAACTTAGATTTACATTTAAAGATGTAAAATTAATAAATAAGGATTTAGTAAAAGTATATATATCCAAGAGTACGCCGACATTTTTAAATGATACATTCTGGGCATTTGGAACAGTGCTATATGCGGTAGCTTACTCAAGAGCTGGTACTTCAGCTATAGCAGCTAGCCAGATAGCATCTAGTACAGGAAATTTCTTTATAATGACTTCTGTGTGTATAGCTATTGGCTCTTCTATAATGATAGGAAATGAGCTAGGAGCAGATAATATAAAGAAGGCTATTAAATATTGTAAGAAGTTTTCTATTTTAGTAACTATAGTAGGGGCTATATTTGGAGTATTATTAATTACATCAATACCTTTACTTATAAAAATATTTAGTGTATCAAAAGGTTTAGCTCCAGATATAGAAAAGATATTTTGGATAATGGGGGTGCTTATGGCACTTAAGACTTTTAACACATTTATAATAATTGGGGTACTTAGAAGTGGTGGAGATACTAAGTTTGCTCTATTCTTAGAGATGGGTTGCATGTGGATAGTTTCTTTACCATTAACATTTTTTGCAGCTTACAAAGGAACACCTATATATATATTAGTAGCACTTACTTATACAGAAGAAATTGCTAAGTTTATATTTGGTTTACCAAGAGCCCTGTCTAAAAAATGGGCTAATAATATTGTAAAAGATATATAAATAAAGTGGTTAAAAGTGTGTTAAAACTTATTTACTGAGTTGACTTTTTTTGTTATTAAAGTTAAAATCAAAATATAATCGGTCAATTGACCGATAAAAAATAAGGAGGTATTTCATGGGAACATATATTAGGGAACCTATTAATGGATTTACTCATTTAGGTGGTGCTATTCTTTCTTTTGTAGGTCTCTTAGCATTGGTAATAAAAACTACATTAACAAGTGCATCTGCCGTAGATTTAACAGCGGTAATTGTATTTGGAATGAGTATGATTTTGCTTTATGCTGCATCGGCTACATATCATTTAGTAATGGCATCGGATAAAGTAATTGCATTCTTAAGAAAATTAGATCATTCAATGATTTTTATACTTATAGCAGGATCTTATACTCCATTTTGCTTAATAGCATTGAAAGAAAATAAAGGATGGATTTTATTTACTGTTGTTGCTACTATAGCAGTTTGTGGTGTTTTATTTAAAATGATTTGGTTTAAATGTCCTAGATGGATATCTACTTGTATTTATGTAGGTATGGGGTGGATATCAGTATTCATAATAAAGCCACTTTATATCTCTATACCATTTGGAGGAATATTCTTATTACTTCTAGGTGGGGTATTCTATACCATAGGAGCAGTAATATATGCCCTTAAACCACCTGCACTTAAATTTAACAAATTAGGATTTCATGAGATATTTCATATATTTATACTTCTAGGAAGTCTATGTCATTTTATCTCAGTGTTTGAATATGTAATATAAATTATAATCACCCAATCTATTTATTAGAAAGGGTGATTTTATTTTGGAAATAAATAATAAAAATATTATATGGTTAAAAATAGTATATAATATATTCAATATATTTAAGGGGGCATTTTATGTTAAGAGATATAAATATAAGGATAAATCAAATAAAAGAGCAGGTTGCAGAGAAAAAAGTATTAGAAAAGAAACTTGCTGATTTAGATGAAAATTTACAGATGCATGAGTGTGAACTAAGGGATTTAGAGGAAATGCTTAATAAAGAACTAAATGATGTAGAAAAGCTAAAAAAGCTATCCTTATCTAGTATTATGAGTACACTTATGAGAAATAAGGAAGAGAAATTAGAAAAAGAAGAAAAGGAATACTTGATGGCAAAACTTAAGTATGATGATTGTTTATCTAGATTGAATTCATTGAAAGATAGCAAATTAAGAATAGAAAGTAGATTAAGCTCCTTAGAAAATTGTGAAAAAAGGTATGAGGAGTTACTTGACACAAAGTTATCTCTAATAAATATATATGGAAATGAAAATCAAAAAAATAGATTACTAAATATGGAAAATGAAATAGATAATTACTTAAAAGAAATGAAGGAAATAGAAGAGTCTATAGGTGTGGGTAAGGCCTTATATCAAGAAGTTGGATATACTAAAGAAATATTACAGTCTGCAAAAAGCTGGGGAACACTTGATTTACTTGGTGGAGATTTTATTTCTTCAATGGCAAAACATCAAAAAATAGATGAAGCTCAAAGACAATTTGAGAGGGTATCAAACTTATTAGCAAGTTTCAATAAAGAATTGGAAGATATTAATATACCTAGTTTGAATTTTTCTACAACAACGAAAACTTTTGATATATTTTTCGATAATATATTTACGGATATTTCTGTTAATAGCCAAATAAGTAAATCTTATGACGAAATTTGCAAATTGGAGATAAATATTAATGTTATCTTGATGAATTTAAAAAATGATAAAGAGAATCTAGAGAAGGATATAGAAAATAAGAAAATTGAATATGATGAATTTATAAATAGTATTTAAAAATAATACTGTTGTTAAACATATAAGTAAATACCTATATGTAATATAAAATATAAGTATTTAACAGATTGATATAATAAATGTATACTCTTCTATGGCGAAAACAAAAGTTTGTAAATTAAAATTTGCAGTGGAGGAGACAATTTATGAATCATGCAGTATCAATCAATGATAACAGTATCAAGAAAAAATATTTTATAGTATTTATTTGTATGTTTATGCAGGCAATACCTTTTGGTGTAGCACAAAATATACAACCTTTATTTATACCTTATGTAATAAATGACTTTGGATTTTCATTAGCAGGATTTTCACTAATATTCACATTTGGAGCAATGGCATCAGCAGCATTCTCGCCATTTTTAGGGAAATTATTTGGTAAAGTAAATATAAAAGTATTATTTATAGTAGGAACAATGCTATCATCATTAGGATTTTTAGGATTTGGTTTTGCTAAGACATTACCTCAATTTTATATATTATCAGCAGTATCACAAATAGGATGTGTTTTATTCTCAGGACTTGGAGTACCTTATGTAATAAATAACTGGTTCCCTAAAAAGGGTAGAGGTAAAGCTCTAGGAATAGCTTTCTCGGGAGGATCTATTGGTAACGTATTTTTACAACAAATAACTTCACAGATGTTAGCATCAAAAGGTGCAAGTTACAGTTATATAATGTTTGGACTTATAGCAATATTATGTAGTTTACCAATAATATTATTATTCATAAGAATGCCTAAAACTGGTGAAGTAGAAGTAGTAGAAGAAAATGATGAAGTAGTAGAAGAAGCTGCTGGATTTGAAGGTTTAGGGGCTAAGGAAACTACTAAAAATAAATATTTCTGGATATTCTCAATAGGATACGCAATAATAGCTATAGCAATATCAGCATTAAGTACTCAATACGCAACATACTTTACAGGTGAGCTTGGAATGAGTGCAACTTTAGTTGGAACTCTAGGTTCAGTATTTGCATTATTCTGTTTAATAGGAAATGTAACTGGAGGAGCATTATTTGATAAAATAGGAACAATAAAAACAATGTCTATATCAATGGTACTTTCAACAATAGCAATAATAGCATTATTAGTATCAAGTAAAGTTCATGGTTTAGCGTTCTTATTCTCTATAGCATATGGATTAAATGTTTACTCATATATGTCAGCACCAGCATTTATGGCCACAGATGTATTTGGTAAAAAAGAATCAAGCGTAATACTAGGAACAATAAGTTTATTATTTGCTTTAGGGTTTGCATTTGGGTCTACTTTATTTGGTATGATAGTAGATAATTTTGGATTCAATACAGGATGGATAGTAATGATAGTATGTGTACTTACAGGATATGCATTACTACTTACTTCAATAAAGAAAGTAAAAGATCAAAATAAATTATTAATGAATAAATAGGATTATTTTATAAAAAAGGAGTCTGATCCAATAACTATCGGACTCCTTTTATTTTGTATATATATTTGATAATATGAAGTAGTTAGGTTATCTAAAAATTTAAGTGAATTTTTATGAAAATAATTATTATCTATAATGAACAAAATAAAAGGAATATTACATAGGAGAAGTAAATCATGAATATTAGGAAATTAAGTATATTTTATGAAACAGCTAGTTGTTTAAATATGAGTAAAGTTGCAAAGGAAATGTTTATTAGCCAGCCGTCAATAAGCCAATGTATATCAGAGATTGAAGCTGAGCTTAATACAAAACTTTTCGATAGAATAGGGAAAAAACTTTTTTTAACACATGAGGGCGAAGTATTTTATAACTATACAAGAAGGATATTAAACATATATGAAGAGGGAGTTAATACAATAAAAGATTCTGTAAGTGAAAATAAGGGGAAAATAATTATAGGTGCAAGTATTAGTATAGGAATATATATAATGCCTTATGTAATTAAAAAGTTTAGTGAAGAATTACCTGATATTGAAATATCTCTTATTATAGATAGTCAATCTAATATAGAAGATTTAATTTCACATAATAAGATAGATATAGCTTTTTTAGAGAGCAAAACTTCATACCATGAAATAATATCAAAAGAAATTTGTAAGGATGAACTTGTATTTATTAGTGGTATTGATCATGATTGGAAAAATAAAAAATATTTAGAAAAGGAAGATTTCTTAGATAATATATTTATTTTTAGAGAGGATGGAAGTGGAACAAGAGAAACTTTTGAAGCCTTTTTAGAAAGTCAAAATATAAAATATAAAAGTTATTTGGAATTAAGCCATATAGAAGCTATTATAAATTATGTAAAATTAAATATGGGAATCAGCTGTATTCCTTATATTTCAGTTATACAGAAAGAGAAACTAGGTGATTTAAATATTTCTAGATTAAAAGATTGTAAAATAGAAAGAAGTCTTTTTATAGCTATTCATAAAGATAAGTATATATCATTGCCAATTAAATTATTTATATGTTTTTGTGAGAAATTTTTAAATAAGGAATTGCTTAATGAAATAAATGAAGAACATAATAAATATTAATAATAATCACTTATTAAAATAGATTTGAAATTAAAAGGTATTATTTGATGAATATTAAAATACTCATTAAATAATACCTTAATTTTTTATTTCTATTTTGAGCAAAATTAAAACTTCAAATCAAGAGAAGTTAGTCTATTATAGATTTCATCCATAAGAGCCATTTCAGCATCTTCGCTATAAGCTTCGTAAGTAACGGAAAGCCTTAAATAAGCACCACAATCATCCCAAGGAACAGTTGATATCATTGCATTATTTAAAATATAAGCAAATGCATCTTCTGCAGTATTGAAAATTACATCACTAGCTCCTTTAGGAATAGGAACATAAACATAAAATCCACCTTTAGGTTTTTCAACTTTAAAACCGACTTTTCTAAGTATATCAACTAGTAAATCAAAACGTCTAGAGTATCTTTCTATATTTTCATTGATGAATTTTTCGTAATTATCAAGAGCAAAGGCGGCGGCTTTTTGAATAGGAATAAATTGTCCAGAATCAGTGTGACCTTTAATAGTTGAGTAAAGTTTTATAGTTTTAGGAGAGCCTACGACAAATGCCATTCTAAAACCGGTCATGTTAAAGCTTTTAGAAAGAGAATGAATTTCTAAGCAAACATCCATGGCACCATCAACGCTAAAAATACTAAGAGGCTTATGATCATCGTAAGTTAAAGCGCCATAAGCTAAATCTGAAACTATAAAAATTTGATTTTTTCTACCGAAATCTACTAAGTATTCATAATATTCTTTAGTTGCAATTTGTCCAGTTGGATTGTTTGGATAATTAATATAAAGAAGTTTAGCTCTTTTTAAAATATCTTTTGGAATATTTTCTAAATCAGGGAAGAAGTTGTTTTCTTCACAAAGAGGTAGATTATAGACTTCCCCACCCAAAAACTTAGAATAAGTGCCCATGATTGGATAACCTGGAACTGTCATTAAACAAACATCGCTAGGATTAATAAAACCTATGGGAATCATAGCTAAAATAGATTTTGACCCTATTCCATGCATCACATTTTCGCAAGTTAAATTGTCTATATGATATACATTTTTCATAAATCTACAAGCAGCTTCCTGAAATTCTAATATACCATTGTCTGCATAGAATCTATTTTCATTCTTGCGAGATTCCCTGCACAAAACATCAACAATAGAAGAGTCAGCGATCCTATCTGGCTCTCCTACACCCATATTAATAAGCTCCATATTGGGATTATTTATTTTTGCATCGTTAGTCATTTTCTTGATTTTTTCAAATTTGTACAATCTAGTAGCTGTGTTAAAGAAAGACAAATCGCCAAGTCTTTCAGATATCATACTGTCTATAAAATCCATTTTTAATCCTCCAAAAGTGTCAAGATACTTTATATTATGAAAAATTAATAAAAGTGGGACAGAGTAAACAACTTAATACTTTAAATTTTTTATAAAATAGTAGAAAAATTGTATAAGGATAAGAAAAGTAAAAAATGATTTGTGAAGAATTGTATGTAATAGAGAAGGAATAAATATTAGGGAATGTATTTATAAATCAATTAATTTTAAGCAACTGCATAGTCACCATGAGATTTAATCAATTCTATTGTTTAAGTTAATAAATTGAAAATTATGTGTTATCCATAAATCAGTTAACACATAATTTCAATTATAATATTTTTAGATGCAGGTTTCTAGTATTGACGGTATATCTTCAACAGTAACACTTTCATAAACTCGCCCATTTATAGTAACGATAGGAGTTTTACGACAAACACCGACACATCCACCTGACTCTAAACTAAATTTCATATCTTTAGTAGTTTCGCCAGGTTTAATTCCAATTAATCTTTCAAACTCATTAAGAATGCTAGAACTATCATCTTTGCTACAAGCATTTCCAAGACAAACTTTTATCTTATATTTACCTTTAAGTTCAGTTACAAAGTAGCTATAAAAGTTAACAGTATTCTTAACTTGGTCAAAAGGAAGGTTTAAATTTTTAGCAATATAAACTTGAATATCTTTCGGCAAATAACCAAAAAGTTTTTGAGCATAATGTAAAGTAGTCATTAACTTATTTTCATTATCTTTTACTGAATATATAAATTTATCTAACTCGTTAAACAAATCTTTATTACGAGAAACAAAGTCACACATATAAATTCTCCTTTATTATATAAATATAACTGAATATATAAAATACCCTAAAATTCAATATAATAAACTTGATAAAAAATTACAATAAGTTTATTAGTATTAAAGGAGTGTTTGGATTTAGAGTGAAATAAAATAAAAGAATAGCTATTATTAAAATATATTTCAAAAATTATGAGAAGGGGAGTAATATGAAAAGTTTGAGAAAAGAAGTATTTTCAATTCCTAATATAATGGGCTACTTTAGGATAATTTTAATACCTGTATTTTTATATATTTACTATAATGCAACATCAGTTAGAGACTACTATATAGTAGCAGGTATAGTATTTATTTCTGGAATAACAGATTTTTTAGATGGTTACATAGCTAGAAATTTTAATATGATTACTGAGTTGGGAAAATTTCTAGATCCTATGGCAGATAAATTGACCCAAGCAGCACTTGTGTTTTCCTTAGCATTTAGACATAAATTAATGTGGTATTTGGTTGGATTATTTATAATAAAAGAAGGATTTATGGCAATTATGGGAATTATAATGCTTCGAAAAGGTAAAAAATTAGATGGGGCAAAGTGGTTTGGAAAACTTTGCACAGCAATACTTTACATAGTGATGTTTATATTAATGTTATTTCCAACAATGAATGATTCAAGGGCAAATTTATTAATAGTAGTATGTGGCGCTTTTATGCTAATGTCTTTTATACTTTACATACCAGTTTTTTATAAGATGTACAAATCAACTAAATAAGTTAATTTTATAAAGCATATTTATCTAAAATGGATTTATAGTAGAGCATAATATTATTTATTCATATATTAATAATATATAAGCATAAAATCAGGGGGGATTGTATGACGACATATATTTTATACACATTGGCAGCTGTAATGTGCTTTATTTCATATTTTAAGAATAAAGAAAAAACAAAAAGTGCTTTAATTAAAGCTTGGAAATCTATAGAAAATATTATGCCACAGTTTTTATCAATAATAATAATTGTAGGATTGATGTTAGCATTTATTGATACTAACACGATTTCAAGATGGATAGGAAATGAATCAGGGTTTTTAGGAGTTTTGTTCTCCGCAATAGTAGGATCAACTGTTATGGTGCCCACTTTTGTAGCATTTTCAACAGCAAATACGTTATTAAATAGTGGAGCAGGTTATGCACAAGTTGCGGCTTTAGTATCAACGTTAACATTTGTAGGCATAATGACTTTTTCTTTAGAAGCCAAATATATTGGAAAAAAAGCTGCTTTCTATAGAAATTTCTTTGCATTTCTATTTTCACTTATAGTTGCCTATTTTATGGGGGTGATATTAGGGTGAAAAAGAAAATTAATTTTTTTGTAAATAGATATAAGTTTTTTATTATTCTTCTTGTTGCTCTCATTTTAGTTATTATATTTGAGAGAAACACAGGTATAAAGGCGTTTAATAGTACAAAGGATAGTTTTTTACAGATGCTGTCAGTGTTACCACCTATTATGATTCTTCTAGGATTAATGGACGAGTGGGTATCTAGGGAATCAATGATGAAGTATATGGGAGACGATTCTGGAATTATGGGGATTGCTATAGCAATAACTTTTGCAGCTTTTGCTGCAGGACCAATGTACGCGGCATTTCCTTTTACAGCTGTCTTATTAAAAAAAGGTGTGAAGTTTACAAATGTGATTATTTTTATGAATGCATGGTGTGTTATAAAAATTTCAACTCTTCTATTTGAAATAAGTTCTTTAGGATATAAATTTACATTTTATAGGTTGTTAATAGATTTTGTTGGAGTTATTGTTATGGGATATTTAGTTAATTATTTTGTTATGAAAACGGGAAAAGAAGATGAAGTTCTAAATAGTTATATGAATGAATCTTAAAAGAAGTATATTTAAGAATAAAGTGATAAAGAATAAAAATATATACAAGGCATAAATTGTTTAATTTATGCCTTGTATAATATCATCATATAATGTTATTTATATAAACTTTAATATTTTTTACTTAGGTAAGAATACCAACTTTTCTTAAAAGATACTCAGCGTTTGTAGTTAAAGATCTTCCGTTTTTGATCTTATAATCAAAGTAAATATCACCATCTACATAATGTTCATTAAAACTATAGTTCATTATATTAGGGTTCTCATCTTCTAAATTACAAACTTCTAAATCGTGAGTTGTGATCATTCCTGAAACATGAGATTTGCAAAGTTCTTTTAAAACACCCTCGGCCCCTTTAAGTCTATCAACAGAGTTTGTTCCTCTAAAAATCTCATCTATTAAAAATAATGTATGTGGGTCATTATGAGATTGATCTACTATTTTTTTTATTCTTTTTAACTCAGCATAAAATGTTGAAATACCTTCGTTTAAATCATCTCTTATACGCATAGATGTAATTATTTTCATTTTAGAAGATAACATACTATCTGCACACACGTAACTTCCAGCACGAGCAAGAACCATATTGATACCAACAGTTCTCATAAAAGTAGTCTTACCAGACATATTGGACCCAGATATAATGTAGATATTATTATCTAGTTTAAAGTCATTACAAACACGTTTTTCATTATTAATTAGAGGATGTCCCATATTTATAGTTTCAATAATATTATTTTTCTCAGTAAAAGTAGGCAGAGACACATTGTTACAAACCCTTGGTAAATTTGAAAAGCTTATTAAACTTTCAAGTTCCCCTAAAGTATAAAACCAACTTTCAACTAAATCAGAGTATTCTTGCTTCCAATTATCCAAATCTATGGCGTTTTTATAATCCCAAAGTAATAGAGTATTTAGTATTATGCACATTACACCATTATTACGTTGATTAATATTTGAAGCTATTCTTGATAATTGATTAACGCCAGTTTTAGCAGTTTTTAAGTCTTTTTCAATTTTATTCAATTTATCACAAGTAAACTTCGTTTTTGTAATATTATCAATTACATTGTCATATCGACTAATTTTTGGTGCTAATTTCTTTAGAGTTCCAACATAATGGTTTGCTTTTAAATAGCCTAGAACCCAAAGTAATAGTTGGAAAATAATTAAACAATTAAGAATAATAAAACTTATAGTGCTTTTAGTTAATAGTGAATAGAGTAAAGCAAGACAAGTTATTATACTTGAAACTTTGAATAATAATTTTAAGTAACTATTTTTAATAAATCTATTTTTATCTTTAAGTTGAGAGATTAAATTAGGAAAATCATCATCTACACCAACTAAAGAAAAATCATATTCAGTTTCAACACAAAAATTATAATCTTTACTTAACTCAGTAATAGCTTCATGGCGTTTCTTCAAATCTTTATCTGAAAAATTAGGACTTAGTAAATCTTCTACAAATCGTCTTCTTCCATAGTATGTACCAGTACTATTAATCATCTGGAATAAGGATTTATTTCCTACTATGTCCAAATCTGTTGCATAATTATGATCATAATCTATAAATTCTTCACCGATATCATCGAAATCAGACCATTGACCATTAATTCTTTTTATATTAGCTTCATCGATTTTTATAATACCTTCTTCTTTGTGTATTTGGTCATAAGTAGTTTTATGAGCCAAAGATGCTATAATAAAAAGGATTATTTCCACTATCGAGATTAATATTAACTTTATAGGATAGTGATTTACATATACTTTGTAAATGCTATAGCATATTAAAATAAATAAGAACATTTTTATAATCGTAATTATATTAGCGTTCTTATTATATTCTACTATGTTTTCTTTTCTTTTTTTTATATCATTATTAAACATTGATTCCATAAGTATCACCTCCAAATTTATCCTGTAATTTTTATGATAACCAATAATTACATAAAATCCAACTTAATTTATAAAAATATTAAAAGCCCCTCTCAAAATAATAAAATTAAATTAAGAAGGAGCTTTACTTTTAATATTTAATATATATTAATTCTGATTCATTATATCTAGCAATTGCATAAATTACATCAGAAAGTCTGTTTATGTATTTTAATAAAAATGGATTAACAGTTTCTATTTTGCTAAGAGAAAAAATCCTTCTCTCGGCTTTTCTACAAATAGTTCTAGCTATATGTAAGTTAGCTGATATTAAGCTAGTTCCAGGAACTATAAAAGCATCCATTTTATCAATCTTTTCAATGTAAGAGTCTATAATTTTTTCTAAAGATGCCAGATCATCATCAGTTATGGGAGTCTTATATTTTCCCTCTTCTTTAGTCGCCAATTCAGCCGATACAGCAAATAATTTTATCTGTATATTTCTTAAAATCTCTTTATCTTCATCTTTAGCATAATTTGTACAAAGTCCTATATAAGAGTTAAGTTCATCTAAAGTGCCATAAGATTCAACTCTTATATCATCTTTATCAACTCTAGTGCCATCATACAGAGAAGTTTTGCCCTTATCTCCTGTCTTAGTATATATTTTCATAATAGTCCTCCTTATATATTTTAATAGCATTAATAATATACCCATAGATAATTAACATATATTCAAATATTTATTAAAGATAATACATTAAAATAAGAAATTCTGGGTATAAACTAATTATAAAATGAATTTATTAAAATATTAATGATATACAAATTTATAGATAATAGACTAATGCTTATAATCTACGGAGGAAAATAAAATGGCAAATTGTAACTCATGTCCATCAAAAAATAATTGTAATAAACAAGCTACTTGTACAATAGAAAATAATCCAAATAATAAAATAAAAAATATAATAGGTGTTATGAGTGGAAAAGGTGGAGTAGGAAAATCTACTATAACATCATTAATTGCAAAAACATTAAACAAGAAAGGTTATAAAGTAGGTATATTAGATGCAGATATAACAGGTCCAAGCATACCAAGGCTTATGGGTGTGAAAGATCAAAGAGCATTTTCTAGAAATGGTGTAGATATTTATCCAATAATAACTAAGGAAAATATAAAAACAATGTCAGTAAATTTTTTAGTAGAAGATGAAAGTCAACCAATTGTATGGAAAGGACCTTTAATAAGTAATACAATAAAGCAATTTTATAAAGATGTAATGTGGGAAGAATTAGATTATTTATTAATAGATATGCCTCCAGGAACAGGAGATGTGGCTCTTACTGTAATGCAATCACTGCCTCTTACAGGTATGATAATGGTCTCTGTGCCACAAGACATGATATCAATGATAGTTGCTAAGGGTATAAATATGGCTAAAAAATTAAATGTTAATATATTAGGTGTGGTGGAAAATATGAGCTACATTGAATGCCCTGATTGCAATAAAAAGATTAAATTATTTGATGGAGAAGAAACAGAGAACTTCCTAGAAGAAATGAATTTAGATCTTTTAGGTGAATTACCAATGACTAGGGAAATTGTAGAAGTAACTCACAAAGGTGTAGATGAAATTAGTGAGGAACTAGAAATGACTTTAAAAGATATAGTTAAAAAAATTGAATATAAAATAGATAAGCACTAGTATTTTTACTAGTGTTTTTTATATTAAGTATTTTTAATTAGTTAAAATTAACTTTATATAAGTATTTTTTCTACAAATAATATATTTAAATATATAAAAAGGAGAAAAAATATGAAAAATAAAAAAAAGAACGAATGTAACAATCAATGGGCAACATCCAATGTATCTTGGTCAAGTAAAGCAGAGGTAAAGGAGAAGGATGAACGAAATAACGAATGGACATCTACACTTAAGAAAAGTCCTGATATGTACCAAGAAGATAATTATAAAGATTAAATAATTCTAAACTACTAATTTATTTAAATTAAAATAAATTAGTAGTTTTGTTTTACTTATAGAAAAATACTATAAATAATCTCTATATATAGAAAAAAATAATTAGATAATATATAAATGATTTTGTATAATAAGTTAAGATAAAAGGAAAAAATAGGGGGAACTTATGAAAAATAAATTAGTTAAATTACTACTTTGCATAGTAATGGTATCAGCAATATTAGTAGGATGTAATTCTAATAATACGGAATCATCAGATGAATCTAAAAGTGAGTCAAATGTAAAAGCAGAGGCTGTTGAAAAAACTAAAGTATTTGTAACACCTCAGTGGGTAAAAAGTGTAATTGATGGAAATCAACCAGAATCTGAGAATTATGTAATCTTAGAAGCTTCATGGGGTACATATAAAGACAGTCCAG
The DNA here is from genome assembly GCA_902363255.1 of Peptostreptococcaceae bacterium. Classification (GTDB taxonomy): domain Bacteria; phylum Bacillota; class Clostridia; order Peptostreptococcales; family Peptostreptococcaceae; genus Terrisporobacter. The sequence goes on from CABIZO010000001.1 coordinate 451,770, forward strand.
ATTATACAAAAGGACATATTCCAGGAGCTTTACATGTGGATATAGCAAGTGTTGAGTCAGAGCCATACTGGAATCTATCTGATCCAGATGTTGTTGAAAAGGGGATGTTAGACTTAGGAATAACAAAAGATAAAACAGTTATTTTATATGGATCTGATGTTTCTGGTACAGCAAGAGTTGCATATGCATATCTTTGGGCAGGAGTTGAGAACGTAAAGGTTATTAATGGTGGTCTTTCTGCTTGGGAAAATGCTGGTTATGAAACAGATACTAAAGTTGAAGAAGCAGTAGCAGCAACTGATTTTGGGACAACTGTTCCTGCACATCCGGAGTATTGGATGTCTATTGAAGACGCAAAAGATAAACTTGAAAATGACTCAAACTTCAGATTAGTAAGTATCAGAAGTGAAGCAGAGTTCAAAGGTGAAACAAGTGGATATAACTATATAGATAGAGCTGGAGAACCTAAAGGTGCTGTGTGGGGACGTGGAGGAAGCGACCCATATAGTATGGAAGACTACACAAATGAAGATGGAACATATATAACAGTTGAAGAAATGGAAGAGCTATGGAAAGACTTAGATTTCAGCAAAGAAAATGAACTTTCATTCTACTGTGGTACTGGATGGAGAGCTACAATTCCTTGGTTAATAGCATATGATGCAGGCTGGACAGGAATGACTCTTTATGATGGTGGATGGTATCAATGGCAAATGGATGAGAATCTTCCTGTACAGGTAGGAGATCCAAATAGTGATGATGTTGTCTATACTACAGTGGGTAAATTATCAACTGATAAGGCTGCAAAATAAATTAAATAATGTATAATAAAAGGATAAGCACTGTATAAAATAACAGTGCTTATTTTAATCATAATGAATTTTAGAAGAATGAGGTTAATAGTTAGATGAAAAAAATGAATAAAGTATTTTATGCAGTAGCCACTATATTACAAATAATATTATTGGCAGGTGTATATATTGTGAATTATTTTACGAGAAAAAGAATGGGAATGTTAAGATATGTAATCTATAAAAATGGAGTTTTTGAAAATACATATCCTATTCAACAATTACAATATATTTGTATAATTTTGCTTACAATATTAACTATATTAGTATTGATGTTTTATGTGAAGAATAAGTCAAAATTAAGTAAAAAACTAATGAATAGGAATATTTTTATGCTTGTTTTAACGTCTATTTATATAGGATTTAACCTATTATATTCTACTGAAGATTTTAGAGCATTTTATTTTATGAGTTTAATGTTTGGGGTAGCTGCCCTTATTCAAACTATTAAAGTATTTTTTTCAACTTTTGTATATAAAAGTAAAAATTAATGAATAAATGGCTAGAATGTTTTAAGTTCTAAATTACTTGGTATAATATGTAATATAAATATGAAAAGAGGAGTTGGAGAAATGTTAGAAGCTGGAGTAAAAGCACCAGAGTTTAAGTTACAAGACAAAGATGGAAATGAAGTAAGTTTATCAGACTTTAAAAATAAAAAAGTAGTACTATATTTTTATCCAAGAGATAATACACCTGGTTGTACAAAACAAGCATGTGCTTTCAGAGACAACTATGAAGAATTCACATCAAAGGACGTAGTAGTAATAGGTATAAGTAAAGATAGTGTGAAATCTCACAGCAACTTTGCAGCGAAACATGAATTACCATTTATATTATTAGCAGATCCAGAACTAGAAGCTATAAAAGCTTATGATGTATGGCAAGAAAAGAAATTATATGGAAAAGTTAGTATGGGTGTGGTAAGAACTACATATATAATCGATGAGAATGGAATAATAGAAAAGGTGTACAATAAAGTTAAAACTGATAAAAATGCAGGAGAAATTTTAGAGTACTTAGGATAGAGAAAAAAACAAAAAACTTAAATATAGTATTATAGATATAGGAAAGCTAGTGTAAAACTAACAACTAAATCCTATATCTTTTTTATTATTCCTAAAAGTACACCAGTACACTATTTGATGTACTTTAGAACTTTTTTGATGGCAAAAGCTATTAAAAAGGTAGGTACAGGTACACTAAAGGTACAGCAAAAATTATTTTGGTGTACCTAGGTGTCATTTAGTTATATCAATGCTTTCAGTGTTGAAGTACACTAAGTACACTAGAAATTATAAAAACTGACAGACTTTAAATTTCAGTAAAACATATGATGTTTTTCTATAGTGTGGTAAAAGTTGGTGTACCTGGTGTACCATGCAATATAAACTAACATTTATTTTTGTGGTATTATAAAAGGAGATGGGAGTGAGACATTTTGAAATTACAAAAACCAGGAATGAGAAATATAAAAACAGGAATAGGAGTTATGATCTGTGTACTAGTTGGGTATTTCCACATAGTCGATAACACTTTTTTTGCTGCAGCGGCTTGTATAGTTTGTATGCAGACAACTGTAAAAAGTTCTGTGACAGTTGGATTTAATAGATTAAAAGGAACTTTCATAGGAGGATTAATAGGATTTTTATTTGTGCTTATTAAACCAGGAAATCCGATATTATCTTGTTTAGGAGTTATCACAACTATTTATATTTGTAATATTTTAAAAATAAACAAATCCATAACTATTGCGTGTGTTGTTTTTTGTGCTATTCACTTAAGCGTGGGAGATGCAAATCCAATAGCTTATTCAATATCTAGAACATTAGATACATCAGTAGGGGTTATTATAGGAGTTGCAGTAAATTATTATATATTTAGACCTAATTATTTAAAAAGTATATACAAAGAAATAAGAGTTATTGAAAAAACATCAATTAAACTATTGAAAAGTGAAATAGAAAAAGGTGTTCATGCAGATAATTCATCTTTGAAGAAAGAAATTACAAGACTAGAGGGATTGTATAAAAACTTTTTAGAGGAACTAGAGTATAGTAACGAAGAAGTTGATGATGAAGAAATAAATAATGTCATTAAACGATGTAAACATATCTATCTACATCTTCAAATTTTAGAGCAAATGAAAGATAAATGTTACTTAAATAAAGAAAATTATATTAAGTCAAAAAGCATATATGATACTTTACCTAAGGGTATTGAAATTAAAGATGATAGAAGCGCTGTTTATAATTATCATATTAGTGCCATTATTGACAATATTAATGAAATACATGGAATAGAAGAAAATAATAATGAAAGTGACTTAATCGCAACAGTTTAATTTATATGGAAAATATTTAAAAATACTTAAAATAAAGATAACTCATAATAAAATTTTTTTAATGTTATAATTACCTTGTCAGCATAAATCTACGTTTAGACAGGGGGAAATTTTATTATGAGTTTTAATATGCCAAAATATACTCATCCAGATTTTAGTACAGAAAGATTTAAGAATTCACCAAATGCAAAGATTGAACTAGTTGAACAGGATAGAGTTGCACCAGATAATTATCACGCAATGTCAATTTATCCAGAATACTTTAAAGTTGATGGTGAATGGATATTAGCAGAAGAAACAAGAATGGACTGTGTTCCAAGATTGAAAGATAATAAGATAGAAATAGTAGAATTTAGGCATTTAAAAGTTGGAGACAAAATTATTGTTGGAAGAACTGAGGATGGTAGTGAAGGAATATACCTACATACAACAGGTTTTGAAGACAAAAAGGTTGAGGAGGAAGCTTTTGCTTTTAGAGGAAGTAGATCAAGAGAAACTTCTCAAACTATGGATTACGATCAATTAATTGAACTTTTAAAACACGAAAAAGAAAATGGATATATAGTTTGGGTAATGGGACCAGCAGCAGTGTTTTCTAAGGGAGCTAGAGATTCATTAACTAAATTAATAAACAACGGATATGTAAATGCCTTCTTAGGGGGAAATGCCGTTGCAACCCACGATTTAGAAGCAGGTGTATACAACACTGCTTTAGGTCAAGACATATACACTCAATGTTCTATAAAAGATGGTCACTATCATCATTTAGACTTATTAAATAAAGCGAGAAAATATGGTTCAATAGAAAAACTTATAGAAGAAGAAAATATAACTTCAGGTTTGATTCATTCTTGTGTAAAAAATAATGTACCTATTGTACTAGGGGGATCAATAAGAGATGATGGTCCACTTCCTATAGTAATATCAGATGTGTATGAGGCTCAGGAGCAAATGAGAAGAGAAGTGAGAAAAGCTACGACGGTAATTTGTATGGCAACTCAATTACACACAATAGCTACAGGAAATATGACGCCATCTTTCAGAGTAGTAGATGAAGAAATAAGACCATTATACTTCTATACAGTAGATACTTCAGAATTTGCTGTAAATAAGCTAAAAGACAGGGGAAGTTTAAGTGTAAGAACAATGATATCAAATGCACAAGACTTTTTACAAAGGTTAGCTGATAATTTATAAATATAAAAAACTGCTTTTATAGCAGTTTTTTTTATTTATAGCCCCAAAATCTTCTTATGTTGTGTACAATTCTATCAATTTAAATATATTTTATTGTACAAGATGTTTAATTAAGTTAAAATAAAAATGAAATTCTCTATATGATTTTTTTTCATATCTTATTATAATATTAAACAGGGACAAGAAACAAAGTGTATTTTGAAATGATTAAAAATAATATATTTTTATACTATTATACTATTATACTAATTATGTTAATCAGACAACAAAGGAGACGAATCGTGAAAAAAATTAAATATACATTAGTTCTTTTAACAATTTTAATGTGTATATTTCCTAACAATATATATGCATCTAAAATGATGAATTTTGAAAACTTAACAATAGAAGATGGATTATCTCAAGCAACTGCAGAGACGATAATTCAAGATAGTGAAGGATATATATGGATAGGTACAAATGATGGATTGAATAGATATAATGGCTCGGATATAAAAGTATTTAAAGATAATGATGAAGATCAAAATAGTATAATTAGTAATTATATAACGGCATTAGCGGAAGATAATGATAGAAATTTATGGGTTGGAACAGATGAAGGTTTGAGCAAAATAAATTTAGATGACTACACTATAAATAATTATCGTTATTATGATAATGATAAAAAAACTCCATATTCTGCTGTATTAAGCCTTTATGTAGATGAAGATGGAAATCTTTATATGGGAGGTAATACTGGTGTTTATATTTATAATAAAAGCGAAGATAAATTTGATATGATACTAGGATTAAAAGATGATTTAAGTATCAGAAACGTTTTTAGTATAAATAAGGATGAAAATCAGAATCTATGGATAGGTACAGATAAAGAGTTATATAGAATAGATTCAAAAGCGAAAAAAGCTATACCTTATGCCAATGAAAATATAAATACAAAAGATTGGGGAAAAATTTATTCTATTTTATTTGACGATGAAAATAATATGTGGATAGGGACTGCAGAAAAGGGATTAAAGAAAATAGATATAGAAACAAATGAAATTCAATCATTTGTAGCAGATGAAAGTGATGATAACAAATTAAAATCAAATAGTGTAAGAAAGGTATTGCAAGATAGTAGCGGAAATATCTGGGTTGCAACAGAAAAAGGTCTTAGCAAATACAAGGGCGACGATAAGTTTATTACTTTTTTAAATAAAAGCTATGATAACAGTAGCTTAGCTAATGATATAGTGTACACACTTATGGAGGATAATACTGGATTAATTTGGGCGGGTACTTATACAGGTGTAAGTATATTCGATTCGAGGAATAAAATCGAAATATATAAAAATGATCCCAGTGATGAAAACTCTTTAAGTGATAATGTAGTAATGGGTGTATATGAAGATGAGCAAGGTTTATTATGGATAGGAACAAGAGATAAAGGCTTAAATATAATAAATCGAGAAAATGAGACGATTAAGCATATTTATGAAGGTGACTCTGATTATGATTTAAGTACAAATTCTATAAGTATTATCACAGGAAAAGATAATATAATATGGGTCGGTACTAGAAATGGTGTAAATAAAATAAACAAACAAGATATGACCATAGAAAAATATACTACAGAAGATGGATTAATAGATAATAATATCAAAGGTTTACTTATTGATAGTAGCAATCGTTTATGGATAGGTACACCAATAGGACTTAGCATCTTAGATATAGATACGAATACAATAACTGATATGACTGAAAGGTTGATAGAAGCTGGTATAACAGATCCATATATTCAAGAAATTTATGAAGATAGAGACGGGATTTTTTGGATAGGAGGATATACAACTGGAGGTTTAATTAGATTTGATCCGAGAAATAACACTATAAAAACGTATAATAGCTATAAAGAAGATAAAGAAAAAGATGAAATGATTATAAGTAGTATAAGGGATATCGTAGAAGATGAAAATTCTAATCTATGGATAGGAACTAATGACGGACTATTATACTTTAATAAATCAGATAATTCATTTAAAAAGTATACAGAAAAAGATGGACTAGCAAACAATATAGTTTATCAAATATTAGTAGATGAAAATAAAAATTTATGGATGAGTACTAATAATGGTATATCCAAATTTGATATAAAAAATAATAGGTTTACCAATTTAAGCAGTACAGATGGACTTCAAAGTAATGAATTTAATGGAAACTCAGCATATAAATGTAAAAATGGAAATTTATTGTTTGGTGGAATAAAAGGGCTAAATATTTTTAATCCTAAAGATGTAATGGAGAAAAATTATGAAGCAAAAGTTAAATTTGATAGTTTTGAAGTTGAAGGTAGACATTATAACAATATTGATGGTGAAATTTTTGAATATGATAAAAACTTTATTAGAATAAAATATTTTACAACTGATTATAGAAAGAACAATAATACTCAATATTATTATAAACTAAAAGGTTCAACATATGATTGGGTGCCTGTCACAAACAATGAAGTTATATTTGAGAATTTATCATCAGGCAAGTATACATTTATAATAAAGTGTAGAAATAATAATGGAAAAATGAGTGAAGAAAATAGTGTTAGTTTTACTATAAAACGACCTTTTTGGATGAGTGGATGGGCTGTAACTTTATATATGCTAATAATTATTGCAATAATATATAATGGTATTAATAAAATGAAGCAATTAGATAAATTAGTCAATAGAAAGACAAGAGAGTTAAATAATGAAATGGAAAAAAATAAAATACTTTTTGACAGGTTATTAGAAGCAGAAAGAAGTAAAAATAACTATTTTATTAATTTATCTCATGAACTTAGAACGCCACTGAATGTAATAAACTCAATAGAACAATTAATAAGTAGTTTTTGTAAATCAGATAAGGAATTGACAAAAGATAAGTTAGAAAACTATATGGATATTATGAAAAATAATACTGATAGATTATTGAACTTAATAAATAATATAATAGATACATCCAAAATTGAAAATGGAAAGTATAAGCTTAATAAATGTGAAAATAATATAGTTTATCTAGTTGAGGAAGCAACATTAACTCTAAAAGAAAGTATAGAATCATCTGGAAAAGAACTTATATTTGATACTGATGTTGAGGAAAAAATAATTAACTGCGATAAATATGATATAGAAAGATGTATAATTAACTTGGTCGGTAATGCACAAAAGTTTACGCCAACAGGTGGAAGTATAAGTGTCAATATTGAAGATTTAAATGATTTTGTAAGGATTACTGTGGAAGATACAGGAATTGGAATAGACAAACAATATCATGATATAATATTTGACAGGTTTAACCAGATTGTAGATGAGCATGGTGAAAATAAAGGTGGAAGTGGTTTAGGACTCACAATTACTAAACACATAATAGATCTTCATGGTGGAAATATCTATGTGGAAAGTGAAAAGAATAAAGGAACTAAATTTATAATTAATTTACCAATAAAATAAATAAAAAAGCTGCTATTTAGCAGCTTTTTTTTGTGAAATCATAAGCATTGTTTTAAATAAAGCAGTTACAATAAGTACTCCCATTGCTAAAGATCCAGAAATAAATAGTACATCAGCACCTTTTGCTATGGCAGCGCTATAGTTATTTTGAACTAGATAAAGCATAGTATTGTACATACCAAGTCCTGGTACCAGTAGAATAATTCCTGGTATTGTAAAAACAATTGCAGGTTGTTTTAATTTTCTAGCAAATAGCTCACTGATAAGCGAAACTAAAAGAGCAGCAATAAAGTTTGACATTATATTATTGTTTGTACCGTTCATTAAAAAATAATATACTGCCCAACCTATTCCACCAACAAATCCACTTGGAATTAAGGTAGATTTAGGTGCTTTTAAGAATATAGCAAAACCGATAGTTGAAATAAAAGAATATATAAAATGCATGAAAACAGGCATATTAGTCATTATAAAACACCTCCAAGTCTTAACCAAACATCTAAAACTATACCTACGCCACAGGCGATACTGACAGCGGTAACAACGGCGTCAAAAGCACGAGCAACACCAGACATTAAATCTCCAGAAATTAAATCCCTTATACCTTTGATGAAAGAAACTCCTGGAAGTAATGGCATAATAGATCCAACTACTAACATGGTAGGTGCTGATATTATATTTAACTGAGTTAGTATTACACCTATAAAAGCTATAAAGGATGATGCAATTAAACTGGCAAAAGCAGGTATACTACTTAATTCTATTATTTTATTGTAAATTTTTACAGCTAAGATAGAGGCTATAAATGTAGATACAAATGTAGGAATATTATTTCCTTCAACTAAACCTGCAAAAATAGCAGAACCAATACCTGTACTAATATATTGGGTTACATCAGAATAAGAATTAGCACGATTAATACTTTTTATTTCTTTCATAGCTTCTTCTACAGTTATTTCCGTATTACTAACAAACTTTCTAGAAAAGTCATTTAATAAGGAAATTTTCTGTAAGTCTATAGACCTAGATTTTATAGACTTTAAAAATGAATAACCATCAAATTTATAATCTGATATTATAATAACAGTAGGTGATGTAAATACATTTACATGATTGTATCCTCTTGAATTACAAACTCTAAGAACTGTATCTTCTACACGATAGGTTTCTGCTCCGTTAATTAACATAAGCTCACCTAAAAATAAGGCTAATCCTAGCACTTCTTTTTTATTAGCAGTATTAAATTCAACTTTCATTAATTTTCCTCCGTAGATGATAAATAAATATTATTATGCAAAATAGTTAGATTTATACAAAATATAAACCTAGAGTAGTATATAATATTTACAAAAAGAAAGTCAACAAGATAGTTGAATATAAGAAAAAAGCTACTATTTAGTAGCTTTTTTTATAGAGATTATATGTAATGTTTTGACTAGAGAAGTTATAACCAAAATTCCCAACGATATAGCCCCACCAACAAATAGTACATCAGCACCTTTTGCAATAGCATTGCTATAGTCATTTTGAACTAAATAAAGCATGGTATTATACATACCAAGCCCTGGAACTAATGGAATAATACCTGGTATTATAAAAATGATTGCAGGTTGTTTTAATTTTCTAGCTAGAATCTCACTAATATAAGAAACTAATAAGGCAGCTATAAAATTTGCTAAAATATCATTTCCAGTTAATTGTACTAAGTAATAAAATACTGACCATCCAACTCCACCAACAAATCCACTAGATATAAGTGTTGTTTTAGGTGAGTTTAGAAAAATAGCAAAACCTACAGTAGCAAAAAAAGAATATATAAAATGCATATACAAAGGCATATCTGTCATTATAAAGTTCCTCCTAATCTAAGCCAAATATCTAGAATAATAGCAACACCACAGGCTATACTTACAGCAGTAACACCAGCATCAAAAGCACGGGCAACACCAGAGATTAAGTCACCTGCAATTAAATCCCTAATCCCTTTAATAAAGGATACACCTGGAAGCAAAGGCATAATAGAGCCAACTATTAATAAAGCAGGTGTTGGAATAATGTTTATCTGAGATAATACTACACCTACAAGGGCTATAAAAGTTGATGCAACTAAAGAAGAAAATGCATGGATAGTACTGATTTTCATTATTTTTTTATAAATCATAACTGCTAATATAGAGGTAATAAATGTAGAGATAAAAGTAGGAATATTGTTTCCTTTTAGTAAAGTTGCAAAGAAAGCAGAACCTATTCCAGTAAAAAAACTTAAAACTAATGGATTATAAGATGTAGTACTTATTATTTCTTTTAATTCTTTCATAGAATCCTGTACTGTTAAATCAGGATTGGATACATATTTTCTAGAAAAATTATTTAACATGGAAATTTTATTTAAATCTATAGATCTAGATTTTATACTTCTCATAAATGAATAACCATCAAATTTATAATCAGATATAATTATAACTGTTGGAGAGGTAAATACATTTATATGATTATAGTTTCTAGATTTACATATTCTAATGATAGTATCTTCTACACGATAAGTTTCTGCACCATTAATAAGCATTAATTCACCAATAAACAATGCTAGTCGAAGTATATTTTTTTTGTTTTCTAGTTTAAAATCATCTTCCATGAAACTACCTCCTTAGGATGTCATAATAAATTTTAAAATCAATTATATCTATATTATGTAAAAGAGGAATATTCTAAACCCGTAAAAGTTAATAATCATAAATAAAAAACTAAAATAGAAGCATAAAAATTATATAACTTATATATTTATAAGGAAGAAAGATAATTAATTAGGAAGGAGAAACTATCATGTCTCAGATATATTATGTGTCGGATCATCACTTTTTTCATGAATTAGCATTAAAAAGAAGTAGAAGTGAATATTTTAATAATACTAATGAGATGAACGAAGAAATTATAAAAAGACATAATAATAAAGTTGATGATGATGACCACGTTTACATATTAGGAGATGTTATAATATGCGAAGAAAAAGACTTAGAAGAAAAACTTAAGATGACTGTGGGAAGATTGAAGGGGCATTTACATTTAATTTTAGGAAATCATGATTATAAGTTTCGTGATAATCCTATCTTTTTAAATTATTTTGAAACAGTGGAAGAAAGTAAGTTAATTAGAGATCATAATAAATGGGTTCAGCTTTGTCATTATCCTATACTTTTATGGTATAGAAAGAATAAGGGAGCATATCATGTTTTTGGGCATATGCATGATGATCATTGTACAAAGGAGTTTTATATTATTAAGGGTGAAAAAAATATATTTAATTCTTGTGTAGAGATTAATAACTTTGAGCCGTGTACCCTTGATGAATTGATTATAAATAATGAGAATTTTTATAAAAAACACTAAACTAACTTGGTTTTTAGTTTAGTGTTTTTGTATAAATTGATTTTAATAAACGTTCTATATTGATAGATTACTAATTAAGTTAAGTAAATTTTAACTATTATAATAATTGTCTCTTAGGAATTGAGCATTTTTTCTATTAACTAAATATCTTTTAAGTTCAGTTAGACATAAAAATAAAATAGCTCGATTTTCAAATTCTTCTCTATCTTTAGGAAGAGGTTGAGTTTTCATATCATTATAAATTTTATCCAAATCATTCAATAAATTAGTAACAGTATCAGCCTCAAAAGAAGTATTTCCTACTTTATTTATAAATTCAGATACTATATATCCTTGAGAAGGAACATAATTTAGTTGAGATACTAATGTGTATAGATTATTTAGAATATCTCTTTGACTTTTTATTATTTCCATATGTTCTAAAAAATACTTTGTATCGCTTAGAAGGTTATTGTTAATATTTTCATAAGCTGCTTTAGTACTACTATTTATTAACTTATTTAATTCATCTAAGTTATGTTGAAAAGTAATATTTTTATCAGGATTACTTATTATATCAGCAATATTCATTAGAATTAAGCTTACCTGTTCTTGAAGTTTTTGTTGCCCCATATAAATTTTATTAAAATTAGAAGGCATATACATGTTGATTATTATACCTATTCCAGCACCAATTATAAAAAGGCCTGTCTCATTTAATATCCAATACATACTCATGGAATTTTGAAGTAAATAATGAGAAGATATAACCACACACATGGCTATAACGTATCTTATGTTTAATGCAAAACAAGTACCGATTGTAATTAATATGTATAAGGAAAATGCAAATAAATTATAGCCTAACAAATTAAAACATATATATGAATAGACTGTGCATAGTACAAATCCAAATAACTTGCCTAAAGCGCCTCTTAAGGTTTCTTTTTTCGTATCTTTTACAACTAAAAGAGTAATTACTCCAGCTACAGTTGAATATTGAAGTTTAAAAAAAGATGCAATAATAATGGCTAATATACTCCCAAATGATAATTTTAATACTTTAACTGCATCTGTTTTGTTCAAATTAAAACCTCCTTGAAAAATTATATTATTCATATTTTAACATAAATATAGAATTTCATGAAGAAATTATATAATATAGAAGAAGGACATATGTCCTTTTGATTTATTTTAATAATTATTAAAATAAAATAGAATACAAAACTTAGGAGTAAGTGAAATGTATGACAACTCATTATACAAGGAAATAGGAAATAAAAAGGTTAAAGAATTTATAAGAAAAATACCAAAGGATATTAAGGATAATTGTACTTTAAGAAGAATTGAAAAAGGAAAGATTGTAGTACTTAAGGAAGAAGAAATTAAAAAAATATATATTCATTGTAAAGGTCAAATGAGAGTAAGAAATGAATTTGAAAATGGATTTATATATGATTTTGCAAGTATTGAGCCCATATCTTATATTGGAGTTATGGAAGTTATGGCAAATAAACAGTTTTATTCTTCCACATTACAAACTACCACTGATAGCATAATTCTTGAAGTTTATAAAAATGATTTTATTGATTGGGTTAATGAGGATCATAAATTAGCGTTAGATATGCTACATTTTGTATCAAATAAAATGTATGAACAATCTTTAAAAACAGGAGAAGTTCTAGCTTATCCAGCCATAGGTATTTTGATAAATTATTTAATTAATATTTTTGAAAATGAAGAAAAAGGTGAGGTTGTATTAGCAAAGAAAAGAGAAGAAATAGCATCGATTTTAGGATTTTCAGTAAGAACAGTTAATAGAAATTTGAAAATTTTAAAAGATGAAAATCTAGTTTTTTCAGATAGAAAAGGCATATGCATTACTAAAGAACAATGTGAAAAGCTATATAAAAAATTAGATTCAATAAAAAATAAATAGCCAAATATGGGGGACATGTGAATGAATCAAGTATTAGAAATAATAAAAAATGAGACTTTAACTTATAATCAACAAGTATTACAATTGGCAGGATATGCTGGAAATAGTATAGAAGTTTTTGATATAGATGAGGAAACTAAAAAATTATTAGATGAACAAATAATATGTACAATGTTTGAAGGGAACACTCCTTACAGACCAAGATATGTTATACCAAATTATGAAGTATTAATGGAAAAAGGATGTGAATTCTTAGGTTTAGAAGTACCAACTGATATCTGGGAAGCAACAAATAGTTTATTAATATTATATAAACATGTACCATCAATAACATCATACCCAGTTTACTTAGGAAACTTAGATACACTTTTAAATCCTTTTGTAAAAGATGAAGAAGAAGCATATAAAGCTATAAAATTATTCTTAAAGCATGTTGATAGTGCATTAACTGATTCATTTGTTCATGCGAATATAGGACCAGTTGATACTGTAGCTGGAAGACTTATACTTAAGGCTATGACAGAATTAGAATGTGCAATGCCTAACTTAACAGTTAAATATGATAAAGATATAACTTCAAAAGAATTTGCCAAGCTTTGTGCAAGTACAGCTTTAGTTACTGCTAAGCCAAGTTTTGCTAATCACAAAATGGACACAGTAGACTTTGGAACAGAAAACTATGCTTTAGCTTCTTGCTATAATGGATTTATAGTAGGTGGTGGGGGATATACCCTAGTAAGATTAGTACTAAACAGATTAGCTGAAACTGCAGAGTCTGTTGAAGATTTTTTAGATAATAAATTACCATTTGCAACTGACAAAATGCTTAAATATATAGATGAAAGAATTAAATTCTTAGTTGAAGAAGCTGCATTCTTTAAATCAAGTTTCTTAATAAAAGAAGGATTTATTAAAAAAGAATTATTTACAGGAATGTTTGGTATGGTTGGTCTTGCAGAAGCAGTTAACCATTTACTAAATGCAACTAATCAAGAAGATAGATTTGGTTATGGAAAAGAAGCAAATGAATTAGGATTAAAAATAGTAGAAAAACTTAATTCCATAGTAACTTCATATAAATCACCTTATGTGGGAGATGCATATAAAAATAGTCATGTTATGCACTGTCAAGTTGGTATAGATACTGATACAGGAATATCTCCAGGATGTAGAATACCAGTTGGTGAAGAGCCAGAATTATTTAAACATATATTACAATCTGCACCATTCCACAAATACTTCTTCAATGGAATAGGAGATATATTTGTATTTGAAGATACTTATAAAGAAAATCCAGAAGCAATTATAAATGTTATAGATGGAGCATTTAATTCAGGTATAAGATATATATCAGTTTACTCTGGTGGATGTGATGTAGTTCGTGTTACTGGATACCTTGTTAAAAAATCAGAAGTAGCACAACTAGAAAGTGGAAAAGCAGTTAAAAATAATGCAACTGTATTTGGAATGAATGCTAAAAATGGAGCCAAAGCATTTGATAGAAGGCTGAGAGACTAATCATGGCTTTAGTTAATAAAATAATTCCATTTTCTTGTATAGATGGTCCAGGAAATAGAACGGCGATATTTTTCCAAGGATGTAACTTTAAGTGTACTTACTGTCATAATCCAGAAACTATAAATAAGTGTGTAAACTGTGGAAAATGTGTTAAGGTTTGTCCTGTAAATGCTTTAAATATTGTTGAAAAAAAAGTTATTTGGAATGATAAAAAATGTGTGGCGTGTGATGCATGTATTAGAGAATGTGATCACTTATCGACTCCGAAAACTAAGGATTATTCAGTTGATGAATTATTTGATGAAATTAAACAAGTTAGTCCTTTTATTCAAGGAATAACTGTTAGTGGAGGAGAAGCCACACTAAATATAGACTTTCTAACACAATTATTTAAAAAAGTTAAAGAAGAACTTGGCCTCACTTGTTTTGTTGATACTAATGGAAGTATTGATTTAACACAACATGAAGAATTCGTAAATTTAACAGATAAGTTTATGATAGATATTAAAAGTATGGACAAAGAAGAGCATACAAAGATAACTGGATTAAATAATGATATTGTAATTAAAAACTTAAAATATTTATTAGATTTAGATAAGGTCTATGAAATTAGAACAGTAATAGCTCCTAATTTAGATAATAAAAATACAGTAAGAGAAGCATCTAAGATTATTAATAATAGATGTAAGTATAAGTTTAATATATATAGACATCATGGAGTGAGAAAAGAAGGATTAGATTTCCACGGAAGTGATAGCCCTTGCGAAGAAGAAATTAATAAATGTTATAAAATATATAATGAAAGTATTTTATAGAAAAAAAGCACATTGATATTTTTATCAGTGTGCTTTTTATATGCCAAATTATTTTAAATGAAAATATAAGGCATACTGCATTTTTATATACATATATTTAGTACTAGCCTTTGAAAAATATTTAAAAGTGAGGAGCTGAGTATGAAAGAAAAGATTAGTATATTAAATGTAATGAAATTTGCAGGTGCTTTTATAGCTTTTATTATTGGCTCGGGATTTGCAACAGGACAGGAAATTATGCAATTTTTTACATCTAATGGATTGTATAGCTTAGTATCTATAGTTATAAGTTTAATAGTATTTACATATTTCGGAGCAACGGTAATGTCTTGTGGATTTGACTATGGAAGTTCGGAAAGATACAGACCATATAAATACTTTTGTGGAAATAAAGTAGGAGTATTTTATGAGTACTTTGTTCCAGTTTTATTGTTTATAAGTGTTGTAGTTATGATTTCAGGGGCTGGGGCAACTCTACAAGAATATTATGGACTAAATTATTATGTGGGTTGTGCTATGATGACAGTATTAGTACTTATTGCTTTTATTTGTGGACTTGATAGTCTTATTAATATTATTGGACTTATTGGTCCGGTTATAGTTATATTTTCTTTGATTGTGGGATTTACGATTTTATTTCAAAATTTAGATGGATTAAAAAATATTTCGCAAACAATGATGGAGGTTGATCTAACAAAAGCAGGTGGAAATTGTGTAAAAAGTGGAGTATTATATGCATCATATAATATGGTAAGTGGATTATTTTTCTTTACATCTCTTGGAAATAGTGCAGATACTAGAAGAGAAGCTAAATATGGAGCCATTGTAGGTAGTTTAGCATTGATGATTGTTATTTTAGTTATGAATTTTGCTCTATTATCAAAAATAAAAGATATTTATAATTTATCCATACCAACTTTATATTTTGCAAAATCAATATCGACTATATTTGGTAGAGTTTTTTCAGTTGTACTATTATGCGGAATTTTTTCTACAGCAGCACCAAACTTTTGGACTGTTTGTGATAAGATCTCCAAGGGAGGTAAGTATAATTCCAAAGTTATTGCTATAATCATATCTATTTTAGCATTTTTTTGTGGTTTATTCCCATTTGAAAAATTAGTGGGAAATGTGTATCCATTTACGGGGATATTAGGCGTTGTATTATTTATACTTATACTTTTTAAACAAATTAGCAAGAGAATTATATAATATTTACATAAAAAAATAAGTATAACTTTTGCATAAGTTATACTTATTTTTTTATTAATAAATCTTTCATAAAATCAGATGTTTCATATTTTTGTAAAATATCTTTTAATGTAATAATCGAAGGACTCATTATTTTGTCTTTATGATAAACAAGTTTAAAAGATCTTTTTAGCGGATTTAAATCAGTATTAATTATATGAATTCTTCCGTTTATAATATCTTCTTCAAATGTATGTATAGATAAAAGTGATAAACAATCATCATCTAAAATAGATCTTCTAATGGTATCTGTTGAACTAGCTTCACATACTAGTTGTATATGGATTTTATATTTATGTAAAATTTGTTCAAAAAATTCTCTTGTACCACTACCATCCTCCCTCATGGCAAATCTTTGATTTTCCAAATCATATAAAGTTATTTTTTCTTTAGTTAAAATATGATGGGTATTATTACATAATAGAACAAGATAATCATCGATTACAGGAATAGTAACTAAATCCTGAGAATGGATATCCCCTTCCACAATAGCTATATCTAGTTCAGAACTTAATAGTTTTTTCTCAACCATAGAAGTATTATTAACATAGGCATAGGTATTTACCCTAGGAGCGATATCGTGGAATTCTTTTATTATTTTAGACAAAAGACAAGTTCCAACAGTTACAGAAGCTCCAATTCGTAAATTTTCTATGTGAAGATTGTCATTCATTTTTTTCTCCAAATTATCAAATTGTTCTACTACTTGAGTGGCATAGGTGAAAAGTTCTTTGCCAAATGGTGTTATATATAATTTTTTAGATAGTCTATCAAATAGTTTTCGGCCATAGTGCTCTTCTAATTCGCGAATAGCCTGGCTTACTGTTGGCTGAGATATATATAATCTTTGTGCAGCAATGCTCATTTTTCCAGCTTTGGCAACTTCAATAAAGATTCTTAAGTGTCTAATTGTCATAAAATATCCCCCTTATTTCTATCAATAAATATAATTAATTGATATTGATTATCTATAGGTTTTACCTATGTTTTTAATAAGATAATCTCACTTTTAATAGTATATCACAAGTGATACAATGAAATTGAATGATAAGGAAAATAATGTAAATATATATTTATAGATAGATAAAAAGGGGTTGATAAGTGTGAAAGTACTTATTATTGGAGGGGTTGCAGCAGGAACTAAGGTTGCAGCAAAACTTAAACGTGAAGATAGAAATTTAGATGTGACTATTCTTACTAAAGGGAAAGATATATCTTATGCAGGATGTGGTCTTCCTTATTATGTAGGAAATGTTATTAAAGAGAAAGAGCAGTTGATTGTAAATACTCCAGAAAAATTTGAAAAGTTAACAGGTGTAAAAGTTATAACAGAAATGGAAGTTATAAAAGTTAATGCTGAAGAAAAAATAGTGGATGCAGTAAGTTTAGAAAGTGATGAAAAGTTTGTTTATGAATACGATAAATTAGTAATAGCTAGTGGAGCTTCTCCTATAAAACCACCAGTTGAAGGTTTAGATTTAAAAGGAGTTTTCTTCATGAGAACACCAGAAGATGCAATTCAATTAAGAGAATCAATTGAAAAAGGTAAAGTAAAAAGAGCTGTAGTAGTAGGAGCAGGATTTATAGGATTAGAAGTTGCAGAAAATATTGCTAAACAAGGAGTAAAAGTATCTGTTATAGATATGGCAGAGCATGTACTTCCTGGATTTGATGAAGAAATGAGTGAATATATAGAAAATCATTTGGCTGAAAATGGAATAATGACTGCTACAGGCGTAAAAATGGAAGGAATTATAGGAACTGATAGAGTTGAAAAAGTCAAAACTTCTAGACGTGCGATGAAGGCAGATACAGTAGTTTTATCTATTGGTATTCGTGCGAATACTCAATTTTTACAAGATAGTAAAATAGAGCTTATGCCAAATAAAACTATAAAAGTAAATGAATATTTACAAACAAATATAGAAGATATATATGCAATAGGTGATTGTGCTTGTGTAATAAATAAAATTACAAAAGCGCCACAATGGTCACCAATGGGATCTTCTGCAAATATAGAAGGTCGTATTACTGCTAAAAATATACTAGGGAAAAATAAGCCTTATGGAGGTGTTCTTGGTACAGCAGTTTGTAAATTACCAAACTTGAATACAGGAAGAACAGGACTTACAGAAGCAGCAGCAAAAGAAGCAGGATATAATTCAATAAGTGTTATTTCTGTTGTAGATGACAAAGCTCATTATTATCCAGGAGCAGGTAGTTTTATAGTTAAAATGATAGCCGACAGAGATACTAAAAAATTACTAGGTTTACAAGTACTTGGAAAGGGAGAAGTAGATAAAATGGTTGATATAGCAGTTACTGCAATATCATTAAACGCATCAATAGATGATTTAGAAAACTTAGATTTTGCTTATGCACCACCATTTTCTACAGCAATTCATCCATTTGCTCATACTTTAAATATATTACAAAATAAAATAAATGGAGAATTTGAGACGATAACTCCTGTAGAGTTTAAAGAAGGTAAAGCTGAAGATTATAAGATAATTGATGCGTCTATATCACCAACTTTGAGAACTGCTCCATACGTAGATTTAACAAAA
Source organism: Peptostreptococcaceae bacterium (assembly GCA_902363255.1). Taxonomy (GTDB): domain Bacteria; phylum Bacillota; class Clostridia; order Peptostreptococcales; family Peptostreptococcaceae; genus Terrisporobacter. Next base: position 471,085 of record CABIZO010000001.1, read on the forward strand.
GTGGAGGGGGTACTTCCAGAATATAATACTAATGAGAAATTACTATTGGTATGTGCAAAGGGTAAACGTGCATATATGCTTCAAAATCGTTTAAAATTCTATGGATACAAAAATACAAAAGTTCTTGAAGGTGGATTAACTTTCAATGAAATAGATGAAGATGAAGAATAATAATTAAAAAGGATTATATAAAAGGGGGAAAAATAATGGCAACATTAACAATTAGCAAAGAAGATGAAAAAAGAGTAAAAGCTCTAGGATTTTTAAGTAATAAAGGTACTGATAATTTCTCAGCAAGAATAATAACTAAAAATGGGAAAATAACAGCAGCTCAACAAAAGCGTATAGGTGATGCAGCTGAGTTATTTGGGAACGGAATAGTAACATTTACAACTCGTCTTACAGTAGAAGTACAAGGAATACCATATGAAAAAATCGAAGATTTTAGAGCATATATAGCTGAAGAAGGTCTTGAAACTGGAGGAACAGGATCAAAAGTACGTCCAGTGGTATCATGTAAGGGAACTACTTGCCAATATGGTTTAGCAGATACTTTTGAATTATCAGAAGAAATACATGAAAGATTTTATAAAGGTTATGCAAGTGTAAGGCTACCTCATAAATTTAAAATAGCAACTGGAGGATGTCCAAATAACTGTGTAAAGCCAGATTTAAATGACTTGGGAATAATAGGTCAATATATACCTAACTTTGACGAAGATTCTTGTAATGGATGTAAAAAATGTGCTATAGAAAAACTATGTCCTATAAATGCTTGTAAGGTAGTAGATGGTATATTAGAAATAGACGAAGAACTATGTAATCACTGTGGTCGTTGTGTAGGAGCATGTCCATTTGATGCCATAGAAGATGGAACATATGGATACAAAATTTACATTGGTGGTAGATGGGGTAAAAAAGTTAACCATGGTATAGCTTTAAATAAGATATTTACTAGCAAAGAAGAAGCATTAGATGTAATAGAAAAAGCCATATTATTATATAGAGAACAAGGAAAAACAGGAGAGCGCTTTGCAAATACTATAGAACGTTTAGGGTTTGAAAATGTAGAAAAACAATTATTAGCAAATGATTTACTTGAGAGAAAAGAAGAAATAATAAATGCAGAGCTTCATCTAGTTGGAGGGGCTACTTGTTAGTAGTTGCTCTTGGATAGAGAATTTATAATAAATATAATTTGGAATGAAATAAAAAAGGGTGTTGAACTAAAAATAGTGCAACACCCTTTTTAAGTATTATAAAGTAACAATTTATTCAATAAGTATAGGATTAATACTTTTTAGTGTTATCATATTAATGAATAGTAAAATTACATCTTACCAAAATGTAAAATTAGTATGGTAATTATTACTGTATAATAAAGTTTATGATAAATTACTGAATATAATTTATCATAAACTATTAAAATGCTTATAAATAGATTATTAAAAGAGGTATGTAAATAAGGGGGAAATTTATGAATGAAATAATATTAGAATTAAAAAATTTGAAAAAGAATTTTGGAGGAAAAGAAGTATTAAAGGGTGTTGATCTTCAAGTAAAAAGAGGAGAAATCATTGGGTACATTGGAGCTAATGGTGCAGGTAAAAGTACAACTGTAAAAATCATGTTAGGAATAGTAGATGGATATGAAGGAGATGTAATAATCTTTAATAAAAATATTAAAGATACAAAAGGCGAGTATAAAAAGAAAATAGGTTATGTACCAGAAGTATCCGAAGTATATGAAAGTTTAACTGCAATGGAATATTTGAACTTTATTGGTCAACTATATGATTTAGATATGGATACATCAACAATAAAAGCGAAGGAACTTATGCATTTATTTGGAATAGGAGATTATTCAAATACAAGAATATCAACATTTTCAAAAGGTATGAGACAAAAACTAATACTTATTTCTAGTATTATTCATAATCCAGAAATACTATTTTTAGATGAACCTTTAAGTGGATTAGATGCAAATTCCGTAATGATTGTTAAAGAATTACTTGAAATATTTGCGAAAGAAGGAAAAACAATTTTCTATTCATCACATATTATGGATGTTGTTGAGAAAATAAGTCATAGAATTGTACTTCTTAATGATGGGAAAATAGTTGCAGATGGAAGCTTTAATGAACTAAAAGAAAACTCTCATGAAGGTTCATTGGAAGAAATATTTAATGAAATGACAGGGTTTAATAATCACAAAGAAATTGCTGATAAAGTGGCTATGGCGATTAAGTAGGTGAATAATATGAGAGAATATAAATTTTTAAATATTTTAGATAAATTCAAAGGAATATATACCAAATTTGGCGTGGATTATGAGAAGATGAGAATAATTTTAAGTATGAAGTTAACTCTTGATAGTAGAAGAACGTCCACTGTTATGCAAAACTCTGGTAAAGAAGAAAAGGAAGAAGAAATCAAAAACTCATTTAATAAAGCATTAATTATGTATGCAATAATGGGGATTTTTATTGGAATAATAACTCTATTTCCATTTAATAAAATGTATACATATTCTATAGTTTTTGGGATGTTTATGTTTTTTATATTAACTATATTTATATCAGATTTTTCAAGTGTCTTATTAGATATGAGAGATAAAAATATAATCGGGACAAAAGGCATTGATAATAAAACTATTAATGCAGCTAAATTAACTCATATTTGTTATTATATTTTTTTAACATCATTGGCATTGTCATGGCTTACGATAATAGGCATGTTTAAGTCTGGTGTATTGATAGGAATTCTTTTTATATTAGAATTAATAATTATAGATATTTTTATGGTTGTAATAACAGCTTTGTTATATCTTTTTATTTTAAGATTTTTTGACGGTGAAAAAGTTAAAGATATAATAAATTTTGTTCAAATCGGTTTAACAATAATAATGACTATAAGTTATCAATTTTTAGGTAGAATGTTTGATATAGTAGACTTAAATATAATATATGAAAGTAAAATATGGAACCTACTTTTACCACCAATGTGGTTCGCATCTCCTTTATATGCAGTTGCAGGCGAAGAAATAAATAACATAATAATTATCCTTATTGCATTGGCATTTTTTGTGCCAATAATAGCAATTAGTCTTTATATAAAGAATACTAGTAAGTTTGAAGATTCTCTTTCAAAATTAAATATTGCAAAAAATAATGAAAAAGAAAAGAAAAATGGACTATTTTATAAAATTGGTAGATATACATGCAAAAATAATGAAGAAAAAGCAGTTTATGATCTTTCAACCTCTATATTAAAAAGAGAAAGAGAATTTAAACTAATGACATATCCTAGTTTAGGTTTTGAAATTGTATTTCCACTATTATTTATATTTATGTTTTCAATGGATTCTATAAATGAAATAAAGAATATATCTTTACATATGTCATTAAATATTTATTGGTTTATATTTATGGTACCAACGTTATTAATGGCGCTACAGTATTCAAATAACTATAATGCAGCATGGATTTACGAGGCATCATTTATAAGTGATAAATCTAATATATATAGGGGTGCGTATAAAGCACTTTTAGCGAATCTATTATTACCTCTATATCTATTTGAAAGTATAATTTTTATAGTTGTTTTTGGTATTAAAGTAATACCTATTTTAATTATTGCTTTTGTATTTTTATTGATTTTCATAGTTATTGAACATCTAATAGGGAAAAATAGTTTGCCTTTTACTATTAAGTTTGGAGAGGTTAACAAAAGTCAAAGTCTTATTAATACTATATTAGGTATGATTATTTTAGGTGTAGCAGTAGGAATAAACTATTTTATATTATTTAATATGTATGCATTATTAGCATACGGAGTAATTCTAACAATTATAGCATTTATAATGTGGAATAAATGTATAAAAGTATAATGGTACTTAAATTTATCAGCTTTATCGGTATTAAATAAATTTATTAAAGGAGCAAGGAAATGGTAGTTTTACTATTTCCTTAGCTCCTTTTTTAGTTACTATCTTTGTAAAATAAACTTATAATATAATTATTAGGAATAAAGGTGGTGGTTTCAATTAAAAAATTTAGAATTGTATCTATTTCTTTGTTTGTTTTAGGGATTTTATTGAATATAATAGCAGGGAAAATCCCTAATTTAGTGGAGAAATATTATTCAAATGGAATTAACATATATATTGTAAAATTTATGAGCAAGGTTTTTAGTATTTTTCCTTTTTCAGTATTTGAAATATTAATTTATATAGCAATATTATCTATTTTATTATTTTTAATATATTCAATTTATTATATTGTGAAAAATCCCAAGAATATATTATCCTATTTAAAAAATTCACTTTTAAATATAATATCTATAGTTGGTATAGTTTATTTCATTTTTGTGGTATTATGGGGATTAAATTATAATCGTATGGATTTAAAAGATTCTCTAATTGCTGATTACAATATAAGCCACAATGAGAATATAAAAGACGTTGATTATGACAAAGAAGATTTAATAAATTTATATAAGTTTTTAGTAGAAAAATGTAACGATACGAGAACTAAAGTTTTGGAAGATGATCAAAAAGTAATGAAGTGTAATACTGATTATAAAGAAGTTTTAAAACGAGCAAATAGTGGATATGAAAATGTTAGTATTTTAAATTTAAATAAAAGAGGCAGTTATGCAACAGCAAAACCAATAATAAACTCAAATTTATTATGTTACACAGGTATAACAGGAATTTACTCACCTTTTACAGGAGAAGCTAATGTAAATATTGTAGCACCGGATATTTATATTCCTTTCACAACATTACATGAAATGGCACATCAAAGGGGATATGGAAGTGAGGACGAGTGCAATTTTTTAGCCTACATTGCTTGTATAAATAATGAAGACTATGATTTTCAATATTCGGGATATATATTAGCGCTTAAGTATACAGCATCAGCTTTGGCCAAAGTTGATTATGATACTTTAGTTAGTTTAAACGGAGATCTATCATCATCTGTAATTAATGATTTAAATTACAGCAGAGAATTTTGGAAACAATATGAAGGAAAAGTAAATGAAGTATCAGATAATATGAATAGTAATTATTTAAAGGCAAATGGTGTTGAAGAGGGTACATTAAGTTATGGAAAAGTAGTAAATTTACTCCTAGTATATTACAGCTTATATGGATTTAATTAAAATAAAAAGTTGGTGTCATAGTATTTATAATAAAATATATAGATATAGTTTTTATGCATGACTGATATAACCAATAAGAATTAGACATTAATTAAAATAGACTGTATATTTAATAAGGGATTATAAGTATGAAATACAGGAGGATTAAATATGAAGTTAGAGATTATTAAACATAAAAGGAATATAAGAAAATTAAGTATGCTGCTACTAATGGTTAGCTTTTTTATTACAGGATGCAGCAAATATAAAACAATCGAAAGTGCAGAAATATTAAATCATACTGAAAATGAGAGTGTAATTACGAAAGAAGAGCACCCTATACATAAGTATGAGTATATTGCGAAGTTGGATGATTTAGATGAAAGTGTTACTCAATCAGATACCTTACACCATGAAGAATCAACATCAGAAATGATAGAATTAGAAGAAAATAAATTTTCAAGGTGGGATGAGATGTTAAGTGAGATTTGTGCATTACTAACAGATTATCTTAATAAAAAGGAATTAGAAGAGTTTAAAGATAAACAAAAAAACTGGTTAAACTATAGAGAAAATATTGCTCATAAAGATGCTGATAAGTTTGAAGGCATGAATTTTGCAGAAGTACAATACAATTCAACTTTAACGCAGCTGACAAAAGAAAGATGCTACGAAATAGTTAATACGTATTTACAATAAATAAATTTGTAGATTCCAATAACCTTTGATAAAATGTAAAGAAGTAAATTTTTAATCGGAGGCAATTGATAATGAAGGATTCAGACTGGATAATACTAGATAAGTTATATCAAACACCGAATATTACTAAAGTTGCAAATATGTTGTATATAAGTCAGCCATCTCTTACAAAGAGAATAAAAAGTATAGAAGAAGAGTTTAATATTAAAATAGTTGATAGAACTTCAAAAGGTGTAGTATTTACATCAGAAGGAGAATATTTAGCTAAAAAAGCAGAAATCTATATAAATTTTATAGAAGAGATAAAAAATGATTTAAAACAATATGATGAAGAGTCAAAGGGTGTAATAACTGTAGGATCATCATATACATATGGCAAATTTAAACTAGCAGATCTATTCTTTGAGTATTCTGAGAAAAAACCTGGTGTAAGTTTTGATGTTGTAACGGAGCAAAGTCATAATTTATTTAGAATGTTAGTTGAAGGTGATTTAAGTTTAGGATTTATATCTGGAAACTATGAAGGTCCAATAGATAAAATATTAGTTAAACAAGACAAAGCATATATTGTATCAAAAGATCCGATTAATTTAGATGAATTACCTTACTTGAAACGTATAGACTATAGAAGTAATGATAAGAGTAAGGAACTACTTGATAATTGGTGGAATGAAAGATATAAAAAAAGTAAGCCGGCAGGCACATTTGCTGGATATATTGATTTTGCTTGGAAATTAATAGACAAAGGACTTGGATATACTTGTTGCTTTTTACCTGATGAATTTAAAAATGATTATAATCTGCATTTAACACCATTATTAGATACTAATGGAAATAGTGTAATAAGAAATACTTGGTTTGCATACTCAAAAACAAAGAAGTTTAATAAGATAGAAAAAGAATTTATACAATTTATAAAAGATAGTATAGCCATAGATCAAATGGACAATATTGATAGCTCACAGTAAATGTGAGCTATTTTTATATTAAAATTATTTCATGAATTGTTTTAAAGTATATGGTGTATCTTCTTCATTATAAAAATGTTCATGAGATAAAGCAAAAATAGGTTTTGTATTTAAAGACTTTTGAGAATATATCTTACGATATTCATTTGGAGTACAATTATAATTTTTACGAAAAGCTCTATAAAGATAGAGATAATCAGAAAATCCATAAGAAATACATACATCAATTAATTTCATATTTTTTGTACAAAGAAGTTTTCATGGGGTTGATTAGGATTGAAAATAACAGAACAACTAGATGAAAGATTATAACTCTCATGTTTAGAAGTAATCGTAACGTCTCCATCAAAAAGTAAAATTAATTCAAACGATCTATGTAAATGAGGACTACGATAGTTCATATTTACTAAAAGAATATTTAAATTATAATATAGATTTATAAAGAGCTCATTTTAAATAAGCTCTTTATTTTATTTGATAGAAGTAATTTTTATTAAATTTGGAGTATTTAAGTCGTTTGTAACAACTTTTCCTTTTATTTCAATATCGTAACTACATAGTGGATTTTTGCAAATTAAATAAATTAAAAATCCATAAGAATTTTTATCAGAGGCTTTATTATTGGAAGTTTTCTTCATATCTTCAATTTTAAAATTGTATGGATATTCATGATTGCATTTAGGACATTTAATATTACAATTATGACTTAGGGGATTTTTATAATTCAAAAAATACACCTCCTATTATTTTAAATACATATATTTATTATTTACATAAAAATAATAAAATAAGCTAAATATTACACAAGACTAAACTTGGTTAAATATTGATAATATACAAATTGAAGGAAAAATATTAGAATTAATTGTAATTAATATATAATAATATTGATTTAAAAATAAAAATAAAGAGGTATATATAATGGATATTTTTATAATAGAAGATGATAAATCTTTAAGTAGAGAGATAAGTATGACTTTAAGTAAATGGGGATATGTTACTCAAGAAGTTAATGATTTCGAAAATATAACTAATGAAGTTTTAGAATGTAATCCAAAATTAATTTTAATGGATATAAATTTACCTTCTTATGATGGTTTTTATTGGTGTTCACAAATAAGAAATTTTTTAAAAGTGCCAATAATCTTTATTTCATCAAGAGATAACGATATGGATATCATTATGTCCATAAATATGGGTGGTGATGATTATATTACAAAACCTTTTTCACCACAAGTTTTGGTGGCTAAAATTCAGGCAATACTTAGAAGAACTTACTCTTATAACAATGATATAAAAGGTGAAATAATAAAATTTAAAGATGTAACACTAAATCTTGTTGAAGGTAAGATATATTTCAAAAATGAAAATGCAGAATTAACTAAAAATGAGTTGAAAATAATGAAGATATTAATGGAAAACCAAGAAAAGATCGTAAGCAGAGATGAAATTATTGAAGAACTTTGGGATACAGATGAATTTATCAGTGAAAATACTTTGACCGTGAATGTAAATAGATTAAGAAAAAAACTAGATTCTATTGGATTAAATGATTTTATAGAAACTAAAAAAGGACAAGGGTATATATTAAGATGAGTTTATTAAAATACTTGAAAGAAGTAAAATTATTTTTATTCTTAGTGCTATTTATAATGATAATAGTAGATGTGACTATATTATTAGATCCGAACTTAAGTAATAGTATTGATACTTTAATTTATATTAACATTTTATCAACTTTAATTACCATATTGTTTATTTTCTTTGGATACAGTAAATACAAAAGAAAGATACGAAAATTTATAAATGCCATAAATAATATAAGAGAAGAAAACATTGAATTTGAAAATGACTATTTTTATGAAAATATTAAGAAGTTAATTGAAGATAAGGAAGAAGAAGTAAATAGTTTGAGAAAGGAACTGGAAGAAATTAATGATTATATGACTAACTGGATACATGAAGTAAAGATTCCAATTTCTGTTCTTCAAATAATAGGAAGAAGAGTAAATGATATTGATGAAAGTAGAGAACTATCTAAGCAGATTAATAGTGAAGTAAGCCGTATAGATAAATTGGTGGAGCAAGCCATGTACTCTAGCCGAGCAGGTAATTATAATTCAGATTTTATAATAAATGAGGTTAATTTAGAACAAGCAGTAAAAGAGGTTATTAAGAAAAATAAATATCAATTTATTTATAACAAAATAGATTTACAAGTTGGATTTTTAGACAAAACTGTTTTAACAGATAAAAAATGGATTACTCATATTATTGAGCTTATAATTGATAATGCTATTAAATATAGTCATATAGGTGGTAAAATAGAAATTTATCTAAATGAAAATAAAAAAGGTTGTGAGTTACATATTAAAGATTATGGTATGGGAATTGTACCTCAAGACATCGAAAGAGTTTTTGACAAAGGTTTCACAGGAGAAAATGGAAGGAAGAAAACAAAATCAACAGGTATGGGACTTTATATATCAAAGAAAATTTTAAATAAATTAAGCCATGATATAGATGTAATATCAACTCCAAATGAATTTTGTGATGTTTATATTACGTTCTATGATTTATCAGATTACTTCAATGTGACATAAATGACACATATCCTCTCCAAAGTGTTAGGTTAAGCGATGGAACAAGACATTTAAAAATAATAAAATATAAATATAATAAATATTAGAAATTTGGAGGGTAATATGTTAAAAACTATTAATTTAAAAAAAGATATTAAAAATAATAAAAATACATTTAAAATATTAAAGGATATTAATTTGGAAGTTAAAGAAGGAGAATTTTTATCTATAATGGGACCTTCTGGAGCTGGTAAAACCACTTTTTTAAATATTTTATCAACAGTAGATAAACCTACTTCAGGAAATGTATATTATGAAAATAAAGATATAAGCAAAATGAATAACAAGGAATTATCTAAATTTAGAAGAGATAATATAGGATTTATTTTTCAAGACTATAACTTATTAGAAAGTATGAGTGTAGAAGATAATATAGCCCTACCCCTTGTAATAGGTAATGAAAAAACAAGTAGAATAAAATCTGAAGTCTTAAGATTGGCTAAATTTTTTGGAATAGATGCTCATCTTAAAAAATATCCTTATGAATTATCTGGAGGACAAAAACAAAGAGTAGCAGCAGCTAGGGCGCTTATAACTTCACCTAAGATTATTTTTGCTGATGAACCAACAGGAGCGCTAGATTCAAAATCTTCATCAGAATTACTAAATTGCCTAAAAGATATGAATGAGAAGTTCAATGTGACAGTTATTATGGTTACTCATGATCCATTTAGTGCGAGTTATTCGAAAAAAGTTATCTTTATAAAAGATGGAAAACTAAATGCTAGAATAGATAGCTCAGGAAATAGAAAAGAATTTTATAATAGTATAATGAATTTACTTACTTCCATGGGAGGTGAAGTAAATGAACTTCTTTAAACTTTCGTTTATGAATTTAAGACAGAATATAAAAAATTATGGTATGTATATATTTTCAATGGTATTTTCCATTGTGGTATTCTATAATTTTGTAACATTGATGTTTAGTGAACAATTTAGACAGATACAAGATTTAAACGTGATATCAACTTTAGCAATGGTATGTGCTATGGTATTGTTCTTATTCTTTGTATTTTTTATTTCTTACTCAAGTAGTTTTTTTATAGAGCAAAGAAAAAAAGAATTTGGTGTTTATACCTTCATGGGTGTAGAGAATAATAAAATAGCTTTATTATTTGCTCAAGAGGGATTGTTAATAGGAATACTAGCTTTAGTAGGAGGTATTCTTGGAGGAATTTTAACTAATAAATTATTTTTAATGGCATTGGCTAAAATTTCTAAAGTAGATATTGTGATGAAGTTTGAAATATCAAAAGAAGCCATTATAATAACTAGTTTAATATTTTTAGGTATATTAATTTGTGTGTTTATTAAAGAATATATAGTCTTATTAAGAACGGATATAACAAAGCTTATCAATGCAACAAATGTATATCAAACTGACAATAGCAAAAATAAAACTTTACAAGGTATTTTAGGATTAATAATTATAGTTTTAGCTTATATTGTGATTTTATATTACAAAAGATACAACATACCATTTCCAGCAGCCATATTTGCTACAGTGATTATGGTCATAATAGGAACAATGTTATTATTTAAAGGATTTTTTACTTTTATAGTTTCAAAATTAATTAATAATAAAAGTTTCTTATATAAAAACACGAATATATTAAGTTATAACAATATAATTTTTAGAATAAGAGATAATAACAAAGTTTTAGGTCAAATTGCAGTATTAATAACATGTTGTTTAACTTGTGTAATAGTATCAATTGCTACAAGAACTGTTTTTACAGAAGGAAAAGAATCAGAATATCCTTATAGCATAATGTATGAAGGAAACTTAGACAATAAAGTAGTTCAAGAAGCATTAAAGTTAAGTAAAGAAAAAATTGATTTTGATCTTCAAACAGAAGTAATGTCAATTGATATAACTGATAATGGAAGTAAGCAATCACCAATACTTTATGGAGATCAAGTTGACTTAGTAAAATACTCAGATGTTAAAAAAATATGTGAGTATAGAGATTTAGATAATGAAAGTAAATTTTTAAAAGAAGATTTGAAGAATAATCAAGGTATATTTTTAATTCCTAAAAACTTAATTAATGCTTTTGATTTTAAAGTGAATTTTAGTATGGGAAATAATAATATTAAAATAGTTGATGACTATTCAATGAATTTATTTGGCCATTTTAGGGATGGTATTCCTGTAATCGTAGTAAATGATAACACTTATAATTCAATAAAAAAAGATTTGAATAAAGATACAGAAAACATATCTTGTATAACTCTAAAAAACTTTGACAATACAAGAGAAATATTAAATTATATTAAAGATAATAGTAAGTTAAATGTTTATAGTGTAGATAATTTTGATGGAGATAGCTATAACTTTATAAATGCAATTTACTTTATCGGATTATTTATGGCTTTAGTATTTATAGTATCTGTAGGTAGTATTATGTACTTTAAATGTATTTCTGATGCGAGTAAAGATAAGCCTAGATTTGATACGCTGAGAAAAATAGGAACAAGCCAAGAATATATTAATAAGTCTATCTATAAACAAGTAGGAATATTTTTCTTATTCCCAGCTATAGTGGCCATAATTCATAGTGCTGTAGCAAGTTACGCAGTAACAAGTTTATTTAATCAAGATGGAAGGCTTTCAACTTTAATTACAACTATTGTTTTCTCAATAATATATATGGTTTATTATTTATTAACTTCACGAAAGTATATTAGTTTAACTAAATAAAATCTAAAACTGGCCCCAGGATTATTATTAAAAAAATAATAATCCTGGGGCCAGTGCCATTTACTATACTATAAAATACATAAAAGCATATAAAATAAGAAAGTAAATCAAAAATATAAATTAACAATACATTCATTAGATTAATAAAGATATTAAAGTATAAACGATGAAAGTTGTCATAACTAAAAGTAATCTGGAGGAATTAAAAGTAAAATATAGAATAATAGAAGATATATGCTTAATTGTGCATTTAAGCAAATTGATAGGGGGAGTTTTATGAATAACAAAGGAAAACTAGTAAAGTTATTAAGTAAAGTATTAGTCTTTACTATGATCGTAGCCTTATCACTAAGTAACAGTATAGCTATGATTGCAGCAGCTAATATTACTGTACCTGAAGGCACATATGTAGTATCAAATACTACAAAGAAAATTGCTCCAGGTATTGAAGAAAGTACAATTGTTACAAATAACAAAGCAGGGACAAAGCAAAGTATTGATTATGCATGTGAAATTGATTTACAAGGCACATCAACTACAAAAATTATCTCAGGATATGCTGGTTATGATGCATCATCTTGGAAAATGGATAAGTTAACAAATCAAGCTAAGGCTGCTGAGAAAAAAACAGGATTAAATGTAGTAGCGGGTATTAATGCTGATTTTTATAACATGTCTAATGGTCAGCCTTTAGGAATGCTTGTTATGGATGGAAAAGTATATAATAAGGGTACAAACCCATACTTTGCCATAACTAAAGAAGGTAAGGCTGAAATAAGAGAAGGTAATGTACCAATAGATGATGTGGAATCAGCTGTTGGCGGAGATGTAATCATGGTTAAAGATGGTAAAGTCGTTAACCTTGATGATAATAATTCATATCAAACTATATTATATTCTAGACAAGCAATAGGTATAAAAGCAGATGGAAGTGTAGTTACTTTTACTACTCATGGACGTAATTATCCATTATCTAATGGTCATACATATAGAGAAATGGCTGAACTTATGATAGGGCTTGGATGTGTTACAGTACTGAATTTAGATGGTGGAGGTTCTGCAACTTATGCATCTCAATATGAAGGTAGTGAGGATTTTGAAGTAAGAAATAGTCCATCAGATGGTACAGAAAGAAAAGTAAGTAGTACTTTACTTATAGTTTCTACTGCAAAACCAACAGGGGAATTTGACCATGCTTCAGTTTCTCCTAATGATTTAGTTTATACACCAAATTCAACAGTACAATTTGAAGCTACAGGTGTTGATTCATCAGGAGGAGCAGCTAATCTTCCTAGCGATTTAACATGGAAAATGGATGATTCATCAGCATCATATGGACAAATAAACAATAAAGGTTTATTCACATCAAATGGTAAAACAGGAGATGTTAAAATAAATGCATTAAGTGGTGGAAAAGTAGTTGGTTCTACGCAAATTACTATTGCAGAGCCAGATAGTATATCTTTTAGTAGTGAAGAAATTAGTTTAGGATTTGATAAAAGTAGTAATTTGGGATTAATTGTTAAGTATAAAGGTAGAGATGTAATCTATAAAGATGGCGACTTTAAATGGAATATGGATGATGAAAAAATGGGTTCATTTAATGGCAATATATTTACATCATCCAGCTCAGCAACAATTAATGGTTATATTACTGTCACTTCTGCATACAACTCATCAGTGTCAGGAAAAGTTTATGCTATTATAGGTAGATTACCTTCAGTTATGTTAGATTTTGAAGATGTTGTAGATGAGGAAACTGGAACTACTACAAAAGCAGAAGATTTCTATACAATAACAAGAGATAAAAATGATACACAATCTTTATTATTACTTGGGAATTATGGACGTGGTGGTAAAGAATCAGCTGAATTAGTAGATTTAGATAGTGGAGAGCCAGTACGTTTTGGTAACAACTCTTTAAAAATTGATTATGATTTTTCAAGTGGTATTACAGCTACAGAAGGAGCTTGTTTAGGGTTTACTGAAGAAACTAAAAAAATAGAAGGAACACCAACAGGTATAGGAATGTGGGTATATGCCCCAGAAGGTACACCTAACCTTTGGCTTAGAATATATTTAAATGATGGAAATGGAAATCTTGTACCACTTAACTTTACAGAAGAAGCTAAAATTTCTGAAGGGAAAATGGGTGGTATAGATTGGAATGGATGGAAATATGTTGAGGCTAGTTTGGAAGGACGTACAGGACCGTTCTCATTAGTAAAAGGTCAAACTATAAGGTTAATGTATGTACCTGGAACACAACAAGGGTTCTATACAAAAGGTGCAACAAAAGAAGATGGAACTTATGAAATGCTAGAAGTGCCAGAGTCTCAACGTAAAGGATCTATATATATAGATAATTTACAGTTTGTATATGGTGCTAATAATGACGATATAGATAATCCAAAAGTAGATAGCATAATAGCTAATAATACTGAGATAAAAGATGGAATGACAATAGATACAAATACTATTACATTTAAATCTTTATTTAGTGATGCTGAAAATAAAAATACAAGTGGGATAGATCATGATACAGTTCGTATTTATGTAGATGGTGTAAATATGTCTTCTGAAAAAAACTGTGTTTTAGTTCCTGGTGATAATGCCATAAATTTATACGATGTTAAATTATCAAATGGACCACATAATGTAAAAATTTTAGTACGTGATAAGTTTGGGAATGAAACAATCGAAACAAGAAACTTTACTGTAAAAGGTGAGAATAAATATACAAATGTAACACTTTCTCCAATAAGTGAAGGAAATCCTGTTTTAAATAAAAGTTTTGAGCTTGGATTATCTAGTGACGATATAGATGATATAAAATCTATAGATACAGAAATAAAAATAAACAATGATTTCAAAGATTATGAAGTTAAATTTAATGATGACTTTGAAGGTACTGTTGCATATGATTCAAAAACAAGTACTATAAAATTAAATGCAACTAGAGTAGAAAATAAATCTATAATTGAGAGTTTATTCTCAGGTAAAAGTGAAGGAAATATAGCAACATTAAGTTTCAAAGTACCTAAAGATTTGAAAAAAGGATCAACATTTACATACTGTGCTCAAAAAGGACAAGTTACTTATAATAGTGAAAAAGAAGAAGGATTTATTGGAACATTTGCCACATTACAAGAAAGTTTAGACGTAGTAGCGCCTTTATCAGTAAAATCAGAAGCTATGGTTGTAGGCTCTAGTGGAAAAATATATGTTTATGATTTAGAGGAGAAAGCTGTTGCTGATGCTTCTATTTATAAATCAGATGGAACTCTTTTAGGAAAAACAAATGAAGAAGGATATCTTGAAACTGATGAATTATGTAAGGAAGTAGGAAAGTATACTATTTATGCTGAGAAAGGTGACGACATTTCTTATTCAATAAATGTTCAAAGTTCAACTTCAGCTGGTAATGAAGATGGATTGCCTGAATATGTAATATCAAATGCAACAAGTAATTCTACTAACAGTAAAAACATAACATGGATGTCAAATCCACAAAAATCTGATAATAAAGCAATAATACAAATTGCTACAAAAACAGATTATGAATCAAAAGGTGAAGCAGCATTTATTAGTAAAGAAGGTACAAGTAAACTTCAAAGTTTCTTAGGTTCTTCTGATGCAAGTAAAAATTATTCAGTAAGAGTAAATAAAGTAACTGCAACAGGATTAACTAAAAATACTAAATACGTATATCGTGTTGGTGATGGTAAGAATTGGTCAGATATAAAAGAGTTTAAAACAACACGCTCAGGAACAAATACAAACTTCTTTGTTATAGGAGATACGCAAATAGCGAATAAAGAAAATGTAGATAAAATATCAGAACAGTTATCAAAAGGAAATTATAGTTTCGGAATTCAAACAGGTGACTCAGTTGATGATGCATCAGTTTATAATGACTGGGTGGATGTTTTAGAAATGTTTGGAGGTTCATATTTAAGTGGAGTAGACATGGTTCATGTTTTAGGAAATCATGAATTTATGGGAGACTTAGAAGGAGATGCTGCTCAAAACATTTATAATCTACCAAATGCTAGAAGATATTCTGTAGAATATGGAAATGTATATGTAGCAACTATTAGTTATACAACTAATAAGAGTCAGCTTAAATCTGATTTAGAGTGGTTAAAGGAAGATGCTAAAAATAGTAAAGCTAAATGGAAAGTTCTTACTATGCATCAACCAGCATATTATTCAAATCCATCTGGATCTAATGAAATGATAAATGAATTAGTTCCATCAGTAGCAGAAGCAGCTGGTATTGATTTTGTATTCTCAGGACATGATCACTCTTATGCTAGAACAGAGCCTATAAAAGAAGGTGAAGTTAGTAAAGAAGATGGAGTAGTTTATTATATCTGCGGCTCAACAGGTGAAAAATCTTATGGTGTTGTTAATAATAAAGACTTCCATTTTGCTAATCCTCCTACTACAGATTTTGATGCAATATATTTAACTGTATCAGCTACAGATAATGAATTTAAAGTAGAAACTCATGAAGCAGATGGTACAGTAATAGATACTTATACAAAAACTAAAACATATAAAGACTGTACAGATGGACATGATTATATTTATGATGATGGATATCTAACTTGCTCAAGATGTGGTTCATCAAAAGAATTAGGTAATTATACAGGATTCGCAACAGATGAAAAATCTAATAAAAAAATGTACTTTATAGCAGGTGTGGCAAAAACAGGTTGGTTTACTTATGGTGAATCTGAAGTATATCACTTTGGCAAAGATGGATTAGCTCACGAATTAGAAGTAGTTCAAGATACTAAAACTAATTGTATTGAAAGAGGATACAAAATAGTTAAATGTAAAGATGGAGGAGAAACTTATACATTAAAAGACATACAACCACCAGGTCATGACTTCCAACCAGTGGAACAAGAAGATGGAAGTATTAAATATATATGTTGTCATAATGAATTCAACTGTACAGAAGAAGGTAAATATATTGGTGATGAAAAAATTAAATTAAGTTATACAAGAGGAACATATACAGGAAGTAAAAAAATGCCAATTGTTACTATAGAAGGACTTGAAAGAGGAACAGACTACACAGTATTCTATTATGACAATATAAATGTAGGTACAGCAAGAGTAAGAATTAAATCGAAAGGAAATACTTATGCAGGTGAAGTTTATAAAACATTTACTATAAAAGCAAAATCAATAGAAGATATGGATGCAAAATTAAGCTTTACTGAAGTAGATTGTAGTGGTCAAGAACAAAAAACAGAAGTTACAATAGAAGGGTTGGAAAAAGGTAAAGATTTTGAAGTAAAGTATTCTAATAACATAGAACCTGGTAAAGCAACAGTGACTATAACAGGTAAAGGAAATTATACAGGAACTATAGAAAAAGAATTTACTATAGTAGGTGCAAATATTACTAAAGTAACGGGATTAAAGGTATCTAACAGAACTTCAACAGGACTTAAGTTAGCTTGGAATAAGGTTGAAGACTGTGATGGATATAAGATTTATAAATATAACTCTACGAGCAAAACATATAAATTGATAAATACAGTAGAGGGATCCGAAAAAACAAGTTGTGTGTTGAATAAATTACAAGAGGGTACAACTTATAAATTTGTTGTGAGAGCTTATAAAAAATTAAATGATTATATTCAAGTAGGCCCATATTCAAATATGTTTACAACAGCTACTAATCCTTCAAAAGTAACTAATGTTAAAACTACAAATAGGGCTACTTCAAGTATGACATTAAAATGGGATAAAGTTGAAAAATGTGATGGATATAAAATTTATAAGTATAATAAAACTGATAAAACATACACATATTTCAAAACAATAGAAGGTAAGAATAATAATTCTTATGATATTAAAAAATTAACTAGTGGAACAACATATAGATATGCAGTAAGATCATATAAGAAGTTAGGTAAATATACTTACAATGGTGAATACTCAAATGTATTGACAACAACTACATCACCATTAAAAGTAAAAAATGTTAAAGTTACTAATAGAACTACAAGTAGTATAACTTTATCTTGGGATAAGGTAAGTAGAGCTGAAGGATATAAAATATACAGATATAACTCAAAAAATAAAAAATATGAGTTATTAGATGAAGTTGAAGGCAATGCAAAGACTACTTATATTGATAAGAAGCTTGAAAGTGGTAAGAACTATTCTTATAAAGTAAGAGCATACAAAAAGATAGGTAAATATACTTACTTAGGTGCATATTCAGATAGTTTAAAAACTTGCCCAAGAATGAAAACAGCAGTAGTAAAATTAAGTACACCAAGTACAGGTTCTGTTAAATTAACTTGGAAAGACATTAAATATGCAAGTGGATATGAAGTATATAGAAGTACTAGTAAAAAAGGTAAGTATACAAAAGTAAGTACCATAAAAGATGGTGATGCAACTAAATATACAAATTATAGATTGAGTAGGAAAAAAGTTTACTACTACAAGCTTAGATCATATAAAACAGTAGATAATAAAAAAGTATATAGTTACTTTAGTGATATTGTAAATATTAAAACTAAATAAGTTAATAACTATAAGTAGAAAAAAGTCAGGAGAGTAATCTCCTGACTTTTATTACATACAAGATTAAAATATTAATATATTATAAGACTGTATTGTAAGAGGAAATTAATAATAGTACAATGAATATACTTATTAAAAATATATTTAAGGAGATAACATTATGACAGAAGGGAATAAATTTATATATTGTTCAAAATGTGGGAAGAAAAGATCAAAAGATGACAAGTTTTGTACAAATTGTGGAAATAAATTAATGACAATAGAAGATAGTATAAAAAATACCACTGAAAATATTAAGGGTGCTATAAAGAATAACGAAACTTATAAAAGTTTTACAGATACTAGTTATGATGAAAATTCTAGAGCTGATTTTGATAATAGAGATATGGCTAATTTTATACAAAAGAAAGTGGAATATTATATACCAAAATTTAAGGAAATGCAAGAATTATATAAAACTACTAGCTGGAACTGGGCAGCATTTTTCTTTAATTCATGGTGGTTTTTATACAGAAAAATGTATGCTATAGGTTTTGGGATTATTATAGCAGATATAGTAATTGGAGCAGTTATGCCATACTTATCCTTAATATTTAGTATAGCTATGGCAGTAGTTTCAGGGTTATACGGAAATATAGCTTATTTAAAACATGTTCAAAGTCAATTAGATTCTTTAAGACATATGGACGAAGATATGAAACAAAGACTGATTCTAGATAAAGGTGGAGTTAATATTGTAATTCCTATAATACTAGCTATAATCACCATAGGGATTTTCCTATTAATAGGCGCAATAGGTGCATTTTTCTTCATGTTAACTTCGCCATATTATTATTAGGATTATACAATTAAATAATTAATTAAGGCACATGAATATTTATATTTATGTGTTTTTTATACTGTCAAATAAACTATTTTAGTTATATAAGTAAAATTTATATGTAGATGATTAAATTATTACTAATTTAGATTGAAATGGTGGTTATTTAGGAATTACTACTGAAACCATAATGAATGATATTAGAGGGAAGCCTATAGATTTTAATAAAGTTTAGGTGGAAAATATTAGAAAAATAAATATAAGATATTTAATAAAATGGTTGAAAAATATAATAAACTTACATATAATAATTTTAGAATTGAATAAATCCAAATGATATTTACGAGAGACGTTTTTACTTAGGTAAAAAGGCCGAAGAAGCAATCTGAAAATAGCCATTAAATTTTCAAGAGAAACTTTCAGGCAAGAATATCGTAAATTGATGGGACTCTGGAAAGACTTTGCTCGTGGGCGAGTGAAAGTCACCGACGAAGAAAATGAGTATTTTAACTCACTAAAACTTTCAGGTAAATGAACAGAGGATATGTGGCTGCTATTTGTAGTGTCTGCATATCCTCTTTTTTATTGCAAAAATTTTATATTTTTTAAGTGAAATAATAACATTGGGGGGAGTATTAATATGATGGATGTAATGGAATTGAAAAGAACTAAACTATATTCTACACATGAAAAGTTAAACGCTAAGATGTTTGAATTTGCAGGATGGGAAATGCCTCTAGAGTATGTTAGTTCAACAAAGGAACATGACTATGTGAGAAGAAGTTGCGGATTATTCGATGTTTCTCATATGGGAGAGATTGAAGTTAAGGGAAAGGACGCATTTAGTTTTATACAATATTTAATCACAAATGATATTACAAACTTAAAAGAAGAAGAGATTATATACTCACCAATGTGCTATGAAAATGGAATGACTGTGGATGATTTACTAGTTTATATGATAGGAGAGGAAAATTATTTACTAGTAATTAATGCGGGGAATATAGATAAAGATTATGAATGGATAAAAAATCAAAGTGAAAGATTTGATTTAATAATAAATAACATATCAAGTAAAATTGGTCAATTGGCAATACAAGGACCAAAAGCTGAAGAAATATTATCTAATTTAGCTAATGCAAATTTAAGTAAAATAGAGTTTTACAAATTTAAAAATAATGTGGAGGTTTGTGGAGAAAAATGTATAGTTTCTAGAACTGGTTACACTGGAGAAGATGGATTTGAAATCTATTGTGATGAAAATGTGGTAGAAAAAATATGGAATGAAATTTTAGAAGCTGGAAAAGGGGAAATATTACCAGCAGGTCTAGGAGCAAGAGATACTTTAAGAGCGGAAGTAAACTTACCACTGTATGGTCATGAAATAAGCGAAGAAATATCACCTATTGAAGGTGGACTTGGAATATTTGTTAAACTAAATAAAGAAAATTTCATAGGAAAAGAAGCTTTGACTAACTTAAAATCTCAAGAAAAACAAAGAAAACTAGTTGCTTTTGAAATGCAAGGAAAAGGTATGATAAGAGGTGGCTATGAAATTGAAGTAGATGACAATGTTATAGGGTTTGTTACTACAGGACTTAAATCTCCTACTTTAGATAAATTTATAGGAATGGCAATAATAGATAGTAATTATGCAAAAGTAGGTACTGAAATAGGAGTAAGGGTTAGAAAAAAACTTGTAAGTGCAGTAATAGTAAAAAGACCTTTCTACAAAAAACAATACAAAAAAACAGAACTAGTAAAAGAAGAATATAAACAATATGCATATATACCAGCAACTCATGAAGATGAAGAAAAAATGCTTAAAGCATGTAAAGTGAATTCAATAGACGATTTATTCTCAGACATCCCAGATAACTTAAAACTTAAAAGAGATTTAGAATTAGAAGAATCAAAATCAGAACTAGAAGTTAGTCAAATAGTAAAAAACATAGCCGATAAAAATATAAGTACAGAAGAATTAATTTGCTTCTTAGGAGCAGGAGCTTATGATCATTATGTTCCTTCAATCATAAAACATATCACATCAAGAAGTGAATTTTACACAGCATATACACCTTATCAAGCAGAAATAAGTCAAGGAACTTTACAAAGTATATTTGAATTTCAATCAATGATAGCAGAAATTACAAAAATGGATATAGCAAATGCATCTATGTACGATGGAGCAACAGCAGCAGTAGAAGGATGTTTATTAGCCGTTTCAAAAACTAGACGTAAAAAAGTAGTAGTTGGAAAAACTGTACATCCGGAAACAAGAAAAATATTAAAAACTTATTTACAATTTAATGATTGTGAAGTAGTAGAAGTTGATTATGATAGAGAATTAGGTATGACGGATATAAATAAATTAAAAGAAGTAGTAGACGATGATACTGCTTGTGTACTACTTCAAAACCCAAATTTTTTTGGAGTCATAGAAGATGTAGATGAAGTTGGTCAAATAGCTCATGACAAAAAAGCTATGTATGTATTGAGTGTAAATCCAATTACTTTAAGTGTATTAAAATCTCCAGGTGAAGTTGGAGCAGATGTGGCAGTTGGTGATGCTCAACCTTTAGGAAATTCATTAAACTATGGTGGACCTTATGTGGGATTCTTAGCTATAAAATCAGGATTAATAAGAAAAATGCCTGGTAGAGTAGTTGGTCAAACAATAGACAGAGATGGAAATAGATGTTATTGTTTAACTCTTCAAACTAGAGAACAACATGTTAGACGTGAAAAAGCAACTTCAAATATATGCTCTAATCAAGGATTGTGTGCTTTAAACTCAGCAATTTATATAGCTACTATGGGTAAAAAAGGTTATGAAGAAGTTGCAATGCAAAATATGCAAAAATCACATTATACAGCTAAGAAAATAAGTAAGGGTAATAAATTCGAACCAGTGTTTAAAGGAAAATTCTTTAATGAATTTGTTGTGAAATCACCAGTTGAAATAGAAGAGCTAAATAAAAAATTATTAGAAAATAATATACTTGGTGGATATGATTTAGGTAAAGATTATCCAGAATTATCAGGTTGTACAATGATTTGTGTAACTGAAAAAAGAAGTGTAGATGAAATAGATAAATTAATGAGAATTATGGAGGGGATGTAAAATGAAAGAATATAATAGCTTGTTAATTGAAATTTCTAAGGAAGGAAGAAAAGCTTACTCTCTTCCAAAACTAGATGTTGAGGAAACTAAACTAGATGAAATGCTAGATTATAATATGATAAAGAAAACTGATTTAGAAATACCACAGTTAAGTGAACTAGATGTGGTAAGACACTATACTTTATTATCAAATAAAAATTTTGGTGTAGATACAGGATTTTACCCTCTAGGATCTTGTACTATGAAGTATAATCCAAAAATAAATGAAGATATGGCTTCACTTAGTAAATTTACAAATATGCATCCTTATCAACCGATTGAAACAGCTCAAGGATCATTAGAATTAATGTATAATTTATCAAAAATGTTATGTGAAGTAACAGGAATGGATGAAGTTACTTTGCAACCTTCAGCAGGAGCACATGGAGAATTTACTGGACTTATGATGATAAGAAAATATCATGAAAGTAGAGGAGATTCAAAACGAACTAAAGTAATAGTACCAGACTCTGCCCATGGAACAAACCCTGCCAGTGCAAACATGGCTGGATTTGATATTGTAGAAATTGAATCAACTAAAAATGGAGCTATTGATATAGATAAATTAAAAGAAGCATTAAATGATGAAGTGGCAGCATTAATGTTAACTAATCCAAGTACATTAGGATTGTTTGAAAGAAATATAGAAGAGATAGCAAGTCTAGTTCATGAAGCTGGCGGACTTTTATATTATGATGGAGCAAATACAAATGCAATTATGGGGATAACTAGAGCTGGAGATATGGGGTTTGATGTTGTTCATTTGAATTTACACAAAACATTTGCAGCACCTCATGGTGGAGGTGGTCCTGGAAGTGGTCCCGTAGGTGTAAAAAAAGATTTAATACCTTATCTGCCAGTACCAACAATAGAAAAAGTAGATAATAAATATGTATTAAATTATGATAAAAAAGAGTCAATAGGAAAAATTAAGAATTTCTACGGCAACTTCGCTGTAATGGTTAGATCTTTTGTGTATATCTTAACTATGGGTAGAGATGGACTTAAAAAGGCAAGTGAAATGGCTGTTTTAAATGCAAATTATTTAAAAGAAAATTTAAAAGAAGATTATGATTTATCAATAGATGAAATTTGTAAACATGAATTTGTATTAAGAGGACCTCATGAAGAATATAACACAATGGACATTGCAAAAAGAATGTTAGATTATGGTTATCATCCACCAACAGTTTACTTCCCACTAATAATTAGAGAAGCAATGATGATAGAACCAACAGAAACAGAAAGCTTAGAAACTTTAGATAGATTTATAGAAGCAATGAAATCTATAGCAGAAGAAGGAAGAGAAAATCCTGAACTATTAACATCAGCACCTCATAACACTATTATTAGTAGAGTTGATGATGCAAGAGCAGTAAAAAAACCTATTTTAACTTGGAAGAACAGATAAAAATTAATATACCTAGAAAATACCTAAGAAATTGTATAATTATATATTTCGTAGGTATTTTTTATTTTGGTGATATGTAAGAAAATAAAGATGTGTAGTAGGCTAAAGATATTTGAAAATATCATAATATGATTTATATTTAAAAGTATTAAAAATCTTACAGATAAATAAAAAAGGAATTACTCATAGTAATTCCTTTTTTATTTATCTTATAATAGTATAAGCCATATATGCTACATAAATTACAAGGAATATTATACCTTGTGACTTAACAAGCGAATTGTCTTTTTTCATAAAGAAATATAATAGAACAGTTATAACAACCATAAATAATACATCTATTAAAGCAAGTGTACTTATTGTTATAGGACTTATAGTTGCAGCTAGTCCTAAAACTAATAAGATATTAAATATATTAGATCCTATTACATTTCCTATAGCTATTTCTGTTTCACCTTTTCTTATTGCAACAACAGATGTTACAAATTCAGGTAAAGATGTACCAACAGCTACTATAGTTAACCCAACTAAGTTAGCACTCATTCCGAAAGATGTTGCTATATCAGTAGCAGAGTTAACAACCATATCTCCACCTAATACTATTCCGACTACACCAATTATACTTAATAAGATAGTTTTTGGCATAGATGATTCTTCAGCAACTTCTATATCCATAGTAGTAGCTGCTTCATTGGCAGTTTCTTGGCTGCTTTTTTTAGCAGATTTTACTGTATCAACTAAGAAATATGTAAATACAGCTAAGAAAATTAATCCTTCTATTCTGTTAATGTTTAAATTTAGTCCGAATAATAATAGCAATGCACTAACTAATAATAAAAATGGTGCATCTTTCTTAATTGTATTTCTTTGCACAGGTAGTTTAGCAATTATTGATGAAACACCAAGTACAACAAGTATGTTGAAAAAGTTTGATCCGACAACATTAGCTACACTCATATCATTTTGACCAGCTAATGAGGAAGTAATACTTACAGCTGCTTCTGGTGCACTTGTTCCCATAGCAACAATTGTAAGTCCTATAATCATGGCAGGAACATTGAATTTTCTTGCAATAGATGCAGCACCTTCCACGAACATGTCAGCTCCTTTTATAAGGAAAAAGAAACCTATAATTAAAATTAAAAATGACATTTTTATTCCTCCGAGTTTAATAAAAATAATTTTACCGATATTATAGCATACCACAAAAGCCATATATTTACAAAGTATTTCGAAATAATTATTATAATGGTAATATATTTATACATTGCATAAATACAATGAAGTTTAGAAACTAGGATAAATAAGTATAAAGTTTTGTAATACATGAGAAGATAAGCTGTCTATGAAAGTAGACAGCTCACTTTATGCTGCTTTTTACTTTTAGGATTCTTAAATATTTAATCACTAGAACTAATTTTTTGAACTTTATTTTACCCTGTAGGATTAAAAATATGTTATACATTTTTAATTAAAATTATTCCTAATGATTTTAATTAGTTGAATTATTTGTGTATTTAGAAAAAATTTACTAATATAATAATATATTGAAAAAAATAAGATTTTTTAGGAGAAGAATTATGGATAGAGAACATATTTTAGTAGTTGAAGATGATGTTGATATAAATAACCTTATTGCAAAGAAATTACAAAAACATAATTATAAAGTTATACAAGCTTTTTCTGGAAGTGAAGCTAATCTTCGTTTGTCTAGGGATAAATTTCATTTAGTAATGTTAGATTTAATGTTACCAGGAATTACAGGAGAGGAATTAATTAAAGAAATTAGACAAAAGCAAGACATACCAATTATGGTTATTTCAGCGAAAACTTCTTTGGAAGACAAGGTGAATGTATTGGATTTAGGAGCAGATGATTATATTACAAAACCATTTGAATTAGAGGAAATTATAGCTAGAGTAAATTCTCAACTACGAAGATATAGAAAATTTGGAAGTATGGTGAATGATAGTTTAGAAAAGCAAAATGAATATAAATTTAAAGAATTAGTATTGAACGAACAATCGAGAACCGTTAAAGTTGGAGATAAAAATATATCTTTGACAAATCATGAGTTTGATATTTTATGTATTTTAATAAAAAATCCAGACAAAGTTTATTCTAGAGAAGCGTTATATGAGCAAGTATGGAAGAGTGGTTATTATGGAGAAGATAACTCTGTAAATGTCCATGTGAGCAATATAAGAAAGAAAATAAAAGAAGTAGAAAAAGAAGAGGAATACATAAAAACAGTTTGGGGAATAGGTTTTAAATTAAATAATAATTAGCAATCTTTAAACTTTCTTTAAACTTTCTTGAATATTTATTAAAAGTATTTTTGTATTCTTATAAATGTAAAGTTAATTAAAGCTTAAAAGAGTTAAAAAGTTGAAGGGAGATTAAGGATGAAATCAGTTATAAGAACACATAAGTTGTGTAAGAAATATAGAGAAGATTTCGCATTATCAAATATAGATATTACTGTAAATCAAGGTGATATATATGGTCTGGTAGGAAATAATGGAGCAGGAAAAACCACATTGCTTAGAATTTTAACAGGTCAATGTGGAGCTAGTAGTGGTGAATTTGAACTATTTGAAAAGTCCTCAAAGGAAGAATTGAGTAAAGCTAGAAGACGAACTGGAGCAATAATAGAATCACCAAGTTTTTATGAAGAATTAACAGTAGATCAAAATATGGAGTATTATCGAATTCAAAGGGGAATACCAGGCAAAGACAAAATAGACAAAGTTTTAGAAGAAGTTAATTTATTAGATGCAAAGAAAAAGAAATTCAAGGATTTATCCCTTGGAATGAAGCAAAGATTAGGACTAGCACTAGCAATGATGACAGAGCCAGAGCTATTATTACTAGATGAGCCCATCAATGGACTAGATCCATCAGGAATTATAGAGATAAGAAATTTACTTTTAAAGCTTAATAAAGAAAAGAACATTACAATTTTGATATCAAGTCACATATTATCTGAACTATCAAATGTGGCAACTTGTTATGGATTTTTAAATAAAGGCAAGTTGGTAGAAGAATTATCTGCCAAAGAACTTGAGGATAAATGTAAAAGTTATTTAGAAATTAAGGTAAGCAATGCAAAAAAAATGTCAGCCTTGCTAGAAGAAAAGCTGGGGTATAGAGACTATAAAGTATTGCCAGAAGATAAGATTCAAATATTTGAAGGAATTGATAAGCCAGAAAAAATAAGTAATTTGGCGGTTTCTAACAGTATAGGTTTATTAGCTTTGGAAGAAAAATCTTTAAATCTTGAAAATTATTATATGTCTTTAATTGGAGGTGCTCAACATGCTTAATTATATAAAAAGTGAAGTTTATCGTAATTTACGCTCTAAGGGTAATTATATATTTCTATTTGGATGTATGGCATTTGTTATATTTTTAAATGGGGTATTAGCTGGTTTTGCAAATAGTGATGCAAATTTCCCTTATGCAAATACTTATTTTTCATTTACATCTTTATATACAAGTATGGTAATTCCTATGGTACTATGTCTGCCAATGGTAGCTGTAGTATTTGGTCAAGAGTACAAAAGTCATACTTTAAAAAACTCTATTTCTTATGGTATACCAAGAAGTGAAATTTATTTTGGTAAATTTATAGTTTTATTAATAATAGCCTTAATCAATTTAATTCTTATTAGTTTAGTGTATATTGGAAGTGCCTTATTATTACTTGATAATAGCGGTTCGATTTACTTAAATGAATTAATAAGATCTTTAATAGCATGTACACCATTATTTTTAATTAGTGCAACTGCTGCTCATTGCTTCTACTTTATTTTTGATAGTGAAACTACAGTTGTTGTATGGTGGGTTTCTGTTATGATTATAATACCGAAAGTTATGGAATTATTAGGGGCTAGAATAGAAATATTAAGAAAAATAGCTGAGTTTATGCCATGGAATATAGTTAAAAATATTACACAAAGTAGCGGTATTCACAAATTTATATTCTTTTGGAGTACTGAACAAGGCTTAATAAATTGTTTTATAGTAGGAATTGTTGGAACTTTAGTATTCTATTTATTGGGAATGAAATTATTTGAAAAAGTTGAAATAAAATAATAGAGGGAGAGTGTGCAGATTATGATATTTATAGTGATAACTTTATTTTTTACAAGTGTGTATTTTTCTGCACGCTTTTTTTACTATCTAAAAGTATTAGAGAGGCGAGAAATGACCTACAGGAGGTGTGTGAAGATACAGAAAGAAATAGAAGACTTACTTTATCATGTCCAAATAAAGATTTGGAAAATTTACTAAAAGAGATGAATAATTACTTAGAAAAAACACAGATGGAGAAAATTAAAAGTACCCGAAGAGAAAAAGAACTAAGAAAAGAGATAGAAAATATATCTCATGATTTAAGAACTCCTCTTACATCTATATTGGGATATTTAGAGTTAATGAAAGATGGAGATATAACTAAGAAAGAAACATATGAATATATTTCTATAATAGAGAAAAAATCTAGGGCATTAAAAAATTTAATTCAAAGTTTCTATGATTTATCTAGACTAGAAGTCTATGAATACAAAATGGATATAAAAAATATAGATATTCATAAAGAGTTAATGGAGCAGTTACTTATTTTTTATAATGATTTCGATCAAAAAGGTATAGATGTGGAGCTTGATATTGGTGATGAAGTAATAAATATTCAAGGTGATTTGGATAGTATAGAAAGAATTTTTACTAATTTAATACAAAATGCTATCAAATATGCAAAGGATACCTTTAAAGTACGTATAAATAAATCAAAGGATACTGTTAATATAATTTTTAGTAATAATATGGAAAATATAGAAGAAACGGATATAGAAAATCTATTTAATCGTTTTTATATGAAAGAGCAGTCTAGGAATAGTCAAAGCTCTGGGCTAGGACTTACAATAACTAAGCTTTTGGTGGAAGCTATGGGTGGTCGTATAGATGCAGAAATGGAAAATAACTTTATCTATTTTAAAATTACTTTTAAACTTTCTAAAAATGAATAAATTTAAAAAATAAGGTAAGTACTCCATTATATAGTATACATTTGAACAAAATTAACTACATCAAACATTGAACGAAAAAAAGTAAACTATAGTTGTATCAAAAACTATGTATTAATCATATAGTAATGTATCTTGAACAAAATGGAGGATATATTATGTGTGGAATTGTAGGATGGTCTAATCTTAAAAATAATATAAGAGATTACTCCAATATAATGGATAAAATGATTAATACACTAAAGTTAAGAGGACCTGATTCAGGTGGATTAAAAGTTTATGACCATGCATTAATTGGTCATAGAAGACTTGCTATAGTTGAT
Source organism: Peptostreptococcaceae bacterium (assembly GCA_902363255.1). Lineage (GTDB taxonomy): Bacteria > Bacillota > Clostridia > Peptostreptococcales > Peptostreptococcaceae > Terrisporobacter. Next base: position 500,545 of record CABIZO010000001.1, read on the forward strand.
CCAACTGGAGGGCTTCAACCAATGACTAAGAAAGTAGGTAACAGGGAATATACCATTTGCTATAATGGGGAATTATACAATACAGAAGAAGTTAGAGCGGATTTATTGGCTAAAGGCTATGCGTTTGATTCTTATGGTGATACAGAAGTTTTGTTAACATCTTATATTGAGTATGGCAAAGATTGTGTAGATCATATCAATGGAATTTTTGCTTTTGGAATATGGGACGAATATAATCAAGAGTTGTTTTTATGTAGAGATCCACTAGGTATAAAACCGCTTTTCTATTCTTACAAAGATGGAAACTTAATCTTTGCTTCGGAGATGAAAACTTTATTAAGACATCCATCGGTAGATTCAGTAGTAGATAAAGATGGTTTACTGGAGCTTATGTCTTTAGGACCTGCTAGAAGTTTAGGTGGTGGAATATTTAGAGATATTAAAGAAGTTCCACCTGCATTTTATTTGACTTTTAATGAGAAAGGAATAACTTTAAATGAGTATTGGGAGTTAGAAGTAAGAGAGCACGAGGACGATTTAGATAAAACTAAAAGTTATGTGAGCGATTTATTAGTAGATATAATTGAAAATCAATTAGTCAGTGATGTACCTGTTTGTACTTTTTTATCAGGAGGACTTGATTCTAGTATAATTTCAAAGGTGGCATTTGATAAATTTAAAGAAAATAATATGGAAACTTTAAATACATTTTCCATTGATTACAAGGATAATGATAGATATTTTAAGAAAGATATATTTCAACCTAATTCAGATTCGGACTATGTGGGAATAATGGTTGATTTTTTAGGTAGTAACCACCATAATGTGGTGCTAGATAATGTGGAGCTAGCTCATGAACTAGATGATGCAACTATAGCAGCCGACTTACCGGGAATGGCTGATATAGATTCTTCTCTATATTTATTTGCAAAGGAAGTAAGAAAGCATGCAACTGTTGCACTTTCTGGAGAATGCGCAGATGAAGTATTTGGAGGATATCCATGGTTCACAAGAGAATACGATTCTATTGAAATATTCCCTTGGGCTGACTCAATTGAATATAGAAAAAATATATTGAGGGATGATTTGAAATCACTTCCTATTGAAGATTATACTAAAGGATTGTGCAGAGATAGTATTAATAAAATTTCTAAGTTATCTGGTGAAAGCCATGATGATAGGATTATGAGAGAGCTTTCTTATCTTAATATAAAATATCAGATGATTACCTTAATAAATAGAAAAGATAGAATGACCATGTCTAATAGTTTGGAAGGAAGGGTACCTTTTGCTGATAAAAGATTAGTTCAATATGCTTTTAATTTACCAAAAGATATAAAATTATTACATGGTAGAGAAAAAGGATTATTACGTGAAGCAGTAAGAGGATTAGTTCCAGATTCTATTATAGACAGAAAAAAAAGTCCTTATCCAAAAACTCATAATCCTAAGTATACAAAGGAAGTTAGTAATATGCTAAGATTAATTATAGAAGACAAGACTTCTCCAATCCATCAGATTATAGATTATGACTTTGTATCTAGATTAATTGACACAGGAGGAGCATCTTTCGAGAGACCGTGGTATGGACAGCTGATGACAGGGCCACAGGTTATTGCTTACTTGATTCAGTTGAATAATTGGATGAAGTTTTATGATGTAAAACTAGATATATAAAATAGAGAAAAGCCATTAATATAAAATTTTATTAATGGCTTTTAAATTTATTTTAAAGAGATTTTTTTCTAAATAATCTATATCCTGTTATAACAAAAGCTATGAAACAGAGAATAAAAGACACGAAGAATGCCACATGCATCCCATATAAAAATAAATCATCTCTTCCTTCAATATAGCCTGTAACCTTGTATCCAGCTTGACTGCTCATTGAACTATAAAGTATGGTAGTTGATAAAGAGAGTCCTGTTACCATACCTAAATTTCTAGCCAATGAATTTATGCTACCTGCAATCCCAAGATGGTTTGATTCAACAGATGACATTATTATTGAATTATTTGGCGATTGAAAAAGTGCCACACCAGTACCTGCTAAAAGTGTAAGTAATATTAGAAAAGGAACAGTGGTATTAATACCTATAAATATTAATAATAGTTGAGAAACGCATACAACTAAAAGCCCTACAAAAGTCAAACCTTCAGATCCAATTTTATCAGATAAAGCACCGCTGATTGGTGCAACAACAACCATTGCAATAGGAACACACATAAGTATAATTCCAGATAAGAAAGTGGAAAGTTTCAATGTGTCTTGTAAATAAAACGGCATTAATGTATTCATAAATAAATTTGATGAAAATATTAATACAGCGCAAATTAATCCTAGCGAAAAAGCTTTGCTATTGAATATGGTTAAATCTATTAAAGGATTTTTAGCTTTTCTTTCTCTAAATATAAATCCAACAAGAGATATTATTGATAAAATAAATAACCCTATAACAAGTCTAGTGTTAAATCCTATAACCTGACCAATAAATATTCCTAAAAATAATGAAATTACACTTGTATCAAATAAGATAAATCCTAAAAAATCTAAGTTCAGTGGAACTTCTTTTCTTTTTGATTTTGGAAAAACAAAATATCCTAGAATAATTGCAAATAGTCCAATAGGTATATTAATTAAAAATATATAATGCCAAGTATATTTCTGAAGAATGATTCCACCAATACCAGGGCCAGCTATACTTCCAAGAGAGACAAAACTACCAAGAATTCCAAGGCTTCTTCCTCTCATCTCTGGAGGAAAGTTTTCTGTTATAATTCCATAGTTCGTTGCCATTGTCATACTAGCCCCAATAGCCTGAGCTATTCTTGATAATAAAAGTATCTCTAGGGTAGGACTTATTCCGCAAAATAATGATCCTAGTATAAAAATAAATGTTCCAATTTTGAAGATTTTTACTTTTCCTATGGTATCACTAATTTTTCCCCAAAAAATTAATAAACAGCAAATAGTAATCATATATACAGATACTATCCATTCAGCATCGCTCATATTTATGGATAAACTTTTAGACATAGTTGGCATTGCTATATTTACAATACTACCATCTAAAGTGGACATAAATGTAAATAAACAGGTTGCAAATAAAATAAGCCAGATGTTATTTTGTTTACTTGCATTATTAGTGTTTTGTGACATTTTATCTCTCCTTTAACTAATTTCATATAGAAAGTTAATCATAATTATTATTACCATAATAAAAAAAATAATAGTTTTATTTCTTAGATAAAGGAAAGAGTAACCTAAGGTATTTTAATATTTAAACAAGATTGCTTTTGGTATGGCTAACAAAGATGACTTATTAGCTCTATGATGAAAGTAAATTTTGAGCAAGGTCGTTGCCTGAAATTTCATGGCGCCCACACAGTAGCTTAAAGTGGTAGCGAAGGGATCTCGTTTGAGTAACGGATTTATCTGAAGTTATAACTATGATAAATCGTTGACAATATGATCCTCAATCTTGGCGACATGAAGTGTTTCGCCGACACGTCGCTCAGGCGAAGTGAATTTTTTATTTACATAAGTGCTTATCGTATTTTAAAGAAACTAAATTATTATAAGCATCCCATACTTCATGAGGAATTTCTTGTTTAATTTGAAATCCATTTTTACCATATAAGTCAATTCTTTGTAAATCACCAACCATGATGCTAATAAATTCATCAATAGAAATTTCACCATTAGAATAAAAGTCACAATATTCTTCATAAGAATATTGTGGAGAAGTTATAATAAAATCAATTTCTGACCATTGTTTTTTTATAGTAGCAAAAGTTCTTCTTTCTCTATATGGTTTGTCAACTATTAGAAAAGACATAGGATGTAAGTCTAATTTTTTCAAAAGATTTTTAGTTTTGCTTATGTTTTCACCTGTATTACTGGCTTCACTTTCAATAATTATTTTATCTTCTGGAATACCCATATCTATAGCAATTTGAGCAAACTTTTCAGCTTCAGTCATATTCCATAAATTTTTAGTAATTCTACCAAAACCACCAGTAAAAATAATTTTATCACTATATCCTTGTAAAAAAAGCTGAGCGCATCTTTTGGCAACGTGTAAATCATGACTACCAAATCCAAGAATAACATCAGTCTTTTGAATTTTTTTATTTAATTTATGATAATCCCATAAAATTTTAGCGTAATAATCTATATCCATAAAACCTCCTAGAAAATAAATAAGATAAGTTATTGCTCAATGCTAAAAAACTAAGTTATTTTTAAATTTTAATATCCATGTTTTATATTTAGCATATTTATTAAACTATTATATTAATTTTATCATAGATAATAAAACCTATAGCATAAATGATTTTTTTATCAGAGTTAATTACATATGAAAAAGTAAAAGAGACTGTTATAAAAAATAAAGAATACTTAAAAAATATATATGAATTTGTAGGGACTATTGATGCTTTAATAGGTGTTTCTTCATTTAGACAGTCCTTGAATTATTATTCAAAACCAGATTTATTTATATCAAATAAAAGGAGTAAAAACTTAATAGATTTTATAGATTTATATCATCCATTAGTTGAAAATCCTGTATCTAATTCTTTAAGTGCAAAAGATGGAGTTCTAGTGACAGGATCAATGTATCTGGTAAATCTACCTTTATAAAAAGTGTGGCAATAAATCAAATATTAGGACAAACTGTTTTTACAACTTGTGTAAAATCATATAAAGCATCATTTTTCAATATTTACACATCAATGGCTTTAAAAGATGATGTGCTTAAAAATGAGAGTTATTATATTGTAGAAATAAAGTATTTAAAAAGGATTATAGATAAATCTAAAGATAAAATGCCTAAATTATGCTTTGTAGATGAAATACTTAGAGGTACGGATACCATTGAAAGAATAGCATCTTCCAGTGAAGTACTCAATTACTTTAATAATTCTAATTGTATTTGTTTCGCAGCTACCCACGATATAGAGCTGACATATTTGTTGGAAGATAAGTTTGATAATTATCATTTTGAAGAGGAAATAACAGATAATGATATGGTTTTTGATTATAAGTTAAGAGAAGGTAGAGCAAAATCTAGAAATGCTATTAAGTTGTTAGCATTAATGGGGTATGATGATACGATTATTGATGATGAAATGAGAGAGTAGAGAAGTTTATGACTACTGGAAAGTGGAAGTAACATATAATTTTTTAGTATAAATATTTGAGTATTCTATAATAGGCAATATATAACTTAGTATAAATAAAAATAATATGAAAGAATAATATATTAAAAATAAAAAGGTAATAATTTTAGAAGATAAATTATCTAAAATTATTACCTTAAGTAAATTATATATTTTTTAAATTTTTCATGCTAAGATCAAGGTTTTTAACGGAGTGAGTAAGAGCACCCACAGATATACAGTCGACACCAATTTCAGCTATGGACTTAATATTTTCCAATCTTACATTACCAGAAAACTCAATAATAGCTTTATCTCCAATCATTTCAACTGCTTCTTTTGCAGTGTCTAAACTCATATTATCCAACATGATAATATCAACTTTAGCTTCAAGTGCTTCTTTAACCATATCTAAAGTCTCAGTTTCAACTTCAATTTTTCTAACAAAAGAAGAATTTTCTCTACAAAGTTTAACTGCATTAGTAATACCACCAGCTGCAGCAATATGGTTATCTTTTAGCATAACCCCATCAGATAAGTTAAATCTATGGTTGTGACCGCCACCAATTTTAACAGCATATTTTTCGAGAATCTTTAAATTAGGTGTAGTTTTTCTAGTATCTAATAACTTAGCGTTAGTATGTTCAATTTCTTTTACATATTTATTAGTAAGGGTGGCAATACCACTCATTCTTTGTAATAAATTTAGAGCAACACGTTCACCTTGAAGAATATATCTAGTATTTCCTTTTATAAGAGCTATTTTATCTCCAGGATAAATTCTGTCCCCATCATTTTTAAAAAAAGTCACTTCCACATTGCCAAGAATTTTAAAAACTCTTTCAAAAACTTTAAGACCAGCAATAATTCCTTCTTCCTTGCAAATTAAATCTACAGTAGAATTACTATCTTCATTAATTACAGAATTTGTACTTATATCTTCTCCTGGAATATCCTCCACAAGAGCATCTTTAATTATTTTATCTACTACTAAAAAATTAATCATCTATAACTCCACCTTTTTCTTTAATAGCTTGTACAACTAGTTTTCTATTATCTTCTTCAATTTCTTCTCTAGATCTATAAATTTTATCCACATCAACTTTTGTAAGGTTGAAAGTATCAATTTTATCATTAATTAAGTCAGCAGCTCTTTTTGAAAATACAAGACCTTCAAGAAGAGAGTTGCTAGCAAGTCTATTTGCACCATGAATTCCCGTACAAGCAGTTTCACCCACAGCATATAAATTTTTCATAGAAGTTTCACTGTTTAAATTAACTTTAATTCCACCCATAAAATAATGTTGAGCAGGAGAAACCTTTATAGGCTCTTTAGTTATATCAGTACCTTTTTCTAAGCATTTATTATAAATAGTAGAGAATCTATTTTTTAAATAATCAGCATCTAAAAAACTTATATCAAGTAATACATAAGGAGTATTAGTTTTTTTCATTTCTTTAAAAATAGCCTCAGATACCACATCTCTAGGTTGAAGTTCATCAACAAATCTTTCACCATGAACATTGTATAGCTTTCCACCTTCACCCCTTACAGATTCAGAGATTAAAAATCTTCTTTCATCATTAGATTTATCATAAAAGGCAGTTGGATGAATTTGAATATAATTTATATCTTTTAGTTCTACATTATGTCTAAGGGCTACAGCCAAACCATCTCCTCTTAGTATCCTTTGACTAGTAGAGTTTTTATATAAACCACCAATTCCACCACAAGCAAGAACTACAGATTTTGCAAATACATTGATTTGTTTCTTATCTTTTAATAATATAGCACCAATGCATTTATCATTTTTTTCTATTATATCAATAAGGAATGTATCCTCTGAGATTCTTATATTTTCACGATTCAAAGCATTTTGTACTAAAGTTTTTTCAACATTTTCACCAGTGTTATCTTGTGTATGTATAATTCTGTTAATACAGTGAGCACCTTCTTTTGTATAATCCCAGTTACCATTTTCATCTTTATCAACATCAAGCCCAAGAGAGACTAAGTAATCTACATTTTCAATAGATTCTTTAGTTAACACTTTTACAGCTTGAACATCATTTTTATATCTACCAGCTTTTAGAGTATCTTCCATAAAAAATGGAACATCTTCCAAATCTCTAGCAACAGAAATTCCACCTTGCGCTAAAGATGTATTTGTACAATCTATTTTATCTTTTGAAACTACCATTACATCTAAGTCTTTACGAAGATTTAGAGCACAGTATAAACCAGCCACACCAGATCCAACAACTAAAACGTCTACATATTTATTTTCCACAAAGAACCATCTCCCCTAATCTATGCATGTTTTCTAGAGATGTTAAAGCCTTTTCTGATATCTCTTTATCTAGAACAACTTCATCTATTTTACCGTATAAAGCATCATAAACTTTTTCCAAAGAAGTTTTTTTCATATTAGGACAAATCATTCTTTCTGGAAAGTAAAACTTCTTATTTGGATTTCTTTTATTTAATTCATATAAAATACCTTCTTCTGTACAAATTATAAATTCATTGTCTTCACATTTTGTTGCAAAGTTAATTATGCCACTTGTACTTCCTATATAATCAGCTAAATCCCTAACTGGTTTATTACATTCTGGATGAGCTAAAACCTTCGCCTTAGGATGTTCTTGTTTAGTTTTTAGCACTTCTTCAGAAGTAAGTCTTTCATGAGTAGGGCAGAAACCTTCCCACAAAATAAATTCTTTTTCTGGGAAAAACTCAGCTATGTAACTACCTAAATTTCTATCTGGTAAAAATAAAATTTGTTCATTAGGTACATTTTTTAAAATATCTAAAGCACTAGATGAAGTAACAGAAACATCACAAAGGGCTTTAACTTCATAAGATGAATTTATATAACATACTTTAAAAGCATTTGGATATTTTTTTATCATTTCTTTTAAATCATCTGCATTTGCCATATCAGCCATAGGACATCCTGCATTTGTAGCAGGTAAGATGACAGTTTTGTTTGGAGATAATATTTTTGCACTTTCCCCCATAAATTTTACTCCACAGAATATAATTAATTCTTCTTCACAATCACGAGCAATTTTGCTTAAATAATATGAATCACCAACATAATCAGCAATTTCTTGTATCTCATCAGGCTCATATAGATGAGCAAGTATTATAGCATTTTTTTCTTTTTTTAAATTCAAAATATTTTCTTTTAAAATATTCCCCATATTTTACACCCTTTTCTGTTATAATGTTTTTACAAGTGTATATACACTTGTAAAAACATTATAACACCACAGTTATTACTACACAACAAAAAAACTGATAGTTAAAAACTTAATAAATTATATATAATTGAAATTTATACAATATACTTGAATAATATGTAGAAAATAAGTATGAAAAATAGCGTATTGATTTATATTAAAAATCTATATAGAATAGTAAAAAGATAGAGAAACTAATTATTTAAGAAGAAGGTGTGTTATGAATAGCAATGAAAGAAGAGAAAAATTATTACATATATTAAAAACATCTAATAAACCTGTGAAAGGTGTAGATTTAGCAAAAGAACTTAATGTAACGAGACAGATTGTTGTAAAGGATATTGCATTACTAAGAGCTTCTGGAATTGATATATTAGCTACATCTACTGGATATATAATATATACTATAAAAAATCAAGAATTTAAAATAAAATGCAAGAATCACCCAAATGATGAACACCTTTTATTAGAATTACAAACGATTATTGATTTAGGTGGAAAAGTGAAGGATGTCATAGTAGATCATCCCACATATGGTACTATTAAAGCAGAATTAAATCTTGCTTCAAATAGAGATCTAAAGATATTTATGGAAAATAGTAAGAAGAACGGATTTAAGCAATTGTCTAGTTTATCACAAGATTATCATGTTCATACAATAGAAGTATCAGATGAAAAAACTTTAGAAGAGATAAAAAAAGAATTAAAAGAAGTAAATATATTAGTATAAAACTTGAACTTACTAAGGGCATATCATTTTGTTATGTCCTTTTTATATCTATAAATGAATTATATATATTAATTGCTTTATTTATAGATTTTACTTATTCATTGCATTTTATTAAATACTTTTTTACTATAATTATAGAATATTGAAAATGATGAAAAGGGATGGGATATATATGAAAGATAAATATTTAATTGGAGAGGTGTGTAAGCTGTTTAACATTTCCCGGGACACCTTAGTTCACTATGATAAAATAGGCCTATTAAGTCCAACAAAAGATGAAAATAATGGATATAGATATTATAAAATTGAGGATTTAAATTGTTTAACAGATATAATTTTTTATAAAACATTAAATCTTTCTTTAAATAATATTGATGAGGTCATGAAAGATTCTTCGCCAGAACAAGTATTAAATCTTATTAAAGATAAGGAAATATATATTCACAAAGAAATTGAAAAATTAAAGAAAGTTCAACGAAGATTGGAAATGATGAAAATATCTGTTGAGGAGTGTATTTATGACTCCAAAAAAGTTGAGTTAGTAAAAGATGAAAGGGAAAGTTATTTCTTTTTAGAAATTACAAAAGAAGACAAGTTTAATGATTTTATAGAACTTGTAGAAAAAATTCAAAATATAGATCAATATATATTTGATTATATTAATTTTTCTTTTTTAATAGATGAGGGAGATTTATTTGATGATGATGCAGAGAAAAAAATTAAGTGGGGACTAACTATAACTGATAATATTGAAAAAATTAAAAATAACATAGAAAGCAAGAGTATTGAATTTATATCAGAAGAAGAATACATGTATACTGTAATAGCATTAGATGACAAGGCTTATGATAACTGGATAAGGTATGTAAGAAAAATAGTAAAAGATAACAATATAAATGTGGCAGGGCCTATCCTTGGACAAATGCTATTAACCATTTATAAGGACGAAAGCCCTATTGATTATTTTGGACTTTATATTCCTGTAAAATAAATTATAGCACTGTAATATATATTTTTTCATTTTAGATAATGGCATATATTAAAAATTTTTCTTAAAATTCTTGTTGACCTGCGCCCTACACCTAGGTTTATCCTTTAATTAAGGAGTTGATAAAAATGGATTTACAAGTAAAAAAAATAAAAAAGAATAATAAAAGGGTAAATCTAAATGTTCAAAAATTCAAAGAAGAGTTAATTGAAAAAAGAGAAGAATGCCTAAGTAGTAAAGCAGACGAGGAAGAGTCGCGGACGTCTGCCGCTTTATGTGGCGAAGATGATAGGCAGAGTAGAAATAATGTTTTTGAAAAAAAATCAATAAACCAATTAATATTATACTTCTCAATTCCAGCCATAATTTCTTTACTTTTAGAGTCTTTCGCTTCTATGATAGATACAGCCTTTGCAGGTCATTTAGGGAGTATTAGTAGCGATGCTCTATCAGCAATGGGTATAATTGGCCCAATCCTATCTTTATTAGTTGCTGCCCAATTAATATTTGGTGTATCCACAGGAATAGTAATAGCAAAGGAAATGGGAGAAAATAATCCACAAAAGATTAATAATACTTTCAAAACAGGATTATATTCGACTATAATATTCAGTTCAATGATTTCTCTAATAATATTTATAGGTCAAGACAAATTACTAGATATTATTGGAGCTGCTGGAACAGTAAGAGCTTTAGCAAAGCAATATTTAGATATTGCTGTAATTTTTAATGTATTCAGTTCAGTGGGATATACACTAGTTAATAACATAAGATCTTTTGGATACCCAAAGATAGAGATTATAGTTGTGACATCTGCAACAATTATAAATATAATCTTCAATGTTCTATTTACTTTCGTATTTAACATGGGTATTGTGGGCATAGCTTTAGCAACATTGATAAGCGAAATATCATATACTTTATTTGCTTATATTTTCTTAGTAAGAAAAAGTCTTTGGATAAAGAAAAGCAGTATTACACTCAAGGAAGTTAAGCCAATATTAATATTTCTAATTAAAATAGGATTTGTTCAATTCTTAATGCAAGCCTTAAATAGTTTAAATGGTTTTACAGTTAACAAAATTTTAATTAATTATGGAGAAGTTTTATATATAGGAGCATGGGCAATTTGTAACTCTATATATATGATGTTATTGTTACCATTAATAGGATTTACTGAAGGAATTCAATCAGTGATAGCTTATTACCAAGGAAGTCATAATGAAGAAAAGAAAAGAATATTAAAATCAAAGACTTTAAAATATAGTTTAGCTTATTCTTTAATTACAACAGTTGTAGTTTATGTTTTTGCAAAGGGAATAATAGGAATATTCACTTTAGATAAGGGTATAATTGATTCGGCCATAAGTATAACTAGAATAATGCTTTTAGGATTTCCTTTTATGGGTGCTATTTATACTTTGGTAACATTTATGCAAGTATCTGGTCAAGAAGAAAATGCCAGTAAGTTGGAATTTGTGAGACAGGTAGTTTTGTTCATACCATTATGTATAATTATACCTATATTGATTAGTAAATTTAACATTATAAATATTGAGCCAAGCTTAGGTGTATTTTTTGCCATGCCAATATCAAATATTATATCTCTGTTCTTTTATGCTGGAGCTAGAATTAGATAAATCTTATAATGTATATGTATGTATGACATATGTCATGTAAATTAATAATATGTGTATGATAAAGTATGATTAACATATATATACAGGAGAGTAATTATGAGTAATATTAATGAAGTTATTGAATTTATAAAAGAAATAGAGAATTTAAAATCAGTTACAAGAACTGCTTGGACAACAACTGGTCGTAGAGAATCCACTGCAGAGCATTCTTGGAGACTGGCAATGTTGTTAATGGTCTTAGAAGAGGACTTTAAAGATATTGATATTAATAAAGCTATAAAAATGAGTTTAGTTCATGATTTAGGTGAACTTTATGATGGTGATATATCAGCAAAACTTCAAAGCGAAAATGATAATAAGTCACAAATGGAAGAAAGAGCTATGAAAAGAATGTTAACAACACTACCAGAAAGTTTAGGCGGAAAAATATATGATTTATGGAAAGAATATAATGAATGTTCTACAAAAGAAGCTAAGCTTGTAAAAGCTATGGATAAACTTGAAACTATAGTGCAACATAATCAAGGGAAAAATCCTGATGATTTTGATTATAAATTTAATTTACAATATGGAAGAGAATACTTTGAAGAAGATGATTTATTAAAGTCTATGAGATCTATAATAGATGAAGATACGACAGATAGTATTAATTTAAAAAATAAATAAAGATTAAAAGTTGCTAGATTTACGCTAGCAACTTTTTTTATACCAATAATATTTATAATGAACATATTCTAAAAAGGAATATATTATATTTTAATATATACCTTGACAGGCGAAGTATATAAAAGTACTATAATAGTAAAAAATGGAAAAAAGGAGATGCTGCTATTGTCAATTACATCAGATTTACTAAGGGGGCATACAGAAACAATAATATTAAATGAATTAATAAAAGGTGATAGTTATGGATATGCCATTAATAAAGTAATAAAAGAAAAAACTAATAATCTATATGAGTTAAAAGAAGCCACACTATACTCTGCGTTTAGACGACTGGAGAAGGCAGAGCTAATTACTTCATATTGGGGTAATGAAGGCAGTGGAGCTAGAAGGAGATATTATTCAATAACTGAAATGGGTAGACAGACTTATGAACAAAATAAATCAGACTGGGAAGAAGCTAAAAAAATAATTGATAGTTTAATATAAGGAGGAAGACTATTATGATTGGGAATTACGAAGTGAAAATAAAGGAGTATGTGCAACATTTATTTGAAAATGCACCCAAAACACGTAGAACGGAAGAGTTTAAAGAGGAATTATTAGCTAATTTATTAGATAAATATTATGACTTGTTACAAAGTGATATGGATGATGAAGCTGCTTACAACAAAGTAATATCGAGTATAGGAAATATTGATAATTTATTCGAGACAGATCCTTTACAAATAACAAAGGAAAGTTGGGATAAGAAAAAAAGTGCAAAAATTACAGCAATAGCAGTAATGATGTATATATTGTGCCCCGTAAGTGTAATAGTTTTTGAAGAAATTGGATTTGAAACTTTAGGAATAGTAATAATGTTTTTATTAATAGCAGGTGCTACAGGTCTTCTAATTTATAATAATATGACTAAGCCACAATATTTGAAACAAGATGATACTTTAGTAGAAGATTTTAAAGAATGGCAAAGTACAACTAATAAAAGTAGAAAGGTTAGAAAATCTATTGAAAGTGCTATGTGGGCAATAATTACAGCACTATATTTATTGATAAGTTTTACAACAGGTGCATGGCATATAACATGGATAATGTTTATAATAGGTGCAGCCATAGAAAAAGTTATAAGAGCTTATTTTGAATATAAGGAGATAGATTAATGAATGATAAGAATTGGATTAAATTTAGAATGATTGCTTGGTCCATTGTTGCTATATTATTATCTGTAATTTTAGCAATATGTATAAATGGATGGGGTGGAAATATATTTTCAAGTAGTATTTTTACTAGAGAATTTACAATTTCAAATATGAAAGTAGTAAAAGAATTAAAATTTGATGATATTGATGATTTAAAAAATATAAAAATAGATTTTAATGCTAGTGATTTAATTATCTCTGAAAATGATGAAAATAACATAATAATAATTGTAAAGTCTAATAAAAACTTAAAAGATAAAAAGTATATAAATACAAAAGTTAGTTCACAAACCTTAAATATTGAAGATTTAAATAACAGATCAAGTAGAAATATATTTGGAATATTCAATGGGTATTCTTTAGAAGTAGAAGTAAAAGTTCCAAAATCTTATAAAGAAAATATAACTATTAACAATAGAGTAGGAGATATAACTTTTAATTCCGATTTAAACTTAAATAATTTAGATATTGAAGTTAAAACTGGAGATATTGATGGAAATCAAAAAATAAACGCCAAGAAAACTACTGTAAATAATAAAGTAGGGAACATGGACTTTAATTATTTAAATGGTGAAGATGTTTCAATTGAAGGAAAAACAGGTGATATAGATATAGATGAATTTAGTGGAAAAGGTAATATAGAATCTCAAGTTGGGGATATAGCATGTGATATAAAAAATTTAACTGGTGACTTTAGTCTTAAATCAAAAGTTGGGGACTTAGAATTATATATAAATAGAGATTTAAGTTTTAGTTTTGAGGGAAATAAAAGCTTTGATAATTTAGATACAGATTTAAAGTTTAATAATGTATCACAATCATCAGATTACTTTGCTGGACAATATGGAGATAATCCAGTAAATAAGATAACGGCTAATGTAAAAACAGGGGATATAAGTATTAATAATTAAATACTAATATCTCTGGTGGAATATGTTGATAAAAAAGAAGGATCAAACTCCTTCTTTTTTATTTTAAATTTAAGATTACTTTAAGATAAGAATGATATTATTTTTTCATAAGAAGAAAGGCTTTAGAGGAGGAAACTTATGAATAAAAAATTAATAGCAATGTTATCTGCTTTTTCACTATGTGTAAGTATGACAGCATGTTCAAATAAAAGTGAAGATATATCTCAAGAAGGTGGAACAAGTAGTACGACTACAAGTACTAATACTAATACATTATTAAGCAAATCAGATAAAAAAGTAGAAACTATAGGAGAAATAGATACCTATATAAAACTGAGTGACGATAACACTACAGTTGATGGTAGCGGTGTTAAAGTTGATAAAAATATAATTACTATAAATACGGCAGGAACTTATAGTATTAGTGGAAGCTTAAGTGATGGACAAATAATAGTAAATACTAGTAAGGAAGAAAAGACATATATTCTTTTAGATGGAGTAGATATTACTTGTAAAAATAGCTCTCCAATTCAAATACTAAGTTCAGAAGAAACAGTAATTTCTTTGGCTGATAATAGTGAAAATAAAATTTCAGATGGAGAAACTTATGATGAATCTGAAGACAATCCAGATGCTGCAATATTCAGTAAAGAAGATCTTACTTTTATAGGAAATGGATCTTTAGAAGTCAATGGTAACTATGATAAGGGAATAGTAAGTAAAGATGATTTAATGATTGAAAGTGGGACTATAAGTATAAAATCTGTGGCAGATGGAATAAAAGGAAAAGACTCCGTTGTAATTAGAGGTGGAAACGTAACTATAGATGCAGGCGGAGATGGAATACAAGCATATAATGCTGATGAAGAGGACAAAGGTTATGTATCTTTAGAAGATGGAACTATAAAAATAACAGCAGAACAAGATGGAGTACAAGCAGAAGCTAATTTATTAGTAGCTGGTGGAAATATTGATATTTCAACTGGTGGAGGAAGTGAAAATAGTAGTAACAAAGATGGATGGGGCCAATGGGTAGGTGGAAAACCAGGTGGATCTATGGAAAATAACACTACAGAAACAGAAGATACTACTAGCGCAAAAGGTATTAAAGCAAGTTCTATAATTCAAATAGATGATGGAAATATTAATGTGGATTCTTCTGATGATTCAATACATTCAAATAGTAAATTAATTATAAATAATGGCGATATAAATTTATCTTCTGGAGATGATGGAACACATGCAGATGCTGAGCTAGAAATAAACGGAGGAACTTTAAATATCACAAAGTCTTACGAAGGAATAGAAGGAACTGATATAACAATAAATGATGGAAATATACATGTAATATCTAGTGATGATGGTTTAAATGTAGCAGGTGGAGCAGATGGTTCATCTACAAATGGAAGACCAGGACAAAATGGAATGGAATCAACAACAAGTGGAACGGCAACTATAAATGGAGGATATTTAGTTATAGATTCTGATGGAGATGGGTTAGATGCCAATGGTAATTTAACAATGACAGGAGGAACTGCTATAGTAAATGGTCCAACTAATGGGGGTAATGGAGCTTTAGACTATGATGGTGAATTTAATATTAGTGGAGGAACTTTAATAGCCGTAGGAAGTTTAGGAATGGTTCAAACGCCAAGTTCTTCATCTAAATTAAATACTATAAATGTAAGTTTAACTTCTCAAGAAGCAAATACATTAATAAGAGTAGAATCAGAGGATGACGAAGATGTAGTAACTTTTAAACCTACTAAAACTTATTCATCTGTAGTTATATGTACTCCAGATATAAAATCAAATGAGGCTTATAAAGTATACGTAGGCGGTTCTTGTAACGGAGATGAAAAAGATGGATTATACTCAGGAGGAAATTATACTAATGGAACTGAAGTAGGAAGTTGTACAATTTCGGATGTTATAAGTAATATAAGTCAAGACGGTGCATCGAGTAATGATAATAGAACACAGCCCGGAGGCAGAGGAGACAGAGGAAATATGATGAATCCACAAAATCAATCTAGTAATGAGCCAAGTGCACAACCTAATAATTCAAGTAATAATAGCAATATGGAAAGTATATAAAATTATATTAAAAGTGAGGAAAGATTATCTAAGAAATTTTAAGTTAGGTAATCTTTTTATTTATGAAAATATATTTAAATGTATTCAACTAAGTAATAATTAAGATATTGTAATTATTTAAACTGAGATTAATATGGTAAAATTAAAATAATTACAATATGTGGGGGAAGATTAAATGGAATATATTTATAAATTTATAGAATATATAAATGAAAGTAATATACTAAGCATAGGCCTAATTGGTTTAGTAGTAGCCTATTTAATTTATTTATATATGAAAAAAGGAGAAGTTGAAAATTATTTAGGATTAAAGTTAATAGGATTTTATTTATTAGGAGCATTTACTTTTGACTTCAATTTTGATAATTTTTCATTGGTGATTCCTATAGGTTTTATAGTTTACTTATTATTTATGAAAAATAAAGATAGAGTAAATGCTACAATAAAGAAAAAAGCAAGTATTTTAGGACTTATTATAGTTTGTTTTGGTGTGCTAAACTCAATGATATATAACTCTGTGGAATACAGAGGGAGAGACATAACTATAAAAAATATAAGTATAAAAACTTTAAGGAATGATTATGACATAATAAAGAAAGAATTGGATATAAATGATATAGCAAGTGTGGAGTCACTTAATTTAGAATACAATGAAAAGAATGAAATAAGAAAACTATCTTATACTATAAAAGATTTAAATAATAAGACTTATTTTATATCAACTAATGGTAATGGATATAGTATAAATATAAGTAAAACATATGAAAGTGAAGATGAAATTTTTATGTTTGGTTCAATGGGAAATTATAATATGGACATTGAAACACTTTTAGATGTAATCAGTAATACAAAATTTAAAAAATATAAAAATGCATCTTATTATACTGTTATATATGAAAATATAGAAAATTATTATGAAGAAAATAATAAAGACTTATATACTGTAGATTTAGTTAATTATTCAACAAAAAAGCTAAATTCAAAATATCCAATATTTGATGCAGTTGATATAAGTCATATGCCTATGAAACAAGTAAGTGAGGGTTCATGGACAAGTACAAAAACAGACACTTATTTGATGAGCTACCAAATTGATGAGGGTGAAGAAGAATAGTTATTAAGAAAGACTGTATATAAATTAAATTATATACAGTCTTTTAATTTGATTAAAAAAGTTGCTTGTAGAAGTATGGAAATGCTTCGACAATGTGAGTTTAACTTTTATTATAGAGCAAGTGGCAATTCTACAGTAAAGGTAGCATCTTTATTTAAATTACTAGAGGCATAAATATTGCCTTTATGTTGAGTTACAATAGACTTTGCAATGGAAAGACCAAGTCCATATCCTCCAGTTTCTCTGTCTCTAGAGTCATCAGCTCTGTAAAATCTTTCGAAGATTTTATTTAATTTATCTTTAGGAATTCCTTCACCAGTATTTTTAATAATTAATTTAGCTTTGGATTTATCTACAAATAAGCTGACATATATAGAACCACCTTTATTTGTGTATTTGACTGCATTATCCATAAGAATACTAAATAATTTTTTTAGACTATCATTATTACCATTTATCACCATATTTTTAGATATATTAGTATCGAGTGTAATTTCACTTTCAAATATAACAGCATCAAAACTCAAAAGAGTACTTTCTATAATATTACTAAGATTTAAGGTAGAAAACATTAATTTATTCTCTTCTACATCTAGTTTTGCAAGAGAAAGCATTTCATTTACTAATTCAGACATTCTATCTGACTGAGACTCAATATACTTAATCCATTTAGATTGATTTTTAATGGTATCTTCAGGATTACTCATCAACAAAGAAGTATTTGTTTTAATTATTGTTAATGGTGTTTTTAACTCATGTGAAGCATCTGCAATAAATTGCTTTTGCCTATCAAAAGTTTCTTTAATAGGTTCAATACTCTTATTAGTAAGATAAATACTTATGATTAATAGAAAAATAAGACTTATGAATCCAACTAAAATAAATATTTGAATTAATCTTATTTTTAAATTTTCTTCTGAAGAAATATTAAGAAGAACAATTTTGGAATAATTCCCAAAAGATCTTTTTTCATATTTATAGGTATAATCATCAATTTTAATTTTGCCTTTATCTTTATTATTTTTATAAATATTATTTATATAATTCTGTAATTTCACAGTGGTTAGATCGTAATTTAGATGCACGAAACAGTTTGTTATATTTCCATAGCTATCAAGTTCTACAACAATATTACCACTATTGGGTTTTTGTTTTGGAGCATTATTCATAAGAAAATCAATAGTCATATTTGTTTCCCTATTGATACTATGATTAGTCATAAAATATAGAGAGCCAAAAATACCTATAAAAACTACAGTGAGTAAACTCATATTAATTAAAATAAATCTAGTTTTTAGTTTTTTGAACATGATTACTCCTCCAGTTTATATCCTGCTCTTCTTATTGTAGTAATTTTTACAGAAGAGTTAATAAAGGTTAACTTTTTGCGAAGAAAGAAGATGTATACTTCTATATTGTTATACTCAACATCAGAATCAAATCCCCATAATTTAGTAATTAAATCGTCTTTACTTACAATATTTTTAGGTCTTTGCATAAAATAGTTTAATATTTCAAACTCTTTTTGAGTAAGAGTTAACGTAGTGTCTTTGCAACTTAAGTCATAATTAGATAAATTCAAACTAATGTCTCCAAAACTTAATAAATTATCATTTATAACTTCACCTTTTCTTCTAGAAATCGCTCTAAGTCTTGCTAGCAGTTCTTTTGGATCAAAAGGTTTTGGTAAGTAATCATCAGCGCCTAAATCAAGACCAGTTACCTTATCATCAATAGAATCTTTTGCCGTTAATAATAGTATAGGCGTAGATATATTTTCTTTTCTAAGTTTTCGCAAAATATCTAGACCATTTAATTTAGGAAGCATTATATCTAAAATAATTACATCATAAACATCTGTAAGAGCATATTCAAGTCCATTTTCTCCATCATAAACAGCATCAACATTATATTTATTATTAATTAATATTTGACTTAAGGCTTCAGATAGTTGTTTTTCATCTTCTACTAATAAAAGTTTCAATAGATTATCCTCCCTAATGCTTCAAATAGATCAAAATTGCTAAAGTGAAGCAAATTTTATTATTAATTATACAACAAAGACCCTTAAAAAGATTTAAGGGTAAGGAAATTATTATTCTCCGTAGTTTGCATTAGCAAGAGTAAGAGTAATGTTTAAATTTCCATTTCGACATCTTAACTCGTCCATAAATGACTTTTGATTAGCATCTGGATTTAAAGTTATTGTATAAGTCAGTTCAAATAAAGAACCAAAGTCTCTAGTTCTAACTCTTTGAATATTATAAGAATTAGTGTAGTTATCTAATACTTCTTCAAATACGCCTTCATAATTTAGGTCTTCAGGGATAGTAATTTTAAGTTGCATAGTTTTATTCTTTGGATCTGTAAATTTAGTTATATGTAAACCAATCATTACAGCAGATAAAATTAAAGTAAATAAAATAGCATAAGTGATATATCCCATTCCGCAAGTAAGACCAATAGCTAAAGTAAAGAAGATATATGCAATATCTTTTGGATCTCCAGGGGCACTTCTAAATCTAATTATTGAAAATGCTCCAGCTAAAGAGAAGGCTCTAGCCACATTATTGCCAACTAATAGGATAATTATAGAGATTATTACAGGCAACATAATTAAAGTTGTGCTAAATCCAGAATTAAAGTTATTTTTCTCGTGTGTTTTCATATAAACTACACTTATTAAAATTCCTAAAATAATAGATGTACCTATTACTAGGAGAGAATTCATAAGAGTAAATGATTCTCCGTTTGTTGAAGTTATAATTGTTTCTAACATATTTCAGCTCCTATTCCAATTTCATTATTTTCTTTATTATTTAAGCAATACTTCATAAATTCATTTCCATACTTTGAAAAGTGTGTTGGGTAAATTTTTAATTCGGATAAAATTGTGGTAAACCATAAGGGTATGGAACCTAAAATTTTTACTTCCATAAGGTATCTTCCATCACCAACTACATCTTCACCAAAACTTCCTTTTTCTAAGAAGAGATGATTTCTCCTAGTCAAAACTCTTGAATCGAAAGTAACTCTGAAATCAGGATTGTCCTTACAGAAAAAAGCATTTCTTTCATAAGAGATAAATACTGTAGGACAAACTTTCATTTTGCTAAGGTAATACTCAATCTCATGAAGCACTTGTTTATCCATATAATCATTAACTACAGGTCTATTGTTATTATAAAGAAAGTCATAAGCTTCACCTAAAGTAAGAGAAAGTCTTCTTTTACTAACAATACCTTTAATCTTCTTTTTCAATTCTAAAAAGACTTTATCATCTTGACTTGTTGGAACCTTGTAACTTCTGAGTCTAAGTTTTTCCTTATAGTATGGTTTTGATATGGAATGTCTTATTACATCGCTATTTTCAGTATCATAGTAGATATTATATATACTATAAGTATTATTGTTTTTGCAAAACTTATCAGGATCCATGTAAACTAAAAGTTTTGGAATCAATTCTTTATACTGATTTTCAGTTATTAAAAATTTCTTCTCATAACGTTTGAATGACTTTATTGCCATGTTCTTCACCTCTTTAGCAATTGTTTTTACAAGATGAGTATAATAATTTAACCTTAAAATAATCTTAAAGAAAATCAAATAATAGATTTTTAAGAAAATGAAATTTTTTATAGAATATTTACATAAATTGGTATAGAATTAAATTAAATAGAAACAAAAACATATTTTAGGTTCTACAAAGATTAATAGGGAAAGAGGTGTAATTCCTCTACAGCCCCCGTTACTGTGAGGTGGACGAAACTCAATAAACCACTGTAGAAATTCGCATAGCAAATTTTTATGGGAAGGTGAGGAGTAGGATGAAACTAAGTCAGGAGACCTGCCTAGAATATAACAAGAATTTCTTCGGGGTGAAGGAAGTGTCTTATTAGAAAACATTTTATGTTGGAAATTAAGAGATACATGCCTAACCTTTTGGTTAGGCTTTTTTAATTATCAACAAATAAAGAATCATAATATTTAGTTACATCAAAAAGTCTTAGTTAAATGAATCAAAATAATAAGATGCACACCCTAAAATAATTAAAAGGGAGATGTATGTAGTATGAAAAAAAGTAATGTAAAGTGGTCATTAATAGCAGCATTTATGATGATGATCACACCAGTAATCTCAAATGCAATGCACATCATGGAAGGCTTTTTACCAGTAAAATGGGCAATAATTTGGTGGGTAATATTTATTCCATTCTTTGTAGTAGGACTTAAAAATATTACTAAAATAGTAAAAGAGCAACCTAAAAAGAAATTATTATTAGCTCTTTGTGGAGCTTTCGTCTTTGTATTATCAGCATTAAAAATTCCATCAGTTACAGGAAGTTGCTCACATCCAACAGGTGTAGGACTTGCAGCAATATTATTTGGACCTAGTGCAACAGTAGTTTTAGGTACAATAGTATTATTATTCCAAGCCTTGTTATTGGCTCACGGTGGAATCACAACTTTAGGAGCCAATGCTTTTTCAATGGCAATTGTAGGACCATTAGTTTCTTTTGGAATATGGAAATTATGTAAAGATAAAATAGATAAAAGAGTGGCAGTATTTTTAGCAGCAGCATTAGGTGATTTGTTAACATATACAGTGACATCTTTCCAACTAGGTCTTGCTTTTCCAGATCCATCAGGTGGATTTATGGTATCAGCAGTAAAATTCTTAGGAATATTCTTTGTAACTCAAGTACCTATAGCAATAGCAGAAGGATTACTTACAGTTATAGTTTATAACTTTATAACTGAAAATGAGGAAAGAGAGGTGTTAGCATAATGCAAAATACAACAACAAAAAAATCAAGCAGTATGAAATTAACAGCTACTTTACTTCTTTTAGTTTTAGCTATAATTATTGTTCCGCTAATAACTCAAAAGGGAGCAGAGTTTGGAGGAGCAGATGGAGAAGCTGAAAGTGCAATAACTGAAATAAACCCAAGTTATGAACCATGGTTTAGTAGTATAGTAGAGCCAGCAAGTGGAGAGATTGAAAGTTTATTATTTGCATCTCAAGCAGCCTTTGGAGCAGGTATAATAGGATATTATATTGGAACTACTAGAACTAAGAAAAAGATGAGAGATGAAAGATTAAATGATAATAGATGATTATGCTTATAAAAATAAGTTGTCGAAAGTAAATCCAAATGCAAAATTTACAATAGGTATGTTGTTACTAATTTTATCTTTAATTAATCCTTATAATTACATATCTTTATTGATTATAGCTATAATGAGTTTTGCTATAGTTGGAGTAGCAAAAATTGAACTTAAAGATTATATTCATTTTATTAAAATTCCATTGGTATTCTTAATAGTTAGTATAATTATGATACTTTTAACTTTTTCTGGAGATAAGGAAGCTTTATTATATAGTCTAAATATAGGAAGCTTATATATAGGTGTTTCAAATGAATCAATAATATCATCAACCCGTTTATTCTTTAGGGCATTATCATGCTTGACATCCATTTATTTTATAATGCTTACAACACCTTTTAATCAATTAATATTTGTATTTAAAAAATTACATTTACCAGATATAGTTTTAGAAATATCAATGCTAATGTATAGATTTATATTTATATTTATGGAAGAAGTTGCAGATATTAGGAAGTCTCAAGAACTTAGATTTGGATATATTAATTTAAAAAATGGATATAATTCCTTTGGACTATTAGTAAATATGTTATTTAAAAGAATGATGATAAGATATGATGAAATGAGTATAGCACTAGACATGAAGTTATATGATGGGACATTTCATATTGTAGGGGATGATTAATAATGTTTAAAATAAATAATTTAACATATAAATATGACAAAAATAGAAAAGCATTGGATAATGTAACAATGGATTTCGATAGAGGAGATATTATTGGAATCATTGGATCGAATGGTTCAGGAAAGTCCACATTATTCAATAATTTAATGGGAATTTTAAAATCAACTGAGGGAGAAATCTTATATAAAGATAGTCAACTTAAATATGACAAAAAAAGTTTATACAATTTAAGAAAAGAAGTTGGCATAGTTTTTCAAGATCCAGAAAAGCAGATATTTTATTCCATGGTATACGATGATTTAGCATTTGCTCTTAGGAATATTGGAACAGATGAAAAAACTATAAAAATAAGAATAAATAAGGCCTTAGAGTCAGTCAATGGTAAAGATTTTATTGATAGACCAGTACATAGTTTAAGTTTTGGACAGAAAAAAAGAGTAGCGATTGCATCAGTAATAGCTATGGAAAATAATCTTGTTTTACTAGATGAACCAACAGCAGGATTAGATCCTGAAAGTACAAGAGCTATTGTAGGAATAATTAAATCAATGCATAAAAAAGGAAAGAAAATAGTAATTACTAGTCATGATATGAATTTGATTTATGATATATGTGATTATGTATATGTATTAAATCAAGGAAAAATAATTAGTGAAGGTAATGTGGAAGAAGTATTTAGAGATGAAAAAAAAATTGAAGAAGCAGGGCTGGAACTTCCATGGCTTGTAAAACTTAATAAGAATATGAATTTACCTTTATTTAGAAAAGAGGAAGATTTATATAATTATTGGAGTGAAAATTTTGGGGATAATCTAAATAAAATCGCAAAATAAAAAGGATAATGTATAAAATGAAAAAAATCCATATATTTTTGTAAATATGGATTTTTTCTCTTGTTCATGTTAGAATTTAACTCACTAACTTATGAGTTAGATAAATATTATATGAATATGTATAGATAGAATGAGGTTTAAAAATTTATAAAGGATGTGAACGCTTAATAACATTAATATATAAAAATATAATAATGTGTTTTGCACTATAGTAAAAGTAACTATAATTAAGGTATATAGATTTTTTAGAAAAAAGCTAAGAATTGTAAAATTGAATAAAGTTAATTTAGGTTTTAGGGAAAAAGGTAAAAGCCTTTGCAGCCCCCGCTACTGTGAAACGGATGAAACCATAATATCCACTGTCAAATTGATGGGAAGGTATGGGAGTAAAATGATGTTAAGCCAGGAGACCTGCCTAAATTAATTATTAATAAAAATCTCGGGGTGAAGATTTGATTTTATGTTATATAGTAAAATCCTAGCCATTTGAGCTGGGATTTTTTGGTAATTAAACAAAACTAACAAAGACAAAGAAAGGATTAATGCTATGGGAAAAAAAATAATGCTTCAAGGAACGGCATCTAATGTGGGAAAAAGCATAATAACTACGGGACTATGTAGGATTTTTAAACAAGATAGTTATAAAGTAATACCATTTAAATCTCAAAACATGGCTCTTAATTCTTTTATAACAAAAGAAGGTTTAGAAATGGGAAGAGCTCAAGTTTCTCAAGCTGAAGCTTGCGGAATTGATCCTATTGCAGATATGAATCCTATATTATTAAAACCAGGTGGCAACAACAAATGTCAAGTTATAGTAAGAGGAAAAGTAGTTGGTGATATGTCATCAAAGGAATATTACGAATATAAATTAGAGCTAATAAAAATACTAGATGGCATATTTAAAGAATTCGAAGAAGAATTTGACATAGTAGTAATGGAAGGTGCAGGAAGCTGTGCTGAGATTAACTTAATGGATAGAGATATATCAAATATGGGAATGGCACAAATAGCAGATGCTCCAGTTATATTAATAGGAGATATAGATAGAGGTGGAGTATTTGCATCCATAGCAGGTACAATGCTACTACTTCCTGAAGAAGATAAAAAAAGAGTTAAGGGAGTAATAATCAATAAATTCAGAGGGAAAAAAGAACTTTTAGAGTCTGGTATAAAAATGTTAGAAGATATTATAAAAGTTCCTGTCCTTGGAGTTGTACCTTATACTGATATAAAAATTGAAGAAGAAGATAGTGTAACTACACGTTTTAAGAAAAAAGTAGAAAAGGGAGATATACATATAGAAGTTATAAGAACACCTCATATGTCTAACTTCACAGATTTTAATATTTTTGAAACTCAAGAAGATGTAAGTCTTAGATATGTTGACTATGGAGAATCGCTTGGAAATCCTGATATAGTAATTATTCCAGGAACTAAATCTACCATAGATGATTTAATGTTTTTGAGAAGAAATGGATTAGAAGATCAAATAAAGGAACTTCATAAAAGAGGAAAGCTTATAATTGGTATTTGTGGCGGATATCAGATGTTAGGAAAAGTATTAAAAGATCCTTATCATGTGGAAAATGACTTGGAAGAAGTAGAAGGTATAGGACTTCTAGATACTGAGACAACTTTTGAACTAGAAAAAACTACAACACAAGTAAAATCTATTTTAGTGGATAACTTACACGGATACCTTGAAAATCTAAATAAAAAAGAAGTTAATGGATATGAAATTCATATGGGAATGACAACTAGAAGAGAAAATAGTGATATTTTTGCTACTGTAACAGAAAAACTAGGTGAAAAAGTGAGTTATGAAGTAGGAAGTGTAAATAATCAGTGTAATGTTTTTGGTACTTATATTCATGGAATTTTTGATGACATAGATTTTACTAGAACTATTCTAAATAATATAAGAAAAATGAAGAATTTAGAACCTATTGAAAGTAAAGTTGAATCTTTTGATGAGTTTAAAAATCAAGAATATGACAAGTTAGCTGATTTTTTAAGAGAGCATTTAGATATGGAAAAAATATACGAAATAATGAATGATAGTAACAATTAGGTGATAAGATGAAAAAAATATTAATTGCAGGAACAAATAGTGGAGTGGGAAAAACTACAATTTCCCTGGGAATAATGCAGGCTTTAACAAAAAGAAATTTAAAAGTACAACCATATAAAGTTGGACCAGACTACATTGATCCATCTTACCACACATTTATAACTGGAAGATATTCACGAAATTTAGATTCATATATGTTAGATGATGAAAAAATTAAACATATAGTAAAAAATTCTTCAAAAGATGCTGATATTTCAGTTATTGAAGGTGTAATGGGGCTATACGATGGATATGGAGTTGATTTAGATGATTGTACAAGTTCATATACTTCAAAACTATTAAAAACTCCAGTGATTTTAGTTATAAATGCAAAAGCTGTGGCAACATCTGCTGCTGCCATGGTACTTGGCTATAAAATGCTAGATGCAAATGTAAATATAGCTGGTGTAATTACAAATAATGTGAAAAGTGAATCTCATTATAATACTTTAAAAGAAGCTATTGAAAAATATACTGGAGTAGAGGTACTCGGATATTTTCCTCCAAACAAAGAATTTTCTCTAGAGTCAAGACACTTAGGATTAATACCTTCAGTTGAAATTGACTCTTTAAAAGTTAAGTTGGATAATTTGGCAGATGAAATAGAAAAGTATATAGATATTGATAGAATAATTGAAATATCTGAAACAGAAGATTTTAATACATCATTTGAGTTAAATGAATTTATGGAAAAAAATAAAGTAAGTAATAAAACAATAGCCATAGCTTATGATAAAGCTTTTAATTTTTATTATAGAGAAAACATAGAATTGTTTGAAAAGTTGGGCATGAACATCGAATATTTCAGCCCTATTAGTGATAGTAAGCTTCCGAAATGTGATTATATTTATATAGGAGGAGGATTTCCAGAGATTTTTGCTAAAGAGCTAGATGCAAATAAAGAAATTAGATTTTCTATTATGAATGCTCATATTAACAATATTCCAATCTATGCAGAATGCGGCGGATTAATGTACCTTGGAGAAAAACTAGAAGACCAAAATAAGGATATTTATAATATGGTTGGAATATTTAAAGGATGCAGTAAAATGACATCTTCTCTTAAAAGATTTGGATATTGTTTTGGTGAAGCGAAGACAGATACTATTTTAGCTAAAAAAGGAGAAATTATCAAAGGTCATGAGTTTCATCATTCAGTTTTTGAAAGTGAAGAAGAATGTGCTTACCGTATGAAAAAATTAAAGGATGATAAGGTTGTTGATGAATGGGAAGGTGGATACAGTAAGGGCAATACTTTAGCAACATATCTACATACTCATTTTTATAATAACTTAGATTGTATAGCTAATTTTATAGAAAGAGGACGTGAATAGTATGAATCTTTTATCCATATATACTGGATATGCTCTTGATCTAATTATAGGAGACCCTTATTCATTTCCACATCCAGTAAGATTTATTGGTAAACTTATTAGTTTTGTAGAAAAGCAAATAAGAAAAGTTACCTCATCTGATAGAGGATTAAAAATTGCCGGATTTGTTCTTTGGTTTGTCGTTGTAGGAGTAACACTAGGTAGTACCTCTATTGTACTACACTTATTTAAATTTAATAAAATAACTTATTTCTTAGTGAACTCAATATTAATTTATACTACTTTAGCTACAAAATGCTTAAAGGATGAATCTATAAAAATATATAAGGTATTAAAAACTGGAGATTTAGAAAAATCCAGACTTCAGCTTTCATACATAGTAGGAAGAGATACAACAAATTTAAGTGAAAAAGAAATTGTAAGAGCAACGGTTGAAACTGTTGCAGAAAATACAGTAGATGGAATAATAGCTCCATTATTTTACGGAATTATAGGGGGAGCTCCTCTTGCTATGGCATATAAGGCTATTAATACTTTAGACTCAACAGTTGGATACAAAAACGATAAGTATTATTATCTAGGATATGCATCAGCGAAAATAGATGATATTGCGAATTATATACCAGCAAGATTAGGTGTAATTTTACTTTCTCTTGGAAGTTTATTTGTTGGATTTAATTTCAAAGAGGCCTTGAAGATTGGGATAAGAGATAGAAAAAATCATAAAAGTCCCAATTGCGCTTATTCAGAAGGTGCAGTAGCTGGAGCATTAGGAATACAACTCGGTGGTACAAATATTTACTTTGGAAAAGAAGTATATAAACCAACTATTGGAGATAAGAAAAGGGAAATAGAGGTTGAAGATATTGTAAGAACAAATAAGATAATGTACTCTTCATCAATAATATCAATAATAATTTTTACTTCACTTTATTATCTAGTAGTTAATTTATAAATAAAGAAAGGAGGAAAATTATGAAAGATTTAGGACATGGAGCTAATGTGGACATAATGGCAGAAACTTTTAATAAAAATACAAAAGATATAATAGATTTTAGCTCAAATATAAATCCCAAAGTTGTTTCAAATTTGGAGGAATATATTTTAGAAGGTTTAAGTAAGTGCAAAAGCTACCCCGATATTAATTATACACAGTTAAGAAAGAATATTGGAAATTACATAAATATTAATCCCGGGTATATTATTCCTGGCAATGGGGCAACTGAGATAATATACCTTCTTATGAAAAATATTAAAAAAAGATTGGCGATTTTAAATCCTACTTTTTCAGAATATGAAAGAGGTGCAAAACTAAATAATTTAGAAATAATAAATTTCATGTTAAATAAAGATGATGAATTTAGTGTGAATTTGAAAGAAATAGAAGGAAATATAGATAGTTTTGATAGTTTATTTATATGTAATCCTAATAATCCAAATGGAAAAGTTAAAAACATAGAAGAACTTCTAAAAATAATAATAAAAAATGATAAGTTATTAATTGTTGATGAAACTTTTATGGAATTTGTACATGAAGAAGAAAATTACAGTTTAATAAAATATGTGGAAAAATATAAAAACATATTTATTATAAAAGCAGTAACAAAATTCTTTGGTATGCCAGGACTTAGACTTGGTTATGGAGTTACAAGCAATAAGAAACTAATAGATGGCATTTATAAACATAAAGAGCCTTGGACAGTAAATTCCTTCGCAGATACTTTATCAAATTACATTTTTGAGGATGAAGAATATATAAAGTCTAGCAAGGAGTATTACTTAGAAGAAAGATCATATATGTTAAATGAATTGAAAAAACTTAAAAAATTACATGTATACGATACAGATACAAACTTTATATTAATCAGATTAAGAGATTTAAAAGCCGAAGAATTAAAATTGAAGCTATTTAAAGAAAGCAATATTTTAATAAGAAATGCATCTAACTTTATAGGCTTAGATGAAAATTATATAAGAATAGCAATTAAAAGTCATGAGGAAAACCAATTGATTTTGAAGGAATTAAATAAATTATTGGGAGAATAGTATGAAATCTTATGGAATATGTCCCGCATCCTGTGGTGAATTTGTTCAAGGAATTTTAGATGGTGAAGAATATCTATCTTCCTATGCAATTGATATGTTTTCAATTGCTACCCTTGAAGAAAAACAAGAGAAAATTAATTTAGGGCCTAAAAAATCAAGAAAAGCTATAGAAAAAGTATTTGAAAGATTTAATATACCACTAAAGGAATGTAAAAATATATCTTTAGAGATTAATAGCAAAATACCTGTGGGTAAAGGAATGGCCAGCTCTACAGCAGATATAGGAGCAACAATAAAGGCTACCCTATCTATGCTAAATAAAAATTTAGATAACGAAGAAATATCTCGTATTGCTTCTCAAATAGAACCAACAGATTCTACTTTGTTATATAAAAATTCCATTTTTAATCCTATTAAAGGACAGGTTAAGAAATATTTATCTACCTTAGATAATGGAAAAGTAATAATTTTAGAACCCAATGAAATTTTAGAAACTAGTATTATAAGAAGCAATCCTGATTATTTAGATATTAAATTAGAGAACAAAGGAATAATAAAAGAATCTTTTAACCTACTAGAAGAAGGCTTGAAAGAAAAAAATTTAAAGTTAATTGGAAAAGCTTGTACGTTAAGCAGTTTGGCAAATGAAAATATACATAAAAAACCATACTTAAATGAAATTATAGAAATCAGTAATAAGATGGGTGCTTATGGAGTTAATATTGCACACAGTGGTACAGTTATGGGGATATTAATTGATAATAATATGGATCATGAAAGAATAATAGGCCATCTGAAAGAAAAATCTTTAGATGATTATTATAAAAATATACATTTATCCAAAATTATAGGACATAAAGAAAGGGAGGAAATAGAGTGGAGTATGTTAAAGACCCTAAAATGATAGAGGTTAAAAGTTTTGAAATTATACAAGGGATAATTGATGATATTAGACCTGGATATAAATTCAAAAATGAAATAGAAGAAAAAATAATAAAACGTTGCATACATACAAGTGCTGATTTTGAGTATTTAGATATATTAAAAATGTCAGATACAGCAGTTGAGTCAATAATAAATGCTTTGAATAATAAGTGTACTATTTATACAGATACAAATATGGCTCTTAGTGGAATAAATAAAATTAAGCTAAATGCTCTTGGATGTGAGTACAAATGTTTAGTAGCTGATGAAAGAACTAAAGCATTGGCAAAAGAAAAGGAAATAACAAGGTCTATGGCAGCTGTGGAAATTGCAATGAGTGAAGAAGGAAAAAAATTATTTGTATTTGGAAATGCACCAACTGCTCTTTATAAAACCATAGAAATGGTTAATGAAGGTGGGGTTGTGGAAGCCATAGTAGGTGCTCCAGTTGGATTTGTTGGTGCAGCAGAGTCAAAATACGAATTAGAAAAAACAACAATTCCTAATATTGTGGTACAAGGAAGAAAAGGTGGTAGTAATGTGGCTGCAGCTATAATGAATGCTATCTTATATGCAATGTAGGTATTGCTTATGAAAGAGTATGTATATATTGATGGAAAAAAATATAGAAGAGGATATACAACAGGTTCATGCGCAGCAGCTGCATCAAAAGCATCTGTACATATGCTTTTTACTAAGAAAAAAATAGAAAATATTAATATAGATACACCTAAGGGAATACCTCTTACATTGAAAGTTAAAAATATTGAATTAAAAGATAGATATGCTGTTTGTTCCATAGAAAAAGATGGTGGTGATGATATAGATGCAACACATACTATGGATATTTTTGCAAAAGCTGAATTAATTCCTAGACAAGATGAAGAAATAATAGTAACTAGTGGAGTCGGAATAGGAATAGTAACAAAAAAGGGATTAAGTGTGGAGGTTGGAAAACCGGCAATTAATCCAGTACCTATGAAGATGATTATAAGTGAGATTAGTAAAGTCTTAGAAGAAAACAACAAACTCTTAAATCAGGATAAGTCTTTGAAGATAACTATTTTTGCACCACAGGGTGAAGAAATAGCCAAGAAGACTTTTAATCCAAGGCTTGGCATAGTTGGAGGAATATCAATTTTGGGAACCACAGGAATTGTGGAGCCAATGAGTGAAGAAGGTTGGAAAAAATCTTTATCCATAGAGTTGGAAATGAAAAAAGCACAAGGTATGGACAAAATAATCTTGGTTCCAGGAAATCATGGGGAAGAATTTATAAGAGAATATCTAAAGATTGATATGAATAATTGTGTTAGAATTAGTAATTTTGTAGGATATATGTTAAATGAAGCTAAAAGGCTTGGATTTAAGAAAATACTTATGGCAGGTCATATAGGTAAGTTTATAAAAATATCTGCAGGAATCTTTAATACTCACAGTAAAGTTTGCGACGCCAGAAATGAGATAATGATTGCCAATTTAGCCTTAATGGGGGCAGATTTAGATTTTCTTAAAGAGATAGATAAATGTGTTACAGCAGAAGGTGCAGTTGAAATCATAGATAAAAGCCAATATACAGAAATATACAATATACTTTGTAATAAGTGTAAAGATAGAGTTGAGCAATATTTAAATGAAGATATCCAGGTTGAAGTTTACATGTTTAGAATGGATAAATCATTACTTGGAAAGTCTACAAATGCAGATTTATTAACGGAGGATTTTAGATGATAAATATAATAGGAATGGGACCAGGGGAGTTTGATTATATAACAAAGCTGGGGGAAAAATTAATTTATTCTTCAGATGTTCTAATTGGTGGGAAAAGAAATTTAGAATCTATAGAAGATTTTAAAGGAGAAAAAATAGTATTATCCACTAATCTTGAGGATATTTTAGAGTATATCAAAAAGAATCTGCATAAAAACATAAGTGTTGTAGCATCAGGAGATCCGTCAATTTATGGCATAGGCAAATATTTATCAAATAACATAAATCATGAAAATTTAAATATAGTATCTGGAGTGAGCTCATTACAATATATTTTTTCAAAGATATTTGTAGACATGAATGATGTATATATTACCAGTAGCCATGGAAAAATACCAGATTTTGATTATATTTTATCTCATAAAAAAGTATGCATGGTAACTGATAATAAAATAGGACCACATGAAATCTGCAACGAAATACAAAAGCGAAATCTAAAAAAAGTAGTTGTCGTAGGAGAGAATTTATCTTATGACAATGAAAGAATAACTATTGGAAAAGCTGAAGAAATATTAGCAGTTGAAAAATTTGAGATGAATGTAGTGGTGATACTAGATGAGAAATGATGAATTTATTAGGGGAAAAGTTCCTATAACTAAGGAAGAAATTAGAGCCATCTCATTAAATAAATTAGACTTAAAAAGTGCAAAAACTTTTATAGATGTGGGGGCAGGAACAGGTAGCGTTTCAATTGAAGCAGCTAAGACTTATGATAATTTAAATGTAATAGCTATAGAGAGAAATGATGAGGCGATAGATTTAATAAACAAGAATGTAGAGAAATTTAATTTATCAAATATAAAAGTTATACAGGCATATGCACCTATAGAAATAAAAGAAAAAGCTGATGGGATTTTCATAGGGGGGACAGGAAATAACCTGGAAGAAATAATAAAATGGTCGAAAAATTTATTAATACAAGGTGGAAGGCTGGTAGCTAATTTTATTTTGATTGATAATTTTTATGATACTCTGAATTTATTAAGAAAATACAACTTTGAAAATATAGATGTGTCATTATTAGATATAAGTAAGTTAGAAAAATTAGGTGGAAGGGATTATTTTAAACCTCATAATCCTATATATATAATATCATGCGAAAAAGGGGAAAAAGATAAACATGAATAAGGTACATTTTGTTGGAGCAGGGCCAGGAGACAAAGAGTTAATAACATTAAAAGGATATAAATTATTATCCAATGCAGATGTGGTAATATATGCAGGTTCATTGGTCAACCCAGAGCTTTTAGATTACTGCAAAGAAGGATGCGAAATACATGACAGCGCATATATGAATTTACAAGAAATAATAGATGTTATGGAAAAAGGAATTAAAGAAGGAAAATCAGTTGTTAGACTTCAAACAGGAGACTTCTCAATATATGGTTCTATAAGAGAGCAAGTTGAAGATTTAGCAAAATTAAATATAGATTATGATTGTACACCAGGAGTTAGTTCTTTCCTTGGAGCATCATCAGCTTTAGGGGTAGAATACACAGTTCCAGAAATATCACAATCAGTAGTAATAACAAGAATGGAAGGAAGAACTCCAGTGCCACAAAAGGAATCAATAGAATCTTTTGCAGCACATCAAACTTCAATGGTAATATTCCTTTCTGTTCAAGAAATAGAAAAAGTTGTGGAGAAACTAATTGCTGGAGGATACGCAAAAACAACACCAATAGCTGTTGTATATAAGGCAACTTGGCCAGATGAAAAAGTAGTAAAAGGAACGCTACAAGATATAGCAACAAAGGTGAAAGATGCTAACATAAGAAAAACAGCATTAATAATGGTGGGAGAATTTTTAGGAAAAGAATATAATAATTCAAAATTATATGACAAGGACTTTGCCCATGAGTATAGAGGATAAAAGAATAGCTATATTATGCATAACTAAAAATGGGAAAAAACTTGGATTAAGAATAAAAAGAAAAATATCTAATGCCGATTTATATTATGCGAAAAAAGCTGATGTTAAGGAAGAAGATAGTAATGTTATTTATGTAAATAAAAAACTTAAGGAATTTGTGCCTAAAATCTTTGGAGGATATGACTATATTATTTTTATAATGGCATGTGGAATAGTAGTAAGAACTATAGCACCATTAATAGAAAATAAATTTCTTGATCCAGCCATTTTAGTTAGTGATGAAAAAGGGAAAAACATTATAAGTTTGCTTAGTGGACATATGGGGGGAGCAAATGAAATGACTTTATATGTAAGTGATTTGCTAAACTCAAACCCAGTTATAACTACAGCTACAGATGTTAACAATAAGTCATCTTTAGATATGATAGCTAAAAAATTAGATGCGCATATATATGATTTTAGAAATAAAGTATTAAAAATAAACTCTATGCTAGTTAATGATGAGGTTGTAAATCTTTTTATGGATGGAGAATACGACATAGATACTAGAGGATTTAATATATGTAAACTAGATGAAATAAATAACTTAGAGGATGTAGTAGTAATAAGTAATAAGAAAAATTTAAACTTAATAAACAACAATATTCTTAAAGTTGTGCCTAAAAATATTGTGATAGGCATTGGTTGTAGAAAAAATATTGATAAAGAATATATGATAAATTCATTATCTGACTTTTTACATAAACAAAATATTGATATAAATTCAATAAAAGTTATAGGAAGTATAGATGTTAAAAAGAATGAGTATGCTCTGATAAATCTAAGTGAATATTTAAATGTTCCTTTCAAAACATTTACAGTAGAAGAAATATCAAAGGTTGAACATTTATATGAAAAATCAGATTGGGTAAAACAAAATGTGGGCGTTCACTGTGTGGCAGAACCAGTGGCACACTTATTAAGTGATGGAAATTTAATAATAAGAAAACATAAATATAATGGAATTACATTTTCAGTGGGGAGAATTAATATATGATATATGTTATAGGTATTGGACCAGGATGTAAAAATCTGATGACTACAGAAGCAATAAATGCGATGGAAGATGCTGAGGTTATAGTAGGATATAAAACTTATATTGATTTAGTAAAAGAGTTTATCGTAGATAAAGAAGTTGTACAAAATGGAATGAGGAAAGAAATAGAAAGATGTAAAGAAGCAATAGAAATAGCCAAAACAGGTAAAAAAGTTGCTGTTATAAGTAGTGGAGATGCAGGAATCTATGGGATGGCAGGTCTTATACTAGAATTAATAACAAAAGATAATGTTGATATAAAAGTTAAAGTTGTGCCGGGCGTTACTGCAAGTATAGGAGCAGCAGCAGTTCTTGGAGCACCTATAATGCATGATTTTTGTCATATAAGTTTAAGTGATTTAATGACTCCATGGGAAGTTATAGAAAAAAGGCTAAGATTAGCTGCAGAAGCTGACTTTGTTATTTGTTTATATAATCCAAGAAGTAAGGGCAGAAGTGAACATCTAGCAAAAGCATTTGAAATCATGGGCGAATTTAAAGACAAATCAACTCCAGTTGGAATAGTAAAAGATGTGGGTAGAAAAGGAGAAGAAAAATTCATATGCACATTTGATACTATGGACTTTGAAAGAGTTGATATGACAACTATGGTTATTATAGGAAATAAAGCTACTTATATTCATGATGATTTAATGATAACTCCAAGGGGATATGAAGTATGATTTTAGTTTTGGGAGGAACTTCAGATAGTATAGAAATATGTAATCTATTAAACCAAAGGCAGCTTGATTATACAGTATCAGTAACAACAGCTTATGGAGAAAAATTAGCAAAACAATGTACAGATAAGGTAATATTAAAAAAATTAACTTTGAAAGATATGGTAGATTATATAAATAAAAATAATGTTGCAAAAATAATAGATTCTACCCATCCTTATGCAGTAGAAGTATCTACTAATGCTATTGAAGCCTCACAAATTACGAATATAAATTATATTAGGTTTGAAAGAGAGTCTTTAATAAAAAATATAGACTATAAAAATAAGTACATAGTTAGTGACATAGATGAAGCTTGTGAAATAGCCAATAAAGTAGGTAAGAATATTTTTATTGGAGCAGGAAGTAAAAATTTATATTTGTATAAAGAAAAAATAAAAGATAAAAACTTGATTCCTAGAGTACTTCCAACTAGTGAAGTTTTAATCAGTTGTGAAGAACTAGGATTTAATGCAGACAATATTATAGCTATGAAAGGGCCTTTTTCAGTAGAAATGAATGAGTCCACATACAAACAATATAATATTGACTTAGTGATTACAAAGGAAAGCGGTGCAGCAGGAGGATTCTTAGAAAAGATTCAAGCTTGTAAAAATTTAAACATTCCAGTAATTATTATAAAAAGAAAAGAAATGAATTATCCAAATACAATCGGAAAAATTCAAGAATTAATTAACTTGATATAATTAAGATTTAGTGTAAGGGAGAAATGCCATGAAAAAAGCTGTTTTAGTAGTAAGTTTTGGTACAAGTTATAATGAAACAAGAAAAAAAACAATAGAGGCTTGTGAAAATAAGATAAAGAATAGTTTTGAAGGATACGATTTTTACAGAGCATTTACTTCAGGTATGATAATAAATAAACTTAGAAAAAGAGATAAAATGGAAATTTTCAATCCGTCAGAAGTATTAGAACAACTTTATAAAGATGGGTACGAAGAAGTGGTAGTACAGTCCCTACATATAATCTGTGGAGATGAATATAACAAATTAAAAGATATGGTTGCTGAATATGAGGATAAATTTGAAAAAATTTCTCTTGGTAGACCTTTATTAACTTATATTGATGATTACAGAGAAACTGTTGAGGCAGTAAAACAAGATTTAGATAAAATGGATATAGATGAAGCTATTGTATTTATGGGACATGGAACAGAACATGAAAGCCACTCTGCATATCCTGCTATAGAGTATATGTTTAGAGATTATGGCATAAATGCATTTGTTGGAACTGTAGAAGGTTATCCAGAGTTGGAACAAGTTATTAAAAAGTTAAAAGAAGAAAATATAAAAACAGTAGATTTAATGCCATTTATGTTAGTGGCAGGAGATCATGCTATAAATGATATGGCAAGTGACGAAGAAGATTCTTGGAAGACGATTTTAGAGCAAGAAGGATTTAATGTGAAAGTTCATTTAAAGGGACTTGGAGAAAATCTTTATATACAAGAAAAGTTTAAGAACCATGCAATAGATTGTATGAAAGAATTACAAGAAGTAATTATTTAATGGGGGAAGATTTATGGCAAAATTTTATGGAATAGGGACAGGACCAGGAGATAGTTCATTAGTAACAGTAAAAGCTGTCAATACCTTAAAAAATATTGATATACTATATACTCCAGAAGCAAAAAAAGGTGGAGAAAGTTTAGCATTATCTATAGTAAAAGAATATGTACCTGATAGTGTGAAAATAAAATCAAGACATTTTCCAATGAGTAATCATGGAGCTGATAAAATTGAAGCTTGGGAGGATATATCAAGAGAAATAGTAGAAGATGTCAAGGGTGGTAAGGATGTAGGATTTATAACGTTAGGAGATCCGATGATTTACAGTACCTATGTATATGTTATGGAAAGAATTATGGATGATGTGGAAGTTGAAACCATACCTGGGATATCATCATTTTCTCATATTGCTTCTAATCAGAACTTCCCATTAGTAATGGATACAGATCCTCTTGTAGTTATACCTTGTACGATGGAAGAAGAAAAGATTGATGAAGCTCTAGAAAAATACGACTGTATAGTATTGATGAAAATTTATAAGAAAATAAATCGTATTTTAGAAAAATTAGAGAAACATAATTTAATAGATCATGCTATATTAGTAAGCAACTCTTCACAAGAAAGAGAAGAAGTATTTACTAATTTAAGAGAAGAAAAAATTGATGAGAAGATATCTTACTTCTCAACAATATTAGTTAATAAAAATAATCATAGAAGTAGATAATATTTTGTAAAAAATCCTATGAAATAAGGAGTAGTATTATGAAGATAATAGTTGGAACTAGAGGAAGTAAACTAGCCCTTGTTCAAACTAACTGGGTAGTAGAGCAATTAAAACAGGCTAATCCAGGGATTGAATTTGAGATAAAAGTAATAAAAACAAAGGGAGATTTAGTTACCCACTTACCTTTACACAAAATAGGAGATAAGGGTTTGTTTACTAAAGAAATTGAGCAACAGCTACTAGATAAGGAAATAGATTTAGCTATACATAGCATGAAGGATATGCCATCAGTGCTTCCAGAAGGGTTGAAATTTGCAAGTGTTCCTAAAAGAGAAGATCCAAGAGACGTGCTAGTTTTAAAAGATGGATATAGAAATATTGATGATTTACCTAAGGGAGCAAAAATAGGAACTGGAAGTAAAAGAAGAACATATCAACTGCTTAAGTATAGACCAGATTTGGAGATAGTTCCTATAAGAGGAAATATTGAAACAAGAATAAGGAAAATAGAAGATGAAAATCTTCATGGAGTTGTACTTGCAGCTGCAGGTCTTGTTAGAGCAGGTTTGGAAAATCAGATAAGTTACTATATACCTACAGATATAATGGTACCAGCACCGGCACAAGGAGCTCTGGCCATAGAAATAAGAGAGAATAATTCTGCAATAGAAGAGTTAATATCTCATATAAAAGATGAAATTACAGAAATCCAAGTGGCAGCAGAAAGAGGGTTTTTAACAGGTGTAAATGGAAGTTGCCATGTTCCAATGGGGGCTTACTGTGAAATTAATGATGATAATATAACTTTGACTGGTCTTTATGGTGATGAAGATGGTAGCAAATTAGTTATAAAATCATTAGAAGGAAAAACTGAAGATGCAGCTAAGTTGGGATTCGAGCTGGCAGATATAGTACTTAAAGAGTACAACAACCTATAGAAAATTTAAGGAGCATGAAAATTATGAGGGGAAAAGTTTACTTAGTAGGGGCAGGCCCAGGGGATTACAAACTTATAACACTAAAAGCATTAGAGTGTATAAGAAAATCAGATGTAATTGTTTATGATAGATTGGCAAATATTGAATACCTAAAAGAAGCAAAAGATACTTGTGAATTTATTAATGTGGGCAAAGCATCTAGTAATCACTTATTACCACAAGACGATATAAATAGATTAATAGCAGATAAAGCCTTAGAAGGAAAAATAGTTACAAGATTAAAGGGTGGAGATCCTTATGTATTTGGTAGAGGAGGAGAAGAAGCAGAGCTTCTTTGTGATGAAAATATTGATTTTGAAGTAGTGCCAGGTATAACCTCTCCAATAGGGGGGCTATGTTATGCAGGTATTCCAATAACTCACAGAGACCATGCTTCATCTTTCCATGTGATTACAGGACATCCTAGAAAAGATGGTAAAGAAACAAAGGAAATAAACTGGAATGCTTTAGCTAATGTAAAAGGAACATTGGTATTTTTAATGGGAATTGCTAACTTAAAAAATATAAGTGAAAATCTAATTAAAGAGGGCAAAGATAAAAATACTCCAGTAGCTTTTATTAGTTGGGCAACTAGAGCTAATCAAAGAGTTATAACAGCTACTTTGGAAAATGCTTATGAAATAGC
Organism: Peptostreptococcaceae bacterium; assembly: GCA_902363255.1. Lineage (GTDB taxonomy): Bacteria > Bacillota > Clostridia > Peptostreptococcales > Peptostreptococcaceae > Terrisporobacter. The sequence continues at coordinate 540,654 of CABIZO010000001.1, forward strand.
TATAAAAGAAAATATAAAGCCACCTACTTTAATAGTAGTTGGAACAGTTGTAAATCTTAGAGAAAAGTTAAACTTCTTTGAGAATAAGCCACTGTTTGGAAAAAATATTGTTGTTACAAGATGTAGAGCACAAAGTAGTGTACTAGCTGAAAAAATTAGTGATATGGGTGGAAAACCAATAGAAATCCCAACTATAAAAATTCAAAAAATTGAAGATAACAAAGAATTAGAAGCAGAAATAAATAAAATAAAAGATTATACTTATATAATTTTAAGTAGCAAAAATGCAGTTGATATATTCTTTGAAAAATTAAATGATATGGGATATGATGCAAGAGTTCTTTTTAATAGTAAAATTTGTGCTGTTGGAGGAGAAACTGCAAAAGCAATTAAATCAAGAGGAATAATAGCAGATATAGTTCCTCAAAATTATGTGGCTGAAGATCTTTATGAAGAATTAAAAGATATTATTAATGAAAATGATAAAATTTTAATTCCAAGAGCAAAAAATGCTAGGGATTTTTTAGTTAAGAAATTAAGTGAAAAATGTTTTATTAAAGAAGTAATTACTTACGAATCAGTTATTGATAATGATAAAAAAGATTTGGCTCTAGAGGCAATAGAAGATGAGAATGTAGATTATATTACTTTTGCCAGCTCTTCAACAGTGAAAAACTTTATAACTTTAATAGGAGAAGAAAATCTTAAAAAGCTAGAAAATAAAAAGATAATATCCATAGGTCCAATAACTAGTAAAACCATAGAAGATTTTGGACTTGAAGTTTATAAAGAAGCTGAAGTATCTACAATTGATAGTATGATTGATTCAATATCAAATGATGAAAAAATGAAAATGGGGGAATTAATATGTTAAGAAGACCAAGAAGATTAAGAAGTACTAAAGCTATAAGAAATTTAGTGAGAGAAACAAAATTACAAGTAGAAGATTTAATATATCCATTATTTATAGTTGATGGGGAGAACATAAAAAGGGAAATATCATCAATGGAAGGTGTTTATCATTTTTCAGTTGATATGTTAGATGATGAAATAAAAGAGTTAACAGAATTAGGAATAGAGCACGTATTATTATTTGGTGTACCAGATGATGAGAAAAAAGATTGTTGTGCAAGTGAAGCATTTAATCCAGAAGGTGGAGTTCAAAGAGCAGTAAGAAAAATAAAAGAAATAAATCCAGAAATGGACGTAATATGTGACGTATGTATGTGTGAATACACTAGCCATGGACATTGCGGTATATTGACTGATACTGGATATGTACATAATGACAAAACGTTAGATTACCTTGGAAAAATATCTTTAAGCTATGCACAGGCAGGAGCTGATATGGTTGCACCATCAGATATGATGGATGGAAGAATAGGATCAATAAGAGAAGTATTAGATAACAATGGATTTGAAAATGTGGCTATAATGGCTTACAGTGCAAAATATGCTTCATCATTCTATGGACCATTTAGAGAAGCTGCAAACTCTGCACCTCAATTTGGTGACAGAAAAACTTATCAAATGGACCCAGCAAATACAAATGAAGCAGTGATAGAAGGTCAGTTAGACATTGAAGAAGGTGCTGACATAATAATGGTTAAACCAGCTCTATCTTACTTAGATGTAATACAAAGATTCAAAGATAATTTTAATTTACCAATAGCAGCTTATAACGTAAGTGGTGAATACTCAATGTTAAAATTAGCTGTTAAAGAGGGATTACTAAATGAAAGTGCTATCTATGAAGCAGTTATGTCTATAAAAAGATCAGGTGCAACTATAATAATCACTTATTTTGCAAAAGACTTAGCTAAGATGTTAAAAAATAACTAGACAATATAAGTGATAAAACATATTGGAGGAAAAATGATGAATAATAAATTTGTTTTATCATATAGCGGAGGAAAAGACTGTATATTAGCTTTATACAGAAAAATACAAGAAGGATGTACTCCAGTAGCACTTTTGACTACTGTGAAGAAATCAGAATCTGAAACTTGGACTCATGGCTTAAGTTATGATTTGCTTGAGCAAGTTAGTAAAAGCTTGGAACTTCCTATAATTTATGCAGAGTGTGAAGTTTCAGAATACGAAGATAAGTTTGAAGAAAAACTTAAAGTGGCAAAAGAAATGGGAGCAACGTCAGTAGTATATGGAGACATTGATATTCAACAACATAGACAATGGGGAATAGATAGAGCAACTCATGCAGGATTAGACTATGAGTTTCCTCTATGGCAGGAAGATAGAGAAAAACTTGTTTATGAAGTTATAGATAGTGGATTTAAAGCTATAATTAAAAAAGTTAATTTAGATTGTATGGATAAAGATTTTGTAGGAAAGACACTAACAAAAGAGCTAGTTGAAAAAATTAAGGATACTGGATCTGATGCATGTGGAGAAAATGGAGAGTATCATACTATTGTTATTGATGGACCAATTTTTAACTATAAAATAGAAATTAAACCTGAAGACCTTAGCCCAGAAAGTTGTTATAGATTTACAGTTAAGTCACAATAAGAATTAATAAAATACCTTAAAGTTAAGTTATAAAAACTTCTTTAAGGTATTTTTACTTGTTAGAAATTATACTAAAATATAAAGAGAACTATAGAATTATATGATATGGGGGATGCTATGTACTATCCAATTAATTTAAAAATAGATGATATAAAAGTCGTTATTATAGGTGGAGGAAAAGTATCATATAGAAAATGTATGAACTTTCTCGCTTTTAGGAAAAAAGTAGTCGTAGTCAGTGAAGAATTCATACAAGAGTTTGAAAATGTAAAAGATGAAATAGAAATTATAAAAGATAGTTATAATGAAAAATATATAGAAGATGCTTTTGTAGTAGTTGCTGCTACTAACAATAAGGATGTAAATCATCAAATCGGAACTTATTGTAGAGAACATGGAAAATTAGTAAATGTGGTTGATGATGGAGAGTTATCTAATTTTACAGTGCCTTCTTTTGTTAAAAGGGGAGATTTATTGTTAAGTGTTTCGACTGGTGGAAAAAGTCCTTCTTTGTCGGCAAAAATAAGAAAAGACTTGGAACAAGTTTATGATGAGGGTTATGAGGAGTATGTAAACTTACTTGGTGAAGCTAGACAGAGAATAATAAATAATACAGAGGATATTAAAAAAAGGAAAAAGAAATTAAAAGAACTTTTAAATTTAAGTTGCGAAGATCTTAAGCGTATTGCTAGAGATACTATGGTTTAAAAAGGAGTAATAATTTTATGGGATTTTATAGATAAATTACATAAAATTATTACTCTATTTTTATTTATAAAATAAAAATAAATTTATAATGAACTTTTTTATGCTTTAGGTGTCTTAATAGTATATAGTAAAATAACAAGCTAAAAATGGGACGAGGTGTTAAGTAATTTTGGAGGAGAAGGAGCTTTTAGATAAAGCCAGACAAGGAAATAAACATTGTTTAAATTTATTACTGCAAAATAATTATCAAATGCTCTATGGTTTTTTAATAAAGTTGACAGGAGATAAAGATTTGGCAGAAGATCTAGTACAAGACACCTTATTAAAAGCCTCTTTAAATATAACTAAGTTTAGAGGAGAAAGTAAATTTTCAAGTTACTTGATTAAAATTGGTATAAATACTCATAAAAATTATCTTAGAAAAAATAAAATACAAACAAAACATGATAATTTTGAATTTAAATCTAGTTATGATGGAGAAGAAGACTTGATAAATCATATAAGATTCAAAGAAGCTATAAGTCATTTGAACAATATGCCTTATGAAAAAAGAATCTCTTTTATTTTGAAGCACTACTATGGTTATTCAATTGAAGAAATTTCAGAAATACTTAAGGTATCACAAGGTACTACAAAATCGAGAATACATAATACTATGAAAAAATTAAGAGAATTACTAAGCTAAAAGGAGGTATTAAATTGGATTATTTAAATGATGATAAATTAGAAGAAATGGGATACATAAAAGAAATAGATACTTTAGCTATAGTTGAAAAAGTATCTAAAATAAAAGAAAAAAGAAGAAATAAAATACTAATTATATGTTTTACTTTAATGATAATCACATCAGTTTTAGGACAATGTTTATTTATGATTTTATTTGGAGGAAGTGTATTAATGAAAATAGGAATAAAAATATATATTTTCGTACTATTAGTAGCTTCATTAATTTTAATAGAAAAGAGAGAGGGTAGCTTATGTTAATAGGTAGTAAACAAATTATACTAATATTTGTTATGTTTTTTTTAATATTTTCATTTGGAATTGGTCAAGTCGTGTGGATATATTTAGATAGCAAAAAAAGAGAAGATAAGTGGGGAATCTTGTGGGCAATATTAGCTATAACGCCACTTTTTGTGCCTATGTTACTACCTTTGCCATTAGTAGTTTATTTATTAGTAACAAGAGCATTTTCAGCAAAATGTCCTAACTGCAAAGTAAAAATATCAAGCAAGTTTTCTTCTTGTCCAAATTGTGGATGTAAATTAAAAGAAAAATGTAAATCTTGTGGAAATCCACTAAAAGATGAGTGGAAATATTGTCCTTATTGTAATGATAAAATAGATACTGTAGCAACAGAATAGAGGGAGAAGAGTTATGAAAAGAATAAAAAATAATAAAAAAGTTTTTGTGGGAGTAATTGTAGTAGCAGCTTTAATTGCAATTATACCAACTATATTTATATATATGGTTTCTCAAATGTCTATAGGTATTGAGGAAGGCGATGATGCTCAAGTAATAGAGGAAAAAGTTAATGCTTATTTTAATGACGGAGGCTTTGAAAAGGATATAGAAAATGCACTTAGAAAAAAGCCAAGTGGTGATTTTAATATATACACATATGCTTCTGGAAGTGAAGAAGCTATGGTAGTAGAAGAAAAGATGGATATAATTTGTCCTGAACTAATGGAATTAAGTAGATTAGAAGATGGTAAAAAATATAATATAAAACTATATTCAGATTTCTATGAAGGAGAGAAAAAATTAAGCACTGAGGAGCTACTATCGAAAGATATTGTTGGAACACCTAAGTTACAAATAATTTATGGAGATACTTTTATGGAAGGCGGAAGTAGAAGAGATATGACAATACACCTTGTTCAAAATAATAAAATAATTGAAAGTATAAAATATTATTGTCCTTCAAATTACAACGAGGCAGCCTATACTCAAGATGCTGATTTAAATGTAAATGAAGATATTCCTATAATGGGGTTCACAAGAGGAATAAAAGTAGATGGAAAATATAAAACTTATTCTGCTGATTTTCATAAAAGTAAAGATAAAATAGAAAAATCTATTCAAGATAATCTAAGTAAAAATGAAAAAATGGTGATTATCAGATTAGCTATAACTGAGAACTAAATTAAAAATCTAAGTTTAAATACTCCTAAAAATAAAAACTAATTTTAGTATGATTTTATAGGAGGCAATAAAAATGAAAGTAACATTTTAAGTAAATACATTAGCATTAAAATAAACTCAAGTGAAAGTAGGATATACTGATTCAGATTATGAAAAAGTATCAGAGGCACTTAAGTAAACTTAAAATAATCCAGAAGAAGCACTAGGCTTTTTTCTGGATTATTTTTCTTATTCTTCTTTATATTGAGACAAAAGACTTAATATGCTTTTTTTATGATAGTTATATATGTTTTCGTTAAAAATTGTATCCATAGAACAGACCATTTTTTCTATTAGATATAATCCATGTATATGATGAATTAATTGTTCGCAAATATCAAAACTATTATATAGATTACCTAAATTATGAGTTTCATTGGAATAAGGTATTTCATCGACTAATTGATTATAGTATTCTTGCAAATCAGAGTATCTACTATTAAGCTTAGTATAGTATGAAGAAAAATCTTGATTTCTAATCATAGAGTAAATAATATTTAAGCAATCTTTTGAAGCAGAGTTAAAAGATGCTAATAAATATTCTGTATATTTAGTTCTACTTACAGTATAATTAACGATTAAAGCAATAATCACACCCACAAGGGTATCTATAGTTCTCATGATAGAATAATTCAATGCTTGATTATCTCCAACACCTAAACAAATGGACGTAAAGGTTACAGATGCAATGGCTGAAGCATCAGAAATTTTAAGTATATTGCAAAGATGAATAATTATAATAACACCTAAAGTTGCAGTAATAATATTTTCTCTTAAAAAAAAAGTAGAAAAATAGCCAATTATACCACCAAGCAAAGTACCTAAAATTCTTGACCAAGAAACCTCAAAAGAGTCTTTCATAGTATTTCTTATAGAAAATATACAAACAGATACAGTATAAACTGGTGTTTCAACTATACCCAAATATCCAGCTAATGTAGCAAAGAAAACAGCAATACCAGTTTTGATATTTCTCATTCCAATTTTTTTCATAGAAAGTCCTCTCTTATAATATTAGATAGTTAATTGGTATTATTATTGGTATTTTTATAATAATTTATATGAATTTATAAAGAATAATAGATGTAGATAAATCATATTGGAATGAATAAATAAATTGGCAATAAAAAAACTATTCACTTTTTATAAAAATGCAATATAATATTAAAGTGTCGTTTTTTAAGAGTAAAAAATATTTTTATATATAAATTCAACGAGATATTTGACAATATTGGAGGAGCAAACATATGAAAGCCATAAAAAAAATTGTAATAACTGGAGGGCCCTGCTCTGGGAAAAGTACAATGCTTAATTTAATAGAAAATACTTTTAAAGAAAAAGGATATAAAGTATTAATAGTTTCAGAAACAGCAACAGAATTAATTAGAGGTGGAATCTCACCACTTGGTGGTAAAGAAAATATGTTCATATTCCAGGACTATCTTTTAAATCTTCAATTTAAAAAAGAAGAAGTTTATGCAAAAGCAGCGAAAGAAATGGATTCTGATAAAATAATAATACTTTATGATAGAGGGTTATTAGACAATAAAGCTTATGTATCAAAAGAAGAATTTGAAGTTATTCTAGATAAGTTTGGGACAACTGAAAATGAATTAATAGACAGATACGATTTAGTGTTACATTTAGTAACAACTGCAAATGGAGCAGAAGGACATTACACGCTAGCTAATAATGCTGCAAGAAGTGAATCATTAGAAGATGCAAGAAAATTAGATGAGTTAACGATGAATGCTTGGGTAGGACATCCTCGTTTAAGAATATTTGATAACTCTACAGACTTTGAAGGAAAAGTAGAAAGAGTATTAAAAGAAATATACAATGACTTAGATGAACATATGCCAACAGGTACTATACGTAAGTATTTAGTAGATGTGGAAAATATAGATACAGATAACATAATAAATGCATCGGAAAAGATGGATATAGTTCAACATTACTTAAAATCTTCTAACCCAAATGTGGAAAGAAGAATTAGACAAATAGGAAATGGAGAAAATTATTCATACTATTATACTGAAAAAGAAAAAGTTAATAATTATAGAACATTTAGAAAAGAAAAGAAAATAAGTGATAAATTATATTTAACATATTTATCAGAAATAGATAATCAACTTTTCACTATAATAAAAACTCGTCATTGTTTCGTGTATGAAAACCAATATTTCAAATTAGACATATTTAATAATGATAAAAAATATGGAATCTTAGAAATAGAAGCTACAGATCAAAATGGAACTATATTACTTCCAGATTTCTTAAATATAAAGGCAGATGTAACAAAAGACTCAATGTACTCAAATTATGAAATATCAAAAAGAAATTATGTAGGTAAATAATATATGTAACACTCTCATTTTATTATGAGAGTGTTTTTTATTGAAAAAAAAGATTTAAAATCTAACAAAAGAGTATGTAATATATGTAAAATAGTGCTATTATTTAAGTAGGCTGACCCTAAAGTATCATCTGAGGGGGAAGGTAATCATAATATAAAATTAGTCTGATTACTAAGACTTATCTTAAGTGAAAAGACAGTGATATATTAAGTTTATGATAACCTTTGCTCATAGCGAGGTTTTTTTATGCTTATTTATATATGTCTTCTAATTTGTCAGCAAAAACATTTTTAGGAGGAAAAAAGTATGGTTTATGATCCAAAATCAAGCAAAGCAGAGGAGTTTATAAATCACGAGGAAATTTTAGAAAGTTTAGAGTATGCAAAATCAAATAAATCAAATAAGGAATTAATTGAAGGAATATTAGACAAAGCAAATAGAGCTAAAGGATTAACTCACAGAGAAGCAGCAGTACTACTTGAATGTGAAGATAAAGAATTAATTGATAGAATGTTTAAAATGGCAGAAGACATTAAAAAAAGATTCTATGGCAATCGTATAGTAATGTTTGCGCCTTTATATTTGTCAAATTACTGTATAAATGGATGTGTTTATTGTCCGTACCATTTAAAAAATAAAACAATAGCTAGAAAAAAATTAACTCAAGAGGAAATAAAAAGAGAAGTAATTGCATTGCAAGATTTAGGACATAAAAGACTTGCTTTAGAAGCTGGAGAAGATCCAAAAAACAATCCTTTAGAATATATACTTGAATCTATAAAAACCATATATAGTATAAAACATAAAAATGGAGCTATCCGTAGAGTAAATGTAAATATAGCAGCAACTACTGTAGAAGATTATAGAAAATTAAAAGAAGCAGGTATAGGTACATATATATTGTTCCAAGAGACATACAATAAAGAATCATACGAAAAACTTCATCCAACAGGACCAAAGCATGACTATGCTTATCATACAGAAGCACATGACAGAGCGATGGAAGGTGGTATAGATGACGTTGGGCTAGGTGTATTATACGGACTTAGTACATATAAATATGAGTTGGTAGGAATACTAATGCATGCAGAGCATTTAGAAGCTAGATTTGGAGTAGGTCCACATACTATAAGTGTGCCAAGACTTCGTCCTGCAAATGATATAGATGTTTCTGATTTTCCAGAGGCATTATCAGATGAAATATTCCAAAAAATAGTTGCTATAATTAGATTGGCAGTTCCTTACACAGGGATGATAGTTTCAACAAGAGAGTCTCAAAAAACTAGAGAAAAAGTATTACATTTAGGCGCTTCTCAAATAAGTGGTGCATCATCAACAAGTGTTGGAGGATATGCAGATAGAGCAGAGGGTATTAGTGAGGAAGTTACAAGTGCACAATTTGATGTGGACGATGATAGAACTCTAGATGAAGTTGTTAATTGGTTACTAGAAATGAATTATATTCCAAGTTTTTGCACTGCTTGTTACAGAGAAGGAAGAACAGGGGATAGATTTATGTCACTATGTAAAAATGGGCAAATAGCAAATTGCTGTCAGCCTAATGCACTTATGACACTAAAAGAATATTTAGAAGATTATGCTAGTGATAGTACAAAAAAAGTAGGAGAAGAATTAATAGCAAAAGAAGTTAAAAAAATACCTAAAGATAAAGTAAGAAATATAGTGGAAGAAAGACTAGTTAAAATAGCCAATGGAGAAAGAGACTTTAGATTCTAATATATAAGAAATTATAGGATTTAGTATGATGATACAAATAGTATGGATATTTATGGAGAAGGCAATTTATTTGCCTTCTTTTTGTTATGTAAAAGTTTTAGAATAAAAAGGATAATTATAGGGATCTACGAATATTATTTTGTAATGGAAGATATAATTGGGGTGATAAAATTTGAAGCTAATTTGTTACAACATACATAAGGGTATGGATGAATTTCGAAGAGTTACTTTATTTCAACTGATACATTACTTAAAATCTTTAGATTGTGATATTATTTGCCTGCAAGAAGTTTTATATTATCAATTTAAACTGATGAAAGTTTTATTAAAAATGGATGGAGTATTTGGCTTGCATGTCAATAATAAAAAAATAAAATTTGGAATATGTATATTGAGCAAAAGTAAAATAAATGAGAGTTCACACTTATTATTAACTAGTAAAAAGGAGCAAAGAGGATTATTAAGTATATATGAAAATGAAAATCTTATTATAAACACTCATTTGGGATTAGATACGGAGGAAAGGCAGACACAAATAAGTGAGATAATTAATTTTGCTGAAATGGAGAATAAGAAAAATATTGTTATTTGTGGTGATTTTAATGAGAAAAATATTAGCTTAGGTTATTATAATGATGTTGCTCAATATTTGTATAAAGATTTTTGTCCAACGTTTAAAACATCTAGAATTGATTATGTTTTTGTTAGTAAAACAATAGATATAAAATCTTATAATGTTGATCAAGTATTTTACTCGGATCATTTTCCAATTATTGTAGAGATATAAAAAGATATATATTAACAAAATAATCATAGAAGTTTAATTAATTTCGAATAGGGGGGATTAAATGAGTAGTGAAAAAAATTTACTTCAAATGATATTTGACGGTATTTGGGGAACTGGAGAAATTATAGTAAAAGCATTTACTCATAAAGAGGAAAAAAAGGAGCCTTTGGATATATTTTTTAACAAAGTTGGTCTTTGTAATAAAGATCAAGAATTTCCAAAGGTAGTAGAAACTATTTTACAAAAAGAAGAAAATATTTACAAAATATGGTGTCCAATAGGTCTTGGGAAATTAGATTTTGAAAAATATACAGATGCATTAGAAGTATATCTAGGGAAAAAAATAGAGGTTAAATCTACTAAAGGGTTCATATATATTAAATAGAGTTATAATTAAAAAGAATAAGATTATATGATAAATATATTTAAAAGATTTGGTAAAATGCCGAATCTTTTTTTATGAAAAAAATCGAAAAATAATATTTAATTAATATTTAATATAAGTATAACTTATAAAAATATAAAAATAGATTAATTTGAAGTAAATTCATAATAAATTATATAAAGATTACAATTTGAATTTACAGAAAATTATAATTTTATTGACTATTCAAACACATCTCGTGTATAATACATCTATGACATTAAAAGATTTACGGAACAAGGAGGTTACAATGAAAAAGACAAATAAAGATATCATAATAGTAGGCTTTGCATTATTTGCAATGTTTTTCGGAGCAGGAAATTTATTATTTCCACCATTTTTAGGACTTATAACAGGTAAAAGTTGGGCAACAGGATTTACAGGATTTATATTAGCAGATGTAGGTTTATCACTACTTGCAATACTTGCCATAGCAAAATGTAATGGAGAGGTTAGTAAAATATTCTCAAGAGCAGGTCATAAACTATCTATTGCTCTAGGATGTGCAATAATGATTTGTATAGGACCACTACTTGCAATACCAAGAACAGCGGCAACTACATTTGAGATGGGTATTCAACCAATATTTAATAATTTTAACTCAATAGTATTTTCAATAATATTCTTTGGTATAACATTATTATTAACGATAAGACCATCAAAAGTTGTTGATATAATAGGATCTTATTTAACACCAGCATTATTAATAGCTTTACTAGTATTAATAGGAATGGGAATAGTTAATCCTTTGGGAGATATTCAACCATCAACAATAGAAGGAGTATTTTCAGAAGGTATATTCCAAGGATATCAAACACTAGATGCTTTAGGAGCAGTTTCTTTAGGGGCAGTAATTATAACAAGTATAGCAAATAAAGGATATACTAAAGAAAAAGAACAAGTTAGTATGACATTCAAAGCAGGATTAGTAGCAGGAGCGGGGCTACTAGTAGTTTATGGCGGTCTTACATATCTTGGTGCAACAGTATCAGGGTTATTTAATTCAAATGTATCACAAGCAGGATTAATAGTTTCAATAACAGAAATGTTATTAGGGTTCCCAGGAAAAGTTATATTAGGAATAATTGTAATGCTTGCATGTTTAACAACAGCAATAGGATTAACATCTGCAACTGGACAATATTTCTCGAAACTTTCAAATAATAAAGTGAAATATGAAGTGATAGTGACAGTAGTATGTTTATTTAGTTTAGTTGTGTCTAATTTTGGAGTTGATAAGATAATACAATTCTCAGCACCAATATTAACATTTGTATATCCGCCAACAATAGTTTTAGTAGTATATACGCTATTTGGGAAATTTATTAAAAATGATAATGTGTTCAAATTTGGAACGTATGCAGCGTTATTTATAAGTATATTAAACATAGTGAGTGATTTTGGAGTAAAAGTTCCATTAATAAATAGTTTACCATTATACTCTTTAGGGTTTAACTGGGTGGTGCCTGTTCTTATAGCATCGGTAATAGGATTCTTTGTTAAATCAAATTCTAAATTTAAATCTGGACAAAAAGATATAGCTGCTTAGAATTTATAATAATTAGATATATAAGCCTCTTAGTACATTATTTTTAATGTTAAGAGGCTTTTTTTGATGATAAATAATTAAAAATGATTATTTAATTCTAATTAATATTAAAAAGAAAATATATTGTGAAAATTTAGAAAAATAGAAAAAATCACTGTATAAATTTCATGGGAATTTTCAAATTTAATGAGTTATATAAGAAGTAACTAATAATTATTTTAAAGAGTATTTTATGATATCTAGGAACGTAAAAAATTATGTTGATTAAATTTATTGAAATAAAGAAAAAAGGGTATACTAAGTAGATTTTTTAACAAAGCATACTGTCTAAATAAATAGATAGTATATTTATTATAGTTTAAGTTATTTTGAATCGGGAAAATGTTTGCAAAAGCTAGGTTCTATATTAATTGAAAAAAACAGGATTGGAAGAAAATAAATTTAAAAGGGATCTTTTTGTAAAGATGCTAAATGAAAATTTACTAGAAATTATATATATATTAAAGGTATATATATGGAAAATTTACTATGGCATAATGAAAATATGTTAAAAAATAGATTTAGACATTTTATCTAATCTTTTTTTGTGGAGAAAATCGAAAAAAATATAAAGATTGTTTTGAATATAAACATTAGTTAAAAAATTCTGAAAATTACTTTTGTTTTTTTATTTATATTCAATCTAATATCATGATTATAATTTGAATATACAGAAAATTATAATTTTATTGACTATTCTAATACATGTCATATACAATCCTGGTATGGAACAAAATATTAAGGGGGAATTAGGAGGTCACAATGAAAAAGACAAATAAAGATATTATAATAACAGGTTTCGCATTGTTTGCAATGTTTTTTGGGGCAGGAAATTTAATCTTTCCGCCGTTTTTAGGTCTTATAACAGGAAGCAGTTGGTTGACTGGTTTTACAGGATTTATATTAGCAGATGTAGGTTTATCTCTATTAGCTATACTTGCAATAGCAAGATGTAATGGGGAGGTTGGGAAAATATTTTCTAGAGCTGGACACAAATTATCTATTGCTCTAGCTTGTGCAATAATGATTTGTATAGGACCACTACTTGCGATACCAAGAACAGCAGCAACTACATTTGAAATGGGTATTCAACCTATATTCAGCGATTTTAACTCAATAATATTCTCGATAATATTCTTCAGCGTGACATTATTATTAACAATAAGACCATCTAAGGTCGTAGACATAATAGGTTCTTATTTAACACCAGCGCTATTAATATCATTATTAGTATTAATAGGGATGGGTGTAATAAATCCATTAGGACGCGTAGAACCAGCAACAATAGATGGCGTATTTTCAGAAGGTATATTCCAAGGTTATCAAACTCTGGATGCTTTAGGAGCAGTATCATTATCAGCTGTAATATTTACAAGTATAGCTAATAAAGGATACACAGAACAAAAAGAAAAGATAAGTATAACATTTAAGGCAGGATTAATAGCAGGAGCCGGGTTATTCTTAGTTTATGGTGGCCTTACATATCTTGGTGCAACAGTATCAACAATGTTTAACTCAGATGTATCACAAGCAGGATTAATAGTTTCCATAACAGATATGTTATTAGGATTCCCAGGTAAAGTAGTGTTAGGGTTAATAGTAACTCTTGCATGTTTAACAACTGCAATAGGATTAACATCTGCAACTGGTCAATATTTCTCTAAGCTTTCAAATAATAAAATAAAATATGAAGTAATAGTTACTGGCGTATGTCTATTCAGTTTAGTAGTTTCTAATTTTGGTGTTGACTCAATAATTAAATTTTCAGCTCCAATATTAACTGTGATATACCCTCCAACAATAGTGTTAGTAGTATTTACTCTATTAGGACAATTTATCAAAAATGATAACGTATTTAAATTTGCAACTTATACAGCATTATTAATGAGTGTCTTAAATATAATGGGGGACTTTGGAGTGAAAGTTCCATTTATACATAGTCTACCATTAGATAAATTAGGATTTAACTGGATAGTACCAGTGCTTATAGCATCAGCAATAGGATTCTTTGTTAAATCAAAAGCTTCTAAATCAAAATCTGATTCAGAAGAAGTTACTGCATAAAATTATAAATTAAAAAATCCCTAGCTTATAAACTAAGCTGGGGATTTTGTTATGTTTAATAGTAATAGACAAGTTTATAATTTCATAAATATTAATAATAAGTAATAACATAAGGAGATTAATATTTATGAAAAATGAAGTTATTATTGTAGGGGCTGGAATATCAGGTCTTACAGCAGCAGCACTACTTGCTAAGAGGGGATTTAAAGTAACAGTTATTGATGCCCAGTTTAAGCCAGGAGGATCTTGTGGAATATTCAAAAGAAAAGATGTGATTTTTGAACAAGGTGCAGCTATGATTTATGGGTTTGGAAAAATAGGATTTAATCCACACAGATTTGTTTTTAATGCTTTAGAAGAACCTATAGATATAATAAAGCATGATGATTTATATTGTATTAACTTTGAAGGAAAGAGAATTATTTTTTATGAAGATATGGAGAGGTTTACTGAGGAGCTAGGAGAGATTTTTCCCGAAGAAAAGAAAAACTTTAAAAAGTTTTATGATGATTTATCAGATTTATATCTAAAAGTCATAGCAGAACAACCGACATTTACCACACCAGACGTTGTAACGAAGGAAGAAGGATTAGCACAATTAAAAAGTCATCCTAAAGCATATATGAAGTTTTTAGGATTTATGAATAAAAATACTGAATATTTACTAAGAAAATATTTTAGTACAAAAGAAGTTTTTAACTTTTTTGATAAGCTTACGTCTACTTATTGTTACACTAATGTATATGAAACTCCAGCTATATTATCTTCTGTAATGTTTGTTGATAATCATTTTGGTGGAAGTTACTATCCTGCTGGTTCTACATTAAACTTAGTTGGAAAGTTGGAAAAAGTTATAGAGGAAAATGATGGACAAATGATCTATAACAAAAAAGTAGAAGAGATTTTAGTAGAGGATAAAAAGGTTATAGGGGTAAGATTGGATGATAATCAAATTATTAAAAGTAGTCGAGTAATAAATTCAGGAAATGTATGGAATTTATATAATAATTTAATTAATAAAAATCTGTGTGAGAAAAGTAGAAAATGGGCAAACTCATTAGTTCCAACTTATCCGTCGTTGGTATTGTTCGCGTTAGTAGAGGAAAGAGTAATTCCAAAGGACACTTTGCCTATAGAGATGCTAATTAGTAATTCTAAAAAAATTGACGAGGGTGAAATTACTGTTTATATATTAAGCAAAGATGATTATACACTTTGTCCAAGGGGATATCATATAATTGTGGCAATAGGTCCTTCTTTTGAATCTTGGCCAGTTGGATTGAAAGAAGGTTACCATGATATCAATTATTTAAATAAAAAATCTACGGAAAAAAACAGAATCCTAAAAATATTAGATAAAAGATTCCCAGGGTTTATAGATGCAGTATCTTATGTAGAGTTAAGTACTCCAGTTACTTTGGAACGATTAGTTATGAAAGAAAAGGGAGCAGTGGCTGGTCCAAAGCAGCAACTTGGTCAGCATATGATGAAGAGATTGAAAACAAAGGGAGAAATTGAAGGTTTATATAATTGCGGAGAATCTACAGTTATGGGAACAGGAACTCCTGCTGTAACTGTATCAGGCATAAGTGTTGCAAATCTAATATTGAGAGAATGTAATATGAAAGAATATAAAAATAGTGACATTAAAAAGGATTATGTAAGAATAGTTGAAAAGCCTTATAAAGGAGAAAACTTAAAACTGAGTCGTGATGAACTAGAGAATAGAATAGGCAAGTTATCTATGGAATGTCAGTATTGTATAAATCCAAGCTGTGAAAAAGCATGCAATAATAATGTTCCTATAAGAGATATAAATAGAAGATTATCTGTAGGAAATTTTTATGGTGGAAGAAAATTATTAAATCAGTATAAAGAAAATCCATGCATTAATTGTAAAGAAGTTGCTTGTGAAAAAGTTTGCATAAGAAGAAAGTTTGATAGTGCTGTAAATATAAAAGAAATAAATGCTAATTTAATGAAATAAGGAGGATGAGTTATGTATATTCTCCAAGCTAAACATTTGGATAAATTCTATGGTAAAACTAAAGTCATAAAAGATGTGAGTTTCTCTATAAAAAAAGGACAGATATATGGCTTATTGGGTCCTAATGGAGCAGGAAAAAGTACACTTATTAAGATGATTGCAGGAATTGAAAAGGTAGATGAGGGTGAAATTATTTTTGAAGAAGAAGTAAAAAATATAAATAGATACAAGAGAAATATGGGGATTCTAACTCAAGATATCGCTTTATACCCAAGTTTTACTGCTCATGAAAATATTTCATTTTTTTGCTCATTGTATTCTTATAGAGGTAAAGAATTAAGAAAAAGAGTAGATAGGGCCTCAGAATTTGTAGGTTTAACTGATTGCAAAAATAAAAAGGTAGAAGAATTCTCTGGAGGGATGATGAGACGCCTTCATTTAGCATGTGCTATAGCCCATACCCCAAAACTTATTATTATGGATGAACCAACAGTAGGAATAGATCCTCAATCAAGAAATCATATACTGAAATCAGTAAAACAACTAAAAAATGAGGGTGCTAGTATAATTTATACATCACATTATATAGAGGAAATAGAAGAAATTTGCGATGAAATATGTATTTTAGATAAGGGTGAAATTATAGCAAAGGGAAATTCTGAATATTTGAAATCATATTATATGAGAAACAATACTTATATAATCATTTTGAAAAATAAAGTAGATAATATTGAAAATGCTATAAAAAAAATAGACGGAATTAGTTATGTAAGTGTTAGTAATAGAGAAATAAAGTGTTCTTGCTCAAAGGGGATTAATATCTTACAAAAACTTGTAAACACAATTTGCAACAATGGGGGAGTGATAGAAAGTATAAAAAATGAATTGCCAACATTGGAAAATGTGTTTTTAAATATTACTGGGGAAAAGTTAAGAAATTAGTATGTAAGGGGGATGAATTTGATTTTATTAACTCTTATAAAAAAGGAAATGATGCAGTTTTTTAAATGTAAAAGTGATGTAATCATCATGCTCATATTCCCAGTGATTCTTATTTTTGTAATGGGAAAATCACTTAATGGGCTTATGAGTGTGGAGAAAAATATATTTAATAATAAAATTATATATTATAGGATAAATGCACCAATAAATGATGATGTTAACTTACAACGTTTCTATGATTTTATGATTCATTTTGAAAAAAGCACCAATGTAAAGTTTATAGAAAATAATGATTATAGGGAAGCTACTAATGATGTAAATAATAACAAGGCAATTTGTTTTATGGATATTTATGATGACGATATTAATTATTTTAGAAATGAAAAGAAAGAAAATACAGAAAGTAAAGTATTTAGGAATTTGTACGAGCAATACATAAAAAAGTATACTTTTCTACAATCAATCTATAAATCAAATCCTCAACAAATGAAAAATATTTTAGATTATGAAATTAAGATATTATTAAACAATGAAGGCATAAAACAAGATGAGGTAAACTCATTTACATACTATACCTTTGCAATACTAAGCTTAATTATTTTATACATATCAACTATAACTTCCATATCTATGTATAGAGAGAGGTTTCTGCATACAATGGCAAGGCTAAAAGTTTCCAATACAAATAAAACAAATATACTAATTTCTAAAGTAGCTTTAGGAATAATAGTAGGCTTACTACAAATAATTATAGTCTACATATATAGCACTAAGTTTTTAAACGTAGATTGGGGTGAAAATTCACTGCAAATATTTCTGGTACTAATTGCACTAGTAATTTTTAGTTCTATACTTGGAATATTTATGTCTATGATTTTTTCAGATCAAAAAACTTGTTATACGGTAAATAATATATTGATTATAGCAATGGGGTTTCTAGGAGGATCTTATGTACCTATGTGCCTAGTTAAATCATCTAGAGTTACAAGTTTTCTTTCTGAAATTATGCCAAGTTATTGGGTTAATATTTCCATACTTGCTTTAAATTATGAGGTTAAAACAAAATACTATATTATCGCCATATTTATTTTATTAAGTTTATCTATTGCAATGTTGATAATAGGCAATTTAATATCAAAACTAAAGGTTGGTGGAAGTTTTGATTAAATTAATAATAAATACCATGAAAATATTAATGAAAAAGAAAAGTTACATAATAATGGGGGTAATTGTTCCAGCCTTTATAATAGTGTTTTTTAGTTTTGAATTTGGAGGAGAATATAAATATAAAATAGGGGTAGTAGATAATGATAATTCTTATGCCTCTAGAGAAATAGTAAAAGTAATTGATAGTCTAGAAGATGTTCAAAGTGTGCAAATAAAAGACGAAGATTATGAAATTTTATTGATAACTCAACAAATACAAATGGCTATTATTATAGATGATAATTTTCAAGAAAATTTACTAAATTCTAAAGATAATGAAATAAAAATAAAGTCTATTAATGAAAGTGATGTTAAAGCAGTTGTCCAGACAATGGTAGAGTTAAAATGTGAAGATTTATCTATGATTGCAAATATAAGTAATAAAAATATAAATAAATTTGAAGAAATAAGCCAAGATTATAATGATACAACTACTATGCTTAGTTTAAATGATGTAAATGAGCAAAAACCAAAAATAGAAAACTCTTTGGGACTAATCATATTTCTTACATTTATTATAGCTGGAAATATTTCTAATTTTTTAATAGAAGATGAAGAAAATAAAACAAAAATAAGAATACTTAGCTCAGGAATCAGTAAGTGGAAATATTATGCTTCATTAATCTTAGTTTTTTATACAATGTGTTCTATGACAACTTTTATTTATTATATTTTTGCACAAATTCTTAGTATAGATTTTGGAATGGAAAATAGTATAAACTTTTTAGTTGTTATGCTATTATTAAATCTTGTTGCACTTAGTTTTAATTTATGTATAGTTTGTTTTACTAGAAGCAGATATGCATCAGAAATAGTAAATGTACTAATAATGGTTCCATGTTGCATGCTAAGTGGGGTATTTTGGGATTTTGATATAATGCCTAAGAACTTACAAGGTATAGGAGAATTAATGCCAACTAGATGGATTTATATTTGTATTGAAAATTTACAAAAGACTAATAGTCTAAGTGGGTTAAATACATATTTATATGCGTTGATTACTTTGTCCATAATTTTATTTACTATAAGCTTTATTAAATTAAAAATTAATAGAGAAGTTTAGGCTTTAAATGAATAAAAGGTTGGACTAAATAGTAGTTCAACCTTGAATTTTGTTAATCTTCTTTGTTATTAGAATTGAATGTAAAAAATAGACCTTTAGTAACCTCATTGAATTTATTACCTAAAAAATTACAACGTGTCTGAATTATACCTAAAGTATCCGCATTAACAAGTCCAACTATTCTTTGTTGTATAAGTAATTCATAGTAACTATTATCTACATCTTTTATTGGAAAAAGAGAATTTGGAGCATCAATATAAGTCTCAACTCCAGGAAGTAATTTTCCCTCTTCATCATATGCTAATTCTAAATATTCTTTTGGCCTGCTTGCAAGGTTAATAGAATATTTTTTGCCTCCGCAGTTTACATGAACCTTATAATTATCCATAAATTTTGCAGTGCATGAATTATTTTTAGAAATATAATCTTGATTAAAAATCTCTTTTATTTCATTATTTTCAAATTTATATATTATGCCAATTTCAAATCCGCCAGAACCGCCAAAGCTACCCCTTACCATAATTTCATCTCTACCATCATTTGTAAAATCTCCGCAAAATAGCTGCATATCATAACCAGAATAAGGAAGCTCTATTTTTACTGGATACCCAACCTCAGGATTTACAACTAATTCTAGGTTTTGGCTATAAGAGCTATTTTCATAAGGAAAAACTCCTACTAAAATTGCCTTATCTTGTGAATTTTTATCAATTATATTTGCAGACAAACTGTCTACAATAACTTTATTACCATCATCAGACATAATAACCTCCCGCATTTAAATTAAATTTATTTCTTCTTTTAACTTATGAAGTAAAATTGTGTTATGTTAATATTATTAATGATAAATTAAAGGGGTATAAAATATGAAGATAGTTGAGATATTAAAAAAAGAAAATTATAATATTATTTAGTTAAGCTAGCTAGGAGATGAGATAATTGAAAAAAGATAGAGTAAGAATATTATATAAAAATAATTTTGAGAGAATAGTAGAAGAAAGTAACGTTAGAAATTTTAGAGCCTTAATAGATTGGATGGAAGATTTTAATGAAGGAAATCCAGTACCATCTTTAGTTTTATTTGGTAGGGACTTAGGAAGCAACTTTTCTATAAATAGAAGTAATGTAAAAATAATTGAATTTATCGACTAAGAAAAAAGAATTGTAAATGATTTTACAATTCTTTTTTATATCTATATACTAAATCTAAAATTGGATAAAAATGAAATGGAAATTTAAGGATTATAATAAGAAGAGCAATTGTTATAACCCTTAAATTTTTATTATAGAAATAAATTTAACAACCTATTAAACTCAGGAACATAAAATATAACATAAGACAAAATTAGTTATACTGGGAGGTGAATATATGAACTTATATGAAGAGGCTTCTTCCATAGTTGAAAAACTCTCATTAGAAGAAAAGTGTAAATTTTGTTGTGGAATAGATTTTTGGAAATCTTTTGGAATAGATAAATTAAATATATCATCAATAATGTTATGTGATGGTCCTCATGGACTTAGAAAGGAAGGTAATGAAAGCCTCCAACTTATTAATAGCGATACTATTAAATCTACTTGTTTTCCAACATCAACATCCTTAGCTTGTACTTTTGATGAAGAATTGATAAATAAAATGGGAAAGGCATTGGGAGAAGAATGTAGAAAAGAAAATGTTGCCGTTCTTTTAAGTCCAGGGATTAACATAAAAAGATTACCTATATGTGGACGAAACTTTGAATATTTTAGTGAAGATCCATATTTAAGTGGGAAAATGGGGGCAGCCTTAATTAAAGGAATACAAAGTAGAGGTGTAGCTGCTTGTTTAAAACATTTTGCTGCAAATAATCAAGAAAAAAATCGTATGACTGCTAATTCAATTATTGATGAGAGAGCGCTTAGAGAAATATATTTAAAAGGTTTTGAAATGGCCATAAAAGAATCTCAGCCTTGGTCAGTAATGATGGCATACAATAGATTAAACGGTCAGTATTGTTGTGAAAATAAATATTTAATTGAAAATATACTTAGAGATGAATGGAGTTATAAAGGATGCATTGTTAGTGATTGGGGAGGGGTCAATGATATCATTTCAAGTATAAATAATGGATTAAATTTAGAGATGCCTGGATATAAAGATGATTACTATAAAGTTTTAGTAGAGGCTGTAAAAAATAATAAATTAGATGAAGAAGTATTAAATGAGTCTGTTACAAAGGTTATTGAACTAATTTTAAAATATAAAGAAGGTAAAAAAATACCATATAAATGTAATTTTAAAGAACATATTGATTTAGCAGAAGAAATAGCTGAAAGTAGTGCAGTATTATTGAAAAATAATGATAATATTCTCCCAGGAAATAACTTACAGAATATTGGTGTAATAGGCAAACTTGCAAAAAAACCTTCATATCAAGGATTGGGAAGTTCTCAAGTAAATCCTAACACTTTAGATAATGCATATGATGCATTTATAAATAATCATTGCAAGATAGATTATGCAGATGGATATTCATTAGAAGATGATGAAATTGATGACGTTTTGTTAAAAGAAGCTATAAAAGTGGCAAAAAATAAAGATATAGTATATCTATTTATAGGATTGCCAAAATACTATGAAGCAGAAGGTTATGATCGTAAAGATATAAAACTTCCTAAATCCCATGATAATTTAGTTTATGAAATCAGTAAAATTAATAAAAATTTAGTAGTAATATTGCAGGGAGGATCTGCAATGGAAATGCCGTGGAGTAATATACCAAAGGCAATATTATTGATGCATTTAAGTGGGTGTAGAGGAGGAAATGCCACAGTAAATTTACTATTGGGAAAGAAAAATCCATCAGGAAAGTTAAGTGAAACATATGCAAATAATATAGAAGATTATCCTGCGATGAAGTTTTATCCAGGAGATAAGAATCATTTAGAATATAGAGAAAGTATATTTGTTGGGTATAGATATTTTGATAGTGCAGATATTAAAGTGAAATATCCTTTTGGATTTGGACTTTCATACACAACTTTTCAATATAGCAATATGAAATTAAAATATAATAATGAAAATAATATAGAAGTATCTATTACTGTTACCAATATTGGAGATAAATCAGGTAAGGAAGTAGTACAGCTTTATGTTTCTTGTTTAAATTCAAAGTTATTTAGAGCAAAGCAAGAGTTAAAGGGATTTAAAAAGATAAATTTAACTCCTAAGGAAAGCAAAGAAGTAACTTTTATTCTAGATGAAGATTGTTTCACTTATTATAATATTCAAACTAATAAATTTGAGATTGAAGAAGGAGAATATAGTATAAATATTGGTTCATCAAGTAGAGATATTAAATTTTCCACAGTAATAAATAAAAAGGTAAGTAATGTAAATACTCCAAGCTATCTAGAAAAATCACCATCATATTATCAATTGTACAAAAAGGAACTTAATCCAAGTGATGAAGAATTTCAAACTATATATGGAAATGAGTTACCAATAATCACAAATCAAGTTTATCCATTTACTATTAATTCCACCATAAATGATATTAAAAATGTATATGGTGGTGACTTAATAATATCAGTTATTACTAAAAAAGCACAAAAAATTGTAAGTGGAGATAAATTAATGGAAATAACACTACAAGAATCATTTAAGGATCAACCTTTGAGATTAATGGTTATGGCAAGTAGAGGAGTAATAAGTCGTAAAATAGTTCAAGGACTTGTAGATTTATTGAATAAGCATTATATTAAAGGACTTTTAAAAATTATAAGAAATACTAAATTATTTTAAAAGAATAGAAGATATTTTTATTGGATAAATTATAACTAAAATATCATCAAGGAGAATCATATTTATGGATAACAATAAAAATAGAATGAAAGACAGACCAAAATCAAATCCGGAACTACGAAAAATGTATTCTGAGCATGGAGCAGATATAGGAATTGAAAATGGACAAAAAATAGGTGCCCGAGATTGTGGAACAAACAGAACTAAAACTGAAAAACTTTATCATAAAGCTAAGAAAAAAGATTAGCACAACAAAATCGTATCAATTTAATCTTGATACGATTTTTAATTATAAAACAGATTTAAAAGAAAGTATTATTATGGTGAATAAAGATGTAGAAATTTTAAAGAAATAGATTTAATTTTAAAATTTGACATCGATTTCCAAAGTATATTGTAAAAAAAATATGTAAAAATCTAACTTTATAGTTGAAAAGGATTGACTATACCATACTAAAGGACTACTCTTTAAAAGTATTTGTAAACAAAACTTATATGGGAGGTCATTATAATGATGGACAAAATGAAAAAAGTATCAGAATCAGAGGTGTTTACCAGGCATACTACTTATAATGGTAACTGCAATTTCTGTACTAATTGCAAATAGTAATTTAAAAGGATTTTATGATGAAATTTTTCATCACATTAACTTAGTTGGAAATTTTAATTTACATGCGATAGTGAATGATTTTTTTATGGCAATTTTCTTTTTATATGTTGGATTGGAAATAAAAAAAGAAATGCTGGAGGGATCTTTATCTAGTTTTAAAAAAGCATCTTTCCCAGTTATAGCATCGCTTGGAGGAGTAATTGTTCCAGCGATTATTTTTATGATAATAAATAGAAATACTAGATACTTACCAGGTGTAGGTGTTGCAATATCAACAGATATAGCATTTGCTATTGGAATTTTTATGATTTTTAAATCTAGACTTAACTCAAATTTAAAAATATTTTTATTATCTTTAGCAGTTGTAGATGACTTAATTTCTATTTTAGCAATAGTATTTTTATATTCTGCCAAAATCAATATACAAGCTTTATTAATTTCACTTGGAATATTGTTAATACTAGTATTTATAAATAAAATCCTTAAAGTAGATAATGTATACGTATATTTATTTGTAGGCTTATTCTTATGGTATTTTGTATACAGTAGTGGTATACATGCCACAATAAGTGGTGTATTGCTTGCAGCGACAATACCATCTAGAAAAACGAACGGAGAAGAATCTACTGCAGATAAGTTAGAACATAGATTGAGTAAACTAAGTAATTTAGTTATATTACCTTTATTTGCTTTTGCAAATACATCAATAGCACTTAACTTAAATATTAACGTGGCAGATGCTTCAAACTTGGTAATGGGGATAATATGTGGTTTAGTTATTGGAAAACCACTTGGTGTTGTATTATTTAGTTTTATAGCAACTAAGCTACATATTGCAGAAAAACCAGAAAAGGCTTCATGGATATCAATAATAGAGGTCGCATTACTTACAGGAATAGGATTTACTATGTCAATATTTGTTTCAGAATTAGCATTTTCTTATGATGAAAATGTGATTAATCTAGCTAAGATATCAATATTAACAGCTTCTATGACATCTGTAATATTTACACAAATGGTCTTATATTTAAAACATAGTTTTGTAGGAGTAAAAATTAAATCTTTAATAAGATTAGTGCACGTAAAATATTAATTTAAAATATATATTTAATAAAAGAACTACTCTAAAATGAAGGAATTAAGATAATAATAAAGGTTGAGTTTAATTAAAACTCAACCTTTATTAAATTTCTATAAGTTTATTATTTCAATTTTTCCCCTAGAAACATCAATCTTTCCATCTTTTTCAAACCTTTTTAAAATACGACTAATTACTTCTCTAGATGAACCTAGTTCGTTAGCTATACTTTCGTGGGTTATATAAAGAACTTTTGAATCTAGGAATCGACTTTGTTCTAATAAGTAATCAGTGATTCTTTCATCTAAACTAAAGAATGTTGCTTGTTCAAGAACATACATTACGTCTGATAATTTATCCTGAGTTAGATTTAAAAGGTAATTCATAACTTGAAAATTTGATGAAGCTAATTTTTTTAATAAAGAACTATCAATTATTATGGCTTCAGCTTTAGTTTGAGCTTCCAAATTTACATCGTAAGTTAAATTTGCAAAAGCACAAGATGCTGATAACATACAGACATCTCTATCATATAATTTAAATAATGTAATTTGTCTTCCGCTAGGTGCAGAAATAAATACTCTAAAATTACCTGAAAGAGTGAGTAAAAGACCTGTACAAGTTGAATTCTTAGAGTGAACAATCTCGCCTTTTTCATATTTTGTAACAGAGCTTTTTGAGATTAATTCATTTTTTTCTTCTTCGCTTAAATTTTTAAAAAAAGGAAGAGTTTCTTCAAAAATATATTCCTTATTAAACATTTTTCCTCCAATAAATTATTTCTTAAGAATTGATTTAGGCATAAAATAACCTACTAACATAAATAATATACCTGTTAGAAATAATCCTATATATCCAACATTAAAAAGTGAAGGATAATTAGGAGATATGTTGAATAAAGTTAACTTACCCAAATCAAATCCTGAAATTAGACCTAGATTATTTAAATACCCATAAGATAGTGTAAATGTAAGGGCACCCATAAGTCCACCTATAATAGTACTTAAGCCTTTTTTGAAATTATTTGTACCTGAAGCACCCACACAAGTTCCTGGACAAGTTCCGGCATATCCAAAGCCAAGGCCAAATATAATTCCACCAATAATTACACCTAAATTTAATGTTTTTACACTTAAATGACTAATATTGAAGATTCCAACAGCATGAGCTATGGATAATAAAACACTGGCAAATCCTATGGCAAATAATATTACTTTAGCTAAGTGTAAATCTTCTAATCTAAGCATGGCAAGTAATTTTTTTGGATTTGTAGCTTGGACTTTATATAAAGCGTATCCGAAAAATCCACCTAGTAATATGGCTAATAGTATTTTCATAATAATTCCTCCTATTTTATACTTAATTTTTTAGTGATAATAGCAGTTGGAATAGCTACTGCAAAAACAACTCCAGCAAAAACATATCCGCTAACACTTGATTGCATCATACCGCTCATCATATGGCCGCTAGTACATCCACCAGCAAATCTAGCACCGAATAATAATAAAAAACCACCTAAGAAGAAAGGAATGTATTTACCTAAAAACCCTTTGTCTTCTAATGAACAATTTTCTTGAAATAAATTATTTTCATGTATTTCATCTTCATCAAATTCATTTTTCTTAGATGTTTTATAAGCTATATAACTTCCAAGAGGAATAGCCAACACAAATACAAATCCATAATTTATGGGATTTATAATTTCCTCAGCTAAAGCACCTTCGTTTTTATCTAAATAAGCATTTGTACTTTTGTATCCACTTTCTCGAGAGGTGCCTTCAGTTATTAAATTTTTATCTACTGAATTATAAATAATTCCTGATAATACTGAAAATTGAGTAGAAACTCCTATGGGTTTTACTAATAATACTGATATAAAAAATGATAAACCTAAAATCATCGCACCTTTAATCCATTTATTATTTCTCATACTGTCCTCCTAAAAATTTAATATGATATTATTTAATCATATTATGCTCGTAAATTCAGTGATAAAGTCACAAAAAAAGACATTATCGAAATTGATAATGTCTTTAATATGTATTATCTCCAGCATCTCTTACATGCTCTATAGCCTTTTGATTTTGCTTTAGATTCTGTCATTTTTATAGCACCTTCCATATTATGTGCTTTGGAAGTTTTATGATAGATTTTAGAAGTTGATATTCCTCCATTAGCATAAACATATTTTGAAGAAGATGAATTTGAGCTAGAAGAAGATGAACTACCCTTAACTGTTATAGTTTTTGATCTAGTTGTGTAGCCACTTTTACTTATTTTTATAGTAATTTTAGTATTTTTCTTTTTCTTTGAAATTTTTATTGAGTAAGTTCCTGAAGAGGATACAGTAGATTTACCTATTTGTTTTCCACTTACATAAGCTTTAACTGTAGCTCCTTTAAGGCCTTTCCCAGTTATTTTTGTTGATGTGTTATATACTGAATTAACAGTAAAAGTTTTGAATGTTTTCTTTGAAGCGGCTTCTACAACACTCATAGTTTCTGTATTAAAAGCGCTTAAAGTTGGTGCAATAGACATAGTAAATGCTATTACAAAAGACAAAGTTAATGATTTAAAGATTTTTTTCATTATAAACCCCCATAATTATAATTAATATTTTTTATAAAAGAATTTTTATAAAACTTTATAGAAAATTATAGCATTAGTAAGAGGGAATTATCAATATTTGAGGAAATAATTTATGAATAAGAATTAAAAATATTATAAACATACATAATTATAAGGTAAAATAAAAATAGATACTATTATGTGGAGGACAAAATGATAAGTAAAGAACAATTTTTAAAAGTTTATAATATAGATGAAGAAGAACTTAAAAAAGAAAATATAAATTGGGAAGATTTAAAAGAAATACATGATGATTTTATCGATTGTAAAAAAAGCTATGAAACACAGGCTGATTTAATTGCCAATATACTTAGAGCACAGCCTAAAGTTCACTCAGTAAAAACTAGAATAAAAGATATAAGACATCTAATAGAAAAAGTTATTAGAAAAACGCCTGATAGAAGAGAAAAATATGGACAAGATTTTAACTTTACTGTAGATAATTATAAGGATGAGATTACAGACTTACTTGGAATAAGAGTAATACATATATTCAAAGAAGATTGGGAAGAAATACATAATTTTATAACTAATATGTGGGATGTAATGGAGATAGTAGCTAATGTACGAGAAGGTGATGATACTAGTAAATTTGATGAA
The DNA here is from genome assembly GCA_902363255.1 of Peptostreptococcaceae bacterium. Taxonomy (GTDB): domain Bacteria; phylum Bacillota; class Clostridia; order Peptostreptococcales; family Peptostreptococcaceae; genus Terrisporobacter. The sequence goes on from CABIZO010000001.1 coordinate 568,930, forward strand.
CAAGGAATTAAAGTTTGTTCGAGACCATCAGGATATAGATCAGTTCATTACTTAGTAGAATCTTATCCAACTAATAAAAAACTCATTACAGAGGTACAAGTTAGAACTATATTTGAAGAAGGATATGGAGAAATAGATCATCAACTTAGATATTCTCATGAAGATATACCTGAACTTTTGGGACAAAACTTAATGCTACTAAACAGAATTGCAGGAAGCTCTGATGAGATGGCATCTTTAATAAATAGATTAAGCCAAAGTATTCAAGAAGTTGAAAATAAATTTAAGCATAAAATAAGCGAAAAGGATAAAAAGATTGAATCCATTAAAGACAAAATTTATGACAGTGACAATATATCTGATACTGATAAGAAAAATTTGATTGATGAAATTGATGATATATTAAAAATATAATAAAAGAATAAGGCATCTAAGGATGTCTTATTTTTTTAGCTTTTACTTTTAAAATATTAATTATTTTACATGGTTATACTAAATATGATTAAAGGAAAAATTACATAAATATGGAGGTATATATATGAAAAATAAATGGATGAAGCTCATAATATCTTTATTTCTTATGGTAATAATCTTATTAGTAGGTTGCAACAAAAAAACTGAAGAAAATAAAACAGATAAAACTACACTATCAGAAACTATAACAGTTTCTGGATCTACATCAGTTGGAACATTAATGGAAAAAGAAGCTGAAAAGTTTAAAAAAGATAATTCTGTAATTGATGTTGAAATTAATAAAATTGGTTCTTCAGCAGGAATAAAAGATGCAATAAATGGAGATGTAGAAATAGGAATGTCATCACGTAATTTAAAAGACGAAGAAATTGCAGAAGGTTTAGTTGAAGTAGAAATTGCATTTGATGGAATGGCAGTAATAACTAGTAAAAATAATAAAATAGACTCTTTAACGCTTAGTGAAGTAAAAGATATTTATAGAGGAAAAATAACTAATTGGAAAGATGTTGGTGGAGAAGACTCTCCAATAGTCGTAGTGTCAAGACAAGATGGATCAGGAACAAGGGATACATTCCAAGAAATAGTAGGATATACATCAGAAGAACTTTACAAAGAATCTGTAATTGACGATGGGTCAGGTGATATCAAAACTACAGTTGCAGGAAATGATAATGCCATAGGATTTATATCGTTTCGCCATATAGATGATTCTATAAATGCGATAAAAATAGATGACATAGCTCCTAATGCAGAGAATGTAAAAAATGGAGAATACAAATTATCAAGACCATTTTTATTAGTATATAAAGAAGAAAACTTGAAGGAAAGTGGAGATAAGTTAATAGACTTTATATTAAGCAAAGAAGGACAAAATATAGTAGAAGAGAGTGGATTAATAAGAATAAATTAAGGTAACATGAATCTGCAACTGTTTTAATATAAGTATGATTTATTTATATAAGGTGAAATGATTGAATTAGATTAAAGAATAAAAAATCTGTAAAGAAATCTTTTTACAGATTTTTTAGTGTAATAATAAATATTTATTAAAAAACTTTGTTAGTCAAAAATATTATAAAATATTGAATTGGCTATGGATAATAGTATTGCAGCCCAAATTGAGTTTAACAATCCATTAAGGTGGGCTCCAGGAACTATAGCAAAAGCTAAATATAACACTATACCATTAATAACTAATGAAAATAATCCAAGTGTTAAAAAAGTTATAGGTAATGAAAAAAATTGTATAACAGGTTTAACTATTAAATTAAGGCAACCAAATATTATTGTAAGCATTATTAAAGATCCTAAAGAACCTATATATACACTAGACATCAAGTTTGAAATTATGAATAAAGATATAGCATTAATAACAATAAATAACGATACTCTTCTCATTTTAATTCTCCTTTTATTTAAGATATGAAATTATCACTTCGTAAGAAGTATATGTAATTTTACAATTATTATATAACAAATAATTGAAATGTGTTAGAAATCTTATAAATGTTAAGAAATACTTAAGAAATACTTAAGAAAATATATAATAAAATACCCACATGATATATATCAGGTGGGTATTTTAGATTTTATAAATAATCTAAATGACCGATAATACCTTGTTTTAAATTATATAAATGCTTAAATCCATACTCTTCTAACAATTGGGCAGCATAAATACTTCTTTTTCCAGAACGACAATAAATAATAACTTTTTCGTCTTTATAAGGTAATAAGTGGTCTATTTGTGAATCTAAATCACTTATAGGAATGTTGATTGCATTTGGAATGCGACTTGTATTATATTCTGCTTCTGTTCTAACATCAAGTAATATAAGTTTTTCTTTATTATCTATCATATTATTTAATTCTAGTGAACTTATATCTTTATATGGTTCCATTTAAAAATCTCCTTTGAAATTATGAAATAAGAAATATAGCCCCGTTTATTTATTATTTCACAAATTTAATAATATATTAATTGTATATAAAAGTATACTTGTAAAAATAAATACCCATTTATTCTTTATTACAATCTTACTGATGTTAAAATAAAAAATAAATTTATGTAACAATGTTACAGTCAGAAAAATTATATTCTTGTATATTGTAAATATAATATTTATTTACTATGAAAGGGGATATTATGATGAGTAATAAAATTGAAGATGTAGAAATGGGAGGAGTTACATTTTATTTAGAAGCGAAAGAAGAATCAAACTTAAATCTATTTATATAAAAATAAAAATGTGTATTTATGTAAAAAATGGGTACATATATTAATAATTATATGGATATAAATTTGTTATTGTAATAAAATATAAATAACGGACAAAATATAGAAAAATATGGAGGATATTTTAATGGCACAAATACTTAATAATGATAATTTTAATGCTTCAATAGAAAATGGAGTATCTATAGTAGACTTTTTTGCAACTTGGTGTGGACCTTGTAAAATGTTAGCACCAGTTTTCGAAGAATTAAGCGGAGAAATGGATGAAGTTAACTTCTTTAAAGTAGATGTGGATCAAGCTTTAGATGTTGCAAGAAGATATGCAATAACAACAGTTCCAACAATGATAATATTTAAAGATGGTGAAGCTGTAGATAAAATGATAGGTTTCCTTCCTAAGGAACATATAAAAGCAAAAATACAAGCACAATTATAATAATGAACTCAAATAAAATGGTGATATCTCAAAGATTCACCATTTTATTTTTTTTATTTAAAATGAATATTCAAGAAAGTATTAGCAAACATGGATATATATGTAAAAAATTAGAAAAATAACTAAAAAATTATGTAAAAAGTTACGAAAAAGTTACAAAATTGTATTTTTTTTACTGTCGAAATATAGACAAACGATTATAAAAATGTAATAATAATAATGATACCAAGTAAATATGTTTCAAAGATGTTACATATTGGAAGGGGGAAAGAAATTACAATTTTTAAAATTGTAAAATCGATTAATTATGAGTATAAATAAAAAATATGTAATGACAGGGATGCTAGCAACAGCGCTAGTAGCACCTATGGCAGATGTAACAAACTCTTATGCAGATGATACGAGAACAATAACAGGAAGAGTAAACTTTAGAACTGGACCAGGTAAAGAATATGATTCTATAGGAAAAATACAAAAAGGAGAAACGGTTACTTACTTAGGCTCAAAAGGAAGTTGGAGACAAATAAAATATAACTCAAAAACAGGTTATATTCATAAAGATTATATATCAAGTGCGTCAACAACATCGACAAGTGTAAAGTATGTAAATACTTCTTATGGACTAAATGTAAGAAAAGGACCATCAACAAGTTATTCAGTAATAACTACATTAGCTAATGGTACAAAAGTTAATGTAATAACTACAAGTGGTGGTTGGTCAAAAATTACAAGTGGAAGTATAACAGGATATGTTTCAAATCAATATTTAAGCAGCTCACAAGGTTCAGATAATACTTCTGATAATGATAGCAATGAAACATCAACTATTAAGTATGTAGAATCAAATATAAGCTTAAATGTAAGAAAAGGACCAGGAACAAACTACTCAGTTGTAACTACACTATCTGGTGGAACAAAGGTTACAGTGAAATCAACTGAAGATGGATGGTCAAAGATAACTACTGGAAATACAACAGGATATGTTTCTAGTAAGTATTTAACTAGTAGTAAGCCAAGTGCAGATAATGATAGCAATGAAACATCAACTACTAAGTATGTGGAATCAAATATAAGCTTAAATGTAAGAAAAGGACCAGGAACAAACTACTCAGTTGTAACTACACTATCTGGTGGAACAAAGGTTACAGTGAAATCAACTGAAGATGGATGGTCAAAGATAACTACTGGAAATACAACAGGATATGTTTCTAGTAAGTATTTAACTAGTAGTAAGCCAAGTGCAGATAATGATAGTAATGAAACATCAACTACTAAGTATGTGGAATCAAATATAAGCTTAAATGTAAGAAAAGGACCAGGAACAAACTACTCAGTTTTAACTACATTATCTGGCGGAACAAAGGTTACAGTAAAATCAACTGAAGATGGATGGTCAAAGATAACTACTGGAAATACAACAGGATATGTTTCTAGTAAGTATTTAACTAGTACAAAACCATCTTCTTCAGGATCTTCAAGTTCTTCAACAAGTACATCAGCAAGTAAATTAATTGACTATGCAAAGAAATTTTTAGGTAAGCCTTATGTATGGGGTGCTCAAGGTCCTAATGGATTTGACTGTTCAGGATTCACATACTATGTATTTAAAAATTCTGCAGGAATAACACTACCGAGAACATCATCTTTGCAAAGTAATTATGGAACGTATGTAAGTAAAAGTAATTTAAAGCCAGGAGATTTACTATTCTTTGATACTGTTGGATCAAATAATGGAGGAGTAACTCACTGTGGTATATATATTGGTAATAACCAAATGATACATGCGGCTTCAGGTCAAGGAAAAGTTGTTATTAATAACATAAATAATTCTTACTACATAAACTCATATGTAAATGCAAGAAGAGTTTTATAATCATCTAAACATTAAAGAAATACATATTGGAATTATTAAGTAAATCTTAATAATTCCTTTTTTTATTTTGTGAATAAAATGAAAACCATAAAATTATAAGCTGTTTATTCATTTAATAGACTTGAGTGATGAAAAGTGTAATAATATAAGCAAAGGAATAGTTATATCATGGAAGTATTCCTGCAAATATAAATGTCAAATTATAAGATTATTATGAAGAGGTGGATAAAATGAATGTTACTCTTATTTTATATGAAAGTAAGTATGGAACAGGTAAAGTTGTTGCAAATACCATATGTCCAATATTAGGTCCAGCGAAATCTTTTGACATTAATGATGCGCCACAGGATGTAAAGTATTATTCTAATGTTGTTTTAGTATTCTCCTTGTATGGACACAATAGCAGTGAAAAAATATTAGAATATATAAAAGATAACAATATAGGTTTTAGTAAAAAAAGAGTGGCTTTAGTATGTATAGGGCTTAACAAACAAGATGGTATAAGTGAAATTATTAAAATAAAAACACTTATTAATAAAGAAGATGTTTTTACTGAATTTATAAAAGGAGAAACGTTAATAAATAAGTTGACTTATGATGAAAAAGATAAAATAAAATATTTTTGTTCTAAAGTTGGTATACCTTTTAATGATTTGGGTAAATTTGATGATAGTAAGGTATTAGATTTGGCTAAAAATTTGAGAGAATATTTTAATACACCACAATTTATACCTCCAGTTAATGTTACCAAAAAAGAAATTGAAACTTTTTTAATAAATAAAAATACATGCACATTAGCTACAGGATATGGAGAATTTGTAAGAGCAACCCCTTTAGAGTATGAGTATTATGATGGAAATATATATATAATTACTGAGGGTGGGTTAAAATTTATAGGTCTATCAAAAAACAAAAAAGTTTCTCTTTGTATATATGAAAATTATGTGAGTATGAATAATTTATGTGGACTACAAATAAGTGGAGAAGTAGAAATTTTACAACCATGGTGCGAAGAATATTTAGATGTACTTAGAAGTAAAGATCTTAAGGTTGAAAATATATCAAAGTTACCTTTTGATATGAATATAATAAAAATTGTTCCAAATAAATATGAATTTTTATATTCTAAATTTAAGAATCTAGGATTTGATTCAAAACAAATTTATATACCTGAAAAATAATTAATATCATATCTATCTAATATTTTAAAATTTTCTAAAAATAAAAAATCTTGACAATAAATAAAAAATATTTTAGTATATTGTTTATAACAAAAATAAATATTTACTTACTTATCAAGAGTGGTGGAGGGACAGGCCCTGTGATACCCAGCAACCGATATATTTATATAATAAGGTGCTAAATCCTGCAGTGAAGGCTGAAAGATGAGAAATAACCTAGTTTATTAAAGCTTGAGATTATTCTCAAGCTTTTTTTATTATAAGTTTTAATATTTAAAATGATAGTAAGTACTACATCGGAAGGGAGACAGTTATGAGTAAAGAAAGACAAAAAGGTAGTGTATGGGCATTATTACCATTAGGCGTATTTTTAATTTTATTTATAGGAAGTGGAATTATAAGTGGTGATTTTTATAAAATGCCTACGTTAGTAGCTTTTATAATATCAACAGTAGTGGCATTTTTATTTAATAGGAAAGCTGATTTCAATACAAAGATAGAAGTATTTTGCAAAGGTGGAGGAAATAAAGATATTATTTTGATGCTTATAATATTCTTATTTGCAGGAGCTTTCAGTGGTGTTTCAAAAGCAATGGGTGGAGCTGATTCAGTAGTAAATTTAGGTTTATCTGTTGTGCCAGCTAACTTATTAGTTACTGGATTATTTGTTATAGGGTGTTTTATATCAATATCAATGGGGACTTCAGTAGGAACTATAGCGGCTATAGGACCAATAGGTGTTGCAGTTGCATCAAAAACTGGGATACCAGTAGCTTTAGTTTTAGGAGCGGTAGTAGGTGGAGCAATGTTTGGAGATAACTTATCAATGATATCTGATACAACAATTGCAGCTACTAGAACTCAAGGTTGTGAAATGAGAGATAAGTTTAAAGTAAACTTTGCTATAGTGCTACCAGCAGCAATAATAACTATAATATTATTAACTGTTATGAGTAGAGGATATATAAGTGTATCAAATGAAACATATGGATATGAATTAGTAAAAGTTATACCGTATTTATTTGTACTTATAGGTGCAATTCTTGGAGCGAATGTATTTTTACTTCTTGGTGGAGGGATAATATTAGCAGGTATTATAGGAATAACAACAGGTTCATTAGATTTATTTGGAATAATAACAGCTATATCAGAAGGAATGACAGGTATGTTTGAACTTTGTATGATATCTGTTGTAGTTGGAGGAATGGTTGAACTTATTAAGTTCAACGGAGGAATTGATTTCGTTCTTAACTTTATACAGAGTAAGATAAAGAATAAAAAGGGTGCAGAATTTGGAATAGCTGCATTAGTAAGTGTAGTTGATCTATGTACAGCAAACAATACTATAGCAATAGTAATGGCAGGTCCATTAGCTAAAAATATTGCTGATGAGTATGAAATAGATGCAAGAAAATCAGCTAGTATATTAGATATATTCTCGTCAGTTTGGCAAGGGATAATTCCTTATGGAGCGCAATTATTAACAGCAGCAGGACTTGCTGGAATATCTCCATTTGCAATAATTAAGTATTTACATTATCCAATATTAATGTTTATATGTGGAATAATTGCAATAGGATTTGGACTACCAAGAGTTACGGGTAACAAAGGAAAATCAGAGAAAATAGCATAGAAAATTATAAATATAAAAGAGTTATTTGGAATATTTCAAATAACTCTTTTATATTGAAAAAATTTTACGAACTATTATAAAAGTGTAGTATAAAATTATAAGGCTAAGTCATACTTTATATGGTATACTATAAAAAGGCCTAAATATTAATTAGGATATTTTTTTGTTTAAATAAGGAAAATATAAATGAGGTGAGAACATGGAATGGATAGAAATATTTAAAGCCATTATATTAGGTATTATAGAAGGGATTACAGAGTGGCTACCAGTAAGTAGTACAGGTCATATGATATTAGTGGATGAATTCTTACAATTAGGAATGTCACCAGCTTTCAAAGAAATGTTCTTTGTTGTTATACAACTTGGTGCAATTATGGCAGTTGTAATTTTATATTGGAAAAAGATTTTTCCATTTAATTTTAATAAAAAGCCATTTGTAGAAACAGATATAATTATTATGTGGGTTAAAATAGTAATTGCTTGTATTCCTGCAGCTGTAGTTGGTCTATTATGGGATGACCAAATAAATGCACTATTTTATAACTTCCAAACAGTAGCTACAATGCTTATTATATTTGGTATTTTATTTATAGTTGTTGAAAATCACAACAAAGGTAAAAGAGCTTTAGTTACAAATATGAATCAACTTACATATAAAATGGCTATAATCATAGGATTATTCCAATTAATAGCAGCAATTTTCCCTGGAACATCTCGTTCAGGAGCAACAATAGTGGGGGCATTATTAATAGGAGTATCAAGAGAAATAGCAGCAGAATTTACATTCTTTTTAGCTATACCTGTAATGTTTGGAGCAAGTTTACTTAAATTAGTTAAGTTTGGATTTGCATTTACAAGCTTTGAGCTTATTGTATTAGCTGTAGGTACTATAGTTTCATTTATAGTATCAGTATGGGCAATCAAATTCCTTATGGGATATATCAAGAAGCATGACTTTAAAATATTTGGATGGTATAGAATAATACTTGGTATTATTTTATTAGCATATTTCTTCTTTATGATGTAAAAAATTTAGAATTTTATAAAAAGCTATGGTAAAAATAAAATACCATGGCTTTTTTTATGTATAATAATAGAGTATTAGAAAATTTAAAATAGGGGAGAAAATAATATGTATTATGATTATCACATGCATTCTAGTTTTTCTGCTGACAGTAATACTCCTATGGAGGATATGATAAATAAGTCTATAGAGTTGGGAGTAAAAGAGATTTGTTTTACTGATCATGTGGACTATAGTATTATTACAAATAATATGGAAGAAAATCATATAGTAGATTATAAAGAATACTTTAGAAAACTTGAATATTTTCAAAATAAATATAAAGATAAGATATTTATAAAAAAAGGAATAGAAATGGGATTGCAAAGCCACACCATATCTAAATGTGAGGAAGATATAGAAAAAAATGAGTTTGATTTTGTTATAGCATCTATTCATACAATTAATAAGTCTGATTTAATAGAAAGAGATTTTTATCAAGATAAATCACAGTTTGAAGCCTATAGACAATACTATGAAATTTTATATAATGTAATTAAAAAATTTAAAAGTTATTGTGTACTTGGTCATTTAGATATTGTAAAAAGATATGGTGATTTAAATAATATAATTGATGATAAAGTATTTAGTGATGAAATTGATGAAATATTAAAAATGGCAATATACGATGGCAAGGGAATAGAAATTAATACATCTTGTTTTAGATATAGATTACCTGATTTAACACCATCATCATATATTCTAAAAAGATATAAAGAGCTTGGTGGTGAGATTATTACTACTGGTTCTGATTCTCATAACTCAGCACAAGTAGCTTATGAATTTAAGACAGTTTATAATAGTTTACAAGAAATGGGGTATAAATATATTTGTACCTTTGATAAAATGAAGCCTAATTTTATAAAATTATAGATAGATAAAGGTGGTATCAAAAATGATACCACCTTTAATATTTCTAATACATTTGTTTGAAACCTTCCCCAAGTGCTTCGTGAACATCTGTAATAACTACAAAGGCATTAGAATCTACTGTTTTTACTATTTTTCTTAAGGTAGATATTTCTCTTTTTCCTACTACAACAAGTAGTGCATCTTTATCTTCTTTTGTATAACCGCCTTTAGCGCTAAGAATAGTGACACCTCTATTCATTTTTTCTAATATAGCATTAGATATTTCGTCTGGTGAGTTTGATATTATAGTAAAAGATTTAGCACTATAGATACCTTGAATAACCATGTCGCTTACTAAAACAGCTATATATAATCCTATTGCAGAGTACAAACCAATTTCTACTTTCCCTGTAGCAAAAATTGATGATATAACTACTACAAAATCAGCCACTCCCATTAACTTTGGAACACTGACTGATGGAAACCATCTGTTTAAGATTAATCCTATTAAATCAGTACCACCAGTTGTACCATTTATTTTAAATATTACGCCTAGACCTAATCCTAAAATTACACCACCAGTAAGTGTTGCTAATAATACATCGTTTGTAATTTCAAGGGTTGCGAAATTTTCACATAAATTTAATGCAAAAGTAAAAAATACTATTCCCAACAAAGTTTTTAAACATTCCCTCTTTGTTAAAACCTTGTATGCAATAATGAACAATGGTACATTGAAAATTAAGTTTACTATCCATAGTGGTATGTTGAATAGATAATTGATTATTACCGCTAATCCTGTTAATCCTCCCGGTGCGATTGAATGAGGATCAAAGAATAATACAAATGATAATGCCAGTAAAAAACAGCCTACAAGAAGAAGTAGTGTTTCATACATAAAATCCTTAAAAGTAATTTTTTCTTCTCCCATAATAAACCTCCATATTAAATTAATCTTAACAAGACTTAATATTAATTTGCTAACAAGTAACATTCTAGTCCTTATTTTAAAGAAAAACAATAACTTGAGCCGATAATTAAAATTTTAATGACATGTACTTTATTTATATATAAAAAAACTTGTATAATAGTTCGAAAGTTATATTATTCAATTAATTCAGCTAATTCTTAAAAATGTGAATAGGCATAAAATACCAGGTATATAAAAATTTTTTTATAATGAAAATAATTCTATTCTTTATTACAATATAATTACAAACATACAAAGGGGTGTCATAAAATGAATTTTTTTAGTGGGGAATTGAAAGATTTTAACTTATGTAAAATGAATGAACAAATAGGTGGAAACATCAATGTAAGAAAATGCTACAATGGTATAAGTGCATGTGTGGATGAAGAAGAAAAAAATAAAAATATTGAAGAATTACTAAAATACAATGGACAGCTATATTATTTATTTGGTAGTCGTAAGGAACAGTATTTATCATGTATAAATGGGGAAAACTATCTTATTAATGATGATATTCAAGAAAAAACACAAGGTATAAATATGTCAGATGCATATATTAACCAATATGAAGATATAAACTTAGGATTTTTAATTTCATATGATAATGGAAATATAGAAATACAATCGGCTATAGAGGGTGAAGCTATAAGATGTCGAAGATGTGAGATTGTAGATGATTGTGGAGATTTAAATAAAGAAATGCACGATTTTATAAATAAATACATATTATAAAAATAAAGGAATATGGTATAAACCATATTCCTTTATTTTTATACATTATAACTTTATGCTATTTATTATTAAAAATAAGGAAAAGTTAATATAAGACTTTTATTTAATAAAAAGTCTATAAAGTTATATATTAAACAAACCTATGGCTATAATATATGAAAGAAACTTTATAGATTAGGAATCATATATATTATTAGGTAAAAGCTAATTTCACAAGAAAGGAGGCAGTATATATGGATGTATCAGATAATTATAATAAATACAGGGATTTATTTATTGGTGTAGATAACCGGGTTCAACTAGCCAGTGGAAATATGGCTATACCAATAGGATTTGATAATGGAGCAACTACCCCATCATTTAAATCATCTTATAGAGCGTTAAGTAGAGGATTAGCAACATATGGTGCTGTAGCTAGAGGTACTGGCCAAAAAAGTGAAATCACTACTCAAAAGTATGAAGAAGCAAGGCAAATTATATTAGATTTTTTTAATGTGGGAAATGATCCTAGATATACCGTAGTATTTGGGAAGACTACAACAGAGTGTATGAATTTATTAGCAAATGTCTTAGTAAAAAATAAAGATGATAAAATACTTACTACAAGAATGGAACATCATGCAAATGATTTACCTTGGAGATATAGTGCTACAGTAGAATATGTTGATGTAGATAAAATGGGTAGAATAAGTTTAGATAGCATAGAAAAAAATTTAAAAGAAAACAATGGAAATATTAAATATGTGACGATAACAGGTGCATCGAATGTAACTGGATATATAAATAAAATTCATGAAATAGCTAAAATATGTCATAAATATAATGCAAAAATAATTGTAGATGGAGCTCAATTAGTAGCCCATAAAGAAATAAATATGAAGGGTAACAATAATGGAGAGGAGATAGATTTTTTAGTTTTCTCTGCACATAAAACTTATGCACCTTATGGAACAGGTGTGATAGTTGGACTTAAGGAAAGCCTATGTAATTTAACACCTTTTCTAAAAGGAGGGGCGTGTGTAAAAGCCGTTACTGACTACGATGTTATTTGGGATGCTCCACCAGCTTTACATGAAGCAGGTAGCCCAAACTCATTGGGAGCTATAGCTACAGGAAGAGCTTTGCAACAATTGAAGCAAATAGGCTTTGATAATATATATGAACATGAAATGATGTTAAAAGAATTTATCATAGCTGAAATGAAAAAAATAGATAGAGTAATACTATACGGAGACAATGAACATATCGATGATCGATTAGGTATTATTGTCTTTAATATTGATGGAGAAGATTTTAAAAAGATTGGTAAAAGATATGCTGACGAAATGGCAATTGCACTAAGAACTGGAAAGTTTTGTTCTCATCCTTATGTTAATAGATTAATGGGAATTAGCGATGAAATTGCATGTGAAACTGCATATAATAATAAACCTGCAGATGGAATGATAAGAGCAAGTTTAGGACTTTATAACACTATGGAAGAAGCTAGGGCATTTATAGCTTACACTAAATACTTAGTTTCTACATTATAATAATATAACTTTGTATAGAGAATAAATATTGTTAAATATTTATTCTCTATTTTTTTTGCAAAAAACAGTTGCAATAGCAACTAAATATGTTATACTAGTATAGTTGCATAAACAACTAAATATGGAAAGGGGTATGAATCTATGGATAAATACGAGTGTGGTAATATTGGTAAATATATTTCTCAAATATATAGAAAAGGTCGTATTTTTATTGGAAAAGGACTTGAGGAATATAACATAGGTCAAGGTCAATTTATGTTCTTGTTAGAACTTTATATAGAAGATGGTAGAAATCAAGAAGAACTAGCTGAAGTACTTAAAATTGATAAAGGTACTACAGCAAGAGCAATAAAAAAGTTAGAAGAAAATGGACTTGTTAGAAGAGAAAAAGATGAAAAAGATAAAAGATCTAATCGAGTTTATTTAACAGATGAAGGAAAAGGTGTAAAGGATAATATATACTTTATTCTAAATCAATGGGATAAAAAAATGAGTGAGCAATTGGATGAAGAAGAAAGAGAATTAATGATTAAACTACTTAGAAAAGTTTGCTCAAATATAAATATATAGGAGGAAGAGGCATGAATAAAAATCAAGTAGAGTTAGGAACTCAATCAATTGGAAAATTATTATTAAAATATTCCGTGCCAGCTATTATAGGGATGATGGTAAATGCCCTTTATAATGTGGTAGATAGAATATTTATAGGAAATATACCTCAAGTTGGTTCAATGGCAATAGCAGGACTTGGAGTAACTATGCCTATACTAACAATAGCATTAGCATTTGGTATGCTTGTTGGAGTAGGTTCAGCAACAAATGTTTCTATAAAATTAGGACAAGGTAAAAAAGAAGAAGCGCAAAATATAATAGGAACAGGTATGCTATTATCAGTAGTATTAGGTATTTCACTTACTATTATAGGACTTATATTTTCAGAACAAATACTAAAGCTATTTGGGGCTAGTGATGCCACATTATACTATGCAAAATCATATACAGATATAATTATTTTAGGAACAACATTCTCTATAATGGCAATGTTCTTTAATAACATCATTAGAGGAGATGGAAACCCTAAATTATCAGCAATAATAATGGCTGTTGGATGTGCTACAAATATAGTATTAGATGCATTATTCATATTCAAATTTAATATGGGAATAAAAGGTGCAGCAACTGCAACAATAATATCACAAGCTATAACAGCTATGTGGGGACTTTCATATTATTTAAGAAAAAAATCTAATTTAGAGTTTAAATTATCCACAGTAAGATTAAATAAAAATGCAGCTAAATCTATTCTTGCAATAGGTGTATCTCCATTTGCTATACAGCTTGCAGCAAGCTTAGTTCAAGTTATAAGTAACCAAAGTTTAAAAACTTATGGTGGAGATTTAGCTATAGGTGCTATGGCTACTATAAGTTCAATTTCAATGATATTCTTGATGCCTTCATTTGGTATAAGTCAAGGGATGCAACCAATAGTTGGATTTAACTATGGTGCTAAGCACTATGATAGATGTAAGAAAGCTTTACAAATATGTTTATTAGCATCTACATGTATATTTATGGTTGGAGCAATGGTAATACATCTTGCACCAGAGCTTTTAGTAGGAATGTTTAATAATGATCCGGAGCTTATGGGAATAACAATTAATGGACTTAGAAAATATACAGTAACTCTACCAATATTAAGTATAGGTATTATAGGAACTAACTATGTACAATCAATAGGTAAAGCAAAAGTCTCTATATTACTTAGCTTACTTAGACAATGTATATTCTTAATACCTTTAATGATGATATTACCAAAATTCTTAGGCCTTAATGGAGTTTGGTTTGCACAACCAGTAGCTGATATAGTAGCTATAGTTATAATAGCAGCAGTTTTAGTTAAAGAAGTAAGAAGTTATTCAAAAGTTAATGAAGAAGAAGCAGTAGCTTAGATATATAAGTCAGCATTATTAATGCTGACTTTTTTAATTGTGAGGATTTTATATTTAATCTAGTCTATGGATAAAGTATAAAATTCAGTCTATTTTTATGAGAGAAAATTTTATATGTTTTGAATAATATCAATCAGACAATTATAATAGTAAGAGATGTTATGGAATTAAGGAGATAAAAATGAATAATAAATTTCAAAAATTTAATTTAGATAAAAATATAATAAGATCGTTAAATAACTTAAACTATGTTGAGCCGTCAAAAGTTCAAGAAGAAGTTATTCCAAGATTATTAGATAATAAAGATGTTATAGTAAAGTCTAAGACAGGAAGTGGAAAAACAGCATCTTTTGCCATACCAATAGTTGAAAAAGTTGATGTAGATAATAATAGCGTACAAGGGTTAATAATAGCTCCAACAAGAGAATTAGCATTACAAATCAAAGAAGAGATACAAAACATAGGAAGAACAAAAAAAGTTAGATGTAGTGCAATATTTGGGAAACAACCATTGAAAGACCAAATAGCTGAATTAAAGCAAAGAGTACATATTGTAGTTGCTACACCAGGGAGAATAATTGATCATATCGGTAGAGGAACTATAGATTTAAGTAATATAAAATATTTTATAATTGATGAAGCTGATAAAATGATACATAAAAGTTTTGTAGAGGATATGGAATCTATACTTAGTAAGTTACCGCAACAATCATGTAAAGGTATGTTTTCAGCAACTATTGATGAGAATATGGATTTAGTTTGTAACAAATATATGAAAAAAACTGAAAGAATAGATATAAAGGTTGATAATATTCAAGTCAAAAGGCAGATAAGTGAGTATTGTATAAAAGTAGAAAAAGAAAGTAGATATGAGACTCTTAAAGATATAATCTATAGTGAATGCCCAAATTCTACAATTATCTTTGCAAATACAAGAGATAAAGTAGATGAAATTTATAAAAATATGAAGAAAGATAAGTTTTTGGTTGGAGCAATTCATGGAGAAATGTCTCAGGATAAAAGACTATTTATTATTAAAGACTTTAAAGAGCACAAATTTAATATTTTAGTAAGTAGTGATATAACTTCTAGAGGTATACATATTGATGATGTTTCTTTAGTAATAAATTATGAAGTACCAAGAGACAAAGAAAATTATGTCCATAGAATAGGAAGAACGGGAAGAGTTGATAAAATAGGTAAAGCTATTACATTAATATCTTCTAATGAAGAAAAGTATTTAAATGAAATAGAAAATTATACAGAAAATAAAATAGAAGAAATAATTAGTATAAATGAAGATAAAATCAGAAATGGAGAAACTACATTTAAAAAGTTACAAAATGATTTATTAAAAAACAAAAAAATAAATAAAAAAGAAGATAAAGATTCAAATGAGGAAGTAACTAGAATTTATTTAAACGTAGGTAAGAAAAAGAAAATAAGAGTTATTGATATTGTTGGAGCTTTAAGTAATATTGAAGGAATAGATAATGAAGATATAGGTGTAATAGAAGTTAAAGATATTTGTTCATATGTAGATATTTTAAATTATAAAGGTAAAGCATTTTTAAAAAATAATAAAGAAATTGTAATTAAGAAAAAGCAGGTCAAGGTTAAGAAGGATTATAAAAAATAAAAATAAACTTTACATAAAAAATAATTGATTAAATTGACATGAAAACGTAATCTTGGTATTATTAAATTAATAGTTGAATAATTTTAAGGATAGTGATTGTTTAAGTACAAGCTAAACCTATTTATAGCACATGATTTTTTCATGGATTACTTTTGTGTGCATAAATAGGTTTTTTTTATTAATATTTGGGAGGATAATTTGATGATAATTGAGAAAATTTTGAACAATAATGTAGTTCTTACACTTAATGAAAAAAATAAAGAAATTATAGTTATGGGAAGAGGTATTGCCTTTAAGAAAAAAGTAGGAGATAAAGTTGCAAAAGAATCTATTGATAAAGTATATACTCTTTCTGACAAAGAAACATCATCAAAATTCCAACAATTAATATCAGATATCCCTATGGAATATATGAGCTTGTCAGACGATATAATAAATAATGCTAAAATAACCTTAGGTAAAAAGCTAAGTGATAGTATCTATATAGGATTAACTGATCACATACACACAGCAATATTACGATTTAAAGAAGGGGTTGCAGTAAAAAATGCTGTTTTATGGGATACAAGAAGATTTTATAAAGAAGAGTTCTCTCTAGGTATGAAGGCCTTAGATTTAATTGAAGAAAGATTTGGAGTTAGACTTCCAGATGATGAAGCTGGGTTTATTGCTTTACATATTGTAAATGCAGAAAAAGACCAAGATATAAAAGTTATCTATAAAATAACCAAAGTAATGCAAGAAGTTTCAAATATAGTAAAATACTATTTTGGTATTTCCTTTGATGAAGAATCAGTATACTATTATCGTTTTATAACTCACTTAAAGTTCTTTTCTGAAAGACTTATAGAAGGTAAAACTTATACAGGTGAAGAAGATGATGGTTTACTAGATGTAATCAAAGTTAAATATAAAAATGCATATGAATGTGTTGAAAAAATAGCTTCATTTATTAATGAAAAATACAATTATGTATTGGCAAATGAAGAAAAGTTATATTTAACAATTCATATTGAAAAAGTCGTTAGTAGAGCATAGCTAACAAAATTGGATGGTGACATTAGGTTGGCCAAACCTTCATATTTTCAAACAAATTATAAGAAAAATGGAGGAAAGAAAAATGGGAAAATATGCACAATTAGCAAAGGACATTGTTAAAAATGTCGGAGGAAAGGAAAACATAAACAGTTTAACACACTGTATCACAAGACTTAGATTTAAATTAAAAGATGAATCTAAAGCTAATGATGAAGTGTTAAAGAAAATGGATGGCGTAGTTACAGTTATGAAAAGTGGAGGACAATATCAAGTTGTTATTGGAAACCACGTTCCAGATGTATACGCTGATGTATGTGATGTTGCAGGATTAGGAGGCGACACACAAACTCAAGTCGATGAAGCACCTCAAGGGATATTAAATAAGTTTATAGATATAATATCAGGTGTGTTCCAACCGATACTTGGAGTACTTTGTGCTGCAGGTATGATAAAAGGATTTAATGCTTTATTTGCATTCTTTAACTTATACGCAGATACAAGTGGAACATATATGATGTTAAATGCAATTGGAGATAGTATATTCCAATTCATGCCAGTAATATTAGGGTATACAGCTGCCAAAAAATTTGGTTTAAAACCATTTGTAGGGATGTTAATAGGAGCAGCATTATGTTATCCAAGTATACAAGCAACAGCATTATCTGCAGGAGAACCTTTGTATAATCTATTTGCAGGAACAATGTTTGAATCGCCTGTTTACTTCACTTTCTTAGGAATTCCAGTAATAGCAATGGACTACACTTCAACAGTAGTACCAGTTATTTTAATAGTTTATATAGCATCAAAAATAGAAAAAATAGCAAAAAAAATAATTCCAGATGTAATTAAAAACTTTTTTGTACCAATGTTCGTATTATTAATATCTTTACCACTTGGTTTCATATTAGTTGGGCCTATAGCAACGTTTGGATCTGATATAGTAGGAAATGCATTCTTAGCATTATATAATGCTTCACCAATAATATGTGGTATATTAGTTGGTTTATTATGGCAAGTTCTTGTAATCTTTGGATTACATTGGGGACTAATACCTATAGCTATGTCAAATATGATGACTATGGGATTTGATACAATATTAGCAGGATCATTTGGTGCATCTTTTGCACAAACAGCAGTAGTTGCAGCAATGTACTTTAAATTAAAAGATAAAAAAGTAAAAGAATTATGTATACCAGCAGTAATATCAGGAATGTGTGGAGTTACTGAACCAGCAATTTATGGTTTATCATTACCTAGAAAAAAACCTTTTATATTCTCTTGTATAGGTGGAGCAGTTGGTGGAGCTGTTATGGGTATAATGAATGTTAGAGGATATATAATGGGTGGACTTGGTATATTTGGTATACCTAACTATATAAATCCAGCAACAGGTGATGCAAGTGGAGCTCTTGGATCAGTTTTATGTATAGCAGTATCAATGGTAGTTGGTTTTGTATTAACATTCTTCTTCTGGAAAGATGAAACTGTGGAAGAATCTTCTCCAATTGAACCAGAAAAAACAATAAAATCAAAAGTAGATGTTGTTTATAGCCCAATAAAAGGACAAGTTAAACCATTGTCAGAAATAAAAGATGATGCTTTTGCAAGTGGAGTTTTAGGAAAAGGTGTTGCTATATTGCCAGAAGAAGGAAAAGTTGTAGCTCCTTTCGATGGAACAATAATGACTTTATTCCCAACAAAACATGCTATAGGTATGATTTCTGACAATGGATGTGAAGTATTAGTTCATATAGGATTAGATACTGTTCAATTAGATGGTAAACATTTTGAAGCATCTGTAAAAGCAGGAGATAAAGTTAAAAAAGGACAAACTTTAATAACTTTTGATAAAGATGAAATAGCTAAAGAGGGATTCTCTTTAGAAACACCAGTTATAGTTACTAATCATTCTGATTATTTAGAAATAATTGAAGCAGAACAAAAAACAGTAAATACAAAAGATGAATTAATAAAAGTAATAGCTTAATAAGGCTGATAGATTTAACTTTTTAATATAAAAATCAAAAGCATTAGTTTACTAATGCTTTTGATTTAGAAAATTGACAGGGAGGCAACAAAAATGGCATTTAGAAAAGATTTTTTATGGGGTGGAGCTACTGCTGCTAACCAATGTGAAGGTGGATATAAAGAAGGTGGAAGAGGACTTTCAAATGTGGATGTTCAACCCTTTGGTAAAGATAGATTTCCTGTGGGAATGGGAAAAATGAAAATGTTTGAATGTGATGAAGAGCACTATTATCCATCACATACGGCAATAGATATGTATCATCATTATAAAGAAGATATAGCTTTATTTGCAGAAATGGGATTTAAGTGTTACAGATTATCAATAGCTTGGACTAGAATATTCCCAACGGGGGAAGAAAAAACTCCAAACGAAGAAGGTTTAAAATTCTATGAAGATTTATTTGATGAGTGTTTAAAATATGGAATAGAACCATTAGTTACAATATGTCACTTCGATGTACCAATGCATTTAGTTGAAAAATATGGTTCATGGAGAAGCAGAGAGTTAGTAGATTTATATGTAAGATATTGTGAAGCTATATTTACAAGATTTAAGGATAAAGTAAAATATTGGTTAACGTTTAATGAAATAAATATGTTATTACATCTTCCGTTTGTGGGAGCAGGATTATATTTTGAAGAAGGAGATAATGAGGAAGAAGTTAAATATCAAGCAGCTCATCATCAATTAGTTGCTAGTGCTTTAGCTACAAAACTTGCTCATGAAATAAATCCAGAATTTAAAATAGGGTGTATGTTAGCGGCAGGTAATACTTACGCTAATACTTGTGCTCCAGAAGATGTATTTAAATCTATGGAAAAAGATAGAGAAAATTATTTCTTTATAGATGTACAATCAAGAGGATATTATCCTGCATATGCTTTAAAAGAATTAGAGCGTAAAGGAATAGAAATAAAAATGGAAGAGGAAGATGAGAAAATACTTAGAGAAAATACAGTAGATTTTATATCATTCTCTTATTATTCATCAAGATTAACAAGTGCAGATCCTGAAGTTAATGCTGAAACAGAAGGAAATGTATTTGCCACATTAAAAAACCCATACTTAAAAGCAAGTGAGTGGGGATGGCAAATAGATCCACTTGGACTAAGAATAACAATGAATTCACTATATGATAGATATCAAAAACCATTATTTATAGTTGAAAATGGTTTAGGAGCAGTAGATACTCCAGATAAAAATGGCGAAATAAATGATGATTATAGAATAGAATATTTACGTCAACATATAAAAGCTATGAAAGACGCAGTAGAATTAGATGGAGTAGATTTATTAGGATATACTTCATGGGGATGTATAGATTTAATAAGTGCTTCAACTGGAGAAATGAAAAAACGTTATGGATATATATATGTTGATAAAGATAATGATGGAAGTGGAACATTAAAGAGAAGTAAAAAGAAATCTTTCCATTGGTATAAAAAAGTTATAGCTACAAATGGTGAAGATTTAGCATAATAAGGAGGGTATTAAAATGGGATTTAGAAAAGATTTTTTATGGGGAGGAGCTACTGCTGCTAACCAATTTGAAGGAGCTTGGAATATAGATGGAAAAGGACCTTCTTGTTCAGATATGTGTACAGGTGGTTCTCATACAAGAAGTAAAAGAATAACTAGAGAAATAGAAGAAGGAACTTTTTATCCTTCTCATGAAGCTATAGATTTTTACCATAGATATAAAGAAGATATAGCTTTATTTGCAGAAATGGGATTTAAAGTATTCAGATTTTCAATAGGTTGGAGTAGAATTTTCCCAACTGGTGAAGATGCTATGCCAAACGAAGCTGGTTTACAATTTTATGATAATGTAATAAATGAGTGTTTAAAATATGGAATAGAACCATTAATAACAATTTCTCATTATGAAGTACCATTTGCTTTATGTGAAAAATACAATGGCTGGGCTTCGAGAGAAATGATAGATATATTTACACGATATTGTGAAGTAATATTTAAAAGATATAAAGGTAGAGTAAAGTATTGGTTAACATTTAATGAAATAAACTCAGCTACTATGCCAATGGGTGGATTCTTATCACAAGGTATATTAAACGAAGGTACTGCTGATTTTAATAATCAAGTTGATATACCACAGCTTAGATTCCAAGGTTTACACCATCAGTTTGTAGCAAGTGCAAAAGCTGTTAAGCTTGCTCATGAAATAGATTCAAATTATCAAGTGGGATGTATGATATTATATGCTACTACATATCCATATACTTGTAACCCTGATGATGTAATAGATGCACAACAAAAAAATAGAATCATGAACTACTTCTGTGGAGATGTACAAGTTCGTGGAGAATACCCAACTTATATGAATCGTTACTTTAAAGAAAATAATATAGAAATAAAAATGGAAGATGGTGACGAAGAAATATTAAAAGATGGATGTGTAGATTTCTATACATTTAGCTACTATATGTCAGTATGCGCTACTACTGATAAAGAAGCATTAAAAGGAAATGGAAATATATTAGGAGGAGCTACTAATCCATATTTAAAAGCAAGTGATTGGGGATGGCAGATAGATCCTAAAGGTCTTCGTTATTCATTAAATGAAATATATGATAGATATCAAAAACCAATGATGGTAGTTGAAAATGGACTAGGAGCTTATGATAAAAAAGAAGCTGATGGAAGTGTTAATGACGACTACAGAATAGAATACTTAAAAGCACATATAGAACAAATGAAAGAAGCTGTGGAAGATGGAGTAGATTTAATAGGATATACTCCATGGGGTTGTATAGATTTAGTAAGTGCATCTACTGGTGAAATGGCTAAAAGATATGGATTTATATATGTTGATAAGTATGATGATGGAAGTGGAGATTTATCAAGAAGTAAAAAGAAATCTTTCTACTGGTATAAGAATGTTATATCTTCTAATGGTGAAGAATTAGAAAATAAAGAATTAGAATTAGTTTGTGACTAGATGAAAATATAAAGGCAAGGGGATAGATGATATTTCCTTGCCTTTATATTATAAATTTTTATATTCATAGTAAAAATAAGTCTATTACATAAGATAAAGATATTTGATAACATAAATACAGGTAATGCATAAGGTGGTTTAATTTATAATTAAAATAATAATATAAACATAGATATGGAGGAGTAAATTGAAAACTTATCAAGAAATAGAAAAGCAAGGATATAACCTTATAATTAATCAAGGGGGACAAAATATTGCTTATTCGCCTAATTCAGGAGTGAAAATAATAGAAAAAGATGGATTTGCATTTAAAAACTTAAGCAAAAGTGGAAAGTTAGAAAAATATGAAGACTGGAGATTATCACCAGAAGAAAGAGCTAAAGATTTAGCTAGTAAATTAACAATAGAGCAAATCGCAGGTTTAATGTTATATAGCAGACATATTTCAGTTTCTACATCTGATAATCATTTTTCAAAAGCATTTGCTGGAACTTATAATGGAAAGTCACTAGAAGAAAGTGATGCTAAAGTTACTGACTTAACGGATCAACAGAAAGATTTTTTAGGAAAAGATAATTTAAGACATGTATTACTAACAGTTGTTGATGATACAAAAACTGCTGTTACTTGGAATAATAATATTCAAGCCTATTCAGAAAAATTAGGTTTTGGTATACCTGTAAATATAAGTACTGACCCAAGACATGGAGCAAATTCAGATACTGAGTTTAATGCAGGGGCAGGTGGGGATATATCTAAATGGCCAGAAAACTTAGGATTAGCTGCAACTTTTGATAGTGAGTTAGTAAGAAGTTTTGGTAATATCGCAGCTAAAGAATATAGATGTTTAGGAATAGCAACTGCTTTATCACCACAGATAGATATTGCAACAGAACCAAGATGGATGAGATTTGATGGAACTTTAGGTGAGGATCCTACTTTATCAAGAGATTTAGGAGAAGCATACTGCGATGGATTCCAAACTTCTTATGGTGATAAAGAAATTAGTGATGGTTGGGGATATGACAGTGTAAATGCAATGGTTAAACATTGGCCAGGAGGAGGTAGCGGAGAAAGTGGACGTGATGCTCACTATGCTTATGGAAAATTTGCAGTATATCCAGGAAATAATTTTGATAATCACTTAATACCATTTACAGAAGGTGCTTTTAAGTTAAAAGGAAAAACTAAAAAAGCATCTGCAGTAATGCCATATTATACAATCTCTTATAACCAAGACAACAAATACAATGAAAATGTGGGAAATTCTTATAGTAAATATATAATAGGTGATTTATTAAGAAATGAATATAAATATGATGGAGTAGTGTGTACAGACTGGTCCATAACTGCAGATAATCATGTTATGGATGCTTTTATATCAGGTAAGTGTTGGGGTGTTGAAAAATTATCTGTAGATGAAAGACATTATAAAGCATTAATGGCAGGAGTGGATCAATTTGGCGGTAATAACGAAGTAGAACCAGTTCTTAATGCTTATAATATGGGTGTAAAAGAACATGGTGAAGAATTTATGAGAACTAAATTTGAAGAGTCTGCAGTAAGATTACTTCTTAATATGTTTAGAACAGGATTATTTGAAAATCCTTATGTAGATTTACAAGAAGCAGAAGTAATAGTAGGTAATCCTCAGTTTATGCAAGAAGGATATAATGCACAGTTAAAATCTATAGTTATGTTAAAAAATAAAAATAAAGTTTTACCTATTAGGGAAAGAAAAAATGTGTATATTACAAATAGAATAATAAAAGAAAGTAAGGATTGGTTTGGCAATATTATACCAGGAAGAGAAGAAGAACCAGTAAGTAAATCTATAGTAGAAAAATATTTCAATGTGGTAGATAGTGCAGATAAAGCTGATTTTGCTATAGTATTTATAAAATCTCCAAACAGTGTTGGATATACAAAAGAAGATGGTTATCTGCCTATAAGTTTACAGTATAGACCATACACTGCAGTTCATTCAAGAGCTACAAGTATAGCAGGTGGTGATCCGTTAGAATCATCAACTAATAGGAGTTATTTAGGAAAAACAAATTACGTAAGCAATGAAAATGATTTAGATATAATATTAGAAACTAAAAAGGCTATGGGGGATAAGCCTGTTATAGTATCATTAAATATGACTAACCCTACTATAGTTGGGGAATTTGAATCTAAGGTAGATTCTATAATAGTGGATTTTGGTGTACAAACACAGGCTATAATGGAGATAATTAGTGGAAAAGTTTCTCCAAGTGGATTATTACCATTTAATATGCCATTAAATATGGAAACAGTAGAAAAACAATGTGAAGATGTACCTCATGATATGGAAGTATATGTAGATGAAGAAAATCATTCATATAGTTTTGCATATGGTATGAATTTTCATGGTGTAATAGATGATGAAAGAGTTAGAAAGTATAAAATAAAATAGATAAATGAAATATGTACTATATGTACATATTTTATTTATTTAAACACCTTATTTACTGATATTTTATAAAGTTTATACTAAAATAAAGAGAGTAAGTATAATTATACAATATTGGGGGATAAGAAATTGAAATCATTAAGTGAAAAGATTTATCTTCAATTAGAAAATCCTAGCGAAGATAATACTATAGGGGATAAAGATAGAATAATAGAAGCTTTAGAAAATAAATATAAAAATATTATAATGCCTTATAAAGTAATTAAAAACTTATATCCAATGTGTCGTAATAGTAACTTTAAGATTACAGTGACTTTATTAAAAAGAGAGAATGACTGGGTTATTATAAAGGTAGAGCCAGGAGATACTAGAAATTGTCATTATGGATTAGCTGTTGATTTAGGGAGTACAACTATAATTATGCAACTAGTTGATTTAAATAATGGACAAGTATTAGGTGAAGAAAGTGTATTTAATAAACAGATAAAATATGGAGAGGATATTTTAACTAGGATTTTTTATACAAAACAATATAAAAATGGCTTAGAAGAAATTCAAAAAAGTACGATAGAAAGTTTTAAAGAGTTAATTTTAAAATTAAAAGAAAAAACTAAAATAAATATAGAAGAGATTAGTATTATGACTGTATCAGGTAACACTACAATGACACATTTTTTACTTGGAATTGATCCTTGGACAATATTTCAGTCTCCTTTTACACCTGTTTTTAATGAATGTGGATTTATAAATACTAATGATTTAGACTTGCCTATTAATGGATATATTTATTGCTTTCCATCTATAGCAAATTATTTTGGGGGAGATCTTGTAAGTGGCCTCTTGCATAGTGGTATTTATAAAAAAGATGAAATATGTGCATTTATGGATATAGGAACAAATGGAGAACTTGTTATAGGGAATAAGGATTTTTTAGTTGCAGCAGCCGGTGCAGCTGGCCCAGCTTTAGAAGGTGGGATTAGTAAATTTGGTATGAGGGCAAGTAGTGGTGCCATAGATAGTATAACAATTATAAATAATAAAATTAAATATACAACAATTAATAATGAAAGACCTAAAGGAATTTGTGGTTCGGGTATAGTTGATTTAATATCAGAATTATTTTTAAATAAATGGATTGATTTTTCAGGATGCTTAATACCAGAAAATTCAACTTCAATAATTAAATTAGAAGAAGAATATGCTGTAGAATATGTATCCAAAGATGATAGTGGGATCAAAGAAAGTCTTATTTTTACTCAAAATGATATAGATCAGTTTTTGAAAACTAAGTCTGCGGCTCATACAATGGTAGCTTATTTATTAGAAGAGATTGGTTTAAATATAAATGATTTAGATTATTTTTATATATCAGGAGCTTTTGGTACTCATTTGGATTTAAAATCAGCCGTTACAATAGGTATGTATCCAGATTTACCTAAAGAAAAGATGATTTGCCCGGGAAATACTTCATTAAAAGGAGCATATGCTTTACTTACAAATAGAGAACTATTAAAAGAAGTTAGAGATATAAGACAAAGAGTTCAATATTTACAACTTAGTAATGCTACAGATTTTCTAGGTAAGATGAGAGCTGCCAGCTTTATTCCTCATACTAATTTGGAATTATATCCTAGTGTAAAAGAAGAACTTATAAAAAAAGGCATATTAATATAGAAATTTATTGACTTGTACCTTACGTATACCAATATAATCGTAGCAAATACTAAAATAAGGAGTGAATAATGTGCAAATAAATGAAGTTATTCAACGAGTTGATTTAACGAAAAGAGCAATTAAATATTATGAGGAACAAGGTCTTTTATCAGTGCATAAAGATGAAAATGGTTATAGAAATTATACTGAGGAAGATGTAGCTATTTTAAAAGAGATTTGTGTATATAGGAAACTTGGAATTAGTATAAAGGATATTAAGATTTTACTCGAAAAAAAAGATGAGCAATTATTAAATAATATATATAAAGAAAAAATTAATAAATTAGAAGAATATAAAAATGAAGCAGAATCATTAAAGAAGTTTATTGATAATAATGATGTGGATGAAATATATGCAAATTTAGATTACGAAACAATAGGTAAGGCCATACAAGATATGATTCCAGGATTTTATGGATATTATTTTATGAACCATTTTATGCCATATTTACAAATGAAAATCGAGACAAAAGAACAAGAAGATGCATATAAAAGAATTATTGAATTTTGGGATAATGCAGAAATTAAGATACCTTTGCTAATGAAATTTAACAGTTTTATTATGTATAAATTATTACCTAAACAAGATATAAGCAAAATAGCTGAAAAAATGGATTCAAAAACTAAGGAATTTATAAATATATCAGAAGAAGAATATGAGAAGTTAAAAGAACAAACGAGAAAAGGCGTAAAAATGAAAAATAGCATAATATTTAAATATCATCCTGCATTTATTTTACAAAGGAAACTTATGAAGCGTTTACAAGACAGTGGTTATAATGATATATTTATTCCAAATATGATTTTATTATCGCCTAAATATAAAGAATACCATGAAGCATTAACTAAGGTTAATAATCGTATTTGCAACGATCTAGGTCTGCATTATGATTCAAAATATAATTTAATTATGAAAAAATAGATTATAATAAAATAGGAGCAATTTGCTCCTATTTTATTATATAAAAAATGAAAAAATAAAATTTTGAAAATCATGTAACAAAACTTGTTTTATCATCACTAATAATATGAAAGGAGGAGTTATGTTAATTAAAAAAATATATGAAGAATATAAACAAGATGTTTTTGTGTACCTAGTAAGTTTAACCAATGATACCTCTCTTTCAGAAGATTTAGTGTCAGAAACTTTTTTAAGTGCCATTAAATCATTACATAGATTTAAGGGGGAATCTAGTATTAAAACATGGCTTTTTTCAATAGCTAGAAATAAATGGTATGAATATCTGAGAAAAGAAAAATCTACAACTTCAATAGATGATTTAGCATATCACTACATTATTAGTGAATCAGATTTAGAAGAAAAAGCAATACAAAGAGACATTTCAAATAAAATATTGTACTTACTAGATCAGGAACCAAAAAGAACAAAAGATATTGTATTAATGAGGATAGAAGGATATTCTTATTTGGAAATATCGCAAAAATATGGAGTTTCAGAAAGTTCAGCTAGGGTTATTGACTATCGTGCTAAAAAGAAGATTAAAGATATTCTAACAAAGGAGGGAAGTTTGCATGAATAAAATATCTTGTGATATTTGTATGGACTTGATGCCACTTGTTAAAGATAGTATTGCAAGTGAGGAGAGCTCTAGAGCTGTGATGCAGCATATTAATGAATGTAAAGATTGTAAAATATTATTTGATGAAATGGACGAAATAAGTAAAATTAAGAATGAAAGTATTAGAATGAATGATAAGAAAGTTATTTCTAAAATAAAAAATCAACTTGTACTAGGTGCAATGATAATGGTTATTATAGGCTCATTTATAGGCGTGGGAATTTCAGAAAGTGAGTGGATGTTTTATAACATAATTATTATGCCACTCATAGGAGGACTAGGATATTTTGCATTAAAACAAAAATTCTATATTGTTCCTATAGGTATATTTTTGCTTACTTACTTATGGAATTTTATTAAATATATCATTGAAGTGCCAACAAATGGAATGGATTTAACTGCAATAATAACAGCTCCTTCAGCATGGGCGATTATATATTCTGGTTTATGTATTCTTGGGGTTATAATTGGATTTTTACTTTATATTGCATTTAAAAAGGAGAATGAATAATATGAAAAAGTCAGTGAAAATATTAGCGGGACTAACGGCATTTGTTTTAATTGGTGGAATACTTTGGTTTGCTAATGGCCTTTTGGGAAATCCTATATCTAAAGCAATAGCAAATAATACAGCAAAAAAATATATTGAAGAAAATTACTATGATATGAACCTTGAAGTTTCAGATGCATTTTACAGCTTTAAAAGTGGAAGTTATTATGTAGATGTAAAATCACCTACAAGTAAGGATACATATTTTTCAATAAGTATTTCATCTTTAGGAAAGATAGAGTATGACTCTTATGAAGATAATGTAATTAAAAAATTTAATACTTATATAAGATTGAATGAACTATACGATAAAAAGATACAATCGGTTTTTGACAATAATGAGTTTCCATATAAAAGTGATATTTCATATGGAGAGTTAAGAGAGATGCCTTCAAAAGACTTAGATAGCGAATATACTGAGTTTGGTCCAGCATATGGGCTGAATTTAAGTGAATTAGAACTTGATAAAGATTACAATATAAATAAAATAGGAAAAAAATCTGGTCACATAGTTTTTTATGCTCAAGATGAAGATATTAGCATAAAAAGAGCTAGTGAAATTTTACTTGATATAAAAAATATTTTAGATGAAAAGAATGTATCTTTCCATGCAATTGATTTTACTCTTGAAAAACCTCGTGAAGGAGAGCAAGTGAATCCTGAAGATAAATCCATTAGTATAGAACAGTTTTTGTATAGTGATATTTATGAGAACGGAATTGAAAATCGTATGAAAAAAGCGATTGATAACTTACAAAAACATTATGAAGAACAAGATAAAATAAAAGAAAAGGAAATGAAATCGCTTAAAGAAGAGGAGAAATAAATTGAAAGAAAATTATAGAGTAGGAATTATATCAGATACCCATGGATTATTAAGAGAAGAAGTAGTTAATTATCTAAAAACATGTGATTATATAATTCATGGTGGAGATATTAATACAGAAAATACTTTGAATAATTTGAAAGAGATAGCACCTTTATATGTTGTTAGGGGGAATAATGATAAAGGTGAATGGTCGGAGAAATTACCGAAAGAGTTATATTTTAATATAGGAAATATAAAGTTTTATATGGTTCATAATAAAAAAGATATTTCATCAAATTTAAAAGATATAAATGTAATTATATTTGGTCATTCTCATAAATATTTTTGTGAAAAAATAGAAAATATACTTTGGCTGAATCCAGGCAGCTGTGGCAAAAGGCGATTTAATTTGCCTATAAATCTAGTAATTATGACTATTGAAGATGATGATTATAGAATAGAAAAGATTGATATTATGTTTGACTAAAAAACACCCTAATTATAGGAATTGGGGTGTTTTTTTATAATAAAATTACAAATAATTATAAATTAATCCAAAAATTTTAATAAATTTACAAAATAAGTATTGAAAACCACTTTCAATTAATGTATCATATAAGAAGAAATTGATAATCAATATCAAGTAAATATGAAAAACACTTTCAAGGATAGAGGTAAAACGGGAGAAAAATATGAAAAAAAGGCATTTAATCATAATGTTAATTGGATTATCTCTAGTTTCTATTTTTTTAGGAGCTAAGAATATAAATATAATGGATGTTTTAAATGGAAATAATGATGCTCTACATTTAATGGTAGTGAGTAGACTTCCAAGGTTAATTAGTATATTAATGGCTGGAAGTGCCATGAGTATTTGTGGATTAATAATGCAACAAATAAGTCAAAATAAATTCGTTTCACCAACTACAGGAGCAACAATAGATTCAGCTCAGTTGGGAATAGTTATAGCAATGGTTTTAATACCGGGAGCAACTACAATGCAAAAAGCAGCTATAGCTTTTATATTTGCTTTAGCAGGGACTTTTATATTTATGACTTTCTTAAGAAATCTGAAGGTTAAAAATGTAATATTCGTACCATTAGTTGGTATAATGTTTGGAAATATAATAGGATCAATAACAACTTACATAGGATATGAATTTGATATAATGCAAAATGTAGGTGCTTGGATGCAAGGGAATTTCTCAATGATATTAAAAGGAAATTACGAGTTACTTTATTTAGCAATACCACTTATGGTTATAGCTTTTGTATTTGCTCATAAGTTTACTGTAGCAGGTATGGGAGAAGACTTTGCAACTAACTTAGGTCTTGATTATAAAAAAATAGTTAACATTGGACTTGTTATAGTTTCAATAGTTACCGTATGTGTAGTAATAACAGCAGGACAAATTCCTTATATAGGATTAATAGTACCTAATATAGTTTCTATATATAAAGGAGATAATGTGCATGAAAATATATGGGATACAGCTTTATTTGGAGCGATATTCGTTTTAGTATGTGACATAGTTGCTAGAATAATAATTTACCCATATGAACTTTCTGTAGGACTTACAGTAGGGGTTATAGGAAGTGCAATATTCCTTTATCTAATATTAAGGAGGAAGTCATATGCAAGCTAATGTAAAAAGTAAAAATTATGCTAATAAAAATAAACAAATAATAAGGGAAAAAACAAATTTAAATAAACCGATTATAATTTTGTCTGCATTAATATTAGTATCTTGTGTATTATTTTTATCTCTTGATATAAATGCAGGTAGTATGGAGTATGCACTATCAAAAAGAATACCAAAATTAATAGCTATAATACTTACAGGTGGATGTATTGGATTCTCAACAATAATATTCCAAACAATAACAGATAATAGAATATTAACCCCAAGTGTAATGGGGATAGATTCTTTATATGTGGCAGTACAAACAGTAATATTTTTTATATTTGGATCGACAAGTGTATTTGCGTCAAATCCAAAAGTAAACTTTATAATATGCGTAGTATTTATGGTTATGGGTTCATTAGCTTTATATAAACTAATTTTTAAAAGGGAAAATACAAATATAATGTTTGTATTATTAGTAGGAATGATAACAGGGACATTCTTTAAAAGTTTATCTTCATTTATGCAGATGGTAATAGATCCAAATGAATACTTAACACTTCAATCAAAATTGTTTGCAAGTTTTAATAATGTAAATGTAGATATATTACTTTTAGCAGTAATAGTGATACTTTTAATAGTTCCCTTTGTAGTTGATGATATTAAGTTTTTTGATGTAATGAGCTTAGGAAAAGATCAGTCAATAAACTTAGGTGTGGATTACGAAAAAATAATGAGAAAATCATTGGTTATAATATCTATACTAATTGCAATATCAACAGCTTTAGTAGGACCAGTAACTTTCTTAGGATTATTGGTAGCCAATGTTACTAGAGAAATGATGAAAACATATAAGCATAGCTACTTAATAGCTGTATCAATACTTGTTAGTATATTTTCCTTAGTATTTGGTCAATTGATGATAGAAAGAGTGTTAAACTTAACTACACCAGTAAGCGTAATCATAGATATGGTTGGTGGAATTTACTTTATGTATCTACTTTATAAGGAGAGCAGAATATGATAGAAGTAAGAAATTTAAGTAAAAAATATAATGATAAAACAGTGGTGCATGATGTATCACTTAAAATACAAAAAGGAAAGATAACTTCTTTTATAGGTCCTAATGGAGCTGGGAAAAGTACTGCTCTTTCTATGATAACTAGACTTATGAAAAGAGATAATGGACAAGTTTTTATAGAGGGAAAAGAACTAGAAAGCTGGGACAAAAAAGAATTATCTCAAAAAATAGCAATACTAAAACAATCTAATAATATAAATATTAGATTAACAATAAGAGAACTAGTAAGCTTTGGGAGATTTCCATATTGTGATGGAAAGCTAAAAGAAGAGGATATCAAGTATGTTGACGAAGCTATAGAATATATGAGGCTTACTGACATACAGGATAAATATCTAGATGAACTAAGTGGAGGTCAAAGACAAAGGGCTTATATAGCCATGGTTATAGCCCAAGGAACAGAATACATATTCCTTGATGAACCACTTAATAACTTAGATATGAATAACTCCGTACAAATGATGAAAGTTCTTAGAAGACTTTGTGATGATCTTGGCAAAACAATAATACTTGTTATGCATGACATCAACTTCACATCTTGCTACTCAGATTATATAATCTGTTTAAAAAATGGTGTTATAGCTAAAGAGGGAACTGTAGATGAAATAATAAACAAAGAAACTTTAGAGAATATTTATGAAATGGACTTTAAAGTTGAAGAGATAGATGGTAATAAAATAAGTATCTATTTCTAATAATGCAAATATACTGGCTTTTTAGTCAGTAAAAAAATATGGATCAAATGAAAATGATTATCTATATTAATGAAAAAGGAGATGTAGTAAAATGAATAAAAAAATAGCAGGAATAATCAGTATAATATTAATAGCAATAATAGGTATATTTTCGATAGGAATGAAGAAAGAAAATAATACAGGAGCAGATAGTGAAACATCATCTACTACTGTATCAATAACAGATGCAAATGGGGAAAAAGTTGAATTAAATAAAAATCCAGAAAGAGTAGTAGTATTTGATTATGGTGTAGCTGATATATTAAAGAACTTAGGTGTTGAAATAGTTGGTCTACCTAAAGATGGAAAGTTACCAGAAATATTATCAGTTTATGCAGATGATAAATATACAAATGTAGGGAGCTTAAAAGAAACAGATTTTGAAGCTGTTGAAGCATTAAAGCCAGATTTAATAATAATAGGTGGAAGACAAGCTGAAGATATAGATTCATTTAAAGAAATAGCTCCAACAGTATACTTAGCTACAGATGGAGAAAACTATATGAACTCATTCTCAACTGTTTTAACTGATCTTGGAAACTTATTTGACAAGCAAGAAGAAGCTGCATCAGCTTTAGAACAAATAGAAACTAAAGTAGCAGATTTAAACAAAACAATAACTGAAAAAGGATTATCTGCATCAGTTGTAATGGCAAATGAAGGTGGAATAAGCTTATTCTCACAAGCTTCAAGATATGGAATAATATATAGTGACTTAGGATTTAAACAAATAGATGAAAACATAGAAGAATCTACTCATGGACAACAAATAACATTTGAATATTTCTTAGAAAATAAATCAGACTATCTATTTGTTGTAGATAGAGGAGCAGTTACTGGTAAAGGTGAAGCAGCTCAAACATTATTTGATAATGAAATAATGAATAAAACAGATGTTGCAAAAAATGGTAACGTAGTTTACTTAGACTCATCAGTTTGGTATACAATGACTGGCGGTATAGAATCAACAAATATAATGATTGACGAAATAGCAGATGCTATAAAATAATATACAAATATATCAATAAAGTAAAATTATAATGCAAATAAATTTTAAAAATACTATGGAATTTAATTAAATTTCATAGTATTTTTGTTATCTACACATATTAAAAATTTATGTTATTTAGTGTTTATATGATATAATCTTTCATACTGAGTATAGATTATAAATAGAATTATGATATAGAGGTGAACAAATAATAGATATGAAGAAAAAAATTATAACTATTATAAGTGCTATTGCAGGAATAATCATTCTTGGAATGGGAATATGGGTATTAAAATCTTATGAACCAAATGTATTAGCGAAAGAATCATTAATAAGTGATAATAAAATTGAGGTCAAAAATGATGATTTTATATCATTTACACCAAAAGAACAAAAAGTGAGTAAGGGATTTGTATTTTATCCTGGGGCAGGAGTAAAACCAGAAGCATATGCACCTGTATGTAGAGAAATTGCTTTACAAGGTTATGAAGTTATAATAGCTAAGATGCCTTTAAATTTAGCAGTATTATCACCAAATGCAGCAGATGAAATAATATCAGTTTATGATGATATAGACGCATGGGTAATAGGAGGTCATTCACTTGGTGGTGTTATGGCTTCAAAATATGCTAGTACACATGATAATATTAAGGGAGTAGTATTTTATGCTTCTTATCCAAGCGGAGATGAATTAAAAAAGTCAGGTTTAGAAGTAATATCACTTTATGGTAATAAAGATGGTGTAGTAAATCAAGATAACTTATTTAATTCAAGGGATAATCTTCCTAAAGATACAGAATTTGTTGAAATAGATGGGGGTAACCATAGTCAGTTTGGAGACTATGGATTACAAGAAGGTGACAATAAAGCAACAATAGACGAGGAGAAACAACTAAGTCTTACTGTGGAATATACTGTTGGACTATTGAATAAAGTTAAATAATAAAATTTAAACCTTATTATAGAAAAAAGAGGGTATATTGATACAATTCTAAAATATCTATAATAAGGATTTTTTTTATTGAAAATATTACTTAGAAAAATAGGCAAAATAATAAGAGAATATATTTTAAATATAATGTGAGGTGTAAATTATGGAAAATATATTAAGATATTATTTAATGCCCCATCCACCTTTGATAATTCCATCTGTAGGCAAGGGGCAAGAAAGTGTAATACAAAATACCATTGATGCTTGTAATCAAATTGGAGAAGAAATAAGTAGTTTAAAACCAGAGACTATAGTAATTATAACTCCTCATGGAACCATGTTTTCAGATGCTGTTGCAATTTCTAATGAGGAACATATTAAGGGGGACTTTAGTCAATTTAGAGATTTTGAGACCTATATAGAAGGGAGAATAGACAAGGAGTTTAATGAAGAGCTAATTGAAATTTGTAAAAAAGATAATATACCGGCAGCAGGAATAGACTCAGAGATTTTAAGTAAATTTAATAGAGAATATGAGCTGGATCATGGGGCTATGATACCTATGTATTTTATAAATAAATATTATAAAAATTACAAAATAGTTCACGTTACATATGCAGCTCTGAGCGATATTGAATTATATAAGTTTGGAATGGCAATCAAAAAAAGTGCTGAAAAATTAAATAAAAAGATAGTGCTTATAGCAAGTGGAGACTTATCTCATAGATTAAGTGAAGATGGGCCTTATGAATATTCATCAGAAGGCTCAAAATTTGATAAGTTATTATTAGATAATTTAGAAAAAGGCGATGTATTAGGCGTATTTAATATGGATAAATACATGGTAGAGTGCGCTGGAGAATGTGGCTTGAGATCTGTATTTATAATGCTTGGAGCTATGGAAGGAGAAGAGGTTAAAGGAAAATTACTATCGTATGAAGGACCTTTTGGTGTGGGATATGGAGTGATGGCTTTTAATAATGAAATAAAAAAACATAGTAATTTAGAAGAATTAATTAAAATGAAAAATCAATTATATAACAAAAAAATTTCTAATAATAATTTATATGTAAAGTTAGCTAGAGAAAGCTTGAATCATTATTATACTTATGGTCATCTTATGGCGAAACCAGGTGATTTACCTCACGAACTTAGTAAAGAAATGGGAGGCGTATTTGTATCACTTAAAAAGTTTGGTAAATTAAGAGGATGTATTGGAACTTTCTTACCAACCACAGATTCTATAGCAGAATAAATAATAAGGAATTCAGTAGAAGCTGCTATACATGACCCAAGATTCCCACGAGTTTCAGAAGATGAATTATTTGATATAGATATATCAGTGGATGTACTCAGCAGACCTCATAAATCTACGAAAGAAGAACTAGATCCAAAAAAATATGGAGTTCTAGTAATCCAAGGTCATAAAAGAGGACTTTTACTTCCAGACTTAGAAGGAGTAGATACTGTAGATTATCAACTTCAAATAGCTTGTGAAAAAGCCAATATAGACCCACAAGAAGAATATGAAATAGAAAGATTCAAGGTGACAAGATACAAAGAAGGTGAATAGATGGAAGAAAAGCTAAGATTTTATAAAGATGAAGGTAATTATATAAAATGTTATCTTTGTCGTCATAATTGTAGTTTAAGTGAAGGCAAATTTGGAGTTTGCAAACTTAGAACAGTAAAAAACAATATACCTATTGTTATAAATTATGGAGAACTAACATCTGCAAATGTGGATCCTATAGAAAAAAAGCCTTTATATCATTTTAAGCCAGGAAAAGATATTTTATCTGTAGGTACTTTTGGATGTAATATGAGTTGTAGCTTTTGTCAAAACCATGAAATATCGCAAAGTAAGCCACCAACAGAATTTATTGATATAGATAAACTAATAAGCTTAATAATAAATATACCTAATAATGCTGGTATAGCATTTACTTATAACGAACCATTTATGTGGTATGAATATATTTTTGATGTAGCTAAAAAAATAAAAGAATATGATAAAAATATTAGTATAGTTTTAGTTAGTAATGGCTTTGTAAATAAGGAGCCATTGGAACAAATTTTACCTTATATTGATGCTATGAATATAGACTTAAAAGGATTTACAAAAAAATACTATAATAAAATTTGTGGTGCGAGTATAGAGCCAGTCTTAGAAACTATAAAAATAGCTAGTAAACATACTCATGTAGAAATAACAACTCTTATGGTTAATAACGAAAATGATTCAGTAGAAGAAATAGTAGCAATTGCAGAATTTTTAGCGAACATAGATAAGAATATCCCTCTTCATTTAAGCAGATATTTTCCTAAATATAAAATGAAAAATCCTCCAACATTAGTAGAAAATATAATGAGGGCCAAAGAAGAAGCACAAAAATATTTAAATTATGTATATGTAGGGAATGTAGCTGGTGTTGATAATAATACTTATTGTCCAAACTGCGGATATAACCTTATAACTAGAGATATTTATTCAATTAATCCTAATATTCGTGGTGATAAATGTCCTAATTGTAAAGAATATATAAATATAATATTTTAGGAATAAGTCCTCTTTTTAAACATTAAAAAAGAGGACTTATTTTAATGGAATCATGATAAAAAAATTATATATCATAATGAAATTTCGTAGGCAGAAGTATTTGAATATAACTTAAAATATAATATAATTAAAAGGAATATACTTAAAATTAAGCAAAATATATTATAAATTTGGGAGACGAGGATGAAAATTACAATTAAAGATGTAGCAAAAGAGGCTAATGTTGCTGTCTCTACAGTGTCCAGGGTACTTTCAAATAGTAGTAAAATTAGCGAGAAAACGAAAAAGAAAGTTTTGGAGGCTGTAAAGAAATTAAATTATGTGCCAAATGAAATGGCTAGAGGATTGGCAAATAAAAAAACTAATATATTAGCAGTAGTTGTTCCACAATGGATTTGTGACTCTTTTTACCATCCTTTCTTTTTTCAAGTTTTTAGAGGTATAAGTAATTATGCCAAAGATAGGGATTATTTTATCATGTATGCTTTTAAAGAAAACGATGACACATGGATTAATAGATTTATACAAAGTAATTTCGTTGAAGGAATTTTATTATTTCATGATGAAGAGGATAAAATTACTACCCGATTTTTAAAAGATATAGAATTTCCATTTGTATCAGTAAGTTTACCTAAGAATCTAGAAGAGGCTCTATTTTTCGAAGGAGATGAGGAAAAGTCTATACATGAGGCTAATGGAAAATATTTAGGTCAATATGTAGCTAAAATAATGATGGATAAATTGGAAAGTAAAGAACCTGGTGAAAAATATTATATGATAAATACTAAGTTAATTGAAAAAGAATCCTTAGTAGAGAAAATGAAAAGTCAAGTCTTATACAATAGAAATATTTAAAATTAATAAATATATATATCAAATAGGAGGATTATTATGAAGAAGTATTTGTTAGGAATTGATATAGGTGGAACAACAGTAAAACTTGGTTTATTCAATAATGAAGGGGAATTATTGTATAAGTGGGAAATTGAAACTAGAAAAATTGAAAATGGGAAATATATTTTATCTGATATTACAGATTCAATAAATAGTATTTTAGAAGAAAGAAATATACCTAAAGAAGAAATAGTAGGCGCAGGAGTTGGTGTACCAGGGCCAGTGAAAGATGATGGAACTGTATTAGGTTGTGTAAACTTAGGTTGGCCTGTATTCAATGTATCACAAGCATTGGAAGAATTACTAAATATACCTATAAAAGTAGCTAATGATGCTAATATTGCTGCACTTGGTGAAATGTATAAAGGTGGAGGAAAAGGTTACGAAGATATGATAATGGTTACTCTAGGTACTGGAGTAGGTGGCGGAGTTATAATAAAGGGGCAGGTTATAGCTGGAGTTACTGGTGCAGGTGGAGAAATTGGTCATATGAATGTAAATCCGCATGAAAAAACAAGTTGTAACTGTGGTAGAAAAGGATGTTTAGAGCAATATACATCAGCTACGGGAATAGTAAGGCTAGCTAAGGAAATTTTAGAAAAAGAAAGCTGTGACTCAAAGTTAAGAAGTATTGAAAATATAACAGCTAAAGATGTATTTGATTTAGCTAAAGAACAAGATGAATTATCTAAAAAAGTTATAGAAAAATTTAGCTCTATTTTAGGACGTGCTTTATCAAATATAGCTTGTATCTGCAATCCAGATGTTTTTGTAATTGGTGGAGGAGTTTCAAAAGCAGGAGAAATGCTATTGAATAGTATAAAAGAATCTTATTTAGAAAATGCACTTTATGCAACTACTGGTACAGAGTTTAAATTAGCTACATTAGGAAATGATGCAGGAATATTTGGAGGAGCAAAATTAGCTAAAGAAATTTAATAAATAAAAAATTAGTATGTGAAAAATAAAACGCATACTAATTTTTTTATTTTACAAAGTTAATATTAACAAATTTCAAAATATATACATTTTAACTTTTAAATTGCTAAAAATATAAATGATTATTTATTTAATAAAAAATGAAGAGAGGTTAACCTATGACGAAAAAATTATTTTATAATGGAGATATTCTAACATTAGAAGATGAACTTTATGCAGAAGCCGTATTAATCCAAGATGGTAAAATTGCTAAAGTGGGAAAAAAAGATGAATTAATGAAAGATGCAGGAGATGTTGAAATGGTAGATCTACAAGGTAAAACATTAATACCATCATTTATTGATTCACATAGTCACTTTTTTGGATATGCAAACTCTAAATTACAAGTAAATTTAGAAGATGCTATAGATTTTAATGATATAGCAGATAGAATTAAAAAATTTATTGAAAAAAATAATGTTAAAAAAGGACAATGGATAGTTGCTAATAACTTTGATTATAATACATTAGCAGAAAAAACATATCCAAGAATTGATTTTGTTGACGAGATTGCACCAGACAATCCTCTTATAATTTCAAATAAATCAGGACATAATGGTGTATTTAACTCACTGGCTATGGAAGGATTAGGAATAACAGCTGATACTCCAGACCCAGAAGGTGGAGTAATTTACAAAGAAAATGGTAAATTAACAGGTTATCTAGAAGAAAACGCATATATAAATAATGTTCAAAAAGCACCAATGTCATCTACAGAAGATATTATGAAAGCTTTTATGGCAGCTCAAGATGATTATGCATCATTTGGTATAACAACTATGCAAGAAGGTATGATAGTACCAATGCTTGCAGACCTTTTAGCCTACATATCAAATGCTAAAATGTTAAAACTAGATTATA
Source organism: Peptostreptococcaceae bacterium (assembly GCA_902363255.1). Classification (GTDB taxonomy): domain Bacteria; phylum Bacillota; class Clostridia; order Peptostreptococcales; family Peptostreptococcaceae; genus Terrisporobacter. The sequence continues at coordinate 609,269 of CABIZO010000001.1, forward strand.
TAGGTTATGCTGATATTAGAGAAAAAGATAAAATATTCCCTAAAATGCAAGGTTGTATAAAAGAATATAAAAATCACTTTAAGATTGGCGGATTTAAAACTTTCTTAGATGGTTCTCCACAAGGAAGAACTGCATATATGAGAACGGATTATCAAGGAGAAGAAAAAGGATATAGAGCATATCCTACAATGCAAGGAGAAGAATTAGAAAAACTTATTGAGATAGCATTAAAAGAAGATATGCAACTTTTAGCACATTGTAATGGAGATGCAGCTGTAGCTCAATACTTAGAGCAATATAAAATTGCTAGAGAAAAATTAAATGCAACAAATGATATAAGACCAGTAATTATACATGCTCAATTAATAGGTGTAGATCAATTACCAGAGGTTAAAAAACTTGGTATGATACCGTCATTCTTCGTTGCTCATGTTTACCACTGGGGAAATATACATGTTAATAACTTTGGATTTGAAAGAGCAAGTCAAATTTCTCCAGCTAAGTCAGCATTAGATGAAGGTATTAAATTTACATTCCATCAAGATGCGCCAGTTATAGAACCAAATATGCTAGAAACTATTTGGATTGCTGTAAATAGAAAAATGAAAGATGGAACAGTATTAGGTGAAAATCAAAGAATACCAGCACTTGCAGCTTTAGAAGCGGTTACTAAAAATGCAGCTTATCAATATTTTGAAGAAGATATAAAAGGAACTATAAAAGAAGGTAAATTAGCGGATTTAGTAATACTTGATAAGAATCCATTAAAAGTAGAACCAGATGATATTAGAAATATTAAAGTAATGGAAACAATGAAAGAAGGTAATACTATATTTAAAGCTTAATTTAGCGACTTAACCACACTTTAGAAGGAGTTATCCAATGAACAATTTACAATTGTTTTGTGGAAACTCTTTCTTTGTATTTATGCTATAAAAGTTTGAATTCTTATTGAAAATCATAGGAAAACTTTATATAATATAAGTAATATAAAAAAATTAATAGGTAATTTAAAAAACTTTTAAGTACATTTGTGCTTTAACTGAATATGCTAATAATAAATATATTTATTATAAGGACGATTACTGCGGGAGAGACTTATTAAATTAAGAGCCGAAGGAATAATTTAGTACTAAGCGAGTGCTAAAGATGATCTCAGGCAAAAGGACCGTAGTAGGACTTAACTCTGGAAAGCAAATTTTTACAACAAGATAGAGCATATTGCACCGAAGGGGCAACTCTTTTAGGGGAAACTCTCAGGTTATATACAGAGCAAGGAGCTATTTTACTTCTTGCTTTTTTTATTGCAAAAAATTTGTTGTTTTAATATACATTTATCAATAAACTAACCTAAAAGCTTTATGCAAATCAACTATAATATTGCGATAATAAATGAGATTTAGATTGAGAATCTCTAAAAATTATTGAAATATCAGATCAACTTATAAGAAATCTCAAAAATTTAAAATTTAATAATGAAATGGATTTATAAGCATTAATAGTGCTTTTAAATAAATATATTAAATCCTAGTTAAAAATTAAAATATTTGGGGGTGATTTTTTGAAATTAGAATTAGGATATGTAAAAATTAAAGACATATGTTTTTCAGATGTTTCAAAAGTAGAAAATGGTGTTATCTATGTTAATAAACAAGAATTGATTGGTTTATTAATGGAAGATGAGAATCTTAAATCTGTCGATTTAGAGATAGCAAAACCAGGGGACAGTATTCGTATAATGCCAGTTAAAGATGTTATAGAACCAAGAGTTAAGGTTGAAGGACCAGGGGGAATATTCCCAGGTATGATTAGTAAAGTTACTACTGTAGGTAGCGGAAAAACTAATGTACTTAAAGGTTCTGCTGTAGTTACAACAGGGAAAATAGTAGGTTTCCAGGAAGGTATTATTGACATGAGCGGTGAAGGTGCAAAATACACTCCATTTTCCCAGCTAAATAACTTGGTAGTTGTTTGTGAGCCTATTGATGGATTAAAGCAACATAATCATGAAGCTGCAGTAAGATATGCTGGATATAAAGCAGCTATATATTTAGGAAATTTAGCAAAAGATATTACTCCAGATGAAACAGAAGTTTATGAAACAGATTCAATAATAGAAGGATATAAAAAATATCCTGAATTACCAAGAGTAGCTTATGTTTATATGCTTCAAACTCAAGGCTTATTACATGACACTTATGTATATGGAGTAGATGCCAAGAAAACTATATCTACTTTAATCTATCCAACAGAAGTAATGGACGGAGCAATAGTAAGTGGCAACTGTGTTTCTGCATGTGACAAAAATACAACTTATCATCATTTAAATAATCCAGTAATTCATGATTTATTTGAAAAGCATGGAAAAGAATTAAACTTTGTTGGTGTAATAATAACAAATGAAAATGTTTACTTAGCTGATAAAGAAAGATCTTCTAACTGGAGTGCTAAGTTAGCTGAATTTTTAGGAGTAGATGGTGTAATAATCAACGAAGAAGGATTTGGTAACCCAGATACGGACTTAATAATGAACTGTAAGAAGATAGAAGAAAAAGGAATAAAAACAGTAATAATAACTGATGAGTATGCAGGTAGAGATGGAAAATCTCAATCATTAGCTGATGCAGACTCTCTTGCAAATGCAGTTGTTACAGGAGGAAATGCGAATGAATTAATTACTCTTCCTCCAATGGATAAAGTTATAGGATATCCAGAAGTTGCTGATATTATAGCTGGTGGATTTGATGGTAGTTTACAACCGGATGGTTCAATAGTTGCAGAACTTCAAGTTATTACAGGTTCTACAAATGAAATAGGGTTCAATAAATTAAGTGCAAGATAGGTAGAAAGGGGGTTTGAAGATGATAAAAGTTGTTCAATATATAAATCAATTTTTCGCACAAATAGGTGGAGAAGAAATGGCTCATGTTAAACCTGAGGTTAGAGAAGGAATAGTTGGGCCAGGGGCTGCTTTCAATGCATCATTTAAAGGGGAGGCTGAAATAGTAGCTACAGTAATATGTGGAGACTCTTACTTTAATGAAAATTTAGAAGAAGCCAAAAAAGTTGTTTTAGACATGGTTAAGCAATATAACCCAGATGTTTTTATAGCAGGTCCAGCATTCAATGCAGGTAGATATGGTGTTGCTTGTGGTACTATAGCTACTGCTGTCAAAGAGGAATTAGGAATACCTTCATTAACTGGTATGTATGTAGAAAATCCAGGAGCAGATATGTTTAAAGACAAAGTTTACATGGTAGAAACTAAAAACTCAGCAGTAGGAATGAGAGCTGCTGTAAAAGTTATGGCGCCACTTGCTCTTAAACTTGCTAAAGGTGAAGAAATAGGTGCATCAATAGAAGAAGGATATATGCCAAATGGTATAAGAAAGAACTTCTTCGATAGTGAAAGAGGATCTAAGAGAGCAGTAGATATGTTAATCAAAAAATTAAAAGGTGAAGAGTTTGTAACTGAATATCCAATGCCTGATTTTGATAGAGTAAAACCAAATCCTGCAATTAAAGATTTATCAAAAGCTAAAATAGGTCTTGTTACTTCTGGAGGTATAGTTCCAAAAGGTAATCCAGATCACATAGAATCTTCAAGTGCATCAAAATATGGTAAATATGATTTAGAAGGATTTAAACAATTATCTAGTGCAGATCATCAAACTGCTCATGGTGGATACGACCCAGTTTATGCTAATGATGATCCAAATAGAGTTTTACCAGTTGATGTAATGAGAGAGTTTGAAGAACAAGGTGTAATAGGAGAACTTCATAGATACTATTATGCAACAGTTGGTAATGGTACTTCAGTCGCAAATGCTAAGAAATATGCATCTACTTTTGCTAAAGAATTGGTGGCAGATGGTGTTGATGCTGTAATTCTAACTAGTACGTGAGGTACTTGTACTCGTTGCGGTGCAACGATGGTAAAAGAAATAGAAAGAGCTGGAATACCAGTAGTACACATTTGTACAGTAGTACCTATTTCTTTAACAGTTGGGGCAAATAGAATAGTACCAGCTATAGCAATACCTCATCCTCTTGGAAATCCAACATTACCTCTAGAGGAAGAAAAGAAAATAAGAAGAAATCTTATAACAAAAGCTTTTAAAGCATTACAAACTGAAATAGAAGATCAAACTGTATTTGAATAGAGTTTTAAAATTAATGATGCTTACATTGAGCAAGATTTTTAAATATGTTAATCACACATCTTGCTCAGTGTAAACATAAAAATAAGGACAGGAGGTATTTTTAATGAGTATACTAGAAAACAAGAAAGTCATCATAATTGGTGACAGAGATGGTATTCCTGGCCCAGCAATAGAAGAATGTGTTAAGACAGCTGGTGGAGAAGTTGTATTTTCTTCAACTGAATGTTTTGTCTGAACTGCGGCTGGAGCAATGGACTTGGAAAACCAAAAAAGAGTAAAGGAATTTGCTGAAGAATTTGGTTCAGAAAATGTTGTGGTTTTATTAGGTGCAGCTGAAGGTGAAGCAGCAGGTCTTGCTGCAGAAACAGTTACAGCTGGTGACCCAACATACGCAGGTCCATTGACAGGGGTCCAGTTAGGACTTCGAGTATACCATGCTTGTGAACCACAGGTTAAAGAAGAATTTGACTCTAGTGTTTATGATGAACAAATAGGAATGATGGAAATGGTGCTAGATGTTGATGATATAGTTAGTGAAATGACTACTATTAGAGATCAATATTGTAAATATTAGAAGATTAAATATAAAAATTTATAAGTAGTAATCCTTAAAATATATAGAATAATTAATAAATATGGACAAAAACAAAAACATAGAAAAATATAAAAAAAATTGTTGCTTATTATAGATAAAGTTAATTATAATTTAATTGAAATAGAAAAAAACTATAGATTTAGACATAAAACTAAAATGACAAAATAATAAAACAATTATTATATTTAAGGATGACTATTACGGGAGAGACTTATAAAAAGCGCCGAAGGAATAAGCCAATATAAAGCGAATATTGGGGATACTCTCAGGCAAAAGGACCGTAGTACGACTTAACTCTGGAAAGCAGACATCATTAAGTTTTATCGGTATATTTATGCACCGAAGGGGCAACTCTATATAATTAGAGGAAAACTCTCAGGTTAAATACAGAGCAGAAAGCTAGGGTAGCTTTCTGCTATTTTATTGCAAAAAAGAGATATTCTGGGGGATAAATATATGATAATAACTAACAACGATAAAGTTTATGAACAATTTAAAAATGATTATAAAATCTATTACAAAGAATGTTCCTTTAGAGAAATCTTACTTTATGTAAGAGACAGGGTACATGAAGGTCATGTGCTTTTGACTCATCCTCTATCTAGTAGCATAAAACCTAATGAGACTCCATTTAAATCAATCTTAATATCTGATTATAAAAAATCCTTAGATTACAAATCTTTAATGATTATTGAAAATGCAATTATGGCATACGACAAGTTTAAGAAAGATAAAGATTATACTGTTGAATTAACAGATAAAATAATTGCAGATTTTAAAATTGTAGATTTATCAATAATTGAAAATGCTCTTTGCTAAAAATTTTCAAAATAAAAATGTAGATGTAATGTATTTAGTAGAAAAGATTATTTTATGCAAATAGTAATGTGCTTTAATAGCGCTTATGGTGCTTTTAAATAAATACCTAGCTCAAGTAATAAAATTTATGGAGGTGATTTTTTTGAGATTAGAATTAGGATATGTAAAAATTAAAGACATATGTTTTTCTGATGTTTCAAAAGTAGAAGATGGAGTTATTTATGTTAATAAGCAAGAATTAATTGACTTATTAATGGAAGACGAAAATATTAAATCAGTAGATTTAGAAATAGCTAAACCAGGGGATAGTATTCGTATTATGCCAGTTAAAGATGTTATAGAACCAAGAGTTAAGGTTGAAGGACCAGGAGGAATATTCCCAGGTATGATTAGTAAAGTTACTACTGTAGGTAGCGGAAAAACTAATGTACTTAAAGGATCTGCTGTAGTTACAACAGGAAAAATAGTAGGCTTCCAAGAAGGGATAATAGATATGAATGGTGAAGGTGCTAAATATACACCATTCTCACAATTAAATAATTTAGTAGTTGTTTGTGAACCAGTTGATGGATTAAAACAACATAATCACGAAGAAGCTGTAAGATATGCTGGATATAAAGCAGCAATATATTTAGGAGAGTTAGCAAAAGATATAACTCCAGATGAAGTAGAAGTTTATGAAACAGACTCTATAATAGAAGGATATAAAAAATATCCTGAATTACCAAGAGTAGCTTATGTTTATATGCTTCAAACTCAAGGCTTATTACATGACACTTATGTATATGGAGTAGATGCTAAGAAAACTATATCTACTTTAATTTATCCAACAGAAGTAATGGACGGTGCAGTTGTAAGTGGTAACTGTGTTTCTGCATGTGACAAAAATACAACTTATCATCATTTAAATAATCCAGTTATACATGATTTATTTGAAAAGCACGGTAAAGAGTTAAACTTTGTTGGGGTAATTTTAACAAATGAAAACGTTTATCTTGCGGATAAAGAAAGATCTTCTAACTGGAGTGCTAAATTAGCTGAGTTCTTAGGCGTTGACGGTGTAGTTATAACTCAAGAAGGATTCGGAAACCCAGATACTGACTTAATAATGAACTGTAAGAAGATAGAAGAAAAGGGAATAAAGACAGTTATAGTTACTGATGAATATGCTGGTAGAGATGGAAAATCTCAATCATTAGCTGATGCTGATCCTCTAGCAACTGCAGTTGTTACAGGAGGTAATGCAAATATGGTAGTTACTCTTCCTCCAATGGATAAAGTTATTGGTTATGCAGAAGTGGCTGACGTTATAGCTGGTGGATTTGATGGAAGTTTACAACCAGACGGTTCAATTGTTGCAGAGCTTCAAGTAATAACTGGAGCGACTAATGAACTTGGATTTAATAAATTAAGCGCTAGATAGTTGAAAGGGGGTTTGAAGATGATAAAAGTTGTTCAATATATAAATCAATTTTTCGCACAAATAGGTGGAGAAGAAATGGCTCATGTTAAACCTGAAGTTAGAGAGGGAATAGTTGGGCCAGGGGCTGCATTTAAAGCAGCATTTAAAGGAGAAGCTGAAATAGTAGCTACAGTAATATGTGGGGACTCATATTTCAACGAAAATCTTGAAGAAGCTAAAAAAGAAGTTTTAGATATGGTTAAGAAATATAATCCAGATGTGTTTATAGCAGGTCCAGCATTTAATGCAGGAAGATATGGTGTTGCTTGTGGAACTATAGCTGTTGCAGTTAAAGAAGAGCTAGGAATACCTTCATTAACAGGGATGTACGTAGAAAACCCAGGAGCAGATATGTTCAAGGATAAAGTTTATATGGTACCTACTAGAAACTCAGCAGTAGGAATGAGAGATGCAGTTAAAGTTATGGCTCCTCTTGCACTTAAGCTTGCTAAAGGTGAAGAAATAGGTGCATCTGTTGAAGAAGGATATATGCCAAATGGTATAAGAAAGAACTTCTTCGATAAAGAAAGAGGATCTAAGAGAGCTGTAGATATGTTGATCAAAAAATTAAAAGGTGAGGAATTCACAACTGAATACCCAATGCCTGATTTTGATAGAGTAGAGCCAAATAAAGCAGTTAAAGATATAAGCAAGGCTAAAATAGCTTTAGTTACTTCTGGTGGTATAGTTCCAAAAGGAAACCCAGATCATATAGAGTCTTCAAGTGCTTCTAAATTTGGAATATACGATATAAGTTCATTTAAGAAGTTAAGTAGTGAAGATCATCAAACTGCACATGGTGGATATGATCCAGTCTATGCAAATGAAGATCCAAACAGAGTTTTACCAGTTGATGTACTTAGAGAATTTGAGGAGCAAGGTGAAATAGGTAGTCTACATCAATACTTCTATGCAACAGTTGGTAATGGAACGTCAGTTGCAAATGCTAAGAAGTATGCTGCTGAAATAGCAAAAGAATTGGTGGCTGACGGTGTTGATGCTGTAATTCTAACTAGTACATGAGGTACTTGTACTCGTTGCGGTGCAACGATGGTAAAAGAAATAGAAAGAGCTGGAATACCAGTAGTGCATATGTGCACAGTAGTGCCTATTTCTTTAACAGTTGGAGCTAATAGAATAGTACCAACTATAGCAATACCTCATCCTCTTGGAAATCCAGCATTGCCATTAGAGGAAGAGCAAAAAATAAGAAGACATTTAGTTGAAAAAGCATTAAAAGCTTTACAAACTGAAGTTGAAGACCAAACTGTATTTGAATAAGAATTAAAAGAAATTATAGATAATACGGAGGGAATATAATGAGTAAAGTATATGATGTTATCGTCATTGGTGGAGGTCCAGCAGGGCTTTCAGCTGCATTATATGCAGGGAGGGCAAGACTAAATACTCTAGTAATTGAAAAGAAAAAAGAAGGTGGCCAAATAGCTCTAACTTCTGAAGTAGAAAATTACCCAGGTTGCATTGAAGGTGAATCTGGTCCTTCATTAATAGATAGAATGCATAAACAAGTACTTCATTTTGGAGCTGAGGTTGTTTATGATGAAATAGAATCTGTATCATTGGAAGGTTCTATAAAAGAACTAAAAGGAAAAAAAGATGAATATAAAGCTAAAACAGTGATTATAGCTACAGGAGCTTCATCAAGACCTATAGGTTGCAAAAATGAAAAAGATTATATAGGTAAAGGGGTTTCATATTGTGCAACATGTGATGGATCTTTCTTTGAAGACTTTGATGTATATGTAGTTGGTGGTGGAGATACAGCTGTAGAAGAAGCAATGTATCTTACTAAGTTCGGAAGAAGTGTAACAATAATTCATAGAAGAAATGAACTTAGAGCTGCTAAATCTATACAAGATAAGGCTTTTAAAAATGAGAAGATAAAGTTCATGTGGGATACTGTAGTTAAAGAGGTAAATGGAGATGGAATCTTAAGTTCTATGGTTGTTGAAAATGTAAAAACAGGAGAATCAACAACTATAGAAGCAGATGAAGAAGATATGACATTTGGATTATTTGGATTTATTGGATATCTTCCAAAAACTGATTTATTCAAAGGCATCTTAACTCTAGAAAATGGATATATAGTTACAGATGAAAATATGAAGACAAATATAGATGGAGTGTTTGCTGCTGGAGATGTTAGAGTTAAGTCTCTAAGACAGGTAGTAACAGCAACTTCAGATGGTGCTATAGCAGCTGTTCAAGCTGAAAAATATATAGAATCTTTAGAATAATGGAGGAGAGAAAATGTTAGTAGTTGATAAAAATACTTTTAAAACTGAAGTACTTGAAAGTGAAGGATATGTATTAGTAGATTTCTTTGGTGATGGTTGTGAGCCTTGTGCAGCTTTAATGCCTACAGTTGAGGCTTTAAGCGAAAAATATGGAGAGCAATTAAAGTTCACTAAATTAAATACAACTAAGGCAAGAAGACTTGCTATAAGTGAAAAAATATTAGGTTTACCAGTTATTGCTATATACAAAGATGGAGCTAAAGTTGATGAAGTAGTTAAAGAAGATGCAACTGAAGAGAACATAGAAGCAATGATAAAAAAATACTTATAAATATGGAGCCAACGACATATCCGTTAATTAAAATATTTATAGAATAAGATCATTTGGTTTATAAGGACAGTGGTTGCATAACAAAAAATCATCTATGCATCTATTGTTAAATATAAAATAAAAATAAGGACAGGAGGTATTTCTAATGAGTATATTAGAAAATAAGAAAGTCATCATTATTGGTGACAGAGATGGTATTCCTGGTCCAGCAATAGAAGAATGTGTTAAGACAGCTGGTGGAGAGGTAGTTTTCTCTTCAACTGAATGCTTTGTCTGAACTGCTGCTGGAGCAATGGACCTAGAAAACCAAAAAAGAGTAAAAGAATTTGCTGAAGAATTTGGTTGTGAAAATGTTGTTGTTATGTTAGGTGCTGCAGAGGGTGAAGCTGCAGGTCTTGCTGCAGAAACTGTAACTGCAGGTGACCCAACATATGCAGGTCCATTGACAGGAGTCCAGTTAGGACTTCAAGTATACCATGCTTGTGAACCACAAGTAAAAGAAGAATTTGATGCTAGCGTTTATGACGAGCAAATAGGTATGATGGAAATGGTATTAGATGTTGATGATATAGTAAATGAAATGACATCTATAAGAGAACAATTCTGTAAATATTAAGAATATGTGTAAATATTAAAATAATTTAGCTAATCGATAATGAGAGCTTTACACTCATATCGATTAGCTACTTTAAAAATAGGGGGAAAACTATGAATAGTGTATTAAAAGCAGCAGGATACATACTTGCTCATACTCCTGATATGGTAATTCATAACGGGACTACTCAAACTACTGAGAGAGTAGTTAATCCAGATTCTGAGTATTTAAAAGTGTTAAAAGATCATATAAGAACTTATGATGAGGTGATAAAATACCCACCAAATCAAGCTTATATAGGAAATATAACTCCAGATGAATTATCAAAATATGCAATGCCTTGGTATGATAAAGAAGCTCCAAATGCAAGTAAATACGGTAAGTTTGGAGAAATAATGCCGCAAGAAGAGTTTATAGGATTAATGCAAATATGTGATGTATTTGATTTAGTTAAATTAGAAAAAAACTTTGCATCTTTAAGTAAAAAATTATTAAGTGAAAATAAATTAATTTCATCTAACTTAGTTGAACAAATTAAGGAAGGCGAAGATATAGACACAATAAAGAAATTTATAGAAGAAGAGCATGCAGAGCCTTTATACAATGATGGAAAGATTGTAGGTTGTGTTAAAAATGCTCATGATGTTGATCAAAATTTATCTGCTCATGTTTTATTTGAAAATTTAGTGTCAAAAGCATCTTGCTCTTTCTCTATAATGAATATGCTTGATAAATATGATATTAATAAAGATGACATAGATTATGTTATAGATTGTTGTGAAGAAGCATGTGGTGACATGAATCAAAGAGGTGGAGGAAACTTTGCAAAAGCTGCTGCTGAAATAGCAGGATTAAATAACGCTACAGGATCAGATGTTAGAGGATTCTGTGCAGGACCTGCTCATGCTATGGTTCATGCGGCCGCATTAGTTAAAAGTGGTACATTTAAAAATGTAATAGTTTGTGCTGGTGGTTCCACTGCCAAACTTGGAATGAATGGTAAAGACCATGTGAAAAAAGGTATGCCAATACTTGAAGATATGGTTGCTGGATTTGCAGTATTAGTAAGTGAAAATGATGGTGAAAGCCCAGAAATAAGAAATGATATTGTAGGACGTCATACTGTTGGAACTGGCTCTTCTCCTCAAGCAGTAATAACTTCATTAGTTAGTAAACCACTTGAAAAAGCGGGACTTAAGATAACTGATATACAAAAATATTCAGCAGAAATGCAAAACCCAGATATAACTAAACCAGCTGGAGCTGGAGATGTACCTAATGCTAACTACAAAATGATAGGTGCACTAGCTGTTAAGATGGGTAACTTAGATAGAAAAGAATTACCTTTATTTATACAAAATCATGGTATGGTAGGTTGGGCTCCAACTCAAGGGCATATACCATCAGGAGTGCCTTATCTAGGATTTGCTAGAGAAGATATAATGAATGGCAAAGTTAAAAATGCTATGATAATTGGTAAAGGAAGTTTATTCCTGGGAAGAATGACAAATCTATTTGATGGTATATCATTTGTAATAGAAGAAAACTCATCTAAGAAATTCCAAGATTTAGAAGAAGGTGAAGCGGCTGATATTAAAATACCAAAAGTAGCAATAACTACTATAGGAAGTGAACATGGTGAAGTAAATGTAATTGAAGGAGCTTTAAAAGCTATTAAATCAAATATATCAGTTACTACTATAGGTAGTGAAAGTGCCGAGGGATTAAAGCATGTTAAAACAGATTGTGAAAAAGAAGCTCATGAAATAATGGAAAATCTTTTAGATAGCAATAAAGTTGATGCAGCAGTAACTATGCACTATCCATTCCCAATAGGAGTTTCTACAGTAGGTAGAGTAATAACTCCTGAAAAAGGAAGAGAAATGTTTATAGCAACTACCACAGGAACTTCTTCTGCTGATAGAGTGGAAGGTATGGTTAAAAATGCTATTTATGGAATAATAACTGCAAAGGCTTGTGGTATTAAGAATCCAACTGTAGGAATAGCTAATGTAGATGGAGCTAGACAAGTTGAAATAGCTCTTAAGGAATTAAAAGAAAGAGGTTATGATATAAACTTTGCACAGTCTGATAGAGCGGATGGTGGAGTTGTTATGAGAGGTAACGACTTAATGACAGCATCAGCTGACGTAATGGTTACTGATTCATTGACAGGAAACCTACTAATAAAAATGTTCTCTGCTTATAACTCAGGTGGAAAATATGAATCTGTAGGATATGGATATGGACCAGGAATAGGTAAAGATTTTAATAAATTAATAATGATCATATCAAGAGCATCAGGTGCTCCAGTTATAGAAGGTGCAATCAAGTTTGCAGCTGAACTTGTAAATAATGATGTTCACAATATATCAAAAGAAGAATTTGCAAAAGTTGAAAAGGCTGGATTTAATGAAGTTTTACAAGGGCTAAAAAAATCTAAGCCAGAATTAACTGCAACATCTGAAGAAAAAGTAGAAGCACCAGAAAAAGAAGTTGTTACAGAGCAAATATCTGGAATAGATGTAATGGATTTAGAAGATGCAGTAGAAGTTTTATGGAGAAATAAAATTTATGCTGAAAGTGGAATGGGTTGTACTGGACCTATAGTACTTGTTAGTTCTGCTAATTTAGAAAAGTCTAGAGCATTATTAATAGAAGCAAAATTCATAAGTGAATAATATTAAGTAAAGGGTTGTATCTAAATGATAAAATTCTCATTTAGATACAACCCTTTTTATTATAAGGATATTAGCAAGGCTAGTATAATCAAAAAGGTATATAAAATAGGAGGTTTATTTAATATGGTAGATGACTTTGAGAAAGTAGTAACAATTGTATATACTATTAAATTGTCCAAGGTGAATTTACTAAAAAGATAAGTAGCTATAATCATATAAAACAAAAATTAGCAGAAATATATATAAATTTAATAAATATAAGGAAAATTTTCCATATTAAATTTATGTTTCTATTTTAATAAAGCATATCGATATGATAAAATAGTCAATGCTGTATACAGGATACAAAACGGAATAAATAATGAAGAGGAGACATAGGTAATGAATGAAGAAACAATTCAATTATTAGCTCATAAAGCAGAGGATAAAATTAATACGCTAAATGAGAGTAAGGTAAAATACTTGGTATTATCAATATTTGCAGGAATATTTATAGGACTTGGTTGTATATTAATATTCACTATAGGTGGGCAACTACACGCTGTACATTCTCCAGCAACAAAAATAGTGGTTGGGATGTCGTTTTCATTTGCACTAAGCGCTATTATAGTATTAGGATATGAATTATTTACAAGTAATACAATGATAATGACTATGGGAAGTCTAGCAAAAGCTACAAGTGTAAAAGATGGAATCAGAATAATGGGATATAGTTATTTTGGAAATTTTTTAGGTGCTATAATTGTATCACTTTTATTTGTAGGTACAGGATTTGCAGCTAGTGGTCATACAATGGATTATTTTGCTTATAGTGGAGCTTATAAAGTTGCAGCACCAGCACTACAATTATTCTGTAGAGGGATTTTAGCTAATATATTAGTTTGCGCAGCAGTTCTTGCTGCTTATAAAACAAAAGATGAAATGGCTAAAATAGCAATAGTATTTTTATTAATATTTGCATTTGTAACTAGTGGATTTGAACACTGTATAGCAAATATGACTACTTTATTAGTTTGTTTATTATCACCAGTATCAAATGACGTTACAGTATCGAATGCATTATACAGTCTGTTATTTGTTACGCTAGGTAATTTAGTTGGTGGGTCAGGATTCTATGGATTTTTAACTTACTTTATGTCAAAGAAAAAAGAAAATAAAAATAAAGAAATAGTTAGTAAGGCAAGCTAATTATATATAAACCTTCTTTGTTAGTCGATGCAAAGAAGGTTTTTTCTATTTTAAATGTATTATGTATATTGTTAAATAAATAATTCTAAAAATATCACTCAATTAATAATATATAGTGAGCATTCTATAATTTGAAATACGTTAGTTTTAAGTTCTGGAATTAGGATTCAACTATAAAAATGTTAGGGAGGGGAAATAGTATGTTAAACTTTGTAAGAGTTATTTGGGCTATACTAATGGCATTTTATTACTATGTATTTATTAAAGACTACAAACAAGTTAAAGCAGCCGGTGAATTGGACGAAGTTAGTGTACCAAAAGTAGGAGTAGTAGGGGCTATAACTAATTTCTTTGATACTTTAGGAATAGGATCCTTCGCGCCAACAGTAGCATTTAATAAATTCTTAAAAATGGGAGTAAGAGATAAAGATTTACCAGGGTTATTAAATGTTGGTGACACTTTACCAGTTATGTGTGAAGCGGTGATATTTACAACAGTAATAGAAGTTGAACCAGTAACATTAGTTACAATGCTAGCTGCATCTGCAATAGGATCATGGTTAGGAGCCGGAATAATTTCTAATATGGATGAAACAAAAATACAAAAAGTTATGGGATTTGCATTATTAGTTACAGGTATTTTAATGACATTAAGTGCATTAAACTTAATGCCAGGTGGTGGTGAGGCAATAGGTCTTACAGGCGGAAAATTAATCATTGGTATTGTAGGTAATTTTATATTAGGGGCATTAATGACAGCTGGTATAGGTCTTTATGCACCATGTATGGCTTTGGTTTACTTCTTAGGAATGTCTCCAGCAGTAGCATTTCCAATAATGATGGGGTCTTGTGCAACTTTAATGCCAGTATGCTCAGTTAAATTTATTAAAGAAGGAGCTTATCCTAGAAAAGCATCTTTATTACTTGGATTATTTGGAGCTATAGGTGTATTTATTGCGGCCTATATAGTTAAGTCATTACCTCTAGATATATTAAGATGGTTAGTAATAGCAGTAATATTCTATACATCTATATCTATGTTAATTTCAGCGAATAAGGATAAAGGTTCAGAAGAAAATGAAAAATAATAATTGTATAATAAAATGAATAATGAGAATGTAAAATATAGAAAAAATGATAAGTGAAATCTAAAAAATATATATAAATATATGCCGTATTTTCTACATATGGCATATATTTTTTGTAATAAAAAAGCATTATTTAAAAAAGTAATAATTCTGTTGAATACTTTAAATTAATTAATTATAATGAAGATAGATAAATAGATTAAATGTAAAAATGGGTCGATAAATGAATGAAAAATTTACTTTTTTTATAGGAATGGTATTCAAGCTAAGTATATATGTTTTAATTATAATTGATTAAAATAAGGGAGTATTTACATAGCGGTGAAACCGTTTTTTTATCTGTTTATCATAGATTAATTTAATAAATATATTATGAGTATTTATTTTAATAATGATATTAGGGGGAACAGGCAAATGAAATTTTCAAGAAGCATTCAAGCAATTGACTCTCATACTATGGGAGAACCTACAAGAATAGTTACAGGAGGAATTCCTAACATAAAAGGAAACACTATGGCTGAGAAAAAAGCATACTTAGAAGAAAATTTAGATCACTTAAGAACAGCTATAATGTTAGAGCCAAGAGGACATAATGATATGTTCGGTTCAATAATAACTCAACCTTGTGATCCAACTGCTGATTTCGGTATCATATTCATGGATGGTGGAGGATACCTAAACATGTGTGGACATGGTTCAATAGGTGCTATAACTGCGGCTATAGAAACAGGTATGGTAGAAATGGTAGAACCAGTTACTCATGTTAGAATGGAAGCTCCAGCAGGAATGATAGAGGCAGAAGCTAAAATAGTTGATGGTAAAGTTAGAGAAGTCTCTTTCGTAAATGTTCCAGCATTCTTATACAAGAGAGACTGTGAAATAGAAATGGCTCCATATGGAAAGATAAAATTTGACATAGCGTTTGGAGGAAGCTTCTTTGCAATAGTTCATGCAAAACAGTTTGGAGTTAAAGTTGAGCCTAAAAATACTCAATTATTAAACAATATAGGTATGGAAATGAGAGAGATAGTAAATAGAGAAATACCTGTACAACATCCAACTTTAGATCATATAAAAACAGTTGATTTAGTTGAAATATATGATGATCCTACTCATCCAGAGGCAACTTACAAAAATGTAGTTATATTTGGTCAAGGACAAGTGGATAGATCTCCATGTGGAACTGGTACAAGTGCTAAACTTGCTACTTTATATGCAAAAGGTGAAATAAAAGAGGGAGAAGATTTCGTATACGAAAGTATATTAGGAACTCTATTCAAAGGTAAGATAGTAGGTCTTGATAAAGTTGGTGAATTTGATGCGGTAAGACCTGAAATAACTGCAGCAGCATATATAACAGGATTCAATCACTTTGTTATAGATGATGAAGACCCAGTTAAATATGGTTTTATATTAAAATAGCATCTAATTCTATAACTTAATTAAGATTTCAACTATAGATGCAATAATAACAAAAGAAAAATAGGGGGAATCATATTATGGTAAATATTATTAGAGTTATTTGGGCAGTTTTAATGTCTGTATATGGATTTTTCTTCATAAGAGACTACAGACAAGTATCTGCAGCAGGTGAATTAGATGATGTAAGTGTAGGAAAAGCAGGATTTATAGGATTTGCTACAAACTTCTTTGATACATTAGGTATAGGATCATTTGCGCCGACAGTTGCATTAAACAAATTTATGAAAATGGGAGTTAGAGATAAAGAACTTCCAGGATTATTAAATGTTGCTGATACTATTCCAGTTATGTGTGAGGCGGTGATATTCACTACAGTTATAAAAGTTGAACCAGTAACATTAATATCTATGCTTGCAGCAGCAGCTTTAGGTTCATATCTTGGAGCTGGTGTAATAGCTAAAATGGATGAAATAAAAGTTCAAAAAGTTATGGGTCTTGCTTTATTAATAACTGCTATATTAATGTTATTAAAACAACTTGGATTAATGCCAGGTGGTGGAGATGCAATAGGGCTTTCTGGAATTAAATTAGTTATAGGTGTAGTAGGTAACTTTATACTTGGAGCTTTAATGTCTGCTGGTATAGGACTATACGCACCATGTATGGCATTAGTTTATTTCTTAGGAATGAATCCACAAGTTGCTTTCCCAATAATGATGGGATCTTGTGCGACATTAATGCCAGTTGGTTCAGTTAAATTTATAAAAGAAGGTGCTTATCCAAGAAAAGCAGCTTTAATAATAGCTTTATCTGGAGCAGTAGGTGTATACATAGCAGCGAAGTTTGTTAGTAATTTACCAATGGATGTATTAACTTGGTTAGTAATAGCTGTTATATTCTACACATCTGCATCTATGTTAGTAGCTGCTAACAAGGCTAGTAAAAGTACACAAGCAGAATAAATAATTAAAATATTATAATAAGGATATGCCATGATTTATCGTGGCATATTTTTTATTGCTGAATTATATTTATAATATACATAAATTTCCATAATGTAATGATATCAATAATTCTTACTAAAGTTTTTTTACATTAAAAAATAGATTTATGTAAATATTAATCAATTGATTGAAGATTATTTAACAAATTACTATAATTAATATGTAAATGTTTGACAGATAAAAAATGTTGTCGAACTAATTATTATACTATATAATAAAAAGATAAATTTTAGGGGGAATTAACAGATGTTATTAGCATTAAGAGGAATTCTATTATCTTTAATGGGTGTTTATTATTACACATTCTTTAAAGATTATAGACAAGTAAAAGAAGCAGGAGAATTAGATGATACTTCTGTGGTAAAAGTTGGAGCCTTAGGATGGGTAGCTAACTTCTTCGATACATTAGGTATCGGTTCATTCGCAATTATAGTAGCAGCAAACAAATTCTTTAAAATAGGAATAAAGGATAAAGAACTTCCAGGATTTTTAAATGTTGGATGTTGCTTACCAGTTATGTGTGAAGCATTTATATTTACTACAGTTATAAAGGTAGACCCTTTAACATTATTTTCAATGTTAATAGCTGCAGCTATAGGTTCATACATAGGAGCAGGAATAATAGCTAAGATGGATGAATCAAAAATACAATTAGTAATGGGATTAGCACTTCTAGCTACTGCAGTTTTAATGTTCTGTAGTAAAATGGGATACATGCCAGGAGGTGGAGAAGCAATAGGACTTTCTGGAGTTAAATTAGCTGTAGGTGTTGTGGGCAACGCAATCCTTGGAGCATTAATGACAGCTGGTGTTGGATTATTTGCACCATGTATGGCATTAACTTACTTCTTAGGACTATCACCACAAGTTACATTCCCAATAATGATGGGATCTTGTGCAATGTTACAACCAGTATCTTCTGTTAAATTTATAAAAGAAGGTGCTTACCCAAGAAAAGCATCATTAGTATTAAGTTTATGTGGAGCAGTTGGTGTATTTGTAGCAGCTTTCATAGTTAAATCATTGCCTATAGAAACATTAAAGTGGGTAGTTATGGCAGTTTTAGTTTATACTGGAGCTAGTATGATATCTGGTGCAATGAAAAATTTAAAGAAAGAGCCTAAAGCAGTAATAGAATAATTTATAAATAAAATTATTGCTTAATATATAAAAAGGTTGAATCGGAATGATTCAACCTTTTTTAGTATTTATGATATTTAATTATCGTTTTGGATTGTATATAAACTGTAGAAATATCCTTTAATATTTAATAATTCATTGAAATTACCTTTTTCTATAATCCTACCATTTTTCATTACTATGATTTCATCATAATTAATTAAAATACTCTTTATTAATTTATGTGTGACAGTTATTAAAGTTAAATCATTTAAAGTTAATAGTGAGTTCTCTAAATTATAAGCTGTCTCATTATCTAAAGCAGAAGTAGATTCGTCTAATATTAATATTTGAGTATTATTAATTAAGGCTCTTGCAATTGCAATTCTTTGTTTTTCTCCACCTGATAATTTATTACCATTTTCACCGACTAATGAATTAATTCCTTCAGGCAATCTATGAATTAATTTTGTTAAACCAGATCTTTCACAGGCATTTATAATATCCTCATCACTATGATTTGAATAAAGTCTTATATTTTCTTTTATGCTATCATCAAACATAAATACATTTTGTTGAATCATAGACATATTTTTATATAAATCGGAGCTATAAATATTTCTTAAATCGTGATTATCTACAATTATACTTCCATCGTAATCATTATAATACCTCATAAGAAGTTTTATTAAAGTACTTTTTCCAGATCCACTTTCTCCAACGATAGCATACTTCTTATTTTTATCTACATTTAAACTAATATTATCCAATGCTTTTCTTTCTTCATTATAAGAAAAATCAAGGTTTTTAATCTCTATGGAGCCTTCGAAATCATTTAAACTAGTATTTTCAAAGCTGTCTTTAGTATCCTCCAAAATAGTTTCTATTTTATCTGCTATAAGAGATACTGATCTAATTTGATTTATTAAAGAAATACTTAATTTTACTGGGCCAACGATATGAGTACTTAACTGAATAATTATTATAGCAGTACCAACAGTTATACTTTTTTTATACATTAGATATCCTCCGAGAAGGAGAACACCAAGGTAAATCGTAACACTGAAAGATAATGAAAATCCTCTAATGATAGCTTCTAAGACTGAGTATTTTTTCTTAGAAGTTTCCACATTATTAGATGCAGTACTAAAAATCTCATTAATTTTCTTACTGATATTAAATCCTTTAATTACTTCAAAACCAGAAAATAAATCTTTTGTAATAGACGTAACTTGTTCTAAATTTTCTGAGTACTCACTTTTTTGAATCACTAATTTTTTTGATAAGGCGTTTGGTATTACAAATCCTAAAACTCCAAAAATAGAAATAAAAATAACTATACTTGGACTAATTGAAAATAATACAACTAAAGAAATTGTAAAAGATATAATGCACGATATAACTTGGAAAAGATTATTAAAAAAGCTATCTTCAATAATTTTTATATCATTATACAATATTGAAATATACTTTCCACTATTGTCCAATGAAAAATCTTTTATATCCTTATTTATTACTTTTGAAAAAATATCTGTTCTTAAATAATTTACAGTATTTTTTATATAAGAAGACATAACAAGGCCATCTATATATTCTGTTAAAAACATAATTACTATAAGAGATATACTGGCAACAGTTATAGTCATAAACTTACTACTATCACCACTTGCGAATATATCTACTATAAATCCCATTAGAAAGTCGAAACAAATACTTGCTAGAGCTACTAAAGAGATGGTTATTATTCTACATAAAAATTGATACTTATATTTTAATGTGTATTGCCATAAAGTTTTCATATAACCTCCTTAAATTATTTGTTGTAATAAATTTATATATTACAAGTTTAATTATACACGGAAATTGTTGAAATAAGTGATAAAGATTTATTGAAGTGTTGAAATATATTAACTATAATGGATTTAGATATTTAAATTTACAAATAATAAATTGTGAATAATTATTGCAAATGTTGAAAAGGGGATAATACAGTATGAACTTAAATAATAGATTAGACATAATTCAAACACAAAAACTCGTTCTGACAACTCAATTAAAACAATCCCTTGATATTTTAAATATGAGTAATTTGGAATTAGAAGATGAAATAAAAAGAGAAGCAGAAGAAAATCCTGTATTAGAGATGGAGAGTAAGGGGGATATAGATTGGGAGGAATTTGCGAAAAACATTGACAACAAAAACTACAATATAAAAAACTATGATTTGGATAATGATTTTTCTTTAGAAAATCTGGCTAAATATGAAAGCAATTTATATGATTACGCTAAAAATCAATTAGCTTTTTTTAAACTAAATAATGAAGAAAAGAAAGTTTGTGAGTATATTGTTGATTGCTTAGATAAGGATGGATACTTAGGAACTGAGGGTAAATTCATAATTAAGCAGTTAAAAATAGATAATGATTATTTTGAAAAATGTTTAAAGTATATTCAGCAATTAGAACCTAGCGGGATAGGGGCTAGAAACCTTAGTGAATGTTTATTGATTCAAATGGAAAACAAAAACATAAATGATGATATTTTAAGATCTATTATCATAGAAGATTTAAATTTAATAGGTGAAAACAAAATAAAATTAATAAGTAAAAAATATAATATAAGTATAGAAGATTGTGTGGAATATATTGAAAAAATTAAAGAATTTGATCCTAAACCAGGAAGATTATGTAGTAATGAAAAACCTGTTTATATTCAACCTGATGTTGTAGTAAGAAAAATGGATGGGGAATTTATTGTATACATGAATGATAAGGGAAGTTTTCATTTATGTATAAATAATTATTATAAAAGTGTACTAAATAGTTCTACATCAGATGAAAGTGCTAAAGAATTTATAAAAGATAAACTTAACCATGCTCTTAATCTATTAAAAAATATAGAAACTAGAAAAAGCACTATATTAAAAATTGCAGAAGTAATAGTAAGAGAGCAGGAAGAATTTTTTAACAAAGGAATTAAGTTTATTAAACCCATGAAGTTAAAAGATATAGCTACAGACCTTGGATATCATGAATCTACTATCAGTAGGGGCATAAATAGTAAATATATGTTGACACCATTTGGTTTGTTTGAATTTAAATATTTCTTTAGTACAGCTATACAAAGTGAGGAAGAAGAAGGAACATCAAGTACTAGAATAAAAAATATGATAAAAGAGTTTATAAGTGAAGAAAATAAATTAAAGCCTTTAAGTGATGATAAAATATGTAAATTATTAAAAGATGAAGGCATAACAGTAGCTAGAAGAACTGTGGCAAAATATAGAGAAGAAATGGATATACTATCTTCATCTAAAAGAAAGCAGTTTGTTAAATAGACAAATAGGAGGCAATGTATGAAAGAAATAATTAACTTATTTATTGCATTTGCAAAAGTGGGGGTACTTACCTTTGGTGGAGGATATGCTATGCTTCCAATTTTACAAAGGGAAATTGTAGAGAAAAATAATTGGGCTGAAGATGATGAACTTATGGACTATTACGCCATAGGTCAATGTACTCCAGGAGTAATTGCAGTAAATACGGCAACATTTATAGGACAAAAAAATAAAGGACTATTAGGCGGTATAATGGCTACATTAGGAGTTGTAACACCTTCTCTTATAATAATTACAGCAATAGCAGCATTTATTAGCAATTTTTCAGATTTAGCAATAGTAAAAAATGCATTTGCTGGAGTAAGAGTTTGCGTATGTGTTCTTATACTTAATGCTGTAATGAAACTTTGGAAAAGTTCTGTTGTAGATAAAGCAACGCTTATTATATTTATTGGTGTATTTTTAGGATCTGTACTTACTGATTTATCGCCAATATTATTTATAGTAATTACAGCAATAGCAGGTATAGTAATTAAGAATTGGGGGGGAAGTCTGAATGATTTACCTTCAGTTATTTTTTGAGTTTTTTAAGACTGGTTTATTTGCAGTAGGTGGGGGAATGGCAACTCTTCCTTTCCTTTATGATATGGCAGATAAAACGGGATGGTTTACATCAGGTCAGCTTGCAGATATGATAGCAGTTTCTGAATCAACACCAGGTCCAATAGGTGTAAACATGGCTACATATGTAGGATTTACAACAGCAGGAGTAGGGGGGGCATTAATAGCAACCATAGGACTTGTTACACCTTCTATTATAATCATCATTATAATATCTTATTTCTTAAAATCTTTTAGAGAAAATAAATATGTAGATGCAGCTTTTTATGCTCTTCGCCCAGCATCTACGGGGCTTATTGCAGCAGCTGGTATGACAGTTGTCACAATGACACTACTTCAATTGGATTTATTTAAAAGTAGTGGAAAAATATTAGAGCTATTTAATTGGAAAGCTTTAATCCTAGCAGCAGTAATATATGTGCTATCAAATCATGTTAAACAAACTAAAAAACTTCATCCAGTATTCTTTATAGTAGGTTCTGCTATTGTAGGAATACTATTTGGATTTGCAGGGTAATGTATATAAATCTTGCAATAGTGTATAACAAATAAATAGATATATGTAAGTTATAAAAAATTATTAATAAAGATTTAAATAAAAAATTGAATAAAGTATTGAATGTAAAATTCCCTAAAATTGCTGTTAATAGTGGTTTTAGGGAATTTTTGTACTTTGATTTATTGAAAATATAAGAAAATAAAGTTAAAATTACGAAATTACCTAAAATTACCATATAATTCAAAATTGCTTAAATACTGGTATGTGGTTCTATTGTCAGATAATTGTAAAAATTTTGTCGAAAAAATATTTACATTTTCCTGATACGCATATATAATTAGGAACTAACAAGAAACAAAAAGGAAGGTAAATAAGTATGGAATTAATAGGAATATTAATTATAATAGCTGGATTTACTATGAAATTAGACACAATAGCAGTAGTAGTTACAGCTGGAATAGCTACTGGATTAGTAGCAGACATGAGTATATTAGATATACTAGGAACTTTAGGAGAAGGATTCATGGCAAATAGAGCTACGTGTTTATTCATGTTAACGGTTCCAATAATAGGTTTATGTGAAAGATATGGATTGAAAGCAAAAGCAGTAATGCTTATTAAAAAGGCTAAAGGATTATCTACAGGTATATTACTTAGTGGATATGCATTTATAAGAGAAACAACTATAGGTATGGGTGTTACTTTAGGAGGACATCCACAATTTGTTAGGCCTTTAGTAAGTCCAATGGCAGAAGGTGCAGCAATTGCTAAATATGGAGAATTAGATGAAGAAGATTTAGATAAAGTAAAAGCTTATTCAGCAGCTTCAGATAATATAGGAAACTTCTTTGGTCAAAACGTATTCATGGCAAATTCGGGAATACTTCTAATAGCTTCTACATTAGAAGGATTAGGAATGAATGTAGATACTCTACAATTATCAAAAGTAGCTATACCAGTAGCAGTAATAGCATTAGTACTATGGGTAGGTAGAGCTATATTATTAGATATAAAGTTAAAAAAGAAATATACTTCTAGAAACAATGTAGGAGGTGCAGCATAATGGATATGACACAACTTTCAAATGTTTTATTAGAAATATTCTATATGATGATAGGATTATATATGGGAATTACAATGGTATTCACTCTAAAAGATACTAAGCACAAAACAAGAATAGGTACAGCATTATTTTGGGGGATACTTTCAGGAATATTTATATTTGGGAAATTTATACCAAGTACGATAATAGGTTTATTAATAGTTGTAATAGCTATTTTATCAGCAACTAAACAAATAAACATAGGAACGTTAAAACAATTAGATGAAACGTTTACAAATTTAAAAGCGGAACAATTAGGTTTAAAAATATTTATACCATCTTTAGCAATAGCAATAATAGCTATGTTAATAGCAACATTTACTGAATTCTCAGGAACAGTAGCTATAGGTATATCAGCAACAGTAACGATAATATTAACGTTTATAATAACTAAAGCAAAACCAATGGAATATTTAGAAGATAGTAATAGAATGTACCAATCAATGGGATCATTTACTATACTTCCTCAATTATTAGCATCTTTAGGTGTATTATTTACAGCTGCAGGTGTGGGAGATAAAATATCTTCAATAATATCAGGAGTTATACCATCTGGAAATATATTAGCAGGTGTTGTAGCTTACTGTGTAGGTATGGCTTTATTCACTATGATAATGGGTAATGCATTCGCAGCATTCTCTGTTATAACAGTAGGGGTAGGTGTACCATTTGTATTTGCACAAGGTGGAGATCCAGTAGTTTGTTCATTACTTGCTTTAACAGCAGGTTACTGTGGAACATTATTAACACCAATGGCTGCAAACTTTAATATGTTGCCAGCAGCTTTACTTGAATTAAAAGATAAAAATGCAGTAATAAAAGCACAAGCTCCAGTGGCGATATCATTATTAGTAATACATATATTCTTAATGTATACTTTAGGATTTTAATTAAAAAAGTAGTATAAATTATTGGAGGAAGTATAATGAAAATATTATTAACAGGATTTGATCCGTTTGGAGGAGAACCAGTAAACCCAGCAGAAGAAGCTGTAAAAAGAGTGAGTGATAATATAAATGGAGCTGAAGTTATAAAAATAACTATACCTACAGTTCAAACCAAATCAGTTAAAGCAATAGAAGAAGCAATAGAACTTCACAATCCAGATGTTGTAATATCTGTAGGGCAAGCTGGAGGTAGATTTGATATAACTCCAGAGAGAGTTGCCATAAATATAGATGATTTTAGAATACAAGATAATGAAGGAAATCAACCAACTGATAAAATAATACAAGAAGATGGACAAGCTGCATATTTCTCTAATTTACCAGTAAAAGCTATGGTAAAACATATGAATGATAATGGAATACCAGCAACTTTATCAAATACAGCAGGAACTTTCGTATGTAATCATGTAATGTACGGAATATTATATATGATAGACAAAAAATATCCTAATATAAAAGGTGGATTTATACACATACCATATATGACTTCACAAGTTATAGACAAAAAAAATACACCTTTTATGTCATTAGATGAAATAGTAAAAGGATTAGAACTTTGTTTAGAAGCTTGTACTTTATATAATAAAGATATAAAAACGATAGGTGGAGAAATTTGCTAATGAAAAATATTAATCTTTTTGTTTATGGAAGTTTGAGGGAAGGATTTTTCAACTATGATAAGTATTTAGCTGGTAAAGTATTAGAAAAAAGAGATGCCAAACTAGAAAATATGAGATTATATCATATGGATTATAAAGGATACCCAGCAATTACTCATGGTGGTGAAACTATATTTGGAGAAATCATGATAATAAATGATGCTGACTATGAATCTACTATGAAAGCTATGGATAAAATGGAAGGTTTTATCAGCGAGGGCAATCCAGAAAATGAATATCATAAAGTAATTTTAGAAGTTGAAAATCTTCATACAAATGAAAAAGAAAAATGCTTTGTTTACTTCTATAACAAGGATAAAGATATAGATTTTGAAAGAAAAGCCGAACATATTCCAAGTGGAGATTGGAAAAAACATATGTTGAATAATATAAAATAATAAAAAACTATCCTCTTAGAAGAGAGGATAGTTTTTTTATTACCTTAAAGCCTATTTTATGTTTTAACAAAATTAATTTTAAAATAGAAATAAAGGGTATAATATTGTAAAAGATAAATTAATTAGAAAAATAGGAGAAGTAAATGAAATATAACAAAATGATTAAAGCTAAGTTTATAGAAAGACCTAATAGATTTGTAGCTTATTGTGATATAAATGGGGAAATTGAAAAGATACATGTAAAAAACACAGGTAAATGCAAAGAGTTGTTAGTACCTGGATGTGAAGTATACTTAGAAGAAAGTAATAATCCTAATAGGGCAACAAAGTATTCTTTGATAGCTGTTAAAAAGGGAGACAGATTAATTAATATGGATTCCCAAGTAACAAATAAAATGGTTTATGAGGCTTTAGAGGATAAATCTCTAATTTTGCCAGGATTTGATGAAGAAATAACTTTAATAAAACCAGAGAAGACTTATGGTAATTCTAGATTTGATGTTTATGTAGAAGGAAATACTAAAAAAGCATTTATAGAAGTTAAAGGATGTACTTTAGAAATAGATGGAGTAGTAAAATTCCCTGATGCAAAAACAGAGCGAGGAGTGAAACACGTTAGAGAGTTAATCAAAGCTAAGGAAGAAGGATACTTGGCTTATGTAATCTTAGTTATTCAAATGGAAGATGTACTTTATTTTGCTCCAAATATAGAAATGCATAAAGAATTTGGAGATGTATTAAAGGAAGCTGATGAAAAGGGAGTAAAAATTTTAGCATATGATTCAAAAGTGGAAATCGATAATATAAAATTAAATAAGCCGGTAAAAGTAATATTATAATAAGGTAGGTAATTTTAATAAAATAAACGAAAATTATAATATTAGAATTGATAAATTTACTAAATAAAGTTAAGATACTATTGTAAAGAAAAATATTTTGAAAATAATTGAAAAATACTGATAAAATATTGTATAAATCTGTAAGTATTTGAAATTTTAATGGTATAATATAAAAAGTAATATTATTAGGTGAAAGGATGTAGAACAATGACTAAAGAACTATCTATGCAAGAACTATTAGACCAACAAGAACAACTACTTAGTTCAATACAAGTAGGGGAAACTATAACAGGTACTATAACTAAAATAAATAACGATGAAGTAACTGTAGGACTTAATGTAGGTTTTGATGGTGTAATACCAACAAGTGAATTAAACTTACAAAAAAATCAACAAGTTTCTGATGTATATAAAGTAGGAGATAAAATATCTGCAGTTATAACTAAAGTATCAGAAAAAGACTGTACATTAAAATTATCTAAATTAAGATTAGATATAGTAAATGATAAAAAAGAATTAGAACAAGCACATGCTGATCATAAAATAGTAACAGTAAATGTAGTGAAAACTATACAAAGAGGAGTATTTGCTGCATATAAATCAGTTGAAATATTTATACCAATATCTCAATTAAATACTAAATTTGTAAATGATACAAAAGAATACCAAGATGCTAATTTAGAAGTTTATATAATAGAGTTCAATGAAAAAGCTAATAAAATAGTAGGTTCTCATAGAGAAGTATTACAAGAACGTTTAGATCAAGAGAGAAAAGCTAGAAAAGAAAGAATTCAAGCTGAAAGAGAAGCAGAAAGACAAAGAGTAAGAGAAGAAAGAGCGGCAGAAAAAGCTAGAGTTAAAGCTGAAAAAGAAGCATTAGTAGATTCTTTAGAAGTTGGACAAAAAAGACATGGTAAAGTAACTAATATAGTAAGTTACGGAGCTTTCATCGATTTAGGTGGAGTTGAAGGTTTAGCTCACATAAACAACTTATCTTGGAAGAGAGTAGAATCTGTAGAATCTGTACTTGAAGTTGGTCAAGAAGTTGATGTTTATGTATTAGATGTAAACAAAGAAACTCAAAGAATAGGATTAGCTTTAAAAGATATAAACAACGATCCATGGGATTTAATAGCTAAAGAAGTAAAAGTTGACGACATAATAACTGGTAAAGTTGTTAGAATAATAGATAGAGGAGCTTTCGTTGAAATAAAAGAAGGTGTAGAAGCATACTTACCAATATCTCACTTAAAAGAAGAAAGAGTTGCAAACGTAAGTAGTGTTGTAAATCCTGGAGATGAAGTAACAGTTAGAGTATTAACTTTCGATCCATCTCACAAGAGAATGTCTGTATCTATAAAAGACGTTAACAAAGAGCCAGAAGAAGATTACAGCGAATTCTTAAATAAAGAAGAAGATTTAGGATCAACTATAGGTGATTTATTAAAAGGAAAATTAAATAATCAAGAATAATAAATAAATTTAAGCCATATTGCAATAGCTCTATGGCTTTTAACATATTAAAATTTTTCAATGGAGGAGAAGACGTATATGAAAGGTATAATAGACTTACACACGCATGCCTTAGCAAGTGGACATGCATATAGTACAGTAAAAGAAAATATAGAATATGCTAAAATTAATGGACTAAAATATTATGGTTTATCTGATCATGGTATTAATATGCCAGGAGGGCCACATCTGTTCTATTTCCAAAATTTAAAAGTAATACCTAGAGAAGTAAATGGAGTTAGAGTTCTAAAAGGAATGGAAGCTAATATTATAGATTATGATGGAAGTATTGATGTAGATATTGAAAAGGGATTAGATTATTTAATAGCAAGTCTTCACACAGTATGCTTGGATCCTGGAACAAAAGAAGAAAATACAAGAGCAACTTTAAATGCAATGGACCATGAATTAGTAAAAATTATAGGTCATCCAGATGACGGTAGATATCCA
Organism: Peptostreptococcaceae bacterium; assembly: GCA_902363255.1. Taxonomy (GTDB): domain Bacteria; phylum Bacillota; class Clostridia; order Peptostreptococcales; family Peptostreptococcaceae; genus Terrisporobacter. Next base: position 638,358 of record CABIZO010000001.1, read on the forward strand.
TTAGACTATGAAGCTATCGTTAAAAAAGCTAAGGAAAAAAATATATTATTAGAAGTAAACAACTCATCTTTAAATTCAGATTCATTTAGACCAAATGCACGTGAAAATTATAAAAAGCTACTTAGTTTATGTAAAGAATATAAAGTAAGAATTATATTAGGTAGTGATGCTCATATTTGTTATCAGGTAGGTATATTTGATAATGCACAAAAATTACTTGAAGAACTTGACTTTCCAAATGAACTAGTAATTAACTATCACGAGGATGAGATAATAGAATTCTTTCAACTTTAAAATTTAAGTTACAATTCAAATTAAAACCATATTATAAAATAATATGGTTTTTTATTTTGCACTTTTTTAACATTATTAAAATAAGTAAAAATATACAAAATAATACAAAATATAGTCGAAAAATGTTATAATAGAAAGTGATTTTAATAATTAATGTTAATAGGGAGTTATGGGAATGAAACAAAAGAAAGTATATAATACAATTGGAGTTATACTTTTATTTGGTGGTTTTTTATTGTTTTGTGGAGTGAAAAACTTAGTGCAAGCCAAAGAGTTAGCTACTAACAGTCAAGTATTGGAACAAGAGATATCTACTGTGAGTAATGAAGAAGAAGTAGATATGGAGTTAAATCGTATAAAAGAGCTAGTTAAAAATAATAAAAATGGAATAGCGAAGTTGGTAAATAAAGAAAATGGATTAAAATCAAGTTATGAACCAAGTGATTTAGTTGAACCAAATGTTAATAGTATAAAAAATAATATTTATTTAAGTAAGAGTGCTACTAATGACTTGGAAAAAATGTTTAAAGAGGCCAAAGAGGAAGGAATGAATCTTTATTTAATAAGTGGATATAGGTCTAGTAGTTATCAAGCAAAGTTATATTCGAATTCTTTAATTCGTAAAGGTAAAGAATATACACAAAAGTATGTATCAAAAGCAAATCATAGTGAGCATCAAACTGGTTTGGCAGTAGATATATCTGCAAAGTCTATAGGATATCAGCTAAGTCAATCGTTTGAAACGACAAAAGAAGGTAAATGGTTAGAAAAAAATGCACATAAATATGGTTTTATATTAAGATATAAAAAAGATAGAGTAGAAGATACCGGCTATGGCTTTGAACCATGGCATTTTAGATATGTAGGGTATGATATAGCTAAATATATTTATGAAAATGATTTAATACTTGAAGATTTATATAAATAACCTTTAAGGTATGTAAAAAAGCATCTAAATAAATAGATGCTTTTTAGTTTATTAATTATTTACTGGAAATGTGGATTCAGTTCTAGGTAAAAATCCATTTTTTAAATATTTTTTATTTTTTAGTATAAACTTAATAAAAAAGAACATTCCTATTAAAAATAATAGTGAACCAAAGGATAAAGAAACTAGGGCATCGGTACTAGTAATTGGGGAAGAATCAACAGGTGCATTAATGTCTAGTTGAGGTAAAAATGCAATTAAATTATTAAAAAAATGAACAGTCATTGGAATTAGTATATTTTTATATTTTATATATAAGATACAGCAAGCAATACCAAAAGCAAAGGCACCTATAATTGCTAACTCAATATGTAAAAGACCAAATACTAAGGAAGAAATTATCATTCCTAAATAAATATTAAATTTTCTGCTAATTCTTTTAAATATGATTGATCTAAAAAATAATTCCTCCATTAGAGGAGCACCAATAACAGTAATTAGCATGGATACGAATAAACCACCATAAGTTGAAACTTCTGATACTGAAGATTCAGATAAAAGGTCATTTAACATATATGGAAAAGTAAAATAAACGATACTGATTGATAATAAACTAATACCCATTGAAAGACATAATTGAGTAGCTACAACACTACCTAGCTCTTTTATATTTACTTTTTTTGTATAATCTTTAATCATTAATAATAATTTATTTTTACTAATTCTAAATTTATATAAGAGTATTATAATAAATAAAATAGTAGATATTAAAGATAATAAGTTATTATCATCTATTAAATCTATGCCATAAAATATATAAGCAAAATATGCTCCAAATATAACAATAACCATAGTGAAAATGTACCAAAACACAGCTGATAAAATTTTTACATCCTTAAACTCTTTTGTAAAATCCGACATACTAATCCTCCTTATATTTGAATATTAATAATTCATAATAAATTCATATTAACACTATATAATTATTTATTATAAAAAATGTGAAAAATACACAAAATCAATATAAACACAAAAATATAGTATCAGAAATATTGACAAAATACTTTGTTAAATTTACTATTTTATATAAGTCATTTTATAACTTTATAACATTATATTTAATGTTAAGGATATATATGATGGGTATATATAGTAACAAATATAGAAAATTAATTAGGAGATATCTTATGAAAGAAAAAAAACCTCAAAAAAAATCATGGTTATATTATTATGGGATAATACTTCTTTTACTAGTAGTACTTAATTCATTTATTTTTCCAGCCTTATATAATATGAGTGGAAAAGTAGAAAATGTGGATTACGGAACATTCCTTACAATGGTTGATGAAGGAAAAGTAAACCAAGTAGACATTGATAATTCAAAGCAGATTACTTTTACTGTTAAAGATGAAAAGGATAAGGTTTACGTAACTGGTCAAATGAATGATAATGAATTAGTAAATCGTTTATATGACGCAGGCGTGACAAAGTTCAACCAAGAAATACCTAAACAAGATTCACCTCTTGTAGATTTTATTCTTTATTGGATTTTACCAACAATTTTAATGGTTGCTTTACTAAACTTTATGATGAAAAGAATGACTAATAGAATGGGTGGCAGAGGTGGCCCAATGCAATTTGGTAAGAGTAATGCAAAAATATATGTAGAGGCACAAACAGGAAAGACTTTTGAAGATGTGGCAGGACAAGATGAAGCAAAAGAATCATTAACTGAAATAGTGGATTTCTTACATAATCCTAAAAAGTATGAAGAAATAGGTGCATCAATGCCAAAAGGTGCTTTACTTGTAGGGCCTCCAGGTACAGGTAAAACTTTACTTGCAAAGGCAGTTGCTGGGGAAGCAAAAGTGCCATTCTTCTCAATCTCAGGATCTGAGTTTGTGGAGATGTTTGTTGGTATGGGTGCTGCAAAAGTTAGAGATTTATTTAAACAAGCTCAAGAAAAAGCTCCATGTATCGTATTTATAGACGAGATAGATACTATAGGTAAAAAACGTGATGGTGGAGGAATGGGTGGTAATGACGAGAGAGAACAAACTCTTAACCAATTACTAACTGAAATGGATGGGTTTGATGGTAAAAAAGGTGTTGTAATACTTGCAGCAACTAATAGACCAGAATCTCTAGACAAAGCTCTACTTAGACCAGGTCGTTTTGACAGAAGAGTGCCAGTAGAACTTCCTGATTTAAAAGGTCGTGAAGATATACTAAAAGTTCATGCTAAAAAAGTTAAAATGGATGAAGATGTTGATTTTAATGGAATAGCTAGAGCAACAGCTGGAGCTAGTGGTGCAGAACTTGCAAACATAGTAAATGAAGCAGCACTTAGAGCTGTTAGACTTGGAAGACATAAAGCTACTCAAGCTGATTTAGAAGAATCTGTAGAAGTAATAATAGCAGGATACCAAAGAAAAGCAGCTGTGATTTCTCCAAGAGAAAAGAAAATAGTAGCTTATCACGAAATAGGTCATGCATTAGTTGCAGCTAAACAAACAGAATCTGCACCAGTGCATAAGATTACGATTATCCCTCGTACATCTGGAGCATTAGGGTACACTATGCAAGTTGAAGAAGGCGAAAGAGTACTTATGTCTAAGGAAGAAGCATTCAATAAAATAGCAACATTTACAGGTGGTCGTGCTGCGGAAGAAATTATATTTAACTCTTTCACAACAGGCGCGTCTAATGATATAGAACAAGCAACAAGAATAGCTAGAGCTATGGTTACTCGTTACGGAATGAGTGAAGAATTTGATATGATGGCTCTTGAAACTGTAACTAATCAATATTTAGGTGGAGATACATCACTTATGTGTTCACCAGAAGCATCAGCTAAAATTGATAAAGAAGTACTAAGCATAATAAAATCTGCCCATGATAAAGCCAAAAAAATACTTGAAGAAAATATTGATAAATTACACGAGCTTTCTGAGTTCTTATTAGAAAAAGAAACTATCACAGGTGAAGAATTTATGGAAATATTAAACGGAAAATCTGTGGACGAAGTTAAAGAAGAGCATGATGCTAAAGAAGAAGCTAAAAAAGAAGCAGAAAGACTTGAGCTTGAAGAATCTAAACAAGAAGAAAAAGCTAAAGAACAACAAAAACGCATAGAAGAAAAACTTCAAGAAATTGAAGAAGATGTTGTAGTAGAAGATGTTAACACTACTGAGAATGAAGATAAATAGGTTTAATATTAGTATTAGCACCAACGTAAAAGTTGGTGCTTTTTTGCGTAAAAATACATCTAGAAAGGATGTAACAAAAAAGTTACTTGTTTTTGCTTCAATCTTTAGATAGGAATGGAAACTAAGAGTAATATAAGAAGTATAGCAAGAGACAAACTGAAATGAAATATACAAATAAATTAACAATTTTACTTGCAATGGAGTTACAATTTATATTATAAAAATAGATAATTAAACTAAAAATTGTCAAATATAAATAGAAATAAAATATGAATTTTCATGGAGGAAAAGATGAATAAACTAAAAGATATAAAATTAAAAAATCAACTTATAATATCTACATACATAATGATTTTTCTTTTATTTATACTAAAGCCAACACTTATACCAGGTATACTTAGTAAGTTAATGACAGCTTTTAAACCATTTATAATAGGTGGAGTAATTGCCTTTTTAATAAACTTGCCAATGAAACTTATAGAAGAAAAAATTGTAATACCATTATGTAAAGCACATAAAGAACTAAAGAATATGTCTAGGGTTATATCGCTAGTATACACACTCTTAATTGTAGTAATTATAATTTGGATATTTATCAGCTATATAGTACCTCAACTAGCTGATAGTTTAAGATCTTTGACAAATAATATTCCACATTATATAAGTGGCCTTCAAAATGAAATATTGAATAAAGTAGATACGTTAGATATGTTGAAAAATACATCTTTTGATATACAATCTATGATACAGAAATTTTTAGCTTTTGTTCAAAATTTTATTAATATGTTTATTTCTAATATATTTAACTTTACAGTAGGAATAACAAACTTCTTTATGAATTTGTTTTTGGGAATAATAATATCTATGTATATCTTACTTAGTAAAGAAAAGTTAATTTTACAATTTAAAAAGCTTATATATGCGTTTTTAGATGAGAAAAAATGTGAAAAAATAATATATATTTTAAAATTAACAAATAACAAATTTTCTAGATTTATATTAGGTCAATCAATTGATGGATTAATACTTGGAACAGCATTTTTTATTGTTTTTTCTTTGGTGGATATACCTTTTGCTTTGCTAATAAGTATAATGATACCTATTTTAAATTTTATTCCTATATTTGGGACCTATGTAGGTATAGCAATATCTGCTTTTATAATTTTGATGGTAAAACCAACATCAGTTTTATTATTTTTAGTTTTAGTATTTACAATTCAACAACTAGATGGAAAGTTTGTTTATCCTGTTGTAGTAGGAAATTCTTTAGGTCTTTCTCCACTTTGGATATTACTAGCTATTGTTGTAGGTGGAAATTTATTTGGAGTAGTTGGTATGATACTTGGAATGCCTCTTACTAGCGTGGTTTATGAATTATCATCAAAAGCAATAAATGATAGGATTAATAAGAAAAATATTACATTTAAAAAGGTTGAGTAAATATAAATTTATGTTAAAAATAATTTTTATAGTTGACAAATATAATTAAAATGCATAGTATAAATATTAATTAAAATAATCATGAGTTAAAAAATATAATAATTTATAATATTATTTATCAAAATTATGGTTATAATAATAATTAATTCATTTAATAAATAAGAAAGGAGGTAAAATTATGAGTAAAAAACTATTTATACCAGGACCAATAGATGTAAGTGAAGATGTATTAGCACAAATGGCTAACCAAGTTATAAGCCATAGAGGAAGTGAAGCATCAGCTTTACAAGAAGCAATAACAGAAAAACTTCAAGATTTATTCTATACAAAAAATAATATTTTATTATCAACATCCTCCGGTAGCGGCCTAATGGAAGGCTCCATTCGCTCCTGTACATTAAAAAGAGCAGCAGTACTGTCCTGTGGTTCATTTGGAGACAGATGGTACAAGATGGGCGTATTAAATGGTGTTCCAGCGGATTTATTTAAAGTCGAATTAGGAAAAGCTATTGAGCCAGAAATGGTTGATAAGGTATTATCTACGAATAAATATGATACGGTCATGGTAACTCATAATGAGACCTCAACTGGAATTGCTAATCCAATCAAAGAAATTGGAGAAGTAATTAAAAAATATGATGATATCGTTTATTGTGTAGATGCTGTTAGTTCAGCAGGTGGTATAAAAATTGAAGTCGATGAGTCAAATATAGATATTTGTTTAACTTCAGTCCAAAAAGCTTTAGGACTACCACCAGGAATGTCTCTTTGCACCTTCTCAGAAAAGGCAAAGAAAAGAGCAGAAAAAGTACCTAATCGGGGTTATTATTTTGATTTACTCGCCATCTATGAGTATATCCAGAATAAAAATTATCAATACCCTTCAACACCTTCCCTTTCACATATGTTCGCTTTAAATTTCCAACTTGAAAAAATCTTAAAAGAAGGCCTAGATAATAGATTTAGACGTCATGAAGAAATGGCAAATCTAGTTAGAAAATGGGCTCAGGAACACTTCCAAATTTTTACCGATGTAAATTATTTGTCTAATACCCTTACTGTTATCGAAAACACACAAGGAATCAGTGTATCAAATCTCAATAAAAAATTACAGGAAAGAGGCTTTTTAATAGCAAATGGATATGGAGACCTTAAGGAGAAAACATTTAGAATTTCTCACATGGGCGATTATACAGTACAAGATGTAAATGAATTATTAGCTAATATTAATGATATTTTAGGATTTTAATATTAGAAAATTTAATTTGTCTTATTTGTTGTACTTAATTTTAATTTCAAAATAATAATTTAAATATTGAGAAATTTCTTAATATTTATTTAGGTAAAAAATTTTAAGGATAAATTTAAATCGAAGCGAACTTTGATCAACGGATATATCTTAAGTAGTAATAAGGGTATATCGTTGGAGAAATGAACGCAGTGAATTTTGGAGGTAGTTAATATGTGTAAGATATTAGTAACAGATGGAATGAACAGAAATGCTATTAATAACTTGAGAAAGTTTAATATAGATGTTGAACATAAATTTTATGATGGGTTGGAACTTGGAGAAAAATTAAAAGATAAAGATATACTAGTTATTCGTTCAAAAAATGTTATAACTAAAGAAATTATAGATAAAGCATGTGAAGGTAACACTTTAAAACTAATAATTAGAAGTGGTGTTGGTCTTGATAATATAGATGTTGAATATGCTAATAAAAAGGGAATAAAGGTTATGAATACTCCTAATGCTAGTACAAGATCTGTGGCAGAACTTACAATAGGTCAAATAATAACTTTATCAAGATTTATAAATATTTCAAATATAACCATGAGAGATGGTCAGTGGAACAAAAAACAATATGTGGGAACTGAAATCTATGGAAAAACTCTTGGAATTATAGGTCTTGGAAGAATTGGAAAAACTGTTGCAAAAATGGCGCATACATTGGGAATGAGTGTAATCTATTACGATATACTTGGGGAAATGAAAGGTCATAAAGATTATACTTTCTGTACTTTTGAAGAAGTATTAAAAAATGCAGATTTCTTAACTATTCATATTCCACTTGAAAGAAATCAAGGTTATTTAATAGGACGAAAAGAATTTAACATGATGAAAGATAGAGTTTATTTTATAAATCATGCTAGAGGTGGTCTAGTATGTGAAAAAGCTTTAATAGAAGCATTAGATAGTGGTAAAGTTGAGGCAGCTGCTTTAGATGTTTATGAAGAAGAACCAAAAGTTAATTTAGAACTTGTAAATCATCCCATGGTTTCAGCGACACCTCATCTTGGAGCTTCTACAGTAGAAGCACAAGAAAGAATAAGTAAGGAAATTATAAGAATAATATATAACTTTTTAATTGAAGAAGAAATAATCGATGATGATATACAAATTGCACTTTAAAAATAAGATTAAAACGAAAAAATTAATTTGAATAAAACAAATTTTGGGGAGGAAGAACAATGGCAATAATAAAACCTTTTAGAGCAGTGAGACCTGCAAATGAGTATGTAAAGATGGTGGCAGAACTACCTTATGATGTGATGAATAGAGAAGAAGCTAAGAAAATAGCAGAGAATAATAGATATTCTTATTTACACATAGATAGAGCAGAAATAGATCTAGATGATAATGTAAATGAGTATGATGAACAAGTATATTTAAAAGCAAAAGAAAATTTAGATAAATTTATTCAAAAAAATATATTTGTAAAAGATCAACAAGATGCAATTTATATCTATAGAGAAATAGTAGGTGATAGAGCACAAACTGGTGTAATTGCTTGTGTAGCAGTTGATGATAATATAAATGGGGTAGTAAAAAAACATGAGTATACTAAACCAGACAAAGAATTAGATAGAACTAATCATATAAAATACTGTAATGCAAATACAGGAACAGTACTTTTAACTTATAAAAATCAAGAAGAAATAGAAAAAATAATAGATTACTATGTTTATTTCATGACACCAATATATGATTTTAAAACAGAAGATGATGTGATTCATACTATTTGGAAAGTTGAAAAAGAAAGAGATATTGAAGATTTAGTAAATGAATTTGCGAAGGTGGGTAATTTATATATAGCTGATGGCCATCACAGATGTGCAGCAGCAGAAAATATAGCATTGGAAGAAAGGGCTAAAAATCCAAACTATACTGGAGAAGAAGAATATAATTATTATATTGCTATGATAGCTCCAGATACTAACTTAGAAGTTATGGACTATAATAGAGTAGTAAAAGATTTGAATGGATTAACGGAAGATGAATTTTTAGATAAAGTCAAAGAAAAATTTATTGTTAGGGAAGTTAAGAAAAATTACAAACCAGCTAAAAAGGGGCAAGTTGGAATGTACTTAAATAATAAGTGGTATGAAATAGAATTTGGGAAAGAGTATTTAGAAGGCAGAGATGTAGTTGAATCTTTAGACATTTCTATATTACAAAATCATATTTTGGATGATATATTAGGGGTAAAAAATCCAAGAATAGATAAGAGAATTGATTTTATTGGGGGAATTAGAGGAGCGGAAGAAATAGAAAAAAGAGTAGAAGGTGATATGAAAGTTGGATTTTTAATGTATCCAACACACATAGATGAATTAATTGCAGTTGCAGATGAGAATAAGATTATGCCTGCAAAATCTACTTGGTTTGAACCAAAAGTAAGATGTGGATTATTCTTACATGAATTAAATTAATACTTAATATTATTGTAAAAGTGTAGGATGACTTATTAAAAATGAGTCATTCTACACTTTTCAATTTATAAGAAAATATACATTTCTTATTATATTATTGAATTATCTTTAGCATTTTCATTTAATACTGTTTTAGAAAAATCAATAAAAGATCTTTCAGCATTACTTAAGTAAGAACTATTTAAATAAGAAATAGAAACATCCCATTTTATAGGGGAATTTTCTATATTAAATAAATCAAATTCATTCATAGGCTTTGTAGTATTTAATACCATTTCAGAGACAAAACAAACACCAATACCAGATGTGGCTAATCTAAAAGCCGTAGCAGTATTAGAAGTTTCTAAAATTATATTTGGTTCAAATTTAAAGAAGTCAAAAAGGTGTTCTGTAAGTTTTCTAATTCTGTGATTCTTCTTAGTTAGTATAAAATCGACATCTTTAAGACTACTTAAATTAACAATGTTTGAATTTTTATTAAGTAAGTACTTTGTATCAAGATAACCTTTTTTACATGCAAGCATGATTTTCTCTTCATATAAAAGTTCACAAGTGATTTTTTTATCAGTGCTTGGCAAGGATGTTAAAACTAAATCGACTTTCCCACTTAAAAGACATTCTTCCAAATAATTAGAATCTCCTTCAATAACATGAATATCTATTCCTGGATATTCTTCTTTAAACTTAGGCAAGATCAAGGGTAACACATGAGTACCTCTAACAGAAGGAATACCAATGGTTATCTTACCTTTCTTCATATCAGATATATCCATAAGTTCTTTTCTTAGATTACTTTCCAAACTAAGTATTTTTTTTGCTGTTTCCACATATTTTTCACCTGCATAAGTAAGAGATATGGGGTTAGTACTTCTATCAAAAAGAGAAATACCTAAATCCTTTTCCAAATTGGAAAGAATGCTACTTAATGAAGGTTGTGATATAAAAAGTTCACAAGCTGCTTTAGAAATACTTTTGTGCTCTGCAATAGTTATAATGTATTTTAATTTTTTAAAATTCATAAAAAGCTCCTTAAATTTAGAGTTAAATATTTATATATTTATTATTATAACATAGAAAAAATAAGTCAAATTAAAAAGAAAAAAACAGAAAACATATATAGAAATTATGGAAGAACATCAAAAGAACACTAGGTGAAAATGTTGAAAAATCAACGCTTTCACTTAATTTCCATATTTGTAACATTTTAAAATTATTGAATATAAAAAAATAAGAATATATAATGAGTATTGAATTGGACAGATGATATGTTTCCAAAATAAAACGGAGGAGCACAATAAATGAAATTATTAGAAATAGCAAATGCTGGCACACTAGAATCAAGTGATATACAAATCATAATAGAGCCGAATGAAAACGATGGCATAGTTATAGAACTTGAAAGTGTAGTTAAAGCTCAATTTGGTGAACAAATAGTAGAAGTAATAACAAATACATTAAAAGAATTAGACGTTACAGATGCAAAAATATTTGCAAATGATAAAGGCGCAATAGATCCAGTTATAAAGAGTAGAGTACAAACTGCGGTATATCGTGCTGCTAAGTCTAATGACTACAAATGGATGTAGGGGGAAAGAAGATGAAATTAAGACGTTCGATGTTATTTGTGCCTGGAAACAATCCAGCAGTAATAAGAGATGTTCATATATATAAACCAGATTCAGTTATGTTTGACTTAGAAGATGCAATAGCAATAACTGAAAAGGATGCTGCAAGACTTTTAGTACATAACATGCTAAAAAAATTAGGAAGCTACTACAAAGAATTAGGAATAGAAACAGTAGTTCGTATAAATGGACTTGCAACAGAATTCTGGCAACAAGACGTAGCTGCTGTTGTTAGTGCAGGAGTTGAAGTTATAAGAATACCTATGACTGAATCAGTAGAAGATGTTATGACTATAGATGCAGAAATAGAAAAAATAGAAAGAGAATGTGGAATGGAAGTTGGCAGCACTAAAATAATGGTTGCTATAGAAACAGCTTTAGGTGTTATGAATTGCTTCAACATTGCTAAATCACCTACTAAGAGATTAATAGGTATGGCACTTAGTGGAGAAGACTTTGTAACAAGTATGAAAACTACAAGAACTCCAGAAGGTGATGAGTTATATGTTGCTAGAGGAATGGTGGCTATGGCAGGTAGAGCTTGTGGACTTGAAGTATTAGATACTGTATATGCTGATGTAAACAATGATGAAGGATTCTTAAAAGAAGCTAACTTAATAAAGAGAATAGGATTCGGCGGGAAATCGCTTATACATCCAAGACAAGTTGAGCTTATACATGATGTATTCACTCCAAGTGAAAAAGAAATAGCTAAGGCACAAAAAATAGTAGATGCTACTGCTGAAGCTTTAAAAAATAATTTAGGTGTATTTACTGTAGACGGAAAAATGGTAGATAAACCAATAATAGAAAGAGCTCAAAGGGTTCTAGAACTTGCTAAAGCAGCAGGTGTAATAGTTGGAGGTGAAAACTAAGATGCAAACTAAAAGAGTAAACGATGAAATGTTAAAAAACATAAAAGGTTACGAAAATAGGAAAGCTTATGATGCTCCATACTCTTCATTAACTGGAGACAACAAAGTAAATAGTGAAAGTTCTAATATAAAAGAACAAGTAAGAAGAGATAAATTAGTTACTTCATTAAGAGAAGCTATAGAAAAATGCGAAATAAAAGATGGAATGACAATATCTTTCCACCACCATTTTAGAGCTGGAGATAAGTTGTTAATGCAAGTTGTTGATATATTAGCAGAAATGGGACTTAAAAACTTAAGAATAGCTGCTTCTTCATTAACAAGTGCTCACAACGGATTAGTTGCGCACATAGAAAATGGAGTAGTTAATAGAATAGAAACTTCAGGACTTAGAGGAAAATTAGCTCAAGCTGTTTCTGAAGGTGTACTTGAATATCCAGCTGTTATACGTTCTCACGGAGGTAGAGCAAGAGCTATATCTTCAGGTGATGTAAAAATAGACGTAGCATTTATAGCTGCATCTTCAGCTGACTGCATGGGAAATGCAAATGGAGTTAAAGGTAAATCTATATGTGGTTCTATGGGATATGCTAAAGTTGATGCACAACATGCTGAAAAAGTTGTAGTAGTAACTGATACATTAGTTGATTATCCAAACTTCCCACAAAGTATACCACAAACACAAGTTGACTATGTTTGTGTAGTTGAAGAAGTTGGAGATCCAAATGGAATAATGTCTGGCGCTACTAGATTCACAAACAACCCAAAAGAATTATTAATGGCTAAAAGAGTTTTAGAAGTTATGAAAGCTTCTGGATTATTTGTAGATGGATTCTCAATGCAAACTGGTACTGGTGGAGCTTCTCTAGCAGTTACAAGATTTGTTAAAGATGAAATAATAAAAAGAAATATTAAGTTAAGTTATGCACTTGGTGGAATAACAGGACCAATGGTTGATTTATTAGAAAATGGATTAGTTGATACTTTATTCGATACACAAAGTTTTGATTTAACAGCAGCAGAATCTATAGGGAGAAATGAAAAACACGTTGAAGTAAGTGCAGATTTCTACGCTTCTATAGGAAATAAGAGTGCAGCAGTTAATAAATTAGACTTCGTTATACTATCAGCTTTAGAAATAGATACAGATTTCAACGTTAACGTTATATCTGGTTCTGATGGTGTAATAAGAGCTGCATCTGGTGGACATAGTGATACAGCTGCAATGGCTAAAATGTCAATACTTACAGCACCACTTACAAGAGGTAGATTATCTACAATAATAGATAAAGTTACTACTGTTGTAACTCCAGGAAGTACTGTTGACGTAGTTGTAACTGATTACGGTGTAATAGTAAATCCAACTAGAACTGACTTAATAGAAAAATTCGCTCAAGCTGGAATACAAATGTTAACAATGGAAGAAGCGAGAGCTATGGCTACAAGACTTGTTGGAACTCCAAAAGATATAGAGTTTACTGATGAAGTAGTAGCAGTAGTTGAATACAGAGATGGAAGTATCATAGATACTATCAAAAAAGTTAAATAAGAAGTTAGTGAATGATTTCCTTAAAATATATTAATTGAAAATGATTAAGTTATTGACGTAAAACTTAATAACTTAATCATTTATCAAGTTGCCTTAACTCCTATAAAGATGGGAAAAGGCTTTTTAAACTTTGTATGTTGGCTAAAAACTTAGCTTTACAGAAATATCATAATAAATATAATTAGAAGATTGGAGAAAAACGAAAATGGCAACAATGACGGCAACTCAAGAAAGAGTTAACAAAGAAACTCTGAAAATTTTCGGAATGGCTTGGTATGTATTTGCTGCAGTGGCAGGAATTGCATTAATAGCTATGTTTGGTGATTATTTACCAAATAATACAGTAGGAGCATTTGCTATACTTTATACATTAGGGATAATATTAGGATGGATAGGTGACAGAATACCAATATGGAATACTTATATAGGTGGTGGGTCTATACTTGCATTCTTAGGATCTGCGTTTTTAGTTTATAAAGGTATAATACCAGAAGCAACAATAGAAACAGTACAAATATTCATGGATACTACAGATTTCTTAGATTTATTTATAGCAGTACTTATAACAGGTTCGATATTATCAGTTAATAGAAAGTTATTATTAAAAGCTTTCGCAGGATATTTACCAGCAATATTAGCAGGTATATTAGGAGCTATTCTTTTAGGAATAGTTGGGGGTATGTTAGTAGGAGTTTCTCCAGCTGATATAGCAACTAGATATGTATTACCTATAATGGGTGGTGGTACTGGTGCAGGTGCTATACCAATGGCAGATATATACGCTAAAGCAACTGGAAATGATCCAGCGCAATGGTTATCATTTGGTTTATCAATATTAACAATAGCTAACATAATTGCTATTATGGCAGCTGGGGTATTAAACAAAGTTGGGGAATTAAAATTCGGAAAAGTATTAACTGGTAATGGTGAGTTAATAAGAAATGCTGAAGATTTATCTAAATTAGAAGATAAAGAAGAAGTAAAAGTAACTCAAAGAGATATCGCTTGTGGTTTAATATTAGCTTGTGCATTCTATGTTGCAGGTAATATATTATCTAAAATTATAGTTATACCTCCTTTTGAAGTATTTGGTTCAGTTGTAAAAATAGACATACACAGATTTGCTTGGATGGTTCTACTAGTTGCAGCTGCTAACGTTGCAGGTGTAATACCAGCAGAATTAAGAATAGGTGCTAATAAATTACAAGGATACTTCTCTAAACAATTCTTATTAGTAATAATGTGTGGTGTTGGTATAGCTTTAACTGACTTAGGTGAGCTAATAGCTGCATTTACTTTTGGAAATGTATTAATAGCTGCTTTCATAGTTTTCGGAGCTATATTAGGTTCTGGTTTAGTAGGTTGGTTAGTTGGATTCTATCCAATAGAAACAGCTATAACTGCAGGACTTTGTATGGCAAATAGAGGTGGTTCAGGAGATTTAGCAGTTCTTGGAGCAGCTAAAAGAATGGAACTTATATCATTTGCACAAATATCTTCTCGTTTAGGTGGAGGATTAATGCTTATAATAGCATCAGTAGTATTCGGTATTTTTGCTTAATACTTACTTGGGGTTTAATTTTAAAATAATACAATAAGAAAACATGTTAAGATAGAAAAAGGTATTGTACTGGGCAATACCTTTTTCGCTTAATTAATGACTGCAGAGGGATAATATGAGCAAAAAAAATAAAAAAGCAAAAAAAACAAATAAAGAGTTATTAAAAGAAATAAGAGAAGAAGGAATGTTTAAAGAGGCTAGTGAGTTTACTAATAAAAAGAAAAAGTATGTAGCGGCTAGTAATAAAGATCAGTTAATGATGTATGTGCTTTTAATTGTGGCACTATTAGCATTTGTGTTTATAAATAGAATATTTGGAGTATAAAATTAAGGACGGTGTAAATCATGTATTATAATGTAGAGAGTATAAATTTAAAATCAAAATATGAAACTATAGAAGTAGGTAAATTTTTAGCAAAATTTGACTTAAAATATGAAGATGTTGATTACACTGTAGTGATAAAAGAAAATGACAATATTATAGCAACATGTTCTAAAAAAGAAAATATATTGAAATGTTTTGCTATAGATGAAAACTATCAAGGTTTAGGCTTATCAAATAATTTAATATCTAAAGTTACAGAAAAACTATTTTTAGAAAATAGATATCACAGCTTTATATTTACAAAACCAGAAAATCAATTTTTATTTGAAGGTTTAGGATATAAAAATATATTTACAACAAACAAAGTAAGTTTATTAGAAAGTGGAAATAAAAATATAAATTCATCTTTAGATAAATTAAAAAATGATTATAATATAGATGATAATAAAGAATATGCTGCTTTAGTTATGAACTGTAATCCTTTCACATTAGGTCATAGGTATATAGTAGAAAGAGCAGCAAAAGAAAATGAAAATGTAATAATATTTGTAGTAGAAGAAGACAAATCAGTATTTCCTTTTGAAACAAGATTTGAGCTTATTAAAGAGGGAACTAAAGATTTAAAAAATGTAACGGTAATACCAGCAGGAGAGTATGTAATATCATCGGCAACTTTCCCTAATTATTTCTTAAAGAAAAATGATGATGCATTAAAAGAATATACAAAATTAGATTGCAATATATTTGGAAAATATTTTGCACCTAAATTTAATATAAAATGTAGATATGTGGGAACAGAGCCTCATTGTGAAGTAACTAATACCTACAATGAAAGTATGCAAGAAATATTGCCTAAATACAATATAGAAGTTAAACTGATAAATAGAAAAGAAGTACAAGAAGATGCTATTAGTGCATCTAGAGTTAGAAAATTACTAAAAGAAGGTCATTTAGAAAAAGTAAAGAGCTTATTACCTAAAGCAAGTTTTGACTTTTTACTTAGTAAGGAAGGTGAATTGGTAATAAATCAACTATAATTATAGTTTATATTTTACCTTAGACGATATGAAATTAATAACAGAATTTTTATTTGATAGAGACAAAAGAGTTTATTATCAAGAACAACTATTAAAAGAAAATCAAGACAAAACTTTGGTTACAATTAGAATAAACTATCCAGGAATAGAAAAATCAAACTATATAACTGATGATATTGTTAATATTATTTATGATGAGATTAATACTTATTATGGGAAATATATAGTTTTTAAACATAAATATAAAAATAAAGAGGGAATAATAGGTCATTTATTATTTGATTTAGATTTTGTAAATGTAAAGAAATTAATGATTAATATAGAAGAAGAGCATATATTGGGAAGATGCTTGGATATAGATGTGTATACGCTTAAAAATGAAAAAGTAATAGGTATCTCAAGATCTGATTTATTTAAAAAGGCAAGAAAATGTTTTATATGTGAACTAGATGCAAAAATTTGCTCTAGAGCACAAACTCATAGTATAGAAGAAATAAAAGCTTATTTTGAACATTTATATAAAAAATATAAAGAAATAGACAAAGAAATTGAGTTTTTATCTTATGAAGCATCACAAATTGCGCTAAAATCAATGATAAGTGAGGTATCGACTTTTCCTTCGTTTGGTTTAGTGTCTCCAGTTAGTTCTGGCTCACACAAAGATATGGACTACTATACTTTTTTAAACAGTGCATTTGCTATAACTCCTTATTTGAAAAAAATGTTTCAAATAGGATATAGCTATCATAGTCCGAAAGATATATTTGATGCTATTAGAAACACTGGAAAAACATGCGAAGAAAAAATGTTTGAAGCAACAAATAATATTAATACTCATAAGGGTATGATATTTTTGATGGGAATCACAATCGCAGCTATGGGCAAAACTTTATATGAAAACATGAAATTTGATGATATACGATCAATAATAAAGCTTATGGTGCAAGATATATTAGATGATTTTAAAAGTTTAGATAAAAAACATAATTTGACTCATGGAGAAAAATTATACTTAGAATACGGATTTACAGGAATAAGAGGACAAGTAAAAGATGGTCTTTCTGTATTATTTGATAATATAATAGATAAGTATAGTGATAGCGAGTTAAAGGAGAATGATTTATATACTCAAATATTAATAGAACTTATGTCTATAGTAGAAGATAGTACTATAGTTTATAGGCATGATATAAACACCTTAAGAAAAGTACAAGAAGATGCTAAAGAGCTATTAAATCTAGGAGGAGTATTTACTGAAGCTGGTAAGACAAGATGTAAAGAGTTAGAAGAACTTTATATAAAGGAAAATATAAGCCCTGGAGGATGTGCTGACTTACTGGCTATAAGCATATTATTACTTAATGCAAAAAAAATAATATTTTAAATATAAAAAATCCCATTATAGTTTATTAAAATCTATAATGGGATTTTTTATATTTATATAATTTTAATTTCTAACTAATGATTGTGAAAAAATTTAAATTTATTTATCAAATTCTTGTAAAACAACATCTAGAGAATCGTATAGATGTTTTTTGATTATCATTTCTGCCAAGTCCCTATCACGTTCAACTATAGATTTTATAATTTGTCTGTGTTCTAATATTGCTTTTTTTCTTCTTTTACAATCTTCTATAGAGATAGTTCTGAATCTATGAAGATAATTATTTAAATTAGATATCATATTTGGCAATATTTTCATTTTACTTAAATCGTAAAGTTGAGAATTAAACTGGCTAAATAATTTTACTACTTCATCAATATCGTTTTCTAAATTTGCTTTTTCTGTATCATCTAATAATTTTGTTATTCTATCGACATCTGATTGAGTGACATATTTCATAGCTTCTGTTGCTACTAATAATTCTAGAGAACTTCTTATTTTATAAATTTCAATAACATCTTCTTTTGTTATTCTGTTAACAACAACACCTAATCGAGGAACGTATTTTACTAATCCCTCACTTTCTAGTTGTTTTAGTGATTCTCTAACGGGAGTTCTACTTATATTAAGTCGATCAGAATATTCCTTTTCTATAAATCTTTCTCCCACAGGAACTTTGTTTTCAATTAATGTTTTTCTTATACTTTCATAAACTACTTCTTTTATAGGCCTATTTTGTGATAAATCAGTATTATATACAAATTCATCCATCCAATTTTTCATAACTTTTTCCTTTCAAATAAATATATTGCAGTTACCTAGTTTAAATTTTGGAAACGGTTTTACATATAAATAAAATCGTTTTCAACTTATACAGACAAATAGAAATGTTTTCATGATTATTAGCTTATACACTTGATAAATATTAATTCATAAATACACGATATAAGACATCAATATAATATAAAAAAATAAATTTCATCAATATAATACAATAAAAAACAAATTTAGACAAGTAAAAAGAACACTAAAAAAACTTGGTATAAGATAATTTGATATATATAATAAATTATGCATAAGAAAACGGAATAACTTAAAGGAAGCATTGTAGAAGAATGATGAAAATGTTATTCCAATATATTTATGGGAGGATGATGATAAGATGAGTAAGTTAAAAATAACTGAAACGGCGCTGAGAGATGGACATCAATCCCTAATAGCTACTAGGCTTAGGACAGATGAAATAATACCAATCTTAGAAACTATGGATAAAGTAGGATACTACTCAATGGAAGTTTGGGGAGGAGCTACATTTGACTCGTGTATACGTTTCTTAAATGAAGATCCATGGGAAAGACTTAGACTTATAAGAAAACATGTTAAAAATACAAAATTACAAATGTTACTTAGGGGTCAAAATTTATTAGGATATAGACATTATGGAGATGACACAGTAGAGAGATTTATAGAACTATCTATAAAAAACGGAATAGATATAATAAGAGTTTTCGATGCTTTAAATGATGTTAGAAACTTAGAAGAGTCTATGAAGGCTATAAAAAAATATAATGGACATTGTCAATGTGCAATATCTTATACAACAAGTCCAGTTCACACAACTGAGTACTATGTAGAACTAGTTAAAACTATGGAAAAAATGGGTGCGGATTCTATATGTATAAAAGATATGGCAGGAGTTTTAACTCCATACAATGCATATGACTTAGTTAAAAAATTAAAATCTGCTACTAAATTACCAATAGAGCTACACACTCACTGTACAGGTGGAATAGCAGAAATGACATATATGAAAGCTGTTGAAGCCGGTGTAGATATAATAGATACAGCTATATCACCACTTAGTGGAGGAACAAGTCAGCCACCAACAGAGTCTATGGCAGTAACTTTAGAAGAAATGGATAGAAATCCAAAATTAAATATGGATGCTCTCTTAGAAGTAGCTGAATACTTCAAACCAATAAGAGACAAATATATGGAAGAAGGAATATTAAATCCTAAAGTATTATTAACAGATCCTCAAACTCTAAAATACCAAGTTCCAGGAGGAATGTTATCTAACTTATTATCTCAAATGAAACAACAAGGTGCAGAAAGCAAATACGAAGAAGTATTAAACGAAGTACCAAGAGTTAGAAAAGATTTAGGATATCCTCCACTAGTTACACCACTTAGTCAAATGGTTGGAACTCAAGCATTATTCAATGTTTTAACTGGTCAAAGATATAAAATGGTTCCAAAAGAAATCAAA
The DNA here is from genome assembly GCA_902363255.1 of Peptostreptococcaceae bacterium. GTDB lineage: Bacteria > Bacillota > Clostridia > Peptostreptococcales > Peptostreptococcaceae > Terrisporobacter. The sequence goes on from CABIZO010000001.1 coordinate 658,568, forward strand.
GACTATGTAAAAGGATTATATGGACAATCTCCAGCTGATTTAGATCCAGAAGTTAAGAAATTAATAATCGGTGATGAAGAGGTAATAACAGTAAGACCTGCAGATTTAATAGGGTCAGAATTTGAAGCTATGAAAGAAGAAATAAAAGACTTAGCTCAAAATGATGAAGATGTATTAGCTTACGCTTTATTCCCACAAATAGCTCCAAAATATTTAGAATCTAAATACAACAAATCTACAAAAGTAGAAGAACAAGTAGAAAGTAATATAACATACATAGAAGTTACTATGTAGAGAATAGGTGGTTAATATGCAAATAACATTTATGGAAGCAATCTCAATCACTATATCAAGTATGGTTATAGTTTTAGCTACTTTAGGGTTAATAGCCTTAATATTAGGTTCGTTTAAATTTATATTTAAACCAGAAACACCTCAAGCTAAGGCATCACCTGCTGTAAATAAAGTGGTAGAAGATGATGAAGAAAAAATAGTTGCAGCCTTAGTAACATCTATAGTAGCTGCAGAACAAGCTCAACACACTAACTTCCATGTTAGAAATATAAGAAGAGTAAAATAATTTTTATTAAAGACAATAAAAAAGCAAAGAATGAAAGGGAGATAAAAATGAGTATAAAAACATATAACGTTAAATTAAATGGAAAAATTTATGAAGTAGAAATAGAAGAAGTTAAAGAAGGTCAAAAACCAAGTATGTCTGCTGCACCAGCTCAAACTACAGCAGCTGCACCAGCAGGAGAAGGACACGAAGTAGTAGCACCTTTACAAGGAAGTATGTTCAACATACTAGTTAAAGAAGGACAAATGGTTAAAAAAGGTGATGTATTAGCAGTATTAGAAGCTATGAAAATGGAAAACGAAATAGTTTCGCCAGTTGATGGAAAAATATCAGCTATACATGTAGAAAAAGGACAAAACGTAAATCTTGGAGATACAATATTAAAAGTAGCATAAGTAAAAACAGCTTAAGGAGGTACATGACATGGGTCAAATGATATTAGATTTCATAATGGAATCAGGATTCGCACAAATGGACATTAAACAAGTAATAGTTATAGCCTTAGCTTGCTTTTTCTTATACTTAGCCATAGCAAAGGGGTATGAACCTTATTTATTAATACCAATAGCAACTGGTATGTTATTAGCAAATATGCCAGGTGTAGATTTAATGAAAGCAGCAACAGATAGTGATAAAGGTGGATTATTCTACTATCTATACCAAGGAGTTAAGCTTGGAATTTATCCGCCATTAATATTCTTATGTATAGGAGCGGGAACGGACTTTGGGCCGATGATAGCAAATCCTAAAACAATGTTACTTGGAGGAGCTGCACAGTTTGGAGTATTCTTCGCATTTCTTGGAGCTGTAGCTTTAGGGTTTACAGGACCAGAAGCAGCATCAATAGGTATAATAGGTGGAGCAGATGGACCTACTGCTATACAAACAACAGGCGCACTAGCGCCACACTTATTAGGAACGATAGCTCTAGCAGCATATTCATATATGGCATTAGTTCCAGTTATCCAACCACCAATAATAAGAGCTCTTACAACTAAAGAAGAAAGAGCAATAAAAATGGAGCAAACAAGACCGGTTTCTAAAAAAGAAAAAATAATATTCCCAATAGCAGTTATGATAGTTGTTATAGGATTACTTCCTACAGCTGCACCACTTGTGGGTATGTTAATGTTTGGGAACTTATTAAAAGAATCAGGTATAGTACCTAAATTAGTAGAAACTGCACAAAGTTCTTTAATGTATATAATAACTATATTATTAGGATTAACAGTTGGAGCAACTACTAATGCAGAAACACTACTGAGTGTTCAAACTCTTGGGATAATAGCAATGGGACTTGTAGCCTTTGCTGTAGGAACTGCTTCAGGAGTTTTAGGTGGAAAATTAATGTGTAAATTAACTGGAGGAAAAGTGAACCCAATGATAGGTGCAGCAGGAGTTTCAGCAGTACCAATGGCATCGAGAGTTGTTCAAAAAGTTGGGCAAGAAGAAAATCCTTCAAACTTCCTATTAATGCATGCTATGTCTCCAAATGTGGCAGGTGTTATAGGTTCTGCAGTTGCAGCAGGTGTATTATTAAAAGTATTTATGGTATAATAGATGCTAATAAAATAAATACATTTGAAAAGGAAGACTTATAATGATAAAGAGAGAAGAGAGAATATTGTTAAAAGCATCAAAGTATTTTGAAACAGCATTATCAGTAATTATATTAATTCTAGTATTTCTAGGTATGATGGATTTATTGAGAACCATATATGAGGCATATATAGTAAATTTTCAGACACCTGTTGAATATAGTCAATTAAATAGCTTTTTAGCGCAAGGACTACTATTAGTAATAGGAGTAGAACTTGTTGTTATGCTTAGCTTACATGTACCAGGTGTATTGATAGAAGTATTATTATGTGCAATTGCTAGGAAACTTATATTACTTCCAAAAACAGCAAGTATGGTGGATTTATTCCTAGGAGTTCTTTCAATAGGATTAATATTCGCAGTAAGAAAATATTTGTTAAGTGCAGAAGAAAAAAGCTGGAGCTTAAGCAAACTGTACAATTATAAATATAAAAAAAATAAAGATAATAAAATAGAAAATAATGAGAAAAATGTAGTCAATATTTAATATAATACTATTGCCTTTAAATATTTACCAAAATTAATAAGTCAGATATGTATTTATCTTATGTTGATATTATTAAATATTAGCAAGGATTGGTACATACAAAAATATATAATGATTCCTATTTAATAAAATAGCGACCCTTGAGCAGGTCGCTATTTTATTTTTTTATTTGTATTATATAGTTTTATCTATAGTAAATATATAAATTTATATATTTTACATTATATCTAACTCCATTTATTATATATTGTGTACAGAAATTAATAAAAAAATTAAATTATGATTTTTACATATATTGAGAAATAATAAAGGAGTAAGATTATGAATTATAAAATAGCTTTAATAAAAGGTGATGGAATCGGTCCAGAAATAAGCAATGAAGCAGCTAAAGTTTTAAAAGAGATAGAAAAAAATTACGGACATAAATTTGAAATAAATGAGGTTTATGGTGCAGGAGATGCAGTAGATAAGCTTGGTGATCCTATGCCAAAAGAAACGTTAGATGCATGTATAGAAAGTGATGCAGTTTTAATAGGAAATATAGGAGGAAGTAAGTGGAACAATGTTCCACTAGATAAAAAACCAGTTAAAGCTATTTTAGAAATAAGAAAAGCTTTAAATGTCACTTCAAATTTAAGGCCTATAACTTTAAATCAAAATTTAAGAGAATTTTCACCATTAAAAGAAAGTATAATATCAAAAGGAATAGATATACTTGTAGTTAGGGATTTAGCAGGAAGTGTAATTTGCGGTGAAAAAAAATTAGGCGTTGGAAAATTTGGTAGAGAAGGTAGTGATTTAGAATACTACAATGAAGACATAGTAAGAAAATCAGCTAATAGAGCTTTTAGTGCAGCTTCTACTAGAAGAAATTTAGTATCAAGTATTGATAAATCAAATGTACTTGCAAGTTCCATGCTTTGGAAAGAAATTGTAAATGAAACTTCTGAGAATTATCCAAGTGTTAAATTAAAGCATCATTTAGTTGATACGGCAGCAATGGAAGTTATATTAAATCCAGACAAATTTGATGTTATAGTAACTACAAATATGTTTGGGGATATATTGGCAGATGAACTTAGTCAAATAACAGGAACAGCTTGTATGTTACCATCAGCAGAGCTAGATATTAATGGAAAAGGATTGTTCACACCAAATCAATTGCATCATCCAGATGAAAGTATAATAGGAATGGATAAAGCAAATCCTATAGGTCTAATATCTTCTGTAGCTTTAATGCTGAGGTATTCCTTTGATTTACAAGAAGAAGCAGATATTATAGAAAGATCCATAGATTTGGCTATAGAAAAGGGATATAGAACTGAAGATATATTTAGCAAAGGTACAAAATTAATTGGAACCCAAATGATGGGTGATGTAATCTGTGATTGTATAAATGAATTAGCTAGTTCAAATTCTGGAGTAAATAAAGTTGCTATCTAATATTTTAATAATTATATAATATAAAAAATGACCTATCTATTTAGAATAGAGGGTTATTTTTTATTGAAGAAAATTACAACTTATTATTGCGAAAATAAGAATAGTAAACTACTATTAAATCATAATGTACTTCATATAATGAGGTAACTCATAAAGAGAGGTGAATAGACTTGTGGATTTAAATAAAGAATTGCTAAAAGGTCATATTGATACCTTAATTTTATCTATATTAAATCAAGAGGATTCTTATGGATATGAAATAGCTAAAATAGTTAAAGATGAAACAACATTTGAACTAAAAGAAAGTACCATGTACGTTTCATTAAAAAGATTAGAATCTAAAGGGTTGATAAAATCTTATTGGGGTGATAATCAAGATTCAGGTGGTAGAAGAAAATATTACAATATAACAGAAGAAGGAAAAGATAATTTAGATCTGAAGATTCAAGAATGGAATTTTATACAAGAAGTTATGAATAAATTTTTAAATAAGGGGAAATAGATTATGAAGATAATAGATGAATATTTAAATAGATTGTATAAAGATGATGACAGTAAAGAAGCGGAAGAAATAAAAGAAGAGATAAAAGAACACCTGATTACATCTTCTAAAGAGTATATAAATCAAGGATATTCAGAAGCGGAAGCACAAAATAAGGCAATTGAACAATTTGATGATGGTAACGATGAAAATTCATCTATAGAATTGCGTTCGATTTATACGAAAAAAATAGACGTGAGAAAAGAAAGAGTGAAGAAATTAGCAAGTATAAGGCTTAAGATGTTTAATATGTTTGGATGGTTTTTCGGTGCAGCTTGTTTATCTGCGGCTTTGAGTTTTTATAATATAGTTCCTGCATGGTTAATTGTAGTGCTGGCAATTCTAATTATTATATTAGTTATTTTGAGCATTGTAATTTTTACCTTAAAAATAAATATGGAAAAGTAATAAATTAATACTAGAATAGGGGGGCTAGGAATGAAAGAAAAATCATTATTGGAAGAAAAGAAAAATGATATAGAAGGGTCAAAATTTAATAAAAAGATAAGATTATTTAAAGATACAAAATGGGTATCTTTTGGAACTTATATAATGACCGTAGAATGTTTTTGTTCTTGTAAAGGAGTAGCTAGTTATGTACCATTTATAAATAAGGTTGAATATGAAGAAACTAACTTGATTAAGGCATCTTACAACAATGAAAGCTACTATATAGAAAATAAAGAGCTATGTAAAAATGTATCTATAGGAGATAGAATAGTAGTAACTATTAAATATTCTTATGACAAAGATGATAATTTAATACATACTGATGTTTATCATAGTCATCCATATCCACTATCTGATAATTAAATAAAGTAGTACACAAAAGCCTTTAATAAATAACTATATATTATTTATTGAAGGCTTTTCATATGCTAGTAAATTATTAGAAGCGAATTCTTTATTCTGTTATATTATCATCTGAGCAACTAGCGTATTCAGCAGATGACAATTTTTTATTTCTAAAAGGTTCTAAGAAACTTTCTTTATTGAACATAAATAATCCAGCTAAAATAATTAGACCGCCTAAAATAGTAGCTTTATCTGGAACTTCACCCATTGTTACAAATCCTAAAATTGTAGTTAAGAAAGGAGTAACAAACATATAATTGCTCACATAAGTAGTTTTTTCTGCTAGAGAAATAGCTTTTGCCCAAGCAATATAAGCAATAGCTGAAGAAAAAATTCCTAGAATTAAAACGTATATGATATGTTCAATAGGAGCATGTAAAGTAGGTTCTACAGATGAAGGTAAGAATATACATAAAAATAAAGTTCCTATAAAAATACTATAAGTACTAGCTTCTAAAGCTGAATATTTTTTAGTTAGCTTTCTTTGTAGTAGGTTATAAGTGGCAAGACAAAGAGCGGCTACTAACAACCAAAGCACACCTTCATTTATAGACAGTGTACCATTCATTAAGGTTAATACCAGAATTCCTATAAATTCAATTCCGATAGCAAGCCATTGATATGTTTTAAGTCTTTCCTTATAAAAGAAAGATGCTAAAAATGCTGTAAAAACAGGTACCATTGCTATTACGATACTAGCAGTAGCAGAAGTTACAAGTCCTGTACCTTTTGTAAATAGAATTACATAGATGAAAAATCCAATACCTCCAGACAGTAGATAAGTAAGAATATCTTCTTTTTTGGGTTTATTAATTTTCATAAAATAAATAATAACAAGTAACGTCAATGATGCTGATAAGTATCTCAAAAAACTTAAAGTATATACGTCAAAATATTGAAGACCTAATCTAGTAAAAACAAAAGCCATTGCCCAAAATATTATAGTTATAATTGCATAAAAATGATAATTCTTTTTCATATTTTAATTCTCCTCTCTAAAAATATTTAATAAAAAAATACCTATTAATAAGTGAATTATAACACTCAATTATATATAATTGGAAAATGTTTTGGAACAGTTAAGAATTTTATAAGAACTTATTACAAATAATAAAGTTTAAATATTAAAAAAATGGGAATTTATTAAATATAAAAAATAGAAAGGAGTTGTGCCATAAATATGGTACAAGATATATATGTTTAGCATTATAGGATTAATTTTATCATTAGGACTTATTATGTTTTTAGCATATAAGGGATACTCAACAATAATTACAGCACCAATTATAGCGCTTTTAACAATAATAGTTACAAGTGGACTTGATAGTCATTTAATGGCAAATTATACGGAAGTCTATATGGTAGGCTTTGCAAATTTTGTTAAAAACTATTTTCCATTGTTCATGACAGGAGCTATATTTGCAATTTTAATGGAAAAAGCAAATTACGCTAAGTCAATATCACATTTTATAACAGAGAAATTAGGAAAAGATAAGGCTATATTATCCATAGTTTTATCAGGAGCACTACTTACTTATGGAGGAGTTTCCTTATTTGTGGTAGCCTTTATTTCTTATCCAATAGCAAGAACTTTATTTAAACAAGCTGATATTCCAAAACGACTAATACCAGGTTGTATTGCCCTTGGATCATTTACTTTTACTATGACAGCAGTTCCTGGATCACCAGAGATTCAAAATGTTATTCCAATGAAATATTTTGGAACCGATGCTTTTGCAGCTCCTTTGATTGGAATAATAGCAAGTTTATTTATGTTTGGATTAGGAATGTTATATTTAACTAGGGAGGCAAAAAAAGCTAGAGTAAATGGAGAAGGATATGGAAATCATATTGAAAAAGACGATGATATATTAGTTAATGAAGAATTACCAAATATATTTATTTCGGTTATTCCTATTTTAATTATCTTTGCAGCAAATTTATTTTTTTCTAAAGTATATTATCCTTACATAGATGGAAGTTATTTAGAAAGCTTCAATACAACTTTAAGTAGTGTGTCTGGAACTTGGAGTGTAATAATTTCAATAGTAATAGCCGATTTATTTTTAGTTATTACTAACTTTAATAAAATAAAGAATTTAAAATCAGTTCTTGATGAAGGGGTAAGTAATTCTTTTAGACCTTTATTGAATTCTTCTGCTATTGTAGGATATGGAAGTGTTATAAAATCTTTGGCTGTTTTTGCAGTAATACAAAACTTTGTCTTTAATATTTCTTCAAATCCAATAATATCGGAAGCTTTATCAGTGAATTTAATTTGTGGATTAACAGCTTCTGCTTCAGGAGGATTAACTATTACTTTAGATGCATTGGCATCCACATATTTGCAAATGGCTCATGCTTTAAATATTTCTCCAGAAATTCTTCATAGAATTGCATCATTGGCATGTGGAGGTCTAGATACATTACCACATAATGGTGCAGTCATTACAACCCTTGCTATTTGTGGACTTACTCATAAGCAGTCTTACAAAGATATATTTGTTACATCTGTTGTCATTCCTATAGCTGTGACAGCAATTATTGTAATAGGTGTAAGTGTTTTTATAGTAATGTAAAATATATGATAATTAAGACAAAGTAGTATATAATTTAAGTACGAGATAAAACTACAAGAGGAATATATCGGGGGGAATAATATGGTTGAAACTATAATAAGAGTGGGGAGTTTAATTTTGTTATTCGTCATAGTAACAAATATTTGGGCACAAAAGAGAGAAAGAGATGAAGCTCAAAATAAAAATAATAAAAAGAAATAGCAATTAAAAATCATAGCATCTTTGGAAAAAGGTGCTTTTTTATATTAGAAGGGGGATTTTATGAAAAATTTAATAACAAATTTCATTGTAGATTTTGTAAGAGAATATGAGAAAAGAGATGAGATAAGTACGACGTGGAGGGAACCTTTGGTTGGATTTGCAGATGCTTACCATGAACAAATCATGCATATAAGGGATTATACTTTTGAAGAACATCTAATGCCAAGTGATGTAATAGAAGATCCGACTATTATTGCTTATTTTATACCTTTTACTAAAGATATAGCAGATTCTAATATTGAGAGAGAATTAGCATCAGAAAAATGGACTTTGGCTTATCAAGAAACTAATGAGATGTTTATCAAATTAAATGATTATCTTATTAAAAAAATAGAAGAAATGGGATATAAAGCAGCAGTATGTAAAGAAGCTGGTGACTTTAAAACAGATATATTAAAAAGTAAATGGTCTCATAGGCATATAGCAAGAGTAGCCGGTCTTGGAACATTTGGAATTAATAATATGTTAATAACTAAGGAAGGATGTTGTGGAAGATATTTTACCATAGTTACAAATTTACCTGTAAGCCCAGATAAACCATTAGAAGAAGAGAAATGTTTATACAAAAAAAATAAAAGTTGCTTGATGTGTGTGAAGCATTGCTTTAGTGGTGCACTAAGTAAGGATAATTATGATAGATTTAAATGTTATGAAACTTGCCTAAAAAGTTTTTATGAATATGAAAAATTATATGGTGATAAAGAGCCTCAAAAAGGTAAGCCTAAAGGAGGAAGCGACGTTTGTGGTAAATGTGTAGTAAATTTACCATGCTCATTTAAGCAACCTTAAATATATTTATTACAGAAAAAAGAGCTAAGCCCCCTTAGCTCTTTTTTGGGTAAATTAATTTTTTAAATGGTTTTATTATATTATTAAATCATGGAAAAATTACATATTAATAGGATTATTTATTTTCACCAGCCGTATAATAAAAAGTAGTTAATATTTTCTTTGATTCATTATAGTATCGGGAGGGTATAAAATTGAGTTAAGAGTATGTTATATTAGTTTAAAAAAATTAACAAAAACATACAAATTTAACATAAAGAAGTATGAGTGAAAATCATATAAAATTTAATTACTTTAAAAATATTATTAATCTTGTGATATAATAATTAATCAGAGTTAATAATTAAATATGAATAAAAAATTTTGAATGAAGTGAATTTTAGACAACGTATTTGCACCAAGCATAAGCAAGAGCATATCGTTGGCATTATGAACCAAAGTAATTTTAATATAGATTGAGCAGGTGATAAAATGGAAAATAAATTTTTACCAATTTGTAGAGAAGATATGAGTGAAAGAGGATGGGACCAGTGTGACTTTATAATTGTTACAGGAGATGCTTATGTGGACCATCACAGTTTTGGGACAGCTATTATATCAAGGGTGTTAGAGCATGCTGGATATAAGATAGGAATAATTGCTCAACCTAACTGGAAAACAACTGAAGATTTTATGAAGCTTGGTAGACCAAGACTTGGTTTCTTAGTTAATGGAGGAAATATGGACCCGATGGTTAATCATTACTCTGTTAGCAAAAGACAAAGGGAGAAGGACCTTTATTCACCGGGTGGAGAAATGGGTCATAGACCAGATAGAGCTACAATAGTTTATTGTAATAGAATAAGAGAAGCTTACGGAGATATTCCACTTGTAATAGGAGGAATAGAAGCATCTCTAAGAAGATTTGCACACTATGATTATTGGAGTGATCAAGTAAGAAAATCAATATTAGTAGATAGTGGTGCAGATTTATTAGTTTACGGAATGAGTGAAAGACAAATAGTTAAAGTTGCAGATGCTATAAATGATGGATTCGACCCTAAATATATAAGCTTTATAGATGGGACTTGCTATATGGCAGATAGTTTGGACGAAGTGTATGTGGATTATGTAATAACGCCTTCTTTTGAAGAAATCAAAAAAGATAAAGTGAAATTTGCTGAAGCTTTTAAAATTCAAGAAGCAGAGCAAGATCCATTTAGAGGTAAGGCTGTAGTGCAACCTCATGGAAATAAATTTATGGTGCAAAATAAACCAGAACCACCACTAAACAGACAGGAATTAGATGAAGTATATGCACTTCCATATACTAAAAACTATCATCCATCATATGAAGCTAAAGGTGGAATACCAGCTTTAAATGAAGTTAAATTCTCAATAGTAAGTTCTAGAGGATGTTTCGGAAGTTGTTCATTCTGTGCAATAACTTTCCATCAAGGTAGAGCAGTACAAAGTAGAAGTCATGACTCTATATTAGAAGAAGTTAAAGAAATTACACATTTACCAGACTTTAAAGGATACATCCATGATGTAGGTGGACCTACTGCGAACTTTAGACAAGAAGCTTGTAAAAAACAAATTACTGAAGGAAAAGGTGGATGTAAGCATAGACAATGTCTAGACCCATCACCATGTAAAAATTTAAATGTAGATCATACTGATTTTGTTAGCCTTCTTAGAAAAGTTAGACAAGTACCAGGCGTTAAGAAAGCTTTCGTACGCTCAGGTATTAGATATGACTATGTAATGGCTGATAAAGATAATACATTTATGAGAGAGTTAGTTAAGCATCACGTTAGTGGACAATTAAAAGTTGCTCCAGAACATGTAGCAGAGGAAGTTCTTTATTACATGCAAAAGCCAGCTGGAGATACTTACGAAAGATTTAGACAAAAATTCTTTGCTATGAATGAACAAGTTGGATTAAAACAATACTTAATCCCATATTTAATGTCTTCTCACCCAGGTTCTACACTAAGTAGTGCAATAGAACTGGCTGAATACTTAAGAGATATTAAATATCAACCAGAGCAAGTTCAAGATTTCTATCCAACACCAGGAACATTATCAACTACAATGTTCTACACAGGATTAGACCCAAGAACTATGAAGGAAGTATATGTACCAAAATCTAAACATGAAAAAGCAATGCAAAGAGCTTTACTTCAATATTCTGCTCCTAGAAACTACGATTTAGTTCATGCTGCATTAGTTGAAGCAGGAAGAGAAGATTTAATAGGATTTGGTCCAAGATGTTTAATAAAACCTAGAGATGCTAGAGGTGCATTAAATAGACAATTTGATAAAAATAAGAAGAATAATAAGGCAAATGATAGAAATTCTAAAGGTGGCAGAAATAACAAAAGCACTGATAGAAGAAATTCAAAGAATAATGGTAGAGATAATAGAAATTCTAGTTCAAAAGGTAAGAAAAGAACTAAAAGATAGTTAAAATAAAAATTTAAGAAAATAATAAAAAACCAATCATTAAAGATTGGTTTTTTATTATTTTATCCTATAAAGTTTATAAACATTGTTATTATAGCAGAATTTACAAAGTCTATAAATAAACATCCTACTATTGGGACAACAAAATATGGAGTATGAACAAATCCGTATCTATTAGTTAACTCATCCATATTTGCTATGGCATTTGGAGTTGCACCCATTCCAAATCCACAAGTTGCAGATGAAAACACAACTGCTTCATAGTTTTTACCCATAACTCTATAAGTAATTATATAAGCAAAGAATCCAACAAGAACTACTTGGGCAAATAACATAACCATAAGAGGAAGTGCTAAATCAAATAATTGCCAAAGTTTTAGTCCCATTAGAGCCATAGTTAGAAAGAATGATAAACTAAGTGAACCCAAAGTTTCAATTTCTTTTTCTGTGATTTCTTTTCCTGTAAGGTCATATATATTTCTTATTATGGCAGCAGCTATCATTGCTCCTATATATGATGGGAAAGTTAAGCCTGAATTTTGTATAAAATCAGAAATTATAGAACCAAGTCCCATAGCAATAAATAAGAAAGATGCACCAGTCATAAGTTTTTTTAAAGATAAAATATTATGATTTTCTTCGTTAAAATCTCCAACTTCTTTTGGCGGAATTTTAGAATTTTCATCGTGAACTGTTTTTATTTTATGATTGTGGATAAGGTTTCTAGCAACTAATCCACCAACTATACTTCCCATAACTAACCCAAATGTAGCTGATGCAATAGATACTGTTGTAGCACCAGTTATACCCATACTTTCAAGTAATGGTCCAAAAGATCCAGCAGTACCATGACCACCTATCATAGGTATAGATGCAGTGCAAAGACCCAGTAATGGCTGCAATTCAAATAACGATGCTAATGTTACACCGACTATATTTTGTAATACAACAAGTAAAAGTGCAAGTCCAAGGAAGAGAATAACTTTCATGCCACCTTGTTTTAATATTTTAAAGCTGGCAGTAAACCCTATACTTGTGAAAAATGCTGTCATGAATATTTCTTGTAAAGTTGTATCTAAGTTTATAGTAGCTATCCCTGTAATTTTTAATATAAGAATGAGCATTGCAAATATAAAGCCACCAACTACAGATGGAGGTATGCAATATTTTGAAAGCATAGAAAATTTATTCCTAATATATTTACCAATATAAAACACAATGGAAACTAAAGCCATGGTCTCATAGATGTTTAAATTAAATTCCATTTATCGTTTTAGTCCTTTCTTTAGTAAGATTTGTATAAATTATGTAATATATATATGATATATTATATGATTTTTTATGTAAAGATAAAACAATATAATAAATACATTGATAAAGTTTTTAATATTATATGAAGGAATAAATTATAGAGATAATTTATCAGTTTATGTTTTAAATTTATATTTTGATTTTATTAATATATTTCTTGATTTACTTAGAGTTTTGAAAGAGTTAAATGATTGATAAATTAAAAAAATCCCATGATACAAATATTGTGCTAAGGCTTTTTTGTTATATATTACATGATTTCTTATAGTTTTTGTAAAAAATATGTATAATATATATAGGTTTTATTTAGATATATAGTATAATTATATAATAAAGAATTGGGCGAAGGGGACAAAAATGGAGGAAGTTATTTTATCGAAATTAATAGATGAACAATCCAATGGATTGATAGTATTAAATAAAGATTTAGTAGTATTATATGCAAATAAAAAGATAAGAGAATTCTTTTCATCAGATACAAATCAACTATTAGGTAATTATATTAAATGTAATAATACTATTGTTGAAAATTCATATTGTCAACAAACATCTAAATGTGGTGAATGTATTTTAAGTAATACAATAAAACAATTAAAACAAACAAGTAATAGCCAAAATATAGATAACCTTAAGTTTAATTCAGAAGGTGAATATATTAATATATCTTTAAAAATATCATATATGTGTGACTTCATAATTTTGGAATTTACTGATTTATGTAATTTATATGAAGAAATAAATTTTTTGTCTAGAATAATGGATAAGTCCAAGGATATAATGTTTTTTAAAGACAGCAACTTAAAATATAAATATGTAAATCAAAGTTGTGTAGAATTATTTAATTGTGAAAAGGATCAAATAATAGATAGAGATGATGAAGAATTATTAATGGGAAATTATATTGATGAGATATTGTATAGAAGGCTAATAAAAGGAGATACAAATACACTTGAAAATGGACATTATAATCAAGTTATAACCTATAAACAAAGACATCTTAATGTATCAAAAGAGAAGATAGAAGATGGAATTTTGTGTATTTGTACAGATATAACAGAAGAAATAAATGCTAATAAAAGAGCTGAAACAGATGTATTAACAGGTTTATTTAATAGAAGAAGATTTATTAGTGATATGGATAAAATATTAAAGTATAATAGAGAGGGTTTTTATTTAGCGCTTATAGATATTGATAACTTAAAAGATCTCAATAATAATTATGGACACTTAAAGGGAGATAAGTATTTAGAAAAGTTAGGTGAAATACTTAATAAGACTAAGCAAGGAACATTTTATAGAACTGGTGGAGATGAATTCGCAGGGATTGTTAGGTTAAATAAAAAAAATGTAAAATTTATGTTTGATGGCATTTTTGAAGCATTAAATAATTTAAATTATAATCCACCTTTAACCATAAGTGTTGGCATTAATAAGATAGATATTAAAAAAACATATATTGAAAATTATAGGGAAACAGATATTTTATTATATAAAGCAAAGAAAAATGGAAAAAATAGTTTCATACTAAATTAAAAAGCATGTTGAGTATACAACATGCTTTTTAATTATATAAATCTATAGCAAGTTTATTTAGAGTGGATCTATCGAAGATTACTAAAGATCTTTCCGTATTTTATGTAAAAATTTATTGATTTAAAAATTTTTCATATAATGACTTAATTTACTTTTATCATTTAGTTTTATCATATTTATATCATTAAAAAATCAAAAAATAAGTCATATACCATAATATCCAGTAATAATTTTTTGATATTATAGTTAAGCTAAGAGAAAAGTATTATATAGCATAGGAGGATAACATGACATTGAAAAAAAATATATGTTTAATAACAGTACTTATAATAACAGCGTCTTCATTAGTAGGATGTGGAGGGAATAAAAATAATGCAACTAATAATGATGCATTAAAAGTTACAATGGTTACAAGTGTTGGCGGAGTTACAGATGGAAGTTTCAATCAAAGTGCTTGGGAGGGCCTTGAAAAAGCACAAAAAGATTTAGGAATAAAGGCAAGTTATATAGAATCAAAACAAGAAGCCGACTACGTGACAAACTTAGAACAAGCAGTAGATGGAGATAGTGATTTAATCCTTGCAACAGGATTTCCAATGCAACAAGTATTACTTGATACATCTAAAAATTATCCAGATCAAAAGTTTGCTATAGTTGATGTAGATTATGGAGATGAAACACCTGATAATGTTACTTGTATATCATTTAATGAAGAACAATCAGGATATGTGGCAGGTTTAGTTGCAGGAAAAATGACTAAAACTAATAAAGTTGGATTTGTTGGTGGAATGGATAATGTAGTAATCAAAAAATTCCAAGTTGGATATGAAGCTGGTGTAAAAGAAGCTAATTCAGATGTAAAAGTGTTATCTCAATATGTTAACTCATTTGCTGATCAAGCGAAAGGAAAATCAATAGCTACACAGATGTATAATAATGGAGTAGATATAATATTTGCATGTGCAGGTGACAGTGGTTTAGGAGTACTTGAATGTGCTAAAGAAACTGGAAAATATGCTATTGGTGTTGATAGAGATCAATATGATATTGCACCAGACAATATACTTACTTCAGCAATGAAAAAAGTAAATGAAGGTGTATATAGTGTAGTTAAAAGCTTAAAAGATGGTACATTTGAAGGTGGAAAAACATTAGTATTTGGTTTAAAAGAAGAAGGTATAGGTCTTGCACCATCAACTGATAAAAATGTTCCACAAGATGTAATAGATTATGTAAATGAAAAGGTGGAAAAAATAATAAGTGGTGATATAGTAGTTCCAAATAAATAAGTAGACAAAACAGAAAGTGGCTAAATTTAAGCCACTTTTTATATAATAACTAAACTACTTCCATATCAATTTTAATGAATTATGGTGTTATAGAAAAATATGATTAATTTCAAAAGATTCTATGACTACATCATCAAATATAATTTTAAAAATTGATGAAACTTTTTACTATATTTATGCGTCTAATATATAGGTGATTCTTTATTCTATATGACAGATTTGTAAGTTGAAATACAGATGTTTAAGTGTGATAATGAAATTAAGATGTTATGATTTAATGATCATAAATATGAAGGGAGTTAATAAATATAAAAAACTTTTTAAAGAAACTTTTAATATTGATATTTATTGTATTTATAGGAATATTTGGGTATAGATTTTTAAAGGAAAAATATATACAACAATTAAATGAGAAATACGAACAAGAAATTAAAAATATGAGTAAAGAAGATTTAAAAATAGTAAATGAAGTTATTTCTCTAGCGAAAGAAAGAGAAGGACAGAAGTATACTTGGGGTGGTAAGGGAGAAATAATAACGGAAGAAAGATTGGAAGAACTTATAGGTTATTATGGAGAGAGTTACTATCCATTGGACAAAAAAGATTATATAGGGAAGCAAGGATTTGATTGTTCAGGTCTTACTTATTGGACATATAAAACTGTAACAAATGTAAATATTGGTTATTCTACAGCTGAACAACAAGAAGTATTAAAGGATTATAAAGTTCAAATTAAAAATATTCAACCGGGAGATCTTATTTTTACGACTAGACATGTAGTTATGTATATTGGAAAAGGGAAGATAATTAACTCATCTAGTAGAAATCCATATCCTATAGGGGGAATAAAAATAGAATCTATTTTACTTTACAAAAATGGACAGGCATATCGTCCTATAGATTATATTAATGCATATTTACAACAATAAAGTTAGTAAGTTAGGTCTCATTAGGGAGAGTATTTTGGGGGGCGTTTTATGAATGATAGAAGTAAGAAATTTAAGTAAAAAATTTGGGAAAGCTCATGCGTTAAATGATGTTTCTTTTCAAATAAAAGAAGGAACAATAGTTGGCATATTGGGTATAAATGGAGTTGGAAAATCAACAGTATTAAAATCTATAGCTGGAGTAATTAGACCTGATAAAGGGAAGATTCTAATAGATGGAGAAGAGAACAATCATAAATTATATAATAAAATAAGCTTTGTGCCAGATATGGATACTTATTTTCCTAATCTAACAATAAAGGAAACATTTGCATTTATGAAAGATTTTTATAAAAACTGGGATGAAGAAAAGGCATCAAGCATGCTAAAGATGTTTAATCTTACTGATGGTAAAATAATAAGTGATTTATCAAAAGGAAATAGAGCGCGCGTTAAAATAATTATTGGATTTGCTCAAAATGCCAAATATATTTTGCTTGATGAACCTTTTTCTGGAATAGATATTTTTAAAAGAGAAGAATTTATAAAAGCTATGGTTAAATATATTTCTTCTGAGCAAAGTATTATAATAACTACTCATGAAATTGCTGAAATAGAAAACATAGTAGAAGAAGTAATAATACTTCATGAAGGGAAGGTTGTATTTAATTTTAATGTAGACGAAGTTAGAAAAAATGAAAATAAGTCTATTATAGATAAGATGAGGGAGGTATATAGGGGTGAATAAGATTTTAACGCTTTATGATATTGAGTTTAAGAGAGTTAAAAAGATTTATTTCTCTATCTTAGGATTACTTATTATAAGTAATCTGCTTTGGTTTATTTATAGTTTGTACTCCGTATCTAAAGAAGTTCAAGCAATGCTGAATATAAGAGGTGGAATAGATTTACTTAAATCAAAAGAGGCTTATATGATTATAAACAATGGAGGAATAATATATTCACTATATAGTCTATCTTTAGTATTTATGACAGTAGCATTAATATGGTGTTTATATTACACTTTATTAATATGGTATAAAGATTTTTCGAGCAGAACAAAGGTAGCTTATACTTTGTTTACCTTACCTTATAACAAGTTTAATATATTCTTATCGAAATTAATAACAATACTATCATTTATTTATGGAGTATTAGCAACTCAGCATTTATTATGGATTTTAGAAGCTATTATAATTAAAGGTTTTACAGGTATTAATCTTAGTGAAATTATTCATATTATAAATTATAACAACTCGATAAATTACATATTCATGGGAATATCGATATATCCATTAGAAGTTTTTTTGAATTATGTGATTGATCCTATTTTGGCAGTAATAGTTTTATTTACAGGTGTAATAATTCATAAATCTTTTGATAAAATAGGTGGATTTATAGGTTTATCTTATGTAGTAGTAATAATATTAATATATATACTTTTATCAGCTACTTCAATGATATTTACAGATGAGTTATTAAAAGTTCATATTTTATATTACATAGCTATAGCGGTATTATCACTTATTATTTCTTATAGATTATTAAATAAAAGAATACATGTTTAGGGGGATGTTATGGATAAAAGATTTTCAAAGATATTTTTAGTTACTGTATCATTAGCTATGATACTAATTATTATCTCCTTAAGTTTTATTACAAAAGATACTATTGAGATAGAAGATATTTCTGGAGATAGAAGTGCTCTTGGAGATATGAACATAGTTTATCAAAAAAGAAAAGGAATGTATCAAACAGATAGTATTATCATATCTAAGGATAATGAAATAATTAAAAAATATGTAAAAGAAGGTGCTACAGACTTCTCTCTATCAAAAGAAAATATAGAGAACAGAGAGTTATTGCAATACTGTAATGACAAAAATAATATATGTGAGACAGAAGATGAAATTGCTAGTGTATCTCTTTATAATACTTATTCACCTTATAATGGGGATGAAATAACTGTATATATTGATATAAAGAATAAAAAAAGCTCAAAAATACAAAATTATGAAATAGCAATTGATAACACTATTGATATAAATGCAGAAAGTATTTATCAAGCTTTGCCTATTAGAGATAATGATAATATATACTTAGCTATAATATCATCTGTTCATGATGAAGATTTTATAGAAGATGAAAGTAAATTTTTAGATAATGAAATGGAAATATATAAACAAACTTATTTAAGTTTATACAAGATAAATTTATCTTCTAAACAATCTAAGTGCTTAATAACAAAGTCATATGAACCAGATGAAATGTATACTAATGGAGAAGTTGGGTTCGTAAAAGATAATGTGGCGTATTTTGTTACTCATATAAAAGATGAAATAAGTAAAGAGATAAATACATGTTTATTTGGTTTTAATATAATTACTAAGGATATAAATATTATTAATTTAGGTATAGGTAATGAAAGCATAAGCAATTATTATGTTAATGAAAATGAAGTATTACTTAGTTGTGAAGTTGATCAAGTAAGCAGAACTGTTAAAAATTTAGTTCTTGATTTGAATAGTAAAAAAATAATAAATATAAACGAAATAGATATAAAATCTAATGAAGAATATAACAGATGTATTTTAGAAATGAGACGTGACAATGATAAATTATATCTTATAATGGGGGATTATAAAGACGATGATTATTTAGAATATGATTATGGCTCTATAGATGTAGATTATTATATTTATGTTATAAATGAAAAAGATAATAAAACCTTGTATAGTGGGAAAGTTACAGAAAAAAATATATATAGTATGGCTTTTGGGATTATAAAAAATGAAGAATTATAATAAAACCCCTTAGATAATCTAAGGGGTTTTATTTATTATGTGAAAAAATATATAAATATTTGCTATAATTTTAGTATGATTTTAGACTGATATAAATCAAGGGGGAAAATTTATGTGGTTTGATAATTTTAGTAAGAAAAATTGTAAAAACTGCTATGCCTGCATAAGGGTGTGTCCAGTTAATGCCATAGAAATAAAAAATGAACAAGCCAGAATTAGAGAAGAAAGATGTATAGTTTGTGACGCTTGTTATAGAGCATGTCCACAAAAACATAGATTGAGTATATCAGAAGTACCAATTGTTAAACATTATATAAAAAATAAAGAAACAGTAGTGGCATCTATTGCACCTAGTTTTGCAGCAGTGTTTGGGGAGAATAGTCATAAAATACCTGGTGTATTAAGAAATTTGGGATTTTCTTATGTGGAAGAAACTTTAGTAGCAGCCACACCTATAATAGATGAATATTTTAAATATATTAATAAAGATGATGATAAAAATTATATAACAACTCTATGTCCATCCATAATTAATTTAGTAGAAAAACATTATCCAGATTTAATTGAAAGCTTAATACCAGTTATATCAGCCTTTGCTTGCCATGGAAGAATTATAAAGAAAAAATATGGAGAAAATGTAAAAGTTGTATTTATAGGGCCTTGTCTTGGAAAAAAAGATGAATCAAGATTTGAAGAGAGTGTTGATGCAGTTATTACATTGGAAGAGTTAAGTAAATGGATAAAACAAGAGAATATTTCTTTGGAAGATTTTGAAGATAGTTCTTTTGATGCTATTAGCCATTATAATAGAGTATTTCCATTCATATCTGAAAATACAGATTATTTTTTCGATTCAAGTAAAAATAAAGAAGTAGTATCTGTAGATGGGCCAAATGATTGTATAAAAACTATAGAGGCAATTTTAAATAAGAGAGTAGACAATGTAATATTTGATATGAATTTCTGCGAAAGTGGTTGTCTTAGAGGATCAGGAATTGCAGATGACGGGGCTAGCTCTTATGAAAGAAGAAAGAATATAGAAAATTATAGTAAGAAATGTGAAAAACTATATGATGATAAAATTGACAATTCTTATGATAACATATTATCTAAAATAGATTTACATAGAAGCTTTGAATCAAAATATATCCATTTAAAAGAGCCGAGTGAAGCTGAACTTAAGGAAATTTTAAAGTCTATGGGTAAGTTTGCGAGAATGGATGAAATTAATTGTAAGGCTTGTGGATACAAAACATGTAGAGACAAAGCTAAAGCGGTATTTAATGGATATGCAGATACAAGTATGTGTGTACCATATATGAGACAAAAAGCGGAGAATAAGGCAAATGTAATTATATCTGCTACACCTAATTTAATAGGAATAGTGGACAAGGATTTATGTGTGGTAGAATTTAACCCAGCTGCACAAAACTTCTTCAAAGTCAGCAACGATGAAGCTAAAGGTATTCCAGTAATTATGTATTTAGATGAAGATAAATTTCAACAAGCAAGGGATACGCGCAACAATATTATTAGAGACAAGATAGAACTACCTGATTATAATGGTGTATTAGAGCAAAATATTATATGGTTAGAAGAAAATCACATTTATATATGGATAGCTGATGATATTACTAAAGAAGAAAATAAAGAAAAAGAATTACAGACAATGAAAATAAATTCTATAAATATGGCTCAAGATGTTATAAATAAGCAGATGATGGTAGCTCAAGAAATAGCAAGTCTTCTTGGAGAAACAACGGCAGAGACAAAGGTTACCCTGACTAAGTTGAAAAAACTTATTGAGGAAGAGGGGCAAAGATAATGAAGTATTATATAGATTTTGCATATGGAAGCTTATTGAAATATGGAGAAGAGTTATGTGGAGATATGGTAGAGTTTTATGCTGATGATGAACAATTTATTTCGGTGCTTTCTGATGGAATGGGAAGTGGTGTAAAGGCAAATATTTTAGCTACTCTTACTTCTAAAATAGCCCTTACAATGTTAAAAGAAGGAATGAAAATAGAGGATGTAGTGGATACTATTAGTCAAACTTTACCTATTTGTGCACAAAATAAAATAGCTTACTCAACTTTTACTATGGTTAAAGTGGCCAAAGATGGCATAGCTTATATTGTTGAATTTGATAATCCTACAGTATTTTTTATGAGGGGAAAAGAAATACTTTCATTAAACTGGCATGAGAGAATAATTAATAATAAAAAAATCAGAGAATGTAAGATTGAGCTTAAAGAAAGAGATAGAATAGTATTAATTAGTGATGGAGTGGAATTTGCAGGTGGAAGAAAGACTTTAAACTACTCTTGGCAATGGAAGGATATTGCAAATCATTTATTAAAGTTTACTAATGAGAATATGAATGCAAAAACTATTACAAATAACCTTCTAGGAGTTTGTAATCAATTGTATTTCTTTGAACCAGGTGATGACACAACAGTAGCAACCATAAAGGTAAGCCACGATAGCAAGGCAGTTTTATTTTCAGGGCCACCAATTAATAAAAATAAAGATAAAGAAGTAGTATATAAAATTATGGGTAGTGCAGGTAAAAAAATAGTCTGTGGTGGAACTACAGCAAACATTGTTGCTAGAGAGTTGGATGTAGAATACAGGTCTAGTACAGAGATTATTGATGAAGATGTACCACCAATTGGATATATAGAAGGAATTGATTTGGTAACGGAGGGTGTATTAACACTAAGAAAATCCTGTGAAATACTAAGAAAATTATTAACTACTAATGATGATAGTTTTTTACATAAGAAGAAAGATGCAGCCACATTATTATCCAGAATGCTTTATGAAGATTGTATTCATATAAAAATGATAATCGGAAGATGTATAAATCCAGAAAATATGATGCTAGATATACCTGACGATTTAAGTGCAAGACTTTATGTTTTAAATGAAATGAAGAATATTTTAGTTAAACTTGGAAAGATTGTTGAAGTAGAGTACTATTAGTATTTCAATAATATTGTATCGGGTTAAGTTATTTATATTATTGAATTAAAAAGTGCTATTTTTTATGATTTAAAATCATTTAAGATAGCACTTTTTAAATTGTAATGAATAAAAATATGTAGTTTTATAATGTAACTTAATGTAGAAATAATTTTTTAATAATTAAAAATAATGAGTAATAATAAGTTAACTCTCTTAATATAAATTAGTATGTGTGTGGTGCTAGCTTAAAACCTAAGGCATTATAAATATAATTGCACCATGCACGCCGAATATATTTAGGAGGTGACAATAATAAGAAAACAACAAAAGATAAGTATGATAGTCCTATGTTTATTAATGATTAACTTAGTTTATATTAAAAAGATTGATGCTCTTCCTGAGGGGGTGGATAGAGTTGAAATTGGTAATTGGACTAAGACGAGAGAAATTAATGAAATAGAGGAGGATGAAAAAAAACTTAATAGCGAGGAGCTCGGGGGAATAAGAAATATTAATTTTGATGAAAATTTTAATAAATTAGAATTATTTTCTTCTCTTTATACATCATCTAATTCAATGAGATCAGTAAAAAAAGTAAGTTCGATTGAGTATGACGAAAATGAAACAGCAATAAAAGGAAATAAAGTACTAAGAACAAAGGTAAGAACTTCTGAACCTTTTTATTCTTTCGATTACAAAACAATAAAAACCTGGATAGGAAGTGAAAGAAGTATTAGATGGGATGACGGACTCTTAGAAAGTAAAATTATAACATGGCCATGTTATGTTGAAGTTTTAGAAGAGAAAAATATAGAAGCTCCAGTGGAATGGAGAATGATAGAAGGTGAATTTCAATTAGATAAAAATCAATTGGATTTAATATCATCAAAAAAAGTACAACCTGTTATTGGTATAGAAAGTAAGGATGATTTTAATCTTATATTACCTTTTTGCGATTTACTAAATATTTTTATAAATGAAGAAACTACAGATTTAAATTATAGGGCAGTAACAGATGATTATAAGTTTAAAATAGGAAACTCTATAGGAAATTATCAGTACATAGACCTAGCAGGGAATGAAAAATATTGCAATAAAGAAATAGATAATAATCTTTCAAATCATACTCAAAATAAACATATTGATTGCAATATCTTAAAATCATCGACTACTAATAATTATTATAATATGGTGGGAGATATATCTCAGTACATAAAAAAATCAATTGAAAATTATAAAATATCTTTATTAATAGGACAAATTGGTAGAAAAAGTGGAGGTGCTCTAAATTATACTGGTGGGACAAGCCAAATTACATTATTTTTAATTGAAAATCCACAATTCAAAGTTAGCATTAAACCTTATATAATCAATAAGCAAAATGAAAGAATATACATAAGTTCGGATTATAAATTTTCATACAATGAAAAAATATTATTTGATATAGAAATTGTAAATGAAAGTAAAGCTTATGACTACAGTAATTTAGATCTTCAGATAGATTTGATAAAAGATGCAAAAGAGAGCGGAAAGAAAATTAGTGATGTATTTAGATTAAACAAAAGTGGTGCTGTATATAACGATAAAAATATAAATGATAGCGTAACTTTATATTTTAATGATGAAAATAAACCTTACTCACTTAGTGAATTAGCTTATCTAAAACGAGGTGATAAACTAACTATTAGTAGTAATGAGTTTGTATATATTGTTACAGAATACAATTGTGCAAATGAAAGGATAGATTATGACTCTACTTTGCAATTAAATTATCTTAATAATTATACTTTTTATAAATATAAAAATACAAAGAGTTTACAAGCAAATCCAATAGAAGGAGAACTTACAGTTACAGTAAACGGAAAAGAGGATGACTATTTTTATTTGAAGTTGAGTGGAGAAGATAATTCATCAAATATTAAAGTTAAAAGTAGGGAACCATACACTATCTATAACTTGGATTACGATAAAGAGTATAAGTTATCATTAATTAATTCATCTTCATATAAACCCGTAAGTAGCCAAAGTTTTGTATTAAAAAATGCACCTGGTTATAATACAAAATCTATAATAATAAGTGCAGATACAAAACCTAATAATTATTTTACACAAAGGAAGATTGATGAAATTATTATAAATAGGTGATAAATAATGAGTAGATATAAGAAAAAAATAAATAAGAGAAAAAAGAAAATTAAGAAGTTATTGCTATTATTTATAATTTTCATAGGGGTATTTTTTTGTTCTCTTATTGTCTATGGAGAAGACGTTTTTTATGTTATGAAAACTTATCTTTATGAAGATAAAGCCTCGGAGATAAAAATTGAAGTTGAAAAGAATGATGAACTAGAAAATATAAATTTGAATTTTATAAATAAAGGTACTTGTGACGTTTATCTTAGGGGCTTTGTTTTTGTTTATACCAAAAGTGAAGATAATACTGGGACAATCTTAAGTAATTCAGCTGTGAAAATTAATTATGGTGATGAGAATAGTTGGTTTGTAGGTGATGATAGTTATGTTTATTATACTAAACCATTGGAGGTAAATGATAGAACGGAAAAGCCTATGATTGAAAGTATAGAAGTTAATTTATGTGAAGAAGATAAAAAAATGTTGGGGGAGAATAAACTGAAGGTAGATATAGTCATGGAATCTGTTCAGGTTAATAATTTTGCGTATAAATATGAATGGGATATGAAAGGTGTGGACATAGAAGATTTATATGAGAATAATAGTGAAGAGGAAGGTAGCAAAATAATTGAAGAGAAAAATATAATAAAAATGAATTTTAATTAGGGGGAGATTAAAATGAGTAAGAAAAGAACGAGGAAAGTTGCATTAGTATTGGTAGGAATATTATTACCACTTGGAACATTTGGTTTAGGGTATTTTTTTAAGCAGGATAGTATACCAACAAAAAAGCTTGGAAACACACTAATAGTAGATGGTGAAATATCTGGAACATTAAAGGATGATGCTTTAGATACTACAGGATTGGTACCAGGAGACTCAGTAAATAAAACAATAGAAATAAATCCTAATTGTACAGCACCAAGTTTACTAAGAGTAAAAGTAAATCCATATTGGGAAGATAGTGAAAATGATAGTAGTAATATAATAACAAAATTTAATATTAAATATAGTAGTGAATTGAACAGCAATAAAAATGAGCCATATTGGTATAAAGATAATGATGGATATATATACTATATTGGAATTATAGATGAAAATATTTCGAATATAAACTTGGTTAGTGGATTTGCATTAGATACAGGTGAAAATGTAAATAAACACCAAGGTAAGAATATTAAAGTTGAGGTAGGTTTAGATGTGATTCAAGCTAAGCATAATGCTTATGAAGAAAAATGGGGAGTAACTAATAAAGATTTAAAAGTAAAGTTAAATGAATTATGTGAAAGTATATCTGAAACGCAGTAATAAAAACTTCATAAAGCAACTAAAATAAGCCTTATTGAATAATACTATCAAGTGTAGTACTATGAAAATAAGGCTTAATATATTTTTGGAAATAATATTTATACAATACTTTTACTATTTAATTATAATAATAAAGCGGTAGGGGGAACAGTTTAAGATGAGCCAATTAACTACAAACAAAAAAATAAAACTTTTACAAGATAAAAATAAAATACAGATGGCTATTTCATGTATTATTCTATTACTTTTATGGGAGATCATAGCTTTAAAAATAAATAATGATATATACCTTCCAACATTAGGACAAGTTTTTATTAGCATAAAAGAAATTGTATTAGAATATAGATTCATAATAGATGTATTTTCAACAATATCCAGGTGTTTACTAAGTTTTATTATAGCTTTAGTAGTAGCCTTTTTATTAGGTATAATTTCTTATAGTTTTAATATATTCAAAAACTTCTTAACTCCTATAACATCTTTAGCTCGTTCTATTCCGAATATGGTTTTGATAGTTTTAACATTAATTTGGTTCAATAAAGAAAGTGCACCTTATATAGTTGTATTTATCATGGTATTTCCAGTTTTATATGATGCAGTTTTAGGTGCCATAAAAAATATAGATAAGGGAATTTTAGAAATGGCAAATTTATATAAAATTAGCAGAAAAGACAAGATACTCAAAATATATTTACCAGCTATAAAATTTTCACTGATATCCATATTATCTTCAACAATTTCCCTTGGATTTAAAATTGTAATAGCAGGAGAAGTCTATGGACAACCTTTATATGGAATAGGAGCAATGATTCAAAGTGAAAAAGTAAACTTTAATACTACAGCTATTTTTGCTTGGATAATAATTATAGTAATAATTTCATCATTATTAAATTTGATTGAAAAATTACTGTTAAGGAGAGCTTTTGTATGGAGACGATAAATAAAAAGGAAGAAATAATATCAATTAAAAATATAAATAAAAGATTTAATGAAAGAGTTATATTTAATGATTTTAATATAGATTTTTATAAGAATGAAGTTAATTGCATCATTGGAAAATCAGGATGTGGTAAAAGTACATTACTAAATATAATAAGTGGAATTATACCTAACGATGATGAAAATTTTGAGACAATAGATAAGTATGGAATAAGCTATATATTTCAAGATGATAGGTTAATTGATTGGTTAACAGTAGGTGAAAATATATCCTTAATAGTAAAAAAGCTTTATCCTAAACAAAAGACTCAAGAATTATGTGATAAATATCTAGACTTAGTAGGAATAAAAGAATATAAAAATTACTATCCTCAAATGTTAAGTGGAGGGCTTAGACAAAGGGTGAATATTGCTAGAGCGTTTATTTATCCATCTAAAATTGTCATAATGGATGAACCTTTTAAATCTATAGATGTAATTAATAAAAAAATAATAATGAATAATTTCAAAAAAATACTAGAAAAAGAAGAGAGAACTGTATTCTTTGTAACTCATGACATTGAGGAAGCAATTTTACTGTCCGATAAAATATATGTCCTAGGAAATTCTCCAGTTAAAATTAAAAAAGTATTTGAAAATAAAATGATAACAAAAGATGAAATATATAAATTGATTTAGATAAAATTACTATAAAAAATAAATCCCAAACTTTAGAAGTAAGGGATTTATTTATATATTAAACGTTATTTATCAAGAATATTTGCATAAAGAACTGGATAGAAGCTTTGGCTCGTAGTATTAGGGTTAAAGTCATTGACTCTAACAGCATTTACACTAGACGTTGATTCTATTGTTTTACCATCACCTATGTAAATAGATACATGATGCACATGATATCTTATTCCGTCAATAGTTTCTATTCTGCTACAAGTTCCATTAGGACCATCATCATTACAGTTTGAATTATTTTCTCCATTAAAGAATATCAAATCTCCAGGTTTCATTTCACTATAGTCTATTTTTCCATTCATCTTTAATGCATGCCTAGCTTGCTTATAAGAAGCTATATTATTTAATCCTTTGTATCCTATAGAATTATAACAGTAAGCTGCAAAACTATTACATCTAAATTGTCCAGTATTTGTGCCATAAGTAACACCTATATGTTGGAATCCATTAAATATTAATTTAGTTCTATTGTCATTCTCAAAACCTTTAGCAATTTTTATTTTATTTGCAATACCATTACTTCCAAATGTGAAGTTTATATTGCAATAAGTGATAGTATCATTTTTAATCATTTTATAGCTAGATGTATCAAAGTAATATAAGTCTTTTCCAAAAGATTGTAGTCCTTTTAGTGCATTACAATAAGTTTTACGGAAGTAGTAAGTATCATTTCCAACATCTTTAAATCCAGTAATAGCCTTATAGTCATTGTCATCAAAGTAATAAAGTTTGTCACTTACTGTTTTAAGACCAGTTATAGCATTACCTTTTTTTAAATCAAAATAATATCTATCATTATTTATATTTTTATAGCCCTTTGCCATCTCACCATTAGTATCAAAATAATATAAGTTATTATCTATTGTTTTAAATCCATCTTTATATACATCACCATCTTCTAAGAAATAGTATCCATATCTTTTACCATCTTTAATAAATATTTTAAGACCTGTTACCATCTCACCATTAGTATCAAAATAATAAAGTTTATTATCTAATGTAATTAGGCCATCATTAAATTTCTCACCATTTGGAAGGAAATAATAAGTGACTTTTTTTCCATCAACAACAATAGTTGTAAGACCAGGAGATAGATTTATTTGATGTCCATTATTATCAAAATAATATATTTTACTATCAATTAGTATACTATCATTTCTTAAAACATCGCCTTCTTCTAAGAAGTAGTAAGTATCAGTTGAGCCGTTATGTGTAATAGTCTGCAGGCCAGTCAACATAGCACCAGTAGTTTGAGAGAAATAGAATAATTTATTATCAATTTCTTTAATACCATCCCTGAAGACATCGCCTTCTTCTAAGAAGTAGTAAGTATTAGTTGTGCCATTATGAGTACCAGTATAAAGACCAGTCAACATAGCACCAGTAGTTTGAGAGAAATAGAATAATTTATTATCAATTTCTTTAATACCATCCCTGAAGACATCGCCCTCATCTAAGAAATAATAAGTTTGCTTTTCACCATTACTATTAGTAACAGTTATTTTGCCACTTAATGCTTTACCAGAATCAGGAGAGAAATAATATTTTTTCTTGTCAATAATTCTATATCCAGTAAGACATTGACCAGAAGTTTTAGAGAAATAATATAAATCTCCATCAATTTCTTTAATACCATCCCTGAAGACATCGCCCTCATCTAAGAAATAATAAGTTTGCTTTTCACCATTACTATTAGTAACAGTTATTTTGCCACTTAATACTTTACCAGAATCAGGAGAAAAATAATATTTTTTCTTGTCAATAATTCTATATCCAGTAAGACATTGACCAGAAGTTTTAGAGAAATAATATAAATCTCCATCAATTTCTTTAAGACCACCTTTGAAAACATCACCCTCATCTAAGAAATAATAAGTTTGTTTTTCGCCATTACTACTAGTAACAGTTCTTTTACCACTTAATGCTCTACCAGAGGTAGAAGAGAAATAGTATTTTTTCTTGTCAATAATTCTATATCCAGTAAGACATTGACCAGAAGTTTTAGAGAAATAGTATAAGTCTCCATCAATTTCCTTAAGACCACCTTTGAAAACATCACCCTCATCTAAGAAATAGTAAATTTGCTTTTCACCATTACTACTAATAACAGTTCTTTTACCACTTAATGCTCTGCCAGAAGTAGAAGAGAAATAATATTTTTTCTTGTCAATAATTCTATATCCAGTAAGACTTTTACCAGAAGTTTTAGAGAAGTAATATAAGTCTCCATCAATTTCCTTAAGGCCGCCTTTGAAGACATCACCTTCATCTAAGAAATAATAGGTATATTTTTCTCCATTATCTGTTGTAATAGTACGTAGACCAGTAAGCATTGCTCCTGTAGTTTTACTAAAATAATATTTTTTTCCATCTATTATTCTATAACCAGTTAATTTTTTGCCTGTAGTCTTGCTATAATAGTATTTTTTTCCATCTATAGTAACTAAACCAGAATATTTTTGTGTTGATGATGATTGCGTTTTTGCTGCATAATTATATATTGGTTTTATTAAACAAAAACATAAGGATATAGAAAGAGTAGAAAGTATTATCATGAGCTTTTTATTTTTTAAGCTAAACATATTTTACCTCCTTTGCGTTTATATTAAATATACTCACTTCTACCATATTAACATATTATTAGACGAAATATATATTTTAAAATAATTTAAATAATATATTTTAAAATAATACTTAATAAATATATATAAAATAAATAGTTACATAGCAAAGAAATCATATTATTGATTATTAATAAATAATAATATAGAATTTGAGATAGGGTCATTATTGATAAGGAGGTAAACATGAATTTAAGAAAAGAAATAGAAAATTATTTACCATATAACTGCGAAGAAGAAAAAGACAAAGAGATAATGATAAAATATATGGATACTTTTGATGATGTACTCACTAGAAAGAATGAGATCGGCCATTTTACCTCATCTTGCTGGATAGTAAATAAAGAAATGACAAAAGTACTTATGGCTTATCATAATATTTATGACTCTTGGGCATGGACGGGTGGACATGCAGATGGTGATGAGGATTTACTTCATGTTTCATTAAAAGAAGCTAAAGAAGAAACTGGTCTTGAGAATATAATTCCTTTATCTCAGGATATTTTTTCTTTAGAAGTTCTTGGAGTTGATGGTCATATAAAAAAAGGTAAATATGTGTCATCTCATATTCATTTAAATGTTACTTTTTTACTTTGTGCTGACGAAACAGAAATGACACATATTAAAGCTGATGAAAATAGTGGAGTCGAATGGTTTGAGTTAGAAGAAGCAGTTAAAGCTAGTAATGAGCCCTATATGAAAAAAATCTATAGCAAACTTAATAAGAAGTTAGAATATTTAAAAAAATAAAGGTGGTTTGAATATGATTAATGACAGAATTGAAAAATTAAGAAGTGTTATGAAAGAAAAAAACATATTTGCTTATATAATTCCATCAGCAGATTATCATCAAAGTGAGTATGTAGGAGAATTCTTTAAAGGAAGACAATTTATATCAGGGTTTACTGGTTCAGCTGGTACTGTAGTTATAACTCCAGAAAAAGCTATACTTTGGACAGATGGAAGATATTTCTTACAGGCTGAAAAAGAATTATCAACATCTTGTGTAGAACTTTATAAAATGGGAGAAGAAAACGTTCCTACAACTTTTGAATACATAGAAAATGAAGTTCCAGCAGGTTCTAAAATTGGATTTGATGGAAGAGCTATAAGTGCAGCAATGGGAGCTGGATTAGAAGTAAGTTTAACTAAGAAAAATATAACTATATCTTATGAAGGTGACTTATTAGATGAAGTATGGGAAGATAGACCAGCTTTATCTGATGCAAAAGCATTTTTATTAGATGTTAAATACAGCGGAGAAGATTTCACTAGCAAAATATCTAGAGTTAGAAACTCTATGAAAGAATGTGGAGCAACAACTCATATATTAACAAGTTTAGATGATATAGCTTGGTTATTTAATATAAGAGGTGGAGATGTTAAATACAATCCGGTTGTCCTTTCTTATGCAGTAGTTACTTTCGACAAAGCTATATTATTTGTTGATGAAAATAAACTAAATGATGAAATAAAAGCAAGCTTTGGTGAAGAAGTAGTTGAAATAAAAGGATACTTTGAGATAGACGAGTTTGTTAAAACTATAGAAAAAGAAGAAGTAGTTTTAATTGATAGCAACAAAATAAACTATACAATATTAAAAAATATACCAGAAGGTGTTAAAATAGTTAATTCTATGAATCCTTCTACAATATTTAAAGCAGAAAAAAATCCTGTGGAAATAGAAAATACAAAACAAGCTCATATAAGAGATGGTATTGCTGTAACTAAGTTTATGTACTGGTTAAAAAATAACATAGGAAAAATAGAAATAACTGAAATAAGTGCAGCAGATAAAATGACTGAACTTAGAAAAGAGCAAGGGCAATTTATAGAACCAAGTTTCGCATCTATAGCTGGATATGCTGCTAATGGAGCAATAGTTCACTACAGTGCTACAGAAGAAAGTAATACAACACTTGAACCAAAAGGATTATTCTTATTAGATTCAGGTGGACAATACTTCGATGGAACTACTGATATAACTAGAACTTTTGCTTTAGGACAAATTACAGAAGAAGAAAAATCTAACTTTACATCAGTTGCTAGGGCTATGATCAGATTATCTCAAGCTAAATTCTTATATGGAGTAAATGGATATTACTTAGATATATTAGCTAGAGGAATCATGTGGGAACAAAATCTTAACTATAACCACGGAACAGGTCATGGTATAGGACATGTATTAAATGTTCACGAAGCTCCAAATGGTTTCAGATGTGATAATAGAAACTTAGCTACATTAGAAGAAGGAATGATAACTACTAATGAGCCAGGGTTCTACAAAGCAGGTTCTCATGGGATAAGATTAGAAAACGAAATGCTTTGTAAAAAAGGTGTAAAAAATGAATACGGTCAATTTATGGAATTTGAACCATTAACAATAGCTCCAATAGATTTAGATGCAATAAACGTTGATCTTATGAAAGAAGACGAAAAAGCATACTTAAACGAATATCATAAAATGGTATTTGATACAGTTAGCCCATTCTTAACAGAGGAAGAAGCTGAGTGGTTAAAAGGATATACTAGAGCTATATAATAATATATATTTAGATAGAAATAAGTCTCTTTAATCAGAGACTTATTTTTATACTTTAAAACTTAAATTTATATTATTTAAATTAATGATTAAGAAACGTATTGCTCTACAAAATCTTCTATTGTTAGCCAGTAAAGAAAAGGTGCAATTAAATCTGAATTTGCATGTTCAGCTCCTTCAACAGTTAATTTTTCCTTTGGTGAATTAGTGGCATTATACAACTTATCCATCATATAATAAGGAACAAATTTATCACTATCACCATGAATATAAAGAATAGGTACAGTAGATTTTTTCACAGCTTCCAAAGCAGAACCCTCCTTTAAAGAATATCCAGCTTTTAATTGGGTAACAATATTAGTAACATTTAGTATATAGGAAGATTGTACACTTAAATAGGTTTCTAGTTCATAACTAAACTCATCCCAAATTGAAGTATAAGCACAATCAGCCACAATAGCTTTTACATTAGACGGTAAATTTTCACCGGAAGCCATTAAAACAGTGGCTGCACCCATGGAAGTACCATGAAGAACTATTTCAGAATTTTGATTGTCTTTAATTATAAATTTAATCCAGTTTATTATATCTAGTCTATCTTTCCATCCCATACCGATATATTCACCTTCACTTTTTCCATGGCCTCTTAAATCTGGAATTAAAACATTATATCTCATTTCATAAAAGTATTTTGCCTTAGCACTCATTAATTGACCACTTCCACCGTAACCATGAACAACGATTGCCCACTTGTTAGTGTTTCCGTTTTGAGTTACTACATAAGCATGTAGTTTTAGACCGTCAGAAGATTCAATATAACTTTCTGTATAATTAGATTCATCTGCAAGCCATTTTTCATTATCTCTTAATTTATCGCCCTTATGATCTGCATAAACTATATCTTTTGAATAATTAGCATTTAATGCTAGATTATAAAAGAATACTCCTATTAAAGAGCTAACCCCTATAGATCCAATCAACAAGATTAGTAAAAGGGTTATTATTATTTTCTTAATTCTCTTCATACATAATACCCCCATAAAGATATAAGAAATATATTATCATAGGTTGACTAGACTTTGGTCTAGTATCATTTGGTATAAAGTATAAATAATGTAATATTTTCATAAAATAAAAAAATAAGTCTCTTTAATTAGAAACTTATTTTTTTAGTGATTTATAAACTAGATACTCAACAGATGAGTTACATTTTCCACAAGCAGTTCCAGCTTTTGTAGTTTTTCTAATATCATTTATTCCGTGGCATCCATTATTTAGAGCATCCATAATATCATGATTTGTAACACTATAGCATGAACAAATTTCCTTAGTTTTATTTGAATTTTCTAGTTTAAATTTTTTATATTTTTTTATTAATTTATTGAACATAAGTTTATTACCCCAAAAGAATTTATATGAATATTTTATACCCAATTATGGATTCATATATCATATTAAATAAAATATTAATACAGATCATATATTTTTATTTGGTAAAGAAATCCAAAGATTATTTTGACAATAAGAATTAAATCATTTAAAAAAAGAGAAGGAACTGATACATACTAAATTTAAATAATTAGTATAACAGTTCCTTTTTAATATAGAATCTTTGTTATCTATAACATATTATTTACTCATATATTTATCTAAAAAATCGCTTATTGTATTCCAATAAAGATCAGGATTAACTAAGTCAGCTTTTCCGTGGCCAGCGTTTTTCACAGTAAGTTTGCTTTTTTCTGAATTTGTAGCATTATAAAGTTCATCCATCATATAATATGGAACAAAATCATCTTTATCTCCATGAATATAAAGAATTGGAGTTTTTGATTTTTCTACTTGTTCAATAGGAGAAGCATCTTTAAGTGAATATCCAGCTCTAACCATTGTTACTATATTAGAAAGATTCATTACAGGGAATGATGGCAAATTAAATAAAGCTTTTAATTGATAAGTAAACTCATCCCAAACTGAAGTATAGCCACAATCCGCAACAATGCCTTTAACATTATCAGGCAAATCTTCTCCAGATACAGATAAAACAGTGGCAGACCCCATAGATGTACCATGTAAAACTATTTCTGAATTAGGGTTATTTTTAAGTATAAAATCAATCCAGTCAATTATATCAAGTCTATCATCCCATCCCATTCCAATATAATCACCTTCACTTTTTCCATGTCCTCTTAAGTCGGGAACTAAAACATTATATCCCATTTCATAAAAATGTTTAGCTTTAGAACTGACTAATTCGCCTTCTGAAGTATAGCCATGAACTACAATAGCCCATTTATTAGTTTTAGTTTTATTTATTATTTCATAGCCATGTAGTTTTAAATTATCAAAAGAGTTTATATATTTATCTGAATAATTTGAGTCTTTTATTAACCAATCTACATCTTCTTTTATCTCTCCTTCAGTGTCATCGTCATCTCCAAATATCATATCTTTTGATGTAAATGGATTAATAGCTAAGTCATAAAAATAATTTCCTATAAAAACACCTGAGCCAATAGTTATTAATAATAAAATTACAGTTAAACTTATTATAATTTTTTTCTTTTTATTCATATTCAATCTCCTTGTATATTAAACCTAGAGAATATACTACCATAAAAATATATATTTTGAAATACGAAATATATGAAAATAAAAATAAAATACGAAAAATAACTGGAAATAAAAATTTCCAATTATTTTTAAAAAGTAACCTATCTATTCTTTAATGTATTCTTTAAGATATTTGCTTATGCTTGACCAATATAAATGAGGCTGAGCTAAATCTGAATTAGCGTGTTCACCGCCTTTTATAGCTACTTTCTTCTTCTTAGAACTAGTAGAATTATATAATTCATTCATCATGGAAATAGGAACAAAATTGTCAGAATCACCATGAATATAAAGGATAGGTATTTTTGATTTTTTTACTGCATTAATGGCAGATGCATTTTTTAGAGAATATCCAGCTCTTAGTTCAGTAGCAATGTTAGTAAAAGTAATTATATGGAATGAAGAAGTACTAAGATAATTTGTTATCTCATAATCAAAAATGTCATATACAGAAGTATATGCGCAATCAGATATTATGGCTTTTACATTGGAAGGTAAATTTTCTCCTGAAGCCATTAGAACTGTAGAACCACCCATAGATGTACCATAAAGAACTATTTCAGACTTACTATCATAGCTTGTTATGGTATCAATCCAACTAATTATATCAAGTCTATCATTCCAACCCATTCCAATATAATCTCCTTGGCTTTTACCGCTTCCTCTTAAATCTGGAACTAAAATATTATATCCCATAGTATAAAAGCAAAGCGCCTTTCGACTAGTTAATTTTCCCTCTTCTCCATATCCATGAACTATAATAGCCCACTTAGATGTTTTTTCAGGTTGTTCAACAACATATGAATGTAATTTTAAATTGTCAAATGAATTTATGTATTTATCTTCATAATGAGAATTTTTTATTAGCCAGTTTTCATTATAATCGGAAGTTTCATAGGTATAAGCAGCATAGATTGCATTTTTAGAAGAATTAGCACTTATTATTACATTGTAAAGTAAATTTCCAATAAAGGTGCCAATGCTAACCGTAGCTATTAGAAAGATTGCTAAAATTGATAATAGAAATTTTTTAAATTTTTTCATAATACATAATCCCACCTTGAAATTATAAAATACAGAATCGTAATGATGTGAAAATTTATTATTAGTTTAAATATATAGTTAATTGTAGTAATGATGTTTCATTTTTTCAAGTAAAATAACTTACATAAAGGTCGAAATAAAAACTAACTATTTTAGTAGAAAAATATATGGAAAGTATCAAGAAGTAAAATAAAATTGTGATACACTTATATCAATAAGTTAAAAATGGGGTGAATAAAGTGAATGATACATATGACGTTGTGATTATTGGAGGAGGAGTTGTCGGAAGCTCTATTGCAAGAGAACTTTCTAGATATAAATTAAATACATGTGTATTGGAAAAAGAATTAGATGTTTGCTTAGAAACTAGTGGTAGAAATTCTGGAGTTTTGCATGCAGGATTTAATAATAAATCAGGATCTTTAATGGCTAAGTTTTGTGTAGAAGGAAATCAAAATTTTGATGAAGTGGCAAAAGAATTAGATATTTCTTTTAAAAGGAGTGGAAAATTAGTAGTTGGCTTTACTGAAGAAGATAAAGAAAAATTAATGAAAATGAAAGAGCAAGGTGAAGCAAATGGTGTGATAGGATTGGAAATTATAAATAAAGATAAAATTAAAGAATTATTGCCATTTGTTCAAGGAAACTTTGCATTGTATTCTCCAAGTACAGGAATTCTAAATCCTTTTATTTATACTATCGCTATGGCAGAAAATGCTGTTGAAAATGGAGTAAACTATTTTTTAGATAACGAAGTACTGAGTATAAAAAGATCACTATACAAAGATGAAAATATATATGAAATTAAAACAAATAAAGGAATTTATAAATCACGATGGATAATAAACTCTGCAGGACTTAATAGTGATAAGATTGGAAGAATGATGGGGATAGAAGAATACACAATACATCCATGTAGGGGAGAATATTTTATATTAGATCAAAAGGTAGGTAAGTTATTAAATATGCCAGCGTACCCAGTTCCAAATCCAAAGGCTGGAGGACTTGGTATACATTTAACTCCTTCTATTGATGGGAACGTGTTTATTGGACCGAGTAGTGAATATATAGAGGAAAAAGATGATTATTCTGTAACTAAAGATGTTATGGATTTATTAATAAAAGATGGAGGAAGAATTTTTCCTCATATTAAAAAAGAACATTTCATAAGAAACTTCTCAGGAATTAGACCAAAACTGGTAGGAAAAGATCAAGGTGGATATGATGATTTCAAAATAGAATTAAGAGAAAACATACCAAATTTTATAAACTTAATAGGAATTGAATCACCAGGACTTACAAGTGCAGTGCCTATTGCAAAATATGTAGTAAATTTATTATCTCAAAAAGAGAATCTTAAAGAAAATCCAGACTTTAATAAATATAGAAAAGGTATTACAAGTTTTAAAGAACAACCAATAGAAATAAAAAGAAAGTTAATAGAAGAAGATCAAAATTACGGTGAAGTAATCTGTAGATGTGAAACAATTACAAAGGCTGAAATATTACAAGCAATCAATAATCCACTAGGAGTGGAGACTGTAACAGGTATAAAATACAGAACTCGTGCCATGATGGGAAGATGTCAAGGCGGATACTGTCAAACTAGAATAACAAAATTGATAAAAGAAATTAAAAATAAAAAAGAGGAAGAGATACTCTACTGCAGAAAAAATTCAAATATGTTTGTAGGGAAGGTGAGAGTATAATGGCTATAAAAAAAGATGTTGTAATTATTGGTGGGGGCCCTGCAGGTCTTGCTTCTGCTGTGAAATTAAAAGAATGTGGAATAGAGGATATAGTGATAATTGAAAGGGAGAAGAAGTTAGGAGGAATACTTAGGCAATGTATTCATGATGGTTTTGGATTAACTAGATTTAAAGAAACTTTAAGTGGACCAGAATATGCTCAGAGATTTATTGATGAAGTAAATAAAAAAAATATTGAATATATAACTGATACGACAGTAATAGATTTAACTCACGATAAAAAAGTAATTGTTGTAAATAAAAATGGGCTATTAGAATATGAAGCTAAAGCGGTTATTCTAGCAATGGGGTGCAGAGAAAGAACTAGAGGCGCTATAAGTATTCCTGGTAGTAGGCCAGCTGGTGTATATACTGCAGGAGTTGCTCAATCTTATATAAATTTACAAAATACAATGGTTGGTAAAAAAGTAATTATATTAGGATCTGGAGATATAGGACTAATAATGGCAAGACGTATGACTCTAGAAGGTGCAAAAGTAGAAGCTGTATTTGAAATACTACCTTATGCCAGTGGGCTTCCTAGAAATATTCAACAATGTTTAAATGATTATAATATTCCTTTATATTTAAGTCATACAGTGACTAAGATAAAAGGTAAATCAAGAATAGAAGGAATTACTGTAAGTGAAGTAGATGAAAATATGCAAATAATAGAAGGAACAGAAAAGGATTATGATTGCGATACTTTAATTCTATCTGTAGGATTAATTCCAGAAAATGAATTATCATTGAAGGCAGGGGTTGAATTGGATAATAATACAAAAGGCCCTATTATAAATGAAAATTATGAAACAAGTTTGGATGGTATTTTTGTGGCAGGAAATGTTCTTCATGTTCATGACCTAGTTGATTTTGTTTCTTTGGAAGGTGAAAGGTTAGCTAAGTCAGTAGCCAAATATATAGATGGTAATAAGCTTGAAAAATGTGAAATAAATATAGAGAAAGATAATAATGTCGGACATACAATACCTCAAAAAATTAGTGGAGAAAATAATTTTGTTTTATCTTTGAGAGTTAGAAAACCTATTAAAAATGCTGTAATAGAAGTATTACAAGATGATAATATTATAAAATCTGTGAAAATGAAAAAGGCCATCCCAGCAGAAATGATTCAAATGGAAATAAGTAAGGATTACATAAAATCTAAATCAGATTTAAAGGTGGTGGTAAAATGAAAAAAATATTTACTTGTATAATATGTCCAAATGGTTGTGAAATAGAGGTAGAGTTGGATAATGATACAATTGCTAAAATTGAAGGAGCAACTTGTAAAAAAGGTAAAGAATACGTGAATCAAGAAATAACAAATCCTCGAAGAAATATAGCCACTTCAGTAAAAGTTTTAAATGGGGATTTAGATATAGTTAGTGTTAGATTAAATAAAAGTATACCGAAGAGTATGATATTTGATGTTATGAAAGAAATTAAGGCTTTAGAAGTAAATGCTCCAGTAAAAATTGGGGACACAATTAAATCGAACATTTTAAATTTAGATGTGGATGTTATAGCAACTAAAAATATAGATTTAATATAAATAAAATAAACCTCCTAGGAATATTAAATAATTATTCCAGGAGGTTATTTATTTTAAGTTGTGTTTTATTTAGCAAATTAGATAAATCTTTTAGAAATAAATAATTTAATTTTATAAAATATTATCTTTCTTTTTTCAAGTGAAGTGAACAATTATAATTGTAATTACTATAATAGTAATAAAATAAATTTAATTTATAGAGGTGATTAGGTAGAAGTGATTAAAAAATTTATAAATTAATCAATAATCGGCATAAAAATTTTTATTAAATAAAGGAGATGTAACATGAAATCGTTATGGGCAAATTATAAACTCTTAATAATATTATTAGTATCCATAATAATAGGTGGAGTTATTGGAGGATTTATGGGAGAGCAAGCTACAATATTTAAGCCTGTGGGAGATTTATTTCTAAATTTATTATTTATGACATTAGTGCCTTTAGTATTTTTTAGTGTTGCTTCAGCCATAGCAAATATGGGAGAGATGAAGAGATTAGGAAATATTTTAAAAAGTATTATTATAGTATTTTTAATTACAGCGATTATATCAGGAATAATAACTTTAATAGGAGTTTTAATATTCAATCCAACAAAAGGATTAAACTCACAAATGTTTGTTAGTTTAATGCAAACAGTAGAGGGTACGGCTGATGAACAAGTTGGAGTATTGCAGCAATTGGTTAATACTGTCACAGTACCTGATTTTTATAACTTACTATCAAAATTAAATATGCTTCAATTAATATTATTCTCTATAATATTTGGAATCGCAACAGCTATGGTGAGTGAAAATGGAAAAATTATAGCAAACTTCTTACAAGTTGGTTCTGATGTTATGATGAAAATAATTGATTTAGTTATGAAGGTAGCTCCATTAGGTCTTGGGTGTTATTTTGCAACAATAGTTGGTGAACTAGGATCTCAGATAATATCAGGATATGCAAGGTCTTTTGAACTATATTTAATTTTAACAGTTGTTTTTTATTTTGGATTATTTTCTATCTATGCTTTTATAGTTGGAGGAAAAGATGGAGTAAAGATTATTGGGCAAATATAATTCCACCAACGGTTACATCTCTAGCTACATGTTCTAGTGCAGCTTCTATACCTGTAAACCTAGATGCATCTAAAAAAATGAATGTTCCAAATGACATAGAAGAAACAGTTATACCACTAGGGGTAAATATTCATAAGGATGGGTCGGTAATCGGAGGAGTATTAAAAATTACTTTCTTATTTGGAATACTTGGTTACAATATGACAAGTATATCATCTATAATTTCCATAATCGTAGTAGCATTTTTAGTAGGTACAGTTATGGGAGCTATTCCAGGTGGTGGCATGATAGCAGAAATGTTAATAATTACTATATTCGGATTTTCAATAGAATTTTTACCTATCATAGCTTTTATAACTACTATAATAGATGCTCCAGCTACAGTGCTAAATACAACTTCAAATACAGCATGTTCTATGATGGTTACTAGGTTAGTGGAAGGCAAAGACTGGATAAAAAATAATTTAAAATCGGAAGTATAAAAATATATTTATATTAAAAAATGGTGTCTCTTTTAATAAAATAAAAATTATTGTGAGGCACCATCTTTTATATTTAATAAATTTTTAGCAAAGTGAAAATTCTATTTATATGTTAAGGACTTATTATTTTTGAGTAGAATTAACATCTATATATTGGCTATAAACATATCCAGTTCCATTTTTGTATTGGATTTTATACCATCCATAAGTAGTTTTTGATAATATAGTCACTTTAGTATTTTTATTTAAAATACCTAATTTATCATAGCTAGTAGAAGCACCTTTTCTTACATATACAGCATGATTTACAACACCTTTTTTAGGATACTTATCTTCTTTATTGTTACTATTAGTAATAGTTATATATTGACCAGAAACATATCCATACCCACCATTAAATTTTATTTTATACCAATTGTTAGAAGTTTTAGCTACTATAGTTACTTTAGCATTTTTCTTTAATGTACCGAGTTTAGTATAATTAGTAGAAGAGCCTTTTCTTACATATACAGCAGTTTTAGCAGTACCTGTTGCAGAATAAGCGATGTCTTCTTTTTTATCATTATTAGATTTTATTGTAACATATTGGCTATAAACATATGCATATCCATTACTATTCTTAATTTTGTACCATCCATTAGACGATTTAGCTACTATTGTAATTTTTGTACCTTTTTTTAAAGTAGATAGTCTAGTATAGTTAGTTCCAGGTCCTTTTCTCATAGAAACATTAGAGCATATTGTACCAGTTGCTCTGTAAGCGGTATTCTTAATTGTTGCAGCATAAACATTTGTGACAGTATTACTATTATAGTCTGACAAGTCTGCCATAGATACTCCACCTAAACAAAGTATGGAAGTTAATCCAGTTACCATAAATTTTTTTAATACATTGTATTTCATAATAAATACCCCCTCTAAACTTATTAGATTTATTATTATTTTAAACAATATAATTCTAGCACTAAAACTATTTAATTATTTAGAAATAGTTAGATTGTAAATAAATAGTAATTATATGGTCTAGAAAAAGAAACAAATAGTAACAAAATGTAAAACTAAAATAAATTTAAGTTTTAAAGCGAGGGTTGTTTTAATGTATTATAAAAGTTTTACATATTCACCATAAATATATCCATAACTATTGTTATATTTTATTTTACGCCAACCGTTGGCAGTCATAGCAACAATTTCTACTTTATCATTTTTCTTTAAAGAACCTATTTTTTCATACTCAGTACCAGGACCTTTTCTAACATTAAGATTAGATGTAATATAAGCATGTGAATCATATTTGAATTCCAAATCACCAACTTCAGTAATATTTATATACTGACCAGAAACATAAGCAAATCCATAATCAAAGAGAATTTTATACCAATTATTAGATGTTTTAGATACAATAACAACTTCACTATCCTTTTTTAAAGATCCAACTTTAGCATAAGTAGTACTAGGACCTTTCCTAACATTAAGACTATCTGTAGTAACACCAGTCGCGTAGTAAATAGTTTCGCTTTCTTCATCTATGTTATTACTTATATTTATATATTGACTAGAAACATAAGCGTACCCACTATTAAATTTAATTTTGTACCAGTTATTAGACGTTTTAGCTACAATAGTAACCTTGCTATTTTTCTCCAAATAACCAATTTTATTATAAGTAGTATTAGGACCTTTTCTAACATTAAGATTTGAAGTAGCTGTTCCAGTTGCAGAATATGAAGTTTCTTGGATAGAAGGTTTAGTAGTATTAAGAGATATATATTGACTAGAGACATAAGCATATCCACTATTAAATTTAACTTTGTACCAGTTATTAGATGTTTTAGCTATAATAGTAACTTTGCTATCTTTTTTTAAAGACCCAATTTTAGCATAAGTAGTATTAGGACCTTTTCTAACATTAAGATTTGAAGTAACTGTTCCAGTTGCAGAATATGAAGTTTCTTGGATAGAAGGCTTAGTATTGTTAAGAGTTATATATTGACTAGAAACATACCCGTCACCATTTTTATATTTGATTTTGTACCACCCATTTGAGGATTTAGCAATGATAGTTACACTTGTACCTTTTTTCAAAGTAGTAATCTTAGTGTAGCTTGTTGCAGGACCTTTTCTTAAAGATAAATTAACATTAGTTTTTCCAGTTGCAGAATATGCAGTGTCTTTAATTGTAACAGCGTAAGAAGTATTTAGTGTCTTAGCATTATTTGTAGTTAAATTACCTATAAATACTCCACTTACAGGAACTGTAGATATTAAGCCTGTAATCATAATTTTTTTTAAAATGTTATTTTTCATAATTACTCCCCTTGTATATTTTATAAGATTTATTACTTTAAACATATATATTCTAACATTTATATACATTATTTTCCATAAATGTTACGGGATTGAAATATATCTAAATACAAATAAATATATATATGAGATTTGAGTTATTAAATATTTCGTATTATAATGATATAATCTTTATTTAATTTGCTTTATAATAAAAGTAAATAATGTATTAAAAAATTATGTGAAACTAGAGGTATAACAAAATGAAAGGTGTAATTACGATAGCTTATAATAATTTAGATAAATCCATAGAAACAAAGAATATATTAATAGAAAAACTTAATAGAGTAGGATTTCAAGTTAGTGAGAACATGGAGGAAAACACCGAACTTATAATATCCATAGGAGGAGATGGATCTTTTTTACAGACTATACATAAGTTTAAATTT
The DNA here is from genome assembly GCA_902363255.1 of Peptostreptococcaceae bacterium. Classification (GTDB taxonomy): domain Bacteria; phylum Bacillota; class Clostridia; order Peptostreptococcales; family Peptostreptococcaceae; genus Terrisporobacter. Next base: position 702,491 of record CABIZO010000001.1, read on the forward strand.
TCACAAATACCAGCTATAGCTATAAACACTGGTCATTTAGGTTTTTTTGCAGAGCTTTCTCCAGATAAAATAGATAAATTTATTCAATCGTACATAAATAAAGAATATTTTATTCAACAGCTTTATCCATTGGAAGCTAAAATATGTACAAAGGAAAAATCTATAAAAATAAGTGCAGTAAATGAAATTGTAATAAAAAATATTCAATCAAGAACAGTTCACTTAGATTTACAAGTAGATGGAATGAAAATAGAACATTTTAGTGGAGATGGAATGTTAATATCAACACCAATTGGTTCAACAGCATATAATTATTCTGCAGGAGGAAGTATAGTTGATCCAAAACTTGACTTATTTCAGTTAACACCTATAGCACCTATGAATACAAATGCTTATAGATCGTTTACTTCAAGTATTATATTACCAACAACATCAGTGATATCAATAAGTCCAGAATTTGAATTTGAAGATTCAATACTAATAGTTATAGATGGGACGCAATATAAGTATACTCAAATTGAGGAAGTAAAAATATATAAATCTAATTATAAGTTGAATTTATTAAGATTAAATGGATATGAATTTTGGAATAGAGTATCAGAGAAATTTTTATAAATTAATAATATTATTTTGTAATAGGTTTTGCAACTTTAAGAGTTGTATTAAATTGCCCCATAAATTAAGATGTTCTTAACTTTTGGGGCAGTGTTTATATATTTAAAATTAATCTAAATCTTGTATATTCATTTTATTTATTTCATATTTTTTCTTATGTTTATTACGACAAGCATAGTAAATTGCCATTAGAATAATAGCAGGTACATTGTAAGCTATAAATACAATTGTAATTCCTATAAATATAGAAACATCAAGTGTTAATGCATTTAAAAGATAAATTAGTGATATTAAAATTGAAATTACAAAATTTATACCAGGAAGTATTAATCCTAGTTTTTTATTTTCCTTAGTAGATAAAAATATTTGTAAAAAAACTATTCCTACTAATATTCCTAAGAATATAATACTATTTGCTACTTGTAAAATTGGTCCCATATTATTTTTCCCCATCCTTTATTTTTTTATATTCATTGATTAAAAGCTTAGCAGTTTCAAAATCTAATTTATCCTTAAGAGCTAATTGTTTAATAAGTGATATATATGGCTCACTAGGAGTTTTATCATTTAATTCAATTTTTTGGATAAGCTTATCAAGTCTAAGTCTTACAGTAGGATAAGTAACATTATAAATACTTGCAACTTCCTTTAGAGATCCTGAAGATAGGATAAATTTTTTTATAAAATTAATATCTTCATCATCTAAATTCTCTAGCCATTTTGGAATATTATCCATAATTACCTCCATTAAAAAAGAAATATTTTAATAATATTAAAGCATACTTTAATTATATTAAAAAATAAATTAAAAAACAATAAATAAAATTAAAAAGAAATGAAAAGTAATAAATGATAATAATTATCATTTACAAAATAATATCATTATGGTAAAATATAATCAAAGTTGAAAAACAGAAGACTTGAGCATAAAATAATTTACCATAAAAGCCATAAAAACACCTTAATATTATGTGAAATGTCTTATACTTAATTTTTAACTTTTAAATTACTCTTAATTGTTAAAAAGAATCTGGGAGTCTGCACCCAGATTCTTTTTTGTCTAAAAATTTATAAGAGAAGGTGAAATAATATTTTTACATAGAAATAAGAAACTAACTGCTAATGAAAATCATTTACAATTAATTTCTTCAGTGATATAATAATCTTGGCTTTAAAAATTATCGCGGCAAATAATAATTTTTAAGGAGATTAAAGCAATGGCAAAAATGATGGGACCAAGATTTAAACAATGTAGAAGATTAGGACTAAATGTATGTGGACATCCTAAAGCAATGGACAGGGCAGTAAAAGGAACTTCTAGAGCAGATAAAAAACTTTCACCTTATGGACTTCAATTATTAGAAAAGCAAAGATTAAGAGCTTACTATGGAGTATTAGAAAAGCAATTTAGAAATTACTACAAAAAAGCTGAAAAATCTAAAGAATCTACAGGGGTAGCATTAATTCAAATGTTAGAATGTAGATTAGACAATGTGGTTTATAGATTAGGTTTAGCAAACTCTATAAGACAAGCACGTCAAATGGTTGTTCATGGACATATATTAGTTAATGGGAAAAAAGTAGATATTCCTTCATTCTCAGTAAGTGTAGGTGATATTGTATCTCTAAGAGAAAAATCTAGAAACAATGAAATGTTTAAAGCTAACTTCCAAGAAAGAGCACTAGTAGTATATCCTTATTTAGCAAAGGATGAACAAAACTTTGCAGGTACACTTATTAAAATGCCTGAAAGAAATGAGGTACCAATAGAAATAAATGAAATACTAATAGTAGAGTTTTACTCAAAATAATAAGTAAATTAAAAGACTCAATAAGATCACATGTCTTATTGAGTCTTTTTTGTTTTAAATATTTTGAGCAAGGTCGTTACCTGAAATTTTATGTCATATACACAGTGGTTTAAAGTGGTAGCGAAGGCATCTCATTAGCCATATGAGTGAAGTGCATCCTTTTCTTTATTTTGGTAACAATAAGAAATATATATTTAAGGAGGTAAAAAATGCAAAACGGAAATTTAAAATGTAACGCTACAAGTTGTGCCTTTAACCAAAGAATGGAGTGTAGTGCAGGAGCTATAAATATTAGGGGGGCTGAGGCTAAAACAACTGATGGAACTACTTGCTCTTCTTATGTAGACAGAAGTTCCAATTCATTTACAAATAGTGTAAACACTGTAAGAACAAATCCGAGTAATATAAGTTGTGAGGCTTGTAAATGTACATACAATGAAAATAAAAATTGCACTGCTGAAAATGTAAGAATAGATGCATATAAAGCATGCTGTGATACATTTATCTGTGAGTAAAATAAGCAAAGGTCTGTCTTTAGAGTGTTCAAGATAGGCCTTTTTTTGCTTTAAAAATTAATTGTGATACTTTCATGTAATTGAAAATTAATAAATTTTCTAATATATATTTTATAAAGAATTTATATTTCATATTTGCTATAATAATTGCGAGTTTTACAAGAGTGTTTACTTATAGGTAAACAAGCAACCATGTGCAAACCCAAACCGTAACTTATATAAACATTTCCAATAAAAGCATATATATCTAAGTGCTCATCGTAAATAGGTGAAAGAAAAATGAAATCTGGATTTACTATAGGCGTTAAATTATTTTCTAAATAAATTTTAACATTTCTAAATGTATTCTTATAATTATATATATTATTTTTTGCCACTAATATAGCCTCTATACAATCCTTTGACTTACCATGAACTTCAATAAATATAGGTTCACAACCATCTATATATGCAAATCCTTTTAAATTTAGATTAATAGACATATTTAATCTTATAGATTCTGCTAGACTTAAAATAATTTTACTATTTTCTTCATTAGCTAGATTGAAATATTCTTCTTTTAAATAAAAGCTTTCATTTAGAGCATTTAAATCTGATTCAATTTTATGACCATTTAATAATATGTTTTTTTTTGATTCATATATATCATAGTTTAGATTAACTTCCTCAATTTTAATCTTTGAATTAGAAGGTAAAGGTAAAGAGTTAGTAATATTAAATGTCATTAAAAAATTAGAATTTATGTTTACGGCAGTTCTATCACTGCCAATCATCTTAGTTGTAGAATGAGTAGAATATTTATTATATTTAACATTATCCACAAAAATCCCCTCCTATTAAGTATATATGTATATTATGAAAAAATAGGGTTTTTAGTGTATATTTTGGCTTAAAATATTTGATTTTATAAAAATTAGTAAAATAGTGTCAATTTATAGCTTGATACATATATTGTTAGAGAAAGATGTAATTCTTTAAAGAAAAAAAGGAGTGATTTAATTGGCTTTTAACTGTAATGCTAATGAGCAAAGTACTACTTGTGGAACTTATGTAGTAGAATATTTGGGAAATTTAGAATATGTAAATAGAGGGTTATTAGAGATCATAAATACAATTATACTGCCCGATAAAACGCGTAATGGAACTTTGATTACACCTTATGATATTACAGATGAGAACTGTAATTGTTTCAGTATTTGTTTAGAAGGACAAGTAACAAACTGTGTTTCAACAGAGGAAGCTACTGCATTTAATTGCACAACTTGGAATACAATAAAAAATTTATTATTAAATCAGAGTACAGCAGCAGAAGATGATGGAGGTTACCTAAATGTACTTTCACAAACAATAAGATGCTTACTGAGAACGTTTACAAATGGAAATTTTGGATTTGCTGCTCAAATAGAAAGATTTCTATGCTTAGTTGATTCACTGATAATAAGATTAACATCTGTATCTTGTAATAGTAATTGTCCAGAAATAGTAGGAGATTTGTTATGCCTATTAATGCAAATATTAACTAGGTTAATATCAATTATAGCTAAGGTTTCCACATTAGCTTACTATTATGATTGTGCTACCACAACAAATATTTCAACTAGTAATAGAACTATTACTACTTTCTTTGAATGTATGGCTTGCGACTTTATAAATGATTTATGTGAATTAGAGAAACTAGTTGCTGACTTAAGCGCAATAGTAGTAGGATTTGCAACATGTGATATGCAAAGATGTACACCTTGTTATACAGCACCGTCAGCACCAAGAAAGGTTAGAAATGTATGTTGTTCTAGTCCACAAGGAGGTTGTGGTCCATGTGGATCTGTAGCAGCTATGCAATCACCATATCAATCTCAATCAGTATGTGGGTGTTCTCATAAAAAATAATTTTAGAATAATTTAATTAAAAAATGAGCTAATTTCTATAGCTTGTTCTTTAACTATAAGGGAGGGTAAGGAGTGAATATTAGTAATAATTTAAAAGTAATTTATAAATTTTTAAATGATTACAAATATAATTTATTTTGTAATTCTATGAATTGTACAGAATCGTGTTATATTTGTCACCAGGATAAAAAAGATATGTGTAAAGAGAATTACAATATAGAAGATGAAATTTTATTGAAAAAAATAGCATGCGATTTTCTAGAAGATAATTTTTATAAAAAAGAGTCTTATGAGAATAATTGTGAATGTGAGGAAGAGTGTATTGATTTAATAAATTTACTAATGAAAATAATGATAGCAATAGAAAAATCTTGTAACTATGATAGAAATTATGGATTTTTATTACAAATAGATAAATTAGAATGTATACTAATTAATTTTAAAAGTTTATTGTGTCAGTTAAGATGTTTAAATGTTAAGTGTTGTGACTTAATATCAGAAGCGTTATGTTATTTATATTTAATTATAGAAATATTAGGAAATATAGTGTCAAAAATAAATAATATAGAATGTTTATTTGAATCTAATTTATGTTGTAAATGTGAAATTACAACTTGTATGATTTGTGACTTAGAAAATGAAGTAAACTATTTAGAAAATGTTATATCAGATTTATCATGTACTGTATTCGAAATTGCATCTAAAAATATCATTAATTGTACAACATGTTCTACAGGTGAATATTCTAAATATAAAAAAAGAGATTATTATAATAAGTATTAAGAATGATGAAAAATAAAAAGGAGATGTTAGAATGGGGAGTTATGATGGATGTTATGAACCATGTGGAGGATATAATACTTGTAGTACAGGTTGTGACTGTAATACATGTCCAACAGATTATAATCCTATATCAGTAAATAATAATAACGCTCCGAATGTAGAAGGAAGTACTTCTCAAGGAGGTACAGGTCAAGGTGGAGCTGGAGGAACAGGAGGATATTCCTCAGCAGATAATACGATGAATTTAAGTATAAGTGGGGTAGGGAATTCTATATGTGGTTTTAGTGATTGCGCAAATTGTTGTAAAGAAGGATTAAAAACATTATTTAATTTTATATATAATATATCTATAGATCCTTCCGTAACTGTAAGGCTATACGCATATGGAAATGTTACTACAAGTCAAGAAAATCTTTTTTCTGAAAATGCCTTGAATTTACTTAACCTTACAGATATTGAAATTCAAGATTCATCCATATGTGGAGATATGATTAGTACAAATGAAGGAATAGTATCGCTATGTTCTATATCAATTGTTGTATTTGATTTTTCTGAGGTTAATCAAAACTTAGCTATAAAATCAGCCTTTAAAAATGACTGTTCTTGTAACTGTTCGTGTGAATGTGGAAAATCTATTGCAAAGGCATTATGTATTAATGGATTAGGAGGATCTTATGATGTCATAATACAAGATAGTATAGATATAGATGCACTTACATTCACTACTTTATACGATGTATATTTGGTAGCAGTTGACTGTAACATAGCTATATTTGCTGATTCTCAAACTCAACCTATCATATATTATGCCATACCAACATGTAAAATTGCTAAGTTTAAGAAACAGTAATTATTTAAGAGAAAGGGGAGATAGCATGTTTAATGATGAGTGTTGTATTCCTCCAACACCTAGAAAAGAAGAGCGCTGTTGTAAAGATGGAATTATTTGTGCATTAGATTATTTTTATCAGGATTTTTTATCTACTACACAAACTATAGAAGCAGGAAGTTTGTCATACTATCCTAAGTTAGAAGATGTATCAAATATAATTTATAACATACCTTATATCACACCCGATATTGTACCAGTATATATAACAGAAATAACAAACCTAAAAGATAGCTACTGCGGAGATATAACTAATTTAAATATATGTGGCATAGAAGGATTTCAGTTTCAATTTACTGAAAATGTAGTAAAAACCATAAAGGAAGCGGATATTACAACTAGATTTTCTCGAGTAAGATACGTTTCACCTAAAAACTGTTGCTGTAAAAATGGATTAATTGAGCACTTGTTGAAGGCTAGAGATTTTTTGATAAATCCAGATATATGCAATGGACAAACATTAACAGGATCTGTAATTCTATCAACAGTTACAAATAGTTTTACTGTATCAGGTATACTTGCTATAAATACAGATACCGTTTGGGCAAAATATGATGTACCAAATTCAAGCCCGCAACAGACAATTTATTATGTAATATCTTTATGTAAGCTATTAGGAATAACTTTTCATAAAAACTTAGTGAGTCCATAATATATAAGGGAAGTGGTAAGTTTGAAGGATAGAATTAATTGTTGTTGTAGTTGTGGAATTAAACTTTCAATATGTATTTTAAAAGATATGATTAATATGGGAAATTTAATTGATAATTATACTATTTATTATGGCGGTGGAAGTTCTAGTGGACAACTATTAGAAAGTAAGTATCCTAATTTTATTTTGATACAAGAGCCTTTAGAAAATAATCAGACTTTAAATATTAATATATGTCTAGAAAATTTAAATTATATAAAAATAGAGCCTACTGGAGGGTCATATTCAAGTGTTATTAATGTATTAAATAAGTATTATGTTTCACCCTTTGTTATACATCCTAATTGTGTGGAAAATTGTTGTTGCAAAGATAGTTCAATTTCTTATTTGAAAGATAAATATATGGAGTCAGATTTAAATGGAAGACAGTTTAGGATTCAGCTGAATGATAACAATTATGTAATTCCAGAAGGTGATAGCACGAATGTAACTGTAATTCATATGGATTATGATGTAGTTTGGCTATTAAATCAAGCTAATAAAGTAATTTACTTAGTATCAATTTGTAAGATATGTTCTTTGATAGATACAAAATGAACTTAAAATAAAAACATCTTATTTTTTATAGGATGTTTTATTTTTTTTTAAACATTAATAATTTCAGTGAGTAACTATATGAAGATGATTAGCGTATAATAGATAAATATGATTATTTAGGGGGGAATATAAATGCAATGTTGTTCTTTTAAAATAGGAATAATAGTAGAAATAATGGATAGTAACGATGAAAGATATAAGTTAGTTACTATAGCACAAAATCCAAAGGATATTTATACTTTCACAAGACTTGTAGTTAGTGAAGAAACTTTAATATTAAGCTGTGAATATAATGAAATTACAGTAGATGATTTGAGAGTTGGAGATTTAGTTGTAGCATTCCATTCAAATGTAATGACCCTGAGCATACCACCTCAGACTAATGCTTTCATTATAGAAGTAAAATAAAATTAGATTTGATCCTCACATTACTAAGGATATATCTTTGCTCTGTTTCAGACAAATCAGTTGATTAAAATTCACTTTTTATGGTAAATTAATGTATCCATTTATAAAATTATATTATAATAAAAGCATAATATTAATTTGGAAAAATTAACAAGGAGATGATACTGTGGCAAAAAAACAACAAAAGACTAATGCCATGAGAATTTTAGATTCTAAGAAGGTAGAATATAATATGTATTCTTACGAAGTTGATGATAATCATATAGATGGAATCAGTGTGGCACATCAATTGGATCAAGATGAAAATATGGTATTCAAAACTTTGGTGGCTCAAGGAGCTAGTAAAAATTTTTATGTTTTTGTAATACCTGTGGCAGAAAGTCTAGATATGAAAAAAGCAGCAAAAGCAGCTGGTGAAAAAAATGTGGAAATGATTCATGTTAAAGATATAAATAAGGTAACCGGATATATTAGAGGAGGATGCTCTCCTGTGGGGATGAAGAAGCTATATCCGACTTTTGTACATGAAAGCGGTAAAGATTTAGAAAAAATAATTGTAAGTGGTGGTAAAAGAGGATTCCAAATTGAGTTAAATCCTGAAGACTTACAAAAGACTATAAACTTTAAATATGCAGATATTATAAAATAAGGCATACCATGTGGTATGCCTTAAAATCTTTTTGTTCTATAAAATCTATAAAGCAAATCTTTTTCCGGGGACTTGTTCAAGGTCGCTGTTTCTTGAAAATTAATTAATTTCATAGTTTTTAATATTGTAAAGATTAATTTTTATAACAAATTTATAACGAAAATTACATTTTATTAAATCTTTATAACAAAGAGTGCACAATACTTTTAAATATGATATTTTAATGATTTTTTCAGTTATATTTATATGGAAGAAAATTAATAGATGGAGGAGAAACAATTCTGATATTGAGAATTGAAAATAATTATGGTTTTTAGCAGTTTGATTTTTTTATTTTTATTTTTACCTATAGTGCTTATTTTTTATTATTTATCTAATGAAAAACTAAAAAATGTAGTATTACTACTGGCTAGCTTGTTCTTTTATGCATGGGGAGAACCTAAATATGTGTTTTTAATGATTGTATCTATTATTTGCAATTATATATTTGGAATTAAGGTATCCTCTGAGGATACAAAGGAGAAGAAGTTGTGGCTTATAATAGCTGTGATTTTTAATATTTCACTATTAGGAGTATTCAAATATAGTAATTTTTTAATAGATAATATTAACAGTTTATTACATTTTAACATAAGTATTCCCATAATACCTTTACCTCTTGGAATATCATTCTTTACTTTCCAAACAATGAGTTATGTAATTGATGTGTATAGAAATAGTAATAGGCTTCAGAGGAATATTTATAATTTAGCATTATATATAAGTTTGTTTCCACAACTTGTGGCAGGTCCAATCGTTAGGTATGAAACAGTAGACGAGCAAATAAATAGTAGAGTTCATACTATAAATAAATTTTCAGTAGGGATAAACAGATTTGTTATTGGTCTTGGAAAAAAAGTGATTTTTTCAAATCAATTAGGTTTAGTTGCTGACAGTATATTTGCAACTAATATGTCAAATTTATCTACTATGGAAGGTTGGCTGGGAATAATATGTTACACTCTACAAATTTATTTTGATTTCAGTGGGTATAGTGATATGGCCATAGGACTTGGAAAAATGTTTGGTTTTGATTTCTTAGAAAATTTCAATTATCCATATATTTCTCAAAGTGTATCGGAGTTTTGGAGAAGATGGCATATATCTCTAGGAAGTTGGTTTAAAGATTATGTTTATATTCCTTTAGGGGGAAATAGGGTTTCTCCTATTAAACAGTATAGAAATTTATTTATAGTTTGGTCATTAACAGGTATATGGCATGGTGCTGACTGGACTTTTGTAACATGGGGACTATATTATGGTTTTCTAATTGCGCTAGAAAAAGCTTTATTACAAAAATATTTAAATAAGCTACCAAAGTTCTGTAGACATATTTATTTAATGTTATTAGTAATGATAGGATGGGTATTCTTTAGAGCAGAAAATATTGTACAAGCATATGAATATCTAAAAGTTTTAGTGGGATTTGGATCAAATTCTATGTGGAATATTTCATTTATTAATTATATAAATGAATCAGGAATAATTGTACTTTTAGCAATTATTTTTGCTACGCCAATTTTACCTAAGATTAAATCGAAAATTGAGTTAAGATATAAGGAATTAATTGAGAATAGATTTACTTATGCACTTCATTCAATTTCACTAATGTCAATCATGTTTATAGTTGTTGTGATTCTAATAAATTCAACATACAATCCGTTTTTATATTTTAGATTCTAAGAGGAGGACACAATTGTGAATAATAAAAAAGCTAAATATATAGCTATACCGTTTTTGACAGCAATAATAGCTACATTATTTATTCATACAATAAGTAAAGATAAAGAGATAAGCACATCTGAAAATAGAGCATTAGCACAAATACCAACAGTGGAAGATCTGAAAAAAGAAGACTTCACTAAAAAATTTGAAAGTTATTTTTCAGACCAATTCCCTTTTAGAGAGGAGTTGTCACAGTTTTATAATAAAGTAGAATTAATGCTTGGTAAAAATAAAATTAAAAGTTACTATGTGCTTAAAAATAATTGGGTTATGCCAACACCAATAGATATATTGCAAGAGAAAGATTTAAAAAATTCAGCTGAAAAAATAAATGAATTGTCTAAGGTGGCATTAAAGTCTAACAAGAAAGTTTATTATGTATCAACACCGCATAAAGAAAGTATGTTAACTCATTTGTATCCTAAATTTACAAAGGGTTTAAATAACGCTACGGAAAATAAAAATAAATTTAAAAACTATTTAGATGAGGATAAGATAGATTTTATAGACATAGATGAAGATTTTTTAAGTAAATTTAATGAGAAAGAAAGAGAAAAATTATATTTTAAAACAGATCATCATTGGAATGGTATAGGGGCATATGAAGGTTTTAAAAGTGTTATGGAGGAAATGAAAAAGGCAGAAGTAATTAAAGGCATAAATTGGGATAATTATACTGAAACAGACTTAAAAAAAGGATATTTCCTGGGAAGTTATAATTTAAACTTGAATAATTTAGTAAAAGAAGATGAGGATATTCCTTATTTTCACTTAAAAAATAAACATAAATATGAATATTTTAAATATGATGGAACAAAAGAAACTAAAGGAAAAGAAGAAGATTTTGTTGCCACAAGAATACATGAAGATGAAATATTATATGGTGGTGCATATATGTTTGGTAATGCTTGTAATATTTTAAAAATTAGAAATAAAGATGCTTTAAATGATAAGAAAATACTAATAATAAGAGATTCGTATCAAGCTCCTACTTCATGGATGTTTGCAGATGTATTTTCAGAAGTACAACTAGTAGACCCAAGATATACAGAAAAACTAGATTTATCAATAAAAGAAATAATTGAAGATAGTGATGCTGACATGGTTATGTTTATGTACAACTCAACAGATTTTAAATCTATGATTGATGAAATAAAATAAAACAAAAAACAGATACAAGCTTTGAATTTGTATCTGCTTTTTATTGAAATTTGTGTCTTATTTTATTTCGTGAATGCAACGAAACCGCAGTCTGTAGGATGATCTATAAAAAGAGCATCTTTATATTTGAATAATAATAGAGCAATAGTAGTATCCCCACCTGTGCATAAAATATTAATTAAACTTAAAATTATTAATAAATAATTTACGATGAAGAAAGAAAAAACTGAAAAAATTCACTTTTAGTGAGATTAGAGCATATATATTCCAGTTCTTCCTTGAATTTTTATCTATATAAATTGGGAAAATAGACTAAAAGGAAGGTGAAATAATGTTTGTTCCTCATAGAATTATATTTGAAAAAGGTGCCCTAAATTATGAAATAGGGAAAAATATATATGATAAATTTAAAAATAGAGAAAAAACAGAGATTATTAATTTAACAAATAACAAAATTAAAGAGAATATACCAGGAGATAATATTAAAGATTTTTACAAAGAAGGGAAAAATACTTTGGTTGTAGGTGTTAAAAAGGGCTATAAATTTCAAAGTTGTAAACCATCTGCCCATTGGCAACTACCTTTATTGAGTGGTTGTGTAGGCAACTGCCAATATTGTTATCTTAATACAAATTTAGGAGATAAACCTTTTATAAAAGTTAATGTAAATATTGATGATATTTTAGACAGAGCTCAAATATATATGGATAAAAGAAAGCCGGAAGTCACTATATTTGAAGGGTCAGCTACATCGGATCCTATACCTGTTGAACCTTATACACACTCTTTAAAAAAATCAATTGAATTTTTGGCAAGAAGTGAGTATGGAAGATTTAGGTTTGTAACAAAATTTGATGATGTGGATTCATTATTAGATGTTGATCATAGAGGGAAAACGGAAGCTAGATTTACCATTAATACAAGGAAAGTTATAGAAGATTATGAAAGAAGAACAGGTAGTAGAGAAAAGAGAATTGAAGCCAGTGTAAAAATGATGGAATCAGGATATCCTGTAGGTTATATTATCGCACCAGTATTTATGTATGAAAATTGGGAGGAAGACTATAGAAGCCTTTTAATTTATTTAAGTGAAAAAATACCTAAGAATTTAACTTATCCAATAACTTTTGAAGTAATATCTCATAGATACACAACAAGGGCTAAAAATATTATAAATGAAATTTTTCCGAATAACAATTTACCGATGAAAGATGATGACAGGACATATAAATATGGTCAATTTGGATATGGAAAGTTTGTTTATCCAAAAGAGAATCTAGCATATATGAAGGAGTTTTTTAAAACAAATCTAGAAGAGATTTTCCCAAATGCAGAGATAAAATATATCATCTAACTAAAAAAGGAGAGCTGAATGATTTTGCCTCTCCTAAATTAACTATATTCTTTTTTCTATCCATCTACTTATTTCGTTGATTATATCATCCTTGATTAATTCTTCTAACAGTTTATGATATAAACCATTTAAAATTCTAATTTCTTTATCTGTAGAAATTATATTATTAAATAAAAACCTACTATCTTCACAATCTGTAATTGAATCCATAGATCCATGGAATATTAAGCAAGGATATTTAAATTTATATAAAAATTCAAGAATATGTGAACAGCTTCTTTTTAATGCATGATAAAGTCCTACAGTTACTTGCTTTAAAACTAATTCATCTTCATCATAAGATTGGATAAAGTCGTAATCATGACTTAAGTTATGAATACTTCCTACAGAAACAAAGTCAAAATCACTATCGTATTCATCAGAATTGCAATTTGTATAATTACCATAATCACAAACTAAAGGACTACAAAATATCATTCCATTTACTAAGTTGTCATATTGTCCACCTACAATACTCATTATATGTCCTCCCATGCCTTGACCTAAAATAAATAAAGGAAGATTTGGATTTTCTTCTCTAACTAAATCAATGACTACTTTCAGATCTTTTGCAAATGTGTTAATATCATCGACGTATCCCCTCTTACCATCAGAATCACCATGTCCTCTGTGGTCATATCTATATACATTAAAATTATTTGCAATAAATTTGCTAGTGATATAATCATATCTTCTGTAGTGCTCTGCTAATCCATGTAGGATTAAAATAGTAGCTTTAGGACTATTTACTAAGTCTTTTGCACATTTCAAATAAGTATTATCGAATGATTTAACCCAAAAATCTACTGTTGTAATACCCATATATTTCACTCCCCAAGTTTAAAAATAAATCCTAAAAAAGCATAGGACTAACAATATATAACTATTCTACAAGGACAAATAAATATCCTTTTTTTTAACTATGAATTATTTTTTTTATAACTAATAAAGTTTATAGGTACATAAATGTAAATACCCTAAAATTATGATTTAAAATATTGTTTATATTGAAAAAAAGTGGTACAGTAAAAATATAAATACGAATAATTACAAGATTGTTGGGGAGGTATGTTCGTTTGAGGGAAATTAATTCAAAAGTAATAACTAAGGAAGTTAAGAAACTTTGTATTGAGGGAAATATATTTCTCGGAGATGATGTAATAAAATCTTTTGAGAAGAATTTAGAAAAAGAAGAAAGTGATTTAGGAAGAGATATATTAAGTATTTTAATAGAAAATGCTCAAATTGCTAAAGAAACTCATATACCCCTTTGTCAAGATACAGGAATGGCAGTATTCTTTGTGGAGGTTGGCCAGGAAGTTATGATTAAGGGAGATACTTTAACAGATGCTATAAACAAAGGGGTGAGTGAGGGATATACAGAAGGATATCTTAGAAAATCTGTAGTAAGTCCTATTACTAGAATAAATACAAATGACAATACTCCTGCAATAATTCATTATGAGATGGTTAAAGGAGACAAAATAAAAATTCAATATGCTCCTAAAGGTTTTGGTAGTGAAAATATGAGCCAGCTAAAGATGCTAAAGCCTTCTGATGGCATAGAGGGAGTGAAAAATTTTATTGTGAAAACTGTAAGTGAAGCTGGTCCTAACCCATGTCCTCCAATAGTAGTGGGAGTAGGTATTGGTGGAACAGTAGATAAATGTGCTCAAATTGCAAAAAAAGCTTTATTTAGAGATATTGGTGAGCATAATGAAGATGATATGATAGCAGACTTAGAAAGAGAAATGATTGAAAAAATCAATGATTTAGGAATAGGTCCTCAAGGTCTGGGTGGAAATACTACAGCTCTTGCTGTAAATATTGAAACTTTCCCAACTCATATAGCAGGACTTCCTGTTGTAGTTAATATAAACTGTCACTCTGCAAGACATAAGCAAGTGATTATATAGGAGGGGAATATGATAGATATAAAATCGCCTTTTAAAAATGGAGATATAGAAAAATTAGTATGTGGAGATATAATTAAACTTAGTGGTGTTATTTATACTGGAAGAGATGCAGCCCACAAAAGAATGATCAATGCCATAAATAATAAAGAAGAATTACCTTTCGATGTGAATGGATCTGGGATTTATTATGTAGGTCCATCTCCTAGTAAAGAGGGTCAAATAATTGGTTCAGCAGGTCCAACTACAAGTTATAGAATGGATGATTTAACAGTGCCACTATTAGAACGAGGACTAAAAGTGATGATTGGTAAGGGAAAAAGAAGTGAAGAAGTAATAAATTCTATGATAAAAAATAAGGCTGTATATTTGGCAGCTATTGGTGGAGCTGGTGCATATATTTCTCATGCTATAAAAAAATGCGAAATAATAGCATACGAAGATTTAGGACCAGAGGCAGTGAGAAGACTTGAAGTAGAAGATTTACAATTAATTGTTGCTATAGATTGCTATGGTAACAATATATACGAAAAGGGAAGAGCGATGTTTACAAAAACATCAGAATAAACTTATAAAACTTTATCAAAATAAACTATAATCATAATTAAATAAAGGAGAAGTAGAATGGGGAATAAAAATTTTGCACAATTAGCATTAGAAATGCATGAAAATCATGGAGGAAAGGTAAGTATACAAAGCAAGGTAGAAGTAAAATGTAAAGATGACTTATCTACAGCATATACTCCAGGTGTGGCAGAACCTTGTTTAAAAATAAAAGAAAATAAAGATGATGTTTATAAATATACTTGTAAAAGTAATATGGTAGCAGTAGTTAGTGATGGTACAGCCGTTTTAGGTCTTGGAAATATAGGAGCAGCAGCTTCGATTCCTGTTATGGAAGGAAAAGCTATATTATTTAAAGAGTTTGGAGGAGTAGATGCTTTTCCTATTTGTATAGACACTATGGATATTGATGATATTGTAAAAACTGTTAAATTATTAGAACCAGTTTTCGGAGGAATTAATTTAGAAGATATAAATTCTCCTAGATGTATAGAAATAGAAAATAGATTAAAAGAAGAATTAGATATACCAGTATTCCACGATGACCAACATGGTACAGCTATAATAGTTTCTGCCGGAATTTTAAATGCAGCAAAATTGGCAGGGAAGAAAATAGAGGATTTGGAAATTGTTATAAATGGTGCAGGTTCTGCAGGAATGGCAATTGCTAAAATGTTACTTAATTTAAATGTAAAAAATATAGTATTATGCGATATAAATGGTGCGATTCATGAAAATTCTAAAGATATTAATTGGGCACAAAAAGAAATGTTAAAAGTAACTAATAAAGACAATGAAGTAGGAACTTTGGTAGATATTATAAAAAATAAGGATGTATTTATAGGAGTTTCAGCACCTAAAATGGTTACAAAAGAAATGGTAGCAACTATGGCCGAGAAACCAATAGTATTTGCTATGGCAAATCCAACTCCAGAAATATACCCAGACGAAGCTAAAGAAGGTGGAGCATTTATAGTTGGAACAGGGCGTTCGGATTTCCCTAACCAAGTTAATAATGTGCTTGCTTTCCCAGGAATTTTCAGAGGAGCTTTAGATGTTAGAGCAAGAGAGATAAACGAAGAAATGAAGGTTGCAGCAGCTTATGCTATAGCAAATGTTGTTAGTGATGATGAGCTAGCACCAGACTATGTACTTCCAGATGCTTTCAATAAAAATGTAGTAGAAAATGTGGCAAAAGCAGTAAGAGAAGCAGCTATAAAAACGGGTGTTGCAAGAATTGATATAGAGTTAGTATAGTTATAAAAATATTTTGATTTGAAAAATATAAATTTAAGGACTACAATTAAAGTAAATTAAATTAAAAAAGTTTTACCTAGGGGTGCCCAAAAGGCTGAGAGATGGAAACATTAACCCTTATACCTGATCTGGATAATACCAGCGTAGGAAAGAGTAGAGTGTTATATAATAAGATATGTGATTACTACAAGCTTTACCTACGGGTAAGGCTTTTTTTGTAAGGAAATTTAATAAAATACCATAAGAATGGAGGTGAAAAGATGAAGGTAAATGGAAAAGAGGTACAATTCAAAAATAATAAAACTGTAATAGATTTACTAAATGACTACAACTTGAATAAAGATAGAGTTGTTGTAGAGATAAATTTAGAAATAGTAGAAAATGAAAAATATGAAACTTACATATTAAAAGAACATGATGCAATAGAAATTATTAGTTTTATTGGTGGTGGTTGATTTGAAAATATTTGTTAATGAAATAGAAAAAGAAGTTGAAGATAATATAAGTGTTTTTAAAATAAAGGATATTTTCAATAGATGCAGTGATGTTGTAGTTGTGAATGGATTTCCTATTAAAGAAGATAAAATATTAAAAGAAAATGACAAAGTAACTTTGATAGAAAAGGGAAAGAAACCTTCTATGAATGAACTAGAAAGTCTTATGATTGCAAGACATACACCAAAAGTACACGAAAAATTAAAAAGGGGAAGGGTAGCTATTTTAGGCTTAGGTGGATTAGGCTCTAATATAGCTATATCTTTATCCAGAATAGGTGTAGGTAAATTGATTTTAGTGGATTATGATGTTGTAGAGCCTTCCAATTTAAATAGACAACAATATTTTATTGATGACATAGGAAAATATAAAACAGAAGTAATGAAAGAATATATTGATAAAATTAATCCTTTTATAGAAAGTGAAATACTTAATGCTTATATTACAAAAGAAAATATGAACTTATTAGATGAAGTAGATATAGTAATTGAAGCTTTTGACGATCCAGTTTGCAAAGCAGAAATAAGTAACTTTATTTTACTTCATATGAGAGATAAATATTTAATAGCATCTTCTGGTATGGCAGGATATTATGATTCGAATATTATTACAACTAAGAAAATAAGAGAAAAGTTCTATATATGTGGTGATTTTGTAAATGAAGCAAAAGAAGGTGAGGGGTTAATGGCACCTCGTGTGGCTATTTGTGCAAATCACATGGCCAATTTGGCAAGTAAAATACTTATAGATTATATCTAGGGGGACAAATTAATGGATAAATTAATATTAGGTGGACATGAATTTAGCAGTAGACTTCTAATTGGTACAGGAAAGTATGGATCTAATGAAATACTTCCGAAAGTTATAGAAGAAAGTGGTAGTGAGATTATTACTATGGCACTTAGAAGAGTTGATTTAGATAATACTAATGAAAATATTCTTACATATATACCAAAAGATATGACTATTCTTCCAAATACATCGGGAGCAACAACAGCTGAAGAAGCAGTAAGAATAGCAAGAATATCTCGTAGAATGGGATGTGGAGATTTTATAAAAATAGAAGTAATATCAGATACGAGATATTTATTACCAGATAACGAAGAAACAATAAAAGCAACTAAAATTCTTGCTGATGAAGGGTTTGTAGTACTTCCTTATATGAGTCCTGATTTATATGCAGGAAGGAGATTGATAGAAGCTGGAGCAGCAGCAGTTATGCCATTGGGAGCACCAATTGGTTCTAATAGGGGTCTTAAAATGAAAGAAATGATAAAAATAATGATAGAAGAATTGGATATTCCTATTATTGTTGATGCAGGAATAGGAAAGCCATCTCAAGCAATGGAAGCTATGGAAATGGGTGCAGCAGCAGTTTTAGTAAATACGGCTATATCATCAGCAGGTAATCCGGTAGCTATGGGTAAAGCATTTAAATTGGCAGTAGAAGGTGGACGCTCAGCATTTCTTGCAAAAACTGGAGCAGTTTCAGAGTTTGCTAATGCATCATCTCCTCTTACTGGTTTTTTGGGGCAGTTATAGGAGGGAAATAAAATGAGTTTTTATGAGGTAATCGAAAAATATAAGAACTTTGATTTTGATGGATATTTTGAAAGTGTAAGTGATATTGATGTGCTTAGAAGTTTATCAAAAGATAAGTTAAATCATGAAGACATACTTAATTTGCTTTCACCTACAGCAAGAAAACACCTAGAAGTTATGGCTCGAAAAGCTAGTAAATTAGCTTTGCAATACTGTGGAAAAACTACCACTTTATACACTCCTATTTATATTGCGAACTACTGTGAAAATCACTGTGTTTATTGTGGATATAATTGTCACAGCGGAATAAAAAGAAAGAAATTATCATTGGAAGAAGTAAAAAAAGAAGGAGACTGTGTTGCCGCTAAAGGTTTTAAACATATTATTGTTTTAACTGGAGAAAGTGAGTCAAAGTCAAGTGTGGAATATATAGGCGAAGCAGTGGGAATTTTAGCAAAAAAATTTCCATCAATAGCAATAGAAGTTTACCCTATGGAAGTAGAAGGATATACACATCTAGTTTATAAGGGCGCCGATTCACTAACTATATATCAAGAAACTTACGATGAAGAAGTTTATAAAAAAGTACATATAAAAGGACCAAAAGCTAATTATAGATTTAGATTGGATGCACCAGAAAGAGGGGCAATAGCTGGAATGAAATCTTTATCAATAGGTGCATTACTTGGACTTAGTGATTTTAGAAAAGATGCATTTTTCTCAATACTACATGGCGAATATTTAAAAACAAAATATCCTCATATAGAATTAGCCTATTCTGCTCCTAGAATCAGACCTTTTAATGGTAGCTTCAATGATATAGTAGAGGTGGATGACGCTTCAGAATTTCAAGTTTTAACTGTTATGAGGTTATTTGATCCTCATGCAGCCTTAAATGTTTCAAGCAGAGAAACTTTAGATATGAGAAAGCACTTAATGCCTCTTGGTGTTACAAAATTAAGTGCATCAGTATCAACAGATGTTGGGGGACATTCTCAGGGAGAAGAAAATACTGCACAATTTAAAACAAATGATGATAATAGTATAGAAGAAGTAGCTTATATGTTAAAATCTATTGGATATCAATATGTATTTAAAGATTGGATGAGATTTTAATGTATTTAATAACTAACAGACACCTCTGTGATGAAAATCATTATTTACAAGTTATTGACGATGCTATAAATAGTGGAGTAAAAAATATTATTTTAAGAGAAAAAGATATGAGTGATGATGAATTAACTGATTTATATTATAAAATTGTAGATAAAACAAATTATCTAGATAACAAATTTAATTTAATTATTAATAGTAATTTAAATTTATATAAGAAACTAAAATTCAGTGGAATTCATTTACCTTTTGAGAAATTCAAACAACTGTTTAATGATGGATTTAATTTTGAAGAAAATAAAATTTTAGGATTATCTCTTCACAGTACAATGGAGATTATTTATTTAGAAAGAATAATAAAGGATAATAATATAAAAGTTGACTATATAACTTTATCTCACATATATGAGACAAAGTGTAAAGAGAACTTAAAACCTAAGGGGACTAATCTTTTAAAAGAAGGAAAGAAGATTACTAATGTTTCAATTGTGGCGCTCGGAGGCATATTGCCTTCTAATGCTAGAGAAGTTCTAAAATATGCCGATGATTTTGCTATTATGAGCACATTGTTTACATGTGAGAATGTGAAGTTAAAGATTCAAGAATATACAAGTATATAAATAGTAGACTTATAGAAAAAAATGATATTTAACTAGGTTTCATAAATTATTTCTATATTAATTTACCTAAATAAGACAAGTTTGTTATAATGATATAGATTTATAAGTTAAATTATAAAATATATTATAATAATGGATGTATCTGGAGGGAGAATCATGAAATTAAACAAAAAATTTAAAGTTTTATCATTAGGGATGCTATTAGTTGTAACATTAAGCTCTGCAATAGGGTGTTCTTCAAAGGGAAGTGGAGAGGCGTACAATGAGATAGACTCAGCTAAAACAATAGAGCTAGTAAATGAAACTAAAAAAACATTAGTGATAGATGTGAGAGATGCAGATGCATACGCAAAAGGACATTTAGCTAATGCAATAAATATACCTTTTGATGAATTTGAGGGGAAAATAAGTGATTTAGAAGGTTATAAAGATCAAACAATAGTTTTAATCTGCAACACAGGAAACAAAAGTGGTAAAGCAGGAAAAATGTTAGCAGATAAAGGATTTACCAAAGTTTATAATGCAGAAGATGGAATGGAAGAATATGATTATGACACAGTTACATACACTAATGTGACTGGAAGCGAGTTTGAAAAATTAGCAGCTGAAAAAACAGATGCAGTTATATTAGATCTTAGAGATGCTAAAGATTTCGAAAAAAGTTCAGTAGAAAATGCAATAAATATACCAATGGATGAATTTGAAGCACAAGCGAAAGAACAATTAAAAGACAAAGATCAAGAAATATTATTATACTGTAATACTGGAACAAGAACTTCTGAAGCATCACAAATATTGGAGAAAGATGGATACACTAATGTAATTAATTCAATAGATGGTGTAAAAGAATACGAATTTAATTTAAAATAATATAAATGTTGGAAAAGACTAGGTTTGATAAACCTAGTCTTTTCTAATATTTATAAAATAAAGACAATTTAATTTTATAATAATTTAAAAGGATATTTATTTAATTTGTATAAATATACTTAGTATTACAAATTAAAGGAGCGAATCAAATGAAAAAAAGCGGTATTTTTATGATAGTCATATCTATAGTATTTTTATTTTTTGTAAATGAACATTATCGATACGATGGGTATAAAGATGTTGAAATACCAAATGTAGGAATAGCTAAAATACCAGAAAGTTGGTATTGTGGAAAAACAGAGGATGGATTACTTTATTTTTCAAATATGCCTATAGAAAATGAAGGATGCAAAGTATATTTTATTCAACACTCTGTGCAAGACTATGCTTTGGATAAGACACAATCGGAATCAGGATACTTTTTAGATAATTATTATTTGGAAGATATACTTACCATGGAAAAAATATTTGTATCACCTTATGGTAATAGCAATGTTTACTCAAATGGTTCACGTTACCAATCGTGTACTTTTTATTTAAACAGTATCAAAGTAGATAGTTACTATATAAATTTTGTAGGAAAAAATACTAGTAGTATATTTTTTATTGTAGATGACTCCATTGATATTAAAACTATGGAAGATATGACAAGGTGGTTTAAAAAGTATTAATAAATGACCTTATTGAAATTTTTGAGAAAATGAGTTATTATATAGAATATTATGTAAAATAACCTATTAAAATATTTTAATAGGTTATTTTTTACACAACAAATGATTATGGGTTATATAGTTTATGGAAAATCTATGATTACAGCCAATTTATATATCGTAATGAAGTTGTCTGAGGGGGAAAAGAGTTTGACCATAGAGGAGCTCTATAAAAGTAAAAATTTATATACTTGGCAACGGTAACCTTTTAGTAAATGGGGTAAACTAAGATAGAAACATGAATTAGGAGGTATTATGATGAAAGTTAAAAAAGTGGCCATATTAGGTGGTGGTAATGGTGGTATTACTGCTGCTGCGGATCTTTCAAACAAAGGATTTGAAGTTAGTATGTTTCAATCAGATAAGTTCTGCAAGAATTTAGATGTTATAAAGGAAAAAGGAGAAATTATACTTCAAACATTAGAGGAAGAAAGTGTTGAAAAAGTTCATTTAGTAACTGATGACATAAAAGAAGCTATATTAGGAGCACAAATAATAATGTTAGCTATTCCTGGAATGGCGATAGAATATTTTGCAGAAATACTTGCCCCAGTAGTTGGTGAAAATCAAATCATATACATAAATAGTGCAGCAGCTATGGGGTGTATAAGATTTATAAATAAAGCGAAGGAAATGGGAATAGATAAAAAATTTAAAATTTGTGAATCAAATTCCTTAACTTATGGATGTAGAGCTTTTGCTGATGAGGCTAGGGTAGAAATGTCATTAAGTGTTAAAAAATTATTCTTAGGAGCATATCCAGCATGTGATACAGAAGAAGTATTAGGAGTTTTATCGCAAATTTATGATTGTTTTGTACCAGCAAAAAATATTTGGCATGTAAATTTAGAAAATGGAAATCCAGAAGTACATCCAGGACCAGCATTATTAAATGCAGGTAGAATAGATTATTCTAATGGTGAGTTTTGGTTATATAGAGAAGGGATTACAGAACACACTATAAATGTATTAGAAGCTGTAGAAAGAGAAAGAAAAGCCTTAGGAATGGCTTTAGGATTTGAAGTAGAAGGTGCTAGAGAATCTCGTATAAATAGAGGGTATTTAGAAGACGATAAAAGTAAAACTTTGCAAGAATTATTTAATACAAGTGAAGTATTTTGCGCCATAAAAGGACCTACAAGTGTTACAAATAGATATATAACCGAAGATATATCAACAGGTCTTGTTCTTTGGTCAAGTCTAGGTAAAATACTTAAAGTGCCAACTCCGAATATAGATGCGATTATAGTGTTAGGAGGAACCTTATTAAATAGAGATTTTTATAAAGAAGGATTGACAATTGAAAAATTAGGAATAATTAATGCAAATTGTAAACAAGATTTAATTGATGTTGTTTAGATAAAAATTTAAATAAAGAAAGAAGTGCTAAAATAATATAATATTAGCACTTCTTTTTTAAAAAGAATAAAGCAAAAAGTACAATGCATGGCAAAAGACTAACGTAATTTTATGTAGAATTATTATGTATTATGAATAAATTTATAGTTTATTATGCAAAAATCATAAAAAATTTTTTTTATGTATCATAAATCAAAAAAATATAGGGGGAGATAAATTATATGAAAGTTGAAAAAATAGCAATATTAGGTGGGGGAAATGGAGGAATTACTGCAGCTGCCGATTTAACAGAAAAAGGATTTTTAGTAAATATATTTGAGTCGCAAAAATTCTGTAAAGACTTGCAATTTATTAAACAAAAAAATGAAATAACAATTGAGTATAAGGGTAATAAATCAGTTGAAAAAATTAATCTAATAACTAATAACATTGAAGAAGCAATAGAGGGCTGTCAAATTATTATGATAACGGTACCAGGAATGGGAATAGAATATTTTGCAGAAATACTTGCTCCAGTAGTTAAAGAAGATCAAATAATTCTAATCAACTCTGCTCCAGCTATGGCTTCTGTTAGATTTGTAAAAAGAGCAAGAGAAATGGGAATAGAAAAAAACTTTAAAATTGGAGAGACTAATTCTTTAACTTATGCTACAAGAGCTTATGTAAATGAAGCGAGAGTAGAGATTTCTTTAAAGGCAGGGAAAGTATATTTAGCAGCTTATCCTTCTAAAAATACAGATGAAGTATTTAATGCTTGCGTGCAAATTTATGATTGTTTTGTAAAAGCAAATAATGTAATTGTTGTAAACTTAGAAAATCCAAATCCTTTAGTTCATCCAGGACCAACTTTATTAAATGCAGGAAGAATAGATTATACTAAGGGAGATTTCTGGCTATATAAAGAAGGTATAACAGAGCACACAGTAAATATAGTAAAAGCAGTAGAGAATGAAAGAGAAGCTGTGGCAAAAGTATTAGACATACAATTAGAAGATACAAAGCAAGCTCGTATAAATAGAGGGTATTTTGCTGATGAAGATAAACCTTTACATGAACTTTTTAATACAAGTCCAGTTTTCCAATATATAAAAGGACCTGCAAGTGTAGAGGGAAGATATATAGTTGAAGATATATCAACAGGTCTTGTTCTTTGGTCCGATTTAGGGAAGAAATTAAAAGTACCTACTCCTAATATAGATTCAATAATAATTCTTGGAGGGACTTTAATAGGAAGAGATTTTTATAAAGAAGGGTTAACTCTTGAAAGTATAGGTCTTGGTCACTTAAAAGATAAAAAGGACATATTAGCCAATATATAATAAATTTTATTAAATAAAAGGGATATTAATATGGATAATTAAAAAAGGAGTAATAGAATAACTATTACTCCTTACTTATTTTACAAAAATTAACGAAGAAAAGTTCCTTCTTCATTTTGAATTATTAATCCTTTTTTCATAAGAACACCTAAGGCTCTTTTGAAATTTTTCTTACTTGAGTTAAATACAGTAGCTATTTCTTCTGGAGAAGATTTATCGTTAAATCTCATGAATCCATCATTTCCTTCCATATAGTTCATTATAGCTATTTCTAATACATCTAACTCAACTTTTCTATCTCCCCTAGGAGTAAGACCAAGTCTTCCATCTTCATATATTTTTATAACTTTAAGATTTTCTAATTTATCACCTATATTTAATTCAGTAAAATATTCATTGCTAAGTATAACTCCATCGTACTTGTTGTCTACACATATAGTTGCAGAATTATTAGTTTGGAACCCATAAACTATACCATCAACTGTGTCACCAACTTTATATGAATGTTCAACTGATAAGTAAGGGAATATATCTGTAGTAGCAGCAAGTCTGCCAGTTTTATCTTCATATATATAGAATAAATATCTATTTCCTTTAGTCATTTCATATTTTTGAGCTTTGAAAGGTACTAAGATATCCTTTGGAAGTCCTATATCTACGAAGCTTCCTATTTTTGTATGAGCTACTACTTTTAAATAAGCAACATCTCCTACAGCAGCTTTTGGATATTCCATAGTAGCGGCAAGTCTACCTTCAGAATCTTTATAGATAAATACTTTAACTTCATCACCAACTTCAATTTTATTTTTATTAAGTAATCTATTGTGAAGAAGTACATCATCACTAGTATGTCCTGTTTCAGCATCTAGAAAGTATCCAAATTCAGCTTTTCTCTTAACTTTAAGCGTATTATATTGTCCTAGTTTAATCAAATTATCATCTCCTTATTATATTTGTAATAAATATGTATCATAATTAAATATAATAACATATTTAGCCTTAATTATACTCAAAACTTATTAGAATTTAAAAAAATAATTTTATCATACAAAAAAAATAAAATAATTATTGCATTATACTTTAAATTTATTATAAAATTACTTGTAGACTTTATTTTACTATGCCAACAACAATAAAAGGAGGAAAAGAGTGAGCAAGAAGATACGCCTAGCAACAGTAGAAGATTTAGCGAGAATACAAGAAATATATAGACCTTATGTTGAACAAGAAGATATTGTTGTAAACTCGGAGCATAGAGTACCAACTTTGGAAGAACTAAAAGAAAGATTTGATTTAATCACTAAAGATTTTCCATGGTTAGTCTGTGAAATAGACGGTGTAGTTGCAGCATATGCCTATGCAGGAAAACCATTTAAAAGAGAGGGGTATAAATGGAATGCAGAAGTATCTGTATATGCTGATGGGAAATATCACGGGAGAAGATTAGCATCTGCACTATATGAATGTTTATTGGAATTATTAAAAGTACAAGGTTATTATAATGTTTATGCTTGTATATTATCTATAAATGAGAAAAGTATGAAATTCCATGAAAAGTATGGATTTGAGGTTATGTGTGTTTTTCCAAAGTCTGTATATAAATATTATAAATGGATAGATGTGATTTGGATGAATAAAACATTACAGGAATTTAAAAATGATGTAAAAAATCCTGTATCAATATGGGATTTAGATAAAGTGTTAGTAGAAAATATATTTAATAAAAACGAGGATATAATAAAAGGGTAATAATATGGACACCAATCGGTTTATGAAAGAATATATAAAGAAAAAGCTATCTTGATGAATGATATAATAATCATTGCAAAAAGATAGCTTTTTTCGTATATAAAAGAGTTATTAAAATGGATAAATCTAACCATTTTAACAACTCTTTTTAGGGAAATTTAAAAAGATATATTGTATTATCGCAGCTATTTGGGGGAGCTACGATTCTAATTGTGATATAAATATAACTTATAATTTCTATTATATCTATAGAAATCCTTCAATATTAGAGATAAATTGTATTCAAAATATCGTCATAAAAATAAAAAAAATTTAAATTTTGGAAATGACTTTTATATTTTATTAGTAATAAAAATATTTCTATGTGGAAATCTATAATAAATCGATGATTATTGTAGCTCTAAAAGGAGGTAATTATGAGAAAAGTAAATCAAAGTGGAAAAAAACTTCATGAAAGTGATTTAGATAATTTTGTTAATCATGCAAGAACAATTGAGGATTTAACTGATTTGATAGAAGATGAAAATGAAGAGGTAAGAAAAAAGATAAAAAAAGAAGGAAATTTAAAATTACCTTCTTATGAAGATGTGCATTATAGTAATGATCAGTTTTAATATAAAAAGCTACTGGAGTTAGTCCAGTAGTTTTTTATATTAAATTTAATTATTATAAACACTAGCAAATTCTAAGTAAAAAAATGGTAAAATAATATTATATTATGTTATAATTAGTTGAAATAATAACTATTAATACGAATAAAAGCATGTTAAGAGGATCTTAATAAAAATTTATAAGATACATAACATAAGTAAAATAAGATTATTTGTGTAATTAAAATTATATGGTTATTTTTCCCATGTTAATTATCTATAAAAATATGATAAAATATTGCAGATATAGATAATTAACGGACTTTTACATTTGGGTAAAAGTAAGTGTAAAAATATATAAGTAGGTGGAAGATAATATGAAACAAGTGAGTGTCGTTGGTATAGCAGGTGGAACTGCATCAGGAAAATCAACTATAGTAAGTTATATAAAAGAATTTTTCAAGGATGATATAGAATTAATTTGTCATGATAGCTACTACAAAGCTAACGATGACAAAACTCTTGAAGAAAGAAAAAATTTAAACTATGATCATCCATCATCTTTTGAAACAAAAAGAATGATAGAAGACATAAAAAAATTAAAAGCAGGAAATGATGTGGAAGTTCCTGTTTATGATTATACTAAGCATACTAGATCTGAAGAAACAGTACTTGCTCACCCTAAAAAAGTTATTATAGTAGAAGGAATATTAATATTTGAAGATCCTGAACTTAGAGACCTTATGGATATAAAAGTATTTGTTGATACAGATGCAGATGAGCGTTTAATGCGTCGTATACTAAGAGATACAAAAGAAAGAGGAAGAAGTGTTGAGTCAGTATTATCTCAATATGTAAATACTGTAAAACCAATGCATGAGCAATTTGTAGAACCTTCTAAAAAGCATGCGGATATAATAATACCAAGAGGTGGAGAAAATACTACAGGTATACATATCCTGCAAGAGCATTTAAAATTAATATTAGGATAAAAAAGATGAGTCTAAGACTCATCTTTTTTTATATAATTAAATTTAAAATATACTTTGGATTAAGTTTTAGTATAGATTAAAAAGTTGTTATATTTTACTTTAGATATTATTTCATGTTTTTATAATAATATCTAAATGAGTAAATATGGAATAAGTGGTGTTTTTATGATATCATTAGGAAAATAATGTTAAAATTATTAAAAGGATTTTGAGAGGGGAAATTCAATGAAATACGAGAAATTAAGTAAAAAAGCCATAAGTTGTATGTTTGTTGCTACATTAGTACAACTTTTAATTAGTAGTAGTATTTTATTTGTGCTTTGGGCTATATTTAAAGAGCATCTACCACAGATAGTTGTAAACATTATGATAGGAATCGTAGCAGTTGATTTTTTATATTTAATAGTATCGCCAAAAGTCAGATACGAAAGATATAGATACTCTATTACTGAAGACGCTATAGATGTAAGAGAAGGATTTATATTTATAAAAAGAAGTATAGTACCTATAGAAAGGCTTCATAAAATAGCTATAGAAAAAGGACCTATCGATAGAATGTTTAAATTGGCAAAGGTAATTGTTACTACAGCTGGTGGAGATGTTACAATTAGATTTTTAGAAGATGAAAAGTCTGCGTTTATTGCAGATGCTCTTAAGAAAAAGATTAATGAGGTAGCAATAGAATCAAGACTAGAGAGGCAAGAAAATATGTTATAAGGGGTTATGTTTATGAAGGAAGAAAAGTTTAGATGTCATCCAAGTATTATTGCTGAAAAAACATGTGGGATTATTACGGCATTGTTTTTCATTTTTATAACAAGTTTAGATGATGTGAAAGAGATGTCAATACAAGGTTTTAGTGGTAAAAATCTATTGATTGTTGGTGCTAGTGTAGGGGTTATAGCTTTTATTTTTATTTACAATATTGTAGTTTGGGCTAAAACTTTTATAACCATAGAAGAAAATACAATAATTATACAGAGAAATACGATTAACTCTAAAGTGAACACTTTTGGGATAAAAAATATATCTAATATCAACTTGGAGCAAAATATTTTTGAAAGAATAATAGGTACATATAAAATAAAAATTGATACAGACAGCTTATCTACTGCAAATTCTACAGATATAGAAATTATACTTTCTAAGGAACATGCTTATGATTTTAAAAATAAGATTTTAGCTCTTATGAATAATGAGAAAATAAAGAATTTAGAAGATGATGAAAATAATATAAATGTGAATGAAGTAGATAATAAAAACTATGAAGGTGATGAAAATATAGAGTACGATATAGTTTATTCTGTAAATGATGTACTAAAGCATTGTTTTTATAATTTATCTTTATCTGCCTTTATATTTAATATAGCTATGATAGGTTTTGTAGCATTTGTTTCAATTAATTTGGATGGCGCGGAAGGATTTATTACAATGGCTTTAATAGTAATGACTTCTTGTATTTCCATACTAAAGTTTTTCCTTGGAGATTTATTTAAATACTATAATTTTTCAATTAAACGTGAAAAAGATAAACTATATATAAGTTATGGATTGTTTAGGTTGAAAAAATTTACTGTACCAATAAATAGAATAAATGCTTTGAATATTAAGCAGTCTTCCATATCTAGAATATTTAAAAAATACCAAAGTGATATAGTTACAATTGGAGTAGGAGATAATGATACTGAAGGATCTCAAATTCTATTGTCTAGCAGCAAAAAGGATTTTATAAAAAATATGAAGATCTTACTTCCAGAGTTAAATTTAGAGGAACATTTAAATTTAGAAAGAGAGTCTAAAAATCATCATATAATAAAAATTGTTGAAACTGTAATTAGCATGTCTACTCTTGGTTTAATTTTATATGTTATTTATACACTTGATAGAACAGTTCCATTAATAATATATTTAGCTGTATATTTATTTGTATTTGTAATTACGGTTTTATTTTATTATTTGTCATATATAACTCGTGGATTTTATCTAGGTGAGAATAATATGGCTGTATCATGGGGGATTTTTTCAAAAAAAATTAGCATTATTAAGTATAAAAAAATTCAGTATATTAATGTTCGAGAAACACCAATTAGTAGTATATTAGATTTATGTAGTGGTGAACTTCATATTTTGGCTGGTATTGGTAATGATATGAGAACTTTGGGTTACTATAATAGCAGTTTATTTGAAAAACTAAAAGAAAAGATATTGTAGTTTTTTAATAAAAGATTTATAAATTAAATAATAAATACAAGATGGAGTTACCATAGAAAATTTTCTGCGGTAACTCCATTTTTAAGTGACGAAGGAACTTCATTGGATATATGAAGTATTTAGATTACAAATCGATTAGACTAAGTAAATTTTTTATTTCTGTCACAAGTTTGTCAGAACTTGAAGATATTATATAAGTATAAAAATTATGGATGATTATAAATGCAACGAAGATATTTGAATTACCACATAGACAAATTATTTTAATAAGTTGTATTTATTTTCGTTTATCAAATAAAAAGAAAAGGTGGATGAAAAAATGAGTATATTGAAAGCAGAAAATTTAGTTAAAATATATGGACAAGATGAAAATTTAGTGAGGGCATTAGATAATGTAAATGTTGAAATAAATGAAGGAGAGTTTGTTGCCATAGTAGGAACATCAGGAAGTGGAAAATCCACATTATTGAATATGCTTGGCGGGTTAGATAAATTAAGTAGTGGAGAAGTAATTATAAATAATAAAAAATTAAGTAACATGAGTGATGAGGAAATAACAATATTTAGAAGAAGAAATATAGGATTTATTTTTCAAAACTATAATTTAGTGCCAATTTTAAATGTATATGAAAATATAGTTTTACCAATAGAGTTAGATGGTGTGAAAATTGATACACAGTATGTGGATTCTATAATAAGTACTTTAGGTCTAAGTTCAAAACTTACAAATATGCCAAATAATTTATCTGGAGGTCAACAACAACGTGTTGCAATAGCAAGAGCTCTAGCAACAAAGCCAGCAATAATTTTAGCTGATGAACCAACAGGAAATCTTGATAGTAAGACTAGTATGGATGTTATAGGACTGCTTAAAATGACTTCACAAAAATTCAATCAAACTATGGTTATGATAACACACAATGAAGAAATAGCACAGCTTGCTGATAGAGTAATAAGAATAGAAGATGGTAAAGTAGTTAGTAAGTAAGGGGGAGTAGTCATGAAGTTTGAAAATAACAATAAAAACATTATAAAAAGAATAACTAATTCCTCACTTAAATCAAATAAGGTCAGAAATATATTTGTAATCCTTGCTATAGTACTTACTACTTTTATGATATCTTCTGTGTTTAGTATAGGAGTTAGTTTTATTAAAAACTATCAAACTATGAGTGTAAGGATGGAAGGCAGTACTTCTAATGTATTTTTACCAAATCCAAAAGAAGAACAGATAAAAGCCATAGAAAATTTGGGAATAAGTAATTCTATTGGTGAGGAAATTACAGTAGGTAAAATTACTTCAAAGGAAATAGAGAAAAATAAAGCTAAGATTTTTCTAAAGTATTATGATAAAGAAAACTGGGAAAAACAAATAATACCTGCACTAGGTGATGTAAAAGGTGATTATCCAATTAAAGCAAATGAAGTAATGATGTCTCAAAAAGCATTAGAATTATTGGGAAAGGAAAAAGCTAAAATTGGAGATTCCATAGAAGTTTCTTATACAGACACTAAAGGAAATACAATAAAAAAAGATTTTATATTAAGTGGTACTTATAGAACTTATGGATTTATAGTTGATACAGGATATTTATTAGTATCACAAAAATATATCAATAATAATAACTTAAATGTATCAGATCATGGAATGTTATCTTTAACTTTAAAAAATAATAAAAAAAGTGAAGCCCCAGATTTATTAAAAGAAAAAATTAAATTAAATAAAACGCAAAAATTCCAATATAATTTTGATTTAAATAGTGATTCACAGGAAGTAGCAATGATTTCTGCAGGAACTATAGGAATGATAGGATTATTTATAGTACTTAGTGGTTATTTATTAATATACAACATTATGTATATAGCTGTAACAAAGGATATACATTTCTATGGATTAATGAAAACTATAGGAACATCACCTAAGCAAATTAAAAAGATAGTTAGAGGTCAAGCTTTTAGATTATCTATAATAGGAATACCTATAGGCTTAATATTAGGAGGAGTTGTATCTTTTGCACTAGTACCTATGGCAATGAGTACCTTCTCATCAGGTGCTTATGCAAATGCTATGCCATCAAATATATCATTTAATCCAATAATATTTATAGGAACAACTTTATTCTCATTACTTACTATTCATTTAAGTTGCAGAAAACCAGCTAAAATAGCAAGTAACATATCACCTACAGAGGCTCTTAGATATAGTGGAACAAAAGTGAAAAAGCAAAAGAAAGATAGAAATAGTACTAAGGGTGGAAAGCTTTATAAAATGGCTTGGTACAATGTATTTAGAGATAAAAAACGTGCTATATTAGTGTTCTTGTCTTTATTTATGGGAGTTATGACATACTTAAGTGTTAATACATTTTTAGATAGTATGAGCATAGAAAATTATATTGATACATATATGAACAATGATTTTGAAATACAAAATATAGAGACTATAGAAGGAAAAATAGATGATAAATTTATTAAAGAAATAAGTAACATAGATGGAGTAAAGACTATAAGCAATTTTAAAGTATCGAATATACAAATGGATATGAATGAAAAAATAATATTACCTGCATTAGAAAGTGGATATGAGAGATTTGGTGAAGGTGAAGAAGCTCTACAAAGTTTCTTAGATAGTATAAAGAAAGATCCATCTACTTTATCGCCTTTAATAATAGGAGTAGACGATTTATCTATAGAAAAGTTTAATGATAAAAATAAGGAAAAAATAGATGTGAAAGGTTTCAAATCAGGTAAATTAGCTTTAATAGACAATTTCTATTATTCAGAAGAAGATAAAAATCTTAAAGAAGATAATATTACACTAAGAGGAAAGAATAATAATTCTATAACATTTAAAGGAAAAACATTTACAAATGAATCTCATCTGTTACCAGATGGTCCGGGAAGTTTATTAGGAGTACCCACTATTTATATCAGTTCATCTCAGTTAGAGGAATTAGATAAAAATGCTGTTGGTTATATGCTACACATTAATGTAGATAAAAAATATGATGAAGCTATAAATTCAAAACTAAGCAAAATCACAGAATCAAGAGGTTTATTTATAGAATCTAAGACTGAAAAAACAAAGGAGTTTAATAATAGCTCTATAGTAATGAATACAATAGGTGGAGGAATGTCTATTATATTAATATTAATAGGATTGTTAAACTTTATTAATGTAATGATAACAGGAATTAACGTAAGGTTAAAAGAGCTTGCAGTAATGGAAAGTATAGGAATGACTAAGAAACAAATCAAGAAAATGTTAACTTTTGAAGGTTTATATTATGGCGGAATTACTACTTTAGTTATATCAACTTTAGGTATGGGAATTGTATATTTCATAGGAGAGATGACGAAGAGAATTGCTGATTATGCAGAATTTGTATTCCCAGCAGTACCGCTTTTAAGTTTAATATCACTAATATTTATAGTTTGCTTAATAACTCCAAGTGTAGTTTATAAATATTCAACTAAAAAAACAGTAACGGAACGATTAAGAGAAATAGAAAAATAGTATTGGTTTTATATATGAATTGATAATATAAATAAAATAAATTATGTATAGTGGTAGATTTAAAAAATCTACCACTATTGTTATAATTAGATAAGACATTATAAAAATAAGACATATACAGGAGGGGTACAATGAAAAATATTTTAATTGTTGAAGATGATAAAACTTTAAATAAGGGAGTTAGTTTTTTTCTAAATAAAGAAGGTTATAACGTTATTAGTGCATACACAAAGGAAGAAGGAAAAATTGCTATTTTACAAAATCAAATAGACTTCATGTTACTAGATGTAAATTTGCCAGATGGAAGTGGTCTAGACTTTTGCAAAGAAATAAATGATAAAATGAATTTTCCTGTAGTATTCTTTACTGCAAATGATACAGAAGAAGATATGATAAAAGGGTTTGAATGTGGATGTGATGACTATATAGCAAAACCATTTTCAATAGATGTTTTAAAATTAAAAATAAATGCAATCCTGAAAAGAAAGGGTGGAGAAAGTAAAAATATTTTCAAATATAAAGATTTGAATATAGATTTTGATAGTAGAAAAGTTTATAAAAGAGAAGAAGAAATATATCTAACTGTAACGGAATATAAACTTTTAGAATTATTGTGCAAAAATAAGGGAAGAGCAATGACAAAAGAAATATTATTAGATAAGTTATGGGACAATAATGGAAATTATGTAGATGAAAATACTTTATCTGTTAATATAAGAAGACTTCGTAAAAAAATTGAAGATGATTCTAAAAATCCAGAGTATATAATAACTCTGTTTGGAATTGGATATATTTTAGGAGAGTAAAAATGAATAATGAGTTTAGTAAAAAGAGTAATATTTTTAAAATTTTACTTATTATTTTATGTATAATTTTTAATATATTTATAATTTTTAAAACAAAGGACATAGAAATAATATGCATAACCCTGGTATTTTCATTGGTTGTAGTAATTGGATTTTTCATTTATGATAAAATGTTTCAAGATTCTATAACAGAGATGCTTGTAAAATTATCTGACATGATATCTATCATAAGTGATTTAAGGGAAAAAGAAGTTTTTTCTATGATAGATGACTCCATGTTTTCAAAACTGCAACACCAAACTTTAAAACTAACAAAAGTATTGCAGTCACAAAATATAAAAATTGAAAAAGATAAAAATGAAATAAAATCATTGATTTCTGATATTGCTCATCAGTTAAAAACGCCTTTAGCAAATATGAAAATGTACAGTGAGTTTCTACAAGATGAAAATTTAACAAAAGAAGAAAGAGAAGAGTTTAATGAAATAATTCTTTTATCCTTAGATAAACTTTGTTTTTTGGTAGAGAGTATGATAAAAATGTCTCGACTAGAAAGTTCAGTCATTAGTATTAAACCTACCTTAGGAGATTTAAATGATACGATTATTTTAGCTATTACTCAGCTTTATAAAAAAGCAAGTATTAAAAATATCCATATTGATTTTGAAGAAAAGGATAAAGTCATTATTTATCATGATAAAAAATGGACTTGTGAAGCTATATTTAACATAATAGAAAATGCTATAAAGTATTCAGAATCAAACACCACTATAAATATAGTTATTGAAAGATACGAAATTTTTACAAGAATAGACATTAAAGATGAAGGACCAGGAATATTAGAAGAGGAAATGGCTAAAATATTTTCTAGATTTTATAGAGGTAAAAATGTATCAGAAGAAGATGGGGTTGGTATAGGTCTTTATTTAAGTAGAGAGATTATTGCAAAACAAAATGGATATATAAAAGTATCATCAAAAGGAAAAGGAAGTACTTTTTCTGTATTTATACCAAATGATTATATAGTAGAAAAATCAGATGAAAATTAATTTTAAATTAGGATTCATCTGATTTTTTTAATTTATTATATGTCATAAAAGTAGGTATATT
Organism: Peptostreptococcaceae bacterium; assembly: GCA_902363255.1. Classification (GTDB taxonomy): domain Bacteria; phylum Bacillota; class Clostridia; order Peptostreptococcales; family Peptostreptococcaceae; genus Terrisporobacter. The sequence continues at coordinate 738,352 of CABIZO010000001.1, forward strand.
AACTGCTAAAACTATGATAGCTATTAATATTAATAATAAAGCAAAAGTTTCATCTATTGATCCTTCGGGAGAAGATATAATATTTAAAATTGCAAATAAAAGTAAAGTTAAGACAATAGAAAACCTAAATCTTAGTATTTTTTTAAAGTAGAAGACTTTAGACTGTACATTGGAAAATAAGCTAAACTTACCTAACTTTCTGTTTCTTCTAAAAAACACCCAGTTTCTAGAGTGACATACATATTCAACATTCCACTCATCTTCCAAATAATTGAGGAAGTCCTCTTGATTAGGAGAGGAAGGCAGATTTTCAAGCAATTCAATAATATAATAATATTCACCTGGTTTACATTTTTCAAAATTAAATCTACAGAAATTAAAATCTTTTAAAGCGTATCCTTTTAAACACATTTGATTTATCCAATCTTCTTTTTTTTCGTATTCACCAAGTGCAAAAAATTTATAAATAATCATAATAATCCTCCGACTTCCTTTAGAAATACTTCAAATTTATTATATTTTTATTAGTTTTATTTATATAATAAGTATAGAACCATATTTTATATATGTTAAGTATAAATAATTTAATTTATTAAATAATATAAAGACTTTTAAGATGTAATGATTTAAAATTGTAATATAGTTTTTAGAGGATGGAATTTATAAACTAAGTGAGGGGATAATTATGATTTGTAAAAAATGTGGCACATTGATTAAACATAATGAAGAGTACTGTAGAAAGTGTGGTGCTTTAGTAATTACTTTTAAACAAGTTGAGAATAAAAACTTAAAATATATTTGTGTTGAAAATAATATAAGAGAAAAATGGCAGAAGTTTATAAATAAAATTAGTAATAAAGATGCAAAATCTCATAAAGTTGAAAACATAAATAAAAATAGCTTAAATATTAATGACTTAGGAGATTTAGTAAATAAATATAATAAGGTAGTAAAAAATGAAAATAAACATATAAAAGAAAAACAGTTTAAAAGAGAAGAAATTAAAACTACAAAGGATTTTCCAGAGTCGATTACGGATATCATTCAAGAACTTTTTAAATTATAAAATAAAAACTTAAAATTTTCCTCATAATAATATTCTGGTAATGATTTAATTTATAAAAATAGAGAATAATAAACTAAAAGTATTGATAAGATAATCAATACTTTTTTGTATTTATGAAATTATTTAATTATAAAAAGGACAAGATTTTACAATAAATTTAGTGTGTATTAATATAATGAAAATTAAAAAGATTAAATTTATATTAAATGAATTTATTCTTAATATTAGTATATTTTATTAATAAAAATCATATTTAATAATCAAACAGTTATACATACTAAACTTTAAAATAATTAATATAAACAATTGTAAGGATTAAAAGAATAAATATAAGTTATTTACACGTTTTTCAAGTTTTATAAAAAAACAAAAAAATCAAAAAAACTATTGAAATATAAGTTGGAATTTTATATAATAGCTATTGTTGTTTAGAAATTATAAACTTAATGTTTACATATAATAACGTAAAAAATTAAAAATCAAGTAGAATATACTAAACTAAAAATTTACTAATAATAAAAACAAAAATCGACAAAGGATTTTGAATAAAAGGGAGGTGTTGCTATGGATATAGGTGGAAAAATAAAACGTATGAGAATAGAAAAGCAGCTGACCCAGGAAGAACTGGCGAATAGGTGTGAATTATCAAAAGGATTTATATCTCAACTAGAAAATAATTTAACTTCACCTTCTATTGCAACCTTAATAGATATATTAGATATCTTAGGAACAAATTTAAGAGAATTTTTCAATGAAATAAGCGATGAAAAAATCACCTTTACAAAGGATGATATGTTTGAAACAGAAGATGAGGATTTAAAATATACACTAAAATGGTTAGTTCCAAATTCGCAAAAAAATGATATGGAACCTATAATAATAACTTTACAACCAGGTGGACAATATAAAGAAGATAAGCCTCATGAAGGTGAAGAATTTGGATATGTTTTAGCAGGTTCAATTTTCCTTCATTTGGGAGATAAGAAAAGTAAGGTGAGAAAAGGCGAGAGTTTTTACTTTAAACCTAGAGCCAATCATTATATTTCAAACGCAGGTAAAAAAGAAGCAAGGGTGGTTTGGGTAAGTTCACCACCAATGTTTTAAGCGAAATGATAGAATAAAAGAGGTGTTTACATTTGAAACAAGAGAACATAATTGAATTAAAAAATATAACAAAGCAATATGAAGATAATATAGTTCTAAAAGACTTAAATTTAGATATAAGAAAAAACGAGTTTTTAACTTTACTAGGTCCTAGTGGATGTGGAAAAACAACTACTTTAAAAATAATAGCAGGTTTTGAATTTGCTGATGATGGAAAAGTTTTATTCCAAGGGAAAGATGTAAATGAAATACCACCATACGAAAGACCAGTAAATACAGTTTTCCAAAAATACGCTTTATTCCCTCATATGAATGTATATGAAAATATAGCATTTGGATTAAAAATCAAAAAAATAGATAAAAAAACTATAGACGAAAAAGTTAAAAAAATGCTTAAACTTGTGGCTCTTCCAGGGTTTGAAAATAGAAGTATTGATTCACTAAGTGGTGGTCAACAACAAAGAATTGCCATAGCAAGAGCTTTAGTAAACGAGCCAAAAGTTCTTTTACTAGATGAACCTTTAGGAGCATTAGATTTAAAACTTAGACAAGAAATGCAAAGAGAACTTAAAAATATACAACAACAATTAGGGATTACATTTATATTTGTTACTCATGACCAAGAGGAAGCATTATCAATGTCGGATACTATAGTTGTTATGAATAAAGGTAAAATACAACAAATGGGAACTCCAGAAGACATATATAATGAGCCAGAAAATGCTTTTGTTGCTAGATTTATAGGTGAAAGTAACATAATGGACGGTATAATGCATGAAGACTTTTTAGTTGAATTCTGTGGAAGAAACTTTGAATGTGTGGATAAAGGATTTGAAAAAGATGAAGCTATAGAAATAGTAATAAGACCAGAAGATATAAAAATGGTCAAACCAGAAGAAGGAATGTTAAAAGGAGAAGTTACTTCTTGTGTGTTCAAAGGTGTTCATTATGAAATTACAGTTGAAGCATGTGGGTTAACATGGTTACTTCACAATACTAAGTCAGCAGAAGTTGGAAGTGAATTAGGTATGGACATATATCCAGAAGATATACATATCATGAAGAAAATAGGGGATGATGAGTCAAATGAGTAAGAGAAATAATAAGTTAGGCTTAAAGATAACATCTCCATATATTTTATGGAGTGCATTATTCATAGTAATTCCTTTATTTCTAATTGTATTCTTTGGTTTTACAAAGATGGAAGGTGGAGCTTATGTTTTCAGTTTAGAAAACTTTAAGGAATTAATGAATCCATTATATTTTAAAGTGTTTTGGAGATCGATAAGACTGGCTGTAATATCAACAATACTATGTTTGTTGATTGGATATCCCACAGCCTATATAATATCTAAATCAAAAGCATCTAGACAAAATACCTTATTAATGCTTGCTATAATACCAATGTGGATGAATTTTTTACTTAGAACTTATGCATGGTCAGCAATTCTTGGTAGAGAAGGAATACTAAATACAGTTTTAAATGCAATAGGATTAAATTCAGTTAATATTTTATATACAGATTCAGCAGTACTTTTAGGTATGGTTTATAATTTCTTACCATTTATGATATTACCTATATATACAGTATTATCAAAAATGGATCAAGATTTAATAAATGCAGCTAAAGACCTAGGTGCTAATGGAAGACAAGTGTTTTCTAAAATTATATTTCCACTTAGTATGCCAGGAGTGGTTTCTGGAATAACAATGGTATTTATGCCAGCAGTATCTACCTTCGTAATTTCTAAACTACTAGGTGGTGGTCAATTTATGTTAATAGGTAACTTAATAGAACAACAATTTATGTCAGTTGGAGATTGGCATTTTGGCTCAGCTATATCTTTATTTATGATGATAGTAATCTTAATTACTATGGCAATAATGAATAGATTTAGTGACGATTCAGAGAAGGAAGGCGGTGGATTACTATTATAAAGAAATTCACATCAAATATATATTTAACTCTAGTGTATATATTTTTATATTTACCAATAATAACACTAGGAGTATTTTCATTTAATGAATCAAAATCCATGGCTAAATGGAGTGGATTTTCATTAAAATGGTATGAAAAATTATTGGATAATTCTAGAATAATGGATGCTCTATATTATACTTTATTAGTAGCAGTAGTAGCATCAATAATAGCGACAATAGTTGGAACAATTACAGCAATTGGTATACATAAGATGAGACAAGGTAAGGTAAGAGGATTATTACTAAATATAAACTATTTGCCAGTATTAAATCCAGATATAGTGACAGGGGTGGCATTAATGTCATTATTCGTATTTATTAATATGGAATTTGGATTTACTACAATGCTATTATCTCATATAGTTTTCAATATACCTTATGTAATACTTTCTGTTTTACCAAAATTAAAACAATTACCAGCAAATATTGAAGAAGCAGCCTTAGATTTAGGAGCAACGCCTTGGTATGCACTTAGAAAAGTAGTATTACCACAAATAAAACCAGGTATAATATCTGGGATGATTATAGCATTTACAATGTCGATTGATGACTTTGTTATAAGTTTCTTTACAACAGGAAACGGTGTAACAAACTTAGCAATAGAAGTATACTCAATGACAAGAAGAGGTATATCTCCAGAAATAAATGCATTATCTACAATAATGTTTATAAGTGTTCTTATATTATTAGTTTTATCTAATATAGCACAAAATAAAAAGACGGCGAGTAATTAGGATAAGAATAAGGGAGGATAAAATATGAAATTTAAAAAAATATCTGCACTAGCATTAACTTTTGTAATGACTGCATCTATATTAGTAGGCTGTGGAAGGTCTAAATCAAATGAAGTTTTAAATATATATAATGTTGGAGATTATATAGATGAAGATCTTATAACAAAATTTGAAGATGAAACAGGAATAAAGGTAGTATATGAGACTTATGATACTAACGAAGCTATGTACCAAAAACTTAAAAGTGGAAGTAGTAATTATGATTTAATATTCCCATCAGATTATATGGTGGAAAAATTAAAAGAAGAAGATATGTTAAATGAAATAAATTATTCAAATATACCAAATTATGAAAAAAATATGATGGATAATTTTAAAACTACTGAGTATGATAAAAACAACAAATATAGTATTCCTTACTTATGGGGAACATTTGGTATAGTATATAATAAGACTAAAGTAGATAAGAAAGATTTAAAAAATTGGGATATACTTTGGAATAAAAAATATGAAGGTCAAATTCAAATGTTAGACTCTGTTAGAGATACTATGGGGATTGCTTTAATGAAGCTAGGATACTCAATAAATACTGAAGATAAAAAAGAAATAGAAGAAGCTAAAAACTTATTAATAGAACAATTACCATTAATTCAAGCTTATGTAAATGATGATGGAAAAGACAGATTAATGGCAGGAGATGCTGCTATGGGAATATATTATTCAGGTGATGTATCTGTAATGATGGAAGAAAATCCAGACTTAGCGTATTATATACCTGAAACAGGAACAAACCAATGGATAGATGCTATGTGTATACCAAAAACTGCAGAAAATCAAAAAGAAGCTGAACAATTTATAAACTTTATGTTAGATGGAAAAAATGCAGCACAAAATGTTGAGTATATCCAATATTCTACACCAAATCAAGCAGCATTTGAGTTATTAAGTGATAAGCTTAAAAATGACCCTAATGCATATCCAGGTGAAAAAGTTTTAGAAAAATGTGAAACATTCTTAAACTTACCAACAGATGTATTAAAATTATATGATGATGCTTGGACACAAATAAAATCTCAATAGGATGTATGAAAATAGATGAAAATATAAATTATATTTTCATCTATTTTTTATATTGAAGAAGTATATGTTATAATAAAAAATATTCACCATAAGGGGGTATTCATATGTTAATAGAGTTAAATAAAGAAATTATACAGAGCCTTACAAAAACGGAAAGCGAAATTATAAAATTTATTAATAATAATGAGGAAAGAATGTCTGAACTATCTATTGTAGATATAGCATTTGACACTTACTCATCACCTGCAACTGTTTCTAGAGCAATTAGAAAATGCGGAGTAAATGGATTCAATGAACTTAGATATAGGCTTACATCTAAGAATAACGATAATGAAATACATAATATGGGGGAAATTATAAATAAATCTTTTGTGGAAGCTAGACAGGTTGTAGATAGAATATCTGTTACAAATGTATTAAATATTATAGATTGTTTAGTAAAAGCAAAACGAATTTATGTACTTGCTAGAGGGCTTACTGAATATGTAGGACAAGAATTCACTTTAAAACTTCAATTATTGGGGTGTAATGTTATTTTTATAGATGATCCTAATATTATGCAAATAAAAACAAAGAATTTAAGTTCTGATGAAGTGGTTTTCATATTTTCATTAAATGGAGAGACTTATGAGCTTATAGAATCTGCAAAAAATACAAACTTATGTGGTGCAAAAGTTATAACGTGTTGTTGTAGTGAAACTTCATCACTTTTAGAACACTCACATTATAATCTAATTGGGTTTAAGCATAATCATGTTTCTATTAAAAAGTTTGAAGTATCTTCAAGGGTTTCATTATTTATGATGTCTAGAATTATAATCGATTATATGGCTGCAAATTTAGAGTTAGAAAAATAAATAAAAAGAATGAAAAGTATTTTCATATTATGAAAAGATTTTCATTCTCTTTTTTTTTATAATTGAGTTATAAGATAAAGGGAGGAAAGATAAATGATTTATACTTTGACTACGAATCCTGCCATAGATATGAATATATGTACTAATTCAATAGAAAGAAAAATTGTAAATAGAACCCATGATGCTGTGTACTCGGCAAATGGAAAGGGGTTAAATGTAAGTTTTGTACTTAAACATTTTGGAGTAGACTCTAAAGTTCTTGGATTCTTTGGTGGTTTCTCAGGGAAATATATAGTGGAAGAAACTAAAAAGAAAGGTATAGAAATATTTCCAGTGGAAGTAGAGGATACAACAAGAATAAATATTTTTCTGAATGATGGTGAAGGAGAATTTAAATTTGTTAATTCAGGTTCTTTTGTTGAAAAAACACAACAAGAAGAAATGTTAAAAATGATAGAAAGTTTTGAGGACCTTGAATATTTATCAATAAGTGGGAGTCTTCCACCAGGAATAGACACATCTTATTATGAAGAGATACTAACGATTTGTGAGAAAAGAAATATAAAGGTAATACTAGACATTAGTTCACCAAAACTAAAATGTCTATTAAAATATAAACCATTTTTAATTAAACCAAATGATGAAGAAATAGCAGATATTTTTGGAATTATTGTTAGAGATGAAGAAGATATAAAAGATGTTCTAAAATATTTATATGAACAAGGAGCAGAGAATATTTTCTTAACTCTAGGGGAAAAAGGGTCTTATTTTTATAATGGAAGAAATATCTACTATGCAAGTGCTCATAAGGTAAAACTTTTAAGTTCAGCATGTGCAGGCGACTCAGCATTGGCAGGATTTTTAAGTATATGGCTTGAGGATATTAACAATGAGGAAAATATTGAACACGCATTAAAAAGAGCATCGGCAACAGGAGCCAATGTGGCAGAAAGTAATGCCATAGGAGATTTAAAAAAGGTTGAAGAATACATGAATGAAATTAAAATCAGGAGGGTGGAATAATCTATGAGTAAAAAGATATTAGCAGTTACAGGTTGTCCAACAGGAATTGCACATACTTTTATGGCTGAAAAAGCCTTAAAAGTTGCAGCTAAAGAATTGGGCTGTGAAATAAAAGTAGAAACAAATGGAGCAATAGGTGTTGAGAACGCTCTAACAGCAAGAGAAATACAAGAAGCAGATGCTATAATAGTAGCTTGCGACAAAAATGTTGATATGGATAGATTTAACGGAAAGCCAGTTATTGAAGTTCCAGTAAGTGATGGAATAAACAAAGCAAATGAATTAATACAAAGATGTTTAGATAACAAAGCACCTATAAGAAAAGGAAATGTTAGAAGAAATAATGAAACTGAGGAAAAGGTTTCTATCGGACATCAAATTTATAAGCATCTGATGAATGGTGTATCACATATGCTTCCTTTAGTTGTAGCAGGTGGTGTACTTACGGCAATATCATTCTTATGGGGTATATTCTCATTTGACCCAACTCATGAATCATATAATGTAATAGCAGCTACAATAAAATCTATTGGCGGATTCTCAATGAATCTAATGGTTCCAGTTCTTACAGCTTTTATAGCTCAATCAATAGCAGGAAGACCAGGTATGCTTGCAGGTTTTGTGGCAGGTATGATGGCCAATGATAATGGTTCTGGATTTATCGGTGGTATAATCGGTGGTTTTTTCGCAGGTTATTTCACATTATTAATAGTTAATAGTTTAAGAAAACTTCCAAGACAATTAGAAGGTTTAAAATCTATATTTATAGTTCCAATAATAACAGTATTCGCTTCTGGTTTATTAATGGTTGCTTTAGGAGAACCTTGTTCAGCTCTTAATGAAGGTATGATGAATTTCCTAGCAGGAATGCAAGAATCAAATCCTATAGTTTTAGGTTTAGTAATAGGTGCCATGTCGGCATTTGATATGGGTGGACCAGTAAACAAAGCAGCTTATGTTACAGGTACTATGCTATTAGCTCAAGGCAATTACTTGTTTATGGCTGGAGTATCTGCAGCATGTATAACTCCTCCATTAGTAATAGCTCTTGCAGCAACATTCAAAAAAGATAGATTTACAGATGATGACCGTACAGCTGGTTTATTAAACTACATACTTGGTTGTACTCATATAACAGAAGGTGCAATCCCATTTGCAGCTAAAAATCCATTAAAAGTTATACCAGTATTAATGGTAGGTTCAGCAATATCAGCAATATTAACTTATATGATGAAAATAGAAGTTCCAGCTCCCCATGGTGGGTTCTTAATCTTAGGATTAGTAAATAAGCCAATGATGTGGGTAGCTTGTATATTAGCAGGTTCTGCAGTAGGCGCAATACTTTATGTATTAGTTACACCAAAAGTAGAGGTTAAAGAAGAAAATGAAATAAAAGAAGCAGTTTCTAGTCAAGGATTAGATTCAGTAGTAACATCTTTATACAATGAAAATACAGTAGCATTAGAATTAAAAGGTAGAACAAAAGAAGAAGTATTAAAAGAAATGACTGAATTATTATATCAAGATGGTGTTTTAACAAATAAAGAAGAATTCTTAGCAGAAATAAATAAAAGAGAAGAAAGTGGATCAACTGGTTTTGGAAATGGTGTTGCAATACCACATGCAAAAACTAAATCGGTAGTAAAGCCAAGAGTTGCTGTGGGTATCTCTAAAAAAGGTTTTGAATTTGATTCTTTAGATGGAAAGCCAGTACATTTAATATTTATGATAGCAGCAGGAGAAGAAGATAACGATTTACATCTAAAAACTTTATCTTCATTAGCTCAAAACTTAATGGAAAAAGAATACGTAGACAAAATATTAGCAAGTAAAAATGTAAAAGAAATAGTTAGTTTATTGGGATAATAAAGGAGAGAAAAATGGCTTTAGTTACTACGAAGGAAATGTTATTAGATGCTCAAAAAAAGGGATATGCAGTAGGAGCATTTAATGTTGAAAATATGGAAATGGTAATGGCAGTTGTAAGTGCTGCTGAAGAAACAAAATCACCAGTTATAATGCAGACAACACCATCAACAGTGAAATATGCTGACTTTGATTACTTTTATGCAAATGTGAAAGTGGCAGCAGAAAAGGCGAGTGTTCCGGTTGCAATACATTTAGACCATGGAAACAGCTTTGAGTTAGCAATGAAAGCTTATAGAACTGGTTATACATCAATAATGATAGATGGATCACATAGTAGTTTTGAAGAAAATATAGCTTTAACAAAATCTGTAGTAGATGTTTGTAAAAATGGAAATGTTCCTGTGGAAGCTGAACTTGGAAAAGTTGGTGGAAAAGAAGATGACTTAGACGGTGGTGATGGAGGATACACAGATCCTTTAGAAGCTAAAGAGTTCGTAGAGAAAACAGGCGTTGATTCATTGGCAGTTGCTATAGGTACAGCTCATGGAGTTTATAAGGGAGAACCTAAATTAGATTTAAATAGATTATCACAAATAAGAGAAGTAGTAGATATTCCATTAGTACTTCATGGAACATCTGGAGTACCTGATGAGGTAGTTACAGAATGTGTAAACAGAGGGATTTGTAAGGTAAATTATGCAACAGATTTAAGAATAGCTTTTACAAAGGGTGTAAAAAAAGTATTAGATGCAAATCCTGATACAATAGATCCTAAAAAATATAATTCTCAAGGTAGAGAAGAAGTAAAAGAATATGTTAAGTCTAAAATGATAGTTGTAAAAAGTGCAGGATACGCTAATTAGAAATATCCGTAATCATAAAAAATCCTCGAGGGAACTATAACTTATAGTTAATCTCGAGGATTTTTTTATACTAAGGAATTGCAAATTATCTGATTTATAGACAATTATTAATAATTTATATTATTTATAGCATTTACAATATTATTATAAAAATTTTCTTGTTTATTAGAAATTATATGAAGTCCATCTTTTGTATGTTTTAAATAACCATCTTTCGTTATAAAATCCTTGCTTGTATCAATGAAAAATACATTATCATATTTTTCACAGTAGGTTTTGATTTCTTTATTATGCAATTTTATAGCCTTATTAAAGGTATCTGGATTAGCATTGGAAAAATTCTTACCTACAGGAAAAACTCTTTCAACATAAATGTTTTTATTTTTATATTTTTTTACTAATGAGTCTATAAGTTCTTCTTTGTTTGGGATACTATCATCAAAGATTGCACCATTTACACCTATTAATAAAACCACACCTTTAACTTTATCATTATTAGGAAGAACATCAAAATTATCATTCCAATAACTAGGCTGAACTCCGATTTGACCTAGAACAATTGCATTAGAATGGTGTTTTTCTACAGTTTCTTGGAGTAAAACTGTATAGGAATCTCCTAGAAATAAAAAATCATCTAAACTTACTTCTCCTTTATTCGGACTGACTTCTTTATCTAAACTTACTTCTTCTGACTTTATAGATTTATTTGTGTCACTGATACTTACAATTGTATTAGTAAAACCTAGTATTAATATACTTGCTGTTATCAATAGGATAGAAATAGTAAAATATTTCGTTTTTCTCCTCTTTTTATTCATAATAAACGCCCCTTATTTTAATAATATAGATATATTATAGAATATTTTATATGATGAAGCTATAAAATAATAATTTTGAATAGGTATCAAATTAATACGAGTTAATCTTAAATAAAATCATATTTTCTATGTAATTGTGGATGGGATATTAAAAATTTTTCAAGTATATAATGTACAGAATTGGCATAATTTAAGCATAAGTGCAAAAAGGAGTGGATTATATGACAAATGAAAAGCCTATTATGTTACATAGTGATAGAGGATCTGTTTTTTCTGTATTTAGTGAAGATGAACTAAAAAATATGACTAAAAACAGTAATAGAAAGGTGGCTATATGTGGCAGAGTAAACAACAGTGGAATAGTTGACCTTCCAGAAGGTGCCACACTTGCAGATATTATAGAATTAGCTGGTGGAATATTAGACAAAAAAGATTTCAAAGCTGCACATGTGGGAGTTCCTCCTTATGGAAGATTCCTATGTAAAGAAGATTTAGATAAAGAGTTAGATTTTGCCTTATTTGATAATTATATAAGGGCAATTAATATACTATCAGAAGAAGATTGTATAGTTCAGTACTCTAAGTTTTATATAGATTCAGTAATTGGATTAATGCAAAGTGGGAAATCTTTAGAAGATTATGCTAAAATAAAAGATCCATTAGAGAGAATCTGGAGAATACTAGATAGAATAAGTAAGGGTAAATCAAATATGAGAGATGTATACTTACTTAGAACTTTGGCAGAACAAATAAAAGAAGATTTAAATCAAGAACATAGTATCATAGAAGAGATTCTTAAAAACTTCTATGATGAAATTAGTGAGCATATAGAAGATGATAAATGTTACACTATGCAATGTAATAACTTGATTAAACTTACTATAACAACAAAATGTATAGGGTGTGGTGCTTGTGCTAGAGTTTGTCCAGTAAGCTGTATATCTGGCGAACGTAAACAACGACATTACATTGACTATACTAGATGTACTCATTGTGGTAGATGTGTATCTGTTTGTCCAGTAGATGCTATAACGGCAGGAGATAATACTTTGAAATTTATAAGAGATTTATCTACTCCAAACAAGCTTGTAATAACTCAAATGGCACCTGCTGTTAGAGTTACAATAGGTGAAGCTTTTGGGTTTGGTCCTGGAGATAACGTTGAGAAAAAACTTGCAGCAGGGCTTAGAAAGTTAGGAGTTGACTATGTATTTGATACAACATGGGCTGCTGACTTAACAATAATGGAAGAAGCTGCAGAGTTACAAGATAGATTAGAAAGGTATTTTGCAGGTGATAAAAGTGTAAAATTACCAATGCTAACATCATGCTGTCCAGCGTGGGTTAAATTCATAGAACAAAATTATGGGGATATGCTAGATGTACCATCCAGTGCAAAATCACCTATGCAAATGTTCGCAACAGTAGCAAAGGATATTTGGGCAAAAGAAAAGGGATATAAAAGAGATGAAGTAACTTCTGTTGCTATAATGCCTTGTATTGCAAAAAAATATGAAGCTTCAAGACCAGAGTTTTCTCGAGGTCTTAATTATGATGTGGATTATGTTATAACAACAAGAGAGCTAATAAAGATCTTCCAAGATTCAGGTATTGATTTAAAAGAAATTGAAGAAGAAGAGATAGATCAAATACTTGGAGAATACACAGGTGGGGGTATTATATTTGGTAGAACTGGTGGTGTTATTGAATCAGCTCTAAGAACTGCTTTAGAAAATATGACAGGTAACAGACTTGATAAAATAGAGTTTGAATCTCTTAGAGGATGGGATGGATTTAGATCTTGTGAAGTAAATGTGGGAGATATAAAACTTAAAATAGGTGTTACTCATGGATTAGAAGAAGCAGGAAAAATGCTTGATAAGATAAGAAGTGGAGAAGAGTTTTATCATGCTATAGAAATTATGGCATGTCCAGGAGGATGTATAGGTGGTGGTGGCCAACCTAAAGTTAGAAAAAATAAAGATGAAGTTATAAAAAATAGAGGCGAAGGATTAAATAGTATAGATAGAAGTAAAGAGTTGAGAATTTCAAAAGAAAATCCAGCAGTTCAAGCCATATATGACAAGTATTTAGATTATCCACTAAGTCATAAAGCTCATGAACTACTTCATACTAGATATTTTGCAAGACCTAAGTCGGATTTTAATATTAATAAGAATAATGAAATGTAAAATTAAAATTTTTTTAATTTGATTATTTTTAAGTCTATAGTAAATTTACTATAGGCTTTTTATTTTCATAAATATAATTCGTAACGATGTTCGTAAAAATGATATATAATATTCGTTTATATATGTATTATTATTTTATAAATTTAGATAAGATTTATATTTTTAAAATTATAGAAAAAATAATAAAAAGAGTTTAAAAAAAGTGTTGACCAATATTTTTATAGGTGGTATAGTAATACATGTCCTCAAGAACGGGGGCAAACATCTAAGAAATTAAAAAGTTTTGAAAAAAGATGTTGACATATAAAAACAGCTTTGGTAAAATAAAAAAAAGCTGAAACAAGCAAAGAACTTTGAAAATTAAACAGTAGGTTAACAATAAATTAATTCTTTAAGAATTAAACACAAACAAACCAAGCCAGATATTCAGATAATGATTAGCTGAGCAATTGGACAACTTTTATTTGAGAGTTTGATCCTGGCTCAGGATGAACGCTGGCGGCGTGCCTAACACATGCAAGTCGAGCGATTCTCTTCGGAGAAGAGCGGCGGACGGGTGAGTAACGCGTGGGTAACCTGCCTCATACACATGGATAACATACCGAAAGGTATGCTAATACAGGATAACATAAGAGATTCGCATGTTTTTCTTATCAAAGCTCCGGCGGTATGAGATGGACCCGCGTCTGATTAGCTAGTTGGTAAGGTAACGGCTTACCAAGGCGACGATCAGTAGCCGACCTGAGAGGGTGATCGGCCACATTGGAACTGAGACACGGTCCAAACTCCTACGGGAGGCAGCAGTGGGGAATATTGCACAATGGGCGAAAGCCTGATGCAGCAACGCCGCGTGAGTGATGAAGGCCTTCGGGTCGTAAAACTC
>CABIZO010000002.1 GCA_902363255.1 Peptostreptococcaceae bacterium
TGGACGTACCGCTGGTGTACCAGTTGTTCTGCCAAGGGCATAGCTGGGTAGCTAAGTACGGAAAGGATAAGCGCTGAAAGCATCTAAGCGCGAAGCCTACTTCAAGATAAGATTTCCCACCGTAAGGTTAAGACCCCATGAAGACTACATGGTTGATAGGTCAGAGGTGGAAGTGTGGTAACATATGTAGCTTACTGATACTAATAGGTCGAGGACTTGACCAATACATAATGTTGTATAAATTAAATGTTAGCAGTTTTGAAAGTATTAAACTTTAAGTAAATATGCTGGTATGGCTCAATTGGTAGAGCAGCTGACTTGTAATCAGCAGGTTGTAGGTTCGAGTCCTATTACCAGCTCCAATATTAAACTAGGCTTTTGCCTAGTTTTTTTGTGTCAAAATACTAAATCTAAAACTATGGAAACAAATTCCATGTATATTTTTTATATTTTATGATATTATTTAGTCAAGAAAAAATAATGTTCGACAAAATACATCCAAATAAAGAAACAACTTCATAAGGTGGAACAGTGTTTATCACATAGATAAAAATACAAAGTATTTAGAAGTAAAGAGGATTATTTGTTGAAAAGACTTCAAAGGAGAGATGCAAAATGGATGCACCAATAAAAAATAAGAAATCGTTTACATTACCATCAGCTTATACTGTGCTATTAATTATAACAGCACTAATAGCTCTAGCAACACAATTTATACCTGGAGTTACAGCAGCTAAGTTTTCTGATTTAGTTATGGCTCCAATAAATGGTTTAAATGAGGCTATAGATATAGCAATATTCGTTTTATTAATAGGTGGATTTTTAGGTGTAACAGCAAAAACAGGAGCACTAGATGCAGGAATAGGGAATGTTGTTTCTAAGCTAAAGGGAAAAGAATTAATATTAATACCTGTGCTAATGTTAATATTTTCTTTAGGTGGAACTAGTTTTGGTATGGCTGAGGAAACTATAGCATTTGCTGCATTAGTTACTACAACAATGATAGTGGCAGGATTTGATCCATTAGTTTCAGTAGGAACAATTATACTTGGAGCAGGATGTGGAGTTTTAGGTTCTACAGTAAATCCATTCTTAGTTTCAACTAGTATAGGGGCTTTAAACGGAGTAGGAATAGAAGTTAACCAGGTAATAGTTATAGGAACTGGTGTTGCTTTATGGTTATCATCATTATTAATATCTATATACTTTGTTATGAAATACGCTAAAAAAGTTCAAAAAGATAAAAAGGCATCATTATTATCAGAAAAAGAAATGAAAGAAGCACATGAAACATTTGTAGGAAATAACTCGAATGAAGGTGTGGTTGAATTTACAACAAAAAGAAAAATAGTTCTTGGGTTATTTGCTCTAACATTTTTAGTAATGGTTGCAGCAGTAATTCCTTGGGAAGAGTTTGGAGTAAATATATTTGCAAATACATCATTCTTAACAGGATCTTCATTAGGTCACTGGTGGTTCTCAGAACTTGGTATGTGGTTTGTAATAATGTCTATAATAATAGGTTTAGTTTATAGCATGGGTGAAAAAGACATAATTGGAGCTTTTATGGATGGAGCAGCTGACATGGTTGGAGTTGCATTAGTTATAGGTGTATCAAAAGGTATATCAGTAATGATGAGCACTACTGGATTAGATAATCATGTACTAAGTTCAGCATCATCAGTGTTAAACGGAATGTCTCCTATAGTATTTACAATAGCAGCATTTTTAATATATATGGTATTATCATTCTTCATACCGTCAACTTCTGGTTTAGCAGGTTTATCAATGCCTATATTTGGACCTTTAGCAGTGTCTTTAGGATTCAAATCTGAAGTAATAATATCTATATTTAGTGCAGGTAGTGGTTTAGTTAACTTAGTAACTCCAACAAGTGGTGTTATAATGGGGGCACTTGCTATTGCAAAAGTAGATTATGCTACATGGGTTAAATTTGTAAGCAAGGTTTTAGTTGCTATATTTATATCATCAGCAATAATATTATCAATAGCTATGATGTTAGTATAGTAAAAGCTTAGAAAATATAATTTTAGAATGATAAGCAAAGAGAAAACAAAAAGTTTTCTCTTTAAATCTTTTTAGTAAAAGGAGAAACAAAATGACAATAGAAAATTTACAACCAGAACTAGTATTTAATTATTTTAAAGAAATATCAAAAATACCTAGGGGATCAGGAAATGAACAAGAAATTAGCAATTATTTAGCTAATGAAGGAAAACGATTAGGACTTGAAGTAGTGCAAGATGAAAACTTAAATGTTTTAATTAAAAAGCCAGCAACTAAAGGGTACGAAAACGCTACCACTGTAATAATTCAAGGACATATGGATATGGTTTGTGAAAAAAATAAGGGAAAAGAACATGATTTTACAAAAGATCCATTGGAATTAAGAGTAGAGGGAGATTATTTATATGCTACAGACACAACTTTGGGGGCAGATAATGGAATAGCAGTTTCAATGGGACTTGCTTTACTTGCGTCAAATGACTTGCAACATCCAGCATTAGAAGTTATTTTTACAGCAGATGAAGAAGAAACAATGAATGGCGCAATGAATTTAAATGGGGAACTATTTGAAGGAAAATATATAATAAATCTTGATTCAGAAGAAGAAGGAACAATTACAGTAAGTTGTGCAGGTGGAGTTACTGCAGTTGCAACAATTGATAAAGAATATAAGACTGTTGAAGGTGAAAAATCAGCTTATAAAATAGATATAAAAGGTCTTCTTGGTGGACATTCTGGAATGGAAATAGACAAGCAAAGAGCCAATTCAAATGTTCTTATGGGTAGACTTTTAAATCATATTGCAAATACTTGTCATATTAATTTTGACTTAGTTTCTATTGAAGGTGGACTTAAAAATAATGCTATACCTCGTGAAGCAGAATGTATAATACTTGTAGATAATCATGACGAATGTGATTTTGAACATGAGATTGAGCATATTTTACAAGTATTTAAAAATGAATATAAAACTTCTGATCCAGGTTTATCAATAGAAATTGAAAAATGTGAAGAAGTATTTAATAAAGCGTTAAATGATAAGTGCAAAGAAAATATAATTTCATTAATAAACTTAATGCCAAGAGGTATTCAAACTATGAGTATGGATATTAAAGGACTTGTTGAAAGTTCTACTAACTTAGGTGTTATATCTAACAATGAAGATAAAATTATATTTGAGTTTGCTACTAGAAGTTCAGTAAAAAGTTTAAAAGAAGATTTAAATAATAGAATGACTTTATTATGTAATCAATTAGGAGTTAAATTAGATTTAATAGATGATTATCCAGAATGGGAATACGCAAAAAACTCTAAATTAGAGGAAGTTTGTGTAGATACTTATGAAGAATTAATGGGTAAAAAACCTGAAATAGTAGCAATACATGCAGGATTAGAATGCGGATTATTATTAGATGCAATAAAAGGAGCACAAGCAATATCAATAGGACCAAACTTATTCGATGTGCATACACCAAATGAGCATTTGGATATATTATCAACAGAAAGAACTTGGAAGTATCTTGTTGCTATATTAAAAAATATAAAATAATAAAAAACGTCAACTTAGGTTGGCGTTTTTCTATTTTTAGAAAGGAGAACTTCTCAGTAAGGGATTTCACTGAAACAGTATCTAAGGTATATTGTTGGAGAGATTAGCATAGATAATTTTAACAAAATCTTTACACCATCTTAATTAAAATGACACAGAAAAATTCTATTATATAAGTGTATACAATAATCTTTTGGAAATGAAAATTCTAATTAAAAATTATTGTTTACTATTATAAAAATAAAGGAGACTGATATTATGAATTTGTTAGATAATCATGTGTATACTACTTTTTCACGTGATGGCAAGGACTCTATGGAAACTGTAATAAAGAAGGCTATTGATATAGGTACACGTCATTTAACTTTTACAGATCATATGGAATATAATACAGATAAATTTAGTATTGATTTTGAAAAATACTGTAAAACTATTGAAGAGTTTCAGTGGAAGTATAAAAACTATATTAATATTTATACAGGGATAGAAGTTGGTTATCAAAAATATTTAAAAGACGAAATAAATAAGATAATCAATAAATACCCTTTTGATTTTGTGTTATGCTCAACTCATACAGTAGATAAAGTTAATGTCCCTAATCCTATGTTTTTTCAGGGTTATAGTAAAGAAGAAGCATATAGAAAGTATTTTTCGAGTATTTTGGAAACTGTATGTGAATTTAAGAACTTTGATGTTTATGGTCATTTAGATTATATAGTGAGATATGGCAACTATGAAAATAATAAAGTGATTTATAATGATTATAAAGATGTACTAGATGTTTTGTTGAAGACAATTATCGAAAGTGGAAAAGGTATAGAATTAAACACATCAGGAATAAGATATAATTTGGAAGCCATGCATCCTAACAAAACTATTCTTCAAAGATATAATGAGTTAGGTGGAGAAATCATTACAGTTGGTTCAGATTCACACCAAGCAAATGACCTTTGTAAGAATTTTTATGAGGCTTATGACATGTTGGAATTTTTGAACTATAGATATGTTTGTATATTTAAGGAAAGAGTTCCTGTGTATATTAATATTGAAAGGAGTAGACAAGGAATAGTGGCATAATATGAGGAATAAAATTAATAAAATAAAAATAATGAAGCACTTCCCTTTTTATTAATAGGAAAGTGCTTTTGTATTATAAGAAGTTAAATAGGTTTAAACCCTTCACCTAATGCTTCATAAATATCACTTATTATTATAAATGCATATGGGTCAGTTTGTTTAACAAGTTTTTTTAAGGTTACGACTTCTTTTTTTGAAACCACAACAAGAAGTACGTTTTTCTCACTTCCAGTATACAATCCTTGACCTTTTAGAATGGTTGCACCTCTTTGTAACTCGCCAGTTATGGCTTTACCAATTTCCATATATTTATCTGAAATAATAGTAAAGGATGTGGAAGTATTGATACCTTCTACTATTATATCACTGACTTTTACTATTATATAGAGAGCTATAGCAGAATAAAGGGCAATTTCAATATTTCTGCTTACTATTCCTGATAAAATTACCACACAGCCATCGGCAAATCCCATAAGTGTGGGAACACTAAGAGATGGAAAAGCTTTGTTTGCCAAGAGCCCTATTAAATCAGTACCACCAGTGCTTCCATTAATTCTAAAGATAAGCCCTAAAGCTATTCCCAGTATGATGCCGCCAGATATGGAAGATAGAAGCATATCATCAGTAACTTGCATACTTCCTAGATTTTCTGTAATTTTCAATGATGCAGTAAGAAATATTATTCCAAGTAGTGTTTTTGTGGCGTCTTTTTTACCTAGAATTCTAAAGGCAAATAAAAACAAAGGTATATCAAAGGCCAAATTTATAAGCCAAATTGGTAATCCAGTTAAAGTATTAATAATTATGGATACACCTGTTAATCCTCCTGGAGCAATATTATGAGGATTTAGAAATGTATTAATGGAAACAGCCATGAGTAAACATCCAAGAATTAAGATTATAACTTCGTTAAACTTTAATGATGATTTCATTTTAATTACACCTTTCAATTAATAAAAAAGTTTATTATAAGTTTAACCAAGAAAAATAAATATTATGTGGGAGAGAAATACTTCATAGAGTACTATTTCACGGAAATTTTGAATAATAAATTATATCAAAATAAATGGGGGGATAGTATGTTTTCGAGATCATTGAATCATGATAATTTAACGAAGAGACATAAATATAATAAAAAAAGATCATATAAAAAATTTCGTAGTAATCAAAGTAATAGAAATTATGTGTTAATATTCTCTGTGTTATTAACTGCTATAGTTGTATCTGTGGGAATTTTTTCACCAGAAAAATTTAATTACATATCAACAAAACTATTCAATGTACTAGTAGATAAATTCAGCCCAATGTATCTAATGCTTATGCTGGGTATTTTCTTTTTTTCACTTTATCTGGCATTTAGTAAGTATGGAGATATAAAACTGGGAAAAGAAAATGACAAGCCGGAGTTTAGCAATATTGTATGGTTTTCCATGTTGTTTGGAGCTGGAATGGGTATAGGTTTAGTGTTCTTTGGGGCTTGGGAGCCTATGAGCCACTTTGTAAATCCGCTAAATGCAGTAGGTGGTAGTGAGGATGCAATTAGGTTTGCTATTGAGCAGAGCTTTATTCACTGGGGTGTTATGTCTTGGGTTTCCTATGCAGTTATAGGCGTTTCTTTAGCTTATTTTCAATTTAGAAAAGGAAGAAAAGGTCTAATTAGTAGCACACTTGACCCAATTTTGGAAAATAACAAGTATAAAAACTACATAAAGCTAGTTGTAGATGTGTTGGCTGTTTTTATTACAGTAATAGGAGTAGCAGCATCTATGGGACTTGGAACTATGCAAATTGGTGGAGGTGTGGAGTATTTATTTGGAATAAAAAATACTTTCAAACTTCAACTTATTATCATACTAATAATAGCAGTTATTTACATATGGACAGCTGTTGGTGGTTTGGACAAAGGAATGAAACAATTATCTAACATAAACTTGACCTTAGCCACAATTCTTGTGGTGGGATGTTTTTTTGTGGGACCTACTTCAGAAATTATGAATACTTTTGTAAATGGTTTGGGAGATTATCTTAATTATTTTGTGTCACAAAGTTTATTTATAAATCCTATTACAAGCAATGAGTGGGTGTACAAATGGAGAATTTTTTACTGGGCATATTGGATTTCTTGGTCACCTTTTGTAGGAGTTTTTATTGCAAGGATATCTAAGGGAAGAACTATTAGAGAGTTTGTTCTTGGCGTTATTATAGTGCCTTCTATTATATGTATGCTTTGGTTTGCTATTTTTGGAATGATGGGAATGGATTTGGGGTATGAATTTGCCAAGGATGCCATTACTTGTACCGATACTAGTTTGTTCAAGGTATTCTCACACTATAAAGGTGGGTTTGCTTTTTCCATAATAGCTATATTCTTATTGTTTACTTTCTTTATTACTTCAGCTAATTCAGCCATATACGTTCTTAGTATGTTCACGTCTAGAGGAAGTTTGAATCCTAACAATATTAAAAAAGTTGTGTGGGGTGTTATTCAAGCTTTGTTTGCCATAGTATTTATAATGCTGGGAGGCCTGGATATATTGCAGAGATTTGCCATAGTGGTATCTTTTCCTTTTGCATTTGTAATTATAGGTATTGGGGTTGCTCTGGTGAAAGAACTTAAAAACGAAAAATGTCGAAAAAGTTAGAAAAGTTATGGTTCGAAAAAATGTACAATTGAGTTGTACATTTTTTTGAATATATATATAATAATATATATACTAGCAAACTTTTCCATTAGTTTACACATGTATATGTTATTTTATATCGATAATTATGGGAGGATTTATATGGAAAAAGTAAGCAATAATATTAAATTCTGCACCTTTGTTAATATTTTGATGACTTACTCTAGTGAAGATATATCCATATCCATAAAAGAAATTAACAATCTTATGAATGAGAAGCTAGGTATTACTTTAGACAGAAGAACTATGTATGCCTATATTAAAGACATGAGACAATTGGGGTTTGAAATAAGCGAGTATAATAAGGAAAAAGAGGGGTACTTCCTTAGAAGTTGCTTTTTTAAAGAAGGGGAGTTAAGGCTTTTAATGGATTTAGTTATGTCTAGTAAGTTTATCAGTAGGAAGAAAAGTGAAGAACTTCTAGAAAAAATAAGTAAGCTGAATCAAATTATAAGGGGGAAAAATCTGAATAGCAAAGTAATTATTGATGACACTTCAAAAACATTCAACGAGGAAATCTATGAAAATCTAGAAATTATCAACAGGGCATTTACAGAAAAGAAAAAAGTTAATTTTGTTTATTACAATGACATGGAAAATATTTGTAATGAAGAAAAGGACAAGCAGGGGGAATATGTCAAAGTCAATCCAATATGTGTAAAAAATAATCATAAAAATTACTATTTAGTATCTACTAAAGAAGCTTTTGATGAAGCTATTTACTACAAAGTGGATAATATGAAACAGGTGCAAGTTTCAGAAGAAACAATTGATGATAGAAGATCAGCTGAAAATATAAGTTATAGTGTGAACTTGGATCATGAAGCTGACATAAATTTTGGAAAAGACATGGCGTATATAGAAATTGGAGGTAATAATGGAAAAGAGTATTAACTTAAGAGAATATGTGGACATGTTCAAAAGAAGAAAACTTATTGTTATTTTTACTATGATTGTATGTTTAAGTTTGGGGGCTTATAAAACATATAAAAATTATATAAGTTATGTACCTACATATAGCTCAAGTATAACAGTAAGAATAAATACTTCTAAAAAAACTAAGAACGATAAAACAAGTAGCAAAAAAGATGAACAAGTTGATCAATATTCTACATATAATATTGCTCAGAATCAAAGTATCGCTACTTCATACAAATCATTGGCATCATCAACAAATGTTACAAATATTATAGCCAGCACATTAAAATTATCACCATCAGATATTGGAAGCGTAAGTGTTTCACAAAGAGAAGAGTTAGCAGAATTTATTGATATTTCTGTAGTGAATACAAATGCTGAAATTGCTAAAAGAGTTGCGGAAATATTACCAGAGGCATTTAACGAGGAATTAATAAGACTAGTTGGATCTGATTGTGTGGAAGTAGTATATGAGGCATCAGAACCAACATTAATTGGAAGAAGTAACGATACTACTTTATTGAGATATGCAGTTATAGGTTTAGTAATATCGATTTTCCTTGTACTTCTAAGAGAATGTCTAGACACAAAAATAGTGACACCAGATGACGTGAATAAGTATTGGAATTATCAATTAATAGGAACAGTTCCTTTAGATAAAGAATCTTTTAAAGGAAAAAAGCGTAATAAATAGGGGGAAATTATGTTAGGTTTATATGATACTGGAAGCTTTGAAATAAATGAAGCATATAGAGAGATAAGAACTAATATTTCATTAAACACTGATATAAAAACAATAGTTTTTACTAGTGCTGAAATGGATGAAGGAAAAACTACTACAGTATGTTCAATAGCAAAATGCTTTTCTGACTTGGAAAATCATAAAATTCTCCTAATAGATTGTGATTTTATGAAAAAATCAGTTGCTAGAACTTTAAAAATAGATAATATAAAAGGAATCGCAGATGCAACAATAGATGATATATATATAGAGGAATGTATAAAAAAAGTAGATGGATTTGATGTATTAACTTGTGGTATGTCACCATCAAATAGTTCTGTTTTATTGGAATCAAAAAAATTTAGAGATATTATAGAAAAACTAAAAGATAAGTATGACTATATATTTATAGACTCACCACCATTGGGAAGACTAAACGATGCAGCTATATTAGCTAGATATTCAGATGGAACAATAATAGTAAATGCATCGGAGTATATAGATCAGCAAATGGCAAAAGTAACAAGGGACAAATTAGAAAAAGTCAATGCCAATGTTATAGGTGTTGTACTTAATAAATTTAAATCAGATGATCATAAGTATTATAAATATTATGGTTATTATGAAGAAGAAAGAAAAAAGAAGTCATTTTTTAAACGAAGAAAAAGAAGAAAAAGAAGATAACTGATTTATAGGGGTGTGGATTAGTTGTTTGAAGGGGAGATGACTAAATGGGGACTAAAATTTTAGAAAAAATCAATTACTACAGTAGAGAATATGGTGATTTTAGATATAGACAGGGAATTTTACTAATATCAGATACCATAATCTTGACGGGGTCTTTTATCATATCTTTATCAGAAACCATAGGTACTTCATATCCAGAAAACCATATATTATTATCACTTCTGATAGCGTTAATAATATCTCTTACGACCTTTTCAGTTCTTGGAAATTATAAAACATTATGGTCCACCAGTGTGGACAGAGAAATCATAATGATTTTAATATCAATATTAATTTCAACTTCTATATGTTTTATAGTGGAACAATTAATGAACTATAACTATCCTAAAACTTTCTTCATTATATATGGACTTTTTACGCATGTTGGAATGTGTGGAATTAGAATTTTATATAGATCAGCAAGAAGAGCAGTACTTTATATGAGAGTAAATAAAAATATGGATAGTGGATCAAAGGTATTAATAGTAGGAGCAGGCTCAGCTGGTAAGCTTATTTTAAAAGAAATGTTTGAAAATCCACAGTTAAATATGTGTCCTGTGGGAATAATTGATGACGATGAAAATAAGCTAGGAAATACCTATTACAATGTACCAGTAATAGGAACAACTGATGATATAGAGCAAATAGCTAAAAATTTAAAAATAGATGAAATTATTTTTAGCATATCTAAGATTGATAGAAGAAGAAAAAGAGAAATAATACAAATTTGTAAGAACACAAAGTGCAAGTTAAAAACTATACCAGGAATTTATGAATTGATTGATGGAAGAGTTAGTATAAAGAAAATCAGAGAAGTGAACATAGAAGACTTACTAGGAAGAGAAAGTGTAGAGATAAAAGATGTAGAAGTACAGCACTTTATAAAAGGGAAAAAAGTGTTAGTTACAGGAGCTGGGGGATCTATTGGATCAGAACTTTGCAGACAAATATCTTCACTAAATCCTAAAGAGCTGATTTTAGTAGACATCTATGAGAATAATGTGTATGAACTCCAACAGGAATTAATAAGAAAATATAAAAACCTAAACTTAAAAGTTTTAATTGCATCTGTAAGAGATAAACATAGAATGGAAGAAATTTTTATAAACTACCAGCCGGAAATAGTATTCCATGCAGCAGCACATAAGCATGTACCTCTTATGGAAGATAGTCCTTGCGAAGCCATAAAAAACAACGTATTTGGAACATTGAATGTGGCAGAACTTTCAGCTAAGTACAAGGTAAAGAGATTTGTATTAATTTCTACAGATAAAGCAGTAAATCCAACAAATATAATGGGAGCAACAAAAAGATGCTGCGAAATGATAGTACAAACTCTAAATAAAAGTAGTGATACAGAGTTTGTGGCAGTAAGGTTCGGCAACGTACTAGGAAGTAACGGTTCCGTAGTTCCTCTATTTAAAAAACAAATAGAAGAAGGTGGACCAGTAAAAGTTACTCATCCAGAGATTACAAGATTTTTTATGACAATTCCAGAAGCAGTTTCATTGGTGTTGGAGGCAGGAGCAATAGCTAGGGGTGGAGAAATCTTCGTGCTGAACATGGGTGAAGCGGTGAAGATTCTTGATTTGGCGAAAAATCTTATTACACTTAGTGGTTTGGAGCCAGATGTGGATATTAAGATTGAGTTTACAGGCCTGAGACCAGGAGAAAAGTTGTACGAAGAGATACTTATGGATGAAGAAGGACTTAGAGAGACAGTTAAAAGCAAGATTTATATTGGACAACCTATTGAAGTTGATGAAGGGGAGCTTTTTGATAAGTTGAGATATTTAAAGAAAGTGGCAGATGAAGAAGTTGAAGATGAAGTTAGGTATGCAATAAAAGATTTGGTACCTACCTACATAATAAGGGAAGAAAGAGGAGAGGATAAGGTTGCAATTACAGGGTAAAATCAGATCATTTTACCCTAAGATTAAGCGATTTTTAGATTTCCTAATTTCAATAATAGGAATTGTAATTTTATCACCAGTATTTTTAGTAATAATCTTATTAATAAAATTGGATTCAAGGGGACCTATTTTATTCAAACAGAGAAGAATCGGAATTAATAAGAAAGAATTTTACATTTTAAAATTTAGAACAATGAGAATTGATACACCAAAGGATATGCCTACTCATTTATTAGATAATCCAGAAGCTTATATCACAAAAGTAGGGGGATTTTTGAGGAAAACAAGCTTAGATGAATTACCACAGATTATCAATATTATAAAAGGGGAAATGAGCATAATTGGTCCTAGACCAGCTCTTTGGAATCAATTTGATTTAATAGAAGAAAGAGATAAATACAGTGCAAATGACGTAGTACCAGGTCTTACAGGGTGGGCTCAAATCAACGGACGAGATGAGTTACCAATAGATGTAAAGGCTAGGTATGATGGAGAATACGTTGAAAATATGGACTTGGTATTTGATATAAAATGTTTCTTCTTGACTATAGTTAAAGTGTTAAAAAAAGATGGGGTTGTTGAAGGAAAATTAGAAAAGTAAAAATACGTTTACTTAGGGGTTTTAATATGGGGAAAAAGCTGCTAATACTAGCAAATCATTTTGCTACTATTTATAAATTTAGGAAAGAATTAGTTTCTAAACTTGTAGAAGAAGGGTATGAGGTAGTAATATCTCTCCCTTTTTCACAAGATATAGATAAAATCAAGGACCTGGGGGTTAAGGTAATTGATACAAATGTGGACAGAAAAAGTTTAAATCCAATAAAGGATTTAAAGTTATTAAATAATTACAGAGAAATAATAAAAAGTGAAAAACCAGACTTAGTTTTGGCATATACAATTAAATGTAATATTTATGGAGGTATGGCATGTAGATTACACAACATTCCATTTATGGCCAATGTGACAGGTCTTGGAAGCGCTTATTATAGAGGAGGATTTATTAAAAATATAGTAAGTAACTTGTATAAGATAGGCTTAAAAAAGGCTAAGGGTGTATTCTTTGAAAATACATCAAATGCACAAGTAATGATAGATGAAAAAGCAATAAAAAAAGAACAAGCTATAGTACTTAATGGAGCTGGAGTAAATCTAGAAAGATTTGAATACAGTGAAATGCCAAAAGATACAGTAACCAGATTTATATTTGTTGGTAGAGTAATGGAAGAAAAAGGTGTAAACGAGCTATTTGAAGCTATTAGAAAAATAAGAAAAGAATACGATAATGTGGAGTTTACATTTATAGGGTGGTTTGAAGAAAATTATAGTGACATAATGACTCAATTAGAAGAAGAAAAGATAATAAGATATTATGGATATCAAAATGATGTTATACCTTTTATGAAAAATAGCCACTGTGTAATACTTCCATCATATCATGAGGGAATGGCAAATGTACTTCTTGAAGGAGCAGCTTTAGGTAGAGCAATCATTGCTACAGATATACCAGGATGTAGAGAGTCAATAGTTGATGGTGTATCTGGACTGAAGTGTAGGGTAAAAGACAGTGAAGATCTTTACGATAAGATTAAAAAGTTTATTGATATGGATTTTGAAGAAAAAGTTGAGATGGGTAAGGCTGGAAGAAAGCATATGGAAGATGTTTTTGATAAGAAGAAAGTTGTAAAAGAGACTGTGGAGGTAATGGGAAGATGAGTGAACCGATTAGAATATTGCATATAGTAACTTATATGGGTCGTGGAGGACTTGAAACTATGATTATGAATTACTATAGAAATATTGATAGAAGTAAGGTTCAATTTGACTTTCTAACTCATAGGGAAGAAAGATGGGATTATGATGATGAAATAGAAAGATTAGGTGGTAAAATATATCGTCTACCAAGATTAAATCCATTTAACTCTAATTACCTAAAGGCATTAGATGGATTTTTTAAAGAGCATAAAGAATATAAGATTGTTCATTGTCATCAGGACTGCTTAAGCGGGATACCATTAAAATATGCTAAGAAAAATGGAGTACCTTTTACAATTGCCCATAGTCATAACGCTAATCAAGATAAAAACCTTAAATATTTAGTTAAATTAATAGCTAAAAAAAATATATGTAAATACTCAAATCACTTATTTGCATGTGGAAAAGAAGCTGGTGAGTGGATGTTTAAAACATCAGATTTTGAGATTTTGAATAATGCTATTGACACTAAAAGATATATATATAATGAAGAAAAATCGTTAGAAATGAAAGAAAAACTAGGAGTTACTGATAAGTTTGTGGTAGGTCATGTAGGAAGATTTAGACCTCAGAAAAACCATAGTTTTATTATAGATATTTTTAAAGAGGTTTGTGAAAAAGAAGAAAACAGTATTCTACTACTAGTAGGAGATGGACCTTTAGAAAATGATATAAAGAAGAAGGTTAATGACTTAGGGATATCAGATAAAGTAAAGTTTTTAGGAGCTAGAGATGATGTAAATGACTTGATGCAGGCTATGGATGTATTTATACTACCTTCATTATATGAGGGATTTGGTATAGTTCTTATAGAAGCTCAAGCATCTGGATTGAAATGTATAATGTCAGATAGTATTCCAACTGATGCTATAATTTCTGAGAAAGTTAAACAATTAAGTTTAGATGATGATATTATCACTTGGGCAAAAGAAATATTATCTAGCAAATCAGAAAGAAAAGAAGGAATTGAAGATATAGAGAAATCTAAATATGATATAAAATCAAATGCAAAATGGCTAGAAAACTTTTATATAGAAAGGTGGAGTGTATAAGTGGTAACTTTAACAGTATTTACACCAACATACAATCGTGCATATATTCTTCATCGATGCTATGAAAGTTTATGCAGACAAACAAGTAAAGATTTTATGTGGTTAATTATAGATGATGGTTCTGCGGACAATACTAAGGAATTAGTGAATGAATGGATACAAAAGGATAATGGTTTTGAAATTAATTATGTATATAAAGAAAATGGTGGTATGCATACAGGACATAATAAGGCTTATGAGTTGATAAATACGGAGCTAAATGTATGTATTGATTCAGATGATTATATGCCAGATAATGCAGTAGAGCTTATAACAGAATTTTGGAAAAAGTATGGAAGTGATAAGTACTCTGGAATTGCATCTCTTGATAATGATGAAGAAGGCAATATAATAGGAACTAAATTTCCATGTCAAAAGTCAATAAAACTTTGTGACTTTTATGATCAGGGTGGAAAAGGCGATAAAAATTTAATTTATAGAACTGAAGTTATGAAAAAATATCCGCCATATCCTGAGTTTGAGGGGGAGAAATTTGTACCATTAGATTATAAATATTTACTAGCGGATCAGGAGTATGACTTACTTATATTAAATGAGCCTACTTGTACAGTGGAATATATGGAAGATGGATCAAGTTTAAACATGTTTAAACAATATTATAAAAATCCTAAAGGTTTTTTATTTATGAGAAAGATTCATATGGTATATGATAAAAAACTAAAAAGTCAATTTAAATCATGTATTCACTATGTATCAGGAAGTTTAATTTTGAAAAATAGAAAATTTCTAAAAGAATCTCCAAAGAAACTGTTGACATTATTAGCTTGTCCACTTGGTATTATTTTGTACTTTATTATAATGAGAAAAAATAGAGAAGGAGCAATATAATGGCAGTATATTATTTTATGATTGGATGGGTAATAATTTGGGGAGTTATGTCTCATATAACATCAAGAGAAACAAGAATAAGAGACGAAGTATATGAGAAAAGAGTAAATTTGTTTATGGCTTTTATGACTTTCTCAGTAATTATATTTTTTGCAGGATTGAGAAGTGGCGTAACTGATACATATGTATATATAGATATGTTTAAGGAATATCCTTTATGGCTAGATGCTAAAGAGTTTATTACAGACCCAAGTGCAAGGGAACCTGGATTTAGGATATTTTCAATACTTATAAAGACATATATATCACAGGATTATCAACCATGGTTATTTATAATAGCATCTATAAGTGGAATTTGTATAATGTATCCGCTATATAAGTACTCGTGCAATTATGGTTTGAGTGTATTTTTATTTATGACATCATGTCAATTTACATGGTTGTTAAATGGAATGAGACAATTTTTAGTGGCAGCAATATTATTTGCATGTACACCACTTATTTTGAAAAAAAAGCCAATACCGTATATTATTATTGTTGTGATTTTATCTAGCATTCATACATCAGCATTAATTATGATACCGGCATACTTTATAGTTGACAGCGAACCGTGGAGTAAAAAAACTATGATATTTGTAGGGGGAATCATTTTTGCGATGCTATTTACTAGCCAGTTTACAAGTATATTAGATACAGTTGTAGAAAATTCAGACTATGCATCATCTATGCATGAGTTTAAAGATACAGATGATGGTACTAGTATTATTAGAATATTAGTAGAATCTGTACCAGTTATTATGGCCTTTATATATAGAAATAAGATAAAAGATAAATTAACTCCAATTATAAAAATAAGTATAAACATGTCACTTATAGCTAGTGGATTGTATATAATATCAAAAATTGCAAGAAGTGGTATTATGCTTGGAAGGTTACCAATATACTTTTCAGTATACAATCTTATATTGTTACCATGGCTAATTAAGTTTATATTTGAAGAAAAAGAAAGAAGATTAATGTATTTTACGATGATAGTATGTTATTTCGCATTCTTTTATTATCAAATGGAAATTACATGGGATGGAATGGAGTATATAAGTAAGGTATTAAATATTTACTTACCAAATTAGAAATATATGTAAGTTAGAGGTATTTATGAAGAAAATTTTGATTTTACCGTATTTTGGAAGGTTCAATGATTACTTTTATTTATGGATGAATTCTTGTAGATATAATCCAGATATCGATTGGCTAATTATAACAGAGAATAACATAGATCAAGAGTTACCATATAATATAAAAGTTATAAATATGACATTTGAAGAATTAAAAAAATATATTCAACAAAAATTTGAATTTAAGATTAATCTAAATACACCATATAAGCTGTGTGATTACAAATCTTATTATGGATATATTTTTGAAGAGTATATAAAAGAATATGATTTTTGGGGATATTGTGATTGTGATTTAATATTCGGGCAAATAAGTAAATTTTTAGATGAAAGTGTTTTTGAAAAATACGATAAAATACTTAGAACAGGTCACTTGTCTTTTATAAGGAATACTAGGGATACTAACACTAATTTTTTTAAATATGATACTTATAAAATAGTATTAACATCCCCTGTAATTTATGGATATGATGAATCTATAGATGGATATCATAAGGGATTTGCAGGTGAGTTAATAGACTCAGGCTACAAATTTTATGATAACAGCAGTGATATAGCTGATGTAGATTTTAGAAATTATCCATTTAGAATTATATCAGACTGTAAAGGAACAAATTTATTTACATTTGAAAATGGTAAAACTTATAGAATTTATAAGGAAAGTGGAGAATTATTAAAAAAGGAAGTAATGTATGTACATTTTCAAAAAAGAAAAATGATCAACAGTGTAGATGGAAATATAGACAAATATATTATTTATCCAAATCAATTTGATATGTATAACGATAGTTTTATTAAGAATAAAGAATTTTATGATAATTATTCTGTGGAGAAAAAGGGATACTTCAATAAAAACAAAGAAAAATTATCATCAATAAAAAGAGATATAATGAGAATTTTATATGAGCCTAAAAAAATTGATGCGCTGATATATAGATTTAAATAATAAAGTTTAGTGGAGTATAAGGATGAAGAATGTTTTAATTGTAGCCAATAATTTGGAAATTGGAGGAGCAGAAAGAGCATTAATTAGCTTATTAGAATCTTTTGACTGTAGTATATATAATGTAGATTTATTTTTACTTAGACAAGATGGTGAGTTTATGGAGATGATACCTAAACAGATAAATCTACTTCCAGAAATTAAGGAATATACGGCTTTAGGAGTTCCTGTAAGTAGAGCTATTAAAAAAGGTTTATTTAAACCAGTATATGGTAGAGTTATAGGAAAATTAAAGGCTGCAAAATTTAAAAGATTAAATAATATAGGTGGTGTAAATTCTGTGGATATAGAATATAGCTATAAATATACAAAGAAATATATGCCTCAAATATCAGATAAAAATTATGATTTAGCAGTAGGATTTTCAACTCCATACTATATAATTGATGAGAAGATAAAAGCAAAGAAGAAAATAGCCTGGATACATACTGATTATTCAAGTATACCTGGAGATACAGAATCAGAACTAAGGCTATGGTCAGTATATGACAATATAGTTTCCATATCTGATTCTGTTACAAAATCATTTGTTAAGAAATATCCAACTTTAAAAAATAAAATTATACTTATAGAAAATATAGTTTCACCATCGCTAGTACATAGACAAGCTGATATGTTAGATATATCCAGTGAAATAAAAAAAGATAAAAAAGCCATTAATATTTTATCTATAGGTAGGTTTTCACCAGTTAAAAATTTCACATCTATACCTAATATTTGTGATTTTATTATTAAAAAGGGAATTAATGTAAATTGGTTTATTATAGGATATGGAGAAGAGGAAGAACTGATAAGAAAAAAAATTTCAGAATTAAATTTAGAAAATAATATATTCATACTTGGTAAAAAAAGTAATCCTTATCCGTATATTAAAGCCTGTGATATTTATGTGCAGCCATCAAAATTTGAAGGAAAATCAGTGACAGTAAGAGAAGCACAGATTTTGCAAAAGCCAGTTGTGATAACAGATTTTCCAACAGCAAAAGATCATGTAAAAAACTTGTTTGATGGTATTATAACAACTATGGATAATGAAGGTTGTGCAGAACAAATTATAAAGCTTATAGAAGATAATAGGCTTAGAGAATCCATAATAGAAAATTGTAAAAATAGTAATTATGAAAATAAACATGAGATAAATAAACTATATGAATTAATGTATGAATAAAGGAGTGAATATATGGCTATTCCAAAACTAATCCACTATTGTTGGTTTGGAAAGAATCCTAAAAGTGAAGAAATACAAAAATATATTAACTCTTGGAAAACTTATATGCCTGATTATGAAATAATTGAGTGGAATGAGAATAATTTCGATGTAAATAAATTAAAATACACCAAAGAAGCATATGAAATGAAAAAATATGCGTTTGTAAGTGATGTAGCTAGAATAGAAGCTTTATATGAATATGGTGGAATTTACTTTGATACGGATGTGGAAGTTTTTAAAAGTTTTGATGATATTTTAAATAATGATTGTGTTCTTGGATTTGAAGAAGAAGAATATGTTGCCACTAGTATGATGGCTATAGTTCCTAAACATCCATTAATAAAAGAATTTATAGGACTATATAAAAACATATCTTTTTTAGATAATGAAGGAAATATTATAGAAGGTACAAATGTATCAAAACTTACAGAATTGTTACAAGAGAGAGGATTAAAGCGAGAAAATATTTATCAAAACATAGAAGAGAATATAAGTATTTATCCAAAAGAATATTTCTCACCATATGTTTATGGCTATGGTATATATCAGATTACAGATAAATCTTACTGTGTTCATCATTTTAATGTTTCTTGGCAATCAAAAGAAGTGATTTTGAAAAGAAATTTAAAAAGATGCATAGTTAGATTTATAGGTCTAGAAAATACAAAAAAGTTTCGCAATAAACTATTGGGAGTAATGAAAGGAGAATAACTATGCCTAAAGTAAGTATTATAGTTCCCATATATAAAGTTGAAAAATATTTAAGACAATGCATAGATAGTATTATAAATCAATCGTTGAAAGATATAGAAATTATACTAGTTGATGATGGTTCTCCTGATAATTGTCCTAAAATATGTGATGAGTATAAAAAAATAGATAGTCGTATAAAGGTAATACATAAAAAAAATGGTGGTCTTAGCTCAGCAAGAAATGCTGGAATGAAAATTGCCACAGGAGAGTATATTGGATTTGTTGACTCTGATGATTACATAGAACATGATATGTATGAAAAAATGTATTCTACTGCAAAAGAATATGATGTTGACTTTGTTATGAGTGATTATTACAAAGTATACAAAAGTAACAAAACAGAAGTATCAACTATAATTGAGGGTGGTATTTATGATAAAAATAAAATTAAGAATATAATCTATCCTCAACTCATAATGAAAGAAAATATTGACTATGGACCACTGTTAGCAGTTTGGCACTGTCTATATAAAAATAGTTTTCTAAATAAGAATAATATATATTTTGACGAAGTTGTAAAATATTCTGAAGATAATTTATTTAGTTCTATAGTAGGATATAAATCAGACCGTTTTTACTATATGAAAGGAAGTTATTTTTATAACTATAGATATAATCCAAACTCAATATCTACGACATATAAGGAAGATTCACTTAATGTATATGTAGAAATGAATAATAGATTATACGATGAATTTTATGATTGTGAAGAATATAACTTTAATAGGCAATTAAAATTACATATGATTTATTATACTTTTAATTATATCAATCGATTAATAGGAAGTAGTTTAACCTCTAAAGAAAAGTATAAAAAAATTAAAAATACATTGAGAAACAAACAAATCAGAAAAGCTTTTAATAAGCTTACAATACCAGATGTAAATTTAAAATTAAAGCTATGTATATTGATGTTAAAGTATAAAATGGCATTTACATATATGATAATTAAGGCAAAAAGTGCTTAGTTTATTATTAGGGGGAGAAATTATGGTAAAAATAAGCATTATAATGCCTGTATATAATAAAGAATTGTATTTAAGAAATACTATAGAAGCTATACTGAAGCAACATTATGAAAATTTTGAGTTAATTATAGTAAATGATGGCTCAACAGATAGTAGTAAAAATATTTGTGATGAATATGCAAGAAAAGATAGTAGGGTAAGGGTATATCATATTGAAAATGGTGGCGTATCTAATGCAAGGAATATAGGTATTGGTTATGCTACAGGAGAGTACATTCAATTTATAGACGGTGATGACTGTATAAATGAAGGTGTTTTTAATGAGTATATATCAATATTAAATAAAGAAGAATATGATATTATATTTTCGCCATATAACAAAGTAGACCATGAAGGCAATGTATTAAAAACTATAGATTTAAATTATCCTGGATTCAAGAATAAAGAAGAAATTTTAGATGAATTTGTTAAAAATCAAGTTGATACAGGATACTATGGATGGATTTCAAATAAATTAATAAGATTAGATATAATAAAAAAACAAAATCTAAAATTTGATGAAAAAATAACTTTAGCTGAAGATTTAGACTTTTTCTTAGATGTATATAAATACTCAGATAAATATTATTTTTCACATAAGATAAGTTTTGATTATTTACAAGAAGCTCAAAACTCTTCATTTTTATTATATGATAATTTGGATTATTATATACAGTTATTAATAAATTTAAAAATGAAAGATTTTATAATACAAAGTGGCTATTATAAAGGAATAAATAAAAACATATTAGACTACAGAATAGCAGATTATATTTTTTATGTAGTTTTTTATACAAAGTTAGATAAGTCTAATATAAAAGGCAAGGTAGAAAAATTATATGAAAATAACGATATAATGAATAGCATTGAAGTGAAATTAAGATTATCATTTAAAACTATGGTGATAAGATTTATAAGAAAAAATAGATATAACTTAGTTTATTACTGTTTATATATAAGAAAAATAATAAGAGACATAGTTAGATTTATAGTGCCTGGGGAGGAATAAGATTATGAAAAATATAGTGCTATATTCACATAGTGGTAGTAAAAATCATGGTTGTGAAGCTATAGTTAGAGGAACATCAAAGATATTAGATGGAGTAGGTAATATAAAGTTATTATCTCATGCTAAAGATGAAGATTTAAAATATGGGATAGATGATATAGTTGAGGTTGAAGTAGGTAAATCAAGTATAAATAAAAGCTCTATTGACTTTTTTAAATCTTATTTAACATTAAAATTAAAAAAAAACACATCAAAAATGGACTCATTACAGTTTAAAGTAGGGTTAGATAATATAGACAATGATAGTATAGCAATCTCTATAGGAGGAGATACATACTGTTACTCAGATGTGTATAATCAAGTAGAGATACATAAAATGTACGGTAAAAAAGCTAGTAAAACAGTACTTTGGGGATGTTCTGTAGAACCTAAGCTATTAGAGGATAAAAGAGTATATGATGATTTAGCAGCTTATTCTAAGATAATAACGAGAGAGAGTATTTCTTATGAAGCATTAAAAAAAGCTAATAAAAATACTAAATTATATCCAGATCCAGCCTTTAATTTAGATAAAGTAGAGTTACCATTACCAGAATTATTTGAAGAAAATAATACAGTTGGAATAAATGTAAGTCCTTTAATAATCAGAAAAGAAAGTAAAGAAGGAGTTACGCTAGATAATTATACTAAATTAATTCAATATATATTAGATAATACTGATATGAAAATTGCATTAATTCCTCATGTAGTATGGGATGACAATGATGATAGAGAACCACTTAGTAAGTTATATGAAAGATTTAAGAATACTAATAGGGTGGTTATAATAGATGATTGTAATTGTATAGAATTAAAAGGATATATTAGCAGATGTAGATTATTTATTGGAGCAAGAACTCATGCTACTATAGCTGCATACTCTACATGTGTACCAACTTTAGTTGTTGGATATTCAGTAAAAGCTAAAGGTATAGCTAAAGATATATTTGGAACTTATGAAAATTATGTTATACCAGTTCAAAGCTTAGAAAATAGTGATGACTTGATAAATGCTTTTAAATGGATATATAAAAATGAAGATACTATAAAGGAACACTTAAATAAATTTATGCCGGATTATAAGAAAAAAGGTCTAGAAGCAAAGAAAGAAATTGAAGAATTATTTGTATAAGTTGGGAGTGAAATATATGGACAATCAATTAGTTAGTATAATAACTCCTTGTTATAATGGAGGCAAAGTTGTATCTAGATATTTAGATTCAGTATTAAATCAAACATATAAAAATATTGAGCTTATATTTGTTAATGATGGATCAACTGATAATACAGAGGAGGTTGTATTAAAATACAAATCATCATTTGAAAATGCTGGAATGAAATTAATTTATGTAAAACAAGAAAATAAGGGTCTTGGAGGAGCTATAGACACAGGTTTAAAGTATTTTACAGGAGATTTTTTATGTTGGGCAGATGCAGACGATTTTTTCCACTTAGAATCAGTAGAAAAAAGAGTTAGATTTTTGAATGATAATCCTCAGTATGGATGTGTTACTACAAATGCTTATGCTTATAATGAAGATAATCTAGATAATCCAATTTATCAAATAACAGACAAATTTAAACACCATGAAGATGAATATCAGTTTGAACATCATTTAAAATCAGAATCTATATTTTGTTGTGGATGTCATATGGTAAGAAGTGAAGCCTTTTTAGATGTAAATCCTAATAGAGAAATATTCCCTGCTAGAAGGGGGCAAAATTGGCAGATGTTATTACCAGTATATTATAAATATAGAAGAGGTTTTTTAAATGAGCATCTATATAACTATATAATATACAAAAATAGTATGTCTACAGGTGATGATACTAAGGAAAAAAGAATTCAAAGATGTAATGAGCATTTAGAAATAGTAAAAAATACTTTAGATAAAATTCCAATGAGTGAAGATGATAGAGATAGATATTTTAAGCTATTCTATAAAAATTATGTTGTTGATAGATTTGATATATGTATGCAATATAAAGATGTTAAAGAAGGAATAAAACAATATTTAAAAATGATAAAATATAAGGCTTTGAGAAAATATGATACAAAATCACTGTTAAAAGTATCTATATGTAAAATTATAAAAGTAAGCTAATTGTAAAAGAGGAGTAAATAATGAATCCAGAGGTTAGTATTATTGTACCGGTGTATAATGCAGAAAAAAATTTAAATACTTGTATAGAATCCTTAAAAAACCAATCATTTAAAAATATAGAGATACTATTAGTGGATGATGGGTCTACTGATAGAAGTGGAGAAATATGTGATAATTATAAGAATCTAGATAATCGTATACATGTATTTCATAAGAAAAATGGAGGTGTATCATCTGCTAGAAACTTAGGTATAGATAAATCTTCAGGCAAGTATATCATGTTTTGTGATAGTGATGATTGGATAGAAAGTGATTGTATAGAAGTTTTATATAATAAAATTGTTAAATTTGATTCGGATATTATATATTCAGGAATATATAGAGAAGAATATTTTAATACAGAAAAAGTAAAAGACAAAGTAAGCGCATTATCGAATGAATTATACTTAAACATAAATGAGCTAAGTGGTTATTTAGAATATATACTAAATTCAATAGAAAGCCCTTTTTTATCACCATGTGCTAAACTATATAGAACAAATATAATAAGAGAAAATAAGTTATATTTTAATGAAAAAATGGTATGCTTAGAGGATTTTTGTTTTAATATACAATTTTTAAAATATACCAATAAACTCTATTTTTCAAAAGATATAAAATATCATTATATAGGTATAAGGGGAAAAGGTGGTATACAAAAAAGAAAAAAAAATGATTTAACCTATGAGATTTCTAATTCATATAAAGAATTAAATGAACTATTATCCAAATATGAAAGAAATAATTCTCTAGAACAGTTTTTAGTTTATTGGTTTATAGAAAATTATAAATTAGTATTTAATAAATTAGTATATGAAGAAAAGAATATAAGTGTAGCCCAGAGAAATAAGATTTTATATAATTTATGCAACAATAAGGAGTTCTGTGAGTTTATAGATAAAAATAAGGATAGAGCAAGATTGTATAATATGATAAAAACTTTAGTTGATATTAAGTTATATAATCTTGCTTATTTAATAATAAAGAGAAGAATAGGATAAATATTTTAATTACTTAAGAAAAAGGATAAAAGGTATATAATGAGAACACTAAATTCTACAAGAAATATATATATAAGTGTGTTAACACAAATTGTAATGGTCTTATTAGGTTTTTTATCTAGAAAGGTATTTTTAGATAATTTAGGAGAAGAGTATTTAGGTATTAATGGATTACTAACAAATTTATTATCAATGCTAAGTTTAGTAGAGGGTGGAATTGGTACAAGTATAGTTTATAACTTATACAAACCATTAGCTGAGGATAATAGAGAGAAAACAATTGCGTTAATACAATTATACAAAAAAATATATGGGATATTGGCAATAGTTATATTTATATTAAGTATGATTATGTATATATTCTTAGATAAATTTATAAAAGGTGGAACTACCATTCCATTTATAGGAGTAGTCTATTTTATTTTTGTATTAAAAAATATTGTTTCATATATTAATGCTCATAAATGGGCATTGATAAATGCAGACCAAAAAGGATATATTATAGCCAAGTATAATCTTATCTTTAATATAATTACTACAGTAATAAAAATAGTTATATTAAAGACAACTAAGAACTATATACTATTTTTAATTATAGATTTAGTTATTAGTATAATTCAAAATATATATAATGGTAAGATTGTAACAGATAGATATGAATATATAAAAACTAAAGATAAATATATAGTTGATGAAGAAGTTAAGTTAAATTTAATAACCAATGTAAAAGCAATATTTTTACATAATATAGGGGGATATTGTGTAAATGGAACAGATAACATGTTAATATCTACGTTTATAGGATTAAGAACTGTTGGATTGTATTCAAACTATACAATGATAACATCTCAGTTATCGGCACTACTTACACCATTATTAAATGGAATTGGTGAAAGTGTTGGAAATTTAATAGCTACAGAAAGTAAGGATAAGATATATGACATATATAATGTTGTATATCTAATAAACTTTTGGATATATTCTTTAAGTGTTATATGTTTATATAATTTATTAGAGCCATTTATAAATTGGTGGTTAGGTAAAGGTCTACTTCTAGATAAGTTTACATTTATAATTATATTAGTTAATTTTTATATAAGAGGGCTTAGAAACTCTGTTATTATGTTTAAATCTAAGGCTGGTATATTTGTAAATGATAAGTACATTCCTTTAATAGAATCAGCTATTAACTTGGTCTTATCAATAATTTTAGTAAAAGTTTTAGGCTTAGCAGGAATTTTTATAGCAACAACGATAAGTACTATATGCTTACCTTTATGGACTCAGCCAAAGTTAGTTTATAATAAAGTTTTTAATAAATCTGTTAAGGAATATTTTAAAAAATATGTATATTATGTTGTGTTGACATTAGTTACAGGAATAATAACGACGTATATATGCAACTTAGTAGTTTTAAGAGATGGATTAATATTATTAGTTTTAAAAGGAACTATATGTGTATTAATGGTTAATATTATATATGTAATGTTATTTTATAAGACAAAAGAGTTTAAATACATATATAAATCTATAAATCAAATAATATCAAATTTAAAGAAAAAAATTGATATTGCTTAGAGGATATTATCTTAGATGGGAATAATTCCTAATAACAAAAAATTATCTAATTATAATATGACATATGACTATATATAGAAATACAGAAGAAATAAATACATTGTTTATGAAACCATTAGATAATGTAGAGATATATATAGATATATAAGACACCAAATATGTGTTGCTTTCATGAATGGGTTCCTGGAAGTATAAATAATATTTTTATACATGAGAAAAAGAATATATTTAATGGAAATGATTTAACTGATATAGGATTATATAATAGTTATTTTCAGATTATATATTTTAATATAGAGGACAAGTGGTGGTATGAAGAAGATATAAAAAATAATATATTCAAATGGAGTAATGGAAAAGTATTTAAGTTATATGAAAGTAATAATACTATAAATTCTAAAGAATATATGTATATTCATCTACAAAAACGTAATATGGAAAATAGTCTGAAGGATTCTCAATGTAAAGAATTTTATATAGTTCATGATAAATTTATTGACTGTGATAATAATATAGAACAAAAATTAATAAGTAAATATAAGTATTTAACTACAAGGCATTAAAAAGAAAGGTTAATAATCTAAAGTATAAATTAATAGAAAAAACTAGCTCTACTCTAAGTTCTATAAGACTAACTATATGCAGGAATTAATAGACTTATGAATAGTAAAATGAGCAACTAAAGCTTACACTACTAAATTAACTGCTTTCTATATGATAGTCTTAAATTTAGTCAGACTAAAGGAAGTATAACTGAAGAAGAAGATTTTTCTGGAATAGAACAATTAAAGCAAATACAAGCTTAAGTAGAAAAAGCTCTAGAGTGCAATGAGTTAGTTGGAGAAATATCTAAAGAAATAAAAGAAGAAAAAACATGTTCTATTTAGGTAGATGAGTGGATTACTCTCTATCTATGGAAGGCGTTTTAAAAATAAAAGGGATATCTTATATTCATGCTGAAGCCTTTGTAGCAGGTGAGTTAAAACACAGAAGTATAGCTTTAATAGATAAGGGAAATCCAGTAGTTGCCATAGCTACTCAAGG
This sequence comes from Peptostreptococcaceae bacterium, assembly GCA_902363255.1. Classification (GTDB taxonomy): domain Bacteria; phylum Bacillota; class Clostridia; order Peptostreptococcales; family Peptostreptococcaceae; genus Terrisporobacter. Next base: position 27,272 of record CABIZO010000002.1, read on the forward strand.
TGTATTATTTGAAAAAATAGTTTCAAATATTGAAGAAGTTATAGCTAGAGGTGTTAGAGTTATACCAATGTAACTACTTGCTTACCATGCACCTAATATAAGAGGATTAGATGTGGACAAACTAAGAAATTTAGCTAAGTCGGTTACAATTGAATAATATAAAAAGAGTGTATCAAAGATGTTACACCCTTTTTCATGAATAATAATAGTGTATTTATAAGTAATACTACAGTAGGATAAGTTAATATTAGTGGAAGTAAAATTTACAGAAATAAGGGGATTAGTAATATGGAAAAAGTAAGTGTAATTGTACCTATATACAATGCAGGAAAAAAGTTAAATAAGTGTATAGATTCTATATTAAATCAAACATATAAAAATATAGAAGTAATACTAGTAAATGATCGTTCAACAGATAATAGTTTAAAAATATGTGAAAAATATAAATCTATAGATGATAGAATAATACTTATTAATAAAAAGAATGAAGGTTCTATACAAGCAAGAAAAACAGGTATAGATAATTCATCTGGAGATTACATTATGTTTGTGGACGCAGATGATTGGGTTGATAATAATATTGTTTCTATTATGTATGATGAATTAAAAAAATATAAATGTGATATAGTTGTTTCAAATTCATATAAAGTTTTTAGTAATAGAGCATTTATAAAAAAAACAATAAGAATCATTACTTTGAAGAGGAAAAATTATATGTAGAAGATGAAATTAAAAATGAATTGGTAGAAGCATATTTATATGGTCATCCTTTTCCAGCAAGTTTATTTTGTAAATTATATAAAAGAAATTTATTAATTAGTTCAGGAAAATATTTAAAAAAAATAAACTTTTTAGGAGATGATTTATTTTTAAATATGGAAGTTTTCTTGAAGGCTACTAGAGTTAAGATAATAAATCAACCTCTATATTATTATAGAGCTGGAGGTTTTACATCTAGATATATGCCATATCACTTTGATGATATAGTAAATGGATATGAAATTCAAAAAGAAGTAATTGATAAATATTATGATGATAAAAGACAGTATGAATATAATGGAATAAGCATTATGCTACTTAATTCATTTAAAACAAGTTTACAAAATTTAATGACAAGTAATTATAGTAAAGATGAAAGGCTAACATATATAAAAGAATATATAGAAAATAAAAGTATTTTGGAAAGTATAGAAAATCACGGAAGTAAAAGATATTTTGATAAAGAATATCTATATGCTATTAAAGCTGGTGATATAGAGTACTTATATGAATTAGGTGAAAGTTTACATAAAAAATCTAAAGTAAAAAGAGTTATAAAAAAGTTATTATCAATTTAAATTAGTATACAAAAAATTTTCTAAAAGAGGAGAATATATATGAAGTTATTACTTATAACTAATAATATTAATCAAGTTGGGGGTATAGAAAGAGTATTAAATATATTATCAAATTATTTTAGTGAAGAATTAAAATATGATATTGAGATACTATCATTATTTACTAAAGAAAGTAATTTATTTTTCAAATATAATGATTTAGTGAAAATAACCCATGGAAATATAGATGTAGATATAAATAATAAAATAAAGGTTTTTGAAGAAATTAGGAAAATATTGAAGTATATTAATGCAGATATAGTTATCACATACCATGGATTTATTAGTAACAGTGTCCTATTAAATAAGAGCATTTTAAAAAATAAAAAAATAGTAGTAACAGAACATAATGACTATTATAACGATACAAAAAAACGCAGAATTCTAAGAGGAATATTGTATAGAAACGCAGATAAAGTTATTGTACTAACAGATAAAAGTAAGCAATTATATAGTAGATATTTAAAGAATGTTAAAACTATTCCTAATACTATTTCATTTAAATCAGAAAAAGAAAGTAGTCTAAAAAATAAAAGAATAATATCAGTAGGAAGGCTAAAAGATGTAAAAGGATTTGATGATTTAATAAAAATATTTAAAAATATATCTTATAAATATAATGACTGGGAATTATATATTGTTGGAGATGGATCACAAAGAGAATATTTACAATCAATTATAAATGAAAATAATCTTGAAGACAAAGTATTTATAAAACCTTTTACTAGAAATATTATTGATGAATACTTAAAATCATCTATTTATGCATTAACATCAAAGCTTGAAGGATTTGGATTAGTATTAACTGAGGCAAAGGAATGTGGTTTGCCATGTGTAAGCTTTGATATTGATGCAGCTAAAGAAATTATTATAGAAAATGAGGATGGTATTTTAGTTAAAAGTAGAGATTTAAAAGAATATGAAGAAAAATTATCACTATTAATTGAAAATGAAGAGCTGAGACGACTTTATGGTGAAAATGCCAAGAAAAATGTAAAAAAATATCAAATTGATAATATAGCTCAAATGTGGAATGATTTATTTTGTAGCTTAACATAGTTTAGAATATGATAAGAGGTATTTTGCAATTATAACATGCGTGGTACCAATGCAGTTACTTGTATATCATGTATCTAATATAAGAGGACTAGATGTGGACAAGCTAAGAAACTTAGCTAAATAAGTTACAGTAGAATAGTATAATTAAAAGGAATTTTTGTTATAATATAGCAAGTACAAAAGACATAGCATAGTGTTATGTCTTTTATTATGAATAAAATTAAGAGGTATTTATAATGGATTATAATTTTACTTTCCATGGTACCAGTTATAGAGCTTAGAGTAGCCATGCATGTAGGAATAGCCATAGTAGGAGCAGCAATTTTTCAAATATGTGTCCTATAGTTCTTGATAGAATAAGAGAAATAACAAAGAAAGATTTTAAATTTTATGAGGTTGATACTACTGGTAAGCAAGCACTTGAAGTAGTATTTGTTGCCATATGTTATGCAAAACACCCCTTAGAGATTTTTCTCTAGGGGGTATTTTACTAGAAAAAAAGGAGAAAAATTGCACTGTACAAGATGTTATAATATAGCTAAAAGAAGGAAAAATAAAGAAAATTTACTGAAAAGAACTCGCTTATTATATAAGGAGGATAAATACGATACATTATATATTTCAAAGAAAACTATATTTTTAGGCATATTAGATAATCATAACTTTTGTAATTTACGTATGAAGGGGGATGAAGTATTTGTATCTAAAATTAATATGAAGAAATTGCTCAAAGAAACTTTTAGGAGGAACATATTTATTTATCCAAAGATTAAAGATATAGATGCATATGAATCTAAAGAAATAATAGATAATATTGCATACCATTTAAATGATAGAAAATGGATACATTCTAATACAGAGGAAATTGTTAACACTAATGAATATATGAAGTTTAATAATAATTTTTGTAATTATGGTATAGTTTTATGTAATACTAAGGAATTTCTAAAAGTCATTATGAATACAAATAATGAAACTACAAATTATTAAATAAGTATCATATAAAGGGGATATAAAAACATATGGCAAAAATAAAGATAAGCTATTATTATATTTATTTAAAAATTCTAATCTTAAAGAAATAGATATATATAGTCTATCAAAAACTATATTTAAATTACGTAACGTTATGGAAGCGTGCACCATAGGTGGACAAAATGAAAATAAAAATGAAAAAGAAAATAAAAATAAAAAGAAAAAACATAGGGGGGATATGGTACTATATATGATGACGAGGGACAAGAAATATAATAACTTATCTAAGGACGTAATCAACAGTCTTACTAAAATGATAACAATTATAAGTACTATAGAAGAAAATTTATTTTACCTAAAGATGATATACTTAGAGAAATCAACATAGAGATAGGTTCACTACAAAGAGCTATGGATGTTTTTAATCAATATTATCCAGATAAGACAGTTAATTTATCCACATACATAATACAGAGAAAGAAAACTGAAGCAGTAAAATCAATTGAGACACTTACTAATCCAATCTTAATTGACAGAAAAATTTACGAGATTACTCAAATGTACAGATTTAACTTTAATCAATCATTAAAGAATAACCCACAGATAATAGAAGCTTTTAATATGGAAGAAGTTGTTGAAAACATAAATAATATATAAAAAAATCTTTATAATTTAATATAGGATATGCAATTGAGGCTGATGGAAGTTTTGGAAGTAAACTAAGGCTACAGTAGTAGCTTATTAAAAATCAGGGGGGTTAAGTGCAGATGGATATGTTGGTTATGATACTCATACGGCTATTATTAATGATTAGTATTTATGAAAAAGTAATTATAATTGAAAATTTTTTATCATATGACATAATTTAAAGAGATAAATTTATGTATAAAATAGTAGATAGAATACTAAAAAATGGGGAGAATGATATGAGTAAAAAAACAAAAAGAATAGTATTTGCCTTATTACTGCTTGTGATAATCTGTTTAATTGGGACATATGAAGTATACATATCTTATAATAAAATAACAGTAAGTGATTACAATATAAAATCAAATCAAATTAACAACTCAGTCAATGCAGTTATAATATCTGACCTTCATGACAATCAGTTAGGAGAAAACAACGAAGACTTAATAAATGAAATAAACTCACTTTCACCAGACATCATCTTAGTAGTAGGTGATGTAGTAAATCAAGACTCAAAAAACAGTAAAATAGTCACAAGCCTTATGAAACAGCTCTGTAAAAACCATAAAGTATTTTATTCCTTGGGAAATACAGACATAGACTACATAGAATCAGGTACATCTGACTTATTAAAAGAACTTGAAGATATAGGAGTTACTGTACTAGATAATGAATACAAGGATGTTACGGTGAATGAAAATACCATAAGAATAGGTGGAATGTTTGCTTATGCATTTGGTCTAAATGGAAACAATGATGTGGATAAAGACACTATGGAAGAAGGAGTATACGATTTTCTAAATGAATTCCAAGACACAAACAATTACAAAATCATGATGGTACACAGGCCAGATAGTTTTATATTTGGGAATGCATCAGAGGTATGGTATATAGACCTAGTAGTAAGTGGTCATAATCATGGTGGACAAGTTGTTCTTCCTTTTGTTGGGGGTCTTTATGGTGGGGATCAGGGATGGTTTCCACAGTATGATAAGGGATTTTTTGATTTGAATAATATAAAGATTCTTATAACTAGTGGATTGGGCTCAGGCAAGCAGAAGTTGCCTAGATTTAATAATCCACCAGAAATAGTTAATTTACATTTATCAAAATAACAAAATAAAAATCTATCAAATTAATAGTACTCATATGTTGGATCAAAAAATTACAATTTGCCTTCTTTAAGATTAAGTTTAGTAAAACTAAGTAAAACAAAAATTTTTATAAACCTGAAAATATATATACTAAACTACAAAAAACTATAGCCTAAACTTTTGTGAAAAAATATCTCAACAAAGCCATTACAAACACTTAAATATATGAGAATAAATAAAAAACAAGTAAAAATGAAAAAATACACTATGAAAATAACCTCACCCCTTACACAATACTCACTTCTTGAAAATCGACTATACAAAGGCATTTTAAAGTCATATAATATTAATAAATTTGAAAAAAAGGGAAGGTTTTAATATGGATAGGCGGACCAAGGAAAAAGAAATAGGATTAATTTTATTAGGTACTATAATTTTATCATTTGGTGTTTACAATTTAAATTATCAAAACAACATAACGGAAGGTGGAGTCTTAGGGATTTTATTATTACTAAAAAATCTCTTTAATATAAATCCATCTGTGGCAAATATAATAATAGACATTTCATTATTTGTAATAGGATACAAATTCTTTGGGAAAAAATTCTTAATTTACTCAATGATTGCAACAATAGGTTTTTCTGCTTTTTATGCAGTGTTTGAAAGGATAGGCCCACTTGTGCCTGTGTTTGACAGCAAATTACTAGGTACAGTGCTAGCAGGTTTATTTGTAGGAGTTGGCGTGGGTATAGTAGTTAGGGCTGGAGCAGCAGCTGGTGGTGACGATGCATTGGCACTAATCATTTCTAAAATAACATCTGTGACTATTGGGAAAGTTTATCTCATAGGAGATATTTTGGTACTTTTACTTTCTTTATCTTATCTATCAACATATGATATTTTCTGGTCTTTAATAGCAGTTAGTATAAGTGGGAAAACCATAGATTATATATATAATTATAAAATGGAACCGATTAAGCAGGTTTAAGAGAAATATTAGTTTATCACTGTGATGGTTGTAAAGCTTATAAAAAATAAGGCTACTAAGAGGCAGCCTTATTTTTATGTGAAAAAACACAATATAAAATAGTTAACCTGTATTTGTAGCATTTGCTCCATGTATGATTTAATCGTGTATAGAAAAAAACAATAAATGTATAGTATGCATATAAAAAATCGATTTGATATAAATTGCTTTTAAAAATATAATTATACTGTCAGAAAAAATCTAACTAGGGGAAATATTGGAGGAATAGTATGAAATTTAAAAGAAGGTTATTGGCAATAGGTTTAGCAGGAGCTATGTTATTATCTGTTGGATGTTCTAATTCAGGAGGATCATCAGAAGGTTCAAACATTACAAGTATCAGTATAGTAGCAGGTGGAGATGCAGTTAATTTAAATCCACTTTATGCAAATGATAGAGTTTCAATGACAGTAATGAATGCTCTATATAACCCTTTATATGTGGTAGATGAAAAGGGCGAGAAAACGTTTTATTTAGCTGATAGTGTTGAACCATCAGAAGACTTTTTAACTTATACAGTTAAATTAAAGTCAGGTCTAAAATGGCATGATGGAGAATCTTTAACAGCAGATGATCTAGTATTTACTATGGAGAGTATACTAGATGAAAGTCAAGCGTCAATAAGTAGAGGGAAATTTGTTATAGAAGATAAAGCAGTAGAAGTTAAAAAAATAGATGAAACTACAGTAGAATTTAAATTACCAGCAATATCTACTTCATTTGAAAGTATGTTAGGTGATGTAAGAGTAATACCTCAACATATATATGAAGGCGAAAAAGATATGGCTAAAAGTGACAAAAATAATTCTCCTATAGGAAATGGTGCTTACAAATTTAAAGAGTATAAAACAGGTGAGTTATTAACTTTAGAAAGGTTTGATGATTACTATGGAGAAAAAGGAGAATTAGAAACTGTTACATATAGAGTTATAGCTGATTCTAACTCTGCAAACATGGCACTTCAAAATGGTGAAGTTCAAGCTAAATATGTTCAACCAGATGAAGTAGCAGATGTTGAAGGAAAAGGTAATGTTGATATAGTTACATTTGATGAAGGAATGGTAGATAACCTAGTATTTATGCAAAATGCAAATAAATCTTTAAAAGATGAAAAAGTAAGACAAGCTATATCTTATGCAATAAATAAAGAGGAAATAATAACAGCTGCTTACAAATCAGAAGAATACGCAGACAAAGCATATTCACTATTTGCATCAAATACAATGTCTTACACTGATGATGTTGAAAAATATGAACAAGATCAAGAAAAAGCTAAAGAGTTATTAAAGGAAGCTAAAGTAGATAATTTAAAATTAAAATTAGCATATAGTACTCATAAGAGTCAACAAGAAAAAATAGCTTTAGTTTTACAAAGTAATTTAAAAGAAGTTGGTATAGAATTAGAATTAAAACCTATGGAAAAAAGTGCTTTCTATAATGAATTATGGAGTGGAGCTGATGCAAACTTTGATTTAGCTTTAAACGGGTATGTAATGGGAAGTGAGCCAGCTGAATATGCTTCAGTTTTCACAAGCAAAGGAAGTGACAATATAGGTGGTTACTCTAATAAAGAAGTAGATAAAAAATTCGAAGAAGCTTTAAAAGAAACTGATGACACTAAGAGAGATGAGTTATACAAAGAAATACAAAAAACTATAGTTGAAGAAGTTGCACTTTATCCAATTTGTTATTCTAAATCAATAGTTGCAGTAGACAAAAATTATGATGTTAAAGAGGCTAATTTAGTTCCAATATTTATGTTTAGAGATCTAAATGGAATAAAAGTAAAAAACTAATATGACATGGAAAATAGCCGTATTTTTTTACGGCTATTTTTTTAGACAATTAAAATGGGAGAGTATTATGAAAGATAAAATTATAAAGAGATTATTAGGCTTAATACCAATGCTATTTTTTATATCATTAGTATCATTTTTACTAATGCACTTAGCTCCAGGTGATCCGTTGCAAGCCTATGTAACACCACAAATGAGCCCGGATGATATAGAAAGAATAAGGATAAGTATGGGACTTGATCAACCTGTAATAGTTCAATACTTTAAGTGGCTAATAAATGCAATGAAGGGGAATTTAGGATATTCACTAATAAGTCATAGACCTGTATTTGAAGTTATTATGGAAAGACTACCAAATACACTTTTAATTACTGTTACAGCTTTAGTAATATCAATATTGGTGGCTATACCAGTAGGACTTATAGCGGGATATAAAAAAGATTCTATTATAGATAAGATTTTAAATGTAGTCTCATATTTAGGAATATCTATACCAAGCTTTTGGTTTGCAATGATGCTTATATATACTTTTTCATTAAAATTAGGTTTATTACCAAGTGTGGGGATGAGGACTGCAGGTGTTGAAACTAGTGTGGATTTACTAAAACACATGGTTATGCCTGTGATTATACTTAGTTATTACAATATTTGTGTATTCACTAGGTATATAAGATCAAGTACTATAAGTCAGCTTAAAGAAGACTATGTTCTTACACAGCTAGCTTATGGTGCAACTACTAAAGATATATTATTTAAACATGTATTTAAAAATACTTTACTTCCTGTTATAACAATTTTTGCTATGGCTCTTCCACAACTTGTAACAGGTGCATTTATAACAGAGACTATTTTTGGTTGGCCAGGCATGGGACAATTAGGGGTAAATTCCATATTTGGTTATGACTATCCTGTAGTTATGGGAATTACCATGTTCTCCTCTTTTATATTAATTATAGGTAATCTACTAGCGGATGTGTTATATGAATTAATAGATCCACGAATTAAAGCATAAATAGGAGGACGAGAAAAATGGTAGAAAGATTAAAGAATAATTTTAAAGATAATAAATTAGCTTTATTTGCTCTTATGGTAATAGGTGCTTTATGTATTGCCTGTGTATTAGCATTTTTAAGCCCTTTTGATCCTAATAAAATAGATCCAATAAATGGTCTTAAATCACCGGGGGGAAGCAATTTATTTGGTACGGATAATATGGGGAGAGATTATTTTACAAGAGCACTATATGGTGGAAGGGTTTCTTTAACTGTAGGATTCTTATCTATGTTAATTTCTACAGGTTTTGGAACTATAATAGGAACTATTAGTGGTTATTTTGGTGGAAAAATAGATAGTTTTATAACTAGATTTATAGATATATTAATGTGTATACCTACCTTCTTCTTAATATTAGTAATAAATTCTTATTTAGGGTCTGGAATTCAAAACATAATCTTTGTAATAGGTTTTTTAGGTTGGATGAGCATTGCTAGAATAGTTAGGGCGGAAACTTTGTCTGTAAAGGAAAGAGAATATATATTATATGCTAAGTCTGTTGGCCAAAGTCATTTTAATATAATATTTAAGCATATAATACCGAGTATACTTCCAACTATAATAGTTGCTTCAAGTATAAATATAGCAAATGCAATACTTATGGAATCTTCACTTAGTTTCTTAGGATTAGGAGTACAACAACCAAATGCATCTTGGGGGAGTATGTTAAAAGATGCCCAAGCTTATTTGGGACAAGCACCATATATGGCGATATTCCCAGGGATGTTTATTTTGTTAACAGTTTTAAGCTTTAATTTAATAGGAGATACTTTAAGATCAACATTTGAAGCAAAGGCTAATGATAGGTAGGTGGACAGAATGAGTAATATATTAGAAGTAAATAATTTAAGAACATCATTCTTTACAAAAAAAGGTGAAGTGCAAGCAGTAAGGAATGTTAGTTTTAAAGTTGGTAGAAAAGAGATAGTTGGGTTAGTAGGGGAAAGTGGTAGCGGAAAAAGTATAACTTCAAAATCTATAATGGGTTTGATAAGTCATCCAGGCAAAATAGTGGACGGAGAAATATTGTTTGAAGGAAAAGACTTAGCTAAACTTGATGAGAAGGAAATGAGAAAAATAAGAGGGAATGAAATTTCTATGGTATTTCAAGATCCGATGACGGCTTTAAATCCTCTTATAAAAGTAGGTAAACAAATAAGTGAGATTCTAATAAGACACCAAAATCTTAGCAAAAATGAAGCTAGAGAAAAAGCAATAGAGTTACTAAAAATGGTTGGAATCCCCTCACCAGAAATAAGAGTAGATAATTATCCTCATGAATTTAGTGGAGGTATGAGACAAAGAGTTTGTATTGCTATGGCAATGAGTTCATCACCAAGATTATTAATTGCAGATGAACCAACTACAGCATTAGATGTAACGATACAAGCACAAATTTTAAGATTAATAAAGAAATTAAACAGTGAAAATGAAAATTCAACTATACTAATAACTCACGATTTGGGAGTAGTTTATAATACTTGTGATAAAGTTATTGTAATGTATGGTGGGCAAATTATGGAGACTGGAACTGTAGCAGAAATATTTAACAATGCCAAGCATCCATATACAATAGGTCTATTAAAATCCATACCAAAACGTAATAACTGTGAAAAAGAAAGATTAGTACCAATACAAGGAGCACCACCAAGTTTGCTTAATCCACCAAGTGGATGTCCATTTTATGATAGGTGTGATGAAAAAAGAGATGTTTGCAAAAATACCATTACAACAAAAGTATTAAGTGAAACACATGAAGTAAACTGTGCTTTAGTAAGTGAGGATGAGTAGAATGAATTTAGTAGAAGTTAAGAACTTAAAAAAATATTTTACACAACATAGCGGTATTCTTAAGAAAAGTGTTAAAGAAGTAAAGGCTGTGGATGATGTAAGTTTTTATATAAAAAAAGGTGAAACACTAGGTTTAGTGGGAGAAAGTGGATGTGGTAAATCTACTTTAGGAAGAACTTTAATAAGACTTTATGATGTAACTGAAGGTGAAATTTTATTTGATGGTGAAGATATAGGGAAAAAAAGTGAGAAAGAATTGAAATCTTTTAGAAAAAGAATCCAAACTATTTTTCAAGATCCTTATGCATCTTTAAATCCAAACATGATGGTAAAAGATATAATTAGAGAGCCTTTAGATATTCATACTGATTTTAGTAGTGAAGAAAAGAATGAAATAGTTTATGAAATGTTAGAAAAAGTAGGACTATCTAGAAATTGTGCTACAAAATATCCTCATGAATTTAGTGGAGGACAAAGACAAAGAATAGGTATAGCAAGGGCATTATCTGTTAAGCCAGAATTTATTTTCTGTGATGAACCTATATCTGCTTTAGATGTGTCTATTCAAGCTCAAGTAATAAATTTATTAGAAGATTTACAAAAAGAATTTGGTGTAACATATCTTTTTATTGCTCATGACTTATCCATGGTTAGACATATCTCTGACAGAGTATGTGTAATGTATTTAGGTAAAATAGTTGAGATTGGTAATAGTGAAGATATTTATAGAACACCAAAACACCCATATACAAAAGCACTGCTTAGTAGTATTCCTTCTATAGATGATGAAAGAGAAGAAGAAATATTAGAAGGGGATGTGCCAAACCCATTAAATCCTCCTTCAGGATGTAGATTTAGAACTAGATGTAAGTTCTGCACAGAAATATGTGAAAAAGAAGAACCAAAATCAAAGACATATGAAGATGGTCATATGGTTTATTGCCATAATATATAAAAATATAGCCAAACACAATATAGTTAACCCCAATTATTGGACCAAAAATCTAATGATTGGGGTATTTTTATATGTGAACAATCTTATTATATATATAAGCATTTTAAAAAAATGTTAAATAAAGAAAAAATATGTTATGATATCGTATTAAATTTTCACAAAAAATACTATAATGTAACATATATGAAAGTAAAAAAGTAAATTATAAGTTAGTTAACTTATTTATTATAAAGGAGCAAAACTATGAGCAAATTAGCGAGAGCCACTTTTGGACTTATGGTGGCAACAATAATAGCAAAAATACTTGGGTTTGGGAGAGAGTTAGTTCTTGCTGCTGGATATGGAACAAGTATTTACAGTGATGCCTACGTAACAGCTATGAATATACCACAGGTTATTTTTGCCATAATAGGCAGCACTTTAGCAACGGTGCTTATACCCATGTATATGGAAGTACATAGTAAGGATGGAGAAGAAAGATCTCTTAAGTTTATAAATAATGTGTTTAATTTGGTTATTATAGGATGTATAGTTCTTTCTGTCCTTGGATTTATATTTACAGAACAAATTGTAAATGTATTTGCCATAGGATATGAAGGAGAGGCATTGCAGGTGGCTATCAATTTCACCAGAATTACCATTCTTGGAATTGTGTTTACAGGTCTTAGTTATGTGATGACTTCTTATTTACAAATAAAAAATGATTTTATAATGCCGGGACTTAGTAGTGTGCCAAAGAATGTAATCATCATTGTGGCAACTTTACTTAGTATAAGTCACGGTCCTTATTTAATGATTTGGGGAACTTTGATAGGAATGGCATCTGAATTTTTATTTCAATTACCCTTTGCCATTAAAAAAGGATATAAATATAAACCAGTTATAGATTTAAAAGATAAATATATTAAAAAGATGGCATGGCTTATAGCACCTGTTTTGATAGGTGTGGCAGTAAATCAGGTGAATACTTTGGTGGACAGAACTTTGGCATCTACTTTACCAGCGGGGACAGTATCTGCACTGAATTATTCAAACAAGCTGACATCCTTTGTGATAGCTATATTTATAACATCAATTTCATCTGTTATTTATCCCATATTGTCACAGTTGTCCAATGAAAATAACAAGGAGAGATTTACTTCTTCTGTTATAAAAAGTATAAACTGCGTCATAATTTTAATTTTACCAATCACTGTTGGGACCATAGTGTTGGCACTTCCCATAGTTAGGGTGCTTTTTGAAAGAGGGGCATTTGATGCAAGGGGAACTTATTTAACGGCCTTAGCTCTTGCCATGTATTCAATAGGGATGGTGGCTTATGGTTTGAGAGATGTGCTTGGGAAGATTTTTTACTCATTACAAGATACGAAAACTCCTATGATAAATGGTGTTATTGCCATGGGTGTGAATATGGTCATGGACGTGGTGTTTATTAAGTTTTGGGGGCTGGCAGGTCTGACTTTGGCCACTAGCTTGTCTTCCATGGCTTGTATTATGCTTTTGTTTAGAAGTTTGAAAAAGAAGATTGGATACTTTGGGCAGGATAAAATCGTGAAAGCTACTGTGAAAAGCTTAGTGGCATCTTTGATTATGGGTGCTGTGGCTTATTATTCTTATCATTATATGATGAGGTTTACTAATACTGGTGGGGAGAGTGAGTTTGTGGTACTTTGTGTGGCAGTTGTATTGGGAGCTATTATTTATGGTGGTCTTGTAATTTTGTTTAAGGTTGATGAGATTAAGATTGTTACAGATGTGGTGAAAAAGAGATTTAATAAGAGAGCATAAGCATTATTGAAAAATTTGAATAAGCAGTTTTGATTATTTTTTATAATGACTATGCGCAAATTTAAGAAAAGTTGTGCTACTATTAATGATAAGAAATAAACTATATTTTTATATATTTATTAAATTAATTTGTAATATAAAGAAGGATTTTAAAGAAATATTAAGAATAAAGAATAAATATAATATAAGAGGGAATTTATGTATTTACTAGACGATATGATTGACAGGGGGATTTTTAAATGAAGATTAAAGACGGATTTATACTTAGAAAAATTGCGGGATAAGATATAGTAAATGAAATACCAGTATACAAATTAAAATGCACGCCAGACATAGAAGCAGTTGAAGTATTGAAAAAAGAAATAGACAAATTATAATTAAAAATGAGGGAAGGCTATGGAAAGAACTATTAAAAAGGTTTCTACTCATGATTTATTCCCTATAATAGAAGAATTGCTTGCCATGGATAGGCAAGTAATTTTTACTGTAAAGGGAAGAAGTATGCTACCCTTTATAGGAGATAATAGGGACCAAATCATATTAGAAAAAAAAGATTTTACACATCTAAAGCGAGGAGATATTATTCTTTTTAAACTTAAATGTGGCAAATATATATTACATAGAATTTATGAAGTAAAAGATAGAAGTTATCATACTATAGGAGATGGCAATTTACATTTTGACGGATGGATTGAAAGTAATCAGGTTATAGGAGTAGTCAGTAAAATCATAAGAAAAGGAAAAGAAATAGATTGTAATTCAACAAAATGGAAGGTAATATTCGCCATATGGATGAAATTACTACCTATTAGGAGATATTTATTAAAAGCATGTTACGGATTAAGTAAGATTAAAAGAAAAATATTTACATAAAAAATTAAAAAAGTTCATAATGGATTTATAAAGAAATCAGTTACTAATAGGGGAGAAATTAATGAATTTTATAAAAAAAGTAATAAAAAAAATCAAGGAAGGCTTGTTACAAGAAATGTGGGAAGAGACTAAGTGGATGTATCAATATGCCAGAAGATATAAGTTTGCCATACTTTTTTATATAATATTGGGAGTAGTGGGAACAGGCATGAACTTGGGAGGAAGCGTAGCATCCAAATACCTTATAGATGCAGTTACAGGGGTGGATAAAAGGAATATAGGCTATATAGTGTTTCTAATTATATCAATGGCAATTCTAGGGGTAATTATTAAGGCTGTATCATCTAGAATTGCAGCGAAAATCAATGTGAAGGTGAATAATGAAATACAAAGAGAAGTTTATGATAAAATAATGACCACAGATTGGCTATCGATGACAAAATTCCATAGTGGTGATTTGCTTAATAGATTGAACTCTGATGTGGGGACTGTATCAAATAGTATTTTGGGATGGGTTCCCAGTCTGATGACAAAATTATCACAGTTCTTAGGAGCTTTGATGATAATTTTATACTATGATCCAACCATGGCAGCTTTGGCACTACTTAGTGCACCAATCATGCTTATTTTTTCAAAAATGCTTATGACTAAAATGAGATTTTATAATAAAAGGACTAGAGAAGTTTCTAGTGAGGTCATGGCATTCAATGAGGAATCTTTTCAAAATATCCAATCTATTAAATCATTTGATTTAATTGGACTATTCAGTAGAAGACTTATAGACATGCAAGAAAAATATAAAGATGTATATATGGATTACAATAAATTTTCTATCTATACTTCTTCTTTTATGTCCTTAGTAGGTATGCTTGTCTCTTATTCGTGTTTTGGATGGGGAGTGTATAGACTTTGGAGTGGTGCTATTACTTATGGTACCATGACTTTGTTTTTACAGTTATCAGGATCTTTGACGAGTACTTTTTCAGCATTAGTTGGCCTAGTTCCTTCTGCAATCTCAGCAACTACTTCAGCAGGAAGGTTGATGGCATTTTTTGATTTGCCTCATGAAGAGAAGGTAGACGATGAAAAGGTGAAGGTAGTGGAAAATGGAAGTTTAGATAAGGGTCTTTCAGTGAGGTTAGAAGATGTTATGTATAACTATGATGAAAATAAAGTAGTTTTTGAAGGTGCTAATGTGGAGGCTAATCCAGGAGAAATAGTGGCATTAGTTGGACCTTCTGGAGAAGGAAAAACTACTATGATTAGGTTGCTTTTGGGACTTATTAATGCTAAAAATGGTAAAGCTGTGGTGAGAGATATTTTTGGTGAAGAGTGCAATATTTCAGCTAATACTAGAAGATTTTTTGCTTATGTACCACAAGGAAATACTATTTTTTCTGGAACTATAGGTGACAATATGAAGATGGTAAAAGAAGATGCAACTGATGAGGAGATAGTAGAGGCGTTGAAAGCTGCTTGTGCATGGGATTTTGTGAAACAGTTACCAGATGGAATTTATAGCATGGTTGGAGAAAGAGGTGGAGGATTTTCTGAAGGACAAGCTCAGAGGTTGTCCATTGCCAGAGCTTTACTTAGAAGAAGTCCTATATTGTTGTTAGATGAGGCAACTTCTGCACTAGATGTTTATACGGAGAGAGAAGTTCTGAGAAATATTATGGATATGGGCTATGCTAGGACTTGTATTGTCACAACTCATAGACCTAGTGTACTTAGTATGTGTGATAGGGTTTATAAGATTGATAAGAGTAGTGTAAGTGAGATTGATGGTTTGGAAGTTGAGATGTTGATAAAGGATTTTTAGTAATATTGATTTGATTTTGTTTGTGAAAGGATAAAATCAAATAAGTAGTGAAGGTATGGAGTTGTAAATATAAAATACTTTTTATATGTAACACAAGAAAAATTAATTTTTATGACAAAAATAGAGGGTTTTAATATAAATAATCGAAATTAGTATAGTGATAGAGTTTTTTGTATTTATTATAAAATAAAATTTTTAAAAATAAATACTAAAAAATGTACGGATAAAAGTTTTGTATGGTAAAATATGATATAATTTACTATATTAGTTTTTCTAACTAATTATAAAGACTAATACTACACATGTGTAGTATTAGTAAGGAATAAAAATTAATATAGTCTGATATAAAAAATTATAAAATAGACATAGAAGAAATATTTTAAGAAATAAAGTACATAAAGGGGAATTATGTATTTTACAAATTATTATTATTAAAAGTGTTATTTAGTATATTTAAGAGGTTTAAAGTTTAATGGGGTTAATAAAGTAAATATTTACTTTATTATAAATTTTAGACTTGTCTATCGATGAAAAATCGAATAAGGTGTTTTTTTAAATTGTGGGGCGTTTAGTTCATTTTAATAATTTATCGTATCTATATAGATTTTCTATCTTATTTCCATCCAATGTGATTAGAAATTATATGACACAATTTAAGAAAATAATGAGACAAGTTCTCATAACAAGTGGATTTACGCGACACTTGTTATGCTAAAGATTTGTGCGTATAAAAGTTTGGAAAGGGGAGAAAAAATGGGAGTTAAAGGTTTAATTAAAAAATCAGTAGCTTTAATGTCAGCACTGGCAATGAGTTTTTCTATGGTTACTATGCCATATAGCTCAGTATTTGCTGATTCAGAAGGTGGAACAACTACTGATGATGCTCTTAAATTAGGCAAGACTGCTGAGCTACAATCTAATGGTACTTATAAAATTTCGCTAGAAGCTTATGCTAAAGGAGAGGTAAAAGTAGATACTACAACTACTACAGTACCATGTGATATAGTTTTAGTATTAGATCAATCTGGTAGTATGGCATATAATTTTAATGGAAATAGTACTAGTTCTAATTCATCAAGACGTCAATATGCTTTAATACAAGCAGCGACAAATTTTATCAATAATGTATCTACAAATGCCAAAAATAGTAAAGTAGATCATAAAATAGCATTGGTTACTTTTGGAAGTAATTCTAGCATTATTTCTGGAAGTAAAACAGCAAGCACTTCCTTTGTATCACTATACAGTGAAAATAATCCAGATCAAAATACAAATGGAACTAATAGTTTATTAAGTAACATTTCAGGATTACCTGACAAACCTAGTGGATCAACACAGATAGATTTAGGGATGAATAATGCAAAAAGCATAATGGATGCAAATCCAGTATCTAGTAATGAAAAACGTAATCGTATTGTAGTTGTATTTACAGATGGTTATCCTACTACTTATAATGGATTTGAGCAAAAAGTAGCAGATAGTTCTATTAGTAGTGCTAAATCTTTAAAAGATAGTGGAACAACAGTATATACAATAGGGATATTTACAGGTGCAGATGTTAATGAATTATATGGAAGTTCAAATGGAAATGTAGGTTCAACTTGGAATAGCTCAAGTACAGAAATTTGTGATGGGAATGATGCAGCAGCAAATAGATTTTTAAATTATTTATCATCAAACTTTAAAACAGCTACTTCTCTAGGACTTGATCAGTCAACAAAAGGATGGCGTAATCAATACTATCAATATAAAATAACTAGTACGTTTAATAGAGATAGTAGCAAATATTATATGACAGCTTCTAACCAAACTGAACTAAATAATATATTTGAAACTATTTCAAATGATGTAATTACTGGGGGAACAACAGTAGAATTGGATCAAACTGCAGTGGCAAAAGATATAGTATCAGATAACTTTGATTTACCAGAAGGATTTAGCGAAGATAATATAAAAATATACACTGCAGACTATGAAGGTAATGATACTTGGGGAGAACATCAAGTATTTACTGATGCCACAGTAAATATTGACACTACTAACAAGTCAATTGGTGTATCTAACTTTAATTATAAAGGAAATTATGTAGCAGAAGCTACTGATAAAACTGAAGCAAAAGGTAAAAAGCTAATAATTGAAATATATGGTGTTACAGCAAATAAGTCAGGATTAGATATGGATACTAATGCTGAGGATTCAGCTATATATAATGGTGACGGAACTTTAGTAAAAAGATTCCCACAACCAAAAGTAGATATAGATAGTAAGAGTTATGTATTAGACTATGGAAAAACTGTATCAACATCAGCCTCTGAATATGGAGTTGATGCGGTAACTATAGCAAATACAGGAAAACCATCACCATATAATGTTAATCTTACTGGTGAGTATGGTATATTTGATATATCTTCAGGTAACTTAAACTATACTCCTGGTAAAATCAATTGGGATGGAATTGATACAGGGTATGTATTTGGTCAGAAAACAAGTAGTACTGAATATAAATGGGAACAAGTAAACTTTATACCAGCTACTTCAGTATATTATGAAGATGATTTTGCTGAGAATATTGAATCTAATGATTCTTCAGTTAAAATACAATGGACAGGTGATTGGACAAAAGTAAATTCTACAGATACAACTACAGGAAACCAATCTTCTGATAATGAAAAATACGGATGGGATGATTCATATGCAGATGATGCACAATATAGTAATGGATCTGCACATCAAACATCTTCAAAAGGGGCTACAGCTACATTTACATTCACTGGAACAGGTGTAGATATCTATAGTAGAACAGATAATTTTGTAGGTAAAGCTTATGCAAAACTTTCAGGTGCTACTAAAGAAAATCAAGATGTAACAATAAATAAAGGTTTAATAGTTGATAATAACTCTTCATCTGGAACATATTATCAAATTCCAACATTATCTTTCGATGATTTAGAATATGGAACATATACTGTTAAAATAACTGTAATGTCAGGCTCTACAGAGAATGCAACTTATTATTTAGATGGTATACGTGTATATAATCCATTAGGAACAGTTGATGCTGATTCTACAGAAGGAAAAGCATATGAAGAAGCTGGAGAATCTAATGCTCAATATATCCAACTTAGAAAAGATTTAATTGATAATACAGTTGTAGAAGAAATATCTTCATCAATTACAGGTTCTGTATTTATTGATAAAACAGAAGATGGTCAACTTGGTCAAAGTACAAATATAATAGGAACATATAAAGATTATGGTCCTAAAAATGAAGTTTATCTTGCAAATGGTCAAGGTGTAGCATTTAGTGTAGATGGCTACAATTCTAATACAAAAGTATTTATAGGATTAAAAGCGCCATCAGGAGAAGGAACAACTGTAGAAGTAACAAAAGGTACAGGTAAAGAAAGTTTAAATATAAATTCTGCAGCTGATTTATATTATGAAATTACACCAGATGCAAATGGTAATGTAGTAATTAAAAATACTGGAAATAAGTTATTATCTATAACGAAAGTAAGATTAACTACTTCTAATTCATCTACGACTAGTTACTCATTAAAATCTACTCCAGAGTTAATGTCTTATGTAGATAGTTTTAGTAAATTGTCTATAGTAGAAGAACAGGAAGATGATGTAGTAGAAGATACAATATTAAATGAAGAAGATGTAAATATAGATAATCCTACTGGAGAAAATGCAAGCGAAGGTAATTCAAGTAGTGAAAAAGATGAGATAAATACATATAATTCATTCTGGCAACAAATAGTAAATAGTATAGGTAAATTATTTGGTAGAAAATAATTATTGGAGGGGTAAAATTGAAAAAAGAATACAGTAAACCTGGAATAATTATTGAGAATTTTGAATTGGTACAAAATATAGCGGCTGGTTGTGGTGCTGCCCATGAAAGTGATTGGGGTTCACCAACTCACTGGAGCAAAGCAACTTGTGGATGGGAAATAATTGAAGGTGTTATAGCTTGGACTGAATCAGGTGGAGTTTGTAATGATTTCTATAAAGAAACTGATAATATAGGTGGAATTTGCTATAACCATCCAGAAGGTGGAGCGACAATTTTTAGTTCTTAATATTAAAAAATTATAAAATAAACAGATATGGTCATGTCATCTGACATGACCATATTGATATATAGGGGAAAAATGAAAAAATCTAATTATTATTTTGATATTACAGATATATTAATACACGTGCAAATACCGTTTGAGATTACTATACAAAATGAAAGTGAGAATTTTAATAGTAATATAAAGCGCGAAGATATTTCAATTAAATTTGTAGAGATCAATGAACCTATAAATATAAATGGAAGTATAATTTATAAAGATATATTCAGTATTTATAGTGTAGATGAAAAGTTTATTCATGAATTTTATCCAGCTCCAGGCATGAATCCTTATGCATGGCTTATACCAATTGATAACCTTAACTATGAGGTGAGATATTTAAAAGGAAAAGAGAATTATATTGAATATTCTAAAAATATTATGGAGATTATTGATATAGTTAAAATTATGAATAAAAATAATACTTTTATTCTTCACAGTTCATTTATAAAATACAATAACAAAGCAATCCTATTCTCAGCACCATCAGGGACTGGCAAGTCTACACAAGCCGACTTGTGGAACAAATATGAAAATGCAGAAATAATAAATGGGGATAGAGCAGGAATAAGAAAAATAGGAGATGAGTGGACAGCCTATGGACTTCCATTTGCAGGATCATCACGAATATTCAAAAATAAAAAAGCTCCTATTTCACGCATAATAATACTTAGACAAGGAAAAGAAAACAAACTAAAACGTCTTTCACCAAGAGAGGCATTTATAAAAATATACAGTGAAACAACTATTCACACTTGGGATAAAGAATTCCAAGAAAATATAATAAACATGATAACAGACTTAGTACAAAATGTACCAGTATACTTATATGAATGTTTACCAAATGAAGACGCTGTAAAATTCTTAAAACAAAAGATAGAAGAAGATAACAACAGGGGGATATTAAATGAAGCAGAGATTAGTAGAGCCTAGATTGGTTGAATTATTACATAGAAAAGCACAGGTTACAGAAACACCTATAAGTGGGACTTTTGAATTGTCCCCTTTATGCAATATGGATTGTAAAATGTGCTATATAAAAATGAGTAAATCTAAACAAGAAAGTATAGGCAGATTGCGTACAAAAGAAGAGTGGATAGAACTTGCAAAAGAAGCAAGAGAGGAAGGCCTTTTATTTTTATTATTAACTGGTGGGGAGCCGTTTTTAGTAAAAGATTTCAAAGAACTTTATATAGAACTTCATAAAATGGGATTTTGTATATCAATAAATTCTAATGGAACTATGATAGATGAAGAAGTTATAGAATGGTTAAAAAAATACCCGCCTATGAGAATAAATATGACATTATATGGAGCAAGTAATGAAACTTATGATAGACTTTGTAGAAATCCAGAAGGATTTACTCAAGTTACAAAGGCTATTTCCTTATTAAAAGAGAACAATATACAAGTTAAGCTAAATTGTAGTGTAACACCATATAACAAAGATGATTTAAAGGAAATGATAGATTTTGCCGATGAACATGATCTAGTTATACAAGCTACTTCCTATATGTTTCCTCCTCTTAGGAAAGATGAAAGCTTAATAGGTCAAAATGATAGATTTACAGCTGAAGACGCAGCATTATATGGGGCATATATAGGAGCATATCAAAATGGATTTGATAATTTTAAAGCTTATGTTGAATCAGGAGAGCTTAGTATATATGATTTAAATGATGATTGCTGTGCCATAGAAGGAGAAGGAGATATCATGCGTTGCCGTGCAGGGCTTACTAGTTTTTGGATGACTTGGGAAGGTAAGTTATTACCTTGTGGTATGATTCCAGATAATGGGCTAAATCCATGGGAAGTTGGATTTAAAAGAGCTTGGCAAAATGCCAATAGAGTAGTTAAAGAAATAAGACTTCCAGCAAAATGTGCAGCTTGCTCAAAAAAGAAACAATGTAAAGCATGTGCAGCCATGGTGTATACTGAAACAGGTACATATAATAAAGCACCTAAATATAAATGTGATATGACTAATTACTATGCTAAGGCATGTAGACAAGTTGTATCTAATATAGAAAAAGAAAAAGAGGGTGAGTATGTTGAAGAATTTATCTAAAAATAAAAAAATAGTTGGTATAATTGCTTGTATAGTTGTTGTCTTAGCAGTAGCTGTACCTGTTGGGATGAATAAATTAGGCATTACATCCGATGGTAAATCAGCAAATAAAAATTCACAAAATCAAAGTTCAGATGAGTCCAAATCAAATGGTGATAATAATGAAGGCAATACAGATGTAGCAACATCAAATGAAAGTAATGGTGAAGAATCTAACTCTAGTAGTAATAACGGAAACAATAGTGAAAGTAATGGTTCTTCAAATAATAGTTCTAGTGTAGAAAATAATGATACTTCTAATGGAAGTGGAGATAAAGTATCATCTAATTATAAAACACCAGATGCATCTCTAACAATACAACGTATAAAGGCATATAGTGGAATATTTATAGAAGATGGATCTGATAAAGAAGTTAAAAATGTAGCAGCTATTCAAGTTAAAAATACATCTAATCAAGCTATTGAATATGCTCAAATAGAACTTTATAATGGAGATAATAAGCTTGCTTTTGAAGTTTCTACATTACCAGCTAATTCTTCGGCAGTCGTTATGGAGAAAAACAAAACTACTTTTAGTAGCAGCAAAGGTGTTACATATGGTAAAACAACAGTAGCATACACTGATAAATTAGAGAAATCTTCAGATATAAAATATACTACACTTGATGATAATGGTATAGAAATAACAAATAAATCTAAAAAAGATATAGGTTGTGTTCGTGTGTTCTATAAATATAAATCTGAAGATGGATACTATGTAGGTGGAATAACTTATACAGCTAAAGTAGAAAATCTGAAGGTTGGTAAGAGCCAAACTATTTACCCATCTCACTATGCAACAGATGGTGGAGAAATAATGATGGTAAAAACTTATGACGAGTAAAATAAAATATCACTAGATGTAAGGGGAGAAAATATGAAATTTAAAAAAGAGTTTATGCTAAGAGAAATAGTTGGGGAGACAATATTAATCCCTGTAGGAGAAAGTAACAATCATTTTAATGGTATAATAACTATAAATGAGTTGGGGAAATTTATTTGGGAGAACTTAGAGTCTTCAGAAAATGAAAGTATTTTACTAGATAAGATTTTGAATGAATATGAAGTAGATGAAAAGACTGCAAAAGAGGATCTAGATGAATTTTTAGGGAAACTTAGAGAAGCAGACATAATATAAAAACTATTTAAAAAAGGGCAATGAAAATTGTCCTTTTTTAGTGCTATAATTTAAGTGAATAGAATTATGAATATTTGAAAGTAAAAACTTATATTGGGATAATAAGGGGTTAACAAAAATGTTATACCCTTCAAGAGGAGAAGCATGAACAAAACATACGAAGATTTTTTTCAATTACTAAAATCAAGTTTACAACATGAAAAATTACAAATACAAATATCTCCAAACTACGAGGAGATATTAAAACTAGCATCAATACATAAAGTTGTACCACTAATATATGAATCAGCATATAAAACAGAATCCTTCAATAAGCAAGATCAAAACTTCATGAAACACTTCAAAACAACATCTATGCAAATAGTTTACAGTCAAATTCAAAGAAGTGAAAGATTTTTACAACTATACAAACAGTTCAATAAAGCTGGAATGAAAATCTTAGTATTTAAGGGGATAATACTAAGAGAGTTGTACCCTATTCCTGATGAGAGAGTCTCTGGAGATGAGGATTTATTAATAGAAAAAAAAGATTTACAACAGGCTATAGAAATATTGGAAGTTAACAATATGGAGAGAGTTTTATCTGATGAAGAGGAAGCTGATGTTTATCACTATTTCTGTAAAAAAACAGGACTTCATTTGGAGATACATACAACTTTATTTGGTGAAAAATCAACTACTAATAAAAACATGGAACAAATATTTACCTCTGTTTTTCAAGATGTAGATACAATAAATATTAATAATGTGTATGTACATACTTTTTCCATAGACAAGCATTTTCTATATGTTATTTGCCATGCCATCAAGCATTTTGTATCATGTGGAACTGGAATTAGACAGATTTGTGATATATCCATGTATATAAACAAACATTATGAAAATATAAACTGGGACTATATATGGAAAGAAATAAACAGCTTGGGCTATGATACTTTATTAGTAAACTTACTACAAATAGCAATAGATTACCTAGGATTAGATGAAAATAAAATAGTTTATCCAAAAAACAAAAAGGACTACTACATAAATACAGAGGATCTAATAGAAGATATAATGGAGGGTGGAATATACGGAGCTAGTACTCAAGCCAGATTAAATTCTGCAAATATGTCTCTAGATGCTTTAAACAAAGAGTCAAAATCAAAAATACAATCTAACTTAGCAGCAATCTTCCCAAAAGCAGAAAATATAAAAGGAAGATACAAATACTTGGAAAAATATCCAGCACTACTACCAGTGGCATGGGGAAGTAGAATATTTACTTACACAAAGGAAAGAGGAAGTTTATCTAGTGTGTCAGCTACAGCAAAGGAAACTATTGCTGTAGGAAACAGAAGAATAGATTTACTAAAAGAATATAAGTTGATTAAAGAGTAGATTTTTAATTATAAATTAACTGATTAAAAAATATTAACAAATAATTAAATAAAAGGAGATTAAGCACGTAGCTTAGTCTCCTTTTTATATTAATGGTTTTAATATTTTTCTAGTAATTTAACTTAATATTACTATCATCTTTTAGATAATCATTATCATCCATATCAATATCCTCAAAAATAAAATCTTTCAAGACGCTAACAGAATTTACATCATACAACCATACCCAGCCAGAATCTTTATAAGTACCACCCTTAACATGAACATCATCAATAATAGGGAATTGACCTTGTTTAACGTTGTTAATTGCACCAGAAGAGTAGGCATTAGCAGCTAAGTTAAAAATCTCTGAAGATGTAATATTTGTTGAGTAGTATGGAGCCAACTCTTTAAGAGTTTCGCTGTAGCTTGATGTAGCCTTACTTTTTAAATCTCTAAGGACAGACATAAGAACTTCTCTTTGTCTATAATCTCTATTAATAGCATTGTCACTATATCTTATTCTAGTATAAGCTATAGCCTGATATCCATTTAGTTTTTGTGTACCTGTTGAAGTTAAAAGTTTCATATCACCTTTATCTTTATAAGTGCAGCTTTCATAAGAAGCAGGAATTAGATTATTTACAGCATCTAGTTCATATTGTTCAACATTAACCTCCACACCGCCTAAGGTAAATATAATATTCATTAAATTATCAAAATCAACTTGTATGTATTTGTATAAGTCAATTCCAAAATTATTTTTTATAGTTTTAAATAGTAAATCCTGTTTTCCCCAGAAATACGCCTCATTAAGTTTACCATTTCCAACACCAGGAATATCAACATAAGTATCACGAGCTAGTGATGTAAGTTTTATACTCTTGTGTTTCATGTCTAGAGTGGCAATAATCATACAGTCAGATCTAAAGGCATCTTCATTTTCCCTACCATCAGTTCCAAGTAATAAAATATTTGTAATACTACCTGAAGTATTTTCAGAGGTAGAGTTATCTGTATTAGAATTTTTATTGTTTTTTAAAGCCAATAAAGTAATGCATGGTATACCCACAAGTAGTAAAACTAATATTAGAGTAATAATTTTTAAATTAAAATTCTTCTTTGTTTTTGCCAAAATAAGCCTCCTTGTTAATAATAAATAAATTATAACATATAGGCATATTATTAAATTATTATTTTACACAAGAAGACAAAGAATTTTTATTTAAGTTTAGGAAAATTATAAAAAATAAAAAACTATTAATTATAAGATTTGCAAAATAATGGGTGAATTCTAACTTATAAAAATATCATCAAAATGATTATTAATCATATGTTGATATTTTTTTGAAAAAATTACTCAATATACTCTTTTTCATTTGTGAAAAATTCTCTGATATAAGTTTAAAAGAAAAAATACAAAGTAGAAAACTTAGTGCATTTGTATCTAATTTTGGAATAAGTACTATAATATCATTTGCAGAGCCAATATTATCAATTTATTTACCTTGCTATTACAGTACTAATAATAATGACTTTACTTGGACATGAAATTAAGAATGATAATTCATTTAAAGGTGCAACATATATGGCATTACTTGTGAGCATACTTATTATTGTAGATAGAATGAGAATTAATATTTTGTTAATAGAAAAGTTACAATTCTATAATTTAGGATTTAACTGGATTGTTCCAGCTATAATAGGAGCTTTATTAGGTAATTTTATACCTCAAAAGAAGGAGTCAGAGTATGATATTCTAGATAGTGCACAGTAATAATACTATACAATAAATTTAATAGCCTAAGGATATGAGTATACTCTTAGGCTATTTGAATAAATTTTTATTTAAACTCATAATTAGTAGAAGCAATTTTTAACATATCAGGAATAGTTAAATTAGTTTCTACATAAGGTTTTATCTTATTATAAATTTCAAAATATTTGCTAAAACCTAAATCCTTCACATTTTTAACTAAAGAAAGAATAGCTTCTTTTTGTTTAGTAGTATCTTTAGCTACAGCACTAATATAAGCCATTGCTTGGTATTCGTTTATATTTTGTTCACCAGGTGAAGTTATCAATTTCATCTCGCCTTTGGAACTATCTTGGAATTCAGCATAAAACTTTGGAATTAGGTTATTAATAATCTTCATGTCTTCAGATTTTATATTTACAGAAACATCACCTAAAACTGAAATTACGTTCATTAATTCAGATGTATCAACTTGCAAAAATTTATCTAAGTTCATATTTACAGTTTTCTCAACATTATTTAGCAAATTTTCCATATTACTTCTATCAAAATATCCAGTGTTTGTAACAGGTGTAAATTGAATATTTTTATTTGAAGTATCTACAGATGCTACTACCATAGAGTCGGATTTATTATCTAAAAGTAGTATATTTGTAGTATCTTTTGAAACTTCATCTTTAGATGAACTTTCATTTGAGTTATTATTAGTAATATCCTCATTTACCTCTGTGGAAGAAGGTAAGCTATTGGATTTTTTCTGTGAAAATAAATCTGCATAAGCTACAATTCCTATTATTATAAAAATTAAACTCATTGATATAATGATAAATTTTATCTTTTTAAAAAGTTTTGACAAGGCAATTTCCTCCTCTTACAAATAGTTGTAATATGATTATGGGAAAAAATCTCAAATTATATAACACTTTTTAGATATTTATTTGATTAAGATCCTTGCCTGAAGTGGTAGCGAATACATCTCATTGATGATATGGAGCGTTTTAGCTACACGTCGCTCTTCTTTAAGCGTACTTATGCTAACAATTAAACTTTCGATTAAAAATAATATTGTTAATGTTAAATAATAAAAACTTTACGTAAAAAATAAAAAATGTATAAATTTGTATAAAAATATATTGACTTCAAAAAGGAAAACGGTTATTTTATATTTAAGGACAAGTTATGGACATGACAAAAAACAATTATAAAGGAGTTTGATTATGGAAGCAAATTTAAAATCACCACAAGTAAAAGAACAAAAAGATAGTTTTTTTAACAGATTTCTAAACAAAATTGAAGTTATGGGAAATAAACTACCTGATCCAGTTACAATATTCTTAGGATTCAGTATAGTAGTTTTAATAGCTTCAAGTATAATTGCAAATACTGGAAATGGATTATCAGTTGTTCATCCAGGAACAGGAGAAACTATAGCAGTAGTAAACTTACTTAGCAAAGAACAATTACAATTAATATTAACAAGTGTAGTATCTAACTTCCAAGGATTCGCACCACTTGGATTAGTTTTAGTAGTTATGATAGGTGCAGGTATGTGTGATAAAGTTGGACTTATGGAAGCAGCTATAAAAGGTTGTGCTAGTAAAATATCTGGAAAATCAGTTACTTTAGTAGTTATGATATTAGGTATGCTTGCTAACCTTGCATCAGATGCAGGTACTATATTATTACCACCACTTGCTGCAATAGCATTCTTAGGGGTTGGTAGACATCCGCTTATAGGACTTTTCGCAGGATATGCAGCAGTTACTTTAGGATTCTCAGCAAACGTTATAATAAGTGTTGTAGATGTATTAGTGGCAAGTTTCACTATACCAGCAGCTCAAATGATGGATCCAAACTATGCTGGAAACGCAACAATGAACTTATACTTTATGATAGCTTCAACATTTGTATTAGCAATATTAGGGACAATAATAACTGAAAAATTTATAGCACCAAGATTTGGAGAGTATAAAGGAGAAGCATCTTTAGATGTAAACTCAGACTTAACAAAAGAACAAAGAAAAGGTTTAAAATTAGCAGGACTTAGCTTATTAGCATGTGTAGCAGTTTTAGTGGCATTATCAATAGGTGGAACTAATTCATTCTTAGCAGACCCTGAAACAGGAGATTTATTATCTAACAATGCACCATTTATGAAGGGTATGGTTCCAATAATGGCTTTATTATTCTTCATACCAGGTATAGTTTATGGTAAAGTTACTGGACTTATAAAAAATGATAAAGATATAGTTGCTTTAATGGGTAAATCTATGGCTGACATGGGAAGTTACATAATACTTGCTTTTGCAGCTTCTCAATTCTTAAAATTATTTGAACTTAGTAACCTAGGAATAGTTTTATCAGTAAAAGGTGCTGAATTCTTACAAAATGCAAATATAAGTGGAGTACCACTAATAATAGGATTCATAATACTATGTTGTATAATTAACTTATTTATAGGTAGTGCATCAGCAAAATGGGCTATAATGGCTCCAATATTTGTACCAATGTTTATGATGTTAGGATATTCTCCTGCATTAACACAAATGGCATTCAGAATAGGTGATGGTATAACTAACCCAATATCTCCATTATTTGCATACTTCCCAGTTGTATTAGCCTTTGCAAGAAAGTACGACAAAAATGCAGGTATGGGTACAATAATGTCAAACATGATACCGTTCTCTCTAAGTTTCTTAGTAGTTTGGTCAGTATTATTAGCAATATTCATGATGTTTGGATTACCACTTGGACCAGGGGCATTACCTACATACACAATGTAATTTTTAAGAAATTTATAGAAAAGGGCTGTGCATATATCACATGCCCTTGTTTTTAAATAGATATGAATTAGGCAAATTATCAAATGGGGGAGATTGTATTATGTTAAATAAAGATAGATTAATTAACAATTTTATAGAAATGGTTAAAGTAGATAGTCCTTCTTGTAAAGAGTTAGAAATGGCTAAATTCCTTGTAAACTACCTTAATGAAAGAGGAATAGAAGCTAAGATAGACGATGCAGGAGAAGGATTTGGTGGAAATACAGGAAATGTAATAGCTCATATAAAAGGACAAGATAGCGAAAATCCTATATGTTTTGCTGCTCACATGGACCAAGTTATGCCATGTTTAGGAGTAAAGCCTATTATAGATGGAAATTTAATAAAAACTGATGGAACTACTACTTTAGGTGCAGATGATAAAGCTGGAATAGCAGCAATATTAGAAGCACTAGAGTGTGTATTAGAAGATAAAGTTCCTCACAGAGATATATACTTATTATTCACAGCATGTGAAGAATCAGGATTAAATGGAGCGAAAAACTTTAAATCAGAAAATTTACCATGTAAAGATGTGGTAATATTAGATGCAGGTGGAGCAACAGGTGTAATAGCTTACAAAGCTCCAGCACAAGAAACTATAAAAGTTACTTTCCATGGTAAAAAAGCCCATGCAGGTATAGAGCCAGAAAAGGGTATAAATGCCATAGTAGTTGCATCTCATGCCATAAGCAATATGCATATAGGTAGACTTGATGAACTTACTACTTCAAACATAGGTAGAATAGAAGGTGGAGGAGCTACAAACATAGTTACAGATGAAGTTACTTTCACTGCAGAAATAAGATCTCACGTGCCAGAAAGATTAGCAGAAGAAATAGAACATATGAAAAAATGTTGTGTGGATGCAGCAGAAAAATTCAATGCAACTTGCGATTTTATAAATGAAAATGCATATCCAAGTTTTGAGTTAAGCAAGGATAGTTATGTATTTAAATTAAGTGAAGAAGCAATAAGAAAAGTAGGTATAGAACCAAATCCTATGATAATAGGTGGAGGAAGTGATGCCAACATTATAGCAAACTTAGGATATAGATGTGCCATATTAAGTGTTGGAATGTATGAAGTTCATACAGTAAATGAATATGTAAATACAGATGAGATGTATCAAGCTGCACAAATGGTATATCATATGATGGCTTTATAGTTTTGGAGGAATACAATGAACATAAATGAATTAAAACAACTTTGTTTAGACGAAATAGACAAAAATAAAGATAAGATAATAGAAGCTGGAAGAAAGATTTATTCTACTCCAGAGCTTGGTTTTAAAGAAGTTGAATCTACAAAAACTGCAGGAGAATTTTTCAAAAGTCTAGGCGTAGATATTAAAGAAAATATAGCAGTAACAGGATGTATGACTTCTTTAAATAAAGATAAAAATGGTCCTAAAATAGCTGTTATGGGAGAGTTAGACTCAGTAATGTGTCCTGAGCATAAAGATGCCAATGAATTAGGAAACATGCACTGTTGTGGTCATAATATTCAAGTGGCAGGAATGTTAGGATGTGCTTTAGGTATTGTAAACTCAGGTGTTTTAGAACATTTAGATGGTCAAATAGATTTTATGGCAGTTCCAGCAGAAGAATGTATAGATTTAGAGTTTAGAAAAGGACTGCAAGAAAGAAATGAAATAAAATATGTAGGTGGAAAACAAGAACTTCTATATAGAGGATATTTTGATAATGTGGACATGGCAATGATGTTCCATGCTCAAAACTTTGAAGATAATAAAAACTGTATAATAAAATCATATACAAATGGTTTTATTGCGAAAACGGCAACTTTTATAGGCAAGTCTGCTCATGCAGGTATTTCTCCTAACTTAGGAGTAAATGCTTTAAAAATGGCAACACTTGCAACAAATAATATAGATGCTCAAAGAGAAACTTTTAAAGATGAAGATAAAGTAAGAATAAGCTCTATAGTAACTCGTGGTGGAGACGTGGTAAATGTTGTACCATCAAAATCAACTATGGAGTTTATGGTTAGAGCAGCTACAGTAGAAGCTATGATGGATGCCAATGAAAAAGTAAATAGATCTTTACACGCAGCAGCTTTAGCTCTTGGTGGTAAAGTTATAATAGAAGATTCCATAGGATTTTTACCATTAGACTCTGACAACACTATGGACTCAGTTTTCAAAAAGAATTTCATAGAACTAATGGGTGGAGATGATAGCACAATAACAGATGTTGTCGTAACTGCTGGTTCTACTGATTTTGGTGATTTATCACAATTAATGCCAGTTGTTCATCCATGGATAGGTGGTGTAAGTGGAGCTCTTCACACTCAGGATTATAAGATGGATGATGAAGAATTAGCTTATATAATTCCAGCTAAAGCAATGGCAATGACATTAATAGATTTACTTTATGATGATGCCAAAACAGCAAAACATATAATTGAATGTTTTGACCCAAAATTCACAAAGGATAGTTATCTAGACTTTATGGAACAAAATACGAATACTTATACTTTTGATTATATGAATTAATTACCCTATAAATTTTTTCAAAAGAAGCTGTAAAGTTTAACTAAACTTTACAGCCTTTTTTTCTTACTAGGAAGTTATGATACGCTTACGCCTGTTGCTAAAATAAAATCTCCGTAAGATTTTTAGGTCTTCCTTTTCCGTTGCTAGTTTCTTTGGCTATAACTCGTCCTAAGTCACAGGATACTATTTTTTGGAGAATCCTTCTAGCACTTCTTTCACTTAAATCTAGTAAATCAGCAAGTTCTTTTGAATCGTAAACATTACTTTTTCTAGTTTCATTTAAAGCCATGATTTTAACAATAGATTCACAACTAAGCCCTGTACTTTCAGCAATTTGTATTAATTTTTCATCTGAAACTTTAAGTGAGTAGTTTAACGCACCCTCACCATCTAAAGGACCAATCATGTTATCATCTTCGTCTACCATATATATATGAGACGATTTTGAATCTATTGATTTTATCAAAGCCTTTCTAGCATTTGTTTCAGCTTGATATGAAGTTGTACCTATTCCAAGTCCTATGTTTAGAGAAAAACCAATATGTTTTATATCCTTTGATAATTCTAATAATTTATTGTAATTTTCATTATCACAGATAGCACCTTTATTGGCAAATATTATATATTCATTTCGTCCAAAAGGGAATAATGAGCCTTGTATGCTTCTAACATAATTAATAATAAATTTGTCCATATCTGATTTTTTTATCATATTAGAATAGTAGTACTCTATATCGTTTTTATTATCTGCAAAACTTAAGATTTCCACAGCTATTTGAGAGTACTGGGCTTTATTTAAAGCATACTTACTTTTTAATTGTTTGTAGGCAACTTTAATTAAAGGGATAGTAGGTTCTAATCTATATACAGGATATCCTTCTTTTTTTAGTTCACTATAAACATCACTAAAACCAGTTATCATAACATCAGTTTTACCTTCATTATATAAATCCTTATGCCACTGAATAGCTTGATTTTCATTTGTTTGCTTACTAAAAGGGTTGCTGTATAAGTTAGTAGGTTCAATTGCAAAATCTTTTATAATATCTTCTAATACTTCGTTTTCTATAACGTCTATACTTATTTTGTCAAAGTTAGCGTTATCTAGTTTTATCTCCCATAAAGCTTTTACAATACTAGTACCGCCTCTAGATACAAAATCATAAGGCTTTTGAATGTCATAATGATCTTTTACATATTCACTTACAGCACATCCTGTAAATAAAATAGCATCACATTCATTTTCACAATCAGCTATTACTTCTAATGTATCTTCAACTTTTTCTCTAATATATATTTTAATTTCCATTTGGGGATCGATCTCTTTTAAGCAGTCTTTTATTTTCGTGCTAGAAAATAAAGGACCAATTATTCCTATTATCATTGATTTCACTCCTAATAATCATTTAAGTCCATATATTATTTTACCATATATTGAAAACTATTAAACTTATTGTTTAAAGGATTTTTAGATGAATTATAGAATAGTTTAGAATGGAGTTTTACTATGAACTTTGAAAATACATTGTCGAGGGAGAGAGTTAATGAAAAAGTTTAATAAAGTAATAAGTTTATTTTTATCTAGTCTTTTGATTATTAATTTTATATGGGCAGGGAATTTAAATGTTTTTGCCCAAAACTCATTTAAAGAATCTAACCCAAAAGTTCTTTCAATAGGACAAGGAGAAGATGAAATTCAAGTTGTAGAAGAATCTGACGGAAAAATAGCCAATCCTTTGTATCAAGATGCGAATATAAAAACATATTCACAAAAACCTACAGCAAAAGCTTATACAACTAATGTTTTTTCAACAAAGAAAGATGCGGCAAATTATTTAAAAAGAGAAATGGTAAAGAGAAGTGGTACTATCGAATTTACTATAAAAATAAAAAATTATAGTGATTTATATAAAGATTTATTTGCTATGGCAGTAAAAGATGATGCAAATGCTGATTCAAGTGAGGGAGATTATCTTTTTAGACACTGGGACTCATTTTATGT
Organism: Peptostreptococcaceae bacterium; assembly: GCA_902363255.1. Taxonomy (GTDB): domain Bacteria; phylum Bacillota; class Clostridia; order Peptostreptococcales; family Peptostreptococcaceae; genus Terrisporobacter. The sequence continues at coordinate 61,394 of CABIZO010000002.1, forward strand.
TGATTGGGATGAAAGTAAATCAAATGAAACTAAATTTATTTTTAATATGGTATATCTTTCTACTTATAAACAAGAGCAACGTGTTGACTATGAAGTGGAAAAAGTTTTAGATGAACTAGATGTTTACAATGCAGATACATACACGAAAACTAAAGCAGTTCATGATTTTATAACAGAAAATATAGTATATGATTATGATTTGAAAAAATTCTCTGCTTATGATGGTATTGTATCAAAAAAAGTAGTTTGCAATGGATATGCAGCTCTTACTTATAAAATGATGAAAGATTTAGGTGTAGGAGTTAGATGTATTACAGGTTATGCAGGCCAAGATTATCATGCGTGGAATATAGGGAAAATAGGTACAAAATGGTATAACATAGATAATACTTGGGATGCAACTGATGGTAGTGATTATGATTATGTCTATTATAATTATTTCCTAAGAAATAATGCTGAATTTCCAAATCACAAAAGAGACTCACAATTTAACACAAAAGAATTTAATAGTAATTATCCCATGTCAAAAACTTCTTACAGTAAAGTTGATTATAACTACGAAAAATTTTCATTGAATAAACGACAAAAAACTATAGGTATAGGAAAAAGTTTTGAACTATATGGAATGCAATTAGCTTACGATGATAAGATAGAATCTTTTAGTAGTAGTAATGAAAATGTGGCAAAGGTAGATTCAAAAGGAAAGGTAACAGGAATAAATCTAGGGCATACGATAATAACGGCAAAAACTAAAAAAGGTGAAACAGCAATTTGTAATGTAAAAGTAAGATATGATCTAAGTAGCTGTAAAGTAACAAAGATTGGTGATGGAGAAAAATTCATTTCATATTCAAATAATTTAAAACCAAGTGTGACAGCTATATATAATAATAAGACTTTAATAGAAGGAGTAGATTATTCACTAGACTATGGAGACAATGTGACAAGTGGAAAAGGAAGTATAAATATAGTAGGAATAGGAAATTACACTGGTCAGAAAAAAGTTACATTTAAAATATATCCAGGAAAAGTTACGCAGGTCAAAGTACTGAGCAACACTACTAATTCTTTAAAAATAAGATGGGATAAAGAATATGGAGTAACAGGATACAAAATTTATAGAGCTACATCAAAAGATGGCAACTATGCATATATAGGTAAAGTTTCTAACAAATCTTCCAACACTTATACAGATACAAAACTACTGAGCGGCAAAACATATTACTATAAAATAAGAGCATATAAAACTGTGGGAGATGAAACTCTGTATGGAGAATATTCAAAGGTTTTTTCAGGAAAAACAAAATATCCATCACAAGTGAAAAATTTAAAACAAAACTCATCATACAAAACTTCAATAAAATTATCTTGGGACACAGCCAGTTATGCAAGTGGATATAGAATCTATAGATCAACAAGCAAAGACGGTGACTACAAAAAGGTTGGGGAACTTAGTGGAAGTACAAAAACTAGCTTTACAGATAAAAAATTATCTCCAGGAAAAACATATTATTACAAAGTAAGAGCTTATAGAAAAGTTGGTAACAGCAGAGATTACGGTTCATACTCATCAAAACTAAAAGCTAGCACAAAATGTAACTCACCGGTTATCACACTATCATCAACTTCTAATAATACAAATAACTCAATTAAAACAGGTAATGTAAAAGTTAGTTGGGAAAAAGTTACTGGAGCTTATGGATATGCAATATACAGAGCAGACAGTAAAAATGGTAGCTACAAAAGAATAAAAACTATTAAAAGTAGTTCAACTTTGAATTATGTTGATAAAAACTTGAAAAGCGGAAAGACATATTATTACAAAGTGAATGCATATAGAAGTGCTGATATAGGAAATGTATACAGCTACTATAGTACAGTTAAAAGTATAAAAGTTAAGTAGCAAATTTTGAGCAACGGATTTATCTGAAGTGATAACGAGGATATATCGTTGATGATATGACCGAAGGAAATTTTAATATATATTTATATAACCATATTGTTAAAATTTCACTCCAACAAATGATATAATGTATTTGGACAAGGAGGGGAAATTATGACAGGATTATATATGGATTTAATTATAGGTGTACTTGCCCTTGTTTTAGGGTATGCAACACTTAGATACAATTTGGGTCGTTACATAATTTTTGTGAATGAGAAAAAATACGATAGTAAAAAAGTAGGTAAAGTGGCAGGAACTCACATTATGGCATATGGATTTATCTCAATCATATTATTGGTTGCTAGATATTTTACTGCGGGAAACAAGGTGGGAGACGCACTAAACAAAGCAAGCATAGCAGTCTTATTTATTATCGGAGCTCTTATGTATTACAATATACGTAAATCATGTAAAATTGAGAAAAAAGAAGAGCCACAAGCAAAAGGCATGAATAAAAAGAAAAAGAAGAAGAAAAAAAAGAAAAGAAAATAAAAAAGAAAAGAAAATAAAAAAGAAAAGAAAATGAGAATTAAGGAAAAGAATTATTTTAGAAGAGTCATCTCAAAAGAGATGGCTTTTTTGCATTTCAAAAGAGTCGAGTTAGGAAACATAATTGTGATTAATGTATTTATGATACAAAAATCTGAAAATGGTCTATAATATAATTTGAGAAAGGGGAGAATAGTAGTGAAAAAAAATATTTTCTTAATTTTAATTGTTACTTGGATGGCATTTATTTTTTCCATGTCATCGCAAAATTCAGAAGTATCATCAAATACAAGTGGAGGAACTATTAAAATAGTTTTATCTTCAGTACCTCAATTTAATGATCAACCAGAAGAAGTTCAGGAAGAAGTAGTAGAAGAATTACAATTTATAACGAGAAAAAGTGCCCATTTTATTGCATATATGATTCTAGGGATTTTAGCAATATTCTTGATTTTAGAAATCAACAAAATAAATAAAAAGCCTCAATTTGCATTGTTGCTATGTGTACTTTATGCAATTTCAGATGAAATACATCAACTTTTTGTGCCGGGAAGATCAGGCCAATTTAGAGATGTATTAATAGACTCGACAGGAAGCTGTGTAGGTATTGGAATAGTTTTATTAGTTGTAAAATTATTAGATATGAGAAGAAAAAATAAAAATAGAATAAAATCAGAATAAGTTGTTTAAGTTAAGTATTGAAATATAATGGTAGAACAAATAAATAAGAATGAAATCAGCATAAAAATTGCAAAATAAAGGATAACCATAAATAATAGTCAAATTATAGAAGAAGGAGACAGCTTTATGGATAAAACTTTTGCAAAGAATAAAAATAAAATCCAAAGTAATTTTATAAATAATAGAAGCCAAAGCAATTTAGTTGAGTTTGTAAAATATGCTGTTGTGGGATGTATTAATACGGCAGATTATTATTTATCATATTTAATTTTTATGGATATTTTCAATTTTTCGTATAGAATTTCATTTGTTGTGGCTTATGTGGTGAGTATTGTAGGATCTTATTTTTTAAATACTTATTTTACATATAAACAAAAGCCTAGTTTGAAGAAATTTTTGATTTTTCCACTGACTTATGTACCGAACTTTATTATTCAGTATTTTGGCGTAATTTTGTTGGTGGATAAAATAAAAATGAGTAGCAAAGTGGCACCAGTAATTACTGCATTAGTTGCCACTCCAATTACTTTTTTTGTTATGAAATACGTGATAAAAAAATAATATAGAACACCGACCTTTGGGTTGGTGTTTTGTTGTACCATGGAGGTGTTTTTTTGGAGAATAGGATTGTCAAGCTTAAGGGGTTAGAGCTGGAAAACTTTAAAAATGTGAAGTATGGAAAAATTGATTTTAAAGAAGACAAAGAAACAGGGAATATTTCTAATATATTAGGAATTTATGGACAAAATGGATCAGGAAAAACTTCTGTTATAAATGCACTGTATCTTTTTAGAATGGTGATTTCAGGTCAGCGTTTAAACCCGAATTTTTGCAATTTTATTTCTTGTGATGCCAAATCAGCAGGAATTACTTTTGAGTTTAGGATAATTGATAAAGGTGAAACATATAGGGTTTTTTATAAATTTGAGATAAGAAAGACTTATAAAAGTGGTGCATTTGCAGAAAACATAGAAATGGGAAATGATAATATCAACTCTTTAGATTTTGAGGAAAATAATAATATTGACTCTTTGAACCAGAGCAACAATAGAATGAATTATGCCAATAATATAGGTTTTTCAAGCAATATAGATTATAGAAACAATATGGATTATGCAAGTATGGTAGATGATAAAAATATTACTGTAGAAGTTTTTAAGGAGAAGCTTACTTACTCCAAATTGGAAGATAATCAATGGAGAAAGAGTATCACTATTGTAGATTACCATATGGATGATGAAGATTATACTTTTAGGCCTATAAAAAACTACAAAGAAGCTGCAAACTCAACGGATAAAAAAGTTGGATTTGGTATAGCAAAAGGACTATCACAGGAAAATTCCACATCATTTATTTTTAGTCCAAAGACTTTTTCTCTTTTATTAACTTCTTTTGCAAAAACTAGTCCAGAAAATAGCAAAATCATGGCAATTTTAAGGAATTTTGCTATTTTCAATCTTTTCGTAATTCAAAATGATGAGCTAGGAGCCATAACTACGAATAAAATGATTCCTCTTAGTTTTATGCTGGGAAACAAAAAGATAAATAAGAGGGGTAATATTGGCTTAAATTTATTTGATGTTTCTATTATTGATACGGATAAACTGGAGACAGTGAAGAAAATATTGGAGCAGATTAATGTGGTGTTGAATACCTTAGTTCCAAATTTAAAAATAGAAATAAAAAATTATGGTAAAGAAACTTTAAATAATTCACGAGAGGCATTTAAGGTGGAACTATTATCAGTTAAAAATGGAAAACAAATTCCATTAAAATATGAATCTGAGGGGATTAAGAAAATAATTTCTATTTTAAGTGTTTTAATTGGTATGTATAATAATGAAAATATATTAGTAGCTGTAGATGAGTTAGATGCTGGAATTTTTGAATACTTACTAGGTGAAATTCTAGAAATTTTAAGCAAGAATGCAAAGGGTCAGTTGATATTCACATCTCATAACTTAAGAGCATTGGAAAAACTGAACAAAGATCTTGTTGTATTTACAACAACAAATGAAAACAATAGATATATAAGTTTAAACAATGCTAAGGTAGGAAATAATCTGCGCGATTTTTATTACAGAGGTATTATGCTTGGAGGACAGAAAGAGAACTTGTATGATGAGACTAATAAATATGAAATAAACTATGCTTTTAGAAAGGCATGGATGCTTGGAAATAACAATGATGAAGAAAAAAATAAAAGAGAACAGTAACAGTATAGGAATACTATAAGATGATAAAAACTAAAAAAATAATCCTTTTTATTGTGGAAGGTATCACCGATGAAATGTCTCTCAGTTTAATTCTTTCAAAATTAGTCCAAGATAGCAGTGTGCAATTTCATGTAATAAATCAAGATATTACAGCAGACTTTAATTCAAACTGTCAGAATATTATTAGAAAAATTGATCACCATGTGAAGAAGTTTTTAGCTCAAAATAATGGTTTGAAAAAAACAGATATAAAGGAAATAATTCATTTAGTAGATACAGATGGCGCTTTCATAAAAGAAGATTTTGTTGTAGAAGATAAATCACAAGAGAAAACTTTCTATACAGTGAACTCTATAGTTACAAACAAAAGAGATTTGATTGTGGAGCGAAATGAGAGAAAAAGTGGAATTTTAAATAAGCTTTATCAAACAAGTCATATTGGAAGGATAGGATACAAAGTTTATTTCTTCTCTTGTAATCTTGAACATGTACTTCACAATTGTCAAAATACAGCATGTGAGAAAAAACGTGCATATTCATATGAATTTGTGGATAAATACGTGGGCAAAGAAAAAGAGTTTGTTAACTTTCTAAGTAATAATAACTTTACAACTCCAGGCGACTACAAGGAAACATGGAGGTTTATAAAAGAAGATTGTAACTCATTGAGTAGATATTGTAATTTTCATCTTTATTTTAAATGAAAAATGGACAACCTAGGGAAGGTTGTCCTTTAATATTAAATAATATGTAACTTAAGAATGGACTATATCATATAGTTATCATTCGAGCCTAGAATAATTATAGTCCAATAGAATTTAAAATGTAACTATATTCATATTATTTCTTAAAAAATTTAACCTTTTTGTATAATAGGGTGATTATAGAATAGTATTAGAGGGATTAAAAAGAAGACCTCCCTGAAACAGATGAGGGATTTGTTTCAGGGAGGTTCTACTTTACTCATCTTTTAGGAGAAGAACATTTATCTCAGGAGGATTAAATGTCCTCTTTATAATAGAATCTCCAAGTCCGGCATTAACATTCATGTGAGAGTTATTTATTTTGTAAATGACCTTGTCATATTTTGGGAAGAAAGTTCTGTGTGGGCTAAGAAGACCACCTACTAAAGGTAGTCTGATTATTCCACCATGAACATGGCCAGATAAAACCAAATCAAAACCCATATTGGTGAATGTTTTAAAGTATTTTGGATCATGACAAAGTATTATATTTAACTTTGTTTTGTCTAGAGTGATAGATTGATAGTATTCGTCTTTTTCCATAGATTCGAAGTAGACACCGTAGATATTTATAAAGTCAGAGTTTTGGTTATTGTTTGCATAAATCTTTGTAAATGAATTTTCTACAAATGTTACCCCTAGTGATTCTAGCTTGTTTCTGTATCGGTTGTAAGCATTATTTTTTGTACGATCTCTAGTTTGGTAGTTTATTAAATGTTAGAGTTTCTTCTCTTATTACAAAGTTTTTATTCATTTTATGGTTCACACCTATTATTGTAAAAATTATTAGGATTATGATAATTATTATCCCAAGTGTCATATGTTTTTTATTTATATTCTTCAAAAATCTTTTTCCTTTCATTAATTGTTTCGTCATATTTAAATTACATTAGATTATTTTTATTATTTTGTTTAATTAAATATGTTTTACATATGCTTATTATATTATACTTTGAAAATTATAGAATGTTAAATTGAAATAAGCTAAATATGATTTAAGCAGAAATTTAGAGGAGAAACTTTATAAGTATAATAAAAATATTAAATATAGATTAATTAAATGTAAAAATAAATATTATTATAAAAATGCCAATCGTTATCCATTAGAAAAATAGATTTAAATATACATAAATAAAAATAATGTTCGTTATGTAACTTACAAAAAAAGATATTAGACAAAAAACGACAAAATACAACAATGATAAAAAAACTTTTATACATATAATCATTCTAATAAAATTGTATTATGATATTATTTTATCTGTAGTTTTGCGAAAAAAGTAAAATTATAAGGAAATTAAATAGGTAATGTAATATGGGAGGGAAAAATGGAAGAAACAATAGATTTAAGAGAATATTTCTTTATATTAAAGAAAAAAATGTGGCTAATTGCTTTATCAGCAGTAGTATGCGGTCTTGTAAGTGGATTAATAAGCTTTTTTGTTTTAACACCAGTATACGAAGCCAACACAAGTCTTATTGTAAACAAAGAAGTTGAAAATGAAATGACTCAAATGTCAACAACAGATGATTTAAACTATGTGCAAAAGCTAGCACTAACTTATGGGGAAATAATCAAGTCTCGTACTGTTATCACATCTACTATAAACAAATTAAATTTGGATATGACTTATGAAGAACTTTCAGATGCAGTATCAGTAACTAATGTTGATAGTACACAAATAATAAAAATATCTGTACAAAATACAAGTCCAGTAGTTGCAGCAAAAATTTGTAATGCAATACCAGAAATATTCAGCACAGAAGTACAAAGAGTTGTAAAAGCTAGTGGAGTGGAAGTTATTGATAAGGCTATAGTTCCAAAAAATCCAATAAAGCCAAATAAAAAGATGAATATAGCAATAGCCATGGTATTAGGTGTAATGGTAAGCGTGTTTATAATATTCCTAATAGAAGCATTAAACACAAAAGTTAAAGAACCAAAAGATATTGAAGAAAAATTAGGTATACCAGTGTTTGGTGTAGTACCTAAGTATTAATAGATAGGTGGGGAAGAATGCAAAAAATAACTGAATTAGATCAAAAATCACCTATAGCAGAAGCCTATAGGACTATAAGAACAAATATAAGTTTTTCTGATGTGGATAATGAAATTCAAACAATACTTTTTACAAGTACTAAACAAAATGAAGGGAAAAGTACAGTAATATCTAATGTTGCTTATTCTTTTTCAAAATTAGAAAATTGTAGAGTATTATTAATGGACTTAGATTTAAGAAATCCGACTGTACATAAGATGTTTGGAGTAAGTAACACTTATGGATTAATGGACAACTTAAAAAATGATAGACCAATTGAAAAATGTATACACAAAATAGAAGAAAATATTCACGTGTTACCAACAGGTTCAATGCCTCCAAACCCAACTGAGATATTATCTTCTAAAAAAATGGCTAGTTTTTTAAGAGAGATTAAGGGGAAATACGACTACGTATTTATAGATACACCACCAGTTGGAGTAGTATCAGATGCAACTATTATATCTAAAAATGTGGATGGTGTAATGTATGTTGTAGGTGCAAATGAAACAGATTTAAGTCATGCTCAGGTAGCTATTGAGAATTTAAGAAAAGCAGATGCTAATATTCTAGGTTCAGTGCTTAATAAGTATGCAATGAATCAGTCTAGCTATGCTTATTATTCATATTATTATAATCAAGATGAATGTACTGGAAGAGCTACTAGAAAAAAGAAAAAGAAATTTGGGCTTTTTAGAAAGAAAAAATTAAGCTCAGTTAGATAAAATTTAAATAAACGTGGGGGGATGAAATATGAAAATAACAAGAACTGATCCTCAAGAACAGAATGCTATAAGTAAATTATTAAACACATATAGAGTAAGACAAGCTATATTATTGGGTGTAGATATATGCTGTATATTAATAGTATTTTTATTGTCCATGACACTTACAGGGAGTGAGGGGATATACGATATAAGCAGTATTGTGATTCCTGTAAGTATATATGTAGTTTTACATATAGGTATGTTTACTATATCTGGATGCTACAGCAGTTTATGGAGGTATGCTGGAGCAGAGGAAGTACTATCTATAGTAGTATCAAGTTTAATATATGTAATACCATGTTTCTTACTTCATAAAATAGCAGGGTACAATTATAGTCCTCTATTTTATCTGGTAAATACAATATTTATAATAGCATCTACAGGAGGAGTTAGGTTAGCTTATCGTACAGGAAGAAAATTGGGGAAAGTGAATTATGTGAAGGATGATGTATCTAATGTACTTCTAGTAGGAGCAGGAACAGCTGGTCATATGGTAATAAATGAAATAAAAGAAAATCCTCAGATGAAAAAAAGAGTGGTTGGAATACTAGATGACGATAAAAATAAAGTGGGAAGAAAAATTCACAATATAAAAATATTAGGAACTATACATGATGTAGAAAAGATAGTAGAAGAAAAAGATGTGGATGAAATTATTATAACAATGGCAAATGTAACTAAAGAAGAGAAAAAATTAGTTATAGAAAAATGTCAGAAAACAAAATGTAAATTAAAGACTATACCAGGAATATATGAAATTATTGATGGTAAAGTTGATATAAAAAAGATTAGGGATGTAGAGATAGATGATTTATTAGGGAGAGAGCCAATCAGAACAAATCTTAAAGAAATCAGCAACTATGTGGAAAACAAAGTAGTATTAGTAACAGGTGGAGGAGGTTCCATAGGAAGTGAACTATGTAGACAGATTGCAACTTTCAAACCAAAGCACCTTATAATAGTAGACAACTATGAAAATAATGCTTATGCAATACAACAAGAACTTATAAGAAAATACAATAATAAATTAAATTTAAGTACTATTATAGCGTCTATTAGAGAAGAAGTTAGAATGGAAGAAATCTTCAAAATGTATAGACCTGAAGTAGTATTTCATGCTGCTGCACATAAACATGTTCCACTTATGGAAGATAGTCCAAGTGAAGCTATAAAAAACAACATATTTGGAACATATAAAGTAGCAAGTGTAGCTGATAAATATGAAGTAAAAAGATTTGTATTAATATCTACAGATAAAGCAGTTAACCCAACTAATATAATGGGTGCAACAAAAAGAGCTGCAGAAATGATAATACAAACTCTTAACGAAAAAAGTAAAACTGAATATGTTGCTGTGCGTTTTGGAAATGTACTAGGAAGTAATGGTAGTGTAATTCCGTTGTTTAAGCAACAAATAGCAGAAGGTGGACCAGTAACTATTACTCATCCGGATATAATAAGATATTTTATGACAATACCAGAAGCAGTTGGACTTGTTATTCAAGCAGGAGCTATGGCTAAGGGTGGAGAGATTTTTGTACTTGATATGGGAGAACCTGTAAAGATTATGGATCTTGCTAATAATTTGATTAAACTTAGTGGATTTGAACCTGATGTTGATATGAAAGTAGAGTTTACAGGGCTTAGACCAGGTGAAAAGTTGTATGAAGAACTTCTTATGAGTGAGGAAGGTTTAACTAAAACAGAAAATAGCAAGATATTTATCGGAAAACCAGTAGATTTTGATACAAATAAAGTTAAACAACATTTAAATGAATTAGGTGAAATTATTGAAAAGGAAGATATTGAACTTATAGATAGTGTAATGAGGGAACTTGTTACTACTTATATTAGGCCAGAAGAGGCGAATGAAATTATCACTTATATAAAATAAAAAGTATTTAAGGCAATATTTTAATAGATATAATATTGCCTTAAAAGTATATAGTTATATCGTTTTTTACAGTATTAAGTATATATAAATTAATTAAAGGAGTTAAATATGTACAAATCATGTATTAAAAGGAAAATAGATTTTATAGTATCATTAATTGCACTTGTAGTATTTAGTCCAATACTGATATTAGTAGCAATATTAGTAAGATTTAATTTAGGTAGTCCGGTTATATTTAAACAAGAAAGACCCGGATTAAATGAAGAAATATTTACATTATATAAATTTAGAACGATGAGTAATGAAAAAGATCAGTGGGGAGAATTATTACCTGACGAATTAAGATTGACTAAATTTGGAAAGTTCCTGAGATCTACTTCATTAGATGAATTACCTGAGCTTTGGAATATAATACGTGGAGATATGTCTATAGTTGGTCCAAGACCGTTGGAAGTATATTATTTACCATATTATAATGAAGAAGAGAGATTACGACATAGTGTTATGCCTGGATTAACAGGATTAGCACAAATTAATGGAAGGACAGCTATAGATTGGGAAACTAGATTTTACTATGATAATATGTATGTTAAAAATATTACATTTTTAGGAGATATAAAAATTATACTAAAAACTATAATTAAAGTATTTAAAAGAGAAGATATTATTGAAACAGAAAAACAAGGAGATTTTAGTATCTATAGACAAGAACAGTTGAAATCTGAATAAGTAAAGTAAGGAGGTAAGTAAATTATTATGAAGGTTGAAATAGGAAGTGATTTTTGGGACTATAGTATCGTTAATAAGGAATGTGGAAAAAAAATTACGGAAATTGAAAATTATAAAAATAAATTTCTTTTAAATACGGGTCGTAATTCTATAAAATTATGTATACAGCAAATAGAAAAGAAAAGTAAAAATGTTCTTTTACCTTCATATACGTGTGACACAGTTATAAAACCATTTTTAGAACAAAAATTTAATGTTCATTACTATGATTTAAATTTAGATTTAACTATTAATATGAATACCTTATGGCAGAAAACAATAGAAATTAATCCAGATATAGTGCTTTTTCATGGTTATTTTGGATTTCAAACACTAATTAATCTTGAGGATTATATAAAATATGCCCAAGAACATGATATTAAAATAATTGAAGATATTACTCATACATTGTTTTCTAATATACAACGTATAAATAGTGATTTTATAGTTGGTAGTTTAAGAAAATGGTTTGCTATACCTGATGGAGGAGTATTATTATCGCATGATAAAATAACAACAACTAAATTAGAAGAAGATATTGAAACTTTAGATTTAATGATTAGAGCATTTAATATTAAAAAATTATATATGAACTATAGAATAAGTGATTTAAAGGATTTATACTTACGATTATATAGAAAAGCTAATGAAAACTTAAATTCTAATGTTTTATACAAAATGTCAGATATATCTCAAAATATATTTAGAAACTGTAATATCGAAGATATCAAAATTAAAAGAAAAATTAATTTTAGATTTTTGTGTGAACAATTAAGGGATATAAATGGTATTGAAATAATATTTGATAAATGTAATGAGTGCAATACTCCTTTATATTTTCCAATTTATATAATTGAATCGGAAGAAAGAAAAAAGCTTCAAGCATATCTTGCTAAAAACAATATTTATTGTCCTATAATTTGGCCAAAACCTAAAGAATTTTATGAAGATAATTATGTAGCTAACTATATATATGATCATATTATATGCATTCCGTGTGATCAAAGATATAACATAGATGATATGAATAAAATAATATTAAATATTAAATCATATTTTTCTAGAAATTATGAAGATATAATATAAAAAATACAAAAAAGATATAAGAATATTTACATAGAGCTAGATTGGGAGTGATAGATTGAGCTTAGAAATAATAGAAATTAATGAAGTTGAAAAGTGGGATAATATAGTTAAATCATTTAAAGATTATGATGTGTATTATTTAAATGGATATGTATCTGCTTTTAAATTACATGGAGATGGGGAGCCATTATTAATTTATTTTAATAATAATATTACTAGAGCAATTAATGTTGTTATTAAAAGAGATATATCACAATGTGAAGAATTTAAAAATATTATTAGTGAAAATACTTATTTTGATTTTTCAACACCGTATGGATATGGAGGTTTTATTGTAGAAGGAAGTGATATAGAACAGATTAACAACGAATATAGTGAATACTGTATTAAAAACAATATAATTTGTGAAGTTGTAAGATACCATCCTGTATTATGTAATTCATATAATACGAATAAAATATATGATGTTAAAAATATAGGTACTACAGTAACTATAGATACATCGAATTATAATGAAATATGGAGTAATATAACTAGTAAGAATAGAAATATGATAAGAAAAGCTAAAAAAAATAACATAAAAATATACTGGGGTAGAGATGATTATTTAATTGATGAATTTATGCAAATATATAATTCAACAATGGATAAGGACAATGCAAAATCATATTATTATTTTAAAAGAGATTTTTATAAAAGTATTTTAAATGATTTAAAATATAATGCACAATTCTTTTATGCAAAGTTAGATAATGAAATAATTTCGATGTCTATAATTTTGTTTGCAAATAATAAGGTTCATTATTATTTATCTGGATCAAAGATAGATTTTCAACATTTAGCTCCTACTAATTTACTTCTTTATGAGGTTGCATGTTGGAGTTGCATGAATGGATATAAGAGCTTACATCTTGGTGGAGGTTTAGGAGCAAAAGAGGATAGTTTATATAAATTTAAAAAGTCATTCTATAAAGGTGATGATACTAGATTTGATATAGGAAAGAAGATTTATAATGTTGATTTATATAATGAATTTGTAGAAATCGCAAGTAAAAATAAAAGTTTAGATGAAAATTATTTTCCTCTTTATAGGGGTTAGATATTTATTTGAGGTGATATATTAATGAGAAAAAGAGTATATTTATCTTCACCTCATATGGGTGGAGAAGAATTAAAGTATATAAATGAAGCATTTGATACTAACTGGATAGCACCACTTGGACCAAATGTTAGTGGGTTTGAAAATGAAATGTGTGAATATACTGGTTCAAAATATGCAACAGCGACAGTTAGTGGAACTAGTGCAATACATTTAGCACTTAAATGTTTAGAAGTTGGAGAAGGTGATGTTGTATTTTGTTCAAGCTTAACTTTCTCAGCAACTGCCAATCCAATAATATACCAAGGTGCAGAGCCTGTATTTATAGATTCAAACTATGAAACTTGGAATATGTGTCATATAGCATTGCAAAAGGCTTTTGATGATGCACTAGAAAATAACACGATGCCAAAGGCTGTTGTAATAGTTAATTTATATGGACAAAGTGCTGATTATGATAAGTTAAAAGCTATATGTGATAAGTATAATGTACCAATAATTGAAGATGCAGCAGAATCTCTAGGTGCAACTTATAAAGGAAAGCAAACTGGAACTATTGGAGAAATAGGAATATATTCATTTAATGGAAATAAGATAATCACTACATCAGGTGGTGGTATGATGGTTTCTAATATTGAAGAGTATACAAAAAAAGCACTTTTTTTGGCAACTCAATCAAGAGAAGCTGAAAGACATTATGAACATAAGGAATTAGGATTTAACTATAGAATGAGTAATGTTGTTGCAGGTATTGGTAGAGGACAACTTAAAGTTTTAGATGATAGAATTTCTAAAAAGAAAGAGATATATGAGGCTTACAAAGAAGGCTTTAAGGATATAGAAGATATAGAAATGATGAATATATGTGATTTTGGTGAGCCTAATTATTGGTTATCAGCTTGTACTATAAAAGAAGGTTCTAAGGTTAAGCCATTAGATATAATGTTGGCTTTAGAAAAAGAAAATATAGAGAGTAGGCCTGTATGGAAGCCAATGCATATGCAGCCATTTTTTAAAGATTATAAGTTTTTTAGCTCATTAGAAGAAGGTAGTGTTTCAGAGGATTTATTTAATAGAGGTATATGTTTACCAAGTGATACTAAAATTGATAAAAAAGATATGAATCATATATTACAAATATTAAAGAAAATATTTATTATATAGAGATTTTTAAGGAGAATAAAATATGAAAATAGTATTTTGGGTGTCAATGTTTTTAATATTTCATGCTTTTATAGGATATCCATTAAGTTTAATAATATTAAATAAATTTTTAAAAGTTAATAAATTAAATATAGATAAAGAGTATGAACCATATATATCTATAATAATACCTGCACATAATGAAGAATCTGTAATAGAGAATAAATTAAAAAATCTTATAGAATTAGAGTACCCTAGTAATAAAGTGGAAATAATTATAGCCTCTGATAACAGTACTGATAATACTAATAAAATAGTTACAAACTTTATAAGAAATAATAAGGAAGAAAATATAACACTTTATGAAGTACATGAAAGAAAAGGTAAAACTAATGCTCAAAATGAAGCTGTTCGTACATGTAATGGAGAAATAATAATATTTTCAGATGCAAATTCTATCTTAAAAGAAGATTCGTTAATAGAGCTAGTTAAATTTATGAGTGATGAAACTGTTGCTTATGTAAGTGGACAACTTGTATATACAAATAGAGATACATCAAATTCAAGTAATACAGAATCTACTTACTGGAATTATGATTTATTTATGAGAGAAGTTGAATCTAAATTTGGATCTATAACAGCAGGAAATGGTGCGATATATGCTATAAGAAAATCTGATTATGTAGAGTTTGACCCTATAAAATGCCATGATAGTGAAATGCCTATAGAGAGTGTTCTTATGAGAAAAAGAGCAGTATATAATAAAAAGGCTATAGCCTATGAAAAGGCAGGAGAAACAAGTGAAGATGAATTTAAAAGAAAAGTAAGAATGTCTAGAGATATATTATGTGCACATTATGAAAAATTACAAAAGTACAACTTTTTTAAATATGGATGGTTTAGTTATTTTTATTTCTGTCATAGACATTTAAGAAATTCTTTATTCATATTACATATATTATTATTTATTTCAAATTTATTTATTATGAATGAAAATATAATATTTATGTTTATAGGAATAGGACAAATAGTATTCTATTTTATTGCAGTAGTATATAAGCTATTTGGATTAAAAAGTAAATTACTTTATATACCTTATTATTACTCATTAACTATATATGCTCAGTTAGTTGGAGCATTTAGACAAATTACAGGAATGTCTAAGCCGTTTTGGGAAAAGGCAGAAAGTACTAGATGATATTAAATGGTATTCACATTTAAGAAAAATTGCAAAGACACAAGAAATACGAAGGTTACAGATATAATAAATTAATTAAAATATCTATATTGAATGTAAAAGAGTATTAATAGATATAAAAGCTATGTATAGTAGAAAATATGTAGAAGAAATCGGAATACTAAATAAAATTAAACATATTAAAATCTAATAGATTAAATATTAGTAAAAATTATTAAGTAAGGGTAGAAATATAAACTTAGGAAATTATAAGTTAAAATATAAGGAATAGATGAATATGAAAAAGGTAGGTATATGTGGTGTTTATGGTAATGACGTTGAAATTTTAGGCGGTCAAACAATAAAAGTTAAAGAATTGACAGAAGAGTTAATACATATATTTGGAGCTGAAGAAGTTACTACGGTTAATACTTATAAATGGAGAAAAAATCCATTAGATTTATTCATAAAATGCTGTAATATGATAAAAGATTGTGAAAATATTATAATAATGCCTGCACATAATGGTTTAAAAGTATTTTCACCTATGTTTTTCTTTTTAAACATAATTTTTAAGCGTAAAATTCATTATATAGTTATTGGCGGATGGCTTTATGATTATCTATGTAAATATAAATTAGTAAAATTATGTTTACATAAGTTTTCAGGAATTTATGTTGAAACTAAATCAATGAAAAAATCTTTAGAAAGTTTAGGTTTTAACAATGTACATATTATGAATAATTTTAAAAGATTAAAATTAATGAATAAAACTGAATTAACTACAACTTATGTTGAACCATATAAATTATGTATGTTTTCTAGAGTTACTCAAGGAAAAGGCATAGAAGATGCTATTAATTCAATAGTTAATATTAACACTAAGATGGGAAGGACAGTATTTAATTTAGATATATACGGTCCTATCGATAATAGATATAAAGATAGATTTGAAGAAATTATAAAAATAAGCCCACAATATATAAAATACTGTGGATTTGTAGATTCAAAAAAATCAGTTGATGTAATAAAAAATTATTTTGTACAATTATTCCCTACGAGATATAAGACAGAAGGTATTCCAGGATCTATTATAGATAGTTATTTTGCTGGAGTTCCAGTATTAGCCTCTAGATGGAATAATTTCAATGATGTAATTGATGAAAATAAAACGGGTATAGGTTTTGAATTTTTATCTCAAGAAGACTTGGAGGATAAACTTATCTATATTGCAAATAATCCAAAGATTATCATTGATATGAAAATAAATTGCATAGATAAATCCCTAATATACTCACCAGACTATGTTATGAAAGAATTTATAGAACATTTGAAATAAAGATAGGTGATAATGATGAAAAATATTAATATGTATAATATAAAAAAATGGTATAACATGGTTAAAGGTAACAGTATATATCATGTTAATCAAGGTGTAGGTAAAATATATTCAAAGCATAAAATTGAAGGTTATTATAATGATTTAACGGAAAAAGTAACAAAAGATGATAACTTAGAGATTATTGAAATTCCTAAAACTAAAATTGCTAATGGTGATATAATAGAATTTCCTATTGCAATCTTTCAATATGGATTAGGGAGTTATGATTTATACCTTATGGAAAGAAAAGAAATTTTTTTAGAAAAATTTAAACTAATTGCGGACTGGGCTGTTGATAATCAGGAAGAAAGCGGAGCTTGGAATACATTTTCTCATATTTATCCAGATAATCCATATTCAGCAATGTCTCAAGGGGAAGGATGTTCTTTATTGATAAGAGCATATATTACATTTGAAGATGAAAGATATTTAACTGCAGCTAAAAATGCTATAGAATTTATGCTGAAATCTATAAAAGATGGAGGAACTACGTTATATAATAATAACGATGTATTTTTCCAAGAAAGTACGCATCTGCCTACAATACTTAATGGATGGATATTTGCTTTATTTGGGCTATATGACTATGTAAAACTTACTAATGATATAGAAAAGAAACAAATTTTAAATAAATCATTAGATACTTTAGAAAGAACTTTGAATGATTTTGATAATGGATATTGGAGTATGTATGATAATAGTAGTATGATAACTAGTCCATTTTACCATGATTTACATATCGTTCAGTTAAGAGTATTGAATGATATATTTGAAATTGAATCATTTAAAATATATTCGGATATATGGGACAAATATAGAAATAATTTATTTAATAAAAGACGAGCATTTTTAGTAAAGGCATTACAAAAAATATTAGAAAGATAGATTGTGATTTTTATGATTAACCAAAATAAACCAAAGAGACTTTTATGTTGCAACACAAAATAAAGGTTTTTATGATAAAGAAATAATAGATATGGGTGGGCAAATATAAAACTCTAATCCTAAATCACAAGGATTTTTTAAATCCTTAAAAAAGATCTTTTTTGGATAACTCAATCAAGAGAAGTACAAAGACATTATGAAAACAAGGAGTTAGGGTTTAACTATAGAATGAGTAATGTTGTTGCAGGGATTGATAGAGGACAACTTAAAGTTTTAGATGGTAGAATTGCTAAAAATAAAGAGATATACGAGGTTTACAAAGAAGATTTTAAAGATATAGAAATTATGAATATTTGTGACTTTGGTGATTCTAATTACAGATTATCTGCTTGCACTATATAAGGAAAGTTCTAAGGTCAAGCTATTATATATAATGTTAGCTTTAGAAGAAGAAAATATAGAGACTAGATATGTGTGGGAAGCCTAGGAAATATTTCTTTAAGGATTATAAGTTTTTTAGTTCATTAGAAGAAGGTAGTGTATATGATGATTTATTTAATAGAGGGATATGTTTACCATCAGATGCTAAAATGGATACGACATGTATAAACGAAATAATAAAAATAATTGAGACTTTATTTATAAATAAAAAATAATTAGTTTGGATAGATTTGAATTCTATATATATATAAATTAATAAATATGTAAAATTAATTTTAGTAGGTGAGTAATATGATAGAAAAACATAAAAATGTTAATTTAGATTATAAAAATTCCTTAATATTTGTATTATTCATGTTTGCGAACGTAATTACGATGCCAGTAGTAAAAGTCATTGGGAGTACAGTATTTTTTTGGATTTTTATAGCAAGTTTATTTATATATTCTGTTTATATAAATCGACTAATTAATATTAAATTTATATTAATTAGCTTGGCTTTAAGTATTGTTTTTATAGTAAATGCTTTATTTGTACCATATACTACTAAGGTTTTAGATATGTATATGTTATTTATTAGATTTGGAATTTTAGGGATTTATTTTGCAATGATGATTAGCAATTATGAGAGTTTAATGAAATACTGGAATTATACAGGAATAATTGGACTTTTAATATTGAATATTTACTTAGGAGACTACATAGGTACAATAGAGTATATGGATCTGGGTATTAATCTTACTTATTCATTTATGGGATTTTCAATGAATTATTACGTAATTAAAGATAAATACAGATTTATTTCACTGATACTTATGATTGTTTCTTTTATAGAAATTGTAATTTTTGGAAATAGATCTTCAATGCTTATAGTTTTATTTATATTTGCTTATTATGAGATAATAAATTTAAAGAAAACAAATATTTTGATTAGTATTAGTAAATTAATAATAGCTTTTGTAAGTATTATGTATTTAGTATTAAATTTAAATGATATATTGATAACATTGGTTGACAAATTGAATAAAATTGGAATAAATTCATATTCTTTAACTAAACATGTACTAACACTTCAGGATGGTCTTAAGGGAATAATAACTCAATCATCAGGTAGAGATGATATATATATACTTGCAAAAAATATGATAGTAAATTCAGGATTTATGCCACATGGATTAGGGTATTTTGAGGATTCAACAGGAATTATATATCCACATAATTTATTTATAGAGGTATGTTTAGATTTTGGTATATTTGGAGTAATAGGTTTAATAATACTATTCATAGTATTATTTAAAAAATATATTAAGTATTGTAAACATGATGAATTATTTAAAGTTTGTGTTGCTATTATGTTTATATATAGTTTTACAAGATTAATGTTTAGTAGTAGTTATTGGAGAGAACTGTTCTTTTGGATGAATATTGGATTAGTTACATTTTATCAGTTTAATAACAAAGGAGTTACAAATGATAAGTTTAATATTACCAACACTAGGAACAAGATAAAAAGAAATAAAAAGATTATTTGATAGTTTAGAAAATCAAGAAAATAAAAATTTTGAAGTTTTAATTGTTTCACAGGATAATCATGATAAAGTAGATAAATATCTTAGAAGATATATTTTTCAATTATAGACGTATAAAAATAAGTAAAAAATGATTATCAATATCTAGGAATGAAGGTTTAAAATATGTAAATGGAAATATATTTACATTTATACCACATTCATAAGAAAAGATTTTAAAAAGATTGATAATTTCCAATATTGTATTAGGAAATGATTAAAAACATATAGAAAATTCAAGTTATAAAAGAGAGTATGTGTAATGATAGAAAAGACTTTGTATAATCTATAGGTATTAATAAGAAAAAAGTATATATTTGATGAGGTTAACTTTAAAAAAATCTCCGAAATGAACTAGAAAGTCATTAAATTTCAAAATATAATTAGAGAAAATTTAACAAAATATGAAAATAAAAAACTTGAAGAAGTGATTAATAAAATTTAAAAAAATGACATAGATTACAAAATACATTAAGGAGGCGTAATAAAGAAAGATAGCGGTAAATTAAAAGATTTTATATATAATTTATAGGAGTTAGATTTGATTATGAATATATTATATATTACATTCGTAGATATAAAAAATAAAGAGTCTATAGGTGTAGAGAAAAAAATTATAGGACAAGTTAAAGCCATTAAGGCAAATGGAAATAAGGTAATGTATAGTTTTTGTGAGGACGATAAATTTTATTTAGTAGATGATTGTGGAGAAAAAAAATTAATATGTAAGTTTAAAGGAAGAATTGATAAAAGATTACATATGTATAATAAAAAGATTATAGATTTAATTAAACAAAATAATATAGATAGTGTATATATAAGGTATGCATTATCCGATATGATGCTTATTATGTTTTTAAAAAAAATCAAAAAATTAAATGTTAAAATTTATTTAGACATTCCTACGTATCCTTATGATAAAGATGTAGATAAGAAGAAAATGATTATAGACAAATTTTTTAGACAGTTTATCCATAAATATGTAGATAATGTAATTATATCTTCAAATAAGGTAGACAGAGTTTTTAATATAGAAGCAACATTTATAGATAATTGTGTAGATATAGATAGTATAAAATATACAGAGCATAAATATTATTTAGAAAAAGAATGTATAGAATTGTTAGCTGTTTCTTTCATAAGAAAATCTAATGGATATGATAGGCTAATAATGGGGTTAAAAGAATACTATAGTCAAAATAATTTAGATAAAATTGTAAAACTTAAATTAGTAGGACCTGTAGAAAAAGAAAATAACTTAAAACATATGGTTGATAAATATAATCTTGAGAATTATGTTTCTTTTGAAGGAGTTAAAACAGGTGAAGAATTAGATATGTACTTTGAATGTTCAGATATCGCTATAGGAGCATTAGGTGATCATAGAGTAGGTATAAAATATAAGGCTCCATTAAAATCAAGAGAATATTGTGCAAGAGGAATTCCATTTATTTCAGCGATAAAAGATCCAGGGTTTAAAGGGAATGAGGATTTTATTCTTACATTTGATGGCAATGATACTCCTATAGATATACACAAGATTATTAAATTTTATGAAAGTTTGGCTTATAAAAATAATATAAGTCAAACAATGAGAAATTATGCTTATGAAAACTTTGATTGGAAAATAAAATATAAAAATTTATTTGAAGTCAAAAAGTAAAGTAGTTATTAAAGAGTGAATTATTATTTATATAAATTAAAAGATATATTCTATAGGTTAGTTGGAAAAAAGAAAAATTAATGAAATTAAACCTCAAATTATGATCCAAGAGGAGTTAAAGTTAGTAAAAATAAGAGAGCTTTTTCACCATTGATTTCTGTAGAACCATATTTACTATAATTTGGAGATAATATAACTGTTTCAGTAAGGGTTAAATTTATAACTCATGATAATTCAGCTATAAAAGTTATATCAGATGCAACAGATGTTTTTGGAAAAATAAAAATAGCAAATAATTGTTTTATAGGATTTGGATCTATAATTTTACCAGGTGTTGTAATTGACAAAAATACTATTGTAGCAGCAGGTAGTGTAGTTACAAAAAGTTTTTTAGATGGGAATGTAGTAATAGAAGGAAATCTAGTAAAAATCATAGGTACTATAGATATATATAAGAATAAAATAAAAAATAATTCATTAAATACGAATGGATTGAATTATATAAGCAAAAAAGAGTATTTATTAAAGAATGAATCAAAATTTTAAAAAAATAATATTAATGAATTTGATTATGGATTTATAATACTTAACTTTTGATAAACTCTATAAGATATTGTAAATTAAAACTTGAAAGTGAGATATTAAACATGAAAATAGCAATAGCAGGTACAGGATACGTTGGATTATCAAATGCAATACTACTATCTCAAAATCATGAAGTAGTAGCAGTAGATATAATTCAAGAAAAAGTAGACATGATAAATAATAAAAAATCTCCAATAGTAGATAAGGAGATTGAAGAATATCTAGCTACTAAAGATTTAAACTTAGTAGCTACAACTGATGCATATAAAGCATACCAAGATGCAAACTATGTAATAATATCAACTCCAACAAACTATGATCCGGACTTAAATTATTTTAATACAAGAACTGTAGAATCAGTTATAGCTAATGTTTTAGCTATAAATCCAGAGGCTACAATGGTAATAAAATCAACAGTTCCAGTTGGATATACAGAAAAAGTAAAGAAAATGTTTGAAACAGATAATATAATATTCTCACCAGAATTTTTAAGAGAAGGAAAAGCTCTATATGATAACTTATATCCTTCAAGAATAATAGTTGGTGAAGAATCAGAAAGAGCTCAAAAATTTGCAAATCTTTTAGCAGAAGGAGCAATAAAAGAAGAGATACCAATGTTATTTACTGGTTCAACAGAAGCTGAAGCTGTAAAATTATTCTCAAATACATATCTTGCACTTAGAGTATCATACTTTAATGAACTAGATACATACGCAGAGGTAAGAGGATTAAACACAAAACAAATCATAGAAGGTGTTGGACTAGATCCTAGAATTGGTTCTCATTATAACAATCCTTCATTTGGATACGGTGGATATTGTTTACCAAAGGATACAAAACAGTTAAGAGCAAACTATGAAGACGTACCTAATAATATAATAGCAGCAATAGTTGATGCTAATAGGACAAGAAAAGATCATATAGCGGATATGATAATAAAGAAAAATCCTAAAATTGTAGGTATTAATAGATTAGTAATGAAGAGTGGTTCAGATAACTTTAGAGCATCTTCTATACAAGGAATAATGAAAAGAATAAAAGCTAAAGGTATAGAAGTTGTAGTATATGAGCCAGTTTTAGAAGAAGATAATTTCTTTAACTCAAGAGTTATAAGAGATTTTGAAGAATTTAAGAAAATTTCAGATGTTATAGTATCTAATAGATTATCAGATGATTTGATGGATGTAGAGGAAAAAGTTTATACAAGAGATTTATTTAATAGAGATTAGAATTTTATAATAGGAAATGAAAATATGAAAAATAAATCTATAAAGAAAAACTTTATATATAATTCGATATTGACAAGTACAAACATAATATTTCCTTTAATTACAGCACCATATTTATCATACACATTAGGATCTGAAAATATAGGTAAAGTTAATTTTGCAACATCAATCGTAAATTGGTTTATACTTATTTCAGCTTTTGGTATACCAAGATATGGTATAAGAGAAATTGCACGAAATAGAGATAAAAAAGAGGATTTAACTAATACATTTTGGAATCTAATTTTGATTCAATTTATATTATCTATTATAGCTATAATAGTATATTTATTAATTATATTTAATTTATCTAGGTTTGAGAATGAATTAAAACTACATTTAATGATGGTGAGTATGTTAATATTAAATATATTTTCAATAGATTGGTTTTATCAAGGTATAGAGGAATATAGTTATATAACCATCAGAAATATAACATTTAAAATTATAAGTGTTATACTTATGTTTATTATGGTAAAAAGTAGTAATGATTATATATTTTATGCAGGAATAAATATATTTGGTATATGTCTTAATAATATTTTAAACTATCTAAATACTAAAAAATATATATATAAAAAGATATATAAATTAGAGACATTAAAATATTTAAGAGAATTAAGGGTATATTTTTTAACAACTCTAATTGTTTCTTTATATACTCAATTAGATCAATTATTTATAGGATATGGATCTTCACAAGATTTAGCATTTTATTTAAGGAGTAAAACTGTATTAGGAATAGCACTTAGTATAACAAATTCTCTTATAACAGTACTTATTCCTAGAACAGCTTATTTAATAAAAAATGATTATGAATCATATAAAAAAATTATTTCTAAGTCTATAAATTATATATATATAATAGGATTACCGTGTATAGTAGGTATATTCCTATTATCTAAAGAAATAATGATATTTTTAGGTGGAGAAGAGTTTATTCCAGCGAGTTATTCATTAAAAATAATTAGTATATTAGTAGTTGTAAATTCAATTGGAGGTTGGCAAGTTAATCAAATATTAATACCTCATAGAAAAGAGAAAGCAGCATTAAAAATACAAATTATTACTGCGATTATAAGTGTAGTTTTAAATATAATACTAGTTCCAAAAATTTCATACATAGGAGCTGCAATATCATGGTGTATATCTGAATCTATATTAGTTATTATGGAATCTATAGTTATAAATAAGGAATGTAAAGATATAAAAATACAATATATTACACTGTCTTTAAAAAAATATATTGTTTCAGTTATATTTATGTCTATACCAATAGTTATAATAAAATTAATTATAGATAATTATATTTTAGTAATAATTATATCCATAATAATATCACCATTTACTTATGCTTTTAGTTGTATTTTATTAAAAGATGATATAGCGTTAAGTGGCTTAGAACAATTAAAACAAAAGTTTATCAAGAATTAAAGGATAATTTATTTTATTTAAGGTGATTTTTTCATAAAATAACAATTTAATTAAATTTCATATTCCAGACTTATTTTATATTACGATTTTATTTGGAAGAGAATATGAAACAAGAAGATAATTTCTTTAATTCAAAAGTTATAAGATATTTATTTAATAGAGATTAATATTAATAAAAGAGATAGCCAGCTGTAAAGTTTTTGGCTATCTTGTTTTAAATTTACTAGATTATTAAAATAAACATTGAAAATTGATTTTATGTATCATACAATTTTATAATTTATAGGAGAAATATATGTATGTATTAAATTTCATCAGAGGTTTTTGTATGGCACTAGCAGATAGTGTGCCAGGAGTGTCAGGAGGTACCATAGCATTTATACTAAGTTTTTATGACGATTTCGTAAACTCCTTAAACAACTTAATATCTGGGAATAAGTCAGATAGATTAAGTGCTTTAAAGTTTTTATCAAAAATAGGAATAGGATGGGTAGTAGGATTTATATTATCTGTATTATTTATAACATATATATTTGAAAAAAATATATATCAAATAAGTTCTTTATTTTTAGGATTTATAATAGCCTCTATTCCGTTAATAATTAAATCAGAAAGAAAAACACTAAAAGGAAACTATAAAAATATAATATTTTTAATAATAGGAGTAATTGTAGTTTGTGCAATTACTTATTTTAACCCAATGACAGGGAGTAATCATAGTTTTTCTATTAAGTTTGAAAATTTAAGTATAGGACTTGGATTTTATATATTTATATCTGGTATGGTAGCTATATCAGCCATGGTTTTACCTGGAATATCAGGATCTACCATATTACTAATATTTGGTCTTTATACACCAATACTTAATGGAATAAAAGAAATATTTAAATTAAACTTAGAATATTTACCAGGAATAGTGATATTTTGCATAGGTATTTTAGTTGGTATTTTTGCAACAGTTAGGGGTGTTAGGTCTTTACTTAGAAAATATAGATCACAGACAATATATTGTATTATAGGTCTTATGTTAGGATCTATATATACGGTTATTATGGGACCAAAATCACTGGAAATACCACAAGCACCTATGAGTATAAGCACTTTTAGTGTAATATTTTTTGCAATAGGTTGTACGTTAGTTCCAGTATTGGAAAAACTTAAAAATATTTTAAAAAATAAGAATGTAAATTATGAAGAACAAGTCAAAGTAGGATATAATTAAGGGTATAACAAAAATGTTATACCCTTAATTCAATAGCATGGGAGGAATATATGAAAAAAAATACAGTAAGAAAAGCAATAATACCAGCAGCAGGACTAGGAACAAGATTTTTACCTGCAACAAAAGCACAGGCAAAAGAGATGCTACCAATAGTAGATAAGCCAACACTGCAATACATAATAGAAGAGGCTATAGCATCTGGAATAGAAGAGATACTAATAGTAACAGGTCGTAATAAAAAATCTATAGAAGATCACTTCGATAGATCTGTTGAATTAGAGTTAGAATTAGAACAAAAAAATAAAAAAGAAATGTTAGAAATGGTTCAAAATATATCTAACATGGTAAACATATACTACATAAGACAAAAGGAACCGAAAGGTTTAGGACATGCAGTGCACTGTGCAAAAAGTTTTATAGGGGATGAGCCTTTTGCAGTTTTACTTGGAGATGATATAGTAGATGCTGAAACTCCTTGTTTAAAACAAATGATAAATGCTTATGATGAATACAAAACTTCCATAATAGGAGTTCAAGAAGTTGATAAAGAAAACGTGAATAAGTATGGAATACTTGATGTTAAACATATAGAAGACAGAGTATACAAAGTAAAAGATATGGTGGAAAAACCAGCTGTGGAAGAGGCTCCATCTAACATAGCAATACTTGGAAGATACATAATAACACCAGAAATATTTAATATATTAGAAAATCAAGAGCCAGGAAAAGGTGGGGAAATACAACTTACTGATGCTCTTCAAACTTTGGCTACTAAAGAAGCCATATATGCATATAACTTTGAGGGAAGAAGATATGATGTAGGTGATAAGCTAGGGTTCTTAGAAGCTACTGTTGATTTTGCATTAAAAAGACCAGAACTTAGAGATGATTTTATAGAATTTTTGAGAAGTAAAGCAGTGAATATGGAAAAAGATATCCTAGAAGAAATAGCAGTTACTGCTGAATAAATAGAATATAAATAATAAAAATATAATATTAAATTCAAGGAAATCAAGACATCTAAAGGAGGGGAACATTTTTGTTACCTCCTTTAGAATAGACAGTAATAAGGGGGAGTAAATATGGCAGTTTTAGTAACTGGTGGAGCAGGATATATAGGTAGCCACACTGTAGTGGAATTATTGGAAGGAGAAAAAGATGTAGTAATCGTGGACAATTTTTCAAATAGTTGTCCAATAGTATTAGATAGAATTAAAGAAATAACAAATAAAGATTTTAAATTTTATGAATTAGATACTATTGATGAAGAAGCCTTAGAAGTAGTTTTCAAAGAAAATAATATAGACTCTGTAATACATTTTGCAGCATTTAAGGCAGTGGGAGAATCTGTTGCAAAACCTTTGGAGTATTACAAAAATAACATAGGAAATACTTTAACAGTTTTAACTTTAATGAAAAAATATGATGTTAAGAAGTTTGTATTTAGTTCATCAGCAACAGTCTATGGAGATCCTCACACTTGTCCTATTACAGAGGATTTCCCACTAAGTACAACAAATCCTTATGGTGCAACAAAGCTTATGATAGAAGATATGTTAAGAGATATGTGCAAAGCAGACAAAGATTTAAATGTGGCAATTCTTAGATACTTCAATCCTGTGGGAGCTCATGAAAGTGGATTAATAGGGGAAGATCCTAATGATATACCAAACAATTTAATGCCTTATGTTTCTCAAGTTGCAGTTGGTAAGCTAGATCAATTAAGTGTATTTGGCGATGATTATGATACACCTGATGGTACAGGAGTTAGGGATTATATACATGTTGTAGACTTAGCACAAGGTCATTTAAAAGCTTTAGATAAATTAGATAGTCTACCAGGGTTAGTTACTTATAATCTAGGAACTGGAAATGGATATAGTGTGTTAGATATGGTGAATGCATTTAGCAAGGCAAGTGGTAGAGAAGTTGTTTATAAAATAGTAGACAGAAGACCAGGGGATGTGGCTATGTGTTATGCAGATCCAAGTAAAGCTAATGAAGAGCTTGGTTGGGAAGCTAAGTTTGATGTGGAAGATATGTGTAGAGACGCATGGAGATGGCAAAGTGGAAATCCTAATGGATATAAAGAAATAGAAGCAAAAGTTATATAATGGCTTATATAGTAAAAATCCCAATGGATTTAATAAATAGAACATATTAGATAATTATGTGATAAATTTGAAACAAAAATAGCCAAACATTTGATAGTATCAATATGTATGGCTATTTTTATATACTTTGATTCATAATATATTAAAATCGAGTAATTTTACTTAAATTTTTCAATATTAAACTTTGTATTTTAATTATATTTCCAGCATATTTATTTATTATAAATCCATGCTCCAGATTCTAAATTAATAAAATCAGATAGTTTAATTGTACTATTAAAGCTAGTTCCATATTGATTGGAAAGTGTCTGGTTGTCCAGTTTAAAGGAGATATTATATAGTTTACCAGTTTTTGTTTTTTTGATTAAGTTATTTTCCAAAAAGAATTCAAGTATTTTTTTGTGGGTATGAATATCGTCGAAATGCAAATAGAAGCAAGCCACTCCAGAATTTCCATTTCCGTATGGACTACTTTCACATCCAAATTTATTATTATGTTTGCAACATTGAACTATATTTCTCTCTATTGCTGATTTACAAATATTAGAAACAGTTTCTAAATCTTTTTTTTTCGAAAAAATACATCCATTTTCCAACTTTTTCCTTATCAAAATCTTGACAATTATCAATCTTATAATAATCCCAAGCGATATCTTTAATTATCTTCATAAAAACCTCATATTACTACTTTCACTTTTTTATTTACCTTATACTAATTTTATCAAAAAAGGTAGTATTATACAACAATTTTAAACTTCTTATATTATAAATCTTAGCGAACATCACATCATTTATATCCGTCATCCTCATAGGTAGCATCAATTGAAGCACCTCTACAACTATAGTAAACAATAGGCATATAGCAAGAGTAATTTTCACATCACCTTTTTCCAAAATAAAAAGGAAAAATTCAAAAAGCACAAATATTATAATATTACCTAAAATATTGGCCAAGAACTCTATCAAATTAAACCCCAATAAATAATGGATAATTGTCTTAAAAGGAATAATATTTAGATTAAAATCAAGTTTGAAGGATGTGGTGACAGGAAAGGCTGTCAATGCAATTATAAATAATATGGATAAAACAAATGATAAATTCAAATACTACTTTATAATTCATTTATTTTTCTTAGACGAGTGAAAATATATCCATATATTAATATAAATATCACAAAAATATTAAATCTCATTAATGTTAACATATAAACCCCTTTATTTCTTAAAATAGTATATCTTTACACCAAAATTTAAAAGTAGATGATTTAAATAGATATATACTTTATTTATTAAAAATTTTACACTAGATAATTATATCAAATAATCTCCCTATTTATATTTATCTACTCAAAAAAAGGGAGAAAAATTGCACTATATTAGATGTTATAATATATCTATAAGGGGGAATATATGTCAAAATTTAAAAGAAGAATACATAGAATAGAAGAGTTTGATAAATGTTTAGATATAATAGAAGATAACTTATCATATCCAACAGAAAATATACTAGGAATTTTTAGAGAAATGGGTTACTCTGAAAAAATATTAAACAAGATGATGGAAAACTTTTATATATCTGACAAAGGGTATAAGGAAACTATACGTGCTTATATAAAAAGAAGAAAAAATAAAGAAAATTTACTGAAAAAAAGTAATTTTCCATATAAGGAGGATAAATATGATACATACTATATTTTTAGAATAACTATACTTTTAGACATAGTAAATAATTATAGATTTTGTCATTTGCGTATAAAAAAGGATGAGATATCTATGTCTAAAATTAATTTGAAGAAATTACTTAAAGCAACTTTTAGGAGGGACATATTTATTTATCCAAAAATTAAAGATGGAGATGCATATGACTCTAAGGCAATAATAGATTTTAATGAGAATTTCTTGGGGAAAAAATTTGAGGATGATGATATGTATAAACGGCTAAAGTTTGATCATTTTTATAATCATAATAATATAACTATAAATAATATTACATACTATTTAAATAATAGAAGATGGATGAATTCTAATATGGAAGGAATTTTTAACACTGGTAAATATATAAAGTTTAATGATAGGTTTTGTAATTATAGTACAGTTTTATGTAATACTAAGGAATTTCTAAAAGTTATTATGGATATAAACAATGAAACTACAAATTATGGATATAATGAAATACTTAATAGATACAAAGATGACATGAAAATCACATGTGAAGAAGATATAGACAGTCATTATGAAAAATCTATAGAGGAAATAAAAAATACAATCACAGATGATGAATGGCGTATATTTGAAGCAATTCTTAAAATTGAAAATGAGAAAGATTGTAGTTATGAGAATCTAATAACTACTATAGATGATTTATCTCATGGTTTTGACAATATAATTAGACAAGTGTTTTATACACATAATAAGGCTATTTTATTGGTCTTGCTTATAAAGGGATATATTCATATTAAATAAGTAGCATATAAAGGGGAGGTAAAAATATATGGCTAAAAATAAAGATAAGCTATTATTATTATATTTATTTCGTGACTCTAACCTTAAAGAAATAGATATATATACTCTATCAAAAAATATGCTTAGATTACGTAACGTCATAGAATCGTACACCATAAGTGAACAAAATAAAAATGAAAATGAAAAGTAAAAAAATAAAAAATAAAAAGAAAAAACCATAGGGGGATATGGTACTACATATGATAAGGGGAAACGAAAAATATAATAATTTACCTAAGGACGTAATCAACAGCCTTACTAAAATGATAACAATCATAAGAACTATAGAAGAAAATTTATTTTTACCTAAAGATGACATACTTAGAGAAATCAATATTAAGCTAGGTTCACTACAAAGAGCTATGGATGTTTTTAATCAATATTATCCAGACAAGAGAGTTAATTTATCCACATACATAATACAGAGAAAGAAAACAGAAGCCCTAAAGGCAATTGACACATTGACTAATCCAATATTAATTGACAGAAAAATTTATGAGATTACTCAAATGTATAGATCTAACTTTAATCAATCATTAAAGAATAACCCACAGATGATAGAAGCCTTTGATATGGAAAAGGTGGCTGAAAATATAAATACTATATACGACAATCTTTATAATTTAAACAATGAGGAAATTATAAAGACGAATATTTGCAGGACCAAAGTCCTAGTAGAAAGCAGAGATTGGAATGTTGGTCTCAGGATGATTTTCTCCATGAGGGAGTATATATCTTTTGGAGATAATAAAAACATGGAAAATTTAATTGCTTATGATATGCTTTTACAAGAACATGAGTGGATGGAAAACTATATAAAAAACGTGAAAAATTACAATGTGATGGAGGCATTTGAACATACTGTTAATTGTAATAAGGAATTAGATACTAATAGACAAAATAGAATTATGGAATTTTTATTATATTATAAAGAAAATAAGAAGTTTAATATGGGAGAACTTACTTATTACTGTGTAGATAGAAGTTGTTTTAAAGATGTTATGAAAACGTATTCATTACCTACTAATCTTTGTGAATATAGAACTATTTTATCAAAAAGCAAACTAGCTCTTAGAATGATGATGAAAAGTGATTCTCAAATATTAACTTATGTAGAGCAGTTTAAATCTATGGTGGACGATGATTTAGAAAGAGATGTGTTTTCTTATTTAGTAGAAAAAGAAGATACAGGTCTAGATGGTAGTGTTAAAAAAATTCACCAATATTTATGCAAAAAATATCAAACTTTATCAGAAAAACATATAGAAGAGGCTATGAAAAATTTATTATTAAAAAGCTTTATAAGTCTATGTATTTAAAATACTAAGCTGTGGCATTTGTCGCGGCTTTTTTTAATAAATAATATAAAAAGTTGGACTTTGGCAAAGTTTCAATTTTCTAAAATATATACTTTAGATATAAGTTTAAGAAATAAGTCTTAAAACTTAGCTTAGATTAAAATAAGGAGGATTATCATGAACTATTATAAGAGTAATTTAGATTATTTACTAAAAAATATTCAGTCTCAAAAAGAGCTTTTGAGTTTTCAAGAGAAATATCTAAAATCTCTAGAAGACAAGATGGAGTGTGTTGATGAAAATGAAGAAATAGTAGATGATGAAGCTAATGTTAGTAGTACAGTGGTGAAGATTGGTGATTTTGCAAAAATGATAAAAAGTAGAGGTGTACCCTTTGGCAGAAATAAGGTACATAGCTGGTTTAATAATAGGGGATATACTTACAGAGAAAATGATAGAAACTATGCTAAGGATGAGTATATAGCTAAGGGGCTATTTGAAGTGAAACGTTATGTGAGAAATAGTAAAGATGGCACTAATATTAAGGAGACCATATACCTTACACCACAGGGTGTGGCATATTTTATGGAAAAAATACTTAGAGAATTTAATATTGAGGAGATGTAGAGATGAAAAGAGTGTTTGGGAAGAACAAAGGAAATAAGATAGGGGCACCTGTGGGAAGTGCTGAGTATGGAAAGCTTATAAGAGAAGCTTATATGGATACAGTAGATGAAGCTGTAGTGCTAAGTGATGATTTGCAGGAAAGTTTGTCAAGATATGATGAGATAGTCGATTCTATTTCTAAGTTGAAAAGTGAAAAGGACATAATAGAGCATACCATAATGTCTCTTATGAAGGAGAATGAAATAGCTTATGTGAAAAATAGAAAAATCACTTGGAAAAAATCAGTGAGGACTTCTCTTGATACTAAGAGTTTGAAAGAAGAAGAGCCAGAGATTTATAAGAAATACTCTAAAATTAGCAGTAGCAGAGTATTTAAAATTAAATAGGAGGTTTTTTAGATGGCTATTTACAGACATGTTTATTTATCCTTTTGGAAGGATGATAAAATTATGGAGAGATTTAGTGTAGAGGAGAAGCTGTTGTTTATTTTTTTTTAACTAATGGAAATACCACTCAGATAGGTGTATATAAGATTCTTATGAAAGAGATAGCTTTTTTTACAGGGATTAGTACTACCCAGGTGGCTATGTTAATGGAAAAATTTGAAAATGAATACCATATGATAAAATACAATAAAAATACCCATGAAATAGCCATTGTTCACTGGGCGAAGTACAATATGAATAAGCTGGGGGGAAAGCCTATTATTGATTGTATTTCCTCAGAATTAAAAAGAGTAGATGATGTGTCACTGCTGAAGGTTATTTTGGAGGATATTACTAGGGAAGAGATTAGGAAGTTGTTTTTAAAAGAGATAAAGGAAAGGGAAGATAGAACAGGAAGAAAAGAAAGTGAAGGAAAAGAAGAAATAAGAGAAAGAGGAAATAAAAAAGATAAGCAAAGACCAGAGATGAGTAAAAAGGGAGAGGGGAAGAAATATGGATTTGGAGTATATTCAAAGGGCAAATTTGCCAGCTCAGTTAAAGGAGAAGATGATTCTCTCTATGAAAAACCAAGCGAAGAACAGCTTAGAAAAGTTAAAGAACTCTATAGCTAATGATGAAGAAGAACATGGTACAGAAAAGTACAAGTGTGCAAAGTGTAGGGATGTCACATATATACTTACAGATGATGGAGCAGTTCCTTGTAGTTGTAAGGATATAAGAGAAGCGGAAAGAATACTTGCAAAAAGTGGCATAAGTAAAGAGTTTGCTAATAAGACTTTTGATAATTTTGATTATGCTAGGAATATGCAAGTTTTTAATTCTTATAACATGGCTAGACAATATGTGAAAGATTTTGAAAGTATTAAGGATAATCGCAAGAACAGTGTTATTTTTATGGGAAGTGTAGGTGGTGGTAAGTCTCACCTTAGTTTTGCCATAGCCAACGAACTTATGAAAAATGGTGTAGGTGTGATCTATATGGGATATAGAGATAGTATTATGAAAATCAAGCAAAATGTTATGAATATGGATGTGTATGAAAAAATCATGAACAGATACAAGGAATGTAAGGTGCTGTTGATTGATGATTTGTTTAAAGGAAATATCACCTCTAGCGATATAAATATAATATTTGAAATAGTAAATTATAGATATTTCAATAATTTAGCCATGATTATCAGTACGGAAAAGTGTGGTAGTGAGCTGTTGGAAATTGATGAAGCAATAGGCAGTAGAATTCTGGAAATGACTAAAGACTACGGTATTGAGCTTAAGGGACGCAAGCTAAATTATAGAATCTATGATAATTAATAAAAATGAGGTTGTTATGGAAATAAAAAAGGAGGATGCTATGGAGATAAAAAAGGAGGATGTATCAGATATTTTGAGGCCTATGGTGGAAATTGTAGGTATGGAAGATTTTATAGAAATTAGCAAAGTATATGGAGGGGATTTACTTTACATACCTTCCTACAAATCATTGAAAAAACAATCACGAAATAGAAAAATCAAAATGGCTTATGATGGGTTCAATGCCAGAGAGCTGTCTCAAATATACCAACTGTCCGTAAGCCAAATTCACCGAATAGCCAGAAGTGAAATCTAAATTTATGAGTAAATATTTTAGACAAATGTTTTATACATGCGTTATAACTACATACAAAGATTTTCGTATACTATGTAATTAGAAAGTAAGCTTACTTAACTATATATTAAAAGGAGGTAATATTATGGCAGTAATTTCTACACCCAATGCTTCTGCTATCAAAGTTAAATTTGATCATGGGACAGACTTAAATGGAGATAGAGTAATAAAAACAAAAACTTATTCAAGTATAAAATCAGGTGCTTCTAACGAAAACATAATGGCTGTTGTAAATGCTATAGACGGATTACAAGAGCATACACTAAGTGGTGTTAACAGAGTTGATAACACATCTTTATCTGAATAGTTTATATTTTAGGAGGTTAAATTATGAAAGAGAGAAAGCTTTTAATGACTTTTAAAAATACAATGGGTAATAGTTTCACTGTAACTGTGGATGATCCTAGAGAAGATTTGGAAGAAGAAGAAATCCTAGATGCTATGAACATAATTAAAGATAAAAACATATTCCTGCCAAAGGGATATGATATAGCTCAATGTGAATCTGCAAAAATAGTTGATAGCAATACTACTGAGTACGACTTAGAAGTATAGTTAGGAAGTGTGTATATGGATAACATATCTACTATGATTGCAAACCTAGGATTTCCCATTGCCATATCAATGTATTTATTGATTCGCATAGAAGCTAAAATGCAAGGTTTGACAGATAGTATAAATGAATTATCGAAGAATATTCTTAATATTAGATAGTTTTATATTTAAGTAAAGCACCCAGGCAGTTGCTTAAGCCAAGTGAATCTTTAGTTAAAAATAGGCGCCCTAGAGTAAATCATCTAGGGTGTTTATTTTGAGCAACGGACCTGGTTTTTAGGTCGTTGGCGACATGAAGTGTTTCGCCGACACGTCGCTCAGGTGAAGCGAATTTTGTAAAAATAAGGAGCTGAGGAATATGAGTGAAACAAGAAGTGGATTCACACGATTTGACACCATAAGTGAATTTGAAAGTTATATAAAGAATCTAAAAATAACACGTAAAGTAAATGGATTGCAAGTTCATCATATGGCACTACCTAATTACGATTGTTTCTATAAATCAAATGGAAATACAGAAGATGAATTAACAAGAACTATAAATCTTAACTCTTATGGCAAAAGTATGGGATGGGCATGTATAGCACAGCATTTTAATATTTTTCCCAATGGCAAGATAACAACAGGAAGGGATATTAACAAAACTCCAGTAGGTATAACAGGGTGGAATACTAATAAAATTTGTATTGAAATTTATGGAGATTTTGACAAAAATAAAGATACAATGAAGGTATCACAAAAAGAAGCTATCATAGCAGTGTATGGCATACTGTGTGAAAAGTTAAATCTAACGCCTTCTACTTCCACAATTAGACCACATGCATGGTTTACAAGTGGTGGAACATATCTAGGAGATTACTCTACAAGCAAATCTAGAAAAACTTGCCCAGGAACAAACTTCATGGGATTTGGAAATTCAAAAAATGCCTTTGTTAATAATTTTTATCCTCTTATAAAAAATTACATGTCAAATAGAAACACACCAAAGGAAGAACCTGAGCAAACTGAGCAACCTAAAGAAGGAAAGTACATAGTTAGATACTTGCAAACTACTCTCAATAATGTATATAAATGTAAATTGGTTGTAGATGGCCTTTATGGACCAGCTACTAAATCTGCTGTTAAGAAACATTATTTGAAAATAGGCAACAAAGGTGATCACGTAGTATGGCTGCAAAAAGCATTGATTAATAGAGGACATGGGATTGAGGCTGATGGAAGTTTTGGAAGTAAAACTAAGGCTGCCGTAATAGCTTATCAAAAATCAAGGGGGCTAAGTGCAGACGGATATGCAGGGTATGATACTCATAGTGCTATTATTAATGATTAGGGTGTGTGAAAAAAAGTCTGTAAATACAAAATTTAACAGCTTTCTATGATAATATTAAATTATTATAGGAGGCTGTTTTATTATGAGAAAAAGAAATATAATAGCAAGTTTAATTGAAGAATACGATATTCAAAGTGCTGAGGACATTCAAGATGCATTAAAGGATTTACTAGGTGCAACTATAGAAAGTATGCTTAAAGCAGAACTAGATAATCACTTAGGTTACGAACCATATGAAAGAAACGAATCTTCTAATTCTAGAAATGGCAGTAAGTCGAAAATGGTGCGAAGCAAATGTGGTCAGTTACAAATTGATGATATTTATGGGTTTGAAATTAGTGATGGTATGGTTTCTGATATAACCGATAAGTTACTTCCTAAAATACATGATTGGCAACAGCGTCCGCTGAGTGAGGTCTATCCTATATTATTTATTGATGCTGTACATTTTTCAGCGGATGTTAGAAAGGTTATATATACAACAAATGCAATTGAAAGTCTCAATAGTAGCTATCGCCGATTAAACCGTCAACGTAGTGTATTTCCAAGTGATGTAGCCTTACTTAAGGCATTATACTTAGCTACATTTCAAGGAACTAAAAATGGACTCTACCTCTTAGAAATTGGGTAAAAGTTTATGGAGAGCTGTCTATAATGTATGAAGGAAGGCTATAATGAATATATAAATAATTGTTCAAAAAACGCCTTTTCATAAGGTTTATTTGGAGTGCAATTAAATAAATTTTAATATTAAATTAAGGCATAGATAATACTTATTATATCTACGCCTTAACAAAATTATCATAGAAAGCTATTTACAGAAAAAACTTTACAGTCTCAATGGATTTTTTAGCGTATAACATACTCTATATGTACAACACGTTAAATTTAGGCTATGTTAGCTTACTTGGTGATAAATATAGATTAATTCTTTAGTCTATTTTATATTTCAAACCAACTCATCCATTTATTTTTAGTTCTCTTAGGTTGATAGTATTGCTTTATTCCTCCTTTAAGTATCTTACTTTCTATGCCTATCAATCTGGAATATATATACACTATAGGACTTCTTAATCTCCCTTGAGAACAAGCTATAACTAGTGTATTTTTTCTATTATTAGATTTATTTAATAGTTCTTGCCTAATCATTTTTCTATTTTTAATTAACCCATATAATATTATTAATATAGCTAGGTATATATGATTTTTAAGAAACTCATGATATTCTTGATTTATAATAGGAATGTTATAATGGCATAATGGCATTTGCTTATATTCTTCATAACTTCTTACATCTATTAACACTTCATACTTTATATCTTTTAAATCTATAAACATTTATTTCTAACCTCACTCTGAACATTATAATTAAATTTCATTTGTAATTCCTAACGGCAAAATTAAGAGGTTGTATACATCTATAATCACATCTTATCCTTTCAACAGATGATATGAAATAAGAACATTACTATATATTCTTATTATAGAAACTAAAAACATCATCTAAATATGGATGCATTATATAATCTTTTTCCCAGTATATTTCATGCTTTGAATCTTCATATATCTTTAATTCACAATTATTTACCTTTTGTGCAAACTTATTATGACCATTTGGCTTAACATATGTATCTTTACCAGCTTGACACAGCATAACAGGTATCTTTACCTTATGAGCATTATCTATAATTTCTTTTATGGCTTTAAATGATGTATTTAGCCAATTATAGGACACACCACCTTTTTGATACTCCCTACTTTCTAGTAAAAAGTTATAGTAATTCATGTATCTCCCTTACTAGGCATGACTATATTATCTATAAAAGATTTTAAATCATTTACATAATAATCAAACTTTTCTACATTTACTTGAGTTTCATCAACGATATTTAAATTAGCAAGACAGCCTGATTTACCATGACCTCTGTGTTCAATGGCATATACAGAAAATCCGTCTTTTAAAAAGTAATATATAAGTTCTTTGTACTTTTCTATAGATTCCGTAAGCCCATGACATAATACGATATTAGCCTTAGGATTTTCAACTTTATAAGACTCATAGTATATAGATTGATTATTTTCACCCTCAATAAATCCTTTTTCTACATGTGTCTCTAAAAATGGATTTATCACAAGTTTTAGTACTTTACCTATCTCTTCCTCACAGAAGTACTTAGTATTCTTCTTATTATTTATATTATTCATTCTATAGATCACCTCAAAAAATAAATTTACTTTTAAAGTATATTCCAGTTCTTACTTGATGTATACAATGATGTTATCTACTTTTTTAACATTTTAATTTCTATACTATATAAAACTTCTAAGGTTTTTAATAAAGCATAAATTTATATAAAGATTAAATTAAAAAATAAAATTTTAATTTATATAAAGGAGCTTTAAAATATGAATGAATATATGAAAAAAGCCAACGAACTAGCTAAATACTCAATGGAAAATAATAAAGGTGGATGTTTTGGATGTATAATAGTTAAAGATGGTGAAATAGTAGGTCAAGGCTATAATACAGTAACATCAGACAATGACCCAACTTGCCATGGAGAAGTAAATGCAATAAGAAATACATGTAAAAACTTAAATACCTTTGATTTAAGTGGATGTGAACTGTATACTTCAGCATACCCTTGTCCAATGTGCTTAGGAGCTATTATGTGGTCTAATATTAAAACTGTATACTATGGTGCAACACCAAAGGACACAGCAAATATAGGATTTAGAGATGATTTTATGTATGAGTGGCTAAGACTTCCAAATGAAGAAACTTTAAAAATGGTACAGATGAATAGA
This sequence comes from Peptostreptococcaceae bacterium, assembly GCA_902363255.1. Taxonomy (GTDB): domain Bacteria; phylum Bacillota; class Clostridia; order Peptostreptococcales; family Peptostreptococcaceae; genus Terrisporobacter. The sequence goes on from CABIZO010000002.1 coordinate 101,211, forward strand.
AAAGAGTGTGTTGAAGTTCAACAGATATGGTTAAATAAAAAAGATAAAATTGAATATTAAATATAATGAAAATAACCACACATTAGGCTTTTTAATATTATTGCTCTAATTCTATTTATTTAACAGGATTATAATTTATATTATTATTTGGATAACATAGCCTAATTAAAAAATAAATATCCATATAACAGCATGAGTATTCAAAGTATATTATTTTGTTAATAATAACATATTATGGTTATATTAACTATAAGTTAAAAATTCATCCATAAAAGATGATGAACTAAATAGAAAGGTGAATATTTATGATATACAGTAACAATTACAAAATTGGCTTAGAAGATATAGGAAAAAATTACGAAGCAAATAATAAAGCAATCTTGGCAATAATGCAAGATGTATCAGCCCTTCATAGTGACTCTGTGGCATATGGTGTTTTTCAAATAGAAACTAATAAAAGAGCATGGATGATTTTAGATTGGAAGATACAAATTATAAAAAGACCTAAGTATGGTGATGAAATAAAGGCACAAACATGGTCAAGAAAAATAGAAAGAATATATGCCTATCGTGACTTTGAGCTAAAAGATAAAGAGGGAAATACAATTGCCATAGGAACATCAAGATGGATACTTGTGGATATTGATAGAAGAAGACCAGTAAGACTGACAGAAGATATTGCAAACTTATATGAGTCTGAACTTGATAAATCAGTATTTAGTGAAGAAATTGAAGATAGTAAAAATGTTAAATGTGAAGACTATCTTTTCAAAAAGGAATATGATATCCAAAGAAGAGATATAGATGTGAATAATCATATGCACAATTTAAATTATCTTCATATGGTATATGAGATTTTGCCAGAGGAAGTTTATAGAAATAGGACTTTTGATAATGTGAGAATTATCTACAAAAAAGAAATCGTCTACGGTGAGAAAGTTGAATGCTATTACTATGAGAAAGATGATAAATGTATTATTACAGCAAAATGTGAAGATAAGATAAAAGCCATAATAGAGTTGTATTAGATTAAAATTATTATAAAGTAAACTATATAAAAATAGCTAGATATACCTAAGTTCTGATTGGAGATATACATGGCATAGTAATTAAACTATGATATTATATGAAAATCACATTGAAGAGATATTCAATGTGATTTTTTTATTAATAAAATCATTTATTATCTACAAATTAATATAAAAACATACAAAATGATATGAATAAGCAAGAGCATTGCAGAAGTATATGTTATAATAATATATATATAAAATAAATACAAGGGGATATGTATGACGGTAGAATTAAGCAAAGATATTATAAATGAAATAGAAGAAGAAAAGAGAATAAATTACCTTTTAAATGAAGTTTTTAAAAGTGATTATATTTTAGGTCGAATAGATAATATAACAGAAAATGGAGATGGATTTGTAACCATTTGCTCACCAAATAATATTAAACAAATATATAAGTTAGATGGCAAGAAATGGGATGTATACTTTAATAAAAAAAATGTAAAAGAAGATTTAAGAGACGATTTAAAAAAAGGAGACTTTATATATTTTAAGCCTTCCATAAATAAAATAAAACCAGAGCAAGTAATCCAAATAAGAGGAAATACAATAAAAAAACTAACATACTATAAGCAATTCCTTAATGATGCCAATATTCCAATAGAAAATATAGCATTAGATGGTGATTTAGCATTGGATGTATCTAACATGGATAATGTGAAATTATGGGCAACAAAACAGTTTTATGAATCATTTAATAATTTGCATAGAGATTTAATAGATAATATTAATTCTAGTAAAGAAGAGTTAGCTAGTCTTGAAAAAGCCAAACTAGACCTAGAAAGAGATATGATAGAAAGAGAAAAAGAAATAGAAGCAAAGCAATTTGAAATGGAGCAACTAGCTAATAAGCTTGCTTTCTTTGGATTTAATTCATTTAATAAAGAAAGTAATGAAGACAAACTAGACGGAGAGTACTCTAATTATAGCTGTAAGGAAATATTTGAATATTTAAAACTATACATAAGAAATAATGAAAAGTTAGTATATAGTGATGATATAATAAGAAGATTTTTACTAGCAATACAATCTAAGGAACTTACAATATTATCAGGACCATCAGGAACGGGAAAAACAAGTCTAGTAACAGCTTTTTCTAAGGCAATTGGAGGAGAGGTTAAGATTATACCAGTAAAACCAAGTTGGACAGATACAGAGGATTTATTAGGGTTTTATAATCCAATAGAACAAGCCTATGTACCAACACCTTTCTTAGATGCCCTTGTGGAAGCTAAGAAAAATAAAGACAAGTTACATCTAATTTGCTTAGATGAAATGAATTTAGCCCATATAGAATATTACTTTGCAGAATTTTTAAGTAAGTTAGAAGCTAATAATGAATCTCCTGTTATAGAGCTATACAGTAAGGCTATATACGATGAAATACTAGAGGAAATATCATATACTATAAACTTAATGAGTGGAGATAAAGTTAGTGTAACTAGTGAAGAATTATCAAAATGGTGTGAGGAAAATGAAAAAGAATACACTAAAGAAATGATAAATTTAAAGAAGAGAATAAATTTCATAGAGAAGTATCCTGCATTATTTGAAATACCTAAAAATGTAAGATTTATAGGAACTATGAATGTAGATGAAACAACAAAACATATAAGTCCAAAGGTAATAGATAGAAGTTTTGTTATAGAACTATGTAAGGATAATAGAGAAAATATAAATGAAAATGAATTAGAAATAATAGAACAAAAATTTGTTAAAGCTGATTCTTTTGATATGAAAAATATTACTTTAAGTGAAAATAGTGAAGAAATAATTAATGAAATAGAATATATAAATGACCAATTCCTTATAAACTTAGATAGCGACTTTAATAATAGAGGTGAAAAACATATAAGAAAATACCTTATGAATATGGAAAGCTATGATTTTGATATAGATAGAAAAAGCATCATAAGTGACTTAATATACTTAAAAGTATTACCTAGAATAAACACTTCATTTAAAAGTAAAAATGATGAAAAATATTTAGTTTGGAATGAGTTAAATAATAGATGTAAAACAATATGCAGTGAAAATGTTAACTCTAAATTAAATAAGATGGATAAATTATCAAAAGAAGATAACGTACTAAGCTTCTGGGGTGTATATTAATGAATATTGATGTGGCATTAATAGATATAAATCCTAGTGGAAAGATAAGTCTATATAAAAATATTAAGGAAAAAATAGATAATAAACTTTGTATTACTCAGTATTCAAGGGAAGAAATAAGTAAAAGATTATTACATATAGGAATAAAGTTAAATAACTTTCATAATACAAATAATCTGAGTGTTTTCATAGGAAGTGAAGATACAAAAATAAACTTGATTTATGATGAAGATACAGGATACTTTTATCATAAATCTTGTGAAGGTGAAGAAGAAATTGGAATTAGTAAAGCTGGATTTTTTAAAGTATTTGTTCTAAATGATAAGAAAGAACAAATTTATAAGTCTGAACCCATACTAGTAAAACCATCTATAATATCTCAAGATATGTATGAAGATATGGTAGATATGTTGCTAAACATAAATAAAGATTTGGCAGTAGATAATTCTTCTAGTGTGTACTTAAATACAAAAAATAAAGAATCAAACTTTTCTATAAAGTTACTTGATTTTCTTATGGATATTCAAAAATGCATTGAAAATATAGAACTTAATCCAAGTGTAACTCTTACAAAAGAAGAAGTGAAACTTCCTTATCATAAGATAAAAAAAGTAAATCGAAAAATATTAATAGAAAAAGAAATGTATCCATTTAAAAATAAATTTATATCATCTGTATCTGTTGAGAATAAAGATACCTATGAAAATAGAGCCATATATTCTTTTTTAATAAATATAAAGAAACTTGTAGACACAAATATTGCAAACTGTGATGAGTTAATAAAAAAGGCTAATAAGGAATTAAGTACAATTATAAGTACAAATATTTCTTCTAATGATGGATATGAGATAAGATTAGCAAATAAAAAAGCTAAAATATTAGAAAATATAGCATCTTTCAATAGTGAAAAAAGTAACTACAACAAATGTATAGAAATAATAAATAAATACTTAAATCTATCACTATTTAGAATATATAAAAATATTAATATGCCATATGAGCCATTAAAACTGACACAAATATTTTTACATGATAAATGGTACAAAGGTATTTATACAAAAATAAAATCATTTAATGAAGAAAATAACTTTGAATTAGATGAACTAGGCAGTGAAGAACTAAATTTAAAAGAAGTATATGATATATTTGAAACTTGGTCATTTTTTAAAATGATTAAAATCATGATAAAAGAGCAAGGATGGAGATTGGTAGATAGTAAAAATATAATAAAAAATTTAAATGAATATATTAAAAATAATGGGTCCATGTATGGATTTAAAGTAATATTAAATCATAATCTTCCATTTAAACAAACACAATATTTTATGTATGATAAACAAGAAGTAAGCATTGAAATTATATATAATAAAACATTAGTATTAGCAGATAAAAAGCTAAGACCTGATTTTACATTTATAGTAAAGTGTAGAGATAAAATAAAGAATTTCTACTTAGATGCAAAGTATCATAACTATTTAGAATCCAATGATTTATTTATAAGGGATATGAAAGAAACAGCAGTTGATAAATACTACAATGCACTTATAAATACAGAATATAAATCTAGTGGATCATTTATAATTCATTGTATTGATAAAGAAAATTATAGATATTTTGGCCATGATACTACCTTTAAACATAGAATAGGTTCCTTTGCTTTAACAAATGAAAATAGCAACAACTTTATAACTTGGATTAGTATGATTATGGAATGGTTCTATGATGAATATGAGACTTGTTGGCAGTGTGGGAGTTTAAATGTAGATATAGAGCTTGGAACAACACAGGGTAATAATAGCAAGTATCACTATACTTGTGAAGAATGTGGTAGTTTCTGGGTAAAAAGTCATTGTATATGTAATTCTTCTAATAAGTTAATTAAACACGATTTACCACAAAAACAATATCACAAGCCAACTAAAGAAAAATGGATGGTACACTGTCCAGCATGTGGCAAATCTGGCCTTGAAAATAGAAGTACACAAAGTACAACTAATAAAACCATATATACACAATCAAATAGAGTATGTGATAAATGTGGCGGTAGTGGAAGTATAAGGATGTATAAACATATAGAAGATGGAGTGTGCTTTAAGTGTGGTGGTAGTGGTAGAATTTAAACTATCATATAAAATGAGTAGGAAAATTATTAAAGGGTGTATCATTTTTGATACACCCTTTAATAATATTAAATATTTATTTAGATATTAATAAAAATAACTTATGAGCTTATTTAATATACTTTGCAACATTTCGACAAAATATTAAAAATGAGTGAAAATTTATGTTAATATATAAATATAAAAATAAAGATGAAAAAAGATACTGATTAAACAGTCAGTATCTTTTTTATAATCTAAAATAACCCTATTTGAAATATTATTTTTAGTATAAAATTAAGGTATAATATACTTTAAAATTTAAAAAGAAAATACTTAATATTAAGATATATAGGTTGGAGGAAAATTATAATGATTACAGGCGAATTAAGAAGCAAAGTAGATAAAATATGGGAAACCTTCTGGACTGGAGGACTTACAAATCCACTGGAAGTAATAGAACAATTCACATATTTATTATTCATCAAAGGGCTAGATGAAGTAGAAACAAAAAACGAAGCAGAAGCAATGCTTTTAGGAGTACCTTACGACAGAATATTCAATGATGAGCAACAACATTTAAGATGGAGCAAATTTGCAAACGAAGGAAATGCAGAAAAAATGTATGAAATAGTACAAAATGAAGTATTCCCTTTCATAAAAAAATTACATGGAAATAAAGAATCAGCATATGCAAAATACATGGGAGATGCAATATTCAAAATACCAACTCCTCTTATGTTATCTAAAATAGTTGATGGAATAAACAACATAGACTTAAAAAAGGACAAAGATACAAAGGGTGACTTATACGAATACTTACTATCAAAAGTTGCAACAGCAGGAACTAACGGACAGTTTAGAACACCTCGTCACATAATAGACATGATAGTAAACCTTATGAAACCAACACCAGAAGATATAATAGTTGACCCAGCAGCAGGTAGTGCAGGTTTCTTAGTATCATCACAACAATACTTAAGAGATAATCACCCAGAATTATTTTTAGTACAAGGATTAAAAGAGCATTTTAATAATAATATGTTCTATGGATTTGATATGGATAGAACTATGCTTAGAATAGGTGCTATGAACATGATGTTACATGGTGTTGATAATCCTAATATAGAATACAAAGACTCATTATCAGAAGTAAATACTGACAAAGATAAATATACATTAATACTTGCTAACCCACCATTCAAAGGAAGTTTAGATTATGAAGCAGTAAGTGCAGACTTATTAAAAGTAACTAAAACAAAGAAAACTGAATTATTATTCTTAGCACTATTCTTAAGAACTTTAAAAGTAGGTGGAAGATGTGCTTCAATAGTTCCAGATGGAGTATTATTTGGAAGTACAAAAGGGCATAAGGATATAAGAAAAGAAATAGTAGAAAATCATAAACTAGAAGCCATAATATCTATGCCAAGTGGAGTGTTTAAACCGTATGCAGGAGTTTCAACTGCCATAATGATATTTACAAAAACTAACACTGGTGGAACTGATAAGGTATGGTTCTATGATATGAAGGCAGATGGATACTCTTTAGATGATAAGAGAACTGAAATAGAAGATAATGATATAAATGATATAATTGAAAGATTTAATAATCTTGATAAGGAAGTTGATAGAAAGAAAACAGAACAAAGTTTCTTTGTTGATGTGGAAGAAATAAGAGAGAACGGATATGATTTATCTATTAATAAGTATAAAGAGATAGTTTATGAAGAAGTAGTATATGATGCACCTAAAGTTATTATGAATAGAGTTAAAGAGCTTGAGAAAGAGATAGCTGTTGGATTAGAAGAATTAGAAAGAATGCTAGAGGTGTAGGGTATGATTAAGTATAAATTAGATGATGTATCAAAATTTATTAGGAATGGAGCTAATATAAAACAATTTGATAATGCTAAAGGATATCCTATAACTAGAATAGAAACCATTGCTAATTCTAAAATTGACTTAGATAGAATGGGTTATGCAGATATATTTGAATTAGGTAAATTTGAAGAATATCTTTTAGATACAGGAGATATATTAATGTCTCATATAAATAGTGAAAAACATTTAGGAAAGTCTGCTATTGTAGAAAATAATTCAGAAAAAATAATACATGGTATGAACTTATTATGTATTAGATTGGATGAAAATTTAGTTGATTCTAAATATATGTACTATTATTTTAATCACCCTATTTTTAGAACTAAGTTACCTAAAATAACTAAAAAATCAGTTAATCAAGCTAGTTTCTCAGTTACAGATTTAAAAAATATAGAGATTGAAGTGCCTTCTATTGAATATCAAAAGAAAATAGTAGAAGTTTTAGATAAAGCTCAGGAGTTAATAGATAAAAGGAAAGAGCAAATAGAAGCATTGGATGAGTTAGTTAAATCAAGATTTATAGAAATGTTTGGTGACCCGGTTTCAAATCCTAAAGGATGGGAGAAAACAAATATTGGTTCTAAGTTTGAAATAAAAACTGGAGCAACACCAAGTAGAAAAGAAAATATATATTGGGAAAATGGAACGATACCTTGGGTAAAAACAACAGAATTAAAGGAAATTGTAATTAATGAAACTGAAGAGTATATAACTAAAGAAGGATATAATAATAGTTCAGTTAACTTATTGCCTAAAGAAACTTTATTAATAGCTATGTATGGACAAGGGAAAACAAGAGGTATGACTGGAAAACTTGGAATTGAAGCTACTACAAATCAAGCATGTGCCTCTATTTTGCCTAACCCAGAAGAGAATATGGATTTTGTATGGTATCAACTTAAATTATCATATGAAGACTTAAGAAATCTAGGTAGAGGAGGAAGTCAACCTAACTTAAATACAAATTTAATAAAATCATATGAATTAATTTTCCCTCCAATGAAACTTCAAAATGAATTTGTACACTTTGTTAACCAAGTCGACAAATTAAAACAACAAATGGAAACTAGCTTAAAAGAATTAGAAGATAACTTTAACTCTTTAATGCAAAAAGCATTTAAAGGAGAACTATTTTAATAAATAAGAATGGGGGAAGAATTTTGAGTAACTTTAACTTTTTACTAAGCAAGAAAAATTTCAAAAGTTTTAGTAATGCTTGTATAGAAGCAGAAAAAAGTATATTAGTAAGTCCCTCAACTTGTGCAACTATAACAAGGAGGGCTTTGGAGTTAGCTGTAAAATGGTTGTATGCCAATGATAGTGATTTAAGAATACCTTATCAAGAAAATCTTAGCTCACTAATTCATAACAATACTTTTACAGAACTTATAGATTATGACATGTTGCCTATGCTTAAATATATAGTTAAGCTAGGTAACGTATCAGTTCATACTAACCAAATGATAGATAGGGAAGAAGCAATACTAGCTCTTCATAACCTACATCAATTTGTTAGTTGGATAGATTATTGTTATGCAGATGAATACACTGCCACAGACTTTGACGAAAGTTTATTACTTCAAGGTGAAGAAAAAAGAACAAGACCAGAGGAGCTTAAAGACCTTTATGAAAGATTAAGCTCTAAAGATAAAAAACTTGAAGAAATGATAAAAGAAAATGAAAAGCTAAGAAAAGAGCTAACAGAAAAGAGAAAGTCTAACACTGAAAACTATGATTTCAAAGTTGATGAAATAAGTGAATTTGAAACTAGAAAAAGATACATTGACTTAGAGTTAAAACTGGCAGGGTGGGAATTTAACAAAGATATTCGTGAAGAAGTTGAAGTTGAAGGAATGCCAAATGCCAGTGGTATTGGATATGTTGATTATGTTTTATATGGTGATAATGGAAAACCTCTTGCAGTAGTTGAGGCAAAGAGAGTAAGTAGAGATCCAAAAGTAGGCTCTACTCAAGCTAAGCTTTATGCTGATTGTTTAGAAAAAAAATATAATCAAAGACCAATAATTTTTTATACTAATGGTTTTGAAACTTTTATATGTGATGATTACTCTGAAAGAAGAGTATATGGTTTTTACAAAAAAAGTGAACTTCAATTAATGATAGATAGAAGAATATCTAGAAAAAGTCTAAAAAATATTAAGATAAATGATGATATATCTAATAGATATTATCAAAAGGAAGCTATAACTTCAGTATGTGAAGCTTTTGAGAAGAAGCAAAGAAAGGCTCTTTTAGTTTGTGCCACAGGTACGGGTAAAACAAGAACGGCTATTTCCCTAGTTGATGTGTTATCAAGACATAACTGGGTTAAAAATGTTTTATTCTTAGCAGATAGAAAGGCTCTTGTTAAACAAGCTAAAAACAACTTTTCTAAGTTACTTCCAAACTTAGCTTTATGTAATTTACTTGATGGCAAGGATAACCCAGAAGAAGCTAGAATGATTTTTTCTACTTATCCAACTATGATGAATGCTATTGATGATACTAAGTCTAAAGATGGTAAGAGATTATTTACACCAGGTCATTTTGATTTGATTATTATAGATGAGTCTCACAGAAGTGTTTATAAAAAGTATAAGTCCATATTTGATTATTTTGATAGTTATTTAATAGGGCTTACCGCCACTCCAAAGGATGATATAGATAAAAATACTTATTCTATATTTGATATGGAAAATGGTGTTCCAACTTATGCTTATGATTATGATAAGGCAGTGGAAGATGGATATTTAGTTGATTATACTAGTATTGAAGTTAAGACTAAGGTTATGGAAGATGGTATAAAATATGATGACCTTAGTGAAGATGAAAAGTTGGAGTTTGAAGAAACTTTCAGTGATGATGAAAATATAGATGATGAAATAGGAAATACTGCTGTAAATGAGTGGTTATTCAATGCTGATACCATAGATTTAGTTTTGAACAAGCTAATGAATGAAGGTCTAAAGGTTGAGGGTGAAGAAAAAATAGGTAAGACTATAATCTTTGCTAAAAATACTAGACATGCTAAGGCGATAGTTGAAAGATTTAATAAATTATATCCTCAATACGGAAGTGATTTTGCTAAGGCAGTTGATTATAGTATAGAGTATGTGGATTCTATAATTGATGATTTTTCTGATAAAAATAAAAATCCTCAAATAGCAGTTTCCGTTGATATGCTTGATACTGGTATTGATATACCTGAGATTTTAAATTTAGTATTCTTCAAGAAGGTAAGAAGTAAGACTAAGTTTTGGCAGATGATAGGTAGAGGTACAAGACTTTGTCCTGATTTACTTGGAGTAGGAATGGATAAGGAGAAGTTTTTAATATTTGATTTTGGTAATAATATTGAATTCTTTAAGTTTAATCCAAAGGGATACGAAGGTGGTAAGGTTGAAACTCTTACAGAAAAGCTATTTAATTTAAAGGTTAGTATAGTAAAAGAACTTCAAGATATTAGATATGGTGAAGAGAAATATACAAAGGTTAGAAAAGACTTATTAAAAGAATTGATAACTGCTGTGAAGTCTTTAAATGAAGATAGTTATTTAGTTAGAATGCATTTGAAATATGTGGAGATTTACAAAAATGAAAGTGAGTGGAATGTTATAGGGGCAGTGGCTCAAGATGATATAAGAAATCATATAGCTCCACTTATAACTTCCTATGGTGATGATGAGTTGGCTAAAAGATTTGATATTGTAATGTATAGTATAGCTTTAGCATATTTACAAAATAATAATGCAACTAAGGGAATAAAAAATGTAATATCTACGGCAGAGAAACTTTCAAAGCTGGGAACTATACCACAAGTTCAAGCTCAAAAGCATATGATAGAAAAGGCTATGAGTGAAGAATTTTGGGAAAGTGCAGATATATTTGCTTTAGATGAAGTGCGTATAGCTCTTAGAGATTTACTTAAATATATTGAAAAGTCTAGTCAAAAAATATATTATACAGGATTTTCAGATATGATTATATCAGAGGAAACTAATGATTCTATGTATAATGCCAATGACCTTAAGGACTACAAAAAGAAGGTGGAGCATTATTTAAATAGCCATAAAGATGAACTTGCCATATATAAGTTAAGAAATAATAAAAGAATTACTAAGCAAGATGTTGAAACTTTAGAAGATATACTTTTAAAACAACTGGGAAATGCTTCAGACTATGAAAAAGAATTTGGAAGTACACCAGTTACTCAACTTGTTAGAAAGTTAGTAGGACTTGATAGAAATGCTGCCAATGAAGCCTTTTCAGAGTTTTTAAATAATGATAGCTTTAATTCTAAGCAGATACATTTTGTTAAGCTTATAGTTGATTATGTTGTTAAGAATGGCTTTATAGAGGATAATAGAGTTTTAATGGAAGATCCATTTAGAACTGTGGGTGGTATAATTGATTTATTTGAAAATCATGTGGAGGAAAGAAATAAATTGATTATGACTATAAATGATTTGAAGAAAAATGTACTTGAAATAAGTTAATGAAAAAGAGATGTTAGCATAAATACTAACATCTCTTTTTTAATATATGTATTATACGAAATTTAGAAAATATACAGTTTAAAAAATAGTATCATAATGATTATTAAAAATGGCAAATAATATTTATATATTTAAACCATAAGGAGTTGTAAAAATTGAACAATACATGTGAACTATGTGACAGAAAAATAGATAAATTAACAAAACATCATTTACTACCTAGAGAAGAAGGTGGAAGTGATGAGCATATATCATATCTATGTTCAGATTGCCATAGACAAATCCATGCTTTATATACTAATAAGGAACTAGCCATAAGATTAGATACTATAGATAAATTGAAAAATGATGAACAAATATATAAATATTTGAAATTTATAAAAAAGCAACCTCCTAGTAAGGTAGCAACCATAAAAAAATCTAGAAATGTAAGAAAATCATAAATAATTATAGGAAAATAGAGAATAATTAAAATTCATATTACTTGAAAGGGGGTATCATTTTTGATACACCCTTTTATATTGGAAAATTTTTTAGAAAAATAAATATTTATATTATAGTACTTATTTTTGGATATGATATACGCTATGTGTTACTATTTTTCTCGGTGAAAATTTAGAAGAACTTACAATAATTTTATTCATTATTCCTGGAATAAAAACTGTACCCTTTGTTTGTAGTTTTTTGTAACCGTATTTTGCTACTTCCTTTGCTGTTGAGTTTTTAATATTTTTAAATAATCCTGACTTTTCAAGGTTTGCTCTTTCTTTAAATTCTGTGTTAGTAGGTCCAGGACATAATGCCATAACAGATACACCACTTCCTTTAAGTTCAACAGATAGTGCCTCTGAGAAAGATAGAACAAAAGCTTTTGTTGCATAATAAATAGACATTAATGGACCTGCTTGAAATGCTGCAATGGAAGCTATGTTTAATATTTTCCCACATTTATTTTCCAACATGGGATTTAGATAATAGTGACATAATTGCATAAGAGATGTTATATTTACTTGTACCATATCTGTTTGTTTTTGCAAATCTAATTCTGCAAATTTACCAAAGTCTCCAAATCCAGCATTATTAATAAGAATATCAATAAATAATTCCTTCTCTAATGTATAGTTGAATATATCGTAGGCTGAATCTTTTTGAGATAAATCTTTTTTATATGTATATACTTGTATACCATATTGCTTTTCTAATTCATTTTTTAAAGTAGTTAATTTATCTTCATTTCTAGCAACCAAGACGAGATTATGTCCATCTTTTGCAAAAAGCTTTGCAAACTCCAAACCTATTCCACTGGAAGCACCTGTGATTAAAGTTGCATGGTTCATTGTATATCCTCCCGTATCATTAAAATTTAATTAATTATGATATTAAAGATATATTAATATTAATAAGGAAAAATGTATAAATATACCAAAGAAACTACCGTATATATTAATACATACATTTATAAAGGATTAAAAAATGAATTAGAAGAAGTATATATTTGTTAGTTTTTTATTTGTATAACCTACTTTTACATAAAATTAATATAAAATATAAGAGTTAAGTCTAAAAAACAAAATCTAAGGTAACATTTTTAGAAAGGTTTTGTAAATATAAAAGATTAAATGGTGTAGGAGGGGAGTAGAGTGGCATTTCAAATTGTACATAACGACATAACTAATATGGATACAGATGCAATAGTCAATGCTGCAAACTCAAACCTTATTATGGGTGGAGGAGTTTGTGGTGCTATTTTTAAATGTGCAGGAGAATATGAATTACAAAAAGCGTGTGAACAAATAGGTAAATGTGAAGTAGGTAATTCAGTTATTACAAGGGGATACAATCTAAAGGCAAAATACATTATACATACAGTAGGACCAATATGGCGTGGTGGAAGTTACCATGAAGATGAGTATTTAAAAAGTGCATACAAAACTGCACTACAACTTGCAAAGGAAAACAATATAAAATCAATATCCTTTCCTTTAATATCTTCTGGAATTTATGGTTATCCAAAGAAAGAGGCCTTAAATATTGCCGTTGATACAATTAAGGAATTTTTAATGACTGAAGATATGGATATTTATCTTGTTGTTTTTGATAGAAATGCTGTATGTTTAAGTGAGGATTTATACAAAGATATCAGTCATTACATAGATGAGTTTTATGAAGATGAGTATATATATAGAAGAGAAGTTAATAGAAATATAGATGAGTTTTCTCAAATTTATAGCAGTGATTATTCATGTGAGGAAATAAGTTTTAAAAATAGGTCTTTAGAGGACGTTTTAAATAATATGGATGAAACTTTTTCAGAAATGGTGTTAAGGCTAATAGATGAAAAAGGCAAAAGTGATGTAGAAGTTTATAAGAGAGCAAATATGGATAGGAAGCTATTTTCTAAAATACGCAGTAATAAAAACTATAATCCTAAAAAAACTACGGCTCTATCTTTAGCCATAGCCATGGAACTTTCCTTAGATGAAACAAAGGATTTACTTTTAAAAGCAGGATATAGTCTATCTTCTAGTCGTAAGTTTGACCTAATAATTGAGTATTTTATATATAATAAAAATTACGATATATATTTAATAAACGAGGCACTTTTCTCCTTTGATCAACCGTTATTAGCAACTTAAGTTTTGTCGCTTTTGAAGCGACCAATAACCTCCTGAAATTTAGTATTCTTTATTTATAAAATTGAAGAATGATAATTAGGGAGGTTTAATTATGAAAAAAAATTTAACAGAAGTTGTTTTTATACTAGATAGAAGTGGCTCAATGTCTGGGTTAGAAAGTGATACCATAGGTGGCTTTAACTCAATGATAAAAAAACAGAAAGAAGAAAAAGGATATGCCAATGTAACTACAATATTGTTTGATGATGAGATAGAAATGTTACACAAAAGTGTTGATATTAAAGAAGTGAAAAATATAACATCTAAGGATTATTATGTAAGAGGATGTACTGCCTTATTAGATGCCATAGGATATGGAATTAATTATATGATAAATGTTCAAAAGTCTAAGGATGAAGACAATAAGGCTGATAATGTACTATTTATTATAACTACAGATGGATACGAAAACTCTAGCAAGGAATATTCTTATGAAAAAATAAAAAGCATGATTACTAAACAAAAGGAAAAATATAATTGGCAATTTTTATTTATTGGAGCTAATATAGATGCCATATCAACGGCTAAAAGTTTTGGTATATCTGAGGAGTTTGCATCAAACTATGTAAGTGATGAAGAAGGAACAAAGATTACTTATGAGGCTATGAATAGTGCAATTTCTAAATGCAGAAATAATAAAGCTATGGATGAAGATTGGAAAGCTATAATAGAAAAAGACTATAATATAAGAAAGAAATATAAGTAAAGGAAGTTTAGTTTTAATATATTATTATAATAGTTAACTCATATGAGAAGGAAGTTGTTATTAACTTATTATATTTAAAAAATAAGCTGATAGTAATGATGGTTATTATGTAGATAAAATAATTTAATAGGGGGTTCAATGAGGCTCGTCTCCACCATTGAAATCCACGAAAAAAGAAAAGAAAACTACTAAGTTTATTACTTAGTAGTTTTTTATTTTAATTTATATTTTAGATGAACAATGTATCTTAATTTTTTTTATTATTGCAATAATATTATTTAAAAAATACATTAAACTAAAAGTTAAATACAAGAAAATAGCTATTGAAGTATAATAACTTAGAAATATATCCATATAATGAAAATATATAATATATAAATAAGATAAATCCTCCTCATTTTTATTTATTAGAAGAAATTTTAAATTTATCAAATATGTAATTAATATAGGAATTAAAAAATTAAATTTATTAAATAAGGAGATTTTTATGGATTCAAAGGATAATAATGAAGTAATCATAAATGATGGATCACTAATTATAGAAACTGATGAAAAAAGTTATTATTGCTATATAAATAAAGAAAAACTATATTACTAAAATAAAAGGGCGGTTAAGTATTATATATCAACAATAATAAATATAAATAAAGAAAGCAATAAAAGAAATGCCGATAATATCTGCATTTCTTTTATGATATAAAATATGATATAATATATGATTAAATAATTAAAAAGTAACTAAGATAGGAGATAAAAATATGTATAATATAGATGAAATTATATATGAGTGTCCTGTAGAAGCTTTATCAAATATATTAGGCAAAAAGTGGATTGCTATAATAATATGGGAATTACAAAATAATAAAATGAGATTTGGAGAATTACAAAGAGTAGTTGATGGATGTACAAAAAAGATGCTTATACAACAGTTAAATTTATTAATTCAAAATAATATAGTTATAAATGATAAAAAGACAATCAATGGTACAGTAGAATCCACATATTACCTAAGTGAAGCTGGATTAAAGTTACTTCCTATTATGGAAAACATGATATCTTGGAGTAATAAGAATCTTTCTTGTGAAAATTAATTTAGATTCATTTGTATAGTATTTAACTGAAAATTTAAAAGTAGATTAGTGTATTTTAGATTTTGATATTAGTCTTAAAGGTTACTAAAAAGTGCCTAATTTAAATTATCTTAAATCATTTATATACTATAAATATAAGAGGTAACGTAAACAGGAAGGTGTATATAATATGATAAATAAATTTGACGCTATAATAATTGGATTTGGGAAAGCTGGAAAAACATTAGCAGTGGATTTAGCAAATAGAGGACAGAAAATTGCATTAATAGAAAAGTCTCAAGAAATGTATGGTGGTACATGCATAAATCAAGCATGTATACCAACTAAAATATTAGAAAACAAATCGAGTATAATAAGAAATCAAAATTTAGATAGTTTTAATGAAAAAGAAATAAAATATGAAGAATCAATAAATCAAAAAGAAGAACTAATATCAAAATTAAGAATGGGAAATTATAATAAATTAAATAGTAATGAAAATATAACTATATTCACTGGACAAGGGTCATTTATAAATGAAAATACAATAGAAGTAAATACAATAGAAGATGAAGTACTTATATTAGAAGGAGAAAAAATATTTATAAATACAGGTTCAAAGCCTAACATACCAGATATAAAAGGAATAGAAAATTCAAAGATAGTTTATACAAATGAAACTCTAATGAAATTAAATAAATTACCCAGTAAGATAACTATAATAGGAGCAGGGTATATAGGTCTTGAATTTGCTGGAATATATGCATCATTTGGTAGTGAAGTAACAGTTGTTAATACTCATAGAACTATACTTCCGAAAGAAGACAATGATGATGCACAAGAGGTAGTAAATATACTTAAAAAGAGGAATGTAAAATTTTTAAATGATGTATCAATAATTGAAATAAAAGAAGAAAATCAATTAGCTAAGTTAATATATAAGCAAAATGGTGAGGATGAAGAAAGAGAATTAAGTAGTGACATAGTTTTAGTTGCTACAGGTAGAAAAGCAAACATTGATAATCTAAATTTACATAATGCCAATGTAGAATTAGACAGTAGAGGATTTATAAAAGTAAATGAAAAATTAGAAACTACAACTAAAAATATATGGGCATTAGGTGACGTAAATGGAGGACCTCAATTTACATATATATCACTAGATGATTATCGTATAATAAGAAATCATTTATTTGAAGATAAAACAAGAAAAACATCGGATAGAAAAAATGTGCCAAGTTCACTATTTTTAGACCCTGCATTTTCTAAAGTAGGATTGAATATAAAAGAAGCTAAAGCAAATGGATATAACATAATAGTTGCAAAAATGGCAACAGAAGCTATACCAAGAGCTAAACAAATAGGTAAAACTGATGGATTTATAAAAATAGTTATAGATAAAGATAGTGAAAAGATTTTAGGAGCAACTATGATATGTGAAGATTCTAATGAGATTATACACTTAATTCAGTTAGCTATAGATATGGAAGTTAAGTATACTTATTTAAGAGATAGGGTTTATGCACATCCAACTATGACAGAAGCTCTTAATGACGTATTATCACCAGCAATGATAAAAGAAATATAAAATAAAATTCCTACAATATTTGATGATGATTGAAATAATGTTTATAATCAATATGGGATTAGTGCATTTGCAATCAACTTTTATAATATATAAAGAAGGTTATATAAAACACTATATTCCAGATGCAAAAATAAATTATGACGTATTTTATATAAAATTTTATATATGAATAAATTTAATCGTGGTTATGATTTTTGTGAATCGTCTCCACCATTGAAATCCACGAAAAGTATTATCATAAATTTATGATAATACTTTTTTATGAAATAGGCCTAGGAGGTAAGTAATGGACAAAGAGTATTATGTATATGAGTATATTAGTGATAATTCTAAGGAAATTATGACAAGTGATACGAATTGTATTTTTATAGAAAAAGGAACTCCATTTTATGTTGGAAAAGGAAAAGGGAATAGAGTTACAACGGGAATACGAAATTTAGAATGTGAAAAATTTAAAAAAGAATTAGGCTGGGAATATAGTATTAAAAAAGATAAGTTGTCAGAAGAAGAAGCGTTAAGTTTTGAGAAAGAATTGATACAAGAATATTTAGATAAAAATATATATTTAACTAATTGCTTATCAGGAAATTCATCTCAGGCAGATATTGAGACATTAAGAGTAATAAAATATCTAATAATGTTAATAGACAATGAAATTATTAAAATGTCGCAAGATCAGATTGCGCTAGAGACGGAAAGCTATACATCTATTATAAGTAATATTCGAACTAATAAAGATGATAAATTTACAAAACTTAAGCCTAAATGTCCAGATAATATAAAATATATATTGCAAGAATATGATTTTGACAAGATGACGGAGAAGGATTTAAAATATTCTAATATAAAATATGTACTAGATTTAATAGATAAAGGAATTATAAAAGCTACACAAACACAAGTTGCAGAATATTTTGGAGAGTATACAACTGTAATAAGTTGAATAAAAAAAAGGTAAATATACAACTGTAACAAAATCAATTAAGCCAGAAAATTTAGATGAAATACTATTAGAATTTGATTTGAATAAATTAACTTTAGATGAAAAGAATAAAGGAAGTATAATGTATATTGTGAAAAATTTTATAGATACAGGTATACTAAAAATGACAATACGAGATTTAGTTAGAGAAACAAAGCATATTTATAATATTAGTGAAATGCAGGTAGCAGATATGAAAAGAAGGTGTGTAAGCTTAGAACTGGTAAAACCAAGTGGAGAAGTGATTGGTAAACTTTTTGAAAAATATTATTTTTCTGAAGAAGAAATGATAAATTTATAAATCATTATATATAGTTATGCGAAAGATAATAATATGTATAATACGTTAGATAAATCAAACAAGATAATTTAAAATATACGAGATATATAGAAAATAAGGATATTGAATGAGTAGATACAACAGAAAATCAAATTAGAAGTATGTTTGGAAAGTTTAAGGAGTTTGCTTTAATTAGAAATCTACCAGAATATAAGAAGTTTATAAGTGATTATGTTAAAGAAATAGTAGTATATAGAGACCACGTTGAAGTGATATTCAATGTGGTCTTTTCTTTTGTTGACGATAAAATAACTCATGATTTACATATCGCTACAAAAAAATAAAAAAATAATTGATAAATGACATAAATCGACAAAAAAATAGTTTCTAATATTATAGAATAATAAAGTATGTACATTAATGTTAACAGGATGTACAAATTCTACTTTTAATAAAAGTATGGAAGAGGGTAAATTGGCTTTAGCAAGTAAGGAGTATGAAAAAGCAAGTGGACTATTTAGTTTAGCTATAGAAGAAAAAGAAAATAGTAAGGAAAAGGATGAAATTGATTATGAAAATGAAAAAATATTTAATAATACCACTATTATCTATGATTTTAATGACTGGATGTGGAAATAAAGCTTTTGATAAAGCTATGGAAGAAGGAAAACTAGCAGTAGCTAGTAAAGAATATGAAAAAGCTGAAGGTATGTTTAGTTTAGCTATAGAAGAAAAAAAAGGTGATAAAGAAGCTAATGCATTATATAATCAAATACAAAAACTAATAGAAGCAATGAGATTAAGAGAAGAGGGTAAACTAGAAGAAGTAATAGCACTATGTGATGATATAGAAAAAATAGAAAGTGAATCAGAAGTTATAAAAAAAGAAGCTAATATATTAGAAGTAGAAACTAGCCTTCTTGAAGCAGAGGTTTTAATTAATAATGGTAAATACAGTGATGCAAAGAATAAAGTATTGAAGCTTATTGATACAATTGAAAATGACGATAATCTAATTGGTCAAATTGAAAAAGCAAATATTTTAATAGAAACATGTGATAGGAAAATAGAAGAAGAAAAGAAAAAACAAGAAGCTATAAAGCTTAAAAGTACAGCACTAAAAGCATATTATAACTTCTTAAAATCTTATGAATTTACTACTGATTATTCTACTCGTGGATTCGATCTAGCATATATAAATAATGATAGTATTCCTGAACTTATTGTTTTCGATGGAGATTACCATGCAGTAGGTGGAAAAGTATATGCTTATGTCAACGGAAAAGTAACATATGTTGACGAATTTGGCGAATGGGGTGGATTTGAATACCAAGAGAAAAATGGAGTTATTTGTAGTTATTGGTCTGGTTTCGGAAATTCTTACAGTACTTATTACAAATGGAATGGATCTAACCTTTCAACAATAATTTCTTTTAGTTCAGTTGAAGAAATGAGTTATGATGGAGAAGACTTTGAATACAAATATTATATAAACGATGAAGAAGTTACTTTTTCAAAATACAACAGTGCAATTGCTCCTTACGAAAACGGATTTAAATCTGCGAGTGTATACGACTCATATGCAGTTACAGATTCTGTTATGCAAGATAAATTATTAAACTAATGTAAAATAATTTGTCCTTATGATGAAAATGAAAATAAGTTTATAGCTGCAAATCAGAACCACCCGTAAAACGGGTGGTTTATTTTACGTACAAGGAAATTATATTGCTTCAAAATCTGTGGAAAATTTCTAGGTCAAAGTATTATCAATGCGTCTAAGAAATAGTAAAAAAGTAAATTTTGGAGACATGAAGTGTTTCGCCGACACGTCGCTCAGGCGAAGCGAATTTTTTATACTAAAATTCATTTATATTTAAGTCGATTAATAACATATCTATATGTTAAATGCAATTATAAAATGATATAATATATATAAAAATATAAAAATAGTAAAAATATACGATGTTTTAAGTGAATTTTTAGTTATGGGGTGAGTATTTTGTCAAAAGAATCGTGTGAAAAGATTATAAGGAATATAGCATTAAATATAGCTACAAATCTTTCTATTCAGTCAGAAAAGATAAATGAGAATCAAAAGAAAAACTTATCTTTAAGGTGGAAAAAAAGTGATTTTGATGATAGCAAATATATTGCATCTTTAAAATCAAATGTACTTTTTTATAAAGTAAGCATCAGAAATAAAGAAGGATTACTTCTTAAATGGATTGAATCAGGGAATATTCCAAATGATGATAGAATCAAAGAGGAGATTGAAGTATTAACAAAAAAATGTAGGGATTATGTTGAGAGAGGAATCAAATCAGAAGGAAAAACTTTCAATAATGTAGATAGAAATACATTCACTTCTTATGATAAATTAGACAATGATCAAATTAAAATAAAGTTAGAACAAGATTACAAAACATTAAACTTATATAATGAAGTTTTTAGTATTTTTATAAATGATTTAGGTTCAAATGGATTAGATGAATTTTCAAATATAGATTCTAAAGAAATTATAAAGTTAATAAAAGCTGATGTTGTAAAGGCTACTAATTATATAAAGAAAAATATAGATAAATTAGAAGTAACACAATATTCTAATAATGAAACATTAAATCATATTGAAACTAGATTTATCAAAGTTTTAAATGAAATTGATGATGAAGTACTAGTTGATAGGATGGAAAGAGCTTATGAAGAAGCTTGTACAATAGAAGAAATAGAGTATGATGAAGGATTTGGATTTGATATAGATGGAATAAAGAACTTTATCTGCTCTACTGTATTACTAGATTTAGTTAGAGATAAAGAAGCTTTATTTCTAAATGGAGGATTAAGATTATTAATAGGTGGAGAATTTGGAGCCACTAATTATAGTGATTTTATTCAACATATTATAATTAATAAGATAGGCATAAGTAAAAAGGTTTATGATAATGGAATTAAAATAATAGAAAACCGTCATCAAAGATGTATTGAAAATCCATTGAGTAAGAGAAAAATAAAAAGTTCTAATTACATAGATATAGATGAGTATATTTATATTTTAGAAAATACAGATAGCAACAAAAAATATAATAAAAAATCATCACATATAGAAAATCAACAAGAAGTCTGTAATTCACAACAAAATGTAGAAGAAAATGAACATGTTTCTTATGAAGATGATGAATATGAAGTTACTAATACTCCTAAAAAAGGAAAAAGAATTGCAATTATAGGTTTATCATTATGTGTGATTTTAAGTGTTGGAATTGGTTATCTTTATGGAAGTGGAGCTTTTGAAAAAGAAAAACCAGAAGTAGAAGCAAGCGTTAATCAAGTAGAAAGTTATGAGGAAGAGGTAGAAACAGAACCAGAAGTATCAGATGCACAAATAGATGATTACATTATTGCAGATAGTAGCTCTAGATATTTAACAGTTGAAGAATTAGAACAATATAGTGATGAAGAGTTAGGATATATAAGAAATGAAATATTTGCAAGATATGGGTATATATTTAAATCAGATAAGTATATAGAGTATTTTTATGAGAAATCATGGTACACTCCGAACGTAAACTTTGAAGGTAATGAAGAAGATTTTAATCAATATGAACTTGCAAACATTAAGTTAATTAAGTCAGTAGAGGCTAAAAGAAAGGTAAAAACATCATCCAATGAATATAGAGATTATTTCTATATTAAAGAAGGAAGTCCAGACGAATACTATGCAATTTATACTGAAGCTTATACATATAAATCAGATGCTGAATCTTATAGAAAGACATTAAATAATAAAAAAATCAATGCAATAATAATAGAAGAAGATTCTCTGTATAAAGTAAAGGTAGGAGATACAACAGATTCACAAGTTGCTAAGGATATATGTGAGGATTTGGAAGATATTAATGTAGATACATATATACTTGGTTATAGCATAGATTATGAGTTAGAGTTAGATGAAATAAGAGAATTAGCTGAAGATGGATATTATGAACAATTTGCCCGTAGATATAGCTATTTCAAAAAGGAACTTGAAAGTAGACCTTTGTTTGGAAGATACACAAAATTATTAGAGGAATTATATGAAGAGTATGAGTCATACATATAGAATTTAGGAGGACAACATGTTAAGGTTAGGGGAAAAAGTTATTTATGAAAGTGGGAGTAATTTTGAACTAGGAAATTTTGGTAAATTATCCATAGGTGATAAGAAAATTTTCATAACTAACTTAGGTAATATCATAATAGAAGAAAATGCAAAAATATTTAAAAAAGAAGAAACTAAAAAATATTATTATAGCTATTCTAGGAACAAGCAAAAGTTTACTCTAAAATTAGAAGATTCAACAGTAGTTCTTCAACACAATGAGTTACCTTTTCAAATTGGTGAAGGATCTACAGAACAAATAACACCATATAGGTTAATAATTAAATTATCTTTTGAAGAGTTTAAAAATCTTTGTGAAAATCAAAGAGAAGTTATAGCTCAATTCAATGATGATGCAGCTATTTTTAAAATTGATGATAAAGAATTAGCATTAGGTAGTGTGGAAAAGTGTGATAATAAATTTATTGTAAAAAATTTAGATAGTACTTTTGAAATTGATTTAAATGATGTGGAAATATGCCATATAGAAGGAAGAGAACTTCATTTAAAAGGGTATTTTTATAATAAAGATCAGGATGTAATTTCAAGAGAAATATATATATTCAGTAATAATAAACAACTAAAAGAAAATTTAGAAGAAAGAGTAAACAATAATAGAAAAATAGGAAATCTTCCAAGTGGAAGTAGTATTTTTTATGGATATGTTTGTGGAACAATAGAAGATATTGATTATAGAAATACAGAAGTATTTATAGTAAAACACAATAATAAGTTAACTTTCATAAATAAAGCAAGAAAAAATAAAATAGTATCATCAAATTTTGATAAGAGTTTAAAATTGTTACTAGACGAGGAACTTGTATTTTTTGATGGAAAGAATATTTTTACTATTAATACTAGCACAAATAGTAAGAATGAATTGGAATTAAATAAATTAGAGGATATAGATAGTGAAAATATCGGCTTTACACCAAGTAATATGCCTTTCTTTATAAAACATGATGAAAATAACTTTAGTATTTTTAAATCTGCAAACAAAAAAATGCTGGATATTAAAAATAGTGAAATTAAAGATATTATTATAAATAATCAAGTGAAAAAAATTCATTCAGATTTTACTCAAGTGGAAGTAAGATTTGCAACAAATAAAATAAATATAAATTTAAAGAGTGACAGAATACCAAGGATTATGAGAGATGCTTTTGTATATAGCAAAAAAACAATGATTAAAAAAAGTAGTATCCCTAGTATGTATATGAACTGGGCGAAGTCTGTAAATGATATGATTTTATTTAATTTTTTTGGGAATCTTTATTACACTAAGATGGAAATTGACAATATTTTAAGTAAAGATATTACAGATGAGGATAGAGCAAATATAGTAAATATGCTTTATTATCAGATTCAAAGTCAGAGAAATCAGTTTGATATAATATCAGCTTATATGCCTAAGGCTATTGAATATGGTGAAGTGGAATTATTTAATAAATATAATGTGAAAATAGATAAGAAAGTTTTTAGAATGCTACAAAAGCAGTTATTTGGACTAGCTGCTCAAATCAATAGGCATTTGGCAGAAATAGAAAGATGTTTAAGTCAACTTTCTTTTGTGATTTATAGCGAATTTAACACTAGAGACTTTAATACAAAGATAAAAAATAAGCAAGTGGGAATTGGAATGGCTGTATCAGTGGCGTCTACTGTAGTTATGGGTGGAGGACTTTCCATACCATTCTTGGCTATGCAAGGAATGAATTTATATAGTAATAAAAAAATGGATGAAAAAAGTAAAGAGATTGAAAGTAGTAAGCTAAACTTATTTACGAATCAAGCTATAGAAAAATTAAATCATCTAATAGACAATATGTATCCTTATTATGTAAATGAGGCAAATGAAAATTTACGTGAGTTATTTATTGTTTTAGGAAAACAATATGCAAATCATAATAATGAAGAAGTTAAGAAGATATTATTTGATAGAATAGCAGACATATATGTGAGCAAACAGATGACTTTAAATAATATGACTAATATGAGAAAAAAGGATTTAGTTGATAATATTTATAAAACAATAGACAGCAATATGAATACTTATGATGCCAATGTATTTTTAATAGGTGGCAATTTTTAAGTGAAATAGTTATTAGGAGGAATTAGGTTATGTCAGATTATGGATGGGGAAATTCAGGGTTTGATTTTTTAGATTTAGATAATGATGGAGTAGATGATACAGCATATAAAGCTATGGATTTGGATGGAGATGGCGTGAGAGATGATATATATGTAGAGATGGACACAGATGGAGACGGATATGCTGATAGTTCTATCCAAGGTGTAGATTTTGATGATGATGGATATATTGATAGTGTATTTGGTCAATTTGATACAGATGGAGATGGCAGTACAGATACTTATGTTAATATGGAAGATACAAACGGAGACGGAATTTTAGATGATATATATATGGAAATAGATACAGATGGTGATGGTGTTATGGATGAGTTTATCTCAGGCATAGATTATGATGGAGACGGAATTTTAGATGAAATTTCTATGGCAGTAGATTATGACGGAGATGGAATGATAGACGAAGTTATATCGGGAGTAGACTATGATGGTGATGGAGTTTTAGATGAATTCTTTATGGCGGCTGATAACAATGGTGATGGATATGTTGATGAAGTTGCTTGTGCGGTAGATTATGATGGGGACGGAATAATTGATGATATTTATGGAGAAATGGATCTAGACTATGATGGATATGCAGATGTAAGTTATGGTTCAGATGGACTAATATAATTGTAAGAAATCAATGTAAGAATTGTAAGGTCTTTGCTTAAAAATTTAGATTACAAACAATATATAAATATTTAACTATATATATAAATTCGTTAGTATAAAGTTAGGGCAAAAAAAGGGGGAAAATATAATGAAGATAAATAAAAGTAAATTATTAGCCATATCACTTGCAACATCAATTTTATTTGTAAATTTTCAAGAAATAATATCATATGCAAATATAATAGAAACAAATAAGGAATCCAATATAGAATATGAGACAAATATTAGTACAATTAAAGATTCAAAACAGAACATCACCCTAGGAGAAAAGACATCATATGTAGGTAAATCAAAATCTATAAATAAAAAGCCATACATAACAAGAATAAGTAAATCAGAAATATCTATAGGAAATTACTATCAAGCAACTATTAATATATATGGCCAAGCTAAATACGGCACAACAGTATATGCAAAGATAGGTTATCAAGAGGCAAGTCAAAAAATAGGTGTAGATCAAACCTTTGGATTCACCATAGATACCAGAAGTAAAAATCTTACAATTGAATTTTATTCAGTAAATTCAAATGGAATAAAGTCAGAAAGTGTATTTGTCACTTGTACTCCTAATGGTGATTCTATTAGCAACAATGGAACTTATCCAACTAATTCTAAACCCTTAATCCAATCTAATGATAAAGTATTTGATTTAGGTGCAAATATAACGGATGTAGATTTATTAAAAGATGTAACAGCATATGATGAAGAAGATGGAGACATAACTTCAAAAATAGTAATTAAAGAACACAATATCAATAGTAATGTGGAAGGAATATACAGAGTAGTTTATAAAGTAACTGATAATGATGGAGAAACTACAGAAAAAGAGAATAAAGTAGAAATTGTTGATAGAAGTGAAAATAAAGAATTTTTATATGAAATCAACAAAAATAGTGTGAAAATTAAAGGATATTTAGGAAATCAAAATAATATAGTTATACCTGATAGAATAGAAGGCTATCCTGTAACTAGCATTGATAGTAAAGCATTTAGAGACAATAAAAATGTGGTTAGTATTACGTTAGCCAAAGGAATAACAGATATAAATTCATATACATTTAGTGGATGTAGCAACTTAACAACTGTAAACTTACCAGCTGGATTAATAAATATAGGCGGTAGTACATTTGAAGAGTGTAATAAATTAAAAAATATAAATATACCTGACAAAGTAAAGAAAATAGGAGTTTATGCATTTTATAAATGTACTAGTTTAGAAGAAATAGAACTACATGATAATATTGAAGAAATAGGATATAGTGCTTTTGGAGGGTGTGAAAGTTTAAAAAATATAAATATACCTAAAAAAGTATCTATTTTACAAAATTATATATTTAATGATTGTACATCTCTAACAGAGATTAAAATTCCTGAAGGTGTAAATACAATTGAGTATGGTGCATTTTTGGGGTGTGCTAACTTAAAGGAAGTAATTGTTCCAAAAAGCGTAATAAACTTAGAAGAAAATATATTTGCTGGATGTAGTAAGGATTTAAAAATTTATGGATATAAAGGTTCATCTATAGAAAAGTATGCTAAAGGCTTAGGTCTTAATTTTGAATATATAAATACTCCTCCAGTAATTAATTCAGAAAATAAAATCTTTAATATAGGAAGTAATATATCTGATACTGAATTATTAAAAGATGTAACTGCATACGATGAAGAAGATGGAGATATAACTGGAAAAATAGTAATAAAAGAACATAATATTAATAATAATCAGGAAGGAACATATAGAGTAGTATATAAAGTAACTGATAGCGGAGGATTAATAACAGAAAAAGAGAATACAGTAGAAATCATTAATCCTAATATAGACAAAGAGTTTTCCTATACTATTTCTGAAGGTAGTGTAACAATAGATAAATATATAGGAAATAATACGGATGTAGTTATACCTGAAAAAATAAAAGGCTATCCAGTAAAAAATATCGCTTATGGATCATTTAGAGATAATAAAACTATAGTAAGTGTTACAATACCAAAAGGGATTACTCAATTAAATGGATATACATTTAGTGGATGTAGTAATCTAACAACTGTTAAGTTACCAGACTCTTTAATATACATTCATGATAATGCATTTGAAGATTGTACAAAATTAAAAAATATAAACATACCTAATAAAGTGAAACTAATTAATGTTTATGCATTTAAAGGGTGTAGTAGTTTAGAAAGTTTAGAATTACCAAATAGTATAGAAGAAATAGGTTATAGTGTATTTTCTGATTGTATAAAATTAAAGAATATAAATATACCTAAAAATATAAAAACTATACAAAACTATGCATTTTCTAACTGCCAATCACTTACAGAAGTAGAAATACCAGAAGGCGTAAATACAATTGAGTATGGTGCATTCTATGGATGTACTAACTTAAAAAAAGTAGTAGTTCCTAAAAGTGTAATATATTTAGAGCAGAATATATTTACTGGATGCAGTAGAGAATTGAAAATTCATGGATACAAAGGTTCTTATATAGAAAAGTATGCTAACAATTATGGACTAAATTTTGTATGTATACGTGAAACGAATACTCTTCCAAAAATAAATGCTAAAGATATAACAATTACAGTTGGACAAAGTATTAATCTTATGGAGGGAGTAAGCGCAACAGACCAGGAAGAAGGAAATATAACATCCAAGATAAAAATTGTTGAAAATACAGTAAATATAAAAAAATCAGGGATATATAAAGTAGTTTACCAAGTAGAAGACTGTGATGGAAACCAAGTCAGAAAAGAGATAAAAGTAACTATAAAACCTAAGGCCGTATTTAATGTAGTAGCTAAATCAAATAGCTATAGTTCCAATAAGATTACTTGGGATTCCCTTTCAAATGTTGATGGATATGAAGTATATAGAGCAACAAGTAAAACTGGAACTTATTCATTAAGAAAGACGATAGCTTCAGATTCACCACTAACTTACACAAATACTAGTTTAACAACAGGAAGAACATATTACTATAAAGTAAGAGCTTATAAAGAAGTAAATGGTGAAAAAATATATGGTGATTTCTCAGGGGTAGTTTCAGCAAAACCACAGCTATCAACAACAACTGCAAAAGCATCATCAGCATCATCAGCATCATATAGTAGTAATAAAGTGACTTGGAACAAAGTCTCAGGTGCAAGTGGATATGAGATATATAGAGCAACAAGCAGTAAAGGAACATATTCACTTAAGAAAACTGTAACTAGTGGAAGTACATTAAGTTATACAAATACAGGTCTTACAACAGGAAAAAAATACTATTATAAAGTAAGAGCTTACAGATTAGTAAATGGGAAAAAAGTATACGGTAATTTCTCAAGTATAGTATCATCATCACCGAAGCTTTCTACACCTAGTGCAACTTTAAGTGCAGGAACTAAAAAAGCTTATGTTAAGTGGGGCAAAGTCTCAGGTGCTAGTGGCTATGAAATTTATAGATCAACAAAGAAAACTGGAACTTATTCAAGAGTAAAATCTATAACTAGTGGTTCTACAACTTCTTATACAAATAGTGGTTTAACTAGTAAAAAAGGATACTACTATAAGGTAAAAGCTTATAGAACTGTAAATGGTAAAAAAGTTTATAGTTCATATAGTAGTGTTAAATATATAAAGGTTAAATAACATATAGAAAAAAATAATACATATCATGTTAATAAGTCCACTAAATATAATGAACATTTAGTGGACTTTTATTATGTAATTTTTAATTTAGGCTATGTTAGCTAACTTTGTGATTAATTAATTACAACAAATCAAATAGTTAACTTCTTTGACAATAAAATATGTGAAGATGCTACTTTTTGCGTAGATTCACATAAATCATATATAGGAATAAAGGATAAGTTGAACATAGAATTAGTTCCTAGGGGAAAATTAATGATAGATAGTGTTTATCATTTATAGCATATAAATGCTCTTCATATGTAACTAGAACCATTATTAGAAATAGATTCATTGAGTTAACCTAAAATAAGGAACTTTACTTCAAATTAATGAAACCATTTTGTAATTGGGAAATAATTGAATATTTTGTATAATATAATTAAGTTCGCAATTGTTATATAATACGAAATAAATATATTTTTGATATAATATATAAAATTAACTTGTAAAGGGGAAATAAAGTTGAAGAATTGCAAAAGGAAAGGACTTTTAGGTATACTTTCAGTAGTTGTTATTATCTTAATAATATTTGCTGGGTATAAAATAAGAGAATATAATATCTTAAAGGATGTATTTCTATTTTCAAAAGATAATGTTGTTTCAATTTGGAAATTAGAAAAAGGTCAAAGTACTTATGATTACAATTATAAATTGGGAAGTAATGAAATTGATTTTTTAAGTGATATACTTACAAGCTCAAAATTAAAAAAAGCTACTATAAATGATTCGCCATCTAATGCATTAGGAAGTATGACTATTTTACTGGATGGAAAGCAAATAGAGGAAAATGGTGATATTAATTTTCAATTTAAAAGAAGCATAACTTTAACACCTATAGATAATCATAGTGTATATGTATTTTTAGAAATAAATAAACCTATAGATGATGGTAGTTTCAATATGAAAACTGTTATGCAGAAATCTTATATTATAAATTCTGAAAAATTAGTAGCATTTATGAGTGGAGGATTTTAATATATAACCAATGAAGGAGCATAGATAGTAATATAAAAAAACTTACAAAGGCAATTAAGGAAAAAATTATAATTTATAAAGTATATTTAGTGAAGAATATTAATATATTACGAACAATTTATAGTAAGTTATAAAAGCAACCACATCTTAGAATTCAATGTATTGAAAAGTCTAAGGTGTGGTTGTTTTTATGTAATATTTATCACGAAGAGGGCTAACATAGCCTTAATTTAAAGGTTGTATCAAAATTTCCTTAGTTACAAATAGAAGAAACAGTATACCACAACTTCCATTTATAAAGAGAAAGCACTTGTTATTTTCTTGGGAAAAGGTTTTTATTAATATTAAAGTATAAAGAAACACAAAAATAAAAAACTCTAAATCCATAGTCATACACTAGATGATGGATTTACAAAAGAGATTATTAATAATATTATGAAAAGGTGGTATTTTATTATGTTAATGAACATGGCAGATTTATTAAAAGTAGCAAATAAGGAGAATTTTGCAGTTCCAGCATTCAATATTTCATCAGAATGCATGTTAAGAGGAGTAATTGAATCTTGTGAAAAGGAAAAATCACCAGTAATACTAGCAATACATCCAAATGAGTTAGCATTTACAGGAGATAGTTTTGTTGAGATGGTAAAAGATGTTGCAAATAAGACAAATGTTCCAGTTGTTTTACATTTAGATCATGGTTCAACATTTGAACAAATACAAAGAGCTGTACGTGATGGATTCACTTCAGTAATGATAGATGCAAGTACAAAAAGTTTTGAGGAAAATATAGAATTAACTAAAAAAGTAATAGAAATAGCTCATCCACTAAACATATCAGTAGAAGCTGAGTTAGGTACAATAGGAACTACAGATGGAGATAGTGAAGGTGGAACAGATGAAATAATTTATACAAAACCAGAAGATGCAGAAAAATTTGTAGAAGCTACAGGATGTGACTGTTTAGCTATAGCAATAGGAACAGCTCATGGTATATATCCAGACGGATTTGAACCACATTTAAAATTAGACTTACTAAGCGAAATAAAATCAAAAGTTTCTGTACCTCTTGTATTACATGGTGGATCAGCTAACCCAGATGAAGAAATATCTGAATCAGTAAAACGTGGTGTTAATAAAATAAATATTTCTTCTGATATAAAAGCAGCATTCTTTAAAGAATGTAGAAAGGTATTAGAAGACAATAAATTAAGAGAACCGTTAGATATATTCCCAGCTTGTATAGACAAAATGAATGAAACAGTAGTTCATAAAATTAGATTATTTAACTCAAATGATAAGCTAAAATATTATACTTTATAAAATAGGAGAATAAAAAATGGAATTATTAGAAATTCTAGATGAACATTTAATAAAGGACTGTTTAATAGTTTCAGATAAAGATGACGCTATTACTAAAATATGTACTTTATTACATGATAATGGATATATTTCTGATGTGGAATCCTTTAAATCTGATGTATTAAAACGTGAGGAAATAGGCGAAACAGGAATTGGAAATATGGTTGCTATTCCACATGGAAAAAGTGCAAGTGTTCAAAAAAGTGCAATATCAATATGTAAACTAGATAAAGAGATTGAATGGGAAACACTAGATGGAAAAGGAGTAAAAGTAATTATTTTATTTGGTGTGCAAGATGATGTGGAAGCAGCAAAAGAACACCTTAAGTTACTAGCTCAAGTTGCAAGAAAATTAGCAAATGAAGAAGTTGTTGAATCATTAGTCAATGCTAAGAGTAGCAAAGATATAATCGATTGTTTCAGATAATGAAATAAATAGGAGGGTTTATTATGAAAATAGTTGGTGTTTGTGCTTGTGTAGCAGGAATAGCTCATACATATCTAGCTCAGGAAAAACTTATGAACGCAGCAGAAAAAAGAGGACATACAGTTCATGTTGAAACTCAGGGAGTAATTGGTCAAGAAAACCCATTGACAGAGGAACAAATTGCAGAGGCAGATGTTGTAATTCTTGCAATTGATGTAAGTATATCTGGTAAAGATAGATTTAAAGGTAAGAAAGTAATTGAAATTCCTACAAAAACAGTAGTTCATTCATCAGATGCATTGATCCAAAAAATAGAAACAATGTTAGCAAAATAAAATTAGAAGAGTGAAATAATACGGAGAGGGGATTTAAGTAGGTATGAAAAATTTACAAGCAAAGAAGCATATGATGACTGCAATTGCATATTTGATTCCATTTGTTGCATCATCGGGGATGCTGATGGTAATTGGTAATATATTTGGCGGGACAAGTGTAGAAGCGCTAAATGCATCTACAAGTTTACCTGATTTACTTACTACTTTAGGTGGTACAGCTTTAGGTTTCATTCCAATAATAATATCTACTGGTATTGCTTATTCTATAGCAGATAAAGCAGGTATAGCTCCAGGGGTAGTATTAGGATTACTTTGTAAAGTTGATGGTTATGGTTTCTTAGGTGGATTAGTAAGTGGTTTTCTTGTAGGTTATCTTACAAAATGGTTATTAAAAGTAATAAAAGTGCCTAAATGGGTACAAGGATTATTACCACAGCTTATTTTACCATTATTAGTTGCATTAATAGTTGGAGTAGCAATGCAATACGTCATAGGTGTACCTATAACTTGGTTAACAAATGCAATTACTGGTATGTTAATGTCAATGCAAAGTAACCCAGGTGCAGCAGTTATGTTCGGTTTGATTGTTGGTGTATTATCAGCTGTTGACTATGGTGGACCAATAAATAAAGTTGTATTCACATTTGCAGCAGGATTATTATCAGAAGGATTAGGTGGACCAATAGCAAACTTAATCCAAGCTAGTATGATAGCTCCATTTGGTTTAACAATAGGTTATTTCTTATCCAAAATGTTAGGAAAAACGATATTCTCTACTAAAGAGATAGATGCATTGAAGTCAGCATTTGTTATGGGATGTTTCCAAATAACAGAAGGATCATTCCCAATTATATTAAACGACTTAGTTAGAATTACAATATGTACAGCATTAGGTGCTGGTACAAGTGGAGCATTAATAGGATTCTTTGGAGTTTCATCTAGTGTTCCATCAGGTGGATTCTTAGCACTTCCAGGTTTAAACAAACCATTAGAATGGTTACTTTCATTATTAATAGGTTCTATTGTATTTGCTATAGCATTACAATTCTTAAAACATAAACCAGAAGAACAATTATCAGGAAAAGAAGAGGACGATATAGATTTAGATGGTTTAACATTTAGTGAATTATAAGATTTATGTAATTAGCGTAAGACAAATAGTTATTAGAATTAATAACTATTTGTCTTACTTATATATATCAATATTGAATAAAAACTATAGAATTAAAGATTGGTTAAGGTGATAATAATGTCAATAAAATTAATGGGTAAAGACTATTCAAAACGAGATTTAATGACTTACTTTGGAGATTGTTCATCTGTTGCAGGAGTTCGTAGATACTCTTTGTCAGAAGGAAAATCTAAGGGATGTAATATTATAGAGATTACTACAGGAAGTGGATTGATTTTTGAAATTAATGAAACAAGAGGAATGGATCTAGGAAGATGTAGTTATAAATCAGTTCCTATTGCATATCAAGGGTACAACAAAGAAGTACACTCTAGTTATTATGAAACTTTTGCTGATGGATGGTTGAGAAGTTTTGGTGGAGGATTGCTTGTAAGTTGTGGATTAAAATCTATTGGTACACCAGAAGAAGATAAAAATGAAGATCTTCCACTTCATGGTCGCATATCAAATATACCTGCAGAAAGAGTGAATATAGAAGAGTATTGGAAAGATGGAAATCTTTATTTTAAGATATCTGGTAAAGTACGTGAGTCAAAAGCTTTAAATTATAATTTGGAGTTAAAACGTACAATTCTTGTTAAAGCAGGAACTAATAAGATTATTATTGATGATGTGGTAGAAAACTTAGGATTTAGCGAAGAAGAATTTATGTTACTTTACCACTTTAATATAGGTCATCCAATTCTAGATAAAGCGGCTCAATTACTAACCCATTCTAAAGAAGTTTTACCAAGAGATAAAGATGCAGAAAATCAAAGTGAGGCATATGATTCTTATCTTCAACCAACAAAAGATTATAAGGATATTGTATATTATCACAATTTAGAGGATGATAATGATATTTGTACAGTAGCAATAATAAATGAAGAAATTAATATGGGAATAACTTTAAAATTTAATAAATCAGAGCTAGATTGTTTTACTCAGTGGAAGTTTACAGGCCTTGGTAACTATGTGGCAGGTATTGAACCAGGAAATGCACGTGTAAACGGTAGAAGCGTAGAACGTAAAGAAGGTAGATTAAAAACAATTAAGGAAAATGAAGAGAAATATTTCCATATGGAAATTGATATTTTGACATTGAAGGGAGAAATTGACTCATATAAAAATAAGTATATTTTTTAGAGGAGATATAATATGAAAAGATCTGAAATAAATAGTGCTATAGAATATGTAATCAATAAATTAGATGATTTTAAATTACCATTACCACCATTTGCCTACTATACACCTGAGCAGTGGAAGGATTTAGATATAAGTGAAAAAGAATTAGTAGATAATATGTTGGGCTGGGATGTAACTGACTTTGGGACCGGAGATTTTATGAAAGTTGGTTTAACAGTATTTGTATTCCGTAATGGTAACTTCTATAATAAGAAGGAATATCCTAAATCTTATTGCGAAAAACTACTTTATGTGCGTGATGGACAAATTCTTCCATATCATTTCCATTGGGGTAAAACAGAAGATATTATTAACCGTGGTGGTGGAGATTTAGAGATAACAATCTGGCAGTCAGATGAAAATGAAGGATTTACAGATAAAGATGCAATTGTAACAGTAGATGGTAAAAAAGTTACTGTACCAGCAGGTGGTAAAATCATTTTAAAACCTGGACAAAGTGTTACACTTGTTCCTTATCAATATCATATGTGGCAAGGAGTACCAGGTACTGGAGATGTTATGTTATTTGAGGTATCAACTACAAACGATGATAATGTAGATAACCGTTTCTATGAACCGCAGGATAGAATTCCAACTGTAGAAGAAGACGATGAAACAAAATATTTGATGTTTGCTGACTATAAAAACTATGTGAAATTTTGCAAATAGATAATTGATAAATTATATAATATGAATAAGAATAAAACCAAAGAAGCTCCTTTAAGGAGCTTTTTTGGGGTATGTTATAATTTCTTTTATGAAACAGAAGTTTTTTGTTATTATTAAAAAGGGTTGTATTGTGCTATCATTATAATGATATATTAATATATTAAAAAAGGGGCTGCTTATATGGATATACTAACATCAAGACAAGTTGATTTTATTAAATTAATGCTAGAAGAGAGCGATTATAAACCAATAAAATATTTCACAGAAAAGTTGAATGTGTCAGATAAAACGTTACAAAAAGACCTAAAGATTATTGGGAACTATATTAGTAAATTTAATGTTCAAATAGTAGCAAAAAGAGGATATGGGATATTAATAGACAGCAATGCTAGCTCAAATATTGAATTTATAAATAGTTTAAATATTAATTTAAAGGATAAAAATAACATTTCAGTAGAAGAACGAAGAGTAGAAATATTAAAAACGTTATTATTAAATTCAAACTCTAGCACATCAATAAATCAATTATCTGAGAAGTATTATGTTAGTAAAACATCTATTGTGAATGATTTAAAATATATTGAGGAATGGCTAAAGAAATACAATATAACATTGAGTAAGACTTTGGAAGGTACAAGAATATTAGGTAAAGAGACAGATATAAGAAAATCGATAGCTAATTTGTTAGAAGATCTATTAGATTAAAAAAAAGAAGAAAATCACTTGCCTGATATTACTAGAATTGAGTCAACAACTTTTTCTGCTTTATCGAATATTTTTGATTTAGATTCTATTATGTTTATAGAAAGTATAATATGGGAGCTCGAAGATAATTTAGATTATACTATTAGCCAGCCATATTATATTAACTTAATAACACATATATTAATATGTATTAAAAGACTAAAGGAAGGTAATCAAATAGAGTCTAAAGAAGATAAATTAAAACTATTAGATGACTTGAATAAAAAGGTATATAAAAATGTTGTAAATTTAATAGGTAAAATAGAAGAGAGATATGGTGTTTCAATCAATAATGAGGAGATATATTACATATATAAATACATAGTATCTTCAGGATTTGGTAATACAGTCGATAATGATATATTTTTAGCTGAAAACTATATAAATAGTAGTGAAGAAGTAACAAACATGATGATTGATATAATGTCTGAATTTTTAAATATAAATTTAAGGGATGATGAATTATTACATAAAGGTCTACTTTTACATATAAAACCTATGTTAAATAGACTGAATTATGATATTCAAATAAAGAATCCTTTATTGAAAGAGATTAAAGAAAAATTTAGTGAAATATTAGGATTATGTAGACTATCTATAAAACTAATGTCGCCATATTATAATATAAACAATATAAGTATAGATGAAATTTCTTATATAGCTACTTATTTTCAAGCAGCATTAGAAAGAAGTGTGAGAAATAAAAGTGTATTAGTTGTATGTCACAGTGGTTATGGAACATCACAATTACTATCTACTAGACTTAAGAAGGCTTTTCCTCAATGGAATATAGTAGACATTGTGCCACTGCATAAATTGAGTGAAATAGATATGACGGATATAGATTTTATTGTATCTACTGTAGATATAGACGTAAAAGATAAGATGTATATAGTAGTATCAGCTTTATTAATGGAAAGAGATATAAATAATATTAAAAATATACTTATAAATTCATCACCAGAAGATAGTACTAGAAATTTTGATAATATCGCATTTGAGATGGAAGAAAATATATTTTTTAACGATAATTTTGATAAAGAAACTGAGAATGTATTAAACAGTCTAAAGCTAGATGAAATTAATTTGTCAAAAAACTATAAAATTTATATAAATTCTTATTATGAAGAAAATAAATTAATTGTTAATATGGATAATAAAAATAAAATAATATCATTCTATATATTATGCAATGATTACGATTATCTTAAAGAGATTTTACTTGATGTGTACAATTTATATATATCTAAAAATTATATTAATTATATGATGTCCTGCGAAAGAAAAATAGATATTACAAATTTATTTAAAAGTATAACTACGGAGTGTATATATGATAATTAAAAATATAATGAGTCAAGAGTGTATAGACTTAAATATAAAATCCACAACAAAAAAAGAAATACTAGAAGAGTTAATAGAAATGCTATATAAAAAAGGGGCTATCGATGATAGAAATAAATTTTATGAGGATGTTTGTTTTAGAGAGAAGAAAGGCTCTACAGCAATAGGTAACTACATAGCAATTCCTCATGGACAATCTACTCATGTTAAAAATTTTTCTATAGCAATAGGTAAAACTACTTCAGATATTGAGTGGGATAATATTGATAATCTTTCAGTAAGATTTATTATTCTTTTTGCTGTACCAGATGTTGAAGGTGTAAAAGATGAAATGAGCATTATGGCTAAGATATGTAGAAAATTAGCAGATGATGATTTGTGCGAGAAGTTATTAGAAGTAAAAAGTTATGAAGAAATAGTTGAAATATTCTCTTAAATGAAATATAGAAGTTTAGATAGTATTAATTTAGTTTTATGGATAATAAATTAATTATAATGATTAATGAACTATCTAATAAAATATGTCCTCCCTTAATCTGGGGGGATTTTTTTGTTAGTAGAATATTAAAATATGTCAAAACTAGATAAATTCAAATCTATATGATAATATATAAAAGATTAATATACCATATTTAGATAAATTTACAAATTATTTTACTAAGATAAAATGTAAGGAAGGAAGGCAAGTTTGTGAAGAAAAGAATATTAGCAGTAATAATGTGCATCTGCATTATACTGGGTAATGTAAAACTAAGTGCTTTTGCATATACATCACAACCAGAAGTTAACTATAAAATAAATGGAGACACTGGTGTGGGAAACACATATGAAATAGATATAAATGTAAACAATATAAATGATTTATATGGAGCATCTATGGATTTTGCTTACGATAATAATATAATTGAGATTTTAGAAGTTTCAAAGGGGAACATTTTTGATAATACAAATGCTAAGGAAATAGTTAATAAAAAGAATGAAGAAATGGTAAACATAGCTGTTTTATTAACAGGAAGTACTACTACAATAGAAGAAGGTAGTGGGACATTGATTAAGTTAAAGGTTAAATCACTTAAAGAAGGTAAAATTAATTTAAAAACTATAAGTGATAATACAAAGCTAGATAAGAACAATCAAAACATTAGAATAAAATTAAGCCATTCAAATGGAGGTTCGATTACCTATAATCAACTAAATGATTTTATTATAACTCAAAATGATAAAAAATTAGATGTATTTAGTAAGTTTACAATAAATACAGTAAGAGAAACATCAACATATGTAAGTGGATATGGAGAAAGTGGTGCCACAGTAAGAGCTTATGTAAATGGAAAACAAATAGGAAGTAGTGTAAAATGTAGCACAAATACAGGATACTACAAAATAACCATTCCAAAACAAGTAGGCGGAACAACTATAGTAATAAAAATGAGTAAAACAGGATATGAAACAGAAGAAAAGAGTAAAACTGTATTAAAAGTGTTTAGTAAATTCACAATAAACACAGTGAAAACAACATCAACATATGTAAGTGGATACGGAGAAAAAGGTGCCACAGTAAGAGCATATATAGATGGAAATCAGGTAGGTTCAAGTGTTAAATCGAGCTCAAATACAGGATACTATAAAATAACTATTCCAAAACAAAAAGCTGGAAAAGTAATAACAATAAAAATGAGTAAAACAGGATTTGCATCAGAAGAGAAGGAAACAAAAGTATTAAATATATTTGGTAAATTTACAATAAATACAGTAAAGACAACATCAACATATGTAAGTGGATACGGAGAAAAAGGTGCCACAGTAAAAGCCTATGTCAATGGAAAACAAATAGGAAGTAGTGTGAAATGTAGTACAAGCACAGGATACTATAAAATAACAATTCCAAAACAATCGGGTGGAAAAACTATAGTAATCAAAATGAGCAAAACAGGATATGTATCAGAAGAAAAGGAAACAAAGGTACTAAAAGTATTTAGCAAATTTACAATAAATACAGTAAAGACAATATCAACATATGTAAGTGGATACGGAGAAAAAGGTGCCACAGTAAAAGCCTATGTCAATGGAAAACAAATAGGAAAAACTATAAAATCTAGTTCAAATACTGGTTATTATAAAATAACAATACCAAAACAGAAAAAGGGTATTAAAATAGAAATAAAAATGAGCAAGTCAGGATATGCAAGCTCTTCTAAGACAACGACAGTTAAGTAGGAGTTTTTATTGATTTACTATATATTTTAATTTCTTGATTTGTGTTAATATATTTTTGTAATAGTGTAAAAATATATAGTTAAAAAGGGAGAAAATGTTGTGAAAATAAAAAAAATTATATCACTACTGACAACAATAAATATATATAATTTGCCAATTAAAAAGTCTCAATCATATGCCAGTAATATCTATAGTGAAAAATACATAAGAGATCAAGAGGAACCATTTAGAAGTAATAGTTACTTTGGGAGCAGTGACAAAGACTATGAATATAAATCAGGAAATATACCCATATTAATATCTGCACCTCACACTGTTAAGCAATTGAGAAAGAATGAATATAAAAAGGCAGATATTTATACAGGTGCATTAGTAAAAATATTACATCAATCTACAGGTGCACATATAATTTATAAAACTAGTACCAACGGTGATGAAAATTATACAATTGATGAAACAAAGTATCGTAAAAAAGTGAAAGAAATCGTTAAAAAAAATAATATAAAAGTAGTTATAGATTTGCACGGTATGGCATCTGATAAAGATAGCGATATAGATATAGGGACGGGTAATGCTAGTAATACAAATTTATTAGGACAAAGTTACATATTATCTTTAGTTGTTGGCTCTCTAAATAACGTGAACTATACAGTAAATAAATTTTTTACTGGCGGTGGGCCTAAGACAATGTCTACTTATTGTAGTAAAAAGTTAGGTGTACCTACTTTACAATTAGAAATTAATAGGAAATATAGAAGTTCAGACAGTACTAATTTTAGTTTTATAGCTAATAAATTAACTAAAATGATTAATGAACTTGTTAATTAGCTATGTAATATATGATTTGAAATTACTCAAGATAAATATCAATTAAATATATTACCAAAACTTCCGGATATAATGAAAGAAAAATGGAGGATCATTAGTGAAAAAGAGCATAAGTGTACTAGTACTAATGTTAACTTTTATATTTCAAGTTAATATAGTATTTGCAGCAGAAAGTAAAGTAGATATAAAAATAAATGGAGATATAAAGAAAAATAATAATATAGAAATATTAGTAAATTTAAAGAATATGACAAACCTTTATGCTGCTTCTGTAGATTTTGAATATGACAATAATTTATTAACAGTTGAGAGCATAGAACCAAGTAAATTTATATTAGACAATAAAGATGATATAATGGAATTTGGTCAAGAAACTAATAAAAATGGTAATATAGCAAATTATTACTTTACATTTTTAGGAGATAAAAAAGGTATAAGTGGAGACGGTAATTTTGTAACAATAAAAGCTAAAGTTGAAAAAAATGGAAAATTATCTATTACTAAAGATAATATGAGAGTAAAATTAGTTCAAACAAATAAAAATAATGAGATTATACCTTTAAAATTCAATTTTACTAGTAACACAAATAGTAATACAAATTTAAATAATAATACAAACAAAGATGAAAGTATGAATAATAGTTCACAAAATATCACTGAAAATAACGATACTTCCCAAAATAATAAAAATGAAGATATAGTTACTGAGATTGAAAATTTTAATGAAAGTAAAAGTGAAAACAATAATAAAAATGATAACAGTAATGAAGATAAAAATAAAAAGAATGATAAAGAAAAAGTAAATTGGTTTACATCTTTGTTCAATAAACAGGATAAAAATGATAGGAAAGAAAATGGAAACGAAAATACTGAAAGTGAAATGACTAATTTAGAAAATACAGATAATAGTGAAGATGAAAAAAATAGTGATAGTGAACATATTGCATTCTCTGAAGATAAAGAAAGTGATTTTCTATTTAATAATAACTTCAAAACTTATGGAGTAATAGGTATTTTATTAATAATGTTTATAGGGATATTGTATTTTAAATCAAAAAATATCAAAGATAATTAAAAAGGGCATTTAGCCCTTTTTAACTGTTTTTTAAAATATAACCTTCATCAGTCTTTTCAATTAAATTTCTATTAATCATGGCATTAATGATGTTTTTAGTAAACTTTGAAGAGTTTTGAACTACCATTTTATCTTTGCTATAAAAAAGAGAAGCTTTAATATTTTTTACTTCGTTTTCTATATCTCTTCTAGTTAAAACTTGCCTTTTCTTAAAAGCTTTTATTATTTTTGTCTCGGCTTTTTTATAAAGTTGATTCATAAGATCTTTGGACTTATTTTGTTCTTTAATTATGCCCCAAGAAAAAATAATAACTGTGGCTAGAGCGAACATAAGTATATAAAGTATGTACTTCATTTAAGCGCCTTCTTTCTTAAGTGTTATAAATTTATTATCATCAAGAATATTGATGAAGGCTACAAGTCTATCATATAACGGATCAGCACTTTTTCCAAAGTGAGATTTCACATCTTGAGCAATATGATAAATAGATTTATTATTGTCTATACAATTCCAAATAAAGCTACCATGTTTGTCTAATCTTATATCACTTTTTGCAGGAACCTTGAAGAATTTTTGAGCTATCTTATCAAAAAATCCATTCCTAGTAACTTCTAATACTATCATACCTGAAGCATCTTTAGACCAAGTTATATCAGGATTTTTTATCGGAATAAAATTTAAGTAGTTTTTAGTATTTTTCTTCATATTAACCTCCAGGTTATTGATTATATATCATATAAGCAAAGTACCCTATTAAAAACAGAGTACTTTGCATTTATATCAAAAATATATGACTTATTTTTAGTTTAAATTTAAGCCTTTGATTTTTCTTTATCTTTATATAAAATTGTGTATTTTATTAAAGTAAAGATTAATATTGCAAAGAAAACTATGGAACCTATTTGACCTAGGCTAACACTTTCAGAAAGGTTAATTATATCCCCAACGCTCTTACCACCTATTTTAATTATAGCTAAAATAGCTAGAAGAACACCAACTAAACCTTCACCAGCTATAAGACCAGAAGTGTATAGAATTCCTCTGTCCACTTGCTCTTTTTTCTCTGTTTCTGTAGATTTCTTTCTTCTCTCAGTAAATAATCTTATCAGACCACCTACCATTATTCCAGCACTTAAGTGGATTGGAAGGTATAGACCAACTGCAAATGGAAGTATTGGAATACCAAGAATCTCTACAGCTAAACCTACACTTGCACCTGCAAATATTAATGGCCAAGGAAGATTTCCATCCATAACACCTTCAACAACAAGCTTCATAAGAGTTGCTTGTGGAGCAGGTATGTCTTTTGAACCAAATCCCCATGCAGTATCTAATAAATAAAGAACTGCACCTATTGTTATGGCAGAGATTACAACCCCAACTATTTCTCCTAACTGTTGTTTTCTAGGAGTAGCACCAACTATATAACCAGTTTTTAAGTCTTGTGAAGAATCCCCAGCGATAGCAGCTATAATACATATTATAGAACCTATAGCTATAGAACCTAACATACCTTGTTGACCTACCATTCCTGAAGATTTTAAAGCTAAAGTAGATATAAGTAAAGTAGCTATTGCCATACCAGAAACTGGGTTATTACTACTTCCAACAAGGCCAACAAGTCTTGATGATACTGTTGCAAAGAAGAAACCAAAGACAGCTATAAGCACTGCTCCAAGTAAGTTAACTGGAATAGCAGGTATTAGCCAAATAGCTATTATTACTGCTAAAGCACCAAACATAACTACTTTCATAGACATGTCATTATCAGTTCTTAAAGTAGAGCTTTCTCCTTTTATAGAATAGTCTTTCATAGCTTTTCTAAAAGTATCTACTATTAAAGGAAGAGATTTGATTAAACTTAAGATACCACCAAATGCAACTGCACCAGCACCTATGTATCTTATATAATTATCCCAAATTCCCCAATAATCTAATGAACTGATTGGATCTGTTGCAGGATAAAGAACTACATCTCCACCAAATAAAGAAATCATTGGTATAAGAACAAACCATCCAACTAGTGCACCAGAGAACATATATCCAGATATTTTGTAGCCACAGATATATCCAACACCCACAAGGGCAGGCAGTACGTCTATACCAATGGCACAGTTTGTATATCCTGGTATTGCCCATTCTATTTCGCTAGGGAAAATTTTAAGTCCATCTGCTATAAATTTGTAAACAGCAGATATACCTAGACCAGCGAAAACTATAGAAGCTTTTGATCCACCTTCTTCACCAGCAAGTAAAACTTCTGCACAAGCAGTTCCTTCTGGATAAGGTAGGACACCATGCTCCTTAACAATTAGTGCTCTTCTTAGTGGTATCATGAAAAATACTCCAAGTAAACCACCGCATAAAGCTATAAGTGCAATTTCAATCAAACTAGGGCTACCAATTCCCCATTCCTTCATCCATATAAACATGGCAGGTAGAGTGAATATAGCACCAGCAGCCAGTGATTCACCAGCAGAACCTATAGTTTGAACTATGTTGTTTTCTAGTATAGATTCTCCTTTTAAAATAACTCTTAAAATACCCATAGATATAACTGCTGCAGGTATAGATGCAGATACAGTCATACCAACCCTTAAACCTAGATAAGCGTTAGCAGCACCGAATATAATTGCGATGATAGCACCTAAGATGATTGACGTAGCAGTAAATTCAGGAACTACTTTGTTTGCAGGTATAAAGGGTTTAAACTCCTTTTGATCCTCCATTACGAAAGTCCTCCTTTAAAATATTCAGAAAATTCACATAAAAGGATTATATAAATTTCCTATTATATGTGCATATTCCACATTAAATTTAAAATACCTTCTTATAAGTTACAAATAAAAAAACGTGACCCAGTGGGTCACGTTTTATAAAGGATAATAGAATCCTGTAATTACATTATTTTTTAAGTATATGGCACTACAAAAAATGATTATACAAATTGCTATAGTAACATAGTCAGCTAATTTAAAACTTTTATAGCTGTACCAAGTTCTTTTTCTTTTCTTTCCAAAGGATCTTAATTCCATGGCATTAGATACAGTTTCGATTCTTTTAAGAGAAGAGGAAACTAATGGTACAAATA
The DNA here is from genome assembly GCA_902363255.1 of Peptostreptococcaceae bacterium. Lineage (GTDB taxonomy): Bacteria > Bacillota > Clostridia > Peptostreptococcales > Peptostreptococcaceae > Terrisporobacter. The sequence continues at coordinate 146,207 of CABIZO010000002.1, forward strand.
TTGTAGTGTAGTTTTTTAATATTTCACCTATACTGCCTTCACCTTTATGGAAAGCTAGACCTCTTGCTTGTTGAGCGTCTAAAATATTTCTGTACTCACGTTGTACATCAGGTATATATCTAAATGCAATATTTGCAGCATAAGCAATTTTATATGGTATACCTATTTTATTTAAACTGCTAGCAAACTCACTTGGATGTGTTGTAAATATAAATATAGCAGTAATAGGCATTAATACAGCATATTTTAATGATATAGTCAAAACATAGAAAAGAGTTTCTTTGTTTATATATGCATATCCTATATTTATTAATTCTGTGTTTGTTCCTACTAACTCGCTACCATATTGTGGAGTGATTAGTAGAATAAAAATTACATTTATTATATTGAAAACAACCATTATCCATAATAGTGGTTTTAATGTTTTCGATGGAATTTGAGAGAAATATAGCATTATGGCACTAACTACAGCCATGGCTAAGAAAACTCTCACATCAAGAAACATTACTGTTATCATTGTCCATGTAATGAATAATAATATTTTACTTACACCACTTAATCTATGGAAAATAGAGTCACCCTCAATATATAGAGTTTGGGCCCTACTCATTGTATTTCACCTATCTTTCATAATCTATAAAGAACTGTACAAAATCATTTGGGTTTTCCATACCAATAGCTTTTGCTAATGTTGATAATGACGTTTCTTTTAAGTTTGCTTGTTTTATAATATTTTTATCAGTTAAAATGCAAGATGGTTTATCATCAGCGATTTTTTTACCATTAGAAAGTACTACGGCTCTGTCACAATATTCTAGTGTTAATTGCATATCGTGAGTTATAAGTATTATGGAAATTCCTTTTTCTGATAAAGATTTTATAAATTCCATAAACTCAGTATAGTGTTTATGATCCTGACCTGCAGTTGGCTCATCAAGAATTATAACATCTGGATTTATTGCTAAAATAGATGCTATAGTGACTCTTTTCTTTTGGCCGTAGCTAAGTGCATTAATTGGCCAATTTCTATATGGATATAAACCACAAATTTTTAATACTTCTTCAATCTTTGTATCTATTTCTTCTTTTGAGTAACCTCTGCACTTTAAACCTAAGGCAATTTCATCTTTTATCATATGTTGAGATATCATTTGATTTGGATTTTGCATAACATATCCTATAGAAGAACCTCTTTTCTTTATGCTCCAAGAGTCAATGCACTCATTATTTAAAAAGATATTACCTTCTTTACATTTTAAAATTCCTGTTATAACTCTACATAAAGTAGATTTCCCAGCTCCATTGTTTCCTAAAACTCCTAAGATCTCACCCTTGTTAAGAGAGAAGGATACATTTTCTAAAGTGTTTTTTACTTTATCATGAGAGAAAGTTAAATTCTTTATTTCAAGAATTTTTTCTTCTTTATTATTGTTTTTTATAGAAATATTTTTAGATTCGTTGTGGAACCAATTTTTTATATTTTCTTTGGAATCTTCACTTATATTATTTAAGTCTCTTAAATCATTTATATTTTCAAAATTGCAGTTAGCATATTTCATAGCTGAGACATAAAGAGGTTCTCTAAGTCCATTTTCTTCTAATATATCTGATTTTAAAATGTTATTAGGAGTACCAACAGCCTTAACTTCACCCTTGTTGATAACAATAACTTTGTCAAAAGGTTGTTCTAACACATCTTCAATTCTATGCTCAACTATTATAATAGTTTTATTTGTCTTTTTATGAATATTATTAATTAACTCCATTATTTCTTTTCCGCTAGCAGGGTCTAAGTTTGCCAAAGGTTCATCGAAAAGTAGTACTTGAGCATCGCTACCAAGAACACCAGCTAATGAAACTCTTTGTTTTTGTCCTCCAGACAGTTCATAAGGACTACTATTAATAAAATCATTCATATTTACTAATTCAAGTGCATTTACAACTTTAACTTTCATTTCATTTATTGGCATAGCATTATTTTCAAAATTAAACGCAACATCTTCTCCAACAGAAAGCCCTATAAACTGTGAGTCTTGATCTTGCATTATTGTACCGACTTTTTTACTTATATCAGATAAACTTTCTTCATAAGGTTTAATATTGTCTATAATAAGCTCTCCTTCAATTTCACCACTGTATGAAAAAGGAATAAGTCCGTTTATACAATGAGAAAGAGTAGATTTACCAGAACCACTTGGTCCAACTATTAAGACTTTTTCACCTTTATTAATAGTTACATCTATATTCTTTAAAGTTTTATCAACCACATTGTTGTATTTAAAACTAAAGTTTTTAAAACTTATCATTTTTTTCTCCTTTTAGTCCTCAATCTTTATATTACTATTTTAAGCAACGGATTTGCCCGAAGTGATAACGAGGTCATATCGTTGGCGCCATAGTGGATTACAAATTGAGACTTTTAGTCCTCAATTTGTAATCCACTATTTTTTTTGTTAGCTCTAATAAAACCAAGTATAGTTGGAACTCCAATACCTAAAAATACTATTCCGTTTGTAAATATGGCAAGTACAGCTTGTATTTTCATTTTGTCTAAAGGTTCGCCCATAACAACTACATCAAAAACCGCTGCAAATATAAATGCCAATACAATACCAATCATACCTGTGATTATAAGATATGAAACATGGAATTTATTACATAAACCATCTTTTATACTAAATTTCTTACATTTAAAAACTAGTCCCATAAAAAGACCCATAATTCCAGAGCTTGCAACCCAGCCCCACCAGATTCCCCAGCCGGCAATCATATCAGTAAGCATATGTCCTAAAAAGCCCATTGAAAAACCAACTAGTGGGCCAAATAGAGCAGAGAAGATTGCAAGTAATGCAATGGCTGGTTTTAACTGTGTATTAGGTCCTATAGGAATTCCAACAAATCCTAATGCACCATAAAGAGCAGCAGCAACACCAATAGTTACTATTGTTTTTGTATCTATTTTGATCATTTTACTTCTTTTCTCCATTCATCTCTTTTTAAATTTTATTCATTTTATATTAATGATAATTTTATACATAAAAAAATCTCCTTCTGGCAAGAAAGAGATTATATACGTAATCTTATCTTTCAGAATTCTTCTGTAGGAATTAGCACCTTTGTCTTTCGACCGGTTGCTGGGTTTCATAGGGCCAGTCCCTCCACCTCTCTTGATAAGGAATATTCTATTTTGTTTGAGTTCCACAGTATATTTTATAAATAAAGTCGAAATTTGTCAAGTTAGAAATATCCATAGAAATAATTTACAAAAAAATTACATTTTGATATAAAATATGGAGGAAAGGTATATTATAGGATATATTTAACTAAAAAATAAATATTTAGGGGGAAACTTATGAGTAAACTAAAGAAAATTTTATCTACTATATTAGTATTATGTACAGTAATTACTTGTGGCTTTACGAAAAGTATTGATGCAGCCTCAGTATATGGTAACACTAACTCAAATATAAGTAATGGAGGATATTCAGCGGCAAGAGGGAATTATACATATATAAGAAGTAGTAAAACCTATAAGAAAACTGAGAGTTCAGATTACTACTATATTCATAGAACTTATAAAAATGGAAGTGCAAAAAAACAAATAGTAAATAATGCAGCAGAAGAGCCATACATAAATGTAGTTGGAAACCATATGTATTATGTTGGAGTATATGATTCAGGCAACAAATTAGGTATTTACAGAGTTAACATCGATGGAACTGGAAAAACGAGATTAATAGGAAATTACAATGATAATTCAATTATTGTAAAAGATAATTATTTATATTATATTAAAGAAACAGTGAATAATAATTATGATGATGTAGTATCTTTATGTCGTTATAATTTATCAACTAAAAAAACTGTGTCAACATTATACACTACAACAACTAGATATATAGATAATATGTCATTATCTGGAGATTATATTTATATAACAGCTCATGGATATGAGAACGATATAATCTACAAAATAAATGTAAAAACTAAATCTAGAACAATAGTTTATAAATATTCATACGGAGAAGATGACGAGTCATACATTGATGATATGATTTACTACAAAGGAAACATATATTATACAATTTATGATGATAAAGACCTTTACGATGAAGAGGATGATACTTGTCAAATATACAGAATATCTTCTAGTGGGAAAAGTAACAAACGTTTATCAAAATATTTTACCACAGGAATAAATTTATACAACAATAAGATATATTACATTAATACAAATGGAAGTATATGTTCAATAAATTTAGATGGAAGTGCTAGAAAGACTATCAAGAAAGCAAGTTCAAGTCAATGGCACTACAGCTTAAATATTTCAAATAGCAGAATGTACTTTGGAAGAATAGTAGTAGATCCACATGACATATTTGAAGGAATATTAAGTGATAACATATATAGAACTACATTATCAGGTTATTCTATGACGATCATATAATAAAGATATAAATAAAGAGGCTATAGCAAATGGAATAGAATTCCTGCTATAGCCTTTTGTTTATAATTAATAGTTAAGTTGTATATTGCTATTATCATTCAAATATTCGTGTTTGTCCATATCAATATCATTGTGTATAAAGTCTTGTAAAACTTTTCTTGAATTTAAATCATACAACCAAACCCATCCAGCATTTTTGTATTTTCCGCCTTTAACATGAACATTATCAATAATTGGGAATTGACCTTGTTTTATAGTTAATGGTTTAAAGTTATAAGCTGTAAATGCCAAGTTTATTAAATCAGATGGTGTAAGATTTGTAGAGACATATGGAAGTAATGTATTTAAAATATGAGGATATTTAGAAAAATCCATATCTTTTACAGTATTTATAATTGATAACATAACTTGTCTTTGTCTTTGATCTCTATGTATAGCACTATCTGTAATTCTTACTCTAGTATAGGCAATAGCTTGGTATCCATTTAGTGTTTGCTTACCAGGTGAACTTAAAAGTTTCATATCGCCTTTATTAGAATAAGTGCATTGTTCATATGAAGGAACTATATATTGATTAGTTATATCAATCTCATGTTCTTTTACATCAACCTCAACTCCACCTAATATAAATACAATATTCATTAAATTATCAAAATCTACTTGAATAAACTTATCTAGTTTTATTTCGAAATTTTCTTCTATAGTTTGGAATAATAATTTTTCTTTACCCCAAAAGTATGCTGCATTTAACTTACCTTTTCCCTTACCAGGAATATCAACATAAGTATCACGAGCAAGAGATGTTAATTTAATATTTTTATTATTGGAATCAATAGTTGCAATCATCATACAGTCAGAACGATAAGCAAGTTCTTTTTCTCTACCATCAGTACCTAATAATAATATATTTGTTATACCATCTACTGATTCATATTTAGAATCATAAGTATCTTCAACACGTGCACTTGTTGTATTTAGCTTATTATAAAAAGAGTAAAAAGTGAAAACTGGAATTGTTATTAATAATGCCAATAAAATAATTACTACTTTTGTAAATTTAGATTTTTTATTTTTTTTTGCCAAAAAATCTCCCCCTTGTTTTGTATTAAATTGAAATTCATAATGGTATTATAACAAAAATTGTAATCACAAAGACTGTATTATAAAAACTATACATATTTATAAAAAAATACAGAGAATAAGTAAGGATTTTTAGTAGTATTTTGTTTGAAAAACTTATTAATATAAGATACAATAAAATTACTATGTGTAAAACAATGAGTGTATAATGGACGACTATAAATATAGCTTTACAAACGTCAATGAAATTAAGTTAATGCAATAATTAGGAAAAAAGGGAAATAAGGAGAGGTTGTTTTGAAGAAGGTATCAATGATTATAATATCTGCTATCTTAATATGTCTAATAGGTTTAGGTATCATAGGATACTATGTGGAAAAAGATAAGGCAGCTGAAGAAAATAATTCAAAAACTGAAGAGAAAGTAGATCAAGTTGTTGAAGAAGAAAAGTTGATTCTTGATATAGATAAATTTGATATTGATAAAATAGAAGGATATACTCCAGGAGAAGATTTAGCGAATAACAATGGTCAAGTAGAAGGAGATGAAAATATAATAGTAGGAGGAATGACTCTTCCTTATTCTATTCCAAATAAAAATATGGAAATCATAAGTATAGGTCAATACTATGGAAAATTTATTGAAGATGGTAGTGATGTAAATAAAGATAATGTTCTAGCTATAATAGTAAAAAATACATCAGAAGAGGTTATAGATTATGGCGAAATTAAAATGAGAATAAGAGGGAAAAGTGACATTATCAAATATAAAATTACTAATTTAAAACCAGGGGCATGCGCACTTGTTATGGAATCTAGTGGCAAAGTAGAATTTAATAGTGAGGATAACTATATATATCTAAGTTCAACAAATGAGATGATAAGTGATTTATCTACAATGAATGATAAGATTTCTATAAAAACTGAAGATAAAAAAATTTCCATAGAAAATTTAAGTGATAAAAATTTAAATACAGTGTATGTATATTATAAAACTATTTCACCAGGTAATTGTTATTTGGGTGGAATAACTTATCGTGCAAAACTAGAAAAAGTTGAATCTGGAAAAACTGTTAGTACGAATACAATACATTTTTCTTATACTAATAGTGAAATACTAAAAGTTGAATCTATAAAAGAATAGAATTATAAAGAAAGTAGTCGAATAATGTGACTACTTTCTTTTTTGTTATAAATTTAACTGATAAGTAACAGATATAAATAAATTATTTTAATATTATACTTTATTTTGTAAAGAAATGTAGAAAAAAAACATAATTAGCTTGTTGACATTAAAGTGACACTAAAGTAGAATTTAATTGACGCTTAATTTCCTAAAGAGTTTATGTAAATTTTTTTTACAAAAGACATATACTGTAATAATGGAAACTTGAAATACAAGGGGGAGGAATTATGGAAATTAAAAAGAATTTTAATCTACGTAAAATTGCTGGTGAATATATTCTTATGCCCAAAAACACATCAGAAGAAAGTTATAGAGGACTAATTAGTCTAAATGAAGTTGAAGCTTTGGTTTGGAGAAATTTAGAAGAGTGTAAAAATGAAGAAGAGATTCTATCTTTGATTACAAATACGTATATGGTAAAAAAATCAGATGCAAGAAAAGATTTAGGGGATTTTTTAAAGCAACTTGAGGAAGCGGACATAATATAGAAGATAAATAAAATAACATATAAAAAAGACAGTATTTACAAATACTGTCTTTTTGTATATAAAAATAAAAAAATGCAAAAAAAATATTTTGTGAATGTGTTGCAAATACTAAATTGAATTTGATTATTTGATCATAATTACAATAAAATAAAAAAATATTATTGAAATATTTAATTAAAAGTGGTATTCTATGTTTGTAACAATTCACTGCGTATATGTAGGTTGTTACTTGCTTTATCAAATGAAAAATAGATAAAGTGCATAGGATAGATAAAATAGTTTAAATATAGATAACATGTGTATGAAAAAGAAGGTGACCCCTATTATCACCTTCTTTTTTGTATTGAAAAATATAGTTTTGTAGGAGGTTAAATGAAATATGATTTGCAAAAGTTTCTAAAATGTGCATGTCATATTTACATCCTTTTATGGTATATATATAATTTAATCAAAAATATTTAAAAATATTCTAACTTTGTAAAAATAGGTATGTGACACTTTTGACAAATAATAATGAAAGTATTTTTATACCATTTATTTAATTATTTTCTTGTTCTCAAGAGATAGAATTAATAGGTAGAAATAAAAATTTTATGCTTTAGAAAATGTTTTCATATTTAGATTGACACTGACCTAAAATTAATATATTATTTATAGAATATAAATAAAATTTTAACAAAGTTATTACTTTGTGCAGAGAAGAGTTTTAGAGGGGGAAGTGCTTATGAAAATAAAAAAAGAATTTTGTATGAGAAGTATTTGTGGAGAAAATGCTTTAGTTCCAATAGGTGAAACAGCATCATCTTTTAAGGGGATTATCAAGGTGAATAATATAGGAAGTTTTATTTGGAACAATCTTGAAAATGTAGAAAATGAAGAGGAAATCGTTTCTTTGGTTGCGGCTAAATATAATTTAGAGCTCAACGAAGCAAGAAGTGATGTGGACGGTTTTATTAAATACTTAAAGAATGTAAATATAATATAATGAGAATAAGATGAAAGAAAGTTGTCTATAAATTAATAGTACAACTTTTTTTAGTTTAATAAATAATATTGAAAAATATTAATAGAATAAAAAAGTTTATCATAACTATAAAAAATTAGAAATATAACATAAATGTCACACGAGTTTTCTTGATAAAAAAAAGAAATTATGGTATTTTAAAGTGTAACTATAAAAAATTTAGCAGAAAAAATGTTAATATGCAGAAAGAGGGGAACTTATGGACAAATACCTTAGTAATAAAATTAAAAATATGTCTTTAATAATGACTTTCTTTGTTGTTATTCTTCATTCTAACAACTTGGAAAATTCGTCTGTATTAAATATAAATACATTAGTACAAAATGTCATAGGACAAGGAATTGTAAGAATAGCTGTACCAATGTTCTTTGTAATTTCAGGATATCTATTCTTTTATAAATTTAAGCCTTCAAAAGAGGCCTTTATATCAAAATACAAAAAAAGATTTAAAAGTTTATTTATACCATACTTTATATGGTGTACAGGTTGGCTTGTAATATTATATTTAGTAGAACTTACTGCTTTTGGTAGATCAATGTTCTCAGACAGAATTATAGCTGACTACAATGCGATAGAGTTATTTAAAAATACTTATATCTATCCTTTACCGTATCAATTTTGGTATATTAGAGCATTAATGATAAATGTAGTAATTTCACCAATAATATACTATGTAATAGATAAATTAAAAGATAAAGCCTTACTAGTGATAACAGTATTTTGGTTCTTTGATGTTATTTATTACCCTATATTAATGTTTACTATAGGTGCATGTTTTGCAATAGGTGATTTTGATATTTACTTCAACAAATATAAAAATAGAGGATATTTATTTGGACTTGGATATATTTTATCTATAGTGCTTAAAACTATTTTAATATACATGCCTCAAATACCACATTATGATTATATATTATTACTTACGGAAAACTTAATAATTTTATGTGGAGTTCCATTTGCGTGGTTTGTATACGATGTAATTGGAGAAAGATTTAAAAATAAATTTGATTTAGGTAAAGAAATGAAATTAGCTAAGTACGGAATTTTCATTTACTTCTTCCATATTCCTCTACAATCAATTATTAAAAAAGTTTGGTTTAAAGTAATGCCAATTAGCTCCATGAGCAGCTTAATAATCTTCTTTGTGGCACCAATAATAACAATAACAATATGTGCGTGTGTTGCTGTATTTATGAGAAAATATATGAGGAGAATCTATATGGTATTAACTGGTGGTAGATAAACTTATATTATAGATGTATAAAAGACCTACATAATTTTAATTTATGTAGGTCTTTTACATCTAGAGAATTTACAGATTATTTATTTTTGAATAAATCAAAAAAATTTATCTTCTTAAGTTTTAATTAAGGTTTTTGGGAAAAGTAAAGATAATCAAAAGTACTTTTGTAAACAATAAGGAGGTAAAATATGAAAAAAAATAATAAGATTGTAGCTTTAACAATATTCACATTAGCTATAATATTTGGTACTTTGTATGAAGGCAATTTAAAAGTTGATGCTCTTGGAAATACAAGATATTCATCTACATATAGTGAGGATAATTCATCTCCTAAGTTCCCTTGTCCAAGGGGTGGATGGGTGCTAAAAGAAAGTGTTAGTGAATTAAAAGAAAGGGGAGCACTTACAGAAGAAGATGTAAAAAATATTGACTCATATATGACAAAGGACAGACAAGCTAAAGAGGCTGAAATTAAAGAGCGAATTTATAATGCTGAATGTGAAAAAATTGATAAAATGGTAAGTGAAAAAGTGATTACTAAGGAAAAAGGTGAAAAACTTAAAGCAACAGTGAAAGAAAATATACAAGATATGAAAAGAAATATGAAAAAATTAAATAATAAATAATTAAAAAGGGCTTGGTACTAATAGTTTAGTATCAAGCCTTTAAAAATGAGAAAACTTTATTGTTTTCATATTTTATAATATAATACAGAATGATTAACAAAATTAAATGGTGAAAAAATATATTTAGTATTAAATAAAATATGTAATTCAATATATATCATAAATTAAGAATCAGAGGAGAAGGAAATGTCAGTAGGATTGAAATATCTATATAATGAAATAAAAAAGCATGAAGTAAAACTTTTAGCAGGTGAAAAAGGGTTAAAAAATAAAGTGAGATGGACTCAATTAGTAGAAAGTGAGGAAGTGGCTAATTTTTTACAAGGTGGAGAATTACTTTTCACTACTGGATTAGCTATGACATCAAAGGAGGATTTATTCAAACTTGTAAAAAAGACTCATGAAATGTTAGCTAGTGGAATTATCTTATATATAGGAAGATATATTAATGAAGTAGATGAAGAAATAATAAATTACTGCAACGAAAATAATTATCCTGTTTTTTCTGTTTCTTGGGGAGTAGAAATGAGAGATACTATGAGGTACCTGTCAGCTCGTATTATTGAATCAGAAAGAAAATATATGGAATTAGCTAATGCCATAAAAGATGCTATATTTTTGCCTGAGCACAAAGAATTGTTTTTACCCGTTTTCAATAAGGTTGGCTATAAGGAAAACTGGAATTACTATGTAACAATGATTGAAGCGAACTCAAAGGATAGTGATAATATTGATTTAAACGCTGAAATGATACAAGTTACCAACTTTATAGATATAGAGTTGAACTATGTGAGAAATCATTTTTTTGTTTTTAATGTGGGCCATCTCAATATTATAGTATTTAATAATATAGTATACGAAGAAATTGAAGAAGCTATGAAAAAATTATATATTAAACTAATGAAAGAATTTACAGGATTAGAGTTTTATTTAGGCTTGGATAAAAAAGATTGTACATTAGAAACTTTTCATAATGGGTATGAAGCTAGTAAAAAGATACTTCAAATTAATAAACTTCTTAGACATGAAAAATCTAATATTAGATTTAGTGATATAGATGTATATAGATTATTTTTAGAAATGGATAGTAAAGAAAATTTAAAAAAATTTTATGAAAACAATTTAGGTAAATTAGAAGCGTATGATAACATGAATGATACGGACTATTTACAAGTGATAACTTCTTATTATGAAAATAATTGCAAAATGAATGAAACAGCAAGCGCCTTATTTATTCATAGAAATACTCTAAATTATAAGATGAATAAGATAGAAGAAATATTAGATATAAATTTAGATGATATAAGCGATAAAAGTAAAATTTACTTATGTACGATTATTAAATACTTATTATAAGTCGTTACGGGTTGTATGATAAAAGTCAATTGTGCATATGCATAAAATTTTATGTAAAAATAAACATGGTCTGCTGTTTTTATTCATGTGATAATAATTTTAAAGTATGTTTAATTTATTGAAATTAAGATGAATTTCTAAAAAGGAGATTGACGTATGAAAAAAATATATTTTAACGGAAACGTAATAACAGTAGATCAAAATGAAACTGTTGCTGAAGCTATCTTAATTGAAGATGGCAAAATAAAAGCTGTTGGAACTAATGATGAAATTTTAGCATTAGATGCTGACGCTGAAAGAATTGATTTAAATAAGAAAACGATATTACCAGGATTTATAGATCCACATGGCCATATAGTTGCTATAGCTCAAACTTTAATGATAGTTATGTTAGGAGATGTAACTTCTAAAGAAGAGTTATTAGAAAGATTAAGAAAAGAATTAAAAGAAAATCCAGTAGAAGAAGGAAAATGGTTAATAGGATTTGGTTACGATAATACTAAATTTGAAGATGGAGAACATCCAACTAAATTCGATTTAGATACTGTAAGTAAAGAAATACCAATAACAGTTTCTCATGCATCTGGACATTTAGCAGCTGTAAACTCAAGAGCTTTAGAGCTTTACGGATACTGCGGAGATGATTACATAGTACCAGAAGGTGGAGTTGTAAGGACTGTTTCACCTGATTCAAAAGAGCCAAATGGTGTATTAGAAGAAAATGCTATATTAGATAGTGAAAAGAAAAAAGTAGTACCAAGCCCAGGATTTGAAGATGTATTAAAAGCTATAGTTAGAGCTCAAAAAATATATGCTTCACTTGGAGTAACAACTACTCAAGATGCATCTGTAGAAGAAGCTAATCACTACAACCACATGTTAGGAGCTTGTGCTCAAAACAACATGTTATTCATAGATATAGTAGGACTTGCTACTCAACCATCAACTAAAAACTTAATGAAAAATGAAGGAACTCCAAAGAGAGAATACTTCAATCACTATAAATTAGGTGGAGCTAAAACTTGGTTAGATGGATCTCCACAAGGATTTACTGCTTGGTTAAGTAAACCATATCACGTAGTTCCAGAGGGACAACCTGCTGACTACTGTGGATATGGAACTCAAACTGATGAAGTAGTTACTCAGTACTTTGTTGACTGTATAGAAATGAACGTTCAAGTTCATGTACATGTTAATGGAGATGAAGCTTGTGAGCAATTCTTAAGATGTTACGAAAAAGCTGTTGAAATAACAGGACACGGAACAGAATTAAGACCAGTTATGGTTCACTGCCAAGCTTTAAGATATGATCAATTAGATAGAGTTAAAGCATTAAATGCTGTACCTACATTCTTCAACGATCACGTTAGATTCTGGGGAGATTTACACCACGATAAAGTATTTGGACCAGAAAGAGCTCAAAATATATCTCCAATAGGTTGGGCATTAGAAAAAGGTATAAAATTCACTCTACATCAAGATCCACCGGTAAAAATGCCTAACCAAATAATAGGTATACACACTGCTGTAAATAGAACAACAGAAAGTGGAAGAGTTTTAGGTGAACACCAAAGAATATCAGTAATGGAAGCTATAAAAGCTGTTACTATAAATGGAGCTTATCAATACTTTGAAGAAGATGTAAAAGGATCTTTAGAAGTTGGTAAGTTAGCAGATATGGTAATACTTGATAAAAACCCATTAGAAATACCAGCAGAAGAATTAGATACTATAAAAGTTGTAGAAACAATTAAAGAAGGTAAAACTATATTTGCTATATAATTTTAAGCTCCTAGAAGTGGTAAGTCCACATCTAGGAGTTTTTTATATATGAATAAAAGAACAATTACTATTAAAGGTTCATAAAATATTGTAAAACTATTTATTATGGGGTGGGTATATGCATAGAAAAAAAAGACAACAAAATCCAAATGAGAGTGAAAAATATACTCTTGCCAATCTTAATCTAAGAGACGAAAAGTCTACACAAGGTAATATTATAACAGTTATACCAGCAGGCTCAAAAGTTCAAGTTATTGATGCAGCAGAAGATTGGTATGAAGTAGTTTATAATGGTCAAAGAGGATTTGTTTACAACGAATATTTATCAAAAACACAATACACTTGGACAGATGCTATATTAAGATCTTATCCAGATTCAGCATCAAATCCAGTAGCCATAGTTCCAGCAAAATCTAGGGTACAAGTTTTAGATGTAAATGGAGATTGGAGTAGAGTTATTTATGATGATAAAGAAGGGTATATTTTCAATGTATTCTTAAGTAATGATGGTATGGATCCGGGTGGATATGATTTTACTTATTTTGATACAGATATGGTTAAATTTGTAAATGATAATAATATAAAAAGTCCAACTACAAACTTAATAACTACTAATTTAAAAAATAGATTAACTTATGTATTTAAAAAAGGTGAAAATAACCAGTGGGAGTTACTTTATAGATGGAGTTCTACTGTAGGTAAACCTAGTACGCCAACTATTACAGGGACTTTTTATATAACAGGCAGAAAACCATACTTTGGATCAGATACTTACAGAGTAAAATATGCTACAAGGATTAAAGGTAGCTATTATTATCATTCAATTCTTTTTAATGCTGAAGGAACTGAGATAATTAACGATACATTAGGAGAAGCTTTAAGTCATGGGTGTATAAGGTTGGCAGTGGAAAATGCTCAATGGATTTACGATAATGTGCTAGATACAACTACAGTGGTAATTTATTAACATAAGAAGGGCAAGGTGATTATAATCTTGCCTTATTTTAATTGTAAAGAATTGAATATTTAAAGTCATTAAGTGAAAATAAATTAAAAGAAATAGAAAATTTAATTAATGGTAAGTTGTAAGGTAATTAATATAGAGATATAATATTTTATAAGGGATAAATTAACATTTGTCTTAAATTGATTTATATTTATACAGTATAAAAGGAGAACGTTAATGATTTATTTAGGGGAAAAAGAAGAAAAGGGAAAAGATACATCTAGTGTAGTAATGGAAAAGTTACTAAAATCTAGAACAATATTTATTTCAGGAGAGATAAACCAAGAATTAGCAGAAAAAGTATCTACGCAATTGTTAATTTTACAAGAAATGGGTGATGAACCTATAAAAATATTTATCAATAGTCAAGGTGGACATGTGGAAGCTGGAGATACTATCCACGATATGATAAAATTTGTAAAACCAAAAGTTATGATTATAGGTACTGGATGGGTTGCTAGTGCTGGAATAACAATATATCTTGCAGCAGATAAAGAAAATAGATACTCTTTACCAAATACAAGATATATGATACATCAACCACTTGGTCAATGTAGAGGTCAAGCAACAGATCTTCATATAGAAGCTTTAGAAATTGCTAGAGTTCGTGAGAGAATAAATAAAATAATAAGTACTGCTACAAATCAACCTTTAGAAAAAGTTAAAAATGATACAGATAGAAATTATTGGTTGAATTGTGATGAAGCAGTTGAATATGGAATAGTAAATAAAGTAATAAGTTCTTACGATGAACTGCCAAGTTTATAAAAAGAGGGTCTATACATTATCAAGAGTAAATTTTAATAAATGTTAAAAAACTTAATTTTAATATACTATACATATATAGCATATTAAAATTAAAAATGGGATATCTGTATTTTGAGATATCCCATTTTTAATTCGTAATATATTAATATTGTTCATTAAATCTATTCGATAAATTCGGAATTTAAAAATCTGAACTTTATCCTAAAAAAGTAGAGCAGTTTTATACTTTCTGCTGTGTCAAAAAAATCCCAAAGATTGATCCAATCAGGGCAATCGGAGCTATTCTGATGAACAGCCACTCAAATGCGTGAAAAACCACTCCGACAACTGCGGTTTCAGGGTCACTATAATCCCAACCCAAGTAAGGACTATTTGACACTATTAAAACAGTAAAAATAGCAACTATAACCACACACAGTGAAATAAGAAGCCAGTGAATCATTTTGCGTCTCATTGCTTTCCTTTGTGCGAGTTGCAAGTTTATGACCTCAAGTTTTTCAGAAATCGCTTTTAAGTCATCAACCTTCGACTCAACTATAGTTTCTCCAAGCAAAGTGCTTACGGATGTTTCAAACACTTCCGATATAGAAATCAGCATATCAGAATCGGGAACCGACAATCCTTGTTCCCATTTAGAGATTGTTTGTCGCACCACATTCAGCTTGATAGCAAGTTCTTCTTGCGAAAGCCCTTTCGATTTTCTAATTGCTTTAATATTTTCCTTTAGCATTAGTGATAACCTCCTTTCTACTACTATTATATAAGGAACTACTCGTTGCTATAAGCAACGCAAATTAACATTTACTTATTCAGTGTCCTTATACTATCAACAATACCTAGATCTCGATAAATTCCTATTAATCTATATGGTATCAAAATAATCTTTATTTTGTATTACATAACAATTGCGAATGAAGCAGTTATAATATAATTATATTATAACTGCTTCATTCGCAATTGTTATATAATGTAAAGTAAAAAAATGTTATAATACGATATATTAAAAATGACTTAATAAGTATTGTTTAATATATAGTATTATTTTTAAGTGAGATTTCTAGGCATTATAAATGCGTAATATAAAAGATATATAACCAATTCTAAGATAAGGTGCTTTTTAATAAATTTAAATATATTTTATTTATTAGATAAAGAAATTAGGGAGAGAAGTATGTACATTGGAAAAATATTGAAGAGGATTATAAGATAACTTTTGGGGCAAAAGATTTTTAGACTTTTATAAAAGGATTACTTTCAGAAGAACACTTTGATTGTGAATAACATTATGAAGATATTGATAAGGGAGGAGAATTATGACACCAAAAGAATTTGTACAATTATTTCATAAAGAGAAGAGTGATTTATTAAATATATATTTTGGCAATCTAAAAAATACAGAAGTTGGGCTAGATATAGAGAGTCTTAATTTAACTGAAGACCAAATTGATATAATGAAAGGTATTATTGATAAAGTACTTACAGATACAATGTAAACAATTTTACTAGGTATAGAAGGAGAAGCATCTATTGGAGGCATACAGCAGAAGTATAAGTTATATGATGAAAATGGTGACAAGCTAACAGGATGTGGAGAAATAGAGGAATATGCATATGAATATTTTCAAGAATTTGAATAATATCACTATTATAAGTTTAATATGAGGAGATAAGAATGGATAAAAGAAGAAAAAAAGAATTATTAAAACAATTTAAAAATGATGAGAAAAATGAGTTTGAAAAATCGCTTCCTTTTAGTACAGAAATATTTGAAGAATTATTTAATTATATAGATACAACACTAGAGAGCCATGGATGCGATCATACTTTAAAATATACAAAAAAATTTTTAGAAGATAATAATTTACCTTTGGAAAAATCTATAGAGTGGTTAGAAGAAAATGGTGGATATTGTGATTGTGAAGTTTTAGCTAATATAGAAGATAAAATATTAGATATAGAGTAGTTATAAAAACTTAATAGTTCGCACTTATATATTGGCAAATAAATTTCAATTTGATAAATATGTTTAAAAATTATTAACACAGGGAGTAACATATGACAAATAAAAAAAAGATAATAGAATTTAATATGAAAGATATTATTAATATAAAAATAAATTTTACTATTAATAATACTATATTTGATAAAGATGAATTTATAGATTATGATGAGGGTCAATTATTAGCCTACAATGAAATGATAGAAGATATAGAAATAATGTATGAAGATGAATTTGTAAATAAATATCTTAAGATAGTAGAAAATATTGATAGTGCATTTGAAAAAGAAGAAATAAAAGATAAAAAAGAAATTGAAAAACTTTCAGGATATAACAATGCAATAGTAGAGGTTTTAGAATTAATTGATCCAATTTATAAATATGATTTAGATAAATAAATATATTAATAAATCAGCTATTTTCTTTGAAGATTATTTATATGATTATGATTATTCATCTAAATATGAAAATAAAGTTTTTGAGGTTTTTTATGGAGATTGGTTGGACCTTACTTTTGTAATCGGTAAACAATTAAAAATAAGTACATAATATTAATATATTACGAATTAAAAATGGGATATCTGTATTTTGAGATATCCCATTTTTAGTTTTAACATATTATACATATATAGCATATTAAAATTAAGTTTTTTTAACATTTATTAAAATTTACTCTTGATAATATACAGACCCTCTTTTTAATTGATTGATGGAGGATAGAGAATAATGGCAACACTTTTATTAATTATAATTTATAGAGCATTTATAAGTTTAGGACTTCCTGATGCTATACTAGGATCTGCATGGCCAATAATGCACAAAAACTTAAATACATCAGTGTCATCGGCAGGAATTATAACAATGATTATTTGTGGTGGAACAATAGTATCAAGTTTATATAGTAATAGACTGATTAAAAGATTTGGGACAGCAAAAGTTACAATAATATCTGTACTGCTTACAGCCATTGGAATATATGGAATATCAATTACTCCAAATTTCATGATTATTTGCTTGTTGTCAATTCCTATGGGGCTGGGTGCAGGAGCTGTAGACTCAGCGTTAAACAATTTTGTAGCTCTACATTATGAAGCTAAACATATGAATTGGTTACATTGTTTTTGGGGAGTAGGAGCTACAAGTGGACCTTTGTTAATGTCTATGTTTATAGATAATACAAGTGGTTGGAAAAGAGGATATGGAACTATTGGAATTTTACAATTTATTTTAGTTACAGTTTTAATTTTTACATTGCCACTATGGAGAAAATTTGAGAGAAAAGAAGAAGTATTTTTGGAAGACGAAAAGCATGATGTAAGTATACAATCTTTATTAAGGCTAAAAGGAGCAAAATCAGCTCTTATTTCATTTTTCGCTTATTGTGCAGTGGAAGCCACAGCGTGCCTTTGGGGAAGTTCATTTTTAGTTATTTGCAAGGGGATTTCAGTTGAAAGAGCTGCAAAATGGGTGTCTCTTTACTACTTAGGAATAACGGTAGGAAGATTTTTGGCAGGATTTCTAGCTATAAAACTAAATAATAAACAAATGATGAGGTTGGGACAAATTATATGTTTAATTGGCACAATTGTACTGATGTTACCTTTTTCAGTATATTTTCAAATGATAGGTCTTATATTAATAGGTCTTGGTTGTGCACCAATTTATCCAGCTATGCTACATGAAACACCAGTAAGATTTGGTTCTACTATGTCCCAGGGAATAATGGGAATTCAAATGGCTACAGCTTATGTTGGTAGTACATTTATGCCGCCTTTGTTTTGTATTATTGGAAATAATATAGGATTTTATATGTTACCATTATTTTTAGTCTTTATAGCTTTATTAATGTTAATTTCTACAGAGAGGGTAAATAAAATTATATAAATAATATATATTGTTTTTTATTTACAAAAGATGATACAATAAGTATTTATATTATATATTAGTATGAGAAAGAATAATGTCTAAGAAGAGAAAGCATAGAATTGGAATAATAAATTATTTTAAATTTAAGCAATGACTATAAGTTTAAGGAGATAGAAATGGTACATAAATTTGAAGCAATAATTAAGAAATTGGAAGATAAAGATGGTGCATACATTGAAATTCCTTTTGATGTGGAAAAAACATTTGGAGCAAAAAGGGTAAAAGTTAAAGCTAAATTTGACAATATAGAATACCGTGGGTCTATAGTTAAAATGGGTGGACCATGTCATATGATTGGAATAACAAAAGATATTAGAAAAAAACTAGGAAAAGATCAAGGAGATATAATATCTGTTGAAGTTGAAAAAGATGAAGAAGAAAGAATAGTTGAAATCCCAGAGGATTTTGCGAAAAATATGGAAGAAAATCCAAAAGCAAAAGATTTTTATGAAAGCTTATCTTATTCAGGAAAAAGAAAGTATGTAAATTGGATAAATAGTGCTAAAAAAGCTGAGACTAGAGAAAAAAGAATTGCTGAGGCGATTTTAAAACTAAAAGATAAAATAAAGCTATGATTACTTCATAGCTTTATTTTATTATGTTTTTTTTTATTAAATAATTTGACATTCAAAATAAATAATTGACATTAATCTAAGCAACGGATATAATTAAATTAATATCGGTCGGACGACCGACTTATGTGGTGGAAGGGAGTATATAATCATGAACAAAATAAAAATAGTAACAGATAGCTCTTGCGATTTAAATAAGGAAATAATTGAAAAATATAATATAAAAGTAGTACCTCTTAATGTTTCTTTTGGAAAAGATACATATATAGATGGAGAATTAGATAAAAAAGAATTTTATGAAAGGATGAAAAGTTCTAGTGAACTACCTAAGACTTCTTGTCCATCTCCAGAAAGATTTATGCAAAGTTATGAAGGAGATGAGGATGTAATCATATTTACTATAGCATCAGCTTTATCAGGAACTTACTCTGCGGCTCTTCTTGCTAAAAACATGATGTTAGAAGAAAATCCTAATAAGAAAATAGCAGTAATTGACACGGAAACAGGATCAATAGCTCAAGGACAATTCATTATAAAAGCAGCTAAATTAAGAGAAGAAGGAAAGAGTTTTGAAGAAATAGTAGAAACTATAGAAACTTTAAAGAAAGATAAATTTTTCTATGGGTCATTGGAAACTCTAGAAAATGCTATTAAAGGTGGAAGAATAAATCCGCTGGCTGGAAAACTTATAAATGCATTGAATATGAAGGTAATAATAAAAATTGGTGATGGAGTTGTAAAACCAATAGATTCAGCGAGAGGTTCTAATAATTCTATTAAAAAAGTTGCGTCAAAGATTAGTGATATGATGGAGAATGGAAAATATACATCATTAGCTATAGCTCATGCTAATTGTTTAGAAAAGGCTGAGAAAGCTAAGGAATTAATATTAAAAAATCATAGCTTTGAAGAAGTTATGATAACAGAAATAGGTTCAGTTATGGGAACTTATGCATCAGAAGGTGCTATATTAGTAAGTGTTTTATAAAGATAAGGCTATAAATCAGAAATGATTTATAGCTTTTTTTGTTGGAATTAATAATACTTCATAATAGATAAAAGTTTTCAATAAATAACTATTTACAATTATGCAACTATGGGTAACAATAAATAAGTAAATATTTAAGAGAAAAACAGGAGATAGAATATGATAAAGTTATTCAAATTTTTAAAAGGAAGTGCAGTAACTTGTGCTATCCTTGCACCTTTGGTAATGTGTTTAGAAGTTGCCATGGACTTACTACAGCCAACACTTCTTTCTAAGATTATTGATATTGGTGTTGCAAATCAAGACTTAAATTATGTGTTGATCACTGGTTTAAAAATGATAATAGCAGCTGTCATAGGTTTGTTTGCAGGAGCAGCTTGTTCTTTTCTTGCAGCTATTGCAGCCATAAAGCTAGGTGAAGAAGTAAGACAAAACTTATTTGGTAAGATACAAACTTTATCATTTGTAGAGTTGGATAAGTTAAAAACTTCTTCATTAATAACAAGACTTACAAATGATGTCACTCAAATTCAGCAAATGATGAATATGCTATTACGTATGATGGTAAGAGCACCTTCTACAGCAGTAGGTGGTTTAATTATGGCCGTAACTCTAAGTAAAGAATTATCAAATATATTTGTTGTGGCTATACCTATAATTATTATTGTTGTAATTATAATACTAAAAAAATCATTCCCTCTATTTAATAAAGTACAAAGGAAAATAGATAATATTAACTTAGTAATGAGGGAAAGTATACTAGGAATCAAAATAATAAAGGCGCTTGTTATAGAGGATAAACAAAAAGAAAGATTTAATGAAGCAAATGAAGACTTAACTATATCAAGTATTAAGTCACAAAATATGAATTTATTATTACTTCCAATTAGTACCTTGATTATGAACTTAACAGTAGTAAGTGTACTATGGTTTGGAGGAAATATGTTTGTATCCGGGAATATAGAGATTGGTAAAATTATGGCATTTATAAACTACCTTCTTCAAATCATGGGTTCTATAATGATGTTAATTAATGGTATGGTTATGTTCTCTAGAGCTCAAGTATCTGCTGGCAGAATTAATGAGGTGTTAAACAGTGAATCTAGCATAAAAAATAAAGAAGAAGCTACAACAATTAATAAATTTGATATAGAATTTAAAAATGTGTTCTTTAAATATAATGATCATAGTGATTATGTATTAGAAGATATTTCGGTGAAAATAAATGAGGGTGAAAAAATAGGTATAATTGGTTCAACTGGATGTGGGAAAACTTCATTTGTTAATCTAATACCAAGACTTTACGATGCAACTTGTGGAAAAATTCTAATAGGTGGAGTTGATATAAAAAATATTAATATTGACCAACTTAGAGATGAAGTAGGAATAGTTCTTCAAGAAAGCATTTTATTCAGCGGTAATATAGAAAGTAATTTTAAGTTTGGTAAGAAAGATGCAACGGAAGATGAAATAATAAGTGCATCTAAGGATTCTCAAGCTTATGAATTTATTATAAACAAAGAAAATAAATTTAAAGATGAAGTAGAACAAAGAGGTAAAAATTTATCTGGAGGACAAAAACAAAGATTATCTATAGGAAGAACTTTAATGAAGAATCCTAAAATATTTATTATGGATGATTCCTCTAGTGCTTTAGATATGGCAACAGAAGCTAAACTTCAAAACTCTATAAGAAATAGAATGAAGGATAGTACAGTTTTAATAATAGCTCAAAGGATTTCGGCAGTTATGGACTTAGACAGAATTATAGTAATGGATGATGGAAAAATATCAGATGTGGGAACTCATAAGGAACTTTTAGAGAGAAATAAAATCTATAAAAGTATAGCAGTTTCTCAAATGGGAGAGGAGGTGCTTGAAATTGTCTAGCAAAGAATTTACAGTTCAACCTCCAGGGAGAAGAGTAGAAATTGGACTTCATAAGAAAAAAGAAAAGTTAAAAAAACCTAAAGAGACTATAAAAAGATTATTAAGATATATTGGAAGTAAGAAAGTATCTTTAATTTTAATATTATTGCTATGTATAATAACAACCATAATAAGTGTTGTTGGAACTAGAATTAATGGTATAGTAGTTGATAAATATATTGCAGTGGGAGACATATCAGGTTTATTTAAAATTTGTATGATTTTAATACTAATGTATTTTATATCAACTATATCAACTTTTTTACAAAATAGACTGATGGTAGATGTGGGGCAAAATACTTCTTATCATATTAGAAAAGATATGTATGAAAAAATGCAAGACTTGCCTATAAGTTATTATGATACACATTCTAGCGGTGATTTAATGAGTAGGCTTACTAATGATATTGACAATATTAACACTACTTTATCACAAAATTTAACCCAATTAATATCAGGAATAATAAGTGTAATAGGTATGCTTATTGCAATGTTAATGTTAAATCCAAGTTTAGCATTAATAGGTCTTATAAGTACTCCAATTACCATATTTGGAACTCGAAAATTAATGTCAAAAACTCAACCCTTATTTGTTAAAAAGCAAAAAACACTTGGAGAGTTAAATGGATATATTGAGGAGATTATATCTGGTCAAAAAGCAGTTTTATTATTTTCGCAAGAAGATGATGTGAAAGAAAAATTTAAAGTTATAAATAAAAATATGACAGAAAGTTCTATACTTGCTGAAGCCATTTCAGGATGCATGGGACCAATAAATAACTTTGTAAATAATTTAACTTACTTGATTTTAGCTGTTGCAGGGGGAGTATTTATATTAAAAGGAATGGATATTACTGTAGGTGTAATATTTACAATTATTCTATATATGAGAAACTTTAATCAGCCAATAAATCAAATTTTAAATATATCAAATACACTTCAAAGTGCTTTGGCAGGAGCTGAAAGAGTTTTTGAAGTAATGGATGAAGAGAGTGAAAAAGATCAAGATGATGCAAAGGATGTTGTAAATCTTGATGGTGAAGTTCAGTTAAAAGATGTGGAGTTTTCTTATAATAAAGATAAAAAAATATTAAATAATATTAATTTAACGGCTAGAAAAGGAGAAACTGTGGCCATAGTTGGACCAACAGGATCTGGTAAAACAACAATAATAAATTTAATAAATAAATTTTACAATATTGATGGAGGAAGCATTTTAATTGATGGCAAAAATATTGATGAACTTACAATGAAGAGTCTTAGAAAATCAGTAGCAATAGTTCTTCAAGACACTTATTTATTTACAAAATCAGTAAAAGAAAACTTAAGGTATGCTAATTTAACAGCTACAGATGAGGAGATTATAAAAGCAGCACAATTATCAAATGCACATCACTTTATCATGCAGTTAGAAGATGGGTACGAGACTATACTAGAAGACAACGGAAGTAATTTATCTCAAGGACAAAGACAACTTTTAGCTATTACAAGAGCTATACTTTCTAATTCTTCCATATTGATTCTTGATGAAGCAACTTCATCAATAGATACAAGAACAGAAGTAGCTATACAAGATGCAATGACAAAATTAAAAGAAAATAAAACTACTTTTATAATTGCTCATAGATTAAGTACTATAAAGAATGCAGATGTTATTATAGCAATAAAAGATGGCGAAATAATTGAACAAGGTAAACATGAGGAACTTCTAAATTTAGATGGATTTTATGCAAATCTTTATAATAGTCAATTTAAAACTGGTTTAAGTATATAAGTACTTAAATGTAAATAATCATAGACATAAAAACTGCCTGAAAAACAATTTTAATTGTTATATGGCAGTTTTTTTATATATAGAATAAATTACTAAACAAGATGTATTTCATTAATATTGATACTATAAATTAATATTAATACTATAATATAAATGAATAGATAAAAAATAAGGGGGTAAAATTATGCCGAAAAAGGTTCTGATAGTGGGGGGAGTAGCTGGAGGAGCTTCTGCAGCAGCGAGGCTTAGAAGGTTAAATGAAGATTATGAAATAATTATGTTTGAAAAGGGAGAATACATATCATTTGCAAACTGTGGACTTCCATATTACATAGGAGATAGTATAAAAAATAGAGGTTTTCTTCTTGTTCAAACTGTAGAAGGAATGAAAGAAAGATTTAAACTAGATGTAAGAAATTTAAGTGAAGTTATGGAAATAGACAAAAACAATAAAAAAGTTAAGGTAAAAAATCATAAAACTGGAGAAATTTATGAAGAAACATATGACAAGCTAATACTTTCACCAGGAGCTATGCCTAAAATACCAGATATAGAAGGAGTAAAATCTTGTGATAACTTATTTACTCTTAGAAATATTGCAGATACGGATAAAATAAAAAATTATGTTAATATAAATAAGCCACAAAAAGCCCTTGTGATAGGTGGCGGATTTATAGGTTTAGAGATGGTAGAAAATTTACATGAAAAAGGAGTTGAAGTTACATTAGTCCATTCTAGAAATCAAGTAATGAAACCTGTTGACTATGAAATAGCAAGTGTACTTCATACTCATTTAATAGAAAAAGGTGTGAAATTAATATTAAATGATAAACCTAATAAGTTTGAAAACAATGGTAAAAAAGTTATACTAAAAAGTGGAAAAGAAATAGAAACAGATATGATTATTCTTTCCATAGGTGTAACACCTGAAAGTGCAATAGCAAAAAAAGCTGGCCTTGAAGTAAATGAAAAGGGAGCTATTGTTGTAAATAGTAAAATGAGAACTTCAGATGAAGACATATATGCTGTAGGTGATGCTGTGCAGGTTATAGATTTTGTGAATAAAAAACCTACAATGATTCCTCTAGCATGGCCTGCTAATAGACAAGGTAGATTGGTGGCAGATATATTGTCAGGAAAAGATGTGGAATATAAAGGAACATTGGGCTCATTAGTAGCAAAGGTATTTGATTTAACTGTTGCAGCAACGGGGAATAATGAAAAAACTCTTAGAGATATGGGAATACCTTATGAAGCTGTTCATATTCATCCAGCATCTCATGCAGGATACTATCCAGGTGCCACACAAATTTCATTTAAGATGTTATTTAATCCTAAAACAGGTGAAATATTAGGAGCGCAGGGTGTGGGAAAACATGGTATAGATAAACGTATAGACTTAATAGCGAATTCAATAAAAGCGGGATTTACAGTATATGATTTACAAGACACAGAAGTTTGTTATGCACCACCTTATAATTCTGCTAAGGATCCAGTTAATATGATGGGATACTGCGGTGCGAATATTATGGAAAATATAGTTGAAAACACACAGTGGTATGAAATTGAAGATTTAGTGAGAAATGATGAATATATTCTAGATGTAAGAGAAAAATATGAAGTAGAAAATGGGTCTATACCAAATGTTATAAATATACCATTGGGGCAATTAAGGGATAGATTAAATGAAATACCTAAAAATAGAAAGATATATGTATGTTGCCAAGTAGGTCTAAGAGGATATATTGCATGTACTATACTAAATCAATATGGATATGATACTTCAAATATTGATGGAGGATACAAAACTTATAGCAGTATAAAACATGCAGAAAAATTAATAAAAGACCAAGATGAAAGTGTGGAAATAACTTTATAAATATAAAAAGGTGGATGTGTAATTGTTTAATTACCCATCCCTTTTTGTACATGATTAAGTATTTTAACTTATTTAATTTGAGTAGCTGTTACAACTACTACAAGATGTATTACTATTAGCCTTATATTTTGCTTTTGAAATTAATTGTGTCATAGTACCCATTGGGCAGTAAACGCACCAAGATCTTGGTTTATACAATAACATTGTTACTATTCCAAGGATTGTTGATGTTAGCATCATACTATAAAATCCAAAAGCAAACTGAGCTACCCAAGGAGTTACCATACTAGTGTTAGTCCATGCCCAAGGTACTTTAAATGTCCAGATTAATTTTACAACTTCTTTTAATCCATTTGTCCCATTAAATACTAAATAAGTATTAAATAACATAACTACAAACATTGTCATAAAGAATGTTAAGAATCCATATCTAAACCACTTACTTCTTAAAAACTTAGGTATATCTCTATTTTTGGATAATTTTAATTTATTTCCCATTAAATCTAACATTTGACCTCTACCACAGTAAGTGTTGCAATAAGCTTTACCATGACCAGTTAGAGATATTATTAGAGGTATTGAAAAACATAATAGACCTAGCCAAGCAAATAGAATATTAAAAAATCCTAATGCTAAGTATGTGACACTTAAAATCCACATATAATCTTTAAAAGTTTTTTTATTTTTATTTTTAGTCATAATTATTCTTCCACCTCCTTTTTTTCTATATTTATAACAGATGCAGGACATGATTTCGCGCATTTTCCACAACCTATGCATTTATCTAAGTTTATCTCTGCAAAGACACCTTGTTCTATGTGTATTAAATTAAAAGGACATACTTTTATACAAGTACCACAAGCAACGCAGTAATCTTTATCTATAATTGCTTTTCTTTTTATTTTTGACATTATTTATTCCTCCTTAATGATTTAAAAATATTATAATATTTTTGTAATTGAAGAACAGTGATATAGTCACATTCTGGATTGATGTGGATTGTATATCAAAAAGAAAATTCAGAAAATTTTAAAAAGTTGGTTGACATTATATAATAATCTGCATATAATTACTGTTATAAATTGAAATTAATAAAATTTAAAAGCGTTGACGGAGACAAAAATACTTAATCTAATTAATTACAGAGAGCCAAGATTGCTGAGAATTGGTGTTAATTAAAGTATATAATGATCACTCCTAGCTTTCATATTGAAAAGTTTTCTTAGTAAATATGAACGTATGCTAGCGTTACTTAGCTATAGTTAAGATTAGCTCTGACTAGAATAAATGAGAGATAACCTATTTATTTTATAGGTTATAAGTAAGGTGGTACCGCGGAATATAACTTTCGTCCTTATGAGCAAATGAATGTTGCTTATAATGGCGGAAGTTTTTTTATATTTAAAAACCTATTCAGTTTCTATAAGCCACATAAAAGTTAAGAGCCAAGCAAATTTAAAAAATTTAAATTGTAAAAGGAATTAATAGGAGGTAGTTTATATGAAAATAAATGTATATGCAAATTTAAACCAAGGTATGGATTCATTCTTAAGAGTGGCAATGACTCTTAGAAGAAAAGAATTGGAAGTAGAATCAATGAGTATGTCTGCAGAAAATAGTGGAATGCACCTAACAATAAATGATGAAACGACATCTTTAGAAGATGTAATAAATTATATGAGAAAACTACATGATGTATCTGATTTAAAGGTGATGTAGCTATTAAGCTGATATGAAGGAATATCTATATAGATAAATCCATAATTATAAATTTTAACTAAACATAGGGGGAATTTTGAAATGAAAATGTTTTATGAACAAGATGTAAAGATGGATGCTTTAAAAGAGAAAAAGGTAGCTATACTTGGATATGGAAGTCAAGGTCATGCCCATGCACAAAACCTTAGAGATAGTGGTGTGGAAGTGGTAGTAGGATTACATGATACTAGTAAATCAAGAGAAAAGGCTAAAAATGATGGATTTGAAGTAGTAAGTGTGGCAGATGCTACAAAGATGAGTGACATAGTAATGTGTTTAATGCCAGATACGGCTCAAAAGAAAATATATGATGAACATATAAAAGAAAACTTAAGAGAAGGTCAAACTTTAGCTTTTGCCCATGGATTTAATATACATTACAACTTAATAAACCCACCAGAATTTGTTGATGTTGTAATGGTAGCGCCAAAAGGTCCTGGTCATTTAGTAAGATCTGTTTATAAAGAAGGAAGTGGGGTGCCTTGTTTATTTGCAGTATACCAAGATGCTAGTGGAAAAGCTCAAGATACAGTTCTTGCTTATGCAAAGGGAATAGGTGGAACTAGAGCTGGAGTACTTGAAACTACTTTTAAAGAAGAAACAGAAACTGATTTATTTGGAGAACAAGCAGTGCTTTGTGGTGGTTGTGAAGAATTAATAAAGGCTGGTTTTGAAACTTTAGTAAATGCAGGGTATCAACCAGAAGTTGCTTATTTTGAGTGCTTACATGAAATGAAATTAATAGTTGACTTAATGTATGAAGGTGGGCTTGAAAGAATGAATTACTCAGTTAGTGATACTGCTGAATGGGGAGGATATGTATCAGGACCAAGAGTAATAAACGATGCATCCAGAGAAGCTATGAAAGATGTACTTACAGACATACAAAATGGAAAATTTGCAAGAGAGTGGATACAAGAAAATGAAGATGGTTGTGAAGATTTCTTAAATAGAAGAACTCAACAATATCATGCTGAAATATCAGAAACAGGTAGAAATTTAAGAAGTATGATGACTTTCTTAAACAAATAAGTTTAGTTTTTAAAAGGAGGTAAATTAGGTGGATGGGTCAAGAGTAATATTAGAATGTCTTATAAAGGAAGGGGTAGATACTATATTTGGTTACCCTGGAGGAGCGGTGATACCTCTTTATGACGCTTTATACGATTATACAGGTAAACTAAATCATGTTAGAACTTCTCATGAACAAGGAGCAGTTCATGCCGCTGATGGATATGCAAGAAGTTGTAACAAAGTAGGGGTATGTTTTTTAACTTCAGGTCCAGGAGCAACAAATGCAATCACTGGTATAGCTACTGCATATATGGATTCTTCTCCATTAGTATGTTTTAGTGGTCAAGTTCCTACAGTTTTACTTGGAAAAGATTCTTTTCAAGAAATAGATATAACTGGTGTTACTTTATCTGTAACAAAACATAATTTCTTATTAAGAAAGGCAGAAGACTTGCCGAAAACTATAAGAGAAGCTTTCAAAATTGCAAATAGTGGTAGAAAAGGTCCTGTATTAATAGATATACCAAAGGACTTATTGTTGACAGAAGTTGATTTTAATATGGATGATTATGTTCCATCTAATTTAGAAAATCCTTCAAAAGATGAATTTGAATTAAAAGAGGAATGTGAAAATAAGAAAAAAATAGACTTAGCTTGTAATTTGATCAGAGATTGTAAAAGACCGATAATATATGCTGGAGGTGGTGTGAAATCTGCAAATGAAGAAAAATTATTAGTGAATTTTGCGAAGAAAATTGATACTCCTGTGTTAAATACAATAATGGGTCTTGGAGATATAGATAGAAATGATGAATTATCATTAGGTTTATTAGGAATGCATGGTAGCAAAGAAGGAAACTTAGCTATATCTAACTCAGATTTAATAATAGCTATAGGAGCTAGATTTAGTGACAGGGTAATAGGTAAAAGCTCTGAATTTGCTAAAAATGCAAAAGTAATCCATATAGATATAGATCCTTCTGAAATAAATAAAAATATAAAAGCAGAAGTTGATTTGGTGGGAGATTTATCTTTATTACTTAAAGACTTATATAATAAAGTAGAGGAAAAAGATAATTCTAAGTGGAAAGATGAAATAAAAACTTATGAAGATAAAGAAAATGTCATAGGTGAAGAAGAGTTCCATCCACAAAATATATTATCTTTAGTAAATCAGAGAATTGGTGATAATACTGTTGTGGTAACAGATGTTGGTCAACATCAAATGTGGACTGCTAAGTATTGGAACTTTCCTCTAGGAAAAAGTTTTATAACATCGGCAGGTCTTGGTACTATGGGATTTGGATTGGGTGCAGTCATAGGTGCTAAACTTGGTGTACAAAACAAAAATATAGTTTTAGTTACAGGAGACGGAAGTTTTAGAATGAACTGTAATGAAATGGCCACAGTTTCAACTTATAAAATACCAATATTAATATTACTTTTTAATAACTCTACTTTGGGTATGGTTAGACAATGGCAAAAGCTTTTTTCAAATAAAAGATACTCAGAAACAGACATAGATCCTAGTGTTGACTATGTAATGTTGGCAAAAGCCTATGGAATAGATGGGTATAAGGCGACAAATATAGAAGAATTAAAGACTGTCTTAAATGACATAAACATAGATAGACCTGTATTTTTAGAATGTGTAATAAATACTGATTATGATGTTTATCCGATAGTACCTCCAAATGAAACTTTATTAAATTTAATATGTAATTAAAATAAGTAAGTGAGTTTAGAATAAGCTCACTTACTTATTTTTTGACAAATAAGTTACAATAGCTTAAGAAATGTGGAATTAATTGTTGTTAAGTGTTATTGTAGAAGTAAATTATATGAATTGGGGGAAAATAAATGAAGAAAAAATTATTATCTCTATTATTATCATTTATGATGATAATGGGAATAACAACATCATCTTTCGCAGATGAATTTACAAATGTAATGCCAAGAAGCGCAAGTGTGGAAGATATTTTGGGAGATATTTTGCTTGACGAAAATGCTGAAGTAGAGAGCAAAACAAGCGCTATAAATTTAGATGCTGAAAAAAAATATAAAGTTAATGCGGACTTATCATTAATAATGTATAAATTCAAAATAACTAGTGATAAAAGCATAAATCTTAGCTATAAATCTACATCTAAATTATTTGAAGTAGCAATGGTAAGAAATGATGATGACGCTTCACCTATATGGTCAGATACTATAGTAAATAAGTCTAAAGAAATATCAAATAATGTAAACTTAAAATTAAAAAAGGGTGAATATATCATATTAGTAACTGCAACTAAAGGTGAGTATAGAATTAGCCCTAAAACAACAAAATCATTAAAAACTATGTCACCTTTCACTGTTAAGAAAGTTTTACCAGGAACTACATCTTTATCTGGAACAGGTGTTGCAGGAGCAAAGGTAACAGTTAGGACAGATGATTTTAAAACTTATACAACAACAGTAAAATCAGATAATACATATAAAGTTACTATTCCTAAGCAAGAAGAATACTCTGAACTATTAGTTAAAATAGAAAAAGAAGGATACGGTGCAAAAATAGCAGTAGCAGAGGTAGAGTATGCTAAATTTTCTACATTTACAGTTAATCAAGTGAAATCTACTTCAACAACAATTACTGGTAAAGGTAAAAGTGGAGCCACAGTTAGAGCTTTTGTTAATGGTAAAAAAATAGGAGAAGCAACAGTAAAATCAGATGGGACTTATTCTATAAAAATACCAAAACAATCCTCTAGTAAAGATGTCTTAGTGAAAATGTATAAAACAGGATATATTACAAAATCTAAGACAGTAACAGTTAAGAAAGTTTTCAGTAAAGCGCTTACAGTTAATTCAGTAAAATCAACTCAAAAAACTATAACTGGTAAAGGTTCAAAGGGAGCAACAGTGAGAGCTTATGTGAATAATAAGGAAATAGGTAAAGCGACAGTAAAATCAAATGGAACTTATTCAATGTCTATTTCTAAGCAATCAAAGGGCAAAGTTATAACAGTTAAAATGAGTAAAACTGGTTTTGCTACATCTTCAAAAAATGTAACAGTTAAATAATATGGCATTTTAAAATAGTAAGATTGGATTTTGGATCAAGAGTACGATGAATGTTATAAGTTATAGCAGAATCTTAAATAAAACTGCATAATATAAAAATAAAAGTATGTTGTATGAACAACATACTTTTATTTTTATAAATGTACAATAGTTTAAAATATAATCTTTTGTATACAAAAATGATATAATTACTTATGGAGAAAAGGGGTGGAAGCTATGATGGATTTTAATGAAGATAAAGTAACAGAAATATGCTCTAAATCTATAATATTTAAAGGAATAGATAAGGCAGATTTAAAAAAATTCTTCACTTCCTTGATATACGAAGTTGTGTTTGTAAAAAAAGGCGAACTAATTATAAAAGAAGATGATTATATTGACTATTTAGGCTTAATTTTAGATGGAGAAGTAAATGTATGTAAATATTGTCCTGATGGTAGTGAAAGCTTGTTATCCAAGTTACAAAGTCACGAAGTTTTGGCTTTAGACATATTGTGCACACCATCTAAAAGTAGCTTTTATTATGCATATGCAGTTAAGCCCTCCTTTATTTTGAAAGTAGATCAAAGAATATTAGAAAAGAATGAGATTGTATCTGAGGAAAATGCCTTAAAAATTTATGAGAATATTATAATGTGTTTAGCTAATCTTTGTGCGAAGAAATGTCATAAAATAGAGTTAGTGTCTCAAAAGAGTATAAGAGCAAAAATTATGACTTACTTGTGTATTCAAAAAAAGAATAATAAGAGTAATAAGTTTAAAATATCTTTTGACAGAGATCAATTGGCTAATTATTTATGTGTAAATAGAAGTGTTTTATCACATGAACTATCATTAATGCAACAGGAAGGCATTATAAAGTTTAAAAAAAATGAATTTGAAATTATTGAATAGTGTTGTTTAGACAACATACAGAAGAGTATTTATAATATAAACTATATGTATAAATACTTAGTAAAGAAGTATTTATAATGATATAAGGAATGTTAAAATATTACTTGGACTGTAATATGAAAAATTCTAAAAGATATCAAAAGCCGTATTATAAAAATCAAAATAGACTTAGATAGTAAACTTGGTAGCTATTTAAGTCTATTTTGATATTCTTTTATTACATACAAGATATTCCCATAACCCCTGGACCAGAGTGAGAACAGATAACACATCCTATATTAACGAAATAAATATTTTTTACTTGAGATTCCTTCTCTAGTGCATTTCTCATTATTTCTAAATCTTCTTGATTATCTCCGCAACCTATAATAATAGTTTTATCTTTTAAGTCATTGCCAAATCTACCCACAATAGTTTTTGCTAAAGTTGAGTAAATTTGTTTTTTACCTCTGACTTGAGATTTTTGTGATACTAATCCGTCCTTAACTTCTAATATAGGTTTAATAGATAATAAATTTCCAAGAGCGGCTTTAGTAGATGAAATTCTGCCTCCCATTTTTAAATACTCTAAAGTATCTACGGAAAAAGCAACTTCAACATTATTTTTATATTTTTCTAAATTGCAAAGAATATCTTCAACAGAGTATCCCATTTCTACCATTTCGCAAGCCTTTATTACAAATAGAGCACTACCTATAGATAGATTTTGACTATCAAAGATAAATACATTATCGTGGCCATCGTTTTTTGCTAACATGGCACTTTGGTAAGTGCCAGAAGCTGTTGATGATCCAGCAATATAAATTATTTCTGTATCACAATTATACTTTTCAAATATTGATTTAAACTGTGTATACGTAGCTTGAGAAGTTTTTGGCATACTATCACTTTCTCTAAGCATTTTATAAAAATCTTTTGTTGTTAAGTTTTGTCCATCTAAATACTCTGTATTATTAAAAATTACTGTTAGGGGTACTACATCAACATTATATTTATCAAGTATTTCTTCAGGTAAATCAGAAATACTATCACATACTATTTTTATCATTATTTTTAACCTCCAATTTTTGTTACTATAAAATATACTATCATCAACAAAATACATTGTAAAGCAAAAAATTTGATTTTCAAAATAAAATAATTTATTTTTTCAATGAAAGTATTAATAAGAATTTTTGTATAAGAAGGAATTGAAAAGTTGAAAATCGTACTATAATTAATATGTAAAAAATAAAATATATATATTTATAAAATGAAAAGAATTAGGAGGAACAATATGAGAACAAAATTAAGTGATAGAAAGTTACCTAATTATTCTATAGCAGAGGAAAGGTTTAATTATATATCTCATATAGTAGGTGGTGCTATCGGTGTAGTTGCATTAGTTTTCTGTGTAATGATTTCTGCATGGCATCATAATATTATGGCTATAGCCACTTCAGTTGTATACGGAATTACTATGATTCTATTATATTGTATGTCTTCCATATATCATGGTCTAAAAGATGGTATTGCAAAGAGAGTTTTTCAAGTTTTAGATCATTGTGCAATTTATATTTTAATAGCAGGTACATATACTCCGATTACCCTTTGTGCAATCAGGCAAGTAAACCCTAAAGTTGGTTGGGGAATATTTATCATGGAATGGTTTATTGCCATAATAGCAATAATTTTTAATGCAATTGATTTAAAAAAATATTCAGTGTTTGCTATGATATGTAATTTAGTAATGGGTTGGGGAATAATTGTAGTTCTTCCTGTAGCAATTAAAGCCCTTACATGGGGTGGATTTATGTATATTTTAGCAGGTGGAATATTTTATACAGTTGGAGCTGTATTATATGGAATAGGAAGAAATAAAAGTTATATGCATTGTATTTTTCACGTATTTGTACTGCTTGGAAGTGTAGCACAGCTATTTGGAATAATGTTTTATGTATTATAAATTAGGGGGGAGTTTATTGAGAAAAATTGCATTGATATCTTGTACGAATAGTAAAAAAATTGGATTTAATTTAGTTAAAGATATAGATAAAGAAAGTCAATTATTTAAATTATCAATAGATTATGGGAAAAAAATTGCAGATGAAATTTATTTTCTGACGTCAAAATATGGTCTTGTAAAAGAGATAGATTACTCGGAATCTTATAGGGAATCAGATGTTTTTAATAGTGATATTGAAAATAGATTATGGTCTTTAGAAGTATTAAAACAGTTAAATAAATTTACTAATATACATGAAGATGAATATATTGTTTTAGCAGAGAAAAATTATTATAAAAATTATATTGAATTTTTAAAAAAAGTAGAGATGCCTTTTGAACATTTGTCACTTAAAGAAAAAGAAGATTTCCTAAGAAAAGAATTATGCCAAGAAGATAGAGGTAAGATTTCTTATGGAGAAAAGTTGCACATACTCTTTAATTCCATGAAAAGATATAATCATAATAATTTTGATGAAATACCGTTTAAAAATGGTATTTATGTGGTTTTGGACAAAAAAGAAAAATATAAAGATATGGATAGAATTGTAAGAATAGGTACTCATGTTAATGACAATAAATTAATTACTAGAATTAAAAATCATTATAAAAATGGTTTAAAGGATAATAGTTTCTTTAGAAAGAATATAGGTAAATCTATATTATCTTACAATGAACATTACTATTTGTACATTTGGAATATAAATTTTAATGACAAAATTAATGATAGTAAATATGGAGAACTGAGAGATATGGATGTAGAAGTAGCATTGGAAGAAAAAATAAGTAATTATATGAAAGAAAGATTTGAATTTGTGTGTTTTGAGGTAAATGAAATGAAAGAAAGATATAGATTGGAAGAAGGGTTGATTTCGACAATATATCATGATCAAGAATTTGATAGTTCTGATATGTGGTTAGGGAAATATAGCCCCATGGCTGAAATTAGAGATAGCAAAATGTGGGTATCTAGAGGTTTAGATAAAGCTCAATTAAATGAAGAAGAATTTAGGAGAGTAATAACTTTATGTCTTAAATCAAATGAGGAAAAGGAAGCATTTAGCCAAATATAAAATATTTAAAAAGAAGGCGATCTTAATAAAAATAAACTTTATTAAAATTACCTTCTTTTTATATTATAATGATAAACTATTAATTATTTCTTTTAGGGATTCAAATTCTTCGTTGCTTAAAGTAACTCCTTTACCCATTTTTTCATGACCTGGAGACCAATCTCTTAAATCATATTTAGGTTTGGCACCATTCCAACTAATAAGATTTAACTCTTTTGTCCATCCTTTAGGATTTTCTGATAATACTCCTAAATGTTCTACTATATCGTATTTAAAATCAGCCATTTATAAATAACTCCTTTTTTATTTTTTATCATTTTATCATTTTATCATATATTTGTATTATTATAAAATATTGGATAATGTAAACTGCTTTATGAAAACATTTAAAGTTCATAAATGTAGAAATTTTTTATATATTAGTGTTATTAGTAACCAAGAAATAAATTTTTCATAATATATATTACACCTAAAATGTAAATGTTAGATGAGGCTAAAATTAACGGAGGTGTAAAATGAGGATATTAAAATTTATAGTCAAAATACTTTTTAAAAGGGATGTATATAAAGATAAAAATATAGCATATATGGAAATATCTATAGGTTTAGAGGCGGATGAAGAGACAAATCAAATGTAAAAATAAATAAAGTGAATGTAAAAAAGTTAGATTTGTCTAACTTTTTTACATTTACTTTATGATAAATTATAAAAAATGTTTATAATTTAATTGTAGAGGCAATAATATAAAGGGATTTTATGCTTTTTTATGGAAAATAATAAAGTAAATATTTTAATGTTGAAAGGGGGTAATATATTTGGACAGGATCGACGATAGAATAATAATTATAAAAGATGAAATTATAGATATTAAAGTTGATGCTATCGTAAACCCGACAGATGAAAATTTTAGTGGTATCTTTGGACTGGATAAATTAATTCAGAAAAATGCAGGTCAGAAACTTAGCAAGAAATTATCTAAAAGTGGAATATGTCAAGTTGGTGATTGTATTATTACAAAAGGATATAATTTAAATGTAAAAAGTATTATTCATACATGTACTCCTAAATGGGAGGGTGGACATACAAATGAAAGCGACTTGCTATTCTCCTGTTATAAAAACTCCATAGAATTGGCAGTAGAAAATGATAATAAAACCATAGCAATTCCATCTATCAGTTCAGGGAATAATAAATTTCCATTAGACAAATCTGCAAATATAGCTTATTATGCAGCATGGAAAATGATGAAAAAATATAACTCACAAGTTCTTGACACAATATATTTCTCATGTACAAATAAAAATACTTATGAATTTTATAAAAAGCTTTCACAAGATTATAAAGATATAGAATTTTCATTA
Source organism: Peptostreptococcaceae bacterium (assembly GCA_902363255.1). GTDB lineage: Bacteria > Bacillota > Clostridia > Peptostreptococcales > Peptostreptococcaceae > Terrisporobacter. Next base: position 183,429 of record CABIZO010000002.1, read on the forward strand.
GAAATGATTGAACAATATAGAAAAATGGACAAATATAATCACCACAATTTTACTATTGATGATTTTATTAAAAATTTAGGTGTTGAAAAGGCATATAATATTTTTTTACTTAAAGAATCATTTTTAGCAGGAGATATTGAATTAGAATTCATTGAAGAAACAGTAAAAACACTTAAACAAATATTCCTTCAAATGAAAAATATGAGTAAGAATTTTGCAGATAAAGTATATATAGAAGAATTGGAATCAACAGAAAAAATATTAAAAGAAATATTTCCTACTATAGACTATAACACTATAGAACATGCAAAACAAAAAACAAAGGAACAGTTTATACATGCTAATGATTATATATTTGAAAAAATAAATAATTCTTATAGATATTAATTATTTATTTTAGTATTATAAATGATATTATAATATATGTTTGTAATACATAAATGAAAGGAATTTTAATATGTCTAAGAAGAAGTACTATGCTGTAAAAGTGGGAAAAACTCCAGGAATATATTTAACATGGGCTGATTGCTCTGCACAAGTTACAGGATATAAAGGAGCCAAATACAAAAGTTTTACAACTATCGAAGAAGCTGTAGAATTTATTGGAGATAATATAAAAATTACAAAAAAAGAAACTGAAGAAAAATCTAAGATAACACAAACGAAAAAAGCAAGTACCACTGCAAGTTTATTAAAAAAAGGATATGATGTTAAGCCCATAAGAAGTACAGCAAAAGTTAAAACTTATAAAAGTTATATTGATCCAAAAGATATTATGAATGATTATGAATTTATAGCTTTTGTAGATGGAAGCTACGATAGAGGTAATCAAGTTTTTGGTTCGGGAGTGATTGTACTAAATCCAATTGATAATTCTCATGATACTTATTATAATGCAGGATATGATAAATGGGATCAGTGGAATATAGTAGGAGAATTGGAATCAGTTAAAGTTGCCATAAATAAAGCGAAAGAATTAGGTAAGAAAGATATAGCAATTTACCATGACTTAAAAAATATAGCTTTATGGGCAAGTGGTGAATGGCAGGCGAAAAATGAGTATACTCAAGAGTATGTGAAATATATGGAATTAATGAGTAAAGAGCTAAATATTTGCTTCGTAAAAGTAAAGGCACATAGTAATGAGAGTGTATACAATGATTTAGCTGACGAAGCGGCTAAAGGTGCTATTATAAAATATTTAAATGAAAATAAATAAAAAGTAATTATTTTAATTTAATTGTAGAGTGATAAAAATATAAAATTAAATCAAATAATAGTAGTATAATAACCAAAGAATATATCTTTATTAATAGAAAACAATTAAGAATATTTATGGTATTTATATTACTATTTTTATTTATACCAAAACTATTTTTTTGCAAAAATATTTGATGAAATGATTAGATACATAGAAATACTTTATAATTTAGAATAATAAAAAAGGACATAGTATTATGTCCTTTTTTATTATAGAATTTCTTTTAAACAATCAATAAGATATCTATTATTTTCAGGTTTTAAAACACATACTCTAAAATAGTATTCGTCTAATCCATCAAAAGATTCACAATCTCTTATTATAATTCTCTTTGGTATTAATTTTTCTCTTAGTTCATGAGCAGTCATAATTTGATCTTTTAATTTGCATAAAATGAAATTACCCTTGCTTTCATACACCTTAAGATTATTAAATTCACATAGAGAATTATATAAATAATCTCTTTCATTTAAGATTATATTTACGCAATTGTTGATATAATCATTATCTGTGAACATAATTTCACCCATTGATGAGGCAATTATATTTATGTTCCATAAATCAAGATTTTCATTGATTTTATTTTTTATATTTTCATTCCCAATTAATCCATATCCCAATCTAATGCCTGGTGTAGAGAAAAACTTTGAAGTCCCTCTAATTACAAATAAATTATTATATTCGTCAACTAATGGAGCAGAAGAATAAAAATTGGTGTTTGTAAATTCAACGTAAGTTTCATCTATCATGACGAAAGCATTAGTACTGTTTAATATAACTTCTATTTCAAATTTTGAAAATGTAAAACCTGTTGGATTATTAGGATTACAGATAATTATTAAATCACATTCATGCTCGTTTATAAAATCTATTAATTCAACTGGATCTATTTTAAAATCGTTATACTCTCTAGAAAAGTATTTAATTACTTCGCAGTTATTCTTTCTTAGTTCTTTTTCATATTCTGAATATGCAGGAGAAATAAGAACAGCTTTTTTAGGAGCTATAGTTCCTATAAATGAAGATATAAGTTCAGTAGCACCGCTGCCAAGAACCATATTTTCTTCATTACAATTACAATAAGATGAGATTGATTTTTTTAATGTGTTATATTCTGGGTCAGGATAAACTGAAACCATATTTATATTGTTAATTACATATTCTTTTGCTAAAGTTGATGTACCAAATGGATTAATATTAGAGCTGAAATCTAAAAATTCATCTTTTGAAAAACCATATTTTTTTGACAAATCATATAAATTAGCACCATGATTTACACTCATAATTAGCCCTCCAAACTTTTAATTCTTAATATAGTATAGTATAAATTTAATATATGTAGATATGTATAAAAATAAAAAGAATATTGTACTAATACAATAGATGGAAGAAATAATAAAAACTACAAAATAAAACACGAATGAAAAACTTTTAAAAAGGAAAAATATATGTTATAATAAATATGATTCATCATTATCGGGAGGAAATTATGTATAAACTAAATGGAGTTATGTACTCAGCAGAAGAAATAAAAAGTAAAGTTAAAGAGTTAGCAAAGCAAATTGAAGAAGATTATGCAGGAGAAGAATTACTAGTAGTTGGAATATTAAAAGGTGCTAGTGTTTTCTGTGCTGATTTAATAAGAGAAATTAATTTAGATGTAAGAATGGACTTTATGGTTGTTTCAAGTTATGGAACATCAACTGCTTCATCAGGTACAGTTAAAATAATAAAAGATTTAGATGTGGATATAGAAAATAAAAATGTATTAATAGTTGAGGATATAATTGATTCAGGTTTAACTTTAAGCTCATTAGTAGAAGCTTTAAAAACTAGAAAACCAAAGTCATTAAAACTTTGTACATTATTAGATAAACCAGAAAGAAGATCATCAAATATTAAAGTTGATTATGTTGGATACGTTATAGAAGACAAATTTATTGTTGGATATGGAATAGATTATGCTGAAAAGTATAGAAATCTTCCTTATATAGGTATTGTTGAAGATATATAAGACCATAATAAAAAAGGAGTATAAGAGTAAATCTTATACTCCTTTTCTCATATTTTAAATGGTGAATTATAAGAAAAGTAACAAAATATTTTATTTATTGTCAAAAATTATATATTTATTGTCAAAAATTATGTAAAATAGATAAGAAGAAGTATTTATTGAAAGGTGGTAAATTATGGAGTTTCAACTGAATATATTAATGTATTTACAGAGTATAAGAAATGAATTGCTAACAGGCATATTTACTTTTTTTACTATATGCACAGAAGTACCAGTAATAACGGTATTAACAGGAATATTATATTGGTGTATAAATAAAAAAGCAGGACAAAGAACTTTATTTGCTCTTTGTGGAAGTTTAAATATAAATGCAGGTGTCAAAAACTTTGTTAAAATGGCAAGACCCATAGGAACGAAAGGTTTAGAATCCTTAAGAATAGAAACTGCCACAGGATACTCTTTCCCTAGTGGTCATACACAAACAGCTACAACTTTTTGGACTTCAATTATGTATCTGTTTAGAAAAGTATGGATATATATAGTTGGAATATTAATGATTTTAGGAGCTGGAATATCAAGGTTATATTTAGGTGTTCATTGGCCAATGGATGTAATCGTTGGATGGGGATTTGGTATAGTTCTTAGTATATTATTTATAAAGCTTTTTGACTATATAGATGATACTAAAAACTATTATATATTAGTTGGATTAATGTTAATATTCGGAGTATGTACATATTTTAATGGTGGAGAAGATTTATATAAAATGTTTGGGCTTTATACAGGCTTTGCATTAGGTTATATGGTTGAAGATACTTATATTAATTTTAGTACAGAAAATGAAAGTAGAAAAAATATATTTGCTAAGAAATCTTCAGGAAATGAAGATTTAGGTAAGAAGATACTTAGATTTATAGTAGGGATAATATCACTATTAGTAGTTTATATATTACTTAACTATATGGAAGATAGTTTAATAGTTAATAAAACGGAAGAAATTATTAATATTATAAAATATTTAAAATATACATTTGTAGTATTTTGGGGCATAGCGGGTGCACCGGCATTATTTAAATTATTTAAAATAGCGTAAATTTACCTATTATAAGGAAAGGATGATAATTTGAAAAAGGTAGTAGTTATAGGAGGAGGACCGGCAGGAATGATGGCTGCATCTACAGCAGCAGACAACGGAGCTGAAGTTATTCTTCTAGAAAAACAACATAGATTAGGAAGAAAGCTATTAATCACAGGAAAAGGAAGATGTAATATTACAAACGATTGTGATGTAGAAGAGTTAATAGAAAATGTACCTACAAATGGTAAGTTTTTATATAGTGCTTTTTATACATTCACAAATTACGATGCAATAAATATGTTTAACTCTCTTGGACTAGCAACTAAAACCGAAAGAGGAAAAAGAGTATTTCCAGAAAGTGATAAAGCTTTAGACGTGGTAAAAGCATTAGAAAAACAAATTAAAGATAAAAAGGTAAAAATTATATTAAATGCAAAAGTTAATAAAATCGTAGCGAAAGATAAAAAAATAGAAAAGGTTATTTATAATAATAACGAAGTTATAAAATGCGATAGTGTGATACTTGCTACAGGAGGAATGAGTTACCCTCTTACTGGATCTAATGGAGATGGATATAAGTTTGCTGCCTCATTAGGACATACTATAATAAGTCCGAAGCCTTCTTTAATTGGAATTGAAGTACAAGAAAGTTTTGTTAAGGATTTAGAAAAATTAGCTCTTAGAAATGTATCTATTACAGTACATGATAGTAAAAATAAAAAGATATATGATGATTTTGGAGAATTAGAATTTACGAAGTATGGCTTAGATGGACCTATAATAAAGTCAGCTAGCTGTAGAATGAAAGACACAAGTAAAGAAAATTATAAGATTGTCATTGATTTAAAACCAGCACTAGATGAAGAAAAACTAGATAAAAGAATTATAAAAGATTTTACAAAGTATACTAATAAAAACTTTGAAAATTCATTAGATGATTTATTACCAAAAAAACTTATACCTATAATTATAGAGTTAAGTGAAATACCAAAACACTTAAAGGTAAATCAAATATCTAAAAAACAAAGATTAAACTTAGTTCATTTATTAAAAAATCTTACTTTTACGGTAAAAAGATATAGACCAATAGAAGAAGCAATAGTTACATCTGGTGGAATAAAAGTAAGTGAGATAAATGCTAGTACTATGGAATCTAAAATTATTAAAAATCTTTTCTTTGCAGGAGAGATTATAGATGTAGATGCATATACAGGAGGATTTAATCTACAAATAGCTTATTCAACAGCTTATTTAGCAGGAAGCAATTGCTAAAAAATTTGTCAAAAATTGCATACATGTTAAATCTCAATTGTAACATAATAGTATTAGAAACAAATATTAAAAAGAAAAGAGGTAATAACATGGCAAATAACAATAATAATACAAAGGCTGTACCAGAAGCAAAAGCTGCTTTAAATCAAATGAAATTAGAAATAGCAAGTGAACTTGGTATGTCTAATTATCAACAAGTTGATAAAGGAAACCTTACAGCTAGAGAAAATGGTTATGTAGGTGGATATATGACTAAAAAACTAGTTGAAATGGCAGAACAACAAATGGCTGGTAAAGGTCAACAATAATTAGATAACAAAACATATGATATATAGTTAAAGTAGAGGTAAGTAAAAAGAATTTAAATTCTTTTTACTTACCTCTTTATATTAGGTTTTTATTAAAAAATGTTTAAAATAGAAAATAAAGGGTATATTGACTAATAATAGTAAATATACTATAATAAAGAATACTTTGATAAGGGAGTAGTTGGCACTATTATATAGTGTAATAAAGTCAACATACTGATAGTTATACTATCTGGCTTTGTTTTGAATGATGAGACTTATCTATAGCTCAGGCTATAGGTGAGTCCTTTTTTTATTATAAGCATATAGATTATTGATGACATGAGCAAAGCAGATTTTGGGAAGAATAAGTCAAAGTAGAATGAAATTTAATTAAGTGAAAGGAAGAGAAAATAATATGGGTTTAATAGAGTTATTCATATTATCTGTAGGACTTTCTATGGATGCCTTTGCAGTGTCTATCTGTAAAGGGTTGTCTCTTAAGAAAGTGACTTTTAAAGAATGTGGAAAGGTCGGACTTTATTTTGGAGGATTCCAGGGTGGTATGCCTCTTATTGGATTTATTTTAGGAGTACAATTTAAGGACTATATAACTAGTATAGATCATTGGATAGCATTTATTTTATTATCATTTATAGGAATAAATATGATAAGAGAATCTATGGAAAAAGATAATGAAGGCGAAATTGCCGATTTATCAGAAGCAGCAGTTGGTAAAGAAGAAGTTAATCAACTAGGATTTAAAAGTATGGTTATGCTTGCTATCGCAACTAGTATAGATGCTCTTGCAGTAGGTGTAACATTCGCATTTTTACAGGTAGATATTGTACCAGCGGTACTGTTTATAGGTATAGTTACATTTATATTATCATCAATAGGTGTAAAAGTAGGTAATGTATTTGGAACAAAATATAAGTCAAAGGCAGAATTTGCAGGCGGTGCTATTTTAATATTAATGGGTATAAAGATTTTATTTGAACATCTGGGATTTTTCCCGTTTGCATAGAAAAATAAATAAAAATAGATGTCTTGGTTAAAATAACTCTAGATGTAAAATATTAAATACATAAGGAGTGTTATTATGGCAATGGTAGATTTTGATAAAATTAAACAAGACTTTATTAATGCAGATGTAGATGGAAAAATAAAAATATATACTACTACAGAAGGATTAAGTGTAGAACAATTTAGAGAATTATTAAGATATTATCCTATACAACATTTATCTAAGTTAGAAAAAGCTATGGGATAAATGAATAATTATAAAAGAAGCACTACTAAAGTTTTATTTAGCAGTGCTTCTTTTTTTAACTAAGATTAGTTTTTCGTATGTAATTGTAAATTCGTTCATTTCCTAACTCAATATCTCCTGTTTCGATATAATTAATTATGCTATCCATGTCATTACTATTTAGGTATTGTAAGGGTATAATTAAGTCATAGCCTGCATCTTGTAAAAGATTTTTAAGTTTTAGTTTTTGAGAAATACTAGGTGGCAATGCTTTTTTCTTTTCTTTTTTTCTTTTACGACAATTTGCCAAGTTTTCATTTTGTATGTCAATAAGAGTATTTATGTATTCTATGTAAGAAGACTTAAAATCTTCTTCGTTTAATAAATCTTCACTTAGTAGACCATTAATATAATCATCGCATAAAATGTTTTTTGCAAACTTATCGGCTGTTAACTTACCCGTAACTATTCCCTTTTGGTATTTTCTTAAAATGCTTTTAGTATGACTATAAATCTTATTGCGTGTTTCTAAGTCTAATTCTCTTATTTCCATAAGGGATCACTCCTATTATTATATTAAGTTCTTATATTTTATTGTTGCCAAAATTGAGATTTGCATACTTTTTGTCAGAAAATTTAAAAATATAAAAGGGTTAATTTATGTAATTTATTATAGATAAAAGGATAATAATTTTAAAAGCTAATTATATTTTAATAAGTTTAAAGTATAAAAAGTTCAAATTTTACCAACAATGAAAATTAAAGATATATTAATAGGAAGTGAGAATATGATAAATAGTATAATCAAATTATTTTACTCAGAAGTAGTAAAAACTAAAATTAGTAATATGCCAAATAAAGATTATGAACTTAGAAAAGGATGTAAGGAATTTAGAAATATTACATTAAAAATAGACAGTTATTTATTTAAAGGATTAAAAATTATTTTAGCGCTTTTCATACTTTACTTATCATTTCATGTAAAAATCCTTCTTGGAATAGGAGTATTGGTAGTAGAGTTAACTTATTTGATATACAAAATTAGTTATGAAAAGCAAGTAAAAGAAGCTATAGAAAATGTAAAAAATAATATAGAAGTATCAGCAGATCAATTTATAAATGAAAATGGCAAGAAAGGTATTAATCTACTAATAACTCTTCTTGTTATAAGTTTGCTTACAGGATTTAATTATTTTATAGGTATAAGTTTTGTTATAGTATTCGTATATACAGCTAGAAATATATATGAGGGATTTAGATAATTATAATCACATTATTAAATAAATACTTTTATTTGAGGTAAAAAAATTATATAATAAAATAAAAAGAGAAATAGTTTTGATTTAGGGTATATACTGACAAGAATATACCCTCTTTTTTATTGAACTTATAAACTGTAACTTTAGTAGAATTTATTGCTTATATTATCTATAAAGTAAAACATGTAAAAGGTAATTTATCTATATAAATATTTAATAATATGTTACAATAAGTTCTAGAAAAAGGAAATCTTGTAGGAGGGAAGATATATTTATGAGCAGAATTAGTATGAAGATGAAAAATTTAGTAGAAATATCTTCATTAGTTGCAGAGTCTACTAATTTTTTTGATATAAAAGACAAAATAATAGAAAAAATGCTTGAAGTTGTTTTTCCAAGAAAAGCTTGTGTTAACTTATTTTATCGTAATGACTATACGCATGCTTACTTAGTATGCTCGAATAGCTTGGAATACATAAAAGAGACTTTTAAATCTGACGAGGTTCAAGGTGTAAAGTTTGATTTTTATGAAGATTATCCTGACTATATTCATGAATCAGTAGAAGAGAAGAAAGTAATATATATAAAAGATGTATTTGAAGATGAAAGAGCTATAAAAGAAAGAGATTTAGCGAAACATGAGAATTATACAGGAAGAATTGTATTTCCTTTAATATATAATAAAAAGGTAGTAGGTTTCATGACTTGTTTCTTAGATGAAAGGGATACATTAACAGATGAAGATATAGATTTTGTTTCATCTATTGCATCTTTAATTGCTTTATCTATAGAGATAACGGAAAAAAACAGTCAAAAGAATTTCATAATAGATAAACTTAGAAATTCTTTAGAATTAATAAGTGAAGCAACAAGAAAACTATATCAAAATAAAAATATTGATGAATTCTTGGTGCACTTAAGTGAAATAGCTAAAAAGATTACTAATAGTGAAGAATCAGCTATTTTAATTGATAAGAATAATTGTAAAAATAAAATATTTAGATCTTATTGCAAAATTGATGAAAGAGATACTAATGTGCAAGAGACTATTAATTTGCTTTTATCAAAAGATGTTGCTGGTCTATATGTTAATGATAGACAATTAGCAAAAGATATAAAGTTAAATGTAGATACTTATATTTTTTATAGGTTGTATAATGAATCTGAGTCTATTGGTGTTATATTATGTACTGATGGTAAAAAATACGAAGACGATGATTTAAATATATTAAGTATATTATCAAAGCAAGTTACTGTTGCTATGCAACTTTATGATTATAGTGAGCAAAATGTAAAACATAAATTAATAGCAAAAGAATTAAATGTTCTTAATAAACAGCAAAAACTTATTATGAATGATAGCAAGATGGAGTGTAATAGGGAAAAGGAATTAGAATTTTTCCATAAGCCAGCAACGGTAGTAGGGGGAGATTTTTATTATGCTCATAAAATTGATGATAAAAGAGTGGCTTTTATTATTGCTGATGTTATGGGACATGGTATTGTTGCTAATTATATGGTTGCAATGATTAAAGGTGCTTTTAAAACCTTGTGTTATCAATATAAGACGCCTGGTGAGATAGCGACCTATCTTAATAAAATACTATATGATGAATTTGATAAAATGGGAGTGTTTGCAACAGCCTTAGTAAATGTATTTGATACAGAAAAAAATATATTATCAGTTTCTAATGCAGGACACTATAGCCCTATAATTATTGATGAAAATGGTGAAGTGGTAGAAAGTCTTAATTGTAAAAAGGGAATTCCTATAGGTGTATTGCCTGATTGTGAATATCATAGTAATACATTTAGTATAGAAAACTATCCTATGGTATTTATGTTTACAGATGGAACTCTAGAAATTAAAAATCATTATAAAGAAGAGTTTGGATTAGATAGATTGAAGCATTTTGTGAAAAACAATTATAAAAATAATAGAAATCAAATTGTAGAAAACCTTAAAAAGGAGACAGAAAGATTTACTGGTAATGATAATTTTGATGATGATATTTTAATTCTAATGTTAAAAAATATCTAGGAGGAGTTATGAATAAAGAAAGTAAGATTCTAATTATTAATGGTAGTCCAAGAAGAAGTAAGAACTGCAGTAAAATAATTGAAAAAATAACTAGTAAGTTGGACGAAAATCAACTTAACTACGAAGTTTTAAATATTTACAAAATGAATATAGATTATTGTATAGCTTGTGGATATTGTGAAAGAACTGGAAAATGTATAATAAAAGATGACATGACACCTTTGTATGAAGAGTTTGATAAATCCATAGGTACGATAGTAGTAAGTCCTATGTTTTTTCAAAGTATTTCTACAAAAGTAAAAACATTAGTAGATAGAACTCAAGCATTTTATTCAAGTAAATATATACTTAAACAACCTTCAATAGATACAAAAAAAGAGCGTCGAGGAATGTTTATAGCAGTGGGGGGTCAACCTGAATATGAAAATCAATTTTTAGGGGGACAACTTGTAATGGATTTATTTTTTAAATGTATAAATACTAAATTAATATCGAATATTTATATGAGTAACAGTGATGAAGTACCTTATAATGACAATAAGGAATTCCAGGAAAAGTTAAATAAAAAAATTGATAATTATATAAAAGAGATAAAATTAATTTAAAGCTATAATTAAAGAATAGAGAAATGATAATCGTATTAAGATTTATCATTTCTTTTTTTGTACTTAATAAAACTTATGTGTCTTTTTTTGACTTGTTTTGATAAACTAATATAATAAATTAAAAATAAATAAGGAGAAAAATATGCTTAGATATTTAACAAGTGGAGAGTCTCATGGACAGAGTTTGATTACTATTATTGATGGTATACCATCAAATATAGAACTTAATATAGATGAAATAAACGAAGAATTAAAAAAGCGACAAAGTGGATATGGTCGTGGCGGAAGAATGAAAATAGAAAAAGATAAAATAAATTTGATAGGAGGAGTTAGAGGAAAGAAAACTATTGGGGCTCCAATCTCTTTTGAAATAAAAAACAAAGATTTTGAAAATTGGACAAAGTACATGTCTCCTATGGAAGAAATAGATGCAAAAGCACGAGTAGTAGAAAATGTAAGGCCAGGACATGCTGATTTAGTAGGTTGTTTAAAATATGATTTTGATGATGCTAGAAATGTGTTAGAAAGATCATCAGCTAGAGAAACTGCATCAAGAGTTGCAGTGGGGGCTATTTGTAAACAGGTTCTTAAAAATTTTAATATAGAACTTGTGTCTCATGTGGTGCAAATAGGCGAAATAAAAGATAATAAAGTATATGATTTTAATTATATTAAAGAACATGTAGACAACAGTGAAGTAAGATGTGTAAACTCAGAATTAGAAGAGGAAATCAAAAATAAAATAGATGAGTGTAAAAAAGAAGGAGATACTTTAGGTGGAGTAATAGAAGTTAGAGTTAAAAATTTAATTCCCGGACTTGGATCTTATACTCACTTTGATAAAAAGATAGACGCACATTTAGCAATGCATTTAATGGGAACTCAAGCTATAAAAGGTGTTGAAATCGGATTGGGATTTGAAACAGCTACACTTACTGGATCAAAAGTTATGGATGAAATCATATATAATGGAGATGAAGGGATAAGAAGAAAAAGCAATAATTTAGGTGGAATAGAAGGTGGAATGACAACAGGGGAGGAAATCACCATAAGATGTGCTATGAAGCCAATACCAACATTGTATAAACCGCTCGATACTATAAATATTAATACATTGGAAAAATATAAAGCGAGTGTAGAACGTTCAGATTCATGTGCAGTACCTGCTTGTTCTATCGTATGTGAGAATGTTGTAGCTTTTGTAATTTGCAAATTTTTCTTAGAAAAGATAGGTGGAGACTCTTTGGAAGATTTACAAAATAATTATAATTCTTATGTAAAAAGGTTAGGAGATAGAGGATGGAAAAAATAATTAATAATACCTGCAAAATATATGTTGATGAAGGATACAGAAATTTTCAAAAAAGTTTATGTGAAGCATGTAATGTGGATTCTGTAGAAGAATTAAATAAAATTTATGATGCTTATTTTATAATATGTGACTATAATACTTACAATACTCAACTACATGATATGATGAAACATTTAAAAGGAAGATATATTTATGAATATATAATAAATCCAGGTGAAGATTCAAAATCTCTAGAAGACTACGAAAGAATAATGAACTATTGTGTAAAAGTAAATCTTAGTAGAAAATCTTTAGTTATAGCTTTAGGTGGAGGTGTAGTTGGAGATTTAGGTGGATTTGTGGCAGCTACATATATGAGAGGAATAGATGTGGTGCAAATACCAACTACTCTATTGTCTCAAGTAGACTCTTCCATAGGAGGAAAAACAGGAATAAATTTAGGTAATAGTAAAAACATAATAGGAGCTTTTCATCAACCTAAAATTACATATATAAATGTGGAAGCGTTGAAAACTTTACCAGAAGAAGAATATATAAGTGGTATGGGAGAAGTAATAAAATATGCTTTTATTGAAAACAATGCATGTGAAGGAAAAGTAGACTTTTTAGAGTTTTTACTTGAAAATTATGATGATATTTTAGATAGAAAAGCTTTAACTCTATTAAAAATGGTAAACATATGTGCTCAAGTTAAAGCAAAAGTAGTAGATAAAGATGAAAAAGAGGGGAATTTAAGAAAGATATTAAATCTTGGACATACTTTTGGTCACGGAATAGAAAAACTATGCCATATAAGTCATGGTAAAGCAGTTTCTATTGGAATGAATATGGCTTTTAAATTATCTCTAGAAAAGAAATTAATAAATTTAGATTATTATAATAAATTTTTAAACTTATGTGATAGGTTTAATTTACCTACTACTTTTGAGTATGAAGATGTTAATGAAGTGTTTAGAATAATGAAAAATGATAAGAAAAATAGTTTCTATAAAATTAATCTTGTACTTCCTACTGCTGTAGGTGAAGTTCAAGTATTTGACAATATAGAAGAAAGTCTTATTTTAAAAGTTATAAAGGAGTGCAATAATGCTTAAAGGAAGTTTTGAGTTAATCGGAGATAAATCCATATCTCATAGAGCAATTATGTTTTCATCTATATCAAAAGGCAAAAATAAGATAAGTAATTTTCTTATGGGAGAAGATTGTTTATCAACAGTAAATTGTTTTAGAAAAATGGGTGTAGATATCGAAATAAATAATAATGAAGTATATGTAACAGGAAAAGGTCTAAGGGGTCTTAATCCACTTGATAACATGGACAATCTACTTTTAGATGTTGGAAATTCAGGTACAACTATAAGGCTGATGATGGGAATACTTGCTGGTCAAAAATTTAAAACTACTATTGTGGGAGATGAATCTATAGGAAAAAGACCTATGAAAAGAGTTACAGATCCAATAAGACAAATGGGAGCAATTATAACTGGAAAAGATGATGCAAATTTAACTCCTATAACTATTGAAGGTGGAAATTTAACTCATATAGATTACCATATGCCAGTATCATCTGCGCAAGTAAAATCATCGCTTATTTTGGCTAGTTTATATGGAGATGATACAAGTTTTATTCATGAAAAAGTAAAAAGTAGAAATCACACAGAAATTATGCTTAAATCTTTTGGAGCAGATATTGAGGTAAATGATCTAAATATAAAAATAAATCCTGTAGAGGAATTATTTAATAAAGATATTTATGTGCCAGGAGATATATCTTCAGCAGCGTTTATTATGGTAGGAGCTTTAATAACAGAAAACTCAGAAGTATTAATAAAAAATGTTGGTTTAAATGATACAAGAGTGGGAATCATAGAAGTGATTAAAAAAATGAATGGAAACGTTGAAATAGTAGAGGAACGTGAAATCTGTGGCGAAAAAGTTGGAAATATTTTGGTAAGATATAGTCCTAACTTAATAGGAACTACCATAGATAAAGATTTAATTCCAAGGTTAATAGATGAAATACCAATAATTGCAGTTTTAGCAACTAATGCAGAAGGTAACACTATTATTAAAGATGCAGCAGAATTAAAAGTCAAAGAAAGTAATAGAATCAAGTCTGTTGTAGATAATTTAAATTTAATAGGTGCAAAAGCAATAGAATTAGAAGATGGAATGATAATAAAAGGAAAAACGTCTTTACAAGGTGGGAGAATACAAACATTTAATGATCACAGAATTGCTATGGCGTTTTCTATTGCAAATTTAATCAGTAAAAACAATGTCATTTTAGATAATGACAAATGTATTGATATTTCTTTTCCAGGCTACTTTAATTTAATAAAGAAATTATCAAAATAATCAATTTGGTTTGATTTTACATAGAAATTTATGTATAATTGAATTGCATGCAATAATTAGAAATAATTATATACAATAAAAATTTTTGGGAGGTTATATTTTTATGAAATTACCTATAGCATTATCAAATAAACATATACATTTAAGTCAAGCTGATGTGGAAGCTTTATTCGGAGCAGGATATGAGTTAACTCACAAAAAAGATTTATCTCAACCAGGACAATATGCTTGTGAAGAAATGGTAGAAGTAGTAGGACCTAAAGGATCAACTAAAATGAGAGTATTAGGACCAACTAGACCAGAATCTCAAGTTGAAGTATCTTTAGCAGATGCTAGAGGATTAGGAATAGCTGTTCCAGTTAGACAATCAGGAGACGTTGAAGGAACTCCAGGATGTAAATTAGTAGGACCTAAAGGTGAAGTTGAATTAGAAAGAGGAGTTATAGTAGCTGCTAGACATATACACATGAGTTTAGAAGATGCTGAAAAATTCGGTGTTAAAGATAAAGATATAGTTTCTGTTCAAACTGAAGGTGAAAGAGGTCTTTTATTCAACAACGTATTAGTTAGAGCTAATGCTGCTTTCGCTTTAGAAATGCATGTTGATTTAGAAGAAGGAAATGCTGCCGGAGTTAAAAACGGAGATTTAGTAACTTTAGTTAAATAATTATTTTATAAAAAGTATGCATGTTAATGGCATACTTTTTTATATTATTTAAGGAATTAAAAATTATTTGTTTTGTGGATGATTTTTAATCCTAAAATTAGGTATTGAGCAACGGACTAAGAGGTTGGACATATGAAGTATTTTAGTAATACGTGGCTCAAGTTAAACAAAAATTTAATTATAATTATAAAAAGCTAAGAGAAGGCTTTGTCTCTTAGCTTTTTACATGTCAATTTCAATAAGTTCTTCTTTATTCTTAATAAGATTATAGTCATTAGAATACATTATGCCAAACTTATACATTTCATTTAGCATAGGAGTAATATTATTTCCTAAGTCAGTTAGCCCATATTCAACTTTAGGTGGAAAAACTGGATAAACGTTTCTATAAATTATTCCATCATCTTCAAGGCTTCTAAGTTGATTGGTCAACATTTTTTGAGTTACATTAGGTAATTTTCTTTTTAAATCACTGAATCTTAACGATCCTCCAGAGAGATACCATAGTATTAAAATTTTCCATTTCCCAGAAATTAATTTATGAACTAACTTCATAGGACAAGTTTCATATTGCTTACAATCTTTTTTATTATGACATGTATCATGAAAATTTATCTCATTACCCATTATTCGCACCTCTAAAATAATTATTAAAACAAATAGCACTGTAAAAGTGATTATAACACTTAGTTAAAATAAAAATCAAGAAGTTAGAAGTTTGTTGTATGATGTATATAGTATACTTTTTGATACTATGTGTAAAAATAGTGCCTTATTGATATAAAACGATAAGAGTACTACTATATATATAAACAAAGACGCAAATAATAATATAAAATTTTAAAAATTATATTAATAGTTCATTTATTTCTGAATATTTATTTTTTTAAGTAAAAAACTATATCTAAATAAACATTACTAAGAAAATAAAGGAAACTCTTCTTTAAAAAAAGATTTATATGTGCTAACATAATAATGAAAGTATATTTATTAACAACATATTACATCATAAATAGAACAACACATATTTATGTTGTATATAGGAAATATTACATAATATAAAAGGAGTTATAATAATGAAACAAAATATTGCTAACATGATTGATCACACAGTACTTAAGGCCTTCTCAACTAGAGAAGATGTTATAACGGTTTGTAATGAAGCTAAAGAACATGGATTCTTTTCAGTTTGTATAAACCCAACGCATATAGAACTTGCGAAGAAAGAATTAGAAGGAAGTAATGTGAAAGTTTGCACAGTAATAGGATTCCCTTTAGGGGCAAATACTAGTGAAGTAAAAGCTTTTGAAACTAAAGATGCTATAGCTAAAGGTGCTCATGAAGTAGATATGGTTATAAATATAGGAGCATTAAAAGATAAAAACTATGATTTAGTTTATAATGATATCAAAGCGGTAGTAGATGCGGCTAATAAAGATGCTTTAGTAAAAGTAATAATAGAAACTTGCTACTTAACAGATGAAGAAAAGAAAATAGCATGTGAGTTATCAGTTAAAGCTGGTGCTGACTATGTAAAAACATCAACTGGATTTGGAACAGGTGGTTCTACTCCAGAAGATATAAAGTTGATGAGAGATGTAGTTGGACCAACTATTGGTGTAAAAGCATCTGGAGGAGTTAGAACTACAGAAGATGCTATAAAAGTTATAGATGCTGGAGCATCTAGAATAGGAGCTAGTGCTTCTATATCTATAGCAACTGGAGAAAAAACAGATACTATAGGATACTAAAACTATAAGTTAGAATTTATCTAATTAACAAAGATATTAAAGGTATATGATAAAAATAAGGCTTAAAAATATGTTAATAGGAAATTTTAACCAATACAAACTGATGTGATTTAATTTGTTATTTTATGGGTAATGTATTAAGTGTGAGTTTGAATAAATGAGTTTTAAAATAGAAAATATTTTTTTTATTTAAATTTAATAATATGTCAGAATTATAAAGGACTTTGAATTATCATGCAGAATATTGTTAATAAATGGTTAAAGTGTTTTATAAAACAGACTACTAATTATTGCAATGACACAATTAATAGTTTTATAAACATACAAATACAAATTGTATAGTATTTAGGGTAAAATTAAGGAGGAAACATAAAAATGGCTAAATTTATGAAAACAGTTGATGGAAATACAGCTGCTGCTCATGTTGCTTATGCATTTACAGAAGTTGCTGCTATATATCCAATAACGCCATCTTCAACTATGGCTGAATTAGTTGATGAATGGTCATCTCAAGGAAGAAAGAATGTATTTGGACAAGAAGTAAGAGTTGTTGAAATGCAATCTGAAGCAGGGGCTTCTGGAGCATTCCATGGTTCATTACAAGGTGGAGCTTTAACTTCAACATTTACAGCTTCTCAAGGATTATTATTAATGATACCAAACATGTATAAATGTGCTGGTGAATTATTACCAGGTGTATTCCATGTTACTGCTCGTGCTTTAGCATCACAAGCATTATCAATATTTGGAGATCATCAAGACGTTATGGCTGCAAGACAAACAGGTGTTGTTATGCTTGCTTCAGGATCAGTTCAAGAAGTTGCTGATATAGCTCCAGTTGCTCATATGTCTGCAATAGAAGGTTCATTACCATTCTTACATTTCTTCGATGGATTCAGAACATCTCATGAAATCCAAAAAATTGAATTAATGGAAAATGAAGATTATGAAAAATTATTAGATATGAACGCTGTTCAAGCATTTAGAGATAAAGCTTTATCTCCAAATCACCCTGTAACAAGAGGTACAGCTCAAAACCCTGATATATACTTCCAAACAAGAGAAGTTTCAAACAAATACTATAATGATATAGTAGGAATAGTTGAAAAAAATATGGCAAGAATGAGTGAAATAACAGGAAGAAAACATAGCTTATTTGATTACTATGGTGCAGAAGATGCTAAACATGTAGTTGTTGCTATGGGTTCTGTTACAGAAGCTTTAGAAGAAACTATAGATTATTTAAATGCTAAAGGTGAAAAACTTGGTATGATAAAAGTTCATTTATTCAGACCATTCTCATCTGACCATTTCTTAGCAGCAATGCCTAAGACTGTTGAAAGAGTATGTGTTCTTGATAGAACTAAAGAACCAGGTGCTCCAGGTGAACCATTATACTTAGATGTAGTTAAAGTACTTGCTAAATCTGAATTATCTCCATTAGTAGTAGGTGGAAGATACGGACTTGGATCAAAAGATACAACTCCAACTGATTTACACGCAGTATTTGAAAACTTAAATATAGAAGATCCTAAAGATGGATTTACTATAGGTATAGTAGATGATGTAACAAATACATCTTTACCTGAAGCTGAACCAATTAAAATAAAATCTCCAGGAACAGTTAGATGTAAATTCTGGGGGCTTGGATCAGATGGTACTGTTGGTGCTAATAAACAAGCAATAAAAATAATAGGTGACCACACTGACAAATATGCACAAGCATACTTTGACTATGATTCTAAAAAATCTGGTGGTATAACAATGTCTCACTTAAGATTTGGTGATACTCCAATCAGATCAACATACTTATTAGATGAATCTGATTATATAGCTTGTCACAACCAATCTTACGTATTTAAATATGATTTATTAAAAGGATTAAGAAAAGGTGGTACATTCGTACTTAACACTATATGGGATCAAGAAGGATTAGAAGCTAACCTTCCTGCTGAAATGAAAAAATATATAGCTGAAAATGATATAGAATTCTATACATTAAATGCTGTTAAAATAGGACAAGAAATAGGTCTTGGAAATAGAATAAATATGATATGCCAAGCTGCATTCTTTAAATTAGCTGATATAATACCAGTAGAAGATGCTGTTAAATATCTAAAAGATTCTATACAAAAAGCTTATGGTAAAAAAGGTGAAAAAATAGTTAACATGAACTATCAAGCTGTTGACGCTGGTATAAATTCATTAGTTAAAGTTAATGTTCCAGCTTCTTGGGCAAATGCTACAGAAGATGAAGTAGAAACAACTTGCGAAGAACCAGCATTCATAAAAAATATATTAAGACCAATGAGTGCACAAAAAGGTAATGATTTACCAGTAAGTACATTCTTAGGATATGAAGATGGTACATTCCCTAATGGTACTGCAGCTTATGAAAAACGTGGTATAGCGGTTAATGTTCCAGAATGGATTACAGAAAACTGTATACAATGTAACAGATGTTCATTCATATGTCCTCATTCATGTATAAGACCATTCTTATTAACAGAAGAAGAAGTTACAAATGCTCCAGAAGGATTTGAAACTAAAAAAGCTGCTGGTAAAGGATTTGATGGATTACAATACAGAATACAAGTATCTCCTATGGATTGTACAGGATGCGGAAACTGTGCTGACGTTTGTCCAGCTAAAGAAAAAGCTTTAGTTATGAAGCCTTTCAATACTCAAGAAGAAGAAGTTGAAAACTGGGCATATGCTGTGGATCCAGAAAAAGTTGCTCCAAAAGGAGATAAAATGAACCCTAAAACTGTTAAAGGTTCTCAATTTAGACAACCATTAATGGAATTCTCAGGTGCATGTGCTGGATGTGGAGAAACTGCATACATCAAACTAGTAACTCAATTATATGGAGATAGAATGATGATAGCTAATGCTACAGGATGTTCATCAATTTGGGGAGGATCTGCTCCATCAACTCCATATAGCTGCAACCATGAAGGTAAAGGTCCATCTTGGGCAAACTCATTATTCGAAGATAATGCTGAATTTGGATTAGGGCAACATTTAGCAGTTGAACAAATGAGAGCTAAATTAATTGATGATATACAAAAACTTGCTGCTAACCCTTGTTGTGAAGAAGGTGCTACAGTATTCAATAACTGGTTAGAAGTTAGAGATAACGGAGAAGCTTCTGTTGAAGCAAGTAAAGCTGTTATTGAATTAATAAACAAAGCTGAGCCAAAAGATGAAGAAACTAAAGCATTAATTGAATCTGTTAAATCAAGACAAGATTATCTAATTAAGAGATCTCAATGGATCCTTGGTGGAGACGGTTGGGCTTATGATATAGGATATAGTGGATTAGATCATGTTATTTCAACAGGAGCAAATGTAAATATTCTTGTATTTGATACAGAAGTTTACTCAAATACTGGTGGTCAATCATCTAAATCTACTCCAATTGCTGCTATGGCTAAATTTGCTGCTGCTGGTAAGAGATCTAGAAAGAAAGACCTTGGTATGATGGCAATGACTTATGGTAATGTATACGTTGCTCAAGTTTCTATAGGTGCTGATTACAACCAATTCGTAAAAGCAGTTGTAGAAGCAGAAGCTTACGACGGACCATCTCTAATAATAGCTTATGCCCCATGTATAAACCATGGATTAAAAGAAGGTATGGGTAGAAGTGTTGCTAACGAAGAACAAGCTGTTAAGTCTGGATACTGGCATTTATACAGACATAACCCAACTCTTAGAGCAGAAGGTAAGAATCCATTTACACTTGACTCTAAAGAGCCAACTGAAAGTTTCAGAGATTTCTTAATGAAACAAGTAAGATACTCTGCTATAGCTAAACAATTCCCAGATGAAGCAGAAGAATTATTCACAATGGCTGAAGAATCTGCTAAGGATAGATTAGAGAGCTATAAGAGATTAGCTGACTAATATAAATTTAAAGATTAATTTTAATTAGTTAATATATATAAATGACGGACTATTTTGGTCCGTCATTTTTTATTTTTAGAAGAATATATTTAAATAATACAAAACTGTAATAATATCCAATTAAAATTTAGAATATAATATATTTACGGAAAAAAGGAGGGGAATTTATGTGGATTAGAAGTGAATTAAAAGAAAGAGGGAAAGTTACATTTAAGAGATTTTACTGGAAAGCAGTATTAGTATGTTTTATATGTTTATTGCTAACTGGTGGTTTAGGAAGTGGTGTCGGCAGTAGAATAAGTGATACTTATGATTCAAGCATATATAATGATTATAACTATACAGATGATGATGAATATTATTATGATGAAGATTTCGATCAAGGAGTAATAGATATTATGGATGGTGTAGAAGGATTTTTTAGTAGTGTAATCTTCTTATTATTTGTAGGCATAGCCATAGTAATTATGATTGTAGGATTCATTATTAAATTATTAATTGTTTATCCAATAGAAATAGGTAAAAACAATTTCTTTATGGGAATAAGAGAAGAAGAAAAAACATTGGATAGTTTAATTTTTATTTATAAAAGTGGACAACTTAAAAATACAATATTAACAATGTTTATGAAAGGACTATTCCAAATTTTATGGTCATTATTATTTATAATACCTGGAATAATAAAAGCTTATGAATATAGAATGATACCATATATACTAAGTGAAAATCCAGAAATAAGCAGACAAAGAGCTTTTGAAATAAGTAAAAGAATGATGATGGGTAATAAATGGGATACTTTTGTATTAGACTTATCTTTCATAGGATGGCATATATTATCAGGAGTTACTATAGGTATACTTGGGATTTTCTATGTTAATCCTTATGTAGAAAGTACAAATGCAGAGTTATATGCATATCTAAGAGAAGATGCTCTAAAAAATGGATATGTTAGTAGTAGTGAATTAATAGGATTTTAATATATGGAAAGGTAAATGTAAAATGGAAGAAATAGATTATGATACTTTTATAAGAGAAGTTAAAATTAATAAAGAAAAAATAGAAAATATTAATGAATATCCTTTTTCATTGCCTATAATAAAACACTTAGAAAAATTAAAAATGCATCCAAAAGTAACCTTTATTGTAGGGGAAAATGGTAGTGGGAAATCTACTTTACTGGAAGCGATAGCAGTAGCTTACGGATTTAATCCAGAAGGAGGTACTAAGAACTTTAACTTTTCTACTCGAAGTACTCATTCAAAACTTCATGAATATGTTACCTTAATAAAGGGAATAAAAAGTCCAAGAGAAGGATTTTTTTTAAGAGCAGAGTCTATGTATAACTTGGCTACAAATATAGAAGATATGGACAGTGTAATAGGACTAGGTGCAAGAAGAGTAATTGATTCTTATGGAGGAGTGTCTCTGCATAATCAATCTCATGGAGAATCGTTCTTAGCAGTAATGATAAATAGATTTTCGAAAAATGGTTTATATATACTTGATGAACCAGAAGCAGCGCTATCTCCAACAAGACAAATGAGCATGCTTACTAGAATAAATGAACTTGTAAAGGAAAATTGTCAATTTATTATAAGCACACATTCACCTATACTTATGACTTATCCTGAATCAATAATATATGAAATTAAAGATAATAAAATTAAAAAGGTAAATGCTGAAGAAACAGATCACTTTCAGATTACAAAATCATTTTTAAATAATAAAGAGAAATTCTTGAATATTTTACTAGATGAATAAAATTAAAAATATAATAAAATAAAAATAGCAACTAACATGATTTAGTTGCTATTTTTATGTAAAGATTAATCTATATTCCCATTCCTAATATCATTCCTATAAAATAAGGAATTAACCATATTACCCAAACTATAATACTAAATTTGTGGAATGTTTCTTTTTTCTTTTCATCATTTTTATATAATACCCATGTTGCCCATACAGCGTGAAATAACATAAGCACAATAGCTAGAACACCTGTAATTCCATGTAATGTTTGACCAATTGCGCTCATTGTAGCTGCACCAGATTTAGCCATTTTACTCATAGTTAAAGTACTTGTTGTATCACATAATAAACCTAACCAAAATATAATAACATGGTTTTTATTAAGGTTTTTAGATTTTCTTTCAGAAAATACCCCTATTGTATAAAATATTAAAGCTAAAGTTATAGTAACTATTGCGAAAATTAAAATATTACTCATTTTTATTATCTCCCTTTTAATTTATTTCTTAAATTGATTAAATTTTCTTTAGTTTCTTTTACTTCATCATCAGTAAAGTTATCAAATATTTTATCGAAACTTTTGTTTATCTCGTTTCTAAAGTTTTTAGCATATTCATAACCTTTAGTTGAAAATTCAACATAAGTATTTCTTTTGTCATTTTCATACTTAACCTTTTTTACATAGTCGGCAGCCTCTAATCTACTAACTATTCCTGACATTGTTCCTTTTGATAAGGACATCTCTTTGCATAATTCAGATATAGTAACTTTTTCTTTATGAGCTATCAATTTAATAACCATAGTTTGCTGATGAGTAAGAGCGTTCTCCTTTAAATTATCATTTACAATTTCAATTGTACTGGCATATATTTCTTTAATTAGCATAGCTATTTCAAATGAATCATACTTCATTAAAAACCTCCTTATTCACTTATTTAATTAGAATTTATTTAGTTTGCATAAAAACCAATTAGTTTCTATGCAAACTATTTTATTATATATCATAATTTTTGTCAACCAATTATACTTAGAATATTATTCCATTATAGACTAAAGCTTCAAAAGGGTAATTATTACTATAAAGTAAAGTGAATACTTGAGTATATTTCTTAAAAATATCAAATTTGTTACTACAAAAGGTAACATCATTATAAACTTTCCAGCAACCGCAAATTTTAAAATTACTTCCTTTATATTTGATAAAATCTATCACATCATTTAAAGGATATCCTAGAAAAACACCAATTTCGTGAGGGGTCTTATGCAAAAGTTCAAATCTATATTTTAAATGAAAAATATAATCGTTTATCATGACACCTTCATATCCATAAGTGTTTAAGAACTCTCTAATGTTTTTATCGTTTAAATCATGAAGAAGCATTTTTAATCTATATAGATAAATTAGGGAGTATTTATCGCAAGTATAAATAACATGTAAGTATATATCTAACGGGTTTAGAAGGTGATTATAGTTTTCAATTTCTTTACTTAAATTTAATTCATGGTTTTTATAAACTTTAAATAAGCTACCAGTTTTTACACCAGCTAAAGTAGGAGAAGCATATTTTATTAATAAATTATCTATCATAAAAATCATCCTTTAAAAGTAATATACTTTTATTATTTATATAAACCGATAATCTATTATTGAATTTTGATGTTAAATTATGTGAAAAATAATATGAACCGGTTGACATGGTAAAAAAGAAGTGTTATCTTTATAATAAATAAAAATGATAATCGTTATCAATTATAAAAAGAAGGGATGGAAGATAGATGACTTTATTGGTAGTAGGTGGAAATGAAAGAATGAAAAGGGATTATATTAATTTGGGGAAAGAAAAAGGATACAAAACAAAAGTGATATTAAATATGTCATCAAAGGCTCTAAAGGATTTCGGATGTCCAGATGCTGTTGTAATGTTTACATCAACAGTTTCTCATAAATTAAAAACAGTAGTAGAAACACAAGCGAAGAAAAAAAATATACCTGTTATAAGACATTACAATAACAGTAAAGTATCTTTTATGGAATGTCTTGTTAAAGTAGATGAATGTAATGGACAATGTTCATCATGTAAATATAATTTTAAAAAATCTAAGATTCTTACATAAAAATTAATCTGATAAAAGTAGAAAATTATTAATATAATAGATAATAATGATAATTATTTTCAGAAAACTATTGACATGGAAAAATATGAAAGTTATTATTAAATTAGATGAAAGGCATTATCAATGAATACTAAATATCAATTGAACATATATAAAGGGGATGGTTATATGTTATTATCTATGGTTTCTCTAGGAGAAATTAAAAAAATAAAAGAACTTAGAGGAAAAGATTCAGTAAAATCACATTTACAAAGTCTCGGATTTTTACCAGGTGAAGAAATTGAAGTAATATCAGAAAATCCAAGTGGGATTATATTATTAATTAAAAGTACAAAGATAGCTATTAATAAAGCAATGGCAAATAAAATAGTTGTAGAATAGTGGGAGGAAAGGTTGATGAAGACTTTAAGAGAATTAAGACCTGGACAAAAGGGAACAGTAGTTAGTCTAGGAGAAAAAGGACCTGCAAGAAGAAGGTTAATGGATATGGGCATTACTCCGGGAGTAGAAATAGAAGTAGTAAAGGTAGCTCCATTGGGAGATCCCATAGAAGTAAATTTGAGAGGATATGAGCTAAGCCTAAGAAAAGATGAAGCAAATCAAATACAAGTAAATCAATTAGATAAAGTAAAAGCAAATCAATTATAATAAAGAAGGGGAGTAAAATGAGTTTAAATATTGCATTAGCAGGAAATCCAAACTGTGGTAAAACAACCCTTTTTAACGAAATAACTGGATCAAAACAACATGTGGGGAACTGGCCAGGAGTTACAGTAGAGAAAAAAGAGGGAAAATATAAGAAAAATAAAGAAATGAATATAGTAGATTTACCAGGAATATATTCATTATCACCATATTCAGCAGAAGAAATAGTTGCTAGAAATTATATTATTGAAGAAAAACCAGATGTACTAATAAACATAATTGATGCTACAAATATAGAAAGAAATATGTACTTAACGCTTCAAATACTTGAGACAGAAATACCAACTATTGTTGCATTAAATATGATGGACGAAGTTGAAAATAGCGGTACAAAAATAGATATAGATAAGATATCAAAATACTTAGGAGTAAAGGTTGTACCTATAGTTGCTAGAAGTGGTAAAAATGTAGATGTATTGATGGAAGAAGTAAAAAAAGTATCCAAGGTAAAAAATAAGAATCTAGAGATTTATTCTAAGGATGTTGAAGCGTTTTTAGAAGATATATTATCAAATATAGGTGATAATGATAGTCGTTTAATAAACCCTAGATGGAGAAGTATTAAATTATTAGAAGAGGACCCAATTGAAACAGAAAAGCTTTCTGAAGATACAAAGAAAAAAATTGAATCTATATTAAACAGAGCTAATGAAAAATTAAATGGAGATGCAGAAGGTGAAATTGCAGATCAAAGATATAAATTTATATCTGATGTAGTAAGAAAATCTGTTAAAAAGAAAGAAAAAGTAGATGGCAAAAGAATTGAAACTACTTCAGATAAAATAGATAAAGTATTAACTAACAGAATAATAGCTATACCTGCATTTTTAGTAATAATGTATGGATTATTTTCTATAACATTTGGAGAAGGACCGCTAGGAATAGGTGTATGGCTTCAAACTTTAGTTTGTGATTTTTGGGATGGACCACTAACTGAAATAATACTTATTTCATTGGAAAATATGGGAGCAAGTGAATGGGCGCTATCTTTAGTAGGGGATGGAATACTTGCAGGTCTTGGTGGTGTAGTATCATTCTTACCACAAATATTAGTATTATTCTTATTAATGTCAATTTTAGAGGATAGTGGATACATGGCAAGAGTTGCTTTTGTTATGGATAAAATATTTAGAAGATTTGGTTTAAGTGGAAAATCATTTATACCTCTACTTATGGGATTTGGTTGTTCAGTTCCAGCTCTTATGGCAAGTAGAACTTTAGAAAATGAAAAAGATAGAAAAATAACAATGATGATTACACCATTTATGTCTTGTGGTGCTAAACTTCCAATTTATTTAATGTTTGCAGCAACATTATTTGCAAATAATAATCAAACTTTAATAGTTTATTCAATTTATATGTTAGGTTTAGTTGTAGCAGTTATATCAGCACTTATATTAAGTAAATTTGTAGTTAAAGGAGAAGCTTCAAACTTTATAATGGAACTTCCTCAATATAGAATACCAACTTTAAGAAGTGTATTAATGCATGGTTGGGAAAAAGTCAAAGGATTTGCAATAAAAGCAGGAACAATCATATTGGGATCTACTATATTAATTTGGTTATTATCTAACTTCAACTTAAGTGGTATGTGTGAAATGGAAGATAGTATTTTAGCATCTATAGGTAGAAGTATTCAATGGATATTTGCACCACTTGGATTTGGAAATTGGAGAGCATCTGTTGGTGTAGTAACAGGGTGGATAGCAAAAGAAAATATAGTATCTACATTTGGAGTACTATATGGAGCAAATGATGCTATAACAGAAGCGGCTATGGAAGGAAGTGCAGCAATTCCGGGTGTAGCGGCAGCGTTTACACAAGCAGCAGCATTTGCATATATGGCATTTAACTTACTTTGCATGCCTTGTTTTGCAGCTGTTGGAGCTATTAGAAAAGAAATGGGTAATTTGAAAGATACTTTATTAACAATAGGATTCCAAATGTTAGTTGCTTGGATAGTTGCATTCTTAGTATATATAGTATGCGGATTTATTTTTTAAATAAAGGGATGATATTATGATAAATTATTTAATCGGAATAGGAGCAGCATTAATAGTAATTTTAACATGTAAAAATTTTATAAAGAGTAGTAAGAGTGGAGAAAGTAAGTGTTCTTGTGGTTGCAATGGATGTTCATCTGCAAATCAGTGCAACCATAAACAATAATTTCTTAACAATCTAACCTTCCCTAAAAAAGAATGACAAAGCTCATTCTTTTTTTATTTTATCAATTAATAAAATATATAAATTAACATAAAATATAATTTACAATTTATAAGAAAAATTAATTTATTAAACTATGGTATAATTATTGTAGTAATAAAATTAATATGGAGGAATTTTGAATGAAAGAAATATATGAAGTTTCTGATGAGTACTTAAATAGTCAGCTAAAATATTTAAAGTTATTATCTAAACAATATTCGAGCATATCAGAAGCAAGTGCTGAAATTATAAATTTAAAAGCAATATTGAATCTTCCTAAAGGAACAGAACACTTTCTTTCTGATATTCATGGGGAGTATGAACCTTTTGTACATGTATTAAAAAATGCATCAGGGGTAGTGAAAAGAAAAATAGAAGAATTATTTGGAAATTCAATGATTGAAAGTGAAAGAAGAAGATTGGCTACCCTTGTATATTATCCAGAGCAGAAACTAGATTTAATTGAAAAAGAAGAAAGCCAAGAGGAAATAGAGGATTTTTATAGGATAACAATTCATAGATTGATTGAATTACTAAGATACGCTTCTAGTAAATATACAAGATCAAAAGTTAGAAAGTTCCTTCCAAAAGATTTTAGATATATTATAGAAGAATTATTACACCCAGATTCAACTAGTCCTCACAAGGATGAGTATTATAAAAGTATTGTAGATAACATAATAGAAATTGATAGAGCAAGAGTTTTTATTATAGAAGTATCTAAAGCTATACAAAAACTTGTTATAGATAGATTACATATAGTAGGAGATATTTATGATAGAGGCCCAAGACCTGATATTATTATGGATACACTAATGAATTATCACAATGTGGATATACAGTGGGGAAATCATGATATACTTTGGATGGGAGCAGCTGCAGGGCAAAAAGTATGTGTAGCAAACGCTATAAGAATATCTGCAAGGTATGCTAATTTAGATATAGTAGAAGATATTTATGGAATAAATATATTACCTCTAGCAACATTTGCACTTGAAGTATACAAAGACGACCCATGTACAGAGTTTATGCCAAAGATGAATGGTGATGAAGCTTCAACAACTGAAAAGTCACTAATAGCTAAAATGCACAAGGCAATTAGTATTATTCAATTTAAATTAGAAGCTGAAATAATTAAACGAAGACCTGAGTTTGATATGGATCATAGGTTATTACTAAGTAAGGTAAACTATGAAGAAGGGACTATAGAACTTAAAGGAAAAACGTACAAATTAAAAGATACTAATTTCCCTACTATAGATCCCAAAGATCCTTATAAATTAACTGTAAGAGAACAGAGTGTTATTGAAAAATTAGCCATATCTTTCGAAAATAGTGATAAGCTTCAAAAGCATGTAGGATTCTTATTTTCAAAGGGAAGTATTTATTTAAAAACAAATGGAAATTTATTAGTACATGGATGTATACCTTTAACTGATGATGGAGACTTTATGTCTATGAAAATTGACAATAAAGAATATAAAGGTAGAGCACTTATGGATAAGATGGAGTCATATATTAGAAAAGGATATTTCTTTGACAAAAACCATAAAGAAAAAGAATATGGAAAAGATATGATGTGGTACCTATGGACAGGTAAATGTTCTTCTTTATTTGGAAAAGATGATATGACAACATATGAAAGATATTTTATAGCAGAGAAAGAAACTCAAAAAGAAAATAAAAATCCATATTATACTTTGAGAGAAGAAGATCAAGTTTTAAAGAAGATTTTTGATGAATTTGATTTGGATTTTGAAAGTAGTCATATAATCAATGGACATGTGCCTGTGAAAAGTAAAAATGGTGAAAGTCCTGTAAAAGCAGGTGGAAGAATATTAGCTATTGATGGTGGATTTTCTAGGGCATATCAAGGTAAGACAGGAATAGCAGGGTATACTCTAATTTATAATTCACAAATGATGCAGTTAGTATCTCATGAACCTTTTTCATCAGCAGAAGATTCTATTTTATATGAAAAAGATATATTATCTACACCAATAATAGTTGAAAATAGAGTTAATAGAATGTTTGTAAGAGATACTTATGATGGTAAGAAAATTCAACAAGAAGTGAATGATTTAAAAATGTTAATAATAGCATATAAAAAAGGTTTAATAAAAGAAACTTAATATGTAAAATAAAAACTATCTTTCTTAGAAAGTACTAAGAAAGATAGTTTTTTACTTTATAAAAAGAGTATTATTTTTTACGTAAGCAATAATAAAAAATAAGAGATAAGTAAAGAAAATTATATTTTTTATAATAAAGAACATTCATTACATAGATTAAAGAACATTCATTACATAGATTAAAGAAATTTCAGTAAAAATCTTGAAATTTCAACTAATTACACGTATTTTAAAATAGTCATTTTTTTGACATATTGTAAGAAATAAAGTATAATAACCAATGTATTTAAAAAGAATAAGAGGTGGATGAAGTGGAGAAGTTCAAAATTCAACCTGTATTGGTTGGTGGAGATATAAACTGTTACTCTGTAGCTAGAGCTTACCATGAAGCTTATGGAGTTAAATCTATAGCTTTTGGGAAAATGTTACTTGGAGCTACAAAGGATAGTAATATAATAGATTTTAGAGTAGACCCTAATATGGGTAACAAAGAAGAGTTCATAAAAGTTTTATTAAAAACTGCAGATGAACTTGCTGAGCCAAATAAAAAACTTATAATTCACGGATGTACTGATGAGTATGCAGAATTAATAATAGATTATAAAGATGTTTTATCAGAAAAATATATAGTACCTTATATAGGAGCAGAACTTAAAAATAAATTAATAGAAAAAGAATTGTTCTACAATATGTGTGAAGAGTATGGATTAGACTATCCAAAAACTTATGTATACAATAAAGGTGATGAAATAGGTGACTTTGGATTTAACTATCCAGTAATATTAAAAGCATCTGATAGTATATCATTCTTCCAAAATGCTTTTGAAGGAATGAATAAAGCTTACTTAATACAAGATGAAGAAGAATTTAAAAGAGAGATAGAAAAAATATATTCTCATGGATATGAAAAATCTATGATAGTTCAAGATTTCATACCAGGAGATGACTCGCACATGAGAGTTTTAACTTGCTACTCAGACCAAAATGGGAAAGTTAAAATGCAATGTTTAGGACATGTTTTATTAGAAGAGCATACTCCAAAGGGAATAGGAAATCATGCAGCTATAATTACAGAGTACGATGAAGAGGTTATGACTAAATTTAAAAACTTCTTAGAAAGTATAAACTATACAGGATATTCAAACTTTGATATAAAATACGATGCAAGAGATAATAAATATAAAGTATTTGAAATAAACTTAAGACAAGGTAGAAGTAACTACTATGTAACATCTTCAGGAAATAATATAGCTAAATATGTTGTTGAGGATAGAGTTTACAACAAAGAACTAGATTTAAAAATACAAAAAGAACCTTTCTTCTGGAGATGTATACCAAAAGAAGTAGTTTATAAATACGTTAAAAATCAAGATCTAGTTAAAAAATGTAAAGAATTAGATTTGGCAGGAAAATCTGCTACATCATTCGGATATGAAGCTGATTTAAAAGGAAACTTCAAAAGAAGATGGTATATATTCCTTTACTATGTAAATCAATTTAGGAAATTTAAAAAATACTGCAAGTAGATTGGTGATAATATGAAAAATATAACTGTAGGTGTTTTAGGCGGCCTAGGACCTATGGCGTCTGTTTATTTCTATGAGATGGTAGTAAATATGACAGATGCAAAGACTGACCAAGAACATGTGGATATGATAATAACAAATAGAGCAACTACACCAGATAGAACAGCTTTTATAATTGGAAATTCCAATGAAGATCCATCAAAAATATTAATAGATGATGCAAAAAAACTAGAGAAATATGGTGTAGATTTTATTGTAATAACATGCAATACAGCACATTATTTCTATGAAAAAATAGCAAATAGCGTTAATATACCTTTAGTAAATATAGTAGACGAAACAATTAAACATGCTAAAGCTACTAATCATAAAAAACTAGGTATTCTTGCAACTACTGGAAATATCAAAACTGGCTTATATCAAAATATGTGTGAAAAGTATAATATAGAATATTTGGTGCTAGATGAAGACAGACAGGCTCAAGTAATGGAAATAATTTATGATGACATAAAAAGTGGTAAAGCAGCTGATATGGATAAATTTAACTCTATAGTTGATTATTTAAAAGAAAATAATTGTGATGGAGTTATTCTGGGTTGTACAGAATTATCTATATTAAAAAATGACAATAATTTAGATGGAGAATTTTATATAGATTCCCTAGAAGTTCTTGCTAGAGAAACTATAGTAAGAAGCGGAAGAAAACTAAAATAGAGTAGTGAACCTACTCTATTTTTTAGGATTAGAAAGGAAGTATATTATGAAGTTATTTAAACTAATGGAAGATGTAAACTATACATCTAATTCACCTTTAGAAAAAATTAATGAAATTGAAATAAAAGATATAGCATATAACTCTAGAAATTGCGAAGAAGGATTTTTATTTGTAGCTCTTGTTGGAGAAACTGTGGATGGTCATAGATTTGTTAAAAATGCTTATGATAATGGAGCTAGAGTATTTTTACTACAAAAAGGTATGGAATCTAATAAAAATATAATGGAATTACCTAATGATGTAGTAAAATTATTTGTTGAAGATACAAGAATCAGTTTATCAAGGATATCGCACAACTTTTTTGGTAAACCATCTAATTCACTTAAAATAATAGGAGTAACAGGTACAAAGGGAAAAACAACTATAACAAATTATATTTCTACTGTTTTAAATGAATCAGGGGTAAATACTGGCGTAATAGGAACAAATGGAACCTTCTTTAATGGTACTTATGAGGTTACTGCAAATACTACTCCAGAAAGTTATGAATTACACAGAATTTTTAGAAAGATGTTGGACAATGGAGTTAAATGTGTTTCTATGGAAGTGTCTTCTGGTGGAATAATGCAAAACAGAGTAGAAGATGTTGACTTTGACGTGGCTATATTCTCAAATTTATCACCAGACCATATAGGACCAAAGGAACATCCAACATTTGAGCATTACTTACAATGTAAGGCGAGACTATTTAAAATGTCTAAACATGGAATAATAAATGTGGATGATGAACATGCAGAAGATATAATAAAAGCAGCAACTTGCGATGTAGAGACTTTTGCCATAGAAAGTAATGCAGATTTAACTGCGAATAATATAAGATATTCAAAAGAAATAGACTCTCTAGGTGTGAGCTTTGATTGCAGAACAAAAGATGAAACTTTCCCATGTTTTATATGTTCTCCAGGAACATTTAGCATTTATAATGCTTTAGCAGTTATAGCAGTTTGTAGATACCTAGGAGTAAAAAGAGAGATCATGATAGATGCCTTAAAAAATGCTAAAGTTAGTGGTAGAGTAGAAGTTTTACCAATACTTCCTTATGCAACGGTAATTGTTGATTATGCTCATAATGGTGTTAGCTTAGAAAATATATTACAAACACTTAAAAATTATGATCATAACAGAATGGTATGTTTATTTGGTTCAGTAGGTGGAAGAACAGAAATAAGAAGAAAAGAATTAGGTGATGTAGCAGCTCGTGAATGTAACTTAGCAATACTTACAGCAGATAATCCTGATTTTGAAGATCCTATGAATGTTATAAATGATATAGCTGAATCTTTTGAAGGTTCATCATGTGAAGTAATAAAAATAGCAGATAGAAAAGACGCTATAAAATATGCTATTAGAAATGCCCAAGAGGGTGATATGATAGTTTTCGCTGGTAAAGGACATGAAAAATATCAATTAATTAATGGAGAAAAGTTGCCATTTGATGAAATTGCTATAGCCAGAGATGAAGCAAAAAAAGTAATTGAAGAGAAATCATTATTAGCTTAATTAATAAGCTTTAAGATAAGAGGGATTATTTTAAAATAGAAAATTAGTCCATAAAAAAGGATGAGCTCGTATAGAGCTCATCCTTTTTTATGGACTAGCTTTTAATAATTAAAAAATCATTTTAAGATATTTTTTTATTATATATTTGATAACATTATAATTTATCTAAGAAAATATTAAATAATTATAATATTTATAGTAATTTTGATATAAATATATTATAGTGAAATTGATTTTTGAAAATTCTTATGATACTATTAAGTTAATTAGAAAATAAAGCTAATCATGACATCTCGATTTATTCAATCCATGACCAGTTACATCAATTATTTTATTTATTGCAGTGTCAGATAAAAATACAATTTCTGATGGTTTACCTTTCAAATCTTCACCCATCAATTTTAAACCATTAGAGTTTTCTATGTAAGAAATATCAAGATTTCTCCTAAAAATTCTATTAGTAGACTTGTCTTTAACTTCCACAGTAATTTCATCACAACTAATAAAATCTAAAGGGGTATCATTTGGAGTTAAATTGTTGTTGAAGTAATCTAAAATGTAGTTTATAGCACAATCTCTTAAAATAATTAATTCTTCATTAGTATTAGCATTAGATGCTGAAACTAACTTATCAAGTGTTTCTTTTAAAACTTCTTCAAATATAGCAGTATCTTTAATCATAATAACCTCCAATATATGTATTAATTTTGCTAATTAATAAATTTACATAAATTATAGTCCAAGTTTATTAAATTAGGAATAAAAATTTTAAAAGGGGGAAAATAATTTGTTACTAAAAAAAGTTCTTTATATCAATGGAGTAAAAAGAACGTTGTTTGTTGAGCCAGAAAGCTCTTTAGCATCTGTACTACGTGAACAACTATTACTTACTGGCTGTAAGATAGGTTGTGGCCAAGGTCACTGTGGTACTTGTACTATAATATTAAATAATAAGGCTGTTCGTTCTTGTATAGTAAAAATGAAAAAAGTTGAGGATGAATCAGTTATACAAACAATTGAAGGCTTAGCTGATGGTGATAATTTACATCCATTACAAGTTGCATGGATGGGACATGGATGTGCACAATGTGGTTTCTGTAGTCCAGGATTCATTATGTCAGCAAAAGTATTACTTGAGGAA
The DNA here is from genome assembly GCA_902363255.1 of Peptostreptococcaceae bacterium. Taxonomy (GTDB): domain Bacteria; phylum Bacillota; class Clostridia; order Peptostreptococcales; family Peptostreptococcaceae; genus Terrisporobacter. Next base: position 218,346 of record CABIZO010000002.1, read on the forward strand.
AATCCTTCTCCAACTAGAGAAGAAGTTAGAGCATGGTTCCAAAAACATAAAAACTTATGTCGTTGTACAGGATATAAACCTTTAGTAGATGCTGTTATGGATGCAGCTGCAGTACTAAGAGGAGAAAAGAAAGTTGAAGACTTAATATTTGAACCTGTGGGAAATGATATATTAGGTACAAAATATGTGAGACCATCTGCTAAAGCTAAAGTAACTGGTACTTGGGATTTTGGTAATGATATAAACTTAAAAATGCCAGAAGGTACTTTAAGCTTAGCTCTAGTTCAATCTGAAGTTTCACATGCTAATATAAAAGGTATAGATACATCAGAAGCTGAAAAAATGCCAGGTGTTCATAAAGTAATAACAGCTAAAGATGTAAAAGGTAATAACAGAATAAACGGTTTAGTATTCTTCCCAAGTGCTAATAAAGGTGATGGTTGGGATAGACCAATCCTTTGTGATGAAAAAGTATTCCAATATGGTGATGCTATAGCTGTAGTTGCAGCTGATTCAGAAGCAATAGCAAGAGAAGCTGCTAAAAAAGTAAAAGTAGATTTAGAAGTACTTCCAGCTTATATGAGTGCTCCAGAAGCAATGGCTGAAGATGCTATAGAAATACATCCTGGAACTCCTAATGTTTACTTCAAGACAGAATGTAAGAAAGGTGAAGAGACTGCTCCATTAATGGAAAAACTTCCAAATGTAGTTGAAGTTGAATCTTACTGTAGCCGTCAACCTCACTTACCATTAGAGCCAGATGTAGGGCAAGCGTATATGGACGAAAATGGAAACTTAATTATAAATTCTAAGAGTATAGGAATCCACTTACATCATGCAATGATTTGTACTGGTATAGGTGTTGATCCTGAAAAATGCTTCTTAGTACAAAATCCAACTGGAGGAACTTTCGGTTATAAATTCTCTCCAACTATGGAATCAATACTTGGTGTATGCTGTTTAGCAACTGGAAGACCAGTTTCATTAAACTATAACCAATATCAACAAATAACTTATACTGGAAAGAGATCTCCAGCATTTATGAAAATAAAACTTGGAGCAGATGAAAATGGTAAGATACTTGCTCTTGAAGGTGAAAACTATATAGACCATGGTCCATATTCAGAATTTGGTGACTTATTAACTATGCGTCTTACTCAATTCGTAGGTTCAGGTTATGGAATACCAAATATAAGAAATACTTCTTACACTGTTTGTACTAACCATGCTTGGGGTAGTGCATTCAGAGGATATGGTGCTCCACAAAGTTTCATGGGAACTGATACTGCTATAGATGTATTAGCAGATAAAATGGGAATGGATCCATTTGAATTAAGATATATAAATGCATATAGACCAGGAGATACAACTCCAACAGGTCAAACTCCAGAGGTATTCTCTTTAGTACCAATGATGGATGAAATGAGACCATTATATGAAGAAGCTAAGAAGAGAGTTAAAGAAAACTCTACAGACAAAGTTAAACGTGGTGTAGGTGTTTCAATAGGTGTTTATGGATGCGGTCTTGATGGTGCTGACTCATCTGAAGCATATGCTGAAATAACTAAAGATGGTGTAACAATGTATAACTCTTGGGAAGATCATGGTCAAGGTGCTGATATGGGTACATTGACTATAGCTCATGAAGTTCTTAAGAAAGCTGGATATAAACCACAAGATATTAAATTAGTAATGAACGACATGACTCAAACTCCTAATAGTGGTCCTGCTGGAGGAAGTAGATCAAATGTTGTTACAGGTAATGCTACAAGAATAGCTGCTGAAAACTTATTAAAAGCTTTAGATAAAGGTGACGGAACTTATCGTACTTATGATGAAATGGTAGCAGAAGGTTTACCAACTAAAGTTGTAGGTAAATGGGTTGCTTCTATGTGTTCTGACTGTAGTATTGAAGATGGTCAAGGTGCACCATTCAGTAACTATATGTATGTTGTTAATATGCCAGAAGTTGCAGTTGATATGGAAACTGGTAAAGTTAAAGTTGAAAAATTCACTTGCTTCGTTGACTGTGGTACTATAATTAATAGATTAGTAGTTGATGGTCAAGTTTATGGTGCATTAGCTCAAGGTATAGGTCTTGCATTATCTGAAGACTTTGAAGATTTAAATAAACATACTACATTAGTTAAATGTGGTATACCACAAATACAAGATGTACCAGATGATTTAGAATTACACTATGCAAAACCTGAATATTCTAAGAGACCAGATGGACCATTCGGAGCATCTGGAGTAGGTGAAGGACCTCTAGCTGCACCTCACCCAGCTATATTAAATGCTATATTTAATGCTACTGGAGCTAGAATAACTAAGATACCTGCTACACCTGATGTAGTAAAAGAAGCTTTAGAATCATTAGGAGAAAAAGCTGAAGCTTAATATAAAGGAATATAGCAAAAAATGTCAAATATAATATAAGAGTAATTTAAGGATTATATTGCTCTTGTGTGAAAAGAGAGAGGGCTTAACTTAAAGTATTAAATTACAAAAGTTTAGCCCTCTTTTTGCATAATGTAATAGAATTTGTTTTAGAGGGAGAAGTGTATATGGATAATCTTAGTCAAGACGTTTTAAGAGAACTTGAGAGTAAGTGTATTCAAGATGAAGATCCATGGTGCAGCGCCATGTGTCCTATACATATTGATGCAAGACAGCTTTGTAAATTAGTTTCTCAAGGTAAATTTACAGAAGGTAGAAAGCTTTTTGAAAAGAAACTTATATTTCCAAATATCATGAGTAGAATTTGTGAGGAAAAATGCAAGAGCAAATGTAAAAGAAAAGAACTTGGAAATTCAATCAATATGAGAAATATAGAGCTTGCCTGCATGACATATGGAAAAGAGGTAAAAGCTAGAGTTTTATTAAAACCAAAGAAAAAAGAAAAGATACTTATTTTAGGGACAAGTTTAAGTGCTTTAAGTGCAGCTTATGAACTTAAATCAAAGGGATATTTTGTAGATATTTTTGAAAAAGATAGTTTTTTAGGTAAAAATATATGCAAAACTTATGAGGGTATTTTATCAGATGAAATTATTCAAAAGGACTTAAAAAAAGTAATTGATCTAGATGCAAAAGTCTATACCAATAAAGTTATTGAAGATAAAGATTTACAGGATTATAAAGATAAATATGATGGTATCATAGTCGATGGAAATATATATGAAAGTAAATTAGATTATGATGAAATGACATTACAACAAGAAGACAAAATATTTTATTTGCCCAAAAGCTCTATTGCAATAGATAATATAGAATCTGGAAAAAGAGTATCTACATCTTTAGAAAGGTACTTTCAAAAAAGTAGTATGACTAATGCGAGAGAACATGATGGTTCTCATGATACAAAGTTATATACTAATTTAGATGGAATTGAAAGTGAAGAAGAGATATTACCTGTAAATGGTTCTAGCTACAGTGAAGAAGAAGCAATAAAAGAAGCAAGCAGATGTATAGATTGTAATTGTTTAGAATGTATGAAGGGTTGTGAATTTTTAAGATTTTATAAATCTCATCCTAAAAAATTAGCAAGAGAAGCATATAACAACTTAGCTATTGCTTTAGGTAACCGTACATCAAATAAAATGATAAATTCGTGTAGCTTGTGTGGTCAATGTAAATCTTTATGTCCTAATGGTTTTGATTTGTCAGAAGTATTTGAGTGGGCTAGAAAGCATATGGTTGAAACAGATAAAATGCCTGCATCTGCTTTTGAATTTGCCATGGATGATTTGGAATTTAGTAATAGTAATGAGTTTTTCACTGTAATTGGTGATGAAAACTCTAAATATGTATTTTTCCCAGGATGTCAATTAGGTGCATCAGAACCAGAATTGGTAAAAGTTATTTACAGCGATTTAAAGGAAAGATTAGATGATAAGGTTGGAATTATGCTTGGATGCTGTGGTGTAATTGGTAAGTGGTCTGGTCATGTGAAGGAATTTGATGAAGCCATATCTTTAATTAGAAAATCATTGGAATATATGAAAAATCCACATGTTATAACAGCTTGTCCAACTTGTTATTCCATATTTAATTCAAGTTTAGAAAATGTAAAAGTTAGCATGATATATGATTTTATTAATAAAGATAAGCTATCTAACAAAGGGAATGGAGAAACTATTGCAATTGATGATCCATGTACTGCAAGATATGATGAAAAATTACAAAATCAAGTTAGAGAGATGGGAAAACTTTTAGGATACAACATAGAAGAATTAGATTATAACAAAGAAGGAAGTACATGTTGTGGATATGGAGGACTTACTTGTTTCTCAAATAAAGAATTAAAAGAAGATATAACTAAATCTAGAATAAAAGAGAGTAATTTGAGTTATTTAACTTATTGTATAAATTGTAGAGATAGTTATTTATCACAAAATAAAGAATCTAAACATATTTTACAACTAATTTACGATTTTAAAGGAAAAAATAAAAAACCTAATTTTTCTGAAAGAAGATATAATAGAGCACAATTAAAATTAGATTTAACTCAAGATAAGGAAACTAAAAATAATTATGATATTAATCTAATTATGGAAGATGAATTGATAGAAAAATTAGAAGATAGAATGATTTTATATAAAGATATTGAGGATACAATAAAACATGCAGAAGAAAATCAAGCAAAATTCCTTAATAAGTCAAATAAGCATTATATAGCTTATCATCAAATAAAAAATGTTACATTTTGGGTGGAATATACTATCCAAGAAGATACATACGTAGTTTACAATGCATATAGTCATAGAATGGTAATAGAGGTGGATTAGATGAAAGAAAGTTATGATGATTTTTACGATTATTCAAGTGGAACAATGATTTGCGCCAAATGTAATGTACCTCTTGAAAGAGGTAAAGTGACATTAGCATATTTAGGTAGTAGTTTTCCTGTTGAATTACCTAAATGCCCTAAATGTAATAGTGTATTTATAGATGAAAGCTTAGTCTATTCTAAAATGTTGAGAGTAGAGAAGTCTTTAGAAGATAAATGATTGATAAAAGAGATGTATTTACTTCAAGTGGCTTAGATTTAGTTGATGAAATAATAGAACTGTATAAAGGTGATGACAATATAAAAGCGCTAGATGTGGGTTGTGGAAGTGGATATTCAGTAAACTGTTTATGTGAAAAGGGATTTGATGCAACAGGAATTGATTACTGTGAAGAAATAATTAATTTAGGAAAAGAAAAATATAAAAATATAGATTTGCAAGTTATGGATGCTAACAATATAGATTTTCCTAAAAACTATTTTGATTTAATCATATTTGAATGCAGTTTATCAATCATGAAAAATCCCGAAAGTATATTATCAAATTGCAAAGAACTTTTAAAACAAAAAGGCATAATTTTGCTTAGTGATTTTTACTTCAAAAAATCAGATAATCAAGATAATACTTATACTATTGATTATTGGAATACAGTATTTGATGAATTGAACCTTAAAATTATTAAATTTGAAGATAAATATAGTGAATGGAGAAACTTTTTAGGAATGGTACTATGGGAGTATGGAGATTTATCTGGATTACTCATGGGAAATGAAAATGATCAAATTAACAAAGATATATTAAAAAAAGAAACGGGATATTTTTTTACTATATTAAAAAAAGAGGATTGATGTTATGAATGAGCTATATATGGAAATGCTTGAGCTATCATCTAAGGGGTATTATTGTAGTCAGATATTAATGAAAATTATTTTAGATTTGGAAGGAAAAGAAAATCCTGATTTGATAAGATCTATGGGAGGACTAATAGGAGGACTTAGTTTTAATCAAAGTATATGCGGTGCTCTTACAGGAGGCGTTTGTGTTTTAGGATACTTTGCATCAAAAGGTGAAGATGATGAAATAGAAGATGAAAACTTAAATGTCATGGTAAAAGAATTAATAGAATGGTTTGAAAGTGAAGGTAGTGATAATAAGGGAATAAACTGTGGAGATATACTAGATGGAGATTTTGATAATAAAGCAAGAGTTTGTCCTAATTTAGTGTTAAATACATTTGAAAAAATAGTTGAAATACTTAATAAATATGGTTATGAATTGTAATTAAAAAAGGGGAATAGTTCATGAATATATATGAAGAAGGTTTGAGAATTTTAAAGGATAATAAAAATTTTGTTTTAGCTAGTATAATAAATAGCACTGGTTCTACACCTAGATCAAAGGGAACTCAAATGATAATAAGAGAAGATGGCTCCATATTTGGTACAGTAGGAGGAGGAAAAATGGAAGCCTCTTGTATTGAAAATGGAATAAACTCCATTAAAACTAAAAAATCTTTTACTTATGATTTTCATTTAGATAACAAAGATGCATCTGAATCAGAAATGGTCTGTGGAGGAAATGGAGAAATTTTAATAAATTATATGGACTATAATGATGAAATTAATTTATCAGTTATGGAAAAAGCAGTTGAGGCAATTAATAATCATAAAAAAGGATGGATGGTAACAGTTTTAAAAGAAGGTAAAAAACAGTTATTGTTTCTTGATAATAAAAATAATATGACTGGAGAATATACAGGAAGTCAATTAATGAAAGATAAATTATCAAATGGAATAGAAAGATTAAGTATTCATTCCGATGCAATTGATGATGAAAGATTTATAGTAGAAAAAGTTCATTCTATGGGGAAAGCTTTTATATTTGGTGCTGGGCATGTATCTAAAGAAACGGCAGCAATTTTAGATATTATAGAATTTGAGACAATAGTACTAGACGATAGAAGTAAATTTGCAAATAAGGAAAGATTTCCAAATTCTCAAATAGTAATACTAGATACTTTAGAAGAAATCGGAGACTTGGGGATAGATGAAGATAGCTATATTTTAATCATAACTAGAGGACATTTATATGATTACAATGTACTTAACTGGGCATTAAAAACAAATGCCTATTATATTGGTATGATAGGTAGTAAAACTAAAATAAAAATGACTTATGAAAAGCTTAAAAAAGATGGATTTACAGAAGAAGATTTAAATAGAGTACATGCACCGATAGGTATTGAATTAGATGCAAAAACTCCAGGAGAAATTGCAGTTAGTATTGCAGGTGAACTTATAAATGAAAGAGCTAAAAAAGAAAGAAGCTTAGACATATGAAAATAAGTGGTTTGATTGTAGCGGCAGGTTTATCATCTAGAATGAAAGATTTTAAACCTCTTATGGAAATTGAAAATAAACCTCTTATTATAAATACAATTAATAGTTTAAAACAAAGCAAAATAGAGGATATAAATATTGTTGTAGGTTACAGAGGCAAAGATATAGAAGATTGTGTTAAAGATGAAAATGTAAATATAATTTACAATCATAACTACAATGAGAATTTTATGTACGATTCCTTTAAAATTGGCTTAGAAAAAATAAAAGATAATTGTGATGCTATTGTTTTTTTGCCAGGAGATGTGGGATTTGTATCTAAATATACTGTAGATTTATTAATTAAAGAAATTAATAAAAAAGAAAATAAGATAGTATATCCAATTTATAAAAATATTGCAGGTCATCCACCTATAATATCGTCAGATTGTTTTGTTTATTTATTAAATTACAATGGAAGAGAAGGTCTAAAGGGTGGTATGGCCCATTTTGAAAAAAATACAAAGAAAATAGTTACACCAGATAAATTTATTTTATGTGACATGGATTATAAAGAAGATTTTTATAAAGTTAAAAATGATTTTGAACATAGGCAAATTTTATCTTATGAAGATTGTTTAGATTTATTATCTTATTTTAATGTGCCACAAAATATTATTAATCATGGTGAAAAAGTAAAAGAAATATGTGTGGATTTAAGTAATTCTATCAATAAATATAAAAATATTATTAATGTGGATTTAGTTAAATCAGCAGCTATTTTGCATGATATAAAAAGAAAAGAAAAAAGTCATTCGAAAGTAGGGGCTGATTTGTTACAAGATTTGGGATATGACAAAATAGCTAATATTGTTAGAAGTCATATGAAGCTTGATGAAAAAATGGAAGATAAAATAAATGAAAATACCATTGTATATTATAGTGATAAATTAATAGTAGAAGACAAATTTGTAGATATAGATAAAAGATTTGAGCAAAAATTAAATGAGCACAAAAATAATGAAGAGACTCATAAAAACATAATGAAAAAGTATAATACAACCCTTAAGATAAAGTCCAATATTATTTCTATAATTGGAAGAAATGAGTATGAAAAATTGGAGAATAAATGGAGGGGTGATAATAATGATTTATTTGAATAATGGAGCTACATCATGGCCAAAGCCAGAGTGTGTTTCAAATGCTGTAAAAAGATCATTAGATGAATTACCATGTAGTGCTCACAGGAGTGGATTTGAGGAAGAGGAAAATTATAATTGTAAAGATTTATTAGCTCAGTTATTAAAAATAGATAATCCTAATAATATTGTATATGGTAGTAATGCTACTTTTGGACTTAATCTAGCAATTCAAGGTTTTGAGTTCAAAAAGGGAGATAAAGTTCTAACTACTGCAGCAGAACATAATTCAGTGTTAAGACCTTTATATTACCTTCAAAAGAAAAACATTATTGAATATGAAATAATGGATGTAAATGAAGAAGGAAGAATAGATCCTAATTTGTGGGAAGAAAAAATAAAAGAAATAAATCCTAGAATGGTCATATTTACTCATGCATCTAATGTTACAGGAGCAGTTAATGATGCAGAAAGACTATCGGCTATTGCAAAAAAATATAAATGTGTAGTTTTACTAGATGCTTCTCAAAGTTTAGGGCTTATAGATGTATTTCCAGAACAATGGGATATAGATATGGTTGCATTTACTGGCCATAAGTATTTGCTTGGTCCTCAAGGAACTGGTGGATTATATGTATCTCCTAAGATTAAACTAAACCCTATTTTGCAAGGTGGAACTGGAATATACAGTGATGAAGATATTATGCCAGAAGAAATGCCTTTAAGATTAGAAGCTGGAACACCAAATGATAATTCATTTAAAGGGTTAGAGGCAGCGTTAACATGGAGCTTTGTAAATCCTATAAATAAGGATAAGATTAATTATTTAGTAAATAAAATAAAAAAAGAATTGAAAAAAATGAATATTAATGTAATAGATGTAAGTGGTAAAACTACACCTGCAATTTCATTTACAATTGATGGATATAGTGTAAATGAAGTTGGAGAGATACTTCAAATGAGTTTTGATATTATATGTAGAAGTGGGCTTCATTGTGCACCTTTAATTCATAAATGCCTAGGAACATCACCAAGTGGAACAATTAGAATTAGTTTATCTAGATTTACTACAGAAGAAGAAGTAGATTATTTTATTAATTCCATAAGGGATATAATAAATGGATAAGTTTCAAGTTAAAAAAGTTGAAAATTGCTTTAAAAATAGCCAAACTTATGAGTACAAGTTGAATGTAGAAATGGATGAAGAATTTCTTGAAAAATTAAGATGCTTGGGTGAAGTTGAAATTAAGAATTTTAGGCGACCAATTTTTATGATTAATTGTGAAAATGAAAACAAAATTAAAGGAGTAATTAATTCTAAGATTATAAGAGTTAGCTTTCCAGAGTATATATGGGAAAAAAGGAAAGAAGTATTTGAAAAATTTTTAAATGAAGTTTTATAGGTAGTAATAATTATGGGGGTAAACTATGGGAAAAATATTAGGTCAAGTGGAGAGTTTATGTCCTTATTGTTTAAAAAAAATATTAGGACAAAAAGTAGAATATGAAGATGGAGTGTATTTGGAAAAATCTTGTGAAGAACATGGATTTTTTAAAACATTAATCTGGGAAGGGAAAGGTTATGAAGCTTGGGGAGGTGTAGAAAAGTTTACGACTCCTAGTGTAGTAAGTAGTGAAGTGAATAAGGGGTGTCCATATGATTGTGGTATTTGCAGTGAACATAGACAAGAAACTTGTTGCGTTCTTCTTGAAATAACAAATAGATGTAATTTAAAATGTCCTATTTGTTTTGCTTCTTCAAATGAAAATATAAAAGAAGATATAAGTATAGAGAGAATTGGTGAATACTATGATTATCTAATGAAATGTGGAGGGCCTTATAATATTCAGTTATCAGGTGGAGAACCAACACTTAGAGATGATTTAGATGAGATTATTAAAATAGGAAAAGAAAAAGGTTTTACATTTTTTCAACTAAATACTAATGGTATTAGAATTGGAAAAGATGAAAATTATATAAAATCCTTAAGTGAAGCTGGATTAAATACAGTATTTTTACAATTTGATGGTCTTAGTGATGATGTATATACTAAACTTAGAGGAAAAAAACTACTTAGGGTAAAACTTAGAGCTATAGAAAACTGTAAAAAGGCAGGAGTAGGGGTAGTTCTTGTTCCTACCATAATGCAAGATGTAAATGTTAATCAAATAGGTAAAATTATTAATTTTGCCATAGATAATATGCCTGCCGTAAGGGGAGTACATTTTCAACCAGTAAGTTTCTTTGGAAGATATGAGAATAGGGATGAAAATTATAGAATAACAATACCTAAAATGTTAACTGAAATAGAAAAACAAATGAAAGGTAAGATGAAAATAGAAAACTTTATGGGTGGAGGAGCAGAAAATTCATACTGTTCTTTTCATGGAAACTTCTTAGTAAATGAAGATAAAAGTTTAAAACCTTTAGGAAGTAAAGGTAATTGTTGTTGTAAGCCAACTTCTTCAAAACAATCTAGAGAATTTGTGGCAAAACAATGGTCAGCAGTAAAAAAATCTTCAAATAAAAAAGAAGCTAAAAATAATTTTACAAAATCTTTGGATGATTTCTTAGATAGGTTTGATAATTATAATTTAGCTATATCTGCTATGTTATTTCAGGATGTATGGAATGTGGACTTGGATAGATTAAAACAATGTTATATAAACGTAGTTAGCGAAGATATGAAACTTATACCTTTTTGTGCATATAACTTAACAAATGTAGATAATAAAAGTTTATATAGGAGATAAGGATGAGACTAGATAATTGGATATGTGAAAAAATTGGAGTAAATGATGAATTAAATAGAGATAATTTAGAAAAATATCAACTAAATGCATTGAATGACTTAATTAAGTATGTGAAAGAGAATTCGTCTTTTTATAGAGAATTATATAAAAATTTAGATGAGATAAATTCCTTAGAAGAGCTATATAAAATACCAATTATCAATAAAGAAGACATAATTCAAAATGGAAACAAAATGGTATGTGTTAATCAAAGTGAGATAAGTAGAATTGTCTCACTAGATACATCTGGTACTATGGGTAAATACAAAAGGATTTATTTTACAGAAGAAGATCAAAAACTTACAGTAGACTTTTTTATACAAGGTCTTAGTTTTCTTGTTAAAAAAGATGATGTAATGATGGTTATGCTTCCTTTTGAAAGAGAAAATAGTGTAGGGGATTTAATAAAACAGTCTTTAGAAATTATGCAGGTTAATCCTGTTTTGAGTGGAAGCTTGTCTTCTTTTAAGAAGACCGTAGACCTCATGATAAACAACAATGTAAACTCTATTGTAGGTATGCCTGTAGAAATTTTAGCTTTAGGAAGATATATACAAAAAGAAAACTTGCCAATAAAAATTAAAAGTATCCTATTAAGTGCGGATATGGTCAACGATACATTTATTGAAGAAATAAAAAAAGTCTATAATTGCGAAGTATTTAATCATTTTGGTATGACAGAAATTGGTCTTGGAGGTGCAGTTGATTGTGAGTATCATGATGGAATGCACATTCGAGAAAATGATTTGTTGATGGAAATAGTTAATCCTGTGACAAAAGAAAATATGAATGAGGGGAAAAGTGGAGAAATAGTGATAACTACTTTGACAAGAAAAGCCATGCCACTGATAAGGTATGCTACAGGAGATATAACTTCCTTTGTAAAAGAAGAATGTAGTTGCAATAGTGTTTTAAAAAAACTAGACAAAATTAAATATAGAATAGATGATAGAGCACATATAGGTAAAAACTTATATATAAATATTAATTCTACAGATGATTTATTATTTACTTTAGATAACCTTATTAATTATAAAATAGGTGTTGATAAAAGTGATAGTTATTATGAGTTAAAATTACAACTGGCTTTTTTTGAAGAAGAAAAAAACGTACTATACTCTAATGATGAAGGCTTAAAAAGAAAAATAAAGGATTTATTATTAAGTAATCCAAGAATTAAGAAGTCATATGAAATGGGCATATTAAAAATTTATATAAAATTAATATATACAGATGAATATCTTAACTTATATAAAGGGAAGAGAAAAATAAATTCTGTTTAAAAGGATCTAATATGAATATTTATTTAGTAAGACATGGAGAGTTGGATTGGGAAGATAATATAAAAAAATGCATAGGAATAACGGATATTGATTTAAGTGAAGAAGGAATTAAACAAGCTGAGTCAGCTGGAATGTTTTTAAAAGATAAAAATATTAGTAAAATATATACTAGCAACTTGAAAAGATGTAAAAAATCAGCAAAAATCGTATCATCAATTTTAAACATACCTTATAAGATAGAAAATGAACTTGTAGAAATTAATATGGGTATATGGGAAAATAAATCCTTTGAATACATAAAAAAAATATACAAAAAAGAATATGAAGATAGGGGAAATAATGTATCAAAATTTAAAATTGAAAATGGAGAAACATTTCAAGAATGCTATGAAAGATCTAATCGCATATTTAAAAAATTAAGTGAAGAAAATTATAATGATAATATCGTAATAATAGCACATAGTGGTGTTATTAAATCAATAATATGTTTCATTGAAAATATACCATTGGATGAAATATTAAGTATTAAATTAAATTATGGTCATATTATTCGTATTAGCTATAATAAAAAAGAATATAAAATAATACAAAAAATCTCAAAATTTGGATAATAATAATCCAAATTTGAGGTTTTTTTATTTGCAAAAAATAAATTAAATATAATTATAAAAAAACTATTAACGGACAAGCAAATTAAGAGGAAAAATGTTACAATAAAAATATCTATAAAAGAATACGAGAGATTTGATAAGGCTAAAGAATACGGATGAAAATAAATATATATTTATTGAATAAGAAAAATCCTAGTTAAAATATAGCTAGGATTTTTAACTATTCATATTTATATAAATGCTATATTTATTAATAAAAATTTGATACTATATTATTTGTATAAAAAAAACGAATTATAGAATAAAGATTTATAGATAGATTATATAGTACATACGGGGGGATGAAGTTTATGATTAAAAATGTCATAAGTGATAGAATTTTAATAGAAAAAGAGAGGAAGCTATTTGAAAAAATAATATTTACTATATTTTTAGTTTCTTGTATTTATATTTTTAATATATTTTCAAGAATAGGTGAGGAAAAATCTTATTTAGAATCTACCTTATTTTTTATAAGAAGCTTTAGTTCAATACTTTCTTTATTAGCTTTTGGAAGTTGTTTAATTTCTTATAATAGAGTTAAAAAAGATAGTATTTTTATTATAGCTTTAATGTACCTAGGGTTATCTGTAGGAATAGCATCAGGACAGATAGATTTTTTTAGTTTTTATTATGAAGAATATACTTTATTTAGTTATACTACAGTATCTACATCTATTATTAGGATACTTTTATTGATAATAGCAATAATTCCTGAAAGTAAGATAAATACATATATTGCGAATAATAAAAAGATATCCATATTATTTGTAATTTCATACACTCTTGTATTTAATGTGGTAGAAAAAAATATTAGTGTATTTAATTTTTTCTATAGTACAAAATTTTTTATAATGTATAATTGCTTTTTAATGGCTATTTATATTATAACATCAGTGAGATTATTTTTAATGGGTGTAAAAGAAAAAGAATATATATTTTTAGTGTTATCTTCTAGTATTTTTATGTTAGCTATTAAGGCAATTTATGCTATATATGCGGTTGATAGTACATCATTTTATGTAAAATTAACATCAGTATCTATTACATATGTAATATTTTTAATAGTTATCGCAGGTTCTTTTATTGAGTTATATTTGTATATAAATAGAACTAAAATACTAAATGAAAATTTAGAACTTTTTTATGATTTAACAGACAATAATAAGCATAGTTTTATGTATATTTGTGATGAAGATGGAGAAATATTATATGGAAATAAGAAGTTTAAAGAACATTATAAGATATACTCTCAAGATGATGCTAAAAGATTAAAATTATATTTTTCACTATCGGAAAGTCGTCTATGTAATAAGGATGAAATTATGAAAAGTTTAAATACTAAAGGCATATGGAGGGGAATAATTAAAAGCATAGATGGAAATATGAGTATTGATTGTTCTATTCAAGTTATAGAAACTTCAGGTGAGAAAAAAGAATATGCAATAACTTATATGGATATATCTCAAGTAATAAATAAAGAATTAGAGATAGAGAAAATGAAGGTATATAATAAAGAAAAAACTGAATTTATGTCTAATATTTCTCATGAACTTAGAACGCCAATTAATATTTTTTATTCAACTATACAACTTTTAGATATTTCATTACAAAAACACGAAAAAGATTTTAGAAAAGTATATAGCAGATATAGAAAAACTTTACATGTGAATTGTAAAAGAATGTTAAGATTAATTAATAACGTGGTGGATATATCAAAAATTGAAACGGGAATATTAAAGGGAAAATTTGATTATTATAATTTAATTGCCATAGTAGAAGATGTAACTTTATCTGTGGTAAATTATGCTCAGTTAAAATCTATTAATATACAGTTTGATACAAATGATGAAGAATTTATATCAAAATGTGATCCATCTATGATGGAAAGGGCATTGCTGAATTTACTTTCAAATGCAATAAAATTTACACCAGAAAGTAAAAATATTTATGTCAATGTATATGTTAATGATGATTTTGTAGAAATAAATATAAAAGATGAGGGGATAGGAATATCACAAAGTGATAAGTCTGCCATATTTGAGAGATTTGTTCAAGCGGATAAGTCATTGACTAGAGAAAATGAAGGTAGTGGAATAGGGCTAAGCATAGTGAAATCCATAATTGATCTTCATGATGGATATATTAGCGTTGAAAGTAAAGTTGGTGAAGGAAGCACCTTCAAAATAATACTTCCAAATAGATGTGATGAGTATGTTAATTATAAAATATATGATATAAATAATTACAATACAGAATTAGAGTTGTCTGATATATATGAAGTACTAGTATAATAATCCCCAATAGGGGATTTTTTTAGTTACTAACATATTACATATTAGACCCAGTGAATTTATTATTGTTATATAAAGTTAAAAAAGTAAGTAATCTAATGATTTGAAAAAATTTGTAAAAAAAGAAGGTAAAATGAGAAAAAAGTAGAATTAATAAGAATAATTATCTATTGAGAGAGTAGGTTAAATTTTTATGAAAGTAAATTCAAAAATAGTAGTATTTTTAGCTTCAGTCGTAGCAGTATTGATATTTATACTTAATAAAAATAATAATTACTTAGAAGAAAATTTTATTAATGATGAAAGGAAAAATATCAATATATTAATGATAAACTCATATCATCAAGGTCATTATTGGGAAGGATTTGTATTAGAAGGTCTAAATGAGGAATTAAGTAAGTATAAGGATTATGATATAAACCTAAAGATAGAATATTTAGATTTTCGAAGTAATAATAGTGAAGATTATAATGAGTCATTTAGAAAATTATTAGAGTCGAAATATGAGGATAGTAAAATTGATATTTTATATGCTGTAAATGATGAGGCTTATGAATTCGCTGGAGAGCTTAATGATGATAAAGAAAGTATATTCTACAAAGTGCCTTTAGTAATGACAGGGATAGATCAAGATCTATCAGAAAATAATGAAGATGAAAAATCAGATGCTCTAGGATTTTATCATGTAGATGATACAGTAAATCTTCTTCATTTAATCTTAGATTTGAACAAAGATGTTAAAAAATTAAATTTAATTATGGAAAATTCTCTTTACTGTGAATCTGTAACGAAGGAAATTTTGGATTATTTAGACACAGCCAGTAAGTTAGCACAGAGGAATATTGAAATAGAAATGGTGAAAGGAAACTATATTGAAGATATATGTGAAAAGCTTAAAAATGTAGAACATAGTTCAAATTCAGTAAATATTATTGCAGGAGAGTTTCAATATAATAACTCAGATATTTTTTTAGATCCTAAAGAAACGATAAGTAAAATAAAAGAAATTAATTCACAACCCATTTATTCAAATGATCAAACTTACTTGGATGCGGGAATATTAGGTGGATGTGTAGATATTGGACAGAAACATGGAGAAGTAGCTGCAGATTTAATTATAAAAACTATAAATAATTTGGATTTATCGACATATTCTTTAGAAGCGGAGCCATTAGCTGAGATATATTTAGACTATAATAGTATCTATGAGTATAATATAAAAATAAGTGATATTGATTCACATATGAATATTATAAATAAAAAGTTTTATCAACTACTGTTACCCCAAAAATTAAAATTAATATTAAAAATTATTATACTATTAATTATTTTAATTATTATATATTATTTCATTTTAACTCTAAAAAAATAGAATTAAATAAGAAATATAAAGAAGAAGAAAATATGAAAACATTAAGAGAAAGTTTAAAAAGTGATTTTATAGTTAATTTAAGTCATGAACTTAGAACACCTATTAATTTAATTTTGAATGCATCGAAAACGATAAAAAGTAAAATAAATAATAACAGTGTACTAAAAAACAATCCAGAAGAAATTAAAACTGACATAGAAAATAAGTTAGAACTTATTGATAGCAACTCATATAGACTATTGAAAATATCAAACAATATAATAGATGTTACTAAGGCTGAATCAGGATTGTTAAAATTAGATATTAAAAATGAAAATATAGTAAACGTGGTGGAAGATGCCTTTGCAAGTACAGTAGAATTTGCAAAAAATAAAAATATCATAATGATATTTGATTCTATAGAAGAAGAAATTATTATAGCAATTGATAAGGTACAAATACAAAGAGTAGTACTGAACCTTATATCGAATGCCATAAAATTCACATTAAGTAGAGGTTTAATTAATGTGAATATTAGTAAAGTAGAAGATGAAGTATTGATTGAGGTTAAAGATAATGGTATTGGGATACCTAAAGAAAATTTAGATAAGATATTTCAAAGTTTTTATCAAGTGGATTATTCGCTAACAAGAATAAATGAAGGTGCTGGGGTAGGTCTTTGTATAGTTAAAGATATTGTAGAAATACATGGTGGAAGAGTAGATGTTGAAAGTATAGAAGGTATAGGGACTACATTTAAAGTATATATCCCTATTAAAACGATAAATGAGAATGAAAATGAGAAAAAGGTAATAAATATAAATTATGATATTAAGACAATGACAAATATAGAATTATCAGATCTTATATAAATAATAGAAGAGTAGGACTTTATAATTTAAGGTTCCTATTCTTTTTTTACATGCAAGGAAATTACGATGTTCTCTAATCTGTGGAAAACATATTTATATGAGTAATATAAATAAATTCAGGGTTAGATGAACATGTAAAAAAGTTTTTGAGTAACGGAGTTGCCTGAAATTTCATGTAGCCCACACAGTGGCTTAAAGCGGTAGAGAAGGCATCTCGTTGACGATATGAGCGAAGCTAATTTTTTAGTACTGATAATTTATATTTTGGAGAAGTAGTAGATTGTGTGTGAAAATTATATTAATTCAGTGCTTATAACTATATTTTTTATTTTTTAAAAATATAGTTATAAATTTCTTGACCGAAAAAAAAATAGATGATATAATAAATTCACAAGATGATAATGATTATTATTTATAATAATTAATGATAATTAATATGTAGACAGTAAGGAGAATTGACGTGAAAAGAATTAAAGCATTAGCAGTGTTAACATTAGCACTTGCAACATTCGGATTAATAGGTTGTTCATCAGATAATGCACAACAACAAGATACAGATACAAGAGTAGTAGAAACTGTAAAAGGAGAAGTAGAAATACCTGCTAACCCAAAGAGAATAGTAGATATATCAGGAAGTAGTGAAGAGTTATTATTATTAGGTCATAATGTAGTAGGTACAGCTAACGTAGATTCATACGATACAGAAAATGTACCAGCATACATGAAAGATTCATTAGGTGATGCAAAAGTAGTAGGTCACTCAATGATGGAAACAGCTGATATAGAAGCAATACTTGCTTGTGAGCCAGATTTAATAATAATGGCGCCAAGACAAGAAGAAATATATGATCAATTAAAAGAAATAGCACCTACAGTTATGTTAGAAGATCAATCAAATGATTGGGAAGCAAAATTAACAGATGTTGCTAAGTTATTTGGACAAGAAGATGAAGCAAAGACTTGGTTAAATGCTTACTATGAAAAAGCTGAAAAATTAGGTAAGGAAATAAAAGCAGCTAACGGAGAAGATACTACTTACTTAACAGTTCTAGCTAGTTCTGGATCATTCATGGTATTCAGTGAAGGTGGAATAGGGACAGTTTTAAAATCTGATATGAAATTACCTCAACCAACTAATATGCCAGAGCAAGATAGTATAACATTACCAACTGTTACTATGGAAGGTTTATCAGAAATAGATGCTGATCACATAATAGTAATAGCAACAGAATCAGATAAAGCTGATTTAGAAGCTAGTTCAGTTTGGTCTCAAATAAGAGCAGTAAAAGAAGGAAATGTAACAATATTAGATGCAAGTCCATACTTCTCTCAAGCTTACAATCCAATAGGAAGAGAATTAATATTAGAGTCTGTTAAAGACGCGGTTATAAAATAATAAATTAAGTAGGTGTTGAAAATAGAATTATTTTCTTCACCTATTTTTATATTAATGGAAAATGATAGTTAATTGCAGATGAGAAGGAGGATTGACTATGAGTAAACAAAAAAAGAAAAAAATAGCTTTTATACTTATGATAGTGGGAATTGTCTTACTTGTAGGTGGTATAGCAGTATCTATATCATTAGGAGCTAAAAGTATAGATTTACAAACAATAATAAGTAGTATTTTATCAGACGGGAACGATATAAATTCAAAAATAATTAGAGATGTTAGAATACCAAGAGCACTTGCTGCTGCATTAGTGGGAGGCTTTTTAGCCGTATCGGGAGCCATAATGCAAGGTATAACAAGAAATCCTATAGCTGAGCCATCAGTAATGGGTATTACTCAAGGAGCTACTTTCATGATAGCAGTAGCTTTAGTTTTACAAAGGATTTATCCTAATTTAGTACTTGGAAGCTTTGCAAAGATGATATTTGCTTTCTTAGGAGCAAGTATAAGTGGACTTTTAGTTTATTTTATAAGTTCTAGAAGTATTAGAAAAGTTGATCCAGTAAAATTAGCACTAGCAGGAACGGCAATGGGTACTTTACTTATTTCACTGGCTATGGGAATTTCTATGTACTTTAATTTATCTCAAGAATTAAGTTTCTGGATAGCTGGAGGTCTTACATCAGCTAAATGGCAAGGAGTTAATCTACTTCTAATAGTAGGAGGAATAGGATTAATGGGAGCTATGATAATGGCACCAAAGATTACGATATTAAGCTTAGGAGAAGAGGTTGCCATAGGTTTAGGGCAGAGAACCAACTTAGTAAGATTTATATCTTTAATAATAGTAATAGCACTTACTGGAGCATCAGTTTCAGTAGCAGGGAACATAGTATTTGTAGGGCTAATAGTTCCTCAAATAATCAGAGGAATTATAGGAGCAGACTATAAATATATAATTCCATTGTCAATGTTATTTGGGTCGGTACTGTTAGTATATAGTGATATATTAGCAAGAATGATTAACCCTCCTTATGAGACACCAATTGGATCTTTAACAGCACTGCTTGGAGTCCCAATATTTATTTACCTTGTGAGAAAGGAAGGTTAATAAGTTATGAAAAAGAATAAGAAATATTTATTAGTTACAGGAATATTATTAAGTTTAATTGTAATAACTTTTTTAGTTAGTTTAAATATGGGTTCTTTATCAATAGAGCCTCTTGATGTTATAAAAACATTTATAGGACAAGGTACTAAAGCTCACGAGATTGCTATTTTTAAATTAAGACTACCTAGAATTGTAATTGCCATATTAGTAGGAACGGCTTTAGCTACGGCGGGTACAATTTTACAAGGTGTTACTAAAAATGATTTAGCAGATTCAGGAATACTTGGTATAAACTCAGGTTCGGCATTATTTGTAGTAATGTATATTTACTTCATGAATGGAAATGTATATGATGGTGTAAGTAATTTAACGATATTCACAATGCCAATAGTGGCTTTAACAGGAGCGTTGTTTGCAGCATTTTTAATTTATATACTTGCGTGGAATAAGGGGATAAACCCTTCAAGATTACTATTAATAGGTATAGGAATAAATATAGCATTTTCTTCTTTACTTACAATTTTCCAACTTAAGTTTACTACTCAAGAGTTCAATAGAGTAATGGCTTGGACTTCGGGAAGTATCTGGGGTTCTAATTGGAAATATGTGATGGCTATTTTACCATTTATATTAATATTAATGGTTCTTACTGTTTATAAATCTAGATACTTAGATGCGCTAAACTTAGGTGATGAAGTAGCTACAGGACTTGGAATAGAAGTAGAAAAAGAAAGAGTAAGATTAATAATTTACGCAGTTGTATTATCAGGGGTAGCAACATCTGTAGCAGGAAGTATAGGATTCTTAGGCCTTGTTGCTCCTCATATAGGAAGAAAGTTAGTAGGACCGAAACATAGTAAATTAATTCCTACAGCAGCACTAATAGGTACTTTAATTTTATTAGTGGGAGATACAATATCAAGAAATATTATAGCACCTATGGAGATTCCAGTAGGAATAGTTGTAGCAATAATAGGTGTACCATACTTTATTTATTTAATGTTAGCAGAATAGAAAGAGGTAAAAATTATGACAGCTATAAGTACTAAAAATTTAAATATATCTTATGGAAATTTAGATATAGTAAAAGATTTAAATTTAGAAATACCTAAAGGGAAAATAACTACTATAATAGGTGCAAATGGTTGTGGTAAATCTACAATTTTAAAAACTATTGCAAGAATATTAACACCTAAAAGTGGTGATATATTTATAAATGAAAAAAATATAAAAGAACAATCTTCAAAAGATTTAGCTAAAACTATGGCAGTACTGCCTCAAAGTCCACAAGCGCCAAAAGGACTTACTGTGGAAGAACTAATAGCTTACGGAAGATTCCCACATCAAAAAGGTTTTGGAAGATTAAAAGAAGAAGATGAAGATATAGTAACTTGGGCATTAGAAGTTACAGGAATAAAAGAGTTTAGAGATAGACCAATAGAAGCTTTATCTGGAGGTCAAAGACAAAGAGCTTGGATAGCCATGGCTCTAGCTCAACAAACAGATATACTAGTTCTTGATGAGCCTACTACTTATCTAGACTTAGCTCATCAACTAGAAGTATTAAATTTATTACAAGAATTAAATGAAAAACACAATACAACAATTGTTATGGTTATACATGAATTAAATAATGCAGCAAGATTTGCTCATCATATGATAGGAATTAAAAAAGGAAAAATAGCTTGTGAGGGAAGTGCTCAAGAAGTTATGACTAAGGAAAATCTTAAAGAGCTATTCAATATTGATGCAGAAATTATGGAAGATCCTAGATCAAAAAAACCTGTTTGTATAACTTATGATATGGTGGGATAGGAGAACAAATGGAAAATCAAGAAGCATTAAAAAATGAAAGTATAAGTAAACTATTGGTAAAGTATTCAGTACCTGCAATACTTGCCATGATGGTTACTTCATTATATAACACAGTAGATAGAGCGTTTATAGGTTCTATGGAAAATGTGGGGGCTTTAGCCATATCAGGACTTGGGATTACAATGCCACTGTTTACAATACTTGGAGCATTTTGTGTTGCTATAGCAGTAGGTGGAAGTACCAATGTATCTATTAAATTAGGTGAAGGAAATAAAAAAGAAGCAGAGAGAGTTATAGGAAGTACAGTAGCTTTAGAGCTTGCTGTAGGTATTATAATGGTTTTAATAGGAATTTTCTTTTTAGATAAAATTCTTTATGCATTTGGAGCAAGTAATGATACTATTAAATATGCTAAAGATTATATGAGTATAATATTTGCTGGAGCATGGTTCAACCTACCTGGATTTGCTCTTAATAGTTGTATAAGAGGAGAAGGGAATCCAAAGTTAGCAGCCAGAATGATGATCACTTCTTGCATACTTAATCTAATATTAGATCCAATACTTATATTTGGACTGAATATGGGTATAAAAGGAGCAGCTATAGGTACGGTGATTAGTCAGTTGTTCATATGTACGTGGTCGACTTATTACTTTACTTTAGGTAAATCAAATTTAAAATTAAAATTAAAAAATATAAGATTAGATAATAAATTAATCAAATTAATATTAGTTATAGCGGTTACACCATTCTTCATGGAATTGGCTGCAGGTTCTATACATTTAGTTACAAATAAAATATTAAAAATATACGGAGGAGATTTGTCTATAGGTGCAATGACATCAGTTACATCAATCTCATTAATGTTTTTAATGCCTATATTTGGACTAAGCCAAGGTATGCAAACAATAATTGCTTATAATCATGGAGCAAAACAACCAGAGAGAGCTAGGAGAACTTTATTCCTTGGAATTTTATATGGAACAGCATTATTAACTGTAGCATCTGTATTAGTTAGACTATTCCCAGAAGTATTCGTAGGGATCTTTACTAAAGATGAAACTTTAATGAAAATGGCTGTAGAAGGAATAAATATAAATCTAATCACATTACCTATTGTAGGAGTGTCAGTACTAGGATCTGTTTATTTCCAATCAATAGGAGAAGCTAAGAAATCTATGTTCTTAAGTTTACTTAGACAGGTGATTATATTAATACCAGTAATAATTATAGTTCCAAAGATATATGGATTAAAGGGAGTGTGGGCATCTCAGCCAATAGCAGACTTCCTTGCTATGTTTATAGTTGGACTATTTCTATACAAAGAATTTAAAAAAAGAGTCGTAATATAAATTACGACTCTTTTTGTTTGAACGGATTGTTTATATATAAAAAATAGATAATTAATCTAAAAGTAAATTTACTGAGTATTTATTATCTTTTGTTAAATAAACTCTATTTACCCTTTTAGTTATACAACATAATATTTCATGATCTATAGTTCCCATTTTGCTTGAGATATCACCTATTCTTATTCCATCGATATCCCCTATTAATACAACTTCATCCTCCATTTTTACATCTAAATCATCTGGAATTTCAGCCATAGTTTGGTCCATACATATTCTTCCTACTATGTTTACAAGTTGTCCATTTATATATGCTTGAGGATTTTTTTGTGTTCTAGGGAATCCATCAGCATATCCAATAGGGAAGGTAGCTATTTTGACATCTTTTTGAGCTGTATATTGTCCAGCATAGCTTACGCTAGTTCCTTTAGAAATTGTTTTTATATTACTAACCTTAGTTTTTAATTCTAAAGCTGTTTTTAAACTTATTTCTCTACTTACATCTTGTGATGGATAAGGTCCGTATAGAGATATACCTAATCTAACCATATTGTAGTCGCAGTCTCTTAAGTCTAAGATTGCAGCACTATTTGAAACGTGTTTTAGTGGAATATTTAAATTAGCTTTGTTTAACTCATCTACTACTAATTTGAATTTATTAATTTGTTCATAAGTAGGAGTTTTATCTTTCTCATCTGATTTTGCAAAGTGAGTATATATACCTTCTATTATTAAGTTTTCTAATTCAAATATTTTTTTTATATCTTCTATAGAATTTTCATTAACTAAAAACCCTATTCTACTCATGCCAGTATCAATTTTTAGATGAATATAGGCTTTCTTGTTTGAAGTTTTAGCTAACTCACTTATTTGTTTAGCCATTTCTAAAGAATAAACAGTTATTCTTATATCATTATCTATAGCGTATTGAATTCTAGGTGTATCTATGTATCCCATACATAAAATAGTAGATTTTATACCAGCTTTTACAAGTTCTAAACCTTCTTCTAATCTTGCGACTGAAAAGAAATCCACTCCATTTTTTTCTAAAAACTTGCTTACCTCAACAGCACCATGACCATAAGCATCAGCCTTAACTACGCAACAAAGTTTAGTGTTTTTATTCAATGCTTTTTTTACACTATCAACGTTGTGTTTTATATTTTCTAAGTTTATTTCAACCCATGCACTTGAATTTATACTCATAATACTAACCTCCATTTTTCATATATTGTTTAAAATTTAAAAATGTCTTAATAAATTTTGTTTGAATGTATAATTGAGTAAATATAATTTAAATAATTCAAAATAAATTAAATGATATTTAAAGAGATGAGTTAATACTATCATTTTTTGAATTTCAAGTCAATATAATTTAATTATTTGATGAAAAAGTAAATAAAATTTAAGAAATTTGCTTAATATAACTTATATTGGTATAATTGTATATTGATAAAATGAATGAATGAGGTAATTTATAAATGAATGAAGTAGATATATCTAAAAATATTAGTGAATATAGAAAAAGAAAAGATTTAACAATTAAAGAATTGGCAAATTTAATAGGATCAACTCCTTCTTTGCTTAGTCAAATAGAAAAGGGGAGTGCGAATCCATCTTTAAATACAATAAAACAAATTTCTAAAGCTTTAGATGTACCATTATTTAATTTCTTTATAAATGATGATTCAACTGAGAATTTAGTAGTTAGAAAAGATAGCCGTAAAAAAATAATGTTTGCAGAAGACGATAGTTTTGCTTATGAACTTTTAACACCTAATTCACAAGGAGATATAGAGTTTATACTTATGAAAGTTCCGCCTAAAAAATCTTCTTCAAAAGAATTGTTTAGTCATAAGGGAGAAGAAGTTGCTTATGTTGTGAAAGGTTGTGTAAATTTACACATAATGAATAATTTAATTGAATTAAACTGTGGTGATAGTGTTAAAATACCTGCATACTCAAAACATAAGTGGGAAAATATAGGTGATGTGGAATGTGAAGTTGTATTTGCTGTTACACCACCATCTTTCTAAGAATTTTATTTTAAGATAAATTAATAATATGAAGTCAAATATAGTAAAAAATAGGAGATAGAAATGTTAGCTCAAGAGAGATATGAATTTATAATAGAAACTTTGAATAGGGACTCAGTAGTTAAAGTTTCAAAATTAATAAAAGAATTAAATGTATCTATAGAGACTATAAGAAGAGACTTAGAACATTTAGAAAAAGAAGGGATATTAGAGAGAGTTTATGGAGGTGCTATTCCTAAAAAGGTTTCAGTAGATAAGCTTAGTTTCCAAAAAAGAGAAGAAGAGTTTAAACAAGAAAAAATAGAAATAGCAAATACTGCTATAAGATATATAAATGAAGATGAATCTATAGCCTTAAATGATAGTACTACAAATGTTGAAATAGCTAAGTTGATAAAAAAAAGATTTAATAAATTAACGGTTATAACAAATTCATTAGCAATTACAACAGAATTAGCAAATAGCCAAGGAATAAAAGTGATTTTAGCAGGTGGATTATTAAACAGTAAAGAGTGTGCATTTTATGGAGAATTTGCAAAAGAAATTTTGAGAAATTTTATAGTTGATAAAGCTTTTATTGGTGTTGGAGGAGTTTCTTTAAGTAGGGGAATAACAGACCATGATTTTCATACTGTAGAAATACAAAGATTATTAATGGAAATATCAAAAGAAGCAATTATACTAGCGGATAGTAGTAAAATAGAGCATGTATCGTTAACTAAAATTTCAGAAATAGAAAATGTTAGTTTCATAATAACTGATAGCAATGTTGATAAAAATATTATTGAAAAATATTTGAAAAGTGGTATAGAAATAATAAAAAAATAATATGAAATACACAAAAAAGCAACTTAATAGTATTTAAGTTGCTTTTTTGTGTATTTTTTTACTAGACATTACTTATAAATACACAAAAATTCGAAAAAATACTTGAAAGTACACAAAACTAAATATATAATAAAAAAAGAAAATGATTTCTTACAAAATTATGTTTGTTTTTATACTTATAAATAATAGGTATTTGAAGAGAGATTATTAAAATTAATTATTAAGGAGTTAGAAAGTTGAACAGTAAAAAAGAAAACATCAGAAAATGGATTACATTCTTTATCTTAACATTAGGAGCAGGAACAATATATAAATTATGTTTCTTAAAAGATGCATTCTATGGTCCTATGCAAGAATATTTAGGACTTACTCATACACAGCTTGGAAATGCAATGTCTATAAGTGGTGCTGTAACTACTGTAGGATTTATACTTGCAGTATGGTTATCTGATAGGGTATCTAAGAAAATATTATTACCAACAGGTCTTATAGGTTGTGGTCTTTTAGGTTTATGGCTAGCAACATTACCAAGTTACAATGAAGTATTAATAATTTGGGCATTATTCGCTTTAACAAATGACATGGTATTTTGGCCGGTTTTACTTAAATGTGTTAAATCATTAGGAAGTAAAGAAGAGCAAGGTAGAATGTTTGGATATTTCGAAGCAAGTAGAGGACTTGTAGATACGATAGTAGCCTTCTCTGCTCTTGGAATATTTGCTTACTTTGGATCAGGTAAATTAGGATTTGTAAATTCTATATTATTCTACTCTATAACAGTTATAGTTGTAGGTGTATTAGCATTCTTCTTTATTGAAGATGACAAAAAAACAGAGTCAGTTGATGGAAAAGAAACTAAAAAAATTAAGGTTTCTCCAATGGTAGCTTTAAAAACAAAAGAAATATGGTTAGCGGCATTTACTACTTTCTTTGTTTATGCAGTATTTTGTGGAATCACTTACTTCATACCTTTCTTAGAAAATATATATGCTTTACCAGTTGCTTTAGTTGGAGCATATGGAGTTATAAACCAATATGGTTTAAAAATGGTTGGTGGACCAATAGGTGGATATTTAGCAGATAAGAAATTCCATTCACCAGCAAAATACTTAAGAGCAGCATTTTTAGCATGTATAGTTGTTTTAACGATAATGGTTATAGCACCACATAGTTCATTAAATGTTTACTTAGGAATGGCGATGACATTAACTTTTGGAGCTATAGTATTCTCTATGAAAGCTACATATTTTGCTCCAATGGGAGAAATAAATATATCAGAAGATATAACTGGAGCTGCAATGTCTATAGGTAGTTTCATAGGATATGCACCAGGTATGTTCGCATACTCATTATATGGAAGTGTATTAGATAATAACCCAGGTATATTTGGTTATAGAATGGTATTTTTAATGATGATAGGATTTGCGATACTAGGAGTTATAGTTAGTACAATGCTTATAAATGCAATTAAAAAGAATAATAGATTAAAAGAAGAAGTTGCGTAGTAAATTAAAAATAGCTTTGGTATAAGTTTACCGGGGCTATTTTTAAATAAATTCTAAATATAAATTCATTTTATATAAGTCTGCAAAATAATAGTAAAGTGATTGAAAAATATATACATATATATATTTTAAATTATACAAAAGCATAATATAATGGTTTTGAATTTTATTTTAAGCATCGAGAGGAAAAGGATTTATGAAATCTAAAAATAAGATTAATAAAAAAATTATATTTATAGTTTTAACATTGGCTACAGGAATGATATATAAATTACCTTATATTCAAGATGTATTTTATGTGCCGATACAAAAAAGTTTGAATTTGACTCATACTCAGCTTGGAAATATATTATCAATAGCTGGCATATTTAGCACTTTTGGATTTTTAGCATCTATATATTTTATAGATAAAATATCTAAAAGAATATTAATACCATGTGCTCTTATTGGTATAGGTATAACAGGTATATATTTATCTACTTTACCAGGTTATTATGCTCTTATATTAATATGGATTTTATTTGCATTATTTAGTGATATGCTATATTGGCCTGTAGTAGTAAAAAGTGTAAAAGACTTAGGAAGTGATAATGAACAAGGAAGAATATTTGGCTTCTTTGAAGCTGGAAGGGGTTTATTTGATACTATAATAGTTTTTATAGGAATCGTTATATTTTCTATCTTTGATTCACTTAAATGCGTTATATTATTTTACTCTGTAGTATCTATAATTATAGGTATTATCGCATTTATTGTTTTAGGAAAGGATGAACCTAAAACAATGAATAATGAATCTAAACTAAGTGTTCCTTTAGAAGTTATAAAATCAAAAGAAGTATTGCTGATATCAGGGAATATATTCTGTGCTTATGCTATTTACTGTGGAATTACGTATATGATGCCATTTCTACAAAATACGTATGGTGTTAGTGTTTTACTAATTGGAGTTTTTGGTATGATAAATCAATATGGAATAAAAATGTTGGCTGGTCCAATTGGTGGTTATATAGCAGATAAGAAATTTAAATCTACATCAAAATACTTTGCATTTTGTTTTATATCTATAATAGTATCTACATTACTAATGATAATTCTATCGGATAAAGAATTTAGTGTAGTAGTAGGATTTATATTCGTAGTCATATTCTCTATTTTAGTAAACTCTATGAAAGCATTACTATTTGCACCGATGCAAGAAGTAGGAATAGATAAAGAAATTTCTGGGGGGGCTATATCTTTAGCAAGTTTTATAGGATATTCACCATTGATATTTTGCTACTCACTATATGGAAGTATTTTAGATAAATTTGATGGGTTATTGGGGTATAGAATTTTATTTTCTATAATAATAGGTTTCGGAATAATGGGGCTTTTAATTAATAAAAAGTTAAGGTATTTAATAAGTAAGAATGAAAAATTAAGAAATATAAAGAAAGCTAGTTAGTAATAAGGAGAATAATAATGAAAAATAAGCCAAGTGTTTTATTAATATCAATAGATGCTTTAAAGCCTGAATTTGTTTTTGAAGCAGAAAGAATAGGAGTTAATCTTTCAAACATAAAAAAATATTTTGTAGAAAATGGAACTTATGCATCAAAAGGTGTTAAAAGTGTATTTCCTACATTCACATATACATGCCACCATTCTATAATAACAGGAGCTTATCCTGCAACTCATGGGATACATACTAATAAGGTATTTGACCCAACTGGAAAACATATGGATGCATGGTATTGGTATGTAAGTGAAAATGCTAAAAACTTATGGGAATGTGCTAAAGAAAATGGATATATATCTTCAAGTGTAGGTTTTCCAGCATCTGTAGGAGCTAACTCTGACTACCATATACCAGAAATATGGAGAGATGGAAGTCACCTTGATAGTAAGTTAATAGACGCAGTAAGTAGACCACAAGGTATGGTTAGAGAAATGGAAAAAGAAATAGGAAGATTTGCAGGTGGGACTGATTTAACTATTGAAGGTGATACTATAAGACAGAAGGCTGCCTTATGGATATTAGAAAACAAAATTAAAAAATATTTAGAAGAAAAACCATTCTTTATGTCTTGCTACTATGCAGCTTATGATGAGACAGCTCATATAAATGGTGTATATAGTAAGGAAGCTATATCTGATCTTGAAAGAATAGATTCATTAGTAGGAGAGTTAGTAGAGAAAGCTCACGAGATAACTAATGATAATGTGGTAGTATGTGTTGTTTCAGACCATGGTACTATAGATAACAAATACGACATAAAGCCTAATATAGTTTTAGTAGAAAATGACTTAATAAAACTTGATGAAAATGGAAAGCTAGTTGATTGGGATGCTTGGTGTCAACGTTCTGGTGGAACTGGTCAGATAAGGCTTAAAGATAAAGAAAATAAAGAAATAAGAACTAAAGTTGAAAGCATATTAAATGAACTTTTAAATGATGAAAATAGTGGTATTAGCGAAGTGATAACAGGAGAAGAAGCTAACAAAACTAGAAGAGGATTCCCTGATGCTGATTACGTTATAATATCTAAGGCTGGATATGAAGTAAGAGAAGATGCAGTAGGTAAATACTTAGATAGTAATACAGCACAAAAAGCTCAACATGGATATTGTGAAAATTTAAAAGACATGAGAGCATCATTCTATATAGAAGGTATAAATATAGATAAGAATAAAGATGTGAAAGAGCTACGTTTAGTTGATATTGCTCCTACTCTTGCTAATATAATGGGGTTTGAAATACCAACAGCTGAAGGTAAAAATATATTATAGAAATTAATGATTCTTATATAAAAAGAGTACTCGCTATTTTAAATTTAGCAAGTACCCTTTTGTATAAAGAAAGCCACCTGCTATTCAGGTGGTTATGATTAATTACTAATAAATTATATTATTTAAAAAATATGTAAAACTAAATATTTTGATTATATAATACTGAATGTATATCTTACTTTTCGAGGTAAATCTAATATATACTCTACAGATCCATCAGGAAAAGTAGTCTTTTCATACTTTGGCATATCCCCACCAATCCACTCTGTTATAGTTTTTTCAATATTGTCAGTTTCTATTTCACGAAAAAAATTATCATCAAAAACATATACACCGGCACAAGGATTATAGATTTCTCTAGAGACTTCGTATTCTTTCACAAATTTACCTCCTTTATTAAAAATAAAATTTTTTATAATTAATTTATTCGATAAAATTAAGAGGTTTCCTTTTATGAAAGTATTTATCCCTTAGTTATCTATGATATAATGAGTATCGGAAAAAATAATTTTGTGGAGGTTTGTATGGATTTTATTGCTATAGACTTTGAGACGGCGAATGAAAAAAGAGCTTCTGCATGTTCTTTAGGAATTACTGTTGTAAAAGATAATAAAATAATAGAAGAAAAATATTGGCTAATTAAGCCAAAACCATTTAGATTTGAGTCAAGAAACATAATTATTCACGGTATTAGAGAAGAGGATGTAATTAATGAAAAAGAGTTTGATGAATTATGGCCAGAAATAAAACCATATTTAGAAAATAACTTGGTAATAGCTCATAATGCATCTTTTGATTTTTCTGTACTTAGAAATACACTTGATCTTTATAATTTAGAATATCCCAAATTAGATTACGCATGTACTTTAGTAGCTTCAAAATTATTTTATAGATATTTAAACAATCATAAGCTAAACACAGTTAATAGACATTTAGGATATAAGTTTAATCACCATCATGCCAGTGCAGATGCTACGGCTGCTGCTAATATTCTTATAAATATTGCTGAAGAATTAAATTTGGATAATGTGGACGATATATCTAAGTGCGTAGGGTTTAAGCTAGGGTATATAGGTGATAATACTTATTCACCATGCAAAAAAATAAGAGAAGGAATTGTTTCAAAAAGATGTAAGGACTATGATTGCGAAAATAATGAATTTTTATCAGAAACAGATTTTTTCAAAGATAAAGTAGTAGTTTTAACAGGAGAACTGCATTCCATGAGTAGAGCTGAAGCAACTAAGCTTATTAATGACTTGGGTGGTATAACAAGAAATTCAGTAACTAAAAAAACTAATATTTTAATTACTAATGCTAAGAATATAGAAAATTTAAGTTCAAACCAAATGAGTAATAAACTAAGAACGGCGGTTAACTATATAAATCAAGGACAAGATTTAATAATTATAGATGAAGAAAAATTTGAAGAAATATTAAGAACATAAAGTACCGATAAAATTATTTTTTGTTAGTGCTCAGATATATTGTGAGAATAAATATATATATTATTAAAAATATAAAATAATATTGACTCTATACTTACTATAGACTTTATAATATACCTTAGTATTTTAATAGGAGGTATGAAGATGGTTACAGAATTTTTAAGTTATGCAGTACCATCATCTTTGGCAAACTTTATTTCATCTTTATATACAGTAATAGATGGGATATTTGTAGGTCAAGGTGTTGGTGATACGGCTTTAGCTGCAGTAAATATAGTACTTCCTTTTACTGTTGTATTATTTGGAATAGCAAGTATGTTAGCAGTAGGTGGAGGAGCATTAGTATCAAAAAATGTTGGTGCTAATAATATAGATAAAGCAGTAAATATATTTAGACAAGTAATGAAATTATTATTAATAATATGTATAGTTACAACAATAGTTTGTGTGGTATTTCCAGAGCAGATAGTGAGGATGTTAGGAGCAACAGATAATTTGGCTCCTATGGCAACGGATTATCTAAGATTTTATGCAATTTTCTGCACACCGAACTTAGTAGGAATAGTATTAAATTCATTTGTTAGAAATGATAATAGACCAAAACTTGCAATGGTTTCAACAATAGCAGGTGCTATTACTAATATTGTGCTAGACTATGTATTTATTTTCCCGCTACAAATGGGTATAAAAGGAGCAGCTATTGCAACTGGTCTTGGACAAATAGTTACAGTATCAATACTTATTCCTCATTTTATAAGAAAAAGAGGAATTCTAAGTTTTGGTAATACATCATTAAATGTAGAAAGTATAAAAAACGTATTGAATATAGGATTCCCATCATTTTTAGGGCAAGCAAGTTTCTCTATAATAGTATTCTTACACAATATGGCACTTACTAATTACATGGGAGAAATAGGTATATCAACTTATAGTATAATTAACTATATTACAACAAATATATATATGGTTTTACTAGGATTAACTTTTGGTGCACAGCCGCTTATAAGTTACAATTTTGGTAGAAAAGATAAAGAGAAGATGTTAGGATTCTATAAAATAAACTGTATTTCATCTTTAATTATTAGTATAGGAGCAGCAGTTATTTGTTATATTTTAGGAACACAAATAGTAGGAATATTTACAACAGATCCTAAAATAGCTGAACTAGCATATAACGGATTAAAAATATCTTGTTTAGCGTATATCATAGCTAGTATAAACTTAGATACTGTAGTTTATTATCAGGCAATAGAAATTCCTAAATTTTCAAATTTAATAGGTGTATTAAGATCTATGGTATTTTTACCAATATGTTTATATACTTTACCAAAAATATTTGGATTAAATGGTATTTGGGCAAGTGTTTTAACATCAGAGATATTAACATTTACAGTTATGTTTATAATAGCTAATGTAAAGAAGTACACAGATATTGTTATAAATAAAGAGAAAAAAGTAGAACATCTTGAAGAAGTAGTTACCATATAGGTATAATGAGGACATTAATAAATAAATTAATGTCCTTTTTAATAGAAAGTTATAATATTTGAATTATCAAATACTTTTATAAATTGAATTTTGGAGGTGAAAATATGGGCAAGTATTTATCTATTGGACAAATGGGAAAATTAAATAATTTATCAGTACAAACCTTAAGGCATTATGAAAAGGTTGGTATATTAAAACCTTCTTACATAAATGAAGATACAGGATATAGATATTACTCAATGAAAGATTTTAATACTATAGACTTAATAAAGCAATGCAAAGCTATGGGATTGTCTTTAGAAGAAATAAAAGAAGTCACTAATAATTACACATCTCTAGAATCTATAGTTGATATATTGGGGAATCAAAAAAAAATCATAACAGAAAAAATAAAAGAATTAGAGAATATAAAAAATAAAGTTGAATCTTTGGAAGATAAAATAAAAGTATCCTTAAATAGGGGTATAAATGAAGTTTTTATAAAACATAATGAAGAAAGAAAGTTTATTCAATATAATTTCACTGACCGTTTTTCTGATGAGTTTGAAATAAACTTGAGAAAAATTCTTTTAGAAGTAGAACGTGATTATGAAAATGTTAATGCAGAAATAGCCTTTACCATATCTTATGATGATGTGAAAAAAGAAGGTCGAGCAGAGTGCAAGAATGTAATGATTAATCTGGGAGAAAATGTGTCTTATGAAGATGATAAAATAATCTCTATGAAAAAAGGCGATTATTTGACTATGTATTTTGATGATACTTATAGAGATTCGGGGAAATATTATGATGTAATTATGAAATATATAGAAAGTAATAATATAAAAACTATTGGAGATTTCAATGAGATATATATAATGACAAGGGTAGGGAATGACGGAAGAGAGAAATCCCTTGCTCAAATAGAAATTTTAATAGAATGTTAATTGTATAAAAGATTTTATTAATTTATTATGGTATTTACTGGTAATGTATATAATTATTATAAGCATATATTTATATAGTAAAATTTATACATGTGTATGAGATTCATGCAAGGAGGTGTTTTATTGAAAAAGAAAAATAAGTATATATTAATAGGGACAATACTATTTATTTTCATAGGCTTATTTTTTATAGGAAGTTTTGAATGGAAAAGTATAAAAAATAATAGTCCTAAAATAGATATGGATGTAAATACAAGTTTAAATTTGCCGCAAAGTCAAATAGATTATATACAATCATTGGTAGGTCTAGAGTCAAAAAATATGAAGATATTGGACAATCCTTTAAGAATAGAGGGAAGTTTTTATATACCAGAAGATACAATATTAACTTATATTAATAAGTATTTAAAAGATACAAATAATAAAGATATTGAAAATATAAAAATTACAATTAACAAAAATGGATTAACTATTGGAGGGCAATATAAACTTCTCACTTATCTTAAAACACCGATAGATATAGATATAATGCCAACATTAACTAAAGATAATGATTTAAAACTTAATCTAAAAGATATAAGGTTATTAAATTTAAGTTTGAACAATGATATTGTAGATGCTATTGCAGGAAGCTGGTTTTCAGATTTAAAGAATATTAGTGTGGATCAAGGAGATATAATAATAGAGAAAAGTTTCTTTAAAAATACTAATATAAAATCCATTTCTGTTGAAGAAGATTATTTAATTATAAACTTAAGCATAAATATATAATTAAAACGAGATAGATTTGATTCTATCTTTTTTTATTGGAAAAAATTTCTTAATAACTGTTTAAGAAAAAGTTTTCAAGGTATATATAGTAATAAGAAAAAATTGTTAATAAATAAACTATCTAAATGTATTCAAATCAATAGACATTTCTCATAATATCAAAATTAAAAAAATATTTTTAGGGGGAAACTAAAATGGATTGTAATAGTTGTAAAATGTGTAAAAGTGCAGATGAAAAATTAGAAAGTTTTGTAGCAAGTAAGGAATTTGACACAGCATTTCACAGAACAGAAACTCAAAAACAAAAATGTGGATTTGGTTTACAAGGAGTTTGTTGTAGACTCTGTTCAAATGGACCGTGTAGAATAACACCTAAATCACCAAAAGGAATTTGTGGTGCAGATGCGGATACAATAGTTGGAAGAAACTTTTTAAGAGCAGTTGCATCAGGTTCAGCGTGTTATATTCATGTGGTAGAAAATACAGCATTAAATTTAAAACATGTAGGAGAAACAAGGGGAATAATCAAAAGTGAGAAAGCATTAAATCATTTAGCAGAAAAACTGGGAATAGAAGCAGATGATAAATATGAAAAATGTATTAAAGTTGCAGATGCAGTTTTAAATGATTTATACAAACCTAGATTTACTAAAATGGAGCTTGTTGAAAAAATAGGATATGGGCCAAGAGTCGAAAAATGGAAGGAATTAGGTATTATGCCTGGAGGTGCTAAGTCAGAAGTATTTGATGGAGTAGTAAAATCTTCTACTAACTTAAACTCAGACCCAGTAGATATGCTAATGAGTTGCTTATCTCTTGGAATCTCAACAGGACTTTACGGGTTAACACTTACAAATCTTATAAATGACATAATGCTAGGAGACCCAGTTATAAGAATGGCTCCAGTAGGATTTAGAGTAATAGATGAAGATTATATAAATATTATGATTACAGGTCATCAACATTCAACATTTACATCATTCCAAGAAAAATTGAAACAACCAGAAGTTGTAGAACTTGCTAAGAGTGTAGGTGCAAAAGGATTTAGATTAGTAGGCTGTACTTGTGTAGGTCAAGATTTACAACTTAGAGGAGAGCACTATCAAGAAATATTTGCAGGTCATGCAGGAAATAACTTTACAAGTGAAGCAGTATTATCAACAGGTGCAATTGACATGGTAGTTTCAGAATTTAACTGTACAATACCAGGATTAGAGCCAATAGCAGATAAGCTAAAAGTTAAGATGATATGCCTTGATGATGTGGCTAAAAAGAAAAATGCAGAATATATTTACTTAGATAGAAATAAATACGATGAAATAGATAGAAAATTAATAAGTGAAGCTTTAGAGTCTTATAAAAATAGAAGAAGTGAAGTTAAAATAGACATACCTAAAGATCATGGATTTGAACAATCTTTAACAGGTGTTAGTGAAAAGAACTTAAAAGAATTTTTAGGTGATTCATGGAAGCCATTAGTAGACTTAATAGCTGACGGAACAATAAAAGGTGTAGCAGCAATAGTAGGATGTTCAAATATGACTGCTGGAGGACACGATATTAACACTGTTGAATTAACTAAAGAATTAATTAAGAGAGATATTATAGTTTTATCAGCAGGGTGTTCAACTGGAGGACTTGAAAACGTAGGATTAATGTCACCAGGAGCTGAGGAGTTAGCAGGAGAAAATTTAAAAGCAGTATGTAAGAAGTTAGGAATACCACCAGTATTAAACTTCGGTCCTTGTTTAGCAATAGGTAGACTTGAAATAGTGGCAACAGAACTTGCTGCATATTTAGGAATAGATTTACCACAATTACCACTTGTACTTTCTGCACCACAATGGTTGGAAGAACAAGCATTGGCTGATGGTGCGTTTGGATTGGCACTAGGTCTTCCTCTACATTTAGCACTTCCTCCATTTATAACAGGAAGTAAATTAGTGACAGAAGTTTTAACAGAAGGATTAAAAGATATAACAGGAGGCCATGTAATAGTAAACCCAGACCCTAAATCAACTGCAGATCAGTTAGAAGAAATAATAATTGATAGAAGAGAAAAACTTGGGTTAAAGGATGTGGAATCTTATGCATAGAATTTTAATAGATAAAGACTTATGTAAAGGATGTAAAAGTTGTGTTCTTGCTTGTATGTTAAGAAATAGTGATGCTGAAAGTATGTATACATTAGACTTAAATAGTATGGACACTGAAAGTAGAAATCATATCGAAATGGATAAAAATGATCATCCAGTACCTATATTTTGTAGACATTGTGATGAACCAGAGTGTGTAATGACTTGTATGAGTGGAGCTATGAGTAAAGATGATGTAACAGGAATAGTTTCTTATGATGAAAGTAAATGTGGCTCTTGCTATATGTGTGTAATGTCGTGTCCTTATGGTTTACTGAAAGTTGATGATAGAAGTAAGCAAAAAATATTAAAATGCGATCTATGTAAAAATGAAGAAATGCCTAAATGTGTAGCTATGTGTCCTACAGGAGCAATTAGCCTACAGAAGGAGGATGCTTATGCTAGATAAATTATTTAATAAATTATCATCTAAAAAAGATAGTAAGTATATTGAAATAAATAATACACCAAATAATTATGTGATTATAGGAGCAAGTGCAGCAGGAATAAACGCAGCTAAAGTTTTAAGAAAATTAAATCCAAAGTTCAGTATTACAGTTATATCAAAAGATGACAGAATATACTCTCGTTGTATGTTACACCATGTTATATCTGATCATAGAAGTGTAGAAAGTATTAATTTTGTAGATTCAGACTTTATGGAAAAAAATAATATACTATGGATAAAAAACAAAACAGTAAAAAGCATTGATACGGATAATAAAGTTGTAAAGTTAGATAAAGAAGATATAGTATATGATAAATTACTAATAGCGACAGGGGCAAAATCTTTTGTACCACCTATAAAAAATATAAAAGAAGGAAATAATATATACTCTCTTAGAGATATTGAAGATGTATATAATATAAAAGAAAAAATTAAAAATAGTAAAAAGGTTGCCATAATAGGAGCAGGGCTTATAGGAATAGATGCACTTACTTCACTTTTAGATATGGGGACTTTAGAAGTGTCTTTGATTTATCCAAATGATTATATACTAGATTTACAGCTTGATGAATATTCAGCTAAAGTGTATGAAAGTAAATTTATAGAAAATGGAGCTAAATTATATCCTTCTTTACCAGTAAATCAAATTGTATTAGATGATAATAAAAATGTAAAAGGTGTTGAATTAGGAGATAATAGTATAGTTGAATGTGATTTGTTAATAGTTGCTACAGGTGTTAGACCTAATACAGAAATTGTTGC
Source organism: Peptostreptococcaceae bacterium (assembly GCA_902363255.1). Taxonomy (GTDB): domain Bacteria; phylum Bacillota; class Clostridia; order Peptostreptococcales; family Peptostreptococcaceae; genus Terrisporobacter. The sequence goes on from CABIZO010000002.1 coordinate 256,623, forward strand.
AAATACTAATATAGAAGATAATAGAGGGATAGTTATAAATGAAAAATGTGAAACTACAGTAGAAGATGTATACGCAGCAGGTGATGTAGTTGGGAAAAATGCCATATGGCCACTGGCTGTAAAACAAGGAATTGTAGCGGCATACAATATGGCTGGTTTTGAAAGAATTTTAGATGATGAATTTACTTTTAAAAACAGTATGAACTTTGTGGGAATACCAACAGTTTCTTTAGGAATAGCTATACCACCAGATGGAACTTACGATGTAATTACTAGATGTGATAAAGACGGATATAAAAAGTTTGTCATAAAAGATAATGTTATAACAGGATTTATAGCACAAGGAGATATTTCATATACAGGTCCTATTACTTATCTAATAAAACACAAGGTTGTAATACCTAACTTAAAGGAAAGAGTTTTTGACATTGGGTATGCTGATTTCTTCTCAATGAAAGAAAACGGAGAATTTGAATATAATATAAACTAGTAAGAGGGCATATGTGCATATACTTGTACATATGCCTAATTTATATATATAGATATATATAAATTAAAACTGTATTGAAAGAATAAAATAAAATTGTTAAAATATAATTTAGGCAATTTGTAAAAAATAACCTATATAAATATTTAGCATGAGGTGAAATAATGAAAAATCTATATGATAGAATTGAAGAAACAGCAAGTTACATAAAAACTAAAACAGATGTAGAACCTACTATAGGGTTAATATTAGGTTCAGGTCTTGGAGTTTTAGCAGATGAAATAGAAAATCCTATAAAAATAAAATATAATGAAATACCAAACTTCCCTGTATCTACAGTAGAAGGTCATGAGGGACAATTAGTTATAGGGAATTTACAAGGAAAAACTGTTGTAGCAATGCAAGGAAGATTCCATTACTATGAAGGATACTCAATGGAAATGATAACTTTTCCAGTAAGAGTAATGAAAGCATTAGGTGTGGAAACTATTTTTGTTACTAATGCAGCAGGTGGAGCAAATAAAGATTTCAAACCAGGAGATTTAATGATAATAACAGATCATATTAATTTATCTGGAAATAATCCTTTAATAGGGCCAAATGATAATAGAATAGGAACAAGATTCCCAGATATGTCAGCAGCATATACAAAAGAATATGTGGAACTAGCAAAAAAATGCGCAGAAAAATTAAACATAACAGTTCAAGAAGGAGTTTATGCTTTCTTCTCAGGTCCAACTTATGAAACTCCGGCTGAAGTAAAAATGGCAAGAATATTAGGTGCAGATGCAGTGGGTATGTCAACAGCTCCAGAAGTTATAATTGCATCACATAGCCAACTTAAAGTTGTAGGAATTTCTTGTATAACAAATATGGCAGCGGGAATACTTGATCAACCTCTAAATCATGAAGAAGTTATAGAAACTACTCAGAAAGTAAAATCAGAGTTTTTATCATTAGTTAAAACTATAGTAAGTGAATTATAGTAAATTTTTATAGACATACATATTGTATGTCTATTTTTTATTGATTCATTTACAATAGTAAAAAAGTGTATACTATTGATAAATATATTTTTAATTTTTGCATTAAAATAAAGTTAGTGGTTAATATAATAGTAATAGTTGATTAAATACCAACTAAATCTCAAACTAACTAGGTAAAAGCTAGCATTGTCTAACCTTTTGATAGTATTACATGGTTTGAGAAATATAAGTCAAAAGCTTAGGCTATCACCTATGTCTTTTGCGAAAAGCTCTAGATTTGATAGTTTATATTTCAATCTAGAGCTTTTTTAATGACTAATTTTATAATCGAGGAGAAAGATCATGTCAGAAAAAACGTATCTTAAAGATTTAAAAGATGGTAGTGTAAAAATTTCTCTTATGGTAAATAAGAAGTTATATAAAGGAAATAAGATGCTTTATTTATTAAGCGATAAAAGTGGATATATAAATGCTAAAGTCCCTGTAAAGGTAAAACTAGAACCAGGACAAGTTGTTGAAATTGAAGGTGTGAAAGACTATGTTTTAGATGTTTTTCAAGTTGAAACAATTGAAAATTATGATGTTAATGATTATCTTGCTACAGTTAATAGAGATATAGAAGAAATAATGGAAGATATAGAAGAAATAAGTAAGGAGTGTATAACATCTCCTGAAGGGAAAATACTAGATGACTATTTCTTTAAGAATGAAGAATTTTTAGAAAAATTCAAACGAGGAATTGGTGGAGTTAGTATGCACCATAATTATATTGGAGGATTAGCAGAACATACTTTAGGTGTAATGTATTTGACAAAAATATTATGTGATATATATGATTGTAGAAGAAGAGAAATTGCAGTTTTAAGTGCTAAACTTCATGATATAGGTAAAATTTATGAAATGGACTATAGTGGTCCTTTTAAATATACCTTAGAAGGAGAGCTTGAAGGTCATATAGTTATTGGTGTACAAATGATTGATAGGGCAATTGTAGATTTAGGAATTCCTTTTAGTGAAGATTTTGTTAGAAGGATAAAAGGATGTATAATTCAACATCATGGTAAATTAGAATATGGATCTCCTAAGAAAGCTAATATGGAGGAATCTATAATATTAAATTTTGCAGACAATGTTGATGCCACTTTAAATAAAATTAATCAAATAAAAGAAGAAACAAAAGAAGATACTTGGTCTGTGTATGATAAGAAAATGGAAACTAAACTTTATTTATAATTAGTAAATATTAAACAAGGGGAATGAAAATGAGAAATAATAAAATGACAAGAGTTGGGATATCTTCATTATTATTTAATATAAACGAAGTTTTGGAGATATGTAATAACAATGAAGAAATAAGCCATATAGAAATAGGTATTGATAATATATCAGATTGTAAATTATTAAAAAAATATGAAAAGGATATAAAAGAACTTGGTTTAAGTGTGGGCATTCATCTACCTATGGAGTTAAATCCATGTGAAGATATTATCTATATTAAAGAGAAGTGGATAGAGTATATTAATATTTTAGAAGAAGAGTTGAAGTTTTTAAATATATCTTATTTTAATATGCATTTAGGATATGTTTTGACAAATAGATTAATAAAAAACAAAGAAAAATATTTAAATAATATAATAGACTTTTTTAATAAACTATCGTTAAAGAATAATAATTCGTTTATTACATTAGAAAATACCTATACTAAAGGAGGAGATTTATCTAATGTAGGTAGCAATGTTGAAGATTTTATATATATTTTTGAACATAATAAAGAATTAAAGTTTTGTTTTGATAGTGGACATAATTTGATCTGTAAAAGTGATTATGAACTATTAAAAAATAAAACAAAAGTAATACATCTTAGCGATAATAATACAATAGAAGATGAACATTTAGGAATACTTATGGGAACTCTAACTTGTGAAGATGTAAAAAATATTTTATCTTTAGATCCTGAGTTCTTAGTATTAGAAATGAACCTAAATCATATAGAAGAATCCTTAAATAATATAAAGAAATACTATCATAAATAAAAAAAATTTCATATTATTGACAAAAACATATCAAAAAGATACTCTTACTCCTAGGAGGGGTATATGAATAATAATGTTTATAATACTTTTGTGAATGTGATAGAAAATTTAAAAAATAATAAAAATGTTAAATCTATCATTCATATAGGTTCAAGTAAAGATAAAATATATGAAAGTGATTGCGAAGTAAATGATATAGATTTATTTATTATTGTGGAGAATCAAGAAAAAGCTCAAGTTAGGATAATTGAAATGATAGATGAAATCGAGTTTGATTTTAACTATATTTCTATAGAAGGATGTAATGATTTTATTGAAAATAAAGCTTATTTTTTTCTACAGATAAAAGATGGGAAATTATTATATGATGAAAATGATTTAGGAAAAGGAATTATGTTATTATGTGAAGAAAAATATAATGAAGGACCGACAAAATTATCTTTAGAAGAAAAACAATTTCGAGCAGAACAATTACTTTCAGATATTTCAAGATTAAAAAACAAAGAGGAATATGAAGCTTTTGAATATAATTTTTTAATATATACATATTTAAATAAAGTAATAAAAATGTACTATATAATTAATGATATTTGGTTACCAAAAGACAAAAAATTGCTTAAAAATTTAAAAATTCAAGAACCTACATTATATAAATTAGTATGTGGTGTTACTGGATTTGATAAATATAAAAAAATTATAAAAGTAACAGATTATATTTTTAGAAATTTATAATTGGGAGGATAAAAATGGGGGAAAAAAGAACAGTTGACAAAGCTGCTATAGAGAAGGCAGTTAGAGACATATTAGTAGCCATAGGAGAAAATCCAGATAGAGAAGGATTAATAGGAACACCAGATAGAGTGGCAAGAATGTATGAAGAAATATTTAGTGGACTTCATGAAGATCCAAGAGAACATCTAAAAGTTCTATTCAAAAATGAAAACCATGAGGAAATGGTAGTAGTAAAAGACATACCTTTTTATTCAAGCTGCGAACATCACCTAGTACCTTTCTTTGGAAAAGCACATGTTGTATATGTACCAAAGGATGGTAGACTTACAGGGCTATCTAAATTAGCAAGAGTAATAGAGACTTTTGCCAGAAGACCTCAATTACAAGAAAGAATTACAAAAGAAACTGCTAATATTATCATGGAAGAATTAGAACCATATGGAGTAATGGTTGTAGTAGAAGCTGAGCATATGTGTATGACAATGCGTGGTGTTAAAAAACCAGGTAGTAAAACAGTAACTTCTGCAGTTAGAGGAATTTTTGAAACAGATGCCTTAGCTAGAAGTGAAGCTATGAGCTTAATTAAATTTGATTAATAATATGTGGGGAGAATATTTATGTTTGAGTATGGGAAAAAAACTTACATAATGGGAATTTTAAATGTAACTCCAGATAGTTTTTCAGATGGAGGTAACTATACAAATATAGAAATAGCAGTAAAACATGCTAAGGAAATGATTGATGATGGAGCAGATATAATAGACGTAGGAGGAGAATCTACTAGACCCGGTCACAAGTTTGTTTCAGCTGAAGAAGAAATAAGTAGAATATCTCCTGTTATAAAAATTCTCAAAGAAAATATTGATGTACCAATATCTATAGATACTTATAAATCTCAAGTAGCAGAAGAAGCATTAAAACTTGGAGTTGATATGGTTAATGATGTTTGGGGATTAACTTATGATGAAGATATGGCTGATGTTATTGGTAAGTACGATGCTTCTGTTTGTATAATGCACAATCAAGAAGGAACTGAATATGAAAAAGATATAATAGAGAGTATAAAAGAATTTTTAGAAAATAGTATTGAAAAAGCCTTAAAAGCAGGAGTTAAGAAAGAAAAAATAGTTTTAGATCCAGGAATAGGCTTTGGAAAAACTTTTGAACAAAATTTAGAAGTATTAAAAAGATTAAATGAGCTTAAAACTTTAGGATATCCAATTTTACTTGGAACTTCGAGAAAGTCAGTTTTAGGAAATATAGTAGGAGGGGAGCCTAAAGAAAGAGTTGAAGCAACTGTGGCAACTACAGTTTGTGGAATAAGAGATGGAGTAGAGATAGTTAGAGTACATGATGTAAAAGAAAATTTACAAGCTGCAAAAATAGCAGATAAACTATATAGAGGTTAATTATGGATAAAATAATTTTAAGTAACTTAGGTTTTTATGCATATCATGGTGTTTTAGACGCTGAAAAAGTTTTAGGCCAAAAGTTTTTTATAGATGCTGAACTTTATCTTGATACAAAAGAGGCTGGAAAAACTGATGATTTGACTAAATCTGTTAGTTATGCAGATATATATGAAATAATAAAAGATATAACAGAAAATAAAAGATTTGATTTAATAGAAGCTTTAGCTGAGACAATTGCAAAAGAAGTTTTAGAAAGTTATAGCATGATTAAATCTATTATGGTTAGAGTAAAAAAGCCAGAAGCACCTGTAAGTGGAATTTTTGATTATTTCGCAGTGGAAATTAGGAGAGATAGAGATGAATAAAGCTTATTTAGGTCTGGGAACTAATATGGGAGATAGAGAAAATTATTTAAGACAAGCATGCGAAATAATTAGAGAACATAGTCAAATTAATCTTTTAAAAATTTCACATGTATATGAAACAAAGGCGTGGGGCTATACGGATCAAGCTGATTTCTTAAATATATGTGTAGAAATAGAAACAACGCTATCTCCAATGGAATTGTTAGAAGTTTGTCATCTTATAGAAGAAGAATTGAATCGAGTAAGAATAATACGATGGGGACCTAGAACTATAGATGTAGATATTTTGTTTTTTGATAATATAATAAGCAAAGAGGAAATATTAACTTTACCTCATCCTAGAATAAAAGAAAGAGCTTTTGTATTAATTCCTCTAATGGATTTAAATGAAGACTTAATTATTGAAGATAGGTCTATATCTTACTATTTATCAAAGTTAAGCGAAGATGAGAAAAATGAAATTAGAAAAGTTAAAATTAATATTTAAGTTTGATTTGATGTTATATAATTAATAAATATTTAAACTTGAATTAATAATAAAGGTCTAATTTACATGTTATTTGTAAATTAGACCTTTTATATTTATTGTTGAACTTTAGATAATGTGGTGCTACAATCATCATAACCCCCTAGGGGGGATATGAGGAGGGGAATTATGGCATATTTAATTAAAAATAAAAATAACATAATTACTATTACTACCTTAGCGGTTCCTGTAATTGTAGAAAATATACTTCAAACATTACTTGGGACAGTTGATACTTATTTTGCTGGTCAAATTAATGACAATGCTATTGCAGCAATAGGAGTAACTAATTTAATCATGAATCTTTTTATTGTGTTTTTTACTGCTATTAGTATAGGAACAAGTGCAGTTGTTTCAAGAACTTTTGGAAGAGGAGAAATGGATAAGGTTAGAGAAGCTATAACTCAATCAATTTTTTTAGGTATTATAATTAGTTTAATATTAGGAGTAGTTAATGTACTATTTTATAAACCAATTCTAAGTATAAGTGGAGCAACATATGAGATTATAGATTTGACTAGACCATACTACTTAGTTGTTGCAGTTCCAATTATATTTCTATGTTTATCGCTAATTTTGTCTAGTTGTTTAAGAGCAACTAAAGATACAACAACACCAATGATTGCTTCAGCCTTTGCTAATATATTAAATATAATATTAAACATAATTTTTATAAAAATGAATTTTGGTATTGTTGGCTTAGCTTTAGCTACAACAATTTCAAGATTTATAAATATGGCTATTTTACTAATTAAGTTAAAAATGAATAATATTCATATAAGATTTAATAAAGGAATATTAACAGGTGGAAAAGATACTTTAAAATCAATAATTAAAATTGGAGCTCCTGCAGGAATGGAAAAATTAATTATGAGGTTGGGTCAATTATTTTATAATAGTATGATAATTTCTATTGGAGTATCAGAATATGTGGCTCATAATATTGCAGGGAATATTGAAAGTTATACTTATATTCCAGCTTTAGGTTTTGGAGTAGCAACGGCTACCCTTGTAGGTATTACTTTAGGCGAAGGAAATAGTGAAAAATCTAAAGAAATAGTATATTTAGCTGATATAATAACTACTATTTGTATGGTATTAATAGGAATACTACTATTTATATTTGCACCACAAATAGTAAAAATATTTACAGATACCAAAGAAGTGCAAATTATGGTTGTCAATGTATTAAGATTGATTGCGTTATTTCAATGCTTTATAGCTATAACACAAATATTTACTAGTGCTTTGCAAGGTGCTGGAGATACCAAGTTCCCAATGTATACAACATTTATTGGTATCTGGGGGATAAGAGTTGGTATAGGTTATTTTTTAGGAGTAGTTATGAATTTGGGGTTATTTGGTGTATGGATAGCATATGCTCTTGATATTACTGTACGAGGGATTTTATTTATGGTAAGATTTAATCATGGTAGATGGCAAAATATAACTATATAATTAAATTGAAGGGGGAGAACAAATATGGAAAATAATAAAGAACATAATCACAATCATTCTCATAAAAATACAAAAGCTGTAATTAATAGACTTTCCAGGGCGATTGGACATTTAGAGTCTGTTAAACGAATGGTGGAAGAAGGTAGAGATTGCAGTGAAGTATTAATACAAGTTTCAGCAGTAAAATCTTCTATTAATAACATAGGAAAAATAATTTTGCAAGATCATATAGAACATTGTATTGTAGATGCTTTGGAGACTGGTGATGAGAAAGTCCTTCAAGATTTGAATAGTGCAATTGATAAATTTATAAAATAATATATAATAAAAATGTTTTAAAATAAGAATACATGGTATATAAAATATTAACGTACTATTTTATAATACTTTTAAAGTAAAAGTGTCATTATGAAGGTTTTTATTTAGAGTAAAAAATAGTCATGTGTAAATTTGATTAATGTAATATATAGGAAAAGAGAGGATTTTTATCCTCTCTTTTTTGTATAAAAAGGCAAAAAGGTTAGAAAAAATAAAATATTTTTACTAACTAATATTTGGAAAGTGTGAAATGGCGAAAGTATTGAAAATACTTAAATATTTTTATTTTTAACAGGTAAATAATCAAGTTTTATGTTACCGTTTTGTAACTTTTTGCGAAAAAAGCTTTTAAAAGTTACAAAAATGTAATAAAATAGACACAAGGAATTACAAAATTCGACAAGAGAGAAATATACTAAATTAAAATAAAAACAACGATGGGGGAAGACCTATGATAAAAAAGACAATAAGAAGGATTACATTAACAGCAGCAATGATGTTAACTACATTAGCTTTTGCACCAATAAGTCAAGTAGATGCAGCTAGTACCACAGGAACAGTAACAGCGACTATACTAAATGTAAGAAGTGGAGCATCAACATCATACTCAGTTATAGGAAAACTAAGTAAAGGTGAAAAAGTAGAAATATTATCATCAAGTAATGGATGGTATAAAATAGAATACGATAATAATAAAACAGGATGGTCATGTGATGACTATATAAGTACATCTTTAGGCAAGTCTACATCAAATGTAGCAAAGAGTTTAGATGTTAAAGCCTATGCATATACTGGTGATGGAATAACAGCTACAGGAACAGTTCCAAAATACGGAACAATTGCAGTAGATCCAAGTGTAATACCTTATGGAACTAAGGTGTATATAAGAGAATTAGATAAAGTATTTACTGCAGAAGATTGTGGTGGTGCAATAAAAGGAAATACAATAGACATATTTATGCCAACAGAAAAGAATTGTAATGACTGGGGTATAAGAAATATAACAATAGATATTTTAGAATAAAAAAGTGGCCAACTAATAGTTGGCCATCTTTTTATGCACTAATTTCATCTAAATTCTCTTTTTCTTTGTTATCATATTTTATTATAAATTTACCTATAAGCCCTCCGATAATAGCTGGTATTACCCAGTTAAATCCTATGGAATCTAAAGGTAACTGATGTATAAAGTTTATGCTTAAACCTAAACTATCAATAACGTTTAATAAACTTATTAATAAAGTAGCATAAGCTGAGCACTTAAATACTGATGATTTAGTAAAGAATTTATTAAAAGTACTCATAACAACTAATAAAATTGATACAGGATATATAATAGTTAAAATTGGAGCTGCAATAGATATTATTCTATCTACACCTAAATTAGATGCTATGGAACTAAATATGCAAATAAAAGCAACTGAATGTGAGTATTTTAATTTTTTATTAGTTACATCCTCAAAATATTTTGCTGTTACTGAAGTTAAACCTATTGATGTAGTAAGACATGCAAAGGCAACTATTATTCCAAGTAATATAATTCCGCTTCTTCCTAGTAAATTATTAGTTATGTTTACAAGTAAAGCCGTTTGAGAAATAGATGCATCGTACATAGTTGAAACAGTTGCACCTAAATATGCTAAACCTCCGTATACAATAACTAGACCAAATCCAGCAATAAGTGCAGACTTTAAAGCCATAGATATATTTTCTTCTTTATCAGTGTATCCTTTACTTATTAAAGAAGTCATTATTAAAGCTGTAACTCCACCAATACCTAAAGCATCCATAGTTTGATATCCTTGAGTAAGTCCGTTTACAAATAGACTATTACTTTCATTATTACTCAATTCACCAATAGGAGATATGATACCTTTAATTATTAAAATTCCTAAAGCAAGTAAAAGTATAGGAGTTAAAAATTTACCGATTATATCCATAACTTTTGTTGGTCTTATAGTTAATATAAATGTTAAACCAAAAAATAAGATAGAAAACAGTATTGAATTAATTGAAGAAGTAAGTGGAACTATACTCATTTCAAAAGTTGTAGCTGCTGTTCTTGGTACAACTAAAATGGGACCAAGACAAAGCATCATAATAACTTCTAAAGTAATTCCAAACTTTTTACCAGCTTTTCCAACAACATTTTGGAAAGATCCTGCTTTAGCTACTGCATTTATTGAAAGTAAAATTATTCCTACATCGGCTAGAACAAACCCTAAAAAACTTATTAACCAACTGCTACCAGATGTTACTCCTATAAAAGGAGGGAATATTAAGTTTCCTGCTCCAAAGAACATGGAAAAAAGAGCAAAACCAATTATTATAATATCTTTATTTTTCTTCATTTTTTACACCTCAAATTTATATTTTAATATATAAAAAGCCACATAGACTTTACTATGTGGCTTTTCTGCCTAGGATTAACAAAAGCCACATAGTGATTATCTATGTGGCTTTGCATAACAAATTAATTTTAGCCATCATAGATACAAATTGTAAGATTTGTATCTATGATGATTTTATATATCTCATAAATACAAATCTATCTAAAATAGCTAAAATAATATATATTAAGTTGTGCTTTTTTAGTCAGACTTATATTTTTCATTATCATTCTCCTAAACAAATAGTATCGTTTTTACTTCTTTTTACTAATGATACAAAATTTACAGAAAATTGTCAATATATATTTTACTTAAAATAGAAAATATAAAATGTAGAAATTTGCAGAAAAATGTATAAAAATATTGAAAAAATATATAGATACAGTATATAATAATCAATGTATTAATATGTATAAAAAAATTAATATAAAAAATTATATGGAAGATAGGTTGATAAAATGACAATATTATTAAACATAATAGGTATAGTTGTTTTACTAGGTGTATTATACTTATTGTCTTCAAATAAAAAGTTAATAGATAAGAAGATGATAATAAAAGCATTAGTATTACAATTTGTATTAGCATTCTTGCTAGTAAAATTCCCTTTAGGCCAAGTCGCAATTGAGAAGGTTTCTGATGTTGTAACTAATATACTAGGTTACGGAAGAGAAGGTATAGAATTTGTATTTGGTTCATTATCTGATGGTGGAGCACCAACAGGATTTATATTTGGGATACAAACTTTAGGAAATATAATATTTATATCTGCTTTAGTTGCAGCTCTATACTACTTAGGAGTTATAGGAGCCGTTGTTAAAGTAATAGGTGGAGTTATAGGTAAAATACTTGGAACATCAAAAGTAGAGAGTTTTGTTGCTACTGCAAATATGTTCCTTGGACAAACAGAATCACCGATATTAGTTAGTAAATATTTAAAGAACATGAGTGAAAGTGAAATAATGCTTGTTTTAGTTTCAGGAATGGGTAGTATGTCTGCGACAGTACTTATGGGATACTCAGGAATGGGTATACCAATGAAATATTTACTAATAGGTGGAGCGTTGGTTCCTCTAGGTAGTATAATAGTTTCTAAACTTATGTTACCAGAAAATAAAGAATTAAAAATAGATGAATCTGAAGAAGTTAAGATAGACAACAAAGGTGACAATCCAAACTTAATATCAGCAATATCTCAAGGTGCAAATGATGGATTAAATATGGCTCTTGGAATAGGGGCATCACTTATAGCAATACTTTCTTTAGTTGCATTAGTAAACGGGGCACTTGGAATATTTGGATTATCTTTAGAAAAAATATTCTCATTAGTATTTGCTCCAATTGGATATTTAATGGGACTTGATGCAAATAATGCTCAGCTTGCAGGTCAATTACTAGGAAGTAAGTTAGTTCTAAATGAATTTGTTGCGTTTGGGCAATTAGGAGAAGTTATAAAAACTCTTGATCCAAGAACAGCTTTAATTCTTTCTGTTTCATTATGTGGATTTGCTAATATAGGTTCTATAGGTGTATGTATATCTGGTATATCAGTATTCTGCCCGGAAAAAAGAAATCAATTAGCTAAACTAGCATTCAGAGGAATGATCGGTGGTTTCGTAGTAAGTGTACTAAGTGCATTAGTTGTTGGATTAATAGCAGCTATATAGTTTTATATATAAGATAAGGAGCTTTTTAGCTCCTTATTTTTTTATTAAATAAATTAGTTCATACTATTTTATTTAATAAAAAATTAATAATAAAATAAGTAATATTATTAAATGGAATATAATGGTTTTGACAAAATAATTTTTATATGATACTATAAATAAAGATTAAGTAAGTCAGATAATCGCAGGTAGCATTAGCTACGTGAGGAAAGTCGGAGCTCCATAGAGCAGGGTGCTAGGTAACGCCTAGTGGGAGTGATCCTAAGGAAAGTGCAACAGAAAATTACCGCCAAGATTTTCTTGGTAAGGATGAAAAGGCGAGGTAAGAGCTCACCGTTTCTCAGGTGACTGAGAAAGCCGTGTAAACCCCACCTGGAGCAAGACCAAAATAGGGCTAAAAGAGTGTTGCTCGCACTCTCCGGTAGGTAGGTCGCTTGAGCATATTGGTGACAATATGCCTAGATAGATGATTATCAAATACAGAACTCCGCTTATAGATTTGCTTAATTGTAAGAATCCTAACAGGGTTCTTTTTTTATGTTTATAATTAAAAGTCGAAATTAGATAAAATTACTACTAAATAGTAAATAAGAAAAGTAATTATTAGAAAAAATAGATTTTTTATTTCATGTATGTTAAAGTTTTAATAAATAAGAATATTTTTGCAAACACAGAAATTGAACATTGTTGACAACTATGGTAAATTTGACTTATATCTAATAATGTAATTAATGATTTGGGGGGATAATTATGGTATTAGTTACAGGAGGGGTAGGATATATAGGAAGTCATACAGTTGTAGAATTACTAAATGAAAATTATGAAGTAGTAATAGTAGATAATTTATGTAATAGCAGTATGTTAGTATTAGACAGAATAAGAAAAATAACAAATAAAGAGTTTAAATTCTATAATTTAGATGTTACAGACAAGAACTCACTTAAAATAGTTTTTGAAGAAAATGATATTGATTCCATAATTCATTTTGCTGCATTAAAAGCTGTTGGAGAATCAGTAGAAAAACCTTTAGAATACTATAAAAATAATATAGTAGGTGCTCTAGTTGTTTTTGATTTAATGAAAGAATACAATGTAAATAATTTTGTATTTTCGTCATCAGCTACAGTATATGGAAAGCCAGAGTCTTGTCCAATCAGAGAAGACTTTTCTCTATCAACAACAAATCCTTATGGTGCAACTAAGCTCATGATAGAAGACATAATGAGAGACTTAAGTAGGGCTAATAAAAACTTAAACTTAGCTATACTTAGATATTTTAACCCTATTGGAGCTCATATTAGTGGTATAATAGGAGAGGAACCAAAGGGAATACCAAATAATTTAATGCCTTATATAACAAAAGTAGCAATTGGTCAACTAAAGGAACTCAATGTGTTTGGAGATGATTATGATACTCCAGATGGAACAGGTGTTAGAGATTACATACATGTTGTTGATTTAGCAAAAGGTCATTTGGCTGCACTTAAAAAACTTAAAGAAAAACCAGGCTTAGTAACTTATAATTTAGGAACAGGTCAAGGGTACAGTGTTTTAGACTTGGTAAAATCTTTTGAAAATGTAAGTCATATAAACATACCGTACAAGATAACTGATAGAAGACCGGGAGATATAGGTATGTGTTATGCAGATCCGACTAAGGCATACAAAGAGTTAGGTTGGAAAGCAGAATTTGGTATTGAAAGAATGTGTGAAGATTCTTGGAGATGGCAAAGTAATAATCCAAAAGGATATGAAGAAAATAGTGAGTTATTAGACATGATTACGTCTGAAATATGATTTTTAAAAGGAGGTATTAATTGGAGTATTTAAGAATAATGATTTTATCAATGGTTCCTGTTACAGAGTTGAGAGGTGCCATACCTATAGGCATAGCTTTAGATTTGAATCCTATAGGAGTATATATTGCCAGTGTATTAGGCTCCACAGTAGTAGGCATACCTCTTGTATTAGCGTATAGACATGTGATGAAATTTTTAAGAGACAGAAAAATTTTTATTAAATTGTTAAATAAAATTGATGATAAAATTGAACTTAGTATGAAAAAAATGAAGGCAGTATCGATAATAGGTATTATATTATTTGTAGGCGTACCTTTGCCTACAACGGGAACTTGGACAGCAGCAGCTATAGCATCCATATTAAAAATGAGACTTAAGTATGCACTGAGTGGTATTTTTATAGGAAATGCATTATCAGGATTGATTGTAAGTTTTTTATCTTATCATATAATTTAATAAATAAGTAATAAAATAGCCCCCTTTCTTATGGTAAAATATGTTAAAATATTACTGTGTAATATTTTATTTAATCATATGGAAGGGGGATAAATTATGAAAAAAAGATTTAAATCCTTTTGTACAATAGTATTAGCAACAGTTATGGTATTAGCTTCTAGTATACCAGTATCAAATGCAGCAACTCATCAGTTAATTATAATCAATTCAAAATACAATACTTTAAATTACTATGAAAATTATACTTTAGTAAGAAAATTCAAATGTGCAACGGGAAAATCAAGTACACCAACACCACAGAGAAAAACAACTATAGTGAATAAAATTAAAAATAGACCTTATTATAAAGGTGGAATTCCGGGAGGAGATCCAAGAAATCCTTTAGGCAAAAGATGGATGGGGCTAAATATGTATGGTTATGGAACTACATATGGAATTCATGGAACTAATGATGAAAGTTCCATTGGTAAAAACATAAGTGGTGGATGTATTAGAATGCATAATAAGGACGTAGAGTGGCTATATAATAAAATAAGAGTAGGTGCCACAGTAATAATCAAAAATACATCTAATAATGATGCATGGATAGCTAAACAATATGGTATAAAACTTAAAAATGCATGGCACACAATAAATGGATATAAGTATTATTGTAAGTCAAATGGTAAATATGCTACTGGTTGGTATACTATTGATAACAAAACTTATTATTTTGACAGTAAGGGTCGAATGCAAACTGGATTAAAAACAATATCTGGTAAAAAATATTATTTAGGAAAAGATGGAGTAAGAAGAACTGGATGGTATACAATATCTGGTAAAAAATATTACTTTAGAAAATCTGGAAGTACAAAAGGTCAGGCGGTTACAGGTAAAAGATATATAGGTAATTATTACTACTACTTTGACAATAATTGTGTAATGGTTACAAATAAAAAAATTAAAATAGAAAATAACTACTATTACTTTGGAAAAGATGGAAAAATGCAAACTGGATGGCAAACAATATCTGGTAAGAAGTATTACTTTAGAAAATCTGGAAGTATGAAAGGTCAAGCAGTTAAAGATAAGAGATATATCGGTGGTAATTACTACTATTTTGACAATAATTATGTAATGGTTACAAATAAAAAAGTTAAAATAGGAAATGACTACTATTACTTTGGAAAAGATGGAAAAATGCAAATTGGATGGCAAACAATATCTGGTGAGAAGTATTACTTTAGAAAATCTGGAAGTATGAAAGGTCAAGCAGTTAAAGACAAAAGATATATAGGTGGATATTATTATTACTTCGATAAAAATTATGTACTGGTTACTAATAAAAAGGTAAAAATAGAATCTGACTATTATTATTTTGGAAAAGATGGAAAGATGATTAGTGATAAAGAAGTTAAAATAAATGATGATTCATACTATTTTGCTAATGATGGTAAAGCTTATAAGTCTTGTAAAAAACAAATAGGTGTTTATATTTATACTTTTGATGAATCAGGAAAGATAATAAGTAAAGAAGAAATAAAAGAAAATCAAGATAATATCCAACAAAAGGATAATTCTGAAAAATCATATGATTCAAAGGAAAAAAATGATTTACAAGAAGATAACTTACAACAAGAAGATAACTTACAACAAGAAGATGACTCACAAAATGAAGAAGTAAATGAAAATAATGACGACACTTCTTTAGAAAAAGCAATGTAAAAATACAGAAATCTCCTCATTAATTTAATAATGGGGAGATTTTTTTATGGAAAATATTTTAAATAAAAGTAATTAGTTTATAAATAGAGATAAGCAGAGTAAATCTTTTACGAATTTATGACAAAAACGTAAGAAAAACTTAAGGTTATATATTTTGTATTTTTCCTTCAGATAAGTTATAATTTTCAAATAGAGAAAAAGAATGTAATGGGGGAACCATAAATGAAGAATGATTTAAAAAGACTTTTTAAAATTAATAGAAAGTCAATTAAGGAAGTCGTACTCTGGTTAATAGGAGGACTTTTTCTATTACTTGTAACAGAATATTTGTTAAGAGGAAAGTTAAGATATGTAAAATTATTGTTATTAAATAAACCTGGTGTGTTTTTAGTTAACTACTTGTTAATATTATTGATTACATCATTAATATTTATATTAAAAAGAAAGAAAACTTTTTACTTTTTACTATCTTTTATAATTCTAACAATTTCAGGTGTAAGTAAATATTTATTTTCGGTGAGAGGAGTACCTTTTACTTTTTCTGATATTTATTCGATTGGTGATGGTTTAGAGATAGCAGGGAATTATGTTACTCTACCTATGGTCATTAGTGTGTTAATTTTTATAGTAGTAGTAATTGGTATAACTATATATTTAGCTAAAAAGGAAAAAAATAATAAAAGAATAACGAGTTTATCAAACTTAATACTTATATTAATTTTACTTATTGCATTTCCTGTAATAACAAATGCTCAATATGCAAATGGAAAAATGGGCTATATGAGATGGGATATTACAGCATCTTATAAGAAAAATGGATATGTATTTTCTGCTATAGAGTCAGCAGTTAAATATATAAGAGTTAAACCAAAAGGATATAGTAAATCTGCGATAGAAGAAATTAAATCTAAAGTAGATGAAAAAGAAAAAGAGGACAATAGGAAATTAAACTCAAATAAACCTAATATAATTTTTATACAACTAGAGGCTTTTATGGATCCAACAAAGATAAAAGAAGCTAACTTTAGTGAAGATCCTATTCCAAACTTTAGAAAAATATGCAATGAAAATAAAGGATATATGGCAAGTGTTCCAACTACAGGAGGAGGAACAGTAAGAACTGAATATGAAGTAATGACAGGGAATAATATTGATTACTTAACACCAGGTGAAATTCCTTATAATACAATATTAAAAGGCAAATACTATAATTCAGTGGCAACTACTTTAAAATCTCGAGGATACAAAGCTCATGCTATTCATAATTTCCAAGGAAATTTCTATACAAGGAATAATGCTTATGAAAAACTTGGTTTTGATACTTTTACTTCAATAGAGTATATGAATGGTTATGAAAAGAATGAAAGAGGTTGGGTTAAAGATACTATCTTAACTAAATATATTAAAAAAGCATTGGATAGTACAGAAGGTAGTAATCTTGTTTATACTATAGCAGTACAAGGGCATAGTGCATATCCTGAAGATGCATTAAAGCTTTATGATTTTCCAATAAAAGTAAGTGGCAACCTATCAGATAAAGATAAAAATCAGTTATATTATTATGCTAATCAGTTAAAAGAAACAGATGATTTTATAGGTGATGTTATGAAAATGGTAGATAATAGTGACGAAGATACCTTAGTTGTATTCTATTCAGATCATATGCCTGCATTAAATTTATTCTTAAATGAAAAATTCTATCTAGATGCATATAAAGCTCCTTTTGCTTTTTATAGTAATTTTAAAATGAATAATTATAATTTTAGCAATACTGAATCATACAATATTAGTAGTATGGCTATGGAGTTAGCGGGAGTTAACTATGGACCTATGGAAAAATTCAGAACTTATTTAAAAAATGATGAGAATTATGAAAAGTATGAAGAATTACTAGAATATGATTTATTATTTGGTAAAAATTATTATTTATCAAAAGAAGAAAGAGCTAAGAAAAATAGTATGAAAATGGGATTAGATGATGTTTCAATTTCTTATGTAGAGCATGAAAATGATTCTATATTAATTAAAGGATTAAATTTTACTGAGAATAGCTCGGCATATATTAACAATAAAAAAATAGATACTATTTTTATAGATGATAAAACTTTAAAAATAAAAGAAATAGAAAAAGGAGATACATTAGTTGTAAAACAATTAGGACGTAATAATGGACTTCTTAGTCAATCCAATAGTGTTTCTTTATCGCAAGATAAATTTGCAACAAAATAAAACAGATGATTTTTTAATCATCTGTTTTTTTATAAAGTTAGTAAAAGTATAAAATAATCTTAATAAATAGTATGAATTTAATGTGAAAAACTTTGAAAACAAATTAAAGATATTGATATAAAGGGATTTATAAACTATAATGTTAATAGAATGTTAAATGGAACAATATGGTAATATATTTGTGCATAGGGGGGTATTAGCACAATGATGGGTCAATATGTTGAGAAATTTGAAGACGAGGTTTGTAGTTTTAGCGATGAAATAGCAGCACGCATAGACTACTCTATAGTAAATGACTCTTTCATATTTAAAATATATCATAGAATATTAGACATAATAGTTGCAATAATTGGGTTAGTAATTTCTATACCTATAATAATGGTCTTTGGTTACTTGATTAAAAGGGAAGACGGAGGTCCTGTTTTTTATAAACAAGATAGATTGGGTAAGGATGGTAAGATAATATTTATTTATAAGTTAAGATCTATGAGAATTAATTCAGAAACTAACGGAGCCATTTGGGCTAAGAAAAATGATCCAAGGATTACAAAAGTTGGGAAGTTCATACGAAAAACAAGAATCGATGAAATACCACAATTTTTAAATATTTTAAAGGGAGAAATGAGTATAATTGGTCCTAGACCAGAAAGACCTACTTTAACTATGGAGTTCGATGATGAAATACCGGGTTTTATTAATAGACTTGTCGTTAAACCGGGTTTAACAGGATATGCTCAAGTACATGGAGGATATGAAATATCTCCAGAAGACAAAATAAAAGAAGATTTATATTATATTAAAAATAGGAGTGTTTTATTAGACTTTTCCATATTGTTTAGAACTGTGAAAGTAGTTTTTACTGGAGAAGGTGCTAGATAAATAAAAAAATTATTATTCATCATTACTTTTCTTGAAATATTTTCGTAAAATATATATAATAGGATAATAAAAATATAACAAAAGTCTAACATAACGAAAAAGATAGAGAGAGATTAATAATAATCTCTCTCTATTTTTATATTTAATGAAATTATAATTAAAATGGGGGATTCTATGTGGAAGATAAATTAGTATCTATTATTACACCTATATATAATGGAGAAAAATATATAGAAGAATGTATAAAAAGTGTTTTGAACCAAAGTTATAAAAATATTGAGATGATAATTATTGATGATGGATCTACAGATAATAGTGAAAATATAATTAAAAAATATAGTAATAGTTTTCCATATATTAAATATATTAAATGCAAAGAAAACAAAGGTGTTTGGTCAGCTCGTAATATTGGAATAGAAAATGCAAGAGGAAGATTTATTGCATTTTTAGATACAGATGATTTATACAAGATTAATAAAATAGAGAAACAAGTTAATTTTATGCTAAAAAATAATTATGCATTTACATACACTGCCTATGAGTTAATAGATGAAAATAGTAATAGTCTAAATAAGATTGTTGAAGCTAAAGAAAATGAAAATTATGAAGAACTGTTAAAGGGAAACAATATAGGATGTTTGACAGTAATGATTGATAGATCCAAAATAGATACTCCTATAAGATTTGAAAACTATCATCATGAAGATTATATCCTGTGGCTTAAGATATTAAAAAATAAAGAAATAGCTTATGGATTAAATGAGGTTTTATCTTATTATAGAAAATCAAAATCATCCATAAGTAATAATAAATTTAAATCAGCCATATGGACTTGGAATATATATATTAATATTGAAAAATTACCATTAAAAAAAGCGTTATATTGTTTTTTTAATTATATGATTAATGGATTTATAAAAAATAGTTACAAAAAAGAGACTACATATTTCTACTTTTCTTAAGGAATATTGGATATATAAAAAAATAATTGTAAAATACTGGTAATTAGAAATTAAACTATGGTATAATGGTTACAAATAAGTTACAAAAGGGGGGATGTGTGGAGTATGGTTTTTAATAAAAATAAGAAAATAATATCAAAAGCTATGGCAATGGGTATACTTACAACAAGTATGGTACCAGTAGTTACTTTAAATGAAAATGTGGAAGCTGCATCTAGTAATCAACAGGAGAAATCAAGTAAAAAAGTTGTAGAGGTAAGATGCTATGCTCTTAATGTTAGAAAAGGTCCAAGTACGGATTATTCAATAGCAGGAACCGTAAAGGAAGGAACACAACTTGAATATATTTCTACATGTAGTAATGGTTGGTATAAAGTTAAATATAAGGGTAGTACTAGATATATTAGTAATGACTATTCAAAGTTAAAAACTATATCAGGAACATCAAATAAAAACACTGATTCAATAAAAAAGGTTGGAAAAGTAACATCTACAAGGTTGAATGTTAGAAAAGGACCTGGAACTAATTATAGTATTAAAAATACTATGAAAAAAGGAAGTGTTGTAGGGATAATAAAAGCATATAACAATGGATGGACAAAAGTTAAGCTATCTAACTCTTCAACAGGATATGTATTTTCAGATTACATGAAAACATATTCAGGAGATTCTGGTGATATAAAAGTTACTTATACAAAAACCTCTACTACATCTACTAGTAATAAAAAAATTGATACAGTAATATCTACTCTAAAAGCTCAAGTTGGCAAACCATATGTATATGGAGCAGCAGGACCAAACTCTTTTGACTGTTCGGGTCTTACATATTACTGTTATAAAAAAGCAGGAATTTATTTAAACAGAGGTTCTAGAGATCAAGCATCAAATGGAAAATATGTTAGTAAAAGCAATTTAAAACCAGGAGATTTAATATTTTTCAACAGTGGTACTAATACTATTCGTCATGTAGGAATGTATGTAGGAAACAATAAGTTTATTCATTCACCAAGTCCAGGAAAAACAGTTAGATATGAAAGTTTATCAACTTCATATTATGTAAAAGGATATGTAACTGCAAGACGAATTATTGACTAGATTATAGAAAGAGCTATGATGAAAATTTTATTTTCATCATAGCTCTTTTTTATAAATAATAAAAATAAAGTCGCTTTCATATTATTAAATATAAAACCAATATCTTGTGTATGAAATGGAGGGGGAGTGACAATGGTGGTCATTGCAAAAGAACTTCTGCAATACGAGAAAGATTATATTAAATACTATATAAATATACCTAAAATATATTATACAGAAGAAAATAATAATAAAGATTATATAAAAAATGAGATGATAGAAAGTATTAACCAACTTATTTTTGAAGACATAATGAGTTTTATGGATGTAGTAGAAGATAGCTATAATATTAGTGATGTAGAGCATACTCATATAAGTACTCTTACAGAATTTCAAGTTGGATATGTATCAAAAGATATAATAAGCTTAGCTATAGAATTTTCACAATTAGATGGTTTTTATGATATAAGTTATTTAAAAGGTTATAATTATGATTTTAGATTAAAAAAAGAGATAAGTTTGAAAGAATTATTTAGAGAAAATGTAGACTATATAAAAATACTTAAAAAATATATAATAGCTCAGATTAAATCATTACTTATTGAATTTCAAAATGAAGGAGAAGATGGTAAATATTATGTTTCAGAGGATAATATTTGTTTAGAAGAAGATAATATATTTTATTTTACTAATGAATTTTTAATTCTATCTTTTTCATCTTGTGAGATAAGTGAAGAATTATTAAATTTGTTGGAATTTAAAATACCTTTTAACAAAATTTATAACTTTCTTAGTGAATATGCAATTAAAAATATTGTAAAAAAAATTATACTTTAACATGGGGGGTGAAATTATGTTTTATGAGTATGATAGAATAGCTGCGGTACAGTATGCTAGACGATGGGCACTTAGCAGAAACCCGAAGTTTCATGATTATGAGGAATGGGGCGGAAATTGTACCAACTATATTTCACAATGTGTTAATGCTGGAGGGATTCCTATGGATTCCTATGGTAATAATATTATGAAACAGTGGTATTGGTATAGTGATGCAAATAGAACACCTAGCTGGACAGGATCACAACCATTTTTTGAGTATTTTACTGGAAATAATAATGAGAATACCGATAATTTTGGTGTATATGCAGCACAGGCTGATTATGATGAATTAGAACTGGGTGATATTGTGCAACTAGTCGAATATGGTAAGGCATATCATACAATGATAATTACTAGAATACTCCTAGACGGTGAGAAAGTATACGACTACCTAGTAAGTCAAAATACTTATGATTTATTAGATTATCCATTGAGCCTGAAAGTGGGAGAAAGGCGATATTTAAAAATATTTGGATATTATAAATAGGTACTAAAGTTGAAAAGAATCTTTCTTGGTGTTAAAATAAATTTATCAGAATTATTTTCATTAGAAGGTATAATATGCTAAGAAGGGTGAAATTATGGCAAGACAAAGTAAAAAAGGAAAACATAGAAGACGAAAAAGAACGAGAATAGATAAAAGGAAATTACTTCTTGTAGTTGTATGTCTATTTATAGTGACATTTGGTTTATTTAAAGCCTTCCAAGCTGTATCGTCAGGAGTATCTGTGGCAAAAGAAAATGTAGATTCTCTTGTTACAGCAGTTTTTGGAGAAGGTGAAGATACAAGTAAAGTAAATAAAGATAAACAATTTGATTTAGGAGAGGAAAATACTGGTGAAAAGAAGAAATATGTAGTATATATTGATGTGGGTCATGGAGGTTCTGATGGAGGATACAAAACAAAAGACGGTGTTTATGAGAAAGATATAGATTTGCAAATAAGTAAACTAGTATCATCAAGATTATCTTCCCAAGGTGATGTTAGTGTTATGGTATCTAGAAATACAGACACTGCATTGTCCAATAGTGAAAGAGTAGAAGATGCTAATAAACAAAATGCTGATGTTTTTGTATCAATTCATATGACTGGAAACGATGATCCTACAGCTGAAGGAGTTCAGACTTTTTATAGGGTAGATGCAAATGATGGTTCAGATCAACTTGCAACATTAGTACAAAAGTCTGTGGCAGCATATGTAGATTTAAAAGATAGAGAAGTTACACCTTTCACTTTTGATGTACTAAAAGATAATAATATGCCAGCAATATTAATACAATGCGGTTTCTTAAGTAATCCAAAAGAGGAAAAAAAATTAATAGATCCTGAGTTCCAAAAAGATTTGGCAGAAGGAATATCCCAAGGAATTTTATCTTATTTAGATGCTCAAGGATAAAACAGGAGGAAAAATAATGGAAAATCTACAAGTAAAGAGAGTTTTATTAGAAGAAGCCTTAAGGAAAAAATCTATGGAAAATATGTTTACTATTGTAGAAAAAGATAACCTAGTTTTATTTAGAACATTTCAAGATATTTATGCTAATAATTGCTTAACAGCAATAATATTGAGTGAATCAGCTTATACAATGATTAATATTTTCTTTGGTAAATTAGTATTAGAAGATAAAAGAGATGAAGTATTAAAATTAATTAATAATTTAAATACTACTTATACAGCAAATAAGTTTGTACTTAGCCAAAGTGATGAACTTATACTTCAAGTACCTTATATATCATTGCCAGATGATTTTAATGGGGAAATAGTAATTGATTTGCTTCGTGAACTTTTAATAATATTAGTGAAAAAAGAATATATTAAGTTTCAAGATATACTCGGAGATAGTATGATGATGGACTTTACAAATAATTAGAATAAATCCTTAAGCATTTGCTTAGGGATTTTTTTATTGAATAAAGTATAAAAAATTACACATAATGGCAATAATTCTAAATAAGAAATTTTAAGAGAAGGGATTTATTATGTGTAAGATAACTGATTTTTATCAATATAAATACTGTAGAGGTAATTATTTCATAAACGTATTTATTAATAAAGAGTCAGCTCAAGGGATAAAGTCATTGCTAATAGAAAAATTAAAAGAAAAAAATTTAAGTAAAGAATATAGATGTGTTTATACTATATTGAAGGATAAAATAAACAAAAATATGAAAGAAAGTGAATATGTAAAGCTAAGAATAAATAAATGTTATTTACAATATTTAAAGGATTTATATTATGACTTTTATGATAGAGAAGAAAGTGTATATGTTAAAGAAGTAATATGTCATTTACAATATTTTATAGAAGAAGATGGAGAAAGTATCATTAAATTTTATGATTTAATGGAGAATACAAAAATAAATGTCTTATTAAAAATGTAAATTTAGTTTAGATAAAATATTAAAGGTTGCATGTAAAAATTACTTGCAACCATTTTAAATATATATTTAAAAATTAAAATACTTTTTTGCAATCAGTGTAATCGTATACATCCATCAAAGCTTCCCCAAATCTTTGATAATGAACGATTTCTCTTTCAGCTAAAAATCTTAAAACACCTTTAATATCCACGTCATCAGTTAGATTGATAAGTTGATAATAAGTAGCTAATGCTTTTTGTTCAGCGGCCATATCTTCATGTAAACTAGTTACAGCATCACCAAATACATTAATATAAGCAGCTGTAAAAGGAACACCATTGGAATCAGTAGGTTGTAACCCATGTCCAAATTGAGCGTAATTTGGTCCAAGGCCACAAGCTTTCATCTCTTCTGGAGTTGCATCTTCAGTTAGCTGATATAACATAGCTGAAATTATTTCTACATGGGCCATCTCCTCAGTTCCTATATCTGTTAGCAGTCCCTTTGTCTTTCCTGTAGGCATAGTATATCTTTGTTGAAGATATCTAAGTGCTGCAGCTAACTCACCATTAGGTCCGCCAAGTTGAGTCATGATAAGTTTAGCCATCTTTAAATCTTTTTTGTATAAAGTAACTGGAAATTCCAGTGTTTTTTTATATATCCACATATTATTGTATCCCCCTATATTTTATATTTAATTAACAATAAAATTCTTTTTGCCATGGCCAAGGCTCATCGACCCAATCGAATGGACAAGAAGTATTACTATGACCGAAATTTAATAAAGGTCCATATTTTTTTTCGTAAGATCTTATAGCCTCTCTATATTGTTGACCTAGTGAGTTATATAGACAAACTGCATTTTTATCTTCAGGATGATTATCAAGATATAAATTTAAATCTACACATGCAAAGCCAAGTTCGTGTATCTTTTTTAGTTGTTCAGCTCTACTCATACTTGTCATTATCTCTTACCTCCTCTTTTTTTAGGTGATGAATATAATGCTGGGTTATACATTTCAGAATCAAATAGATTTAATTCTGGAAAAATTGTACCATATTTTAAAGTACATTCAAGATTGTATATTTTTGTAAGAACTTGATTATTTACATATGGTCTAGCTAAAGAGCAACCACAGTTTTGTTCAACTCCTCTAGTTGTATTTTCCATATTGTCAAAACCTCCTTGTTGAATTAGATATTTCTATCTTAATTCTATACTATTCCAAATATTCGAAATCGTGAGTACTTGCTTGTATAAAACCTATGAAATATGATAAAATTAATTTTATGCATAGATATGTAGAGAATATGAGGTGAAAAAATGAGTGAATTAGCAGGAAATGGCTGTCAAATAATTGTACCTTTTGATGAGCGTAAACCTTTAAAAGAAATTGAAAAAAGTATATTAAAAAAATACAGAAAATACACTTGGTCTAAATTTATAAAAGCAATAAAAGATTATAAATTAGTTGAAGAAGGGGATAAAATTGCTGTAGCCATATCTGGTGGAAAAGACAGTTTACTTATGGCGAAAATGTTCCAAGAATTAAAAAGACATGGACAAGTAAACTTTGAGTTAGAATTTATAGCAATGGACCCAGGATATCACAAAGATATAAGACAATTATTAATAGATAACTGTGAGTATTTAGAAATACCTATAAAACTATTTGATGCAAATATATTTGAAGTTGCAGATGAAATAGCAAGTGATTATCCTTGTTATATGTGTGCAAGAATGAGAAGAGGAGCATTATATAATAAAGCTGAAGAATTAGGATGTAATAAGTTAGCGCTAGGCCATCATTTTGATGATGTTATAGAAACAACTATGCTTAACTTACTTTGTGCAGGAAACTTTAAAACAATGCTTCCTAAGCTTAATTCTACAAATTTTGATGGAATACAAATAATAAGACCTCTTTATTATATAAGAGAAGAAAGTATAATTAAATTCATACAAAATAGTGGTATATGGCCTCTAAACTGTGCATGTATGGTTGCGGCTAAGAAAACAGGAAATAAAAGATATGAAATAAAGGATTTAATTAAATCTTTAGGAGATAACTTCCAAGAGGTTGAAAAATCAATATTTAGAGCTGCTCAAAATGTATATTTAGATTCAGTATTGGGTTGGGAACAAGATGGAGAAAGACATTCTTTCTTAGATAAATTTGAAAATATAGAAGAATAAAATAATAAATTAGCCGTTGAAATATATATTCAACGGTTTTTCTTTATGCTAATTATGATAAAATATAATTATAGCAATAAAGAGAGGGGAATTATTTTGAAAAAGATTTATATGGATTTTGAAATGAATATGCCGAGCTCCAAAAGTAAGAGGGAAGGTTTTAAAGCAGAAATTATAGCTATAGGTGCTATTAAATATGATACTAGAAGTGGGGAAATAGAAAATTTTAAATCTTTAATCAAGCCAATAACTAATCAAGAAGTTTTTCCACATATTGAAGAACTTACACATATAACTACGAAAGATTTAGAAACTGCTCCCACATATGAAAATGTCATGAGAGATTTTAAAACATGGCTTGGTTTATATACGGATATTGAAGGAATATATACTTTTGGAAATTTAGATTTGACATGTTTTAATTATACAGATAGATTAAGTTCTCAAAAAAATAATCATCCTAGGTTTTTAAATAATATAAGAGACTTATTTGTAGATATTAAAGATAAATATATAAGTTGTGGAATAAAATGTATGAATTATGTATCATTAAAAAATCTTTTAGAATATGCAAATGTGGAGTTTTGTGGTGATGCTCATGATCCATTATATGATGCATATAACCTATACATATTGGATAAGGTATTGGAAGAAAACTCAAAAATAAGAGATTTACTAATAATACATGACTTTTTAAAACCGCCTTTTACTGAGTTAAATGAAGATTTAAAAAATAGATTTGAAGAATATAGACAGTATTTATATAAACAGAGTGGGGAGTTTGATATTTACTGTATATCATTAGAGGTAATTAAAACTATAAAAATATATTTAACTTCTATAAAAGAGGTAAATGTTCATGATATAGATATAATTCGTGATATAAGTAAAAAGTTAGAATCTCTAGACAAATTAAAAGAAATAAAAGAAGGGTATTTTTATGTTTTAGATAATTTATATTTAGATATGAAAGAACTATTAGATGATGCACTATTATATAAATTAAATCAAGAAGAATATGAAGAGGAAATAGATAATATAATAGATTTGTTTAATGAAGATCTAGAATTAGAAAATATAACTGAAGTAGCAACTGATATAACGTAAAATGATTTCAAAAGAAATCATTTTTTTTGTTTTAAATCATAAATATTATAAATATAAATAAGAAAGAGGATTATGTAAGAGGAGGAGGTTGTATGTTTATAACTACAGTTATACAAATGTCTACTCTACTAAAGATAATATTTTTTATAGTTCTTGCAGTAGTAATTATAAGATACATAAAAAACATGAAAAAATCAGTTGTAGGTGGTAAAAAAACTATTAATTATTTGCTGAAAAGAAACACAAAATCATTTTTTAAGAATAGATATAATATGTTTAATATGCCTAATAAGAAAGAAGATGCTAAGGTATATAACATAAATTGCGATGAGGACGTAATAAGATATGCAAACGGAGATATTTATAAGGGGCAGATAAAAAATGGTATAAGGGAAGGTCTTGGAACTTGCTATTTTTCCAATAAAGATGTGTATGAAGGAATGTGGAAGAATGATAAGATGGAATGTGTTGGCAAGTATGTATTTGCAGATAAATCTTTTTATAGTGGGGATTTTAAAAATGGATGCAAAGAAGGAATTGGGGTATTTACTTGCGACGATTATAAGTATATTGGACAATATTATGCTGATAGAAAAGGAAGAGTAGGAACGTTTCATTTACCAGAGAATGCATATTTAAAGGTTATTATTGAAAATGGAACAATTATAGAAGGCACATATATAAGAGAAGGGCACAAAGAAGAGTATATTTATAATGTTGATTTAAGTAATGAAAGAGAAGTGATTAAAAACATTAGATCTTATTTTGTAAGAGATGTTTCTAATATATAATTTGATAATATTGGAGTGAATATCATGAAAAAACAAAGTGAAGATTTTACAGTAAAACTTCTTCCCTTTACTATGAATCGTAGTGTGAAAAATTCTGGAAAAACTCCATATGGTGTAACTATGATTCAAGCAAAAAATCTGTGGAGTGAATCCAATAGAGGAGAGGGAATAAATATTGCAGTGATAGATTCTGGTTGTGATATAGAACACGAAAGTCTAAAAGATAATATAGTATTTGTTAAAAATTTTACAGATGAAGATAAGAAAAATCCTAATATTGTAATTGATAGAGTTGGTCATGGTACCCATGTGGCAGGAATTATAGCAGCTAATGGTAATAATAATACAATAGTTGGAGTGGCTCCATGGGCTAATTTATATGTGTTAAAAGCTATTGATAGAAGTGGCAGTGGTAAAGTAAGTTGGGTGATTAATGCAATTAACTATGCTGTTGAAAAAAAAGTTGATATTATATCAATGTCGTTAGGAATGCCAAATGATGATCCTAAGTTGGAAAAAGCGATTAAAAATGCCGTTAATAACAATATTTTAGTCGTCTGTGCAGCGGGAAATGAAGGGGATGGAAATGCCGACGTTTTTGAATATTCATATCCAGCATCTTATGTAGATGTAATATCTGTTGGTGCAGTCGATAAAAAAGGAGTACCAGCTAGCTTTTCAAATTCCAATTTAGTTGTGGATTTGGTAGCTCCAGGAGTTGATATTATATCTACCTATCCTAATAATCAATTTGCAAGTTTAAGCGGAACTAGTATGGCAGCTCCTCATGTAACTGGAAGTTTAGCACTACTTAAAAATTGGTCACGAGAAGAATTCCAAAGGGATCTGACTCAAGAAGAGATTTATGCCCAACTTATAAAATATACAAAAAATCTAGGATATCCAAGAACTGTACAAGGAAATGGATTAGTTTATTTAAAAGATAAGAAATAAATTACTTTTTTTAGCTTGAAACTTAATTTTAATAAGTTTCAAGCTCTTTTTTTTGGAAAAAATATAAAATTTTATTTTTTATCTTAAAATTTAACAAAAAAATGGTATAATAAATAAGAAAGTAACAAAATTGTAACTAATTAGACAATGAAAACTAGAATATATGGAGTGAGAAAATGATTAAATTTACAAAAGTAGAGAAAGAGTATTCTGACGGTAATAAATGCCTGAAAGATATAAATCTTAAAATAGATAAAGGGGAATTTGTTTTTCTAGTAGGACATTCAGGGGCAGGGAAATCAAGTCTTCTTAAACTTATAACTAGAGAAGAAAAGGTTACTGATGGAAGGATTGTAGTTAATGAAGAGAATATAACTAATATAAAAAATAGATCTTTACATAAGTATAGAAGAAATATAGGAATAGTTTTTCAAGACTACAGACTGATTAAAGAAAAAACAGTTTATGAAAATGTGGAGCTAGCTCTTAGGGTAGTAGGAGAAAATCCAAAGAATATAAAGAAAAAAGTTATGGAAGCTTTAGAAAGAGTAGGTATAGCTCATAAATACAAGAAATATCCAGAAGAATTATCAGGTGGAGAATGTCAAAGAGTTGGAATAGCAAGAGCATTAGTAAATAATCCTTCAATTATAATAGCCGATGAGTGTACAGGAAATCTTGATATGGATAATTCAATATCAATAATGAAACTTTTAGATGAAATTAATAAAAAAGGCATTACAGTATTAATGGCTACTCACAACTTAGAGTTAGTGAGAGAATTCCCTAGAAGAATTGTCAAAATTGAAGGTGGAAAAATAGTTTATGACACAAAGAGGTGCGAGTAATGAAGATAATATCAAAGATAACATATAGTTTAAAACAAGGATTAAAAGGCGTGTTTAGTAATAAAACTATGAGTTTTATATCTGTTGTTTCAGTAACGTCTGTATTAGCAATACTTGGTATAGTATTGTGTATAGTACTAAATATTAATTCATTTATGGGAAAAACACAAGATGAAGTAAATGAAATTAGAGTAGCTTTAGATTCAAAGTTAAGTGAAGATGATACTCTAAATATAAAAGAAGAGTTGTCCAAGATAAATGGAGTTGTAAGTGTTAAATATCAAACAAAAGATGAAGCTTTTGATAGCATGAAAGAAAGTTTTGGTGATGATAAATCATTATTAGAAGGAGTGAAAAATCCTTTAGATGATTATTATATAGTGACTATTGCTGATTCACAGAAAATAAAAACTTTAGCAAAAAACATGGAAAAAATAGAAGGTGTTGTAGAAGTTCAATACTACGAAGAGATTATGGAAAACTTTTTAAAGGCTTCTAATACGGTAAAACAATTTGGAAGCGTTGTAATAGGATTCTTATTAATAATTTGTTTAGTATTAATATCAAACACAATAAAAGCTAGAGTATATAGTAAAAAAGAAGAAATACAGGTTATAAAATATATAGGTGGGAGCAACAGATTTGTAATAGCTCCATTTATAGTAGAAGGATGTATAATAGGTTTATTTGGCTCAATGATATCTTTAGGAATCTGTATAGGAATGTATCAATATGTACTTGAAAATGTACAAATTTCTCTAAATTCAATTATAGGAGATATGATGTTACCTCTTTCAAGTGTATCTTACTTACTAATTCTAGTATTATTTGTTACAGGAATAATAGTAGGAATACTAGGAAGTGGATTATCTGTAAAGAAATATTTAAAAGTTTAAAAAATAAGTTTGGGGGAAAATATGAAGAAAATAATTTCAGTGGCTTTAATATGCTCAATGTTATTTTCAGCTGGTAATGCAATATACGTTAATGCTGAGAGTACAGAAAGTAAATTAAAAGCTAATCAAGAAGAACAAGAAGAACTAGATAAAAAAATAAATAATTTAAATGAAAAAATAGCAAAAGTTGAAGAAAAAATTAACAGCGCAAATGAAAGAATAGAAAAAATAAACTTTGAATCTAAAAAAATAAAATCAGAAATTAAGCAGTTAAAAGAAGATATATCTTCAAATGAGGAGAGTTTAGGTCAAAGATTAAAAGTCATAAATAACAACTATACTCTTGGATATTTAAAGGTTATACTAAGTAGTAATTCTATTTCTGATTTCTTAAACAACATCTACATAGTTCAAGAGGTTATAGCACAAGATAAGCAAATGTTAGAAGATTTAGAATCTGACAAAAAAGAAATAGAAGAGAAAAAAGCAACGCTAGACAAAAATAAAGAAGAAGAAAAAGTAATAAAAGACGAGCTAGTAAAAGACAAAGAAAGTTTAGAGGAAGATGAGGCAGAACTAAAAGAGTTAAAAAATGAGTTAATTAAAGAAGAAGAAGAGTTAGAAGAAAAACTACAAAAAATAGCAGCAGAAGAAGCAGCTAAAGAAGCAGCGAAAAAAGCTGCAGAAGAGGCTGCAAGAAATGATGAGGCTTCTAATAATTCATCTACTTCTAATAATTCAACGGCTGTAATATCAAATGGATCATGGCCAGTACCTGGATATAGCAGAATATCTTCTCCTTTTGGATATAGAATACATCCTGTATTAGGTGTTAAAAAATTACATACAGGAATAGATATACCAGCACCTACTGGAACTCCTGCTGTGGCTGTTGCTAGTGGAACAGTAATCTACTCAGGTGTTCAAGGTAGTTATGGAAATACAGTAATGATAAGACATGATAATGGATTGGTATCACTTTATGCTCATAATAGCTCTTTAGTAGTAAAGGTAGGAGATAGAGTTAAAAAAGGACAAGTTGTAACTAAAATCGGATCAACAGGAAGATCAACAGGACCACATCTACACTTTGAAATTAGAGTAAATGGAACTCCTCAAAACCCATTAAATTACTTATAATCTTTTTAAAGAAGGAGTAATATTTATGCAAGAATATGTGGTAGTAGATTTAGAAACTACAGGATTAGACCCATATAATGGTTGTGAGATAATAGAAATAGGAATAACAGAAATAAAAGATAATAAAATAGTGAGAAACTACTCAAGGTTAATAAAACCAAATAAAACTATACCTCCTTTTATAACAGAAATAACTGGTATAACAAATGAAATGGTAGAAAATGAAGAAGGTATAGAAACTGTTTTACCTAGATTTAGAAAATTTTTAAGTAATAGAGTTATGATAGCTCATAATGCTAAATTTGATTTGAAATTTTTAAACTACTATTTGGAAAAATACAATTTAGAGTTGATTGAAAATCATTTATGCACTATGGAAATGCTTAAAAAATGTAAATCTTATAAAGGGAAAAATAAAAAACTGGAGACTGCATGTAATTATTACAATATTATTAATGAAAATGCTCACAGGGCTGATAGTGATACAAAAGCTACAGCAGAGTTATTTTTAATAATAAAGGATGAAGTTTTTCCAGGTCTTATATAATTGATAAAAAGAGCTATATTTATATAGCTCTTTTTTAGTATGTAATTTTTGTGTTCAATAAATATATAGATTCATATTATATATTAGTAGGAATAATAGGGGGAATAAATATGAATCACATTTATGTAAATATTTATATAGATAAAGTTAAGTTTTACATAGTTTACTATGATGAAAATGAAAAAAGAAAAATTAAAGACGATGAAATTATATTGCCTATATCTTTTAGTATGGGTGATAAGTTATATTATATAAAAAAATTAATAAGTACAATTATTGATCAGTATAATATTGAAAAATATAATTTGGAGGTTGATAATGATATTGGTGTCGAGATAGTGGATGCAGTTAAGATGGAGGGAGTTCTTGAAGAATTATTTTCAAGTAAAGGAGTAATGTTATGGAGATAAGTCCAAAGCTTAATTTAAAAATATTACAAAAGATTAATTCAGAAGGAGTAAACTCTGCCTTATATATAGTAGAGGATAAACAACTTAACTGTGAGATGATATTAAAACAAATAGATAAAAAGAAACTGAAGGAATATGATAAATATTTTGAAGAATCGAAAAAAATATCTTCATTAAATCACCCGAATATTATAAAGATTAATTATGCAACATATGATGATGAGTATATTTATATAACTATGCCTTACTATAGAAATGGATCATTAAATCATTTGTTAGACTCAAGATACTTAACAGTTAGAGAGATTATAAAATATTCAATAGATTTTCTTTCTGCTCTTTATTATATACATGATAATAATATTATTCACTGCGATATAAAGCCAAATAATATCCTTATAGATGATAATAATGGAGCTATACTTGGTGATTTTGGATCTGCAATACAACTTGATAATCATGGATGCGGAAAATTAAAAAATGTTTATTATAAGCATATAGCTCCAGAACAATGTTTTACATCTACTGTAGATAATAACGTAGATATTTACCAAGTTGGAACAACTTTATACAGAATGTGTAATGGAAATGAAGAATATAATAAACAGCTTAAAAGATATAAAAATTTAAATGACTTAAAAATCGCTATATCAAAAGGGAAATTTCCTGTTAGGAAAAAATATTTACCTCATATACCTAAGTCACTAATACAAATTATAGAAAAATGCTTACAAGTAAATAGAGAAGATAGATATAATGATATATTAGAAATTTTAAATGATTTAGCAAAAATTAATGAAAATCTTGATTGGAGATATGATAAAAGAAAAAAAGATTATTATACGTGGATAAATGATGATAAATATATAATCTTAAAAAGAGAAGATAAAATATGGTCTATAGAATCTAATCTTGTAAAGCATACTGAAAGCAATATGGGATTGGAAAGTAAAGCTCAAGGCTATAGAATAATAAGAAAAATTATAAAAGAAAATGAAAAAACCCTACTTTAATCCGTTCAAGTAGGGTTTTTATTTAAAATATATTATAAAAAGGGGTTTATTAGGGAATATATTTTATTTGGGGAGTAATCAGTTATTGGGGAAATAACTATATACTTATAATAACAAATTTCGACAAAGTTTGCAAGTGTATTTTTAAAAAAATTAAAGAAAATTTGTAGAAGTTAACAAAGAAGTTTTTATTAGTTTTATGTAGATATATAAATTAGTTAAATAAAAAAGAAATAATAAGAATATAAATAAAAAAATCCCTTACTTTAACCGATCAAGTAAGGGTTCTAAAATATATTATAAAAAGGGGTTTATTAGGGAATATATTTTATTTGGGAAGTAATCAGTTATTGGGGAAATAACTGTACATTTATAATAACAAAATCCGACAAAGTTTGCAAGTGGTTTTTGAAATGAAATTTAATGTTTTTATGGAAAAATATTAATACATAAAATGATAATTTAAATGCTGATAGAGTAATAAATAAATTTCTATAATTTGGTTAAAATACCTTTGACAAGGAGGAGTATCATGATAAAAGCATTTACAATTTGCTTAACAATATTATCTGCATTGTTTAGTATTAATAATACAAATTATTATAATAATCAAAATAGTAATTTTAAGAAATCAATATCTGTAAATAATATTGATAATAAAAATATTAAAATAGAAATTACGAATATAGAAACAATAAATAGTGCCATAAATCTAGATGAAATGTATGAAGCGTATTCAATTATTACTGTAGATATTACAAACACAGGATTAGAATATTTAGAATTAGCAAATATAAACTACTCCATATATCAAGGTGATAAAAAATTACAATCTTTTATACAAAGTCAAAATGAATATTTAGGATTTATAGGAACATTAGATAGTGGTGAGAAAAAAGAAATAAAATTAGGAGTGGTACTAGAGGAGAAAAACACACCTCTAAAATTAGTTTTTGAAAATTTAGGTGATATTAATAAAGAAAAAATTATAAAAACTATAAATATTTAAATGAAGACTTTTTTCTACATATAACTCATGTATACCTTACATTAGACATAATATAATATTACAATTTTGTACTTTGATTTATTTTAAATTACAAGGTATAATTAATTTAACAAGTAAGGAGGTATATATGAGTTATTATGATAGTAGTGATAATAAAATAAGGCGAAAAAAGATTAGCTCTAGTAATTCAAATAAAATCCAAAATAAAGAAAATATAATAAATTATGAAAATAAACAAGAAAATATAATAAATTATGAAAATAAGCAAGAAACAAGTAGAATAAATAGAAAAGAAATAGATGAAAATTTCGAATTGGAAAAAGAAATATTCTATAATAAAAGAGATAAAAAAAGACAAATAAGATATCATATAATAAGAAAGTGTTTAACTATTTTATTAATGCTAACATTTGTAGGAAGTATATTTGCATCTTTATTAGTAGCAGTATCTGTTAAAGGAGTTCCTGATGTTACAAAAGATTTAATTTATAATAGTTATGTATCTCAAAATATTGTTCCAATTGACGAAATACCAGATGATTTAAAATACGCTATAGTCGCAACTGAAGATAAAAGATTTTATAAGCATAAAGGTGTGGATTCTAGATCTTTAGCTAGATCAGTAGTAAATAATATTTTATCTGAATCAACACAAGGTGGAAGTACAATCGATATGCAGGTATCAAAGAACCTACTAACTAGTGAAGAGAGAACGATGAAGCGTAAAATTCGAGATATGTACAATGCTATGAAAATGAATAAAATAATGACAAAAGATGAAATTTTAGGAGCATATTTAAATAATATATACTTTGGAAAAGCAAGTTATGGTGTTGCAGATGCAGCTAAAACTTATTTTGGAAAAGATGTTAGGGACTTAAACTTAGGTGAATGTGCTATGTTAGCAGGAATAACAAATAATCCAGCTAAATATATGCAACATGATGAAGCAAAAAGAAGGCAAAAAGTAGTACTAAAACATATGTATGATCAAGGTTATATAACTTATGATGAATATAGAGCAGCAGTTAAGCATCCAACACCTTTTAAGTCTGAAATTGAATAAATAAATTTTAAAATGCCAATAAGTAAAACTTGTTGGCATTTTTTAGTATATAGTCTTGATATTTAATAATTTCATATTATAATAAGATTAATGCTATTTTTAGCTTAGAAAATAAAAGAGGTGACCAAATGTTTAAATTTATTTTTGATGAAAAAGAATACGTATTAAATGATGAAAACTTTGATGAACTAATCAATGATGATGAAAAGCCAGTTAAGAATATTGATAAGGATATGATTATAGAATTATTAAATAACTCACCAGAAGAAATAATATTTGATGAAGAATTTTATATAGAAGCATGTCCAAAGTGTTTAAAAGGAATAAAAGAAAAAGAAAAATTCTTCCCGTTTTTAGAATATCATTTCTATATTTACACTAAAGATGGAAAATATGTAATAAGTACTATTGATAAAGATTATAAAGGAAAATCATTTAATAAGCTATCTAGAGCAAATCTTGTAGATGATAGTTATATAGTAAGCATAATTATATGTAAGCATTGTGATGATTACATAATACAAATTGAAAATTGTGAAGTGTAATAAAAGATTCATTCAAGACATATCTTAAGATATGTCTTTTCTATATACAGTGAAATTATGATATTCTCTAATTTGTAGAAAACTTATGTATTTTAATAATATAAATAATCTCATAGTTAGGTGAGTATGTATAAAATTTTAAACAATAATTATAAAATTAAGTTACTATTGTAATATTTATTTGATATGATTAGTTTGAGAGAGGAGAGTATGTTATGAACAAAATAATTAGAATTACAGCTAGATTATTACTAGGATTTATAGTCTATGGATTAGCTATAGTAGTAATGATACATGCTAATATTGGTCTTAGTCCATGGGATGTACTTCATCAAGGTATTTCTTTAAAAACGGGGCTTACTATGGGGCAAATATCCATAGGAGTAGGAGTTATAATTATAATAATTGATGCATTTATGGGTGAGGGAATTGGATTTGCAACCTTAGGAAATGTATTTCTTATAGGTACTTTTTTAGATATATTTGAAGGATTAAATATTATTCCTTATGCAAATAATTTATTTACAGGTATTATTATGATGTTAATAGGTATAGTTTTAGCTGCAATAGCTACAGTACTATACTTAAAACCAGCACTTGGTAGTGGTC
This sequence comes from Peptostreptococcaceae bacterium, assembly GCA_902363255.1. Taxonomy (GTDB): domain Bacteria; phylum Bacillota; class Clostridia; order Peptostreptococcales; family Peptostreptococcaceae; genus Terrisporobacter. Next base: position 294,473 of record CABIZO010000002.1, read on the forward strand.
CGAGAGATGGTTTAATGCTAGCTATAAATAAACGATCATCAAAGTCTGTAGGAACAATAAGAACTATTATAGAATTAACAGCGCTAACATCAGGTTGGATTTTAGGAGGAAGTGTTGGAATTGGAACGATAATAAGTGGATTTGGGTTAGGATATGCCATACAAATTGCATTTAAAATAAGTCGTATTGATTCTAAGTCGCTAATTCATGAAAGTGTAATAGAAAGCATTAAATCTTTAAAATATAAAGAGAGTGTTCAGCAAGTAGAAACTTGTGCAGAAGTTGAAGAAGAATAAAAATAAAAAGAGAAGCTACTTTTAGTGGCTTCTTTTTTTATTAAAAAATTCTATATTAAATATTTATTCTTCATTAAACATATCACAACTGGCATTTCCACTGTTTATTTTTATTTGTTTTGCAGTACAATATTTGTTATCATTGTATGAACATTTTACTGCCTCACATTTTATATTTTGTATAGTAGTAGGATCTAACTTATCATCTCCATAAATTGAACTAGTAAATTGCTGATAGTCCTTTTCTTTAAACGTAGAGCAGTAAGTATCATCAATATCATCTGCTAGACGTCCATCAATACTTATTCTTCCTGCATAACAATAGTTACTATTGTTATGTATACACCTTGTTGCATCACATCTTAAACTAGTATCCAAATTTTAGACCTCCTTTACAAACTACATTAAAAATAATATATGTAGGTTATATTATTTTATACAATTACTTTGTATTATTTGGAGCACACTTATTGCATAATACAACTACATCTTCATCTGTTTCTCGGCCTAATTTTTTATTAACATGATAAACATCCACATTATCCATAGAATTGCAAATTGAACAAGAATAATTGTGTTTCTTTAAGGTGTTTTCTTTAAATAATTGCCAGTACAAAGAGTTGAGATAGTCTTCATATTTTATTCTGAGACTAGTTTCAAGAAAATCTAAATATAAATAATCTAAATCACAAGTAGTTAAATTTGTGTGTTCTTGATCGAAAAATTCACAGCAGTCAGTTGGGTTTGGAATTTCATTATTAATTACACATTTTATATAATATCTAAAGTTTTCGTCAGGACCTTCTAAGCTTAAATGAGAGCAAAAGGTGCAACAGTTTCTTGGTAATTTATCCTCTAAAATTTTATTATCTTTTTTCATAATATCCCCCCAATTTTATAAAGGAGTAAATTTTTATATTTAATACATATTAAAAAAGAATTTAGATTATTACAAAATAAAAAACAAAAATATTTAACAATAAAGGATTTTGAAAAATAAAAATCAATATATATATTAAATAATTATATAAAGGAGATATTATGCAAATCTATGATTTTGATAAGAATAGAAAAATAATAAATATAGAATTAGAAAAAAGACTTTTAAAAAGTAATGAAAAACTAAATACTATGATGAAAAGTTACAGAAATGATAATAAGAACAAGTCCAATGATATTTATGGTAAAAATAAAGAAGTACTTAATCTTGAAGAAGTGCAAGATCCATTTGCTAATATTGAAAATAGAACCATAGGAACTAAAAATCTTGACTCAAAACATATATACAAAAATGTATCTAATAAAAAAATTGATTACAATAAATTTTCTGATTGTTATTTTAATAATATTAAGTTCGAAAACTGTACATTTATGGGAAGCATATTTGAAAACTGTAAATTTAGTAATGTACATTTTTCAAATTGCAATTTTGAAGATGAGAAAAAAATTATAGCTTTATTTAAATCAAATTGTGTATTTGAAAACTGCATTTTTTATAAAAGTAATATGAAAGATATGGTATTTGAATTTACTAGGTTTATTGAAGTCAAATTTTCATTTACTAGTCTTAGGAATGTGATTTTTAATCAATGTTTTATTAATGATATAGTTTTTGCAGATTGTGACTTAAAAGCTATGAAGACTATAAAAACAGATATAAATATGTTAAATTTTGAAGATGAATTTTCAAGTAAAGTAGATGAAAATACATTTATTGATTTATTAAAGTTAAATAGAAAAGATAAAAAATCTTATGAAAATATTTTTAAAGCATATAAAAGTATATCTGAAGTATTTGAAAAAAATGGATTGTTTAATCATTCAGGAGAATATTATTATCTTGCAAAATGTGCAGAGAGAAAATCTTTAAAAGGAATTGAAAGGTTAAAGTCAGATATTTTTTATTATTCATGTGGATATGGTGAAAGGCCTACATTTGCTCTTATATCATCTTTAGAGATAGTATTAATATTTGCAATAATATATATGTTTTCAGGTCTTAGCATTAATGAAAGGATAATTCATTATAATTTAAATATATTATCCTATTTACCAAGAAAACTAATGTATATGGATTTAATAGATTGTTTTTATTTTAGTTTAGTTACTTTCACAACAGTTGGATATGGTGATATATTTCCAATAGGATATAGTGTATTATTATCATGTGTGGAGATGTTGTTGGGAGTTACAATGGTTGGAGTTTGGACAGCCACTTTAGCTAGGAAAATTACTAGATAATAATGTGATAATTGGCAAAATACTTTGTATATGATAAATTATATTTATTACAAAATTTAGGAGGTAATAAATGAAGTTTCAAGATTATAAATACGAAAGACCTAATTATGAAGAAATAAAAAAATCATTTTTAGATTTAGTAAATAGAATAAAAGATGCTGATGATTATAAAGAACAACATAAGTATATAATGGAATTAAATAATATTAGAAAGAATATTGAAACTATGTCTACTATAGCTTCAATAAGAAACAGTATAAATACTGCAGATGAGTTTTATGAAAAAGAAACAGAGTATTGGGATGAATATGGGCCTCTTTATACAGAATTAAATTCAGATTTTTACAAAGCTATTATTAATTCTAAATTTAAAGATAATATAATAAATGACTTTAGTGAGCAATTTTACAAAATATGTGAATACTCTCTAAAATCTTTTTCACCGGATATAATACCGCAGTTACAAGAAGAAAATAAATTAATGTCTAGATACACAAAGTTATTAGCTTCAGCAAAAATTAATTTCAACGGTGAAGAGTTGAATTTATCTGGTCTTTATAAATATATGCTATCTCAAGATAGAAAAGAGAGAGAAGAATCTTCTAAAGCTTATTATAACTATTTTGAAGCACATGAAGAAGAATTTGATGAAATTTATGATAATTTAGTAAAAGTAAGACATGATATAGCTAAAAAGTTAGGATTTAATAATTTTACAGAATTAGGTTATATCAGAATGGATAGAACAGATTATAATCCAGAAATGGTAGTTAATTTAAGAAAGCAAGTATTAGAATATATAGTTCCTCTTTGTAACAAACTATATGAAAAACAAGCTAAAAGATTAAACTTAAATAAATTAACTTATATAGACGAAAATTTAGAATTTTTAGATGGAAATGCAACTATTAAAGGCGATTCAGATTATATTATAGAAAATGGAATAAAAATGTATAATGAATTATCAAAAGAAACAAAAGAGTTCTTTGATTTTATGCTAGAAAATAATCTTATGGATTTAGAAACTAAGCATAACAAATCTGCTGGAGGATATTGTACATATATACCAGATTACAAAGCTCCCTTCATTTTCTCAAACTTTAATGGGACTAGCGAGGATATGGATGTATTAACTCATGAGGCAGGTCATGCATTCCAACTATTTATGTCTAGACATATAGATATGCAAGAAATAAACTTCCCAACTTTAGATAGTTGTGAAATTCACTCTATGAGTATGGAGTTTATAACTTATCCTTGGATGGATATTTTCTTTAAAGAAGATACTGACAAATATAAGTTTGCTCATTTAACTTCAGCTATAAAATTCTTGCCTTATGGTGTTGTAGTAGACGAATTCCAACATATTGTATATGACAACCCTAATATGACTAAGGATGAAAGAAAAACAGTATGGAGAAATTTAGAGAAAAAATATTTACCACATAGGGATTATGAAGATAATAAAATATTGGAAAAAGGATGTTGGTTCTTCAAACAAGGACATATATTTAAGGACCCATTTTATTATATTGACTATGTATTAGCACAAATTTGTGCATTCCAATTCCTTAAGAAGATGGAAGAAAATAGAGAAAAGGGATGGGAAGATTACTTGAGAATTTGTAGAGTTGGAGGAACTCAGTCATTTTTACAAATAGTTAAAACAGGTAATTTAATATCTCCATTTGATGATAAGTGTATAGAATTTATAATTAAGAATTTAGAAATGAATATAGAAAAATTTGAAAAAAACTTATAAAAATAAGCTAAGGATGTGTAAATAACATATTCTTAGCTTTTTTATTTTCAATATATAATTTTGACCAACAGAATTTACAAAATATTATTCGAGATATATGGAAATTCTAAGTTTGAGGAAATAAATTAGGAGGAAAATGTATGAATATTTCAAAAAGAATACAATCAGTTCCATCATCAACGATAATGGAGTTATTAACTTTTGCTGCAAAGGCCAAAAATCAAGGTAAAAAAGTTTATCATTTAAATATAGGTCAACCAGATATAATAACACCAGAAGGTTTTCTAAAAGCCATAAGAGAATATAAAGGTGAAGTTTTAGAGTATGCTTTATCGGAAGGTTTGCCAGAGCTTATTGAAGCTATAAGAAAGTATTATACTAATTATAACTTAGAATTTGAAAATGATGAGATTTTAATTACCAATGGAGGTAGTGAAGCATTATTATTTACCATGCTTACTATTTGTGACGAAGGTGATAATGTATTAGTTCCTGAGCCTTTTTACTCAAATTATTTAAATTTTTCAAAATCAGTAGGAGTGAATATTAATCCTATTACTACTTTTGCTGAAAATGGATTCCATTTACCAAACAAAGATGAAATAGTATCAAAAATTAATGATAAAACTAAGGCTATATTATTTTCTAATCCAGGTAATCCAACAGGTGTAGTATATACTAAAGAAGAATTGGAAATGATTGCTGATATAGCAGTTGAACATAATCTATGGATAATAGCAGATGAAGTTTACAGAGAATTTGTTTATGAAGGTGAGTATATAAGTATAGGAACTATTGACAGAGTAAAAGATAGAGCTATAATTGTAGATTCTGTTTCAAAACGATATAGTGCTTGTGGTGCAAGAATTGGTTCTTTAGCTTCTAAGAACAAGCCATTTATGGAAGGAATACTTAAACTGTGCCAAGCTAGATTGTCTGTACCTACTTTGGAACAAGTAGGAGCTATAGAACTTTATAAAACAAATAGTTCATACTTGAAAGAAGTAAATGAAGAATACAAACAAAGAAGAGATGTACTATATAATGAACTTATGAAAGTTCCTGGAGTAATTTGCAAAAAGCCAAGTGGCGCTTTTTACATTGTGGCAAAACTACCTGTAAAAAATGCAGATCACTTTACAAAATGGTTATTAAGTGATTTTGAGATAAATGGAGAAACAGTAATGCCTTGTCCAGCAGAAGGTTTTTATCAAACAGCAGGTTTGGGAGTTGATGAAATAAGATTGGCATATATACTAAATACTCAAGATTTAACGAAAGCAGCAATACTTTTGAAAGAAGGTTTAGAAATGTATCTTAAAATAAACAAAGAATAAAATATTTATATTTTAATAAAAACAGAGTTTAATATATAACTCTGTTTTTTAATATTATGTAACTATTTTAGTATGAAAGATAATGTACAAGCATTATTTACGACACTATTCTCAAATTCAAATACAGGGATAGAGTAAATTTTACATAATCTTGAAATTTGGTAACATTCCTGTAATCATATGTGTTACTATTTTGTAATCCTAAGTGACAACTGTGTAACTGTAATTTTTCAAGGGGTAATGATATTATAATAATATAAATAAAAGAAAAAAGATAAAAACCAATAAATCTTAAAATAAATTATGAGGAAGTGTTGAAAATGAAAAAAGGAATTATAGCAATAACTTTATTATTAACAGGAGCATTATTAATAACTCCAATTACAAATGCAATCTCACAAAATGATGAACAAGAAAATGTAAAACCAGTAAAAGTTGAGCAAGCTACAAATACTGAAAATACACAAGTTGTAACAAATAGTGAAGGTAAAACAACACAAAATGAAAATACTACTAAACCTGTAAAATCTGAAACTACAGTAGCAGAAAATAAAGAGCCTGTAAAAGAAGAAGTAAAGGTAGATAATAAAAAAGAAGAGGTAAAAGTAGATAATAAAAAGGAAGAATCTAAAAAAGAAGAATCTAGTAAACCAGCTGAAGAAACAGTTGTAGATGACGACAAATATAAAGAAGAAGTTCAAACAGGAATGACAAAATCAGAAGCTAAAGCAATTTTAAATAAATATATAAAAGAGGTTGAAGAAGCTGATTTTACTTATACATACCAAGGTGATGAAAATACTTTTGAGGCAATGCAAGAAAAAGGAATAAGAGGATATGTATTTTTACCAGATATAGAAACTGATATGGCTTACTTAGTAGATAAAGATAATGGATCAATATATTTCTTCCATCCATCAGGATACTTTGAATTACTACAAAAATAATATAAAGTAAATTAAGAACTTAGCGCTATATGAAGTGCTAAGTTCTTTTTAAATTGAAGACAATAAACAGATAATCATAATAATTTGTATGGGGTAAAAAATAAAAATAAATAATGTTGACAATATATATAAAATATATTATACTACCTTAAGAATTAAATATTGATACTTTAAAATAGTCCAGAGAGGCTAAAAAGAATAGTTACATATTTTATTAATATTAGTGTGTAGGCATCCTTTTATCCTTTTGGGTAAAGGGATTTTTTTATTACCCCAAATAACTGAAAAAGAAGTTATAAATAATATGTAAACATACAAGTGTCATTATGTAATAATTTTAAGACAGAGAGGTAAAGACAAAATGAAATTCAAAAAAATAGTAACACTTGCAATGGCAGGAATTATATCAACATCATTTTTAACAGGGTGTGCAGGAAAATCAGATGATGAAGGAAGTAACAAAGATAAATATACAGTTGCTATGATAACAGATGTTGCAGGAGTAAATGATCAATCATTTAATCAGTCAGCATGGGAAGGTTTAGAAAGAGCTAAAAAAGAATTAGGTGTAGAAATTAAATATTTAGAATCAAAGCAAGATGCAGATTATGCAACAAATGTTGAAACACTAGTAGATGAAGAAGTGGATTTAATTGTAGGGGTAGGTTCAAAATTATCACAAACAATAGAAACGGCTGCAAAAGATTATCCGGAGCAAAAATTCTTAATGGTAGATGAAACATTTGAACAAATACCTTCAAATGTAAAGTCAGTATTATTTAATGCAGAACAATCGGCTTACTTAGTAGGTTTAATAGCTGCTAAAATGAGTGAAACGAATAATGTAGGATTTATAGGTGGAATGCAACTTTCAGTTATAGATACTTTTAAATATGGATATATGGCTGGTGTAAAAACAGCAAACACTGATTGTGAAATACAGTCACAATATGCAAACTCTTTTACTGATCAAGCAAAAGGAAAAGCAATAGCTAATCAAATGATGGCAAATAAAGCAGATGTAATATTTATAGCAGGTGGAGATGTTGGAACAGGTGCTATAGAAGCTATAAAAGAATCTGGGAAATATGGAATAGGTGTAGATAGAGATCAAAGTGATTTAGCAGTTGATAATGTATTAACTTCAGCCATAAAAAGAGTTGATGTTGGAATATATGAAACAGTGAAAGATTTTGTTAACGGAAAATTTGAAGGTGGAACAGAAACAGTATATGGTTTAGAAGAAAATGCAGTAGGGATACCAGATACTACTAAAAATTTAGTCCCACAAGATATATTAGATTATGTTAATGAACAAATTGAAAAATTACAAGGTGGAGAAATAACAGTTCCAAAAACAGAAGAAGAGTATAATGAATTTATAAAAAGTTTATAAAAATAGTTGACAATATAAAAAAATGAAACTACTATTAAATCAAATTAAAAATGTAAGCGATGATAAGAACAAGTAGTAATTAAAAGAGAAGTATACAGAAAGTTACCGGTTGATGAGAGGTGCATAGTTATTTGATTATGAATACATCTTGGAGCTTCACACTGAAGAACTTTGGTTTGGTAGGATGTGACGTATTCACGCGTTATAGTGACAGAGTATTCCTAGGAGTACTTATAGAGGTAAGTAATGTGAGTTACTTATAAATTAAGGTGGTAACACGAGATAAGCTCTCGTCCTTTTGAGGACGAGGGCTTTTTTTATTTTTAGATAAGCCACAAATAAAATGTGTGATAAATTTTAAGTTTAAAATACAGAATATTTTGAAAAAATAAACTCATGAGTAAAGTAATTATAGTAAGTGTATTTTAATAAAGTAGTTGCAACCTTTATAAAAATACAATATGTAAAAAACATACTTAAAAATAATTTATAAAAAGGGGGAAATTAAAATGAATATACCATTAATAATTGTTATTTTATACGTAATAATGTTACTTGGAATTAGTGTTGTTGTATCAAAAAAATCTAAAAAAGACGGCGGAGATGATTTTTTATTATATAAAAATAAAAATAGTACAATGGTTACAGCTGTTACAATAGCAGGTGTGGCAATAGGTGGAGCATCTACTATAGGTATAGCAGAAAATGCATTTTCAGTAGGTTTATCAGCAGGTTGGTACAATGTGGCCTGGGCTTTTGGAGCAATAATAGCAAGTTTTACCATAGTGAAAAAGTTAAGAAAATCAGGATTTAGTACAGTTACAAAGTTAATTCAATCAGTATATGATGAAAAAGCAGGAGTAATGATGACCATAGCAATGATAATAATTCAGTGTACAATTATAGCTCTTCAATATATAGCAGGTGGATCAATATTATCTAGTTTGTTACCAGATGTATTTGATATGAAAACTGCCACATTCTTCAGTTTCTTAATCTTTATGTTAGTAGGATTTGTAGGAGGAATGGGATCAGCAAGTATAAGTAATATATTAAATATTTCTTTGATTTATATAGGTGTAATTGCATCAGCAGTACTAGTTTTATTCAATCAAGGTGGATGGGAAGCTGCTCAGGTAATGGCAGCCAATACACTAGATGTACCATATATGAGTTTAACTTCGGGTATGGGGATACCTGCAATTATAGCCTGGATGATAGTTATGTGTGGTAACACAAACTCAGTACAAGGAGTTGTTCAAATAGGTTTAACATCTAAAGATGATAAAAGCGCAGTAAATGGATTTAGAATAGGGGCACTTTTAATGATACCTATAGGATTTATATGTGCTATGCTTGGGATAGCTTCTAAAGCATTAATTCCTAATGTGGAAGCAACACAAGCACTTCCAATGATCATAATGAGTTTACCACCAGTTATGGCAGGACTTACACTATCAGCATTATGGGCAGCTGATATGTCAACAGCATGTAGCATGTTAATAGGATGTTCTACTACAGTTAGTCATGATGTATTTTTTAAAACAAAAGCAGGAAGTAAGCTAAAAGATAAATCATTTATGATAAATAAAATAATAATATTAGTAGTTGGAATTTTAACTTATATATTATCATCACAGCTTGGAACTATATTAAGTGCAATGAAAGTATGTTTATCAATGGCAATAGGAACTTCTATAATAGTAGTGGCAGGGCTTTGGTGTCCTAAGTTTTCAAGTAAAAATGCAGGATTTTTCACCATATTATCTTCAATATTTGCAGCAGGTGCATGGTTAGTGTTCCCAGCTCTTCATGAAATTTTTAAAGATATAGGGTACTGGATGATAGTAGTAAGTGGAATAACATTTGTACTTATAAGTTTAGTTGAAAAAAATAAGGTAATAGTAAATGATGAAGAAAAAGTTTTAGTTAATTTAAATTTAGTTAGAAATAAATAAATTCAGAAAATTTTAAAAATGTGTTGACAAAGATGAAAAATATAACTACTATTTAGATATAAATTTCAGATTATGGAAATGCGATGATAAGAAGTAGTAATAATTATACGAGGTAAACAGAAAGTAACCGGTTGATGAGAGGTGCGAACTAAGTTAATTATGAATTCATCTTTGAGCTTCACACTGAAGGGCATAGCTTGGTAGGATGTGACGTGATAACACACGTTATAGTGTTAGGGTATTCCAAGGAGTACTTACTAAGATAAGCAATGTGAGTTGTTTATAAATTAAGGTGGTAACGCGAGATAGGCTCTCGTCCTTTAGAGGACGAGGGCTTTTTTTAATTCTTAGAAAACTATAATTTATCTGCTTTATGGATAAAGTGTAATTTACAACTGATTAAAGGAGCAACGGGCCTGCTTTTCAAGGGCGTTGGTGACATGAAGCAGAACATCCATTCAGTGGATTAAGTGAATTTTTTTATTAACACTAGAAGTAGATGCAGAATAATTATAAAAATAGGTTACTGAATATTCTGCAATTTATACAATAAGCAGAATACAAATATTTGGAGGTTAATTATGAATACAGTGGAATTAAAATATGGAAAAGAAAAGATCAGTATTAATTTAGAGGGAGCAAAGTCAGTAGAAATTTTAAATGAGAAACCCATGGATGAAATAAAAGATTTACATGAAGCTTTTATAAAAGGTATAACTACAGAAGTTGTAAACTCAAAACCTTTAAATGAAATTATAGATAAAGATGATAAAGTAACTATAGTAATTAGCGATTTAACACGATTTTGGCAAAGACAAGATTTAATATGTGAGCAATTGGTAAATTACTTAACTGAAGAATTAAAGGTAAAATATGAAAATATAGTTGTGGTTGTGGCTCTTGGAAGTCATAGAAAACAAAGTGAAGAAGAACTTTGTAAACTGGCTTCAAAGTCAGTTTATGATAAGGTAAAAGTAGTAAATCATGATTGTGATGCAGATGATTTGGTGAAAGTTGGAACAACTCCATCAGGAACAGAAGTGTATGTTAATCCTTTAGTTGTAGAAAGAAAGGTAATAATGGTGACAGGGACAGTGCATCATATAATGGCAGGATTTGGAGGAGGACGAAAAAGTGTAATACCTGGTGTGGCTGGAAGGCAAACAATAAGACAAAATCATATTCAAAGTTTAAGTAAAACAGAAAAAAGATCAGATCCTTTAGTTGGAGCAAGACTCTTAAATCATAATCCAATAAACGAAGATATGAATGAAGCTGCAAAACTTATAGATGTGGCTTTTGGGATAAATATAATAGTAAATTCATCATCAAAACATAGCAAATTAATATGTGGTGATTTCCATGATGCATGGTTAAAAAGTTGTAAATATGTTGATGATTCTTATGGATTACCAATAAAAAAAGAAGCTGATATAGTAATTGCAAGTTGCGGAGGATATCCAAAAGATATTAACTTATATCAATCAACAAAATCATTGTTTAATGCAACTAGAGCAGTAAAAAAGGGAGGTACATTAATATTACTAGCTGAGTGTAGTGAAGGTGGTGGAGCACCAGATTTCTTTAGTTGGATAGATCCATTAAAAAGAGGTGTTTTGGATGAAGAACTAAGAGCAAACTTTACTATAGGCGGATATATATTTTATGCAGCATGTGAAGCTATATCAAAATGCAATGTTATGATGTTAAGTTCTATAGATACTGAAGTAGTAAAAGATATGAAAATAACTGCTTCAGATAATATAAAAGAATTACTAGATAAAGTGAATTTTAAAAATAAAGATGTATATGTAATTCCTTATGGAGGAAATGTGGTTCCTTTATTGGAAGAAGACTAAATTTATTAGGGGGGAAAATATTATGAATATACCATTGGTTATTGTGATTTTATATGTAGTTTTATTACTTGGGATAAGTGTAGTGATTTCAAAAAAATCTAAGGAAAGTGGAGAAGATTTCTTATTATACAAAGGTAAAAATAATACTTTAATTACGGCTGTAACCATATCAGGTCTTGCTATAGGTGGAGCATCTACCATCGGTATAGCAGAAAATGCATTTTCTGTTGGATTATCAGCAGGTTGGTACAATGTGGCTTGGGCATTTGGTGCAGTTATAGCAAGTACTTTTATAATAAAAAAATTCAGGGAAGCTGGTTATAGTACAGTAACTAAGTTGGTTGAATCTATTTATGATGAAAAAACTGGTATAATAATGACTTTAGCTATGATATTAATTCAATGTACGATTATAGCTCTTCAATATATAGCAGGTGGATCAATACTTGCCAGCTTATTACCAGATGTTTTCACTATGAAAACTGCAACATTCTTCTCTTTCTTAATCTTTATGTTAGTAGGATTTGTAGGAGGAATGGGATCAGCAAGTATAAGTAATATACTAAATATATCATTAATATACATTGGTGTCATAGTATCTTCTGTAGTAGTTTTATTTAATCAAGGTGGATGGGAAGCAGCTCAAATTATGGCTGCTAATACACCAGAAGTTCCTTATATGAGCTTAACTTCAGGAATGGGTGTGGCAGCCATAGTTGCTTGGATGGTAGTTATGTGTGGTACAACTAACTCATTACAAGGTGTAATTCAAATAGGATTAACTTCTAAAGATGATAAAAGTGCAGTAAATGGATTTAGAATAGGTGCCTTAATAATGATACCTATAGGATTTATGTGTGCCATGCTTGGTATAGCATCAAAAGCGTTAATACCAGGTGTTGATGCGACTCTTGCATTACCAAAAATAATCTTATCTCTATCACCTTTTATCGCAGGACTTACACTGTCAGGGCTTTGGGCAGCAGATATGTCAACAGCATGTTCAATGTTAATAGGATGTGCAACAACAGTAAGTCACGATGTATTTTTCAAAACAAAATATGGGAAAAAGGTACAAGATAAATCATATATGGTAAATAAAATAATAATACTTGTAGTAGGATTTTTGACTTATATATTATCATCACAATTAGGAACAATTTTAAGTGCTATGAAAGTTTCACTTTCTATGACTATAGGGATTGCCATAGTTGTAATAGCTGGAATTTGGTGTCCTAAATTTGCAAGTAAAAATTCAGGATTTCTTACGATTATATCTTCTATAATAGTTGCTGGTGCTTGGCTAGTTTTCCCACAATTAAAAACAATATTTAGTGATGTGGGACACTTAATGTTATTAGTAACAAGTTTAACTTTTATTGTTAGCAGTGTATTTGATAAAAATAAGGTAACACTATTACAACAAGAAAAGCAATATATCTAGATATAAAAAGATGACTTTTGTCATCTTTTTTTGATTAAAAGTATAAAAGAGTGTTTATAATAGATAAAGTGAATATTAAAAAAGTTATATATATAAAAACAATAACAAAAAATTAGAAAAAAGTGGATTAGATTATAAACTTAAGCTATAATTAATATATAGTTAAATAGATATGGCTCATTAGCTTAGTTGGTAGAGCACCTGACTCTTAATCAGGGGGTCCTGGGTTCGAGTCCCAGATGGGTCACTTTTCAAATCTCATTGATATATTATCAATGAGATTTTTTACATGTAATGAAATTATTATGATCTTTAATTTGTAGAGGGGTTATGTATTTTAGTGATATAAATAATTTAAGTGTTAGATAAACATGTAAAAAGTTTTGAGTAACGGAGTTGCCTGAAGCGGTAGCGAAGGCATCTAGTTGGCGATATGAGCGAAGCGAATTTTTTATTTGACGATATTTTTTTTTATTGTTACAATTGAGAAAAATAAAAGAACAAGGGTGTAAGAATGATTTCAATAATAATTCCAACTTATAATGAAGAGAAAAATATAAGAAAACTTCAAGACAATTTGTATAAATTAAAAGGAAATTTTGAAGTTATATTTTGTGATGGAGGAAGTAGTGATAAAACCATAGATTTAATAGATGATTGTTTTACCGTGGTTAATTGTCCTAAAGGAAGAGCAAATCAGATGAATTATGGAAGTAAGTCAGCAAAAGGTGATGTATTATTTTTCCTTCACTGTGATAGCCTTATAGAAGATGATGTGATTATAAAGATTCAAGAGGAAATAAATAAAGGTTGTAAAGTAGGTTGTTTAAGACTGAAATTTGATAATGAAATAATATGGATGAAGATTTGTGGATTTATGTCAAATTTAAGGGTTAAACTAAGAAAAATAGCCTTTGGAGACCAAGGAATATTTATAACAAAAGAATTATTTGATAATATGGGAGGAATGCCTGATTTGCCAATAATGGAAGACTTAGAGTTTTCTCTAATACTAAAGAGAAAGAAATACTATTTTAAGCAAATAGATAGCTATATAATAACTTCATCTAGAAGATTTTTGGACAAGGGTATTTTTAAAACTATGGCTCAAATGCAAAAATTACAACTTCAATATTTATGTGGAAGAGATATAAATGAAATAAACAAAGAATATAGGGACATTAGGTGATTAAATGAAAGAAGCAATTATTATTTTTACAAGAGTTCCCATACCAGGACAAACAAAAACAAGGCTTCAAAGCTTTCTTACTAAAAATCAATGTGCAGAAATACACAAAAACTTTTTAAAAGATATTAATAGTACCTGTAAAAAATTAAAAAGAGATATTTTTGTATTCTATACACCTGAAGATAAAGATAATGTACTAAAAGATATTTTTGGTGATAAATTTAAATACAAAAAGCAAGAGGGAAATGGCTTAGGAGAAAAGATGTATAATGCCATAGAATATGTGCTAGAAAAAAAATATAAATCATGTATTTTAATAGGGACAGATATACCTTTTTTAAAAGAGGAAGATTTAAAAAAAGCTTTTAAGATTTTGAAAGAAAAGGATACTGTTTTAGGACCAACTGAGGATAAGGGATATTATTTAGTTGGAATGAGAAAGCCGGTCAAAGCAGTATTTGAAAATGTGGAATATGGTCATGGTAATGTATTAGATAATACTATAGCAGCTGTAAAAATAGCAAACTTAACTTATGGTTTAACAAATAAAAATGTTGATATAGATGAAAAAGAAGATTTAGTATACTTTTATAATGAAATAAAAAAAGAAAATGTAAGTAAAAATATGTACACATCAAAATTTATTATTAATGTAATTGAGGAGTATGACAGAGAATGTTTACGATTAACGGTTTAGAAGAATATGTAAAAAGGGAAGAATTTCTAGAGGGATTAAAAATTCCTAAAGATAACAAAATTGATTTTCAGTTATTGGCACAGGGAGAGTATAACATAAACTACTTATTTACTCATCCAATAACAAAAGACAAATTAATTCTTAGGGTAAATACAGCAAGTCAAATGAATTTAAGTGATCAAATTGAGTATGAGTATAAATCATTATTACAATTAAAAGATAGCAAAAGAACACCCATACCAATATATGTAGATGGAAGTAAGAAATACCTTGATTATGGTGTTTTAGTTATGAACTTCTTACAAGGCGTTCCTTTAGATTATAGAAAAGATTTATATATAGCGGCTAACTGTTTAGGAGATATTCATAGTGCCACATTAGAAGAAAATTCTCACTTATTATGTCCTAAAAATCCATTAGAAGCAATACTTGATGAATGTAAAGCTATGGTGCAAACTTATTATGACAGCCCTTTAGGAGATAAACATAAGAAGGATCAAATAAAAAGGATGCTGAACTTAGGGGAAGAAATGATAAAAAATACAGTAGAATATAAAGGAAGAAGATGTATCATTAATACAGAATTAAATTCAAGTAATTTTTTAATTAATGGTGAAAATGATGATAACTATATAATAGATTGGGAAAAGCCAATACTAGGAGAACCTGCTCAAGACTTAGGTCATTTCCTTGCGCCAACAACAACATTTTGGAAAACAGATGTTATTTTATCAACAGAAGAAATAGAGAAATTTACTAAAGAGTATATAAAAGTTGTTGGAGATAGATTTAACACAAATGACATAGAAGATAGATTGAAACTATATCTTCCTATAACTTGTTTAAGAGGTATTACTTGGTGTGCTATGGCTTGGGTACAATATAAAGATCCAAATAAATTAATAAGAAATGAGTTTACAGCTAAGAAGCTAGATGATTATTTATCAGAAGAATTTTTAGATATGATAGAAGCTAGATATTTTAAATAATATTAAATACATACTTATAGAAAAAATCTATATAAGTAAAATTATATAATAAAATACAATTAGTATTTAAAATATAGACATGATAAAATAAATCTACCAAATCATAAAAATTTAGGGAGAATAGTATTTATGGAAGAAGTAAAAAGCAAAAAAAGTAATTTCTATGGTAAATTAGCAATTATAATTTTAATAATAGTTAGTATAGGAAGCTACTTTGTAATTCCAAGTGTAAAAACAACTTTTGATAATATAATTCTAATGTTTAAAAGTGGTGATTTTACAGTTGTTGGGGAATTTGTAAAATCTTATGGACCTTATGCTATGGCAGTATCTTTTATGTTAATGATATTACAATCTATAGCAGCACCACTACCTGCTTTCCTTATCACATTTGCCAATGCAAATCTATTTGGATGGTGGCAAGGGGCGATATTATCATGGACAAGCGCCATGGCAGGAGCAGCAGTTTGTTTCTTTATTGCAAGGATTTTAGGACGTGATATTGCTGTAAAGTTAACAAGTAAAAGAGGTATTGATCAGGTGGATGAATTTTTCACTAAGTATGGAAAACAAAGTATATTAATAGCTAGACTTTTACCTTTTATGTCTTTTGACCTTGTAAGTTATGCAGCAGGATTAACAGGTATGGGATTTTGGGGATTCTTTATAGCAACTGGAATTGGGCAATTACCAGCAACAATAGTTTACTCTTATGTTGGAGGGATGTTAACTGGTGGAGCTAAGTTGCTTGTAACAGGACTATTGATTTTATTTGCTTTAACGATATTAATATTTTTAATGAAACAAGTTTATACTGATAAACAAAAAAAGAAGCAATTAAATTAAAATAAATAGAAATTACTAATATCTCAAGGGCATTTACAAAATTACCTTGAGATATTATTTTGTAATTTATAGAAGGAAGAAAAAATGAAGAAAAATAGCATTTTAAAAGTAAGTGTTTTTGGAATTATAATTTTAGCTATAATTATTTTGAATAATCAATATGGATGGTCTGATTATATAAGTGACACTAAAAATTTCGATTTTGTTAAACAGATGGTAAATGATAACATATTACTTGCTATAGGTATTTATATAGTTTTGACTATTGTAGGATGTGTTGTATTAGCTATACCAGGAGTTACTTTTGCAGTTTTTGCGGGAATTTTATTTGGACCAGTTTTAGGAATATTTGCATGTTTGATTGCCACGACTATAGGTGCATCTATGGCATTTATTGTAGGTAGATTTTTTTTGAAAGATATGATAAAACCCATGCTTGAGAAAAATGAAACTTTGAAGAAACTTCTTTTCAGTGACAATGATAAAAGCGATTTAATAATTTTAATGATTACTAGAATGATTCCCATATTTCCATATAACTTGCAAAACTTTGCATATGGAATAACAGATATAGGATTTTGTAAATATACAGCCTATACATTTATTTTCATGTTTCCAGGAGTATCTTTCTTTACTATAGGATCTGCAGGATTAACAGCAGGTGCTGACAAATGGAAATACTTTATAATAGCAGGAGTATTAGCTATAATCGTAACCTTTACAGGTATGTTTATTCAAAGAAAATATCTAGGAAATAATAACGAGGTAGTAAAAAATGAAGAATAAAGCGCAAGATTGTATTCATTGCAACTTATGTACTAAAAATTGTGATTTCTTAAAAAAATATAATATGGATTTGGAAGTTTTTTCAAAAAGGGAAGATTTAGCTTATAATTGTTTTCTTTGTGGAAAATGTAAAACTGTTTGCCCTAAAGATATTGATGGAAAAGAAATTGCTTTAAGTATGAGAAAAGAGAAAGTCAAAAATAATAGCAATATTATAATAGATAAGGATTATAAAATGCTTTTAAAAGAAAAAAATCCTTATATTTTTGCCAATTATAAAAACTCGAATAAAAAATCTGTATTATTTCCAGGATGCAACTTCCTATCCTTCTTTCCTAAAACAGGGAAAATGCTAATAAATGAACTAAAAAAATATGATATTGGTGTTATTTTTGATTGCTGTCAAAAGCCAATAGAAGAATTAGGTTTGGAAGAAGATGCAAATAAAAATTTACAAATTTTAAGAAATAAAATAAAAGAAGGTAATATTGAAGAAATTATAGTAGTATGTCCAAACTGTTATTATTTTTTAGGTGAGAAACTAGATGTTAAGATAGTAACAATTTATGAAAAGTTAAAAGAACTTAATTTAGGACAATCTATAGAAGAAGAATATTTGTCTATTTATTATCCTTGCCCAGATAGAGAGGAAAAACTATTCTTTAATACCATAAAACCTTTTTTAGAAGGGGAAATAAAGAATTCATTTAAAGATACTCAGTGTTGCGGGCTGGGGGGATGTGCCAGTGCTAAGGAAAGAGAAATCTCAACAAACTTTGCAAAATCAGTAAATTTAGCAGGTGAAGAAAAGTTATTTACATATTGTGCATCTTGTGTAGGAAACTTTAAAAGAAAGGGATTTTCAAATTCTTATCATATACTTCCGCTAGTATTAAAGGTGAAAGAAGAGGTACCATTGGGGATGAAATCTTTATTTAATAGGGCAATGTTTAAATTTAATAAATAATAAAAATGTATTATTAAAAACTTAAGGAGTAAGAGGATGAAAAAAATTTTAGCAATTATAATGAGTGCAATAATGATGTTATCTATGGTAGCTTGTGGGAAAAGCAATGATACTGCTACAAATGTAGATGATATGAAATGGGAAGAGATATTAGAAGAAGCAAAAGGTAGTACAGTTACATTTTATGGATGGGGTGGAGACGAAGATTTAAATACTTGGTTAGACGATGTTTTCGCACCAAAAATGAAAGAAAAATATGATATAACAATGGAAAGAGTTCCTATGGATATAGACCAAGTACTTAGTCAATTATCTGGTGAATTACAAGCAGGTGAAGAAGACGGAAGTATAGATATGATATGGATAAATGGGGAAAACTTCAAGTCAGCTAAAGAAAATGATATGCTTTATGGAGCTTTCTTAGATAAACTTCCAAATGCAGAAAAATATCTTGATTTAGATGCAGATGAAAATAAATATGACTTTGGTTACCCAACTGAAGGCTATGAAGCGCCTTATGGAAAAGCTCAATTAGTATTTATGCATGACAGCGCAGTTACAAGTGATGCACCAGCAAGTACAGAAGAATTATTAGAATTTGCTAAGGCAAATAAAGGAAAAGTTACATACCCAGCTTTACCTGATTTTACAGGAAGTGCTTTTGTTCGTAATGTAATATATGATATTTGTGGATATGAACAATTCCAAGACATGGAAGAAGATAAAGAAACAGTTAAAAAAGCTATACAACCAGCTCTTGATTATCTAGTTGAATTAAATCAATATTTATGGAATGAAGGTAAATCTTTCCCATCAGATTCAACTCAATTAGACAATATGTTTAAAGATAATGAAGTAGTAATGAACATGACTTATACAGCTTATGCAGTTGCTAGAGGAATAGAAAATGGAAGTTATACTGATACTACTAAAACATTCTTATTTGATAAAGGAACTATAGGAAATACAAATTATATGGCAATAGCTAAAAACAGTGGAAATAAAGCTGGAGCGATGGTTGCTATAAATGAAATGATAAGTGCAGAAATACAAGCATCAAGACTTGCAAACTTAAAAACTATACCTGTAGTTGATAATAATAAATTAAGCGATGAAGAAAAAGCAGAATTTGATAAAGCTGACATAGGAAAAGGTACAATACCTCAAGATGAGTTATTAGCAAAAAGGCTTCCTGAAATGCCAGCTGGTTTAGTTCCAATAATCGAAGAAATATGGTTAGAAGAGGTTGTTGGAAAATAATGAAAAAGAAATATACGCCTTATATGTTATTAATACCACAAATATTACTTTTAGTAATATTTGTGATAGGGCTTATTAATGGAATCACTCAAAGTTTTGGGGTGATTCCTACTTTTGGTTTAGAAGAGCCCACACTAAAGTATTACAAAGAAGTACTTTCATCACCTCAAATGAAATCTTCAATTTTATTTAGTTTATATATTGCATTTACATCATCAATGTTTTCAGTTGTAGTGGGAACATTAATTTGTGTGATAATAGTAATAAATAAAAAAACTAAATGGATGTATGAAAAATTAATTGAAATTCCTATTATAGTTCCACATATAGTTGTGGCTATTTTTATATTAAATATTTTTTCAAAAAGTGGACTAATGGCAAGGGTTCTAGCATCACTTGGTTTTATTTCTACACAAGATCAGTTTTTAAATTTGGTTTATGACAAATATGGAATAGGAATAATATTAGCTTACTTATGGAAGGAGATACCTTTTATAATTTATTTTGTTTTAGCTATTATGTCAAATATAAATGACAGTTTAGGACAAGCAGCAGTAAATTTAGGTGCTAGTAAGTATCAAACATTTAAAAGAATAACTCTACCTTTATGCAAAAATACAATTTTAAGTGGATTTTTAATTATATTTGTATTTTCTTTAGGAGCATATGAAATACCACAGTTATTGGGTCCAACATTGCCTAAAGCATTACCTGTTCTTTCGTATATTCAATATATACATCCAAATTTACAAAATAGACCTTATGCTATGGCATTGAACGGAATTATAATTATAATTTCTTTAATAGCAGCGGTTATTTATTATAATTTGATAAAAAATAATATATCATCAATGAAAGAAGAGTAGGTGATAAGATGAAAAAAAATAAAATTAATAAGATAATTTTAATTCTAATAGGCATATGCATATTATTACCAATAGTAAATCTGATAATATGGGCATTTACAGAGAGGTGGGCTTGGCCAGATTTATTGCCTCAGACTTACTCTTTAAGAGCAATAAATGAGATTTTCTCACGAAAAAGTGAAATGAGTAGGCTCTTTATGTCAAGTATAATACTATCTTTGATAGTTGCCATATTATCTGTAATTATAGGACTTATGACATCAAGAGCCTTTGTTTTCTATAATTTTAAATTTAAGAAACAACTTTACTTTTTCACATTATTGCCGTTTTTAATACCATCTACAGTATTTGCAATGGGAATACATGTAATGTTTATAAAGTGGGGACTTAGTAATAGCATACTGGGAGTAATTATAGTTCATTTGATTTACTCATTACCTTATGCAACAAGACTTCTCATGGATGGAACTATAGCTGTTGGCAATAAATTGGAAGAACAAGCGAAAGTACTTGGAGCAACGCCTATTCAAGCTTTCACTAAAACCACACTGCCAATTTTGTCACCAGTGATTTTGTCATCACTAAGTATGTCATATATAGTATCTTTTAGTCAGTATTTTTTAACTTTACTAATAGGTGGGGGGAAAGTTAAGACATTTGCAATAGTAATGTTTCCTTATTTATCAGGAGGAGATAGAAATATGGCATCAACATACTCTTTAGTATTTTTAGGTATAACAATAATAATATTTGGTATTTTTCAACTGGCAGTTTCTAAGATTAATAAAAATATAAATGGAGACTTCTATGGTGTTTAGAAATTAGGTGAAATAAATGAGTTTAAAATTAGAAAAGATAAAAGTAAATATGGGAGGAAATGAAATCCTTCATAATATAAATTTAAGTATGAATAAGGGAGAGTTTATTTCTCTTTTAGGTCCATCAGGTTGTGGTAAAAGTACACTATTAAAAACTATAGCAGGATTAAACGATTTACAAGAGGGAAAAGTTATTTTATTTGGAAATGAAATTCAAAATATACCTCCTGAAAAAAGAGGTACAGTAATTGTTTTTCAAGATTTAAGATTATTTCCTCATTTATCAGTGGAAAAAAATATTGCCTTTGCTATGAATTTAAATAAAGTAAATAAAAAAGAACAAAAAGAAGTAGTGAAAAAGCTACTAAAAGATGTTCAGTTGGAAGGTTTTGAAAATAGAAAAATAAAAGAATTATCAGGCGGACAAATGCAAAGGGTGGCTCTTGCTAGAGCTCTAGCTGCAAACCCAAATATTTTGCTACTTGATGAACCTTTTTCAGGTTTAGATGAGAAACTAAGGATAGAGATGGGTCAACTTGTGAAAAAGCTACAAAGAGAAAATAATATGACAATGATATTAGTTACTCACGATAAAAATGAGGCTTTACAGCTTTCAGATAGAATAGCTCTTATGATGCATGGAGACATAATTCAGTATGATACATCTTATAATATTTATACTTCACCATCTTCCAAAGAAGTAGCTAATTACTTTGGTAAAAATAATTATTTTATTGGAACAGTTGAAAATAAAATATTTAAGTCGGATTACTTTGAAGTAAAATGTGATAAAAATGATGGTAATTATGAAGCTATGATAAGACCAGCAAGTATTATTATAGATAATAATAAAAGTGATTTTCAAATCGAAGAAATTACTTATTTGGGTGATTTTGTGGAAATTACATTAAAAAAAGATGAAAAAGAAATTTTAGTTAAATCAAGTGCAGATATATTAAGCAAAGATTGTTTTAAAATAGGAAATAAAGTAGGTATAATAATAAAAGAAGAAGAGATTACTTATTTTGAAATATAGATTTTAATTTTAAATACAAATTAATTGAATTAATAATTAAAACTGAAAGAGGATAAAAAATGAAGAATGTAATATTTGACTGTGATAATACTTATGGAGTGCCAGACTGTGATGTGGATGATGGTCTTACGTTAATATATTTACTGGGAAATAAAGATGTAAATTTATTAGGAGTTACAACAACTTATGGAAATAACAATGTAGAAGTAGTTTATCCTAATACTATAAAGATGGCAAAAGATTTAAAGGTTGAAAATTTACCTATTTTAAAAGGAGGAGCAAATCCTACTGATTTAGATAATGAAGCCAGTGATTATTTAGTTGAAATGGCAAATAAATATGAAGGAGAATTATCCATATTAGCAACTGGATCTTTAACTAATCTGTATGGAGCTTATTTAAAAGATAATAACTTTTTTGAAAAAGTAAAAGAAATTGTATTAATGGGTGGAATAACTGAGCCTCTTATATTTGCTAAAAGACAAATGGATGAGCTTAATTTCTCTTGTGACCCAATGGCAACATATACGGTTTTAACTAAGGGGAGAAATGTTTCTGTGATTACAGGGAATAATTGCCTTAAAGTACTTGTAACTAGAGAAGACTATGAAAGAGAGTTAAATGACTATTTCAATCCTATAGTTCCATATATAAAGGAAAAAGTAGATTATTGGTTTGATTATAACTTTGAAAACTATGGTATTAACGGTACTTATAACTGGGATGTTACAGCAGCAGTATATTTAATGAGACCAGAGTTTTTTAAGAATGATAGATATAAAATGAAGTTGAGTGTTGAAGATTTAAAAAGAGGTTTTTTAAATGTTAATGAAGACAATAACTGTGTATTAAATCTTCCTATAATAGATAACGAAGAGCTTTATAACAAAGATATTTATGATACATGGAAAAGTATTGAGATATAATGATATCCTATCAAAATAATATGATAATTAATGAGTAAAAAATTTAAATATGATATTATAAAATTAGCTAATAAGTTAGTCCATACTTTATTAGCTAATTTTTTTATAAATTAAGGGGGAATATAAGAAGATATGTATATTTTAAAATATATTGTGGGAAATTTGAGTTTTAGAATAGATATGGGAGAATTTGTAATTGTATTTCCTTTTTTCATGATAGGATTTCTTTTTTTATCTGTTATATATTTAACCTTAAGGCTTTGGATTTCAGATATAATACTTAAGTTTTTAATTGAATGCTTTGGAAAAGATAAGATAGAAATGAAAGATTATTCTAAAAAAGATAAAAATAGGATGAATAGATATATTAGTATTGCTTTAATGATAGAACTTATTGTACCAGCTATTATGTCAGACTTTTTGCTGAATGATAATTATTTTAATGAGATTGTATACTATATTGTTCAAATAGGTGTAGTGATGGTAACTACTGGATTGATTTATATAAATATAAAAAAATTAATAAAATAATTAACTTTTAATATATAGAGTTTTTAGAATCTTAACTAATAATTAATAAAATTAACTTGTGGTTAAATAATCGGAGTTTTTATTTAACTACACATCCATTGTTTGGATTTTTTTATAAAGTTATAATAAAAATATAAGATCTTATAAATAAATTAAACATGGGAGAAAAATATGAAACTAGAAATAGGTAAAGTTATATATAGATTAAGAAAAGAGAAAAATATAACACAAGAAGCCTTAGCAAAAACAGTAGGTGTATCTGTTGCAGCTGTATCAAAATGGGAAAGTAATAACTCTTATCCTGATATTACATTACTACCATCAATAGCTAGATTTTTTAATATTTCCATAGATGAACTTTTAAATTACGAAAAAGATATAAGTAATGAAGAAGTAATGGAAATAGTAAAAAAATGTGTATTATTATTTGAAAAAGATACAGTAGAAAAGGCAATAGAATTATGTGAAGAGTATATAAAAAAATATCCTAATAATATATTTTTAAAATTTAGAATAGCGTCTTTATATATGATGTCAATTCCTAGTGCACAAGGTGAAGAAGAAGCTAAAATTATGTTAAATAAATCCATAGAGTTATTTGAAGAATCTGCAAAAAGTAGTGAAATAGAAATAAGTGAAGTTTCTAAGTATAGTTTAAGTTCTTTATATTCCATGAATGAAGAATTTAATAAGGCAGAAGAAGTTTTATTAAGTTTACCAAAGGTAACTGCTGATAGAGATGATATGCTAGTAGGTTTATATATTAATCAAGATAGAAAAGATGAAGCTATTGAACTTTTAAGAAACTTAACTTATAAAAAATTAAGTAGTCTAAAAATGTCTTTAGATAGTTATGTAAGTTTATTTGCTAAAGAGAAAAACTATGAAAAATCAATGGAAGTATTAGCGCTAGAGGAAAAACTTATAGAAATTTTTGGTGTGAAAAGTATATTTGGAGTAAGTACTAATCTTATGTACGGAGAAATATATGCTAAAAAGAAAGATACTAAAAAGACTTTAGATCATATTGAAAAGCTTATTGAATGCTATGAAATGGAGTTTAATCTTGATAATTATTTATTATTTGATAAAATAAAGTTATTTTCTGGAGTTCATTCTAAAACTTATTTACTAGTAAGTATGAAAAAGTTATTATTAGATGATAAATATGATTTTTTAAGGGAAGATAAAAGATTTAATGATATAGTAAAAAAACTGGATGATATATCTAACTAATTTTAATAAGACTGTTCAATATATATATATATATAATTTTAATATATAGAATTTTATTTATATTAAATACAAAGAAGTTTTACTATATACACACTTATATCTGAATCGGTATTTACATTTAAAAGCTCATCATATAGAAATTATATGATGAGCTTTTAAATTGGAGAAATATATAATTTATTATATTTAAATAATAATACCAAGTGAACTTATTGTGAGACAGAATAGAGTACATTGTATAAATTGTTAAAGACAATAATGATTAGTGTAGTACTATATTTTACATGAGATAAGTAAAAATAAGTAAAATTTTACTAAAAATATTGTTGGCTTTAACTGCTTGTGTTACCATGTAAATATAAGATAAATTACAAAGATTTAGAGGGATAAAATAAAAAATAAAAAAATAATATAATAGAAATATTTAATAAAGTCTTTAACTATAATGAAATAAAATTGGGGAGATAAAGGGATATGAAATGTAAAACATCTGTAGTTGGTAATTTAAATAATAATGAAATAAAAGCATATAACGTTAAATTTAAAAATGGATTTGAAGTGGAAATACTTAATTTAGGGGGAGTTATTACTAAGATAATAACACCAGACAAAGATAACAATTTAGAAAATATAGTTCTTGCTTATGAATATGTATCGGATTATATAGATAATCCTCACTATTATGGAGCGATAATAGGCAGAACTAGTGGTAGAATTTGTGATGGTAAGATAAAAATAGAGAATAAAGAATATGAGTTAAATAAGAACTATGGTATTCACCAAGGTCATGGAGGCAATGAAGGCTTTAATAAAAAAATATGGGATGTTGATGTGGAAGAAAAAGAAAACTCAGTAATACTAAGTTTAAATACAACATCTAAAGATGGTGAAGAAAACTATCCAGGAAATTTAGACGTAAATGTAATTTACGAAATATTTGAAGATTTTAAAATAGAAGTTACATACAAGGGAAAAAGTGATAAAACTACTCTAGTTAATATGACTAATCATAGTTACTTCAATTTGAGTGGAAACATTAAAAGGGCTATAACTGATTTATATTTACAACTAGATTCTGATAAGTTCTTAGAACTTGACTCAACTTCTGTACCAACGGGTAAGATTTTAGATGCTAATAATACACCTTTTGATTTTAATAATATTAAATTGATAGGCAAGGATATTGATAGAGAGCATGAACAGATAAAAATTGGAAAAGGATATGATCATGTATTTTTATTAAATAAAGATAAAAAAATATATTTAGAAGATAGAAAAACAAATCGTAATATGACAATAGTGACCGATCAAGATGCGGTTGTTATTTATACTATGAATTCAAAACAAAAAGTAAATACATATCTAGGCGAGACACCACCTATAAGACATGGTATTTGTTTTGAGACACAAGCTCCCCCAATAGGTAGAGATATGTGCTTTATAGAAAAATCATTATTATGTGAAAAAGAGGAATATATACAAAAAACTATTTATAAATTTGGATTGATTAAACAGTAAATAAAAAAGCCAAGATTTAGAATCTTGGCTTTTTATATTTTGTTAATGAAAACTTGAGTATTTTTAAGATACTATTTTTTTAGTAAATTCACCAACTACATCAAAGAAATTAGTGAAATCTTTAATTAGACCATCATCGCACATATTATTTTTAGTAAATAAATCTATATTTTTACTAAATGGATCTATGGCAATTATTTTACCAATTTTAGCTTTTTTAGCAGCTAAGATTCCAGAATAAGCATCTTCTATTACTAAACATTCACTTGGATTTAAATTTAGTTTACTAGAAGCTATTAAGAATATATCAGGAGCAGGTTTCCCTGGAAAAGTCCCGTTATCAAATACGACTTTGTCTATATTGAACCATTTTCCTAACTTGAATACTTCGAAATAGAAATCCACATTTTCCTTCACTGTGGCAGTGGCAATTGTCATAGGTATATTTTTTTCTTTTAAATTATCTAAGACATCTACTAATCCCTCAGTTAATTTAAGTTCTTCGGTTCTTTCTAAACATAGTTCTCTATAATAAGCCTCCTTTTCAAAAGAAAGCTTATCAATTTCTTCTTCTGTTAAAGAATCTGAAATGAAATAATTTAATATTTCTTTATTAGTTCTGCCATGTATATTAACTAAAATATCATGGTCGCTTAATTCACCATTAGAGTATTTTTTTACCATATGAACCCAAGCAGCTTCATGTAAGTGTGAGTCTTGAAACATTGTCCCATTAAAATCAAAAATTATTCCTTTCATAATCTTACCCCTTTAATATTTAATCTTGTTTATTAGTTACTATAACATTTACGTATTGTTCGTAATGTTTTTGAACATCTTTATTAATAGACCCATCGGTTATAAGGTGATCTATATCATGCAGATTATAAAATACATAGAAATCATCCTTATTTATTTTTTTATTATCAACAAGAAGATATTTTGTTCTTGAGTTATTAAGCGCTATTTCTTGCGCTTCTCCTTCTTCAATGCTATAGGTACAAATAGATTCATTACGAATACCATTTGCGCTAATAAAAGCTTTTGTAAAATTTAATCTTCTTAGATTTGAATTTGTAAGTGGGCCAACAAGTGCACCAGTATTTTTTCTGAAGTCACCACCAGTTAATATAATATCAGCACTGTCAGAATGTTTTAATATATCAAAGACAGGATAATTATTAGTAATAATACGTATACGTTTATTTATTAAGTTCTGCGCTAATAATTCTATTGTTGTACCAGGACCAAGAAAAATAGTATCACCATCGTCTATATGAGAAGCTGCTAACTCTGCAATTTTCATCTTCTCATTTATTTGGAGTCCTTTCTTTTCTGTATGTGATAGCTCTTGATTTATGGAGTAGGAGATACTCTGTGCACCTCCGTGTATCCTGACAACTTTTCCTGCTTTATCTAACTCATCTAAATCTCTTCTGACAGTCATGTCAGAAACGTTTAGTTCATTTATTACTTCATTGACAGTGATTATACCCTGAGAGTTGACCATCTCAACGATTTTGTGTAGTCGCTCTCTTTTTAGCATAATTATCACTCCTTATCTTTAAACATAATTTATCATAGATATAAAAGAAAGTCAATGATAACAAACAAAAACAAACAACACAAAATAAAAAAATGTCTAAATAATTAATTATATATGTGTAGAGTGAAACTGTATGATATTGCTGACAAAATTGAATTCATGGAGATTGTATGAAAAAATAATATTATATTGAAAATTATAATAAATATTCAAGAAAACGATTGACCGACGATGAATATGAATGTATAATTAAACAAAAGGAAACAATAACAAACTAAAAACAAACATATAAAAATGATTAAAAACAAAAATAAAACAATAAACAAACAAGATGTTGTTATTATAAAATCATTTTAGAGGGGGAATTTTATATGCTGAAAACTTTACCAAAAGATTTCTTATTTGGAGGCGCAACAGCCGCGTACCAAGCAGAGGGAGCAACAAAAGAAGGTGGAAAGGGACCTGTAGCTTGGGATGATTTTTTAGCTGAGCAGGGGAGATTTAGTCCAGATCCGGCGAGTGATTTTTATCATAAATTTAAAGAAGACATAAAGTTATGCGAAAAGTTTGGGATAGATTCAATAAGAATTTCTATCGCATGGACTAGAATTTTTCCAAATGGTACTGGAGAAGTGAACCAAGAAGGTGTTGATTTTTATCATAGAGTTTTTGAGGAATGCAAAAAAAGAAATATAATACCATTTGTAACACTTCATCATTTTGATACTCCTAAAACGTTGTTTGACAATGGAGACTTTTTAAATCGTGACACAGTAGACGCTTTTGTGAAATATGCAGAATACTGCTTTAATGAATTTAAGGAAGTTAAATATTGGTCTACATTTAATGAAATATATCCAGTAGCTACAAATCAATATTTATTAGGAGTATTTCCTCCAGGGATAAAATTTGATTTCACTAAAATAATTCAATGCTTACATAATATGATGGTAGCTCATGCTATGACGGTTAACTTATATAAAGAAGGAAACTATCCAGGTGAGATAGGAGTCGTTCATTCTTTAGAAACTAAGTATCCGGCAACTGACTCTGAAGAGGATAAGAGAGCAGCATTTTTAGAAGATGCATTATCAATAAGATTCTTATTAGATGCAACTTATTTAGGATACTACTCAGAAGAAACTATGGAAGCTATAGATTATATCTGTAAATCAAATAATGCTACTTATGATTTTAAAGAAGAAGATTTTGAAATTATGAAAAAAGCAGCTAATAGAAATGATTACTTAGGAATTAATCATTACCAATGCCATTTTGTAAAAGCTTATGATGGAGAAAGTATGATTCACCATAATGGTACAGGTGATAAAGGAAGTTCAGTTTACAGAGTGAAGGGAATAGGTGAACGTATATATAGAGAAGATTTACCTAGAACTGATTGGGACTGGTTAATATATCCTGAGGGAATGTATGATATATTAATGAGAATAAAGAAAGATTATCCTAATTATAACAAAATATATATCACTGAAAATGGAATGGGATATAAAGATGAATTCGAAGATGGAGTAATAATGGATAAAGCTCGTATAGATTATGTAAAAGTATATTTAGAGGCTTTAAGTGATGCTATTGCTGATGGAGTAAATGTAAAAGGGTACTTTATATGGTCTTTAATGGATTTATTCTCTTGGACAAATGGCTATAACAAGAGATATGGTTTATTTTATGTAGATTTTGAAACTCAAAAAAGATATCCAAAGGAATCTGCTTATTGGTATAAAACAGTAAGTGAAACAAAAGTTATAATATAATAAATTATAAATTATCATGAAGTAAGATGTATTATTAGTAAAATATAATTTTGACATTAAAGAAATATTTGGGAGGAAAATTATGAATAGAGAAGAATTATCAATGATTGGATTTGAGATTGTTGCTTATGCAGGTGATGCAAGAAGCTCATTAATGACATTATTAAAGGAAGTTAGAAGTGGGAATTTTGAAAATGTAGATAAATATTTAAAAGAAGCTGATGAAAATTTAAATTTAGCTCATAATGCACAAACAAAAATACTTGCGCAAGAAGCTTCAGGAGAAAATTTAGATATCGGATTTATATTTATACATGGACAAGATCATTTAATGACAACTCTATTATTAAGGGAATTAGTACAGGATTTTATACAAATTTATAAAAAAAATATGTAGTAGGGGGATTTTTGAATGGAATCTATTATAAAGCAAATTGAAAAGGGGAAACCATTTTTTGAAAAAGTTTCAAGAAATATTTACTTAGGTGCAATAAGAGATGGATTTTTAGCAGCAATGCCTGCAATTTTATTCTCTAGTATATTTATATTAATAGCTGCAGTGCCAGAAGTTTTTAAGTTCTATTGGCCAGAAGATGTATCAGCTTGGTTATGGAAAGTATATAATTACTCAATGGGTGTTGTTGGATTACTAGTAGCAGCTACTACTGCAAGATGTTTAAGTGAATCAGTGAATAGACAAATGCCTAAAAATAGAGTAATAAATGCTACTTCAACAATGCTAGCTTCAATAGTAGGATTTTTACTTTTAAGTGTTGACTCTATAGAGGGCGGATTCTCTACAACTTATATGGGAACAAAAGGACTTATGGCATCTTTCGTTTCTGCATTTATAGTAGTTAATGTCTATAAATTCTGTGTAAAAAGAGATATAACAATAAAAATGCCAAAAGAAGTTCCTGGTACGATTTCACAAACATTTAGAGATATAATACCTTTTGGACTTTCAGTATTTGTTATTGTATTAGTAGATTTAGTAGTAAGAACTTTTAGTGGTGCATCATTTGCTGAGGGGCTTATAACTTTATTACAACCATTATTCAGTGCAGCAGATGGATATTTAGGTATAGCTATAATTTGGGGAGCTATGGCTATGTTCTGGTTTATGGGTGTACACGGACCATCAATTGTTGAACCTGCAATTGCTGCAATAATTTATGCAAATGTGGATGCTAACTTAGCTTTATATCAATCAGGTGAACAAGCATCACATGTATTAACAGCTGGTCTAGGTAACTTTGTAGGTACTATGGGTGGTACTGGAGCAACTTTAGTAGTTCCATTTATCTTCTTGTTATGCGCTAAGTCTAAACAATTGAAGGCTGTAGGTAAGGCATCTGTAGTTCCGGTTTGTTTCGCAGTAAATGAGCCATTATTATTTGCTACACCAATAATACTAAACCCTTACTTCTTTATACCATTCTTGGTAACACCAATGCTAAACGTTTGTATATTTAAATTCTTTGTTGATGTAATTGGAATGAATAGTTTTATGTATGTATTGCCTTGGGCAACTCCTGCACCACTTGGCTTAGTACTTGGTACAGGATTTAGTATATGGGCATTTCTTCTAGTAGCAGTATTATTAGTTGTTGACTTTGTAATATACTATCCATTCTTCAAAGCTTATGACTCAGAGTTATTAGCAAAAGAAAAAGAACAACTTGAAGAAGAAAAAGAAGTTGTGGTATCACAAGAAGTTGCAGCGACTACTTCAAATGAAGAAGTTGCTGTTGCACAAACAGTTGCACAAAGAAAAAATATTGAAAATACTAATGTTTTAGTATTATGCGCAGGAGCAGGAACAAGTGCTATGCTTGCAAATGCACTTACAGAAGGAGCTAAAGAGACAAATGTACCAATTACTTCTACAGCAGGAGCATATGGATCACATTATGAAATAATGAAAGATTTTGATATGATAATATTAGCTCCTCAAGTAGGATCATATTATGATGATATAAAGAAAGACACAGACCGTTTAGGAATAAAACTTGTTGCTACAAAAGGAGCAGAATATATAGGATTAACAAGAGCTCCTAAAAAAGCAGTTGAATTTGTAATGAGTCAAGTATCTTAAATAATAATTTACTAAAAGAGTTAGATCTATATAGGTCTAACTTTTTTTATTAATGGTAGAATAATTTATTTACTAAAAAAGAGAATTGTGCTATTATTTATATCAAATAAAAAAATTGAATACTTCTTATCCAGAGAGGTGGAGGGAAAGGCCCTGTGAAACCCAGCAACCAGTATATATTAAGCAAAATTATTGCCTAAAGTGGTATTGAAATGACTGTCTTTAGTGGAATGATTCAAGCGAATATTATATACAATGGTGCTAAGTCCTGCAGCAATTATGCTGAAAGATAAGTATAAATTATAGTCTACAAAGCCTGAGTTTATACTCAGGCTTTTCTTATATTTGGGGATAAAGAAGTAGTTAACGGAATATTAAGGGGGATTTGAATATGAAAATAGCAATACTTGGATATGGAACAGTTGGGAAAGGTCTAGTAGATATGATAGACAGCAATAAAGAAAAAAGAGATATAGAAATAGAAAGTATATTAGTTAGAGATAAGAATAAACATAATGATTCAAAATACGCACATTTAATTACAGAGGACATAGAAGAAGTATTTAGTAAAGATTTTGATATATTAGTAGAATTAATAGGAGGGCTGAATCCTGCTTATAAATATATAAAAAGAGCATTAGAAAATAAAATAAATGTAGTTACTGCCAATAAAGATATGCTAGCAGAGTACGGTGATAAACTTGTAAAAATAGCAAAAGAAAATAATGTTAGCTTGAGGTTTGAGGCATCTGTAGGTGGAGGAATTCCTGTGATTAAACCACTTATAGAGTCATTGGAAGGAAACTTGATAGAGAGTATGTATGCAATTTTAAATGGAACTACAAACTATATTTTGAGTAAAATGCATGATAAAAATTTATCTTATAAAGAAGTTTTAAAAGAAGCTCAGGAGTTAGGATTTGCAGAATCTAATCCAGAAGCTGATGTTGAAGGTTATGATGCTGCTAGAAAATTATCTATTTTATCAACATTAGCTTATGACAGAAGAGTTTATTGGAAAGATTTTTACTTAGAAGGCATTTCAAAGATTGATATGAAAGATATTTATTATGCAAAGAAATTAGGGTGTAAAATAAAGTTAGTTGGTCAAAGTAAATTAAATAATGAAAAAGTTAGTGGGTATGTAAGACCAGTTCTTGTAGATAATGATAGCTTACTTTCAAGAATAGACAACGAATATAATATAGTAGTTTTCAATGGCAATTCTGTGGGAGAAGTTTCCTTTGTTGGGAAAGGTGCAGGTAAAGAGCCTACAGGAAGTGCTGCTTATGCAGATGTAATAGATATATTTGACAAAAGAGTATGTAATATTGATTCATTTACGAAGGAAAAAATAGAAGTAGAAAAAACAATAAATCATAGTTGTCAGGCTTTATTAAGATTTAAATTTCCTAAAAAGGAGAAAATTATAGAGCTTATAAATGACTGTGTATATGACCATGAAGTAATAGATTCTAATGAGGAAGAGTTGGTTGTAATGGTTTCTGTTGGTTCTGAGTATGAAATAAACAATGTATTATGTTTTATAAATAATAAAGGATATTGTAAAGAAAGTACAAGATTATTAAAAATAATTTAATCATATGATATGGTCCATATTTGTGATATTATAGTAAGGTATGAAATCTAAATAAGATAAGTGATGAAAAGTTAATATAGAGTTAATGTAAATTTGCTAAATATAAAATATAGGTTAATTAACTATTATTAAGAAGTAATTTTGACATGGAGGAATAATTTACTGATGATAAAAGAACAAATAAAGGATCAAATTATAAAAGGTTTAATTGATGATAATGTTATAGACTTATTTCAACGTAACATGATGCCTCTTAATCAGCTTATGTCATATTATCGTTGTGCAATTATGGAAGTAGAAACAAAGTTTAAAGTGTTGAATGAGCAATTTTCTCTTCAATATGATAGAAATCCAATAGAAACAATAAAATCTAGATTAAAGTCACCAGAAGGTATAGTAAAGAAATTAAAGAGAAAAGATTATCCATTTTCTCTTGAATCAATAGAGAAAAATATAAATGATATTGCAGGAATTAGGGTGATTTGTTCATTTCCAGAGGATATATACTTATTGGCAGAATGTTTACTGCAACAAGATGATATAACTTTAGTAGAAGTTAAAGACTATATAAAAAATCCTAAGGAAAGTGGATATAGAAGCTTACATTTAATTATAGAGGTGCCGATTTTCTTAGAAAATGAAAAGAAAAATATGAAGGTTGAAGTTCAACTTAGAACCATAGCAATGGATTTTTGGGCAAGTTTGGAGCATAAATTACGTTATAAAAAAGATATACCTCAAGGAGAAGCAGACAGGCTAGCTAAAGAATTAGTTGAATGTGCTGAAATTAGTGCTGACCTTGATAATCGTATGGAACAAATAAGAAATAGAATACTACAAAATAGTTAATAAATAGAGTCATATGGATTAATACCCATATGACTTTTTTTATTATTGGTATTCGTAAATTTCAACTATTTTAAGTATCGTTGGGTTACTTTTTAAGGAAGTTGTATTATGAATGAGCAAAATCTTTACTAAATTGGATATAAATCTTGAATTATTGTTTATATATAAATTATAAAAATAAAAAATACTAATACTAATGATAGATTATATAAAATTTAGGAGGGATAATTATGGATTTAAAAGAAATCATGCAATATAATACCTTTGTAGTAGTTGGAGATACTCTAAATGAACAAAAATATGCATATAAAATAAAACATGAGCTAATAAATAGCAATTACAAAGTATACTGTGTTGGCAAAGAACTGAAGTCTTTAAATGATGTGGAGGAAGAAATTGATATAATTGATTTGTGCATTAATCCTCCTGCTGGATTAAAGTTATTGAAGGAAAATAAGAAGAGTTTTAAATGCATTGTCATACAACCAGGAGCTGGTAGCGATGAAATTACTAAGTTTTTGGATGAAAATAATTATAAGTATATAGATGGTTGTTTATTAGTGGGAATTAGGCTATATTCTAAATGACACTTTTAAATTTTTAAAAGGAAATCAACTTCATATGTAGAAATAATTAGAAAAAAATATATATTAGGGGGATTTCATTATGAAATTAGATGATATATTAGAGAATATTTACTTTAAAGATGCAATTCATTTAAATGCTGACAAGGTAAATGAAGAAGATATAAAAAATTTTATAAGTTTTATAAAAGAAAAAACAAATAAAGAAATGTATGATAAAATTTATGTTCAAGACTTATTTTCTTTAAAAAATAATCATTTCGTTTGTGCAAATAATAGAATTCTTAATAAATTTAAAATCATTTTATTTGACGATGATAATATTAATATAGCTGAAATGGATGAAAAACATCAGGGTAAAATATCAATCATACCTTTTAGAAACATATTAAAAATGGAATTAGAAGAAGTTGAAGACCTGGTTAATTATTATTATGAGGCATATAGGCTTACTATAAATATGAAGGATGATTCCATATTAATTTTAGATACGTCTACTACAATTAGTCAGATAAGAAAAGACAGCGATAAATTTTTAATTAATTTGAAAAAAACTTTTGATAAATACAACAAAATAGAATGTGAAGAGTCTAATTAATTTTAGGCTCTTTTTTAATTAAAAGGAATTTATCATATAAATTTATTTAACATTTGTAATAAAAAAGTTATACTTATATTATGGTTTAAGAAAAATGTAAAATAATGTAGAAATGATAAGGAGAGACATATGAAATTATTTAAGACAAACAAATTTAGATCATTATTATTGGCAGGAGCATTGTCTTTATCATTATTCTTCGGGGGATGTTCTAGTACTACAACATTAAGTACAATATCTGGTTCAAATACAGCTCAAGAAAAATATGATAAATCTGGTTTTGTACCAGAAGGATCGGAAGAAGCTACTGTAGAAAGAGTAGTTGATGGTGATACTGTAAAGGTAAAATTAAAAGATTCTGAAGATGTAGTTACACTAAGATTATTATTAATAGACACACCAGAATCTGTGAAGCCTGGTGTTGATCCACAGCCATACTCAATAGATGCATCAAATTTTGCTAAAGAATCACTTCAAGCAGGAGATAAAGTATATCTTGAATATGATGATGGAAATAAAACTGACAAATACAATAGACATTTATGTTATTTATGGTTTTACAGCAAAGAAGATAACAGTTGGAAAATGTTCAATGAAAGTCTTATAGAAAAAGGATTTGCAAGAGTTGGATATATTTATTCTCAAAAAAGACATCTAGACACTTTATATGCTGCTCAGGATAAAGCCAAGGCGAAGAAATTAAATATATGGTCAGTAGATGGATATGTTACAGACAAAGGATTTGATGTGGATGTATATAATAGCTCTAATAAAACATCATCTAATTCAACAAGTTCTAGTAATAATGCTCTTAATAGTAGTTCAAATGAAACTGTTTATGCCAATGGAGGTAGCTCAAGTTCAAATAAGTACCATTCTTCTAGGGATGCTCATAGAATGAAAGGAGCTATAAAAATGACTGAATCACAAGCTAAATCAAAGGGATATGAAGCATGTGGATTATGCTATAAGTAAATGAATATATATTATACAATGATATTATAAATAACCACACCTTAGAACTCAGAAGATTGAAATTACTAAGGTGTGGTTATTTTTATACTGTAACTATCATGAAGTGGGCTAACGCTCCTTATTAAATAATAAAAATAGTCCTATAATTATAATTAATAAGTTTAAAAACTATAGATAAATTCTTTAAAATAAAAGAGATAAGGTTCCGATGGCAATAAGTAAAAGTCCTACAGCAGACTTTTTATTTAACTTCTCTTTAAATACTATATAAGAAAATGCTATAGTAACTAAAATACTTAGCTTATCTATAGGAACAACTATACTGGCAGGACCAGTTTGAAGAGCTCTATAATAGCATAACCATGATGCTCCTGTTGCTATACCTGATAAAACTAAGAAAATCCAACTGTTTTTATCGATATTTTTAATAGTATTTTGTTTTTTTGTTACAAATACAACAATCCATGCCATAATAAGAACAACTATAGTTCTAATTGCTGTCCCAAGAGTTGAATCTACATTTTCAATACCAATCTTTCCAAGAATAGAAGTTAAACTTGCAAAGACAGCTGAGCCCAAAGCATAAATAAACCAGGTATTATTTTTCTTTTTAGAAACGACGCTTTCTTGCTTGCTTATCATTAAATATGTACCACTTCCTATTAAAATTATGGCGAATCCTTTTATAAGATTTATTTCTTCTCCTAATAAAATAAAAGCCATAAGCATTGTTAAAATAGTACTTGATTTATCTATTGGGGTAACCTTATTTACATCTCCAATCTGCAAAGCTTTGAAATAGCAAAGCCATGAAGCTCCTGTTGCCACACCTGACAAAATAAGGAAAATCAAAGTTCTAGTACTAATTTGAGATATGGTATTTTGACTTCCTGCAACAAATACCATAATCCATGAAAAAATAAGTACGACAATAGTTCTAAGTGCAGTTGCCACATTTGAATCAGTATTTTTTATTCCACATTTTGCTAGAATAGAGGTTAATCCGGCAAAGAGTGCTGATCCAAAAGCAAATAAAATCCACATGATGTCTACCTCCCTTTAAGTTATGTATAATGATTTTTATTATCAATTGAACTTTGATTATATCATAATTAATTAGAATTAGATATATTTAAATAAATCATCACCGGGATAAACAATATGTTTTACCCATTCTTTTTTTATCTCCCAAAGGTTGCCGCAAACAGAGAATATATCTAGATTATTTAAATCACCTACATCGAAGGTTCTTTTCCAACTTTCCTTAATTCGTCTTTCTTCTTCAGGAAACATTCCTTTAAATTTACCAATCATAAATTTATAACTATCAATTAAGCTTAATCTAGTTGGACATATGCCTAAAGAGTTTATATGCTTTTCATATTCTATACGATCATCTTCATCTTTTGGTAAATAAAAGCGATTAAGTACATAATCCCACTTTTGGTCATTAAAATACAATACCTTATCTTTTGGAACGTCTAAAATATAAACAACAGTACCTTCTATTGGTTTTAGACAATTTTTCTCACTAATAGAGCACCAAATAGGTAACTCAGCATCGGAAGGCTTTTCAAGTAATTTACAAGCTTCACTTGTATACCAATCGTAACTTTCTAAAAAGAAATCAGCTATATCTCCAAAGTGAAGTCTTACGTATGATCTATTATTAATGATTCTACCTTTATTTTTTAATTGATATAAAGTTTTATCATTTTGTCTTGTATACAGTCTTATAGTATCCCTATTCATAGTAATTCTCCTTAAGAATCAATTTAATATATAAAATAAATGCTTTATATTTAAATAGTATTTATCATATTTATTTTTTGCAATATGTACTTATATTGAAGATTTCATTTATGATATAAATATGGATTATGTAGGATTATAAAAAATATATATAAATTTATATAATAATAAAATTTATTTTGATTTTTTTGTGAAAATTTAAAACCTTTTATAAGAAATCCATGTCTACAAAAATGAAGGGAGCAGTCATGGAAGATATACTTTTAGTAAAAAGAGCTATCAAAGGTGATAGAGATGCATTTGAAGAGTTGATAAATATGTACTTTGATAGATTATATAAAGAAGCATATTTGAGAAGTAAGCATGAAGAAGACGCAAAAGAAATAGTACAAGAAACAATTTATAAAGCCTATAGAAATATAAAAAGCTTAAAAGAACCAAAATATTTCAAAACTTGGCTAAGTAAAATTTTGATAAATGTTTCAAATGACTTTATGAGAAAAAATGGAATGATTGAATTGGAACATGATGAAAAGGACTATATCAAAAAAATACATAATGATGATGAAGTGGAAATCAAAATTGATTTATATAATGCAATGGATGAACTGGAAGACAAATATAAAGATGTAATCATACTTAGATATATAGAAGATTTGAAGGTTGAAGAAATCTCCAAAATTTTGGAACGTCCTGTGAATACCATAAAGACACATATTAGAAAAGCAATTAAGGATATGAAAAATCTGCTAAAGGAGGATTACATTAATGACTAAAAAGAAAAAAGATATTAACTTAGATAAAGAATTAAATGAAAATATGGATGATGTCACAATTGAAGACATTGATAAAGAAATGGAAGACTTTTATATAGATGAAGAAAAAATAGAAAATATCAAGTATAACTTTGACAAAGAAAGTTTTATAAAAGATACAATAGATAAAGCTGAAAAAGATATGAGAAAAAGTAAAATGAAAAAGAGATATATTAAAATAGCTGCAAGTATAGTCATTTTATTTTCTATAGGTCTATATAGTCCAGCTTTAGCTTATCGTATACCACCATTAATGAAAGCATTGGAAAAAATGAATGATGCTTTAAAAATAGATGAAATCACTTCTACTTTAGAAATTGATACTTTAATACCAAAAGCTGTAGTTGAAAATGATAAAATTCATTTTGTAAAAATAACAAGATATAAAGTAGAAAAAGAAAATGAAGATGAAGATATGAAAGAAGATGGTAGTGAAGATAGTAATGAAGAGAATAAGGGAAGTAATGAGGCAAATGAAGAGCAAAATAATGAAAATATAGTTTATGATGAGTATGGCGTAGTAAACTTTATACATCAGATGGCAAATCAAATTATTAATCCTGCTGATGGGAAGAAGTTTGGTGTAATTAATATAACTCCAGAAAATATTGATATAGCTTTAAAGTCAATTAAAAATATTAATAATGATGAGGCCAGAGACTATTTAAAGAAAGAGCTTACAAGATGGAAAAATGGAGATTTTGACAATGCAGTTGAAGTTCACAATTACGTATGGCATATGTTAGATGGGCAGATTGGAATTGCAGTATCTCCTGATGAACAAGAAATAAATAAAATTAGAGAGAAATACTTTAAATAAAGTATGGCGCCAACGAGATTGTATTGACTATCGCTGCAGGCAATAACTGTGCTTAGAATATATGAAATGGGAGGGTAAAATGAAATTTAGTAAAAGTAGAAAGATTATGATAACAGCAATTATTTTTTTAGGAATAATAGTTGCATCACCTATAATTTACACAAATATAAATAATACAAAGGATGAAGAATCATCTACAGAGAATGTTAATAAAAAAATAACTTTCAAGTTTCAAGAGTCTTATATTAAAATTGCATCTTATTTAGAAGAAAATGGGGATTTATCAAAAGAAGAGTTAGCAAAATTAGAACCAGATAAAAAATTAGTTGAATCAGATGGATATTATTATATAGGAAGTCTATATAATGGTGATGAGTATAAGGATTTGAGAAGTATTGATATAAACGGAGAAAAAGAAGGAGTATCTGTGACTTATCTATATGAAGATGATAAACCAAAGGAAGCTTTGGCAGTACAATATTACAATGCAAATGAAAATGGTTATTTAAATGGAATACATTCATATTATAATAAGGATTCTGATGAGTCCCTATTATATATTACAGATATAGGTACTATTTCAGCAGAGGATCAAGAAAAATTAGTTAATTATATTAAAGTAGAATCAAAAAATAAAGAAGAATATAAAACTTACTTTAGACTTGCAAAAATAGTCCAAAGAAGTGTATCTTTTCCTAAAGAAGAATTTGAAAAGTTTGATAAAAAATCAATATCATCAATAAGTGAAGAGGAGACAGTTGTAAAAATAAATGATGCGCAACTAGTATTTATGCATGATAAAAAGATGGAAGAAATAAGAGGGATTAAACTTATTGATAAATATGGGACTTTGCTATATACAAAATCTTTTATAGGAGATTCACCACATATAAGTGGACAAGATGAAATTTACACTATGACAGAAATAAAAAGTGATTCTTTACAAAGTCAAAATGATTTATTAAATAAATTGAGTGAAAATGTACAAGAATCTACACCGAGAACAGATGGTGATGATATTATTAATAATAATGAAAATCACGCTGTACAAATTTTCTCTGCTGAAGAAGATTACGATGATATGACATTTATGGGAAACATATCTTATAGTAGTGAAGAAAATCCAAAAGAATTGACTATGGAAGAGTCAATAGAATATGTTAAATCTAAGCTAGGTGAAAACATAGAAGAAGTTGACCGTAATTATATTGATAATGTGGGAGTTACTGTTGTTACATATGAGCTAAAGGATAAAACTTATAAAGTAAGATACCAGCATCCATATAAAATTGATAAAGATGGAAACACATTAAAGGAATATAATCAAAATAAAAGTGCAGGAATTTGCATATATGAAAAATAATATATAAGGATGGGCTAATTGCTCATCCTTTTTTGAACAAGTATATATAGTTGGACGCATGAAGTAATTTATTCATACATTGCTACAAGGCTCATGAATTTTTATTAAAAAAATTGATAAGTAAAGGTTCTTATGGCAAAATAAATATATGATAAAGGAGGAGTTTACATGAACATATTAATAACTAACGACGATGGAATATATGCAGATGGAATTAGAGAATTGGCAAAAGAAGTATCTAAAATTGCCAATGTATATGTTGTAGCACCAGAGAGTCAAAGAAGTGCCACAGGACATTCCATAACAATTCATAGCCCTATAATGGTGCAAGAATCATATGTGGGAGAAAATATAAAAGCTTATTCCATATCAGGTACACCAGCAGATTGTGTAAAAGTGGGAATAGAAGCTATATTTAAGGATATAAATTTTGACTTAGTTTTAAGTGGAATAAATAATGGACCAAATTTAGGAACTGATGTTATATACTCAGGGACAGTATCAGCAGCCATAGAAG
Organism: Peptostreptococcaceae bacterium; assembly: GCA_902363255.1. Lineage (GTDB taxonomy): Bacteria > Bacillota > Clostridia > Peptostreptococcales > Peptostreptococcaceae > Terrisporobacter. The sequence continues at coordinate 336,670 of CABIZO010000002.1, forward strand.
GACTTGTTTTGAACAAACCTGCAATTGCTGTATCATACAATGATTTTAAAGTTAAAAGTGAAGTTTACGCAGAGGCAGCTAAGCATGTAGTTGATATTATAGAAAATCTTAAAGATAAATTGGATTTGTTAAATGATTGTATTTTAAATGTAAATATACCAAACATGACAGTAAAAGGTTGCAAAATAACTAAATTAGGGGAAAGAAAATACGATAATGTATTGGAAGAAAGAATAAGTCCTTTTGGTCAAAGATATTTTTGGATAGGCGGAGATATTAGAGAATTAGAGCAAGATGAAGACAGTGATATTACTTGTGTTAATGATGGATATATTTCCATAACTCCTGTTAATATTGAAATGACTAATTTAGAAAAATTTGAAAGATTAAAAGATGTAAAAATATTATAATAAAGCTTATTCAATTATATATAAAATAGATAAAGTGGAATATATGGAGGGAATATGGAAAATATTTTAGTTTTGATACCAATAGATGAGGAAAAGAAAAAAAGATTAGAAGAAAAAGCAAAAAACTGTAAAATTGTTTATTCTAATGAAAATGAAGTTTCAAAAGAAGAAGTACAAAATGCCACTATAATAATAGGAAGTCCAAAAGTTGAAATGATTAGAGAATCTTCGAGTTTAAAATGGATTCAATTAAATACAGCAGGTGCTGATAAATATATTAAAGAAGATATTTTAAATAAAGATGTTATTTTAACTAATTCTACTGGAGCTTATGGATTAGCAGTTTCAGAGCATATGCTTGGTATGCTTTTAGAATTATTGAAAAAACTGCATATTTATAGAGACAATCAAAATCAAAGATTGTGGAAAAGTGCAGGTAGTGTAAAATCTATATATAATTCAAAAGTTTTAATCGTAGGTCTTGGGGATATAGGTTGTAATTTTGGTCAAATGATAAAATCTTTAGGTGGATATACAATTGGTGTTAAGCGTAGACCAAGTGAGAAACCTGATTTTATAGATGAATTACATTTAAATGATAAGTTGGATGAATTATTACCGCAAGCAGATATAGTAGCTCTTTGTTTACCATCAACAAAAGATACTCAAAAATTGTTTGATGCAAATAAAATAGGAAAAATGAAAAAAGGTAGTATATTGCTAAATGTGGGAAGAGGAACATCTGTAGATACACAAGCTTTATGTGATGCAATAGAGAGTGGGCATTTGTACGGAGCAGGTCTGGATGTTGTAGACCCAGAGCCTCTGCCAAGCGATCATAGAATTTGGGGATTGGAAAATGTTGTTATAACCCCTCATATTTCTGGATGGTACAATTTGGCTGAAACTTATGAGAGAATTTTTGATATTAGTATGGATAATTTAGAGAGATTCTTAAATAATGAAGAATTGTTTAATGTTATAGACTTTAATACGGGTTATGTGAAATAAAATATTAATTTTATTAAAGTATAAATACAATAAATAGTAATATGTAATTTAAAAATTAAAAGGGTGCATCTTTTTTGATACATCCTTTTACAATTCTAGACTAAATATTATTAAAGTTTAAAATATGATTTTTAAACTTATTCATAATCTGTGAAGTAATATTATTTTTATTCCAACCCATATAAATACATTTATGACCTATATCTTCTTTTATATCTAATGTGGAGATTTTATTAGTATTTATCATAGGTGTATTTGGAACTATGGTAATGCCTGCCCCTGCGGCAACTAATCCGACTAACATACTGGCCTCACTTGGTCGTACGGATACTTTTGGAGTAAAGTCAATAAATTTAGTATATGAAATACCTTTATTACTACAACCTTTGTCATAAACTACAAATAATTCATCTTTTAACTCTGATAATGAAACCTCGGTTCTATTTGAAAGATGATGTGACTTTGGTGTTACTAACACATATTTTTCCTTACTAACCAATGCGGTTTGGATTTCAGGATATTTTTCTATACTACTATTATCATCAAAAAATCCTAAATCAGTTTTTCCAATCTTAAGATCATCAAAGATATTTTCTATAGAAGTATTATTAAATTTAAACTTAATATCTGAATGTATTTCTAAAAAACTACTAATTATAAAAGGAACAAAGCTGGTTCCAATACACTCTGTATATGAAAGTGATATATTTTTTTCTTTGTCATCTTTCATATATTTTAATTCTTCAATACCTTTTTCTATGTCATTTAAGGCTAGTTTAGCATAATTTAAAAATACTTCTCCAAATCTGGTAATCTCAATATTTCTACCATTTTTCTCAAAAAGTGGTACATCCAATTCTTTTTCTAGTTTAGAAATCGCCTTACTAAGTGCAGGTTGTGTAACAGACAGAATGTTTGAAGCAGTTGTAAAGTTTTTAGTTTTTGAAATAGTTATAAAATATTCTAAATGTTGTAAGTTCATAATCATTCTCCTGAATAATGAAAAATTTAATTTTACATATATAACAAAAAGTTATTATTATATAAATAATATCAATTAGACCTCTCAAAAATTATAATGATATAATAACAATATATTAATTAAATAGCTATATAAAATAATGATTAATTATAAATTATTTTTATATATTTTATGTGAAAAATATTAATTTATTTAAAATAGTAAAAATCATGGAGGTTAAAAAATGTTTAATGTAAATAAAGAAAAATGTATTGGTTGCACTCAATGTATAAAGGATTGTCCAGTAAATGATATTATTTTAGAAAATGAAAAAGCTGATATAAAAAATGAAGCTTGTATCAAATGTGGTCACTGTGTAGCAGTATGTCCAACTAAGGCAATCTCAACAGATAATTATGATATGAATGATGTGATTGAATACGATAAAGATAGCTTTAAAGTGGAAGCTGAAAATTTATTAAATTTCATAAAATTTAGAAGAAGCGTGAGAAACTTTAAAAATAAAGAAATTGAAAAAGAAAAAATAGAAAAAATAATAGAAGCAGGTAGATTCACGCAAACAGCAACTAATAGCCAAGATGTATCCTACACTATTGTTACTAATAAAATAGAAGCATTAAAAGAATTAGCTTTTGAAAGTTTAAATAAAAAAGGTGAATATATTCTAAATAATTTAACACCTGAAACAGAGCATTTAAAAAGATATGCTAATTTATGGACATATTTTTATAAGGCATACAAAGAAGATCCAATTAAAAATGACAAATTATTCTTTAATGCACCAGTAGTAATAATTGTAACAGCTAATAATGAATTCAATGGAGCAATAGCTTCATCAAATATGAATCTTATGATAGATGCATTAGGTCTTGGAACTTTTTATAGCGGATTTTTACAGATAGCATCTGAAAATAATAAAGAAATTTTAGATTTATTAGAAATCAAAGACAATAAAAAAATTGTTGCATGTATGGTAGTTGGATATCCTAATGTTAAATATAAAAGAACAGTACCTAGAAAAGCAGCTGATATAAATTGGATATAAAATCTTGATTTCAATATTTTTATATTTAGTATAAATATTATGTTTCATATTATATAATAAGAGATAAGCAAAGATATAAAGGAGAATAATATGAAATACACTAAAGAAGAAATGGATATAATCAGTGAAAAAATAGTAGAAATGTTAAATGAAAAAGAAGAAATGAGAATCGGAAAAATAGCAAAAGTACTTATACACTCAGGTTTAGTTAAATCTAGTTATGAAGTGGATAAAGTGCTTAAATATAGAAAAGATTTATTCATAAGTCCAAAGATGGGAATCTGGAGACTAGTTGAAAGTGAACAAAATTTATAAAAATGAGTAAGAGCTGTAAATAATTTATTTACAGCTCTTATTTATATTTATACAATAAAAAATATAAGAAAAAATAATTTAAAGGGGAATTGTAATGGAAAATAAAAAAAGAAGGGTTAGAAAACCTGATTGGTTTAAAGTTACATATGATAGTGAAGTGGGTAGTATAGGAAAAATGATGGAAGATGATTCTCTTCATACAGTTTGCAAAGAAGCCAATTGTCCTAATAGAGGAGAATGCTATAAAAAAAGAACAGTAACTTTTATGATAATGGGGAATCAATGTTCAAGAAACTGTAAGTTCTGTAATGTTACTAATGGTACACCAACGCATCTAGATCCATTGGAGCCGTTACATGTTGCTCAGTCAGCACAAAAATTAAACTTAAAGCATGTGGTCATAACAAGTGTTACTAGAGATGATTTGGAAGATGGTGGAGCAAATCATTTTGCAAAAACTATTGAAGAAGTAAAAAAATTAAATCCAGGAGTAACTGTGGAAGTTCTTATTCCTGATTTAAAAGGAGAAGATAAAAATTTAGATATAATTATAAATGCAAAACCAGATGTGATAAATCATAATATGGAAACCATAGAGAGATTATATGAAAAAGTTAGACCAGAAGCTATTTATGAAAGATCATTATATGTATTAAAATATGTAAAAGAAAATGCACCAGAGATTCTAACTAAAACAGGAATAATGGTAGGTCTTGGTGAGAAAGATGAAGAAATTTATAAGCTTATGGATGATGTTTTAGAAGTAGGATGCGATATTTTTACTATAGGACAATATTTGCAACCAAGTAGAAAGCATGTGGATGTGGAAGAATATGTTTCTTTACAAAAATTTGAAGAATATAGACAAGTTGGTATAAAAAAAGGATTTAGATTTATAGCAAGCAGTCCATTAGTTAGAAGTTCATATAAAGCAGCAGAGGCATTGGAAGCTAAAGCAGTAGAAAGGGGATAAACAATGATATATATAAATAGTAACTCAACCTGTCCATATTTTAACTTCGCATTGGAAGAATATTTGATGACTGAAAAGGATTTGAGAGACGATGAAATATTTTTACTTTGGAGAACAAATCCTACAGTAATGATTGGAAGATATCAAAATACATACTGTGAAATTAATGAAAAATATGTAAAAGAAAACAATATAAACGTAGTAAGACGTAACTCTGGTGGAGGTACTATTTACACTGATATGGGGGCTTGGCAATTTACATTTATAGAAAAGAATTACAAAGAAAATGGTATATCTTTCGGTAAATTTACAGAGCCAATTGTAAATGCTCTTAGAAAAGAAAACATAGATGCACATTTCAATAGTAGAAATGATTTATTAATAGGAAAAAGAAAGTTTTCTGGCAATGCACAGTACAGAAAAGACGATGTTATGTTACATCACGGTTCCATATTGTTCAATACAGATATTAAAGCAATGGTAGAGAGTATAACTGTGGCAGAGGACAAGATTATAGCAAAGGGTATAAAATCTGTAAGAGAAAGAGTTATAAACATTAGTGAGGTTATGGAAGAAAATATTACTAGTGAAGATTTTAGAAATATTATGCTAAATAGTTTGCTTAAAGATAGTAAAGTATACAATTTGACTGAGGAAGATATTGTAGCAGTAAATAAGCTTAAAGAAGAAAAGTTTGAATCATGGGATTGGAATTATGGTAAAAATCCAGTGTTTAATATTAATAGATGGAAAAGATTTGATGGTGGTAGAGTAGATTTTAAACTTGATATAAAAAAGGGAGTAATTAAAGGTTGTACCATAGAAGGTGATTTTTTCCTAAGTGGGGATATATCTAAGGTGGAAAATGCTTTCATTGATTGCAAATATGTTAGAGAAGATATATGTAAATTGCTAGATAGTTTGGATATAGATAAATTTTTCTATAAGATTACTAAGGATGATTTGCTTGAATGTATAATTGATTAATGTTAAATTCCCTTTGTTGATTAAAAAGATTCATTAAAAAACTAGATGGAAATTTAAGAAAAATTGTAGGTGTAATTTAAGCATCATTATTTTATAATAGGGTAATAAAAGCAATTGTAGTAGGAATATATGGGACTAAATTAATAGAATGTGAGAAAGGGTCTTAGGAGAATATGAGTGAAAATTTTAAAGTACTAAATAATGGAGTAAAAATACCTTCAATAGGTTTTGGAACTTATAAGTCTGGAAGTGATGAATATACTGCAAAGATAGTAAAGTATGCTTTAGAAACTGGATATAGACAGATTGATACAGCATCATTTTATGGAAATGAAGTAGGCATAGGTAATGGGATAAAAGAAAGTGGAGTTAATAGAGAAGACATATTCTTAGTAACTAAACTTTGGAATGATGATCATGGCTATGAAAAAACTATGGAAGCTTTTAATAAATCTTTAGAAAAGTTACAAGTTGATTACATAGATTTATATCTTATTCATTGGCCGAATAAATTAAATAATGAGACATGGAAGGCATTTGAAGAACTTTATGAAAGTGGAAAAGTAAAAGCTATAGGTGTTTGTAACTTTAAACAAGGTCATTTAGAAGAACTAATAAAAAATGCAAAAATAAAACCAATGGTAAATCAAGTTGAAATGCACCCTGCTAATCAAAAGAAGGAACTAGTAGAGTACTGTGAGAAAAGTGGAATTCAACTAATTGCTTGGAGTCCAATAATGAGAGGAAAAATATTTGAAAATGAGCTTATGATGAGTTTATCACAAAAATATAAAAAGTCCATAGCTCAAATAGTATTAAGATGGCATACACAAAGGGGAATTATTCCTATACCAAAATCATCAAATGAATGCAGAATAAAAGAAAATCTAGATATTTTTGATTTTGAAATTTCTAAAGAAGATATGATGAAAATTGATTTATTAGATGAAGGATACGATGCATCTGTAACAGGAGTTCCAGCGAATACAACTTATCTTGATGTATAAAATAAAGGAGTTATTTTGCAATGGATGAACTATATATGATATTAGTTTTTACTATTTTAGGATTAGGAATATACGCTCTTATATTAGCAATACAAGCGTTGAAAATTTATATAAAAAATAATAGTGTGGAATAAAATAAAAATAGCTGTGATTATAAAATCACAGCTATTTTTTTGTTGAATTTATTGAAAATTATAGATTATTTAATTTATAAATAATAAAAAAATTATAAATTAAATAAAAATTTAACTTCATTTATGATTTTAATGGAATTTTACAATTTAATGTGAACTTAGAATTTTAAGGATAAAATTTTACAAAATATACTAAATTATTAATATTACAAATTATTTTAAAGTAATTGTGTGAATATTACCATAATAATCAAACTAATGACAAGAATAATGTATACACATCAATTGTGTGTTATATTAGAAAATTAAGAAAATTTGTAAAAAAATAGTTGACCTTTTATAAAAGCGAACATATTATTTATAATAAAATCAAAACTTTAGGGGGAGTCACACAATGAATAAGAAAATCAAGAAATTATTAGTATGCTTATGTTCGTCAGTAATGGCCTTATCTTTAGTAGCTTGCAGTGGCACAAATGACTCATCATCAGATGAGAACACAGTTACTTTGGCAAAAGAATTAGATGTAATATCTATGGATTCAAGTTATGCCACAGATGGTTCATCAATTGAAGCAATTCAAGCTACAATTGACGGATTATTAACAGTAGATGCAGATGGAAATCTTATTCCTGCATTAGCTAAAGAAAAAGCAAAGGTAAGTGAAGATGGATTAACATATACTTACGAATTAAGAGATGCTAAATGGGACAATGGAAAAGCAGTAACTGCAAATGATTTTGTATATGCTTGGCAAAGGACAGTATCAAATGCAGATGCAGAATACAACTACTTATATGGTGAGGATGGAGCTTGTATAGCAAATGCAGATGCAATTGTAGCTGGAGATAAAAAAGCAAGTGAACTAGGGGTAAAAGCAGTAAATGATACTACTTTAGAAGTAACACTTTCTAAGCCTTGTGCATACTTCGAAAATTTAATGTCATTCCCAGTATTTTTCCCAATAAATCAAGAGTTTGCTGAAGAAAAGGGAGATCAATATGCTTTAACACCAGAAAATATGCTTTCATGTGGTGCTTACAAAATGACTAGTTGGGAAACTGGAAGTAAATATGTTTTAGAAAAAAATGAATCTTACTACGATGCAGATTCAGTTAAAGTTGATAAATTAGTATTCAATGTAGTAAAAGACTTATCAAGTTCTGCTTTAGCATTTGAAAGTGGAGATGTACAATTCACAAAATTAAACAAAGATTTAGTTGATAAATATAAAGATGCAGATGAATATTCAGAAGTATTAGAAGGTTATCTATGGTACTTCCAATACAACTTTGGAAATGAATATTTAGCAAATGAAAATATTAGAAAAGCTATTTCACTTGCAATTGATAAAGAAGATTTAGTAAATAATGTATTAAAAGATGGTTCTATAGTTGCTAAAGGTTTTGTTCCTACTGCACTTGCAACAGGGCCAGATGGAAAAGACTATAGAGAAACAGCACCTTCTTATATGGATACAAATATAGATGAAGCTAAAAAATGCTGGGAAGCAGGACTTAAAGAATTAGGAGTAGATTCTATAAGCCTTAATATGTTATTTGATAATGCAGACCCTGCAAAATCAGCTGCTGAATATCTTCAATCTCACTTACAATCAACACTTGATGGACTTACTATTGAAATGGTAGCTCAAGAAAAGAATAACCGTATTGAAATGCAAAAATCACGTGATTTTGATATTTCATTAACTCGTTGGGGACCAGACTATGCTGACCCTACTACATATCTTTATTTAATGACTACTGGTAACTCATATAACTATGGAGATTACACAAATAAAGAATACGACAATAAAATAAATGAAGCTGCTGATGCTAAGGACGCTGAAACTAGATGGGAATTATTAAAAGAAGCTGAAGGCATTTGTATGGACGATTATGCAGTAGCTCCTATTTTCCAAGTTGGGGGGGCAAGTTTAGTAAGCAAAAATGTAAAAGGTATTGAAACACATGCTGTTGGTGTTCCATATATTTATAAAAATGTTGAAATAGTTAAATAATAGAAATCAAGTATTACATCTAAACACATTATGGTTCAAAACCATAATGTGTTTATTAGTAAATAGAAAGTAGGGGAATTTATGGACAAATCAACGTTTAAATATATTGCTAAGAGATTAGCAATGTCAGCTGTTACACTTATGATTATAGTATTTGTGCTATTTGTAATGCTTAAACTTATGCCAGGTACGCCTTTTAATGATGAAAAATTAACAGAGGCACAAAAAGCTTTAATATATGCTAAATATGGATTTGATAGACCTATATGGGAACAGTTTTTAACATATTTTAAACAAATGCTAAGTGGTGATTTTGGAATTTCATATGGTATTGCAAGAAACCTTCCAGTATCAAGTCTTGTTATGCCTCGTATACCAATTAGTTTTGGCATAGGACTTGCTGCTGTAGTGCTAGGGACTATAATAGGAATATTATTGGGGATATTTGCTGCACTTCGTCGTAATACAATTTGGGATTCTATATCTACAGTAATAGCAGTTCTAGGTGTTAGTGTTCCTTCTTTTGTATTATGTTTGATACTACTTATTGCATTTGGAGTGAAGATACCTTTACTACCTATATTGTTTAACTCTTCAGATCCAATAAAATCTTCAATAATACCAGTAATTGCTCTTTCTTTTTCTGTAATTGCAAATGTAGCTAGATTTACAAGAAGTGAGATGGTTGAGGTACTTGGAAGTGATTATATGCTTTTAGCAGAGGCTAAAGGATTAGATAGAAAAACATTAATAAGAAAACATGCTCTAAGAAATACACTTATTCCAGTAATAACAGTTTTAGCACCTATTATGGTTGCACTTATGACTGGTAGTATGGTAATTGAACAAATATGTGGTATTCCAGGACTTGGAAGTTTATTAGTACAATCAATAACTGTAAATGACTATAACGTTACAATAGCAGTAGCTTTTATATATAGTGTTATGTATATTGTAATGATGTTAATTGTTGATATTTTATATGGAATAATAGATCCAAGAATTAGATTAGGAAAGGAGAATGGCAATGCTTAATGAAACTTTTGAATTTAAAAATGATGATTTTCAGCTAGTTGGGGACAAGCACGATATCAATAAAGATGAAGTCATGCCTGATACTCCTTTTTGGAAAGATGTAATAAATAGATTTGTTGAAAATAAAGGGGCAATGATTGGCAGTATATGTATTTTAATTATTATTATTCTTGCAATTATATGTCCTATAATGAGCAACTATGAATTTGACAAAGTATCTACTGCAGAGCAATCAATGGCACCTAGAGTTCCTGTTTTGGAGAATGTTGGTATATTCAACGGTGAAGCTAATAATATAAACAAATATGATAATGCTAAGTTTAAAGATACATATCATTATTTTGGAACAGATACACTTGGACGTGATTTATGGACACGTGTATGGTCAGGGGCTCGTATTTCTCTATATGTAGCTGTTGCAGCCGTATTTATTGATATTTTTATAGGAATGCTATATGGGCTTATTAGTGGTTATTTTGGAGGTGTTGTAGATAACGTGATGCAGCGTTTCCAAGAAATCATTAATAGTATTCCGACTTTAGTAATCTTAGTATTATTAATGTTGGTGTTTAAGCCATCTTTATATACAATTATTTTAGCCTTAATGTTAACGGGTTGGATTGGGATGGCTCGTATTACTAGAGCTCAAGTTTTAAAAATAAAAGAACAAGAATTTATTTTGGCATCTAGAACTTTGGGAGCTGGTGACTTCTTTATAATATTTAAGGAAGTTCTTCCTAATATATTTGGACAGATAATTATTATGTCTATGTTTTCAATACCAAATGCCATATTTTATGAAGCATTCCTAGCTTTTATAGGGTTAGGTATACCAGCACCTACTGCTTCACTAGGGACACTTATAAATGAAGGATATAAATCTATATTAGTATCTCCTTATATGGTTATTATTCCAGTTGTTATCCTTGCCATATTGATGTTGAGTTTTAACCTTTTGGCTGATGGACTAAGAGATGCTTTTGATCCAAAGATGAAAGAAATGTAGGTGGTATTATGAATAGACAAAGAGTATTAAAAATTAGAGATCTTTCTATATCTTTTAAAACGGGAAGAGGAATGGTAGATGCCATTCGTGGAGTTAGATTAGATTTATTCAAAGGTGAAACTTTAGCTATTGTTGGAGAATCTGGTTCAGGAAAATCTGTAACAACAAAAGCAATTATGGGGAATATTAGTTCAAATGGAGTAATTAAAAGTGGCTCTATTGAGTTTACATATGATAAAGAAAACGACGGAAATTTAGTTGTGGAAGACATAGTTAAGCTAAGTAAAAAAGAGATGGGAAAAAACATTTGTGGCCGTCGTATTGCGATGGTATTCCAAGATCCTATGACAAGTTTGAATCCTACTATGACAATAGGAAAACAAGTGATGGAAGCCATGATATATCACCATCATTTATCAAAAGAAGAAGCTTACAAAAAAGCAGTAAAACTTTTGGAGGAAGTTGGAATCATAGATGCAGAGAAACGTATGAAAAACTACCCTCATCAACTAAGTGGAGGTATGCGTCAAAGAATAGTTATAGCTATTGCACTAAGTTGTGAACCAGAAGTATTAATTTGTGATGAGCCAACAACTGCCTTAGATGTTACAATTCAGGCTAAGATTCTTGAACTTATCAAAAAGATACAAGCAGAGAGAAATTTATCGGTAATATATATAACACATGATTTAGGTGTTGTAGCAAAGGTAGCTGATTATGTGGCTGTTATGTATGCAGGTAAGATTGTTGAAAAAGGACAAATAGAAGAGGTGTTTTATGATCCAAAACACCCTTATACTTGGGGGCTGTTAAGTGCTATGCCTGACTTAGACACAGATGATGATGAGTTATATACTATTCCAGGAACTCCTCCTAATCTTACACAAAAGATAGAAGGTGAAGCATTTGCTCCAAGAAACCTTTATGCTTTAAATATTGATTATCGTAAAGAAGCTCCAATATTTAACGTGGGTGGATCACATCGTGTATCTAGTTGGCTTTGTCATGAAAATGCACCAAAGGTACAAATGCCAGAATCATTACAAAAACGCCTACTTAAAATGAGAAGGGAGGCTGGACTAAATGAATAATGTAGAACCTTTATTAGTAGTTGAAAATTTAAAACAGCACTTTAAAGTTAACCGTAAATTTACTGTAAAAGCAGTAGATGGGGTTTCTTTTAAAATATATCCAGGAGAAACTTATGGACTTGTTGGAGAGTCTGGTTCAGGAAAATCTACAACAGGACGTAGTATAATCAGATTATATAAACCAACATCAGGTAAGATAATATTCAATGGAAAAGATATATCTGGGAAAATGAGTCATGAGGAAATTAAAGTACTTAGAACAAATATGCAAATGATATTCCAAGATCCTATGGCATGTTTAAATCCTAGAAAAAAAGTACTAGATATTATAGGTGAAGGATTAGATATTCACAAAATGTATTCTTCTAAAGAAGAACGAAATGAAAAAGTGTACAGTATATTAGAAAAAGTAGGGCTTAGCAGAGAACATGCATCTAGATATCCTCACCAGTTTTCTGGAGGACAAAGACAGCGTATAGGAATTGCACGAGCTTTGATTATGGATCCAGATTTAATCATAGCAGACGAGGCAATATCTGCCCTAGATGTTTCTATACAAGCCCAGGTTGTAAATCTTATGAAAGAAATACAAAAAGAGACAAATACAGCCTACTTATTTATAGCCCATGACCTTAGTATGGTTAAGTATATATCTGATCGTATTGGTGTTCTTCACTTAGGTTACCTTGTTGAAACAGGAACTACGGAAGAAATATTCTCAAATCCGATTCATCCATATACAAAATCATTGCTAAGTGCCATACCTTCACCAAATCCTTTGGTAGAAAAAAAGCGTACTGCATTTAGCTATGACGCAAAAGAGGCAGGGGTGGATTACTCAAAAGGAACTGAACACTTAATTGAAGGTACACATACAGTTTTGGCAACAGAAGAAGAACTGGCAATGTGGATGAAAAATGATGTTGAATTAGTAAAGTAAAAAGTATATTGAGACTGTGAAACTTTTTCTGTAAATAGCTTTCTATGATAATTTTGTTAAGGTGTAGATATAGTAATAACTATCTATGCCTTAACTCAAGATAAATCTATTTAATTGTATAATTTAATATTATCATAGAAAGCTGTTAAATTTTTTATTAATACATTTCACATTCACATAATACTTCACCATAGTTTTTATTACCGCAGTTTGGACATATCCAAGAACCAACTGATTCTTCTTCTTGTCTATTAAGCATTATTCTGTTATAGCAACCTTCACATAATATTTGACCATCTAAATTATATTCATTTCCTGATTTTATTGTAGTTGAACAATACTCACATGTTAATTTACTCTGATAGTTTTTGTAACATTTTTTACATAAGAAACAATTGTCACCAACGTTTACTTCCTCACCATATGGTATTTCTTTTTTACAATCTTCACAATATTCATTGCTACATCCACAATGATAACTTCTACCATTAAAGGTCATTTTATCTACTGGATAGTTTTTACCACAATCATAACATACTGCAGTTTCAGTTTCCTTACTTGATTCAGTTTCAATTTCCTTACTTGCTTTTTCTTCTTTCTTTTCATAAACAATTCCTAATTCTTCTTTATAGTTATCTACGTAATTTTGGTAATGTTCTTTAGATAATGTAACAGTAGTTGTAAATTCTTTATAATCAGAATATTTACCGCTGTCAATATATTCTATACATTTTTGTAGACCTTCATATAAACTAGCAAGTGAATTTCTCATTTCAAGTAATGCTTTGTATTGTGTAGATTCTTCTTTCCATAATTCTTTATCCAAATAAGCATCTATTTTATCACTTATTTCTTTAGCTTTACTACTAGATTCATCTAAAAATTTTTGTACTGTAAAATTATCTGTTATATTTGATTCTATTATTTCGTTAATGATTTCATTGAAAGTTTTTTCAGCAGTTATTAATAATTTTTTGACATTTTCTATTTCCTTATCTAAGTCAACTTCCACTACTTTTGTTTCACCCTCTTCAACAGTACTACTACATCCAATTGTTAAAAGTGAACTATTAGCTATTAATATGGCTAACCCTAATCCAATTATTTTCCTACGTAACATTACTCAGCACCCCTTATTATAATTTATTAATAACAAATTAATGGTTACCATTCCACAATTGATCTTGTGGAGTTAGATAGATATAATGAACTTTGCTTAATTAAAAATGAAGGTGACAATTATAGTATTTTTATAGCTCATTGTACTATAAAAAATATTCGTAAATTTAAAAAATATTACTCTATTAAATATAATAATAAAATTATTAATATATGAAATGTTATGAGATGAACAAAGAAATATCTGAGGATTTACAAGGGAAGCAAGAGGAGAAACAAGTCCAAATTACTCTAAAAAAATATATTGGACTTATAATTAGAGCTATTTAGAGATGAAAAGGTAACAGATTAAGAAAATATTAAGAACGAGTATGCTATTTATTATCTAAAAGCATACTCTAGATTTTAATCAAGAATTAAATCATGTAAAATAATCTTTGGAACGTGATGAGTTTTGTCCTCATCCATCCAATATTTAATATTCTCACCTTCATGAATATCTTCCACAATAACGTCCTGTGCAGGTTTTCCAATGGCAAGAGCGATATGTATTATATAATCATCAGATAAATTCAGCACCTCAGCAATTTTTTTTCTGTTCAATGCCCTAATCATACAACCACCAAGGTCTTTCTCTACAGCACCAAGCATTATACTTTGGCTAGCTATTCCCATGTCACAAGCTAAAATAGGATCAGTTAAAGAACCTTCTTTAGAAACGACTAAAATAATACCAGTAGGTCTATCGCCTTCAACTGGACCACCCCAATCTTTTAAATAAGCAGCCCATGCCAGGTAAGGATAAATTTCTTTTAAAACTTCTTCCTCACAAATAGGTATAAATCTTAAATACTGTCCATTTTTACCACAAGGAGAAAATCTAGCTAGTTCTATTAGATCAACAAGATCTTGTTTTTCTAACTTATAGCTTTCATCAAAAATTCTATAACTTCTACTTTTTTTTACTATATCTTTTAGCACAATATCACTCCCTAATTTATAATATAATAATAGTTTAGCACATAGCTATGAAGTAGACTAAATATATGGTAAAATTATTATCATAAAATGACATAAATAGAAGTAAATTATTTTAAAATCATATTTAAAATAAGGAAGGATTAAAATGAAAAAAATATTAGTATTAGCAGAAAAACCTTCAGTAGGAAGGGATATCGCTAGAGTATTAAATTGTAATAAAGATAAAAATGGATATATAGAAGGAAGTAAATATATAGTAACGTGGGCACTGGGACATCTTGTAACATTAGCAGACCCTGAAAGCTACGGAGAAAAATACAAGTCTTGGAAAATGGAGGATTTACCAATACTTCCACCAAAGCTAAAAACTGTAGTTATTAAAAAAACGTCTAAGCAATTTAACACAGTGAAAGCTCAGTTAAACAGAGAAGATGTTTCAGAAATTGTAATAGCAACAGATGCAGGAAGAGAAGGTGAGCTTGTTGCTAGATGGATAATAGAAAAAGCTCATGTGAAAAAGCCTATTAAACGTCTTTGGATTTCTTCAAGTACTGATAAAGCTATCAAAGAAGGATTTGATAAATTAAAAGATGGAAGACAATATAATAATCTATATTATTCTGCCATAGCAAGGGCTGAGGCTGACTGGTTTGTGGGAATCAATGGAACACGTGCTTTAACTACAAAATACAATGCACAACTTTCATGTGGTAGAGTTCAAACTCCAACGCTTGGAATGATTTTGAAAAGAGAAGAAGAAATAAGAAAATTTGTTCCTAAGGAATACTATTCAATAGAGATTTCAACTAAAAAAGGAAGCTCTAATTTTAAAATGAATTGGGTAGATAAAAAGAATAATAATACGACTTCATTTAATGAAGAAAAAATAGAAAATATAGCAAAAAAATTAAATAATAAAGAAATAAAAATCATAGATGTTAAAAAAGTTGATAAAAAAAGATACTCTAAACCACTATATGATTTAACAGAATTACAAAGAGATGCAAATAAGAGATTTGGTTTCTCAGCAAAAGAAACACTATCAATTATGCAAAAACTTTATGAACATCACAAAGTTCTTACATATCCAAGAACTGATTCTAGATATTTAACTACAGATATAGTAGAAACATTAAATGATAGAATTAAGGCTGTAAATGTAAGTGATTATTCGAAAGTTTGTAACAAGCTGTTAAGAACTAATATAAAAGGAAACAAATCTTTTGTGGATAATTCAAAAGTAAGTGATCACCATGCAATAATACCAACAGAAGAAAGAGTATTCCTTGGTGATTTAAGTGATAAAGAAAGAAAAATATATGATTTAGTAGTAAAAAGATTCTTAAGTGTGCTTTGTCCTCCATTTGAATATGTAGAAACAATAATTACTGGAGTTTGTGAAGGAGAAAGCTTTAGAGCTAAAGGTAATAAAGTAGTTAATCTTGGATTTACAGAAGCTTATGGTGATGACGAAGAGGAAAAATTAGATAGCATTCCAGAGATTTTAGTAAATGATATACTTCAAATTAACGAAGTAAAAGTTAAAACTGGAAAAACTAATCCACCGCCATACTTAAATGAAGGAACTTTGCTTACAGAAATGGAGAAAAATAATTTAGGGACAGTTGCAACAAGAGCAGATATAATCGAAAAATTATTTAACTCTTTCTCAGTAGAAAAGAAAAATAATAAAGAAATACACATAACTTCAAAAGGTAGACAGTTATTAGACTTAGCACCAGAAAAGTTAAAAACTCCATCACTTACAGCAGAGTGGGAGAAAAAACTTACAGATATATCAAATGGAAAAGCAAATAAAGACACTTTTATAGAAGAAATTAAAACTTATACTAAAGAAATAGTAAAAGAAATAAACAAAAGTGAAAGTAAGTTTAGACACGATAACTTAACTAAAAATAAGTGTCCTAATTGTGGTAAATTTATGCTTGAAGTTAATGGTAAAAAAGGTAAGATGCTTGTTTGTGAAGACAGAGAATGTAATACAAGAAAAACTGTATCGCAAATAACAAACTCTAGATGTCCTAATTGTCATAAAAAACTAGAACTTAGAGGAGAAGGGGAAAATAAGATATTTGCATGTGCATGTGGATATAGAGAAAAACTATCTGCTTTTAATAAGAGAAAACAAGAAGAAAAGCAAAAGGGATCTAAAAAAGACATACAAAAATACTTAAAGAATCAGAATAAAAATGAAGAAAGTTTCAATAATCCATTTGCTGAAGCTTTAGCAAAATTAAAAAAATAAATAATAAAAAAGGGTAAATAATATTTGGGAAAATTTATTAAAATCTATTAAAATCTATGTAATAAATAATCAAAAGAGGTATGGGTATGAATAATTTAAGTACAAGGGCCTTAGCTATAATAGAAATATTGAAAAATTTAAATCATCCTGTAAGTAGTTTAGCTTTAAGTGAAGAGATTGGTTGTTCAACAAAAACAATACAAAGTGAAATTAAAGATGTTAATAAACAATTAAAGGATACAAAAATAGTTTCTATTAGGGGAGTAGGTTATAAATTAGAAGGTAAAATTGATGTAGATAGATGTAACAACAATACTTTAGGAAACATAGATAGAATTGAATTTATAATTAAGACAATGCTTAACTTGAATTTGCAAAAAGAAAAAAGCATCAAGTTGGAAGAATTGGCAGATGCAATGTTTATAAGTGTTTCCTCTGTAAAAAATGATCTAAAAGAAGTAAAAGAAATATTAAGTAAATATAATATTAATATTGTATCAAAACATAAGCATGGTATTGGTGTAGATGGAAGTGAAGATAACGTTGTAAAATGCATAATAGATTTGTGCTCTAGGAAAGATAATGAATTAACTTTGCAAGATTTTTTAACTGAAGACGTTAATAATAAAATATTTAACTTGAAAAATGAAATATTAAAATATTTAAATAATGAAGAATTAATTTTAAGTGATATAGAGTTTAAAAATCTATGCAGCACAATTTTTATTAGATTAAGTAGAAGTAATCATTATAACTATGAAAATTTTATTGAAAACTATATAAAAGATTATAAAGTTAAGCGTGAAGCCATAATGAATAATGATGTAAATAAAGAAAAGATAACTAAGGCTATTACTTTATTTTGTAAAAATTTGAAGTTAGCAACAGCCATAGATATTAGCAAAGATGAGTTTTTTATGGAGTGTTTATATAATCATATAAATAATTTAATCAAAAAAGACAAGTTGGGAATTTGTAACTATAATGTGGTAAATAATGATGTGAAAATTAAATATCCTTATGCTTATGAACTTGCAAAAATAGCTAAAAAAACCATAGAAAATGAGTTGGATTTGAAAATTGGTGAAGATGAAGTATCAAATATTGCTGTTCATGTGGGAGGAGCAGTAGAGAGATATTCAAGTAATAAAAAACGAAAAGTTTTTAAGGTTATTATTGTTTGTGCATCTGGTGCTGGGACTTCTATGTTAATAAATACTAAGTTACAGCAACTATTTAAAGATAGGATAGAAATAGTAAAAATTATTCCTTCTTATTTAATCGATTATATAAATCCTGCTGAGGTAGATTTTTTAATCTCAACTATGCCTTTAGAGTATAACAAAATACCTATTATTAATGTATCGCCGTTTTTAACTGAAAAAGAAATAAAAATTATAGAAAAATTCATGGATACAGGATATGTGTATGAAGATGTTAATGTAAAAGATTTCTTTGACAGAGATTTATATTTTACTGATTTGGACTATAAAAATAAAGAAGAAGTGCTAGACTTTATGAGTGACGCATTACTAAAAAAAGATATTATTGATGAAGAAATGAAAAAATCATATTTTGAAAGAGAGCAAATTGCAACAACAGAAATAGGAAATATGGTGTCAATGCCTCACGGAGCTAAAGGTAATATAAAAGAAAACAAAATAGTTGTGGGTATTTTAAAAGAACCTATAGATTGGGAGTATGGAAAAGTTAGACTTGTGATAATGTTAGCATTAAACAATGAAAAGATTCTTGATTATGAACAAGTATTTTCAAGTATTTATAATAAATTAGATTCAACATCAAAAGTAGTGAATATTTGTGAAAGCAAATCTTATGAAAAGTTCATAAAACTGTTTTAAGTAAATTGCTATTTAAAGTAGTAATAAATTTCAATAAACAGACAAAGATAAATTTCTCTTTTAATTAAGAGAAATTTTTTGTCTTTTTGGAAAAATCGTTTTCATATATCATAGTCTTAGGATACAAAAATGATTAATGAGCAAAATAATATATACGAAAAATAAAGGAGGAAATAAAGTGATATATACTGTAACACTAAATCCATCTATAGATTATGTTATTAACCTTGAACATCTAGATACAGGTCATGTAAATAGAGTAAATAGTGAACATGTATATCCAGGTGGGAAAGGAATAAATGCTTCAAGAATATTAAAAACTTTAGGACATGATAATGTAGCCACTGGATTTGTAAGTAACTTTACAGGAGACTTTATAATAAACTCTTTAACTGATTTAGATGTTAAGTCAGATTTTATAAAATTAGATAACGGATTTACTAGAATTAATGTAAAAATAAAGAGTGATGAAGAAACAGAAATAAATGGTAGTGGTCCACATATAAGTGATGAAAAACTTAAAGAATTATTTGATAAATTAAATGAGTTAAAAGAAAATGATATTCTAGTTCTTGCTGGAAGTATACCATCAACTTTAAAAGAAGACTTATATGAAAAAATTATGGACCATGTAAAAGAACATAATGTTAAGGTTATAGTTGATGCAACTAAAAATTTACTTTTAAATGTATTAAAATATAATCCATTTTTAATAAAACCAAATAATCATGAATTGGAAGAAATGTTTGATGTAAAACTTGAAAGTGTGGACGATATAGTAGCCTATGGAAAAAAACTTCAAGAAATGGGAGCTAAAAATGTGCTAGTTTCAATGGGGAAAGATGGAGCACTACTTATTACAGAAGATAAAGAAGTATTAATAAGTAATGTACCAAATGGAAAAGTAATAAACTCTGTAGGTGCTGGTGATTCTATGGTAGCTGGATTTATATCTGGATATACAAACAGCAATTCTTACGAGGAAGCTTTAAGGCTGGGAGCAGCCAGTGGAAGTGCAACTGCATTTTCTTCAGATTTAGCTACTAAAGATCTTATAGATAAATTAATAAAAGAAATAAAAATTGAAAGGAGATAAATGATGAGAATAATTGATTTAATAAATAAAAATTCGGTGAGACTAAACTTGGTATCAAAAGATAAATCAAGTGTGGTGGATGAATTAGTTGATTTAGTTAATAATAGTGGAAATTTAAATGATAAAAATGAATATAAAGAAGCAATACTTGATCGTGAAGAGTTGAGTACTACTGCCATAGGAGAAGGTGTTGCAATACCACATGCTAAAAACAAATCAGTAACTAAAGCTTGTCTAGCAGCTGGGATATCAAAAGAAGGTATAGATTACGAAGCATTTGATGATAGTTTATCACATTTATTCTTTATGATAGCTGCACCAGATGGAGCTAATGACACGCATCTAGAAGTTTTATCAAGACTATCTACAATACTAATGGATGAAAGTTTTAGAAATGATTTAATAAATGCATCTTCTGTAGATGAATTCTTAAATTTAATAAACACAAAAGAAAAAGAAAAATTCCCAGAAGAAGAAACAAAAGAAGAAGTAGTTGTAGAAGATGATAAATCTGGATTACCTACTGTTCTTGCAGTTACAGCTTGTCCAACAGGAATTGCCCATACTTTTATGGCGGCAGAAAGTTTAATTCAAAAAGCTGCAAACAAGGGAGTAAGTATAAAAGTTGAAACTAATGGTTCAGCAGGTGTTAAAAATGCATTAACAAAAGAAGAAATTGAAAATGCAACATGTATAATCGTAGCAGCAGATAAAAATGTTGAAATGAATAGATTTAATGGTAAGAAAGTAATAATTACAAAAGTTGCAGATGGTATACATAAAGCTGATGAACTGATAGACAAAGCTGTAAAAGGTGATGCTCCAATTTATCATGCATCTCAAGGAAGTAATGTGGAAGAATCTTCAGACGAGAAAGAAAGCATAGGTAGACAATTTTATAAACACTTAATGAATGGTGTATCTCACATGTTACCATTTGTTGTTGGTGGAGGAATTCTTATAGCTTTAGCTTTCTTATTTGATGATTATACAATAAATCCAGCCAACTTTGGTATGAATACACCTCTTGCAGCATTCTTTAAGACAATTGGTGGTCAAGCATTTGGATTTATGTTACCAGTACTTGCTGGTTATATAGCAATGAGTATAGCTGATAGACCAGGTCTTGCAGTTGGTTTTGTTGGTGGAGTTTTAGCTAGTGCAGGATATACATTTGGAAATATTATGAACTTTGCTGATGCATCACCAGTTAGTGCAGGATTTTTAGGTGCCTTACTTGCAGGTTTTGTTGGTGGTTATTTAGTATTAGGACTTAAAAAACTATTTGCTGTATTACCAGATGCACTAGAAGGTATAAAACCAGTATTATTATATCCTGTATTTGGAATACTTTTAATAGGTTTAATAATGTTAGCTGTTAATCCAGTTGTAGGAGCAATAAATACAGGTCTTAACAATTTCTTAGCATCAATGAGTGGAACAAGTAAGATAATACTTGGAACAATACTTGGAGCAATGATGGCAATAGATATGGGTGGACCTTTCAATAAAGCAGCATATGTATTTGGTACAGCTCAACTTACAGTTGTAAATGCAGGTCCAGAACAATTTGCTATTATGGCAGCTGTTATGATAGGTGGAATGGTACCACCTCTTGCAATAGCTTTAGCTACTACTTTCTTCAAAAATAGATTTACTGAAAGTGAAAGAAAATCAGGAGTTGTTAACTATGTAATGGGATTATCATTTATAACTGAAGGTGCAATTCCATTTGCAGCAGCAGATCCACTTCATGTTATACCTGCTTGTGTTATAGGTTCAGGAATTGCAGGAGCGTTATCAATGGTATTTGGATGTGGGCTTAGAGCTCCTCATGGAGGAATATTTGTACTTCCAACTATATCTAATCCTCTAATGTATTTTGTGGCATTACTTATAGGTTCTGTTGTGGGAGCAATATTACT
This sequence comes from Peptostreptococcaceae bacterium, assembly GCA_902363255.1. Taxonomy (GTDB): domain Bacteria; phylum Bacillota; class Clostridia; order Peptostreptococcales; family Peptostreptococcaceae; genus Terrisporobacter. Next base: position 358,875 of record CABIZO010000002.1, read on the forward strand.
TGGAGTTTTAAAGAAACCTTTAGATAAAGTAAATTAATTTTATTACTACAAATAGAATAAAGTTATTTAATTAATACATTATTAAAAATAAAAAACACCTTTAATAGGTGTTTTTTTACATATAAAAAAATTACAAATTATTTACTTGATTTAAAAATTACCTTAATGTAATGTATATGTATATATATTTGTTTTGATTGTATATCATTAGGGGAATTATATTATAAGAATAAACTATTCAAAAATAAATTATTATAAATCCAATTATTAAAGGAGTGTAAGATATGGGGCAACCAATGTACAAAATAATTGAAGAGTATGTAAAAAACTTAATTGATTCGGGAAAACTAAGTCAAGGTGATTTAATACCTTCTGAAAACCAACTATGTGAAGAATTTAATGTAACTAGAATGACTGTAAGGTCAGCTCTAAGTAATTTAGTTAAAGAAGGATATATCACAAGAAGAAGAGGTATAGGTAGCATTGTATTAGGTGGAAATATTTACGATAATATATCTTCTATTAGTGGATTTACAAAGGAGATGAGAAGTAAAAACAAAGAAGTATCTAATATATTAATTGATTTAAAGGTGCTTGAAGCAGATGAAGAATTATCAAAAAATCTAAGTTTAAATTTAGGGGAAAATGTATGGGAAATATGTAGAGTTAGATTAGCAGATAAAAAGAAAGTATCTTATATGGTTACTTATATGCCAGTTAAGCTTTTTCCAAACTTAACAAAGAAAGATTGTGAAGAGTCTTTATATAAATATATAGAAGAAGACTGCGGATATAAAATTGCTATAGCTGAAAGAGAAGTTGAGGCCATAATATCAACGAAAGAATTGGAAGAGCAATTAGATTTAAATAAAAAAGAACCGATTTTATATATAAAACAAGTAAGTAGATTTGATAACGGTGATATTTTTGAGTACTCTCATACATATCACTATGGATATACTTTAACATTAAGTGCAGTCACAAAATAATTGATATTTAAAAAATAAAAATTTTATAATGATAAATGAAAATGTTTTCTTGAAATGTCTATACATTTGCTATATAATTAAATTAACAAAGCAAATGTATAGACATTTTGTGTATTTATATATTCTATTAAATATATTAATAAATAGCTAAAAATATGAATATAAATCACAAAAAACTAAGTTAAATTAATGTTTTATAGAGGAATTATAAAATGATAAAAATTATGTTAGCCTGTTCAGCAGGTATGTCAACAAGCTTACTAGTTACAAAAATGGAAGCAGCAGCAAAAGATTCAGGTATTGAAGCAAAAATATGGGCAATATCTGAAGCAAATATTGACAAAGAAGTTCAAGATGCAGATGTAATATTACTTGGACCACAAGTAAGATTTATGTTAGGTAAAGCTGAAGAAATAGCTAAACCTTATAATGTTCCAGTTGAAGTAATAAACATGATGCACTATGGAACATGTAACGGAAAAGCAGTATTAGACAGAGCAATTGAATTAGCAAATTCAAAATAAGATTTGACGAAATACTCAAATAAAATTTAAAAAATAAAAAATATAATTAGGGGGTAAACTTATGGAAAAATTTATGGGCTTTATGGAACGTTACTTAGTTCCTGTTGCAGCTAAGTTTGGAGCACAAAGGCACTTAGTAGCAATCAGAGATGGTTTTGTTGGAATTATATCGATAGCAATGATAGGAGCATTTGGAAACCTTGCTAAAAACTTACCTTTTGGACCTTACCAAAACTTCATAACAGGAACAACAATAGGAGGACATATAGGTGCAATAGGTGGAAACTTATGGTGGGGATCAATAGCATTAATGTCTTTATTCCTAGCAGTATCAGTTGGATATTCTCTTGCAAAATCTTATGATGGAAATGGTTTACAAGCAGGTATGATATCTTTATGTGCATTCTTAGTATTAAGTCCACAAACTGCATCAATAACACCAGAAGGTGCAACAGAAGCAATAGTTGGATGGGGATTTGTTGATTGGGCTTATGTTTCTACGAATGGATTATTTACAGCAATGGTAGTTGCTATAATAACTACTGAAATATATATTAAGTTATCAAATGTATCTTGGTTAACTATTAAAATGCCAGATAGTGTACCACCAGCAGTTTCAAGATCATTTGCTAAGTTATTACCAAGTTTAATTGCATTAACTATAATGGGAATAATTGGAGTTATAATATCTACTCTTTCTAATGGTCAATTTATGAATGATCTACTACAAACTTATTTAGCTAAGCCTTTAACAGGTGTAGCAGATTCTCTAGGTGGAGCAATATTCGTTGCAATATTTGTTCACGTATTATGGATATTTGGTTTACATGGTGCAAATATAGCGTTACCAGTTGTTGAACCAATATTAATGGAACTTGGTGGAAGAAATGCAGAGTTAGTAGCAGCTGGAGCAACAGAAGGATATCATGTATTTGCAGGAGCTTTCTTAGATGCCTTTGTATACTTAGGTGGGTCAGGTATGATTATAGGTTTAGTAATAGCATTATTAATAGCAAGTAAAAAACGTAAAAATATGATAGCTTTAGGTGGACCACCAGCATTATTCAATATAAATGAGCCAATGATATTTGGTATGCCAATCGTTTTAAATCCAATATATATGATACCATTTGTATTAGCTCCAATTATATGTACAATTACTGCATATTTTGCAATATCTAGTGGATTTGTACCACCAGTAATAATGCCTAAAATACCATGGATAACACCACCAATATTTAGTGCAGTAATGGCAACAGGAAGTTTAAAAGGAGGAGTATTAGCTTTTATTAATATAGTTTTATCTGTCCTTATATACTTACCATTTGTTGCAGCTGATGAAAGAATGGCAAAGAAAAAATTAGCAGAAAATGCAGAGTAAGTAGGGGAAAATTAATCGGTTTATGTTAGTAGCAAGTTGCCTTTAAGCTAGGAACTAGTAAATTATCTTACTATAGCTTAAGGCAGCTCTGTTGCTTAAATATAGATATTTTGAGATGGGATGGTGTATGACATGAAAAACTGCTTAAAAGTAGTGACAATTGGAGGGGGATCAAGTTATACTCCCGAGTTAATAGAAGGTTTTATTAAAAGACATGAAGAGCTACCTGTAAAAGAATTATGGTTAGTTGATATAGAAGAAGGAAGAGAAAAGTTAGAAATAGTAGGGAATTTAGCTAAAAGAATGGTTAAAAAAGCCAATATAGATATGGAAATTCATCTTACTTTAGATAGAAGAGAAGCTTTAAAAGATGCAGATTTCGTAACTACGCAGCTTAGAGTAGGTTTACTTGATGCTAGAATAAAGGATGAAAGTATACCACTATCTCATGGGTTGATAGGTCAAGAAACAAATGGTGCTGGAGGTCTATTCAAAGCTCTTCGTACAGTTCCAGTGGTTCTTGACATTATAAAAGATATTGAAGAATTATGTCCAAATGCATGGTTAATCAATTTTACCAATCCAACGGGAATAATAAGTGAAGCAGTATTCAAATATACTAATTTTGAAAAATATATAGGACTTTGTAATGTGCCTATACATTTAAAAAATGATGTGGCTAAATTATTTGAAGTAGATGCAGATAGAATTTATATGGAATTTGGTGGCCTTAATCATATGGTATATGGGCTAAAAGTTTGCCTAGATGGAAAAGATGTGACTGAAGAGGCTATAGAAAGATTCATAAATACAAAAATTAGTATGGAAAATATAAAAGCTATTGATTTTAATCCAGAATTTGTAAGAGCCTTAGGAGCTATTCCTTGTCCATACCATAGATATTATTATAAGACTAAAGAGATGTTATTAGAAGAATTAGAAGAATTCAAAAAAGGAAAAGCAAGAGGACAAGTAGTTAAAGAATTAGAAGAACAACTATTTGAACTTTATAAAGACGAGAATTTAGATATTAAACCACCACAATTAGAAAAAAGAGGTGGAGCATACTACAGTGATGCTGCATGCAATTTAATAAGTTCAATATACAACAATAAACAAGATATTCAAGTAGTAAACACTTTAAATAATGGTGCAATAAGAAACTTTAAAGATAATCAAGCTGTAGAGGTAAGTAGTGTAATAACTTCACAAGGTCCGAAACCACTTTCAATAGGATATCTTCCTGAATGTACTGATGGACTTGTAAGCCAAATTAAGAGTTTTGAAACATTAGCGGCAAAAGCAGCTGTAACAGGTGATTATGAAACAGCATTATTAGCTCTTTGTATAAATCCATTAATACCTTCAGATGATATAGCTAAAGTAGTACTTGATGAAATGATTGAAGCTCATAAAGAGTATCTGCCACAATTTAATAAGTAGGTGATAAAATGACTAAACTTATAATAAATGCAGATGACTTTGGTTTATCTGAAGCTGTGAATTATGGTATAATTTCAGCTCATAAAAATGGAGTAGTTACATCAACAAGTACTATGGCAAATATGCCAGGGTTTGAACATGCAATGGAGCTTTTAAAGGAAAATAAAGAATTAGGTTGTGGGGTTCATATGACAATGAGTTGCTACAAACCTGTACTATCGAATTTAAAAACTATGGTAGATGAAAATGGTTACTTTATAAGAAGGATAACAAATGAAGTAATTGAAAATATGGATTTAGATGAAATATATAATGAATTTTGTGCTCAAATTGAAAAGGCGAGAGCTAAAACAACAATAACTCATTTAGATAGTCATCATCATGTTCATACTTTGGAAAAGCTAAGACCAGTTATAGAAAGAATTTTAGAAAAATATGATCTACCCATAAGAGGTGGTTTTGAATATGATCTTAATTATTCTAAAATTATACCTTTAATAGATACATTTTATGGTGACAATGTAAGTGAAGATTATTTTGTGAAAAACAATGATCATCTTAAAGAATATGAAATAGCTGATATAATGTGTCATCCTGCTTTTGTTGATGATTTTTTAATTAAAACAACATCATATTCTATGGCTAGAATTAATGAACATAAAATATTAACATCTAAAGAAATAAAAGATTTTATACAAAATAATTTTTTACTAACAAATTATAGAGACTTATAGGGGACGACAATATGGATGAAAAAATGATAGAAATAACTTTTGGGATTATAGGTTTTGCAGGAGATGCAAAAGCCTTAGCTTTTGAAGCTATAGATGAAGCAAAAAAAGGAAATATAGAAATAGCTAGAGAAAAGCTTGCACAGTCTAAGGAAGTTATGGTGAAAGCTCATAAATTCCAAACAGAATTAATTCAAAAAGAAGCTAGTGGAGAAAAAACTGATATGAGTGTAATGTTAGTTCATTCTCAAGATCACTTAATGACAAGTATGACATTTCAACAATTAGCAGGAGAATTTGTTGATTTATATGAAAGATTAGATACAAAGTAATATATAAAGGAATCTATATTTTTTAGTAGGTTCCTTTTTTACATGCAAGGAAATTACGATGTTCTCTAATCTGTGGAAAATATGTGTATATGAGTAATATAAATAAATTCAGAGTTAGATAAACTTGTAAAAAAGCTTTTGAGTAACGGAGTTGCCTGAAGCAGTAGTGAAGGCATCTCGTTGACGATATGAGCGAAGCGAATTTTTTACATTTGCAAATAAAAGTATTAAAAATTGACAACCATTTTTTTACATGGTAATATGAAGTGCAAAATAGGATAGATTATCCTTTAAATTTGATATAAGATATAAGTACAAAAAATAAATAAGGAGTAAAATATGAGTAAATTATTAGGGGATCAAGCAGCAGAGCAAATAATACAGTTAATTATAGATAAAGACAGTAAGCCTGGAGATAAGATGCCTAATGAATATGAGTTGGCAGAACAATTAAATGTTAGCAGAAGCACCATCAGAGAAGCAATAAAAGCATTGGTATCAAGGAATATTTTAGAAATAAGGCGTGGTTCGGGAACATTTATATCTGAAAATTGTGGAATCACAGAAGATCCTTTAGGCTTAATTTTTGTGAAGGATAAATTAAAATTGGCAACAGATTTATTAGAAATTAGATTTATGATAGAGCCTAAAATAGCATCAGCGGCAGCAAAAAATGCAACGCAAGAAGATATAAAAGAATTAGAAACTCTATGTGATAAGGTAGATGAACTTATCTTAAAGGAAGAACCTCATATGGATGTAGATATAGAGTTTCATGCTGCAATAGCGAGAAGTAGTAAAAATATTGTTACAGCCCATCTTATTCCTATTATAAATAGATCTATTAGCTTATGTATTGACGTTACAAATAGGCAATTAGTAAAAGAAACTATGGAAACTCACAGGGAAATATTAAATTGCATAAAAAATCAGGATAGTAATGGAGCTTATGATGCTATGTATTTGCATCTAGTATATAATCGTAGAAATATAAAAAAATTGATAGATATAGAAAAGAATAAAACGCATCTGGATTAAAAAATTCAGATGTGTTTTTTTGTATATAGATATGATGTTTATGAGATGATAACATCAGATGTGTATAAATGAGAAGAATAAGACTTAACTTAAAAATAAATACTTAAACATGAGTTTTCACGTAATTTATACTTATTTGAAGGTGATGTATTGCCATATGTGAAATTGTTTTCATAAAAATAAATAAATATATTGTATAAATACATCTGATGTGTTAGTATAAAAAAGCGAAATACGTCCGACGTAATTGCAAGGAGATATTTATTAAAGGAGAGTATATATGATTAGTCAAGAGGTTAGAAAAATTGCTCCAGAAATGGATCCTCTAAGAAGAGGTATGGGGTGGAGTATTGAAGATTTATCTAAGCCACAGATAATGGTTGAAAGTACTTTTGGAGATAGTCATCCAGGAAGTGCTCATTTATATGAATTCGTTGAAAAATCAATTGAGGGAATAAGTGAAAAAGGTGGAAAAGGTTCTAGATACTTTGCCACAGATATTTGTGATGGTCAAGCACAAGGTCACGATGGAATAAATTATTCTTTAGTTTCAAGAGATATAATAGCATCATTAATTGAGATACATGCAAATGCAACTCCTTTTGATGCGGGAGTATTTATATCTAGTTGTGATAAAGGTGTACCATCACATCTGATGGCTATTGGTAGAGTGAATATTCCTTCTATAATAGTTACTGGTGGGGTAATGGAAGCAGGTCCAAACTTATTAACATTAGAACAAATAGGTATGTATAGTGCTCAATACCAAAGAGGAGAAATTACAGAAGAACAATTAACTTACTATAAGCATAATGCTTGTCCATCATGTGGGGCATGTTCATTTATGGGAACAGCATCAACAATGCAAGTAATGGCAGAAGCTTTAGGTTTGATGTTACCAGGAAGTGCTTTAATGCCAGCAACATGTGAGGATTTAAAAACAGTTTCAAAAAGAGCAGGAGAGCAAGCCGTAGAACTTGCAAAAATGAATATAAAACCAAGAGATATGGTAACTCGTAAATCGTTTGAAAACGCTATTATGGTTCATGCAGCTATATCTGGTTCTAGTAATTCTTTACTACATATGCCAGCAATAGCTCATGAATTCGGAATTGATTTAGATGCAAGTGAATTTGATAGAATACACAGAAATGTACCATATTTATTAGATATAAGACCAGCAGGAAAATGGCCTGCACAATATTTCTATTATGCAGGTGGGGTTCCAGCAATAATGGAAGAAATAAAACATTTACTTCATCTAGATGTTATGACTATAACAGGAAAAACACTAGGAGAAAACTTAGAAGATTTAAAAAACAATGGTTACTATGAAAGATGCAATGAATACTTATCTAAAGTTGGATTAAAAAGAGAAGATGTAATACGCAAATTTAATTCACCTATAGGAAAAGAAGGAGCAATAGCTATATTAGAAGGTAATTTAGCTCCAAAAGGTTCAGTTGTTAAACATTCAGCAGTACCTAAAGAAATGCACAAAGCCATATTAAAAGCTAAGCCTTTTGATAGTGAAGAAGAAGCAATAGATGCAGTTCTTAAAAAGAGAATTAAACCAGGCGATGCAGTAATAATAAGATATGAAGGACCAAAGGGTAGTGGAATGCCAGAAATGTTCTATACTACAGAGGCCATATCATCAGACCCAGAACTTAGTGCAAGTATAGCATTACTAACTGATGGTAGATTTTCTGGAGCATCAAAAGGTCCTGCTATAGGTCATATATCACCGGAAGCTGCAGTTGGTGGACCTATTGCCTTGGTTGAAGAAGATGATTTAATAGAAATAAATATAGAAAATAGGGTTTTAAGAGTTATAGGGATTAATGGAAAAGAATGTTCGCCACAAGAGGTTGATAGAGTATTTAGCGAAAGAAAAGCTAAATGGCAACCAAAAGAAGAGAAATATAAATCGGGCATACTTCAATTATTCTCAAGAAATGCTGTAGATCCTATGCAAGGCGGTTATATGAAATAAAAATTTGAGATATTAGTGGAATCAATATATCGGAAAAAGGGAGATTAAAAATAATGTTAACAGGACCATTATTAATAGGGGTTTTTATATTATCAATTGCAATATTATTAGTATCAATATTAAAGTTTAAATTAAATGCGTTTATATCTTTATTGATTACTTCTTTAGTTGCATCAGTATTGGTTGGAATGCCAATGGAAGAAATAGCATCAACAATATCTGGTGGATTTGGATCAACATTAAGTGGAATAGGTATAGTTACAGGTTTAGGTGTAATGTTAGGGAAGTTCATGTTTGAATCTGGAGCTATTGAAACTATTTCAAATGCTATACTTAAGAAATTTGGAGATAAAAATTCTCCATCAGCAATAGCTATGACAGGTTTTTTAACTGGTATACCAGTATTTAGTGATGTTGTTTATATAATGTTAGCACCAGTTTTAAGACTTCTTTCTAAAAGAACGGGAATATCATTAGTTACTTTTGCATGTGCTTTATCAGTAGCAACAACATGTACTTACGCTTTAGTTATACCAACACCAGCACCACTTGCTGTGTCAGAAGCACTAGGAATAGATGTTGGAATATTCTTCTTCTATGCTTTAATAACGGCATTTGTTGCAACAGTAGGTGGGGGAATAATTTACGGAAAGTTTATAGATAAACAAGATAAAAAGAATAATCATTTCTATACATTTGAAGATATAGAAGATGAAGAAAGTCTTAATGATGTTGCAAATGGAGAAGTTGCAGTAACAGTAGAAGCTCCATCATTTATGAAAGCTATATCTATGTTATTAGTACCAATAGTACTTATATTAGCAGGTAGTTTTGCAACTTTAACATTAGGTGACAACCATCCAATTATACCGTTTTTCAAATTCTTTGGAGATAAAAACGTGGCTATGTTAATAGGTGTAATTTACACAGCTATAATATCAATGCCATATATAAAAACTGAAGTATCTCAAATTATGAATGAAGCAGCTGACCAAGTTGGATTAGTTTTATTAATAACAGGTGCAGGTGGAGCTTTTGGTAAAGTATTACAAGCAACTGGAATTGCTGATTATATAGCGCAGTCTTTATCAGGATATAGTATACCAATATTAGTACTTTGTTTCTTAATATCTCAAGTTATACGTTGTGCTCAAGGATCTACAACTGTTGCATTAATGACAACAGCATCAATACTTACTGGAACAATAGCATCAAGCAGTGTGTCACCAGTACTTTGTGCAATAGCTATATGTGCAGGAGGTATGGGATTATCTTTACCTAATGACTCAGGATTCTGGGCTATTAGTAGGTTCTTTAAAATATCTGTATCTGACACAATAAGAGGATGGACTATCGGAGGATTTGTAGCAGGCCTTACAGCATTAGCCTTTGTTAGTATATTATCTTTATTCCAAGGTGTATTACCTGGACTTATGTAATAAAAATAAAATATATCTGATGAGCAATGCTTGTCAGATATATTTCTGTATATGAAATTTGGAGGGAAAAATTATGAAAAAAATGAATACATTAAAAGCCTTATCTGAGTGTGGGGTAGTTGCAGTTGTTCGTGGAAACACAAAAGAAGTAGGAGTAAATACTGCAAAAGCATGTGTTGAAGGTGACGTGAAAGGTTTGGAAGTTACTTTTACAAATAAATATGCAGCAGACATTATCAAAGAGTTAGTAAGTATATATGAAGGACGTGAAGATGTAGTTATAGGTGCAGGAACTGTATTAGATGCTGAAACTGCAAGAATAGCAATTCTAGCAGGAGCAAGATACATAGTATCTCCATCTTTTAGTAAAGAAACAGCAATACTTTGCAATAGATATAAAGTTCCTTATATACCAGGAGTTATGACTATTAATGAAATAGTATCTGCTCATGAAGTAGGAGTAGATGTGGTTAAAATATTCCCAGGAAGTGTCTATGGACCTGGATATATAAAAGCAATAAAAGGGCCACTTCCATATGCAAATATGATGATAACAGGTGGTGTTAACATAAATAATATTAACGAATGGTTTAAAGCTGGTGTTGATTTAGTAGGTATTGGTGGAGAACTGAACACTTTAGGAGAAGAAGGTAAATTTGAAGAAATTACTTCAATATGTAAACAATATATAGAAAAATTAACAGAAGTAAGAGAGGGATAATATGAGAGTAGTTGGGTTTGGAGAGATAATGCTTAGATTATCTACCACAAAAGGAACAACTTTAACACAATCAAATAATTTTAATGTAAATTATGGTGGTGGAGAAGCTAACGTTCTTATCTCATTATCAAATTTTAATATAAATACAAGGATGATTACAAAAGTATCTAATGATGATATAGGTAAATCAATCTTAAAACATTTAAAAAGCTATGATGTGGATACTACATTTGTAAAAAGTGATAATAAAAGAACGGGAATATACTTTTTAGAAGTCGGTAGTGGAAATAGAGCATCTAAGGTAATCTATGATAGAGCTGATTCTGCATTTAGTAATATGAAAATAGATGATTTAGATATTGAAAAAGCTTTAGAAGGAGTAGATGTATTCCATTTCTCTGGTATAACTTTAGCTCTATCTGAAGAGTTTAGAGAATTAACTCTTAAAATATTAAATTACTGTAAAAATAATAATATTTTAGTAAGTTATGACTCTAATTACAGAGCTAAATTATGGACTATAGAAGAAGCAAGAAAAGCGACTTTAGATATATTACCATTTGTAAATATATTATCAGCAGGAATATTAGATGCGGAAAATATATTACTTATGAAATGTAATCATGAAGATAAATATGAAAAATTAAAATATTATTATGATGAAATTTCAACTAAATATACAAATATTAAGCATATATTTTCATCAATAAGGGGAGTTAAATCATCTTCAGTAAACACACTACAATGCAATTATTATACAAACAAAATGCTATATTCATCAAAAGTACAACTAATTGATGATATAGTAGATAGAGTTGGTGGAGGAGATGCTCTTACTGCAGGAGTATTATATTCAATAATAAAAGAAAAAGATCCTCAATATGTTTGTGAATTTGCAAATTCAGCATCAGTATTAAAGCATTCTATTCACGGAGATGTTAATCTTGTAACTGTAGATGATGTGGAAAATTTAATAAACAATGGTATAGGAAGAATATCAAGATAAAAGACACCTTTTTATAAAGGTGTTTTTTTATATGCAAGGAAATTATCATGCTCTCTAATATATGAAAAACTTATATATTTGCAAGAAAATACATTTATTTGCATATAAATAAGGCTATTTATGTAATTATATGGTAAATAAATATGAAAAGTATGAAAGTACTTTCTAAAAAATGATTTTTGTTGAAAATATTTTCTTAAAATTATATACTGTATTTAGATGAGATGAGGGGGAGGAACAAGTATGAAGGAAAACTTAGAACAATTAAAAAATAATTTGATTGTATCTTGTCAAGCATTACCACATGAACCTCTACATTCTTCTTTTATTATGGGGCGTATGGCTAAGGCTGCTAAGGAAGGTGGCGCAGTTGGAATCAGAGCCAATACAAAGGAAGATATAGAAGAAATACAAAAAAATGTGGATCTTCCTATAATAGGAATAGTAAAAAGAGATTATGAAAATTGTGAAGTATACATAACTCCTACAATGAAAGAAATAGATGAACTTATGGAAGTTAAACCTGAAATAATAGCAATAGATGCTACATCTAACTTAAGACCAAATGGAGTTACGTTAGATGAATTTTACAAACAAATAAAATCAAAATATCCAAATCAAAAGTTAATGGCAGATTGCTCTACTGTGGAAGAAGCAATACATGCGGATGAACTTGGATTTGATTATATAGGTACTACTTTGGTTGGATATACAAAACAAAGTCAAAATTTTAGGATTGAGGAAAACGATTTTGAAATTCTTAGAGAAATAATATCAAAAGTTTCAAATAAAGTAATTGCAGAGGGGAATATAGATACTCCTGAAAAAGCTAAAAGAGTTTTAGAGCTGGGGAGTTATAGTGTGGTAGTTGGATCAATAATCACAAGGCCTCAAAATATTACTAAAAGATTTACAAATGCTATTGGTGATCTAAGATAGTTAATAATTTAATTTAAAATATAAGAAAAAAATATATAAGGGAGAAAAATATAATGATGAATAACGCAGATATGAGAGGAATATTTAGTGCACTTTTAGTTTCTTACAATGAGGATGGAAGCATAAATGAAAAAGGAGTACGTGAAATAGTTAGACACAACATAGACAATATGAAAGTTGATGGTTTATATGTTGGTGGAAGTACTGGTGAAAACTTCATGATTTCAACTGAAGAAAAGAAAAGAATATTTGAAATAGCAAAAGATGAAGCAAAAGATGAAATAAAATTAATAGCTCAAGTTGGATCTATAAATGTATATGAATCAGTAGAATTAGCTAAGTTTGCTACAGAATTAGGATATGATGCTATATCAGCAGTTACTCCATTCTACTATAAATTCTCATTCAATGAAATAAAAGATTATTACAACACAATAATAAACAGTGTAGATAATAGATTAATAATATACTCTATACCATTCTTAACAGGAGTAGATATGAGTGTTGAACAATTTGGGGAATTATTTGAAAATGAAAAAATAATAGGTGTTAAGTTTACAGCAGCAGATTTCTACTTATTAGAAAGATTAAGAAAAGCTTACCCAAATCATTTAATATATGCAGGATTTGATGAAATGATGTTACCTGCTACTGTTCTTGGGGTAGATGGTGCAATAGGTTCTACATTTAACGTAAACGGTATAAGAGCTAGACAAATATTTGATTTAGCTAGAGAAGGTAAAATAGAAGAAGCAAGAGAAATACAACATGTAACTAATGATTTAATAAGTGCAATACTTTCAAATGGATTATATGCAACATTAAAAGAATTACTAAAATTAAATGGAGTAGATGCAGGATACTGCCGTAAACCAATGGCTTTAACTACAGAGGCTCAAAAAGAAGAAGCTAAAAATATATTCGATAAATATATAAAAGAAAGAGAATTACTTAACGCATAATAAAACTAAAGGGGAAGTATTCTAAAAAACTTAGATGAATACTTCTCTCTAAAAATATGTTAATAAAAACTCTTAGGGGAGGATAATAATATGGGATTTACTACGATAGATTTTATTATATTAGTAGCTTATTTAGCAGCAGTACTCTTTGCAGGGCTACATTTTTCTAAAAAAGATATGCAAGGAAAAGAATTCTTTAAAGGTGATGGAACGATTCCTTGGTGGGTAACAAGTGTTTCAATATTTGCAACTTTATTAAGTCCGATTTCATTCTTATCATTAGCTGGTAACTCTTATGGTGGAACTTGGATATTATGGTTTGCTCAATTAGGTATGTTGATAGCTATACCTTTAACTATAAAATTCTTCTTACCAATTTACAGTAAATTAAACATAGATACGGCATATCATTATTTAGAGTTAAGATTTGATAGCAAGGCTCTTAGAGTACTTGGAGCATTAATGTTTATCATATATCAAATAGGTAGAATGTCTATAATAATGTATTTACCATCAATGGTACTTGCGAATTTAACAGGAATAAATGTAAACATATTAATAATAGTAATGGGAGTAATAGCAATAATCTATTCATATACAGGAGGATTAAAATCTGTTCTATGGACAGACTTTATCCAAGGAAGTGTACTTTTAGTAGGGGTAACATTTGCACTAATTTACTTATTAAATAGTATTGATGGTGGAGCAGGAGTAGTATTGGAAACTTTAAAACAAGGTAAATTCATAGGAGCAGAAGAAGTTTTATTTGATCCTAATATATTAAAAAATAGTGTATTTTTAATAGTTGTAGGAGCTGGATTTAATACTTGTTCTTCATACATATCAAGTCAAGATATAGTTCAACGTTTTACAACAACTACAGATACAAAAGAATTAAATAAAATGATGTTAACAAATGGAGCTTTATCAATATTTATAGCTACAGTGTTCTACTTAATAGGAACTGGTTTATATGTATTCTACGGACAAAATCCAGTATTAGCTCAAACAGCTCAACAAGATCAAATATTTGCATCTTACATAGCTTATCAATTACCAGTTGGTGTAACAGGTATATTACTTGCAGCAATTTATGCAGCATCTCAATCTACTTTATCTACTGGATTAAACTCAGTGGCAACAAGCTGGACTTTAGATATACAAGAACGTTTAAGTAAAAAAGAAATGAGTTTTGAACAACAAACTAAAATAGCACAATATATTTCTCTAGGAGTTGGTATAGTTGCAATAGCAGTTTCCATGGTCTTAGCAAATGGAGAAATAAAATCAGCTTATGAATGGTTTAATGGATTTATGGGACTAGTTCTTGGAGTACTTGCTGGTACATTTGTACTTGGAGTATTTACAAAGGTTGCTAACTCAACTGGAGCATTTGCAGCATTTGCAGTTTCAGCTATAGCAATGGTATTTATAAAATACAATATGCCAGAGGTATCAATATGGTCTTACTCAATAATATCAATAGGATTATCTCTAGTAGTAGGAGTTCCAGTAAGTTATGTATCTAGAAAATTAAAAAATGATAATACTGTACCAAATGCAGATACAGTAATTTATGAATAATAGGAGGCTTTTATGATATTTGGAAATATAAAAAATTTACATGAATATGATTATTTACCAGCAGGTATAAAAAAATGTTTTGAATATGTAGCCTCTAATGACTTATTAGGTTTTGAAAAAGGAAGTTATAAAATAGATGGAGATAATCTATTTGTAAATATAGTTGAATATGAAACTACAGATGTGGAAAATAGATTTTGGGAAGCTCATAAAAACTATTTAGATCTACATCTTATGTTAGATGGAAAAGAACAAATTGATGTAAACTTTATAGGAAATATGGAAGAAAAAGAATTTGTTGAAAAAGATGATTTCTTACCTTTAGAAGGTGACAAAAATGGTCATGTAATACTTGAAAAAGGTGACTTCCTAGTTTGTTATCCTAATGATGCTCATAGAACAGCAGTAAAAGTAAATAATCCACAAAAAATAAAAAAAGCCATATTTAAAATAATTATTTCAAAATAAGTATAAGGAGGGAGTGTAGGTTGTTTATCTACACTCCCTAAGTTTGTATATAGAAAGGATTGTATTTATGAAAAATTATGTATGTATAGATATAGGAGGAACTTCGATAAAATACGGAGTTATAAACGAAGAGTTAGATTTTTTAGTTACAAATGAAATGGATACGGAAGCTAAAAAAGGTGGACAAAATATATTAAATAAAATTATAGAAATAGTGAGCATTTACAAAGATGATTATAAAATAGAAGGAATTTGTATATCTACAGCTGGTATGGTTGATTGTGAAAAAGGAGAAATAATTTATGCATCATCATTAATTCCTAATTATACAGGTACAAAAATTAAGTCTGTTATAGAAGAAAAGTTTAATATACAATGCGAAGTAGAAAATGATGTAAACTGTGCTGCTCTTGCAGAACATTTTGCTGGAGGAGCTAAAGGAAGTAATATAAGTTTATGTTTGACTATTGGAACAGGAATAGGTGGAGCAATTATCATAAATAATGAAGTTTATCATGGAGCTTTTGGAAGTGGTGGAGAAGTAGGTTATATGAATATGATGGGATCTACGTTCCAAGAGTTGGGAGCAAGTAGTGTATTGGTTAAAAAGGTTGCTAAAATGAAAGAAATAAGTGAGAAAGATATAAATGGTAAATATATTTTTGATAAAGCAAAGGAAGGCGATATTGATTGTATAAAAGCTATTGATGAACTAATTGAAGTGTTGGGACAAGGAATAGCAAATATTTGTTATATAATCAATCCAGAAGTTGTTGTTCTTGGCGGTGGTATAATGGCACAAAAAGAATATTTATATGATAAAATAAGAAGTAGTATGGATAAAAATTTAATATCTTTTATAGGAAATAAGACAAGATTAGAATTTGCAGTTAATGAGAATAAGGCTGGAATGTTAGGATCATATTTTAATTTTAGAAATATGCAGAAAAAAAGATAATAAATAGTATTTCAAAAGAAAAGAGGGGAGTATAAGTGAAGGAATATCAAAAAAGTATAGTACCTCATATAGAATCTTTATATGATAATTTTACACCATCAGAAAAAACTATTGCAGATTTCTTCATACACAATACAGAAGAAATTGATATATCATCAAAACATTTATCAAAAACATTATTTGTATCAGAAGCATCCATATCAAGGTTTGCAAAAAAATGTGGGTTTGATGGATATAGACAATTTGCTTTTGTATATAAACAAAGCTTTGAAGAAAGTACTCCTAATATAACAACTAGCTATACAAAACAAGTTTTAGATACTTATCAAGAACTTTTAAATAAAAGTTATACATTAATAGATGAAAAACAAATGCAGAGAGTTGTGGAGCTTATTTCCAATAAAAGAAGGATTTATGTTTATGGAAGAGGGAGTTCTGGTCTTGTAGCACAAGAAATTAAGCTGAGACTTATGAGGCTTGGAGTCAATGTGGAAGCCATATCAGATAGCCATATAATGAAGATGAACTCTGTATTAATGGATGAGGATTGTTTGGTAATTGGAATAAGTGTAAGTGGTAATACTAAAGAGGTAACCAATTCTTTAAAAGAGGCTTCTAATAGAGGCGCAAGTGTAGTTTTAATAACATCTAAACAAGATGAAGAAATGAAAACTTATTGTGATGAGATTTTATTTATTGCGATAAAAGAGCACTTGGAAAATGGAAAGGCCATTTCGCCACAGTTTCCTGTGTTAGTTATAGTAGATATTTTATATGCTCATTTCCTTCAAAGTGATAGGCTTAGAAAAGAAGAATTACATAGCAATACAATTAATGCTCTTTATAATGGATAATAAAAAAATAATTAATAATATAAAAAATCAGTAGCAATATGCTACTGATTTTCTAGTTTCTAGAGAAATGAATCCTATTTAGTTTTTGTAAATTCAGACATTAGCTCATAATCATCTTCATTTAAAAGACTAGCAGCTTCTTTATCAAGTATTATAATTACATCTTTGTGGAATTGTAATATAGAAGAAGGAACTTCTGGAGTTACTTTTCCATGAACTGTATTATAAATTGCTTCTGCTTTGTTTTTCCCACTTGCTAAAAGTAATATTTTTTTACTTTTAAATATTGAACCTGTTCCCATAGTTATTGCTTTAGTTGGAACTTCATCAATACTATTGAAGAATCTTGCATTGGCTTCTCTTGTAGATTCCTCTAAAGTAACTATATGAGTTCCTTTATTAAAGTTTATAGTAGGTTCATTAAAGCCTATGTGAGCATTATTTCCTATACCTAAAACTTGTATATCAATACCACCATTGTTATCAATCATTTCTTCATATAAAGTACATTCAGCTTCTATATCATCTGACATACCATTTGGTATATGTATATTTTCTCTATTTATATTTACATGATTGAATAAATTTTCATCCATAAAGTAATGATAACTTTGATCATTGTCTATAGGTAGTTGATAATATTCATCTAAATTAAATGTTGTAATTTTTGAGAAGTCTATTAATCCTTCTTCATACATTTTTATTAAATTTCTATACATACCAATAGGAGTACTTCCAGTAGCAAGACCAAGAACTGATTTTGGTTCTAAAATCATTTGGCTCCCTATTATTTGTGCTGCTTTTTTGCTTAATAAGTCGTAGTTATCGCAAACTATTATTCTCATAATGTTACCCTCCGAAATTTTATAATATATTTAATAAATAATTTATTTATCCAAACTGTTGAAAATGATTTCACCTTGTGAAATACTCATATAACAGTTCATATCTTCATCAAATAAAGCTATATCAGCATCTTTATCTATTTCTAAACTTCCTTTAGTTTTATCCATATTTATTGATCTAGCAGGATTTAAAGAAGCTAAATTAATTGCTTCATTTATAGATAAATCCGTATTTTTCATAAAATTATATACTGCTTTGTTTAAATTCAAGACACTACCAGCTAAATTTCCAGCGGCAAGTCTTGCTACTCCGTCTTTTACGAAAACATCTTGCCCACCAAGGTCGTATTTACCATCAGGCATACAACCAGCTCTCATACAATCAGTTATTAATACTACTTTGTCTTTACCCTTATTATTTAATACGAATTGGAATAATGCTGGATTTATATGGATATTATCACAGATTATTTCGCAGAACACATCAGTAGTAAGAGCAGCTCCAACTACTCCCATTTCTCTATGATTTAAAGGTGTCATGGCATTGAATAAATGAGTTATATTTGATGCACCATATTTTATAGCTAATTTAGCTTCTTCATAAGTGGCATTAGTATGAGCTATGGATAAAGTTATATCAGTTTTATCTTTTATTTCTTTTGTAAAATTAAAATTCTCATCAACCTCAGGAGCATAAGAAATTATTTTAATCACATCCACATAGTTTTCTATGAAAGGATAGTTAGGTACTTTAATAAATTCATCACTTTGAGCTCCTTTATATTTACTATTTATAAAAGGACCCTCTAAATGAGCACCTAGTATTTGAGCGCCATCGTACTTTATATCCATAGATTCTCGTATTGTATCAAGAGCTTCATATATATCTTCTTTAGACATAGTCATTGTAGTAGGTAAGAAAGAAGTAACACCGTTTTCTTTTATACCATTACCTATAGTTTTTATAGAAGTAACAGATTTATCCATAACATCACAATTGCAACTACCATGAACATGTATATCAATAAGACCTGGAGATACATATAGACCTTTTGCATCTATTATTTCTACATTTTCTTCAACTTCATCACAAAAATCTATTATTTTATCATCAAATAAAAGAATTTTGTCTTCAATTACATTATTTTCAGTTAGTATTTTACCGTTGATAATAGCCTTCATAATTCCCCCCTAAAAAATTAATCTTCATTAAGTATTATTTCATATTGGTGTTTATCTGTAATAAATAAAGAACTTGTATACTCTAAAACTTCATCCTTATCAGTAAATACAACTCTATCAATTTTTAATGCTAGTGAATTTAAGTCAACATTTAATAGTTTTGACTGAGATTTATCTAACATAATAGGGTTAATTACCTGTTTAGCTCTTTGAGTTTTATGCATATATTTTTCTCTGTATAATTTATATAAAGAATTCTTATCTATAAGATTTTCATTAAAATTCGGACACATATATTCAGGAATATATATTTTTTCTAATATAGTAGGATCTTCATTAATAAATCTAACTCTCTCAATTTGATAAACAAGAGAGGAATCATCCTCTAATTGCAAGTACCCTTTAACTCTATCACTAGGTTTACTTAACTTAAATTTTAATATTTTATTTTTGACTTTAAGTTTTTTACCTTCTGCTATTTCTGTAAAACCTTGCATCTTTTCATAGGTTAGTTTTTGTTTCTTGTATGAAACAAAGGTACCTTTTCCTTGTCTTCTTTCTAAGACACCTTCATTAACCAAGTTAATAATAGCTTTATTGACAGTCATTCTACTTACATTTTGAATTTTACAAATATCTCTTTCAGACATTAAATAATGTCCTTCTTGTAATTCATTATTACTAATCATATCTTTAATTATTTCTATAAGTTGAATATAAAGAGGTATTTGTGAATTTTTATCTACCAATTTCATTGTATTTCTCCTTTTTGGTATATACCTATTGGTATATACCAATTTTATAATTAAATTATAGTTTAAATAAATATAAAAATCAAGTTTATATATGGAAACTATATGAAAAAAATATTTTATTTGAAGTTATGGATGAAGACTTATGAGTTACGAATTTTTTAGAATAGTATTGTTAATAATAAGTATTATTGATTATGAAAGGAAGAAAAAATGAAGAATTCATATTGGATTTTATCGTCAAAGAACAAGGAAGACTACAAAAGTTTAGAGAGTGATATAACTACAGACTGTTTAATTGTAGGTGGTGGTATAGCTGGACTTACAACAGCTTATTTATTAGCAAAAGAAAATAAAAAAGTAACCATATTGGAGGCTGATGAAATTGGATATGGGGCATCAGGGAGAAACACAGGAAAAGTAACCAGTCAACATGGATTAATATATTCTACTATAGAAAAAGAATATTCTAGTGAAAAGGCTAGACTTTATTATGATGCCAATGAAGATGGACTAAATCTTATAAAAAATATAATAAAAGAAAATGAAATAGATTGTAATTTTAATATAGTTCCAAGTTTTGTTTATACAGAAAAAGAAAAATACATACAAGATATTAAAAAAGAATATGAAGTTTGTAAAAATTTAAATATACCTTGCAAATATATGAATAATATAAAGGATGTTCCTTTAAATATTAAGAGTGCATTATGTTTTGAAAATCAAGGTCAATTTAATCCTAAAAAATATGTAGATGCTTTGGCTAAAATAAATTATAAATTAGGTGTAAAAATTTATGAGCATACTCCAGTGGTTGATGTAAACATAGATGAAGAATGTATGGTTAAATGTGCTAACGATCATATAATTAAAGCCAAACAATTGATATTAACTTCATGTAATGCATGGTATGATGGTCTAAGACTATTCTTTGCAAAGGAGGAGGCTTCAAGATCTTATCTGTTATGTGGAAAAGTAAAAAATAAAATATTAGAAGGTAATTATATTAATGTTGAGAATCCTACAAGAACATTTGCAACTCATAAAGATGATAAAGGAATAGACCTTTTGATAGCTGGAGGACAAGACCATAAAACAGGAAAATGCAGTAATGAATGTGACAACTTTAAAGCAATAGAAAGATTTGCAAAAGAAATCTTTAATATAGATGAAATTCTAGAAACTTGGTCTACACAAGATTATGTATCTGTGGATGATATACCTTTTATGGGAAGAATCAGCGATGGAAAGAATAATGTATATATAATAACAGGTACTAGTAAATGGGGACTTACCAACAGTAGTGCAGGTGCTATTTTAATTAAAGATTTAATAACTAAAAATCATTCTAAATATGAAGATTTATATAATCCAAGTAGGTTAAAGAGTTATATAAATATGAAATTTTTAGAGCACAATATGGAAGTTGCAGTTGACTATATAAAAGGTAAATTTATCTCTGGAAGTACTGAATTACCTAAGAAAGAGGAAGGAAAAACAATAAGTCTACATGGTAAGAGATATGGAGCTTATCGAGATAAAGATAATCATTTATATATAGTAGATATTACTTGTACTCATCTAGGTTGTGAACTTAGTTTTAATAGTGGTGAAAAAACGTGGGATTGCCCTTGTCATGGAAGTAGATTTGATTATAAAGGAAATATATTAAATGGACCAGCTTTAAGACCTCTAAAAACTTATAATGAAGGTAAAAATAAAATTGAACCTAAAATATTATAACATCAAGGAATAATAATATGAAAAAAGTAAATTTATTAAAATACTTAAATATATTACTTTATATATTTTATGTTATTTCTGTAGTTTATTTTATACTTATAAAAAAATATAACTATGCAGCCATTTGTACAGGGTGCATTGTAGCAACTTACATCCTAAGAGTATGTAATAAAAAATTTGTTTATTTATTCAATGATATGTTAATAATCATGATGGATTTGTTTATACTATTTTCTTTAGTTCTTGGGACTTCTTATGGATTATATAAAATAAATCACTATGATGATGTATTACATATATGGTCAGGTGCTATCGGAAGTGTTGTTGCTTATATAGTTATTAATGTATGTACAAAAAAAGAGGATAGAAAAAATATAAGAAGAGTTTTCTTTTTCATTTTTCTTTTTATGTTTAGCTTAGGTGTGGCAAATTTATGGGAAATTTTAGAATTTAGTTTAGATGTATTATTTAAAATAAATTGTCAATCGGGTGGATTAAATGATACGATGATAGATATGATAGATGGTTTAATTGGAACGATAGTAATTACTCCTTTTTTATTACGAAAGTTATCAAAATAATAAAATTCATAAAAATTTCATATTACTTTCCATTTCTATTCACACAAAAAAAATTGTATAGTGTAATATATAGATAGGAAGAAATAAATTTAGGAGGATCCAAATGTCTCAAGATAAACCAAAGAAAGAAAATGATAACATGGATAATGTTAAAACTACAGAAGAGACTGTAGATCATTCACATAAAGAAAATAGTGAAGTAAAAAAAAGTAAATTTAAAAATTTCGTAGATAATAAAAAAAGTAAGACTATTTTATCTATGTTATTTGTCGCAATTATAGGAATTGGTGCAGGGTTTTATGCTGGAACGGATGTGGGGAGAGGTTTACCTGCTACTCACAAATCTTATACAAAATCACAAGTTTTAGCTACTATTGGAGATGTTAAAATAACAGGTGATGATTTTGCAAAAAGGATGGAACCATATTTTTATTATCAAGGTTTAAAGAAATTATCAAGTGAAGAAATTGAATCACAAGAAGCTAGTACAATAAACTATATGACAAATTTAGAAGCATTATATAAAGCTGGAACAGAAGAAAAAATTACAGTAACTAATGATGAAATAGAAAGTACCTATTCTTCAACAATGTCATCAATTGTATCATCATTCAATTTAACTGAAGATGAGTTCTTAAAGAAATTTGAGTTGACTAAAGATTATGTTAAAAGAAGCTTAAAAAAAGAAATGATAGCTACTCAATATTTACAAGATAATTCTGAAGTAAGTGAGAAAGAAGCAAAAAATTATTACAATAATAATAAAGAAGATTTCTTTGAAATAAGAGCCTCTCATATTTTAATAAGTAATTATGATGAAGATGGTAATGAAGTAAGTGGTGATCAAAAGAAAGAAAATAAAGAATTAGCAGAAAAATTATTGAAAAGAGCTTTAAATGGAGAGAGCTTTGATAACTTAGCTTTAGAAAATACTGATGACACATATACTGCTAGTAGTGGTGGTGATTTAGGATATTTCAGTAAAGGAGAAATGGATGAGGATTTTGAAGATGCAGCATTTTCTCTAAAAGTTGATGAAATTTACCCTGAAGTTGTAGAGACTAATTATGGATATCATGTTATTAAGAAGACAGGAGAACAATATAGTGATTTTAATGATATTAAAGATTCTCTTATAGATAGTTTAAGTAGCAATAAGCAAAGTATATTACTACAAGATGCTTTGGAAAAATATGATGTAAAATTAAATATGTAAATTTTGATGTTATACAATCAAAAATATATGGTTATTAAGAGCTCCTTTTTTATGAAGGAGCTTTTATTGATAAAATCTAATAATTTTGGTATTATTATTGTGTATTATAAAGGGAGGGGTTTTATATGATAATAAGAAAATCACAAATTAGAACAGATGAGTCTAATTTAAGAGATGGTAAAGGACTAGTTAAAAGGGAATTTATTGTTGAAGGTGACGACTTAAGGGGAAAGGCAAAACTATTTTCAAAAATAACTATACCAGCAGGAAACTCTATAGGTATGCATGATCATGTTGACGATTTTGAAATTTACTACATATTAAAAGGTAAAGGTAAAGTTTTAGACAATGATGAGTTTGTGGAAGTAAATGAAGGCGATGCCATATATACTGCTGATGGAAACAAACACTATATAGAGAACATAGGAAATGAAGATTTAGAATTTATAGCTGTTGTAATAAATGAGTAATAAGAAACTCTAGGATATTCCTAGAGTTTTTTATTCTGGATATAGTTTTCACTGACATGTGATAAAATTTTATTATCATATATTAAAGAATTTTAAAGTTTAAATATACATTTTTAAAAAAAATGTTATAATAGTAAATAGTGTTATTTTAATATAGTATGGAGGATTTAAATGAGCAATACGAAATCACAAATAAAAGATATAATAATGGATTTCTCAAATGAAAACTTAAATAGCGATTTTACACAAAAGAGTACGGAAATCCTAGACAGATTAGAAGGTGCAAATGCAGAAATATTAGGGACTTCAAGAACTGATATATGGGCTGCTTCTATATTAAACATAGTGTTAGATATGAACGGAGTATTTAACAAAAAACATTCAATGTACATGACTAAGAAAGATTTCTCTCAAAAAATAGGTGTATCAGCAGGGACGATAAAAAATAAAGCGGAAGCTGTTAAAGAAATCTTAAAATTAGAAGAAAAAGATGAATCAGTGATAATATCTTCTACTAATGATACGACTGAAAACGTAGAAGAAAAAGAAGTAGTAGCCAAAGAAGAAGTAGCAGCAACTACTGAAGCACCAGTTAAAGAAGTTAAAGACGAAAAACAAAAAATGTATCAAGACTTCATGAAGTTAGCTCATGAATCTGATGATTTCCAAGTTAAAGTTGAAAACTTTGAAAATGCTATAAAAGTAGCAGTAGAAATGATAGATAATAACGGCGAAGTTATATACTGGGAAGATGAAGTAACAAAACCATATATGATAGCGTTACAAGATTTAGGAAACTTATTTAATGATAATAAAGATTATAATTCTGCTAAAAAAGTATATGAATTATTATTAAATTTAAACCCACTAGATCATCAAGGAATAAGATATAAATTAATAAATATACTTATAGAAAAAAATGATAGAAAAGAAATAAATGATTTATTTGCAAGATATAAAGATGATAAAACTGCAATATGGTCATATAGTAAAGTTTTATACTACTACAAAAACAACAATATATTTATGGCTAAAGATGCATTAAAAAATGCAGTTAATAGTAATAAATATATAGCATTAAAATTAATAAAATGGACTGCTTTCATGCAAATGTCAGGAGTATATATAAATCCTGTATTATTCAATGAAGCAAACTACTACTGTGAAGAGTCAATAAATTTATGGAAGAAAACTAAAGGTTCTATAGATTGGTTATTAAAAAATGTATTAAAAAAATAAGGCTGTGATTATACAGCCTTATTTTTTTTGCAATGGATCTATCTGTATCATAGAAAGATATATCATTGACGCATGAAGTGCTTCGCCGACACGTCGCTCAGGCAAAGCGAATCTTTAAGCAACGGACGAAGTCGTTGGCGCCATGAGCAGAGCGAATTTTATATATCAAGTTTTAAATCACCAGGTTTTATTAAATTCTTACTTCTCATAAATTTCGCTATAATAAGAGTTATAATAGATGGCAAAATAAAATGAAGAAGTAAAATTCCTATCCACATCATAGAACCACCTTTACCAGCAGCTTCCATAGCTGTGACTGTACCAAACTGACCTACTAAGCCACAAGTACCCATACCAGAACCTATAGGGATATTCTCCATTTTAAATACAGTAGTTGATAATGGTCCAATAATAGCTGAAGCTAATGTTGGAGGTATCCAAATTTTCCAATTCTTTATTATATTAGACATTTGTAACATGGAAGTTCCTATTCCTTGTGCGAATAATCCTCCCATACCATTTTCTTTATAACTCATTACTGCAAAACCAATCATTTGGCAACAGCAACCTACTGTAGCAGCTCCTCCAGCTAGTCCACTAAGTTCTAACATTATACAAATAGCAGCACTACTTATTGGTAGAGTTAAGGCTATTCCAACTAATACGGCTACTAAAGCACCCATAAATATAGGTTGCATTTCAGTCGCTTTCATAATTAAGTTTCCGAATGTAGTCATAAATGCAGATACAGCAGGACCAGTGAATTGTGCAACCCAAACTCCGACTAAAATAGTTACAGCAGGAGTTACTAATATATCAATTTTTGTTTCTTTTGAAACCATTTTACCAAATTCCACAGCAAAGATAGTTGCTATAAAGGCTCCAACAGGTCCTCCTAATTCATTTCCACAAGCTCCAACTAAAGCACAAGAAAACATAACTAAAGGAGGGGCTTGAAGTCCATAAGCAATGGCAACAGCAATTGCAGGTCCTGTAACTTGTTTTGCCAATGGATTTATTACATCTGTGAATAAACTGATTCCAAATTTATCTCCTAAAGTATTGAAAATCGTACCTATTAATAAAGAAGCAAAAAGACCAAGAGCCATATAGCTTAAGGCATCAATTAAATATCTTTGTACCGATATTTCAATATTTTTATCTTTAGCGAATTGTTTTATACTTCGTCTACTTTTAACTTTCCCCATTATAAATCTCCCTTCAACAAAAATCACCTTTACAACTATTATAGTTAGTTTCATTTTTATATACAAATATTATTAATAATTTAACATAAAAATCTTTAGTTTTAAAAAACGTAATAATGATAATAATTGAAATATAGAAGATAAAGTAGAGAATTGCTATTATATATAATAAAATAAACAATGAAAATAATAAGTTTTAATAACTTAATTTGGATTAATTTGAAAGAATATTTATTTAATTTTTTACAGGGATTTATATCTAAAATAAATAATAATTATAGTAAATAAATTTTTTATTTTAGGACATATTAGACCAAATAAATTATTTCTATTTAAAAGGAGGGTGGAGATGAAAAAGATTGATAAAGATAAAAGAATTATATTGATAGTTGTACTTCTCCCTCTATTATTTTTTGTCCAGTTTTATCTTTTTAAGTATGGATTAATATCACCTATGATTAAGGGTGTAAATATTAAGATAATAGAAGGAGAGTATATACAAGATATAGATAAATACGTAGTCAAACTGGGAGATAGTGTAGTATTATCACCAGGAGATTACATTAAGATTCCTCAATATGCCAAAGATCCAAAAATAAAATTTAGAATTTTAGATAATACAAAAACTATAGAACTTAAAGATAATAGTCAGAAAGAAGAAAATACAGTAATACTAAATGCCCTTAAGACTGGATATACTTCTGTGGCAATTATTAAAAATTCTAGGGTATTGCAAAAAGTTACGATTAGAGTAGTAGATCCATCGGTAGAAGATTTAAATATATCAGTAGAAGGTAGATTAAAGTATGTTGGTGACGAAGCAGAAATTACTAGTTCTGTAGAAGTTGATTATAAGGGATTTAATAATACTTATGATGTAACATATGAAAGTTCAAATGAAAATGTATTAAAAGTAATTGATAGTAAAATAAAAGCCGTTGGAGTTGGAAAAGCAACTATATATGCAAAATCAAAGGATAAGGTGGAGGCTATACGATATACTATAGTGGCAAAAGTTAAAGGTATTGAAATAGATAGTAATTTTGAAATTGTAGTAGGAGAAGCTATCAAATTAAAACCAAAGATAATTACACAACCAAAGAATTTAATAGCTCCGAAGATTTCTTATAAATTTTCTCAATCTAAGTTACCTGTTGAAAGGGCGGTAACATTTGAAGATGATGGAACCATAGTAGGAATAAGACAAGGTAGTGAGCAAATAACAATCAGTTGTGGTGAAGGAGAAAATAAGAGAATAGAAGTTGTAACTATAATAGTGAAAGAAGGAAATCTAGAAAATAGCATGATAAGAAACTTGTTATCAAAATATATAATAGAAGAAAATAAGCTCAAAATAGCATTAAGTTGGGATATATTAAATGGTGCAACAAATTATGATATCTATATTAAAGATGATTTAAATAGTAATACAGGCTTCGAACTATATAAATCTATTACACAAGAAGAATTTTTAAAAAATTCAAAGATCATAATTAGCTTAGATTTGGAAGAGAGTATAAGTGAAATTTCATATGAAATTTATGTAGTTGGAAGAAATGAAGAAGGCACATCAAAACCAAGTAATATTGAAAGTATAAAAGATACAATTACAAAAGATGAAGAAAAACCAGATGACAATGATGACAATGATGATAATAACGATAATGATGATAATAATGATGATAGTGAGAATGAAGATAATGTAAATGATAATGATAAGCAAGAGGAGAATGAAGAAGAATCAGACCAAAATCAAACTTAATTTACTCATAATATATATTTTTTTTAATATATTATAGTAAAAAGAATGATTAGGGGAGAATTATATTGGAAAGAAGAGCTAAAAGAATTAATGAAATATCTAAAAATTTAGCCGAAGAAGCTTATAAGGCATATGCTGGTAAGCGAGATTATAAAAGAGCATTAGAGATATACTGCTTATTAGCTGAATCCAAATGTGTTCCAAAGGAAATCTCAAATTTCTCTAAAAATATGATGGGTAGGCTTAGTAAAAAAATTGAAGATACCCATCGTTAATTAAAAGTCCCATTTAATATGGGGCTTTTTTGTTTTTAAAAGATAAGCATATTACAATGGTAATATTTTTTATTCACAAGGAAATTATGTTGCTTTTTCAACTGTGGAAAACTTTTAGATCGAAGTATTATCAATGCATCTAAAAAGTAGTAAAAAGTAAATTTTGAGAAAGGTCGTTGCCTGAAATTTCATGGCGCCCACACAGTGGCTTAAAGTGATAAAGAGGATAAATCGTTGACGATATGCTTCTCAATTTTGGCGACATGAAATGTTTTGCCGACACGTCGCTCAGTCGAAGCGAATTTTTATGTTTATATAATTTATGCTTCTCATATCATCATAAATTATTAACCTATTTAATATAATTAAAATAAATTAACCAGGTAAAAGCCTTTTTATTATGGGGGTGATTCAAGTCGATTATGAAGTAATTGTAAAATATAATGGCAATATTCTTAGATTGGAAAATGAATTAAATGTAAGTGTGGAAATATTAAGTCCCACATATGCAATTATAACATCTAGCGATCCTAATGAATTCGATAAACTATTAGAGTATAGTGAAATAGAATACGTTGAGAAGCCTTTTATTTTAGTAACGCAAGATACTCAGAGTTTCTCCAGTACAGGAATAACTAGTTTTAAGGGCAGAACAAACTTAAGTGGTAGAGGTACTATTATTGGGTTGATTGACTCAGGAATAGATTATACTCTGCCTATATTTAAAGATCAAAATAACAGATCTAAGATTCTTTATTATTGGGATCAATCCATAACTGGAACTCCACCAGAGGGATTTAAAGAGGGAACTCTATATACAAATGAAGATATAAATATGGCTCTAAATGGAGAAAAGAATATACCCATATCAATTACTGCAGCTCATGGAACTCATGTTGCTGGAATAGCTGCAGGAATTGCAAATGATGCGAATTTAATAGTAGTTAGAGTGGGAAATAGACAGACGGATTATTATTCAAGAAGTACAGAATTTATGAGAGCTATTAAATTTATATTAGATACAGCAGTAAGTCTTAATATGCCGGTAGCTATAAATATTAGTTATGGAAGTAATGAAGGATCTCATTTAGGTTTGTCATTATTTGAACAATATATAGATGATATGTGTTTGTATTGGAAAAATAACATTATTGTAGCTGCAGGTAATAATGCTAATAGAGGAGGACATCAACGTATACAGTTAGAGAATAATGTAAATCAAGAGGTTGAATTTACTATTGGACAAAATGAAAGGATAATAAATTTAAATATATGGCCTGATTTTACCGATGAATTTACCTTACAAATAATAAGTCCATCTAATGAGCAGTCTCAAGTATTATCTGAGCAATCTCCTAAAATTATAAATACTATGGGAAGTACTAGCGTCGTAGGCAATTTTTATCCAATCGAGCCTTATTCTTTAGCAAGAAGAATAACTATACAATTCACTGGAAATCCATATATTAACTCGGGAATATGGAGGTTAAGATTTGAGCCTAGAAATATAGTAAATGGAAGGGTACAAATGTACCTTCCTACAGCAGAAGGCATTAGTAAAGATACTAGATTTTTATTTCCAACTAGTACCTTGACAGTAACAGTGCCCGGAACAGCACCAAGGGTAATAACTGTAGGTAGTTTTAATTCCAGAACTGATACAGTATCTGTATTTTCTGGAAGAGGAGACATAGATTTAGGTGTATATAAACCAGATATATTAGCTCCAGGAGAAGATATTATTTCATATCTGCCTGGAGGAAGTACAGGTTCTCTTACAGGAACGAGTATGGCTACTCCACATGTAACAGGAGTATGTTCTTTATTAATGCAATGGGGAATAGCTGATAGAAATGATCCATTCATGTATTCCCAAAGATTGAAAGCATTATTAATAGATAATGCAAGAAGAAGAGAAGGAGTAAGATATCCAACAAATGAGACTGGATATGGATTTTTAGATTTAACTAATATGCAGCTAATTTCAACTTCTCAATCTGAACTAGACAGTCTATACAGGGGAAATACAATAAACAATATAAAAGGTAATATGAGTAGACAAATGCAAAGTCATTTAGAAAGGGTATTTATAATCTTTAATGATGGATTTATTGAGGAAACTAGGAGATTAAATATTGAAGATAAATTTGAACAAGTATCCTTTAATACAGGAATATTAACTACTACAGGTATAGAGTATAATTTTTTAATTAGATTATTTCAATCACCATATATCATAAGATCTGTAAATCTAGTTGGTATGGTTCCTTTTGGAGAGGCATCTTCTGGTGTAGAAGGTGGTATAGTAGCAAATGAGGAAATAGGTGTAAACTTTATCAAGAATAATCCCAATTTAAATATTTCAGGTAGAGGAGTTTTAATATGTATAGCAGACTCGGGTATAGATTATTTACATGAAGATTTTATAAATGCTGATGGAACAAGTAAAATTTTATATATTTGGGATCAATCTAAAGATGGTAATCCTCCAGAAGGCTTTTACATTGGCACAGAATATACTAATGAAGATATAAATAATGCAATTAGAAATAATGATAATTCGCTAGTTACAGATGAAGTTGGAACGGGTACTTTGATTAGTGGAATTTGTGCAGGACTTGGAAGAGGAAATAGACAATATGAAGGAGTAGCACCAGGAGCAGAGTTAATAATTGTAAAACTTAAAAAAGAAGATGGCTTTACACAGAATATATACCTATATGCAGCAAGACAATATGCCATAAGAAAATCTAATGAGCTTAATATGCCAATTATATTTAATATTTCTGTAGGAAGTAATTTTCTTGCTGGATATATTAGAGGTATAGTAGAAAATGAAATAAGTTTTTTACATGGCTACTGTGAAGTTGCAGCAGTTGGAAATGAAGGTAATACAGAGACCCATACATCAGGTATTATAAGTAATAAAGGAGAGATTCAAGAAATTGAATTTGAAATAACAAAAACAGAGGATGAACTACAGCTAGATCTTTGGGTAGAGAGACCAGATGAAATTAATGTAAAGATAGTATCTCCTACTGGAGAAGAAAGTAAGAGCCTAAATATAGGGTATTATGTGGTGGTAGATGGTTTATTTAATTTTGAAAATACTACTTATAATGTTAACTTTGTTTATCCTACTACTTACTCAGGTCAGCAATTAGCACAAATCTCATTAAGAAATGCAACTCCAGGAATATGGAAATTAAGATTAGAAGGTAATTTTATTACTAGTGGTAGGTACAACATATATATGAATAATAGAGCATACTTACAAGAGGGAACACGATTTGTAGAACCAGATCCATCATACACAATTAATTATCCAGCAGTGCAAAGGTATTTAATTTCAGTAGGCGCTTATGATTTAAAAAATAGAAATATATGGCCATCTTCATCAAGAGGTCCAAATATACAAGATGATATGAATCCCGTATTGGTTGCTCCTGGTGTTGATATTATTGGGCCATACCCACAAAATACCTATGGAAGACTTACAGGAACATCGGCTGCTGCAGCATATGTAAGTGGAGTAGCTGCACTTTTTTACCAATATACTATAGTTGATGGCAGGTATCCTCAATATGGTTTTTTACAAGATGTAAATGCATTTTTACAATTAGGAGCTACTAGAAGTAATGATATTGTTTATCCAAATACTAGTTATGGGTTTGGAATTCTTAATGCAAGAGGAATGTTTGATCAATTTAGATAGGGGGATTTATGATTAGAAATTATGAAAATGAAAAATCATATATAATAATATTTCAAATACCAGAAGATGAAATAAAAAATATACTTGAAGATAATGGAATATCAAAATATATGATATTAAATGGTCAACTTGGCGTAGTATATGCATCAACTAATTTTGACTCATCCATACTTACTCAAATACCAGAAATTACATGGTGGGAAGAAGCTAGCCCTATGAGTACATTAATGGAAATTACTAATAATATAAATCAGGGAATTGATATTCGAACATCTTCAGGAGTAGGAGCATTTTATAGTCCATATGCTAATCTTACAGGAAGTGGAATTCTTGTTGCTATTTTAGATTCGGGAATAGACTATCTTCATCCTGACTTCATAAATGAAGATGGAACAAGTAAAATATATTCCATATGGGATCAAGAAAATGAAAATACAAATAGTGAATCGCAAGGTTTTACTTTTGGAGAAATATTTACAAAAGAAGATATTAATCAAGCTATTATAGATAATAACCCTAATTTAAGTGTAGACAGAATTGGAACAGGAACAATAACAGCGGGGATTATATGTGGTAATGGAACAATAAATCAGAATTATAGAGGTATTGCACCAGGTGTAGAGTTGATAGTAGTTAAACTAAGAGAGTATCACGATACCTATCATGAAGGCAGAATAAATTATATGTCATCTGATTTTTTGGCTGGGATAGCCTATGTATTGAGTGTAGCAAGACAAGAAAATAAACCTTTAATTATTAATTTGAGTATAGGTGAAAGGTCCTCATCAATATATCGTTTATCATACCTTAATACTTTTACTGAATTATATCAATCAGGGACAGTTTTAGTAAGTGGTGCAGGAAATGAGGGTAATACAGATATTCATTCTTCAGGTAATTTTCAAAAAACTTTTCAAGGACAAAATAGTAATCTAACAGATGTTATAATACAAGTTGGTGATGATATAAACCTTGATATACGAATTAATTCATTAGGCAGCGATAAAATTAGTGCAATTGTCATATCTCCAGCTGGAGAGTTAAGCTCTATTGCTGAATATTCACCTGATCGTATTCCTTATACTGGTAGATTTAATCTAGAGAACACCTCTTATGAAATTAAATATATTCTACCTTCCATACTATCGGATTCGCTATATATTGATATAAAATTGAAAGATATTAGACCAGGAATTTGGACGATTAGATTAATACCAGAATATATAATAAATGGTAATTTTAATATATACTTACCAAATAAAAATTTAATTTCTGCCAATACTAGATTTATTGATGCTGATTCTACTTACACAATAACAGCCATTGGTTTATTAAGGGAAGTTATTACAGTGGGTGCGTATAATGAAAAGACTAATAGTATGTGGATAGGATCATCCAAAGGACCTCATGGTGACAATGATATAGAACCAGATATAGTTGCTTCAGGTGTTGATATTATATCAACGTATATAAATGATAATTATAATACAGCTACAGGAACAGGAATAAGTGCATCTATAGTAAGTGGTGCATTAGCTTTGATTATGGAATATGTATTATCTCAAACAGTAATACCACAATATACTTTATACAATGAGCCATTAAAAACATACTTAATGGTTGGAGCAACTCGAAAAGACATATATGAATATCCAAATATTTCTCAGGGATATGGTATTTTTAATTTTCAAAATACTATAAACATAATTTCAGATAATTTAAGTTGATAAAATAAATAAAGTATTAAATAACGAGATTATGAATTATTATAGAGAATTAGTAAAAAATAATAAAAATAAAATATATAAGGAGGTTAAAAATAAACTAGTATACAGAGGAGGCTTTAATTGAATATAAACAATGACAATGTAAAACATGGAGTCAGTAGACAACTTAGCGGAAAAGATAATGAAAGATTACATTCTGCTACTCGAGTGAATAATGCTTATACAGCAGCTATACTAAATAAGGATGGTGAATATCCAGACAGTAAGGTAACTATTCCTTCTTTAGATAGTGTAATAGAAGCAAAAGACTGGGTAGATAACGGAAGTAAAACTTAAAATATTCTTAAAAAATAGGGAGGTTAACTCCCTATTTTAGTTTAAAAATTTATAACTTATATAGTTTATGAGTAAAACTGTTAAGCAAAATATAAAAAATAAAAAGGGCTATATAAGTGTAAGATAATATTATTTTAAAAAAAATATTGACATTACTTATTTATTAATATATTATTAATATATTATCAAAATAAAAAAGTAAATGCTGTGAAGGGAAGAGTAATTATATTACAGAGTCTAAGCGAGCTGGTTATGGTGGAAGTCCAGTACAAAGTATATAATGAAAAACATCCCAGAGCTACTAAGAGAAATCTTATTAGAGAGTAGATTTAGTCGGAACCAAACCGTTATCATATTGGTGATGTATGTTTGTACATTAGTAGAGTTGAACTTAATGAAAGTTAAATTAGGTGGTACCGCGGAAGTATAGTCTTTCGTCCTAAGTATTTAGGATGAAAGGCTTTTTTTAATTTCAAAAATATAATTATTTGACTATTTGATTTTGGTAGAAGATGCATAAATATGCACCTTTAAGGCAATAAAAATAAAAAATGGCTTTATTAAATAATCTTTTTATTATTTTAACTAAGGTATAATATTAATAAAGAATATTTTTAAATAAAATAGATAAAATACTTAAATAGGAGGTAAAATTATGCAAAAGGATTTTATGGAAATAAAAGATCTTTATAGAGATAAAGAACAATACATAGACAAAGATGTAAAAATAGCTGGGTGGATAAGAACATCTAGAATATCAAAAAACTTTGGATTTATAGAATTAAATGATGGTTCATTCTTCAAAAACATGCAAATAGTTTTAGATGATAAATTAGAAAACTTTAAAGAAGTTGGGAAATTACCAATAAGTTCATCTATATTAGTAGAAGGTAAGCTAGTATCTACAGATGGTGCTAAACAACCAGTTGAAATACATGCTACTAAAATAGTATTAGAAGGTGAGTCAGACAACTCATACCCTCTACAAAAGAAAAGACATACAGTAGAATACCTAAGAACAATAGCTCACTTAAGACCAAGAAGTAATATGTTCTCAGCAGTATTTAGAGTTAGAAGTGTGGCAGCTTATGCTGTACATAAATTCTTCCAAGAAAGAAACTTTGTATACTCACATTCTCCAATAATAACAGGAAGTGACTGTGAAGGTGCAGGAGAGATGTTTAGAATTACTACTTTAGATTTAGACAATGTTCCTAAAACTGAAGATGGAAAAATAGATTATTCTGAAGATTTCTTTGGAAAAGAAGCTAACTTAACAGTTTCAGGACAGTTAAATGCTGAAATAATGGCTCTTGCTTTTAGAAATGTTTATACATTTGGACCAACTTTTAGAGCCGAAAACTCTTATACAGGTAGACATGCTTCTGAGTTCTGGATGATAGAACCAGAAATAGCATTTGCTGACTTAGAAGATAATATGGAACTTGCTGAGGATATGGTTAAATACATAATCAACTATGTATTAGAGCATTGCCCAGAAGAAATGGAATTCTTCAATGCATTTGTAGATAAAGGATTATTAGAAAGATTAAATAATATAGTAAGCTCTGACTTCGTAAGAATAACTTATACTAAAGCAGTAGAGTTATTATTAGAATCAGGGGTAAAATTTGAATATCCAGTTAAATGGGGAATAGATTTACAAACTGAACATGAAAGATATATAACTGAACAAATATTCAAAGCTCCAGTATTTGTAACTGACTATCCAAAAGATATTAAAGCATTCTACATGAGATTAAATGAAGATGGAAAAACAGTTAGAGCTATGGACTTATTAGTTCCAGGTGTTGGTGAAATCATCGGTGGATCTCAAAGAGAAGAAAGACATGATGTATTATTAGAAAGAATCGATGAATTCGGATTAAATAGAGAAGATTACTGGTGGTACTTAGAACTAAGAAAATTCGGTACTGCTACTCACTCAGGATTCGGTCTAGGATTTGAAAGAATGATAATGTACTTAACAGGTGTATCAAACATAAGAGACGTTATACCATTCCCAAGAACTCCTAAAAACTGTGAATTCTAATATTTAATAAATAAAATAAAAGTGACTTATTACAATTTAATTGTAATAAGTCACTTTTTATATATGCTTATACAACTATGCAGAAGGTTATGAAAATATAAATTTAGAGAATACTATAAAAGCAATTGCCAATAATTTATAAATTGTAATAATTTGACTATACTTATTAAAAGAATTATATTTAACATAGAATAAAAAATAAGGAGTGAAGTAGTAAGTATGATAGAAAGTGGGCTAGTAGTTGAAGGCGGAGGAATGAGAGGAGTTTATACAGCAGGTGTATTAGACTTTTTTATGGAAAAGAATATTTATTTTGATGATTGCTACGGTGTATCAGCAGGAGCGTGTCACATAGCAAGCTATTTATCAAAGCAAAAAGGAAGATCTTTAAAAGTAATCTTAGATTATATTAATGACAAAAGATACTGCAGCATTAATAGTCTAATAAAAACTGGGGATATGTTTGGTGTAGAAATGCTTTATAATCGTATACCAAATGAATTAGTTTTGTATGATTATGAAACCTTTAACAAATTTAAGGGGAATTTTTATTCTGTTGTTACTAATTGTAAAACAGGAAAGGCTGAATATAAAAAAATACAGAATATGAAAGAAGACATAATAGCTGTAAGAGCATCTAGTTCATTACCTTTGCTTTCTAGAATTGTAGAAATAAGTGGAGAAGAATATTTAGATGGAGGAATTACTGATTCCATACCAATAAAAAAATCAATAGAAGATGGGCATCATAAAAATGTGGTTATATTAACTAGAGATGAGACTTATAGAAAATCTAAGGCAATCTTTTTAAATATATTTAAAATAAAATATAAAAAGTATCCTAACTTAGTGAAGGCTATTGAAAATAGATATGAAATGTATAATGAGACTTTAGATTTTATTGAAGAAAAAAGAAAAAAAGGTGAAGTTTTTATCATAAGACCAAAGAAACCTATTAATATTAGTAGAGTGGAAAAGGATAAGTCAAAATTGAAGGCTCTTTATGATGAAGGTTATAATGACGCAAAAGAATGTTATGAAGATTTAATTAAATTTGTAAATAAAAAATAAAAAGCACTTACTAAGTGCTTTTTATTAAATAGTATTCAAAATTAATTTATTATCTATAAACTCTATACTTATTATTCCTTCCTGATTCTTTATCATTACCTATCTATCAACTAAACAGAGATATTTATTGTTCATTTTATAAATTCCAATTTAAGTTATACAATTTATATAATAAGTATTTTAACCTACTTGAATTAATTCATATATATTTATTTATCATCCCCCATTATTTTATAAGTATATACATATATTGTATAGAAAGTTTATACTTGAAATAATATAAGTTAAAATCATATAAATTTATAGGTATTAAATAGCAATTTAATGAAATATTAATAATGAATTAAGGTATAATTAAGAAAACTTTGATATAATCCATAAATATAATAAGATAATCTATTTAAAAGTAAGTCAGGAGGGAACATTAAGATGAATATGGAAGAAAGCTTAAATAAACTTAAGTACAATAATTACTCTAAAGAAGATGGTAGTTTAAATATAAAAGAAAATACTAAATATTTTACCATAGAAAAGGAAAATAATATTAGTTGCCCCAAATGTAATAATACAGTTACTAGAAAGGATATTTACTGTAATAACTGTGGTGAGATTTTAGAAAATATTAAGAGTAAAAGAGAAAAGTTTATAAACCAAGAAGGGGAAAGAACAAAGTTTAAAGATATTGCTTCTAGTTTTAATTTAATTAATGGTTTTAAAACTTCAGCTTTAGCTGTAGTTATATTATTTGTTTTATCTTTATTAATAAAATTTATATTAGTTGGTAGCAACAATCAAATTAGTCAATTAATAAATCCACTACATATTATGCTATTTAGTAACTTAGCCAGTGTAAATATTTTCATGTCTCTTTTTATGAATAGTGCTCAATCAAGTGTAAACTTTGGTTTTTTAATTTTATTAATATTACCAATAATATCATTTATATTACCATATAGACTATTTATTAAAAAAAGAAATACATCTTTTATAATGCATGTAAAAAATTCTTTAGGTGTAGCAATAATTTATGCTCTTATATTATGTATAATATCTCAAATATCCAAAGTAGAAGTTAGCTTATCTAATGGTTTTAACCAATATGGATATGGAATTTTCTTTGGATTTAGCACATTTGATGTGTTACTTAAAGGGTTTATAATCGGATTTATTTCAATATTATTTATGGGAATAAAAAAAGAATACAAAAAAGAAAATATGATTGTAGATATATTAAATATAGCACTAAAAACTGTTTTAATTGGATATGTTTTAGTATTAGTAATATCTACGATACTATATTTTGCAAATATAAATTATATTTTTGAATTAGGATTAAATTCATATACAAAGGATATATCTTTAGGTACTGTTTTAAGTCAGCTAGCTATATACTTATGGGCATTTGCAAACTTAATACCTGTAAGCCTTGGTAGTGGATCATTATCAGTATTATCTTTATTTAATTCAAGTATTTCTTTAGATTTAATTTTACTTTTAGGAGCTATGATAGCTTTATCAGCTTTAATATTTATAATAATCGGAAGTAAATTAGAAAGTAAATATAAAAGTAAAAATATAAAACCAGTAATAACTTTTAGTGTATGTTATGCAGTAATTATGGGGCTAATTGGTATCTTAACAACGAT
The DNA here is from genome assembly GCA_902363255.1 of Peptostreptococcaceae bacterium. Classification (GTDB taxonomy): domain Bacteria; phylum Bacillota; class Clostridia; order Peptostreptococcales; family Peptostreptococcaceae; genus Terrisporobacter. The sequence continues at coordinate 398,061 of CABIZO010000002.1, forward strand.
TTATATAGGAGATAATGTAGCATCTATGCTAACATATTTAAGTGCTATGCAAATAGGATTTAGCCTTATAATAGGAATGATTATCTCATTTATATATAGTTTAATAATGACATTGATAGGTTATAAATTAAATATTTTTAATTAAATTGGAGGAAAAAAATGAAGGATATGAAATTATCTAATATACAAAAAGAGTCAGAAAGAATAAAAATAAAAAAGAGTATAAATGACTGTGAAGATTTAAAAGCTCAGATATTATTGAAATTGGGGATAATGACCTTTGATAAAATCAGAAAAAATGAAATAATAGATGAAGACTTTGATACTTTATGTCATGAAATAAAAACTCTTGATATAGAGATTTATACAAAATATATGCAACTTAGGAGTATTGAAAATGAAAGTAAAAAAACTACATGCCAATGTGGTTATGTAGCTTTTAAAAATGAAAAGTTTTGTCCCCAATGTGGTAAAAGTTTAATTGAAGAAGAAAAAGAATATATAATCTGTCCAAGTTGTAATCAAGAAATAGAGAAGGATTCAAACTTCTGTGCATGTTGTGGAAGTAAAATAGAATTAAAATGTGAACATTATGAAGATGAAGTATATTGTATAGACGAAGAAGTAAATTTAGATGAAGCTAGATTAGAAGAAATAATGCCAGAAGTTAATATGCTTGAAGATGATTTTGGTAAAGAATTTTTAAAACAACAAGAAGAATTAGCTACATGGGAAGATGAGTTAGAAAACGATGAAGAAGTAAATAATGAAAAAATAGAAGATAACTTTATAGAAGTTGAAGGAAGAGAATTTTTAAAAAAACATCAAAATCAAATCAAAGAATAGAATGTAAATAAGAGATATAGAAAAGCTATAATTAAGCTTTTTGTATCTCTTAAATTATTTTATAGAAATATTTATTTACAATATTGTAAATAAATATTGATAAAGTATAACAATTGTAAGAAAATTGATATATTAATTAAGATGAAATGATTAAATTTATATGTTAAAATATAAGATAGTTAAAAATTTTGGAGGGATAATATGAAAAAAAGGAAAGCAAAGTCAACCAGTGAAAATAAGTATGATACTTTTAGCATTACTATGGAGTTAGAGAGACCTTTGCTTTACAATGATGAAAATAATGCAGATGATAATAAGAAGAAAGAGGATAAATCAAAAGCAATAAAGAAAAGAATGATAACTCTTTTGGTTGTATTAATTTTATTTGTAATAGGTTTTTTCATATGGTTAAGCAATGGATATTCTTTACAAGAAAATGATATGAAGTACTTACGAAGTAATTCTAAAGTAGAAGTTACTGTTGATGGAAGTTACACATACTTTACTCCAAAGAATGCAAGTGCAACGAAAGGATTTATTTTTTACCCTGGTGAAAGGGTAGATTCATCATCTTATGCAAAACTATGTAATGAAGTTGCAAGTTATGGATATAAGGTTGTAGCTGTAGATATGCCTTTTAATTATGCTAACTTTGGAAAAAATAAGGCGACTCAAGTTATAGAAGATAATCCGGAAATTACAAAATGGGTTATAGGTGGAGATTCTCTTGGAGGTACAGTAGCATGTGAATATGCTGTAAATAATAAAAATGTTGAAGGCATAGTGCTAATATCATCTTATCCTAGATACAATATAAGTGAATTAGGTTTTAAGGTATTATCTCTTTGGGGAAGTAAAGACAATGTTGTAGATTATAAAGAATTAATTAATTCTAAAGAACAATTACCACAAGATACAAAATATGTAGAAATAGAAGGTGCAAATCACTCTCAATTCGCTAATTATGGTATGTATAGTGGAGATCAAGAAGCATTAATAAGTAGCGATGAACAGATGGATATAACTGTGAGAAATATAGTTAATTTTTTATATAATATACAATAATAAAAGAGTTTGCTGAATGCAAACTCTTTTATTATGAGCAAAAACTTTATATGAATTAATTTGTTGACTATATTAAGAGATTCGCTAATGCAGTCAATTAAGCAAAGTGAATTTTAAGCAACGGACGAAGTCGTTGGCGCCATGAGTAAGGCGAATTTTAAGCAACGGACGAAGTCGTTGGCGGCATGAAGTGTTTCGCCGACACGTCGCTCAGGCGAAGCGAATCTTATATCTGTTTGTAAAGTCCAATGGACTCCCATTTTCCTTTTTTAACATCTTTTTTGAATCCATCTACAAACCATTGAAGATCTCTTCTTCTAAGTGCTTTAAATAGAATAAGCATAATAAAGTAAATAAATAAATTTAATATGACACTAACAGAAAGTAAGCTTTCAATATGTAAACAATATATAATAATCTTTGTTGCATAGCTAGACAATATTATGGATATTGTTGGTTTTAAAATCCAGTCTATTATGTCAAATTTAAGTTTAGTTACATTTAAAATTTTTATTACTCCTAGAGAAGTATTAAAGGTTGTACTTATGAATAAGACTAAGACAAAACCTTTTATGCCATATTTAGGTATCAAAAAAGTTATTGCACTAATTCTTACGAACATATCTATTATATTAAATTTTAAATTTGTTACCTGCAAATCTAGAGCATTTAAACTTCCATCAACTATTTTGTCTAAGTACATAAAAGGTATTAATGGTGCTAAAATTTTTAGTAAATATCCAACTTCCTCGCTTTTATAAAGTTCTGTACCAAGCTCGTTTGAGAAAACAATAAATATACCTGTTGCAAATATAGCAATAAGCATAGTGAATTTAATAACTCTAGAAATTATGTAATTTACAGTATTTTTTTTATTTAATGCATTAGCCTCAGCAATTTCAGGAATAATTAATGTGGAAAAAGAGGCTAAAAATATAGAAGGAAATACTAATAAAGGCATTACCATTCCTTTTACCATACCGAAAATTGACAAGGACAATGAACCAGATGAACCATAAAGTCGTAAGGATTTTGGTATTAAAATATCCTCAACAGTTTTCAGTGATGTTTGTATGTATGAGCTAAAAGCTAAAGGTATAGCAACCCTTGTAATTTTGAAGAATGAATACTTATTTGTAATGTTTTTAAATGGTGTAATATGTTTCTTTTCAAATATGTATAGTATAAAAGCATAAAAAGCAGAACAAATATTTCCGATAGAATTACCTACAGCTATAAGAGCACAAGTATAATCCAATCTTCCTGTAGAAAAAGATGTTATGCATAAAGACACAATACTGATCATAACTAATGTTTCAATAATATCGGCACTTATACACTTAACTACTTTTCTACATCCATAAAAGTATCCGTTTAAGCAACATGATATACCAACGAATGGTAGTGAACAAGATAGTATTTTTAGAGGTATAATTGCTCTTTCATCTTGAATCCAAGTTATTGATATAAACTCCGATAAGTTAAATAATAGAGCTCCAGTCATTATACTAAAAAATAATGTGTATAAGAGACCTTTTCTTACGATATTTCTTACTAAATGATCATTACCTTTTCCTAGTTCTTCTGCAACTAGCCTTGTTATGGTTACTCTTATGCCAGATATGGCTAGTGTTTGACATACAACATTAATACTCATAATAAGTTGAAATAAACCCATACCTTCTGCACCGATTTTGTTTGATAAATATACTCTGAAAGCCATACCTATAAAACCAAGAGTCATAGTGGAAGCGGTGAGTAATACCAGGTTTATCAGTAAGTTTTTTCTCTTCATAATTATCTCCTTGTAATAATAGAAAATATTATTTTTAGATTTATATATTATTTATATGCCAAAGAACTAATAAAAAGTATCAATAAAATATCTATTTAAACTTACTGTTATTGAAGATAAGGAGAAAAAAGTGTAAAATGAATAAAAGGGAGAGTTTACAAATAATGACATTTAAAGGTAACAATTCATTTGAGAGGAGATTTTTATGGAATCAACTTTATTAGAAAAAGCTAGTAAGGGAGACAAAAGGGCACTTAAAAAGCTTATACTAAAAAATAGTGAATATATTTATAAACTAGCTTTTATCCATACAAAGTATGAAGAAGATGCGAAAGCTATAATGAAAAAATCGGTTCTTTATATTAATGATAATATTAATAAACTATCAAGATATGAGAGCTTTGAAAAATATATGATTAAGGTAACAATAAAACATATAAATGAGTATTTAGAAGAAATGGGAATAGTAGAACAAGAAAATAAGGATAATTATATAGATGAAAATGGATATATAAATATATATCAAGGAATGGATATATTAGATGTTCATTTGAAGAATGTAGTTATTTTAATATATTTTTATAATATGTCCTACAAAGAAGTTGGAGATATTCTGAATATGAATGAAAGTACTGTAAAATTGTATCTTAGAAATTCCTTGAAGTTTATGAAAGATAATATAAAGGGGGATTTTGAATATGGAAAACAAGAAGCTAGATAATAGTATTTTAGATACAATTGATTTTAACAGTGATGAAATGGAAATACAGATTGATAACGATATTAATGAATACGTAAAAGAATTTAGTATAGATAGGGCTGCATTAGATTTAATCTCGATTCCATGCAATTTTGAAACTAGTGTAAAAGTACCTTTTAAAGAAATAAAAAATGAAAAAAGAAAAAATATTGGATATAAAATTTTAGATCTTATTCTTGTAATAATAATTTTATTACCATTAATAGGAGTAATTTATCCTAAACTTTTTATAAAAGTTCCTCAAATTTATAATGTAGTTGAAAATATAAATGAATTTATTCAAATTGATAATTTGAAGTCAGTTTTGGGGATTGGAAAAGAAGTAATTGAAGGTAGTGGATCTTCTTCTATAGAAACAATATATATAGAAGAAAAAGATATAGCAGCACCTAAAAGTAATAATGAGGCTATTAAACTAATTCATTCATTAGCGAATACTTTGGTGCAGGCTGAATATAAATGGCAATGTAGTGAAGTTACACCGAAAACAATAGATATATCATTGGAAGGTGTAGAAAAAATTAAGGATGATTATGATAAAATGCACCTTAGGAACTCATTAAGAAAGTGGCAAGATGGAGATTTTTCAAATGCAGTTGATGTTCATAATTATGTTTGGGAAATGTTAGATGGTACTATTGGTAAAGCAAAAGAACTAGATAAAGATAAAATACAAGAGATTATTAACGAATACTACTAAATAAAGGAGAAGATAAAATGGATCATAAGCTAAATCATTTTGACTCTAGAGGAAATGCTGTAATGGTAGACGTAACAGAGAAAAATATAACAGAAAGACAAGCTATAGCTACAGGAAAAATATTTGTAAATGATGAAACATACAAAAGAATAATTGAGGGAAACATGGCAAAGGGAGATGTTCTTGCTGTGGCTAGAGTAGCAGGTATTATGGCTACTAAAAAAACATCAGACTTAATTCCTATGTGTCATCCTTTAATGCTAACAAAGTCTAAAATAGATTTTGAATTTAATGATGAAGAAAAGAGTATTACAGCTATTTCTTTAGTAAAATTAGCTGGAAAAACTGGTGTTGAGATGGAAGCGTTAATGGGGGTTAATGTTGCTCTTTTAACAATTTATGATATGTGTAAGGCTATAGATAAAAATATGGTCATATCAGATATTCATTTAGTTGAAAAAATGGGTGGTAAAAGTGGTAAGTTTGTATTTGAAGGAGTACATAAGTAAAAATTAAGGAGTTGTCTCAAAATGATTATTGAATCATTTATAGAGACAACTTTTTTATTTTATTAAATGCAAGCAAAGTATCAAGATAAATTTTATATATTAACATAAAAAATTTCATTGCCAAAATTGTTTATAAACTTAATCATATCATTGTAATTTAAAAAGACCGTAGCAGAATTTACATTAGGATGAACCCCAATAATAGTTTGACTTTTTAAATCTTCATCTATGACAATATTTACACAATGTTCTTCGTCATTAATAATACCAAGTGGAGTAACTGCGCCTTTTAAAAGACCTAAATGCTTTTCCAATCTTTCTTCTGATGCAAAGCTTAAAGTAGTTGAATTAATTTGGGATTTAATTGATTTTAAATTTGCCTTTTTATCACCCTTTAATATAACAAGATAATGTTTTTTTCCATTGGAGTTTTTTAAAAAAAGATTTTTTACTATTTCACCCTTTTTTTCTAAATTAAGATTTTCCATTTCCTCAATAGTATAAACTGGAGGATGGTCTATTAATTCATATTTTATATTTAACTCATCTAATTTTTTGAAAACTTTTTCTTTTTTATCCATACAGTCCTCCTTAATTAAGCAGTTTATTTTAATTATAGTAATAGTTAAAAGTTTTTGCACAAGAAAAACTATTAAATTAATAATTTTATAGTTATAATTAACTAATAATGTTAAAAATAAACAATAAATAAATTGAAACGGAGAGAGAAATGGAAAAATTATTTTATATTGATTCATATATTAAAAATTTTACGGCTGAAATAGTGGAAGTTAAGGAAAAAGATGATAAATATCATGTACTTCTAGATAAAACAGCTTTTTATCCAGGAGGTGGAGGCCAATATTGTGATTTAGGAACTATAGACAATATACATGTTTTGGATGTTTATGAAGAAAATGAAAAGATATATCATGTATTAGAGAAAAAACCTAATAGAATTCATAAGGTGAAATGTGAAATTGATTGGGATAGAAGAGCGTATGGAATGCAGCACCACTTTGGTCAACATGTTATATCTGCATGCTTTAATAATGAATATAATGCAAAGACAGTAGGTTTTCATTTGGGAAAAGATTTTTCAACTGTGGATATAGAGGGATTCTTTAAAGAAGACGATATCATGAAAATTGAAAACATGTGCAATGAAATTATTAGAGAAAACATACCTGTAGAATTTCTTAATATAAATAAGAAAGAAGCTAAGAAATTAAAGATAAAAGATGATTTATCTAAGCTTTCTAATAATATAAGGGTTGTAAAATTTGGAGATTATGATATAAATCTATGTTGTGGTGTTCATGTGAAAAATACTTTAGATTTAAGAGTAATAAAAATAAAGAAATTTGAAAAATATAAAAAAGCTACGAGAATAGAATTTTTATGTGGAACAAAAGCTATAGAGGATATGTTAAAAAGAGATAGTTACTTAAATAAAATCTGTAAATTACTTAGTAGCAATGAAGAAGATGCATATAAAGGTATTGAAAATTTAAATAATAAATTAAATGAAGTAAATAAGGAAAATAGAAAATTAGAAGAAATAATAAGTAATTATGAAGTAAAAGAAATGATTGAAGATGCTGAAAAAATCAATAATATGAATATTATAATTAAAACTTATGAAAATAAAACTATGAATTATATAAATAAAATAGCAAATAAAATCACAGAAATTGATAATAATGTTGGATTATTCGCTTTAATAAATGATGACAAATTAAATTTATTATTTGCTTGTTCAAAGAACCTAAATAAGCTAGATATGAATTTACTATTAAAAGATAGCATTAAATTAGTTGATGGAAAAGGTGGAGGAAGTAAGGTTCTTGCCCAAGGTGGAGGTAAGAATAATGGAAATTTAGACTCTTTATTTGATTATGTAAAAATTAAAATAAAATCAATTTAATAATAACTTATTACTATTAAATAACTTATTGTTTGAAAAGATGTTGTATATTCAGTATAATAAGAAGTTGAATGATAAAAATAACAACTATGAAAGGGACCATAAAATATGAAGAAAGAACTATTTAATGGTAAAAGACTTAAAATAGCTAGAATATATAGAGGAAAAACGATAGATCAAGTATCTAAAGAAACAAACATAAATAAAAAAGATATATTAGCTTTTGAAGAAAATAAATATAAGCCAACGGTGGAGAATGCACTAAAATTATCAAATGTATTACATTTTCCAAGAGATTATTTCTATAGAAATGAGAATATAAAAGTTAATGTGGAAGCTGCTCATTTCAATCCACAATCTACAATACAAAGAAATGAAGAAATTTCATATAGAGAAAAATTAGTGATGATACACAAACTTTATTTATTCTTTGAAAATTATATTCAATTCCCAGAGCTACAACTTCCAGATAATTTAAATAAAAATATGTCTATGGAAGAATTAGCCGAGAAATGTAGGGAATATTATGAATTAGGTGAAGAGCCTTTAATCAATATGGTATCATTTATGGAGACTGTTGGAGTAGTAATTACAGCTATGAATATAGATAGAAGAGGTGCTTCTCCATATTCACAAAAACAAAGTATAAATGGAAAAGAAAAATATATAGTATCATTAGGTCACGATAAAAATTCTTTAGCTATGAGAAATTACGATTTAGCTTATGAATTTGCATTTATAATAAGTAATGAACTAAATATACCAGCTAAAAGATTTAACAAAGATGATTTTGCGTCTGCTTTATTATTACCAAAAGATAGATTAATAGAGGAATTATCTAATCCAAATGAACTAGAATCTTATTTAGAAGTTAAATCTAAATTTATGGTTCCACTTACTATAATTTTATACAGAGCTTATGCTTTAGGACTAATAAATTATAAAAAATATAATTATTTAATGAATGAAATAAGCAAAAATGGATGGCATAAAGAAGAACCATTAGACAATGTAAAAGCAACTCATCCAACTTGTCTTAGAAAAGCATATAAATTACTTATAGACAATAACATAGTTAGTAAAAATACATTAATGGAAAAGTTATATAATGATAACATGATATTATATGCTGATGATTTAGAAATATTAATGGGGCTTAAAGAAGGAACTTTATCTGATAAAAAAGATGTAAAAGTTTTAAGTTTCAATAATAAAAAGAAAAAATAAAAGATATATAAGTATCTATTAGAAGTTGAGGTGTGATTATAAATAAATCACACCTCAACTTTTATTTTTCAATTAACTCATATAAATCATTTCGTCTATGATTTAGTAGAGGTAGTTCTTCTCTGACTTGATCAACATAATTTAAATCTATCGAATAAGTGGTTAAGCTTTCATCATCTTTTAACTCTGTGAGAACTTCACCAAAGGGAGATACAATTAAAGAGTGACCATAAGATACATAGGAAGAATTGTAATCTCTAGCAGGAGAACATCCAATTGTAAAAACTTGATTGTCTATGGCTCTAGATCTAAACATAGTATGCCAGTGGGCAGGGCCTGTAATCATATTAAAAGATGCAGGAACTATTATTGCTTTTGCCCCATTGTTAACCATAAGTCTTGCAAGTTCTGGAAATCTAAAGTCATAGCATATACATAAACCGATTTTACAAAATTCAGTATCAAATACAGTTACTTCGTTACCGGCAGACAGAGTATCTGACTCTTTAAATCTTTGCTTGTTTTTTATATCGATATCAAATAAATGTACTTTTCTATGTTTTCCTATCATTTGGCCTTTTCTATCAAAAATATAAGAAGTATTATAAATTTTATCACTATCTTTTTCGGCAATAGAGCCAGCTACTAAATATATTTTGTTTGTTTTAGCTAGATCAGATAAAAAATTAAAGGAATAATCACCCTCTTCCTCGGCATAAAGAGGGAAGTTAGATGATATATAAGGACAAGAAAACATCTCAGGAAGAATAACAATATCAGGTTTTTCAATAGCAATCTTTTTTATTAATTGAGCGGCTTTTGTAAGATTATCTTTTTTATTATTTTCAACTTTCATTTGAATCAATCCTATTTTTAATTTGCTCATAATAACCTCCTAAAAATAATTTCATATGGAATATTGTGGTATATATTTATTGATAAAACAAGTATATTAAAAAATTAATATACTATAAAGACTAAAAATCAACTCTATTGGGGAAAATAAATAAAATTTACCAAGGAGTTGATTTTTTATGGAGAAAACTGCAATGTTTGCAGGAGGATGCTTCTGGTGTATGGTTGAACCATTTGAAAAGTTAAGAGGTGTAAAAGAAATTAAAGTAGGATATAGTGGAGGAATAACTAAAAATCCAACTTTTGAAGAGGTTTTAAAAGAGGAGAACAAGCACTTTCAAGTTGTAAAACTTACCTATGATGATAAAATTCTACCTTATAGTAAACTTCTTGATATTTATTTTAATAATATAGATCCAACTGACGAGGAAGGACAATTTGGTGATAAAGGTCGTTGCTTTAAAACTGCAATTTTTTATTACGATATAGATCAATGGAGACAAGGTAAAAAATATATTGAAGATTTAGAAGAAAATAATATATTTGGTGATTTGATATCAACAAAATTGTATGAAGCTAAGGAATTTTACGAAGCAGAGGAATTTCATCAAAATTTTTATAAAAAAAATCCATTGTTATATAAAGAATATTATAGATTTTCTGGCAGATATGAATATTTAAAAAGAAGTTTTGCAAAAAGACATTTAAGTAATTTGCAATATGAAGTAACACAAAATAAGTTAAGAGAAAAGCCATTTAAAAATGAATACTACAATAATTTTCAAGAAGGAGTTTATGTGGATATATTAGATAATACTCCTTTATTCTCATCAGAAGACAAAATTGAAAAAAATTATGGATGGCCAACCTTTTCAAAAGCCATAAATAATAACTTATTAAAATTTATAAAAGATGAAGAAATAGTAAATAAAATTGAAGTTAGAAGTAAAAATAGCGATATACACTTAGGATATGTTTTGAATGATACACTAGAAGATTTTAGAAATAAAGTTCTTTCAATTAATTCTGCAGCAGTAAAATTTATACCAAATAAATAATTTAAAATATATTGGGATTTAAATATAATTATGCTGATACAATTAAATAAACGAATTAAAGTGAATAAAGTAATTATTCACTTTTTTTAAGGGTGAGAAGTTTGAAGAAAATAGTTATTTTAAAAATGGGAGAAACACTAGATTCAATATTAAATCAATATGGAGATTTTCAAGATCATATTATCAACAGAGGTAAAATTGATAAAAGTGAAGTTGTAGTAGTTAATTGTAAGAAAGAGGAAGAGCCACCTGATTTAGAAAATATAAAAGGAATTATAATAACTGGTTCTAATTCAATGGTTTCTGATTATGAACCATGGAGTGTGAAAATTTCACAGTGGTTAAAATTAGTTGTAGAGACTAATATTCCAGTGCTAGGGATTTGCTATGGGCATCAACTCTTAGCGGATATTCTTGGAGGTAAAGTAGGATATAACCATAAGGGGGTAGAAGTTGGAACAGTAGATATTACATTGACTGACGAAGGTAAAAAGGATAAATTATTAGGTGTATTACCAAATATATTTAAAGGTCATGAAGCACATTCTCAAAGTGTATTGGAGTTACCGAAAGAAGCCAAAGTATTAGCATATAATGAAAATGATTTAACTCAATCTTTTACATATAAAAATCACATTTGGGGAATGCAATTTCATCCAGAGTTTTTAGCAAATATAACTAAAGAATATATAAAAGTTGAAAAAGAAAACATAATAAATAGTGGTAAAAATTATGAAGAAATACTTGAAAAAGTTGAAGAACATAATTATGGTGAAACTTTATTAAATAGATTTTTAGAAATTGTAAATGAAAATTAAGTCAGAAGATAAAAATTTTTCCACAACTCTTTTAAAGTATTGATAATTCAAGGTTTATATGCAATAATTAAAATTAACAATAGTTTTAAAATAGGTAAGGGGGAATATTATTAATGGAAAAACTTACGATAAATCAATGCATGATTAAAGTAGCAGAAATAGAAAGAAATTATAGATATAAGTCGCCTAATGTAATAAATAGAAAAAAGGCTAGTACGACTTATATATTAGAATCTGATGGTACAAGATTTGACTGTGATGAAAAATTTGATTTTAATAAAGAGCTAAATGAGCTTATATCCTTATCTAAAAATATTGAAAAAATGAAAACAGCTATAGCTTATGCCAACAACACTACTGAAATAGAGGTTTTAGGAGAAACAACAACTATTCAAGGTGCATTAAATAAGGTTAAGTTAAAAAGAGAGTTAGCTTTTGAATTAGAAGATTTGTTACAAAATGTAAAAGTTAGTAAAGAAAGAAAAGTAGATGCTGCAGCAACTTCTGTATATTACAAAGTTACAGAGTTGAATTTTGATAGAGAAGAGATGGAAAAGCTAATAGAAAGTTTAAATAAGGAAGTAATAGAATTGGAAGTGGCTATAAATAAAGCCAACAATGAAACTTATATAGATATTGATTAGTTTATTATGATATAAGGTATAAACCTTATACTTATAATAAAATATGCTTAGATGGATAATAATATTGTACATAAGTGTTTTGCGTAACTATGAGGTAGTTATAATTATTTAAAAAATTATATTTTACAACTTACAATTTAAATATTAATTACAATTTAACCTTATATATAACAAATAAAGCATTTAAAAAATAGAATTAAAAAATTAATCTAAAGATAAATCCATCTAATGCATATGAAGGACATCATAAAATCTTATGATGTCCTTATTTATTTGCTTTTAATAACAATAAACTATTCTTTTTCCCAAGCAATCATTACAAAATCTTTACCAGTTTCTCTTTTTACATCAGCTTCAGCTTTTTTTATAGCCTCTTCTTCAGTTTTTGTTATTGAAGCTATTTGATAATTTTGTTTTGACATAACTAATCCTCCAACTAAATTTTATCTTTTTTATAGTATATGAAAATTTTAAAAATATAATTAGTCTACTTTTTACCAAGAAAATCAAAAACAAATTTTTATACTAATTTTATTTAATATATTTAAAAATTAATCAAATTAAGATAATATATTACTAAATGGATAATTATGGTGAATGATATATAAAAAATAAATTTCCAGGGGGACAGAATGATTAATAAGAAGAATAAATATGCGTTGGCTGCATTATCAGCTACATCTGTAATTTGCGCCCTAGGGTCAAGTGATGTTCATGCAGATTCAAAAGTGGGCGAAGTTACAGCTTATTCACTTAATATTAGAAGTGGACCATCAACGTCAAACAGTGTTGTAGGTGGACTTAAAAAAGGAGATAAGGTTGAAATTTTATCTTCTAAAGATGGTTGGTATAATATAAAAATTGGAAGTAAAACCGGTTGGGTAAGTGGAGACTATATCTCAATTAGTGCTAACTCGTCAAATACTTCAACATCTACAGGTAAAAAACTTGTGGCAATAGGTGGAGTAAATGTAAGAACAGGTGGTTCTACAAAATATAAAAAAATAGGATATATTAAGAAGAATACTACTGTAGAAATGCTTGGCGTTGCAAGTACTGGATGGTATAAAGTTAAATTGAGCGATGGAACTGTTGGATATTCTAGTTATAGATATCTAAAAGAAAGCAATAGTACTTCTGGAAGTACATCTAATAATACATGTAGCAATTCAGTTATAGATACTTTAATTGCCACAGCAAATTTAAATGTGAGAAGTGGTCCAGCAACATCTAATAGCATTGTTGGAATGGTTTATAAAGGAGACAGTGTTAGTTTAGTTGAGCGTACTAATGATAACTGGTATAAGGTTAAACTTTCAAATGGAAAGACGGGTTATTGTTCATCTGCATATTTAAAATCAAAGAGTGCATTAGACTCAATGACAGATAAACCAGGTAACTCAAATGATATATCTATGAGTATGAAAGTTAAATCATATGCTTATTATACAGGAACCATAACTGCAACAGGTACAAAACCTAAATTTGGTAGAACTATAGCTGTAGATCCAACAGTCATACCTTATGGAACTCGAATATATATCCCAGAATTTGATAAAACATTTATAGCTGAAGATTGTGGAGGAGGCATAAAAGGAGATAAAATAGATATTTATATGAATACTAAAGAAGAGTGTATAAACTGGGGTGTGAGAAATATAACAATTTATATTCTTAAATAAAAGCTAAGTAAATCTTAGCTTTTTTATTGTAGAAAAAATATAGTTTTTATCTAGAATAAATTCTATTATTTTATTATTAATAAAGTAGTGAAAATGTTTACAAATTGTAAATGAAAAGTTACAAAGAGGAAAAAAATAAAAAAAATTTTCGTTATGAAAATATTTTGCGCAGTTGTTGAAAATACTTATACTGACATATATGAATAAAATTGAAATAGTAGTAAAATGTTACCCGTTTGTAACTTTTTACTAAAAAACACTTTAAAAAGTTACTAAAATGTAATATTATATATGTATGAGATTAATAAATACATAGATAAAGATGAAATAATTTTCAATTGAGATAATAACCTTAAAAATTAATATAGGGGGAAGATATATGTTTAAAAATACTTTGAAAGTGACTGCAATAGTAGGTGCATTAGTGATGACTATGGGAATTGCAAAGCCAATAGAAGTAGATGCTGCAACTGCAACAGGAACAGCAACTTGTAATGTAAATGTAAGAACAGGTGCTTCAACTAAGTATAGATCGATAGGAACAATTAAAAAAGGAACAAAAGTTAAAATACTATCTACTAAAAATGGATGGCATAAAGTTAAATATAGTAATAAAACAGGATGGTCTAGTGGAAAATATATAAAAAAAGCAAGTACATCTTCAAATTCTCAAAAGAGAACAGTTAAAAAGAGACTAAAAGTTAAGGCTTATGCTTATACAGGTGGCGGATATACAGCTACAGGAACAAAAGCCAAATATGGAACTTTAGCCGTAGATCCAAAGATAATACCATATGGAACAAAAGTATATATAAAAGAACTAGATAAAGTATTTACAGCAGAAGATTGCGGTGGAGGAATTAAAGGTAACAAGATTGATATATATATGAACTCTTCATCAGCATGTAACAAGTGGGGAGTTAAAAACATAACTATAGAAATATTAAAATAGAAATCTAAGCAAGGTTTAACCTTGCTTTTTTTATGCCCAAAATTATAAAGTATTTATTAATAAGAATTGATAAAAAAATCTAATATAGGAACAATATAATTAATTTGTCATATAATATACTGTAAATAATTTTATTATAAATTTATTTGTATAGGAGATGTATTCTATGGCTAAAGTTACAAAGCCTGTTACAGATGTAGGTAAAGAAGTTATAAATGGAGTAGGGAATGTTGCAAAGGAAACTATAAGCACAGGTGTAAATGTTGGTAAAGATGTAATTAACGGAGTAGGAAATGTTGCAAAAGAAACTATAAATACAGGTGTAAATGTTGGAAAAGCAGTTAAAGATAATGTTAAAGATGCAAAAAATAGTATTAAAAAATAAGTAAAAATAAGGTGCATTAAAGCACCTTATTTTTTTAAGTATTCTTCTCCATTAATTTTTAAAGAATAAGGAGAATAATTTTTAAGTATCATATCGAAATTTATATCACCTTTGTCAGGAATATTAAAATGTCCTTCAGCAAAGATTAAGTTACCATTTTTATGTAGTTGTTCAATATTAATTTTGTACTTAATACCCAAAGTTCCCTTTACTGATTCCTTTATAATAGAGGAATAAGTTGATACATCAGAATTTGATAAGTTTGGACTCTCTACTTTAAAATTATTTTTATCTGATTGAATATAGGAAGGCTCATAAAATTTTTGCCATAAAAATATACCAACAAACACACTGGATGTTATTATGATAATTGTAAGGATCTTTTTTCTAAACTTATATATCTTAGAATTTAAAATCTTTTGTTTTTTAGCTTCATGGGCTTTCATTTTTTTATGTTTTTGATATCCAATTACTTTGTTGCCTTCGCTAAGCTTGCTAATATGTAGTTTTGAAATTTTATTTTTCCCCTCATATTCAGTCTTTTTGTCAATGAATTTTATCGTATTATTTACATTAGCGTTTTTCATTGCCCCTCCCCCTTTTTAGTATTCCCTTAACATTATAATACTATATGAGAATTGAAAAAAACAAGAAACATGGCTAATTATTATGTAAAAAAAAGTATATTTGTAATAAAAAATAAATATACAAATTACTCACTTATTTCCTTTTTTGAAACACTTGTTTTAACAGAGACAGAGGGTATTTTTCCTAACTTACCAGTTAAATTATTTATTGTATCCATATCTCCAACAACTGTAACAGATATTACAGATACGCCTTGGCTATCAAACGGAATCCCCATCCTTCCTTTGATAATTCCTTTAAATCCTCCTAATATCTTATTG
Organism: Peptostreptococcaceae bacterium; assembly: GCA_902363255.1. GTDB lineage: Bacteria > Bacillota > Clostridia > Peptostreptococcales > Peptostreptococcaceae > Terrisporobacter. Next base: position 414,192 of record CABIZO010000002.1, read on the forward strand.
AACTCTTGTTGGCATTTTTCAGGTTCATCTAAAACTGCGCTAATAACAGCTACACGACTCATATAACGTCCCTCCTTTAATAAGAATTTATTTTAATTCTAACAGTAAAGTCTTTATAAATCTACATAAGATGATATTTTACTATAATAAAATTAAAATTTTTACAAAAAATGAAAAATATACTTGATATCGAATGAGTGTTCGTATATAATAAAACCATAGAACTAACATTTGGAACGGATGTTTGAATAAAAAATTATAAAAAAATTATCATATTAGTATAAGCATATTAATATAATGAATTAAAACTATTAATTTTTAGGAGTGATAAATTATGGGAACTTTAATAACTAACGAAAAAAGAATAGAAGATATAACTTTAGATAATATAAAAAAAGGTGAAGTAACTTTATTTCAATTAAATGAAATCTATAATAAGATGGGATTTGTTTTTATAGCTGATTCAGGAAAGTTTACGGGCATCAAGAAAGAGAGAATACATTAATTAAATGAATTATTTATATATAAAATTGTTGGAATAGGCCTGTACTTGGGTAATATCAAGTATAGGTCTATTTTGATGAAATAAACATAATTATTTAAAAAAATGTGTAACAATATAGTTACATCTTGGAAGAATTTGTTGTTTATAAGTTAATTATAAAATATAATCCTTTGTAGGGATGAGGTGATATTATGAGTGATGATATAAAAAATATGTCAGGTAAAATAGATAAAAAGAAGTTATATAGCATAGTTGGATTAGTAATAGGTATTATAATAATATTTATTGGTATAGCATTAAATTATTTTACTAAAAATTCTTTATATAACGGTAAAATAGCTGACAATATTTTTATACAAGGGGTAGAAGTATCTAAGATGAGTAAGGAAGAGGCTATTGAAGCTATAGATAAAAAATACAAACCTCAAAATTTAAATTTAAGCTATGATAAAGATAATTATGAAATTAATTTTGAGGATATTGATTTAAAGTATAATACTGAAGAGTTAGTTGGACAGGCTTATGATAGCACAAGAACAGGTTCTTATTTTAATGACATTACTTCTTATATAAAAATAAAATCAGAGGGTAAAAAATATACTATAAAGGTTACTTATGATGAAGAAAAACTTGATAAGAATATAGAGCAGATTGCTAAAAGTATTAATCAAGATGTAAAAAATGCAACTGTAAGTGTAGGTAGTGGTATAAGTTTTACTCCTTCAAGAACTGGTTTAAAATTCGAGACAGAAGATAATAAAAAGTTAATTACGGAAGCTTTAAATAATAAAAAATATGAAACTGTAGGCTTAAAGATAAGTGTTACAAAACCTAAAGTATCAACTGAAGATGTGAAAAGTATAGACACACGCTTAGCGTCATTCTCAACGACTTTTAATTCTGCTTTAGTAGAAAGATCATATAATATAGGTCTTTCTGCTCAGAGATGTAATAATGTTATTTTATTACCAGGTGAAACTTTCTCTTATAATGAACATACAGGAATGAGGGTTCTTAGTAATGGATTCCTGAATGCGCCTGTAATAATATCAAATCAGTATGAAGATGCACCAGGAGGTGGAGTGTGTCAAACCTCTACCACGTTATTTAATGCAGTATTATTATCAGGATTACAAATAGATCAAGTAAGAAACCACTCTAAAACTTCTCATTATGTCCCTAGAGGAAGAGATGCTATGGTCAATGATGGAGATAGTGATTTAAAATTTACTAATAATTTTGATCATGCAGTATATATTCAATGTTACAGAAGTGGAAGTAGTGTCGTTGCAGCAGTATACGGTTCATCACAAGATAAAGTCGGTGTAAATATAAGAGTTGATAATTTTACTTATAATAGTCTACCAGCTGCAAAAACATATAGAACAATAACTAAAAATAGTAAGAGTGAAACATCTTACATATATACAAGTGTATATAAAGAGTAATGAAAAACTATTTTAATGTATAACAATACATTAAAATAGTTTTTTTTTATACAAATATCTAAAATTTTAGATAAAAGTTAAAAATATTTTTCAGAAAAGATGTTTAGTAGACATAGTAAAATATATAAAATATTAGTATAATTTATATGTAAGGGAGAAAAAGGAGGTGTATATATGAAATATATTTCCAAAAGATATGTAGTATTAGATAATGATGACGAAATTATGTTCGGTAAACTTTATAAAGCTAGAGATTTACAAGATGATATTTTAGTTTATATACAAATAATAAAAGATGATGAATATATTAATAAAAAATTTTTACCTAATTTAATTGATGAATCTATGAACTTATCTCATATTAATTCGAATCATATAGCAAAAATACTAGATTTGGGAACTCATTATACTGAAAACGAAAGGTGTTATTACATAGTAAGTGAATACTTTGCTGGAATAGAACTTAGAAAAGTAATTAAGGGTAACTATATGGATTTGAATAGTATAGTTAAAATAACTAGAAAAATCTTAAGAGCTTTAGATGCATCATATAATAATAAACTTTATCATGGTTCTTTGACAGAAGACAATATTTTCGTTGATGAAAATTATAATATTAAAATATATGATTATGGTATAACACAGGCTAATAAAGGGGTTAATATAAGAAAAAATAATAGTATAGGTTTTTTATCTCCTCATCAAATTAATATTAATTATACAGACATGGAAAGTGATTTTTTTACATTAGGTATAATTTTATTTGATTCAATTTTTAAGAAAATGCCTTTTGGTATTGGTAAAGATGAGGAAGAAATGTTAAAATTAATTGATAGAGGCATTGATTGGAATACTGTGGCTATTAATAATGAGAATATTGCCTTAGTAAATATAGTCAAAAAACTTATTAGAAGAAATGAAAAATATGGTAGTGTAGAAGAAGTATTAATAGATTTAAGTAAGTTTATGTATGTTAAAGCTGATATTGAAAAAAATATTAGCAACACTTTAGAAGTAAATCAAGAAGTGAATACATACAATAAACCTCAAAGTATGTTTTTACAAAAATCATTATTACTTATTTTGACACTGACAATTTTAGTCACAGTTATTACTCAGTTTCAGTAGCATGAAAAATAATTATTTATCAGGAGAAAATATATGAAAATTAACTGGAATTCAAAGTACAATACTATATCAGTTTATGCATTAATAGTTATCTGTTGTAGTATAATTTTTTATTTTGTAGCGTCTCAAATAGGATCTTTTAGTGAAAAGATTAGTATTGCCGTTGGCATAATGTATCCTTTTATAATAGGATTTGCTATTGCTTATTTACTTAATTTTATATTAGATTTTTATGAAGTAACAATTTTAGGTAAGGCACAATGGTTTAGTAAATTAAGAAGGGTACAAAAAAGAAGTATTGGATTGTTATTAACATATTTAACAGCAGTAGGTATATGTTACCTATTTATACATTTTATAGTACCGCAATTAATTGATAGTATTATGGGATTTGTTAACGATGTACCTCAATATGTAGATAATCTTACTAAATTGTTTAATGAACTAATGAGTGAAACAAATATAAGTCCTGAATATGCTGCATTAATACAAGAACAAATGGATAAGTATATTCAGTTTATTATGAATTTTGCAAAAGAAATAATTCCAGTAGTAGGGAATACGTTAAAAGTAATTGCATCAAGTATATGGAATATAGTTCTTGGAATTATTATTTCTGTATATTTATTAATAGATAAAGAAAACTTCTTTGCTATAAATAGAAAAATTACTTGTGCATTATTCTCAACAAAAACTGCAAATAGAATATTTGAATTAACTTATAGAAGTAATGAAACTTTTGGGAAATTCTTAAGTGGAAAAATAATTGATTCAGCTATTATAGGAGTATTATCTTTTGTGGTATTTTCTATATTTAAAATGCCGTATACTTTATTGATATCTGTAATAATAGGTGTAACGAATATAATTCCATTTTTTGGACCGTTTATAGGAGCAATACCATCATGCATAATTATCTTATTTGTATCTCCAACTAAAGCTTTAATATTCTTAGTATTAGTATTCATAATACAACAAATAGATGGAAATATAATAGGGCCAAAAATCTTAGGAGATTCAATTGGAATATCTGCATTTTGGATATTATTTGCTATACTTGTAGCTGGTAAATTCTTAGGAATAGTTGGAATGATAATAGGGGTTCCATTATTTGCTATTATATACTCAATTATAAAAGAAGATGTTGAATATAAGTTGAAAATCAAAGAACTACCAACAGAAACAAAAGATTATATGGATAAAATGTAGCAAGAAGTTAATCAAGGGGAGATGTTTTAATGAAGAAAAAAGGGGTTTTTATTTTAACACTATTGATTATGATTTTATTAACGGTTAATGTATTTGCTGATAGCATAGACAGTGCATCTAATTATTTTGCTTTTGACGAGGATGTAAAAATTTCAAAAGAGGTTTTAGGTGACATATACTCTGCAGGTAGAAAAATTGACATAAAAGATAATGTAGAGGGTGATGTTATAGCTTTAGGAGAAATTATAGATATAACATCTGATGAAGTAAATGGTAATATAAGATCTGGTGCACAAACTTTAAATATTAATAGCAAAAATATAAAAAATATTACTTCTTTTGGTCAGAATATTAATATTGAAGAGAAGACAACTGCAAAAGCAATATATGTTTCAGCAGAAAATATTAATTTTAAAGGTAGCTGTGAAGGATTTTATGCTACAGGAGATACAATTATAATTAATGGGAAGGTTAATGGCGATGTTAATGTAACTTGCGATGAGCTAATTATAGCTGATAATGGAGATATAACAGGTGATATTGAAGTATATTCACCTAAAGATCCTATTGTTAATTCTAATGTAACTATGGACGATATTCAATATACTAAAATAGAAAATTCGACTAGTGAAAATGAATTAAAAGCCTTTGTAGGGTTTGGGACTATTATATCAATTTTAGCATCGTTAATAATTGGATTATTATTGTATTCTTTATTTAAAAAGTTCTTTATAAATAGCGATGATTTATTAATAAAAGAGCCACTTCCAATAGTTTTAGGAGGTATGGCATCATTTATATTAGCGCCAATAGTTAGTTTATTGTTATTCCTTACAGTAATAGCATTACCTCTAGGAGTAATATCACTTATCATGTACTTTATAGTAGTTTATTTATCGCCAGTAATTATGGGGATAATACTTGGTCGATTAATACTTAAGAATAAAAATCCGTATTTACAACTTTTAATTGGGATATTAGTTATAAGAATATTAACATTATTACCAATTATAGGTGGTTTTGTTTGGGTTGTAAGTGGAATGATTACTCAAGGTTTAATAGTATATGCATTTTACCAATCAATAAAATACAAAGAAAATAGAATATAAATGAATTAATGAAATATGGGTTATTTTTAACCTATATTTTTTTATGTATAGATTTGCCAGGAAAGATAGTTCACTTAGGAGAATCATTAAATAAAAATATTGATAACTATAAAGAAATATCATCTTTCTTAAAATATAAATATATAAAATAATTTTCTATAAAAATTTATATAAAATATTTGACATGTATTAGAAGATGATATACTATTATTGTTACAAGTTAACAAGTCAATAATCTGATGAAGCTTTACAGAAGAGTTGTCTTATGACACACCGAAGGAGTCATACTCTCAGGTACTTATAAAGTGGGACTGTAAGGAATAGGAAACTCTGGAGAGACCCGTTAAAGGGCGCCGAAGGGGCAAGGCTTAATTGCTCAATCTCTCAGGCAAAAGGACAGAGAATATACATAAAGCATACTAATGCTTATCTTTAATATGTATGAAATCCTATACTAGATTATCTTTTTGATTTAGTATTTTTTTTGGTATCATGCATATTCGTAATTATTATTTTTAATAAGATGTATATATTTGTTGTATACAGAATTCAATCTATTCTTGTCTTTATTCATAAAGGATTATTTGATTTTGTACTTAAATTATTTAATTACAAAAGGAGTGTTTTTTATGGATTTTCTTAATTTATTAAACCAAGTGGACAGTTTTATATGGGGGCCGCCATTATTAATTTTATTAGTTGGTACAGGAATTTATCTTACTGTAAGATTAGGACTAATACAAATTGTAAGACTACCAAAGGCATTAAAATTAATTTTCAAAGCTGAAAATGATGGTAATGGTGATATTTCAAGCTTTGGAGCATTATGTACAGCTCTTGCAGCAACAATAGGAACAGGAAATATAGTAGGGGTTGCCACAGCAATTAAAGCTGGTGGACCGGGGGCATTATTTTGGATGTGGCTTGCAGCATTCTTTGGAATGGCAACTAAATATTCTGAAGGTTTATTAGCTATAAAATTTAGATCTAAAGATGAAAATGGTCAAGTATCTGGTGGACCAATGTATTATATAGTAAATGGGATGGGTGAAAAATGGAGACCATTAGCATCATTTTTTGCTATAAGTGGGATATTGGTAGCCCTTTTAGGAATAGGTACTTTTTCCCAAGTAAATTCAATAACAGATGCAGTACAAGGTTCTTTTAATATAGATCCAAAAATAACGGGTGTAATTTTAGCAATTTGCGTTGCTTTAGTAGTATTTGGAGGACTTCAAAGTATATCCAATGTGGCAACGAAGGTTGTTCCTTTTATGACAGTAGTATATATATTAATATGTCTTACTATTTTAGGAAAATCTTATACATTAATACCAGAAACATTTGCGTTAATATTTAAAAGTGCTTTTACTGGTCAGGCAGCAGCAGGAGGTTTCCTAGGAGCTACGGTATCTATGGCTATTAGAAATGGTATAGCTCGTGGAGTATTTTCAAATGAATCAGGTTTAGGTAGTGCGCCAATTGCGGCTGCAGCAGCTAAAACTAACTGGCCAGCGGAACAAGGGCTTATATCAATGACAGGTACTTTTATAGATAGTATAATAATTTGTACTTTGACAGGTGTATCTTTAATAATTACAGGTGTTTGGCAAGGTGATTTGAATGGAGCTATAATGACTCAATCAGCCTTTGCATCAGTCCTTCCAAGTTTAGGACCAATATTCTTAACAATAAGTTTAAGTTTGTTTGCTTTTACAACTATTTTAGGATGGAGTTATTACGGAGAAAGATGTTTTGAATTTTTATTTGGTGTTAAAAGGATAAATTTATTCAGAAGTTTATTTGTACTTATGGTATTACTTGGAGCATTTTTAAAGTTAGAGGTAGTGTGGATTATAGCGGATATAGTAAATGGTCTTATGGCATTGCCAAACTTAATTGCTTTACTAGCATTATCTCCAATTATTATATCTGAGACAAAATTATACTTAGATCATTTAGATAGACAAAATAAATCAGATAGTGAAAAGATAAGTTAATGGAGTTTACAATATATTAAATTTAGTCGGGGAACTACTTAAAATAATCGTGAAAGAATCTTGTTGCGACATAAGTAAATTAAATATTTTATTGAAATCTATAAAACTTTTTAAAAAAATTTTATATTTTTATAAAAAAAGTACCCAAAATAGAACTTAACATTTGTATATATAGTATAAAAAATAAAAATAAAGAATAAAAAAGGAGAGATTTTAATGAAACTAAACAAAATGATAGCAATAGGTTTAGGTGTAGTGCTTACATCTTCAACAGTATTATCGCAAGTAGGAGTAGCTGATGCAGCTTCAAAACTTATAGGAAGTACAAAAGCAAAGGAAATAATGCTAAAAAAAGTTCCAGGAGCAAAAATAGTTAAATTTAGATTAGACAATGACAAAACACCAGAATATGAAGGAGAACTAAAAAAAGGAAGTTATAAGTACGAAATAGATGTAAATGCTAAAACAGGAAAAATAACTGACTATGAAAAAGAAAAGATAAAAACTTCTTCTTCAAAATACATAGGAGAAGCTAAGGCAAAGGAAATAATGTTAAAGAAAGTTCCGGGAGCAAAAATAGTTAAATTTAAACTAGATAAGGATGATACTCCAGAATATGAAGGTGAATTAACAAAAGGAAGTTACAAATACGAAATATCAGTAAATGCTAAAACAGGAAAAATAACTGAGTATGAGAAGGAAAAAGTAAAAACTTCTTCTTCAAAATATATAGGAGAAACTAAGGCAAAGGAAATAATGTTAAAGAAAGTTCCGGGAGCAAAAATAGTTAAATTTAAACTAGATAAGGATGATACTCCAGAATATGAAGGTGAATTAACAAAAGGGAATTACAAATACGAAATATCAGTAAATGCTAAAACAGGAAAAATAACTGACTATGAAAGAGAAAGAGTAAAAACTTCTTCTAAAAAATTGATAGGAGAAGCAAAAGCAAAGGAAATAATGTTAAAGAAAGTTCCAGGAGCAAAAATACTTAAATTTGAATTAGATAATGATGATAGAACACCAGAATATGAAGGTGAATTAAGAAAAGGTAACTATGAATATGAAATAATAATAAATGCTATAACTGGAAAAATAACTGAATATGAAGTAGATCGTGACTAATTAAACAAGATAATATTTTGGGGTAAAATAAAGTTTAAATAATATCAATAAAAACCTTAGAGTGAATTCTTATTCATTCTAAGGTTTTTATTTTTTATATAATAATAAATTAATGAAAAACTAATGGTTTTAAAAAAAGTATATAAGGTAAAATATATAATAAATAGAATTATAAAAAAGGAATAAGGATATGAAAAAAGAGAGAAGACGTATAATTATTGACTTTGAAGTGTTGTCTAAATGTGGATTTTGGATGTGCTGTATGAAGGATTATAAAACAGAAAAAGAGCATATTATCATTAATGATAGAGATGAATTTCTTAGGGTTTTTAATAAAAATAAAGACTCTGTTTGGATTGGATACAATATAAAAGGATATGATCAGTGGATAATGAAAGCCATAATTGCAGGAATAGATCCTTGTAAAATATCTGAAAAATTAATTGAACAAAATATTTCTCCTTATGCAGTTGATAGAAGTCTAAATAGAATTCCTATTTATATTTTTGAATTAAATGATAGTTATAGAAGTTTAAAAGAATTGGAGCTATTTATGGGAGAAGATATAAGAGAAAGTACTATTCCTTTTGACTTAGATAGATATCCAACAAAAGAAGAAATAGAGGAACTCACAATTTATTGTCTTCATGATGTGAGAATGACATTTAAAGTATTCAAGGAAGTTTACTATAAATATGAGGCTCAGTTAGGATTAATAGAGTATTTCAATTTAGATGGAAGTATGATAAATAAAACGGAGGCACAACTTAGTGCATATATACTTGGAGCTAGAAAGCCTAATTATGCCAGGGATGATGTGTCAGATTTTGAAATAGTAAATAGTATTAAACTTAGTAAATATAACAATGTAAAACAGTGGTATGAAGATTACAATAATAGAGATTTTAAAAAATATTTAAGAGTTAATATATATGGTGTTGATACAGATTTTGGTTGGGGTGGTCTTCATTCTGCAAGAAAAAAATATGAAGGAGAAGATTTTATTGTTAACTCAGATGTAAGTTCCTTTTATCCATCAATTATGATAGAATATGGACTTCTTAGCAGAAATGTACAAAATCCAAGTAAGTTTAAAGAGATTAGAGATACAAGATTTAAATTTAAAGAAGAAAAGAATCCTATAGAAAAATCACTTAAGCTTGTGTTAAATTCAACCTATGGAGCATGCTTAGATATTAATAATGATTTATATGATCAAAGACAAGGTATAGCAATATGTGTAAATGGACAATTATTACTTCTTGACTTGATAGAAAAAGTAGAACTAGAATTTGGAAATAGAGCAGAATTTATACAAGGAAACACAGATGGTGTTATGTTTAAATTTAAATCGAAAGAAGATGTTCAAAAATATTTACAAATATGCAAAGAGTGGAGTCAAAGAACAAAAATGAACTTAGATCATGACTTCATAAAAAAAATAATTCAAAAAGACGTAAATAATTATGTATATGTCAAAGAAGATGGAAGTATAAAAAGTAAAGGTGCTTATGTTAAAAAACTAAGCTTAATAGATAATGATTTACCTATTGTAAATAAAGCAATTAAAGAAAAACTTATAAATAATGTGGAAATAGAAAAAACAATTAATGCTTGTAACAACTTAATGGATTTTCAGAAATGTGTAAAAATTACAGGAAAGTATAGTCATGCAGTTTATGGAAGTGAAAATATAAACCTAAAGGTATTTAGAGTATTTGCAAGTAAATCTAGCGGTGATAATGCTATTATGAAAATGAAAAGTGATGGAAAGCTAGAAAAGATAAGCTATACCCCAGATAGAGTTTTTATTGATAATAGTAAGGTTATTAATAAGGAAATACCAGATAAGTTAGACAAATCATGGTACATTAAACTAGCAAAAGATAGGCTGGAAAGTTTTATTCCAGAAAATTCATATACTTTGTTTGATTATTTCAATATGATTTAAACATAAAAAAAAGCCGTATAAAATACGGCTTTTTTTATTTGGGCTAGCGTCATACTTATATAAAATATAAGTTCCCACTTGTAAATATAATTATAAGTTATACTTTTAATAAAGTAAATGGAATTATTTGTAAATAAACCGTAATACTAATTATGATTATATTGAAATGTGTTACTGTGGAATATTGTTTAATATAAAAGAAGGTACATCTTGGACAGGTATATTAAGAACTGTGGCAAATTCTTCGTCTATTAATTTTTCAGCAGTTTTTTTAAAATCTTCATCTGTTTTAGATAGTTTCTTTCCGATAGATAATTTTTCTTGCGCGCTAATATCAATACTCTTTACTAGTTGTGTTAATTCCTCGCAAATACTATTTTTTATTACTGATTTGAAGTGCTCACTTCGTTGTTTATCATTGTCTATTTGAATAGCTTCTATATTAGGTATATTTTTGATGATAGACATAACTTCGTTTTCTGATAAAAGGTGTCTCATAGACACTTTTTTACTATCTGTAGGAACCTTAATAATAGTATTTTTATCAGAATAGACTGGTTGTATTACATAGTAGGATTTAAGACCTATGTAGATATTTTCTTCCTCGATAATATCTAAAATTTTACAAACACTCATGGAGCCATAAATTATATAATCGTTTTTGCAGAACATGTAAAATCACCCCTTATAAATATTTACTTTGACAATTTGAATTAAATTATCAAAATATTATCCTATACTTATATTGTATCATACTTTGTATAGTGTATGTAAGGATTATAAAAGTATAAAAAAATGAACCTATGGCTAGTTAGCGATAGGTTCACTTTTTGGAGAACTTCATAATTAATAATTTTTAAAAGTAGTAGTATCTAAATTAGTGTATATAAGTCCACTACTCACTCCAAAGAAATTAAGGCTAGATTCTGCATAAGAAGCATCTTCACCTAAATTTAAATCTGTACAAGAGTAAGCTATTTCTTCGTATCCTTTTTCAGTTAAAGCTATATTATTATAATTTGAATTATTATTCATAAATAACACCCACCTTTTTATTTGTTTTATTTTTATAATATATATTGTACGAGGTGGACAAGTCTATGTCAATTAAAAATTAGAAAATTCTGAAAATTTTTAATATTTAAAAAAGTATCTTGGATACATTATAAAAAATTAAGTTTAAAATAGTAAAAATAAAGAAATGCTTACTTTATAAAAGGATATATTATAAAAATCAGTTTTACTCATGAAAAATAGCTATTATTTATATTTTAAGGAATAGTATTACTAAAAAACCTCAAAACTCATAAACAATTAATTATGAGTTTTGAGGTTTATAAATTATTTTTTAGCTAGTAAAGCAGCGCCTAAGGCACCTGCATATCTACCTTCATCAGTGCAGTTTACTTTTAATCTAAGTTTATTTGATAAAATAGAGGCAAAGTATTCGCTATGGCTAAGACCCCCAGTTAAAATTATTTTATCTGATAAGTTTTTCTTTTGACAAAGAGAAGAGACTTTACTAGCAACAGAGTCTACTATACCACAGGCGATATCTTCTCTTTTTATGCCTTTACCCATTAATGAAATAATTTCACTTTCAGCAAATACAGTACAAAGAGAGCTAATGGAGACAGGGTTTCCAAGTTTGGCTATGGAAAATAGTTCATTTATTGTTATTCCAAGTCTATTAGACATTATTTCTAGGAATTTTCCTGTTCCAGCAGAACACTTATCATTCATAATAAAGTCAGTTACAATATTATTTTCGATTTTTATAACCTTAGTATCCTGACCACCAATATCTATTATGGTACAATTCTCTCCAGCTAAATAAGCTCCACCTATACCATGGCAAGTAATCTCAGTAATAATTTTATCTGCAAAGTCAACAGCTACACGACCATATCCTGTAGCAATGATTTTGCTATCATCACTATTAACATCTATATCCATAGATTGTAATTTTTCTTTAATTAAGCTGGCAGTTTCTTTGCTACTCCAACCAGTTGGAAGAACAAATTTAATCTCTTTATTACCAAGTACTACAACTTTGGAAGCAGTTGATCCAATATCTATTCCTATATAGTTCATTTTTATTCCTTCTAACAATATTTATCTCTTTTTGGGTTAATATTAGTTTTAACCTCTGTGATTTTTAAGATCTCTAAAGATTCTTCTTCAATGCATTTTTTTATTTTATTAATATCTTCTTTATTAATTAAAAGAGATATGCCACAACATTTGCTAGCAACTCGTGGAGTAGGAACAATAGTTGATTTTATATTTCTTTTTTTTAAAGAGTTATAAAGTCTCATACCATTGTCGTGATTATTAAAAAGTACATAATATAGAACTTTTTCCATTTTACATACCTAACATTTCTATAAATGCACCGATTCTTGTACGAAGTTGTTCAGCATCGCTATCAGTATAATCAGTTTCTATGCCAAGCACTGGTATACCGGCATCTTTAAGAGCTCTTTCAACTGTAAATCCTTCCACATCATAAAGAGAACAGAATTTAAGGTTTATATCTATTATACCGTCAACTTTATATTCTTTAGCCAAACATATAATATCATCAATTCTTCCGTGGTTTGGAGTAAAGCAAGCACAGTTTATGCCCATATACCTTTCGCTAAGAGCTTCTATTTGACCTTCTAAAGTAGTTTGACTCTCATCTACTAAATTCTCGAAGTAACGAGTTCCAGTACACATTTCTTCGCAAACCACAGCAGCACCACTTGTTTCAACTATATTATGTATTTTCCAGTTTGGTATAGCAAGAGGAGTACCAGTTAACATTATTCTCTTAGTACCTGCGGGAACAACACTTATATTGTTTTTTATTCTTTCTTCTAACTCATCACATAATTTACTTGTCATTTGTGTGAAACGAGCAGGATCATCGTAAAATGCAATTTGAGATATTATTAAAGCATCTCTACCACTTATAGGTAAGCATTCATTTTTTCTACATTCATATAAACGAGCTAATGCACGTCTTTTGTCATTTATTAATTTTATAGCAGCTGATAATTTATCAGCAGTAACTTTATTTTCTGTAAACTTTTCGACGACATCTTTAAATTCAGTAATCTCTTCAGCCCATGCTTTAATATCTTTTCTACGCTTCATTTGAGGTAAGTCCATTATATGCATTGGGACATCTTCCCCTAGGATTTCCCAAGCTTTTTTCTTACCGTCACAAGTTGTTTCGCCTACATACATATCTGCTATTCTAAAGAATGGACATGTTTTATCAAGTCTTGCTCCTACAGAAGCTTTTATTAATGGACATGTGCTAGTAGGCAAAACCTTTTCTCCCTCTGGAACCCAAAATTGTGAACCACCACATAAACCAGTAGCTATTGCATCAGCAGCAAATACAATTTCATCTGGAACATAAACGCAAAATGTACCAAATACTTTCCCGCCATTTTCTTGATGTTTTATTAATTCGGCTGGTCTAACACCATGTATTTCAGCAACTACAAAATTATAATAATCCATTGCTTCAGGTCTGTTTTTTTGACTTAAAAATACATCTTCAAAAGCTTGAGGAAGTACCTCACATAATTGGTCATGTGTTTCTAAATCCATACCTAAATTTCCCCACATTTTGCGATAATCAGCCATAAAAAATCCCCCTTAATATGTATTTAATATTTAACATCTAAAGCCTAACATAGCAAAAAATCAAAGTCAATTTATATATAAAAATACAATGAATAGGTCCAGGATATAGATATAATCTATATCCTATCAATTATATCTTTTATGGCATTAATGCAAATATCAATCTCTTCTTTAGTATTAAAATGACTGAATGTAAAGCGAACTGTGCCATGAGGAAATGTACCTAAAGTTTTATGAGATCGAGGAGAACAGTGAAGACCTACACGAGTCATAATACTATACTCACTATCTAGTAAAAAAGCAACAGTAGCATTATCTATATTTTCAAAGTCTAGAGAAATTACAGAAGAACGATTATTGATATCTTCTTTTCCTATGATTTTAATTTGAGGAAGCTTTTTTATATTTTCTAAAAAATACTTTGTTAATTCTAGTTTTTTCTCAAATATATTTTGGATACCCTCACTTAATATATAGTTTAGGCTATGGTGAAGACCTACAATACCTGGTAAGTTCATAGTTCCGCTTTCGAAACGATCAGGTAAAAAAATTGGTAGAGATTCTGAGTCTGATAAACTACCAGTACCACCGGATACTAAGGGTTCTATTTGTAAAGCTAAATTATCAGAAATGATAAAACCACCGATTCCTTGAGGTCCTAAAAGTCCTTTATGTCCAGTGAAAGCTAAAAAATCTATATTAGACTTTTGCATATCAATTGGTATCATTCCAGCACTTTGAGCAGTATCAACTACGAAATATAGATTATATTCTTTACAAATCTCTCCAATTTTTTCTATTGGGATTATTGTTCCGCAAACATTGGAACAATGAGTAGTAATAATAGCTTTTGTCTTCTTTTTTATAAACTTACAAAAGTCCATTGGATTGACTTCACCATATCTATTGGCTTGAACAATATCGAAAGTTATTCCTAATTTATTTATTTGAGTTAAAGGTCTCATAACAGCATTATGTTCCATACTGGAAATAATCACATGATCGCCTTCTTTTAAAAATCCTTTAATAAAGTAATTTAAAGAATAAGTAACACTTGGGGTAAAGATTACATTTTTTGAATTAGAAAAATTAAATAGTTTACATAAAAGATTACGCGTATCTAATACTATAGATTGTAGATTATAAGCCCCCTCATAATTACCACGATTTATATTAAAGGCACCTTTTTCTATGAAATTACTAATAACTTCGCCAAGTCCTGGAGCTTTAGGAAAAGATGTACTACCATTATCAAAATATATAGAATTCATAACTTTTCTCCTTAAACTTAAAATATTCTTATATTGCTTTTATTTAACAACGTTAGCACTTGTAAGTATTTAAATCAACATAATTAATAATGTATATAAAAATATTATTATTAAAAACTAATAATAGATTTTATTTATAGGAGGAAAAAATGAATTGTAAATGGGTTTCCAATGAAGATAGAAATTTAAAATGTACTAGACAGGCTGATTCATCCGGTTATTGTATTTTTCATAAAGAAAATAAAAGTAAAAGGGAAATAGCATTATTTGAAGCATATATAAAAAAAGGTAAAATAAGTAACTTTACAGGATTTTGTTTTGAAGATAAATTTGATATAGATAAAGTAATTAATTTTGATTATGAAAAATTGAAATTTTGCGAAGCAAAATTTAAGGATGAAGTAGATTTTAGTAATTTTATATTTAAAAATTCTATAGATTTTACAAATACACAATTTGAATCATATGTAAATTTTAAGGAATCAACTTTTTTAGGTAATTGTATATTTAATAAAACTATTTTTAATTCAAAATATATTAATGAACAAATATTTCAAAAATCAGATTTTAATGGACAAAAACTTATAGTAGAGAAATGTGTGAACTTTCCACGTCTAGATGGAATAGTTTTTTCACCATATACAAAATTTATTTTGAAAGATACATATTATAATGAAGATAATTCCATCTGTGGAAGAAATAATTATAAAATAGCAAGAATACAGGCTAAAATAACTGAAGATAATGATAATATTGGATATTACTATTATAATGAAAGAAATTATGCGAGTTATTTCTTGAAAAGTGAAAAATACAATGGATTTAAGGATTATTTAGTTAATGATTTTTTTGACTTTTTATCAAAGCATTTTATAGGATATGGACAAAAAGCTACAAAACTACTGTTAACAAGTTTTTTCATAATAAGTTTATTTGCTTTTATATATTTGTTTACAGGAATAAAAACTCTTGATTATGGACTAATAAAGTTAAATTTGTTAAATAATACAAATTCACTTAATGAATTGGTAATTTTTTATATGGAAGCATGGTATTTTTCCATGATAACATTTAGTACTGTTGGTTATGGAGATATTATTGTTTTTGGAATTTTAGGAAAAATATTAGTTTGTATAGAAGTATTTTTAGGAATAACCATTCATGCAACATGGACATCGATACTATTTTCTAGAATGATAAAATAATCCTAGAAAATAATTCAAGATTATTACTCACTTAAAGGGGAAAAATAATTTAGACTAAAGTTACCAAGAAGGTGAGAATTTTGAAAAAAGGAGCACAAGTTTTACTAATTTTTTTAATCATTATAAGTATTGTTACTCCTAGTATTTCTTATGGTGAAAATACAAATATAGATAAGTTTTCTAAATCATCTATATTAATTGACCAAGAGACAGGTAGAGTTTTATATGCCAAAAATCCTGATGAAAAGAGGCCATTAGCTAGTCTAAGTAAAATGATGACATTTTTAATTGCTATTGAAGCTATCAATAATAAAGAGGTAAGCCCACAAGACATAATTATTGTAGACAAAGATATAGCAAAAGTAAGAGGATCTTCTTATAAATTAAAAGAAGGAGAAGAAGTACCATTAATAGAGCTTATGAAAGGGCTAATGATAGTCTCAGGAAATGATGCAGCAGTAGCAATATCAAAACATATTGGAAAGAGTGAAGAAAAATTTGTAGAAAGAATGAATAAAAAAGCAAAAGAAATAGGAATGACAAGCACATCATTTGTAAATTGTAATGGTCTTCCTATATATAGTTTAGCTGATCCTAAAAAGCCACCAAAAGAAAACATCTCTACAGCTAGAGATATAGCTAAGTTAGGAAAGTTCATGATGGACAATTACGAAAAAGAAGTAACAGCAATAACAGATATGCAAACTTATACTTATTCAAAAAGAGGTTTTTGTAAAAATAATACAAATGGACTTCTTTCCATAATACCAGAAGTAGATGGAATTAAAACTGGATATACAGGTAATGCAGGATATTGCTTAGCTTTTTCTATGAAAATCAATGAAGATACTAAAAATATAGAAAATAGGCTAATAGGGGTATCTCTTGGTGCAAATCATAAAAATAAAAGGATACAAGCTTGCCTTGCCATGCTTAAGTATGGTAAGGAAAATTTTACAACTCAAAAAGTTATGAGTAAAGAAGACTTAATTGGTAAAAAATATTTGAAGGGATTGAATGAGTTAGAAATCACCTTAGAAAGTGAAGATGATTTAATCATAGTGAAAAAAAATGATGAAAATATAAATACACAACTTACTTTTAAGGAAATAGAATTGCCTATCAAAAAGGGTGATGTATTAGGTGTAATAAAATATTATAATGATGATGGAGAAATTTTAGGAAGTAACAAAATAATAAGTAGAGAAGATTTAAATAATATTTCATTAAAAACAAGAATAAAAATATTATTTGCCGATTAATATCCAAAAACTAGTTAATAATTAAAATGTAAGGTTCTATTAAATTATATTGAAATTTATTTTTTCCTATGTTATACTATCAGAGGTGAAAAAATAAAATATAAATATCACACACGGCCATGGGATCCTTAAAAGGTGCCAGATGATGGTTTTTTAGGGAGTTGATCATGCCGGAGGTACAAAACCAAGGAGGTACGAAATGTCAGTAATATCAATGAAACAATTATTAGAAGCTGGTGTTCACTTTGGACATCAAACAAGAAGATGGAATCCTAAAATGTCAAGATTCATCTTCACAGAAAGAAACGGAATCTATATAATAGATTTACAAAAAACAGTTAAAAAAGTTGAAGAAGCTTACAAATTCGTTAAAGAAGTAGCTGAAACTGGAAAACCAATCTTATTCGTAGGAACTAAAAAACAAGCTCAAGAAGCTATAAAAGAAGAAGCTGAAAGATGTGGAATGTTCTTCGTAAACGAAAGATGGTTAGGTGGAATGTTAACTAACCACCAAACAATTCAAACAAGAATTAAAAAATTAAGAGAATTAGAAAAAATGGAAGCTGAAGGTGTATTCAACGTTCTTCCTAAAAAAGAAGTTATAAAATTAAACGCTGAAAAAGAAAAACTTGAAAAATACTTAGGCGGAATAAAAGACATGCCTGAACTACCAGGAGCTATATTCGTAGTTGACCCAAGAAAAGAAAATATAGCTATACAAGAAGCTCATAGATTAGGTATACCAGTAGTTGGTATAGTTGATACAAACTGTGATCCAGATGAATTAGATTTCCCAATACCAGGAAATGATGATGCTATAAGAGCTGTTAAATTAATAACTGGTGCTATGGCTACTGCTATAATAGAAGGTAGACAAGGTGCTGAAGAAGAAGTTGTTGAGGAAGAAGCTCAAGAACAATAAAAAAAAATAAATGGTAAGGGGGGTTCCCTTACCATTTAAAATATATAGGAGGAATAGTAAAATGGCTAACATAACTGCACAAATGGTTAAAGAATTAAGAGAAACTACTGGAGCTGGAATGCTTGATTGTAAAAAAGCTTTACAAGAAGCTGAAGGTAACATGGAAAAAGCGATAGACTTATTAAGAGAAAAAGGATTATCTAAAGCAGCTAAAAAAGCTGATAGAGTTGCTGCTGAAGGTTTAGTTACAATAGAAGTAAATGCTGATAACACTACTGCTGCAATAGTAGAAGTAAACTCAGAAACTGATTTCGTTGCTAAAAACGAAGATTTCAAAGTATTCGTTAAGGATGCTGCTGAAATGGCTTTAGCTACAGAAGCTGCTACTATAGAAGCATTATTAGCTGAAAACCACAAAGAAGGTAAAGCGTTACAAGACGTATTAAATGATAGAATAGCTAAAATAGGTGAAAAATTAGACTTCAGAAGATTCGAAAAATTAACTACTGAAGGTCAAATAGCTGGATACATACACGGAGCTGGAAAAATAGGTGTTTTAGTTGAATTATTAACTGAATCAAGAGATGAAAGAGTATTAACAATGGGAAGAGATATAGCTATGCAAGTTGCTGCTATGAACCCAAAATACGTTTCAAGAGATGATGTTGATCAAACTTATATAGCTCATGAAACTGAAGTTTTAACTGCTCAAGCGTTAAACGAAGGAAAACCTGCTAACATAGTTGAAAAAATGGTTAAAGGTAGATTAGAAAAAGAATTAAAAGAAGTTTGCTTATTAGAACAAACATTCGTAAAAGATTCTGATTTAACTATAAAGAAATTAGTAGCAAACACTGCTAAAGAAGTTGGTTCAGACATACAAGTTGGTAGAGTTGTAAGATTCGAAGTTGGTGAAGGTATAGAAAAGAAAGAAGAAAACTTTGCTGAAGAAGTTGCTAAGCAACTTAAGTAATAGTTAACCAAAAGAGAACACTTATGTGTTCTCTTTTTTAAAAAATAAATAAATAATAAAATTGATGTATATGAAATGCAGACGGGAGGATTTCTATGGATAAACCTAAGTACAAAAGAGTATTACTAAAACTAAGTGGAGAAGCATTAGCTGGTGATAAAGGTTTTGGAATAAACAATGATGTTGTTAATGAGATAGCAGTGGCTATTAAAAAGGTACAAGAAATTGGTGTTGAAGTTGCTGTTGTAGTAGGAGGAGGAAACTTCTGGAGAGGAAGAACTTCTGAAGGTATGGACAGATCAACAGCTGACTACATAGGAATGCTTGCTACAGTGATGAATGCTATGGCATTACAAGATGCTTTAGAAAATATAGATGTACAAACTAGAGTACAAACTGCAATAGAAATGAAAGAAATTGCAGAACCATATATAAGAAGAAAAGCTGTAAGACATTTAGAAAAAGATAGAGTTGTAATATTTGGATCAGGAACAGGAAACCCATATTTCTCAACTGATACAGCAGCAGCTCTAAGAGCAGCAGAAATGGAAGCTGAAATAATACTATTAGCTAAAAAAGTTGATGGTGTTTATGATAAGGATCCAGTATTACATGCTGATGCTAAAAAGTTTGATGAATTATCATATATAGAAGTACTACAAAAAGAATTAAAAGTTATGGACTCAACTGCAACATCTTTATGTATGGATAATAGTATTCCAATAAAGGTATTTGAGTTAACGACAGAGAATATATTAAAGGCAGTGTACGGAGAAAATATAGGAACAACTGTACATTAATATAAATTAATTAAACGAAGGAGGAGTAAAAATGAAAGAAGTACAAAATAAATTACAACAACAAATGGATAAAACAATAGAATCTTTAAAATATGAATTTTCTACAATAAGAGCTGGTAGAGCTAATGCACAAATGTTAGATAAAATAAGAGTTGATTACTATGGAACTCCAACTCCTATTAATCAAGTTGGATCTATATCAGTACCAGAACCAAGAACTTTAATGATAAATCCTTGGGACAAAAGTGCTATGAAAGAGATAGAAAAAGCTATAAGAAACTCAGATTTAGGTTTCAACCCTACTAATGATGGAGAAGTTATAAGAATAAGTGTTCCAGCATTAACTGAAGAAAGAAGAAAAGAACTTTGTAAACAAGCTAAAAAAGCTGCAGAAGAATTCAAAGTAAGAATAAGAAATGAAAGAAGAGACGCTAACGATAAACTTAAAAAGTTAGAAAAAGAAGGCGAAATAACTGAGGACGATTTAAAGAAAGCACAAGATAACGTGCAAAAAATGACTGACAAATACACTAAAGAGATAGATACATTATTAGATGCTAAAGAAAAAGATATAATGGCGGTATAATTTTGAATAAGTATTATGAGCTATTAGGCCTTCCTTTAGATGAAGTTAAAGAATATTTTGATAATGCAAAAATAAAATATACTACAACAATTCTTCAAGGCAAAAAAGATCAAGATAAATTAATTTATCCAAGAGTAATTAAAATTACTCAAAAAGAAAATAATGTAGAGTTATTTGTAACTTACTTTTCTGGCTCCTTAATATAAGGAGTCAGAAATAATATTTGGAGTATGAATATGAAAAACAATATGTTTTATGATATAGATTTAAATAGAGTTCCACGTCATATTGCTATAATAATGGACGGGAACGGGAGATGGGCTAAAAAAAGATTTTTACCAAGAACGGCAGGACATAAAGCAGGGGTAGAAACTATAAGAACAGTACTTAGAGAATGTAAAAAGCTAAATGTTAAACATGTTACATTATACGCATTTTCAACTGAAAACTGGAAAAGGCCTAAATTAGAAGTAGATACACTAATGAATTTATTATCTACTTATTTAAAAAATGAAGTAGTAACACTACATAAGGAGAATGTAAAATTAACAGCTATAGGGGATATAGCTAATTTACCAAATCAATGTGTAGAAGAATTAAACAAAGCTATAGAGTTAACTAAAAATAATACAGGTTGTAATTTAAATTTAGCATTAAACTATGGTGGAAGATCAGATATAAAAAATGCACTAGTTGATATTATAAAAGATGTTAAAGATGGTAAAATAAATATAGATGAAATTGACGAAAATACTATAAGTAATCATTTAAGTACAAAAGATATTCCAGATCCAGATTTAATGATAAGAACTAGCGGAGAAGAGAGACTTAGTAACTTTTTATTATGGGAAGTTGCTTATGCAGAATTTTACTTCACAAATGTTCACTGGCCTGATTTTGATGAAAAAGAGCTTCAAAAAGCTATATTTACATATCAAAATCGAGACAGAAGATTTGGCGGAATAAAATAAGGAGAATACTTATGAGAACAAGAGTTATAGCAGGATTATTATTAGTTCCATTATTTATCCTTATAATACTTGGAGGAACCCCTTTATATATAGGAGAGGCTATAATAATCTCAATTGCCTTAAATGAATTTTATAAGGCATTTGAACAAAAGGACATTAAGCCATTATATTATATAGGTTATATTTTTTCTATTTATTTACTAATTAAAAACTATTTTGGGTTACCAATATCCCTTACTTATACATTGATATTTTTATTATTCTTAATATCAATAATACCAATATTAACGGTAACAAGAAATATAATAGATATTGTAGTTACTTTCTTTGGTATTTTCTATGTAGCTGTGTTAATAGACTTTATAATATTAACTATGGATAATTATTCAAGAGGAAATATTTATGTATGGTTAATATTCATTATTGCATTTATGACAGATACATTTGCTTACTTTGCAGGTTACTTATTTGGAAAACACAAATTAATTCCTAAAGTAAGTCCTAAAAAAACTGTAGAAGGAAGTGTAGGAGGAATACTTGGTTCTACATTAATTTGTTTAGCATTTGGATATTTCTTCAATATTGACTTAAAAGTAATAATGTTTTTAGGTTTCTTTGGAAGCATTGTAGCTCAATTTGGAGATTTATTCGCATCATCGATAAAAAGATATGTTGGAATTAAAGACTACGGAAAATTAATACCAGGACATGGCGGAATACTAGACAGATTTGATAGTGTTATATTAGTGGCACCATTTGTATATAGTGTAATTAACTTATTTATAAAATGACTTAGCTTCAGTTAGACTGGAGCTTTTTTGTTTGAATTTTTAATGAATATTGTAAATAATAAGAGTAATAATGATATAATACATAGGTAAAGATAAATTATAATTTATATATGACGGAGAAAGGAATTACTATGAAAAAAATTACTATACTAGGTTCTACGGGATCTATAGGTACTCAAACTTTAGATGTAGTTAGAAAAAATAAAGACAAGTTTGAAGTTGTTGCTATTTCTGCAAATAGTAGCGTAGATTTATTATTAGAACAAATACTAGAATTTAATCCTAAATATGTTGCAGTTTATAATGAAGAAAGTGCTAACAAACTAAAGAATATGATTCCAAATGATATAGATATAGAAGTATTAAGTTCTATGGAAGGATTAGTTAAGATATGTGAACTAAAAGAAGTAGATATTGTTTTGACTGCTGTAGTTGGAATGATTGGTCTTGTGCCAACAATGGCTGCAATAAAATCTAAGAAAACAATTGCCCTTGCTAACAAGGAGACACTAGTAACAGCTGGTGAAATAGTAATGGCAGAAGCAAAGAAAAATAATGTTGAAATTTTACCAGTTGATAGTGAGCATAGTGCTATATTCCAATGTTTAAATGGTGAAAGAAAAAAAGATATAGAAAAGATAATATTAACAGCTTCAGGTGGACCTTTTAGGGGTAAAAAGAAAGAAGAATTAATTAATGTTACAAAAAATGAGGCTTTAAAACATCCAAACTGGCATATGGGAAGAAAAATAAGTATAGATTCTTCAACTCTTATGAATAAAGGTCTGGAAGTAATAGAAGCTAAGTGGTTATTTGATGTGGATGTGGAAGATATTGATATAGTAGTTCATCCACAAAGTATAATTCACTCAATGGTATCTTTTAGAGATAGTTCAGTAATGGCTCAAATGGGATGCCCAGATATGAGATTACCAATAGAATATGCATTAACTTATCCAGAAAGATCAAAAACTGATTTTGAAAGATTGGATTTAGCTAAAATAGCTACATTGACTTTTGAAAAACCAGATATGGAAACTTTTCCTTGTGTAGAACTAGCATTTAGAGCATTAAAATTAGGTGGAACATATCCAGCTGTATTAAATTCTGCAAATGAAGTTTTAGTAAATGAATTTTTAAATGATAAAATTGGATTCTATGACATACCATATTACATAGAAAGAAGTTTACAGCAGCATAATAATAGAAGTAATCCGACTTTAGAAGATATTTTAGAAGTTGACAAAGAAACTAGAGAATTTTTAGCTAACTTACTAAAATAATAGTTTTAACTGTTTAGTGTAAGCAGAGCGAATTTTTTAATTTAAATTAGGAAGGTGAATATATGACAATAATTGCAGCTTTATTACTTTTTGGAGTGATAATATTAATACATGAGTTTGGTCATTTTATTTTTGCAAAAAAAAATGGAATTACAGTTCATGAATTTGCTATAGGTATGGGTCCAAAGCTATTTGGAAAAGAAAAAAATGGAACAATGTATTCCATAAGAATTTTACCAATAGGTGGTTATGTATCTATGGAAGGCGAAGATGAAGAATCAAATAAGCCAGGATCATTTGGGACAAAATCTATACTACAAAGAGCTAGTGTTATATTTGCAGGTCCATTTTTTAACTTAGTTTTAGCAGTGATTTTTTTAATTCCAGTATTTATTTATATTGGATCACCAACAACAAAATTAGACCAAATAGTAGATAATAGTCCTGCTTATGAGGCTAATTTAAAATCAGGTGATACAATAAAGAGTATTGATGGAAAAGAAATTACTTCTTGGAACGAATTTACACAAGTAATTTCATCATCAAATGGAAAAGAATTAAATCTAGTAGTTAAAAGAGATAACAAAATGGTAAAGGTAAATGTTACACCAGAAAAAGCTGAAGATGGAAGCTACAAAGTAGGTGTTACATGTGCCAGAGATAAAAATATTATCCATGCTATAAAAGACTCATTTACAACTACAGGACAAATGATAGTACAAATGGTAACTTTCTTAAAACAAATGATAACAGGAACTGTACCTGGTGGATTTAGTAATTCAGTTGCTGGTCCAGTTGGTGTAATTAGTATAGTATCTGATGCAGCAAGAACAGGTATTATTAATTTATTATACTTAGGTTCAATAATAAGTTTAAACTTAGGAATAATAAACTTAGTTCCATTCCCTGCATTAGATGGAGGAAGATTATTATTACTTTTCATTGAATGGATAAGAGGTGGAAAGAAAATAAATCCAGACAAAGAAGCTATGATAAATATGATAGGTTTCTGCGCATTAATGGCATTTATGGTTTTCATTACTTATAACGATGTAACTAGATTATTTAAAGGGATAATTAAATTCTAAATATATAAGTAGAAGGTGAAGTTTTGAGTTATAATAGAAAAAAAACAAGAGAAGTATCTTTAGGTAATATAAAAATTGGAGGAAATAATCCGATTGCAGTACAATCTATGACAACAACTGATACTAGAGATGCAGAGAAGACAATAGAACAGATAAAAAGATTAGAAGAAGCAGGCTGTGACGCAGTAAGAGTTGCAGTTCCTGATATGATAGCAGCTGAAGCTTTAGGAAAAATAAAAGCAGGAATAAATATACCACTAATAGCTGATATACACTTTGATTATAAATTAGCTTTAAAAGCTATTGAAGAAGGTGTAGATGGAATTAGAATTAATCCAGGTAATATTGGTAGTGTTGAAAGAGTTAAAGCCGTAGTTGAAAAATGTAAAGAAAAAAATCTTAAAATAAGAATAGGCGTAAATGGAGGTTCTTTAGAAAAACATTTACTAGAAAAGTATGGCCATGCTACACCGGAAGCACTTGTTGAAAGTGCTATGGCACATATTAAGATTCTTGAAGACTTAGATTTTTATAACATAGTAATATCCTTAAAATCTTCTGATATATATACAGCAGTAGAAGCTTATACTTTGATGAGTGAAAAAGTTGATTATCCTCTTCACTTAGGTATAACAGAAGCTGGTGGAATCAAAAAAGGAACTATTAAATCATCAATAGGTGTTGGTTCACTTTTAATGAATGGAATAGGAGATACTATAAGAATTTCATTGACAGGAGATCCAGTTGAAGAAGTTCATGTGGGAAAAGACATACTTAGAAGTTTAAATTTATTAAATGATAAAATAAAAATAGTATCTTGTCCAACTTGCGGAAGATGTAACATAGACTTAATAAGTGTTGCAAATGAAGTAGAAGAAAAAATAAAAGACATAGATAAAAATATGACAGTAGCTATAATGGGATGTGCTGTGAATGGTCCTGGAGAAGCTAGAGAAGCTGATATAGGTATAGCTGGTGGAAAAGGAGAAGGTCTTTTATTTAAAAAAGGTGAGATAGTTAGAAAAATAAAAGGTGATTCACTAGTTGAAGAGCTATTAGAAGAAATTGATAAATTTGATAAATAATATAAAGAACTGTTTATAACAATTAATAATTGTAATAAACAGTTCTTTTTTACTTACAGAGAAATTATGTTGCTTTTTCAACTGTGGAAAACTTCTAGATCAAAGTATTATCAATGTGTTTAAGAAGTAGTAAAAAAGTAAATTTTGAGCAAGGTTGTTGCCTAAAATTTCATGGCGCCCACACAGAGCTTTAAAGTGGTAGCCAAGGCATCTCGTTTGAGTAACGGATTTATCCGAAGTAATAACGAGGATAAATCGTTGACGATATGCTTCTCAATTTTGGCGACATGAAGTATTTCGTCGACACATCGCTCAGGCGAAGCGAATTTTTTATATATCTAATGTGAATTTAATTTGAAACAATTGAATACGATTTGAAATCTAATTAAAACAGTGCTATAATACATATTAAACAACTTTGAGTTAAATCAAAGTTGTTTGTTGGAGAGGGGGGAATATTATGATTGAAATAAAAAATATTTCAAAAAAAGTAGGAAATAAAACAATATTAGATGATATTTCTTTGAAAATTGAAGAGGGAAGTTTTATAGTTTTTATTGGACCTAGTGGGTGTGGAAAAACAACAACATTAAAATTAATAAATAAACTAATAAAACCTACAACTGGAGAGATATATATTGATGGTAATCCTATATCAAAAGAAGACCCAATAAAATTAAGAAGAAATATTGGGTATGTAATACAAAGTATAGGATTATTTCCTCATTTAACTATAAGAGAGAATATAGAGTTAATTCCTAAGTTAAAAAAAGAAAAATCAGAAGAAGAAATAGAAGAAAAAACTATAGAATTAATGAATATGGTAGGCTTAAATCCAAATGAATTTTTAAATAAATATCCATCAGAATTAAGTGGAGGACAACAACAAAGAATAGGATTAGTTAGAGCAATAGCAACTGATGCAGAAATTATACTTATGGATGAGCCCTTTAGTGCATTAGATCCTATTACTAGAAGTCAGCTACAAGATTGGTTATATTCTCTTCAAGAAGAATTGAAAAAGACCATAATATTTGTAACTCATGATATGGATGAAGCATTAAAATTGGCAGATAAAATCTGTATCATGAAAGATGGAAAAGTACAACAATATGATACAGTAGAAAATCTTCTTAGAAATCCAGTTAATGAATTTGTTAAAAACTTTATAGGAAGTGATAGATTATGGAATGCACCAGAATATATAAAAGCCAGTGACATAATGATTCAGAATCCAATAAGTGTAAAAGCATCAAGAACAGTAATACAAGGTATGGAAATAATGAGAACTAACAAGGTAGATAGTTTATTAATAAAAGATAAAGAAGAAAATTTCCTAGGAATAGTAACAATAAAAGAACTTAGAAGAAATGGTATTCAAAATCACTATTTAAGTGAGATTATGGATAAAGAACCTGTTTTTGTTTATGATGATAATAATTTAGTAGAAATACTAGAAGTTATGAATAAAGAAAATATAGGACATGTGCCAGTGATAACTAGATACAATAAGTTGGCAGGCCTTATTACTAGAAGTAGTTTACTTTCAGTATTAAGTGAGCAATTTTTAGAAATGGAGGTGAGTGTCCTTGGTTAAATTCTTTGATTATATGATAAGCCAAAAAAGTCAAATTCTTAATTTATTATTTCAACATATTAAACTAACATTAATAGCAATAGTATTTGCTATTGTAATAGGTATACCACTTGGTATATTAGTATCAAAAAATGAAAAAATAAGAAAATATATTGTAGGAATAATTAATATATTTCAAGCAATACCGTCTATGGCTCTTTTAGGTCTTTTGGTACCTATGCTTGGAATAGGAAGTAAGCCAGCTATTGTTGCTGTTGTACTTTACTCACTTCTTCCTATAGTAAAAAATACGTCGACAGGAATACTTGGAATAGATAAAAACATAATAGAATCAGCAACAGGGATAGGGCTTACATCAAAGCAGATTTTATATAAAATACAGCTACCACTAGCCCTACCTATAATTATGGCAGGTGTTAGAATTTCAGCAGTAACAGCTGTTGGACTTATGACATTAGCTGCATTTATAGGAGCCGGTGGGCTTGGTTATTTGGTATTCTCAGGTGTACAGACGGTTAATAATATTATGATTTTAGCTGGGGCAATACCAGCGTGTATATTAGCTTTGTTAGTAGACTACTTATTTTCAAAAGTTGAAAAAAGTGTTATGAGCAAATATTCTTCTTCCAAATCTTCTGATAAGACTAGTAAAAATAATCATACGGGAATAAAGGTGTGTGCTGCTCT
This sequence comes from Peptostreptococcaceae bacterium, assembly GCA_902363255.1. Taxonomy (GTDB): domain Bacteria; phylum Bacillota; class Clostridia; order Peptostreptococcales; family Peptostreptococcaceae; genus Terrisporobacter. Next base: position 442,833 of record CABIZO010000002.1, read on the forward strand.
TCTTGTTGTAGCTATTATATTTACAAGTATAGGGCAAAGTTTTAGTAAGAATGAGACCATAGTAGTGGGTTCAAAAGATTATACAGAAGGCATAATACTTAGTAATATGTGTTCAGATTTATTGGAAGAATATACAGACTACAATATTGAAAGAAAAATGAATATGGGAACTACAGTACTTTGGAATGCTATTACAAACGGTGAAGTAGATGTATGTACTGATTATACAGGAACAATATTAATGAACTGTTTAAAAGAAGAAGCTAGTGGAGATGCTGATGATGTATATAATCATGTGAAAAATGAATTAGATAAAGAATTTGGAATAAATGTATTGGATCCTTATGGATTTAACAATACCTATACATTGGCCATGGAAGTAGAAGTTGCTAAGAAATATAATATAGAAACTTATTCTGATTTGACTAAACACTCAAAAGAGTTTGTTTTTTCTCCTACATTAGCATTTGAAAATAGGGCAGATGGACTTCCAGGGCTTCAAAATAGTTATGATTTACAATTTAAAGAAATAAAAAGTATGGATGGAGCATTAAGATATCAGGCTTTAAAAAGAGGAGATGCACAAGTTATAGATGCATATTCTACAGATGGTCTTTTAAAGAAATTTAATTTAAAAGTACTTGAAGATGATAAGGAGTTTTTCCCACCATACTATGCGGTTCCTTTAGTAAGAAATGATTTACTTGAAAAGCATCCAGAGTTAGAAGAAATACTAAATAAATTAAGTGGAAAAATAACTGAAGAAAAGATGATAGATTTAAATTATCAAGTAGATGAAGAAGGAAAAACGCCAGAAGAAGTTGCGCATAATTTTTTAGTTGAAGAAAATTTAATAAGTAAATAATAATAAAAACCTTCTCAATTGTCTATTGAAGAAGGTTTTTGTGGATTAAAATATGGACTGCTATAAACCTATTGAATTTCGTTCAAAAACTTAAATTATTCATTGTATAATAAATCATTTATGACAGAAGATAAAAATGTAATTATTGTAATGAAAATATAAAATCTACATAAGACATAAAGGGAAAATAAGGACTAAATAGCAGAAAATATAAGGAAAGGACATATTTAAAAATTAAAAATAGGAGTAAGAAGCATGATAAAAGTTGCTAAAAGAGATGGAACAGTTGAAAAATTTGATAAGAAAAAAATATATAATGCAGTTTTTAAATCTTCCATAAATAGTAAATTTGGAACAGATAGTGACATAGCTAAAACCATATCAGACATAATTGAAGAAAAAATTAATAATAAAGAAATAGAACCTACAGTAGAAAATATACAAGATGAAGTGGAAAATCTATTAATGTCTTCAAATAGAAAAGATATAGCAAAAAAATATATTATTTATAGAGATAGAAGAACAGAAATAAGAAATTCCAAGTGGAATATGGATGAGTTACAAAAGTCAATTTGGAAAAATAAATATCAATACAAAGACGAAAGTTTTAATGAGTGGGTAGATAGAATTAGCGGAGGAAATTGCAAAATAGCAAAATTAATAAGAGAAAGAAAATTTTTATTTGCAGGGAGAATTCTAGCTAATCGAGGTTTATATAGGGACAACATAAAAGTTACTTATTCAAATTGTTATGTACTACAACCGCCAGAGGATAACTTAGAAAGTATATTTGATACAGCTAAAAATTTGGCAAGAACATTTTCTTATGGGGGAGGTGTGGGGATAGATATTTCAAAACTTAGACCAAATGGATCTGAAGTACATAATGCTGCAAAAACCACATCAGGGGCTGTATCATTTATGGATTTATATTCAATGACTACAGGGCTCATAGGACAAAAAGGAAGACGTGGTGCTTTGATGATATCCATGGATATAAGTCATCCAGACATTGAAGAATTTATTGATGTGAAAACAGATTTGGAGAAGGTTACAAAGGCAAACATATCTGTAAAAATAACTGATGAATTTATGGAGGCTGTAAAAAACAAAGAAAAATACACATGTAAATTTATAGTTGAATCAACAAAAGAAGAAATTATAAAAGAAGTCAATGCTTACGATTTATTTATGAAGCTAGTTAAAAATAATTGGGACTACGCAGAACCAGGAATGTTATTTTGGGATAACATAAGAAAATATCACTTGTTAAGTGAAGACAAAGAATTTAAACATGATGGTGTTAATCCTTGTGCAGAAGAACCGCTACCAGCAGGGGGAAGTTGTTTACTTGGATCTATGAATTTATCTGAGTTTGTTGTAGAACCATTTACAGACAATGCTATATTCGATATGGAAAAATTTAAAGCATGTGTAGAAGATTGTATATTAGGTTTAAATGAAGTTTTAGAAGAAGGGCTTTCTCTTCATCCACTAAAGCAACAACAAGAAAGTGTTTCTCAGTATAGACAAATAGGTCTTGGAGTTATGGGAATTGCTGATATGCTAATTAAATTAAATATACGATATGGATCTGAAGAATCTATTAAACTATGTGATGAAATTTCTAAAAATATGTTAAATAGTGCTGTGAAAAAATCAGCTCTATTAGCTAAAGAAAGAGGAGCGTTTGAAAAATATAATGAAGAATATATATTTAAATCTTCTTTCTTCATAAATAACATAGATGATGATATAAAAGAATTAGTAAAGAAATATGGACTTAGAAATTCGCAAATACTAACCATACCACCAACAGGATCAATATCAACAATGTTAGGTATAAGCGGTGGTATAGAGCCTATGTTCAATATTTCATATACGAGAAAAACAGAAACTCTTCATTCACAAGATGTTTACTATAAGGTATACACTCCAATAGTAAAAGAATATATGGATCTAAAAGATATTACTGATGAAAGTGAATTACCAGATATTTTTGTAACTGCAATGAGCTTAAAGCCACAAGAACGCATAGCTATGCAAAGAGCTTGGCAAAAACATATTGATGCATCCATATCATCAACTATAAATCTACCTTATGAAGCTACAATAGAAGATGTATATAACATTTATATGTCTGCTTGGGAAAATAAGCTTAAGGGAATTACAATCTATAGAGATGGTTGTGAAAGAAGTGGAGTTTTATTAAATGATAAAAAAACTGATAAAGAAAAGGAAGTAAAAGAAGAAAAAGTTGAAGAGAATCATATAGAAGAAGGACATGAAAAGTTTGTTTGCCCAGAATGTGGTAATGAATCAATAATACCTACAGGAGGATGTACAATATGTCTTCAATGTGGATACAGTAAATGTAACTAAAGAAAAAACAGTTGTTATATAACAACTGTTTTTCTCTATTCAAAATGAAAAGTTTCAAGTATCAAAACTTATAAGGGACGATTCCAGTTAATATTATCACCTCTAGATGTATCAAGAATATATCCAGCCATATTAATTCTTTTTTCTATACATTTTCTACACTCAGCAGCCTCATCACCAGTGCAAATTTTATTATCGTATAAAGCATATTTAGAACGAACATTTGTTGGTGAAAGGTTAGGCATAACTACATTACAACCAGCATTTAATCCTGCTTCACGTCCTTTTGGATTTATTGTACCAAGTGCTGTAGTTGCAGGTATTAGAGCTGAAGGAAGTAAAAGCCGTGTAAGTGCTAAAATGATAATAGATTTTTCAAGAGAACCTGTAGGCTCATCTTTAAATATAGTATCATGATGAGAAATAAAAGGTCCTATGCCTACCATTTCTGGATTAAGTTCTTTTATAAAGATTAAGTCTTCAGCCAAATTTTCATTGCTTTGGTACGGAGAATCAATCATAAATCCAGCACCTACTTGGTAACCAATATCTTTCAAATTTTTAAGACAATTTATTCTATTTGATAATTTTAGATTCTTAGGATGTAATTTTTCGTAATGGTCTTTTGTAGCTGTTTCATGTCTTAATAAGTATCTATCAGCACCAGCATCAAAAAATTTTTTATAAGAATCATATGATTTTTCACCAATAGATAAAGTTATAGCACAGTCATTATACTTATTTTTTATTGATTTTACAATTTCAATAATTTTATCATCAGTAAAATAATTATCTTCTCCACCTTGCAACACAAAAGTTTTATACCCTAGTTTATATCCTAAATCTACACAACTCATAATCTCATCTAAATTTAATCTATATCTAGATATATTTCTATTAGAGCGTCTTATACCACAGTAATAACAATCGTTTTTACAGTAGTTAGTAAATTCAATTAAACCTCTTATAAAGACTTTATTATCATAATACTTTTTTCTAGTAATTACAGCTTTTTCACATAAATAATCAATTTCAGCATTTTTTATATTATTAAGTATATATATAATTTCATTTTTAGCTAATGAATTTTCTTGATACAACTTGTCAATTAACTTTATTACATTCATATATTCCTCCAAATATTTTAATATAAAATCAACAAATAATGATAAATCTCAAAATTTAAAATAATAATACTACAATAATACATAATTCAATAATATTTTTATATTGATTAATTATGTATTTTAAGGGAAGCAAAATTTTTTCAATAAAAAAACTTTTCCCAAAAGTAATAAAACTAATGAAAGAAAAGTTAGTATTTTTGTAAATAAAGTTATGTATTATGATAAACTAATTTCCTTACAGATCAGTTAAAACTTTTCTGGCAGGCGTTTAAATATTGTTTGCTTAAATCCTAATTAAAGAAAAACTCTAAACAGGTTATTTACCTATCATTTCAGATAAGTATATTACATAAGTTAAAACTATATACATAAAGTATAGTATTGAATCAAACAAAAATCCATAAAAAGTATAAAAATCTACTTCTAAAAAATATTTAAAAGCAAGAATAGATCAATACAAGATCTTTTACAGCTTTTGAAGGGAAATAAACTTGTTAAAAACTACCTAACTTTTAGGTGTTTTTTTATTAAAATCTTTATAAGCAAATAAAAAAGAGAAAATTAGAAATAATAATTTTTAAAGATAGAATTTAAAATGGAGGACACAATAATGAAAAAATTTATAACACTAACATTATCTTTTCTTTTACTTTTTACTGTAGTAGCTTGTAGTAATAGGGAACAAGCACGACCAGAAAATGCAAATGGAAATACAAATGGAAATACAAATGCAAATGAAGTTACAGATAAGGCATATTATAATTCTTATACAGGATTATATGAGCAAAGTATTGGAACATTAGGTGCATATGATATGTATACTGACGTTGATACAGCAACAAATGCATATAAAGATAAAGAATATCCGGGAAATGAAAAATATTTGACTGATGTAAAAGCTGCTTACAAAGATAGTAAAGAAAAAATACAGTCATTTGTAAATGGTCTTAAAAATGATGCAAAAACTGATAATGCTGAATTGAAAAAAATGAATGAAGATTTAATAGCAGAAGGAGAAAAATTAATACAAGATATAGATGCAAAAACTGCAAGATTAGATAAAATAACAAAAGAAGATTACAATAAAACCCAAGATGAATTTATTAGATTAGTAAATGATACAGTATCAACTGGAGAGAATGTAACTAACAATTTTAGGGGAATGTTAAAAAATATGGATCTTAGATTAGGAATTGATAGAAAAACAATGAAAGATAACAATACACATGATACTACTAAATAATAAAAAAATTATTTATAAAAAATAAATAATTAATTGACATGCAAGAAAAATATGATTAATATTAATAACATAATAAAAATTAAAAAAACTCTTATCCAGAGTGGTGGAGGGACTGGCCCTATGAAACCCGGCAACCAGTACAGTTTGTACATGGTGCTAAATCCTGCAACTATTATTAGTTGAAAGATGAGTATAAATTAGTCATTTAGCCTAAGTTTATACTTAGGCTTTTTTTAATGTCATTATTAGATAAGATTAAGAGACTTTTAAGGGGGGAATAAGATGATACAAATATCAGAGGTAAATAAATATTATGGAGAAACAAAAGTTTTAAATAATATTAATATGTATATAAACAAAGGCGAGATATTTGGAATAATAGGCCATAGTGGAGCGGGAAAATCTACTTTACTTAGATGTATAAATAGGTTGGAAAGTTATCAAAATGGAAGTATAACAGTGGAAGGCAAAGAAGTTAAAAATTTAAATGAAAAAGAACTTAGATTTTTAAGAAAAGATTTGGGGATGATATTTCAGCATTTTTCATTGTTAGAAAGAAAAACAGTATTTGAGAATGTGGCATTGCCATTGGAATGTTTTAAATATTCAAAAGATGAAATAAATAAAAGAGTAGATGAACTTTTACAATTAGTTGGAATAGATGATAAAAAGAATATGAAACCAAGAAATTTAAGTGGTGGTCAAAAACAAAGGGTGGCAATTGCAAGAGCTTTAGCTTTAAATCCAAAAGTACTTTTATGTGATGAAGCAACTTCAGCTCTTGACCCAAATACAACAAAGTCCATATTAAGTTTATTACAAGATATAAATAAAAAACTGAATATCACAATAATTATGGTTACTCATCAAATGGAAGTAATAAAGCAAATTTGTTCTAGAGTAGCAATTATGGAACATGGTGAAGTACTAGAAATTGGATATACAGAAGAGTTATTTTTACAAAACTCTAAAAACTTACAAAAGCTAGTCGGAGAAGATGATATTGTATTACCAAAGGGAACAAACATAAGAATAATCTTTCCAAAAGAGATTTCAAATGATTCTATAATAACTTCCATGGCAAGGGATTTAGATATAAACTTCTCAATTATATGTGGTAAGTTGGAAAAATACAGAGATGATATATTAGGATCATTAATAATAAATGTTTCCAATGAACATAGAGAAAATATAAAAAATTATCTAAATGAGAAAAAAGTCAGATGGGAGGAAATCATAAATGAATAAAACTAGTTTACATACTTATTTAACAGAAATACTTTGGGAAGCTCTACTTCAAACATTATATATGATAATTGTACCGGCGATAGTAGCGACAATTTTAGGATTTATAATAGCAATCATATTAGTAGTAACTAAGCCAAAGGGATTAAAACCAAATAAGACTGTATACAATGTATTAGGGTTTGTAGTAAATATGGTGAGAAGTTTTCCTTTTCTTATATTATTAATAGCTCTTATACCTTTTACAAGATTTATTGTGGGAACATCTATTGGAGAAACCGCAGCTATAGTACCTATTACTATAGGTGCAGCACCATTTATAGCAAGAGTAATTGAAAGTGCATTAAATGAGGTAGATGAAGGACTAATAGAAGCGGCAAGATCTTTTGGAGCTACAAATTTGCAAATAATATTTAAAGTAATGGTAAAAGAAGCAATGCCTTCAATAGTGTCAGGTATAACTTTATCAATAATTTCTATTCTAGGATGCACAGCAATGGCAGGTACTGTTGGAGCAGGAGGTCTTGGAAAAGTTGCCGTGGTTTATGGTCATCAAAGATTTGATACTAATGTAATGGTTTATGTTGTAATTACACTTATTATAATGGTTCAAATTATACAAAGTGCAGGAGATTATATTTATAAAAAACTTAAATAAAAATTCGCTTTGCTCATATCGCCAACGATACGTCTTTGAGCAACATGTTGGCAAATTATTTTGCTATCGCTACAGACAAATCCGTTGCTCAGAATTCGCTTCGCCTGAGCGACGTGTCGGCGAAACACTTTATATCGCCAAAATTGAGAAGCATATCGTCAATGATTTATCCTTGTTATCACTTCGGATAAATTCGTTACTCAAACGAGTTACTTTTGCTAATGCTTCAAGTAACTCCGTTGCTTAAAATAAAAAAGGAAGATGAATGTCTTTTTAAATAAAAAATTATACATACAAGGGGGATTTCAAAATGAAATTAAAAAAATTATTAGGATTAACATTAGTAGGGGTTATAAGTGCCTCATTATTAGTAGGATGCTCAAATGCTAGTGGGGAGGAAGATAAAACAATAAAGGTAGGGGCATCTCCAACACCACATGCAGAAATTTTAGAAGTAGTAGAACCATTATTAGAGGAAAAAGGTTATGAATTAGAAGTAGTAGAGTTTGATGATTATGTACTTCCAAATACATCTTTAGCAGAAGGAGAATTAGATGCTAACTACTTCCAACATGTTCCATATTTAGAAGAAATGAATAAAGAAAAAGACTTAAGCTTAACATATACAGCTAAAGTTCATATAGAGCCAATGGGTATTTATTCTGAAAAGCATGATAGTTTAGATGACCTAAAAGAAGGAGCTAAAATATCTGTACCAAACGATGCAACAAATGAAGCAAGAGCATTACAATTATTAGCTGATAATGGTATTATAGAAGTTGCTGATAAAGAATTAATAACAGCAAAAGATATAACTAAAAATCCAAAGAATGTAGAAATAGTAGAAGTGGAAGCAGCACAAGTACCATCAACTTTACAAGATGTTGACTTTGCAATAATAAATACAAACTTTGCTTTAAATGTTAACTTAAACCCAACTAAAGATGCTTTAGCAATAGAATCAAATGATTCACCATATGCTAACATATTAGCTTGTAGAGAAGATAATAAAGACGATGAAAAAATAAAAGCATTAACTGAAGCTTTAACTAGTGATGAAGTTAAATCATTTATAGAAGAAAAATATGAAGGAAGTATAGTTCCAACATTTTAATTAATGATAATAAATGTAAAAAGAAGGATGATTAACACCATCCTTCTTTTTTTATTTTCAGTAAATAATTATTCATTATGCTTTATATAGTCATTAATAATACCTTCTCTAATTGTATATTTACTTATAATTATTTTTGAAGACTGTAAATATAAGATAAGGCTGTTTAATATAAGTAAAGCACCTAAAAGAATATCACCTCTACTTTTTGAGATGCCTGTAGTGCAAATTATTTCCTCTAAAGACATATTGCGTATCTTTTCTAAGAGAGATTCTATATCTTCATAAAGTAACTCATAGCCATGAATGTTAGAAACAATATTAGATTCTTTCTGATGAATTCTACCGATAGTTTTTATAGAACCGCCAATTATAACTGCAGGGAGGTTTTTACACTTATAAATCCATGAAATATTATTTAACTTTTCAAATATATATTCTTGGATATGACATTTTTCATTATTTGAGATACCATCTTTAATATGAAATTTATTTGTTATTTTTAAAGTACCCATTGGAATACTAATACTTTCAATAAGGCGTTTATCTTTTACAAGTCCGATTTCAACACTACCTCCACCTATATCTAAATGAACATAATCTTTTAAGTTCTGTGGTATGGATGAAATATATCCAAAGTAACATTCTTCATCCGGTGATAATAATTTTATATGTACATCTAAATAAATAGCAATATAATTTATAATATCTGAGGAATTTTTCATTTCTCTAAGAGATTCTGTGCCTACAGCAATGATTTCATCACAATTATAGTCATCACAGAATTTTTTGAATGTAAATATAATATCAAATAAACTTTTCATTCCTTCATGCGATAATTTCTTATTTTCGCTTCCTACGAAATCAGATAATCTAGTTTGAAACTTTTTATGAAAAATTTCGTTATAAGAGCTATTATCTATTTCTACAATTATTAACTTAATTGAATTTGAACCAATATCAATTATGCCTAAAGTTTTCATCTAATCCCCCCTGTAATTGTCTATAGATAAATTATAGTTTAATATAATTAGTTCATCAATAATTGAAAAAAATAGAGTTATACTATTAATAATAATCATATTTTGAATGATGTGAATTTTAGGCGACAGATATGATTGAGATGGTATCAAAACCATATTTTTGGCGATATGAACGTAGTGAATTTTAACTAAGGAGGGTATAACTTGGACAAAGAATTTTATAATGCAGATGGAATAACTGTAGCAAAGAACCTTTTAAATAAATTTTTAATTAGAGAATATGATAATAAAAAAATTATAACTAAAATAGTAGAAACAGAAGCTTATATGGGTGCAATAGATAAGGCTGCTCATGTATATAAAAATAAAAAAAGTACTAGAACAGCTCCTCTATATTTATCTGGAGGTCATATTTATGTTTATTTAATTTACGGAATGTATAATTGTTTAAACTTATCTGCAAATAAAGAAAATACACCACAGTGTGTTTTAATTAGAGCAGTAGAACCTGTAGATAATTTGGATGAAATATCTCACAATAGATTTTCTAAGTCTTATGATGAGCTGACTAATTATCAAAAAAAGAATTTAACAAATGGTCCAGGAAAACTATGCAAAGCATTAAACATAGATAGAAGTTTGAGTGGTAAAAGCATATTTGAATCAGAACTTTATATTGAAGATAATCCAAATAATGATTTTGAGATCGTTGAAGATAAAAGAATTAATATAGATTATGCTGAAGAGTATAAAGATAAACTATGGAGATTTTATATTAAAAATAATAAAAATGTTTCTGTAATAAAAAGGGAATGATATAATTTATTTGTAATATGAAAAAGGAGGAGAAATATGAAAAAAATAGGTTTCATCGGGGCAGGAAATATGGGTGGATCGATTTTAGGTGGAATTTTAAAATCTAAAATGATTGATAATAAGCATATAATGGCTTCTGTTAAAAGTGACAGAAGTATGGAAAGAGTAAAAAATGAATACAATGTTCATGTAACAAAAGATTCTAGGGAAGTAGCTAAATTTTCAGATCTTGTAGTAATAGGTGTAAAACCAAATATATATGATGAAGTACTAGAAGAAATAAAAGATGTTATAGATGATAAAAAAATAATAATAACAATTGCAGCAGGAAAGACAATTGAATCAGTGGAAAAAATTATTGGAAATGATAAAAAAATAATTAGAACCATGCCAAATACACCTGCATTAGTAGGAGAAGGTATGACTTCGTTATCACCAAATAAAAATATAAGCCAAGAAGAATTAGATTTTGTAAAATCATTATTTGATTCTTTAGGAAAAAGTGAAGTAGTAAACGAAGATTTAATTCATGCTGTAATAGGATCTAGTGGCTCATCAACTGCTTATGCATTTATGTTTATAGAAGCAATAGCTGATGGCGCAGTTCGTGCAGGAATGCCTAGAGACAAAGCATATAAGTTTGCCGCTCAAGGAGTTCTAGGAGCAGCTAAAATGGTTTTAGAAACAGATAAACATCCAGGTCAATTAAAAGACATGGTATGTTCACCTGGAGGAACAACAATAGAGGCAGTAAAAGTATTGGAAGAGGAAAAATTCAGAGGCGCAGTATTAAAAGCTATAGATGCCTGTGTCAATAAAAGTATAGAAATGAGTAAATAATATAAAGAGGTTAACGCACTAAAAAATAGTATGACGGCCTTTTGTTGCAAAAATAAATACTAAACTAAAAAGAGCTATCGCTAAATAATTTTTCAATTATTTAAGCGATAGCCATTTTTTATACAAATTTATTGATTTGAATCTTGTGAATCAAAGTATTGTTCAGTTTCAGTTTGAACATCTAAAGAATTATCGTTAGTATTACTTTCACTATTTTGGCTATTTTGAGCGCTATCAGTGTTTTCTGTATTTTCAGTGCCATTAATATTATCTACATTAGTAGTATCATTTGATTCTTCTTGTGATGGTGTTTGAGCATTATCTTCTTGGTTAGATTCTTCATTATTTACATCGTTATTGTTGCTATCATTATTATCAGAATCGTTGTTGAATAAGCTTGTAAACCAGTTGATTATCTTTTGGAAGAATCCTTCAACTTCTTCACTAGAAGGTAAATTTTCAGCAGCTTTATCTGTAGCATTTATAACTGCATTACTTCCTAGCATTTCGTCTTTAGTTTCACCAAGTATACCTAAATCTTTGTTTCCAGCAAATAAATTAGAGAACCAATCTCCAATTGAAGAGAAGAAGTTTCCTATAGAATCTAATATTCCTGAATTTCCTACACTTTCACCAGCTTCTTGTAAATTATCTTTAACTACATCAGAAACATTGTTTAGAGTTTCTTTCATTGAATTATAATCATAATTTTGAGCAGCTATTTTTTCCATTAAATCAGTTATTTGTTTAACTTGAGCATCTGTTAATGTAATATTGTAATTATTAGTTACATTATTTATTATATCTGCTATTTGAGTAACATCACTTGTACCGTTTTTAATTACTTCTGTTTTAATATCATTTACAACACCTGTTGCTTTATCTTGACCTATTTCATCACCAAGATCACCTGTAGTTATTAATTCTTCAGAAGCTAATTCTTTTTTGTCCTCATCAAGTTTTTCACCAGATGCATCTTCAAAAGCCTTCATAACACCTGTTAAGGCCCCTGTACCACTTACTGGGAAGACTGCAGCTATTACGCAGTTGGCATTTGTCATACCAGCAGTTGATAAAGTTGATGCAACCATTGATGAAGTTACCCAAGTTATATTTGCAGTTTTTACATTTATTCCACCATTATTAGTAGGTTCAACATAAGCACAAGAATATGTTTTAGTTCCAAGTTGCGCTTCTGTAGCCACACCACCTAAGTATTCTCTTTCTTCTTGATTATTTACTTCTAAAACTTGAACTTCATTTTCCTTTACACCAAAATAATTAAATATCTTTTGTCTTTGCTCAGCTGTATTGTTAACACCTATAGTCACTACTCTAGTACCATCAGCAAAAGATGGAACAATGCTACTTGCTACTATTGTCATTGCTACTAACAGAGAGCTAACTTTCTTTTTAAACTTCATAATATTTCCTCCTAAAATTCCTACTTAACTAATTATATTCATTGTTTAAGCAGAGTTATGTAAAGATTTAATATAGAGTAAAATACTCTGTGAATATATTATAATATTTATTCATTTAATGCGATTACAAGATTGTAACTGTGATTACAATTTATACATAAATCTTTACTAATTATTATTAGATACTTACTTATTATATTATAAAAAATATCATTTGTGGCTATTTTAAGAAAATCGTAAGATTTGTATGACTATTAAAAATTAACAAAAATGTAGAACTTTATTTTATCATGGAAAAAGGATTTTAATGTATAAAGAATAATATATTAAAGTAAGTAAATCTTTTTATTAAAAAAGCAATTATAAATTAAATAAAAATACAATATATTATTAGGGGGGATTGTATGGGGATTTAAACTTTCAGGGAAAAAACCTTCAAGGAAGAACCTTTATAAATATGGACCTAAGAGATGCAAATTTTAAAAATGCAAATCTTGTAGGGGTAGATTTTAGAGGAAGTGATTTGAGAGGTGCAAATTTTGAAGGAGCAAACTTATTTGGCAGTGATTTGGATGATACATTACTAGATAATGTGAGATATGATAATAATACAAAATATTTTCAAATGTATTGTCCAATTGAAGGTCCATTTCTTGGATACAAGAAATGTTATAATTTTAGAATAGTTCAGCTATTAATTCCAGCAGATGCTAAAAGAAGTTCAGCAACAAGAAATACTTGTAGATGTGACAAAGCAAAAGTATTAACTATTAAAAGTATTGACTGCAAAGATTCTTTTGATGAAGCTATATCTTATGTGGATGAAAACTTTGTTTATAAGGTTGGACAATGGGTTAAAGCAGAAAACTTTAATGAAGATAGATGGGTGGAATCTACAACAGGGATACATTTTTTTATGACTAGGGAGGAAGCAATTGGGTATTTATAAAATGTGACAACTTTATATTAAATATGATATATTTGCACAAGATAAACAAGGAAGATGATTGAAAAATCATGAAATGTATTATACTATATAAAGGAAATAAATTATAATAATATTTTACGATGTAAGCTTTACATTGAAAGGAGAAAAAAATGTCACAAGAATTAGTAAAAGAAAGAGTATTAAAATACCTAATAGAGGATTTATTTGTTCCTCAAGACATGATAGATACAAATGTATTATTAAGTGAATTTGAAGAAGGTGCAGAAGGAATATTAGACATAGTAGTAAATGTTAAAGATAAACAAGGATACTTTGCTCCAGTATTAATAGTAAGATGCACAGATGACGATGTAGCATTAGAAGGAGATACTTTACAAAAAGAGATCGAGTTCTTAGAATATGTTGATAATATAACAATGGCTGGAAGAATGATATTAACAAATGGAGATCAAATGATGTATGCTGACTGGACTGGTGAAGAATACGATACAGAAGCATCTCTACCTACATATGAACAAATGGAAAGAGAATTCTTTGAAGCAGAAGAAAGTTTAGCAGCAGAACATGCTCATCATCACCATGATGGATGTGGATGTGGTCATGATCATCATGAAGAAAATCACGGATGTGGATGCGGTGATGATCACGACTGCGGTTGTTCTAGATAAATAAAGATAAATGCAAATAAAAATAATTAGATGTAATAATATAATCGAACATAATAAAAAATAGATTTGTATTTGTTTTTTATTAGTTGTAAAATGAGATATATTAAAATTCATAATACAAAATAACTTAAAAATAAAGGTTTTTAAGTTATTTTGTAGAATACTAAAAGAATTGGAAATATACAAAGAACATGCATTTTTTCATGAAGTAAAACATACTATAGTTGATATAGACGTTATATGTTTTTACCGATTTTTTTTAATGAACAATATGTATAAAGAAGGGGTTAGATTATATGGGGGCTAAAAAAGAGCATACTTATGAAAATTATGTTTTTGGAGATTCATCATCTGCATCAAATGCTATGAAAATGTATTTAAAAGAAATTGAAGAATACAAAATGCTAACACCGAATGAAGAAATAGAATTGGCAAAAGAAATAGATGACTCTATTCCTGAGGCAAAAGAAAAGTTTATTAATGCCAATTATAGACTAGTTGTCAGTATTGCTAAAAAATATAGAAAAGAAAATGTTGATATGCTAGACTTGATTCAAGCGGGAAATATAGGTTTAATCAAAGCAGTTGAAAAATATGACTACAAAAAAGGCTTTAAGTTTAGTACCTATGCTACTTGGTGGATAAAGCAAAGCATCACAAGATATATTGATGATTGCGAGAATACTATAAGAATTCCAGTACATCTTCATCAAAGAATAAACTTCATTAAAAGAAAAAAGCAAGAATTATCTAATGAGTTACAAAGAGAGCCATCATTAGATGAGTTAGCTGAAGTATGCGATATGGAGCCTGACAAAATTCTAGAGATATTAAAAAGAGATAAAAATGTAGTATCTTTAGATACACCTATTAAAGAAGACGAAGACAGTTCTTTAGTAGAATTTATACCATCAGATGCAAACTTGGATGATGTGGTTATTCATGAAGTGGAACAAAAAAATCTTAGAGAAAAGATTGACGAGCTTCTTACAGGACTAAATGACCAAGAGCAAAAAGTATTAAGAATGAGATTTGGGTTGGATGATGACGATCCAAAAACTCTTGAAGAAATAGGAAAAGTATTTGGGGTTACAAGAGAGAGAATTAGACAAATTGAAGCTAAGGCTATTAGGAAGTTGAGACATCCTAGTAGACTTAAGCAACTAAAAAATTTCTATTAAATTGATATTAAATGGGTGATTATAAATTTTGTAATCACCTATTTTCATGTTAAAAATATTTTAAAAATATTTTTAACAATAATATATGTATGTTATGTTAAGGATTAAGTTCTTTTATTTGTCAAAATATATAATTGCATAGCAGATTTTTTAATTAAATAATTAAAATAGTAATCATCATCGTGATTTTTATCAATATTATAAAGCTTTGTAACATCCATACCAAGCAATAAATTTAAATTGTTTATACGATTAAACTGAATGCAAACGTTTAACAAGAAGTAAACAAGACTTAAGGATAGTAAGGAAAAAATAACAATAATAGTAGCATTCATAATAAAACCTCCCCCTATGAAATCTTTTATTAAGAAAATTGTACTATACTTATTCCTTACTTTCACTACAAAAAAAACTACATTAAACTTGTAAATTTTCAAAAGATGTATATAAAATATTAATATAATACAAATAATTACAAAAACTTACATACGAAATTTGTAATTATTAATTTGTAGGTTATAAAAAAAATCATTAATTTAATGGTACTTAGGTTATAGAGTTAATACATACTCTTTTAATTCTTTAATAAACAAGTCATTTGCTTTTGAATGTGTAATATTATCAGCTAGAATACATGAGAAGTTGCGAGTAAAATTGTTATCTAATGCGATAATTTTTAACTCCTTGTTTAAATATGAAGGATAAGCTATTAAGTTCGAGATAATAGTAACTCCTAGATTATTTTTTACAGCTTCTTTTACTGCATAATTACTTCCAAATATCATAATTCCTTTTGGATGTATTTTGTAATTATTAAAGAACATATCTAAATATTGTCTTGTACCTGAACCTTTTTCTCTACCTATCCAATTATAATCTTTTAACATATCTAAATTAAAATTTTCTTCATCAATATCACTGTCGTAGGGTATGGCAAGAACCATTTTGTCTTCGTAAAGAAATGTCTGATTCAAATTTTGTGCGGAAGAAGTTCCTTCCACTAGTCCTATATCTAATGATATATTAGATAATTTATCGTAAATAGATTTAGTATTTTCAATAAGAACTTCTATTTGGATATTTGGGTATTTATTACAAAAATTTTTTAAGAAATTAGGCAGTATGTATTCTCCTATTGTTAGAGAAGCTCCAATCTTTAAGTGTCCTTCTATATTTCCAGAAGTACTATGTAATTCATCCATGGTAGTATCTAGTATATTTAATATAATTTTTGCTTTTTTATATAAAAGTTTACCATTATCTGTAATATATATATTTTTTTGTTTGATAGATCTATCAATAATCTTTGTATCAAAATATCTTTCTAAGCTTTTTATATGATTACTAACACTTGGCTGAGATAGATTAAGGTATTTAGCCGCCTTAGTAAAGTTGTTTAATTCAACAACAGATATAAAAGTTTTTAATTCTTCAATCAAAATATATGTCCTCCTGTGATAAAAATATAAGTCAATATAATAAGTATAACTTTAATTCTATTATTATAACCATTAAAATTACTTATTATTATTATAAAAAATGATTATTTTACTTATTATTTTAAACATATTATACTATTTTTTGTACATGGGACAATAAAAAGAAAGAAGAGGTAGATGATGACAACTATGGGAGAAAATATAATGACAAAAATAAAAAATATATTACCAGGACTTGTAGTGTCTATTTTAGTAGCTCTTGCTAGTATGTTTTTAGGTAAGTTTGTACCTTCCTTAGGAGCAGCTTCTATAGCAATATTCTTAGGAATGTTTGTTGGTAATTTATTTTTAAATCAAAAGATTTTTCAAAGTGGATATAAGTATTCTGAATCTGATTTATTATCATATTCAATAGTATTGCTTGGGGCAACACTGAGTATAAATACAATTTCAGAAATAGGTATAAGTGGAGTTATTTTTATTATATTACAAATGACAGTTACTATTATTGGAGCCATATATATAGGAAAAATATTAGGGTTTGGAGAAAACTTTAGATTTTTAATGGCAAGTGGAAATGCAGTTTGTGGATCATCTGCTATAGCAGCAACAGCACCAGTTATTGATGCGAACGATAAAGATAAAGGAATAGCTATAACAATCGTAAATGTTACAGGAATTATTTTAATGTTTTTATTACCTGCTATAACTAAGGTATTATACAATAATGATTTACTTCATACATCAGGAATGATAGGTGGAATATTACAATCTGTTGGTCAAGTTGTTGCCAGTGGAGCTATGGTTAATGAGGGAGTTAAGGATCTTTCTACCATATTTAAAATAGTGCGTATAATATTTTTAGTAGTAGTAGTTTTTGCTTTTGGTCATATCAAAAATAAAAATAACAGAGAAATAATAAGTGAAGAAATAGAAGAAGTTGAAGAGAAAAAGATAAAAGTGCCTTGGTATGTAATTGGATTTTTTATTATGTGCGGTTTATTTTCAGCTCATATAATACCAGAGAGTATATCATCTATGTGCAAGGAAATAAGTCATGTGTTAGAAATAATAGCTCTTGCAGCCATAGGACTTAGAGTTAATATAAAGGATTTAATTAAACAAGGAAAAAATGCATCTTTGTATGGAATATTTGTAGGACTTTTACAAATAGTTTCAGCAGTAATTTTAATTGGTATATTATTATAATTAAAAAAGTCATATTAAAAACTTAGTTTTTAATATGACTTTTTTAGTAGAATTATTGGGAACAAAATTAATATGACAAAAATGTAAGTTAAAACACCCCATATCTCACCTAATCTTACGAAAATGTAAAGGCATCATAAAAATAATTAATGTATACTAGGGGTAGTTAAAAGATTGTGAGGTAATTAAAATGAAGATATTAATATTTACAGGTGCTTTTGGGATGGGGCATAATTCAGCAGCTGAAGCTATAAAAGAAGAAATATTAAAAGAAAAACCAGATGCAACAGTTATTATAATAGATATGATAGAGTATATATTCCCTAGATTAAGTAAATTAGTATATGATGTTTTTAATTTTATGGTTAATAAGTTCTCTTTAATTTATAATTTGTTTAATAAAATTGTGGCACAAAGAGCTAGTGTGCCATTAAAAAAATCAGTTACAAAAAAAATAGATTTATTGTTAAAAAATAATGATATTGATTTTGTAGTTTCAACATTCCCTGCGTGTTCACAATATTTTTCATCATATAAAAAAATGAAAAGTTGTACTATTCCTCTTTATACTTATATAACGGATATATCTGTTAATGAGGAATGGATAAGTGAGAATACTGATATGTATTTTGTAGGTAGTGAAGCAACAAAGGAATCACTTTTATGTAAAAATGTTGAAAGTGATAAAATAGTAATTAGCGGTATTCCTGTAAGACAAAGCTTTAAGGAAGAAAAAATAATAGAAAAAACAAAACATAAAAAAGAAGTATTAATAATTGGCGGCGGATTAGGTCTTATTCCTTATTCCATAGAATTTCTAGAAAAACTTTCAAAAGATAAAAATGTAAAAATAACTTTTATTGCAGGGAAAAATAAAAAATTACTAGAATTTGTAAAGGAGGAATATCCTAGTATAGAGTCAATAGGATATACAGATAAAGTGGCTCAATATATGAAAAGAGCAGATTTAATTATTTCTAAATCAGGTGGAATAACATTGTTCGAAGCTATTTTTAGTGAAACACCATTATATATAATTAGACCATTTTTATATCAAGAAATAGGAAATGCTCAATATATACAAAGAAGCTGCATTGGTAAAGTAATATGGACAAAAGGTGTTGATATTTATGAGGATGTAACATCTCTATTAAATAATGAACTACTATTAGGAAGCATGAAAGAAAATCTATTACTAGAAAAAGCAAAACTACAAAGTGCATCCCCTCTTAATTATTATGGAGGTGCACAAGTATGTTATTAAAAATTATGATAATTTTAGTATTAATACTCTTGTCTTACAGTATTCTTCCAACTTATTATTATAAATCTCAACATAAATTAACAAAGAAAAATAAGCAAGTAGCAAAAGTGCTTTATTTAACTTTTGATGATGGACCAGATGAAAAATATACACCTTGTCTTTTAGATTTGTTAAAAAAATATAATATTAAAGCAACTTTCTTTATGGTGGCAAAGTTTGCAAAAGAAAATCCTATAATAGTAAATAGAATAAAAGAAGAAGGACACTATATAGGCCTTCATTCTGTTGAACATAAAAATGCATTATTTCAAAGTAGATCATATACTTCTTATGACTTTGGAGAAAGTATTAAGATTATGGAAGAGCTTGGTGTTTCTGTTAAGTATTATAGACCGCCTTGGGGGCACTGCAATATATTTACAAATAAAGAAGTGAAAAAACACAATATGAGGAAAGTATTATGGGATGTAATGGCCCAAGATTGGAAAGAAAACACAACATCTGATATAATATGTGATAAATTATTAAGACGAAGTAAAAATGGTAGTATAATATGTTTACATGATGGGCGAGGTAAAAATGAAGCTCCATCTAGAACTATAAAAGCTTTAGAAAAGGCAATTCCAATATGGAAGAAAGAAGGATATGAATTTTTAATTATGGAGGATTATTATGAATAAGAAACCTTCTCCAAAGAAAATATTGCAAAACGGTGGTTTGTTTATAGGGTTAATTTTATTAACTTTTTTTGTAATATTTAAAAATAATAATATAGACGAAATATTAACTGCAATATCTACCTTAAATATAAATTATGTTATTATAAGTGTAATCTGTAGTTGGATTTTTGTTATTTGCGAGGGTACAAATATAGGTAGAAGTTTAAAACTTATGGAGTATGAAGTTGGATTTTTTACATCAATAAAATATGCAATAGTAGGTTTGTTTTTTAGTTCTGTAACACCTTCTGCATCAGGAGGTCAGCCCATGCAAGTTTACTATATGCACAAAGATGGAATTCAAGTATCTCACTCATCCTTGGCACTGTTGATGGATCTTGCCAGCTTTCAATTTGTAACAGTAAGTATGGCAATAATAGGATATATAGCTGAGCATAAATTATTAGTTAATAGTTTGGGTAATATTAAGTACTTAGTTCTACTTGGAATTATACTAAATACATTAGCTTTGGTATTTATATTAACGGCTATATTTTCAAGAAGATTTATAGGAAAATTTATTGATTTTATTTGTTTTATTTTGATAAAAATAAAATATAAAAAAGTAGATAAATTTAAAGATGTAGCTATAACTCAAGTTCAAGAGTACAAAGAGAGTGCAAAGTATTTTAAGGAAAATAAATCTACAGTATTGAAAATTTTACTAACTACGACAATACAAATAACAGCGCTCCACAGCATTACCTTCTGGATTTACAAAGCATTTGGTCTTAGTGGATATTCTTTTATTACAGTAGTTATGTTACAATCTGTTTTATATATTAGTGTATCTGCGTTGCCACTTCCTGGTGCTGTGGGAATTAGTGAAAGTGGATTTATGGTTATTTATAGAACTTTATTTACAACTAAAATTTTAAGTTCTGCCATGCTAGTAAGTAGAGGAATAAGTTTTTATTTATTAGTATTGATAAGTGGTATTTTTATTGCAACAACTTATCTCATAAATATAAAAGGAAACCATTATATCAAAGTTAGCAGAAAAAGTAGAGGTGAGGATTTTGACATATAATATACTTGTGGTAGAAGATGATAAAGATATAATAAAATTATTAAAAATTTATCTTGAAAATGATGGTCATAGAGTAATGTCTGCACAAAATGGAGTAGACGCTTTAAATATAATAGAAAATATAAAAGTTGATTTAGTAGTAATGGATATTATGATGCCCCAAATGGATGGCTATGAATTGACTATAAGAATTAGATCAAAACACAACATACCAATAATAATGTTATCTGCAAAAAATAAAGATGATGACAAAATTTTAGGATTAAATTTAGGTGCAGATGATTATATTACAAAACCTTTTAATCCATTGGAAATAGTCGCAAGAGTAAACTCTAATTTAAGAAGGTTTTATCATTTAAATACAAAAGTAGTAGTAAAAGATGAAGAGACATTATTAAATGTAGGAGATTTAATGTTAGATACACAAAAGCTAGCTCTTTATAAAAGAGGTGAAGAAGTTATTGTAACTCCTACAGAATATAAAATTTTATCCCTTTTAATGAAAACACCAGGTAAAGTATATACAAAACTACAAATTTGTGAAGCAATTAATGGAGATTATATTGAAAGCGATAATAATACTATGATGGTGCATATTTCTAGACTTCGTGAAAAAATTGAAGATGATTCTAAAAACCCTCAGTATATTAAAACAGTAAGGGGGATTGGTTATAAAATTGAAAAAAAAGAAAAGTAGATTTTATACAATTTTAGTTAGAAACTATATATTATTTACAGGTATTATTGTAATTTCAATTATATGTATATTAAAAAGTATAAATAACCAAGTAAGAGAAATAGTAGGAGAACCAAGGGTAAATGAATTAGTAGATTATGCAAGTGTAACTTCTAATAGTGAAGGAAATAAGATTAATGAAGTTCATATGAAAAAGTTAACGGGTAAAGATAGTTTTATTCAACTTTTAGATAAAGATAATAAGGTAATCTATGAAACTGATCCTCAAAAAGTTAATAAAATATTTTCAGATAAAGAACTATCATGTATACATGATTATTATGACAATCCATATATTGATATTCAAAAATATAAAAATGATAAAGGTGAAAAAAATATATCGGTATCCATAACTTATTATGACGAAGAGGATAATATACACAATAAGATTTATGTTGTCGATGAAAAATTAAACTTAATATATACAAATACAGGAGATACTAGAAAATCCTTCACTAAAAATGAATTTAAATATTTAACAGGGAGTTATGTTAAAGGATATGACATTAGAAAATATTCTTTCAAAAATAAAAATGATGAAAAGTTAACACTTTTAATATATATGCCCTCTCATACAAAAGAGATTTATAAGAGGATTGAGCTTGTACAGATAACTGGATTTATAGCATTTTTATTAGTTTATATAATTTTGATTATAATATTTATTTGTTGGTTAAATCAGAAAGTAAAGAAACCTATTAATATATTAAATAATGCCATTGTAAAGTTTAAAAATGGAGAACGTGAAAATTATTTACAATATAATGGACCACAGGAATTTTGTGATATTTGTAATAGTTTTAATGATATGTCTAAAAAATTATATAATAGTGAAAAACAGCGTGAAAATTTAGAAGAAGACAAACAAAAAATGCTTGCTGATATTTCTCACGATTTAAAGACACCAATAACAGTAATAAAAGGATATTCAAAGGCTATATGTGATAATTTAATTTCAGAAGAAGAGAAAAATCAATATCTTATGACCATATACAAAAAAGCTGATGATTTAGATGAGCTTATAAATACTTTTCATGAATACAGTAAATTGGAGCATCCAGATTATCAATTTAATTTTGAAAAAGTTGATATATGTGAGTATGGAAGAGTTTATCTTGCAAATAAGTATGAAGAGTTAGACATTAATGGGGTTGAAATAGATGCGGATATACCAGAGGAACCTATTTATTGTAATATAGATAAATTCCAATTAAAGCGTGTATTTGAAAATATTATTAATAATTCATTAAAGCATAATGACAAAGATTTATCTATATTATTTGAGGTAAGAAGAGATAAAGATAAAGTGAAAATTAATATTGCAGACAATGGATACGGTATTCAAAAGGAAGTAAGTAAAACAATTTTTGAGCCTTTTGTGGTGGGAGAAAAATCTCGTACAAATAAAGGTTCAGGCTTGGGACTAGCTATTAGTAAAAAAATAATAGAAGCTCATGGTGGAAGAATAAGTATTATTGACCCTAGACAAAACTACAAAACTGAGTTTGAGATTGTACTTTCTGTTAAAGAATAGAATGATAATTTTTCTGGTAGTAGTACTTAGGTGAATCATTTCATTTCGCCAATATATTTGACTACTGCTAAAAAAGGATTTATTAAAAGTATATTTTAATAAATCCTTTTTTTAGATTATGGAACTATATTTTATTTGAACTATTGATGAAATAAGTTTTTTAGTAATTAAATCAACTAAGAGATAAAAAGTTTAAACAACTAATCTATAAACAGTTGCAGTTATAAAGCATACAATAAATGCTATAGCAGTCGGAATTAAAAATCCTAAAACTGTCCACTTTGTACTATTAGTTTCCTTCTTTATAGTTAGTAGAGTGGTAGCACATGGCCAATGTAATAAACTAAACAACATCATATTTAATGCAGTCAAATAAGTCCATCCATTATTTCTAAGAAGTTCTCCAAGTGCGGATAGCTCATCAAATTCAATCATTTTACCTGTAGCCATATAGCTCATTATTAAAATAGGAACTACTATCTCGTTGGCAGGGAAACCTAGGATAAAAGCTAATAAAATAAAACCATCAAGTCCTATTACTTTTCCTAAAGGATCTAAAATATTAGCTGCATGAGATAAAATACTCATATCTCCAATATAGATATTGGCAAAAATCCATATAATAATTCCTGCTGGAATTGCCACTGAGACAGCTCTTCTAAGAACAAATAAAGTTCTATCCATAATAGATGTATATATAACTCTACCTATTTGAGGTGGTCTGTATGGTGGTAATTCAAGTGTGAAAGTTGATGGAACACCTTTTAATAAAGTCTTAGATAAAATAAAAGAAACAAGCAAAGTAGTAAGCACACCTACAATTATTAATAAAGTAATGGAAAGAGCAGTAACACTACTAGATAAAAAACTACTACTGATAACTGAACTGAAAAATATACTTGATATGGCTATTAAAGTAGGAAATCGTCCATTACAAGGAACAAAGTTATTTGTAAGAATAGCAATTAGTCGCTCTCTTGGAGAATCGATAATTCTACAACCAATAACTCCAGCAGCATTACAACCAAATCCCATACACATAGTCAAACATTGTTTACCATGACAACAAGCTTTTTTGAATAAATGATCTAAATTAAAAGCAACTCTAGGAAGATATCCTAAATCTTCTAACAATGTAAACAGTGGGAAGAAAATAGCCATAGGAGGAAGCATTACAGATACAACCCATGCCAGTGTTCTATACATACCATAAGTAAGCATTTCGTTTAACCATAGAGGTAAGCCAATAGTATTTAATAAATTATAAATTTTTGGTTCTATGGAAAATAATAAATCAGAAAGCATAGATGAAGGAACGTTGGCACCTTCAATAGTTATCCAAAGTATACCACAAAGTAGTAATAGCATAAGAGGAATACCAAGTACCTTAGAAGAAATAACTCTATCTATTTTCTCATCTCGATCCATGGAATTTTTATTTTCAGTTGTTACAACTTCATCGCTTAGAATTTTTGCATAGTCGTAAGTAGTCTTGGTAAAATGACTTCTTATTTTGCTTTTATCAAAAACATTTGGAATTTTATTCTTAATATTATTTAACTCACCTAAAATATCATTTTCAGTATAATCATTTAGAGATGTTAAAATACTTTCATCTCCATCAATTAATCTAAGGCCCAACCATCTAGGATTAATTGATGGAATTACATTTAGTAGATCATCTTTAATGGAGTTTACTATACTCTCAATTTCACTATCATAATAAACTGGTTTATTTGCAAATTTATATTCGCCTTTTACAACTGTATTTAGAGTTTCTTTAAGTTCATCCATACCCAGCCCACTTCTTGCAGCAGTTAGAACAACAGGAATACCTAGTTTTTCTTCAAGTTTATTTTTATCAATGTGAATGCCTTTTTTCTTTGCCTCGTCTAATAAATTCAAACATAAAATCACATTATCTGTTAATTCCATTACTTGAAAAACAAGATTTAAATTTCTTTCTATACAAGTGCTGTCACAAACAACAATAACAGCATCAGGCTCTCCAAAACAAATAAAATCACGAGCAACTATTTCCTCTTGTGATAAGGGAAACAAAGAATAAGTACCAGGTAAATCTATGAGTGAATAATTTATATCTTTATAAGAAAAATCCCCCCTAGCAGTACAAACAGTTTTACCTGGCCAGTTGCCGGTATGTTGTTTCAAACCAGTTAAATAATTAAAAACTGTACTTTTTCCTGTGTTAGGATTACCAGCTAAAGCAATCATAATTTCATTTTCTTTTTTTTCTATATGAAAAATATCTTCTAAAGACTTTATTTTAGTAGACTGTTGCGTCAAACCCATAATGTTATCCCCCTAAAATAATTAAAAATTAAATATAAGATACTAAAATTAAATTACTTTCTTCTTCTCTTAAAGCAATCTTACTGCCTCTGATGTTATAGACTGTTAAATTATTTTTTGGACCCCTTCGAAGTACATCTATTTCAGCTCCTTCAGTTAAGCCTAAAGCAAGCATTCTTTCTTTTAAATTTCCTGTAGAAAGTAACCCTTCTACTTTAACAGTACTTTTTACCTTGATGTCTGTAAGTTTTTTCATATTGCACCTCCCATTAATATCTAAAATTTAGTAAAGTCATTACCTAAGATGATTTTCTTACTCATAAACCTTGAACGTAGTGAATTTTTAAGTAAGGTCATTACCTGAAGCGATAGCGAAGGTAATTCGTTGACGCCAATGAGCGAAGCGAGTTTTTAAGTAAGGTCATTACCTGCAGCGAAGCAAAGATAACTCGTTGACGCTACGAACGTAGTGAGTTTTAGCTTAGGCTAACATTCTTAATTTAGAGTATGCACTTTGGACAAAAAGTGTTCGAAAAATATAGTAATATTTAAAACAAATTAGAAATATAAAATTATAGGAGGAATTTTTGTGAGTAAAAGAGAGGATTATTATACATTTAATGAGTATATGAAAAATAATAAATTGACTCCTAGTGAAGAGGACTATATTGAAATGATTTACAGATTAAATTTAGAAAATGATAAGGTACAAGTAAAAGACATTTCAAAACAACTCAATATAAAACCTCCATCAGTTACTAAAATGATAAAAAAGCTTAACGATAAAAATATGCTAATCTATAAAAAATATGACAATATTGAACTAACTACTTTGGGAGAAAGTGTGGGAGAAAGACTCTTAAATAGACATAATACCGTAAAAGAATTTTTAACAATCCTTGGTATAAAAGAATCAATTCATGAAGAAACAGAAACAATAGAACATACAATAAATGTAGAAACACTTATAAAAGTGGAAGAGCTAATAAACTTTTTTAGGGAGAATGAAGATGTTTTAAAAAGGCTTAAATCCTATCAAGAAGTAAATAAAAATTGAAGGGTGATTTAATGAAATTAGAACATATTTTAAAGGATATAGAAATAAAATTATTATCAGGCCCCATAGATGTGGATATAAAAGGATTAGAATATGATTCAAGAAATGTTAAAGAAGGGGATTTATTTGTTTGTATAAAAGGAACTAATGTTAATGGTCATAAATTTATTGAAAGTGCAAAAGCAAAAGGAGCTATAGCTTTTATAGTTGAAGAAGATATTCAAAAATATGATAAATGCACTTATATAAAGGTAAAAAGTACAAATGAAATTATGTCTATTCTAGGTAGAAATTTTTATAAAGATCCCAGTGAAAAAATAGAGTTAATAGGAGTAACAGGAACAAATGGTAAGACTAGTGTGGCAACTTTTTTAAAAGACATACTTAGCCAAGATGAAAAATGTGGATTTATTGGAACTACAGGTATATTTGATGGAAAAGATAATTATATAAGTAAAAATACAACTCCCAATAATATAGAGGTACAAAAAAATTTAAATAATATGGTTGAAAATGATTGTAAATATTGTACTATGGAAGTTTCTTCTCATGCTCTTGCCCTAAAAAGAGTAGAGAATTTAAAATACAAAATAGGTATATTTACAAACTTAACAGAAGATCATCTAGATTTTCACAAAACATTTGAAAATTATAGAAAAGCAAAAGAATCTTTATTTTATATGACAACAGATGCAAATATTATTAATATAGATGATGTAAACGGTAGAATAATACTTGAAGATATAAAAAAACTACAAGTACCTTATTATACTTATGGAATAAATTATGAAGCTACTTTTAGAGCGAAAAATGTGAAGCTTTATGAAGACAAAACAGTATTCATATTACTTGGTCCAAATAACTTCCAAACAGAAGTGATTTTAAATATGGTAGGGCAATTTACAGTTTATAATTGTTTGGCTGTTATTTGTGCCTGTTATGTTTTAAACATGGATATAAATAAAATTGTAGATAGAATAAGTAATTTAAAAGGTGTAAATGGCAGATTTGAAAAAGTAGATAATGATAAAAATATTCATGTATTTGTAGACTATGCTCATACACCTGATGCATTAGATAATGTACTAAAAAGTATAAAGGCTTTTGCAAGAAAAAGAATTATCACTGTTTTTGGGTGTGGAGGAAATAGAGAGAGAGAGAAAAGACCTATAATGGGAAAAATTGCCCAACAGCATTCAGATCTTGTTATAATAACTTCAGACAATCCAAGATATGAGGAACCAAATGAAATAATAAAAGATATATTAATAGGCATAGACAAAAGTAAAAAGAATTATTTTGTTATTGCAGATAGAAAAGATGCAATTAAAGAATCAATAGAAAGAGCTGAAGAAGGAGATATAATACTTATAGCAGGAAAAGGTCACGAAAACTACCAAATAATCAAAGATGAGATAGTTGAATTTGATGATAAACTAGTGGCAAAAGAGGTTTTAGATAATTTGGATTAAAGTATTAAGAGAATAAAAAAGTACTGAAAGTATGATGTAAAATTGTTATACAACAAAAAACAAGAAGAAATTAATCTTCTTGTTTTTATTGTATAAATTTATTATCGTAACTTATTTACATTCAACTAATTTATATGGTAATTTGTGTTCTTTAAACCATATAGTAGCAAAGTCTTTGAATAAAGTTTCATTTTTACTAAGTCGTCTATTATTTAATTGTGCCAAGAAAATATTTGCAGAGAAAGAGTTTTGCAAATGACAAATATGTATGCTATTATCAATATTTTTTTTGTAAGATAAAGCTACATTATAAGGAAGTAGTGTTATACCGATATTTTCACAAACTAAAGCTAAAAGTGTTTTTGTTTGTGAGTCTATGTACAATGTGTTTGGAAAATAATTAAGATTGCCCCAAGTATTTAAAAATACATTATGTAAATAATAATCCCCATTGACGCAAATATATTTTTCCTTAGCTGTATCAAAAATATCTACAGAATCTTTTTCAGCTAAGTGGTGCTTTTTTGATGTTACAAGAACCAAGTCATCATCTATTATTTTTTGAAGACTTAAATTACTTCTATGCTCATAGTGGGAATTAATAAATCCTAGATTTACCATGGAATTATTGATGTATTCAATTATTTTACGATTAGACCTTTCGACTAAATCTACTTGAATATTAGGATATTTCATTTGGAAATCTCCAATAAGAGAAGCTACACCATATTCAACCATGGTATCTATTACTCCAATTGAGATAGAACTACTTTCTTCACAAGAATACTTTTTCATATCTAGCAAAATATTTTTATAATCCGCCATAGATTTTTGTGCAAACTTATAGAAGTCTTCTCCTGCATCAGTGAGTTTTATGCTTCTATGTTGTCTATTAAATAACTCAACTCCAAGTTCTTTTTCCAATGATTTGATGTGTTTTGATATTGAAGATTGAGATATATATAATTCTTGTGATGCTAGGGTAAAATGATTATACTTTACTATGGCTAAAAAAGACTTAAGTTGTTCAAAAGTCATAAAAAATCCCCCTAACCTTAACCTATATCATATATTATAACAGATAAATTTCCAAAAAAGTGATATACTAGATGTAATTTAAAAGTTTTTGGAGGAAGAAAATTGAATAGTTCAGTAAAAAAATTAACAGAAGCCGCCATATTATCATCCATATTTATAATTATTACAATGATAGCTTTATCTACAGGTGTGGCATATGGTTTATATTTAGATTTTGTAGTACCAATAATATTTGCACTAATTTATTTTAGGTGTGAATTTAAATATACATTAATGTGTGGTATAAGTAGCATAATTTTAATTTTATTTGTTCTTGGAAACTTTGTAGCAGCCATATTAGTAAGCCAAGGTTTTTTATTGGGTTTATTATGTGGTTATTTGATTACAAAAGCATCAGATATTTTTGATGATTTGTTTTTAGGTTCTATAATTGGAGTTATATTTATGGTATTGATAGATATTTATGCTAGAAATATTATAGGAAGTAGTTTTATGGAAGAGTTTCAAGGATATGTGGATTACTTTAATAATAATCCGACTATAATGGAAAACTTATCAAGATTATTACCATTTATAAAAATCAATTTACAAGTTATTTATTATTTATTTATAGCTATTTTTCCATTTGGAATTGTATTTTGCGTTTATTTTCTAACACTTATGTGTGGAAAAAGACTTAGAATTTTAAATGAAAATGCAAAGCGAAAATACTTTATGATGAGATCAATGAGAAACCTTAGTAGCTTTATGTGTATGAAAAAAGAATATTTTTATTATGGACTAGCATATATTGTTTTAGTTAATCTATTAAGATTTAGTAATATAAATATTAACAATGTTTATTTAAATACAATTATTACTTGTGTAGAATACTTATCATACTATTTTATTTTCAGAGATATGCACGTATTAATAGGAAATTATATAAATATTAAATATAAAAAGAAAAGCCTGAATTTATTATATTTTGCTGTAACAATAGTTGGTTTTTGTAGTATGTTTAAAATAACATTTTTAATTTATGTGATAATAGCAACACTAATGGATAAAAAATTCAATTTAAGAGAAAAACAATCATACATTGTTAATTCGCATACAGAAAAACTAATTGACAAGTATAAAAAAATTATATAAAAAAAAATTATAAAATATGTTGATAATGATTAAAAGTAATGTTACAATTTTATCATAATTTGAACATGAAACGGATCTATGAAGATCGCGAAAAAGCCATGAAGGTGAATAAACTTTCATGGCTTTTTTTGTAAAAAAATGCAAATTATAGGGAATTATGAAGAATTATAGGTGAAAATAATATAAGGGGGAAAGGTCACATGAAGCTAAAGAAAAATATTGCTAGGCTATTATCAATGGTTTTATTGGTAGGAACATTATCAGGATGTTCTAATACATCTAAGGAAGGGGCAGATTCAACAGCTAAATCTGGAGTGGAACAAAGAAAGGAAAATAATGAAGTTGTAGTTTCAGTTGGTGCTGAACCAGAAGCTGGATTCGATGCAATAACTGGAGGACATGGGTCAATAACTAATGTTTTCTTCTCAACATTAATGAAAAGAGATAAAGAATTGGGATGGGAAAATGATTTGGCTACAGATTATAAAATATCTGATGACAAATTAACATGGACAGTTACAATAAGAGATGATGCTAAATTTACAAATGGAGAAAAAGTAACAGCTGAGGATGTTGCTTTTACATACGAAACAACAAAAGAAAGTTCAACAGAAGTTGATTTAACTATGATAAAAGAAGTGAAGGCTTTAGATGAAACAACTGTAGAATTCACATTAGAAAGACCAATGTCTACATTTATAGAAAAATTAGGAGTTTGTGGTATAGTTCCAAAGGCTTCTTACAATGATGAATTTAAAGATAATCCAATAGGAAGTGGACCATTTAAATTTGTTCAATGGGATAAAGGACAACAAGTTATAGCAGAGAAAAATGAAGATTATTATGGAGAGAAAGCTAAAATAGATAAATTAACAATGGTATTTTTAGATACTGATGCTGCTTATAATGCTGTAAAATCTGGTGACGTTGATATGGCAGCTATAAATGGTGAATTAGCAGAAGAAAAAATAGAAGGAACTGAAATATTAGATATAGCAAGTATAGAATGTTACGGTGTTGAATTCCCAATGGTTCCAAACACTGGAGAAAAAACTAAAACTGGATATGAAATAGGAAACAACGTAACTAGTGACATAGCAATAAGAAAAGCTTTAAACACTGCTATTGATAGACAAGGAATGGTTGATGGTGTTTTAAATGGATATGGTACAGTATCTACAACTGGTTTAGAAAAAATGCCTTGGTTAAATAAAGAAACAGTTCTTGAAGAATCTGAGTACAATAACGTGGACGAAGCTAAGAAAATATTAGAAGAAGGTGGATGGAAAGACACTGATAATGATGGAATAGTAGAAAAAGATGGAACTAAAGCATCTTTCAAAGTGTTATATACTGCAGGTAATTACAGACAAGAATTAGGATTAGAATTCCAAAAGAAAGCTAAAGAAATTGGAATAGAAGTTACTTTAAAAGAAAGAACTTGGGACACAATAGTAGAAGACATACATAGAGAAGCTGTATTATTTGGATTTGGTTCAGGAGATCCATCAGAACTTTACAACTTATACTATGGTGGAGCTGCAAACACTGCTGTTGAATGGGATAATGCAGGATTCTATAGCAATGAAACAGTAAATTCTTACATAGACAAAGCTTTAGATTGTGAAGACGAAAAAGAAGCTTTAGAGTATTGGCAAAAAGCACAATGGGATGGAAAAACAGGTGCTTCAGTAAAAGGTGATTCTCCATATGCTTGGTTAGTAAATGCAAATCACGTTTACTTAGTAAGTGAAGGATTTGACTTAGGAAATCCAGTTGTTCAACCTCATGGTGGAAGAATTTTTGACAATGTTGAAGAATGGTCATGGAAATAAGACAAAATAAGCTATAATATATATTATGAGGACATTCTTCTTAGGATGTCCTCAAATTTGAATTTATATGGTGGTTAAAAAAGGGGAGTTTATTGGATGAAAAATAGCAAAAATATAGGAATTTTCCTATCAAAGAAAATTATAAGATTAATAACATTATTAGTGGCTCTTTGTATAGTTACTTTTGTGTTGATGGAGCTATCTCCAATAGACCCAGTAACAGCTTATGTTGGAGCTAGTACAAAAGTAAGTGCAGCACAAAGAGAGCTTATTGCAGAACATTGGGGAC
The DNA here is from genome assembly GCA_902363255.1 of Peptostreptococcaceae bacterium. Taxonomy (GTDB): domain Bacteria; phylum Bacillota; class Clostridia; order Peptostreptococcales; family Peptostreptococcaceae; genus Terrisporobacter. Next base: position 475,397 of record CABIZO010000002.1, read on the forward strand.
TTAATCAACCTCCAATAGAAAGATTTATGTGTTGGTTTAAATCTATAGTTCAAGGAGATTGGGGAACTTCACTAATTTATAGAAGACCAGTTTTAGAAGTTATAGGACAAAAGTTTAAAGCATCTTTATATTTGATGATAATTGCTTGGATAATTTCGGGAATCTTAGGTTTTGTAATGGGTCTTATTAGTGGTAGTAATGAAAATAAAGTAATAGATAAAATAATACGTGGATATTGCTATATTGTTATATCAACACCAACATTTTGGTTAGGTATTTTATTTATTATGGTATTTTCTGTTTCTCTTGGGTGGTTCCCAGTGGCGCTGGGTGTACCAATAGGAGTAAGTTCCGCCGACGTAACTTTTATGGATCTGCTTAAACATATGATTTTACCTGCAATGACTTTAAGTCTTATTGGAGTTTCTAACATTTGTTTACATACTAGAGAAAAAGTAATAGAAGTAATGAATAGCGATTATGTTTTATTTGCAAAAGCACGTGGAGAAAGTAAAAAAAGTATAGTTTTTAATCACGTAATAAAAAACGTATCACTTCCAGCTATAACACTACAGTTTTTATCTTTTAGTGAATTATTTGCAGGAACGATTTTTGCAGAACAAGTATTTTCTTATCCGGGATTGGGGCAAGCAACAGTATCTGCAGGACTTAAGGGAGATTTACCTTTACTTATGGGAATCGTAATAATAAGTTGTATATTTGTTTATAGTGGAAATGTAATAGCAGATTTACTATATAGAGTGATAGATCCAAGAATCAAAGGAGGGGAAATGGCATAATGGGAGAATTAAATAGCAGTATAAAAAGAAAAACTTCATCCTTTGAATTTGGAATAAGAGAAAAAACGATACTTTCCCTAGGAATATTTATAGTATTCTTTGTAGCTATACTAATTGCAGGAAGTGTTATTGATCCAGAAAAATTTAGTATAGACCTAATAAACAAAAATCAAAGTCCATCTATTGCTCATATATTTGGTACAGACTGGATAGGACGTGATATGTTTTTTAGAACATTAAAAGGACTAAGTATAAGTATGAAAATAGGGGTTTTATCTTCTATTATAAGTGGAATAATTGCTGTAATACTTGGAATCATAGGCCCTACTTGTGGGAAGAAAGTAGACGCTGTTATAACTTGGTTTATAGATTTAGTTTTGTCAGTACCTCATACTTTAATAATAATATTAATTTCCATGGCAGCAGGTGGAGGATTAAAGGGGATTGTCCTTGGAGTATCACTTACTCACTGGACATCACTAACAAGAATAATCAGAGCAGAAGTTATGCAAGTAAAAGAAGCTGATTATACAAAAATAGCAAAAAACTTTGGAAAATCAAATTTATATATAGCTAAAAATCATATTTTACCTCATGTAATACCTCAACTATTGGTAGGAATCGTATTAATTTTCCCTCATGCCATCTTACACGAAGCCTCAGTAACTTTCTTAGGATTTGGTTTGCAATCACATGAACCAGCCATAGGAATTATTTTATCAGAAGCTATGAAGTATTTAACTAGTGGAAAATGGTGGTTAGCATTTTTCCCAGGTATATCTTTAGTTTTAGTTTCTATGATGGTGGATAATATGGGTAAAAAAATAGGAAAATTAATTGATCCTAAAACAGCTTATAATTAGGAGGGAGTTATGATGAAGGAACCAATTTTAAGTGTAAGAAACTTGGAAATATGTTTTAGTCAGTATACAAAAGGACTAAAAAGAATAGACTCAAAAGCTATAAATAATTTGGATATAGATTTATACAAAGGTGAAATATTAGCCGTTGTTGGGTCTAGTGGTTCGGGGAAAAGTTTACTTGCTCACTCCATACTGGGAATACTTCCACAAAATGCAGTGACAAGGGGAGAAATAACTTATAAAAATGAGCCATTAGATGAAAAAAGAAAAGAAAAACTTAGAGGAAAAGAAATTGTTTTCATTCCCCAATCAGTTAATTACTTAGATCCACTAATGGAAGTTGGAAAACAAGTGAAGATTTCCATAAATGATAAAAAGAAAAGTAACAACATACTTAGAAATGTATTTAAAAAATATAATTTAGAAGAAAAAGTAGAAAAGTATTATCCTTTCCAACTATCAGGAGGAATGGCAAGAAAGGTGCTTTTATCTAGTGCACTAGTATCTGACTGTGAAGTAATAATAGCAGATGAACCCACACCAGGGTTGGATGAAAAATCTTTAAATGAAGCTTTAAAAGATTTTAGAGATTTGGCCGACAGTGGTTGTGCACTACTTATAATCACTCATGACATATCTGCTGCTTTAAAAATTGCAGATAGGGTAGCCATATTTTATGGTGGTACAACTTTAGAAATAGCAAAAGCAGAAGATTTTAAGAACAATGGAGAAAACTTAAGACATCCATATACAAAGGCTTTGTTCAATGCATTACCTAATAATAATTTTACGCCGATAAAGGGAAGTCAACCATTGGCTAGCGAATTACCAGTAGGATGTTTATTTTATGATAGATGTGAAAAAAGAACACCTGATTGTGAAAACATAAAACCTGAAATGAAAGAAATAAGAGATGGAAAGGTGAGATGTTTATATGCTACTTAAAGCTGAAAATATAAATTTTAAATATAGAGGAGATAAGTATATATTAAAAGATATAAATTTATCCATAAAGAATGATGAAATAGTTGGTATTGTAGCACCTAGTGGATTTGGAAAAACTACTTTTGCTAAAATCCTTGCTGGATATATTAAACCAGACAAGGGAAGTGTCATATTGGAAGGATGGGGGAAAAAGAAAAACGCATTTAACCCTGTGCAATTAATTTTCCAACATCCAGAAAAATCAGTAAATCCAAAATGGAAGATGAGAAAAATTTTGAATGAAGCTTATGAACCAAGTGATGAAATGATAGAGTCCATGGGAATTAAGAAAGAATGGCTAAACAGATGGCCAAGCGAACTTTCTGGTGGGGAATTGCAAAGATTCTGTGTGTTAAGAGCGCTAAGTCCAGAGACGAAATTTCTTATTGCTGATGAGATGACTACTATGCTAGATGCAATTACTCAAGCTCAAATTTGGGAGGTTGTTATTGATTATTGTAAGAAGAATAATATTGGGCTGATTGTTATTAGCCACGACAAGGACTTGGTCAATAGAGTTTGCGATAGAGTTGTTAATTTGGAAGATAGTAGGGAAGTTGACAGAGTGATGGAAGTTAGCGAGAATATAGTGTAAATAAATTGATTGTAGATAAAGACCTAATATAAACACATGAAAATATAGTTTAATATAATAAATAATATGGTGTATCTTTTTTGATACACCATATTATTTTGGCTAATTTGTATATGTTTTTTATGGTTGCAAAAGGACGTTTATTAGAGAAAGAATTGCTGATATGGGATCCTAAATGGGAAACAGGGGAGGATCTTTATGAAAATTTAATGTATGACATACCTTACGATTTACACTCAATGATAGACATAGTAGGTATAGATGATTCTTTAGAAATTTGAAGAAAGACTGAGTAGGTAAAAATCGGGATAGCTATCCCGATTTTCTTTACCCAATATAAGTAGCTCACAATATTTAGCTAATTATTTTTAGTTTTGTAAGATAATTTATAAATTTTTTTATGAAAATATTACAAATGCTTGCGTAGATAAGTGAAAATAAGAGAAATATTAAAAAAGTTAAGACTGTTGAAAAAGAACTAGTTAAATCTACAAAGGCTGGAATACCTACTATATAAGTCAAAAACATTATCCCAATAGATAGTGCTATACTTGAAAATACTATGGAACTTATTATTCCCTTCCTAAAAAGCAATGTTCCAATAACAATACCTAGTAAACCTGTGGTGAAAAGCAGAATTATTGATTCTTGAATACTAATCATAGTAAGAATCAATATAGAAGAAAAAAATACAGTAAGACCAAGGGGAATATTAGAAACAGCAGCTATTGCAATAGGGAGAGTGCTTAATGGGCTTAAGAACAACCCAATAGCTGGTAAAAATACAGGTGCTGCTTGGAATAGAACAGCTAATGTTGTTAGTATGCCTCCAACACAAATAAAACTGCTTATATTCATTTTATTCAATTTTGATGCCTCCTTGTATAATATAGTTGTGGCATTTGATAGAAAACTTTTAATAATATAATGAACATTAAGGAAGAATTTCAAAAATAGTACCTTTGTTTAAATCAGTCACATTCGCAGAGCCATAAACCCCTAAATAAAGTCTGGTTTGATTCAGGTTCGTTCCCAAACAAACATAATAAGCTGATTGAGAGCCAAAATTATAATCAGTTTCAATAATGCTAAAATCATTTAGTTTGCAATTTATTGTTGCCCTTGTATAAGCTAAAACTCCTCTCTTTGGAGGTTCAGATTCTTCATTTCGGGCAAAATCAGTAAACACAACGCTTCCTGTTAAATCAGGTATTTTGCTTCCCATATATGCCTGAACTCCTGTAAGCGCAGAACCACCAAATTTATCTGGTCGTGAATCTTTATGAAAATAACAAGCTAGAGGCGAAAGACGCTGTACTGAAGTTTTTACCGCTTCATTGTAATAAGCAATTGTTATCTCGTTCAAAGTTGGAGTATCAGAGCAACCTTCTATAAGGGAAGTAGGTAAAGTACCTTCCCAACCTCGCCAGCCAAAGTTAATAAATTTTTCTTGTTCAGATTGGGAGTTTAAATAAGATTGAACAAGCTGAGTAACAGGTATTGGTCTATAATTAGTAAATAAAAAAATTGACTCTACTAAATCCTGACCAACATTTCCTACATATTTTAGATATTGGTTATGAAACCTTTGAAATGAAATGCCAGGTATATTACGAACTCCTTTGGCTATTACCGTAAGTGTTTCCTGAATAGATATGGGAAGTTCATTAAAACGTGTGACTACAGGCGCATTATTGATTAATGTATTCTTAGTTACATCAATTTCAATTATTTTACCGCAGATCTCCATATTATCCTGACTTAAGTTAAATGGATCATAGCCTGATCCACCATCTCCTGTTGTCAAAATAAGTTTTCCATTTTCAGGTGAAAAGTTTAAGCTATTGACACCATTATGATTGGCAAATGGTCTTCTTAGATTAAGCAATGTTCGTCTTTTTTCAGGTTGACCATTAGGTTGTAAAATCCATTCTTCAACTGTATCAATATGATCATATTGAGTATCTCTATTTGTCCATTTTAGATTTAACGTTTCGGGGTCACATGGGTTAGGTTCAAAAGGTTTTGAAAGCGCACCAGGACCTTGTGTTCCTGCTACTGAATAATGAAGATAAAATAGACCATTATAATAAAATGCGGGATGAAACGCTAATCCCAGCAATCCTCGTTCATCATATCCACCATTAGAAGTACCTAGTTCTATTATTCGAGGGCGAATATCTAAAAAGGTATTTATAGCTCCCTTTGATATATAAAATATTTTTCCTACCTGAGTTGCAATAAATAAACTTTCATTTGAATCACCTGGAATGATGGCTGTTTTCAAAACAGTGGGTAAATTTATATTCTTAACAATAGGCTGTAAACTGACTTTAACTTTCCTCATATAATCCATACTCCTTCTTATTATTTACTATAGATAATCAAGTTGAATTTTTAACATATTTTTAGAGCACTTTTGATTTTTAAGCAGTGGAATTTAAAAATATTTAATTAAATTACGAAGATGTTTATCTATATTACAATAATATGATTAGCACTATTGTATTAATGCAGAATTGTGGCTAGAAAATCCTTTGTCACTATGTCACTAGGGTTTTAGCGTATAATATAAAAAGATATAAATTTATCTATAAAGAACGATGAAATCGTTGGAATTGTGGCCCAAGTAGATTTGGGAAAACGACTTTTGCAAAAATACTAGCTGGATATATTAAATCAGACAAGGGAATTGTAAAATTAGAAGGTTGTGAGAAAAAGAAAAATACTTTCAACCCTGTGCAATTAATATTCCAACATCCAGAAAAATCAGTAAATCCAAAATGGAAGATGAGAAGGTAGTGTAGATTTGAAGAGTAGAGAAGAGATTTCCTACTCTTTTTATATATAAGAATGTTATATCGATGAAAAGAACAGATTGTTATTAAAATTCAGATTTTATATAAAATTTAAAAAATATATTTTTAAAAAATGAAAATATTGAAATAAAAATTGAGGAATGATAATCTATATTTAGAAATGCGGAATGTTACTAGCAATAGGCATAACCAAATTCTTATTTATGGAAAGAGGAATCTTTGTAAATTGGAATAGGTATGTCTTTTTTTTGTGCAAATTATTATGGGGTGAGGTAATATATGAAAATTTTAAGGGTTTACAATAACAATGTAGCAGCTGTTCTTACAGAGGATGGAAATGAAATGATAGTTTCTGGGAGAGGAATATGTTTTCAAAAGAAAAGTGGAGAGACGGTTGATGAAAGTAAAATAGAGAAGCATTTTATACTTCAAGACAAACAGGTAATATCTAGAGTCGAAGAATTATTACAAAATATATCAGTAGATTATCTAGATGTAGCCCACGAAATAGTAAACATGATAAAAGAAAACTCTGATTTAGAACTTAGTGAAAATATTTATATTACATTAATTGATCATATTAGTTTATTTATGGAACGCGAAAAAAAGAATATTACTTTTGAAAATCCTTTATTATTAGATATAAAACAAATTTATCAAAAGGAATATCTTTTAGCTAATAAGGCTAGAAATATAATCGAAAGATATTTTGATATACGTGTATCTGATCATGAAGTAGGTTTTCTTACTCTACATATAGTAAATGCATCGATGAATCAATCTTTTGATATTACAATGCGCGCGCCAAAGTTGATTCAGGTTGTATTAGAAATTATTAGAGTCCATTTTAATATCGAGTTTGATGAAAATTCAATTCGTTATATAAGATTTCTTAGACATTTACAATTTTTTGTAAAAAGGGTTCTCGATGAACGCTCAATTCAAGAAGGCGACACATTTTTATACGATATGAACAAAAAAGCTTATCCAGATGCTATGGATTGTGTAAATAAAATAGTTTTATTTATAGAAATGAACTATAAAGAAAAGGTATCGAAGGCTGAAATGGGATATATAGCTTATCATATTGTAAATATAGTGAAAGAATTGAGACCAGATGAATATTTAAATAAGAAATAGGAAGGATGAAATAATGATGGATTACAAAAAAACAGCCTCTGATATATTAGGTTATGTAGGTGGAGAGGAAAATGTTTCACACTTTGAACACTGCTCTACAAGATTACGTTTTACATTAAAAGATAGTAATAAAGCAAATGTGGAAGCTTTAAAGAAAGTAAAAGGTGTTTTAGGTGTTGTAATGGCAGCACAGTGTCAAGTTATTATAGGAAATAGCGTAGTTGAAGTGTATGATGAAATACTTAAGATAGCATCATTTAAAGGTGGAGGTTCTATAGAAGATAATTCACCAAAGGACCAAAAACTTGGAGCTAAAATTATGGATTTCATAATAGGAGTTTTTCAACCTTTAGTTCCAGCTATAGCAGGTGCAGGGGTTTTAAAATCTTTATTATCATTATTTGTATTAATAGGAATTTTAGATAACACAAGCTCAACATATACAGTTTTTAATAATATAGGGGATGCGGCATTATATTTCATACCTGTATTAGTAGCTAGTTCGGCAGCTAAAAAATTAAAATGTAATCAAATGGTGGCTACTGGAATAGTTGGTGCATTATTACTTCCAAATATGGGTGCATTACTTTCAGCAGAAGGTGGTTCTACCTTATTTGGATTCACATTAACAAATATAGCGTATGCATATCAAATATTCCCGGCACTTTTAGCAGTATTTTTATTAGCATATGTAGAAAAATTCTTTAATAAGGTTACACCAAAACCGATTCGTATATTCTTTGTACCAATGATGTGTTTTGCGATAGTAGTACCTTGTACATTATTATTCTTAGGACCTCTAGGATATAATATAGGGACAGTATTAACAAATATAATTCTTTTTATATATGATAAAGTAGGTTTTGTAGCAATAGGTTTATTTGCAATGATACTACCTTTCTGTATAGCAACAGGTATGCACAAAGCATTTATACCTTATGCATTATCAACATATTCATCATTAGGATATGAGGCTATATATATGGCGGCATCATTAGCTCATAATATATCTGAAAGTGGAGCTTGTTTCGCAGTGGCAATAAGAACGAAAGATGTAGATAAAAGATCAACAGCTATATCAGCAGGTATTTCAGCTTTATTTGGAATAACTGAGCCAGCTCTTTATGGTATTACTTTACAAAATAAAAAGGCATTAAGTGGTGTTATGGTAGGTAGTGGTGTAGCAGGACTATTTGTAGGATTCTTTGGATTAAAAGCATTCACAATAGTAGGGCCAGGACTTGCATCAATGCCAATGTTTATAGATCCTAGTAATGCTAAAAATATAGGTTATGCATTTGCTGGTTTTGGTATTGCATTTGTAGTTTCCCTAGCTGCAACTATGATTTTATATAAAGAATCAAAAGAAGAAGTAGCTGAATCTGAAGAAGTAAAAGAAGTGAATAATAAAATAGAAGTAAAAGATATGACATTAGTAAGTCCTTTAGAAGGTGAAATAATAAACTTAGAAGATGTTAATGATAGTGTTTTTGCAGGAAAGATACTTGGAGATGGATTAGCAATAATTCCATCAAAAGGAGTACTAAAAGCACCAGCTAATGGTAAAGTAAGTATGATAGCAGACACAAAACATTCTGTAGGTTTAACTTTAGATAACGGAGCGGAAGTGTTAATGCATGTAGGTTTAGATACTGTTAAACTTGAAGGAAAGTACTATGATATAAAAGTTTCTAACGGACAAAAGATAAAAACAGGAGATACTTTGCTTACATTTGACATGGACAAAATAAAATCAAATGGATATGAATTAACAACACCAATTATAGTAGTAAATGGAGATAAATACTCTATAGAAGATAGAAAAATAGGGAAAATTAAAAATGAAGAAGAACTGTTTAAAGCAGTAAGATTGGAGGCATAAGATGGCGTTTAAAGATGGATTTTTATGGGGAGGAGCCGTTGCGGCCAACCAATTAGAAGGTGCATTTAATGAAGGTGGAAAAGGGTGGTCTGTAGCAGATATAGCAACATATAAACCTAATGTGGATGTGAAGGATTATAAAAAACATGTATCAGTTTCTCTAGATGCAATCAAAGAAGCTATGCAAGATACGGATAATACTTATTATCCAAAAAGAAGAGGAATAGATTTTTATCATAACTATAAAGAAGATTTAGCACTATTTGCAGAAATTGGATTTAAAGTTTTACGTATATCTATAGCCTGGACAAGACTATTTCCAACAGGAGAAGAATTAGAGCCAAATAAAGAAGGAATAGAATTTTACAGAAATCTACTTCAAGAAATGAAAAAACTTGGTATAGAGCCTCTTGTTACTTTATCTCATTATGAAATGCCTCTTGAACTGGCTTTAAAATATAACGGCTGGACAGATAGAAGAGTAATAGATATGTTCACAAGATTCTGTAAAACCTGTTTTGAAGAGTTTGGAGAATATGTAAAATTATGGCTTAACTTTAATGAAGTGGATAGTATAATACGCCATCCTTTTACAACTGGAGGTTTAATACCTGAGTTGTGTAATGGAGAAGAATTAAAATGTTGTTATCAAGCGTTACATCATCAATTTGTGGCATCAGCAATAGCAACTAAAATGTGTCATGAAATTATACCAGGAAGTCAAATAGGATGTATGCTTACTAAATTAATGACTTATCCTAGAACTTGTGCACCAGCAGATGTACTCGCTACACAAAGCAAAAACTTAGACAACCATTTCTATTCAGACGTAATGGTATTTGGAGAATATCCAAGACTTAAAACTGTTGAGCTTAAAAAATTAGGATATTATCCTCAAATGGAAGAGGGAGATTTAGAAATCATAAAAGAAGGAACTGTTGATTTCGTATCATTCAGTTACTATATGAGTATGACAGAATCAGTAGATCCTAATGCAGAAAGAACGCCAGGAAATACAGTTCTTGGAGTTAGAAATCCATATTTAGAATCAAGTGATTGGGGATGGCAAGTGGATCCAGTAGGCCTTAGAATATCACTAATAGAACTATATGATCGTTATAAAAAACCATTATTCATAGTTGAAAATGGTATAGGTGCAAAAGACATTATAGGAGAAGATGGAAGCATACATGACCCATATAGAATAGCATATTTTAAATCACATTTTGAGCAAATGAAGAAAGCTGTAGAAGATGGTGTAGAATTAATGGGATATACTAGTTGGGCGCCAATTGATTTAATAAGTGCCTCGACGTCACAAATAACTAAACGTTATGGTTTTATACATGTGGACCAAGATGATTTAGGAAATGGTAGTGGAAAAAGAAGAAGAAAAGATAGTTTCTATTGGTATCAAAATGTTATAAAAACTAATGGAGCTAATTTAGACTAATTTATTTTAAAAATAAAGAAGTATAGAGTGATATATTAATTACTCTATACTTCTTTTGTAAATAAGCTAACTAACTAAAGCATTAATTCCAGCATTTATGGTCCTTCCAACATGGAACTATAATAATAAATAACTTTACTTATAGGTATTCTTGAAACTTTTTTGAAGAATCAAGATAAGTTTCGTTATCAAAATTTAAACCTTCCTTAGCAAATCCTAATAAATTAAGTTGTGTAGAATTATTTACTATATAGAGGGTAAATTATAAATGAGGATAACCTTATTACATAACAATAGGAGGGAAATTAATGACAAAAAAAATTAGGAACATAATTGCACTGTTTTTAACTTTATTACTAATGATAGGTAATATGGGAAGTATAACTCATTCATTTGCAAAGATGAACAATATAAAGGGAATTAATACAGAAAAATTTATTACAACAGAAAATAATAAAACTGCAGATTCTAAACCAGACAAAGTTACGGATTTACAGGCAAGAACTAGAAGTTCTAATTGTATAAAACTAGAGTGGAGCCAAGTAGAATGTGCCAGTGGATATAGAATTTACAGATCAACTATAAAAAATGGAATTTACAGAAGAATAGATGAAGTATGTGGTAAAACAACATGTTATATAGATAGGGATTTAGACTGTGGAACAAATTATTATTACAAGGTGAGAGCTTTTAGAAAAATGGGTGATAAGATATGCTTAGGTTGCCCATCTGATATACTAGATACGACAACTTGTCCAGATATGGTTAAAAATTTAGAGTCTAAATGTATATCCAATTGTTCCGTAGAATTAAGTTGGCAAACTGTGTATAAATCTTCTGGATATGAACTTTATAGGTCAACTAGGGAAAATGGAAATTATAAGAGAATAGCCACATTTACAGATAAGGGAAAAACATGTTATAGAGATAATGATGTAAAAAGCGGGAAAAAATATTACTATAAGGTGAGAGCTTTTAAGGAATTGAACGGTCAAATTTGTTTTGGACATTGTTCAGATATTTTAGCTGTTTGCACAAGAAAATAGATCTTAATATGAAAAAGGTATTGATATTATTAAATGCAATACCTTTTTATATTGAAATAAAATTTAATTAAGTTTTGAATTTTTAATACTTAAAATATAATATTAAATATTTTCCTTTATACGAATATCTGAGCCTAAGTAAATATGTTCTTTTTTAGGTAGTTCTCCTGTAGATAAATAGGAAAAAAGTATATCTAAAGGTTTGGAACCTTGAAGTTCAGGCTGTTGACATATAGTCGCTTTGATTAATCCTTTTTCAATCATTGTTTTAGTAGTAGGTACATTGTCAAATGAAATGCTTGTTATATGATCTTCTTTTTTTGAAGAAATAACTGCACTACAACCTCCATATACACCACCAGCTACGAAAAATAATGCATTTATATCTTTATTTTTAAGTAATTGGGAGGTAAGTTCATAGCTTTTAATATCATCATCATCATTGTAAACTGTTTCTACAATTTTAATATGAGGATAATTATTTTCTATACAATCTTTAAATCCTAATATACGTTGGCTATGACACATAACATTTTTAGAACCACTTACAATGCCTATGTTAACATCTCCATGGGTTATTATGTTCATAAGGCCAGCAGCAGTTTTTCCTGATTCATAATAATTACTACCCACATAAGCAAGTCTCTTAGATCCTTCTATATCTGTATTTAAAGTTACTACAGGAATTCCCATATCATAAAGTTCATTTATTTTTGAAGTAACTTTTTTATCATTATAAGGCGTAAGAGCAATGCCATTAATACCTTCATTTACAAAGTCATCTATTGCTTTTATTTGTTCATCTATACATAAAGGAATAGATTTTATTTTTATTGTACAATTATAACTTTCAAGCTCTTTGCTTTTTTCATTAATCCCTTTTATAACATCATCAAAGAAAGGATTACTAGCACCAAATAAAATCACACCTAATTTTAGTTTCTTTTTTTGAGCACTTAAAATAAGACCGGCTTTATTTGGTTTATAATTAAGCGCATTTGCTATTTCTTTTACTTTACGAGCAGTATCTGGATTAACCATTCCACGATTATTTAACACGCGATCAACTGTACCTCTAGATACACCTGCCAATTCAGCAATTTCTTTTATAGTAGCCATTATAAACTCCTTTAAATGATTTTTATATAGCTAGAATATCATATGAACTTAAAAAAGTCAAATGTGCTTAAGCACATAAAAATAAAAAAACTTGTTGATTTTTTGTAAATATGCAGATACAATTAAAATGTGCTCGAACACATAAACCAAAGGGGGATGAACATGTTATATATAGGTATCGATTTAGGGACATCGTCAGTAAAGTTGTTGTTAATGGATGAAAGTGGAACAATAAAAAACATTGTATCAAAGGATTATCCATTATCTTTCCCTAAGAATGGATGGTCAGAGCAAAATCCACAGCATTGGTTTGATCAGTCTATAAAAGGAATCAAAGAATTAGTAGAACCGTTTGATAAAAGTCAAGTTGCAGGTATAAGTTTTGGTGGTCAAATGCATGGACTTGTAGTATTAGACAGAAATGATGATATTATTCGTCCAGCAATTCTTTGGAATGATGGAAGAACTGGAGAAGAAACAGAGTATTTGAATAATGTCATAGGTAAAAAAAGATTATCTAATTATACTGCCAATATTGCTTTTGCAGGATTTACAGCACCGAAGATATTATGGATGAAGAATAATGAGCCAGAAAATTTTGCTAAGATAGAAAAAATAATGTTACCTAAAGATTATCTTGCTTATAAACTTAGCAATACATTTTGTACTGATGTTTCTGATGCATCAGGAATGTTATTATTCGATGTTAAAAATAAGTGTTGGTCAGCTGAAATGATGGAAATTTGTGGAGTAAAAGAAAGTCAATTACCTAAAATATATGAAAGCTATGAAGTTGTTGGTAATCTTACAAAAGAAGTTGCCAAGGAACTAGGCCTTAGTGAAAATGTAAAAATTATTGCAGGAGCAGGAGATAATGCTGCAGCGGCTATAGGTACTGCAACAGTAGGTGATGGTATGTGTAACATATCACTAGGAACTTCTGGAACTGTATTTATTGCAAGTGAAAAATTTGGAGTAGATGATAACAATGCACTTCATTCTTTTGCTCATGCAGATGGTAACTATCATTTAATGGGCTGTATGCTTAGTGCAGCTTCTTGTAACAAATGGTGGATAGAAGAAATATTACAGACTAAAGAATATAATAGTGAATTAAATAGTATAAAAGAACTTGGAAAAAACAAAGTATTTTTCTTACCATATCTTATGGGAGAAAGGTCACCACATAATGATCCAAATGCTAGGGGATGTTTTATTGGGATGAGTATGGATACTACTCGTCAAGAAATGTCACAAGCTGTTCTTGAAGGAGTAGCTTTTGCACTAAGAGATAGTTTTGAAGTAGCTAAATCTTTAGGAATTGAAATAAATAGTACTAAGATTTGTGGTGGAGGAGCTAAAAGTAAAATTTGGGTTGAAATAATAGCAAATGTATTAAATATAAATGTTGAAAAAATTGATGTGGAAGAAGGACCAGCTTTAGGTGCTGCCATGTTAGCAGCAGTAGGCTGTAATGAGTTTGAAAGTGTAAAAGATGCTACTGATAAAATAGTTAAAGTGGTGAACACTGTTAAACCTGATCCTGAACTTGTATCACTTTATGATAGTGCTTATAAAAAGTTCAAAGAAATATATCCTACTGTTAAAAACTTATACAAAGAATTATTATAATAGAGGTGGAATATGAAGATTAATAGTATAGAGGATGCTTCTTTTAAGAAGTATGGAAAAATACTTAGAAATTATAAATTTGATGAATTATTAAAGTTAATGGAAAATACAGAATGTGATGAAAACGTTATTTATAATCCTTCTATTGTAGAACTAGAAAATACTGAAGATATGAAAATACTACAAAATGAGGTATATGGCGGTATGCCTATCCAAATAGGATATTGTAATGGACACAATAATAAATTAAATGCATTAGAATATCACAGAGATAGTGAAGTAAATATTGCAGCAACAGACTTAATATTACTTCTTGGATCACAACAAGATATTACAGAAGATTTCACTTATGATAGTTCAAAAGTAGAGGCTTTCTTAGTTCCAAAGGGAACAGCTATTGAAGTTTATGCAACTACCCTACACTATGCACCTTGTGGAGTAGACAATAAAAATTTCAAGTGTGTAGTAGTTTTACCAAAAGGAACAAACACAGATATAGATTTTGACATATCAAAAGAAAATGAAAATGCTTTATTATTTGCAAGAAATAAATGGTTAATAGCTCATGAAGAAGCAAATATAGAAAATGCAGTAAATGGAATACATGGAAAAAATATAATATTATAAAATGAAAAGGGGAATTTAGTTATGAATAATATGCCAAAAATTAAAATAGGAATAGTTGCAGTAAGCCGTGACTGTTTTCCAATGTCACTTTCTGAAAATAGACGTAAAGCAGTAGTAAAAGAGTATACAGAAAAATATGGTGAAATATACGAATGTCCAACATGTGTAGAAAATGAAATACATATGAGAAAAGCACTTAAAGAAGTAAAAGAAGCAGATTGTAATGCACTTGTTGTTTATCTTGGAAACTTTGGACCAGAAACATCTGAAACTTTATTAGCTAAAGAATTTGGTGGACCAGTTATGTTTATAGCTGCAGCAGAAGAAAGTGGAGATAAGCTTTTAGATGATAGAGGAGATGCTTATTGTGGAATGTTAAATGCAAGCTACAATTTAAAACTTCGTAATATAAAAGCATACATACCAGAATATCCAGTGGGAACTGCTAGTGAATGTGCAGATATGATACATGAATTTGAGCCAATAGCTAAATCTGTATATGGATTACAAAATTTAAAAATAATTTCTTTTGGACCACGTCCTCAAGACTTCCTTGCTTGTAATGCTCCAATAAAGCAACTTTACAATCTTGGAGTTGAAATAGAAGAAAACTCAGAACTTGATTTATTTGAAGCATTCAAAAATCATGCTAATGATGAGCGTATACCAAGTATAGTAAAAGAAATGGAAGCTGAACTTGGTCAAGGAAATAAAAAACCTGAAATATTAGAAAAATTAGCTCAATATGAACTTACATTACTTGACTGGGTAGAAGCTCATAAAGGATCTCGTGATTTTGTTGCTATAGCAGGTAAATGTTGGCCAGCATTCCAAACTCAATTTGGATTTGTTCCATGCTATGTAAATAGCCGTTTAACAGATAAAGGAATTCCAGTTTCTTGTGAAGTTGATATATATGGAGCACTTAGTGAGTTTATAGGTACAGTTGTAAGTAATGACACAGTTACTTTACTTGATATAAACAACACAGTACCAAGTGATATGTATAATGAAGATATAAAACCTAAATATGAATATACTCTAAAAGATACATTTATGGGATTCCATTGTGGAAACACTGCATCAAGTAAATTATCTTTCTGTGAAATGAAATACCAAAAAATAATGGCAAGATCACTACCAGAAGAAGTTACTCAAGGTACATTAGAAGGAGATATAGTTCCAGGGGATATAACTTTCTTCCGTTTACAAAGTACTTCTGATGCAAAACTTCGTGCTTATATTGCACAAGGAGAAGTATTACCAGTAGCTACTAAGTCATTTGGAGCTATAGGAATATTTGCTATACCTGAAATGGGAAGATTCTATCGTCATGTATTAATAGAAAAGAATTATCCACACCATGGTGCAGTAGCATTTGGACATTTTGGAAAAACATTATATGAAGTGTTCAAATATTTAGGTGTTTGTGTTGAAGAAATTGATTATAACCAACCAAAAGGTGTTCGTTATAAAACAGAAAATCCATTTTGTTAATTAATAAAAAAGGGGGAGTAATAGTATGAAATTTTTTATAGACACAGCTAATGTGGAAGATATCAAAAAAGCTAATGATGCAGGAGTAATATGTGGAGTAACAACAAATCCATCATTAATAGCAAAAGAAGGAAGAGTATTTGAGGAAGTAATTGCTGAAATAGCAAGTATTGTAGATGGACCAATAAGTGGAGAAGTTAAAGCAACTACTATAGATGCAGAGGGTATGATAGCTGAAGGTCGTGAAATAGCGAAAATACATCCAAATATGGTTGTAAAAATACCAATGACTATGGAAGGATTAAAAGCTTGTAAAGTTCTTAGCTCAGAAGGAATAAAAACTAATGTAACTTTAGTATTCAATGCAAATCAAGCTTTACTTGCAGCAAGAGCAGGAGCAACTTATGTATCACCTTTCTTAGGTAGATTAGACGATATATCTCAACCAGGTATAGATCTTATAAGAACTATAGTTAAAATGTTTGATAATTATGATGATATAAATACTGAAATAATAGCTGCATCTGTTCGTAATACAATGCATGTGACAGATTGTGCCCTTGCTGGTGCTCATATAGCAACAGTTCCATATAGCGTAATTGAACAAATGGTAAAACATCCACTTACAGATCAAGGAATTGAAAAATTCAAAGCAGACTACAAGAAAGTGTTTGGTGAATAAAATGAACTTATCAGAAGAAAAACAATTAAGACTTACAGCTTGTAAAGTTCGTAGGGGTATAATTGAAGGTACATATAATGCAAAATCAGGACATCCAGGAGGAAGCCTTTCAGCAGCTGATTTATTTACATATTTGTATTTTAAAGAAATGAATATAGACCCTAAAAATCCTAAGTGGGAAGGACGAGATCGTTTCGTCCTTTCTAAAGGGCATACAGCGCCAGGTCTTTACTCAACTTTAGCTAATAGAGGATTCTTTCCAGTGGAAGATTTAAAAACACTAAGACATATAGATAGTTATTTACAAGGTCATCCTAATATGAATACTGTTCCAGGTGTGGACATGAGTACAGGAAGTTTAGGTCAAGGTATATCTACTGCTGTTGGCATGGCAAAGGGAGCAAAATATTTAAATTCAAATTGTAGAGTATATACTTTATTAGGAGACGGAGAAATACAAGAAGGTCAAGTTTGGGAAGCCTTAATGTTTGCTTCACAATATGAACTGGATAATTTATGTGTAATAGTTGATAATAATGGGCTTCAAATAGATGGAAGTATAAAAGACGTTATGAGCCCATATCCAATAGTAGATAAACTAGAAGCTTTTGGTTTTGTAGTTAAATCCATAGATGCTCATAGTTTTGAAGAAATGGAAGAAGCATTTTTACAAGGAAAAGAAACTAAAGGTAAACCATTTGCCATAGTGGTGAACAGTGTAAAAGGTAAGGGTATTTCATTTATGGAAAATAATGCTGGATGGCATGGAAAAGCCCCAAATGAAGAAGAATATTCAAAAGCTATGGAAGAGTTAAATGAAGAATATAAGAAATGGGAGGCGATGTAAATGTCATTAACATTATCAGAAGTAAAAATTGCCACTCGTGATAGTTATGGTAAAGCACTAGTTGAGCTAGGAAGAGAATACGATAATCTTGTTGTTTTAGATTCGGATTTAGCAGCTGCTACAAAAACAGGAGTATTTAAAAAGGAATTTCCAAATAGACATTTTAACTGTGGAATAGCAGAAGCAAACATGACTTGCGTTGCAGCAGGTATGAGTACAATGGGATTAGTACCTTTTGCAAGCACATTTGCAATGTTTGCAGCTGGAAGAAGTTTTGAACAAGTTAGAAATACAATAGGATATCCGCATCTAAATGTAAAAATAGGAGCTACTCATGGAGGAATATCTGTAGGAGAAGATGGAGCAAGTCACCAATGTTGTGAGGACTTTGCATTAATGCGTAGTATACCAGGAATGGTAGTACTTTCTCCATCAGATGATGTTGAAGCAAGAGCAGCAGTTAAAGCTGCATATAAATATGAGGGACCAGTGTACATACGTTTTGGAAGATTAGCAGTACCTGTTTTTCATGATGAAGAAAACTTTACTTTTGAAATAGGAAAAGGTGAAGCTGTAAAAGAAGGAAATGATGTGGCAATTATAGCTACTGGACTTATGGTGCAAGAAGCCATAGAAGCGGCAAAATTGCTAGAATTAGAAGGTATAAGTGCTAGAGTTATTAACTTGGCAACTATAAAACCTCTTGATGAAGAAATTGTATTAAAAGCAGCTAAAGAGTGTAAAAAAATAGTTACTTGCGAAGAACATTCAGTTATAGGTGGATTAGGTGATGCAGTAAGTGGATATTTATCACAAGTTAATCCTGTAATAGTAAGAAAAATAGGTGTTCAGGATGAGTTTGGTCACTCGGGACCAGCTAAGGATTTACTTAAGCAATTTGGTTTATGCTCTGACAATATTGTGAAAGTTGTAAAAGAAATACAGTAATATGAAATTAATATTATAATATTTTACTGAAGTATTATATAGATCATACTTCAGTAAAATATAAAAAATTAAGAATATAACAATATGATACATAAAATGATATTTATCGCTAGGATTATAAAATTATATAAAATAATATTTAAATAGTTGAAAACGTTTTTAATTTCGACTATAATTTTATTAACTTATTAAAATGATTTTAAAAAGTGTTTTAAAATATTATGAATTAAGAATGTTAGAAAGGGGGATGATTTATGAAAGAGTTTTTAAAAATGGAGAATATCCATAAAAGATTCCCAGGTGTGTATGCTCTTAAAGGTATAAATATTTCTGTAAATAAGGGCGAGGTACATGCATTATTAGGTGAAAATGGAGCAGGAAAATCTACTTTAATGAAGGTTTTAGGTGGAGTACATAAGCAAGATGAAGGTAGTATTTATATTAATGGTGAAAAAATAGATTTCATAGATCCTAAAAAAGCAACTGAACTTGGAATAGCCTTTGTTCATCAAGAGCTAAATCTTGCGGAGTCTCTAACTGTTGCAGAAAATATGTATATGGGGAGATTACCATATAAAAATGAACTTTTAGGAATTGTAGATTATAAAAAGCTATATAAAGATGCCAATGAAATATTAGAAGAATTAGGTGTTAATATAAATGCAAATAATCTAGTGTCAGAGTTGCCTACAGCTAAAAAGCAAATGATAGAAATAGCAAAATCTATAAGTCAAAAAGCAAAGGTGATTATTTTTGATGAACCAACAACATCTCTAGCAAATAATGATGTTGAAACTTTATTTAGAGTAATAAATAAATTAAAAAATGATGGTGTTTCTATTATATACATTTCACATAGATTAAAAGAAATATTTGAAATATGTGATAGGGCAACAATAATGAGGGATGGAGCTTATATAGGATGTTGCGATGTTAAGGAAGTTAGCCAAAAAGATTTAATAAAAATGATGGTTGGTAGAGAATTAAATGATTTATTCCCAAAAGTAACAGTTACACCAGGCGATATAGTTTTAGAGTGTAAAAACATAGAAAGTGCTAATGGTGAAATAAAAAATGCAAGTTTCAATCTTAGAAAAGGTGAAATTATTGGGATATCTGGACTTGTTGGTTCTGGGAGAACAGAATTAGTAAGATTAATATTTGGTGCTGATAAAATGAGTTCAGGAAGTATCGCTATTAATGGAAAACAAGTTACAATCAGAAATCCAATAGATGCTATAAATAATAAAATATGTCTTATAACAGAAGATAGAAAGAAACAGGGATTATGCTTACCTCTATCTGTTGAAGACAATATAACTATGACAATGTTAAATAAATCCATATTAGATAAAAAGAAGATGAAAGAAATATCTATAAAGTATAAGGATTTATTAAAAATAAAAACTCATAATTTAGAAACTATAGCAGGTACTTTATCAGGAGGAAATCAGCAAAAAATTGTAATAGCAAAATGGCTAAATACAAATAGCGATATATTTATATTTGATGAGCCTACTAAAGGTATAGATGTAGGTGCTAAATCTGAAATATACAACTTAATGAATGATTTAGTTAAAGAAGGAAAAAGCATCATAATGATTTCATCAGAAATGCCAGAGTTACTAGGTATGTCTGATAGAGTCTATGTAATGTGTGAAGGTAGAATAACTGGAGAGTTAAAGAAAGATGATTGTACTCAAGAAAAAATAATGGAATTAGCTACTATAGGGGGAAGTTTAAATGGAAAAGAAGTTGAATTTAAAGCAGTTATTAGCTAATAATTGGTTATATGTTGTATTAGGATGTTTAATAATAACATTTTTTTTAATTAGCCCTACATTTCTGGGAAAAGCAAACATAGGAAACTTTTTTAGACAGATACCAACTGTTGGTATAATGACTATCGGTATTACAATGGTCTTAATAACTGGAGGAGTTGACTTATCAATAGGATCAATAGCGGCATTTGCAGGTACAGCAGCTGCGTATTTATCTACTATAGGAGTTAATCCTTTAATAATAATAACAATAACTTTATTAATAGGTATATTCTGGGGATGGTTAAATGGATTCTTGATAACTAGATTTGAATTAGAACCATTTATATTAACACTAGGTACAAACTATTTAATAAGAGGTCTTGTATTATTTGCAACTAACGGTATATATATAAAAGGAGTTCCAGACTGGTTTTATAATATGTCCAATACAAAGGTTTTCCTAAATGTTATATATAGTAATACTATAATATTTATCGTATTAGTTATAGGAGCAGTATACTTAATGAAAAATACTAGATTTGGTAGATTCTGTTATGCTGTAGGATCAAATAAAGAAGCAGCTAGATTATCAGGAATAAAAACTGAAAAACATTTTATCAAGGTATATATGTTAGAAGGATGTTTAGGTGGATTAGCAGGTATTTTGTTAATGTCAAGCTTAAATGTTGGGGCTCCAGCAGAAGGTGTTGGTCTTGATGCATTTGCAATGGCAGCTGCAATAATAGGAGGAACAAGATTTGGTGGAGGAATAGGAACTATAGGTGGAGCTATAGCAGGTATATTCACAATAGAAATATTTAAAAATGGACTTACTATGATGGGAATGAATGCCTTTGTTCAAGATTCTGTTACAGGTTTAATTATTATAGGAGCAGTAATTATTGACTTCTATAGAAGAGGAAGCTTTGCAAAAATCAAAAAAAATAAAAAGCAAGACAAAAATATAGCTTAATTAATAAGCAATTATTTTATAAAAAATACTATTATTTAGGGGGAAAAACATGAAACTAAAAAAATCGCTAGCAGTACTAATGAGTATTATGTTAATTGGAGGAAGCATAGTTGGATGTTCTTCTACTTCAAAAGAAGATAACAAAACTTTATATTTTATTCCAATAGTTGATACAGGAGCATATTGGTCACCTATGAAAAAAGCAGCACAAGATAGAGCAAAAGAATTAGGATATGACTTAGTATTTAAAACTTCACCTCCAACTCAACCACAAAAAAATGAAAAACATTTAGGTTTCTTAGATGAAGCAATTTCTGAAGAAGCAGTAGGAATAGCTATAGCGCCAATCGACCCTGATATGTTTGATAGAAAGATAAAAGAAGCTACTGATGCAGGCATACCTGTAGTTACATTTGATGCTGATGTAAATACACCAGAAAATAGATTATCTTATGTAGGAACAGATAACAAATTAGCAGGAGTTGAGTTAGGAAAACAAGGAGCTACATATTTAAAAGAAAAAGGTATAACTTCAGGAAAAATATCTTTAGTTGCTGTTAACCTTACACAAACAACTATGGTTTCTAGACAAGAGGGTATCAAAGAAGGATTTGAAGAAGTTATGGGAGCGGATGCAGCAAACTTCACTTGGTTAGAGCCAATACAAGATGATGATCAATCAGCTGAATCAAAGAGACAACTTGAAGGTCAAATAACTGCAAATAGTGATCTGGCAGCAGTATTCTCATTAGGTTCAGAAGGGCCAGATACTGGAGTTATGGAAGCGATTAAATCTCAAGGTAAAGAAGGAAAAATATATCATTTTGGATTTGACTATACTCCTACATGGGAAAATGGTATAGAAAAAGGTCTTATAACTGGTATAGTTGATCAAGATTCTTATGCAATAGGTAGACAAGTTATAGATACATTAGTTGAATCTATAGAAGGAAAAGAAGTAAAAGATAATTATCCAATTGATGTTAAATGGATACTAGCTGATGAAATAGTAGAGTATGGAAAGAAAAAAGAAGCACAATTTACTACTGAAACTACAGAATAGTAATTAATTTACTAATGGAATGTTTATACATAAGGGGGGAATAAAAAATATGATAAAAATAGAAAATCCAATATTAAAAGGTTTCAATCCAGATCCAAGTATATGTAGGGTTGGAGATGATTACTATATAGCTACATCTACGTTTGAATGGTTTCCAGGAGTTCAAATACATCATTCAAAAGACTTAAAAAATTGGAAGCTTGTAAGTAGACCTTTAAACAGATTAAGTCAATTAAATATGATAGGTAATCCTGATTCAGGTGGAATATGGGCACCATGCTTAACATATTGTGATAATAAATTTTGGTTAATTTATACTGATGTAAAAATGTTAGATGGAATATGGAAAGATGCTCATAACTACTTAGTTACATGCGACACAATAGATGGAGAATGGAGTGAGCCAATATACTTAAATAGTAAGGGATTTGATCCATCTTTGTTCCATGATGATGATGGTAGAAAGTATTTAATGAATATGGTATGGTATCATAGAACAAATAATCATCCGTTCTATGGGATAATGTTACAAGAGTATTCTACTGAAGAAAACAAATTAATAGGAAAAGCTAAAACTATTTTTAAAGGAACTGACATAAAATTAGTTGAGGCTCCACATATATACAAAAAAGATGGATATTATTATCTTGTTGTAGCAGAAGGTGGAACACAATATGAACATGCTATAACAGTTGCTAGATCAAAAGATTTATGGGGAGAGTATGAAGTACATCCAAATAATCCTATGCTAACTTCTTACAATAATCCTAAAAATCCATTACAAAAAGCTGGACATGGATCTTTTGTACAAGCACAAAATGGACAGTGGTATGTTACTCACCTTGTGGGAAGACCTTTAACAGAAAGAGGGTATTGTCCTCTTGGTAGAGAAACAGCTATCCAAGAAATGGTGTGGAATGAAGGTGATTGGCCTTATATTAAAGATGGAAATGAGCCTAAACTAACTATAGAAGTTGAAGGAATGGAAGAAATTCCTCAAACTACAAACGTTGTAGAGTACGATGATTTTGATAATGAAGAACTGAACATACATTTCCAAACACTTAGAGTTCCATTAGATGAAAGTGTAATGACTTTAAAAGAAAGACCAGGATATCTAAGACTTTATGGTAAAAGTTCATTAAATTCAAGATTTGTTCAATCATTAGTAGCTAGACGTTGGCAAAACTTTAAATTTACAGCACAGACAGGTTTAGAGTTTGAACCAGATACATTCCAACAAACAGCTGGATTAGTTTGCTATTATAATACTGAGAATTGGATGTATTTAAATATTTGCTATGATGAAGTGGCAGAAAAAAGAGTTATAGATTTTATACAATGTGATAATATGAAATTTACTCAGCCATATGTAAACGAAAAAATCTATGTAGATAATAATATTAAACAAATACATTTTAAAGTTGATGTAGATTATAGTGAGATGAAGTTTGCTTACTCGTTTGATAAAGAAAATTGGACATATTTAGATATAGTACTAGAAGCTGATAAGTTATCAGATGATTATGTAGTTGAGCACGGTAATCCAGGATTCTTTACAGGGGCATTTGTAGGTATGTGTTGTCAAGATATGACAGGAAATAGTATAAATGCAGATTTTGATTACTTTATGTATAAAGAATTATAAAATGAGGAGTGCTGATACCTATCAGCACTCTTTTGAATTTATTAAAATGAGATAATTAGTAAAAATTAAATCTATTAGAAGCTAAATATTAATGCAAAATTAGCATAAATTAATATATAATTTATAGAGAGACTAGATAAGAAAGAGTTGGATTTAATGAAGGAAAATAAGATAAGTATTATAAAAGAAGTAAATAAAAATAAAATAATAAATTTATTAGCCAATAATAATGAGATGACAAAGTTTGATATAGCAAATATATTAGGAATAAGTATACCAACAGTAACAACTAATATAAATGCGTTAAAAGATATGAATATTGTAGATGAGCTTGAATCAACAATTTATACAGGTGGAAGAAGACCTAAGGTAATACATTTTAATCCAAATTCTCGTATATCAATTGGAATTAGGATAGCGTTAAATTATATTGATATAGTAATATTAAATTTAAGAAAAGAAGTTATATATAGTGAATCACATAATATAAAGTTTGTTGAATTTGACGATTTTATGAACTGGAGTAAAGAAAGAATAGATTTTATATTGAAAGAAAATAATATAGATAAAAAAAATTTGTTAGGTGTAGGAATATCTATACCTGGGATAATAAATAAGGAAAGTAATATTATTGAGTATACTAATGTTGGTATGTCTGATGTAAATTTAAACTCCTATATTAATAAGTACGATTATAATTTATATTATGATAATGAGGCAAATTTATCATTGTTAAGTGAAAAAAATTATATTGATGATATAAATAAGCAAAGTTTATTATTTTTATCAATTAATATTGGTCTAGGTGGAGGTATAGTAATTAATAATGAAATATACGGTGGAGGATCTGGAAGAGCTGGAGAGTTTGGACATATGAAGTTAATGGGAAAAACTAATGATTATTTAGATGATTATTTATCTACATGCAATATTGTTAAAACATATAATAATAAAAGCAAAGATATTAAGATAAAAACATTTAAAGAATTTTCAAATTTAGTTGATATGAAAGATGAATTAGCTTTAGATTTAATAAATATTGTAATTGAGAGATTAAGTTATTGTATATATAATTTAATGGTTATATTTGATCCTTCAAGTATATTAATAGGTGGAGAATTCAGCCTTTTATTAAGACCATATAAAGATCTTATTATTAAATTAATTCAAGATGATATTAAACTACCTTATTTAAAGAATATAGATATTTTATTTTCTAAGAATTGTAAATCAGATTTAATTGGTGCAGCATTGTTGCCATTGGAAGATTTCTTTAAGTTAGATTTACAAAATATATAATATCTAAATACCTAAATAAAATTAAAGATAAAAATTGTATTTTAGAAGCGTCCTATTAAGGATGCTTTTTTATTATAGATTTTATACTTGTTTATTGTCATATTTTAACAAAATTGTATGATTAGAATTGTAATTTACAGTATAATAATATGATATTAAAGAAAAAGTTCAAATATATTCAAGTTTGTTTAATATTAGATTAAGCAGGTTGCTTGCTTAGAATTCGCAATTATTAAAATTATAAAATATAAAGGTTTAGAAGAATATAGAATAAGAAAAAATTTGGAGGAGTCATTATGAATAAAGAATATATAGGAGTGCCTTTGGGAGATCCAGCAGGAATAGGACCGGAGATAGTGGTCAAATCAATATCAAAAGAAGAAACAAACACTTACGCAAACATAGTTGTATTTGGAAACAAAGAAATTTTAGAAAAAGCTATAGAAGTTTGTGAAGTAGAAATGAAAATAAATATTATAGAAAACCCAGAAGATGGAGTGTACAACAACAAAATATTAAACTTAGTAAATATAGATAACATAGACATGGATAAGTTTGAACCAGGTGAAGTTAGTGGAATGTGTGGAAAGGCTGCTTTTGAATATTTAGCAAAATCAATAGATTATGCTATGGCAGGCAGAGTTAAAGCAATAGCAACTACACCACTTAACAAAGAATCATTTAAAGCAGGGAATGTGCCGTATATAGGACATACAGAAGTATTAGAAGATTTAACAAAAACATATAATCCTTTGACTATGTTCCAAGTAAGAGATTTGAGAGTATTCTTTCTAAGCAGACACGTTTCTCTTAGAAAGGCTTGTGATTTAGTGACGGAGGAAAATATGTATGAATTTATAATAAGATCAAAAGAAGCTTTAAAACAATTGGGAATAGAAAATCCAAGAATGGCAGTGGCAGGTTTAAACCCTCATTGTGGAGAGCATGGACTGTTTGGAGATGAGGAAAGAGAAATTGAACCAGCAATAGAAAGAGCAAGAAAAGAAGGAGTAGACGTGGTAGGTCCAATAGGTGCAGATTCAGTTTTCTTCTTTGGACTTCAAGGAAAGTTCGACGCCGTACTTTCACTTTATCATGACCAAGGTCATATAGCTACAAAAACTGTGGATTTCCATAGAACTATATCCATAACAAACAATATGCCATTTTTAAGAACATCAGTCGACCATGGGACAGCATTCGATATAGCTTGGAAAAACATAGCCAACGAAATAAGTTTAGTAGAAGCTATAAGACTTGCAGGTCAGTATGCTCCAAACTTTAACAGTAAGTAAGGTTTACTTTATTTAAAAATTGTAGAAGATGATTGTTAGAATGTAAGTAAAGGGACAAGTAAAATTTGATTTATTTAAAAATTGCAGAAGGTGATTGCTAGAATGTAAGTAAAGGAACGAGTAAAATTTGATTTATTTAAAACAATGTAGAAAATGATTATTAAAATATAAATAAAGGAATAAGCAAATTAATAACGAATAGAATTTTTTACGTTGTTAAATGGGAAATGATGCGAAGAATAATATAACAATAAAAAGATAGTAGACTTTCTAATAGTACATAAATAATAAAAATAAGGTAAGTTATAGAGATATAACTTACCTTATTTTTATACCTATAATTAATTAACAAAATTATTACTTATGATTATTAATTAAATAGACTTGTATCGATGGCGTTTACAAGAGCTTGTTGGCCAGCTTTTGTTAAATGAGCACCATCAGTAGTATATTTTGATTTTAACTTAGCTGAATCACTTGTATCACTTAAGCTAGATAAGTCTATAGCTCCATCAGAATCATTATTTGACATTATCTATTCATTTAGTTCTGTTCTCATTTCTTCCGATTATTTAGTCCATTGAACATCGTCGCCACGACCTAAAATATTACGAGTGTATCCCTTCCAAGGTGTTCTTGTACAGAAGTATATCTTTTTGCCAGCATTATGGGCATCATCAATAAGTTGCTCATAACCTTCAACAAACACCTTATAAGTGGAAAATTATTGAACTCAAGGGCAAACAAGAAAAAGTATACATCTTTTGATTAAAAAGTATACACTATTAAAAGTTAAAATTGTATGAAATTATAATAAGCTTTAAAAAAGTGAAATATACTTATAAAAAATATCGAAAAAAATGTTAAAAGAGCGTTAAAAAAGTAAAAAGTATAGCATAAAAAGAAAATAATATGTATTTTTATCTTTATATCAATAAAAAGTATGTTATTATAAATAAGGACAAAAGACATTTATAAAGGGAGGATATTTATGTTAAGTAAGTCGAAATCTAAAGTGATGGGTAGAGTACTATCTTTATCAATGATTTTTTCTGCAGTTGCACCAAATTCATTAGTGTGGGCAGATTATAATCGAGAATTAAAGGCGAACGAGGGTGAAAGCCTTATAATTTCAGAGTATGCTCATTTAGGTGAGGGAACAAAAGCAATCGAACTTTATAATGCTTCAAAGAAAAGCATTAACTTAGGGCAATACAACATTGCCAGCTATGAAGATGGTGGTAAAAAGCCAGTAGTTGCATATGAGCTAGAAGATAATGAGATTAATCCAGGAGACACATATGTAATAGCATCAGCTAGCTCAGAAAATGATGAATTTAATACTAAAATATCAGAATTAGTAAAGGAAGGTAAGGCATGTGAAACTGACAGTCAAGTACTTACATCTGATAAAAGTGATTTATTAGTTCTTAGAGAAGAACAAAGTAATGGGAATCACAAAGAAATAGACTCTTTTGAGATTAAAGAAGAGAAAAATGATAAAATCAACACAACTAATGTGGACAGTCTAGGAGTTCACCAAAACAGTGAAGAAGCTACAGAAGAAGCATTACCAGAAGAATATATATCAATTGCTGAAGCTAGAGGATTAGAAACTGGAGCTGAAGTAAAGATAAGTGGTGTTGTTTCTTTCAATGATAGGGACAAAGAGGTACATATACAAGACAGTACTGGAGCAATTTCTGTATCAAACTATGATAGTAAGATAGATTTATCTGGTGCTAAAAATGGAATGGAAATTAAGGTTACAGGAAAATTAAAGCCATTTAATAACCTTCTTCAAGTACAAGCTACTGAAGTAGAAGTAGTTAAAGAAGCTGGAATGCCTGAAGCAGTAGAAAAAACAATAAAAGAACTAAAAGAAACAAATCATGATTCACTTTATGTAGAAATAAAAGGAGCTGAACTTGATTTAGGAAAGAAAATTCTAAAGCAAGGTGATGATGTTTTAGATATTTACTTTATACCAAGTGGATTAGAAGTTGAAACTGGAGATATTGTGGATGTAAAAGCTACTATGGGTAGATATAAAGATACTGTACAAATATACGGTTCATCTGCAACATTTACAAAGGTTGAAGTTGAAACTCCAGAACCAGACCCAGATCCAGAACCAACTCCAACTCCAAGTGAGGGACCTTCTATAAATAAATATTCACCACAATCAAACTTAGTTTTAGAAAGTGGAAGTAAACCAATAATAGAAGTTCATTACAGTGACACTAAAAAAATAGATACATCATCAGTTAAGATGTATTTAGATTCAAAGGAAATAACATCAGGATTAGAGATAACTTCTGAGTATGTAAAATACCCAGTTAAAACTTCTTTAAAAGATGGATCTCACAGTGTAAAAGTGGAAGTTAGTAATGAAGAAGGGACTCAAACAGTTCATGAGTGGACTTTCAGAGTGGGAGAATTACAACATCTTGTAGGTCAACTTCACTCTCATACAAACATATCTGATGGTTCAGGAACTTTAGAAGAAGCTTATGAATGGGCAAAAGAAAAAGGAAAAGCTGATTACTATGCAGTAACAGACCACTCTAACTGGTTTGACAACGATACACAGACAAGCATATTAGATGGTTCAGCAAGTACGGCTTGGACAAAAGCTCAAAGTGTAGCTGATGAATATGACAAAGCAAGTGATTTCTCAGCTATATATGGATATGAAATGACTTGGTCAGGTTCTACAGGTGGATGGGGTCATATAAATACTTTCAACACACCAGGATTTGAAACTAGATCAAATAGTAGTATGGATTTAAAAACTTACTATGAAAATTTAAATAATGTAAAATCATCAGTATCACAATTAAATCACCCGGGGAAAACATTTGGTGATTTCGGAGACTTTGGTTTCTATAGTGCAACAACTGATAAATTAGTTAATTTAATAGAAGTAGGAAATGGAGAAGGTCCTGTAAGAGGAAGTGGACATTTCCCAAGTTACGAATACTATACAAGAGCTTTAGATAAGGGATGGCATGTTGCTCCAACAAACAACCAAGATAACCACAAAAAAGGCTGGATGACAGCAAATGATGCAAGAACTGTTATAATAGCTCCTGAAAATACAAAAGAAGCTTTATACCAATCTATGAGAGATAAGATGGTATATTCAACAGAAGATAAAAACATGACTATTGACTACAGAGTTAATAATCAAATGATGGGTGCTACTTTAGGTTCAGACGTTAAGAAATTAAACGTAAGTATAAAAGTAGATGATCCAGATGCAGATGATGTTATAGGAAAAATATCTATAATATCAAATGGTGGTGTGGAAGTTGCATCTAAAAACTTCAACTCAAATACTGCTACTTGGAACTTAGAATTAGATCCACAATATACTTATTACTATGTAAAAGTAGAGCAAAAAGATAAGGATATATTAGTTTCATCACCAGTTTGGGTTGGTGAATCATTCAATGCAGGATTCAACGAGCCAAGTGTAGATAGATCAATACCATTAAAAGGTGAAGATTTAACAGCTAAATTTGAATTCTACAACAATAACGAAAATAAATTAGAAAATATTAAATTAGAATTCTTCAATAATTCAATATCTGATGATAATAAAATAAAAGAAGAAGTTATAGATGAAATTTTACCAGGTAATGCTATAGGTTCAGAGATAACATTTGTACCAGAAAATCTTGGAGACCAAGTAGTATGGGCAAGAGCTACATTAAATTATGAAGGTACTGAAAAAGTATTTACTAAGAGTATAAAATTCAATGTTAAAGATCCAGCATCAGTAAGTAGAGTTATGATAGATGGTTCAAAAGGAAATCAATACGTAACTGGACATTATGCAGGAAATGTAAATGGATTAATAGATGAGTTTGCTAAGAGAGATTGTTTAGCTGAAATAAATGAAGAACCAATAACAAAAGAAAGTTTAAACAATGTTGAGTTATTAATAATAACTGACCCAGAAGGTAAGAGTGAGAAAAAAGGTAATTACTCAGCAGAGGAATTAGCTGCAATTAAGGATTACGTAGAATCAGGTAGAGATATAATAGTTTCTACAAGAGCTGACTACGGAGATGCTAAGGGCGAATACTCTAACTCTGCACAAGTTAACCCAATATTAGAAACAATAGGTTCTAAGTTAAGAGTTAATGATGACCAAGTTACAGATAATGAAAATAATGAAGGTCAACCATATAGATTAATGTTTAATACATATGAATCTCCAAACTACAACTTAGTAAAAGGTTTAACAAAAGCTGATTTATACAGTTTCTACAGTGGTGCTTCAGTAGTACTTGCTGATGGAGCAACTTCAGAAGGTGTTGATTATCTTGTTAAAGGTCACACTACAACAGAGTCAGTTAACCAAGATGGAGATAAGGATAATGTACCAGTGGAAAAAGGAAATGTGGCCGTATTAGCTGCAGAAGAATTAGACAATGGAGCTAAAGTAGTTGTATCAGGTAATACTTTCTTATCTGATTTTGAAATAGACGGTGAAAATCAAAAACAAAAATCAAATATGAAAATATTAAGTCAAATATTTGACTGGGCATTACCACAAAAAGAAATACAAAAATTAAGTATAGCTGAATTTAGAAAAGATGAAGACAAAGATGGAACACCAGATTTAATGGGACAAGAGTTCATATTAGAAGGAACTGTAACTGCTCAATCTGAAGCAGTAGAACCTAAAAATGCTTTCTTCGAATGTATATATATACAAGATGAAACTGGTGGTATAAACGTATTTGGTGTATCTCAAACACCACTTAAAGCTGGTCAAAAAGTAAGAATCAAAGGTACAGTTGGAGCTTACGAAGGTGAAACACAAATGGCCATAGGAAATGAATTAGAAGATTTAGAAATAATAGACGAAAGCATAAATGAAATAGCACCAACAAAGATGACAACAGGAGATAGTATGCTTGTTGAAAATCAAGGTGTATTAACTGAAGTTGTTGGAACTGTTACTAGAATGGACAGAGAAAAAGGTAACGTATATGTAAATGATGGAAGCGGAGAAGCTAGAGTTTACTTAAATGGTTACATAGGTGATGGTGTTACAGACGAATCTAAAGGTAAATTTGCTGAAGATATAGAAGTTGGAAGCAAAGTAAGTGCAATAGGTTTAGCATCTGAAGATTCAGAAGGAAACAGACTAAGAGTTAGAAATACTTTAGAAGTTAAAGTTGTAGAAGATGATGAAGACGACGACACAACTGATAAACCAGGAACAGGTGATGAAGACGACGACACAACTGACAAACCAGGAACAGGTGATGAAGACGACGACACAGCTGACAAACCAGGAACAGGTGATGAAGACGACGACACAGCTGACAAACCAGGAACAGGTGATGAAGACGACGACACAACTGACAAACCAGGAACAGATGATGAAGACGACGACACAACTGACAAACCAGGAACAGATGATGAAGACGACAACACAACTGACAAACCAGGAACAGATGATGAAGACGATAATTCAACTGATAAACCAGGAACAGATGATGAAGACGATAATTCAACTGATAAACCAGGAACAGATAGTGACAAAGATGAAGATTCAAATGATTCACCACAAACAGGTGATGCAGGAATTCTATTAAGTTCAATAATGTTAATAGGATGTTCAGTAGGTGTAATAGGATTAAATAGAAAACGTAAATAATATCCTATATAAAATAATGAGTTCTTCTCTATGATAATCATGGGGAAGACTCTTATTAAATATGAAGATGGCGGAGATTTAGTATGACAGATAAGAAAAGAGAAATATATATAGTTATTGTTACCATACTTTTGAGCATAGGTATTATATTTGCATCTAACTCTATATTTAAAGGAGGGTTTGTGGAAGACAAACTTAATAAAAATATAGAATATTATAGTGGTAAAGTAATTACTGTATTACAAAATTCATTACAAGATGATCCTTATGTGGATGATGTGCAAATAGGTCTACAAAAATGTAAAGTAAAGATTCTTGATGGACCATTTGAAGGACAAGAACATGAGATAAGTCACAATGTAAGTAGAATGTACAATATAATAGCACAAGAGGGAATGGAAGTTGTATTAGCAATATATGAACAAGATGGTCAAATAGAAGACATAAATATATCTAGTTATAAAAGAAGTAATGTTCTTATTATTTTAACAGCTTTATTTGTTTTAGTGACTTTAATTGTAGGTAAATTTAAAGGTTTAAAATCTTTAGTATCTCTTATGTTTACAGGAACAAGTATAGTTTATTTAATGTTGCCAATGATATTTAAAGGTGTAAGCCCTATTATAGCAGCAGTGATAGTAGTAGCACTAAGTACAGCTGTAACTCTTACACTTATAAGTGGATTTAATAAAAAAACACTGGTATCCGTAATTGGAACTTTATCAGGTGTAATTTTATCGGCAATAATAGCATTTGTTTTTGGAAAGTATGCAAACTTATCTGGAATTACTATGGAAGATGCTGAAAGTATGTTTTACTTAGCAGAATATAGCGACTTAAAAATACAAGGCATCATGTTTGCATCAATTATTATAGCTGCACTTGGAGCAGTAATGGATGTGGCAGTATCTCTAACATCAGCAATATTTGAACTTTATGAAGTAAACAATAAATTAAGTATAACAGACTTAATTAAAAGTGGTATGAACATAGGTACTGATATGATAGGAACCATGTGTAATACTCTTATACTGGCTTTTGCTGGAGGTTCATTAAATACATTAATTTTATTATTTAGTGCATCTATGAATAAAGTACAGTTATTTAATTTAGACATATTGGGAACAGAAGTTATTCAGGCATTGTCAGGAAGTATAGGAATAATATTAACTGTGCCTATAACAGTTTTTGTTGCTAGTTATATATGTAAAAGAAAAACATTAGTTAAAGAATAAAATCAAGTTTAAAATATTATAAATCTATCCAATAATAATCCACTTTTTCATTAGGATTTGCCTTGCTAAAAAGCATTTTAGGTGAAGTTCATAATGAGAAGGTGGATTTTTAATTTTAGGAAATATGATTTTCTCCATAAAATCTCCACAACTTCTTTTTATATTAAATAAGTAGATAAAAAGAAGGGAGAAGGTATTTTGAAGGATAATGTAAAAAAAGTCATACTTAAGATAGATGGTATGGTATGTGTGCACTGTGAAAATATTATTGAAGAAGTGCTTTTAGAAAATGATGGAGTTATAAAAGTTAAAGCATCATTTAACAAAGGTACAGCAAAGATTGATTATGATGAAGATAAAATATCAAAAAATGATTTAATTAGAATTATTAATGAAGAAGATTATAAGGTTATTGATACTAATAATACAATCATAAATGATAATGCAAATAATGAAAATAAAAAAATTAAAGTAGAAAAAAATAAAGAAATTAAGTCAGAAAAAGTCAAAGATGAGGACAATACATTTTCAATATTAATTATAGTATTAGGTGGGTTACTCTTTTTAAATAAGTTTGGCCTTTTAAATATTTTTAATGCGTTTCCAACGCCAGATGAAAACACAAGTTATGGTATGCTGTTTATCATAGGCTTATTTACATCACTTCATTGTGTTTCCATGTGTGGAGGTATTAATTTATCTCAATGTTTAAACAACAATGTTACAAGTGATAAAGAGAAATTATCAACAGCAAAGCCGGCTTTTTTATATAATTTAGGACGTGTGATTTCCTATACTATCTTTGGTGGTATAGTGGGAGGTATTGGTTCAGTAATAAGTTTTACTGGATGGATGCAAGGTTTAGTTCAATTAATTGCTGGTATATTTATGGTTATAATGGGACTAAATATGTTAAATATTTTTCCTTGGCTTAGAAAATTAAATCCTAGAATGCCAAAATTCTTTGCGCAGAAAGTTAAATCTAAAAATAATAATAGTCCATTTTTCGTGGGACTGTTAAATGGATTGATGCCTTGCGGTCCTTTACAAGCAATGCAAATTTATGCTTTATCTACTGGTAGTGTGATAAAGGGTGCTCTTTCCATGTTTTTATTTAGTTTGGGAACAGTGCCTCTAATGTTTGGACTGGGAGCATTAAGTTCTTATATGAGTAGAAAATTCTCAAATAAAGTTATGAAATTTGGAGCAATTTTAGTTGTTGTTCTTGGTTTTGCCATGTTTAACAATGGTTTAGCACTATCTGGAATTAATATATCTCAAGGTTCGTCAGCTAACTCTGCAGTAAGGGCAGAGGTACAAAATGATGTTCAAGTAGTAACTACAGAATTAAAAGGTAGAAGATATGAACCTATTATTGTTGAAGTTGGTAAACCTGTAAAATGGAATATACAAGCATCAAAGGGAAGTATAAATGGTTGTAACAATAGAATGATTATAAGAGAATATGGAATTGAAAAAAGTTTAGAAAGTGGAGATAATATAATAGAGTTTACACCAACTGAAACAGGAACTTATACTTATTCATGTTGGATGGGGATGATAAGAAGTAAGATATATGTGGTTAATCCTGGAGAAGAGCCTAATATTGAAGAAAATGGAGCAGTAAAAGTAAATTCAAATTATAAAATTCCTACTGAGGAAATAGCAGTAGCAAAAATGTCAGGAAAAGAGCAAGTAGTAAATATTGATGTTAAAGATAATAAGTTTACACCAGCTGTGATTGTACTTCAGAGGGGAGTAGAAACTACATGGAAGATAAATAATACTGATAATAAAAGTATATCTCTTGCTTTCCCTATTTATAATCAAGTGATTGATATGATTGATGGGGAGAATGAGATTTATATAATTCCAAGTGATGACTTTACATTTGCTGATGATAATTATAATAATTTTGCATATGTGAAGGTGGTTGAAGATATTAACAACATTAATATGGATGAAATAAAAAAAGAAGTGGAAAAATATAAAATTTCTGATAAGGACTATATGCCTGAAATAAATGGGGCAAGCTGTCATTAAGTAGGTCAAAAGGATAGTAAGGAGTTATATTGATAATGAAGAAAGAGAAAATACTAGTTGTGGAAGATGAGGCGAAAATCCTAGAAGTTGTAACTTCCTTAATGGAAAAACAGGGATATGAAGTTTATCAAGCAGAAGAAGGAAAGCAAGGACTAGAAATATTTAATAATAATGAAATTTCATTAATTATATTGGATCTTATGTTACCTGATATTTCAGGAGAAGAAATTTGCATGAAAATAAGAGAAAAATCTAGAGTTCCTATTATAATGCTTACTGCAAAAATTGATGAAGCAAATCTTCTTAGAGGGCTGGATATTGGAGCTGATGATTATATAACAAAACCATTTAGTTTGATGGAACTGGTGGCTAGAGTGAAAGTAATATTAAGAAGAAGCTCTGATGAATTAAAACCTTTATACAAATATAACTCCTTTCAAAATGGAGACTTATATATAGATGTTGAATCAAATATTATAAAAAAGAAAAATGAATTACTTAACCTAACTCAATCAGAGTGGAAAATACTACTTTCTTTGATTAAATATCCAAATAAAGTTTTTACTAGGGATGAACTTGTTACCATAGCTCTTGGAAGTGAATTTGATGGCTATAACCGTACCATAGACAGTCATATAAAAAATCTTCGTCAGAAGATTGAAGATAATCCCAAGTCACCTTCATATATAATCACAGTATTTGGCAAGGGTTATAAATTTGGAGGTGAGTAAGCTATTGTCACAAAGTATCAAAAGTAAATTATCCATGTCCATAGCTATTATAGTTATATTTACTGTTTTGTTAATTAGTATACTTTCTAATTTAACTATAAAAAGTCAATTTACCAAATATAAAGAAAAGCAACAGGTTATGAAAATTGAAGAGCTAGTAGACTCCATAGAACATCAATATGATGTGAAAGAAAATAAATGGAATGAAGAAAGTATCTATAATATAGGCATGTCAGCCTTACATGAAGGATATATTATTAAAATTTATAATAAAAATAATAGCATATTATGGGATGCAGAAGTTGCTAATATGCAATTATGTAATGAAGTAATTGGTGAGATATGCAAACTGATGGAAAATAATTTTCAAGTATTAAATGGTGAAGTAATGAGTAAGAAATATGAACTAAGTAAGTTTGGAAATGATATAGGAACAATGGAGATTAAATATTACGG
The DNA here is from genome assembly GCA_902363255.1 of Peptostreptococcaceae bacterium. Taxonomy (GTDB): domain Bacteria; phylum Bacillota; class Clostridia; order Peptostreptococcales; family Peptostreptococcaceae; genus Terrisporobacter. The sequence continues at coordinate 512,517 of CABIZO010000002.1, forward strand.
TCCCTTTTTCTTATCACAAAATGATTCTGAGTTTATAAAAGCACTTAACTATATATTTGTGGTTATTGGAATTATTTCATTGATTATTGCTGTATTTATAGGACACCTTTTATCTAGAAATATTAGTAAGCCCATATTAAATATGATTGGAGTAACTAAACATATTGCAAAGGGAGATTATGAGTACAGATTTGATAAAGATACTAAGTTAAAAGAATTATCTGAACTACAAAATTCTATTAATCTTATGGCTGATTCAATTGAAAAACAAGAAAATCTGAGAAAGCAACTGACAGCAGATATGGCTCATGAACTACGAACACCACTTACATCAGTAAGTACTCATTTGGAGGCTATGATAACTGGACTATGGGAACCAAGTGAGGAGCGATTGGAAAGTTGCTATGAAGAATTAAATAGAATTACTACTTTGGTGAAAGATTTGGAAAGACTGGCCAATGTGGAAAATGGATGTTATAAATTACAAAAGTCACATTTTGATATGTTTGAATTAGTTAAAAGAGTTTCTGCTAATTTTGAATATAAAATAAAAGAGAAAAAAATTCAATTTGAGTTAATTGGTGAAGAAGTTATTATTAAAGCAGATCAAGATAGGATATTCCAAGTAGTTACAAATATTTTATCCAATGCAATAAAATACACTAGAGAAGAAGATAAGATAATAATTAAATTATACAAAGAATTTCAGTATGCTGTATGTGAAATTGTAGATACGGGTATAGGAATTTCTCAGGAGGAAGTTAATCATATTTTTGAGAGATTTTATCGCGCGGACAAGTCTAGAAATAGAAAAACAGGAGGAGCTGGAATTGGTCTAGCTATTGTGAAATCAATAGTTGAAGCACATAATGGTAAGGTAGAAGTGGATAGTGTTTTAGGAGAGGGAAGCTCTTTTAAAGTTTATTTACCTTTGTAATATATATTAATAAAAAATATTCATTTTAAAAAAATATAAAGTCTGTATTATCCAATGGGGAAATACAGACTTTTTTACATGCAACATATTATATTACGTTCAAATCCATAAGTATTCTAAATGATTTTTATAGTATTATAACAAAAGTTAAATTTATGTTAAAAATTGGTTTAATTGCTAAATATATGTTAAATAATAGTCGGAATAATAGACTGTAAGAATTCAGTTATATATAATCACTTTTAAATATAGATATATTTCATAATTAAGGGGGCTTTAACATGAAAAGGAAGTACCAGGATATTTTAGTAGTTGGATTTGCACTATTCGCAATGTTTTTTGGAGCAGGAAACTTAATATTTCCTCCATACCTGGGGGTAGTAAGTGGTAGTAGTTAGATGACTGGTTTCAGTGGGTTTATTATTGCAGATGTTGGACTAGCATTACTTGCAATATTAGCAGCAGCCAAATGTCAAGGAGACGTAAACAAAATATTAATAAGAAGTGGGAAAAGGTTATCTTTAATCTTGGCAACAGGAATAATGATATGCTTAGGACCGCTTTTAGCCATACCTAGAACAGGCGCTACAACATTTGAAATGGGAATACAGCCAATTTTTAGTGGGTTTAATCCAGTAATATTTTCAGTTTTATTTTTTGGTTTAACCCTTATACTTACAATAAAACCATCAAAAGTTGTAGATATTATAGGTCAATATTTAACTCCAGTTTTGTTAATAACATTAATATTCTTAATCATAGTTGGTGTAATATCACCTCTTGGAGACTTAAATCAAGCACCAGTAATAAGTAATGTATTTTCTGAAGGTATATCTCAAGGGTATCAAACAATGGATCCTTTAGGGGCAATAGCATTATCTGCAGTTGTAATAATTTCTCTTACACAAAAAGGATATACTGAAGAATCAGAAAAAATAAAATTAACATTACAGGCTGGTCTTGTGGCAGCAGTAGCTTTGGTTATAGTATATGGCGGGCTAACATATTTAGGTTCTACTGTTGCACATCAATATACAGGAATCAGTACAACAGATATAAATCAGACATCATTAATAGTTAGCATAACAGAACAGTTGTTAGGTAATCCAGGGAAAATAGTTTTAGCTATAATAGTTGGTTTAGCATGTTTAACAACATCCATAGGACTTGTATCAGCCACAGCACAATTTTTTACTAAACTTTCTAAAGGAGTTATAAAGTATGAAACTATAGTAATTGCTGTTTGTGTATTTAGTGCTTTTGTATCCAATTTTGGAGTAAGTACTATAATATTATTTGCACAACCAATATTATCAATTATTTATCCTGCAACAATTGTTTTAGTAATAATGACTTTATTTGGACATAAAATAAAAAATGATAATACATTTAAAGGGGCAACATATGTGGCATTATTTATAAGCATACTAACAGTTGCAGATAGTATGGGATTAGCAATTCCCTTTATACATAAATTACCGCTTGATAGCTTGGGATTTAACTGGGTGATTCCTTCAATAATTGGAGGTTTTATAGGTAATCTCGTGCCATATAGAGAAGAGGAACAATATGATAGTATAGATGAGATATTATAAAATAGAATATAATACTTCAATATAGAAAACTAAGGTGTGAATTATTCTTATTAAAAAAGAGCTACTAATTTTGTTATAAGTAGCTCTTTTTTTATATAAAGTATTTTAGTTAGCTCTATCTATATGATCATTATCATCATATCTTTCACTAGCATATTTTCCATGATTTAATTTGTCCATACCTTTAGATGATGCTATTAATGCTAAATAACATATAACTATAAATACAAGCACAGAAATCCATGCGAATCTATATCCAAATCTATCAACTAGTAGTCCAAATACTGATGAACCTGCTGCGAATCCTACAGCGAAGAATATTTGAATCACACCTAGTATGGCACCATATTCTTTTTGTCCAAAGAATGAACCTGTTAATATAGATGGCCCAATCATATAAGCAAACACTGATAAACCTTTTAAAGTTGCAAAAGCAAATGCCAGTTGTGGTATATCTTTAGCAAATAGTAAAGATAAACAAGCAAGAGCTGATAATCCAAAAGCAACCATAAGTGATTTAGTTATACCAAGTTTATCAAATATTGCACCACCAATTAAGTTTCCTAATAAACAGAATATGGCAAATACTGATCCAACAGTTCCTACTAGAGTTGCCCTCATACCTACGTCAGTTTTTAGGTAAGCAGGGAATTGAACAGCTAGAGCTGATACATACATTCCTAGGAAGAATAAGCCAAGTCCGAATATCCAGAAATAGCTAAGTTTAGTTGCCTCTTTAAATGTGTATCCACGGTCAGCAGTAGCAGTATTTGATGATTTTGCAGGATTAGTATTTTTACCTCTTACAATTTCACTATCATCTTTAGGCATTCTTAATAAGAATAAAGAAACTGGTATACCAACTATTAAAGATAATGCACCAAACATAAAATATGATCTACTTGGACCATTAGTTGCAAGTGATGTTGTAACTAGTTGTTGTAAAAATATATTACCAAGACCACTACCAGAGAATGCTATACCCATGGCTTTACCTTTAGTAACATCATCGAACCAGCTATTTATTAAAAGAGGAACACCTATTGCAGATATAATAGCAGTACCTATTTGAACTAAAGCTGAAACAAGGTAAAACTCCCATAATTGGTTGCAGAATGAGAATGCTAAGAATCCTCCACCAGAAAGAATAGATCCTATAAGATACATTACTTTGGTGTTTACCTTATTAAATAAAGCACCTATAAAAGGTGATGCCACAGCAGATGCTACTGTACCTAATGTAAAGATTAGTGAAAATCCCGCAAGTGTAAATCCAAACTCATCAACGACATAACTAACAAATTGAGGCTGTATATTTGAAGCTACACCGAATGGGATTGCTTGGATAAGAACACAAGCGATTACTATTACCCAAGCGGTTGAAAATCCTTTTTTCTTAATTGAATTAGTCATACTATAATTTCTCCTTTTTATAATGTTACTTTTATATAATTTCTCCTTTTATATGAAATTATATTTATATAATTTGTACTAAAAATAAAAATATATTATAAAAAACATATTAAAATTATTTTTCCCCTTGAAATATTAGCAAGTAATGGATGAAATAAAGGTAATATATTTAAGGAAGTAAATAAAACTCATATCCTTTATTTCTTGCCTCATCAATAACTTCTCCTAGTATTTCAGAATTAGTTTTAGAAACAGCATGTAGTAGCAAAATACCACCATCGTGAAGATGAGATAATATATGTTGTTTAGCATAACCTGGTGAAGGTTGATTAGCAGGTTCGTAATCACCATAAGCAAAACTCCAAAATACAGTTTTATAACCTAGATCATTTGTCATGGCCAGACTTTTTTGTGAATATTTGCCCATTGGAGGTCTGAACAACTTTGGCATATCTTGTTTAGTTAACTCCTTATATCTAGTTTCCACATCGCTAATTTCTTTATTGAAAACATCAGCTGAATAAGTAACACTAGGCATGGAGTAGTGATGCATGGAATGATTAGCTACAATATGACCTTCTTCTACCATTCTTTTTACAATATCAGGAGAAGAGGAAATATAGTAAGACGTAACAAAGAAAGTAGCCTTTACATTCTTTTCTTTCAAGACATCTAAAATTTTATTTGAATATCCTTCTTCATAGCCTTCATCAAAAGTTAAGTACAATGATTTTTTATTTGGTATCTTTGGTCCGGTGTAAATAGCATTGTAATCACTTAGTTTAAATGTTAATTTATCGTTGATTTCAGGAGTCTCAGACTTATCGTTAGGTATGAAAAACCAGTCGATAGTAGTGTTATCCAACTCCACAGATTTAATATTGTTTTTAATGGAGGAAGTATTTAGGCTAGATATTGAAAATCCAGTAAGAGAAATACATACTAATAATAGTGACAAAATGTAAGTGACTTTCTTCAAAAAAACACCTTCTTTACTAAGTATTTATATTAATTATGATTCCATTCATTATAGAGATTATAATTGGAAAATTATTAATAAAATTTATAGCTCATATAGTAGTGTTAGATATATAAAAGTAAAATAGCTTATTGATTTAATAAAAAATAGATTAAATTAAAAAATAAATAATTTATAGAAAAAAAGTGTGTATTCTCCATTGGAAAATACACACTTTTTGCTTGTAAGAATTTTTACTACCTATTAAGTTTGATAATATTGTTGGATAGATCGCTTATGCTATCAGTCAAACTTTGCAACTTACCTTCAATTCTAACTAATAAATAGAGAGAAATTGCAATGGGAAATCCAAGGTTTGCAATGATAGATTGAAAATTATCCATTAATATCACCTCAATACTATACTTCCAAATCGTACTCAGTAGTTGTAGAATCAACTACTTTAGCAGATACGCATTGGGCTATATCGTAACCCTTTGGCAGGAAAATATTTTTTTCTTTTATTAATTCCATAGCAGCGATTATTTCTTCTTCTTCCAAGTCTTCTCTTGGATCATCTACAGTAATAGAAAAACTATTATCCATAGTATTTTTAAAAGTCATCAAAAGCTTTTTCTCTTTCATAATTTAACCTCCTAAGTTTTAATTTAAGCAACGTGTTGGCGCCATGAGCCAAGCGAATTTTTATTCAGACAGAGAAGTGTTATCTACTCTATTTGTGCCACTTAATGTGTGTTCTTGTAAACCTGCTATAGCATTTACAACAGCCATTATGTTTTCGTTAGAAGCACCTGATTTCACGCTTGAATAAGTTTTTGTTTTTATAACTCTGTCACCATTTAAATCAGTTCCATGATCAAATTTTATTTTGACAGCAGAAGCATTGGGAGTTGATATTACAGCCATATTGTTACCTCCTTAAATTTATTGAAAGGGTGACCCCTTGAGGTTATAAGCTCTTTGAATCACACTTTCTACCTATATAATAAATAAGAATTTTCAAATGAAGTTGGAAAGTATATTTAGAAATATTAAGGAAGAATAAACCATTTATTGATTTAGCGAAATAATTTAGTGTGATATAATTAAATTGGAAGAAGACGAAGATATTTGAATACGGACTTAAAATAATTATTTTTAAGGAGGATGATAAATGAGTTTAGTGATAAGAAACATAGAGGAAGATGATTTCAAAGAAGTTGAAGTTTTGACAAGAGAGGCATTTTGGAATGTTTATAGACCAGGATGTTGTGAACATTTAGTAATACACAATATGCATAAAAACAAAAAATCCATAGAAGAGTTGGAATTAGTGGCTGTGTATAATCACAAGGTTATTGGTCATATAGCCTACACGAAAGGTCATGTAAAAGGAAGTGACAATGATACTTTTGTTACTTTTGGTCCGATTAGTGTTATGCCAGGATTTCAAGGGAAGGATATAGGACGTAAGTTAGTCAGCATATCTTTGCAAAAAGCAGCTAAACTAGGGTATAGCGCTGTATTCATAACTGGAGATGAAAATTATTATTCTAGATTTGGATTTGAATCAGCATCAAAATATAATGTACATATGGAAGGGATTCCACTAGAAGATGAAGCACCATTTTTTATGGTGAGATGTTTAAAAGATAAAGCTTTAGAAGGTGTTAGTGGCTATTATATTTTTGATGATTGCTATAATGTGGATGATAAAGATGTATATGAATTTGATAAAAATTTTGACACAAAGAAGAGGGAAGTTAGAGAAGGACAATTGGGAATGTAATTAAAGATTTTGGAGGAGTTTTATGATTAGTTTTTCAGTAGAGTTATTTTTTCAAATAATAAACTCAGTACTTTTAGTATTTATTTTAATTTTAGGATATAAACTTATTTGTTATTTAAGCGATTTTTTATGCAAAGTAGCTAGAGCTAGTGCAAGAAAAGGCAAGCGTTAGTTCACTAAATTTATTTTTTAATAAGCAAAGTATTTTATCGGCTAGGATAAAGATTCTATTGGTAATGAATACGATAAAAAATAATAATCAATAATTAATAATAGAAATTAAAAATTAACGATAAAAATCAAAAATTAGTAATCAAAATTTAATAATTAATAATCTATAATCAAAAATAATAAATGCTAAATTTAAAATAACTGTATCTTATGGCAAGTGTTGAAATTGCCAAGATACAGTTATTTTTATTGTATACAAATTAAAAATTTATATAAATAAAATAAAAAAAATGTTGACTTGGAGTGAACTCAAAGGACTAAGCTATTAATAGATGAGTTTACAGAAACTTTACCAGAATTAAATAGAGTTGATGAAACGAAAGATATATTTTTAGTGTTTGTTATAAATAAAAGGGGATAATGTTTATGAAAAAACGTACGTGGTTTATTACAGGAATAAGTAGTGGGTTTGGATATGAAATGACAAAACAATTACTTGAACAGGGGCATAGAGTAATTGGAACTATATACAGTAATGCAAAATAGATTTAAGAATTCAAATCAAAGTTTGTAATTTAAAATAAATTTAGTGATTTAAAATTATGGGGGAGGGGTTAAAATGATAATTTCAGATTTTTCAAAGGAATATCATGAAAAAATGTTTCCAAATTATGAATCAAAATTTATGGAAACTGATCCAGAGCTTATAGAGATATTTGATAATTTTGCTTTTGATGAAGTTGTAAATATTGATGATTTAGATGATCATACAAGGATGATAAGTATATTGGCAACATTGATTGGGTGCCAGGGAGTGGATGAGTTCAAGGTTATGATGGGGGCAGCCATGAATTTTGGTGTTACACCTGTGGAAATAAAAGAAATAATATATCAATCAATTGCTTATTTGGGAATTGGTAGAGTATATCCATTTTTAAATGGTGCAAATGAAGTTTTCAAAGAAAAAGGTGTTCAACTACCACTTGAAAAGCAAGGTACAACAACTAGGGAAGATAGATTGGAAAAGGGAATACAAGCACAAGTAGATATTTTTGGGGAAGGAATGAAAGAGTTTTATAAATCAGGCCCAGAAGAAAGTCGCCATATTAATCGCTGGCTTGCAGGCAACTGTTTTGGCGATTACTATACACGAAAAGGTTTAGATTTAAAACAACGTGAATTGATTACGTTTTGTTTTTTAGCTGCACAAGGGGGATGTGAACCTCAGCTAAAATCTCATATATCTGCCAATATAAAACTTGGAAATGACAAGTCTTTCCTTATTAAAGTAATATCACAATGTGTGCCTTATATTGGTTATCCACGTAGTTTAAATGCTTTAAATTGTGTAAATGAAGTAACAAATAATAAATAGGGGGATTATTATGATGGATTTTAAAGATAAAGAAATATTTGAAAGAGGAGATAAGCTCCCAGAAATGTTTAGTAAATTCTTTATAGGAGATGCATATTTAAACATGTTAACAACTGAAGGAGTGTCTGTTGGTAATGTAACATTTGAACCAAGATGTCGCAACAACTGGCATGTTCATCATGAAGGTGGTCAAATATTGTTAGTTACAGCTGGAAGAGGATATTATCAAGAATGGGGAAAAGAACCTAGAGAGCTTAAAGCAGGTGACGTGGTGAATATACCAGCAGAAGTTAAGCACTGGCATGGGGCAGCTTGTGATAGTTGGTTCTCTCATCTTGCTATAGAAGTTCCAGCAGAGGGTGCATCTAACGTATGGCTAGAACCTGTTGATGATGAAACATACAACAAGTTACCTTAATTATAAATTGCTAAGGATGTTTAAGAATATGAACTGAGGATTGATTATTTAAGATAAATACAATTAGAATATTTGATAAAAGAAGAAAACATAGATAACAGGGGCTATTGGGACAACCCAAGGGTATGGTTTTTAGGAGGACTAGATTATGGAGTATACAAAACTTGGAAATTCAGATTTAACAGTTTCTAGAATATGCATGGGGTGCATGGGATTTGGTGGTGCTACTAAAGGTCAGCATTCATGGACATTGGATGAGGAACATTCTAGAGAGATTATAAAGCGTGGTTTAGAACTGGGTGTAAATTTTTATGATACAGCAATTGCATATCAAAGTGGAACAAGCGAACAGTATTTAGGACGTGCAGTGGGAGATTTTGCAAAAAGAGATGAGGTAGTTATTGCCACAAAGTTCTTGCCTCGTACAGATGAAGATATTGCAAATGGTATTACAGGACAGAAACATATTGAACGTATGATTGATAAAAGTCTTTCTAATCTGGGCATGGATTATGTGGATCTTTACGTCTACCATATGTGGGATTATAAGACACCTATTTATGATATTATGGAAGGTCTAAATAATGTAGTGAAAGCAGGAAAAGCAAGATATATTGGTATTTCCAACTGCTTTGCATGGCAGGTTGCTAAGGCAAATGGCATTGCCGAGATGGAAGGATTTGAAAAATTTGTTTCTGTTCAGGGTCATTACAATCTGATTTTCCGAGAAGAAGAAAGAGAAATGGTTCCTTTCTGTCAGGAAGAAAATATTGCATTAACACCATATAGTGCACTTGCAAGTGGAAGGTTGGCTAAACATCAGGGAGAAAAATCTAAGAGATTAGAGGAAGATGCCTATGCCAAATTCAAATATGATGCTACAAAAGAGCAAGATGAGATTATCATTTCTCGTGTGGCAGAATTAGCTAAAAATAGAAATGTATCTATGACTGAAATATCTCTAGCATGGCTTTTAACGAAAGTAACATCACCAGTTGTTGGTGCGACAAAACTTCATCATATTGAGGGTGCTGCAAAAGCAATAGGTATAAAACTTACAGCAGATGAGATTGCGTACTTGGAAGAAATGTATGTACCTCATAAGCTGGCAGGAGTTATGGCACAGAATACATTAGGACTAAAGAAGTAAAAAAATGTCTGGTAGGTGGGGGATCAAGTGAAATAGTGCAAACAGAAGGAGGGGTGGTAGACTACTACGCCTTTGCTGAAGGGAAGCTTTTATGAAAATAGTAGTTTTATAAGGTAGCCATTATAAAAATGGTTTATCTAATATGATGGCTGATCAGTTTATTAAGGGAGTAAAATAGTCAGTTTATTAAAATAATTATAAAGGGAAGAGGTAGGGAGAATGAGTAAAAATTTAGTAGCGTATTTTTCAGCAAGTGGAACAACTAAAGAGGTGGCAGAAGTATTGGCAAATGCAGCAAGTGCAGATTTGTTTGAAATAAAGCCAGCTAAACCTTATACAAGAGAGGATTTGAACTGGACTAATAAAAATAGTCGTAGCTATATTGAAATGAACAATCCAAAATCAAGACCAGAGATTGCAAGTAAAGTGGAAAATATTGAAGACTATAATACAATATTTGTAGGATTTCCAGTATGGTGGTATGTTGCACCTACTATTATAAATACTTTTTTGGAAAGCTATGATTTTTCAGGAAAGACAATCGTATTATTTGCAACATCTGGGGGAAGTGGATTAGGAAGATCTGGAGAAGTATTACAGAAATGTGTGGATAAATCAACAAAGATTGTTTCAGGAAAAGTATTAAATGGCAGAGCTACAGAGAAAAGTCTTAAGTCTTGGATAGATAGTTTAAATATTTAATAAAAAACAGCAGGTAAGGGAGAGCGATAGTTATGAAAAAAATAGTTTCATTGATACTTATTTTTGTTATGAGCTTTACCTTGGCAGCATGTGGAAATCAGAATACAGAAGATTCAACTATAAATCCTTCAGATAACACGGGTAGAAGTCAAGATAGTAAAAATGATGATACTCGTGGGGAAGCAGAAAATCAGAATAGGACAGATAAACAGAAAGGTGACGTATTGGTTGTATACTTTTCCGCAACAGGAACAACTAAAAAAATTGCTGAATATATGGCAGATGGAATGTCAGCAGATATTTACGAAATTGTTCCAGAAGAACCATATACCAGCGAGGATTTAAATTACAATGATAGCAGTAGTAGAAGTACTACAGAGCAGAATGATTCTTCAGCACGTCCCACTATTTCAGGAACCATAGATAATATGGATCAATATGACGCAATATTTATAGGATTCCCAATCTGGTGGGGGGAGGAACCTCGTATTATTGATACTTTTGTGGAAAGCTATGACTTCACCGGCAAAGAGATTGCAGTATTTTGTACATCTTCAAGCAGTGGAATTGATTCTGTTGTACAGAATTTAGAGAAAAATGCAGGAACGGGAACATGGCTAGAAGGAAATAGATTTAGTGGTAGCGCAAGTAGTTCCGATGTGATGGAATGGGTCAATAGGTTAGGATTTTCACAGTAAGAATATAAAATAGGATGTATTATTAGTAGTAGTTATAATTATAGAATAGGATGTCTTAGCATCAATACTTGTAATTATAGAAAAGGATGTGAACCGAGTTGGTAGGTTACACATCCTTTTGTTATGCAAAGTGATTTACTATTTTATTATGCAAAGAGACTCAATTTTTTATTATATAAAGTGATTTACTACAATAGTTTTAGGCTCTCTTAGACATTGGGTTTCAACCACTTCTTTCCCCATTCTCTCATTTCCATAAATACACGTTCAAAATCTCGACCTTTTTCTGTTAGAGAGTATTCAACAGTAACAGGAATTGTAGGCATAACTGTACGAGAGATGACACCATTTGATTCTAGAGATTTTAATGCATCAGAAAGTGACTTTGTGCTTATTCCTAATTTTTTACCTAATTCATTAAAACGTTTTGGTCCTGTATGCAATTCACCCATAATAATAAATGACCATTTTCCACCGAATATCTCTGTTACTTTCTTTATCGAGTCAACGCACAGTTGATCGTCCATAGGATTCATATTTATAACCTCCATAACCTAACTTTACAAAAGTAAACTTAGTGTACTTTTTTTGCGTACTTTATTTTTTATACTACCATGATATAATAAGTTCGTCAAACAATATAAATTGGAGGTTCACTAATGAAAACAATACTTATAACAGGTGGAACAAGTGGTATTGGTAAAGGTATCGCTTTGAGTAGTCTAAAGAAAGGTCACCGTGTAATTGTTGTAGGAAGCTCGCTTATAAATGGCGATATTTTCTATGATGAAGCAAAAAAAATAGATGCAGAAGAAAGAGCATTTTATATACAAGCTGATTTAAGTTCAATAAAAGAAAACCAACGAGTAATCCAAGAAATTAATAGTCGTTTTGAATCTTTGGATTCAATTGTTTTTTGTGCTGCTAAAAATAGCAAAGAATATACTGAAACTAAAGAAGGATTTGAGCTTACATTTGCTCTAGCATATTTAAGTAGATTTATACTTAGCTATGGATTAAAAGAATCTCTTGAGAAATCTGAAAATCCAATAATTATTAATATTTGTGGATCAGGAATGAAGGGGCAAGTAAACTGGAGTGATTTAGGACATAAACAAAAATTTGAGCCTCAAAAGGTTATGTTCCATAGTAGTAGGCTTAACGACTTATTAGGTGTTCAGTTTGCGCAAAATGATACTGTAGGAAAAATAAAATATGTTATGTATAACCCTTGGGGAGTACGAACTCCTGGCATGATGGAAGTTTACAACACTCCACTAAAGTGGTCATTTTTCAAATTGTTTAGTAAGCCAGTAGAAGAAGCAATTATTCCTGTTACAGATTTGCTAGATAATCCCCCTGCCTCTACATTGTCAGCATATAGAGTACATAAGAAACTAAATCTTAATATGGGGTCATATGATCCTGTAAATGCAAAAAAGCTTTATGATATAACAAATGAATTATTAGAAAAGTAGTAGAAAAAGGTAGGAGTATTGATTAAATATACTCCTACCTTTTTTGTTATTAATTAGGCTAAAATTAAGAGCTAATTTGTATTCTCTTTTTTTAATTTTTTATATACAAATTTATTTAGCATATAAAATATAAAGTACATTATTAATACATTTAAAATAAGTCCACCCACATTAAATAGGGTAGAGTCTAATATAGTATCTCCCTCACTGATTTTAGTATTATACATAGTAAAAAATCCAAATGGATATCCATAACTAAATGCAAATCCATCTGACGACCTACCTGGAGTAACATAGGCAATTAATAAAGATATTATAACTGACCAATTTAAAATTTTCTTGTTGAAATTCATCTAATTCTCCCTTAATAAATTCATAATATATAACAATTGTAAATCTTACTTAGGGATTTGCCAACTAAAAAATGGTTATGAAGAAAGCTTATAATCCTACTTTGAACTAAAGAAAAAAGTAAGGTAGAAAAGGATAATTTCTAATGTAATGGATGTTAATTTTATTCTATAGATTATGAATAATAAATTTATGAATAAGTAAAACTAATGGCATGGAGGTGTTCTTATGATTAATTTAAATACAAAAGAAAGAATGTTATTAGAAGATGAAAAAACTCAAGAACAACTATGTGTACAAAAATACAAGGACTATGCTAGTAGAGCTAAAGATACTGAATTAAAAGACTTATTCACACAACTTTCAAACAAAGAGCAACAACATTTGGATACTATTAACCAATTATTAAATGGTGTGCTACCAAATGTAAACCAACAACAAGGTCAACAACAAGGGCAACAGCAAGCTCAACAACAAGCTCAAATACCTAAACAAGTTTTAGAGAATATGAATTCACAAAATGGTCAATCTTACAATGGAAATGAACATGACAAAATGTTATGTCAAGATGGTCTTTCAACTGAGAAATATGTATCATCTACATACAATACAACAATATTTGAATTTAGAGATAAAAATGTAAGACAAGTATTAAACCATATACAAAAAGAAGAGCAAGAACACGGTGAAAAAATATATAACTATATGAGCCAACATGGAATGTACAATTAATAAATACTAAGGAATTTATAATTAATAAATATTAATAAAGGAGGTATAACTTGTGTTTAAACATGATAAAGCTCTATTAAGAGAAGTAAAGGTAGAAAGACCAAACCCTCAATATGCAGTTTTGATGCAAGAACAATTAGGTGGGGGAAATGGGGAGCTAAAAGCAGCAATGCAATATCTATCACAAAGTTTTAGAATTAAAAATAAAGAAATAAAAGACTTATTTTTAGATATAGCCTCAGAAGAACTTAGCCATATGGAAATGGTAGCTCAAACTATAAATTTACTTAATGGACATGATGTAAATAACGAAGAAGTTGATAATGGAGAAATACAGACTCATGTTCAATGTGGTTTATCTCCAGTTTTAATAAACTCTTCTGGTGCACCTTGGACAGCTGACTATGTTACTGTAACAGGAGATTTAGTTGCAGATTTATTATCTAACATAGCGTCAGAACAAAGAGCTAAGGTAGTTTATGAGTATTTATATAGACAAATTGATGATAAATATGTTCGTGAAACTATAGACTTTTTACTAAATAGAGAAGAAGCTCACAACGCTTTATTTAGAGATGCACTAAACAAAGTACAAGACACAGGATCAAATAAAGATTTTGGTGTTACAGAAGATTCTAAACTTTATTTTAACTTATCAAACCCAGGCCCTCATGATAAAGATACAAAGATAGAGATAACTCCTCCGTCTTTTAATGAACCTATAAAAAAATAAATTTGGATAATTAATTCTAGTATATAATAAATATACTTTGGGAAAATAAATATTAGATAATTTATTCTAGTATATATGATAAATATACTTTGAAGATAAATTTAAACGATTATCAGGAGTGTATATATTACAAATATCATTTAAAGAATACACTTATACAATCACCCCATCACAAATATAACAAAATATCCTCTGAAATATAAGAATATATATTCAGAGGATATTATTTTTTATTTAATTGTTAAGACGTTTTATTTTAATCCTAAGTCAGAAAGCATATCAGATATTCCGTAAATTTCATCATATCTAGAGTAATAGTCTTTGAAAACTTCATCTACTGTTGCCTTTTCGCAAACTTCAAACTCAATACCGTTGCACTCACCAATAATACACTTTAGGTTATTATCATTTAAGTAGTTTATTAAATTTGATATATATTCTTTTATATCAGATTTAGGTAAATCTTTTAATTCATCAATATTTTCAGCAAGTAAACAAGCAGACTCCTTTAACTCTTCTTCAGAAAGAGCATCATTTAATTGAGCTTTTATATTATTTAGCTCGTCTTCTGTAAGTTCTAAATCATCAATTTTTTTACCGTCTAGAATTTCTTCTATTTTATCTAAAATCATGGAATCATTCCATGCAAATTTATTGTTAAAATTATTATCCATGTTATTAATCTCCTAAGTATAATTTAATATAGAAAATAACATAAATCATCAACTTTAGCAACCCTAGAGTCAGGTATATAGAGGGTTAAAACCTCAAAGTATTTTTATAAAAATTGACATAATATGAATATTATTGTAAATTATATTTTGTATAAATAATAATATGAGGGAGTAATACACATGTGGAAAAAAGTAGTTCTATTTTTTATAACTATTTCATTAATTTTTAATTCAGGATTAAATGAAATAGTTATTTTTGCGAATACAGTAGATAAAGGAGCTGTAGAAGAAAAAATAAAAAATTTATTCAGAGACTTTGAAATTGAAGATGAGGTGTTAATCAAATACAAAGGCAAGGATAAAGAAGTAGTAATACCAGAAGAAGTAAAATACATAGGTGAGGGGGCTTTTGAAAACAACAAAAAAATAGAAAAAATAATAATGCATAGCAATATCAATTCAATAGAAGAAAGTGCATTTAAAAATTGTGAAAACTTATCAACTATTATCATTCCAAGTAGAGTAGATAAGTTAAATGAAGATACATTTGAAAACTGTGAATCATTAGAACATATGATAGTATTAAATGATGATTTAGACATATCAAATTTATTGATTGAAAATGCTAACGAAATAAATTTCTATGGATTAGAAGATTCTCAACTAGAGAGATATACTGAAGAAAATGAATATGAATTTTATGAAATTGTATCAGTAGATTCAAATGAAAATATAAAGGCATTAAAAAAAGGAGAAGCTGATGCAGGTGTTTATATAAACAGTGATTATGAAATTGTAGATATAAATGAAGAAAACCTAGATAGAGAAGAGAATAAAGAAAATATAAATGAAAATGAAGAAAAGATTATTTCAAATAGAAAAGATGATGATCTAGTTTACGGGGATTTCACTTATAAAATAGATAAAGAGAACGTGACTATAACTGGGTATATGGGGAGTAGCACATCTGTATCAATTCCAAGTAGTATATCGGGCATGTCAGTAACAAAAATAGGTTCTGAAGCATTTGAAAACCTTGAACATATAAAAAGCATAAATCTTCCTGAGAGTATAATAGAAATAGAATATGGTGCATTTTTAGGGATAGAATTGGAAACTTTTAAATTGCCATCGAAAATAAAAAAAATAGGAAGAAATATAATAAATAGTAGTAAAATAAGAAAAGTTTTCATACCAAAGACAGTGGAAAGCATGGGAATGTGGTCAGGTTCAGCATTTAGTGAATGTAAAAACTTAGATGAAGTTGAGTTTGAAAAAGGAAGAGTTTATATACCAGCAGATGCTTTGATTAATTGTCAGAGTATAACAAAAGTAATAATACCCGACAGTGTAACGATCATAGGAGATAATGCATTTGAAAACTGCAAAAACTTAGTGAACTTAAAACTATCAGATAATATAAAAGAAATAGGGGCATACGCATTTTTAGGGATAGAATTTGAAAGTTTTGAATTACCATCAAAACTAGAACATATAGGAATAAAAGTATTTAATAGTAGTAAAATTACAAAAATGTTTGTACCAAAGACTGTGGAAAGTATGGGGATGTGGTCAGGTTCAGCATTTAGTGAATGTAAAAATTTAGAGGAAGTTGAATTTGAAGCAGGAAGAACTCATATACCAGCAGATGCTTTAATTAATTGCCAGAGTATAACAAAAGTAATAATACCAAACAGTGTAACGACTATAGGAGATAATGCATTTGAAAACTGCAAAAACTTAGTAAATTTAAAACTATCAGATAATATAGTGGAAATAGGGTATGGTGCATTTTTAGGTATAGAATTTGAAAGTTTTAAATTGCCACCAAAAATAAAAAAAATAGGAAGAAATGTAATAAATAGTAGTAAAATAACAAAAATGTTTATACCAAAGACAGTGGAAAGCATGGGAATGTGGTCAGGTTCAGCATTTAGTGAATGTAAAAATTTAAAAGAAGTTGAGTTTGAAGATGGAATGACCAAAATACCAAACGAAGCTTTAAATTACTGCTCAAATGTGACAAAAGTAACAATACCAAAAACTGTAATAAGTATTAGTAATGATGCTTTTGACAATATTAAAAAATTTACTATATATGGATATAATGATTCTTTTGCTCAAAGTTTTGCTTATAGCAACAATATATCTTTTAAAGATATTGGAGAAGCAAACTTATTAGAAACATTAGGTTTAAAAGAGAAGCTAAGCAATATAAGTTTCAACGGAGGAACTATAGAAGGACCTAGTATTAAACTTTTGGGAAAAGTTATTCCACTATTTGAAGTTGATGCTAGTGCTTATATACCGTTGGATGAATCAATACAAGTAAAAGTGGATGCATATACAAAAACGATAGAAGTATTAATTGGATTTAAAGATTTTTCGGGAAGTGCAAATCTTAGTCCTGAAGAAAATTCAAATGCATATTGGAAAGAATCTTACAAACAAGTTAAGTCTTTGTATAAAGGAATGACGGGAAATGAAGTCAAGGGTACAAAGGCATGGAATGATTTTAGTAAACTTAGAGGCAAGCTAAAAAAACAAAATGCTACTTTATTAGTAAATGGAAACTTGCATTTAGCTGGATATATGGAGTTTAATTATGAAAGTGGAGAAATAAAACTTTCTGAAGGTGGAATTATTTCTGAAGTTGGAATTAGTACGACAAAAACTTTCAGATGGACACCTCCTTGGAGTGCTGTTTATACTATTCTTGGCTTTGACACAGGTGCCAATGGAAAAATTTATTTAAATGAAAATAAAGATAAAATACAATTAAATACTAATTTAGGTGCTAACTTTGGATTAAACGCTGGAATAGGAGCAGGAAGTAAAAAACTACTTGGAGGATTTTATGCTGAAGGTGTAATAAGTGGTACTTTGAATGGGAATCTTAAACTACCAGCAAGTAATGTAAAAGATGCCTTATCAATAAGTTGTGATGCAGCAGCTAAATTGGCTGTTGTTGCCCTAGGATTTGATTTGACAAATGGAAAACTAGCTTATGAATTCCCAAGTTACAGTATATACCCACAAAAAACACGAGAATACTTATTTGCAGTAAACTCCTCGGATATTGATTTAGATAAAGCCACACCAATATCAAGGGATTATCTTAATCATCAAATAAGTACTTATAGCATGGGTGAAGATTTTATAAAAGAAAATATATATCCATATAACTCACCAGAATTAATCAACTTAGATAATAACAAAAAAATGCTTATATGGATTGATGATAATGGAGAAAAATCCACTGTAAATAGAACATCACTTATGTACTCTGTATTTTCTGGAGGAAGATGGAGCACTCCACAAACTATTGCAGAAACAGGAACATACAACGACATAGCAGATATATACGTGAACAATGGAAAAGTACATATACTTTGGAGAAAATCAAATAAAGTTTTAAGTGATAATGCATCTATTAAAGATTTAATGGAGAGTACTGATCTTTATTATACAGTTTATGACGGAGAAAAATTCAGTGAAGCAATACAAGTTACAAGTAACAATACTACTTATGAAATGAATTATGCTATTACAGCAAATGATGATAAAGTAGCTATAACTTGGGTGGAAAATTCCAACAACGATATTACACTAGAAAGTGGTTCATATTCACTATATGCAAAAGAATATATTAATAATCAACCACAAGAAAAAGTAAAAATTGCGTCAAGTATGGAAGAAATAAATAATACGGATATAGATTATATAAATAATAAGTATGCAATAACATATTCTATTACAGATAATTCATCTCAAGAAAATCAAAAATCTGATATTTATTTATATAATAATGGAAATTCTAAAAAAATTAATTTAGAAAATGATAATGGTTATTTAGCAGAATTTATAGATAAAAACTTATACTTTATAAACAATGATGATCTTATGATTTATAACACTTCTTCTCAAGAAATTGAAGAAACAGGTATAAGTGGTATAAGTAACTTCTCTGTAGTATCAAATGGAAATTCAAAAGCTGTAGTTACAATGATTCCAAATGATGAATCATTTGAACTTATGGCAAGTTACTACAATAAAGCAAATAACACATGGGGTAGCTGGAAACAAGTAACTAGCAATGAACAATTTATAAGAACATATTCAGTTGTAATGAATGATGATGCTAGTATAAGCGCTGCATTGAGTTTGGCAGAAATGACAGATAAAGATGATAGTGTATTTGGTAAGTCTAGCCTAATTGTATCTGGATTAAAAGAAATTTCAGATTTATCTGTGGAAGATGGTATTTACTACGACTACGACAAAGTAGTGTCTAATGGAAAATTAGATCTAAACTTTAATGTTTATAACAACAGTAGTCAAGATTTAGAAAGTTTAAATATTTCAATCTTAGATGAAAACAACAAAGTATTACAACAATCAGATTTAGAGTGTAAAATATTAGCCAATGAAACTAAAGAAGTTACTTATACTTATAATCTTCCTAAAACTATTAAATATGGAAAAATAAAAGTACTTGTAAAATCAAATTATGATGAAGTAAATACGAAAAATAATGTGGTGGAAACAAGTATAGGTTATGGAGATGTATCTTTAGAAGATGTTGAAATAAAAGCAAATAATAATCAATATGTAGTTACGGGAAAATTATCTAACATAGGTCATGTTGATGTAAATGATGTTAAACTATCAATACATGAAACTGATGCAAATGGTGAAGTTTTACAATCTATAAATATAAACACATTAAAAGTTGGGCAAGAAAAAGATATTTCATATACATTACCAAAAGATTTTATAAGTAATAATGTGGACAAAGAGTTAGCATTGTATTTAAACGTAGAATCAAGTACACAAGAAGCTACTTTGACAAACAACGAATGTAGAGTATTGTTTACACCTGCAATTGAAGAAATACCAGTTATAGAATTTAAAGATAGCACAAGTAATTCAATATTATTTACATGGAATAAAATAGAGGATTGTAGCGGATATGCAGTATATAGATACAATGAAACTACAAAAAAATACGAAGAAATAGATATTTTAAAAGATAATAATATAACTACATATGAAGATAAAAACTTATCGTCAGGACAAATTTATAAATATAAAATAAGACCTTATAAAGAGGTTGATGGAGAAAAGTTATATAAAAGTTATTCAGAGGAAATAAGTTTATATACAAAACCTGGCAAAGTATCTATAGTTAAAGCAACACCTTCAACTTATAATAGTAACAAGGTAACTTGGAACAAAGTAAGTGGAGCAGATGGATATGAAGTTTACAGAGCAACTAGCAAAACAGGAACTTATTCATTAAGAAAAACAACAAGTAAAGATACTTTATATTATACTAATACATCATTATCAACAGGAAAAACATATTACTACAAAGTAAGAGCTTATAAACTTGTTGACGGGGACAAAAAATATGGTGATTTTTCATCAGTAGTTTCAGCTAAACCAGTTTTATCATCTACAACTGCAAAAGCTTTATCTGCATCATATAATAGCAACAATATAACTTGGAACAAAGTAAGTGGAGCAGATGGATATGAAGTTTATAGAGCAACTAGCCAAACTGGAACTTATTCACTAAAAAGGACGGTGACATCAGGAAGTACGTTGAGCTACAAAAATACATCATTATCAACAGGACGAACATATTACTACAAAGTAAGAGCTTATAGACTTGTTAATGGGGACAAAAAATATGGTGATTTTTCATCAGTAGTTTCAGCTAAACCAGTTTTATCATCTACAACTGCAAAAGCTGTATCTGCGTCATATAATAGCAACAATATAACTTGGAACAAAGTAAGTGGGGCAGATGGATATGAAGTTTATAGAGCAACTAGCCAAACTGGAACTTACTCACTAAAAAGAACGGTGACATCAGGAAGTACGTTGAGCTACAAAAATACATCACTTACAACAGGAAAAAATTATTACTATAAGGTAAAAGCTTATAGAATGGTATCTGGAAAAAGGGTATACAGCAGTTACTCAAGAGTAGTTTCTGCAAAACCATTACTTTCAACACCAAGTGTTACACTAAGTGCAGGAACAAAAAAAGCTTATGTAAAATGGAGCAAAGTTTCAGGAGCTAGTGGATACGAAATTTATAGAACAACTAGTAAAACAGGAAAATATTCAAAAGTAAAAGACATTACTAAAGGAAGTACTACTTCTTATACAAATAGTAGTTTGACTTCGAAAAAAGGATATTACTATAAAGTAAAAGCTTATAGGACTATAAATGGTAAGAGGGTTTATAGTTCGTACAGTAGTGTGAAATATATAAAAGTAAAATAAAATTAAAGAGTTGTATAAGGGCTTATAATTGAAAGAGCGTGTAAGGTGAAGTTTGAATAAATTTAAGCAAATATATGATATTTAAATTAAGAGTATAAACAGATTTATGTAAAAATAAATCTATTTATACTCTTTTATTTTGTAGTTTATAGAGTTCTATACAGGATTGTTTTTAAACTTGTTTTTTACTTTGCTCTAAACAGTAATTAATACAGTTGTTAAGCCATTTGATTTGTCCTTCTTCTCTTATTATGGCACCATCTAAAACAAGATAATCACCAAAGTAAGGATCATTTATATCAGGTATTTCTGTGTAAGCCTCTTTTTGGCTTATTAAGAATTCAAGACGTTTATTGTGTTGAATTAGCTGATGTTCAAGCAACATAATTCTAGTTTCCAAGTCTAGATTGTTGTAGAAATAAACTCTTAATCTAAATTTATTTTTTGGAGTTGGCTCCATGGGTTGATCCTTGGCAAGCCATTTTAAAAACTCATCTTTTCCTTTTTCAGTTATATGATAAACTTTCTTTTCTAATACATCACCACTGATTTCCACTGTATATGTAATAAGCTCTTCATCACATAATTTTTTTAGCTCAGGATATATTTGGCTATGTTTCGCACTCCAAAATTCGCATAGTTGGAAGTTAAACTCTTTGCTTAAATCATATCCTGTCATAGGATTTCTATTTAATAGACCTAAAATTGCATATTTTAGAGTTCTCATATATCTATGTCACCTCTTTTTGATTTTTTATTGTTGATGAATTTATTATATCATTATTTGGTAAAAAAAATTGATAAAAAAATATAATCTCAAAAATCTTGTATTTCCAAGGTTTTAAGGGTTAGATAATTTGATTTCTTAGAAAATGTAAACATAAACATGTAAATATTTACATGTTTATGTTTACAACCGAAAATGGTTGTGATATTATTAACACATAAGATTGTTATATTATTAACGCATAAAAAATGAAAGAACAAAATTTGGGGAGGAAATATGAATTTAACTAAGAAAAGATGGATTATTTTAATTGCAAGTTGTTTTATTAATTTATGTATTGGTTCTATATATGCATGGAGTGTGTTTGCAACACCAATGGCAGAATACTTAAATGGAATCAATGGTACGGTGTTTACTGCTGGAACTTTGGCAATCGTATTCACTGTGACAAACTCTGTAGGACCTATCACTATGATTACAGGTGGTAGAATAAACGATAAGTTTGGTCCTAAGAAAGTTATTTTAGTTGGTGGACTTATATTTGGTATAGGAATGATTTTAGCTGGATTTTCAAAAAGCTTACCAATGCTAATTTTATCATATGGGATAATATTAGGGCTTGGTGTTGGGATGGTTTACGGATGTACAATCAGTAACTCAGTAAAATTTTTCCCAGACAAACGTGGATTAGTTGGGGGAGTAACAACGGCTGCGTATGGTTTTAGTTCAGTAATTATACCACCAATAGCAAATAGTATAACAGCTAATTTTGGTATTACTACAGCATTTAAGTCAATAGGGATAGTATTCCTTATAGTTGTGTGTGGAGCATCATTTTTTATAGATAAATGTCCAGATGGTTTTGTTCCAGAAGGTTGGACACCACCTGCAACTTCAGGAAATGCATTAGCAAAGAAAGATAAAGATTGGAAAGAAATGCTTTCATCACCTATATTCTATGTAATGATAACACTATTAACTTGTGGAGCATTCTACGGATTAATGTGTACATCAATGGCATCTGCTTTAGCACAAAACATGATAGGTATGACGCCAGCAACAGCAGCAATAGCAGTTTCTGTGTTAGCATTATTCAACACAGCTGGTCGTATAGTAGCAGGATACATATCAGATAAAATAGGTAGAATAAATACTTTATCAACGGCATTTGCAATTTCTATGGTTGGATTATTCTGTTTATCAACTTCAGGACAAGGTGATGTAACGAAGTTCTATATAGGAATTTCTATAATAGGTGTATGTTTTGGGGCATTTATGGGAGTATTCCCTGGATTTACAGTGGATCAATTTGGTCCTAAAAACAACAGTGTTAACTATGGAATAATGTTTATAGGATTTGCTTTTGCAGGATATATAGGACCTACAGTAATGAAAAACGTTTATGCTGCAGATGGTGATTACAGAAGAGCTTTCATCATAGGGGTTGTGATGGCAGTTGTAGGTTTAGCATTAACATTTGTTTATAGATTTTTAAATAATAAAGAAATGGCTAAAAACAGCGTTAAAAAAGCAAGTTAATAAACTTAGATATACATATTGAAAAATTAATTATTATAAGAAGATAAAGTTAGTTGTTAACTTAAATATACAGTTAACTATCAATAAGGATAAATAATTAGTTATTAAATAAGAAAATAGAGTTAGTTATTAATAAAAATTAGAGAAAAAACTAGAAGTTAAATTAGTAATTATACTGAAAAATCAAGTTGAAAATAAAGGGAGAGACGATTATGAAAAGAAAATATCCAAATTTGTGTAAACCAATTCAAATAGGAAATGTGACTTTTAGAAACAGAATGTTTTCTGCACCAATGGGAGGTACAGATATAACAGCTGATTGTACTATAGGGCCAAAATCAACTGCTTTTTATGAATTAAGAGCAAAAGGTGGAGCAGGGGCAGTAACTGTAAGTGAATGTATGGTTCATCCTGAAACTGATGGTTCACATGCTTATCATTTAGATTTAAAAATAGTAGATTCTTTAGCAAGTTTCACATATACTGCAGATGCTATAAGACGTCATGGTGCAATACCAAGTGTGGAATTATCACATTCTGGACAATATGCAGGAACTTATTTAGTAGATAAAAACAAAAAAGATGGTTTATCACAATATGGAGTTAGCCCAAGTGTTAGAGCTGACGGTTTAGAAATAAAAGAATTAACTCAAGAGTTAATAGATGATATAGTAAAATCTTATGGAGAAGTGGCAGGTCTTGCAAAAAGAGCTGGATTTGAAATGATAATGGTTCATGGTGGACATGGATGGTTAATCAACCAATTCTTATCACCATACTTCAACAAAAGAACTGATAAATACGGTGGAACTTTAGAAAACAGAGTTCGTTTTGCCCAAGAAGTTTTAGATAGTGTTCGTGAAGCAGTAGGACCAGGATTCCCAATAGAATTTAGATTAAGTGGATCTGAATTATTTGAAGGTGGATATGATTTAACTGAAGGTGTTGAAATAGCTAAATTATTAGAGTCAAGAATAGATTTACTTCATGTTTCAGCAGGAACATATCAAAGAGGATTTGGAATAACTCATCCATCTATGTTCGTTCCTCATGGATGCAATGTTTACCTTGCAGCTGAAATCAAAAAACATGTAAGTGTACCAGTTGCAACTTTAGGTGGATTAAACGATCCAGCTCAAATGGAAGAAATAATAGCAAGTGGACAAGCTGACGTTGTTGAAATGGCAAGAGCTTTACTAGCTGACCACGAACTTCCAAGAAAAGTTATGTCAAACAGAGATGAGGAAATAGTAAAATGTTTAAGATGTTTCACTTGTATGGCTGAAAGAGCAGCAACTTCTACAAGAAGATGTACAGTAAACCCACTTATAGGACGTGAAATGGATGGAATGGAAATTACACCAGTTCTAAGACCTAAGAAAGTTTTAGTTGCAGGTGGAGGACCAGGAGGATTACAAGCTGCTGTAACTGCTGCAAGACGTGGTCACAAAGTAATTCTTTGCGAAAAATCTGACGCATTAGGCGGAATATTAAAAGGAGAACAAGCTATACCATTCAAATATGAAATGTATGAGCTAGGAAATACTCTTGGAATATTAGCTGAAAAAGAAGGTGTGGAAATACGTTTAAATACAGAAGTTACTAAAGAATACGTGGAAAATGAAAATGTGGATGCTTTAATAATAGCTGTTGGTTCATCTCCATTAGTTCCACCAATTCCAGGGCTTGATGGTGAAAATGTGGTAGTTGTTAACAATTACTATTTAGAAAAAGATAAAGTAAAAGACGCTAAGGAAGTTGTAGTTCTTGGTGGAGGACTTGCTGGATGTGAAACTGCAATACATTTAGCACAAGAAGGTAAGAAAGTTCACTTAGTTGAAATTAGAGATGCTCTTGCAGTTGATTCAAATATAAGACATCGTCCAATTCTTTTAGGTGAAATAGAAAAACAAGGTGTAATAGTTCACACTGAGTACAAAGGATTAAAAGTAATCGAAGAAGGTGTGGTATGTGCTGATAAAGATGGAAATGAAGTGTTAGTTCCAGGAACTTCAGTAATATGCGCCCTAGGTCAAAGAGCAAATAGAAATATGGTAGACGAGTTAATCGATTGTGCTCCATATGTGGCACAAATAGGAGACTGTGTTCGTCCTTCTACTATAACTACTGCTGTGTATCAAGGACACCATGCTGCTTTAGATATATAGTATAGTTATAGTTTTTATACTTATTACTTTAGATATATGGTAGTTTAGAAATTAATTAGATATAAAATATCCCCCTTAATAATCTGTTATAAAATAATAAGAGAGTGTTAGGGGGGATTTAGTAGAATCTCACAGTATATTGTTTACTGTGAGATTTTATTATTTTCATCAAGTTATAATCAACTTAATAAGTAATAATATAACAAGTATCCAGATTAATATTATAGGTAATGAATAATACCATTTCTTAGGCTTGCCATCAGCCCACAAGCTTTCAGATTCAATCAAACACTTATGCAAGACATCATCAGGTATGAATTTAATTGTTAGGGATACAAGTAGAGGAAGTAAAATTATGTCGTCTAAGTAGCCTAATACTGGGATAAAATCTGGGATTAGATCTATGGGTGACAGAGCATAGCCAACTGTAATCATAGCGAAGAACTTTGCTATTATGGGTGTTTCTTTCTTTTTTAAAGCAATAAATATTGCAGGTACATATTTTTTTAATCTTTTCATTTTTTCTTTAAAATTCATATCAATCTCCTATGTGGTGCTTTATTCTATAATAAATTATTTAAATTTAAAATTATCTCTTCTTAAAACTTAATTTATCCATATTATAAATAATATTTTATTTTATCTTATCTTATCTTATATAACAATTACAAATTTTAACTTTATATTTTGTAGTAATTACCAGAAGTGGTATAATAGATTTACGAATCAAAATTAAGGAGAGTAAATTATGCTAAAAGACGTAACAATTGGGGGAAAATTTTCTTACTTAGAGAATGATTATAGAATATGTTGTATGGGGAAAGAGGGAAACTTTGAAAATGCTGAAAAAACGTTAAACTACTTTTTGGGGATTGTAGATGATGAAGAACAAATAATTATAGAGTTTGACGAAAAGGATAAAAATAGTGTTTTCAAAAAATTTGGCAAAAAGGTTATCTACTTCTATGAAGATAGTGAGATATATAGCGAGGAAAGATTAGCTTTTGTGAAGAGTATGCACTCTAAGTTTCCTGCAAGTATGATACATATTGTAATTACTAGTGGAATAACATGTAGTTTGCATGATGTGTATGAGAGATGTAAAGATATTATAGAGTTTAATGAAAAGCTGGGTGGAGATGCATATCTGCACAATGTTGTAAGTACGGTTTGTGATGATATATGTGTTAAACTGGTTGTTGGAGTTTAGATATTAGATAGATGCTGAGGGAATTAGGTGTTCCCTCAGTTTTTTATTGATTTTATTGGAAACATGTTAATTGTTTCACTTAACTTTAAAGAAATAAGTTAATTATTTTATTTATCTTTAAAGAAACAAGTTAATTATTTTACTTAAGTTAAAATCACTATCTATTTATCTTCAACTTTATCTTCAACCATATATCTAAGGACTGTTTTTAATTTTTCTGGAGCTGTTCTTCTAAAATCAGATATATAAATTTCTCTATGAGCAAGGTCTTTTATAGCTAGATTATTATCATTAATAAATTCTTTCATAATATCAAAGCTTTTGTATTCTTCATCAAAAGGACCTATATGCATCATTTGAACACACTTGCCTTCTTCTATCTCACCAAATACAACCTCATCTAAAAGTTTATTAGGCTTTTTATTTTTTGTAATTTCCATGGCTAAATCAAATACTTCTTTAGTGACAAAATCAGGCTGTCTAATCATTATGTTGTAGACTAAATTGTTCTTATCAAACTCATCTTTTAATCTACCTTCTTCATCCAAATCCCAGATACCTTCCAATGGATATACTGTGTAATCAAAATAGCCTTCTGGTGTTATACTTTTTTTAGGCATCATTTTTATGGCATAAGCTAGAGAGTAAAGAGTGCCCACCTTTTCCGAAAACTCTTCACTATTTGGGTTTCCCACACCTTTTATTTGGATAAATTTGAACTTTTCTATATTTACTATTTCTGGCTTTGTTTTTGGTATGTAGTAATTTTTTTCTTTTTTTCTCCATTCATGTTTCATAAAGTATCTCCTATTTTTTTATATTATAGTTTGTATAATATGACTTTTCTTTTATAGTCTATATAATATGAATCCTCTTTGTCATATTATAAAATAAATTTATGTTTTTGCATATGGAATTAAAATAATCCCATATTAAAATCCATTTTCTATAAATCTAAATAGTACAAATTATTTCATTTATACAACTTCTATATTATGGAACAACAAGAACTATATGGTAATTATGGTAAAACGTATAGATGTTCGATGAATTTTCTAATATAATAAACATATATAGAAATAAATGTAAGTAGGGAGATTAAGCAAATGAAAAAAATAATAATGCTATTACTTGCACTATCTATATTTGTTGTGGGATGTAGTAAAGAGAATAATTCATCTTATGATAAATATTTGGAAGAAGGAAAAACAGCAATAGCTAATCAAGAGTACGAAAAAGGTAGGAACTTCTTTTCTTTAGCAAAAGAAGCAAATAGTAATGAAAATGAAGCTAACGTACTTTATAATCAAACTAATAATCTGGTTGAGGCGATTACTTCCAAGGAAAATAAACATTATGATGTGGCAATACAATTATGCAATACCATATTAAAAATGAAGAGTGAAAGTAATATAGTAAAAACTGCAGCAAATGATTTGAAAGTTGAGTGTGAAAAATTAAAGAAAGGATCTACTGAAGAAGAATCAAGTGAAGAAGAGATAAGTGCAGATGCAAATACTCAAGAGGAAGAAAGCAAAACAGATGTAGACACAAATACTCAAGAAAAAGAAAGTAATACTGTTGTAGATATTAGAAGTGATTATGCAAATAGATTAAAGGAAATAGAAGATATAGCTGTTAAAAGAGATGGTATTTTTAGACATCAAGCAGCTACTATAAATATTTTAAGATCTTACGATACAAGTAATTTACAAAATGCTAAAGTAGTTTATGAATTAAGTGATGAGTTATTAAATAATTTATATAACCAGCTAAGAAATGATTTAGATGAAAGTACATTTAAACAGCTATCAACAGCTCAAGTTAGATGGGTGAAAAGTAAGATGGAGAAGGAAAAGAGTTTGAATTATAACGAAGTTGTGAAATATCAAGTATTAGCGAGGATGACTCTTGATAAATGCGAAGAGTGGAATTTGAATTATTATAAATAGTACATAGAAGGTGTGTAATTCCAACGGGGAAGTGCACACCTTATTTATAATGGGAAGAAAATAGGAGTATATTATATGCTCTATTTTTTTGTTACTAAAATAGTTGTTGAGGTCGATATTGTATTGAAACATAGTTAAATAAAAGGATCTGTTTTAAATCAATGTTTAAAATGGTACAATAAAAATTAATACATAATTATTATATAATGCGAAATGAAGATGATTTTGATATGATATAGATAAATTTTTGTACTTGTATTTACAATTTGGCAAAATAAAAAGTTATTTAAAAAATAACAAAAAATGTATATAATAAATAAAGTATTCTAATACGTTTTCAATTCATATTATCCTTACACAATCATGGAAAACTTATTATGTTTAAACAACTTAACATGAAAAGAGGAATTTAGATGTCTAAAATATTAAAATCAGCATCCATGCTGTTTATCGCAACAATAATATCAAAGATTGTTGGATTTTTAAGAGATTTAGTTATTGGATATGTGTATGGTATAGGTGTTATATCGGATTCATATTTAATGGCGTTGAATATTATAACGGTAGCATTTATATCCCTATTATGTGTAGCTATTCAAAGTACATATATGCCTATATATACATCAATAGAAGAAGAGAGTGGAAAGGTAAAAGCTTTAAAATTTACAAGCAATGTTATAAATATTATATTGATTATATCATTAATTGTATCAATTTTAGGTTGGATTTTCACAGAACCATTAGTTAAATTGTTTGCAACAGGATTTGAAGGGGAGAGACTTAAGCTTACCATACAATTAACAAGAATTATTTTATTTTCAGTTGGTTTAGTATGTATAACATACGTATTAAAAGCATACTTAGAGATATATGATTACTTTTTGATTACAGGTCTAATGCCCTTACCATATAATATATCAATAATAATATCAGTTTTACTTAGTAGAACTTTTGGTGTAGAAATTTTAGCATACGGAACTGTATTTGCATTTTTTATTCAAATGATATTTTTAATTCCATTCTGCTGTAAAAAGGGATTTAGATACAAATTAAATATTGATTTGTTTGATAAAAATATAAAGAAGATGGCTTTAGCTATAGGACCTGTTTTGATAGGAGCATCAGCATATCAAATAAATAGTTTAGTAGATAAGAACCTATCATCTTTTTTAGTAACTGGTTCTTTATCTGCATTAAATTATGCATATAAATTAAATATCTTTGTTATAGGATTATTTGTTGCATCAATAACAAGTGTAATATATCCTGTATTTTCTAAATTAGGTTCAAAAAAAGATTTAAGAAAACTAAAGATTACATTTTGTAAATCTATTAATTCTGTCATATTAATCACTATGCCTATTTCTATCGGTGCATTTATATTGTCAAAACCGATAGTAAAATTACTTTTTGAAAGAGGTGCCTTTGATGAAAGTGCAACTATTATAACAGCTCAAGTATTGTCTTGCTATGCTATAGGTATGGTTGCGGGAGGAATGAGAGATGTTGCTGTAAGGGTATTTTACTCTTTAGAAGATACCAAAATTCCAATGCTAAATAGTATATTATGTGTTATATCCAATATATTATTTAGCTTAATATTAATAAGAACAATGAAAGTATCAGGACTTGCTTTAGGTTCAAGTATTTCGTCAATAATAGCTATATGTTTTTTATTGTTTAATCTTAGAAAGAAAATAGGAAAGTTTAATGCAATGAGTATTTTAATGACACTGCTTAAAACATTTTTAGCATCTTGTGTAATGGCTATTATAGTGTTGAAAATTTTTGCGAAAATATCCTTAATTAGTGAGTTCTTAGGATTAATAGTCTCTGTTAGTATAGGGGCCATAGTATATAGTATAATCGTATTAATTTTGAAAGTTGATTCAACTGATTATATTATTAATATAATAAAATCTAAAATAGCAAAATAAAAATATTTTTCATGTTATATAAATAAATATGAATTTATAGGTGAGTTTTTATATACAATTTTAATATATTGTGAAGAAGTAATTTTTGTATATTATTATAAGGTAAAAGCTTATAGAACTGTAAATGGAAAGAAAGTTTATAGCTCATATAGTAGTGTTAAATATATAAAAGTTAAGTAAAAGTATATACAAGAATGAAATTTTTATACTATAAAGGGGGTAACAAGTTTGTTACCCCCTTTATATTTGGGATACGGTATAAATAATTGCAAAAAATAGTATAAATAATTGTAAAAAATAGTTTAAATAAATGTATAAAACCTAAAAAAGGAGTCTATAATTAAAATGTATATCGTAAAACATTTATACGATTTTATATACATTTTTCTTTATTTTATACAATTTTCACAGACATTAAAATCATACAACTTTCCCAAGGATAGCCTGAACATCGGAAATTCAGGCTATTTTTGTGTGTAAAAAACCTTACTAAATTTACACTCATCTTACTAAATAAAAGGATCTGTTTTAAATCAATGTTGAAAATAGTACAATAAAATAAATACACAATTTTCATATAATATGAAATGATAAAATTGTTAACTAGTAAAACTTTATGATATACATTATAATGAAAATTATAATGTATAAGGAGAATCTTATGACTAATATAAAAAAATTTCTACAAATCTTAATTCCTACTATTATACTAGCTTTAATAATTTATGGGCTTTTTTTATTTTTTGGAGGAACAGTATTATTATTACTGGGATTAAAGTACAATAATTTATTGTCTCTAGCAAAGTTCTTTGGCATATATTTGATTTTAAGTATGATTATAGATTTTATAGTTGTATGCTTTTTAAAGGTCTTGAAAGAATTAAGAGGGCTTACAGACACGCAACATAATTTATTATATTTGACTTTAGATATACCTTTAAATATGACTATAATTGGAATAGCAGAAACACTAACTAAAGGAGTTTCATGTTCCATGTTAACTGCATTTATATTTTCTGTAATATCTTATTTATTTGGATTGTTTTTAGATAAAAAATCAAGTGAATAGTAGTTGTAGAAAATAGCATTAACAGTTTTGGCAATTTAATAGAGTAGGAACAATTTGAAGTAAGTTAAAAAATAACTACATCTTAGAATTTGATATATTGAAAATACTAAGGTGTAGCTATTTTTATGCCTATTTATCACGAAGAAATCTAACATAGTCTAAATTTATGATTAAAGTAGAAAGAATGCAATATTTTTTCTGTTATAATTTTTAGCTAGATAGCATTTTTTATAGGTACACATATTTCACAATATCCATTATCAATCATATCTTTTGAATATCTTTCCATAATAGGTTTATTATCTACAATATATCCTTTTTGGTTTAAATCTACAAATATTTCAGTCCAAGCTTTTTGCACATCTTCTGTTGTATGATTAATTTTATAAATAGCATAATCTCCACCATCTAACTCTGTTTCATTAACTAAATTATCAATCACATAATCATTTGATATTGTTATGCAAACATCATAGCGACAATTTTGTGGAGGTACAATTTCTGGATTATCATGAGCTATGGTATATATTGTGCCAGTATCAAGTAGGTTGTTATTTGATGCCCATATTTTGAAATTTTCCATTAATTTAAAGTTTTCTATTCCATAAGCGCCAGTTCTTTTCATATATGCAATTTTACATTTTTCAATTTTCTCTATTTTCATTTTTATCTCTCCCTTAAAATTGGTTTTACTCTAAGTAAAAGTTAACATAATTTAAAATTTTTTCATAGAAGAATTTTAAAATAAAGTTAATTATATTGTAATTATCACGAAGTAAGCTAACATAGTCTATAAATAGTTAACTGTTTGTAGATATTTAGAATAATTGTGATACTATATAAGTAAGTATAAGGTTTAGGAGGGGGATAATGAGTACAGTTGAAATTGTAAGAACCCTAGTGGGAGTACTACTTATATTATTTGGATTAGGAGTATATGCATATGATAAACTTCACTATATGAAATATTCAGAATTTAGATATAGTCCTATAAGTTGGTTTATTTGCATATTAGCAGGTGTTTATGCTATGTCTTATACAGTGAAAATAGGAATTATATGTGGAGTAGTTACTCTGATATTATGGGTAATTACAAAGATAGTGGTATCAAATTTAATTTATAGTAAGTCAAATAAATAACTACATCTTAGAACTTAAAATATTGAAATTACTAAGGTGTGGTTATTTTTATATTTAATTATCACGAAGTAAGCTAACGTAGTTTTAATTAAGAAAGATCTATATAATTGTATTTAGTAGAATCTCACAGTATATTGTTTACTGTGAGATTTTGTTATTTTCATCAAGTTACAATCAAATTAATAAGTGATGATACAAGAAGTATCCATATTAATTAGAAAATTGATATATGTCAGGAATAAATTGGTGGAATTTATAATATATACTAGAAAGTCTATATTATTTGGTTTTATGTTTATTACATATAAAAAAGGGAGGGAAGGTAAGTATGGGGATTGAAACTTTTCCGTGGATTTATTTTGTAGTTGTAGTAGTTCTTATAGTAGGATATCTTGCTGTCATACATTTAAAAAAATAATAAAAATAAATACACAATTGTTATATAATGTGAAATAAAATGAATATTTTTAAAGTATAAATTCTATTGAATCATAATAAAGAATTGGTATAATTAGGATAATACTAATTTTATAACAATAAAGGGGGAAAGGATATAATGATTAATATTTCATGGGAGTTATTTTTTTAAATATTAAATACTATATTATGGATTTTTATCCTATTTTTAGAATATAAAGCTGTTTGTTATTTTAGTGATTTTTTATGTAAAATTGTAAAAAGATAGTTATAATAGTAAATTACACACAATCTTAATATAGTAAGAATAAAAAATTAAGTTTTCTGATAGATAAATAAGTAATTAGGGGAATAAAAATGATAATTAAAGATAAAATAAAAGAATTTAGAATATTTATATTTATAAATATAATTTTAGCTACTTTAATTGGAACCTATGCTCAAAATATTGCCTATTACATAGTTGGTGATTATTCTATTAGTACTGCACAATTGTACTTATATATACTAACAGTCTTAACAACTCTAAGTATAATATCATTCTTTGTAATACCAATATTAATACATTTATTTTTAAAGCAACATCAGTTAAAAGACGAATATTTATTATATATATTTATGGTTGCTGATATTGTAGTAGGTGCTCTAACTTCTATATTTTCAGTATTTGTATTAGCTATGAGTTGGGGATAATAAAAATTGTGTAATAATGCTAATATAATGTAAACTATATAAATTATAATTTAGAAAGCAGATTTAATGAACAATTTTAATATAATGGGAACAAAAATAGGAGCATATCATATGCCCTTATTTTTTTGTTACTAAAATAGTTCTTGAGATCAACATTGTATTAAAACATAGTCAAATAAAAGGAGCTGTTTTGAGTCAATGTTGAAAATGGCACAATAAAGATAAATACACAATTGTTATATAATGCCAAATAAAGATGCTTTTGATATCATATATATAAATAGGTATTTGCAAATGAAAATTATAGATGATATTGGAGGATAATAAATGAATAAACATACTATAACATCAGTGTTTGGGATTATTGGAGTACTTTCTTGGTCTCTTACTATTTTATTACGAGAAGTAACATTGAATGGTATTGATACAATTACATTTATATTAGGAATAATGCCTAATATATCTGCATGTTGGTTTTTTATATGGTTAGGGGAAATAATTGTTAACAAAATGAATGATGACTTTACTTTTAAAGTTGCAAGTATTATATCTGGAGTAATTTTTTTATTGGCAATAATATCTGAATTAATACATGATATATTTTTAAATAGTCATTTTGATATAAATGATATCATAGCGACTATACTAGCAATAACTTTATATTTAATAATTTTTTATATTACTAAATATAAAGTGAAAAGTAATGAACAATATTAATATAATGGGAACCAAAAGTAGGAGTTATATTATTGTTAAATATAATGTATACCTCCTACTTTTTTTGTTATTAGAATTGCCCTAATATAAACATTGTATTAAAACATAGCCATATTTTAAAATAAGATTTTTAATCTTATTGATTTAAAACTGTTGTATATATCTATAATATGATAAGCAACTGATATTATATAATATTAATGAAGCTTAAAAGCTAATTTTACCTAACACAAACTCTTATTTCATTAGTTATATACTTTATGTTTCCCTGATTTATTATTTTATTTTCTTTATAAATAGTATTTTTATAATAAAAAGAGACTCAAAATACCTATAGCCTCTGAGTCTCTTTTCTGTATATACTTCTTACTTATGCTTCATCATACCTTTTATCTTATCACTTGGCATACCATGTCCCATTTGATTACCATTTCCGGTAACTTGAGTATACTCTGCTTTTCCATCTATAAACTTAATTTCATAAGCTTGACCAAATCCTTTTACAAGTCTTCCAGACTTTATCTCAAGTTCAAACATATCAAAGTCCATATTCTTAAACATTGACATCATTTTAGCGTCATGAACTTCATCAAACTTAGCAAATATTTCATCACTAACAGAATCTATCATATTTGCTTCACATTTAAATGATACTCTAGTTCTTGCAAATATTGTTTTACATGTACTTTCATCTTCTATAACCATTACACTACACTTATGATTATCTCTTAAGTTATAATAGTGATTTGCAGTTTTACTTAAATATAGATAAATCTTATTATCTATCATTACAAAAGGTGCATAACTTATTTCTGGATTGTTTTCTTTTCCTAATGAACTTATCATTAAACTTTTTTGATTTTTTAGTAAGTTTTCCATATTATAATCCTCCTACTGTTATAGTCAATTATTTTATATAATACTTAAATATACTATAAATACGATATATGGTGTATACATATATATATATATTTACCCCGTTTAAGTTTATATTAATCACTTATTATTTTATTATATTTGTATTTTATAACTTTTTTATATAGAATAATGCCTCCAAAAGATTTGATAATTCGGTAAAATCTTTGTCGATGAATACCTTTACTTTTCTTTTTTTATCATTTAATATACCCAATGGTTTTACTGAACCTTGTATCAAATTTATTATACTCATTAAGTCATTTTCTGATGCAAAACTCAATGATCGGGTATTGTTATTTTGTCTAAATTCTTTTAAGTCTACTCTTTTATCTCCTTTTACTGTTATTATGTAATAATTTCTTCCTTATTCATAATTACATGTCACTTTCAATTTTATACTTATTATATGTTATCAAAATCATAGTTGCTTTACAAAATTAATATAATGCGAACCTAAAGTAGGGGGATATGCCTCTACTTTTTAGTTGCTAAAATAAGTTATAAAATCTAAAACATAGCCTTAAATTAAGAACTACACAATTCATATAATCTATAATAAATATAGTGGATTGTGTATAATATATAAAATTAAACAATAAAAGGGGGGAATTGGCATGGGAGATACAGTATTTATAGTGTATATAAGTATAGCATTGATTTTCTTAATATATAGTGTAATATCGTACAAAAAGAAAAGTGTCATATATACTATACGCAATGAAAAGATAAAGGTTTTAAAAGATGATTATTATAAAATACAATTACTATTTTGTGTATTCAATTGTATTTTATTAATATTAGAGAGTGTAATTATTTATAATAATACAAACACAAGCCTTTTTATGTGTTATTATATTGCTACATTTTGGGTAGTAAACTATTTATTAAAGTTTATAGCTATTAAAATGAAATATTTAAATTCAAGTTATGAATAATATTAATAAAGTACGAACAATTTAAGGTAATCTACTCGTCAATTGTTATATAATGCGAAATATGAAATATATTAGAGAGTATTAAAAAATTGGGTGGTATCTCGATATGGTATTTTTTATTGGGAAGAATACTTTTAGTGGTAAATATACATAACAAATAACCTCATTCAAATGGCTTTCTCCTTACTTCCATTTAAATCAGGTTATTTTTCAGTATATAGGTCTTATAAAAGTTAAATTAAAAATATTAAATACACACTATTAATGACATCCCTCTATATTTTATCCTTTTCCATTTGTAGGGTCGTACTCAATGTTAGAGTAATCCTCTATAGTAACTTCAAGTTCATTACTTAGTATTCCTAAGCTTTTATTATTAGCAATTGAATTTGATTTAATTAAAGGAGCATCCATTTTGAATATATCGGCAGATTTTGCTTTATCCATGGATAACATTTCAACATCAAAAGTTTTTACAACCTCACCAGCAGAAATAATTTCTCTTTTAGCAACTTGTCCAGTATAAGAATCTACATAAATGTTATTACTTTTATCTGAATATTTTATTAAATTAGTTTTTGTATCTACTTTTGTTTTTTGCCAATCTCTATAAATATTATCTACAAATTCTTCTTTAAAATATCCATCAATCAT
Source organism: Peptostreptococcaceae bacterium (assembly GCA_902363255.1). Classification (GTDB taxonomy): domain Bacteria; phylum Bacillota; class Clostridia; order Peptostreptococcales; family Peptostreptococcaceae; genus Terrisporobacter. The sequence goes on from CABIZO010000002.1 coordinate 550,064, forward strand.
CGATTTTTGCATAAGTTCCTTATTTTCACCAATAGCATTCTCTGGTGGTAAAGTTTTTAGTAACTCATGTTGCCATTCACCATTAGTTTGATATTGAGATAATGTCAAGAAACTAGCACCATAATCAGTAGTAATGGTTCTATCTATAAGCATACCGTTTTCATCAAAAAAGTCTACTCTTTCACTACCGTTACTTCTATTTCTGTATATATCCATTGTAGTTCCATCACTATTTGTTAATATTACATGTTCTATACCTTCTTGGTTTACTAAGTCATTATACGCTTGTATAATTTCTTCACCATCTACAGTAGTTATTTTTTCATTAGCATTTACAAATACAAAACTACCTACTGATAAAGTACTTACTAACACTAAGCCTATTATATATTTATTCATTCATTTTCATATTGATTACTCCCTTTCCCCTTTAAAGTAAGTATTATCAATTATTATAACAGAAGCAATTCCTCTATAGAAGTATATAATTTATTTTATATACTTTCATTATGTATTGATATTGAAGTTTAATAAAGAAAATGTTGGTTACAATATATACGGAATATATTAAACATTAGATTAAAAAATTTACACATGTAATTAGAAATAAGTATTCTAATTTAAACAATAGATTTGGTGAGCAATTTTAATGTAATACGAACAAAAATAGGAGCATATCATATGCCCCTATTTTTGTTATTAAAATGGTTATTGAGATGAATATTTTATTAAAAGATAGTTAAATAAAAGGATCTGTTTTAAATCAATGTTGAAAATGGTATAACAAAAATAAATACGCAATTGTTATATATTGTGTAATAAAATATTAAAACAAATACTATGCCAAATAAAAAAATGTTATAATAAAATATAATAACTAATGCAAATAAAAATGAGAATGATAATTTTATGGATGAAAAAATTTTAGAATTTACTGTTTTTTGCATTGATAGTTTGGCTGAATATTTAAATAAAGATACAAAAGAAATTTATAAGTTAATTAAAAACGACTCTAATATTTTAGATGATTATATAATTCCATGTTATGAACCTTTACATAGTCAAAGTAAAAAATACATAGTAGAAGAACTGGTAAATGTATTAAAAGAAAGAGGTGTAATATAGTGGAGTTATATCACGGATCTTATTGCTAAATACCAAGACCCGATATTTTTTATTCAAGAGACTCTTTAGATTTTGGTAGAGGGTTTTATTTAACAGATATAAAAAAGCAAGCCATTGAATGGGTTGATAGATTTATAAGCTTTAAATAGGTTAAAATACCATAAACCTAATAATCAAATATGTATAACTAACCAAGAAATTTTAGATATATATTTAAAATTTAACTTATGTGAGGTGATAGATAATGGAAGCAAATAAAATATTACTTCAAAAGATGTATACAAAGATAATAGTTGAATTTTCTAAACAAACAGGGAAAGATTTAGAAGAGAGTCTAGATTATTTTTATAATTCTAATACATATGATCTAATAAAAAATGGAATATCTGATATACATTGCAGAGGATATAAATATTTGGCAGATGAATTAATGTTGGAATATGGATTTAAGCATCACAAAGGATATATAAATTAAATCTATTAGTTAAAATTTTATAACATAAAGCTTAAGGTGGGATTCAATAAAAATGGGAGAACCCTATGAGTAAAAGGAGTTGTAATCTAATGTTAATTCACATATTTAAATAAAGAACTTTAGATACTAAATTGTTATATAATACGAATCAGAAATGACATACTGGGAGGAAAAATTATGAATGCTAAAGAGTTCGTTGAACTATTTTATACAGAGAAAAATAATATACTAAAATCATATTTTAGCAATCCGATAGAAACTGAAGTTGGGTTAAAGATAGATAATCTTGGACTAACTAGGGAACAAATGGAGAAAATGCAAAATATCATTGATGCAGTTCTTACAGATGCTATGTACACTATTTTACTAGGATTAGATGGAGAAGCCTCAATTGGAAGTATTCAACAAACCTATAAAATAGTTGATGAAAGTGGATGTGAAATTTCAAACTGTGGAGAAATAGAAGAATATGCATATGAATATTTCCACGAAAATAAGTAATTATCTTTACTATAATCGAAATTTTATTAATGCACATTTTTAATGTAATGCGAAATATATTATCTAACAAAAAAGACGGTAAAAAGCCATATTCATATAATTCATACTTTGGGAAAATAGAATATGAAGTTGTTAAATTAATATTATGAAACTTATTACGAGGGATAGTCTCAAAAGGCATGGCAACAAGTATGGCATGAACAAGAGATAGTTGATATTGATAGAGCATTTACTCTAGATTATGAAAGTTGTGTTCCTGCTAAATATACAAAAGATAATAAAGCACATTGTTATTTATATATTTCCATAAAATAATATTTAATAATATATAATAAATTATACTGTTGACTGATAAATAAAATCTGTTACAATTTAATTAAATAATATAGTGAATATAAGCCATGAAGGCATTTTAGTTTTGAAACTAGATGACTTTGTGGCTTTTTTTGTTGCAAAAATAATAAATAGGGGAGGAGATATTATGAATCAAGTAGAGTTTTTTAATTCTATTGCAGAGAAATGGGATAGTACTACAAGAGTAGATGAAAAAAGAATAAATAAACTTTTATCACAAATATCAATAAAAAATGGCGAGAGTATTTTAGATATTGGAACAGGTACAGGAGTACTTATACCTTTTTATAAACATTTAAATAGAGATGGAGAATTAACAGGTGTAGATATTTCTCAAGGAATGTTAAATATGGCTAAGAGAAAGTTTGGTCAATTAAATAATGTGAATTTTAAGTTACTGGATGTAGAGAAAGACTCTATCAAAAAGAAATACGATAAAGTTGTTCTTTATTCTATGTTTCCACATTTAAATAATAAAACTGAAACTATAAAAAAATTAGTAAATGAAAATTTAAAAGAAAATGGAAAACTTTTAATTGCTCATTCTGATAGTAGAGAGTTCTTAAATAATTTGCATAGTAATGCAGATGAAAGTGTAAGTGAAGATAGATTAATTGAAGTAAATAAGCAAAAGGAAATATTTGAAAGTGTTAACTTAAATGTAACAAAAGCTTATGAAGATGATGAAATCTATTACATAGTAATAGAAAATATATAATAAAAATACCAGGGGGATAAATATGAAAACTAAAAAAATGATATTATCAGGATTATTTATAGCAATTGGACTAATATTACCAACAATATTCCATACGTTAAGTTTGCCAGGGAGTACATTCTCGCCTATGCATTTACCAGTGATGCTAGGAGGATTTTTACTTGGACCAGTTTATGGAGCAGCCATAGGATTTATGACACCTGTACTTTGTAGCGTGCTTACAGGTATGCCACCGCTTATGCCTACAATGCCGATGATGGCATTTGAATTACTTGCATATGGATTTGTGACAGGATTATTATTTACAAAAACTAAAAAAATATATGTATCTTTAATAACAGCAATTATATGTGGAAGATTATGTTCCGTTGTAGCAGCATTCATACTTTCGATTACATTTGCACCTCAAATAACTCCAATACCATATGTCATATCTGGAGTAGTAAATGGACTTCCAGGAATAGCAATTCAACTTATATTAATTCCTATTTTAGTTAAATTCTTTGCTACAAATAAAGAAACAGCTAGAGTTTTAGGAACAAATTAAAGATTACAAAATAAAGACTTAAAATTAATTTTAAGTCTTTATTTATTAACTACCTATGATAGGCATAGAATAAAGGTACTTAGTACTATCTAATTGCTCAACCATGAAATAGGCAATATCTTCTCTGGAAATATTAAAGTTTACTTTTACATCACCAAAACTTACTTTAATATCTTTTGTAAATGAAGAGTTCTTTGGAGACATAAATCTAACGATCGTCCAATCTAAATTAGAATTAACGACTATATTATTTACTTCTTTAAGAACTTTTTTGCCTTTGGTAAAAATATTGATGCAAGAATTCCTGGAACTATGGTAGCAAAAGAAGGTTTATCTTCTTTATATTTAATTGATGGAGTAGACCAATCAATAAGTCTTTTTACATTAGTTTCATTCATAGCTTTTATAATATTTTCATGAGCTATAAGTGAGCTAGTATCCTCATATCCAAATTTCATAGAGATACCTAAAGCTATTATAACTCCGTCACATCCATTGATAGTTTCTTTTATTTTTTCATAATCAGATACTTGACCTACAAAAACTTTAAGATTCTTATTATCTATTTTTAATTTATCAGGAGTACGAACATAAGCGTTTACTTCGTACCCCTTTTCTAAAGCATGTTTTACAACAAATTTTCCTATTCCACCCGTTGCACCAAATACTGCAATTTTCATTATAAAGCCACTCCTTTTTAAACCTACTGTATTGATACATATAATTTATCAAAGTATAATATATTTGTTAAGTACTGTATTTAAAAATAGTACCATCAAAAAAGGTAGTATAGGAGATATATTTATGGAAAACTATGATTCAGAATCAATTTTAGATTGTCCATTTGCAAAGGTGCAAAAAATTGTAAGTGGAAAGTGGAATATGCTAATAATATATTTATTAAGTGAGGAAACTCTTAGATTTGGTCAACTGCATAGAAAGTTACCAAGTATGACACAATCCACACTATCAAAACAATTAAGATTATTAGAGGAGCAGGGGATAATTAATAGGCATGTATTTAATCAGATACCACCTAAAGTTGAGTATTCACTTACAGAAATAGGAGAAAAGTTTTTACCTGTATTAAAGGAATTAGAGAAATGGTCAAAAGAATACGAGGATTACTGTAACAGCAATAAATAGAAGGAGTTTTATTTATTAGTGTCCTGAGTAATGTGATTAATGTAGACAATTGTTATATAATGTGAAGTAATATGAACATGTAAGGGAGGAAGGAGTATATATGGGACAATCTTGGAGCGGAGTAAAAAAGGAATTAGAAGAAAATTTTATTTGTGATAGTTTAAAGGGGAGAGTTAAATATTTTATTACTCATTATCATAAAGCACCAGATAAGTATGGAAGGGTATGTATTAGGGTAGATAATAAGGAAGTTCTTCATGGAAATCCCTATGATTTTGGTGTTAAGGGATATTATGCTAAAGAAAATGAAATAAAAAATAAGTTAAACATACCAGATAGAGAGTTTGTAGGTAATAGGTATTTATATGATAAAGAAAATGAAATAGTGGAAGATATGGTTAGAGAAATGGCTTTCAAAGATGGTGTATTTGAAATATATGATTTTACAGATGCTATATATGAATATAAAAACTCTAATATTATTGATAGTATAAATTCAGAAAATATGCTTGTAAGAATGTTAGCAGTTATGGATAGAAGAGTTGGAAAAAGAACATTATTTAAACTTGCTAATGAAATTAATGAACAGCCAGATTGGCTTAAATTTTTTTATAAGTTACGTTTAGATGCAGAAGAAATTAAATACAAATAATTTTTTAATTAGAAACAATTTTAATATAGTGGTATAATGTATGACTTATTTAGTTTAATCCAACTATAAAGGATATTGTCAAAGATAAAAAAGATAGAAATAATGCGGTGATTGCAGCTGGAGCAGTAGTTACAAAGGATGTAGAAGATAACTGTGTAATCGGTGGAGTTCCTGCAAAAGTAATTAAAAATATAGAAGATGATACTAATGAATAAGCAATAAAGAAAGAGATACTTTTAGAAGCACTTGATGTATAAACTACTGATGTATGATGGACTTGAAATAGAGATTTCAATTCTAGAATATTTGAATTTTACTGACAATTCTTCTTTCTTAATGTTAAAATTATATATAGTTTCAAAAACATAATTCAAAACAAGGAGTAAATATTTGATGGAAGAAGTAAATAAATTTCAAAGCATTATCATTTTTGCTATGGTTTTATTAGGTATTTTAATAGGTCAAATAGATATAGTTCAAACTTATTCAGAGTATTTTATAATGCCAGCATTAATGATAATGCTATTTTTAGTTTTTATACAAGTACCTTTAAAGGAAATAGGAAAGTCATTTAAAAATACAAAATTCACATCAACAGCAATTATTATGACTTTGTATGAAAGATAATAAACAGCGTAATTTAACTAAAAGATTATTAATAATGTAATTGTGTTTATTCCTGTTGGAATATATGCATGTATGTTAAAACAAGAATGGTCTATTATTAAGAAGATTTCAGTAGGATTTTTTATTAGTTCAGGAATTGAAGTTTTACAGTTTGTTTTAGCTATTGGAGCAACTGATATAACAGATCTTATAGGTAATACTTTAGGTGGCATAGTAGGTATTGGAGTATTTTATTTATATGGTATGCACCTTAGACCTTTGCTTAATCATTTAAAGGGTAAGGAATTTGATAATGATAAGTTAACAGATGCAAATATTACATACAAAGAGTGGATAAATTCTTGCATATTGTAAAATTAAATTTGATATATAAATACATAAATATGGTTATACATATTAAGAAATGTTTAAATTTTCCGAATATTGTAAATTTCTATGTTATAATTAAATTATAATATTTTATTTAACAAAAATATTATATAAAAGATGTTTGTAAGCAATATGTAAAAGGGGGTGCAGGGATATAAAAAGATTTGGTTTATTAACAGCAGTACTTTTAATTGGGTCACTTATGCTCTTAGGTTGCTCCAAGGAAAAAGTTTATGTACTGGAACAAGGAAAGGTGTTTGAAGTAGGAACTGATATTCCAGAAGGAACTTATAAGGTTGAGGCTTCTGATACTTCGGATGAAAAAGAAGATGAAGATGAAGGTTACACAACAATAATCGGAGACGAAGATAATCCAGACGCTATATTTATGAGTACAAGTGATAGCAAAGAAGAAACAGTTGAGTTAAAAAAAGGTAAAATAATCAATGCAGTTGAGTCAATAAAGTTAACATTAATTAATTAGGCCAGGAAATATTAAATATGAAAAAAATTAAAAAAATAATACCTAAGTTCCTTATGCTTGGCGTTATAGGATATTTGACATTGACAGGCTCCATAGGGAATGCCTATGCTGGTGAAGTAAGTTATGTGAAATCTATAACTAATTCAAAAGGTGAATTAGTTATAGAAGATGGGGAGTATATAACTATTACAAGGTTAAGATAATTAAAGTTCATAATATTAATATATTAGGAACAAAAATAGGAGCATATCATATGCCCCTATTTTTTTGTTACTAAAATAGTATTAAGATCAACATTGTATTAAGACATTGTTAAATAAAAAAATAACGAAAAATAGTGTATAAAAAAAACAAAGTGTCTAAATTTTTGACGAAGTGTCCAAAATTTTCAATTAAAATTACAAAATAATTGAATTTCCTATGATAATCTATATTTAGGAATATATTGTAAAAATATATTTTGTAAAATCTATTAAATATGAGGTGGCTTTATGAGGGTTTATCTAATAGGGGAGTTAAAGGAAATTAGAGTAGAAAAGGGTTTTTCTAGGGAGAAGTTAGCTATTAAAATTAAAAATTTATGCAAGCATGATTTTAGAAAAAAGAGTGTTTCTACAAAAACTATACAAAGGGCAGAAGAAGGAAGGCCTATTAAAAAAGAAAATGCAGCTTATATAGCAAAGGCGCTTAATATGAATTTGGAAGATATAATTCGTAAACAAGTTAAAAATACTAATGAAGAATCATGTTTATTGCATTTAGAAAAATGTACATGTGAAAAATTTGATCTTGAAGTAATAAATGAGAAGAAAGATGAACCTAAACAATTAGAGTTTGAATTAGCAAATAATGAAAAGATTGTTTTGTTAATTGGTAACAACAATAAAATCGAAAAGATAATTAGCACAATAAAACAAGATATAAATGATATCCAATGTTTATGCGGGGTTAACACGCCACAAAATGAACTGACATGGTAATGAAGTTGGAAAGATGTAAATTCATTATATAAAATTTACAAAAATTAAAAAGGGGATGATTATATGAAGGAAATCCTGGAAGAGTTATCATGGAACTTGGGGAACATATCTAAACTTTGCTTATCTTTAGCTGAAAATCAAAACATCACATCACTAAATAATAAAATCCTAAGAGATAAGAAGGAAGAAGTAATCAATAACAAGACAGAAATAGTTGATAAGAAGGAAGAAGTAATCAATAACAAGACAGAAACAGTCGATAAGAAGGAAGAAGTAATCAATAACGAGATAGAAACAGTTGATAAGAAGGAAGAAATAATTAATAACAAGACAGAAACAGTTGATAAGAAGGAAGAAATAATTAATAACAATGAAATCACAGTTGAAAAAGTAAGAAAAGTTTTGGCTGAGAAATCTAAAAATGGGAAAACAGAAGAAGTAAAAGGACTTCTTATGAAATTTGGGGCAAATAAGCTATCCAAAGTGAAGAAAGAGGATTTCAGGGAGATCATATTAGAGGCTGAAAAACTTTAAATTGTGAATTTCTGAAAAATTTTAAGATTGTTAACTGTTGAAAGACTTTAGAATTATCAGTTAATGAAAGAGTTTAAATTTGTGAGAAGGTGAAAGAATTTAGAATTGTTGATTGTTAAAATTTTAATTTATGAATTGATGCAAGTTTTAAAGTTGTGAATTTCTGAAAAGATTTAAATTTAGGAACTTATGAGAATTTTAAATTGTGAAAAATGGTTAAAAGGGGGAGAAATATGAGCAAGAGTGAAAATTTGTGCAAAACTATTTTAGATGTGAGATTTAGGTATTTGAACATTTGGGAGCCTGTGTCTATAAATGGGTCAGGAGCCAGATACAGTGTGGGATGTTTAATAAGCAAGGAAGACAAAGCAAGTATAAATAAGATGGACAGGGCTTTTGAAGAGGCGAAAAAAAATTACATTTCGAAATATGGTGAAATAGATACAGAAATTTTTAAAAATCCCATAAAAGATGGGGATATAAAGGATAATGCTGATGATTCTTTTAAAAATTCCTTCTTTATAAATGCCAATTGCAAATACAATGCTCCAGAAGTGGTCAACGCAAAGGTGGAAAAAATCACAGACAAAAGTATGTTGGCTGTTGGAGATTATGGGAAAATTAGCGTTACTTTTTATCCTTATCATGGGAAGGATGGTCAAGGGGTGGCAGTTTTGTTGGGAAATATTCAGTTCCTACGAAAAGGCGTTCCAATATACGATAAAGTTTCTGCCACAGATGAGTTTGAAGTGGTGGAAGTGGAAGAAGATTTTTTAGATTAATTTGAAAAATTGCATACATAAAATTTGAGGTGGTTTTGTTAAACATAAGGGTTAATATTTCCACCTCTATTTATAGGAGGGAAAATGAGAACTTTGTCCATAGATATAGAGACTTTTTCATCAGTAAATTTGCTAAAAAGTGGAGTTTACGCCTATACAGAATCCCAGGATTTTGAGATTTTGCTATTTGCCTATGCTTTTGATGATGAGGAGGTTAGGATAATTGATTTTGCTAAGGGGGAAAAGCTAAGTGGAGAGTTGGTTGATGCTTTGAAGGATGAAAATATTATAAAAACTGCTTTTAATGCAGCTTTTGAAAGAATTTGTTTGTCAAAACATCTAAACACAAAACTGTCTGCCACTTCTTGGCACTGCACACAAGTACAATCTTTGATGGTGGGCTTGCCAACTACTTTGGACAAGGTGGGGCAAGTTTTGGACGTGAATAGTCAGAAGATGAAAGAAGGAAAAAGCCTTATAAAACTTTTCACCCTTCCTTGCAATCCCACTGAAAAGAATAATTTCAAAAGAAGAAATCTGCCAGAGGATAATTTGGAAAAATGGGAGATTTTTAAAAATTACTGTATAAATGATGTAAAGTGCGAGATGGAAATTAGGAAAAAGTTGATGAATTATTCCATAAGTGATGATGAGCTGAAACTTTATGTGCTGGATCAGGAAATCAATGATAGAGGCATATTGGTGGATGTGGATTTTGTATACAATTGTCTGAAATGTGATTTGATTAACAAAATAAAGATAAAAAATAAATTTTACAAGCTGACCAATCTAAACAATACAAACTCCTTGCAACAGTTGAAAAGTTATCTCTATGAAAATGGGGTGGAAACGAAAAAACTTGATAAAAAATCAGTGGAAAAATTGATTGAAAAAACTGAAGGAGAAGTGAGTGAAGTTTTGAAATTGAGACAATCTTTAAGTAAAACTTCTGTTAAAAAATATGAAAGTATGGAAAGGTGCATTTGTGAAGATAGAAGGGTTCATGGTCTTTTCCAATTTTATGGGGCATCTCGAACTGGCAGGTGGGCAGGGCGACTTGTGCAAGTACAAAATCTGCCACAAAACCACATAAAAGACTTAAATTTGGCTAGGGAACTTGTGAAAAATGGCAGATATGAAGATGTGGAACTTTTGTATAATTCTACGGAGGACATTTTGTCCCAGCTTATTAGAACAGCTTTTGTGCCAAGGGAGGGGTGTGAGTTTATAGTTGGGGATTTTTCTGCCATAGAAGCAAGGGTTCTGGCTTGGATGGCAGGTGAAAAGTGGAGAATAAATACTTTCAAAAGTCATGGGAAAATCTACGAAGCCTCAGCATCTCAAATGTTCAACATAACTATTGAAGAAATCACCAGAGAAAGTGATTTGAGGCAAAAAGGGAAAATTGCCGAACTTGCCTTGGGATATGGAGGATCAGTGGGAGCATTGAAAGCCATGGGTGCTTTGGAGATGAATTTAAAAGAAGAGGAGCTTATGCCACTTGTGCAAAAATGGAGAAGAGTAAACGATAATATTACAAAGTTTTGGTGGAATGTGGGTGATGCAGCCATAAAAGCTGTGGAATATTCCAGTCCAGTTAGGGTGGGGAATTTAATTTTTCAATACAAAGATGATATTCTTTTTATAAAACTTCCAAGTAGTAGAAAACTTGCTTACAGAAGTCCACGACTGGGAATCAATAAATTTGGCAAAACTTCCTTAACTTATATGGGCATTAGTCAAAATAAAAAGTACGAAAAGATTGAAACTTACGGGCCCAAATTGGTGGAAAATATAGTGCAAGGCATTAGCAGGGATATACTAGCAAATGCCATGGTAAATTTGAGAAAGAAGGGTTTTGAAATAGTAATGCACGTCCATGATGAGGTGGTTGTGGAAGTGGAAAAAAGGAAGTTTAGTGTGGAAGATGTGTGTAATATTATGACAATTTTGCCAGACTATGCAGCATCATTACCTCTAAAAGCAGAAGGATATACTTGTGAGTTTTATAAGAAGTAATTACCTAGTAGAAAATAATATTAAAATCATTATGTAGGAAGAGGAAAGAAAAGCATTATAAATAGAAGGAAAAATTATTTATATATAAAGAAGAAAAAAATTATTATCAAATAAGTAGAAGAAAGGGTCGAAAATGAAAATAGATATATGTACTGGGAGATCCCGAAAAGATAAAAAATGGAATTACCAAGAAATAGATTTAAACTTGTTGAAAAAAAGAATATCAACAACTGTAAGAACTGCTGAAACAATGGCAGAATACAAAAAAATGACAAAAGCAGCCAAGGATAATATTAAAGACGTGGGTGGATTTGTTATGGGAAAACTGAAAGGAGGTATGCGAAAAAAAGACTGTGTAATAAGCCGCAGCGCCCTAACTTTGGACATGGATTATGCCACAGCAGATATTATGGATGAAATAGAAATGCTTTTTCCATTTTACTGTTTGATTTATTCCACTCATAATCACACAAAAGAAAAGCCAAGACTTCGTTTGATTATACCCCTAAGCAGAAATATTTCACCAGATGAATATGGTGCTGTAAGTAGAATGGTTGCCAAAGAAATTGGAATGGAGCTGTTTGACGATACAACTTACGAGGCAAGCCGACTTATGTATTGGCCTTCCACTTCTTTGGATGGGGAGTTTGTTTTCAAAGAAATTGAGGGGGAAATACTAAATCCCAATTGTGTTTTGGAGAAATATGATGACTGGTTAAACACTTCTACTTGGCCAGTTTCTAGCAGACAGGAGATTATTATAAAAAACAATGTGAGTAAACAAGCTGATCCCCTTGAGAAAAATGGAGTTATTGGAGGTTTTTGTCGTGCTTATGGAATAAGTGATGCTATTGATATTTTTTTGTCGCATATTTATGAAAAAAGTGAAGTGGAGGGCAGGTATGACTATATACCAGCATCTTCATCAGCAGGGGTAGTAATTTATGATGACAAATTTGTTTTTTCACATCATGCTACAGATCCAGCTTGTGGAAAGCTTTTGAACGCCTTCGATTTGGTGAGGATTCATAAATTTTCTCATTTAGACGAAGGTATAAAAGAAGATGCAAAAATGCACAGTTTACCTTCATTTAAAGAGATGGAGATTTTTGCAGTAAATGATAAAAAGGTGAAGATACAACTGGCAAAGGAAAGGGAGAAGTTGTTGAAGAAGGAGTTTGTGGTTGTGGAAGATGGTGAGGAAGATAAACAAAGCTCAGGTAATAGAGCAGAAAATAAGGGAGAAGAAAAAGAAGAAGATACTTGGCAAACGCTGTTGGAGTTAGATAGACATGGGAATGTGAAATCTACCATAGGAAACATAAAAAGTATTATCCGCCATGATCCAAACTTAAAAAATATTGTCTACAATGAGCTCAAATCATCAATAGACGTGGTGGGGCCACTTTATTGGAATCAAGTTAAACCAGGGTGGGGAGATGCAGATTTGGCAAATGCGAAAAGTTATTTTGAGGAGATTTACAATGTGTGGTCTCCTGCAAAATTCAAAGAAGCCATACTTTCATTGGTAACTTCCGAGAGGGCATTTCACCCTATCAAAGAATATTTTGACACGTTGACATGGGACAAAGTAAGTAGGTTGGACACTTTGTTGGTGGATTATTTGGGGGCAAAGGACAACGAGTTTACAAGGGCAGTTACGAGGAAAACTCTATGTGCAGCAGTGGCTCGTATATATGAACCAGGAATAAAATTTGACTCAATCTTGGTTTTGGTGGGGCCTCAGGGAATTGGTAAATCCACTTTGTTTTCAAAACTGGGCAAGGAATGGTATTCCGACTCCCTTTCCATTTGTGACATGAAGGACAAAACTGCTGCAGAAAAACTCCAGGGGTATTGGATTTTGGAGCTGGGAGAGTTGGCTGGAATGAAGAAAGTGGACGTGGAGATAATAAAATCTTTTATAAGTAGAACAGATGACAAATTTCGCCAGTCCTATGGTGTGAATGTGGAAAATCATCCTAGAAACAACATTATTGTGGGGACGACAAATTCGGAAGGGGGATTTTTGCGAGATATTACAGGAAACAGAAGGTTCTGGCCTGTTTATGTGAATGGACAAAGCAAACTTAAACCTTGGGATTTGGAGGATGTGGACCAAATCTGGGCAGAGGCTATTTTTAGATATAAAGAAGGTGAGGAGCTGTTTTTGAAAGGAAAAGCATTAAAAATGGCATTCCAAGCACAAAAGCTAGCCATGGAAAGTGACGATAGGGAAGGGATTATAATTGAGTATTTGGAGACACTTTTGCCTTCAGACTGGGATAAGATGAATTTGTATGAAAGACGCAGCTTTTTAAGTGGAAATGATGATAGAAAAGGAAGTGTGAGGAGGGAGAAGGTTTGTATTATGGAGATTTGGTGTGAATGTTTTCAGCGAGAACGCCAAGATCTGAGAAGGAGAGATTCTCAGGAGTTGGATGGAATTTTAACTCGAATAGGATGAGGTAGGTTGCTTACCAACAAAACGGGGAAAGTGAGGTATGAGCTGTATGGTCCTCAAAAGACTTTTGTAAGAGTTGAAGAGGAGTTGAATTATTTTGTGCCTATGTGGGAAAAAAATTGAGACTTAGGCACAAAAAATAGACATAGGCACAGAAAAATGGATAAATTACATAAAAAATAAGAAAAATCCTGTGCCCAAAAACATAGGCACAGACATAGGCACGAGTTTAGGAACAGAGAAAAGTGGGTAAAATACAGGAGTTGAGCTACCATGTGCTTATTGTGCCTAAAAATCTATATGGGATTATGAAAATGATAAAAAATAAAAAAATATTACGCATATACGCGCGTATAGGGAAAAATAGGCACTTAGGAACAGACTTAGGCACAGAAATGAAAATTATTAAAAAAGGAGGATTTTATGGATATAAAAATTGATGATATACCTGAAAATTTACATCAAATGGTGGAGATAGTTGGCATAGAGAAATTTGTACTTATTTGTAAAATGTACGGTGGTGCCATGGTGTATATACCAGTTTATAATAAGGTGGTTATGGGCGAGAGAAATAGGAGGATTGTTAGGGATTACAATGGGAGGAATTTGGATAGGCTGAGGGTTAGGTATAATATTAGTGAGGAGCAGATAAAGCAGATTTTGAAGAAGGAGGGGGTGATTAAGTAGGGTGATGGAATCAGACTTTGGGAAATATTTTTCATATTTAGACAAATAAACGATTTCAAATTGTGTTAATAAATTAGGGATAATTTGTTAATATTATACTATAAGTCATATTAAATAGTATTGTAATACAAAAGGGGAAAATAGAGGAAAAATGAAACTTAACATAGAACAAAGAAAAATAATCGAAAGTAAGCCCAATGGACATATGCTTGTAAGAGGAGTAGCAGGATCAGGGAAAACTACTGTAGCAGTTCACAAAATACCTTTTCTACTAAAGCACTATACTCCATCTATAGAAGACAAAGTTTTAGTAGTTACCTACAATAAATCGCTAATAAATTATGTTAAATATATATATGAAGAAATAAAAGATTACTCAACTCAAAATCAAATATATATAGCTCGGATGTGCAAGAGAAGTTAGATATAAAAACAATAGATAGTATAATTTTTAGATATTTTATGTATTATCAAAAACAAAATAAATTAAATATGGAAATAGCAAATCATCAAGAACAACAGAAAAATTTATTAGATGCAATAGTGTCTATTTCTAAAAAGTATGAAGATGTTCCTGTCTTAAATCCTAAAAACTTAAATTTTATTAGAGAAGAAATAATGTGGATTAAAGCATGCAACTATATGAATATAGAAGAATATCAAAGCCTAGATAGAATAGGAAGAACATCTCAAAATAATGGAGAATCACCACAGAAACTTAGAAAAAATTCAAGAGTAAGAGAAGCTATATTTGCAACAATGCTTTTATATAATGATTTTTTAAGAAAAAATAATTTAATTGATTTTCAAGATATGGCTTTAATAGCACTTAATGAGGTTACTATACCATTTAACCAAAAGTATACTCATATTATTATGATGAAACACAAGATTTAACAAGGGTACAATTGGAGTTTATTAAGAAGCTATACTTTAATAGGCCATATTCTACTTTCTTATTTGTAGCAGATAATGCACAAAGTATTTATCCTCAATCATGGCTAGCAAGAGGAAGAAGTTTTGCAAGTATAGGTTTTGATATGAAAGGAAAATCAAACTCATTATCAAAAAACTATAGAACAACAACTCAAATTGCACAAGCAGCCTATAGTTTGATAAATAATGATTCTAATATAATAGAAGATGATAATTTTGTAAAACCGTCATTAATTGATAAACAGGGAGTGTACCCTGTTTATAGAGGATTTAAAAATAAAGAAAAAGAAGCTGAATTTATAGTTGATACAATAAAAACTAAATTAAAAAATGATTATGACCATAAAGATATTGCCATAATAACTAAATTGAAAAATCAACTAGAAGAGATAAAAACTTATCTACAAAAGGAAAATATACCATTTAAAGAATTATCAAGTAACGAAGAAATGAATTTTAAAGATAATTCTATAAAGCTACTAACTATGCACTCTATAAAAGGATTAGAATTTAAAGTAGTAATGATTGCAGGACTTAATAATAAGTGCATTCCTTTAAAATCTTTTGCCAATGAGTTTGAAGATAGTGAAATGATAGAATCTAGAGATAGAAGGCTACTATATGTTGGTATGACGAGGGCTACACAGCAATTATTTTTAAGTAGTGATGCTACTTCTTCTAAATTTATAAAAGATATAGATTATAAATATTTGAGATTAAGTTGTGACAGTGATTTTAGAAGATTTCACAGAGTAGCTATTAATAATTATGAATTTAAAGATAAAATTATAAATTTATATAGCGACGAAGAAATAACTAGACAGTGGATAATTGAAGAACTTCAAAATACTTATGGATATCCAAAGGACTTATTAGATGTAGAATACAAAACTAATATAGGCAGCCAAAGAGGTTTGGTAGATGTGGTAGTTAATATATACAGCAATAAAACAAAAGTTCCTTATATTTATATTGAAACAAAGAAATGGGGTATGGGAGTAGAAGATGCTATATATCAATTAAAAAGCTATATGAGTAATTCGTCTACTGTATTCTATGGAATCGCAACAGATGGAAATGAAATAAAAATAATAAACAATAAATTTGAAGAAATAAATGATATTCCTAAATTTAATATAAACATGATGCCTACCAGTGTGGAAATGTTTGAGGATATCGATTTTAAATTTAATAGAACGCATGATTTTATAAGAGATATGAGTAACGCTAGAGATATAGTGGTAGATGATAATGAAGAGATAGAAGTTAATGCCATACCAGTGTTTAGTGAAATTGCGGCGGGTGATCCTATTCTTATTAATGATGACCATAATGGTATGTTTTATTTGCCTAAAGAATGGATAAGTATGCCAAAGGATACCTTCATGCTTAAGATAAGAGGAAATAGTATGATAAAAGCTAATATTGATAATGGTGACTATGTAGTGATTAGGAAACAAAGTACTGGTAACAATGGAGATATTGTGGCTGTTGATATTGATGGAAGTGCCACGCTGAAAAGAATTATGATGATGGGAAGTAATATTTTGTTGATTCCAGAAAATGATAGTTATGAACCAATTATGCTACAAGCGGAGGAAGTTAGGATTATAGGGGTAGCTGTTGGTGTTGTGAAGAATAAATCATAGTGTATAGAAAGTTAGATGCTGATAGAAATATTGGCATCTTTGTTGTTTTATAAAATGAAACTAATGGAAGAAAATATAGGTATTAAAAATAAAAATATCTGATTAGATATAAATTTAAATATAATAAAAAAATAAGCAAATCGTATTTTAGTTAAATTTATAAATTAAAAATAATATGGTATAATTAAGTATAATAAGTTAAATAATTGAGGGGAAAAATGGATAAAGCTAAGGAAAATTATAGAATAGGAGAAGTAAGAATAGTATCGGCAGATCAAATAAAAAAAGAATTTGGTCGTAATGTTTCTTATGATGAAAAAAGATTTTTTTGTACTAACTGTGGTGAATATGTTAGCTACGTTAATAGAGATAAAGGGAAGACCTTTTTTAGGCATGTAAAAAAAACTGAAGAGAGTATAGAATGTGACTTAAGAATAGATTCTCAAAGTCAACTTACAGTATATCAAAAAGTGGGAATGCCGATTTACCTTAAAAAATGTGGTAGCAGGAATTTTAGTTTACATATTGGATTTTATGCAATAGATAACAAAGCAATATCTTCATTATCAAAAGAGAGTATTACAATTTCATCAACAAAAAACAATTATAGATTGGGAAATAAATACTTTATAGATAATATTAATTTTTCTTCGAACACAACGACTTTAAAGCTAATAAATTTTGCATCTCCAAAATACAAAATATTGTATTCCTCTCAAGAAGCTAGAAGAATATTAGGTAATATTTGGGGGAATGAAACAGAAGGAATTAATGAAAATGGTGCTTTATTTAAATTTACTGAAAATGGTGGAAGAAAGATAAGAATTAACGAAGAAATTTCTACAGAAACAGATTATTATTGTATAACTCGAGATAATATGAAAATTAGAGGATTATATGGAATAGAAAATGAAGAAATAGGGAGTGTTTCATTAATAAATGGAACATATAAGGTATATAAGATAAGGATAAAATTTAATTCATGTAATAGTAAAACGTTATGTGAATTTTTTAGAGAAAATTTTAAAGTTAGTCTAGTAAATAAACCTTCTGAAATAATATCGATATGGCCTCCAAATATAAACTATGATAAAAATATTGAAATATTTTATAATAAAAACAATCTGTTATTATTAAAATCAACTCAAATCAACTCGAAAGCATTTATACATAGAACAGGACATTTCTCAGAGATTAATTTAAATAAAATAGACGATAAGAAATACATATTTAGAGTGTCTCCAATTTCTTTTGAAAGAGCTATAAATATAAATGATGAGTATAATTCTGAATATTTTCTTGTTTCTAATTATAAAAATAAAACTAATTCATTTAGTAATGAATTAATACTAAGAGATATAAATGAAAATATTATTCAACATGGTATTTATAATGAACTCCCTGTAGATAGGAAATTGAAGATATGTTCAAATTCTGAAGTTGAAATTTTACATTATAGAAATAATATTATTTTTAAAGTATATGTGATTAAATCACCAATTTATGAAATAGAAGATTTAAAGTATAATGACAAGTTAGTTGTGAAAATAGGATTAAAGAAAACTACCTTAGTAGAGTATAAAATGATAAAAGAAAGAAATAAAAAGTATTTTATTGATGATAATGCAGTTTATAAGAAGCTAAAAAGTTTAAATTGTGTATTTGAGCCAGTAGATACTTTTACAAGAGTTATATTAAAACAACTTAAAGATTATCCTAAGACATATAATTTGGTTAAATCATATGTAGTGATAAATCAAATACCAATAGGGGCAAAGAAAATTTTAAAACAGATACAATTTAAATAATTTAGGGAGGAATTATGAGTTACTCTGAAATAAAAGAAATAATTGATAATACTATAAAGAAATACAATGAAAAGGAATTTTATGATTTAATAGACTTTATTGATAATAAGGATCTTATTGAGCCGTTAAAAAAGACAAGTAAGGTATTTGCTCCATATATAAGAGGATTTAGAGTGGACAAATTAGATAAGAATAAATTAAAAGAGATATATTTTAAGTGTTTATATAAAAAAGAAGAGCCTATTTTAGAGGGGAAATTATCAGAAATAATTAACAGAAACTCAATAAATATTAAAAAAATGCTAGAGGCTCAGCTAGTAGATATAGAATATATAACTGAAAATATAGAAAACGATAAAGAATTACTAGATAAAGTAATAGATATTCTACTTGAGACTCGATACGGAGAAAATATAGTGTTATCTTTAAAATTTATAAATATAGATTTAGATGAGCCTACAATCTGTTATATAGAAGAAAAAACTAAGTATCATAATCTAATGAAAGAAGAAAAGAAAAAATTAACTTTAGAATTTAATAAGAAATTAAAAGAAAAAGAAAAAGAATTTAATAAAATAATAAGAAACAAAGATAATGATTTAAAAGATTTACATTTATCAATAAATAGTATAAATAAAAACTTTACATTAGAAATCGAAAATAAGAAAACAGAAATATCTAGATTAAAAGAAAGATTTGATAATGAAAAAAAAGAGTTAAATTTAAAATATGAAAGACAAAGACAGAAAATAGATGTATTAAATAGCAATTTAGAAAAGAATGTTCAAGAGTATGTGAAATTAGAGGAAACAAAGGATAAAATAATAGATGAAAATAGAAAGTTATTATTATTAATTGAAGATAAATATATCCAATATGATGAATATGCAAAATCAAGATGGAAAAATGAAAATAAAGATCTACTATTTGAAAAAGAAGAGATAGAAGAAAGTATCCAAGAATTAATGGTGAAAAAACAATTGCTTGAAGAAGAGTTATCTATATTAAAAAAAGATAAAGAAACTGTGGAAATAGCTATCAATTTATTAGAAAATAACTCAAAAAAATTTATAGATAATATTAGCTATATAATGAATAGAATTGGTAGAAATAATAAAATTGAAACTACTGAAAATATAACATCAAAAATTATTAATAGTGAAACAAATAAAATAAACCATGTATTAGGTTTAACTATAGAAGACGAACCTGAGATAAAAGAAGATAAGTTTGATTTTATGGATGATCTAGCAGAGAATTTTAAATTTATAGGAATTGGTAATGAGTATATATATGAGTTAGCTAAATATGTATATGCAACAATTGCAAATAAAATGGGGTTATTTGTAATGGGATATAATAATAGATTATTCGCTAATGCTTTATCATACCTAATAAGTAATTCATCAGCAGATATAATAGTAATGTCACCAGGATTTATAGATAGTCAGGAATTAGTACAAAAAGTTAACAATGCTAAAAGTAAAGTTGTACTTATAGAAAATGCAATAGATAATATTGCTGAGAGTGTATATATGCCATTAATTAAAGATAATAAAGATAAAATATTAATATTTTCAATGGAGTCTAATGAAAATATTAATATAATTCCTAAGAGTATATTTAATTACTTAATGGTTGTTGATTTAGATCCAATTTTGGAGTTAGATCAAATTGAGGAATTATATTCAAGTATTACACCAAGTGAAATATTTAGTGTGGATAAAAATAATAATGAAAAAAGAAGCAAATTGCTAAATGGATTAAACAGTTTCTTAAATTTAGGTAATTTTTCAAAACGTAAAATGATTGAGATAAACAATATTATAAATAATGTTAATTCAGAAAAGAATGAAGGAATTTACTGTTTATTACTCTTTGCTATAGGTGTTATATCCAAAAATCAAGATAGAGTAGAACAACTAGATAAGTTTATAAAAGAACAAAATTTTGAAAGTGAGAAATTAGATATTATAAAACATGTAATAGGGATGGATAACATAGATGAATAGTAAGGATGAAATATTGTATGAAATAAGCAGTGATTTAAAAATGCTAAGGTACGAAGGTGAAGATTTAGTACTATATAAATCAAGAGTTATATATTCTGCTTTATCGAATTGGATAAAAATATCAACATTAGATATTGATATACTAAATGATGTTCAAACAAATATTGGACAAAGTAGAAAATATATTTCAAATAAAGCAAGTACATTTTTAAACAATATAATAGAAATCTTTCCTGAAGCAAGTATTTGGTTTTATCCTGATGATATAAAGGAGAAACCAGAAAAAATTATAATTGATAGATTAAAAAAATCGGGGGGAATCATCAAGTCTGGGTTTAATTCATACTTTGCTTTACCTAGTTATGAAGAATGTATAGTCGATAATGAAATTAAAGTTATTAGAGGTATAGAAAATAGAAATATACAAATGTATACAGGTTTAACACAATTAAAATTATCAGAAGTCAGTTTTGAAGTAGATAAGGATGAATTATTTGATTTTTATGGATTAGATAATCAGACAGCTAAAGAAATGTGGAAAATATATGTAAACAATGCTGAGTGGAATAAAAGAAGTGATATTGATTGTCAAATTTTTAATAAATTCAGTAAAATTAATTTTTATAATAGTTGGAATGATGATTACAAACTAAGTGAAGGTGAAATATCAATATATAAAGAGAATTATAGTGACTTTGGCATTATAAAAAAACTTAATAATGAAATATATACAAATAAGTTTAGTCAAGCAATAGTAGATAAATTTGAGATTAGAAGGTTTATGTATGCATTAAGGCATGAGGCAAATAACCAAGTCACAGCATATTATAAATTTTTAAATAACAAGAAACTAGTAGAGTTAAACTTAAAGTGCGCTCTACCAAATCATGAAACAGATATATTGTTAGCATTAGGATGGCCTAAAAACTCTATAATAGATACTAAAAATTTAATATTTAATGTTCATGTATGGAGATTTGTTAAACTTATTCTAGAAAACTTAAATATAATTATGAGGGAGATTGATTAATGAATAGATATGGAGTATCTAAAATACATAATGCTATTAAAGATAAATTGATTGATTATATTAAAGCGCAGTATTTATCGGAAAATCAATTGTTGATAGAAGCTTGTGAAGAAGATATAAATAAAAAAGGTTTTTTATACCAAGAACCATTTATAGAAGCCAATCCAGCATATGAGGTAGTAGATGATGGGATAATTAAAGCTAATATACCGAATGATGCAAAAAAAGTTTTAATGGAAATGTGTGATAATAAATTAGGAGTATTTAAAAATCCATTTAAACATCAGATTGATGCTTTAGAGGGATTTTATAAAGATAAGGATTTATTTGTTGCTACAGGCACAGGTTCAGGGAAAACGGAATGTTTTATGTGGCCTATGGTAAGTAGTATTGTTGAAGAAGCAGTAAATAATCCAAGTAGTTGGGAGCAAACTGGAGTAAGAGCATTAATGCTATACCCAATGAATGCTTTAGTTTCAGACCAATTAGGACGTTTAAGAAGAATGATTGGTGATACTCAAGGTAAATTTAGAAGTGTGTTTTATAATAATGTAAATTCGACAAATTTAAGAATACCTAAATTTGGAATGTATACAGGTAGGACACCTTATCCAGGTGAAAAAGATAAAAATCAAGATAAAGAATTAGCTAAAACGCTAGCTCAAGATTTATTAAATAAAGATGAAATAATAAAAAATAAATTAATTGATATTGGAAAATATCCAGCTAAATATAATTTGGAAGAATACGTAGATAACTTAATAGAAAGTAAACATATAACACATGATTATGATGCAGAGTTAATAACAAGACAAGAGATGCAGCAAATGTGTCCTGATATACTTATTACAAACTATTCGATGCTTGAGTATATGTTAATTAGGCCTATAGAGCAATCAATATGGTCAAATACTAAAAAGTGGCTAAATAAGTCAGAAGAAAATAAATTACTAATTATAATAGATGAGGCTCATATGTATAGGGGAGCATCTGGTGGAGAAGTTTCACTATTAATTAGAAGATTACTTCATAAATTAAATATAGGAAGAGATAAGGTAAGGTTCATTTTAACTAGTGCAAGTGTTCCGAAGGGAAAAGAGGATGAAATTGTAAATTTTGCATGTAATTTATCTGCACAAAGTACAAAAGATGCTAATTTTAAAATTGTTCATGGAACTATGCAACAGTTAAAAACAGATAATCTAATAGATATTGAAGTAAATAAATTATGTGAGATTAATGTTGATGAATTTCAGAAAAATGATGAAGAAAAAATAGAGGCAATTAATAGATTTATTTCTAGATATGAAGCAAAACATATATATACTAGTACATTAGAAGAATCTCAAGATAAATTATACTTGTTTTTGAGTAAAGTAAAACCAATGGTTGAGATTATGAAAATTTGTCGAGGCAATGGTGTATCTTATACTGAATTAGCACAGAAAGTTTTTCCAAATGAAAACTTAGAATTATCACAAAAAGCTATTCAAGCATTGCTTGGAATAGCGCCTTTAGCAAAAAATAAAGAAGGACAAGTATTATTCCCTGCTAGATTACACATGATGTTTAGAGGTTTACAAGGTATATATGCATGTAGTAATCCAAATTGTTGTGAGAAAGTATCCTATGATGGTATTATTCTTGGAAAAATATACTTAAATGAAAAAAATAATACTTGTAAATGTTGTGGTAGTAAAGTATATGAATTAGTTAATGATAGAAGATGTGGAGCTTTATTTTTTAAGGCATATGTAGATGAAAATGAAAGTGAACCTAAATTCATTTGGAATAGTTTAGGTGAACAGTTTGACGATACTATGAAAGAAGTACATTTATATATAATGCCAGAAAGCAGAAAAATTGAAAAATCTAAAAATACTAGATTTGGATATTTAAATGCAATAACAGGCAGATTATATGAGGATGACACATATAGAGACAAAGAAGGGTTTATTTTTGTATCATATGAAAATAAAGCTCAAAAAGACAAACCAGATATGTTAACATATTATAATTGTCCTAAATGCGGAAAGTCTCACTTTAATGTAAGTGATTTTGTTACTAAGGGAAATGAGCCATTTTATAATATCGTGTCGGAACAGTTACGCATGCAACCACAGACCGTATTCGATGAAGAACTAATAAAGAAAACTCCAAATGCAGGTAGAAAAGTATTACTATTTTCAGATAGTAGACAAAGAGCAGCTTGTTTAGCAAAGGATTTAACAAGAGCTGCAGATGATGATACTGCAAGGAAAATAGTTGTAATGGCATGTAAACAATTGAATGAATGGGCTGAAAAAAATAATAAGTATCCTTCAATGGATTTACTATATGTTGTATTTTTAGAAATAGCATATAAAAATAATCTGCAAGTTTTTTATGGTGAAGAGGGAACTGAATTTAAGAAACAACTTAAAGAACTTGGAGAACAAATAGAAAAAAGAATTAAGAGAAATAGAGAAATAGATTATTCTTCTTTAAGTAGAAAATATCAAAATACCGTAAACTTATATAATGAACAAATACTAAAGTTAATGTGTAATAACTTTCGTTCTTTAACTGATATAGGTTTATGTTTTATTGAACCATGTGAAAGTGAAAGACAAGATATAGAAGATGAATTAGATGATTATGACATAGATATGTCATGGAAAGACTTTTGTATTGTATTTTCTGCATGGGCTAATATTATTATGAAGGATTTATATTCTCTAGGTGGAAAAATTGATGATCAAGTAAGAAGAAATATTAGATCCTCAAAGATAGAAAGATTTGGTCTAGCTGAAGATAAAAAGTTGCCTAAGCATATAATCAAAATACTCAAAGAAAATTATAGTGATGAACAAATCAGTGTAATATATGACTGTTTTAAAAAATTTACTGAAAGTCCAGTGGGACATGATAAAAGATATTTGAATCTAAATTTAATAACTCTTAAATATAATGAATATCAAAAGTGGTTCCATTGCAAAAAATGCTCAGGTGTGTTTTATAGTACTATAGGCGGACTATGCGCTCATTGTGGACATGAAAATGTAGAAGAAATGACAGAAAAAGATTTAGATAGATTTAAATTCTGGAGAGAACCAGTATTGAACTCTTTAGAAGGTAATGAATTAATTACGAGTATTAATACAGAAGAGCATACAGCTCAATTATCGCATAAAGATCAACGACAAAAAATGTGGTCAACAACTGAAAATTATGAAATGAGATTTCAAGATGTACATGTAAATGATGAAATGCCAATAGATATATTAAGTTGTACAACGACTATGGAAGTTGGTATAGATATAGGTTCTTTAACGGCGGTAGGTCTTAGAAATATACCACCAATGAGAGAAAACTATCAACAAAGAGCAGGGAGAGCAGGGAGAAGAAGTGCAGCTATTTCAAGCATAGTAACATTTACAGATAACGGACCTCATGATATGTATTATTTTTTAAATCCTAAAGATATAATATCAGGTGAAGTAAGGTCGCCATGGATAGATGTGAAAAATAATAAATTAATATATAGACATCTTAACATGGTTATGGTTTCAGAATTTTTATCAACTATTAATTGTAGCATTGACAAAATAGGTATTTCAGAATTTTTTAATATAAATTATGATAAGTTTTTTGAGTTTGTAAATGAATACGATTATTCTTCAAAAGTAAAAAAAGTATTAATACCAAATTATGAAGTTATAGATTTAGATGATTGGAAAAATCAATTAATCAAACAATTAAATATGATACAAGAGAAAATTTCAAAAATGCCACAGGAATATCAAGATGAGGAAGGAAATTCAAAGGTTTTACTTGATGTATTATATGATGAAAGTTTTCTTCCAACTTATTCATTCCCTAAAAATGTTGTAGGATTATATATAGAAGATAAAAGTGGTAGAAATATAGAACAAAAACCAGAAAGAGCTCTTGATATGGCAATAAGTGAATATGCTCCAGGTCGTACTATTGTGGTAAATAAAAAAACATATAAATCAGGTGGTATATATAGTCATCATTCAAAATTTAAACATGGATATTTTGAAAAACCTGCTAGGCCATATTTTGAGAATAATGAATATTTTAAGGAATTATTCTCATGTAGCAATAAAGCGTGTGGATGGTTTGGAACTCAATGGCCTATAGATAATAAATGTCCATTCTGTAAAGGAGATGAGTTGAAAAGAGATAATCTTTTAAAACCATGGGGATTTGCGCCATTAAATGGAACTAGTATACCAGAATCTGAAGCAGAAAATGAACTATCTTATGCTGAACAACCATGCTATTCTACTACACCGACGAAAGACGATATGATAGATACAGGTTATTCTAATATTAGAAAAGCCAAAAGAGCGGATCAAACATTGATAATACTAAATAAAGGTCCTAAAGAGCAAGGATTTGAGGTATGTATGGATTGTGGTGCGGCAGTAATTGGCTCTGAAGAATTAGATAAAAAAGTTAGAGAACCATATAAACGTTTCCAGAATAATAAGAGATGTTATCATTCAGACCATACTAATGTGGTATTAGGTCATTCATTTATGACAGATATGGTTGTTTTTGAAATTGTTTTAGATTGTGATATGATAAATACAAATATGGAAGATTTATGGATAAACTCAGCATCTATGACATTGGCTGAGGCAATGGTATTGGCTGCAGGAAGACTATTAGATATTGAGTTTAATGAAATAAGAAGTGGCTATAGATTAAGGAGAGGACAAAATTGTGTATACGTAGATATATTTTTATTTGATAGCTTATCAAGTGGTGCAGGATATAGTGCAGAATTAGCAAATAAATCAAATGAATTGCTTGAGTATACACTAGAATTGTTAAAATCATGTGACTGCGATGAAGCTTGTCACAAATGCTTGAATCATTTTTGGAATCAGAGAATTCAGAATAGATTAGATAGAAACTTAGCAGTACAACTTTTAGAATGGGGACAAAATAGAAAAATAGCAAGAGAGTATGATATTAAAGAACAAGAAAAGTTGTTTGAGCCACTTAAGCACCTTTTAGAATTAAATAATGAGTATATAGTGGAAATTAGTGATGATGAAATTATAATTAAGAAAGGTAAAATTACTAAAAGAGTATGTGTACATCCTGCTATGTGGAATGTAAATAATAGAAGTATAGGAAAAGATACAGTTTTCATTTCAGATAAACGAATTTTAAAGGCTCTTCCTAAATCGTATAATTATTTAATTAATTTACTTAAATAACCAAATTACAAAATATAGAATGTTAAAATAATAGATATATTTATTAAAGAAGGGATGAATTCAAATAGGATGAATCCCTTCTTTAATACTTATAATGATAAACATATCCCATAAATTTATACACTATTACCAACACATCACTCAATTCACTAAAATTAACTTAGAAAATATAAAACTAGGGGTGAATTTAAGTGAGATACCCAAAGGATTTGGAGGAAACGGAATAGAAACATTTGACTATTGTACAGAAAAAGATTATTGTGACAAATTACACAAATGGCTAACCTTCTTGATAAATCCAGAAGGAAAGGAGATGGATCTATTGAAAAAAGAAGACAATGAGATAAAGGAAGCTATGGATATACTTTATCAAATAAGTGGTGACAAAGAGCTAGTTCAATTGGCAGAAATTAGAGACAAAGCAATACGAGATGAAAATGATAGATTAGAAGGTTCTAGAGAAGAAGGACGAAAAGAAGGTATCAAACAAGGTGTGGAAAATGAAAAAATAGATACTGTATTAAGGCTGAAGAAGCTTGGTTTATCAATAGAGCAGATTGCTAAAGGTGTAGAATTAACTAATGAACAAGTTAAAGATATATTAGATAAAAAATTAAATTAATCGTTACAAGATAAAGGTATTACCTAAAGCCAGGTAGTACCTTTTTTATGTGTTTATTATGGCTGAAATTTACTCAATTCAAAAAGATTATAACCCTGTTGTTAAATATTACAATGTAATATTTAACAATAGAATCACCTTACAAAGTGACAAAACAATTACCTCATATCCATGCTAATAATTTCAACACTTATAATAATCAAGTTAATTTAAAACCATAAAAATATTTTTTGATGACAAAATTAAATTGGAATATAGTTTTTTTAATACTATATAGGTTATAATTAAAATTAAAATGTTGAAATTTGTAGGATAAACACAAATATTAGATATATTTGTGTGTAAGGATTTCTAAACAGAGGAATAAACAGAAACATGAGATGTATTTAAATATATTACAAGATAGATGCTGAATAATATAGTAAGAGGATAAACAGTAACATGGTATGCTTTTAAATATTAATAAAGAAGATATAATAGCAGAGAGTCTACAGGATTAACAGTAACATGAGATGTATTTAAATTTATAGCTAACCAATATATTAACATCTGCAAGTGGAGATTAACAGTAACATAAGATGTATTTAAATTCCCTACAAAATGTTTATGCTAATACAACTAACATGATTAATAATAACATGAGATGTATTTAAATTTGTTTCAGCCATTGATTATGCTGCTCCACTTGAAGATTAACAGTAACATGAAATGTTTTTAAATATGAGCCTAAGGGCAATTATTTATATTTTAATTAACAGTAACATGAGATGTAAAATATATTGTGCATATAACTTAACAAAACTTATAGTACTATAACCAATAAGTTTAAATAAAATCTATAGTACTACAACCAATAAGTTTCAATAAAGTCTGTAGTACTATAACCAATAAGTCTATAATACTATAATCAATGAGACTAAGAGTAATACAATCTATATATATTAATCACGTGATTATAAAAAGTAACAATATATTACTACTAGAATAAATTTCTAAAAAAATAATTGAATTTTGTAGATTATACTCTAAATATAAACTATATTTAAAGTATTATAATAAGCCAAAAAAGGAGGCATTTTATGGAAGTATATGAAAGTAAAGTGAAGGTTTATTTGCTAAAAGATGTCAAATGTGAAGATATACAGATAGAAATATGTAAAATTATAGACAGCGCACTTGTAAAAGATGATCAATGGAGAGAATTCCATAATAAAAATCAATTTAAAAATTATTGTTTTGATTGCCCATACCCTATTCCAGCTGACAAAGTATACAAATCAGGACAAATATATACTTTTACAGTAAGGACCATAGATGCAAAACTAGCTAACTATCTTAATCAACTTTTAGGTAACGAATATAATAGTACCATAAAATGTTTAACTGCAGAAAAAAGAATAATACCTAAAAAGTTTATAGAAAAAATATACTCTTTAACTAGTGTTGTGATTAGAGATGACTTAGGATACTGGAAAGATAAATTATCACTAAAAGATTTTGAAAGAAGATTAAAAGAAAACTTAATCAAGAAATATAACAATATAAATAACACAAAAATAGACGAAAACTTTGAATTATATACTTCTATAGAGTTTAAAAACAAAAAGCCATGCCCAGTTAAGTACAAAAATATAATACTTTTAGGAGATAAAATATCATTAAATATTTCTGATGATAAAATAGCCCAAGAAATCGCCTATATGGCAATTGGCACAGGAATTGGGGATTCAAACAGTCGTGGAAATGGTTTCATTAACTATAGATACTTATAAAAGGGGATGATAAAATGTTGCAAGACTGTTTAGAAGTATTTAAGAAAATATATAGTCAAAAAGGAAACAAGTTAATTGTAGATAATCATATACCAGCAGATGGAACTTATGTATTAATATCTCTGGATAATTGTGAAGGAAAAATAATAGACAGCTTTAACATAAATTATAATAAAAAACAGATGAGTTAGAAGGCCGATATAATCCGCACTTCAATGAAATATATAACTTTGATTATCATAGTAAACTTATAGACATGAACAAACCAATCGACAGAAAAAAAATCATACACAGTAATAATTATTTATCATTTTTTATAAAAAAAGAAAATTTAAGCAATGGCAAATTAACAGAGGAAGTAATTGATGCTTACTATGATATTTTATCTAATCCATATTTAAAATATAACAAATCAAAATCCAAAGAGATTTACAAATCAGTAGAAAGTCAGTTAGAAGAAATAGACCAAGAAATATTAGAAAAAATGAAAAATTGGATAAAAGTAAATATTTTTAAATTAGATGAACTAAATGTAGATATATGGGGAAAGGGCTATCTAAAAATATTTATACACTTGCCAATAGAAAAATATGAATGTGAGGGAAAAAGATATTTAATACCTAACATTTATAATAGTAATGATTTTAATGAAAAACTAGGAGATAAATTTTATGGTCTACCTAATAATAATATGAATCTAAACTCTAAAAAACCGTATTTAGAAAATAAATCAAGAAAGATGAAAATACCTTACCTAGTTAATGATAATGAAATATTAATACAAAAGATGTTTTTCGATTATTTAATGAATTTAGCAACTTTAGGTAAAGTAAACCTATATATAGATGATGAAATAGATGCTAGAAAAACTGGAAACGTAAGAGAAAGAGATTTTCAAGGAATATATATGAGAATTAGAAAGGGTAAAGAAGTCGAGATACTTGATTATGAGGAAATAACAGATTATAAAAATAACTTAAAACATAGAATTTGCTTTAATGATGTACTAGAGTTGAAAGACGAGAGAAAAGCAGACGTGGGGTATGGAACTTATATAACAAAAAAAGATCTACAGAAGTTGTTAGATGAAATTTTATTTTCAAAATATTTAAAAAATAATTATTTCGTAGATGCTAAGGATATTTCTGTAAAAGACAGTGTTATAAAAGAAAATCTGATTATATCGAGAGAAGCTTTATTTAACTGGATATTTAAGGTACAAGAATATGGTCTATCTGATATTTTGAATAAAGTTTCATTAGCACTAATTAAAAACTCACTTTCAAATGGAAATCTAACAAAAGCATCACATCAGTTTAACTTAAGATGTGCACTAGAAGGATATTTTAATGGAGGTAGAAATATGGGGGATATTATAAAAGATTTAAAAGTTAGTTTGGAAGGAAAATTAAATGAAGAAAAAGTAGATGAATTTACATCAGACCATGAATACTATTTCGCCATAGGTCAATTAGCTAGTTATTTGCTATCAAAAAGCAAATCAAAGAATAAACCTCATTCATTAGTAAACCATTTTATAAATACAAAAAGCAATGACGTTATAAAAAAACGTTTAAGAAATATTTATCAACACTTCAACTACAACATATATGGTATGTATTGTAAACGAGTGAAAAACATCTATGCTATGATATTAGCTTATGAACCAGAAGGAAAGATAAACCAAGATATGATTTTAGCAGGATATTTACATAATAATTTAATCTATGAAAGTGACAAGGAGGGAAATATTAATGGATAAGAGAGTATATGGAGTAATAGGCATAGCATCAATAATGGCAAACTGGAATGCTGATTTTACTGGTTATCCTAAAACAACATCTGATGGAGATACTTTCGGAAGTGACAAAGCACTAAAATTTCCGATGAAGAAAATGTGGCAAAATCAAGGAGAAAAGATATTATATATTAAGTCTATGAAGTTATCGGAGGAAAAAGGTGCTACAAATTTAAGGCCTCGTTCTCTTAAAGAAAGATATGAGTATTTATATGATGTAAAAGATTTGAAAGCGTGTAAAAATAACAAAGAAGTTTTAACAAATTTATTTAAGGCATTAGATGTAAGAAGTTTTGGAGCTACTTTTGCAGAAGCAGATAATAATATATCTATTACAGGAGCAGTACAAATAGGACAAGGTTTCAATAAATATTATGAAACTAATGTAGAGGTACAATCAATTTTATCACCATTTAGAGATGGTAAAGAGGACAAAGAAGAAGCAAAAAACTCTACTTTGGGAACTAAGATAATTAGTGATGAGGCACATTACTTCTATCCATTTACAATAAATCCTATGGCTTATAATGAATACAAAGAACTTGGTGTTACAAATGGATATACAGAAGAAGATTATAAGAAGTTTAAAGAAGCAGCCTTAGTTTCGGCGACTTCATTTGCCACAAATTCAAAAGTAGGATGCGAAAATGAATTTGCTTTATTTGTAGAAGCGGAGAAGTATTTATACTTACCTAATTTAGCTGAGTTTATAGAATTTATAAAAGGTGAAGATAAGAATACAATAAAAATAAATTGCTCTGACTTATTAAACTCTTTAAGTAGTAGAATTTCAAATATAGAAATTTATTATAATCCATATAGTACTAATATAGAAACAGATATTAAAAATGCTAAAAAGTTCAATATATTTACAAAGCAAGAGGTATAAAATATGAAGGCTTTGAAATTTAAATTATCAGGAAAAACAGCATTTTTTAAAAAGCCTGATGTTAACTCATATCTATATTTTACTTATGGGAATATTCATAGAGTAGCATTGTTAGGAATGTTTGGAGCAATACTTGGATATGGAGGCTATAATCAACAAAGGTATAATATGGACAATGTTGAGGGATACAATGAAGATTATCCAGAGTTTTATTCTAAATTACATAATATAAAAATAGCCATAGAACCTTTAAATGAAAAAGGATATACACCTAAAAAAGTACAGGTGTTCAATAATTCAGTTGGATATGCATCTCAAGAAAAAGGTGGAAACTTAATTGTAAAAGAACAGTGGTTAGAAAATCCTAAGTGGAATATTTATGTTTTGTTAGACTGTGACGAAGCAAATAAAATAAGTGACTACATAATCAATTCGAAGACTGTGTATCAACCATATCTAGGAAAAAATGATCATTATGCTAATATATCTTCTTATGAAATAGTTGATGCAAAACAAGCGGAAAAAGTAGAAAAGGTAGATTCTCTATGTCCTACTAGATTGGTAGAAGTTGAGATAGATAGTGAAGACGATGAACAATTTAAGTATACTGAAAAGTTGCCCGCAGCTTTAGAGAAAATGAGCAATATGTATAAACTAGAAGGATTTATATATAGCAACATGAATGTTGAAAATATAGAGTTGGAGAATGTTTATAATATAGAAGGAAAAAATATAGTATTTTTTTAGAATGAGGAAGGCTAAAACCTTCCTTGCTTATACAAAATAAGTAATTTAAACGTATTTACTTGTATTAGGTTATAAAATAGTATTGAAATTACGTAGAATTAACAGAAGCATGAGATGTATTTAAATATTATAACACCCTTTACCAGTAACTGAATTAACAGGAACATGAGATGTATTTAAATGTAGAGGCTTTATGGAAACTTGGAAGAAGAAATAATAGATTAATAGCGACATGAGATGTATTTAAGTTATTATATTTAATATACCAAGTAAAAAAATATTAGATTAACATCAACATAAGATGTATTTAAATACAGATAACCAGGTGGACAAAACAAGTATAGAAATAGATTAATAGTAACATAAGATGTATTTAAACTTTCTAAATAGATTAAGAGTAGAATATAAAAATCTAGTTTATATACAAATTGCTGGAGGTGCAATTTACCCCTTTCCACTATTGCCAACACACCACTCAATGCACTAAAATTAACTTATAAAATATAAAACTAGGGGTGAATTAAAATGGGGTATCCAAAGGACTTATTAACATCTAGATCAATAATAAAACATGGAAATTTTGCACTAATAGCACCAGAAGGGCTAGTAAATAATGTAGTACCAGGATTTGAAAACTGTGTAATATCTATATTAGCATCACCAAAACTAGGTGCAAGTTTTGTAGACTATGTAATAACAATGAATGAAAATGGAAGAACAACCAAAGGATTTGGAGGAAATGGAATAGAAACATTTGTCTATTGTATAGAAGGAAAAATCAAAGTCACAATAAAAAATGAGGACCATATACTTGAATCTGGTGGGTACGCATACTGCACCCCTACAGAAACTATGAACTTAGAAAACATAAACGGCAAAGATTCCAAAATATTTTTATACAAACAAAAATATCAGCCATTGGAAGGTTATGAACCTTGGGTTGTAGTTTCTAACATAAAAGAGCAGGGCGAAGTAGACTATGATAATATGACCAACGTCAAAATCATAGACTTTTTACCAAAAGACTTAGCCTTTGATATGAACTTTCACATATTAACTTTTTATCCTGGAGCTTGTCATCCTTTTGTTGAAACCCATGTACAAGAGCACGGAGCATACTTATTATCTGGTGAAGGTGTTTACAATTTAGACAATAAATGGATACCTGTTAAGAAAAATGATTATATTTGGTTTGGACCTTATGTACCACAATGCTGTTATGGAGTAGGTAGGGAGAATTTGTCCTACATCTATTCAAAAGACTGCAATAGGGATGTTATATTATAGAGTTTATTAAGGGAGAATTAGATGAATTTCCATAGGAATTTTAAATTGGGAAATTATAATAGATAAATTTATCAATAAAAGTTTAAAAGTGATAAATTATAATAAATAGACTTATCAATAAAGATTTAAAAGTGGAATATAAATTAGTTCTCTGTTTCAATATATTGCTTATAAATAGCCTGGATAATCAACTATCCAGGCTATTTTTGTGCTACAACTATAATATAAAAAATCAAGTCATTGCAATGACTTGACTTATATGCCCAAAAGGGAAGTTCTCAACACCTTTATCAAAAACATACTATTTAGTTTTCACAGATTTAACAAACATGTAAGAACCCTAGATTTTCTTATTAGAAGAATCTATTTTATATGATCAAACTTATTATCAGCGGGAAAAACTATATTCAGATCCTGTCTAATTTTATCCATAGTAGTGATAGTATTTAGGGTATTGTCTAAAGTATTTACAGAAGAATAAACTGCTTCACTATGGCTCGCCTCAACCAATTTAATAAATTCTTCTATTTCATAATACATATTATTTTCATGCTGTTTAACACCTATCTCTTCCACAGTGCCATCTCTATAAATAATTTTCACATTCTCAAAATTGTTTATTTTATCAATTATAATACTTCCATTTTCACCCTGAATTTCAGACGGAATATAAGAGTTTGCGATTTTCGAATAAATTACAACTGCATCCATAGCCCCATAATCAAGAATTGCACTTCCTTGGCCATCTACCCCTGTGTTTAGAAGAAAAGTATTGCATTTTATACTATTTGGAGGGCCGAATAAATTTATAATAGGAGCCAAACAGTATACTCCAATATCCATAAGAGCCCCATTTGATAATTCCTTTTTGAACGCATTTAAAATAGTTCCTTCTTTGTACTTGTCATACCTAGAAGAGTATTGGCAAAAACTCGCAAAACATCTTCTAATCTGGCCTATTTTGTGAAGATTGTCTTTTACGATTTTAAAATTGGGAGTAGCAGTAATTCTCATAGCCTCCATTATCACCACATTATTATTTTTAGCAGTGTCTATCATATTCAATGCCTCTTTATAATTTGACGCAAAGGCCTTTTCACACAGTACATGTTTTTTATTTTCGAGAAATAATATGGCCTGACCATGATGAATTGCATTTGGAGAGGCAATATAAACAGCATCCAAATCCTTGTCTTTGGCCATGTCCTCTAAACATGTGGAGTATTTGTCAAATTTGTATTTATCTTTGAAATTTATAGCAGTGGATTCACTTCTTGAGTAGAAAGTATGTAGATTTAAGTTTTCAAATTCTGCCGCCGCTTCTAGAAATGTATCTACTATGAACCCGCTGCCTATTACACCTAAGTTAATATTTTTTTTCATATATAATCTCCTTTGTAATTAGTTTAATAGTTTTTTGATAAGGTGTTTCTGAAAGTTTTATAGTACTTGTAATAAAGCTCATTATATTTTAAATATATCAAATATGGGAATTTTATGCAGTATTATATTTGTATGTGAGAGAGGGATTGGGTAGGGGATGATTTGCTTGGAGATTATCTTTGTTATCGTAAAATGAGGAGGAAAATTAGTCTACATTGAAAAATACTAGTGTCTATAACATTAATATATATAAACAAAACATATTTTATAAATAAATTTACAAAATTAATGCAGCTTAAATCTATATATTCTACAATTATCATAGGTAAAAAGGAGGCAGTTATAGCATGAATCGCAACAAAGTAAAAATAGTATGTAATAAGAATATAAATAGCATATCTTATTACTTTCAAAATGAAAATTCAGAATGGATTCGTGTATCCAACTCTTCTGAACTATCGAGAAAAGAATACACCTACACGACTATAAAAGAAAAAGTATTCGATATTTTAAAAATAATCAATGAAATATATAATCCTGGAAGTAGAGGCGTTGATTTATATTTTGAAGGTTCAGATGATGAATTTAATATCATTTGCAAAACATTAGACAGTAATTATTCTCAGGAGAACATTATGTGCCATCAGAATAAAATGAAAATAGCTGTTGCCGGAAAAATCAGATCTGGAAAGACCACCTTAATAGGAGAATTAGGTAAATTGCTTAATGTTCATTATGACAATACGCAAAGTACTGATTATATTGTATATAATGATAAAAAAGGAAATATCCAGTGGTATGAGTTAAAAGGTATTGATTTAGGAAAAGAAAATATAGAACAAACTATATCTATCATAGATGAATTGGTAAATAAGGGCTTGACTACATTTGTCTATTGTTTCGGAACAAGTAAAATTGAAAAACTTGAAGAAAAGATAATTCTTCATGTAAGGAATAATTATCCACAAATAAAAATTCTGGTAGTATTAACATCCTGTGTCTATGATGAGGCTCCATCATTAGCTGAACAAGTAAGTAAAAGTATAAATCAGGTCAAAGTAATACCAGTGCTTGCAAAAGAATTAAAAACAAGAGGAGGTATAATTCCGGCATTTGGTCTTGAACAGATAGTAAAATACATTTTTGAGGGGAGATAACGTGGATAATATAAACTTAGTTATTATGGGAAAGACTGGTTCAGGTAAAAGTACTCTTATAAATGCTATTCTAGAAGAAGATTTAGCACCTACAGGTAGTGGCCAAGCAGTAACAAAACAAAATAAAATGTATTCAAAGAAGATGCTTTTACCACTGAATAATGAAAATAGTCAATCTAATAAGTATGGTATGGTGGGAAAAAAGTTAAATATGTACGATACTGTAGGCTTGGAAATTGACACCAGTATAACTCAAAATACTTTGAAAGATATAAAGAAGTTTATAAAAAAGGCACAGGAAGATGAAAGAGACAATGATATTACTTTAGTTTGGTTCTGTGTAAATAGTCGAAGCAGTAGATTTGAGTCTTATGAGTTGGAACTCATTAAAGAATTATCAATAGAATATGAAATTCCATTTGTGATTGTAATAACGCAGTGCTATATGGATGAAAAAGGAGAACTTGAGAAACAGATAGAAAATGATTTACCAGAATTATCTGTTGTGAGGGTTTTGGCAAAGGAATACAAAACAAGGGGTGGAGTGGTATCTGCTTTTGGTTTACAAAAATTATTATGTAAATCGGTTATTGATTATAACAACAATAAAATTAAAATTTTAGAAACTAAATTTCTCAGGCTACTTGAAGATAAACAAAGTAAAATCCAGAAATTAAAAGATAAAGGTAAGAAATGTGTTAAAACATATGGAGACAAGGCAAAGAAAATCGGTTTTGTTCCAGTTGGATGCATTCCAATTGTGCATGGGATGTGTATTAAAATGATGATGGATTTAAATAAGATAGTGGGAATAAGTTCATCAAAGAGATTTGCTAATGATATTTTTGCTGATGCAGTTGTGGGAGTAATAGCAACTCCTTTGATGGGAATTCCTTTACTGAGTTCAGTAATAGCTAGTGCTTATATCGAAACGATAGGAGATGCATATTTAAATACACTTATGAGTGTTATTGAGAGGTCATCAGATACTGAGTTGAAAAATAATGATTTGATGTCGAAAAGGATTAGAGAAGAATTGCAGAAGCGAAAAAAATGATTGGAGGAAGATAGGATGAATGACTACACGAATGGACAAAAGATGAAAATGGAGGAAGAAGAATTCAATAAGACGGTAGATAACCTTGATAGAGATGATTTACCAACGGCCAATATTATGGTAGCAGGTATAACAGGAACAGGAAAAAGTACATTGCTAAATGCTGTATTTGGAAAGGAACTGGCTGAAACAGGAAAAGGAAGGCCTGTTACGGAGCATATTGATGAATATCAAAGTTCAAGTATTCCTATTCATATTTGGGATACTGTTGGACTTGAACTTGATTCAGAAAAAACAAAAGAATCAATTAAGTCAATCAGGCAAATAATAGCTGACAAAGCTACATCAAAAGATCAATTTAACTGTATTCATGCAATCTGGTATTGCATAAATTCTGGAAGTAGTAGATATCAAGGAGCGGAATTAGATTTTATTAAGAACCTTCATTCAATTGGTGTTCCATTTATAATAGTGCTGACACAGTGTATTGGTGAAGAAGAAGAAATAAATGCTTTTGAAAATAAAATAAAAGAGATTAATGCATCTATGGGAATGGATGATATTGAAATAGTACAGGTTTGCGCAAAAGAATTTAAGACTAGAGTGTTTACAATTCCTGCATTTGGCTTAGACACTTTGGTTGATACAACGATAAAGAAGATGCCTGACTTTATTAAAGGTGGATTTGTTGCAGCACAAAAAGTAAGTAAAGTACAAAAGAGGGTTCAATGCGAAGAAATTATTTATGAATATGTAAAAGAAGCAAAAGAAGGATTTTGGGATAAAGTGCCACTTGTAAAGCTTTTTTCTGCAAATAAAAGAATCAAGAATATGTTAAAAAAAATAGGGGGAATGTATAATACCCAAGTTTCATTAGAAGGTATTGAAAAAATAACTAGGGAAGCAGATATCAATTTTGAAAATGCTTTCTTTGGGTTAATAAGCCCAATTGATAGGGGGTATAACGAAAAAGTAATGGAGTTATTAGACAAGAAGAAAAGTGAAGGATTTGAAGTAAATGTTGGAGAGCTATCTAAATCTGATCGTGTAGCCGTTATGATTGCTTTTTATGGATATACATTTATTTCTGCAATAGAAGAATTATGGGAAAAATTTACGGAAGAACAATTAAAAGATATGGATATTGTTTGCAGAAATTTAATTGACATTATCAATCGTATTTTAAAAGAAAAGGTAGGTAATTAATGCAGAATTGTGATGAAATAAATGGGGGTATTAGGCATGGGCATATTAACAAATACAAGGCAGTTCTTAGCAAAGAAGACAACGGAAGTTGCTAAAAAGACAGCTGATGATATGGCTACAATTTCTGCACTAAGTCCAAAGCAGTTAGAAGTTGTTGAAGCAAAAAGGATGGCATATCTAGCTAAAAAGCCAGACATGAATAGTGAAGATATTCAAGAACTTATAAAGAAGAATCTGGGAGCGGTAGGTATTGAAATTTATCAGGCGTATCTTGAACAGCTGAAAAATGTTTATAAACCGGTGGATACTGCAATGGAGAAGTTTGATGAGCTTAATAGAATTAGATATTTTGATATTACAAAATGGGTTACAGATGCAGAAGAAAAGAATCTAGATAAATTAGTTAATGTTTATCAAGTGTTAAACGAGGAAGATTGTAATATCGCATTGATTTACCATAGAACTAAAGAGAAAAGTGAAGTGACATTGGGCGTTGTTAATACGGATATGGATCAACCAGACCCGGCTAAAGTAAATACATATAATGCACGTATAACAAGTGCTATTCAAGGTAATTTCCCTGGTGTTGAAATTAGAACAAATAGAGGGAAAAGTGATAAGTTTGGATTAGGTATTCCTAAGAATTTACAGTCTGCTATTAAGGGTAGTGGAGATAGTGTAGATGTGAAATCTGTAGCCATTGTATCAAATTTGGCATCAGAAAAATCAGAAGATTTTATCAGCCAAAGTATGGAAAAACTTTTAGATGGAATAGTGCCTAAGGTAGAACAAGAAGAATATACAATCGTATTATTAGCAAAACCAATAAATAATCAGTTGGAGAAGAAAAATAGATTATTTGAGCTGTATTCAGCATTGGCTCCTTATGCATCATGGCAAACAAATTATACTTACACCACATCAGATGCAATCAATTCGTCAGCAAATATAGGTGTTAATTTGGGATTAAGTGCCTCAATACAGTCATCTACTGCCACTGCTAATGGAACAAATAATACAAGATTATATAAAGAAGATGAAAAAGACGGCAAACTAAAGAAATTTGGAAAAGGTGTAACGGGCGTAGTTGGAGGATTGTTTGGTATGTATGCTCCAATTCAAGACACAAATACAACTACAAATACAAATGGATACCAGACTTCGGCTAATTTTGGTGTGCAATTTTCTCGATCTTCAAGTGTTACTGCACAGATTGGAATGAATGAAGGTATCACCCAGACATATTCAAATTACGGAATTCAGCATACACTTGAAATTATTGAAAGTCAATTAAAAAGGCTTGAAGAGAGTTCTGCATTAGGTATGTGGGAATTTGCATCTTATGTTATCGCAAAGAGTCCTGTTATTGCAAATAATGTGGCGCATATGTATTTGGCGTTGACACAGGGTGAAGAATCATACATGACAAAGGCAGCAGTTAATCTGTGGGATGGTGAAGAAGATAATGAAGACGCACAAGCTATTTTAGCTAATGTACAAAAACTTCAGCATCCTGTATTTGGATTGAAAGATACACTGGATGAGGAGTGGTTGCTATACCCTACACTAGTAACTCCATCTGCTAATCTTTCTGGAAAAGAATTGGCTA
This sequence comes from Peptostreptococcaceae bacterium, assembly GCA_902363255.1. Classification (GTDB taxonomy): domain Bacteria; phylum Bacillota; class Clostridia; order Peptostreptococcales; family Peptostreptococcaceae; genus Terrisporobacter. The sequence continues at coordinate 590,727 of CABIZO010000002.1, forward strand.
AGTCTTTAAATTTCCCGAGGAAATCAGTGAGTGGTTTACCTGTGCTTGAAAGCACTGCTTTTGGACGTGAAGTACAAAAATTTACCTTGGAAGAATATGATAAGAAGAGAGAGATTAGGGTGGGGAATATTTATCATATGAGACAACAGGAAGAAACAGGTGTGAATCTGGATGTTGATAGCTTGGTATCTCATTTATTTGTAACAGGTTCTACAGGGACCGGAAAATCCAACACCATATACCAATTATTATCTAAATTGCAAAATCAGGGAGTAAACTTTCTTGTTGTGGAGCCTGCCAAAGGTGAGTATAAGAAAGTACTTGGGGGAAATTGCAAAGTATATGGCACAAATTTATCAAAATCAGAATTATTATGCACTAATCCGTTCTCATTCCCAAGTGGAATACACGTATTAGAACATATAGATAGACTGATAGAAATCTTTAATGCATGTTGGCCAATGTATGCTGCCATGCCTGCAATTTTGAAGGATGCAGTTGAAAAGTGTTATGAAAATGTTGGATGGAATTTACGTTATTCTAAATGTGAACCGATACAATTTCCTACATTTGCTGATCTTATAAAAATGTTGCCAGAAGTAATGGATTCATCCTTATATTCATCAGATACTAAAAGTGATTATTCTGGTGCACTTATAACAAGAGTACAATCATTAACTAACGGTATAAATGGACAGATTTTCTGTTCAAGCAAGGAATTAACTAATGAAGAGTTATTTGAGAACAATGTCATTGTTGATTTGAGCAGAGTGGGTTCAAGTGAAACTAAGTCACTACTGATGGGGATTATTGTGATGAAACTCCAGGAATATCGCTTACATCTTGATAAAATGAATGAAAAATTACTCCATGTGACAGTATTGGAGGAAGCTCATAATTTGTTAAGAAAAACATCAATAGGACAGTCACAAGAAGGAGCAAATTTACAGGGAAAAGCTGTAGAAATGTTAACAAATTCAATTGCAGAGATGCGTACCTATGGAGAAGGATTTATTATAGCAGATCAGGCACCAGATTTGTTAGATGAGGCTGTAATACGAAATACAAATACAAAGATTGTATTGAGACTTCCAAATGAATCTGACAGACAGCTTGTGGGAACTTCAATGGCACTTAATGATAATCAGATAATTGAGTTAGCAAAGTTGCCAAGAGGTGTGGCAGCAGTATACCAGAATGATTGGGTTGAAGCTGTATTATGTCAGTTTGAAAAATATGAAGATATAAAGCCATTGGAATATACTAAGAAGGATAATGATAGCACCTTTGAACGTTATTTCTTAAAAGTATTTGGAATAAAGGATAACTACGAAATCAGTGTTGAAGATGCTGATATAATAAGAGATTGGATTCGTAGCCTTAGAAATTCAACTAAGACAAAAGAACTACTAAACGCTGTGATTGAGGGACGTACACTTTTAGAAAGTGAGCGAGAAATAGTTGCTTATAATGTATTTGAAGGTAAAAAAATAGCGGCTTTACTTGCTGATGAGAGTAAAGAAAGTAAGGGGATTGAAAAAGCTAATAGGAAAATCAATACATATATGGGAATTAATGATGATGTACTAATTGATAATATTCGTCAGTTAATAATGCAGGTTATTTTCCGTGTAAAAAGTGATGGAGAATTAAGTAAAAGATATATGGGGGTTGAAGAAATGGGGAGATTGAAAATATGATTATGAAAGGAGTTATTATGGCTATTAAGGAAGTTGCTGAAGTAGCCAAAGATGTTGCAAAGAAAGAGGTTCAAGAGCTACCAGACGAAATTGGAGAATCATCAAAAGTAGATTATTTACCAGATGAAATAGGAGATGAGTTGCAACCTAATTCAATTTACGAAATTGATGGTATCAAGTATGAAAAAGATGATAATGGTCAAATTTTAAAAATAGATTCTAAGCTTGTCCCAGATATTGAATATGTTTGTAATGGAATAAAATATAAAACGGATGGGAATGGTGAGATTATTTCATGGGAAGGGAATCCTTTTTACAATCCAGAAGGTGAAAGAGATAAAGGTGCCCAGATAGATGTTGGTGGGGAATCTAAAAAACCTGGTGATGATGGGGGACACCTTGTTGCAAGAATTACAGGTGGTTCCCCAGGAAACGAAAATCTTGTTCCAATGAGAGATACCATTAACCGAGGTGACTACAAGAAAGCAGAAAACGAAATTGTAAATGCATTAAAAAATGGTAGCGAAGTTTACGAAAAAGGTACTGTAATACGAGAAGGTTCTGATTCTCGACCTACTAAAATTGAAATGCAATATTTCTATGATGATGTGAATAAAGACTTAATCGTAGATAATGTTGAAGGATCGTGTGATTTACTTCAGGAGGTTGAAGGAATAATACCAGACGAGGACTTTGAAAGCCTTATGGATGAAATCAATGATATGATTGAAGATGGTATCAATGTATCTGTTACTTCAGTCCTAAAAGAATTGAATTTAGATGGAGATGTTAGCAGTATTACTGTAGGTTTTAGAAACGAAACTTCAGGTGAAAAATCTTATAGAACTTTTGACCTATTATAGGAGGAATAAAAATGAAAAATAAAATTTTAGATGCAATTAAAGGATTAGAAGAGAATGGTATAAGTAATATTAACTTACTGGCATTAGTTTCAAATGGAAGCTATGAAGTTGTATTTTATGGTGATTACCAAGGAGAAACATATCAGTCAAATGAAATGGCTGAGAAAGATATTATAGGAACAAACATGGTGGATGATTTTTATAAGAAAATCGCAACAATAATAAGAGAATCAGATGATTACTTAATTGATAAGATGAATATTGTAAAATGTAGAAAAGATGGTAGCGTTAATATTTCATATGATGAGAAAAACTGCAGGGTATATAAGATTAAGAAAGAGTGGAAAAGCAGTCTTTAATCATGTAGTTATAGTGTATATTAACAACTGAGACACTTTGTGATTCATAATTTCTAAATGGGAGTAGAACTTGGCACTTTGTGTCAAGTTTTTGATAGTAAATGTAAGTAGATGGAAAACAAATAGGTAAAACAGTGACAGTAAGCTCCCCTGGAACTATAAAATAAATAATAATTCTTAGCAATTTTCCCAAACAATAAAAAAGATGGCAAGGCCATCTTTTGTACATAATTCATACTTTGGGGAAGTAGAATATTATGTAAATTATTAATTCTTATGATAAAACTATGCTAACTTGTTATAAGGGTTAAATTATACTATAAGGGTTAGAAAATAAAAAAAGTCAGAAGGTTTAAGCCTTCTGACTTTTCTATATTTTCATAATATAATTATCATTTACAATTAAATAATAAAACCTTTTTATAGATTTGTAAAGTGATTTTTTATATTTAGTTAGAAAAAAATTCCAATAATATAATTCTAAACTTATATTATATCTATTTAATCTTTACAGACTCATAACTACCTTTGATTAATTATCTGAAGTAGTTATTTATAGCAAGATTTATATTAAAATTTATAGCAAAGATCTACTTTTTATTTCACAATTCCATATATCACAGAAATCATCTTTTGTATTTTAACCTCCATAAAAAATTATATTTTAGAAACTTTAAGGTAAAAATATAATGAACATTAAATTATATACTTACTACTAAAAACTATCTTATAAAACCAAAGATAGAATTTCACTGTAAGAGAAGTTGCAGGACTATCAAAATCACCAGATATGCTCCAAACATACTTCAACACCCACTAAAAAATATAAATACGGAGGATTCAAATGAACCCAATAAATGTAAACAGAATAGACACAAACAGAGAATTTCTAGTAGAAAATGAAAAATATAAAACACTATTCTTTAAATTTGAAGAGAATAAAGGATTACCTAACCATACTCATAATGGATATGCATCCATCCTAGTTTTAGATGGAGTTGTTGATATGAAATTTACAACTGGAGAAGAATATGAGCTAAAAGCAGGAGATTATCTACCATTTGATGCAAGTGTGGAGCATAACGTAATTGCTAGAATTACAAGCAAAGTATTAGTTACAATTATAAAATAAGATAATTAAACGAGTATAAACAACTTGATAAGCAAAATACAAAGAGCAGTTGTACCAAAACAGTACAAAATTGCTCTTTTTTATTTTTTATTAAACTTTATATATTTTTTATTTTATTAAACTTCCATATATTTTTTATTCTATTAAATTTCTATAAACATGAATATAATTTATTATTTAATATGCTACTATTACTATTAATGGAAGGTGATTTTATGCTTATGTTATATTTTTCTGGAACTGGCAATTCCAAATACATTGCAAACTTATTTTGTGAAAAAACAGGTGCTAAATCTTATTCAATAGAAGAAAACATAGATTTTAAAAAAGAAATAGAAGAACATGACACAATTGCATTTTGCTATCCTATTTATGTGTCTTCTATTCCCCGCATAATGAAAGATTTTGTTTTAAAAAATGCAGAAAATCTTAAAAACAAGAAGTTAATAATATTTTGTACTCAACTATTGTTTTCAGGTGATGGAGCCAGAATTTTTACAGACTTGTTACCTAAGAATTACGGAGAAGTTATTTATGCAGAACATTTTAACATGCCAAACAATATATGTAATACTAAAATATTATCAATAAAAAATGGCGAAAAAACTAAAAAATATACTAAAGCAGCTAAGAAAAAGATGGATCGTATATGTAAAGATTTAGAAAAAGGAAAGATAAAAAAACGTGGATTTAATAAAATATCAGAAATTGTGGGCAAAAGTCAAAGTAAGCATTGGCCAAGTGTTGAAGAAAGAAATAAGTCTTCTGTAAAAGTCGATGAGGATTGTGTCAAATGTGGTTTATGCGCAAAGCTATGTCCCATGAAAAATCTTAATCTAACTGATGATGGAATTTCACAAAATGGAAACTGTATTTTATGTTATAGATGTGTAAATGCTTGTCCTAAAAAAGCAATCACAGTTTTGATTAATAAAAAGCCGAAAGAACAATATAAGGGTATTAATGGATAACAGTTGGGTTTCGACATATTTAAATCTAAAATATAAATTAACAATATTTGACATATAAAACTTACATTGCTACAATAAAGTTAATAAAATACAAAATGAACAGTAACCACGAAGGTACTAAAATCCAAGACGGATTTATGCCCTCGTGGTTTTTTACATTTAAAGAAATTATTATGCTTTTTAATCTGCGTAAAATTTATGTATTTTAGTAGTATAAAGAATTTCATCATTCATCTAAGAAGTCGTAAAAAATTTTGAGCAAGGGAATTTTTTATACAAAAATATTAATTAAATGAAGGAGTGGTATATATGCATATGGCAGATGCCCTATTATCACCAGCAGTAGGAGGCGTAATGTGGGTAGCAGCAGCTACAACACTAGCTTATTCAAGTCAAAAAATCCATAAAGAAGAAAGAATTGAAAGAGAAGAAACAGTGGAATTTAGAAAGAAAGTACCATTGATGGGGGTACTTGGAGCTTTAGTATTTGCATCACAAATGATTAACTTTACCATACCAGGAACAGGTTCAAGTGGACATATTGGTGGAGGAATGCTACTTGCAGCACTTTTAGGACCAGAAGCAGGATTTTTGACACTGGCATCCGTTCTGGTGATCCAAGCATTATTTTTTGCTGATGGAGGTCTTTTGGCATTGGGATGCAATATGATAAATATGGGATTTTTCGCATGTTTCATAGGATTTCCTTTTATATATAAAAACATACTTAAAAAAGAATTTTCTCCAACTAAAATTATGGTAGCATCCATAGTTTCAGTAGTAGTAGCATTGCAACTTGGGGCATTTGGAGTTGTTCTTGAGACAAGTTTATCAGGCATATCAGAATTACCATTTTCCACATTTGTACTTCTAATGCAACCAATTCATTTAGCAATAGGATTAGTAGAAGGAGTTTTAACAGGAGCAGTATTAATATTTGTATATGAATCAAGACCAGAATTACTTGTGGGATATAATGGTGAAGGAAAACAGGGGAAATTAAGTATTAAAGGTGTAATAACTACTTTATTAGTTTGCACAGTATTAATAGGAGGAGGTTTATCTTTATTCGCATCATCAAACCCTGATGGTCTAGAATGGTCAATTGAAAAGGTTACAGGAAGTACTGACATAGATAGAACAACTTCAGTAGGAAGCACCCTTGAAAATATTCAAGAAAAAACAGCATTTTTACCTGATTATGCATTTAAATCAGATGAAGAAAATTCAATGGGTACAACTATTTCAGGAATTGTAGGATCAGATATAACACTAGGTTTAGCAGGGGTGATAGGTCTAGGAGTAAGAAGCAAGAAAAAGAAAGAAGAGAAGTTACATATTTAATGAAAAGTTGAGGGTGATATCATGTCTAATTTCACAAAATCAATATATCAACTAAAATGTATTGATGATATTGGAAGACAAGAAAATATTATAAAACAGATAAATCCACTGTCCAAGCTAATAGTTACAGTATTATATATTTTTACTGTAGTTTCTATGGACAAGTATGATATTTCTGCCTTATTACCATTTTTATTTTACCAAGTTCTATTATTATATTTAACAGAAATACCAATAAAATTAATAGCAAAATTATCTGTAGTAGGTCTTCCTTTAGTTTTAGGCATGGGACTTTTTAATCTTTTTTTAGATAGAAAAGTATTTATTTACATTGGATTTATTCCAATTACTTATGGTGTAATTTCTTTTACCTCCCTTTTAATAAAAGGGTGCTTAACAGTTACAGCTGGAGGACTTTTAATATGTACAATGAGTATAGAAGATTTAGCAAAAGCTCTTAGAAAACTTCACGTACCAAAATTAATTACAAGTCAACTAGTGTTTATGTATAGATATATATTTATATTAATAGAATCAGTAGAGCAAGTTAATAATGCCTACATGCTTAGAGCACCTAACCAAAAAGGAATTAATTTTAAAGTATGGGGATCTTTACTTGGCCAATTATTACTTAGAAGTTTTGATAAAGCAGAAAGAATTTATAATGCAATGATACTTAGAGGTTTTAATGGTGAGTATGTTTCTTATGTAAATGAAAAACTTAAGATTACTGATTTTATTTACATATTAAGTTGGATAGTATTTTTGTTAACAGTTAAATATATAAACTTACCTTTGTTAATAAGAAGAATGATTGTGGGGAGATAAATTATGAGAGTTAGTGTTAAGTTAAAAGATTTACATTATAAATATCCAGATAAATATGAAGCGTTAAAAGGTATTGATTTAAATATATGTGAAGGTGAGTCCATAGGAATAGTTGGATCTAACGGGGCTGGCAAATCAACTTTATTACTTCATTTAACTGGTCTATTATTTCCTACTAAAGGAAGTGTAGAGATAAATGGAAAAATAGTTAATAATAAAAATTTAGCTGAAATTAGAAAGGAAATAGGATATACATTTCAACAGCCACAAGATCAATTATTTACTACAAGTGTTTATGAAGATATTGCCTTTGGTCTTAAAAATTATAAAATAGAGTCTGTTAAAGTAGAGCAAATGGTAATGGATACATTAAGAAGAGTAGGTATAGAAGATCTGAAAGACAAGGCACCCTATAGATTGTCAGGAGGTCAACAAAATCTTGCAGCTATTGCTACGGCAATTTCTATGAATCCGTCCATACTTATAATGGATGAGCCAACATCAGCTCTTGACCCAAAGGCTAGAAGAAGAATAATAAATTTACTAAATAATTTTAATTATACAAAAATAATTGCAACTCACGACTTAGATGTAGTATTAGATACATGTAAAAGAACTATAGTATTAAAAAATGGCAATATAGCAGCAGATGGACTTACAAAAGATATCTTATTAGATAAGAATCTAATGGAAATGTGTGATTTGGAACTTCCCCTATCTTGCCAGTCTAGGTCGTTGTTGACATACTAATAAAAATAAAACTATCATAGTTAATTGGATACTATGATAGTTTTATTTTATATCATTAAAAGTAAATTAATATGCAAGATAGCACAGAGCATCTCACTAAGAAAATAGACTTAGATAATTGTGATGTTATTAATTTTAATATTGACCCTAATGTTAATAAAGATTTATAGCTAGACAGTACTTGGTGGAGTTTTTGCACAAGAAAACTATTTATGGAATGAAATTGTTATACTAAAGAACCTAAATAAGAAGAAAGTTTTAGATAATAAAAAAGATGGCAATGCCATCTTTTAACTACATAATTCATACTTGGGGAAAGTAGAATACTATGTAAAACAAAATTATTATGATAAAACAAAACTAAAATCTTAGAAGGGTTAAAAACAAAAAAAGTCAGAAGGTTTAAGCCTTCTGACTTTTTTATATTTTCATAATATAATTATCGTGTATACTTAAATAATAAAACCTTTTTATGGCATTATAAAGAGTTTTTTGAAAAAACTATTTATAAAAATTACTATAAAAACTAGTTTTTTTTAAATCCTACTTCTTAGCTTTTAATAAGGCATCCTTCACAGCCTCAATAACACCTTTTGAAGAATAAGTTGAACCACTTACTGCATCAACATCATATGTTTGAGTTTCTATTATTTTCTCAGGAATAGAATCAAAAGCTGGTTCATAAAATATTTCGCCCACTTCATTGTGGCTAACTATGGAAATCTCATCAATGATACCATCTTTTATAGTCACTAAAACTTTAAGGTCTGGACCATATCCATAGCCAGTACCTTCATACACGCCATCTTTGTAATCACTGTTTGAGCTGCTTTCATTTGTACTTATGTTATGACTGAAGTCTGATTTAATACTATTAACAACTCTATCAAATCCCACAAATCCTCCGACTTCAAATATATGTAATACCGTAATAATAATAAGCAAGGCAGTTAACTCTCGATGTCTTTTTATCCACACTTTTCCAATATTCTTCTTGTCAACAAATGTGTGCCATAAAAGTAAACCTATTATAAGACCAATTGTTCCATAATTAAAGCTTATGATTGAATATGAGGAAAGTATTCCATGAATAAATGACGATAATAAAAATAAATATCCTAAGTCAACGTGATTTTTCCTCAAAAACTTATTTATTGTTCTTAAAAAATTATCTATTTTTATTAATAATTCATTATTACGATCTTTTTGTATTTTCTTTTGTACAATTCTCAGTAGCCATATGATGCTTAGAAGTATTCCTAATATTAGAGCTATCCAGGCGAATAAAATATTAAAAAATAAAGTCATAATACCTCCAGTTTTTTTTAATTAATATTATATTACTGTTTTTTTATTTAGTTTTATATTTTTTTCAACTACTTATAGATTATTATACATAAATTTCATAAAAATTTAAAATAAATATTAAAATCTAATTGCTTAAGGAAAGGAAATTTTTTACTATATTAAATAAATAGAATATATTATAATTTACATAAGAAACCTCTCATATTTGTGCATCAAATGAGAGGTTTTTATATTTATAATTTATTATACTATTATTTGTAAGGAGATAGATTAATGGAATGGTTAGAAAAATTAAATGAAGCATTACAATATATTGAAGAAAATTTAGATAAAGAAATTGAATATGAAAAGGCAGCTAAGATAGCATGTTGCACAACATATCATTTCCAAAGGATGTTCTCATACATAGCAGGAACTCCACTATCAGAATACATAAGAAATAGAAGGCTGACAAAAGCAGCATTGGATTTACAAAGTGGAGATAAAGTAATTGATTTGTCAATTCGCTATGGATATGAATCACCAATAGCCTTCAATAGAGCTTTTCAGAAAGTATACAATTAATTACTCAAAGGTTATGAAAGAAAAATTTAATAGCTTTAATGGCTCACAAATATCATTTTTTTAGCCTAAGTAAAATAGCATTAAATTTTGTTTCACAAGTTGTAATGAAAATGTTTAAGTAGTTTTATTTTCGTAGAATAATATAAAAATTATAACTAAATAAGAATTTGAAATGAAAAAGAAAGAAATTTTAAATAGAAGATATTCTTGAATATATAAAGGATAAGTAAATTAATAGAGTAATAATTCTTTGAATTATTACTCTATTAAAAATTTAACACTTACAGAAACTATTTTTTATATACGAATTCAAAACTAAACATGATTTTATTGATTATTGCACTAAAAACAGCAATTTAAAATGACTTCAAAAGTATTTTTAAGTTAGCAGTTACAATTAGCTAAATTATAATATATAATAGACTTAAAATATTATAATAAGTCTATTATATATCTAGATTTATGTTAATAATAAGAAAAATAATCTGGAGGCAACATAATGAATAAAAAGGATTTTTCTAATTTAGAAGATCAAATCATGTCTACAGTTAGCAATGCACTTAAAGCAATAGATATTGCTAATTTGAAAAGAGATATTAACGATAAAACTGAAGACACCATAAATCAATTTAAATCAAAGTTTGATGAATATAGTGAAAAATATATGGGTTTAAATAAAAAATCTAAAAATGATATATCAAAATACATTAGTAAAAGACCAGCTGGAAGTATATCGGGAATACTTTGTATAGTATTTGGTGCCGGTGGAAGTATAATTTATGGTTTTTCTGTGGCGCTATCTTTAATAGCGAATACATTCTTTAGTAGTATTATTATAGGTAGCCAAGTTATTTTTGGATTTTCAATTTTATTTTTTGTAGGAAGCATAGGTTTATTATTAAAAGGAATAAGTTTAAGAAAAAGAGTAAAACGTTTTAAGAAGTATGTAAGATTTATTGATGATAATAGTTATTTCTTAATTGATGATTTAGCAAAATTTGCTAAAGAAAAAAAGAGTTTTGTACTTAAAGACCTACGTAAAATGATTGATTTAGGTATGTTTTTAGAAGGACATATAGATGAAGAAAAAACTTATTTTATATTAAATGATGAAGTCTATAGTGACTATTTAAATTTAAAAAAAGAACAAATAGCTAAAGAAAGTAATAAGGAGAAGTTAAAAGAAGAAGTAGATAATTCAGGAAAAGAAGAAATAGAATCTACAATTAAAATAGGAAGAAATTATATTGAACAAATAAAAACTGTAAGAAATGAGCTTTATAGAGAAGAAATAGCTATAAAGTTAGATAAATTAGGAAACATTGGGGATCAAATCCTTAATTATGTTGAAAAAAATCCTAAAAAAACACAGGAAGTTAATAAATTTATAAATCATTATCTTCCGATTACTATAAAATTAATTAATTCATATAAAGAGTTAAATAATCAAGTAGTTCAAGGTGACAATATAAAAAATGCTAAAATTGAAATTGAAAAGAGTATTGATCTTATTAATAATGCTTTTGAAAATTTATTAGATGATTTATATGAAGATGTTGTTTTAGATATTTCTACAGATATTTCTGTTCTTAAAACATTATTTAAACAAGAAGGATTATCAGAAGAGGATTTTAAAAAATAAGTTTTGAGCAACAGATGTATCTGAAGCTCAGCGAAGATATATCATTTGAGTAACGGATTTATCTGAAATTGCATAGTGCCCACACAGTGGCTTAAAGTGATAAGGAGGATATATCGTTGACGATATGGTTCTCAATTTTGGCGACATAAGCGAAGCAAATTTTAAATACAAGGGAGGCATTAAAGATGAGTGATGAATTCAAGGAAAAGTATGTTGATATAAAACCAGAATTAACTTTCCAACCATTTGGTGAGGAAGTTCCTGATGTAAAAATAAAAGAAGAAGTGGTAGAAGAAAAAATAATTGATGAAATCCAACTGACAGAAGAAGAAAAGAAAATGGTAGATCAATTTGTGGATAAAATAGAGATAAGTGATTCAAATTCTATTTTACAATATGGTGTAGGTGCTCAAAAGAAGATTTCTGATTTTTCACAGTCAGCATTAAATGATGTGAGAACTAAAGATTTAGGTGAAATTGGAGAAATACTATCTAGTGTAGTTCTTGAGTTAAAGAACTTTGAAGAAGGTGAAGAGAAAAAAGGAATCTTCGGTTTCTTTAAAAAAGGTAAAGATAAGATTTCACAAATGAAAGTGAATTATGAAAGTGTAGAGAGTAATATAGGTAAAATGTGCAATGCACTTGAAAAGCATCAAATACAACTTTTAAAAGATATTGCCATGCTAGATAAAATGTATGAAATAAATAAAGTATATTTTAAAGAGCTTTATATGTATATCTTAGCAGGGAAAAAGAAACTTCAAAAATTAGAGAAGGAAGAACTTCCTAAATTACAAGAAAAAGCAAGAAATAGCGGTAATCCTCAGGATGCTCAAGAATTAAATGATTTTATTGCTCTTTGTAATAGATTTGAAAAGAAAATTCACGATTTAGAATTAACTAAAATGATTTCTTTACAAATGGCTCCTCAAATTCGTTTAATTCAAAATAATGACACCTTAATGTCTGAAAAAATACAATCTACAATTATAAATACTATTCCACTTTGGAAAAGTCAAATAGTTTTAGCGCTTGGAGTTGAGCACGCGGCTAATGCTGCTAGAGTTCAAAGAGAAGTAACAGATATGACAAATGAACTTTTACGTAAAAATGCAGAAATATTAAAAACTTCAACTATAGAAACTGCAAAAGAGTCTGAAAGAGGAATTGTTGATATTGAAACACTTAGAGCTACTAATGAATCATTGATTTCAACTCTTGATGAAATACTTAATATACAAACAGAAGGGCGTCAAAAACGTAGGGAAGCTGAAGCCGAATTAAGAAATATTGAAGATCAATTAAAAAATAAGCTTTTAGATTTTAAATATCAGTAATACAGGTCTTGTGTCAGATAGTATAGAAAAATTGAGGAATGTTTAGAAACACAATATGTATAGGAAGGTACGGAGAGCCGTACCACAAGTAAGGGATAAAAATTTAAAAATATTATTAATTAGGAAGAGATATTGACGAATAAGTCTATATATCTTCCTTATTTTATTATATTGGAAGTATAATATTATAAAAGGATTTAATAAAAAATATTTTGAATAAAGTGATATGAGAAAGTTGAATAGGGCGGAGAAACTCATTACATTCAAATGCTTGTGATACTTAATCAGTTTGCATAAACAACAGGCCAATCTATATTTTTACATTTATTGGGTATTAATAGTGATATAATATAAATTGCAAGAGAACAATAAAAAGACAAGGGTGAGTATTTTAATGGGGAAAAACAATATAACAGAATCTAAAATGATGGAAGTTTTAGATTGGAGTTACGACAAAGCTGTAAATGGATTGCCAGGAATGGATACAGCTGAAGAATTAGCGAGTAATTACCTTAGCAAATCTAGTTCAGTTGATGAAGCTATAGATAAATTCATTAACTGGTCAAGCAGCCGCAGACATATTAAAACAGGCAGGTATAAAAATAGGTACTAAGATGAGTACAGTACTAATAAAAAGAATGCCTGTTGAGATTATAAAGCAAATCAATAAAAAGGTAGGTTTTAGACTTGTCACTAAATTTGGAGAAAAAGGTGTTATTAATTTAGGGAAATGTGTACCATTAGTAGGAGGAGTAATAGGTGGTGCAGTAGATGCTGTGGGAACAAATACTATTGGTAAAACAGCTAAAAAGGTTTTTAACTAATAATATATAAAACATACCTTAATGATAGAATACAAGAACAAAATTAATGAAAGATTTGGGGAGCTAATATATGAATTAAATAAATCAAGTGATCTCAGAGTGTTTAATAATAGTGTAGACGCTGAAAATTGGATTTTAAATATTAATTAATATAACTAAGTAAAAAAACCGTATCACAAGTAAGTGATACGGTTTTATATTAAATATTATTCAAACTCAGGTATACAATTTATATTATTATCCTCACTTTTCCTTTTCATAATAGAAGCAAGTATTCCACCAGAAATATTATGCCAAATACTAAATATTGCACCAGGTACTGCACAAAGAGGCTGAGTTGCAAAATTTGACAATGCAAGTGAAACAGCTAGTCCACTATTTTGCATTCCTACTTCCACACATACAGCAGTTGACTTAGGTAAATCCATTTTAAATAATTTTGCAATTACAAATCCAAGGATCATACCTATTATATTGTGCAGTATGACGATAATAAAAACTGTTGATCCAGAAATTAGTAGTTGTTCCTTATTACTAGCTACTATTCCTGCAATCAAAAGTAATACTGAGACTACGGAAACAAGAGGCATAACTGAGGATAAATATTCTTTTTTATTTTTCATTTTATAATTAATAATTATGCCTAAAATTATAGGCACAAGAACTACTTTTACAACAGATGTAATCATAGAAAAAATTGAAACATCCACCCATTGTCCAGCCAACATATAAATCCATAAAGGTGTTAAAATTGGGCAAAGTAATGTGGAAACCACAGTCATACTAACAGAAAGAGTAGTATCACCACCTGCTATATGAGTAATTATATTACTTGCCGTTCCTCCAGGACAACAACCTACCAAAATAACTCCAATAGCAATTGGTGTAGGTAAGTTAAATGTTACTGCCAATAAATATGAAATTAGTGGCATAACTAAAAATTGAGCTAAACACCCTATAAATACATCTTTAGGATGTTTTAAAATATTTTTGAAATCATTGGCATTAATAGTCATCCCCATACCAAACATGGCAAAACCAAGCAACAATGATGTGTAAGTAGTTGCCCACTCAAACGTTGATGGAGATACAAATGCACATAAAGATATTAATATTACTAAGATACCAATATATTTAGAGGCGTACTGACTAAGTGATAAAATTAATTTATTCATCATAATTATCTCCTAACATACCGTGTTTTTCATATCTTTTAACACTTTTAATTTTATTATTATCATCAACAAATACAACTTTTGGTGAAAACTCACGACCCTCTTCTTCAGTCATTTGAGCATAAGCCATAATAATGACTTTATCACCAACACAAACACATCTTGCAGCAGCACCGTTTAAGCATATAATTCCACTTCCACGCTCTCCAGCAATAGTATAAGTTTCAAATCTATTACCATTGTCTATATCTACAATAGCAACTTTTTCATATTCTTGTATATTAGAAGCATCAAGCAAATCTTCGTCAATTGTAATACTTCCCACATAATGAAGTTCAGCCTGAGTAACTATGGCACGATGAATTTTTCCCTTCACTTTTGTAATAAACATTAGTTTTGTACCTCCTTAACAAAATTATCAAGAAGGCGAGCTTTACCAATGTAAACTGCCATAGCAGCCAATATATTGTCTTTAATTTCTGAAACAGGCTGCATAGTTTCATTATCAACAATTTCTACATAATCTATTTTTGCTAGAGGTTCAGCCTCTATAATTTTTATCATTTCATTTTTTACTTTATTTGCATCAGTTTCACTATCTGCAAGAAGTTTTCCTGCAGCAATAGCTCTTGAAAGACACAGTGCAGCTTTACGTTCTTTTGCATTTAAATATACATTTCTCGAAGATTTTGCTAAGCCATCTTCTTCTCTGACTATAGGGCATCCTACAATATTCACATCGAAATTTAAGTCTTTAACCATTTTCTTTATGATTGCCAATTGTTGAGCATCTTTTTGTCCAAAATAAGCATTATCAGGCTTTGTAATCATAAATAATTTGCTAACTACTGTACACACACCTCTAAAATGAATTGGTCTTGATTTTCCACATAGATAGTCTGACAATCCATCAATATTCACATATGTACGCGGATTTACATACATTTCGCATGTATCAGGATTAAAAATTAAATCTGTACCAGCTTTTTCACATAAAGCCTTATCTTTTTGGAAATCTTTTGGATAAGCATCTAAGTCTTCGTTTTCACCAAATTGAGCTGGGTTTACAAAAATTGAAACGATTACTTTATCGTTTTCTTTTCTGCATCTTTCAATTAGGCTCATATGCCCTTCATGAAGATAACCCATAGTTGGCACTAAACCAACTGTTTTTCCTTCTTTTTTCCATTGATTTACTAGTTTTTTTACTTCGTCTACTGTTTTTAATACTTTCATTTAAAGCTCTCCCTCTATTGTTTTTTAGCATTCTTTTTCAGATAGAAGTCTTTAATGAGTAAGAAATTATTTTATTTTTGCAATAAAAAAACACGAACTAAATTCGTGGTTTTACTTATCACATTTTTTATACAAAAAATAGAACTATGAAAATGATGTATTTATAGTAATCTAAAAGCGCCTATCCTCTATTATTTAGTAGGATGGAAAAATAAATATAAAATTATCCATATCGTTTTCTATTTGTATAGTTTCTTGTGAAAAAGAATACCATCAAAATTATTCTAACATATTTTGTAAATATTTCAACTTTTTAATTTAAATATTCAGCATTTCAATTTTTTAGTTTGAAATGTAATTTATCATATTAATATATACAGTACAAAATTACTGAAAATAATTAGATTTAAAGGTAGATTTGATACTTATCCCAAAAGACATGGAGTTACTAGGGTAAAAGAAATGGTTAAAGAAGGTATAAATGTTTGTTTTGCATAAGATTCCATGTCAGACCATTGATACCCATTATAATCTGAAAATCTAATGAATATATTAGATGTAGGAATATATATGCCAAATGATGAGTTTTGAAGAAATAAACAATGCCCTTGATTTAATAACTGAATTTGACGCTATTTGTGATAGAGTTTCTGTTTTATATTCAGTAGGAGATAGAGAATTTTTATTTAAAAGAATACCAGAACAAATTGAAACAAATAATAAATTTTTAGTATAATTGTATAATAAATATAAAGTATGCCCATAATTTAAACATACTATTAATATTTCCTTAATAGAAATAGATAGAGCATGTTCATATACATCATATACCACGAAATAGCCTGGAGAACGGATTATCCAGGCTATTTTTGTTGCGCAAATCTATCAATAAGATAGAAGAATTTTTTAGTAAATCTAAGAAATATTCTCAAATTGTATTAAGTAGATAAACTAGTATTGATTGTATCATAAATACAGGAAATTTAACTTTTATTGAGAATTATATACTTAAGTACTCAAAATTTATGTTTAATTATTATCCATGGAATATTCTAGTTAATCAAAGTGCTAAAACTTGTTTAAATAAAGCAGAGGTAAGAAAATATATTGAATATTGATAAATTATAATTTGCTAAGTGGTCTTAATATACTTACAGTTAGCTAATAGAATCTAAAATGGTGTTTTAGTGTGTCAAATATAAAATATCTTATTTTAACCATTGATTGTGCTAATTTGGCATCGTGTAATCTTGCTAAAAAATGTGGTTTTGAATTATTTGAAAAAGAACTACAATAAGTCATAAACAACCTAATATGGAAAGTGATAGCTATTTTTATTACCGTAAGTATCGATAAACTCCAATAAGTAGGGCGGTTTAAGTTAGACTAAAAACAAAAAATACTTATTCAACCATATTATTGCATGGAGTCCTAAACATATTTTAGAAGATTTGAGATCTATTAAAAGGGGGTATTAACTTTGAATAAAAAAGTGAAAAGTGAACTAATAGAATGGGCTAAAAGCATATCTGTTTCCATAGTTCTTGCAATGGTGATAACAATAGTAGTGCAACCAACCACAGTTAGTGGAGAATCTATGTATCCAACATTAAAGGATAATGATTATTTATTCATAAACAAGTTAACATATGAGGTTGAAGGTCCTAAAAGAGGAGATATAATAGTTTTCAAAACGGAGTTAATAGATGATAAAAGTAGTAAGAAAAAAAGCTTAGTTAAAAGGATAATTGCTTTACCTGGTGAGCACATAGTTATAAAAAACAGTGAAGTTTATATAGATGGTGAACTTTTAAATGAAGGCTACATAAAAGGAGTATACACATCTGGGGATATAGATATTGTAGTTCCTGAAAATAATATTTTTATTATGGGTGATAATAGACAAAATAGTTTAGACAGTAGAGATGATCGAATAGGTACAATATCTTTAGATGATGTGGTTGGCAAAGTTTCTATGAGGGTGTATCCTTTTGATAAGATAGGAAGCGTTAATTAAATATATGAAATATAAATTTATGTTAATATAATAGTAAATTAATAAATCGTAATAGTTATTTTAGCTTTTAAAACTATATTAAGATTCATGGGAAGGGGAACTGAATATGAGGGATGTAATTTGTAAAGAATGTGGTTTTGATAATGATCCTGCAGCTAGATATTGTCAAAAATGTGGAAGTTTTTTAACACAAAACAAGAGTTTAAAAAAATTTGTAGAAAGTCTTAATTTTGGAAGTATTGCAGGTGCAGGAGCAAAAGGAACTTCAATGGCACCTTTAGCTGGTATTGAAATAGATAATAATAACAGACAAAATGAAGGTGCAAATAATGAAAGAGTGAATAAAAGCTATTCTTTGGAAGATGGCTCATGGTATTGTCCTTACTGTGGTAATAAAAATAATGTTTAATATTAAATACACTCAAGTAATAGTAACAATAGTATTACTATATATACTAATCTCACAATGCAATCTTTAAATATAGGTATATTTTAATAAATTATAGGAGATAAAATTATGGTTGATATTATTTTGATTATTTTACCATTAATAGTTATTGGAATTGCAATAGTTTTATTAATAAATAATCTTAAGAAGAAAAATGAAAAAAGAAGTACTTTAGAAAAGGAAGATTCTAATCAAAAGGAAAATAATAGGGAAGAAGATAATACAGAAGAAAATTACATGTCAATGGGAATGTCTTTAGGAATGTGCTTTGGTGTTTCAATAGGATCAATTTTTATGAATAAGTATGGCTCAAATGCTATTTCTTATGGTATATGTTTTGGAATGCTATTCGAAATGGTCATAGGTATGTCAATAAAGAAAAAGTAATTTTTAGTTACAATATTAAATACTTATAAAAGGAGAATATATAGAATTATGATTAAATCAATATATTCTCCTTTTTATGTTGTAGAAAAATAATATCTAAAGTTGCAGAAAAACAATATTTAAAATTGAATAATTTATAGCAAACAATATAATTATTTTAAATTATTTGTAGGATTATAAAATTTTGTCTAATCTAATTTATCTAGATTAGCATTGCTAAAATAAGTAAAAAAGTGTAATTTAATAAGTATGTATATCTTTTTAAATATAATATGTCAATAAAAGAAGATTAAATCGGAGGGGAAAATAAGGGAAGATGAGTGAAAGCACAAAAATAATTTTAGCTGTTATCTTAATGATATTAATATGTCTATTAATAGACTATTTATCAAATTTAAGAAAACAAAAACTAAATCAAAGAAGAATAGTTAATGAATATGGGGAAGAAATAGATATAGAAGATGTAAGTTACAAGATGGAATCTGTATCTAGTTATTTTAGAAATAAAAACAAAGAGGATGTAATAGATGATATTACATGGAGTGATTTATCCATGGATAATGTCTTCAAAAAAATAAATAACACTCAAAGTACGGTGGGGAATGAAATTTTATAC
The DNA here is from genome assembly GCA_902363255.1 of Peptostreptococcaceae bacterium. GTDB lineage: Bacteria > Bacillota > Clostridia > Peptostreptococcales > Peptostreptococcaceae > Terrisporobacter. The sequence goes on from CABIZO010000002.1 coordinate 610,228, forward strand.
CATATATTACGAAATCCATTAAAAGATAAATCTGAGTTAATAAAAAGAGATAATTTAATAGAATATTTTGCTGAAAATGAAAAAGAAAGAATAGACTTACAACTACTTTTTTCTAGACTGGGATACAATTACGACTCAAACACAACACTATCTATTTTCACAGAAATAGATAATGGCAAAAATAGATTAACTCTATACAGAGCACTAAGAGCGCTACCTATTATAAGTATCATATCAGTAGCAATAAATAAGTCATTTGTACTTCTTACATTGTTATCCATATGTTTAAATATTTTTATAAGTTTTAACAACAAGAAAAGCAAAGTGGACGTGAGCGGTTTTTCTTACATAATCAAAGTTGTTAACGCGGCTTTCAAAATTCAGTCAAAAAACTTAAATATTATAAATGAAAATATGAATGATATTAGCAATGATTTACAACAAGTAAAAAAGATAAAGAAAAAAAGAGTTTCAACAAATCCAAACTCCATGTTATCTGATTTAAATATTTTGTCTGAATATACAAATATGATTTTTTTATCAGAATTAATTACTTATGAAAAAGTTAAAGAAACAGTTATAAAAAATAAAGAATACCTAAAAAACATCTATGAATTTGTGGGAACTTTAGATTCTTTAATAGCAGTTTCTTCTTTCAGACAGTCTTTGGATTATTATTCAAAACCAGAATTATTTATATCCAACAATAAGTCAGAAAACCTAATAGATTTTGAACAGCTGTATCATCCATTAGTAGAAAACCCAGTATCAAGCTCTTTGCACACAGAAAATGGAATATTAGTCACAGGATCCAACGCCTCTGGTAAATCAACATTTATAAAAAGTGTGGCAATAAACCAAATACTAGGACAAACTATTCTTACAACTTGCGCCAAGTCTTACAAAGCATCATTTTTCAATATTTACACTTCAATGGCTCTGAAAGATGACGTGCTTAAAAACGAAAGTTACTATATAGTAGAAATAAAATCTCTAAAAAGGATTATAGATAAATCTAAAGACAAAATACCTACTTTATGTTTCGTAGACGAAATACTAAGAGGTACAAACACAATAGAAAGAATAGCCTCATCAAGTGAAGTTCTTAGCTATTTCAACGATTCAAACTGTATTTGTTTTGCTGCAACCCACGATATAGAGCTGACTTATTTGTTGGAAAACAAGTTTGAAAACTATCATTTTGAAGAAGAAATAACAGATAACGATATAGTTTTTGATTATAAGTTGAGAAGTGGTCGTGCTAAATCAAGAAATGCCATTAAGCTGTTGGCACTTATGGGTTATGATGAGAAGATTATTGAAGATGCTAACGAGAGGGCAGCAATATTTGTTCGTACTGGAAAATGGAAGTAGTATGGGTATAGATAAGGGTGAACCGTATCACAAGTAAGTGATACGGTTTTTATATATTTTTATAAATAATTATCTAAATAAAAACTTATATGATCCAGTGAATGTTATATATAGGTATAAAAATTTATTTTTCTAAAATAACAAAAAATACATAATGTATTAGAATAAGATAAATTCTATCAATAAATTCAATATATTATAAAAAATTTGTTGATATTTTAATAACGGTTTATATAAAGAAGAAGTTCCTTTCTTGACAAAAATTAATATTATATACAGAGAGGAGTTGATTGAGATGTATTCAAATAAAGAAAATTGTAATAGCGATGAGTATAACCTTCATGATAAGTGTCGAAGATTAATGAGTTATCATGTCATTTTTACCATGAGAGATGGAAGCATGTTTGATGGTATTATTGAAGATGTTGATAGAGATAATGTTACGGTATTGATGGGGGAGGATATGGTAGAAGGAGAAGGTAATAACAGACAATTTGGACCTAGAAGATTTAGAAGATATAGAAGAAGAGATATTCCACTTTCTACTTTAATTGGCATATCACTATTAGTATATCCTTATATATTCCCACCATTTGTATTCTAGATTAAATGAATATATTCATACTCAGACTTGTAGATCCAGCTTTATATAGAGCATGTATGCTAACAAAATAAAAACAGCCTCATTTGGAGGTGTAATTAAAAACTGTATCATAAGTAAGTGATATGGTTTTTTATTTTGTTTATAGTATTTGAGATTAATTATACAAAGGGAATAAGAAAAAGAAGTATAAAATTGAAGACACAGGCAATTATATAACTATCAATATAAAAATAATAAATATTTATTATTAAAAGTAAGTTACTTAATTAATATTGATGATTAATTTATTAAGATTTAAAAGAAAAAGTAATTATACAACTTTTTAAAGGAGTGGCTTATATGACAAATGATAATAATGAAAAAAGAGGAAATAACAGTGTATTAAGATGGATAGGAAGATTTATATTAGTTGCAATTATTCTAATGATAACATCATATTTAACTCCAGGATTTTCTATACGTGGAATGTGGTCATTTTTAATAGCTGCAGTTGTAATATCTGCATTAGATTATTTAGTAGAAATGTTTATGGGAGTTGATGCATCTCCTTTTGGAAAAGGAATAAAAGGATTTATAATCGCAGCCATAATAATATATTTAGCTCAATTTTTAGTTCCTAATATGGGTGTAACTATTATGGGAGCAATACTAGCAGCTATAGTTATTGGAATTTTAGATGCAATATTTCCTGTTAGAGCTATGTAATTTAAAATGTATTAAAATAAAAAAATTTTACCCTAGTAGTAATTTAAGTAAATAATATTATTTAAAGTTATTGTAGATAACCGTATCACAAGTAAGTGATACGGTTTTATTATAATTTCACTAGCTTTAAATATAATCAAACCATCCATTAATACACCAGACTTTATAATATTGATATAATCTTAATTAGAATAGGAGGTTTATTGATGAACACATATAAGACAGCAGAAATAGCAAAAATTATCGGCATTCATCCTAATACTGTAAGATTATATGAGCAACTTGGACTAATACCAATAGCAGATCGTCGAGAAAATGGATATCGAATTTTCACAGATTTTCACATAGAGCAATTGCGTCTGGCACGTGCAGCATTAAAAGTTGAAATTTTGCAAAATGGTCTTAGAAAAAAAGCAATGAATATTATAAAAGTTTCTGCTACTGGAGATTTTGATAAAGCCATTACTTTAACAAATGATTATTTATCACAACTTCAACATGAAAAAGATAATGCAGAAGAAGCCATTAAAATCGTTGAAGAACTTTTAAACGGAAAAAGTAAGTCTAATGAACTAATGCTAAAACGTAAAGAAGTATCAGAGTATTTGGACATTACAATGGATACTTTGAGAAATTGGGAATTGAATGGCTTATTGAAAGTAAAAAGAAAATCAAATGGATATCGTGTCTATTCAGAGGAAGATATCAGACGTTTGAAAATTATTCGAGCATTAAGATGTGCAAATTACTCCTTATCATCCATACTTAGAATGTTAAATGCTTTATCAGCTAATCCAAACATAGATATAAAAGATGTTATAGGTATGCCTGAGGAAAGTGAAGATATTATTACAGCATGCGATAAATTGTTGAACTCCCTCAGTGATGCTACTGAAAATGCCTTGTTTATAAAAGGAACTTTAGAAAATATGAAAAAAATTTTTTAAACAAACCTTCCATTTTAACACCAGAGTTTTTTCTGGTGTTATTATTTTTACAGAAAATAAGGAGGTATGCAAATTGAAAACCACGATTAAAGTTGAAAATTTAAACAAATCATATGGAAATACATTAGTTGTGAATGACATCAATATTTCTGTAAAAGAGGGAGAGGTCTATGGACTCTTGGGAGCAAATGGAGCTGGAAAAAGTACGACCATAGAATGTATCTTAGGTACTAGAAAACCAGATAGAGGAACTATTGAAATACTTGGTATGAATCCAATATCAGATAGGAAAAATTTATTTGAGAACGTAGGTGTCCAATTTCAAGAGTCTAACTATCAAGATAAAATTCTAGTTTCAGAATTATGTGAGGAAATGCAGTGTTTATATAAGTCTGCCGCTAATTATAAAACATTACTACAACAATTCGGATTGCTTGATAAATTAAAGAGTCCAGTATCCGAGTTATCGGGTGGACAAAAACAAAAATTGTTCATTGTATTAGCACTTATTCCTAACCCAAAAGTTGTATTCCTAGATGAGCTTACAACAGGTTTAGATACCAAAGCTCGTCGAGATGTATGGAAGTGTTTATCTGAACTGAAAGAAAAGGGGTTAACAATTTTTCTGACCTCTCATTTTATGGACGAAGTTGAAGCTCTCTGTGATAAAATTATGATTTTAAAAAAAGGAAATGTTGTATTTTCTGGAACAGTTAAAGAAGCTATTGAAAGCAGTCCGTATGAAGATTTTGAAGAAGTTTATCTTTGGTATGCAGAGGAGGAAACAAACAATGAAAACATTTAAAACTATGCTGAAAACAGAATTGAAACTATCACTTAGAGGAATGGATATGTTTATATTTGCTATATGTATGCCTGCAGTTGTTGTTGTTCTGCTAGGTACTATCTACGGTAACAAACCAGCTTTTGATGGAGCTGAATATTCATTTTTACAGCAGTCTTTTGGCGCTGTATCTACTATTGCCATTTGTGCTGGTGGATTAATGGGTTTACCCTTAGTTATATCTGATTATAGAAACAGAAAAATTTTGAAAAGGTTCAAAGTAACACCTGCCAGCCCAATTATGATTTTAATGGTAGAAGTTTCGATTTATTCAATCTACTCCTTAGTATCTCTAGGGCTTATTTATATTATAGCATTCTGCTTTTTTGATTTTAGAATGTTAGGTTCTTTCATAGAATATTTCTTATCATTTATACTTGTTATGTTATCAATGTTCAGCATTGGTATGATGGTAGGAGGAATTGCACCAAACGTGAAAATTGCAAGTACAGTTGCGAGTATTTTGTATTTTCCAATGTTAATTTTTTCTGGTGCAACACTTCCTTATGAGATTATGCCTAATGTATTACAGAAGTTTGCCGATATTCTTCCCCTAACACAGGGAATAAAATTACTAAAAAGTGCGTCTTTAGGATTAACAATTGATAACGTGATTTTTCCTATATTTTTGATGGTTGCTATTATTATAGTATGTACTGGAATATCCTTGAAATTTTTCAAGTGGGAATAATATTTAAGAAATTGCTATAAATCTTGTTTAAAAATTGTTTTAGAAAATAATATAAAATCAATTTCATTTTGTTGCATTTCAACAGGTGGAGCTCCATTTTTTAGTCAGAATAAAGATATAATGGTAATAAAGGTTTAGAAAAAGCAAGACTTAGATTTAGTAAACTCAGAATATAAAGATCAAAATGAATATGGAGTTTGAAAGATTTATAAGATGTAACTAGATTTAAAATGGAGCAGAATGATACAAGAATTTAAAGTGAAATATATTTGCATAAAAGTGAGAATATGTGGCCAAGAATTTCATAAATAATAAAAGGTGTTCATAAACTTAATGTTTTGTGAACACCTTTTTAAATGTATCTAAAAGAATATTATCTAAGCAAACAGATTCTTTACTTTTTTTATCTTAATTATCTGCTGAAAAATAAAATATCCAATTACGATTCCTGTGGTAATCCCCAAAACACAAAGACGTGTTTCAATACCTTTTGATTGAAAAGTCACAATATCATAATTTAAAATAGCATCAAAAGTATAATAAAATGCACCTCCAGGCAAGAGAGGAATTGTAGATGGTATTAAAAATGTATTTGATGGAGCTTTTAACACTCTAGCCATTATTTCTGAATAAAAACATATAAGTACGGAAGCTACAAAGCAACAAGTAAATAAGTTGTCCGTATATTTAAACATTATTAAATAGGATATCCATGAGATAAGTCCACTAATTGATACGTATGCAGGTTTATCTTTTGGAACATTAAATATCATAGCCACTCCAATTATAATTTTATTTAGATTATTACCAAAGTTAATTGCCATGCATATGCAAGATATTGCTATTAATCCTGAGATAGTGCACATAATTAAAGTATGTATAAGTTTGTTAGTATCCTGTATTTTAAGAAATTTATCTGCTAAAAATAGGATAAATCCAATTAATCCAGCTACTAAAGCATCTAAAATAGTTCCGCCAAAGAAAATGGAAAAAGCACTGGCAGCTAGAACATTGCCTATGGAGTGATAGTAGGTAAAACTCAAGGATTTAATAGAGTCTTCAATCATTTTTTAGATTATCGACAGGAGGAGTAGTTGAACAAATTTCTCGTGATAAACTATTAAGTGCTTCTACGCCACCTAAATTATTTTAGTAATTTGTTATTCTTGCAGAATTAGTTGCAGATAGACCAGTTGAATTTTTTATGGTTGCAACTATAAGAGGTACAGAGGCATAGATTTCAGCAGTGTCTATATTGTACGCATTGCAAATATACAACATAGTATCTTCAACACGTCTTATTTCAGCACCATATTCAATCATATGTCTGCCTATATCAGTTATTGCCTCTAAAAGTTCATTAAATTCTTTCTGAGTCATAAAGTATTTCCCCACCCAATATTATTTTTATTATTAATTTAATAATAACTTTATAAGTATTTTATAGATAGGATATGAAGGTGTCAACAGCTTTATTATTGTTAATCATGACAATTTTGAATACTATAACTATTTATTTATTGAAAAAATGGTATAATATCCATTATAAAAATATTACTACTGGGGGATAACTAATTTTGCCAAACAAATCTAAGAACTTATTTGAAAATCCAGAAAAAATTAAAGAGAATAGATGGATTTTACTACTGGCTTTCTTTATTATTTCAATATCGAAAGACATTATTAAAAATGTTATAGGTTCAGCTACATATAATATAATTATAATTTTAATAATGAGTATTGTTGGAATTTATCTTGAATATCAATTTATAGAATATGTAAAAAACAATGAAAAGTATGATATTAAAAATGTGAAAAAAGAATTAATAATTTCTTTTATTATGATTTCATTAACTGCAATATATCTAGGATTTTTACTTATTATTTAATATTAAATAAATGATATAAAAGTCATTAAAAAAGCTACTATGAGTTTATTACACATAGTAGCTTTTAGCTATCTTTATCATTATATAATTTTATCTACTTCTAAAAATATTATATAGTTCTATCTATTTCCCGAAATGCTATATAATTCTATCTATTTCCAAAACTGTTATAAAACTTTATCTATTTCCCAAAATGTTATAAGACTTTATCTATTTCTCGAAATGAGATGCTACTTCTTTCAAATTATCTATAATATGCAAATGTTGTGGACATACTTCTTCACATTGACCACATTCCACACACTCACTTGCTTTACCGAAATCTTTTGTTAGATTATTATAGTAAGAAATTTGAGGTGTCCAGTCCTTTTCCTTTAACTCTTGCTTATCAGTATTATATAATGAGAAATACTTAGGTATGGCAATATTCATAGGACAACCATCTACACAATAAGAACATGATGTACAAGGTATAGCTATATTAGAATTTATTATATCTACAGCTTTCTTAACTATTTCCAGCTCTTTTTCATCAAGAGGTTTTAAATCCATCATATAACTTGTGTTATCTAAAATTTGTTCCATATTACTCATACCACTAAGTACCATCATCACATTGTCCAAGCTAGCAGCAAAACGTATTGCCCATGAAGGTATAGACATATTTGGATTATATGATTTGAAAACTTCTTCTACTTTTTCAGGTAAATTTGCCAAAGTACCACCTTTTACTGGCTCCATTACGATTACTGGTTTGTTGTGTTTTCTAGCAACTTCATAGCATTTTCTAGATTGTACTCCTTCGCTATCCCAATCAAGATAATTTAGTTGTAGTTGCACAAACTCCATTTCAGGATGAGCTATTAATATTTTGTCTAAAAGCTCTGCATTATCATGATATGAAAAACCTATTTTTTTAACTAAGCCCTTTTCTTTTTTATCTTTCAGCCAATTAAAACAGTCCAATTTAGTGAAATCTTCATATGAATGATTTCCAACATCATGTATTAAATAATAATCAAAGTATTCTACTCCCGTATTTGCCAACTGTTTATTAAAAACTACATCTCTGTCATCCTTTGTTTTAATATATGAAGAATGTAGTTTTGTTGCAAGAGTAAAGCTGTTTCTTGGATAACGATCTACCAACACTTCTTTCGTTACATTTTCACTTCTAAATCCACAATACATCCACGCTGTGTCAAAATAAGTAAATCCCCTATCTATAAATAAATCTACCATTTCCTTTGTTTTTTCAACATCAACACTTGCTGGATCCTTAGGATCTTGTAGTGGTAATCTCATAAGACCAAAACCTAATTTTTTCATAATTATTACTCCCCATCTCTTTTTATATTCTTAATTTAAAAGTTTCTATTATATTGTAGCACACTATTTATAATCAACAGCTTATGTAATATCTTATTCTTTTCTAAATTCATATAAAAAATTATTATTTCATTTTTACAGTAAAATAACAATTTTTATATACAAAATAATTCATATTTTTAGTTTTAATATAACTATTGTTGACAACTATCATATCTGTTACCATAATAAATGTCATAAAAAATAACAAGGGGAAAAAGGGATGTTAAATAGAGCAATAAAATTATTAATGAATAAGCCAACAGAAATTAAAAATCCTGTGTTTTTGAAACATTTTAACAAAGAAAATAGTCAAATAAAAGATTTAGAAGAGTTATTAAAAACATGTGATGAAACATCTAGAAAGTATATAGAACAAGATATTAAAAAACTAAAGTATGGTCAAATAGGAGAAAATAATGTTTATTATGAGTTAATAAATAGCTTTATTCCAATGATTTGTATGCATGACCTTAGGTTAAAATATAGAGGCAAAATTGCACAAATAGACTTTTTAGCTTTAACTTCCAAATACATATATGTAATAGAATGTAAAAACTTAATGGGAGATATAAGTATAACACAAGAAGGGGAATTCATAAGACATATGAAAAATTCTCAAGGAAAAGTTGTATCAAAACAAGGAATGTATAGTCCAATTGTGCAAAATGAAAGACATATAAATGTAATAAAGGAAATATTAAGTAAGGAGCTTAATTATAAAAATAAATTAAATAGAATAGAGTCTTTAGTAGTTACTGCAAATCCAAAGACTATTATTAATAAAAAATATGCTCCAAAACAAATAAGTGAAAAAATAATAAGACATGATCAAATAATAGATAAAATAAAGGAACATCAAAATAATAGGAAGATAGAATGGGTATTTATTGAAGAAGATATGAGAGAAATAGCAAGATGCATTTCTAAATTTCATAGAGAAGCCAAAATTGACTATGATAAGAAATACTCTTTATCATCATCTAAGGACAATATAAAAACAGAAGATAATTATTACAACACAAAAGTAGAAAGAAAGTATTCATCTTATGAAAATACTTCACATACAAACATTAATAAAGATTTTACATATTCTACTAAAGAGTTTAAGCAAAGTGATAAAGGATTTGAAACAAGGCAAGAAATAAAAAGTAAAAGTGAAGAAGAGCTGAGAAATTCTTTAAAATCCTACAGGCTTTTTACCAGTAGAAAAGAAGGAATTCAACCATATATGGTGTTTAACAACGATACTATGGAAGAGTTAATTATAAAAAGACCTAAGAGTTTATATGAGCTAAGAAACATAAAAGGTTTTGGGCCTGTAAAATGTGAAAAGTACGGAATGGATTTAATTAATATAATAAAATAGATAAATTGGGAGCTGGAAAGCTCCCTTCTCACATTCTGGGAAATTATATTTATACAAAACTTGAAAATTAAAATAAATAATTAAACATTATATAAATTAATTATCTCCAAAGATTTTTTCTTAATTTCCTCTATAGCCTCAACGGGAGATATTATCTCCACATCTTTTCCATAACCAAAGGCAAATTCTATTCCTTGGAACAGAGCATCAAATTTTATATTCATAAAAACTTCATCATCTTTAATTGTAGTGCTGCTAATATTAATAAAAGGTCTTGATTTAATATGATTTACAATAGAAGGATTTACTTTAAAAATAAATGTATATTTTGGAATAGAAGACTTGAAATTACTAGTACTAGATGTCCAATAATTTTCCAAATTAAAATCATCAGGTCTTTCAAAGAATGAATCTGTTAAAGATGCAGACTCTATATTGCTGACTTTATAAGTCTTAATAATCTCATTATTTTCACCAACTAAATACCAAATACCTCTTTTACAAACTAATCCAAAAGGATTTAATATTACTTCTTTTGTTTTATTTATTTTTCTATATATAATTTTTAAAACATTATTATTCCAAATACCATTTTGTAAAATAGATAATATATCCTTATTCACTTTAACTGGATTTTCACTCCAAGTGTTCATATCTATGAAAATGAAATTTTGTATATTTTTAATTTCATTAATTTGTTCAGTGGAAGAATCGCCTAATAATTTAAGCATGGTGCTATCTTTTATTTTATCAATTCCTAAATCTTCTAAGATTTTATTCCCTGTAGGAATAAATAAGGAGTATAGCTCATTTTTATTTATTCCACTAAGTGTAGTTTTATAATCTCCTAATAATTTTATTCCTCCATTAGTACCTCTATCTGTAAATATAGGTATGCCTAAACCACTTAAAGATTCAATATCTCTATAAATAGTTCTTACGGATACCTCCAATTTTTTAGCTAAATCATTTGCTGTTAACTGTTTATGTATTTGTAATAACATAAGTATGGAAATTAATCTATCGGCTTTCATAATATTCCTTTCTAATATGACATAAGATGTCAGTTATTATAACTTATAATATATTTTGTATCAAGGACATAAATTCAATGAATACTAAAATAAAGACAAAATATGGAGGCAAAAATATGAATGGAAAAATAATATTAAATTTGGCAATAAGTTTAGATGGATATATAGCAGATGAAGATGGAGGATATGACTGGATAGTTGGAGATGGCAATTCAACTTTAAATACAGAAACTAAATGGAATTATGAAGAGTTTTTACAAGATATTGATGTTGTAGTTATGGGTAAAAAATGTTATGACCAAGGATTTCATAAAGATTTTGCACAAAAAGAGGTATATATAGCAACATCTAAGGAAATTGATGATTATGACAACTATCATTTTATAGGTGGGGATATAGTAAAAATCATAAGTGATTTAAGAAACAAAGGTAAGAAAATATTCTTATTTGGTGGAGGAGGAGTAATAGATAACTTCCTTAAAGCAGACGTAATAGATGAGTACATAATAGGAATTATACCTACCATACTGGGAAAAGGAAGACCTTTATTCCTTGGTGACAACCCAAAGATAGATCTAAATCTTCAATTCTATGCAGTTGAAGATGGCGTAATTATAATGAAATACTCAAAGAGAAATAAATAGATAAATGAAATATTTAAAGTGGAATAAATAGATTATGGAATAAAGTTAATTACTTACTTTAGTTTTGTCAAATTATAAATTATATGTATAATAGAATATATACAAATTTTGGGAGGGATATTATGTCACAAAACAAGGTACCAAAGGGCTACTATATAGTTTCTATTATATTTATATTAGTTACCTTGAGAAACTTTTCTTATGTTGATGGGGAAGGACAGATATTAGTTGATCTGGGACTTTATAACACCTATTTATCAGATGTGGGGCTGGCTTTGTGTAAAGCTTACATATATACCATATCCATATACGGTCTTATAAATAACACAAAATGGGGTCTTGTAAGTACTACTTTGATAGCCTTTTGGATAGGAATTATTTATCTGAGGGATTTGCTCCAATATGGTGACACTGTGTTTGCTGCTGGAACAGTAATCTTTTTAGGTATATTTGCTTATCTTACATCCATTATATGGAAGAAGATTCAAGAAATAATAAATGATTAATTAAAAAATAACTGTACTTTAGTGTTGTAGCTGAGGTACAGTTATTTTAGTTGCAGTGATTATAAAGAGGGGGTTAAAAAGTAGATTTTAAGTAGTAAAAATTACTTACCCAAAATAGCAATAGACAAAAAAATCCTTATATTTTATAATAAAAAATTGGTATGGAAAGAAAAAATTTACAGAAGGGATAAAAAATGAAAAAATACAAAATTATTATAGCTAGGATACTAGCAATCATGCTGATATTGCTAAATTTCAATAATTTAATAATATTTGCACAAGAAAAGATAGAAGAAAATGTAAAAATTAAAGAAAGTATAAAAACAGAGGAAAAACTTGAACAAGAAGAAAATTCTGAAAAAGAGAAAAGTATTGAATTAGATGAAAGTATAAATATAGATCTAGGAGATGTAATAGATTTAGATTACAAAGTCAAAAATATTGACGAAGAAAGATTAATATGGAGCACAAACAAGGAAGATGTAATTAGAGTGAAGGGGTCTGAGATATGTGCTGTAAAAGAGGGAGAAGCAACAGTAACTGTGGAAACAGAGGATAAATCAGTAAAAGAAACTTGCAAAGTTACAGTTGTGGACAGAAACAAAAATACAGAGAAAATAAGCAATAAGAATTCACAAAGAGATACTAATATTATTATAAAACAAGGAATAACTTATGAAATGGTAAATACAATGAGTAGAGGTAATATTAGTTTATATCCTACAGAGGATAGTTATTCTTATGACAAGATTTATTATGACTCATTTGGAGAAATAAAATATGTATATGTAGAAAACAAAGATAGTATAATCCTAAGACCTGGAGAAAAGGTTAAATTTAGATCAGATAGAGGGATGGTTGAATTCACATCTTATTCAGACTATACTTATTCACTTAATAAGTCTGAAGAACCTATGTTGGAAAAGCTAAATTTAACAGAAGATACTTCATATGAAATAACCAATAAAGTGGATAGCCCAATTATAGTTGCTACCAATGCAACGATTAAAACAAGGAATATAGATGCATTTTTCTATGACTTTGATAAAAATGAAACGAGTTCTAATTATGTGGATTCATATGGGAATTTCAAAATAAATAAAAATAAAAAATTAAATATAGGTGGAAATTCGCAAATAGAAACAGAAACTATTGCAGCTATACCTTGTGATTATGAATATGAAATTAAACAGAGAAACAATCCAGTTTTTTATAAGTTCAATATGGAAGTTGGAAAAAGTTATGAAATAGTAAACAAAAGTGATTTAGATAATATATGGACGGATGTTGATTGTAAAGAAGGAACAGTTGATAATATTGACTATGCAGTATATTACAATACAGATGGAATGGGAAAGAAAGATTACTGGGAGACACATAAATCAATAGAATCATCCTCTTCTATTAACTGGGGATTAAAAAAGGGTGATAAAAAAATAATAGGGAACCCCAGATATTCTGATATGAAAGGTTGTATAGCTTACGACTATAAGAATCTAGTAACTATAAAAAATAATCCTGTATTATATGAACTAAATGTAAATGAAAATGATTACTATGAAATTTATACAGATGGATACGGACTAGATTTAGATATAACAACAGACGATTATGATTATGGATTTACTAAAACATACAATTCACTGTCATATACTGCTGATGGAGAAAGTTCTTATTCACGTGTTGAAGGTGATGCTTATGATTTAATGATAAGTAAAAGTTACTACAAAACAAAATTTGATAGTAATAATAATAGATTAATTTTAATGTTACCATATGAACTAAAAGATACAGTGAAGAAAGTAAGTACACCTGTATTTTATAAAATTGATGTAGAATTAGATAAATCTTATGAATTTACTAATAAAACCAAATTAAATCAAAGTATTATAATAACTAGTTACGAAGAAGCATCATATTTTAACTATGACTATGCTACTTATGATGAAGATAATAATATGGTTACTACTAAAATTAATGCAGGCGATTACAGACGATACTATGAACATAGTACTGAACCAAATAAAAAGATTAAACTAGGATTACAAACAGATGTGGATGATATAAAACTTTATCTTCCTTATGAATCAAAAAGTAATATTAAAACTATAAATGCTCCTGTATTTGAAAAAATAAAAGTAGAGAAAAATAAAAACTATTATTTTAAAAACAATAGTAATGGAGCTGTTATTATAGATAAAAGCAATACTAATAAGTATACAGAGTTTATGGTAGTAAAATATGATGAGTACGGAAGAATTTCCTATAAATCTGATAGCACTTCCAATGCAAATACTTACTTAGATAAAGGAGAAGCAGTAAGTATAAAATTAAAAGATTATAAAGATAAAGATGTTTATTTACATGTTCCTTACGAACTTTCAGAAAAAGATAGACCTATAATAAAGTCGGTGAAATACTTAAAAAATAATGGAGTTTATGGTACTTACGATATTTCAACAAGTATTATAAAAGTGCCGAAAACAAGTAAAGATAAGAAAAGTATCAATATTGTAGTAGACTGGAATGGTAAAACAAGAAAAGAAGTTAGGCTGCAGCAGGGTGTTAGATGCGTAACATCAAAAGATGGTATTTTTAATATTGTTTTAGGTGATTACTTTGATGTGGATGAGGATATTTATGCAGTTGCTGTTAGTGAAGATGGCAAATATTCAACTCCTGTAAAAACTAAAATAAAAATTGTAAAGGGAAATAGCACTGCTGATGATGATAGCTTTACTCTAGGTAATTATCAAGTTGGAACAGCTCCATCATGGTTACCTTTTATAGGAGGACAAAGTTTTGACCTGAACTTAGGTAAAGTAAAATTCACATCAAGATATGATGAGAGCAAAGGTACATATAAATTTATACTTGGTACAGGTAGCTCAATTGCAAGTCCAGAAGACTTTGACAAAAAATTTGAAAAGATACAAAAAGCATATGATTTAGGACAGGCTTATGGAACTATATCTGGATTCAATATAGGTTCTACATGGGGCTTTGAAACTGATGGTTCAGGATATTTGGAATGTGAATCTATAGATGGAAAGCTAAAGATTATTAAAGGTGGAATAGCTGTAAATGCAGGACTTAGTAAAAATATAGGAAGTCAGTTTATGGTTTCTATCGTTCCAGTTTATGTAAAAGCCAACGTAGGAGCAAGTGTAGGATTCACAAGTGATTTTTATAAAGAAGCGCCTATATCTTATGGAAAACTAAACTTAAGCGGTGCTTTTGACGTAAACCCATCTGTTCAACCAAGAGGTGGTGTTGGAATTGACCAGGTAGTAAGTGTTGGTTTAAAAGGATCTCTAGGAATTTCCATAGGTGTAAAATCATTAAATCCTAACCCAACATTTAGTATAAGTGGTGGAATAGGTATAGCGGCAGAATTGCTAGGTGTATTCTCTCATGAAGTATTCTTAGGACCATATACTTGGCCAAGTTCTTATAAAAATGAAAATCAAATAGAAAAAGTAGACTTATATGATGAAAATAATTATAAGCAGATTTCTAGAGAATATTTAGATAGTAATTCTGGATGGCTAGGCAATAAAACATCTAGCTACAAAGCAGAAAATAATGAAAAGATAAGTTTATTAGAAGATGGTATACTTCCAACAAGTGAACCGCAAATAGCTTATGTAAACAATAAAAAAATATTAGTTTGGATAAGAGATAATAAAGATAGAAGCGATATAAATAGAAGTGAATTAGTTTATAGTATTCAAGAAGATGGAAGTAGTTCATGGAGTGCTCCAAAATCAGTTTACAACGACAACACAGCAGATTTATATCCTCAATTAGCATATGATGATAACAACTTATATGTAGTATGGCAAAATATTAAAAAAGTAATGAATGAAAATGCGACTGTTAATGATTTTGCAAAAGAATCAGAGATAGTAGTATCGAAATTTAATACTAATACAAATGATTTTGAAAAGCCAGTTAATTTATCTAACAATGCAACTTATGATGGAATGCCAGTTGTTGAAATTAATAATGACAAAGTTTTTGTAGCGTGGAAAAACAACAGTCAAAGTGACTTGTTTGGACAATCAGGAACTAATTCCATAATGTATAGTGAATTTGATGGAAGTCAGTGGAGTAATAGCAAAGTTGTAAAAGAGAATATGGGAAGTATATTGTCTATGGATATAAAACATGATGATAATAAAACGCATATTGTTTATAGTATTGATAAAGACAGAAATAGTGAAACTGTTGCTGATCAACAAGTACATTACTTATTAATAGAAAATAATGAAGTGAAGTTATCTAAACAAATTAGTACTAAAAATACAACTAATTCTAATCCTAAACTTGTAAAATACAACAACAAAATAGGTGTATTATGGTATGAAGAAAACCAAATAGTATTTAAAGATGATGTAAATAGTTCAAATAATGTATCAACAATAAATAATAGTACTGCTTTAGGAACTGACAAATTCAATATTATTCAAAATAATGAGAACTTTGCTATAACATGGATTGATAATAGTGAAGGTTCTAAAGAAGTATTTGGAATTATTTATGATAAAAAAGCAAATAAGCTAAGTGAAGCAGTAAAATTAACTAATATTGATGAAAGAATAAAATCTGTAAGTGGAATTTATGATAAAAACAACAAACTAATATTAGCATCAAATATAGCACAAAAAATAGAAAATGAAACAAATGGATTTAAATATGAAGATGATGGAATAAGCAGTTTAAATATAATAGAAATAGATTTAGCTTATGATCTTAAAGTATCTGAAAATACGTTAGTTATAGATGAATCTAATTTTAAAGAGAATATTCCAATCACATTTAACATAGAAAACAAAGGACAATTGGGAGTTAATTCAGTTAAAGTTGAGGTTTGTGAAAAAATAATCTCATCAAGAGAAACTATTCATAGCAGTGAGATTATTGATTTAAGTATTTTACCTGGTGAAAATAAAGAAGTTACAGCTAACTTTACACCGACTCAAGGTAAACAATATAATTTATTCGTGAGAATAACACCTATGGATGGAAAAGATAATGACATGGATGACAATGTTCAAACATTTAAAGTAGGGTATCCTGACTTAGAAATTAAAAACATATATGTAGAAGATTATTATGCTCAACGTAAATTAATTGGTAAAATAACAAACAACAGTATGATAAGTTGTAATAACGTAGTTGTTAACATAAGAAAAAATGATAAAGATGGAGATATTTTATTCACTAAAGATATTGGATATTTGGAAAATGGGTATTCAGATTACAATGAAGAAGACTTCGAGTACATAATAGAGGATGGATATGAAGGTTCATTATATATAGAAGTAAAAAGTGAAGAGGAAGAAATATATACATCTAACAATTTTGAACTTGTAACAATAGACAAAAAATACGATGAATTAGATACAAACAAAGATGGAGCTGTAGATATACTTGATTTAGCTAATATAGCTAAAAATTACAATGATAATATAGAAAGTGATACTTGGAATTTTAAATATGATATAAATTCAGATCTTATCATTGATATATTGGACTTAGTAATAATATCAAAAGAACTTGATTAATTTATAGAAATATGACTTTAAAATTATTAAAGTGAAAGATTTTATTGAACTATAAAAATAGCAATTACTCTAGATATATAATTTATCTAAAGTGATTGCTATTTTAATATAGAAAGTAAATTTATAGTTCATAATTATAATTATAATTATATATTTTAATAATGAATGAAAATAAAATTAATAGTATATTCGTTTTCTTCAATCATATCTACTACATATCTAACAGAATGAATGAAAATAAAGCTAATAGTATATCGTTGAATTTATTTATCAGAAGTAATTTTTTAATTTTGTAGTAGATTGTATATATTATAATATAAAAAATTTGAGAAAAAAATTGATTTATTATAAAATAAAGATACAATAATTAGCAATGCAAATCTATTGAAAAGGAAAAGAATTAAATATAGAAATTTATTTAGATAAATAAAAATACATAACTGATAAGTTTAAATTAATAAAACATATTTAGAAAAGGAGGTAGAATATGAATCCTATAAAAAAATCAAACAGGACTAGAATACTAGAATATATTTTTAGAAATGCTCCTGTATCAAGAGCTACTATAGCCGAGCAAACAGATATTACACCTGCCACAGTAACAACCACAATAGCTGAACTAATAAATGAACAAATAATTGTGAATTTAGGGGAAGTTGAACAAAGTGATAATACACCAGGTAGAAAACGTGTTTTAATAGATTTAAATCCTAATTATGCATATGCAATTGGAATTGAATTTAATGAAAAGTATGTATCTTTTTGCATCACTAATCTAAAAGGGAAGGTTATAAGTGAATCAGTATTTTCAACAACATATCATGAAATTTCTAATATAACAGAATTTATAATTGAAAATGTTGAAATACTAATGCAAAAAAATGAAGATATTAAAGACAAGTTGGTGGGAATAGGTATTGGTGTACCAGGTAAAATAAACAATAATAATAAAGAATTATTTGCAGATTCTGATGTATGGAAATGTTTCTTCCCTGAAAAAATCAAACAAAGATTTCAATTACCAGTTGTCATGGACAATAATGTAAAATGTATGGCCATGGGGATATATTTATTTAAACCTGAACAAAGCCCAGAAAACTTTTCTTTTTTCCATATAGGTATTGGAATGTACTGCTCAAATGTGATTAATGGAGAATTGTTTAAAGGGGAGAATTATATATCTGGAGAAATAGGCCATACAATTGTAAAAGTGGATGGAAAAAGTTGTGAATGTGGAAAAAATGGCTGCCTTAACACTTATGCCAGTGAAAGATGGTTAATAAAGATGGCTAAAATACTGATTGAAAACAATGCTTCTGTTATTTTAGATAAGTTGGTTAAAGATAATGAAGAAGTGAGTATTGAGCATATTATAACTGCTTATAATTTAGGAGATGAAGTTATAAGAGAATATATATTAGAAGCGTTGAAATATTTAAGTATGACTATTTCAAATTTATCTATTATAATAAATCCTACTAAAATTTTCTTACATGGTAGACTATTTGAAGATAAAATGATATTTAGACAATTTAAAGAATATATTGAAAGAGATTCAAACTTTATAGGGGATAGCTATTTTTCTAATATAGAACGAGTGCCTTACAGAACTATTAATGGAGCTGTTGGAGCAAGTGCTAGAGTTATTGATGCTTATTTTATTAATGAATAGTCAAATATTTACATATAAAAAATAGTATAGATAAATTTGTTTTACACAACTTTATCTATACTATTTTTAATTTTATCTATACTATTTTAATAAAACTCTTTAATACGATGGAACCATACACTAGCTGGGTCGTTAGTTTCTTTTAAGTGTTTAGATAATTTTTCCATATACTCTTTTTTAATATGTACATAATTTTCATCATAACATAAATTATTTAGCTGATATGGGTCATTAGTGAAATCATAAAGTTCACCTTTTTCATTTTCGTTAAATGTAAATTGATATTTATTATCTCTAACCATTCTTTGGCGTGATACATAAAAATGATTATGGAATTCACCAAATATTTCTGTTCTTTCATTACTTTCCTTTGTACCATACATCAATGGAAGAAGACTTTCACCATCAACAGGTTTAGGTGGTTTTGTACCAGCTATATCTAAAATTGTTGGCATAATTTCTTGTAAATAAACTAAACTATCATTGTCTTTATTACCAAGTCCTTTAACTACCATTGGTATTCTATATATTTCATCAAAAGTAAATGAACCTTTTTCTATTAATTTATGAGCGCCAAGACAATCTCCATGATCTGCGCTATAGATAATAATCGTATCATCATAAATTCCTAATTTTTTTAATTTGTCTACTATTAATCCCACCATGTCATCGATCATTGTACAATGACCATAGTATTTAGCGGAAATATTTGCAAATCCATCCCAACCATAATCTCCTAGTCCCCACATTTTTTCAGTAAGATAATAGCCATATGGTTTATCCTTGAAATCCTCCTTATAACTTGGGTGTTCTTTAATATCTTTTGGATCGTACATAGAATAATAAGGCTCAGGTACGATACTTGGAGAATGAGGTCCCCAGAAGTTTGCCCAAATCAAGAAAGGTTTTTCTTGTTCAACTGCTTCGTCAATTAAACGGTTAGCTTCATGAGCTACAAAATATTCAATAGTACTTTCTACAGGTCCTTCATGCTTAGCGTACATTTCTTGTACTTGAAGAGCAGGGTTATTACCTAAGAAACCATTAGAAACATCAGGAATCTCAAAGTTATTATCTTTTAAGTATTCTTCGTAGTAATTAGGTGCATTGTCTGGTGGTTGATTAAATATTAAACTAGGAAAAACTTGACTTCCTGGGAATCCATATCCCATAAAAGGTTTTCCTTCGAATCCACAATCTTCAGGTGTTTTTGTTGCAGAAACATGCCATTTACCAGCAAGACCACAATAATAACCTTGTTCATTCATACATTCCCCAAGAAGAGGAGTTCCATCTTTAATATCTGTAAAATTATCTATTACACCATGGTTATGAGGGTAAAGACCTGTCATAACACTTGCACGAGATGGTGCACAAATTGGTGAAGATGTAAATGCATTGTTAAACTTCATTCCCTCATCAGCAAGAGCATCAATATTAGGTGTCTTGCATATATCATTTAATCCATAAGCACTAACAGTATCGTATCGTTGTTGATCAGATAATATAAGAATTATATTTTTTTTCTTAGCCATAAAATTCAATCCTTTCTAAATGTGAAATTAATTATTTATTGTAATTAATTATTTCTTATAATTAATTATTGTTGTAAATTATTGTGACAAACTAAAGATCTGATTATAACAATATTAAATATTGTAATAGAAACGCGTGTATATTTACTATTAATATTGATTTCAATGTTAGTATAACACGGCTAATTATTAAAAACAATAATTAATTAAAAATATCTAAAACATTGAAAAAGTACGAAAATAAGAAAATTTAAAGTTTTTTATAAAAAATATTGAAAAGTTAAAAATTATAAATTATAATTAATTGTGTAAAGGTGAGAAGTGAGAATGAGAAACGGGATAACCTTTGCATAGGAGCTAATTTATTAAGAAAACTAAAATATTATGGAGGGAAAAGAATGAATACAATGGAAGCTTCAGAAAAACAGGTATACTTATACAGTATAGGTAATATTGCAAATACTGCTATCTTTGCTTTTGTAGGTACATACATTATGTTCTATTACACAAACATATTGGGTATTTCAGCTACAGTAGCAGGGACAATCTTTATGGTAGCTAGGATAGTGGATGCGTTCACAGATCCGATTATGGGAATGATTATTGATAGAACTAATACTAAAAAATTTGGTAAATATAGACCATTTATTATGTTTGGTTCACCTTTATTAGGAATTATCTTTGTTGTAATGTTTATGGCACCAGATTTAAGCATGGGTGGAAAAATAGTTTATGCATACACAAGTTATATTTTATATAGTTTAGCGTGGACATGTGTACAAATTCCTCAACTTGCGCTTCCTATTATTTTAAGTAATAATACAACTCGTCGTACAAAGATTCAAGCTATTTTCCAAGCAGTTGGAAATATTGGAAATATAGCAGTTACATCATTAGCAATCCATATGTTAAGTTGGTTTGGTGGAGATGGAAGTAAAGAAGCATGGTTTACTGTGGCAGTAATTTTCGCAATATTCTCTACAATTATGTTTATTGGATCTGCAATGTCTGTCAGAAAACTTGATGTTTTCAATCCTTCACAAGCTAGTAGAGTTGCATCAGGTGAGAAGATATCTCTTAAAGATAGAATAAAAGTTATTACTTCTAACACAGCCCTACTTATGGTACTTATAAGTTTTGGAACAGATAGTTTAGCTATTCAAATTGGTAACGGATTAAATATGTATTTCTTCAAATATAATATGGGAGAAAAACAACACCTTATGGGTGCTCTTGGGTGGTCAACTACTATATTCTCTTTCATACTGATTGCTTTAGTTGGATGGTATGTAGGTAAACTTGGAAAGAAAAATGGAATAATAGTAGCTGAATTACTTGCTATTGTTGCAGCAGTTGGATTATTATTTACTCCTTCACATAATACTTTTTTAGTTATGGTTTTCTTAATAGGATCACTTCTTATTGGAGCTATTACAAATATGTTAAGCAGATCTGCTGTTTTGGATTCGGCCAACTATGCAGAGTGGAAAACTGGTATAAATGGATCAGCATTAGTTTCTTCAACATTTACTTTTGTAAATAAACTTTCACAAGCATTTGGAGCATTTATAATGGGTTATGTTCTTGATTTTGTAGGATATGCACCAAATCTTGCTCAACAGTCACTAGCTACATTAAAAGCTATCTTATATATGAAGACTTTGATTCCTATATTTGCATTTATATGTTCAGTTATAGCGATGAAATTCTATCCTATTGATAAGAAAACAGAATCTGAAATGGAAGCATTTATAAATGATAAGCGTGAAAAAGAAATTGAATCATATAGATTGTCACAAGAAGCTAATTAAAATACATAAATTTATGTCAGGTGGGAAAATGATTTCAAAAATAAAGTTATATTTTACCCTAATAATTAATGAAAATGAAATGAATATGTCCTGGCATAATTAATTAAAACCAACAAACAGCTGATTTCTATTATGTATAATAAATCAGCTGTTTGTTGGTTTTGAAACAGTTTTATAGATTTAAAGATGAAGATAATTTACATAATAGTATAGATTAAAGACAGGAGGATAATGTATGGAATTTGTATACTTTATAATAAGTGCAATGGCATCATTTGTAGGAGCTATAAGTGGAATAGGTGGAGGAATAATTATAAAGCCTCTTATGGATAGCCTAGGAACTATGAGTGTATCAATTATAAGTTTTTTATCAGGATGCACAGTTTTAACTATGTGTACAGTATCACTTATAAGAAATAGAAAAGAAGAAACTAAAATAAATATGGATATAACTTTATATTTAGCAATAGGTGCTTGTATAGGTGGAATTTTAGGAAAAGAATTATTTGATAGATCAAGAATAATATTTGGAAATGACGACTTAGTAGGAATGACTCAATCAATTTTGTTATTATTAATTAACTTAGCAATTATATTTTATATTAAAAATAAAGATAAGATTAAAACATATGAGGTAAAAGATAAGAAGATTTGTGTATTAATTGGACTAGGATTGGGAATGTTATCATCTTTTCTAGGAATTGGGGGAGGACCTTTAAATATAGCGGCAATATACTATTTTTTCTCCATGAAACCAAAGGAAACAGCATTAAACTCATTATTCATAATCTTTTTTTCTCAAATATCTAGTTTACTAATGACAATTATAACTAATAATATTCCTGATTTTGGAATGATGATATTGGTTGTAATGTGTTTTGGAGGAGTTTCAGGAGCCATTTATGGAAGTCATAGATCAAAGAAAATGAATGACAACATAACTCAACAATTTTTCTCAAAAGTACTAATTTTATTGGTTTTTATAAATATATTCAATATAATTAAATTTATGGGAGTATTACAGTAAAGGGGGAGGACTAAAGATGTATCCATTAAATTTATTAATTAAACCAGCATCAGGATATTGCAATTTTAAATGTAAGTATTGTTTTTATGAGGACGTAGCCCACAATAGAGAAGTTCAGTCCTATGGATTTATGAGCACTAAAACTTTAGAACAAATAGTAAAGAAAGCGCTTAAGTTTGCAAAAGATGAATGTACATTTACTTTTCAAGGTGGTGAACCAACTTTAGTAGGTCTTGATTTTTATAAAGATTTAATAAAGTTTCAAAAGAAATATAATAAAAAAGGATTAAAAATCCATAATACAATTCAAACTAATGGATATTTAATAGATAAGGAATGGGCGAAGTTTTTACATAATAATAATTTTCTTGTTGGAATATCTTTAGATGGAACTAAAGAAATAAATGATATAAATAGGATAGATGCAAATAAAGAAGGTACTTATGATAAAATACTAGAAACAATAGAACTTTTTAATAAGTATAAAGTAGAATATAACATACTGACTGTAGTAACTTCTTATGTAGCGACAAATATAAAAAGTATATATGAATTTTATAAAGAAAAGAATTTTTCGTATCAGCAGTATATACCATGCTTAGATCCTATAGGTGAAATAAGAGGAAATCATGAGTACTCTCTTACACCTAAACTTTATGGGAAGTTTTTAAAAGATTTGTTTGATTTATGGTATGAGGATATGACAAATGGAAGATTTGTATATAATAGGTATTTTGAAAATATAGTAGGTATAATAAAAGGATTTAGACCAGAAGCTTGTGGCATGATTGGTCATTGTACCCTACAAAATGTAATAGAGGCAGATGGTAGTGTATACCCTTGCGATTTTTATGTACTAGACGATCAAAAAATAGGAAATCTAATAGAAATGGATTTTGAAGATATAGAAAGAAAAAGAAGTGAAAGTAAATTTATAGAAACATCATTAAAGGTAGAAGATTGCTGCATGGAATGTAAGTGGAAAAATCTATGTAGAGGTGGATGTAGAAGAGATAGAGATGAAAATATGGATGGAAATTTATCTGTAAATTATTTCTGTGAATCTTATAAGGAATTTTTCGAATATGCAATTGATAGATTAGTAAAATTATAAACTAATCACTTATTTTTAATTAAATAAAAAAATTAATAAAAAGTGTTATAAACCTTCTTATTATTTATTCATATATTACATATGAAAATAGTAAGGAGGTTTTTATTTTTCCATGGGAACATACACTTATATTGGGGAATATAAATTATTATTTACTGTAAAAAGAAAACTTTGTCAAATTGATACGAAATTGTAAGATTATGCAACCCAATTGTAATATATAATAGTATTAAATAGGAGGTAATAATATGTGGGAGAGAAAAGAGTTAAAAGAAAGAGGGAAAGTTGTATTTAAAAGGTACTACTGGAAAGCAGTACTTGTAAGTTTTATAGCATTTATGCTAACAGGAGGAATGGGTCAAGTTGCTAATAATGTAAGTGACGCAAGAGATACATATAACGAGATACAAAGTGAAGATTATAGTGATTACTATGAAGACGAGTACTTAGATGATTATGACGATGAATACTCAGGCTCAGAAGATTCAGGAACAGGAATAATAGAAAGTTTATTTGCAGATGGATTAGTTTTACTTTTTGTAAATGTATTTATAATAGTTTTAATTTTAAGTTTGCTTATTAAATTATTCATAGCCTATCCTTTGACAATAGGAAAAAACAATTACTTTATGGGAATTAGAGAAGAAGAAAAGCCTGTAAAAACTTTATTATTTGCGTATAAAAGTGGAAAACTTAAAAGCTCAATTTTCACAATGTTTATGATGGAATTATTCACATATTTATGGTCACTATTATTTGTAATACCTGGTATAGTGAAATCTTACGAATATAGAATGATACCTTATATATTAAGTGAAAATCCAACTATAAGTAGAAAAAGAGCTTTTGAAATAAGTAAACAAATGATGAATGGTAATAAGTGGGAAACTTTTGTACTTGATTTATCATTTTTAGGTTGGTATTTATTATCAATATGTACTTTAGGTTTACTTTCAATTTTTTATGTAAATCCATATGTAGAAAGTACAAATGCAGAGCTATATGCTTATCTTAGAGAAGATGCTTTGAAAAATGGATATGCAGATCAAAATGAGTTAATTGGGTTTTAGATAGTTAAAATAAAATAGTTTTTGATTGTATTATATACTGTGAAATTAATCTGATTATAAAAATAGGTGTTCATAAACTTATGGTTTTGTGAATGCCTATTTTAAATATGTATAAAAGAAGATTAAAATAGTCTATGGAGACACTGTTGAATATTACTATGGACAAGAAAATGACAAAAATATTATTACAGCAAAAACAAAAGACAAGATAAATGCAGTAATAGAGTTATCATAAAATAAATATATATGAAGAAAAATAAATAAAAATATATACGGGGTGATTAAAATTAAATTAATTTATAAAGGTGACTATAAAGGAGAGGACACTTTACCTAAAGCTGATTTACCAAGTAATGCAGTTAAATTTAGAGAGCCAGAAACGCCTGAAAAGCTTAGTAAAGTAGCATCACTTTTTTTAATTCCATGTGTGATACTAATTGGAATTATTATTTGGATATCAATTATGATTCATAATAAATTTAATTATGATTATAAATATTTTGTTGTATCACTATTATTGTCTTTTGCAACTATTCTTCCGCATGAAATACTTCATGGAATATGTTTTGGGAAAAATGCAAAAGTAGAGCTATATGTATCCTTGAAAAACATGATGGCATTTGTTGTATCAACCCAACCGATTTCAAAAATGAGATTTATATTTTTAAGTCTTCTTCCAAATATGGTTTTTGGCTGGATACCATTATTAATTTGGGCACTTATACCATACCATATGGTTGTGTCCAATATACTGCTATCATTTTCTGTTATATGTATAACATTTGGGGTGGGAGATTATCTTAATGTATACAATGCCATAACGCAAATGCCAAAAGGTAGTATGCAAGTTTTATCAGGCTTTAATTCCTATTGGTATATTCCCTAGTTTGTGGATAAATGATATACTTACAAACTAGCATTTTTTTGTAATTATGTATACTTAATATGAACAATCAAATAATATAATAAAATTGTTTTGCATAAATATTAAAGAATTATGTTGACCTCAGCATTACACTAAGGTTTACAATAATATAAAATATTATGAAATTAAATTACATTTCAAATATATTATAAATAACTACTACAAAAATATATAATAATGGAGGCGATTTAATGGTTAGAAAAAGAGAATTAAAAATGAAACCTGTGGGACTTGAACACGTTGAGCAGTATAACCAATTATTAAGATATGTTTTCCAAGTAACAGACCAAGAATTACAAGAAATAGGTTGGGAAGAAAAAGAAATTATTCGGGCCAAATCACCAACATTACAACGAGCTGATGTATATGGATGGTTTGATGGAGATAAGTTAATATCTCAAGTTGCTGTTTATCCTATGAAAGTTCGTATATTTAATAGAACCTATGATATGGGCGGGCTTACTGGAGTGGGTACTTATCCAGAGTATGCAAACCAGGGACTAATGCACAAACTACTTTATCAAGCGCTAAAAAATATGAAAGAAAGAAAACAAACAATATCATATTTGTATCCTTATTCCATACCATACTATCGTAGAAAAGGTTGGGAGATTATTTCAGATAGAATTACTTACGAAATAAATGATTATCAACTACCTAAGATAAAACAAGTATCAGGAGAGATGGAAAGAGTTGATATAGATAGTGAAGAAGTAAGAAGAGCTTATGAAAGATTTGCTCTAAAAACACATGGAGCATTGTTAAGAGATGATTTAGCTTGGAATGAATATTGGCTTTGGGATTCAGATGATTTGATGGCGGCTATTTATTACAACGAAAAGAATGACCCAGACGGATATATACTTTATTGGATTAAAGATGAAGTATTTCATATAAAAGATATGATATTTATTGATGAAGAAGCTCGTACAGGCCTTTGGAATTTTATAAGTGCCCATTTTTCTATGATTACAAAAGTTAAAGGATTTACATATACAGATGAACCATTGGCATTTTTACTTGAAGATGCAGATATAAAAGAAACAATATCACCATATTTTATGGGGCGAATTGTGGATTTGGAAGGGTTTATAGAACAATATCCATTTAAACCAGATACAATAAAAAGAGAATGGATATTTAAAATGGATGATCCAATACTTTCGTGGAATCAAGGTAATTTTATACTTACTATTGATGAAAATGGTAAAGGAAAAGTTAAGCGTACTTCAAAACAAACAGAGGATAAAATTGATATTCAAACAATGACAACAATGCTGCTTGGATACAAACGTCCAGATTATTTATATAAAATAGGACGTATTTCTTGTAGCGATGAAATAGTAGATATGCTGGAGGACTCAATAGAACAACAGACTCCATATTTTTCTGACTACTTCTAAAATTAATAAATTATTTGATGTGTAAATACACATTTTTATTGCTTTGTTTAGGAGATAATAGGTATGACTAATGAAAATATATTTGAAACAAAATCAATACAACATTTGATAGCACTATACTCGCTACCAACAATATTCTCTTTAGTACTCGAATCATTAACATCAATGATAGATACGGCATTTGCAGGACATTTAGGAAGTATTAGTAGTGCTGCTTTATCAGCTATGGGAATACTTAATCCCATACTTTTGTTATTGATAGCAGCTCAATTAATCTTTGGCGTATCAACAAGTATAGTTATATCAAAGGGACTTGGTGAAAACAATAAAGAAAAAATAAATAGCACTTTTAAAGTAGGCTTTTATTCTTGTTTTATATCTAGTACTATCATATCTTTATTAATATTTTTATTCCAAGACAGTTTATTAAACCTTCTTGGAGCAAGTGGACAGGTGAAAATATTAGCTAAAGAGTTTCTAAATATAGCCATAATATTTAATGTATTTAGCTCCGTTGGATATATGTTAGTAAATAATATTAGGGCTTTTGGATATCCCAAAATTGAAGTTTTAGTTGGGGCGTTATCTACTATTATAAATATAGTTTTTAATGTAATACTTACATTTGTATTTAGCATGGGGATTATAGGAATTGGATTATCAACATTAATCAGTGAAATATTTTACTTTAGTTTTTCCATAATATTTTTAATTAAGAAAGGATTATGGATTAAAAAAAGTACTTTGGATTATATGGAATTTAAAAATATACTAATAAGTATAGTGAAGATAGGCTTTGTTCAGTTTTTAATGCAATCTTTAAATAGTATAAGTGGATTAATTATTAATAGAATACTTTTAAAGTATGGTAGTGTTTCATACATAGGAGCATGGTCCATATGTAGTAATATAAATATGGTTATTCTTCTACCATTGATAGGCTTAACACAAGGAGCTCAATCTGTAATTGCATATTTCTATGGTAAAAAGGATAAAGTCAAAGAGAAAAAGGTAAAAAATAAAATTATAAAATATAGCTTAATATACTCCATAAGTATAACTATATTAATTTGTTTATTTGCAGGTGAAGTGTCAAAGCTATTTACTAGTGATACAAGTTTAATATTACTAGCAAAACCCATGATAAGAATAGTAATAGCAGGTTTTCCTTTATTGGGAATTCTATATGCTTTAATTACATTTATGCAGGTATCGGGGGATGAAGTAAGCGCAAGTAAAATAGAATTAATAAGACAGATAGTATTGCTTATTCCACTAACAATACTTCTGCCATTTATATTTTCAAAATATAATATTCTAGATGTTTCACCACAGCTAGCTGTATTTTTTGCAATGCCTATATCCACACTCATATTAATAATTAGTTATTCTAAAAAAATTAAAACTATTTTACTAAGTTAAATACTTTTTATGTTAGAACTGGTTTAAAAATAATAATAACTCTATCTTAGTATGTATATAAACTATGATAGAGTTATTTTTTTGCGACTTATTTTAATAAAATACAAATATGATATAATTTAAAATGTAATACAGAAGTTTAATTAAGATTATCAAAGATAGAGATCTAAAATAATAATAGGATATATTGACACAAAACAGGGGGAATTTTAATAATGAGAAAATACATATTATTTGATTTAGATGGAACAATAACTGATCCAAAAGAAGGAATTACGAAAAGTGTACAATACGCACTTAATAAGTTTGGTATTGTAGAAGATTGTGAAAACTTACTTCCATTTATAGGGCCACCTTTACTAGATTCATTTATGGATTTTTATGATTTTGATGTGGAAAAATCAGAACTTGCAATTAAGTATTATAGAGAACGTTACTCTGATGTGGGATTATTTGAAAATAGTGCCATTGATGGTATGGCACAAGTACTTAGTAAATTAAAAGCAGCTGGATATACATTGGCAGTGGCTACTAGCAAGCCAACTCACTTTGCTATCCCTATTTGTGATAAATATGAGCTAAGTGAATATTTTGAATTGATTATTGGAAGTGAGCTAGATGGCACAAGAACAAGAAAATCAGAAGTTATTTGTGAAGTATTAAAGCAACTAAATGTTGAACCTGAAGAGGTAATTATGGTTGGGGACCGTAAACACGATATAATAGGTGCAAAAGAAGCTGGAACTAGGAGTATTGGAGTTACATTTGGATATGCAAAGGACAATGAGCTAGAAGAGGCAGGAGCCGACTTTGTGGTAAATACACCAGATGAGTTATTGGCTTGTATATTAGAAGGAAAAATATCTTAATAACTAAAAAATCCATCAAGTTTATTAATTATCAATTAAAGAGAAGAAACAGAGAACAATAAGAGCAGTGGACAAAGTTAAAAAGTATGAATCTAAAAACTAAAGATAATATAAAATTATAAGTATAAAAGGATTGTTTATATGGAAAATAAAGAGAGCATTTGAGTGCTCTTTTTTATTTATAAGTTTGAGCAAGGTCGTTGCCTAAAATTTCATGGCGCCCACACAGTGGCTTAAAGTGGTAGCAAAGGCATCTTGTTGGCGATATGAAGTGTTTCGCCGACACGTCGCTCAGGCGAAGCGAATTTTTTATGATTCCTGATTAATTTGAGTTAGAAATAATTGCAAATTAAGATATTGTAATATTAAGTTAAGCAAGTATATGTTAAACTAAAAGGTAACTAGAATTTATGGATGAGTTAGAAATTGAATATAAAAGGAGGGAGAAAATTGAGAATGACATCAATTATTCATATAGCTATAAAATATTTTTTCCTAGGCGTAGTAGGTGTATCCATTGGAATTAGTATATTCTTAATAATGCACTTTTTAATATATAAGAAAATTATGAAAGGTACTAAAAAATTAAAGGTAAGTAAAATTATATTGTGGAGTATATTTTTAATTTATAGCGTTATAGTACTAGGGGCCACATTAGTTCATAGAACATCTGTTATGTATGAAAGCATAAATTTACATATATTTAGTTCCTATATAAAAGTATTGAATAGATTTTCTTTACTAGAATTAAGAAACATAATTTTAAATATTTTGATGTTTGTTCCTTTTGGGTTTATGCTACCCTTACTTTTTAGAAAATGTGAAAAGTTTTATATTACTTATTTTTTAGGTTTATGTATGACTATTTCTATAGAAGTACTTCAGCTAATAACTAATAGAGAGTATTTGAAATAGATGATATCATGAACAATACTTTAGGATGTATGATCGGATATGGAATAGTAATGATATTTGTATTATTTTCAAAAAGAAACAATAAAAGTTTAATAAAAAAAGTATTTGCCATAATATGTTATCAAATACCTGTTATTATTACTATTATTTCTTTTGGTGCAATATTCGATAACATGGCACATTTTAGTGTAAAATAATTATAAATCTTCTCATTATTATTTATCAAATAACTTTTGTTATACTATGAAAAAATAATAAATGTTAAGTGATATAAAGAATAATGAATTGATTTAAACTTAATTAGTTTATATTTTTAATATATAGGGGTGAGTAAAATATATGATTACTGATGAAAATGAATTTCTACCTGAAGTAGTATATGAAGAAATAGAGAATAAGGATAATACTGAATCAATGGAAATAAGAGGAGATTCAAAATGTCCTTGCTGTGGTTATCTTACAATTCCGAATAAAGGAGATGCTATTGGTTACATATGCCCCGTATGTATGTGGGAAATAGATTTATTTATTGAAAATGACGAGGAGCCAAGTGATTTAAACCATGGTTTATCATTAAAAGAAGCTACAAAGAATTATCAGAAATTTGGAGCAGTATTACAAAGATTAAAGCAATATTGCAGAGAACCTAAAGAATATGAATAATTTATTACAATTATTATTAATTCGTTTAAGAAGTAGTAAAAAAGTAAATTTTGAGCAAGGTCGTTGTCTGAAATTTCATGGCGCCCACACAGTGGCTTAAAGTGGTAACGAGATGCTTCTCAATTTTGGCGACATGAAGTGTTTCGCCGACACGTGGCTCAGGCGAAGCGAATTTTTTATTGAGTAATTTCAAGTAAATAAAACAAAGAATATGACAATTTGGATACAAGTACTCCATAGAAATTGGAAAAATATTCAACATACTGTATACTAAAAATTAATCATTTTTATTATTCAGGAGGGGAATCAAAATTGAGAATTTCAGCAGTAATACAACTTGCGAGACAGTATATTTTATTAGGAATAGTGGGACTAGTTTTTGCAATATCATTATTTTTATTTGGATACTTTGTAGTATATAAGAAAATATTAAAAGGAACAAAGAAACTTAACATAAAGAAAGTAGCTTTATTTTCAATATTCTTTATTTATATTGTTGTAGTTTTAGGAGCAACTCTTATTGATAGAATGTCAACAGAATACAGTAGTATAAATATGCATTTGTTTAGTTCTTATAAAGAAGCATGGAATAATTTTTCAGCAGAATCGTGGAGAAATATTATTTTAAATATATTAATGTTTGTTCCGTTTGGTATACTTTTACCATTGACCTTTAAAGGTTGTAAGAAGTGTTGGTTAACATATCTTATGGGGATTTTCTTTACTTTATTTATAGAAATAATACAGCTTATAAGTGGAAGAGGAATTTTTGAACTTGATGATATTTTTAACAATGCACTAGGTTGTATTATAGGATATGGAATAGTTATGATATTTTTATCATATTTTGATCGTGAGAAAAAAGAAGGAAATAATAAAAAATTAATTCTTTTCCAAATACCATTATGTATTACAGTTATAGCTTCTAGTGTGATAATTATGAGTTATTCTAGGCAGGAGTTGGGAAATTTAGCTTGTGATTATTCTTATAAACAAAACATGTCTAAAGCAAAAGTAACTACAGATATAAAGTTTAAGAGTAAATCAGAGAAAGCACCTGTTTACAAAGCTGTTGTTGTAACGAAAGAAGAGGCACTAAAAGTAGCTAATGAAATTTTAAGTGTAGTAAATACTGAAGTAGATGAGTCACAAAATGATGTATATGATGATACTATTGTATTCAAAAGTAAAGATGGGGAACAATCAGTATGGGTATATTACACAGGTTTAAGAACATGGTATATAGGTCATTTTGAAGAAGAATCAGGACAAGAAAATTTAACTTATGATGAAGTAAAAGCAATTCTAGATGATTTTAATATTGAATTACCTGAAAAAGCTGATTTTACTGATGAGGGTGATGGAAGATATACAATATCTGTAGATATGATAAATGATGATGAATATATAAATGGAAGTTTAATGTGTTCAATTAGTAGGAAAAACACTGTGATAGATTTTACTAATAATATTATTTCATATAAAAAATATAAAGAGTATGAGATTATATCTGAAAAAGAAGCTTACGAGAAACTTTTAAATGGAGAGTTTAATTCATATTCATCAGTAGATAATTCTGAAATTAAGATAAAAGATATTGACTTAATTTATGAAACTGATAGCAAAGGATTTTACCAACCAGTTTATAGTTTTACAATAGAAGGTGGAAATTTAGGAGAGAATATATTTATTTCTGCATTAAAATAAACATTTATTACATAAACAAGGGTATATCCAAAAGATATGCCCTTTATATATTTTATAATCCATATATGTACGGCTAAATCAAGCAAATAATTATAATATGGCTGATTTTCTTATTTATTATTAAAATTTGGAATCAGCTATTTTTATATAAATTTTATTATAAAAGTGATATATTTTTTACAAACATATAGAAAAAAACAAAGAATTAGTGCATACTTATTATTAGAAAAGAACAGAAAAGAAAATAAAATAAAGGAAGGAAGTAGATAAATGAATAATTTACTAAAGAAAATAGATTCTTATCTATTAGTGTTACTTCTAGAATTATTTCTAGTTGTAACATTATCAACATTTATTCCAAATTCAAATCTATCAATATTAGACTTTATCATGCTCTGTGCAACATTTTTCACAGTAATGATAACCTATATAGGTGGACTAGTTGCAGGTCTTATACTTTGTTCAACTATCATATTTACATACGCTAGCTACATATTCTATATGAATTTAGTTAAAGGTAGTGAGATACAATATATATCTTACTTGTGGATGGTTGCTATTCCTTTGTTGTCTTTTACAATAGGAAGACTGAGCAACTATATATCACAATTGCAAAAATTAAATATAAAATTAATACAAAATCAACGAAACTTAATTGCCATAGATCAAGATACAGGTCTTGGAAATATAAAGTTATTTTATATGAATTTAGATAAAGAAATAAGCAAAGCTAAACGTCATAATTCACCATGTACATTGATGATGATAAAGTTACCTTATTACAAGGAAATAAAAAACATTATTGGTGAAAATAAAACTGAAAAACTTATGAGAGATGTTAGTGATATTATATTAAATTCAACAAGAAATGAAGATGATAGTTATACATTAGAAAATGATACTTTAGCTATTATAATGCCTGTTACAGATTTGCAAGGTGCATCTATTGTAAAAAATAGAATCAAAGATCGTATAACAGAGTTAAATTTAGACTTAAGAAGTAAAAAAGACTATGTTAATGTGGATGTGAAGATTTCCATAGTATAATATAAAGATGAAATTAAAAGTTCTATGGAATTTAAACTATTAGCTGAAGAGGAACTTCAATATGATGTTTAATAAAAAATTTTCAATCATATTTGCAATAATATTATTAGCATTTATACC
Source organism: Peptostreptococcaceae bacterium (assembly GCA_902363255.1). Taxonomy (GTDB): domain Bacteria; phylum Bacillota; class Clostridia; order Peptostreptococcales; family Peptostreptococcaceae; genus Terrisporobacter. The sequence goes on from CABIZO010000002.1 coordinate 645,073, forward strand.
AAAATCATTTACATTTGCAGATAAGATCAGCGACAAAGCCTTAATAGTTTATGAATCGGAGTTAAATATTAATTCAGTGGAAAATAAGGTAAATTACTTAAATGAACTACTTTATGTATTTAACAAAAACGTGGAAAAAATGCAAATTGATGATTACAAATCTGGAGATATGGATTCTTATAACTCTGTATTTGTTATAAATATTGAAAATGATATAAGTAATAAACAGTTTTTAGACGATTTATCAGTTTATAAAAATAAAATTTATTGGATTGGAAATAAAATAGAAGATTTTTTAGATGAAAATAAAAAATATACAATTAAATATGATTCTCAAAATTATAGTATAAATGAGTTAGTATACAAAGAAAATTCTTTAATTATTAATTCGGGATACTCATACAATATTATAACTGCTTCAAAAGATGCCAAAGTTTTGGCAGAGATGAGTGATAGTTATAACACATATCCATTTATTATTAATGAAGATAATTTATATTATATATCAAGATGGGATTTGGAAAACTCATTCATATTCGAGGATTCTCTAAATGATTTTTATAATATTAAGCACTTTGATAAAGGGAAAATATTTATAAGAATAGAAGATGTCCATCCTTTTAGAGATACTAAACAACTGAGAGAAATTGCTGACTATTTATATTCTAAGGATATACCTTTTATGATTGCTTTGATCCCAACATATGTTGACAGTAAAACTCAGTCCATAACAACAATGGATATGAAGCCAGAATTTATTGAAACTATACAATATATGCAAGAAAAAGGTGGAAGTATTGTTTTACATGGATACACCCATCAACTTGGTAATGAAGAAATAAGTGGTGAGGGTTATGAGTTTTGGGATATAAAAAATGATACACCTGTTGATGAAGATATTGAACCCTATGTTAAAAATAGAGTTCTAAGTGGACTTAGACTTTGTATAGAAAACAAAATCTATCCATTAGCCTACGAAGCTCCCCATTATGCAATAAATATTGATGGGTACAAAGAATTAAAAAAATATTTCTCAACTTATGTAGGTCAATATCAAAACAACAATAATAATTTTGCAACAAATAGTTCGCCATTTACTATAAAAAATAGTGATACTTTCAACGTGCTAATACCTGAAAACTTGAACTATGTGGATGAAAATGATGAATTTTCTGTAGATAAAATAAAGGAAAGTTTCAAAAAACTATCCATGGTTAGAGGGTATACTGGTGGATTTTTCTTTCATCCATATTTAGATATAAATTATTTAAAGGAAATAGTGGAATTTTTAGAAGATGAAAATGTGGAATTCTTAGATCTAAAAGAGGAATATAACTATGTAAAAGTTGATGATATTAGAATTATATCAGATGATGGACAAATCCATTGTACCTATGATGAAAGTAAAGCAATTACAAAAAATAAAGAAAAATCTAAGTTTGAAATTGCGATACAAAATATAAATAATGTGGTAATAATTTTTATAATAATCATATTAGTGTTATTTATAATAATTTTTATATCATTTAAAATAATAAACAGGAGAAAGTTTACAAGGAGATAAAGATGGAAATTTTAAGTTTGGTTGACTATTTCTTTTTACTTTCCCTAATCTCTATCTGGGCAATACTTCTAATAAATATAATTTTGGCAATAAGCGGATATATTTATTATTTAAAAAATTTAAAATTTAAAGACGAAAGGTTAGATGAATATCCTTTTGTTTCTATTTTAGTCCCAGCACACAACGAAGGAAAAGTAATTGGGAAAACTGTAGAATCACTTTTATCTTTAGATTATCCCATTGATAAAATGGAGCTTATAGTTATTAATGATAATTCATCGGATAACTCTAAGGATATACTACAAAGCATAAAAAATAGACATGGTAAATATAATTTCACCATAATTAATACGGACAATATAACTGGTGGTAAAGGTAAATCAAATGCACTGAATATAGGATATCAAGTGGCAAAAGGAGATTTTATTGCTATTTACGATGCTGACAATACTCCAGAAAGAACAGCACTTAGATATTTAATACAAACAATAGTAAAAGACTCTAGCTTGGGAGCAGTAATAGGTAAATTTAGAACTAGAAATAAACATAAAAACATATTAACTAAATTTATAAATATAGAAACTTTAAGTTTCCAGTGGATAGCTCAAGCAGGAAGAAGACAGCTTTTAGGTTTATGTACCATTCCTGGTACAAATTTTGTACTTAGAAGAACTACCATAGAAAAGCTTGGTGGATGGGATACTAAAGCTATTGCAGAAGATACGGAAATCAGCTTTAGAATTTATAAAATGGGACAAAGAATAACATATGTACCACAATCTGTAACTTGGGAACAAGAGCCAGAAACAGCCGCAGTTTGGATAAAGCAAAGAACTAGATGGGTTAAAGGAAATATATATGTTTTAGTAAAATATATAACAAACTTATTTAAAGGAAAGCAAAATAGAGTTTTATTTGATATATTATACTTCTTCTCAGTATATTTCCTTTTCTTAACTTCTGTAGTAATTTCAGATGTTATATTTGTCTTAAGCTTATTCAATCTTGTGGAAATAAGTATACCTTTTAACTTTTTAATTATTTGGGTACTTTCTTATATATTATTTATAATACAAGTAAGTATCACTCTGACCATGGAAAAGGGTGAAGGTGACATTAGCAATATTTTATTAGTTGCCTTAATGTACTTTACTTATTCTCAAATGTGGTTACTTGTTGCAATAAAAGGAATGTTTGGTTATTTCTCAGATGCCATACACAAAAGAGAAGCTAAATGGTATAAAACTGAACGATTTTAGGAGAGGGCTATATGAAAAGAATATCAATAATCATGGCAATTATAATCAGCTTTATGAATACTGTAACCATATTTGCTGAAAATAATGATAATGTTAGGACATATAAATACGAAAGTGATATAAAAATGAATGGTGTCATAAGTAGTAATGATAAATTCTTCAATATTCAAGATAATTGGAAGGTGAAGAATGCAAAAGTAAATCTTGTTTTTACAAAAAGTGAATTACTTGATGTGGATTATTCTACTATTACAGTTTTTGTAAATGAAACTCCTGTAAAATCAATGAAATTAAGTGGTAAAAAGGAGTATAAAAAAACTACAGAAGTAGATATTCCTACAGATTTACTAAAAGACGGATATAACCAAGTATCCATAAAAGCATATAAAACAATTTCTGATAAAGTATGTCGTGACGATTCCAATACTGCCAACTGGCTAGTTATACATGAGGAATCTAGTATAAGCGTTAATTACACTTATAAATCAAGTTATAACTTAATAAGTAATTATGCTGATACTTATTTCAATTTAGACAATGGTTCCAATGTGGAAACTACTTTATTAGTACCAAATAATTACTCTTCTGGAGAATTAAGTGCAGGTATGATTTTAAGTGCTGATATTGGAAGTAAATTAAAATACGATAATTTAAACTTTGATTTTCAATTATATAAAGATTTTAAAGACAAAAACAATAATGTAATATTTGTGGGGAAAGAAGATAATACTCCAGCTGATATTTTAAAATTATTAACAAAAAAGGAAAAGAGCAATTTAGATAAAAACTGTGTAATAAAGCAAGTTTTATCTACTTTTAATAAAAATAAAAAAATGCTACTTGTCATATCAAACAATGACGAGTTATTAAAAAATGCAGCCAAGCTTCTAAGTAGTAATTCATTAATAAGTAATTTAAATAAGAGCAGTATTATAATTAATGAAAAAACAAATATAGATGATTTGGAAAATAAAGAACATAGTAATAGAATTTATTTAGGTGAATTGGGATATGAAAACATACTTATGAAAGGTCCTTTTTCACAAGAAGTAATCATGGATATAAATGCTCCAAAGGAGAAAGTAGTAACAAATTCTTCTAGATTAAAATTTAACATAAGATATGCAGATAACCTTGATTTTGAAAGATCTTTGGCAACTGTTTATGTTAATGGTGTACCTATTGGAAGTAAAAAATTATCAAAAGATAAGAGTGATAATGATACTCTTGAATTTGATTTTCCAAATGAAGTTGCAGGAAAAAATTATTATCAAATTAAAGTTGTGTTTAACTTAGAATTACTGGACCTTCAATGTGTTACAAGGGACACAGATAACCCATGGGCCTATATATCACCAACAGATTCTTATTTAGAATTTGACTACAAAGATAAAAATGAATTATCTTTTAATAATTATCCTTATCCTTTTGTAAAAAATGATATGTTTAATGAAGTTAAAGTTGTAGTATCTAGTAAATTAACTTCAAAAGAATTGACAAATACAGCAAATATTATTGCATATTTAGGTAGAGAAACTACTTATAATAATGGAAACTTAAGTGTTGTGGAGGAAAATGAGTTTAAAAATGAAGATAAGAATAGTAACTTATTAGTTATAGGAACGCCTACTAATAATTCTATTATTAAAGATATGAATAGTAGCTTGAATTTGAAATTTAACAATAATTATAGTGGGTATGAATCTGATGACAAAATAAAATTTATTGGTGATTTTGCGTCGCAAGTATCATCAATACAGCTTATAGAATCACCTTACAACAAGGATAAAAATGCAATGGTTATATCTGCAGTAAATTCTAAGTATTTAAATTTAGTAACAACATATTTAACCAACATGGAACTTACAAAATCACTTGAAGGAGATACTATTGTTTTAGGTGAAAACTCATATAAAGAGGACTTAAGTTATAATATAAAAGAAGAAAGTGAAAATGAAAAAGTTACAGAAAGTAAAGGCTTAAATAAACAGTCAGTAATCTTTATCATAGTAGCAATATTCTTGTTTATAGCTATACTTGTATCTGTATTATTATTAATAAAAAAATATAAAATTTAAGGAATTTTAGGAGAAGTAATGAATAAAAAAATATTACTACCGCTTATTATATTTATTTTTATATTGGTATTTGCAGTAAATGGGTTTATGAAGAGGGATACAGAAGTTGATAAAATTAAATCCATAAATTTATCTACGGATTATGAAATTGATCAGGCATTAGAGGATATTAAATTAATAAAAGCAAACACTGTAAATATACCTATTGTAATAGAAATACCAAATCTTACTTCAAATGAGATGACCATAGATGAGTATAGTAAAGAAAAGGCTATAAAACTTATTAAAATATTAAAAAAGAACAATATAAAAGTTATTTTGGAGGCCTATCCCTGGATAGAAAATGGCAGTAAATATGAAACGGAATATGATCCCAAGGATAAGGCGAAATTCTTTGTGGACTGGAAAAATATCTTAAATGATTTAATTGAAACTATTGGAAATAAATATAAAGCAGATATTATAATAACAGGATCAAACTTAACAAAGCTGGAAAAGTACGAGGATGATTGGTGTGATATTATAAATTTTGCAAAAGATAAGTTCCGCGGTCAAGTAACATACAAAACTTCATGGTGGTACACAGCTACTTGGGAAAAAGACAGTATTGATAAATATAATGAAAAATTAAATAATAAGTTGTTTTCCCAAGTTGATTTCATATCCATAGCAGCTTATTTTGAACTAAGTGATAAAAGTGAAAATACAGTGGAAGACTTGGTGAACTATTTAAGTTCCACTGAAATATACAATAGACAGCAGGACGTTGTAAATGAAATTTATAATTTCAACAAAAAATACAACAAAGAAATATACTTTGGAGAATTAGGTTTTCCAAGGAAAGACTATGCTGCTGCTCATCCATGGAATAGTCATGTTTCTGAGGTTTATAATGATAAGGAACAAGCAAGGTGCTTTGAGGCTTATAGAAGAGTTTTTGAGAATAAGTCATATATAAAAGGCTTCTCAGTTTTTGCTCTAGGGGAAAAGGGAGAAGACAAAAACTTTTATCCTTCAAAGGAAAGTATAGAAGTTATATCTAATTGGTATGATTAAAATTCGCTACGCCTAAGCGACGTGTTGGCGAAACACTTCATGGCGTCAACGAGCTAATAAATTGATTTAAAAATAAAAACACTAAGTTATACCTAGAGTAGGGAAAACTTAGTGTTTTTATTTATTTCTTGAATTTATTTATTATAGCATCAACAATATATTTACTTGCATTTCCATCTCCATAAGGATTCGATGCTTTTGACATACTGTCATATAATTTTTTATCAGTTAATAGTTCTTTAGTTAAATTATATATATTTTCTTCACATACACCTGCTAACTTTAGTGTACCTGCAGCTATTCCCTCAGGTCTTTCTGTTGTATTTCTAAGTACTAATACAGGTTTACCAAGAGAAGGCGCTTCTTCTTGAATTCCACCGCTATCAGTCATTATTATATAAGATTTATTAAGGTAATTATGAAAATCTAATACATCTAGAGGTTCTATTAAATGTATTTTGTTACAATCTCCAAATATTTCATTGGCAGTATTTCTAACTAAAGGATTTAAGTGTATAGGATAAACTACTTGAACATCATCAAATTCATCAACTATTCTTTTTATGGCATTAAACATGCTTCTCATATTTTGTCCCAAGTTTTCACGTCTATGGGCAGTAAGAAGTATCATTTTGTCATTACCGATTTTATCAAGTATTTCATGGGAATAATCATTTTTTACTGTAGTTTTTAAAGCATCTATTGCTGTATTTCCAGTAACATATATAGTATCTTCCTTCTTACCTTCTTTTAGTAAGTTATCTTTTGATATAATTGTAGGTGCAAAATGCATATCAGCTATAATTCCAGTTACCTGCCTATTTATTTCCTCAGGATAAGGAGAGTTTTTATCATAAGTTCTTAGACCTGCTTCCACATGACCTAAAAGAATTTGATTATAAAAAGTGGCGAAACTTGCTGCTAAAGTTGTTGTTGTATCTCCATGGACTAAGACAATATCAGGCTCTACTTCTTTTATAACTTTATCTAAACTTTGTAGAACTCTACTTGTTATTTCTGCAAGACTTTGTCCTGATTTCATGATGTTTAAATCATAATCAGGTTTTATGTTGAAGGCATCTAATGCTTGATCTAACATTTCTCTATGTTGAGCTGTTACACAAACAATACTCTCTATTTCTTTTCTAGACTCTAGCTCTTTTACTAATGGTGCCATTTTTATAGCTTCTGGTCTAGTCCCAAATACTGTCATTACTTTGATTTTCATATTATTCTCCTTTCTATCTATTACTATATATATATCCCTAAATACTTACTATAAACAGCTACTTGGCTTTTTTATTTCCTAAAATAATAACTTATATTAACATACTATTTCACTCTACACAATATGGCAATTATTTATAGAGGATTTGTCGACTACAAAACAATTATATTGACCTAGATTCAAAAAAATATAGATTCTAACTGATAAGTTTAACCTAGAAACAAGGGAGAATTTAACAGGAATACGTGTAGTTCGTGATTATAATGGAGAAGACTGTCAAAGTGATAAACTTGAAAACGTATATTAGAAATTTTAAATACAAAAGAAAGTATAATAGGATTTGTATATTTAAGAACTTATATTACATAATTTGGTTATTTGTTTGATATATGTGATTTATGACGATACTAAGCAAAATAATGATAGTTGTAGGTATAGGAATTTCATTTGAATATCTTTTAGAAATAATAGATCTTTTTTATTACTTCAAACAGTATACTTATATTATGATTTATGGTTATTCTGTAATTTAATTATGTAATAACGAAGATTAATGTTAATAAGGCTTATGAAAAATATAGGTTAATTTCCATTAAATTAAATGATGGGAAGAAAAAAACAGTAAAAATATATAAAAAATTGGAAAGTAATGAAATTAATTTATTAAAGTAAACTCAATAAAAAGTTTAGATTCATTAGGAAATATAGAATATTATGACTATTTATTTTGACAAAAGTAAATAAATGATATAATATAAATTTGAAAATTAGTGTAAAAATACTATTTGTTGAATGTGTAAAACGTATTTTAGGGGAAGGGAGCTAAACATATTTAGGAAAAAATAAGAAATATTAGGAATGTTTAATAAGACAAATTATTAAGACATAATTAATTACCTAATACATAATAACTGTAATAAAAATTAACAATTGAAGTAAAGGAGTTGAATATTTTGATACTATACGATAAAAAAGAAAAAGAAACAAATAAAGATTATGCCTATAGGGTGTTAAAAGATAATATTATGACTTTAAACTTAAAGCCAGGGGAGTTATTAAGTGAGACAGATTTATCTGAAAAACTTGGAATATCAAGAACACCAATAAGAGAAGTCTTAATGAGATTAAAAAATGAACATTTGATAGAAGTTAAACCTCAAACAGGTACTTACATATCATTAATAGATACTAATATGGTAGAACAAGGTTTGTTTATGAGATATACACTGGAAAGAGAAGTGCTAAAAGAAGCCTGCCATGGAATTAGTGAGGAAATTCTAATGGAATTAGAAAAAAACTTATTTGCACAAAAATTAATTTCCAATAAAAGTGATTCAGCAATTGAGTTTCATAAATTGGACCAAGAATTCCATGAGTTATTATTCAAAGGAACTAATAAAGGTGACATATGGAACTGTGTATTAAATATGAGTACTCATTATAATAGAATGAGATTATTAATTGAGTTAAAAAATGATAAAAATAAAAATATAAAAGATCATGAAAGATATTTAGAATTAATCAAAAGCAAATCATCAGAGGAAATTGATGAAATTATGACATCTCATATAAAGAAATCTACTGATGATTGGTTAATTATCGCAGAAGAAAATGATTTGATGAAGTATTTAAAATAATAGCAATTAGTTATGAGAATTAAATATCTAAATAGAGTAGGGGAATGGAATGTATTTCATTGTCCTTTTTTTTTACAAAAAAATAAAAAAAATTTTCTAGGAAAACTCTTGCATATTATCTTTCGGTATGCTAGTATACAAGTATAAATAAAACTTGTGTATGAATATACATAAACTTGGGAGGCAAAAATATGAAATTACCTTTTAACATTGATTTAAAAAATAAAGTAGCAGTAGTAACTGGTGGAGCAGGAGTGCTTTGCGGTGCTATGGTTGATGCACTTGCTGAGTGTGGAGCTAAAGTAGCGATACTTTCATTAGGACAAGAAAGTTGCGACAGAAAAGCAGCAGAGGTAAGAGCAAACGGGGGACAAGCAATCGGTATAGATTGCAATGTTTTAGATAAAGAAAGCTTAAAGAGAGCTCATGAAATAATATTAAAAGAATTTGGTCCATGTGACATATTAATAAATGGGGCTGGTGGAAACCACCCAAAAGGAACAACTACTAACGAATACTTATTACCAGAAGATTTAGACAATGATGAATTAATAACATTCTTTGATTTAGATCAAAAAGGAGTAGAGTTCGTATTCAACTTAAACTACTTAGGAACATTACTTCCATCACAAGAATTTGCAAAAGACATGATAAACAGAGAAGGTGCAACGATAATAAACATATCTTCAATGAATGCCTACACACCTTTAACTAAAATACCTGCATACTCAGGAGCTAAAGCTGCAGTAAGTAACTTTACTCAATGGTTAGCAGTACACATGTCAAAAGTTGGAATAAGAGTTAATGCTATAGCTCCAGGATTCTTCGTAACAGCTCAAAATGAAAAACTATTATTCAACGAAGATGGAACTCCAACACCAAGAAGTGAAAAAATATTAAACAGCACTCCAATGGGAAGATTTGGTGAAGCACACGAATTATTAGGAACATTATTATTCTTAGTAAATCATGAAGCATCAGGATTTGTTAACGGAGTATGTATACCAGTTGATGGAGCATTCTCAGCTTATTCTGGAGTTTAATATATAGACAAATTATAGGGGGCATATATAATCATGTTAAATAAAATAAAAGAAGAAGGTATAGTAGCTGTAATAAGAGCTAAAGACCATGAAGAAGCTATAGGATATATAAATGCTTGTGTAAATGGTGGTATAAAAGCCATAGAACTTACTTACACAATACCAAACGTAGTTGAGTTAATAAAAAATGTTAGCGAAAATTATGATGATGTATTAGTTGGAGTAGGTAGTGTACTTAATGGGAAAATGGCAAAAGATGCAATAGAAGCAGGAGCAAGCTATGTTGTAAGCCCAGGTTTCTCTGATGAAGTTAATACTGTTTGCCGCGAAATGAATACATTATACTTACCAGGATGTATGACAGTAACAGAGGTTATGAATGCATTAGATAAAGGGAATAAAATGATTAAATTATTCCCAGGTGAAGTATTTGGACCTAAATATGTTAAAGCTGTAAAAGCTCCAATACCTCATGTTGAAGTTATGCCAACAGGTGGAGTATCTATAGACAATATAGAAGAGTGGTTTAAAATGGGAGTTTCATGTGTAGGGGTAGGAAGCTCACTATTAGGAGCAGGTTCTTTAGAAGATATAGAGAACTTAGCTAAAGAATTTAAAAGTAAAATTGAAAAAATTACAAACTAATCAAAATGATGCAATATTAGCCTTTGGAGAAGTTATGCTTAGGCTTACTCCTACAAACTTCCAAAGAGTTATACAAGCAGAAGAATTTGATGCAACTTATGCTGGTGGAGAAGCTAATGTTATTTGTAGCTTGAGCATGTTCGGACATAATACAAAGCTAATAACAAAATTGCCAGATAATGTTCTAGGGGATAAAGTAATCAGGGCGATGAATAGTTTCGGTGTAGATACAAAGGATATTTTAAGAGGAGAAGGCAGACTGGGCATATATTTTTTAGAGCAGGGCTTTGGTGTCAGAAATTCTAATGTAATATATGACAGGCAGTATTCTTCCATATCTATGGCAAAAAAAGAAGAATTTGATTTTGAAAAAATATTAAAAGGTGTGAAAATGGTACATGTATCAGGAGTAACACCTGCCCTAAGTTCTAATTTATATGATATTTCTCTAGAACTTATAAAAGCTGCTAACGAAAGAGGTATACTAGTATCATATGATTCTAACTACAGATCAAAATTATGGTCTTTAGAAGAGGCTAGAAAATTTATGCTAGAAGTATTGCCTTTTGTTAACATAGCATTTTTAGGTATACTAGATTTTGTAAATATATTAGAATACAAAGTTTCAGAAGAAAAGAATTTGGAAGCAAAGCTAAGTGATTTATATAATGAATTATTTGAAAAATATCCAAATATTAAATTTGCAGCATGTACAAAGAGGACTGTTAAATCTGTAAATAATAATTTATTACAAGGTTTCTTCTTTGATGGCAAAAAACTAAATTCATCTAGAATTTATAATGTTGATATATTAGATAGAGTTGGTGGAGGAGATGCTTTCACAGCTGGAATTCTACATGGGATTTTAACTAATATGGATGGTAGTCAAACTGCCGAATTTGCAACTTCTGCAAGTGCTCTGAAGCATAGTATAAAAGGCGATATAAATATGGTTGATTTAGAACAAGTAGAAATTCTTATGAATTGTGGAATTGAAAATATAAATAGATAAAAATACGGAAAATATAAATAGATAAAAATACGGAATAAGTAATTATTAGGATATACAATTATGTCAGTGTTTGTATACTAGTATGATTAAGTAAGGAGAAATACTCATGGAAATGACGTTTAGATGGTATGGACAAGATGACCCTGTTAAAATAGAGTACATACGTCAAATACCAGGAATGAAAGGTATAGTAACGGCTATATATGATATACCAGTAGGTGAAGTATGGCCATTAGATAGAATATTAGAATTAAAGAAAAGTGTGGAAGATGCTGGATTAGAGCTTTCAGTAATAGAAAGTGTTCCAGTACACGAAGATATAAAACTAGGTTTACCAACTAGAGATAAATATATAGCAAATTACTGTGAAACTATAAGAAACTTAAGTAAAGCAGGAATAAAAACTATATGCTACAACTTTATGCCAGTATTTGACTGGACTAGATCTGATTTAGAGTATGAATTAGAAGATGGTTCAACTTGTTTAATATACGATGAAGAAAAAGTAGCTAAAATGGATCCGGCATTAGGTGAGTTAGAATTACCAGGATGGGATACTTCATACGGTGAAGGTGGACTTGGTGCATTACTTGATCAATACAAAGATATAGATGAAGAAAAACTTTGGGAAAACTTAGAGTACTTCATAAAAGGAATAATGCCAACAGCTGAAGAAGAAGAAGTTAAAATGGCAATACATCCAGATGATCCACCATGGGGTATATTTGGACTTCCAAGAATAATAACAAACTTTGAAAATGTAGATAGATTCTTAAACTTATATGATAGCCACTATAATGGATTAACATTATGTACAGGATCTTTAGGATGTACATCTACAAATGATGTAGTTAAAATGATAAAATACTTCGGTGGAGAGAAAAATAGAATACATTTTGCTCACTTAAGAAATGTTAAAATAACAGGAGATGCTAGTTTCAATGAAGTTGCTCACTTATCAGAAGCGGGATCATTAGACTTCTATGAAATAGTTAAAGCATACTGTGATTACAATTTCGATGGACCTTTCAGACCAGATCATGGAAGAATGATATGGGGAGAAACTGGAAGACCAGGATACGGATTATATGATAGAGCATTAGGTGCTGTATATATAAATGGTATTAAAGAAGCGATAAACAAAAGTAAATAATTAATTAATATTAAGATATATTTATTCTAAAATCTCTGTAGGCAACAAATGCCTATGGAGGTATTTGGAGTATTTATTTTGAAACTGAGGAAGAAGTTTTCGTAAATTTAATTAATATATATAAAAGTATTGAAATCGTATTGTTGATATGCTAGTATACAAGTGTAAGGGATGTTGCTAGGGGGCAATATACAAAAGTATGCTTATAAATGTTAAAAAAATATCAATTATAACATCTTAAAAATAATGAAGATGTTATAATAAAAAGTAGACAGTATGGAGAAGATTATTAAATATTGTTAACTGTCGATATTAATTATGAGACTTAAAATAATTATAAAAAGAGGAGGATTTAGACATGCAAACAGCAGCTAAATTAGAAAAAAATTCGACTGTAGGGAAATCGTTTGGAATGAGTGATAAGATTGGTTATGCTCTTGGCGATTTCGGGAATAGTTTATTATTCAATTTTATAGGGAGTTATCTATTAGTATTTTACACAGATGCTTTTGGAATAAGTGCAGCAGCAGTCGGTACCCTTATGATGGTATCTAGAGTATGGGATGCTATAAATGATCCAATGATGGGAGTAATAGTTGACAAAAGAAAAGCAGGTAAAAATGGGAAATTTAGACCGTATTTAAAATATGTTGGTATTCCACTTGGAATATTTACAGTATTAACGTTTTTAGTAATACCTAATATGCCTCAAAATATGAAATTACCATATGCATATATAACTTATATAGGATTTGGTATGGCATATACAGCAATAAATATACCTTATGGTTCATTGGCTTCTGTTATCACATCAGATCCAGTTGAAAGAACTTCATTATCTACTTTTAGAAACTTAGGTTCAACGTTTTCAATGATATTACTTATGGGATTAACTCCAAAGTTAATATTTGAAGCAGATAATTCAGTATCAGTAAAAGGATTCCTTATAGCAGCAGTAATTTATGCAATAGTGGCAAATGTTTGTTACCAATTAACATATAAAATGACAACGGAAAGAGTTACTCATGAAGTAAAAGAAAACGAAGTTGAAAAAATAAGTTTAATGGAAACTATAAAAGCTTTAGTTAAAAATAAAGCCTTAATAGGATTAATAGTAGCGTCATTAGGTACATTAACAGCAGTGTTCTTACCAAGTGCTCTAAATACATACTTATTTAAAGATTACTTCCAAGCTCCAGGATTATTAGGATTAGCTGGAATGGTTGGAATGCTTGCTATATTTGTTGCATTACCTTTAACAACTAAATTAGTTGCTAAATTTGGTAAGAAAAATGTTGCAGCGTACACATTAATAATATCTATCGTAGCTTACGGAGTTATGGTATTTGTACCAAATAAAAATCCAATGGTATATATAGCATTAACAACAGTATCGGGGATAGGTACTGCATTCTTCAATATGTTAATATGGGCATTAGTTGGGGATGCTATAGATTACCAAGAATATATTACAGGAAAAAGAGAAGAAGGTACAGTTTATGCAGCTTACTCATTAGCTAGAAAATTAGTTCAAGCAATAGTAGGAAGTATAGGAGGATTTGCATTAGCAGCTATAGGATACCAATCAGGTGTTGCTACTCAAACAGCAGAAGTTGCTGAAAGTATAAGAATGATAATAACAGCTATACCATTTGCAGGATTAATAATAGGATTTTTAGCTATGAAGTTCATTTACAACTTAAATGATAAGAAATTAGCGGAAATAGATGCTGAGTTAAAAAGAAGAAGAGCATAGTTATAATTGTACAGAAAATAAAACTTGACAACTTTAACAATGAATGCTAGTATACAAGTAAAGTAAAACTTGTATACTAGTATTGTTTGATATTAAGGAGGGAATACATTAATGGAAATGACGTTTAGATGGTATGGACAAGATGACCCTGTTAAAATAGAGTACATACGTCAAATACCAGGAATGAAGGGAATAGTAACGGCTATATATGATATACCAGTAGGTGAAGTATGGCCATTAGATAGAATATTAGAATTAAAGAAAAGTGTGGAAGATGCTGGATTAGAGCTTTCAGTAATAGAAAGTGTTCCAGTACACGAAGATATAAAACTAGGTTTACCAACTAGAGATAAATATATAGCAAATTACTGTGAAACTATAAGAAACTTAAGTAAAGCAGGAATAAAAACTATATGCTACAACTTTATGCCAGTATTTGACTGGACTAGATCTGATTTAGAGTATGAATTAGAAGATGGTTCAACTTGTTTAATATACGATGAAGAAAAAGTAGCTAAAATGGATCCGGCATTAGGTGAGTTAGAATTACCAGGATGGGATACTTCATACGGTGAAGGTGGACTTGGTGCATTACTTGATCAATACAAAGATATAGATGAAGAAAAACTTTGGGAAAACTTAGAGTACTTCATAAAAGGAATAATGCCAATAGCTGAAGAAGAAGAAGTTAAAATGGCAATACATCCAGATGATCCACCATGGGGTATATTTGGACTTCCAAGAATAATAACAAACTTTGAAAATGTAGATAGATTCTTAAACTTATATGATAGCCACTATAATGGATTAACATTATGTACAGGATCTTTAGGATGTACATCTACAAATGATGTAGTTAAAATGATAAAATATTTTGGTGGAGAGAAAAATAGAATACATTTTGCTCACTTAAGAAATGTTAAAATAACAGGAGATGCTAGTTTCAATGAAGTTGCTCACTTATCAGAAGCGGGATCATTAGACTTCTATGAAATAGTTAAAGCATACTGTGATTACAATTTCGATGGACCTTTCAGACCAGATCACGGAAGAATGATATGGGGAGAAACTGGAAGACCAGGATACGGATTATATGATAGAGCTTTAGGAGCTGTTTATATAAACGGAATAAAAGAAGCAATAAATAAATCTGAAAAATGTAGATAATATTAAAAAAGCTCTTGCTAACACAAGAGCTTTTATTTTAAAATTTATAATTGCTTAATAAAACACTATAAAGTGAATTTTTTGTGAGGAGTAATACAATGAGAAAATTTATGGATGATAACTTTTTATTATCAACAGATACAGCGATAACTTTATATCATGAACATGCTAAAAACATGCCTATATGTGACTACCACTGTCACTTAAATCCAAAGGAAATAGCAGAAGATAAAAGATACAACAACATAACTGAAATATGGCTAGGTGGGGACCATTATAAATGGAGAACCATGAGAAGCTTCGGTGTAGAAGAAAAATACATCACGGGAGATGCTAGTGACTTCGAAAAATTTGAAGCTTTTGCAAAGGTTATGCCATATTTAATAGGAAATCCAATGTACCACTGGTCTCACTTAGAATTAAAAAGATACTTTGGTATAGAGGAAACTCTAAGCCCAAAAACTTGTGAGTCTATATGGAATAGATGTAATGAAATAATAAATAGCCCAGAATTTAGTGCAAGAGCTATGATAAAAAATTCTAATGTTAAATATATAGGAACAACAGATGATCCTATTGACAACTTAGAATATCATATACAAATAGCAAAAGATGAAAACTTTGACTGTGAAGTTAGACCAAGTTTCAGACCGGACAAAGCTCTTAAAATACAAGGAGCAGATTTTGTTGATTATATAAACTTATTAGGAAAAACTGAAAATACAGAAATAAAAGATTATGAAACTTTATTAACTGTATTAGAAAAAAGATTAGACTTCTTTGTGGAAAATGGATGTCAAATAACTGATCATTCTGTAGAAAGAGTTTACTTTAGAGAAGCTACTTTAGAAGAAGTTGATGCTATATTCAAAAAAGCTTTAAATGGAGAAGAATTATCTATAGAAGAAATAGAAAAATACTCTACATTAACTATGATAAGCTTAGGAAGAATGTACAGCAAACGTAATATGGTAATGCAATTACATATAGGTGCCCTTAGAAATAACAATACTAGAATGTTCAAAAAACTAGGTGCTGATGTTGGATTCGATAGTATAGATGATGGAGAAATAGCAACTGGTATATCTAGATTATTAGACTCATTAGATATGACAGATGAACTTCCAAAGACTATATTATACTGCCTAAATCCAAAAGATAACGAAGTTTTAGGAACAATGATAGGTAACTTCCAAGGTGGAGGAGTTGCAGGTAAAATCCAATTCGGTTCTGGATGGTGGTTCAACGATCAAAAAGACGGAATGGAAAGACAAATGATGGCTTTATCTCAACTTGGACTTATAAGTCAATTCGTAGGTATGCTTACAGATTCAAGAAGTTTCTTATCATACACTAGACATGAATACTTCAGAAGAATTTTATGTAACTATATAGGTGGTTTAGTAGAAAATGGAGAATATCCTTGCGATATGGAAATACTAGGAGAAATAATAGAAAATATATGCTACAATAATATAAATAGATATTTACAAAAGTAATTTTGAGAAGATAGGCTTTAGGCCTATCTTTTTTTGAGTAAGGAGAAGTTTTGTATATAAAAATGAGCTTGATTTAATCAAGCTCATTTGTGTATGTATAAAGTTGGTATATATTAAGATTTTTTTATTTTAGATAAATCTCTATTTAAAACATATATAAGTTTTGGAGGAAAAGCATCAGATACCATTTTAGCAATATCATCTATGCAACTATCCTTCATCATATCTATCATAGGACTATCAATTAATTTAGCCATGTATTTTTCAAGTATAGATTTTGCCTCTTCATTTTCAAGCATTTCTCCTATAGAAGATGCTGAAGAGAATACATCATCAGTTATATTTAACTCAGTAATTTCAACATCATCAAACTGTGAAAATAAATCTTCGTCAAACCAGTTTGCAGCGAATCCACCTTTTCCTTCTGTGCATTCATAAGTTGGGTTGGGTTCATCTACTTTATTGAAGAATGCATAGTCACTAAATTCTTTTCCATCTTTAGTAGCTATAACTTTAATATCATTATGACCATCAACTAATTTTACATTTTCAAATACAAATGTGTATTTTCCACCTAAAGTTTGTACTTTTTCATTATTTACAAATAAAGTCACTTCATCACAGTTAGAATAAACTTTTATATTTATAGTGTCACTAGCTCTTTCTATAAATCTCTTGCTTGCTATATGAGCAAATAAATCTTTAGACCAAGCTGCTTTGTAAGCATAGAATCCGTCTTTTTTGATTTTACGATCAAATGTAACTAATCCTTTGTTATTTCTACCTTGAACGCCACCTTCATCTCTTATAGCAGATCCAAAGTCAAAGAAGTTCCATACATATGTACCCCATAAGAATGGTCTTTCCTCAAATATTTTTATTAAAGTTTCATGATAAAGAGCGTGGTATTCTTCTGTGTAATCGCCTACAGCAGGACTATCAGTATGATATTTTATTATACCT
Organism: Peptostreptococcaceae bacterium; assembly: GCA_902363255.1. GTDB lineage: Bacteria > Bacillota > Clostridia > Peptostreptococcales > Peptostreptococcaceae > Terrisporobacter. The sequence goes on from CABIZO010000002.1 coordinate 663,133, forward strand.
TCAGCTCCATATTCAGAAAGCCCAAGGCATCTATCTGGATTAATTGCATGGTAAGAATCTAACCAAGTAGCAAACTCTTCAACTTGTCCTCCATACCATCCATAGTACTTATTGTAAGCTATGATATCAGTGTAGTAGTTATATTCATCATCATCAGGAACCATAGCAACATTAGCTTGAGTAGTTAGACGAGTAGGATCTTCCATATGAGTAAGATCATTTAAGTCCTTAACCATTTGTCTAACCTCAGGTCTATCTCCACCTATTTGTATTTCATTTTCAACACCCCACATTATTATGGAAGGATGATTGAAGTTTTGACGAATTAATTCAACCATTTGAGACTTAGCATTTTCACCAGTAAGGTCAGTTTTAGAAGCCATTGATATAAATGGTATTTCAGCCCAAACAACCATACCTTCTTTATCACATAAATCATAGAAGAATTGACTATGTTGGTAATGTGCAAGACGTATTGAGTTAGCTCCTACTTCTTTTATAAGTTCCATATCAAAGATTTGATCTTCTTCTGATATTGCCCAACCTTTATCTTTTTTGTCTTGATGTCTAGAAACACCTTGTAACTTCATATGTTCTCCATTTAAGAAGAAACCTTCATTAGCATCAAAATGGAAGTATCTTAATCCAGTTGGTATATTTAACTCATCAACTAAATCGTTATCTTTAGTTAAAGTTAAATTAACCTTGTAAAGGTACGGATTTTTTACTCCATTCCAAAGTATTGGATTTTCTATAGTTACAGGTAATGATAATTCATCATTGGTATTAGCTTTTAATGAAACGTCTTTGCCGATGCATTTTACTAGATTTCCTTGTGCATCAACTATATCAGCCCAAACTCTTATAGTTTTGTCAGTATCAGAATCATTTGTAAGCTTAGTTTTTATAGTTAATTTAGCTTGTTCATTAGTAACTTCGTCCTGAGATATATATACTCCTAAAGAGCCTTTATCCATTAAATCAAAATGAACGTCTTCAGTTACTATTATATTTACATCTCTGTACATTCCACCATAGAATGTAAAGTCAGCCATTAATGGATAAACATCATCAACTATTGTATTGTCTGCTTTAACAGCTATAGTATTCACTTCACCAAATTTAATTACATTAGTAATATCATATCTAAATATAGAGTAACCACCTCTATGTTGGCCTAAATGTTTTCCGTTTACATAAACGTCAGATATACTATTTACAGCACCAAATTCAATATATATTTTTTTACCTTGGTATATTCTATCTAGTGAAAGTTCTTTTCTATACCAACAAGCACCTTTAAAATATTCGTTACCACTAGCACCGTCTATTGCATTCCAAGTATGAGGTACATTTACAGTTTCCCAAGATTTAGTGTCATAATTATTTAAATAAGCATCTGATTTATCTTCTTTTATAAATTTCCAATTAGAATTAATATTTAATATTTTTCTCATTTAAACTACTCCTTGATGTATATTTTCTATATTGTATCATGGAAAACGTATTTTAGGGGTGAAAAAAGTAGAATAAAGTATAAAATAGTATAATATTATTCTATAATAGAATAAATAATTAAATTTAAAAGAGGGGTATGAGATGAAAATAAATAAAGAAGAGATAGGTCATTTATATGATATAGTTATTTCAATCGAATCTCTAAATTTCATAATAAAAGATAATAGAGATAATAAAATAAGTAATATTAATAGTATTGAACTACCAAATCAATTTCAAGAAATAAGCTTAGATATATGTAACAAAATGAATGATGTATTATCATCATCAAATACTAATAGTGTATATTATTATGAAAATGATTTGGGCTTTAGGTATATGAGTTTTGGAATGTATGACTTGGATACTTTAGTAGCAACTATAACCATGGGGCCATACTTAAATTATAAAGATGTAAACGATATTATTGATGTAATTATTCCTAAAAATATATATGATTGTATACCAATAATAAATCAAAATAAGGAAAAGGCTCTAGCTGATATTGTAATAGCAGTTACAAATTCACCTATTAATAAAAGTGAATTTATAAATATGAAATCAGAGGAGATTCAAAAATCAAGTAAGATATATACATTAGATAATTATGAAAAAGATATACTGGAAATTAAAAAAAGATATGCTTTTGAAAGGGAAGTTTTACATCATATTAATAATGGAGATGAAAAAAAAGCACTAGATACAATGAATAAGTTTAAAATAAGTTCATTCGAAAGATTTCCAGATATGCCAATAAGAAATACAAAAAATCTGGCAATAACCTTAAATACTTTAGCTAGAAAAACTATAGAGAATAATAATATAGATGAATATTATTTACACAGAATATCTGAAAAGTTTGCCGTAAAGATAGAATATACAAATAGTTTAAAACAATTACAACAACTAATGATTGAAATGATAAAAGAATATTGTAATCTCGTAAAAAAGTGTAGTAATAACAATTACTCTATCTTAGTTTCAAAAGCAATAAATTATATAAAACTGAATTTTAATCAAGAAATAGGTCTGTCAAAAATATCTCGGGATTTATTTGTACATAAAACCAATTTAGCTAAAAAATTTAAAGAAGAAGTAGGGAAAACTACAGCTGAATATATAAATGAAATCAGAATAAAAGAGTCTAAACACATTCTTCAAAATACAACATTATCAATAGAAGATATTGCTTATTATGTTGGATATAACGATAAAAAATACTTTTCTAAAGTTTTTAAATCAATAGAAAAGATATCACCCAGTGAATATAGAAAATGCAAAGATATATAATATAAAAAGCTGCTTTTATTATTAGAGTAGCTTTTTATATATTTTAAATATTCTATGGGAAAGTAAGTACACACTTTTTGTTCAGTATGAAATACTAAATTATAATCAATTAATATATGGATTAAGAGACAGAGTGAAAATCTGTCTTTTTTTACGAAAAAATGTGGGAAAAGGATTGTAATAAAAATGAATGTATGGTAGTATACAAGTATAGAAGTTTAAATTTAAATAATTTAAGAAGGCGGTAATTATGGAAAATATATTTGATAAATACGAGAAAATACAAGATTTTTTAGTATGTGTTGACTCTGATGGATGTGCAATGGATACTATGGAAATAAAACATAGAGAGTGTTTTGCACCAGAAATGATAAAAACATGGAATCTACATGAAAATGAAGAATATATATTAAACCTTTGGTATGATTTAAATTTATACACTCAAACTAGAGGAATAAACAGATTCAAAGGTTTAGCTGAAACTTTTAAAATAATAAGAGAAAAAGGTATAGAAATAGAAGATCTTGATAGTTTATTAAACTGGGTTGATACAACTAATGAATTATCAAATAGATCATTAAAAAATGAAATAGAAAAAACTGATAGTAAGGCTTTAAAAATGACTCTTGAGTGGTCTTTAAATGTTAATGAAGCAATAGAAAACTTACCAAAGGGTGATGAACCTTTTGAAAATGTAAAAGAAGGTTTAGAAGAATTATCTAAAAAAGTTGATATTTCAGTAGTATCATCAGCTAATGGAGAAGCTTTGAATGATGAATGGAATAGAAATGACTTAGTAAAATATCTAAGAGCATTATTAGGACAAGAAGCTGGAACTAAGCAACACTGTATAGCTGAACTTAAGAAAAAAGGTTACGATACTGACAAAATATTAATGGTTGGAGATGCACCAGGGGATTTACAAGCTGCTAAAAACAACGATGTAAGATTCTATCCTATATTAGTAAATAAAGAAGGATTTTCTTGGGAAAGATTAGTGGGAGAAGCAGTTCCAAAATTGATGAATGGAGAATTTGATGAAGTTTATCAAAAACAATTAATAGAAGAGTTTGATAACTCTTTAAGATAAAAAGTTTTAAATATATTGGTAGTGGGGTGAATAACATGTTATATCCAATAATGACAGAAACTAGGCAAATTATAGATTTAAATGGAATTTGGAACTTTAAATTAGATAAAGGTACTGGATTTGAAGAAAAATGGAATCAAACTGGACTTAAAGATAGCATAAGAATGGCAGTTCCATCTTCATATAATGACTTAGTAGAAGGTTCTGATTTTAGAGACCATATGGGATGGGTATGGTATGAAAGAGAATTTGTAATAAATAAAAATATGTTAGATGAAAGAGTAGTACTTAGATTTGGATCTGCTACTCATCATGCTAAAGTATATGTTAATGGTAAATTATTAGTTGAACATAAAGGTGGATTTACTCCATTTGAAGCTGAGTTAAATGAATTTGTTACTGTAGGAAAAAATAGATTAACAGTAGCAGTAAACAATATATTAGATGAAAGTACATTACCAGTAGGTATAGTTCAAGAAACTAAATTACCAGATGGATCAACTAAAACTACAAATCCAGTAAACTTCGATTTCTTTAACTATGCTGGAATTCATAGACCAGTAAAAATATACACTACTCCTAAAACATATGTAAAGGATGTTACAGTAGTAACTGACTTTGAAAATACTTTAGGAAAAGTAGATTATGAAGTAGAAGTTAAGGGAGAAGCATCTGTTGTTATAAGTGTAATAGATGAAGATAACAAAGTTGTTGCTAAGAGTGAAGGCTCTAAGGGTAAGGTAGAAATAGAAGATGTTAAGTTATGGGAGCCTATGAATGCTTACCTATATAACTTAAAAGTTGATTTATTAAATGAAAATAATGAAATAATAGATACTTATGAACAACCTTTTGGTGTGAGAACTGTAAAAGTAGAAGATGGTAAATTCTTAATAAATAATAAACCATTCTACTTCAAAGGATTTGGAAAACATGAAGACTCAAACATACATGGAAGAGGGTTTGATGAAGCATTAAATGTTAAAGATTTTAACTTAATGAAATGGATAGGAGCAAACTCATTTAGAACAGCTCACTACCCTTATTCAGAAGAAATAATGAGACTGGCAGACAGAGAAGGTATAGTTGTAATAGATGAAACTCCTGCTGTTGGTGTACACTTAAACTTCATGGCTACAATGATGGCTGGTGCAGAAAGAAGAGATACATGGCAAGAAATCCAAACTTTTGAACACCACCAAGATATAATAAGAGAATTAGTAGCAAGAGATAAAAATCACCCATGTGTAGTAATGTGGTCAGTTGCCAATGAACCTGCATCAGATGAAAAGGGAGCTGATGAATACTTCAAACCACTTATAGAATTAACAAAAGAGTTAGATCCTCAAAAAAGACCAGTAACTGTAGTTACATACTTAATGTCTACCCCAGACACATGCCAAATAGCAGAATTACTAGATGTACTTTGTTTAAATAGATACTATGGATGGTATGCACAAGGTGGAGATTTAGAAGTGGCAAAAATGTATTTAAATGCAGAACTTGAAGGATGGAATAAAAGATGTCCAGGTAAACCAATAATGTTTACTGAATACGGTGCAGATACAGTTTGTGGTATGCGTGATACTACTTCTGTAATGTTCACAGAAGAATATCAAGTAGAATACTTAGAAGCTAATCATGAAGTAGTTGATAAATTCCCTAATTTTGTTGGAGAACAAGTATGGAACTTTGCTGATTTTGCAACAAGCCAAGGTATAATACGTGTTCAAGGAAATAAAAAGGGAGTATTTACTAGGGAAAGAAAGCCTAAAATGGCAGCACATTATTTACGTAATAGATGGCATAATATACCTGACTTTGGATACAAAACTAAATAATTAAAGAAATATATAAAGTTAGTGATATAATGACAATAAAATTAATAAACAGTTAAATTAAGATATGGAGGTAATTCTCCATATCTTTGAAATAAATATCTTAAATTATTATTTTAAACATACTGGTATACTAGTATGATAATCATCAATAAGGGGGACAAAATAATGGTAAATTTAAAAGCAAAACCTTATAACCTTGATGAACAAGGTATAAAATGGGTACAAGATACAATTGCAAATATGACTATAGAAGAAAAAATAGGTCAATTATTTGTAAACATGGGAGCAAGCCGTGATGAAGAATATTTAAAAAGTATTTTAGATAATTATCACATAGGTGGAGTTAGATATAACCCAGGTAAAGCTGAAGAAGTGTATGAGCAAAATAGAATACTTCAAGAAAATTCTAAAGTACCTCTATTAATAGCTGCTAATACAGAAGCAGGTGGTAATGGAGCTTGTACAGATGGGACATATGTTGGTAATGAAGTTAAAATAGCTGCAACAAATGATAAAAGATATGCTTATGAAATGGGTAGAGTATCTGGTGTTGAAGCTGCTGCTATAGGTTGTAACTGGAGTTTTGCTCCAATAGTTGATATAAATAGAAACTGGAGAAACCCAATAATATCAACAAGAACTTGGTCTGCTGACGTAGAACAAACTTTAGAACTATCATTAGAATACATGAGAGGTATCCAAGAAAGTGGTATAGCTCCTGCTGCTAAACACTTCCCTGGAGATGGTATAGATGAAAGAGATCAACATTTATCTTTCGCTCCAAACTGGTTATCTGTAGAAGAATGGGATGCTACATTTGGTAGAGTTTATGGTGGTTTAATAGAAGCTGGACTTCCATCAATAATGGCAGGTCATATAGCATTACCAGAATATGTACGTCACTTCAATCCAGAAGCAACTACTGAAGAATTAGTAATGCCAGCAACATTAAGTAAATATATATTAACTGATTTATTAAGAGGAAAAATGAACTTCAATGGTTTAGTTGTAACTGATGCTTCTCACATGGTTGCTATGACTTCTCCATTAAAGCGTAGTGAAATGTTACCAACTGCTATAGCTGCAGGTTCTGATTTATTCTTATTCTTCAATGATCCAGATGAAGATTTCCAATGGATGATGGAAGGATACAAAAATGGAATAATAACTGATGAGCGTTTAGAAGAAGCTTTAACTAGAATATTAGGAACAAAAGCAGCTTTAGGATTACATACAAAAGCTAAAACAGAAATATTACCTGAAAAAGAATCAGCTATGGCTAAAATAGGATTACCTGAAAATACTGCTATAGAAGCAGAAGTATCTGATAAAGCTATAACTCTAGTAAAAAATAAAGAAGGTATATTCCCAATTACTACTGAAAAACATAAGCGTATTTTACTTGTTGAAGTAAAAGGTGTGGAGAGTGGATTTGGTAAATTAATGGCTATGATGAATGGCGGAAAGAAAACACCAATACAAAACTTAAAAGAGTTATTAGAAGCAGAAGGTTATGAAGTTGAGATATATGAATCTCCAATGGACAAAATAATGAAACTTCCTAAAGAAGAACTTATGGGAGCTATAATGAATGTTTATGCTCAAAAACGTCCAATATCTACTTTAACAGATAACCATGATTTAATAATAAATGTCGCTAATGTTGCTCCAAATACTCATCAACGTATAGAGTGGCCACCAAGTAAAGGTACTCCAGATATACCATTCTATGTAAATGAAGTACCAACAATATTTGTTTCAATACAATGTCCATTCCACTTAGCTGATGTACCTCAAGTTAAGACTTATATAAATGCTTATGATGGAAAAGAAAGCACATTAGAAGCATTAGTTGAAAAAATGGTAGGACGTTCTGAATTTACAGGAGTAAGTCCAGTAGACGCATTCTGTGGATTATTAGATACACAATATTAATATATAAATGGTCTAACGCACTATAAACGGTAAATTTTAATTAATTTACCGTTTATTTTTTACTATTAACAAATCATAACCAACCTGGTTATTTATCATAAAAAGAAGGTGTAAATAATGAAAAAAATTGTATTTTTTGATATAGATGGAACATTAATAGATTCTATGAAAGGGATGAAAGATATTAGCCCAAAGGTTAAAGAGGCCATAAAAGGCTTACAAAAATATGGAGATTATGCTTTTATTGCCACAGGAAGACCTTATGCTTTTTTACCAAAGACCATATTAGAATTTGGCTTTGACGGATTTATTCTGTCAAATGGAGCCCACATTATAATGAATAATAAAACTATTTATACTGATTCTATTGATAGAGTATTTATTAAGAATCTAGTAGAGGAATTGGAAAATAATTATATAGAATATGTACTTCAAGGAGAAACACATTGTTATATGAAAAAACATTTTAAGAACTTTCATGATTATCTTGATAAGATAGAAGTTCCTAAAAATTATATAAAAGATGAGTATAACTGTGAAGAAATTAATATACATAAAGTTGAAATGTTATGTAAAGATGATATGATGGAAAATTTATGCTTAAATATTATAAGGAAAAACCCTGAGTGTGATTATTTTAGTAGTATAAATAAGAGAGCGCTTGAAGTATATGTAAAGAAAAATACTAAGTCAAAGGCAATTTTAAAAGTAATAAATCACTTAAATATACCTATTGAAAATACATATGCCTTTGGTGATGGAAAAAATGATATAGATATGCTAAAGGTAGTTGCATGTGGCATAGCTATGGGGAATGCTTCTGATGAAGTAAAATCAATTGCTGATTACGTAACAGATAGTGTGAATAATGATGGAGTAGCTTTAGGAATTATGAAAAAAATACTATAAAAGTGTGTTAATAGGTTTCAGAAATATGTTTTGTACAATTCATTTACAAATATATCCAATTAAGATACCATAGAATTGTAAGCATAAATAAGGAGGTATCAGATGAGAAAGTACATTGGTGAAATAGGATTATTTACAATTGCAATTATATGGGGAAGTGGATTTATAGGTACTAGACTAGCCCTAGATGGAGGACTTAGTCCTATACAAACAATGACTCTTAGATTTTTCATAGCAAGTCTTATACTAGGCATAGTATTTTATAAAAAAATTAAAGAAAATTTTACAAAAGAATCATTAATAGCAGGAGTATGGTTGGGATTATTTTCATTTATAGGATTTTCTACTCAAACTATAGGCCTTGTTTACACTACTGTTTCAAAGAATGCTTTTATAACAGCTGCAAATGTTGTTATAGTACCTTTTATAGGATTTATATTATACAGAAGAAAACTAGATAAAATTGGTGTTATAAGTAGTTTTATGGCCCTTTTAGGAATAGGAGTCTTATCTTTGGAACCGGATTTAAGTGTAAATTTTGGAGATTTTCTAACATTTTTATGTGCTATTGGATTTGCATTTCATATTTTCTTTACTGGAGAATTTAGTAGTAAACATAGTGTTTATGTTCTAACTGTTACACAATTTGTAGTTGCCTTTATTCTATCTTTTGTACTGCAAATGTTAACTGGACAAACTAATATTCAAGCAAGTACAGTAGGTTTAATGGGCGCACTATACTTAGGAGTATTTAGTACTGCTATTGCATTTTTATTGCAGACTATTTGTCAGTCAAAGGTGGATCAAACAAAATCAGCCATAATTTTATCTACTGAATCCGTATTTGGTACAATAATGTCGGTGATAATTTTCCATGAGGTATTAACAGCTAGAATGATAATAGGATGTATAATAATTTTTTCATCTATAATAATTTCTGAGACGAAATTATCTTTCCTTAAAAAGAAATCTTTAGAAGAATCACCAAAAGATGTGATAAGATCTCAGATGGAATAAAAATAATAAAAGGAGAGCCAATAAATAATTTTACTATTTATTGGCTCTCCTTTTATAGTTAACAAATCCTATTTTTTACTAATGTTGGATTTATATTATATCATATTATATATTTAAAGTTTCTTTTATTTTTTCACATAATATATCTAAATGTTCTGGATTGTTTATTAAATCAACTTCATTAATATTCACATATAATACTGGAGAAGCATTGTACTCTTTTATCCAGTTTTCATATCTATTATGAAGGTTTGTCCAATATTCAACATCCACATCTTTTTCCATATCACGAGATCTTAAGTTTATTCTCTCTATTATAGTATCTATAGATCCATCAAGATATATCATTAAGTCTGGCGTTCTAAGATGAGGAACCATATCGTTGAATAAATCTCTATAAGTTATATAATCTCTTTTTGTCATTTTTCCGTTATCATATAAGTTTCTAGCAAATATTTCAACATCTTCATATATACTTCTATCTTGTATATTATTAAGTCCATTTGCATGGATTTCTTTTTGTTGTTTAAATCTTTGAGCTAAGAAGTAAAGTTGTAAATGGAATCCCCATTTTTCTTGGTCTTTATAAAAATCTTCTAAGTATGGATTTCCATCAACTTTTTCAAAGTGAGTTTCAAATCCTAATCTTTCTCCAACTAATTTCGTTAATGTAGATTTTCCTGCTCCTACATTTCCCGCAACAGTTATAAATAAATCTCTGTTAGCGCATTTATCGCTTTTATTTTCTAATCTAAACACTCTGTTTTCCTCCTAAAGATGATATTGCCTCTTCTACCTTATTTATGATAAATTCTTTGTCTTCCGCGTTATTAAGAAAATCTAAATTAGAATTATCAATTTCTATGATTATAGGTTCTTTTCCTGTAAAGTTATGCTTAATAGAAAGTGGATTAAAATAATATTTATATTCGTTACGAAGGTTATCAATATAATTTCTATCCATTTGTCTTTCAAAACTTCTATCTCTTGTAGCTATTCTTTTCATTAAAGTATCAGTATTTGAATTTAAGTAAATTACTATATCTGGTTGTGGTAAGTCATTTACAAATATGTTGTAGACTTGCTTATATCTATGGAACTGATTATTATCCAGTGTTATACCAGCAAATATAAGGTTTTTCACTATATGATAATCGCTTACAACTCCATTTGATTTGCTAAGGATATTTTTTTCTACATCTTCCAATTGTTTAACTCTATTGAATAAAAAAAATGCTTCTGTTTGCAAAGCATATTCCTTAATATCAGTATAAAATTTTGATAAAAATGGATTTTCTTCTACAATTTCTCTAAGAAGTGTATAGCCTAGGTGTTCATTAAGTAAGTTCGCTAAAGTAGTCTTACCAGCACCGATAGGCCCTTCAATTGCTATAAATACACCTGTATTTCTCATTTATATATCACCCTCTAAAAATAATGTCTTTAGTATTTTATCAGAAAAAAAAATATTATTCTACTGTTGACTTTATATAATTTTTTATATTACAAATTTTTTTATATTAATAGTTAGAATTTAATGAAATTAAATAATCTAAAATATATTTCTTACATGTAAATATGCTATCATTTAAATAAGGTGTAAAATTGTGGAAGGATAATTGGGGGGAATTAATAGTGAAAATATATTTAGATAATGCTGCAACATCTTTTCCAAAGCCAAAAAAAGTAAGTGAAGCAGTATATGATTTTATGACTAATAATGGTACTAGCTCTGGGAGAGGAGCATACCAAAAAGCAATGGAATCAGATTTTATAGTATACGAATGTAGAAAACTTATTGGTGAATTATTTAATTTTAATAATCCTAAAAATGTTATATTTACATCTAATGTGACAGAATCCATAAATATGGTACTTAGGGGTATGCTAAAGGAAAATGATCATGTAATAACAAGCTCTTTAGAACATAATGCTGTATGGAGAACATTAAAAACTTTAGAAAAAGAAAAAAATATAGAAATAAGCAAAGTAAAGTGTGACCAACATGGATTTACTAAACCTGAAGATGTAAAAGCGCTGATAAACAATAATACGAAACTTATCATATTTACTGGAGCATCAAACGTTATTGGAACTATACAACCAATTGAGGAAATTGGAAAAATAGCTAGGGAAAATAAAATTCCTTTTGTAGTAGATGGAGCTCAGCTTTGTGGAGCTTATCCAGTAGACGTGAAAAAAGATAATATAGATATACTTACATTTACTGGTCACAAAAGCTTGCTAGGTCCTATGGGTACAGGAGGATTTATTATAAATTGTGACTATAACATTGACCCTATTAAAAGTGGAGGAACTGGTGGAGATTCTGCTTATGAGTATCAAGTTGATTATTATCCAAATAAATTGGAAACAGGAACCCTTAATGTAAGTGGTATATGTGGATTAAGAGAAGCTATTAAGTATTTGAAAAAAGAAAAAATAGAAAATATATATGAAAAAGAGAAGAGTTTAACTGAGTATGCATTAAAATCTTTATCTCAAGTTCAAAATATAGAGATATATGGACCAAAGGATAGTGAAAAAATCACACCAGTTATATCTTTTAACATAAAAAATAAAAGAGCTGAAGAGGTGGCCCATACTCTAGATAATAAATATGACATAATGGTAAGGGCTGGCCTTCATTGCGCTCCTTGTGCTCACGAAATAATTGGAACGAAAGAAATAGGAACCTTAAGGGTAAGTATGGGTTATTTTACGGAAAAAGAGCATATAGATAAATTAGTATACGCACTAAATAATTTGTAAAAGGAGAAAATAAATGTACCTAGAAAATTTAGATTTGAATTTTATTCAACCTTGTACGACAGATTCTAACAGAATAAGAATTAGAGGAAGTTTTTCTAGAAACATAGAAGATTTATTTCCTTATTTAAATACATATTTAAAAACTGGAATATATAATCAAAAGGCAGGGACTCTAACATTTAATTACGGTCCCAAAATAATTATTATTTATAAAGAGGAAGTTGCTGTATCAAAATTGCTCAATGAAACTGACGCATTTGAAACATTAGATTATATAAAAAATCTTATAAATGATTGTGCAGATAAAAGAGAAGAAATTATTCCAAATGAAGAGATGAGAAAGCTACCAAGCCCTATTGATGTTTATGAATTTTTGCCAAAAATAAATTGTGGTAAATGCGGTGTAGCAACATGTTTAGCATTTTCTACTAAACTAATAAATGGGACTTTTAAGCCAAATAGATGTGTTCATTTAGGCGAAAGAGGAAATGAAAAAAATAAGGAAGAAGTAGAAAAAATTGTTTTAATGATAGGTTATGATATATAAAACACTTCCAATTTATATTGTAAAAGATACGTTGTTTATTTTAAATGAATAACACTTTATAACTATTTTTGTAAAAAATAACAATCTACTAGTAGAAACTTTATAAATAGTATGTTAATATTTTATATGTCATGATTTGGTAAAATTAAAATTTAAATATTTTTCGAAAGAATGTTTGAATTAGAAATCATGGGGTATATATAATTAGTATACATAAAAGAGATGATTATTGGGAGGATTTAATATTATGAAAAAATTCGTATGTACAGTATGTGGATATATACATGAAGGAGAAACTGCTCCAGAATTATGTCCAGTTTGTAAAGTAGGAGCTGACAAGTTCGAAGAAATGACTGGAGAATTAAGATGGGCTGATGAACACAGAATAGGTGTTGCTCAAGGAATAGATGAAGATGTATTAGAAGGATTAAGAGCTAACTTTGTTGGTGAATGTACAGAGGTAGGAATGTACTTAGCTATGGCAAGACAAGCTGATAGAGAAGGATTCCCTGAAGTTGCTGAAGCTTACCAAAGAATAGCTTTCGAAGAAGCAGAACATGCTGCTAAATTCGCTGAATTATTAGGAGAAGTAGTTGTTGCTGATACTAAAGCTAACTTAGAAGCAAGAGTTGAAGCTGAATACGGAGCTACTGAAGGAAAATTAAAAATAGCTAAAAGAGCTAAAGAATTAGGATTAGATGCTATACATGATACAGTTCATGAAATGTGTAAAGATGAAGCTAGACATGGTAAAGCATTCTTAGGATTATTAGAAAGATACTTTGGATAAGAATAAATATTAAGAAAAAGGCTGTAATTGAGAAATCGATTATGGTCTTTTTTATTTGTATATATTTGCATAAAATTTATTTAATAGTATTTTTACATTAATATTAAAAAAATATTTTATGAAAATGCATAAAAAAATAAATTATTTTAAAAATAAAAATAAATACATTGACAAATAAGTAAAAGGTGAATAATATTTAATCAACAATAAAAAATATGAAAAATTACTATATTAAAATGAACTAATAAAAATTTTTAAGAAAGGGATAATAATCATGAAAGAATTAGAAAAGAATTTAACTGCAAAATTTTATAGCTTTTTCTATTTTATGTTCTGGGGCTTTTATTTTAGCGCTGGCTACTTCTTTTGCAGAAAAAAATATAAAATCTTTTCTAATGGGTTATTATAGATATCAATATATTTATAGGCATATAAGCCTAAGTGTATTTCAAATCTGTTTATTTAAGAGAACTCATTATGAGTTCTCTTTTTTATTATAAAATAAAAAATGAGGAGGAAGTAAAAATGATAGTTATATTAAAACAAAGAGTAAGTGAGGAAGAAATAGCAATGTTAACTAAAGAGTTAGAACAACTAAATGTATCAGTAGATAAAAGTGAGGGAACAGAATGTACAATACTTGGTTTAGTTGGAGATACAAGCAAAATTGATCCATGGTTAATTGAATCTCATGATTGCGTGGAAAAAGTTATGAAGGTACAAGAACCTTACAAAAAAGCCAACAGAGCATTTCATCCAGAAGATACAGTTGTAGATGTTTGTGGTCAAAAAATAGGTGGAAATAAAATAGCAATGATAGCGGGACCTTGCTCAGTTGAAAGTGAAGAACAAATAAAATTAGTGGCAGATGAGGTTAAAAAATATGGAGCAGGATTCTTAAGAGGTGGAGCATTCAAACCAAGAACTTCTCCATACAGTTTCCAAGGATTAAAATATGAAGGCTTAGACTTATTAAACAAAGCTAAAGAAGAGACGGGGCTTCCAATAGTAACGGAAATAATGTCACCTTGTGATATAGAAAAATTCGTAGAATGTGTGGATATAATTCAAGTGGGAGCTAGAAATATGCAAAACTTTGATTTACTAAAAGAATTAGGGAAAATAGATAAACCAATTTTATTAAAAAGAGGATTATCAGCAACTATAGAAGAGTTGCTAATGAGTGCAGAATATATTATGGCAGGAGGAAATGAAAAAGTAATACTTTGTGAAAGAGGAATAAGAACATTTGAAACATATACAAGAAATACTTTAGATTTAAGTATGGTTCCTGCAATCAAAAAATTAAGTCATCTTCCAGTTGTTATAGATCCAAGTCATGCTACAGGAAAATGGTGGATGGTAGAATCCCTTTCAAAAGCAGCTATAGCTGTAGGTGCAGATGGTCTAATTATAGAAGTTCATAATGATCCTAAAAATGCTTTATGTGATGGTGCTCAATCTATTAAACCCGAAGTATTTGCAAATTTAATGGAAGAACTTAAAGTGATAGCAAAAGCAGTGGGTAGAGAAATATAGAAGGTGATTAAATGGGAGATTTAAAAATATATCCATCGAAATTAAGGGGAGAAGTTAAAATACCACCATCTAAAAGTATGGCACATAGAGCTATAATCTGTGCATCTTTGAGTAATCAATTATGTAGAATTGATAATATAGATTATTCAGATGATATAATTGCAACTATAGATGCTATGAGATCTTTAGGTGCAACAATTACAAAATATGAAGATTATGTGGAAATCATTGGACCTAACAGAGATATACAAAATACTAAAAACAATAGAATAATTGATTGCAATGAATCAGGGTCTACTTTAAGATTTTTAGTGCCAATATCTTTGTTGTTTGAAGGTAAGAGTAAATTTATTGGAAGAGGTAACTTAGGAAAAAGGCCACTAACAACGTACTACAATATATTTGACAAGGAAAATATTGAATACTCTTATGAAAAGGATCGTCTTAATTTAGAGATAAATGGGAAACTAAAAGGCGGAACTTATGAACTGGAAGGTAACGTGAGTTCACAATTTATAAGTGGTTTATTATTTACTTTGCCATTATTAAAAGAAGATTCAAAAATAATTATTACTACAGAAATGGAGTCAAAATCTTATGTAGATTTAACATTGAAAGTGATGAAAGATTTTGGTATAGAAATAATTAATAATGAATATAAAGAATTTGTAATTAAAGGAAGCCAAAAATATAAATCAAGAAATTATAGAGTAGAAGGCGATTACTCTCAAGGGGCGTTTTTCCTCTGTGGCGATGCTTTGGGAAATAAAATAATTTGTAACGATTTAGATATTAACTCTCTTCAAGGGGATAAAGAAGTAATAGATATTTTACAAAGGATGAATATAGATATTTTAGTAGGCAAAGGCAATAAAATTGAAGGAAGAAAAACAAAAAAATTAAAGTCAACTTATATTGATGGTAGTCAATGTCCAGATATAATACCCGTACTTACTTCAGTGGCAGCTTTGGCAAAAGGTAGAACAGAAATAACTAATGTGGGAAGACTTAGAATAAAAGAATGTGATAGATTGTCAGCCATAACTTCTGAACTTAATAAATTGGGAGCTAATATAATTGAAAAAGAAGATAGTATCATAGTTGAAGGTGTGGAAGAATTAGAAGGTGGAGTAGAAGTATGGAGCCACAAAGATCACCGAATAGCAATGACCCTTGCAATGGTATCTTCTAGATGTAATAAACCTATAATAATTAAGGATTATGACTGTGTGTCAAAATCGTACCCTAAATTTTTTGAAGATTTTGAAAAAATAGGAGGGATAACCGTTGAGTGGAATGTGGGGGAATAATATAAAACTTTCTATTTTTGGAGAATCCCATGGAAATGCTATTGGTATAAATATTGATAATTTACCTTGTGGATTTTCCATTGATATGTATGAAGTTATGAGAGAAATGAGAAGAAGATTGCCTGGTAAAAGTAAACTTTCAACAAGTAGAAAAGAAGATGATAATCCAGAGATATTAAGTGGCTATTTTGAGGGAAAAACAACAGGTACACCACTTTGTGCCATAATAAGAAATAATGACAATAAGTCAAAGGATTATTCAAAACTTAAAAATACTATGAGACCAGGTCATGGTGATTATACGGGTTATGTTAAGTATAAAGGATTTAATGATTATAGAGGGGGAGGTCATTTTTCGGGAAGAATAACTGCACCCTTAGTATTTGCAGGAGCTATTTGTAAACAAATACTAAGAAGTAAAGGTATAGAAATTGTGGCTCATATAAAATCAGTGGGTACAGTGGAAGATGAAAGTTTTTTAGATATAAACTTAAATAATAATATATTAGAGAAGTTAAAAAATGAAGAAATCCCAGTGATTAATGCAGATTTGAAAGAAAATATAAAAGATGAAATATTGACTGTAAGACAAGAAGGAGACTCCATAGGAGGAAGTATAGAGTGTGCAGTACTTGGAATAGATGCTGGCTTTGGAAGTCCATTCTTCGACTCTGTGGAATCTACACTTGCTCATTTGATGTTTTCTGTGCCAGCAGTAAAAGGAATTGAATTTGGCAAAGGATTTGATTTATGTAAGATGAAAGGGTCACAAGCCAATGATGAATACTATTTGGAAGGTGAAAAGATAAGAGCTAGAAGTAATAATAATGGAGGTATACTAGGTGGAATTACAAACGGAATGCCTATTGTATTTAAGGTGGCAATTAAACCCACACCATCTATATATAAAGAACAAAATACAATAAATGTTGAGAGTATGGAAGAGACTGTATTAAAAATAGAAGGACGACATGATCCATGCATAGTACAAAGGGCTGTTCCTGTTATTGAATCAGTTGCAGCCATAGGAATTTTAGATATTGTATATTAAAAAGGGGGAGTTAGTGTGGATTTATCCCATTATAGAAGTGAAATTGATACAATAGACAAAGAGTTAATAAAATTATTTGAAAGAAGAATAGAAATATCAAAAAATATTGCAAAATACAAATCAGAAAATAATATGCAAATATTTGATGAAAGTAGAGAGAAAGAAGTAATAGAAAAAAATTTAAAAAGATTATCAAAAAAAGAATATGAAAAAGTAACTAAATTATTTATTAGAACTTTAATGGATTTAAGCAAAAGTTTACAAGAGGAAATTGTAAGCAAAGAAGAAATGGTAGTTCATAAAGGAAATTATAAAATAGAAAAAAATATAAAAATAGGTTATCAAGGTGTAAAAGGATCTTTTAGCGAGGAAGCAATGATTGAATATTTTGGAGAAAACCAAAAATCTATAAATTATGAAAAATTTGAAGATGTATTTATTGCATTGCAAAATGATGAAATTGACTATGGAATTTTACCTTTTGAAAATTCATGCACAGGTGCTATAACATCTGTTTATGATTTATTGTCTAAGTATGGATTTTATATAGTTGGTGAAGAAAGTATAAAAATTAATCAAAATTTAATTGGAGTAAAAGGTGCTAAGATTGAAGACATTAAAGAAGTGTATTCTCATCCTCAGGGATTTGAACAAAGTAGAGAGTTTTTAAAAGAACATGATGATTTTAAACTAATATATTTTTACAATACAGCTATTAGTGCTAAACATATTTCATCTTTAAATGATAAAAGTAAGGCAGCAATTTCAAGTTGCAGAGCAGCTAAAATTTATGATTTAGACATACTAGAAAAAAATATAAATGACAATGAAAATAATCACACAAAATTTGTGATAATAAGTAAACACTTGGAAACATCAAAAGATTGTAATAAAGTTACAGTTATTTTTTCTTTAGATAATAAAGCAGGAACTTTGTATAATTTATTAAGTCATTTTGCAAAAAATAATATTAATATGATAAAAATAGAATCTAGACCAAGTAATAGTAAACTTTATGAATATGTACTATATGTTGATTTTGAAGGTAATATAGAAGATGACAATGTAAGAGGGGCAATAAGTTTAATTCAAGATAAAAGTCAATTCTTTAAATTATTAGGTTGTTATAAAAAGAAGGAAGGATATAAATAAGAGGTGTTTTATGAAAATATTAATTGTAGGACTTGGTGTTATTGGTGGGGGATATGCCATGGCACTAAAAGAAGCAGGATATAAGGAAGTTTATGGAATAGACACAGATATTCAAACATTAGAAAAAGCTAAAAACATAGGCATTATTAAAGAAGGTTTTAGTCATGAAGATGAAATAATGTCTCAAGCTGACTTAATTGTTTTAGCAATCTATCCTAATTTAGTAAAAGATTTTATTATAAAAAATAAAGAAAAATTCAAGAAAGGTGCATTGATAACTGACGTAACAGGAATTAAAGAAATATTTATTGAAGATATTGTAAATGTTTTGCCGGATAATATAGATTTTGTTTTTGCTCATCCAATGGCAGGCAGGGAGAAAAAAGGTATTGATTATGCCACAAATAAAGTTTTTAAAGGAGCAAACTTTTTAATAATTGAAACAAATAGAAATAAAGAAGAAAATTTGAAAAAAATTGAAAAATTAGCTAAAGAAATGGGATTTAAGCAAATAAGAAGAACTAATGCTAAATTTCATGATGAAATGATAGCATTTACAAGCCAACTACCTCATGTTCTTGCAGTTTCACTAATTAACAGTGATATTGAAAATAGGAATACGGGAGAATTTATTGGAGATAGCTATAGAGATCTAACTAGAATTGCCAATATGAATGAAAAATTATGGAGTTTATTGTTTTTGGGTAATAAAGAAAATTTACTTACTGCAATGAATAATTTTGAAAATGAATTTAATAAAATAAAGAAATGTATTGAAGATGAAGATGAAAAACAATTACAAGAAATATTTATTAAATCTACTATAAGGAGGGAAAAGTTATAAAATAATATGGAAGTTCATTATTTTAATAAAATTATAAAAGAAAAGCTCAAAGGGATAATTTATATTAAACCTTTGAGCTTTTTATATTAAGTATTTATATTAAGCAACTGATTCTACTTCTGATTGAGTTCCACGAATTTCATCAGCAGTTTTTATGTTAGTGTTTTTGAATATAGCGTATCCTATGAATCCACCTAATATACTTACTATCATACATCCAGCAGCAGCTATTAATCCGTTCATACCGTTTTCTGCAACAGATACAGCGAAACCAGCTATTGGAGTAGCAAGACCTGGAGTAGAAACTGTAATTCCCATTAAAGCAACTATTATACCAGACATAGCACCACCTATGAAGTTAGTAACGTATACTGGGATTGGGTTAGCAGATATTATATCTGATTGAGTTAATGGCTCTATTGCAACTGATATAGTGTCTTTCTTAGAACCGAACTTCATTTTTGAGAAGAATACATAGTTCATGAATGAAGAACCAAATACTGCAAGAGCACCTATTCCCATTGGAACACCAGTTAAACCTATTATAGAAGTTAATGCCATTGAGCTAAGTGGAGCTGTAGCAACAACTGTTATTAATCCACCAAGTATTAATCCCATTATTATTGGAGATGTTTCTTGAGCTTGTATTAAAACTGTTCCTATTTGAAGTAAAGTATTTTTTACTACTGGATCCATTACCATAGCTATTCCTCTAGTTAAAGGAGCAGCAACTATTATTATAACAATTAAATCAAGTCCAGCTGGAACTTTCTTTTCTAAGAATTTGATAACGAATGATATTAAATATCCTGCTATAAATCCTGGAAGTATTCCGAACTCTGAAACAGTTAAACCAACTAATACAGCGTAAACTGGTGATACACCAAGTGCTAAAGGTACTAGTATACCTGCAGCAACACCACCTAAGTTACCGTTTGCAGCACCAACGCCTTCTAAGAATGAAATACCCATTTGTTGTCCGAATAATGAATAGTGGAATGCTTCAACAAGGAAACTTGCACAAGCAGCGTTTGCTAATGCACCCATAGCTTTCATACCTTGCGGAGCTTTGTAACTAAATAAAGTAAATAATGCTAATACTACTAATAATAAAGCAGTACCTGTTAAAATTTGAATCATACCGATTTCCTCCTAATAAAAATATTAAATTATTAAATACCTGTTTAAGGTTTATCTTCCAAGTAATATGGAAATTCCTTATAGAGGAGAAGCCTTTCCTAAGTGGTTAAAAGTTTTCCTCTTATATACAAGAATTATTATACGAAAAAATATTATGTTTGTAAATACATTTTTCGACAAAAAAATAAATTTAATATAAATTTTTACAAAAATATGTAGTTTTTGTAAAATTTCAAGAAGATGATTGACTAATTTTGCAATTATAAAATATATAAAATATATTAAATATAAAATTTTTTTATACTGTTGATGAAGAAGAATAAATATGATAAATTTGAAAATGTTATGTGAAATTTTATTTTCCTCTAAAAATAATGGAGGTACTTATGGAACTGAAAGAAAAGATTATTGAAGCTACCATAGAAGAATTTAATGAAAAAAATCTTAAGTTTACTATGGATGATATAGCTAAAAAATTATGTATTAGTAAAAAAACTATTTACGATTTATTTAAAAATAAGGAAGCATTATTTTTTGAAGTAATAGATCATTATAATGAAATAATAAGAGAGTATGAAATGAAAATTATTCAAGATCCTGATCTAGACATTAAAGAGAAACTAAAAAAAATAATAATTTCACTGCCTGATAATAAAATAAATTGGCGACAAATTTATCTTATTAAGGAAAAATGTCCTGAAATTTATGATAAGGTAACAAAAAGGTTGGAAACTCAATGGGAGCCAACAATAGAATTATTAGAAATGGCAATAAAAGAAAATAAAATTATTTCAGTATCTATTCCAATATTAAAGACAACGATTTCATCAACAATTAGAACTTTTATTAGTACAACCTTGTTAAGTGATAATAATATTGAGTATGAGGAAGCCTTAAAAGAAATGGTAGATATCATTATGAATGGAATCGAAGTTAAATAAAATTTATTTAATATTAGACGTACAGTTTTAAGAAAAGTTGTGAAAATATTTCAAAATGTCTTATAAAAATGGTACAATATTTATAATTTATGTAGAAATAAATATTATACAAAGGAGATATTTATGATTTTAATTAAAAATGGTAGATTAATAGACCCTAAAAGTAATCGAGATGAAATAACTGACATAGTCATAAAAGATGGGAGAGTAAAGGAAATTGGGAAAATAACTGATGAAACTAATTACTCTGAAGTAATAGATGCAACAAATAAAGTTGTTTGTCCAGGACTTATAGATGTTCATGTTCATTTTAGAGATCCAGGATTTACAAAAAAAGAAGATATATTAAGTGGAGCAAAATCTGCTGCAAGAGGTGGATTTACGACTGTAGTTTGTATGGCAAATACAAAACCTGTTGTTGATAATGTGGAAACTTTAAATTACATAAATGAAAAAGTAAAAGAAGCTTGCATTAATGTTCTTCAAGTTGGAAGCATAACAAAAAGTTTTAGAGGAAAGGAACTAACTAATTTTGAAGAACTTTTAGAAAATGGCGCTGTAGGATTTAGTGATGATGGAATAGCTATAATGGATACAGACATATTATATGAAGCTATGAAAAAAGCTAAAGAACTTGATGTGCCAATAAGTCTTCATGAAGAGGATTCTAATTTTATAGAAACTGCTGGAGTAAATGACAGTGAAATTGCTAAAAAATTAGGTCTTAAAGGTGGTGCTAAAACTTGTGCAGAAGATATAATGGTAGCTAGGGATTGTATGATAGCCCTAGAAACAGGTGCAAAAGTAAGTATACAGCATATAAGTTCAGGTGTATCAGTCGAAGCAGTTAGATTTGCAAAATCTCTTGGAGCAAAAGTTTATGCTGAAGCAGCGCCTCATCATTTTACTTTAACAGAAGAAGATGTTTTAAAGCATGGCTCACTAGCAAAAATGAATCCGCCACTTAGAACTATGAAAGATAAGCAAACTATAATTGAAGGGTTAAAAGATAACACTATAGAAATAATAGCTACAGATCATGCACCACATACTATAGAAGAAAAAAATCGTGCTTTTGCAGCTTGTCCAAGTGGTATCATAGGTTTGGAAACATCTTTAGCTTTAGGTATAACTTCTTTAGTAAAAGAAGAACATTTAAGTATGATGAGCTTATTAGAAAAAATGACTATTAACCCTGCAAAACTTTATAATCTAGATAGAGGTTATATTGAAGAGGGGGCTATTGCAGATATCTTGGTTTTTGATGCAGATGAGCAATGGGTAGTAAGAGATTTTGATTCAAAATCAAGTAATTCTCCTTTTATTGGGGAAAAATTATTAGGAAAAGTTAAATATACGATCAGTGAAGGAAATATTGTTTATACTGACAAATAACCCCAAATAATGCTTGTCTATGCTATAATTTAATTGAAAATATATCTTAGGGGGGGAGCTTATGACAAGGGGAAGTAAATTTAATGTAGGTATAAATAATATAACTATAGACCGCTTTACTTTATTAAAATACAAATTAATTTTAGATGAGTATATTAAAAAGAATAATCTTTGGGAAGAAAATACTCGTGAATGTTGGTTGTATGATCTTATAGATTTTAAATTAAAGGGAGACGTAGGTCTTTGTTATAGAAGTATAAGAGTATTAGAAGACCATTGGGGATTTGATAGTGACAATGATGATATTGATGATTATATCAACAGACACATGTCAAGATTTATGTCAAAAGTAAATAGATAGTAAGTTATTAAATAATCTAGCGTTAATATATAGAGATAAACTTTGGATTATAATTACTATAATTAAGAAAGCTGACAACTATTAGATGTCAGCTTTTTATATTATAATGATTCTGTTTTGTATAAATAATCTAAATTTAAATCAATTGTAGTTTCATCGCCCCTTTTAATTTTATCAAAGCCACACTCATAAAGCATTTTACGGCAAGTTGACATATCAAATCCTCTATTTTTAGATGTATCTTCTTTAGTATCTCTTGGGTTTGAACCACTTTCCGCTGTAATTATATTTGCACCAGAAATATAACTAAGTTCATTTGGTTCATGAACACCAATATATTTTGTATTTGACATAGCTATGCTTGCAAGAGCAACAACAGCAACTATTTGAGATAATCTTAGTTCTGTTATTTGACCATATTTTGCAAGGGGAGAACCAGGTACAGCAACACGTCGCATGGCAGCATGTTGGTAACAATTTAAGTCTATACCGATGAAAATATTTTCTACTATTTCTTCAATAGAATGTTCTGGCCCAATTGGTTCACAGCAAGTATAAACTTCTAATCCAGCATCAAGAGCATTTTTCATAGTCTGAATACGATTTTCAGGTTTTAAATTTGTATATTCTCCTTCTCCAATACGGCATACGTGATATATAGCACTAATGCCCGCTTTTTTAATTTCTTGAAAGTTTTCTAAAGGTGAATCACCTACATTAGCCCAAAGTTGTGTACTTTTAGGAAGTACTTTTCTGGATTTTTTTACTGTTTCTAAATAAAAATCTAAATTATAATTGTGCATTGCCATAAGATAAAGACCATAAAGGTCATCATGTTTGCAGAAATCATTTATTTTGAACTCTAAATCTTCATCTGATATCCTCCATTTTTGAAAGGACGTATGATCTTCACCAAAGGAGCAAAATTTGCAGTTACCAGGACATTGATCTGTTTCTACGCCGATTTGACCAATAATAATTCCACTATTTTCATTTCTTTCCCTAATAATTTGAGATGCAACACTTCTCATTAAGCTTGCTTCTATTGTATATTCATCAAAATTTAAAAAATAAATACAATCATCCTTGCTTAGTGGAATTCCAGCTTTAGCTCTTTCTAAAATATTTACTACTTTTTTATCGTATAACATAGTTATCCTCCTAAATAAGTAATTATTTAATTTATTATGATATACTATGCGGTCTTAATTATATTATAGCGATTTTTATGACTTTAGTCATAGTAAAGTTATAAGGAGGCTTGGTTAGTGTATAATATAATTAATAGTTTAAAATATATTAAATAAAAGGCAAAGGAGAATAGCTATGTTAGAGTATAAATTTGATACACAATTATTAATTGAAGGAAATGATCTTTCAGAAGATGAAATAAACGATTATATAGAGTCAAATATAGAGGGAGACTGTTTACTTGCTGTTGGTGATGAAAATCTAATTAAAATTCATTTTCACACTAACACCCCATGGAAAGTTCTTGAATATTGTGCTTCAAAAGGGGATATTCACGACGTAGTCATAGAAAATATGGAAAGACAAGCCAATGGGCTTCAAGGATAACATTTGTTAGAAGGTTTTTATGAGAATTAATGAATAGTGATAAATTTGGGAAAAGATATTTTGATGGCTTTAACTCTGAGAAATTAGTCAGTAGAAAATAAGATGATATTTAATAGATAACTTTTTAATACCATATTTTCATTTGTAAAATACGGTATTTTTATTATTACTAATAATAATGTTTGAAAGAATAAGCAGTAAACTCTATACTAGTATTATAAAATAAAAAGAAAACGGGGGATTTTATAGTGAATATAATTGAGACTAAGAATCTAACTAAAACCTATAATAAGAACAGAGGTATTGATAATATCAATATAAGTGTAAACGAAGGTGAAATTTATGGATTTATAGGACCAAATGGTGCAGGAAAATCTACGACTATAAAAACATTACTAAATTTTATATATCCAACTAGTGGTAGTGGAACAATATTTGGATTAGATATTGTAAAAGATAGTTCCAAAATAAAAGAAAATATAGGGTATGTACCAAGTGAAGTAAAATACTACGATTCTGTTAAAGTTAAAGGTATAATGAAGTATGCTCAAAGTTTTTATCCAAATGTTAGTGATGAGGATTTGAGTAAAATATGTATAGATTTGGAGCTTGATATGGAAAAGAAAATGGGGGAGTTAAGTCTAGGTAATAAGAAAAAAGTAGCAATTGCACAAGCACTTATTCAAAATCCAAAGCTTTTAATTTTAGATGAACCAACAAATGGTCTAGATCCCCTTATGCAGAAGAAACTTTTTAATATACTAGTAGAGGAAAAGAAAAAGGGAAATACTGTTTTCTTGTCTTCACATAATTTAAATGAAGTACAAAATTTATGTGATAGAGTAGCTGTGATAAAAGAAGGAAAAATAGTAGATGTAATTGAACTGGAAAAAGCAACAAAAACCCTGGGACTAAAAATTACATTAGTTAGTAAAGATATAAATGAAGAAATTATATTAAATATAGGTGGGAAGATTTTAAATAAATCAAAGGAAAATAACTCATTTATCTTCCTTTATTATAAAGATACAAACTCCCTTATAAAAGAGTTAAGTAAGTATAATGTTGAAGAATTACTAATAGAAAAAGAAAATCTTGAAGATACTTTCTTAAATTACTATGAAGATAAGGGGGATGAAAAATAATGAATATATTTAAATTTGAATTTAAAAGATTATTAAAATCATGTCTTATTTGGTCAGTAGTTTGTGGAATGATGATAGCTTTATTTATGGCACTTTTCCCAACTATGGAAGACATGGGTATAAAAGAACTTGTAAATAGCAAAATGAGCGGTCTTTCTGTAGATATGTTGAAGGCTTTTAATATAGATGCAGGAATGGATTTTTCAGATATATTCAACTATATGGCATATGTTATTCAATATATAGCAATGGCAAGTGCTGTTTATGGAGCTATTTTAGGAGTAAATTCCCTTATAAAAGAAGAAAGTCAAGGAACAATAGAGTTTTTATATTCTAAGCCTATAAAAAGAAGTAAAATTGTAACAGCTAAGTTATTTTCATTAGTATTAATTTACTATTTATATATAGTAATAATTGGTTTAGTAACAATACTTACATGTTTATTTGTTAAACCAGATAATGTGGAGATTATGGATATTTTAGTAAATATTAAAACAGTATACATGGGAATGTTTATTCTTGGATTGGTTTTTATGTTTATAGGAATGTTAATTTCAGTTTTAGTCAAGTCTGATAAAGGAGGAATTCCCATATCAATTGGAATATTTTTCATTTCCTACTTATTGGGTATAATAGGAAAATTGAAAGATGATTTTGAGTTTCTTAAGTATTTCTCACCATTTGACTATTATGCTCCAGGAGAACTTTTAAAAAATGGATTTGAAGTTAAATTTGTTTTAATAGGTCTTTGCATAATGCTTGTATCTATTATAAGTACTTATTTAGTTTATAAAAGAAAAGATATGAAGATTTAATAATAAAATAAATGATTTAGTACTACAGGTAAATTTGTTTTGAACAAACTTATTTGTAGTACTTTTTAATTTTAAGGTAACTTACATAAATGTAATCTTTTTGTAAGGTTTATAGATAGCTTAAACGAATGACGAATAATAAAATTTTATTAGAAAAATTAGTTTGAAAGCGAGGAAAATTTTATGGAAATGATAGAAATTTTAAAATCGATAATTTTAAGAATAATAGAAGGAATTACAGAGTGGTTACCTATAAGTAGTACAGGACATATGATTTTAGAAAGATAATTAATATATACAGTGCTTTAATATGAATTTTATTGATAATACTATATAATAAGTGTTATATTTATGATAATATGATCACTATTAGAAGAGTAATTTTTAAGGAGGTGTAATTATGAATAATATAATTTATATTGTTGAAGATGATACATCAATTAGCGCCTTGTTAAAAGAGTATATAAATAAATATGGGTTTGAAGCTATAATAGTTGAAGATTTTAATAATATAATGGAAGAGTTTGAAGAAGTTAATCCAAGTATAGTACTTTTAGATGTGAATTTACCTAAATTTGATGGTTTTTATTGGTGCACAAAAATGAGACAAAAATCAAATGTGCCTATAATTTTCATATCAGCAAGAGATAGTGGAATGGATCAAATTAGAGCCTTAGAATGTGGAGCAGATGATTATATAACGAAGCCTTTTTATTATGATGTGGTAATTGCCAAAATAAAAAGTCATATAAGAAGAACTTATGGAGAATATGCTCCAAAATTGGATGAAAGAATTGTTGAGTTGGATGGTCTTAAATTTTACCCAGAAAGATTGGAATTAAAATACAAAGATAAAGATTTAGTTATAACTAAAAAAGAAGGAATATTGCTGGAATGTCTTATGAAAAGATATCCCAAAGTAGTAAGTAGAGATTATTTATTAGAAAAAATTTGGGATGATATTGAATTTGTAGAAGAAAACACGCTTAATGTGAATGTAAGTAGAATAAGAAAAAGGTTGCAAGAGTTAGGTATAGAAGACAGTGTTCACACTGTTAGAGGTGTGGGATATAAACTAAATAAAACTTGGTAGGTAAAATATGAAATTATTTATAAAAGAATATAAAGGATATATTTTTGTCTATTATACAGGTCTTATAATTACACTTTTTTACTGTAATATGATGAAATTTATAGGACTTAAAGAAATTTTATATCTATTATTATTTAATACATTTATAATAAGCTATTTTATAATATATAAATATTTAAAAACTAAGAAAGTATATGATTTTCTTGAAAGTGACATGAAAACTTTGGATGAATCATTTATAGACTTGGGTAAATCTGATTTGGGGAAAAGTCTATCAGCTACATTGGAGCAACAATATGAATTATATATAAGTTCTCTAGAGGAATACAATAAAAAGCATGAAGATCATTTAACTTTTATAAATCACTGGATACATCAAATGAAAACACCTCTTTCTGTAATAAATCTTCAATTGGAAGAATATGAAGGTGAAGAAATTTCAAGTGAAATTAGGCAAGAGGTCGAGAGATTAGATAAAGGGCTAAATATGGCATTGTACTTTGCACGTCTAGAAGAATTCCAAAAAGATTTTGTAATTGAGAAAGTTAATTTATATGAGGAAGTTGTAAGTATAGTAAATAAAGAAAAAAGACTTTTTATAAGAAATAAAATCATACCTAAGGTTGAGTTAGACAAGGAAGTTAAAGTATATACTGATAGAAAATGGATAAAATTTGTAATAGAACAAATCATTGTAAATGGAGTGAAATACTCAAAAAATAGTGGAAAATATTTAACTATAAGTAGTGAAGAAAATAATGAATATATTTTATTACATATTATTGATGAAGGAATAGGGATTTGCAGAAAAGACATAAAAAGAGTTTTTGATTTATTTTTTACAGGAGAAAATGGGCGTAAATATGGAGAATCAACGGGGATAGGGCTTTATATTGCTAAAAAAGTATGTGATAACTTAGGTCATACTATTAAAATAGAATCACAAGAGGAGAAAGGAACGAAAATATCTCTATTATTTAAGAAATGAAAAGTCAGTGGTTAATAAACTACTGACTTTTAAAATATATAAACCTTACATGAATGTAATCTTTTTGAAAGGTTTGTAGATAGTTGTATTTTTAAATCTAAATTAAAATTGGTATATAAAGAAAATCCAATGAATTTAGAAAGGAAGAATGATTATGGAAATATTAAACATAAAAAACTTAAAAAAGGTATATGGTAAAAAAGTAATTTCGACAGCTTTGAAGGATATAAGCTTTTCTATTGAAGATGGAGAGTTTGTGGGAATAATGGGTCCCAGTGGTAGTGGAAAAACCACACTTTTAAATCTTATATCGACGATTGATAAGCCTACAGCAGGAAGCATAACTTTAAAAGGTAAAAATATTTTAAAGTTAAAAGGTGATGATTTAGCTTTATTTAGAAGAAAAGAATTGGGATTTGTATTTCAAGATTTTAATTTATTAAATACATTAACAATAGGTGAAAATATTATCTTGCCACTGACTTTAGATAATGTTGATATAAATGAACAAGAGAGAAGACTTGAAAAGGTTTCAAAAATATTGAGAATTAAAGAATTATTAAACAAAAGAACTTATGAAGTATCAGGTGGTCAAGCTCAAAGAACTGCCATAGGAAGAGCATTAATAAATAATCCCACACTAGTTTTAGCAGACGAACCAACGGGAAATTTGGACTCTGCATCAGCAAAAGATGTTATGGAACATTTGGAAAAAATAAATAAAGAAGAAAAAGTAACTACCATGATGGTGACTCACGATCCTTTAGCAGCAAGTTATTGTAATAGAATATTGTTTATAAAAGATGGACAGATTTACAATGAAATATACAAAGGAGATAATAGAGTTCAATTTTATCAAGAAATAATAGATGTACTTTCTTTATTAGGAGGTACTAAATAATGAATTTTTCACAATTTGCATATAAGAATGTAAAAAGAAATATTAAGTCTTATTTAGGTTATTTCTTCAGTATTTTAATATCATCAGCTTTACTATTTTCTTTTAATATGTTTATTAATCATCCAAATTTAGATACTTCAACATTTGATGACTACTTAATGTTAACAATTAAAGTATGCTCTATTATTGTATATGTATTTTTATTTTTCTTCGTATTTTATTCAGTTAGTGTATTTTTAAAAGGTAGAAATAAGGAGTTTGGAGTTTTATACAGTATAGGAATATCAAATAAACAAGTTAAAAAGATGATTTTTATAGAAAACTTAATTATAAATACTGTAGCCTCGATCTTAGGAGTTATAGTAGGATTGATATTTTCTAAGATAATATTGATAGCTATATCAAACTTACTGGGAATTGAGCCATTAAGCTTTTATATTCCAACAATATCGATGATAGAAACTATAATTTACTTTATATTACTATCCATATTAATCTCTTTATTTATTTCTTTTGTAGTTAAAGAAGATAAGGTTTTAAAACTTTTAAAGGGAAGAGAAACTCAAAGACCAGAGCCAAAGTCATCACTAATACTTGCTATTTTATGTGTAGCTCTATTTGTATTAGCATATTACAAAGCAGTAACCGTGACAAAAATGCAATTAGTAAATACAATAGCACCAGTTACTTTTATGACAATTGTGGCAACTTATTTACTATTTTCTCAACTTAGTGTATTCATTATAAAGAGTATAAAAAATAATAAAAGATTTTATAAGAAAAATACAAATATGTTATGGATATCAAATTTATATTACAAAATGCAGGATAATACAAGAATGTTTTTCTTAATTTCAATAACATCAGCAGTGGCATTTACGGCCATAGGTTCAGTTTATGCCTATTGGAAGGATCAAACCAGACAGGTAGAGTTAGCTTATCCACAATCTATGCACTTTGCAACTAATAAAGAAGCATTAGATAGCCAAGAAGAATTTGATAATGGTAAGTATATGCAAAAAGTTGACTTACTAGAAAACTTATTAAAAGAAGAAAGCATTCCTTATAATAAAATTAATGGAGAAATAAAAACATTATTTTCAAAGAATGAGGAGAATCCAGTTAAAATAATTAAAGAATCCAAATATAAAGAGTTGGCAAAAGAACTTGGTGAAGATACAGCAAAATTAAATGAAAATGAAGCTTTGTCATTAACCTTATTGGAAAATAAAAAGGTGGGTAATAAAGTTGTAATAGAAAAGAATACTTTAAAAGTTATTAAGCAAGTTAATGAACCTGTTATGCCAGCTTATTATGATTTGTATGTAGTAAAAGATGATTTATATAATAAAATAAAAGATAATTGCATAGTAGATAAATTTACTAATTTTGATACAAAAAATTATATGAAGACCTTAGATCTATGCAAATCTTTTGCAAATAAATATAAAGAAGAATTAAATTATGGACCATATAAGTTTTTATCAAAGTCTTATGTACTTAATTATGGTAAAATCACATTTTCTACTTTATTATTTTTAACTATATTTATAGGTTTAATTTTCTTTGTTACTTCAAGTAGCTTCTTATATAACAAGATTTATATGGATTGTCAGGATGACAAAGAAAAGTATATGAAGCTTAATAAGATAGGATTAACATACAAAGAAATTAGAAAAATTTCAACCATAGAAATAGGTTTATTATTCTTAGCTCCTTATATTGTAGCGGTAATACATTCAACCTTTACACTTTTGGCAGTTAAAAACTCTTTTCATATGGAAGTTGCATCATCAGCTTATATAGTTATGGGAAGTTTTTTTATAGTTTTAGTTATTTATTTCTTAATAATAAGAAGAAATTATTTAAAAGAAATTAAAGAATATTTAATTAACTAAGGATAAATAAGAAGGAAGTAGTTTTTACATTTATATATTAAAAAATCTTAGACCATCTTTTAAAAGTTAATTTTTTTAAATAAATATAATATTTTAAGATTATTTTTTTCATTTTTTATAAAAAAGTACCTAAATAATATTTTTGATTTGTATATATAGTATAAGCAAAATAGAAAAAGAGTAAAAAGATAAAAATTAATAAATAAAATTTTAGTTTTTAAGGGAAAAGGTACCTAAATAAAAAGTTCTATTTGTATATATAGTAAATAAAAAAATTAAAGATAATTAAATTGGAGGAAATAAAATGAAAAATATAAAATCGATACTAACTTTAACTCTTATAGGAGGCTCAATAATTTTAACAGGATGCTCGGGAAATACTGAAACTAGTTCAGCTACATCTAATGCTCACACAACTACACAAGCTGAAACATCATCAAATAATAATGTATCAAATTATAATATTGATATGGCTTCTTTAGAAAAGGATTTAAAAGCTTTAGAAGAAGGAGAGTACAATGGGAAATGGGATGATGAATTAGAAGCTAAGTATGGAGATAACTGGGATGATGCAATGGAAGCAAAATATGGAGAAACTTGGGATGACGAATTTGAAGCTAAAATGAATGCTAAGTTAAACGAAGGTACTACTAAAGAAGACTTGATAAAATCAGTAGAAAGTGATCTAAGCAAAATGTTAAATAGAAATACTCCACCTACTAATTGGGAAGATGAATTAGAAGCTAAGTATGGAGATGACTTTGATGATTTAATGGAAGAAAAATACGGCGATAATTGGGATGACAAATTTGAAGCTGAATTAATGAAATAAATATAAAATAATTAATTGTTAATAAATAAAACTAAACAGCCTACTATAATATAAAACTATTATAGTAGGCTGTTTTAATAAGTTTATAAGTTATTAAACTGCTAATTCATTATCCATATTATTTTCAATTGAATTATCTCTGCTAGATTTAAATCTAACTTTGAATTCAAGGAATGCTATTGTTAAGATTATCATAACTACAGCAACACTTATAAGGAATGTTAAATGACTATTTATACTTGAACCACCAGATATTGTACTTCTAAAAGCAGTAACAACGTGAGTAAATGGAAGATAATTAGTTATTTTGGCTACAAAATCACCAGATAATTCTAAAGGATAAGTACCTGTAGAACCAGATAATTGGATAACCATAAGTATTAGAACTAAGAATTTACCAACTACTCCAAAGGCTACATTGAAGAAGTAAATTATACTCATAAATGTTATAGCAGCAACAATTGCGACTAGTATAGTACTATTTAAATCAACAGGGCTAAATCCGTTGAAATGACTAAGTGCAGTAATCATAGCTAATGAAGCTAATATTATTGCTGGGTACATTACAGTTGCTTTGCTAAGCCATAATCTTAAACCTGATTTTATCTTTGAGCTATTTTTAGTTAATGGATAAACTGTACAGAATCCCATACATCCAACCCAAAGACCAACAACCATCATATAAGCAGCCATGGCATGACCATTGTCTGCAACTTCTGTTACTTGAGTTTCAGAAGAGTCAACAGGTGATGCGAACATTTCTAAAGTATTATCATTTATAGTAGAGGTAGTGTCTTTAACTGTTTTAGCACCATTAGCTAAACTTGTTTGAAGAGTATTACTTCCATCATAAGCACTTAGTAATCCATCTTTTAAACTTGTAGAACCAGCTTGTAATTCATTAACACCAGATGAAATCTTGCTTGAACCTTCTGAAAGAGAAGCCATACCTGATTTTAATTTAGAATTATTTGCTACAAGTTTATCTGAACCAGTCTTTAACTTATTTGCACCAGCGCTTAATGTGTTTAATCCATCTGAAAGAGTTTTTGTAGATGATTTTAAAGTAGTAAACATTTCATCATAAGATGAAAGATTTGAATTTACTTCTTTTACAACGGCTTGTGCACCATTTTCTGATGCACCTGCTGCAATTTGACTCATAGTACTTGATACTGATGGAGAAACTGCACTAGTTATAGAGTCAGCACTAATGTTAGAAGATACACCCTTTAATGTATTAGATATTATTCCTACAACTAAACCTTGAGCTTGTTCTTTTGTATATCCTACAGCTTGAAGAGCACCAATCATTTGACTTATATTACTATCACTTAGTATAGCTGAAGAAACAGCACTAACTGTATCATCAGAAGTTAAAGTATTAGTTATTTTGCTACTTACAGCACTACCTATGCCAGATGATAATTTATCAGAATAACTAGATACGCTTGAAGCAGCTGTATTTTTTAACGTATTTTTTTGATCATCAGTTAAAGAAATACTAGGTATAGAGATATTTTGAACAGCTGAATTTAATTGATTAGCACCACTAGCAAGTTGACTAGCACCATTTGCTAATTCTTTAGATCCATCGTTTAAAGATTTTACACCAGCTAAATAAGTATCAAGACCCTCAGATAAAGTATTAGTTCCGTCAGTAAATGTAAGCATACTATTAGATAAAGTAGTTAAACCATCGTTAATTTTAACACCGCCATCTGCTAATTCACTTAAACCATCTTTAAGTTCTAATGAACCGTCTGCAGCTTCTTGAAGCCCATCTCCCACAGTATCAAATTGTTCAAAAACTACATCTGCATAAGTTTCAGTTACCTTCTCAGAAATACTTTTTTGAATTTTAGATAAAGCAGTTTGACTCATTTTACTAGCGATATAGTTTTTACCCGGGTTTGTCGCATACTCTAAGACCATTTTCTTAGGAGTTTTATCTAATAAAGTAGTGGCATCTTTTGAAAAGTCTTTAGGAATGGTAATTACCATGTAATAAGTACCATTTTCTAAACCGTCCATTGCTACTTTTTCATCAACAAAATTAAATGCTAA
The DNA here is from genome assembly GCA_902363255.1 of Peptostreptococcaceae bacterium. Lineage (GTDB taxonomy): Bacteria > Bacillota > Clostridia > Peptostreptococcales > Peptostreptococcaceae > Terrisporobacter. The sequence continues at coordinate 697,871 of CABIZO010000002.1, forward strand.
AGAGTCATTTTCTTTTAGACTGTCAACTAATCTTTCACCCACATTTACTTCCATATCTTCATAATCAACAGCAATATCATTATTTACAACAGCAACAGGAAGGTTGCTAACTTTTCCATAAGGATCCCACATAGAACTTAGGAATAAAGTTGAATAAATCGTTGGTATTGTTATGATAGCTACAAGGGCTACAATTAGAAATTTGTTTTTGAATAAATCTTTCCATTCATTTTTTAGCATATAAGTATCACCTTTCTCAATATTAAGTTTTAATAAACAACATGGTGTTGTATTTTTGTTATAATATGAATTATAATTATATAATAAATAATCTTCAATCATTAAAAAAAAGAAAAATGTATGATAACCGACATTTTATGGAGAAATGTTGCTTATTTTGAGAAAAGGAGTAAAATTTTATGAATACGAAAAATGATCGTAGAATTAGAAAATCAAAAGAATCATTAAAAAATAGTTTAATAGATACAATGAAAGAAAAACCGATTAATAATATTACAGTAAAAGAATTGGTCGCAACTGCGGATTTAAATAGATCTACTTTTTATAATTATTACTGTGATATACCAGATATGTTGGAAAAGTTAGAAAATGAGCTATATAATGAATTTTTACGTATCTTAGAATTGTATATTATTAAGGATAATAAAGATCATGATATATATAAAGAGGCTCATGGATTTATTGAAGATATGTGCGATGTTATAAGAGAAAATGCTGAATTTTGTAAATGTATTTTTAGTAAAAATGGTGATATTAGTTTTTTATTTAAGTTGGAGGAATTGATAGAAAATCATATAAAAGATCAACTCAAAAAAGATTTTGATAATAAGCTAGACCACCTTGCTTATGTGTATTCATTTGTTAAAAGTGGATATACAGGTATTTTGAAATCCTGGTTGAAAGGTGGATGTGTGGAATCGTCGAAGGAAATTGCAGACCTGACTTATAATTTAGTGAGAGGTGTTTTGTATAGTTGTAAAATATAAACTATACTATATTTAGAATATTCAAAGTGATGAATTTCTTTTTAAGCATATACATATATTTTAATAATATGTGTATCTTTAGGGGGGAGTTCATTGTATAAAAAAGTGGTATTATTGACAATCTTAATATGCACCTTATACACGACAGGATGCGTAGTTATAAACAATGGAAAAGATGATGCTGATACAAGTAAGGAAAATTCTACAACAAATAAAACTACAAAAGAAGTTATTATACAACGTGATAATAGCAGTTCAAGTAGTAGCAATTCAAGTAATAGCTATAGTGGAGCCTATCAAGTTGATGGTTATATTTTTTATGACAGTGATAGTAGATATTTAACGTCATCAGATTTATCGGGGCTTTCTAGCTGGGAATTAAAGCTTGCTAGAAATGAAATATATGCTAGGCATGGTAGATTATTTAAAGATTCATCGATTCAAGGTTACTTTAACTCTTGTAGTTGGTACTATGGCTATATATCACCAGATAATTTTGATGATGATGTCTTAAATAGCGTAGAAGTTTATAATGTTAAACTCATTAAGAAGTATGAATAATAAAGATACAAGAGACAGGTTTGATTAAAATAAATATTTATATAAAATAGAGCCTTAGTCAACTTAAATAAGTATATATAATTTTAGCAGTTAAATTATATGTACTATAAAACATAGGCTCTATTTTATTTTTTGTTATTATTTATTAAACCATTCTGTAGGAGATGGATTAAAGTAATGTGGAGCAAATTCTGTAACTTTGTAATCTTGTATGTTGTGAATTTTTAGAGGTTCATTAGATAAATACTCATCTACTTTTGAAACTTCATCTGCATTCATTATAAATATTACACCGCTCATATCTTCTTTAAGTCCTGTCATTAATATAAATCCTTCTTCCATAGCTTTACCAGAATAAGACATGTGTTCTTTCATTATATTATCATCTATGAGATCTGAACTTCTTAAAGTTCCTTCAATAATAAAATATTTCATTTTGATAAACTCCTTTAGTTATGTATTATAAGATTATTTATTATAGTCTTAACTATTTATAATAATAAATACCCTTATAAGCTTTTTGCTAATCAACTCTATTATTTTAACCCAATTTACATATTTCTTCTAAAATAGGCATTAAAGAAAGTCCACGTTTTAATAAAGAATACTTAACTTTTGGAGGGATTTGAGACTAATCTTTTAATTGATTATTAAGAATTTTATCAGCAACTAATAAATTATTACTAATCAGAGGATTAGTACTTTAACTAAAAGTTCATACTTGCTTAAGTGTAAAATAATACATATACTCATATCAATAAAAGATTAAATATAGGGGGAGAGAATTATTTATGAAAAAATGTAAGATTGAAGTATTAAAAACTACTTTTCATGAAGATTTAGCTAAAGAATATGGATGTAAGAATATTGGAAAATGTCCAATGCATAGGGTAGGAGATGTATTTTATGGAGATTATGCAAAACCGGAAGGATTGTGTGATGAAGCTTGGAAGGCGATGTACCAATATGTTTTTGTTCTATCCCATGGTAGTGATAAGTTTTACTATGGGGATTGGATAGATAAAGAAGGAGTGGCAATTTGTTCATGTAATGATGGCATAAGACCTGTTATATTTAAAATTGAAGCAACAAATGAAGAATCTAAAATTGATTATGAACCAATTAAAAGCAATAAATAAAAATAATTTAAAAGTTATGATGTGACAATGCAGATTAATACTTAAAAGTTTATATAGAATGTATAAATTATAGTATAAAAGGAGCTACTCATTGTACAATTATGTAGCTCCTTTTATACTATCTTTTTTTCTTTTTCTTTTTTTTCTTACCTTTATTTAAACGCTTTTGTTCAGCTAGAATTGCTTTCTTTTCAGCAGCAATTCTAGCTTTTTCCTTAGCATCTTGCTTTTCTAATTTATCAACGTATAGGGTTAAGAATAATAATATTATCCCCATAAAAGCAAATATATATTTTTTAATAGATAAACCTAAGATTATAATAATTATATCAATTACTACGCCCATTTTATTTTTATGCTTCATATAAAAATCTTTCATATTAATCCTCTTTTTCATTTAAATTTATATATCTATAATAAAAAATCATATAATATAAGTCAATATGAATTGGAAAAATAGTGTATTACAACGATAGATATATATTATTTTTTACGTTTGATAGAAAAATATTATAGATTATCTTTATTTTTTAATATATACATTAATATATTGTTTAAAATATTGCATACTTTTCCATAATATATTTGTATTGACATAAATAGAAATAGTGGATATTATAGTTTAGTGCAAAACAAAAAATGGAGGTGTTTCCTTGAAAAATAATAATAAAGTTAAACTAGGACTTCATATAAGCAAAATCAACCATATAATTTCAAGGAAGATGGATAGTGCTGTAATTAGTGCTATTGATGACAATTTGACGGTATCACAAGCTTATGTGATAGACTATATTTTTATGAAGGGTGAAAATCAAGAAGTATTCCAAAAGGACTTGGAAAAAGAGTTTGACTTGAAACGTTCATCTATTAGTTTAATGTTGAATAATATGGAAAAGAGTGGTTTGATTACAAGAGTTTCAGTAGCGGAGGATGGACGTCTAAAGAAAATAATTTTAACGGAGAAATCTAATAAACTTTATGAAAAAATTTCTGAAGCTATCGATTCCATAGAAAATAAATTATGTGAAAACATAACACAAGAAGAATTGAACGTGTTTCAAGGAGTACTTGATAAAATAAGAGACAATTTAGAATAAATATTTAAATTGATAAAGTTCACTACTTAAAATACAGATGTAATTTATTATTAAAATAATTAATAAGCCACTACTTAAGGTATTTGTTAAATTAATAAAGAAGCGTAATAACTAATGCCTTAAGTGAATAAAATTTTTGCATTAAAATTGTTTTGTACAAAACATAAAAAGTTAAGGAGAATTAAATATGTCAAAAGTATCTAATTTCACAGAGGGTAAAATATTCTCGCCTTTATTAAAATTTGCAATACCAATATTAATGGCACTATTTTTACAAACAATGTATGGTGCTGTTGATTTACTTATAGTAGGTCAGTTTGGTCATGCAGCAGATGTATCTGCAGTTTCAACAGGAAGTCAAGTTATGATGACTATAACTGTTATGATTACAGGATTAACTATGGGTCTTACAATATTAATAGGTCAAAAACTAGGGGAAGGAAAATCAAAAGAGGCAGGAGATGTTGTAGGAAGTGGTATTTGTATATTTGCTGTTATGGCTGCAATAATTACAGTTCTAGTTGTTAGTTTTGCATCACCTATTTCAAGTTTTATGCATGCACCTAAAGAAGCTTTTGATGGAACTGTATCTTATATAAGAGTTTGTGCTGCTGGATCAGTTTTTATAGTTTCTTATAATATTATAGGAGGAGTTTTTAGAGGCCTTGGAGATTCAAAAACACCACTTATTACAGTAGCAATTGCCTGCGTCACAAATATAGTAGGAGATTTAATATTTGTTGGATTATTCAAAATGGCATCGACTGGTGCTGCAATAGCTACTATTATGGCCCAAGGAATTAGTGTTATATTATCTTTAATAATTATTAAAAAACGTGGACTTCCTTTTGACTTTTCTAGAGGAAGTATAAAATTCCATAGAAACTTAACATCAAAAATAATTAAATACGGTGCACCAATAGCATTACAAGATGGACTTGTACATTTATCTTTTCTTGTAATTATGATAATAGGTAATTCTATGGGTGTAATACCATCAGCAGGAATTGGTGTAGCAGAAAAACTTGTTGGATTTATAATGCTTATTCCATCATCGTTCTCTCAGGCAACATCTGCTTTTGTGGCACAAAATTATGGTGCTAAAAAATATGATAGGGCTAAAAAAGTACTTCTTTATGCAATATCAGCATCACTATGTTGTGGAGTTATAATGTTTTATATAACTTTCTTCCATGGAAATTTCCTTGCTGGAATCTTCTCAAAAGATGAGGCAGTAGTTTTAGCAGCTTGGGAATATATGAAAGCTTATGGAATAGATTGTCTATTTACTGCCATAATGTTTTCTATGGTAGGTTTCTTCAATGGATGTGGAAAAACAACTTTTGTAATGGTGCAGGGAATAATAGGTGCTTTTGCAGTGAGAATACCAGTATCATTCATTATGAGCAAAATAGTGCCAGTGTCACTATTTAGAGTAGGTCTTGCCACACCAATGTCTACATTTGTTCAAATTATATTATGTGTAATTTATTTTGTGATTTTATCAAAGACATTATTTAAAAAAGAAGAGGCTACTTTAGAGACTAGTTTATAAAATATAAATATTAATTAAGCAAGTCTTGAAGATATTAGTAGACTTGTATCTGTTATTGAAAGTATGATATCAAAATTATGAAAAACTAAATATTATATAAAAAGTTAAAGTCTTCTATAATTAGATTATTATAGAAGACTTTGTACATTTAAGAAAATAATATTTTCAACTGATAAAGCCATTGATAAAAAATACTGGCTTATTTTTTTATCCTTTTACTTTTACATAAAATATCTTTTAATGGCAAATTTAATATAAATAGCAAAAGTTATTAAAGGAGAAATGTAAAATGAACACAAATGAAAAAAAGAAAAAGTCATTTAAATTACCAACGGCTTATACAGTATTATTAGCCATCACAGCGATTATAGCAATTTCAACATATTTCATTCCTGGAGTAAAAAAAGCAACCTTAGCTGATTTTGTTATGGCTCCCATAACAGGATTGCAAGAAGCTATTGATATAGCCATATTTGTTTTATTAATAGGTGGATTTTTGGGAGTGACTACAAAAACAGGCGCATTAGATGCAGGTATAGGGAATGTAGTTGCCAAATTAAAGGGAAAAGAACTAATATTAATACCAGTTTTAATGTTTATATTTTCTCTTGGAGGTACTAGTTTTGGTATGGCAGAAGAAACTATAGCTTTTACAGCCTTAGTTACGACTACCATGATAATAGCAGGATTTGATCCATTAGTATCAGTTGGATCAATTATTTTAGGAGCTGGATGTGGAGTTTTAGGTTCTACAGTTAATCCATTTTTAGTTTCCGTAAGTATAGGTGCATTGAAAGGAGTGGATATAGCTGCCAATCAAGTTATAGTAATTGGTACAGGGGTGGCTTTATGGTTAGCATCACTGCTTATATCTATATTCTTTGTTATGAATTATGCGAAAAAAGTTCATGCAGATAAATCTCAAACATTATTATCAGATTCAGAAATAAGACAAGCAAATGAAGCTTTTATAGGAAATGAAGATGGAGAAGAAGAAGTAATAGAGTTTACAGGAAAAAGAAAAGTGGTTTTATCACTATTCGCTTTTACATTCTTGGTAATGGTTTTAGGTATAATTCCATGGGAAGAATTTGGTATAAATTTATTTGTAAATACAGGGTTTTTAACAGGAAGTTCTTTGGGTAATTGGTGGTTCTCTGATTTAGGTATGTGGTTTGTAATTATGGCAGTAGTCATAGGTTTAGTTTATAGAATGAAAGAAGTTGAGATTGTAAATGCCTTCTTAGATGGTGCTGCTGAAATGGTTGGAGTTGCACTTGTTATAGGTGTCTCAAAAGGTATATCAGTTATAATGAATACAACTGGCTTAGATGCTTATGTATTGTCATCTGCTTCTTCAGTACTAGTTGGAATGTCACCTATAATCTTTACAATCGTTGCTTTCTTAATTTATATGGCATTATCATTTTTCATACCATCTACATCAGGTTTAGCAGGTTTATCAATGCCTATATTTGGGCCTTTAGCAGTTAGCTTAGGATTTCCACCAGAAGTTATAATTTCCATATTTAGTGCTGGTAGTGGTCTTATAAATTTAGTTACACCAACTAGTGGAGTTATAATGGGTACACTTGCCATAGCAAAAGTAGATTATTCATCATGGGTAAAATTTGTGAGTAAGGTTTTAGTAGCAATATTTATAGCATCAGCCATTATATTATGCATAGCCATGATGATTGTCTAATTTATATAGAAGGAGAAATGAAATGATAGTAAATGTTGAAGATCCAAAACTACAATTAGTTTTTAAATATTTTTCAGAGATATCTAAAATTCCTAGGGGATCAGGAAATGAAAAACAAATAAGTGATTATTTAGTAAATGAAGCTAAAAGATTAGGCTTGGAAGTTATTCAAGATGAAACTTTAAACGTAATAATTAAAAAGCCAGCAACAAGTGGATATGAAAATAGTCCAGGAGTAATACTTCAAGGTCATATGGATATGGTTTGTGAAAAAAATAAAGATACAGTACATGACTTTACTAAAGATGAAATAAAACTAAGAGTAGAGGATGATTATCTATATGCTACAGGGACAACCTTAGGAGCTGACAATGGAATAGCAGTTGCTATGGGACTTGCCATACTAGCATCTGATGATATTCCTCATCCACCACTTGAAATAGTTTATACAGTTAATGAAGAAGTAAGTATGATAGGTGCTATGAAATTAGATGGAAGTTTATTTAAAGGAAAATATATAATAAACGTTGACTCAGAAGAGGAAGGTAAAATAACTGTTAGTTGTGCAGGTGGTGTTACAGTAGTACTTACTATTGACAAAGAATACAAAGAAATTGATTCATCTAAAATAGCGTATAACATAAGTATAAAAGGTCTTCAAGGTGGACATTCTGGAATGGAAATAGACAAAAAAAGAGGAAACTCCAACGTACTTATGGGAAGGGTATTAAGTAGTCTTTGTAAAAATGCGAATATAAAATATGACTTAGTTTCTGTTCAAGGTGGACTAAAAAATAATGCCATACCTCGTGAAGCAGAATCTATTATTCTTATAGACAGTAAATATGAAGAAACTTTACAAAAAGAAATAGACAACATTTTAAATATATTTAAGAATGAATATAAAACTTCAGATCCAAGTGTTAATTTAGAGTGCACAAAAGCTGAAGTAACTTATAGTAAAGCCTTATCTGATGATGTTAAAAATAAAATAATAGGAGCTCTAAATTTAATGCCTAGGGGTATTCAAACTATGAGTGCTGATATAGAGGGATTAGTAGAAAGTTCTACAAATCTAGGAGTTGTAGCTACAAATGACAATGATATTAAATTTGAGTTTGCTACTAGAAGCTCAGTAAAAAGCTTAAAAGAAGATTTAAATAATAGAATGGAACTGCTTAGTAAGTTTATAGGAGTTAAATTGGACTTAGAAGATGATTATCCTGAGTGGGAATATGCAAAAAACTCTAAATTAGAAAAAATATGTGAAGGCACTTATGAAGAATTAACAGGTAAAAAGCCGGAAATTGTAGCTCTTCATGCTGGGCTAGAGTGTGGATTGCTAATTGATGCTATTAAAGGAGCAGAAGCTGTTTCAATCGGACCAAATTTATTTGATGTTCATACTCCAAATGAACATTTGAGTATTAGTTCTACAGGTAGAACTTGGGATTACTTAGTGGCAATTCTAAAAGATATTAAGTAAATAATAACATTTACAATAAAAGGGCTATGGTTTTTTATCATAGCCCATATATTATAAAAAAATTAAAACAGTATATATAATAAAATTAACTTGATAAGATTGACATTAATTGAATTTATTGATAAAATTGCTAATTCAAAGTTTTATAAATAAAACATGGTATTATCCTCAAAACAAAATGCATTTATTCAAAAGGAGTTAGAGTATAATGACAAAAATGGAATTTGGCAAAATAATAGAAAAATTAATATATTTTTCTGGTGAAAAAAATTACTCATTAGCAAGAGAATTAGGCTATGATGTTTCTTATTTGAGTAAATGGATAAGTGGAGCTATGCTCCCAACATCAAAAAATATAAAAATAATATGTGAAAAAGTAGCTGATTTTATAGTAGATCACACTAGTATGTCATCACAAAGTGAAATAGCAGATTATTTTAATATAGAAGAAGATTATTCAGAGGAATCATTAAAAGAACATATAAAAAATATGCTTTATGAATCGTATTTAATAGGTCGTACAAACAAAGATCAACAAAATACAAATAAACTTAGTAGAGCAAAAACACAAAAATACAATAGTGTTATAGTTGCAAATTCTAAATTTGTAAAAAAATATTTAGATGAAAGTATTATGGATTATACTAAAAAACAAAGTAGTAGTGAAGTAATAGTATTAAGTGATTTATTCTCTTTGGGGAGAGATGACAAACTTCACATGGCCGGTATAAGAAGCGGAACAGCTTTACAAGCAAAGATGGAAAATGTAACACTTAAATTCTTAATAAGCTTTGATGAAGATGTTGATGATATAGTATTTAATACAATATTGTTTATAAATATGATTAAGATTTACTCAAATATTGATTTTAAACTATATAGTTGTAACCATTCTAAATATTCTCAAATTGTTGCAGTGAAAGGTAAGAGTTTTAGTCATGCTGTATATACAGATGTTCAAAAGTGTTTATTTGTGAGTACTTCAGAAGATGAAGAGGTAGTAGAAGATATGTACCATTCTTTAGAAAGTATGATAGAAGCTAGATCAAAATCAACATTATTAGAATTGAGTTCTAAGGAAATTATACTAGGCAAAAAATATATGGAGTACATAATAGGTAGAGATTTTAAATGGTTAATTGGGCATATGAATGAATTACTAATGCCTTCAGATTTATTTATGGAATTAGGAAGCAAAGTATTTGGCAAAAATAAAGAAGTAATGAAGGAGCTAGAAAATATTAATGCAATACTTCAAAATGCAACATATAAATCAAATAATATAGAAGTACTAATATTTGAAAGTGCAATTAAAGAATATATATCAACAGGTATGTTGAGTTTTTTCAATGTTAAAGTTAGTTTAAATTTGGAACAAATTCAAAGACATATGGAGTATATCGCAAATATTCTTGAAAAAAATGATAATATAAGAATTAAGTTAATAACTAATACTTTAATAGATGATTTTAAGAACATGGAAAATCCATCTGCATATATATCTAAAAATTTTAGTTTTATAAAAACAAGTAATGAAGAAGTAAGTAATAATAGATATTTCATTATCAAAGATTCTAAATTAGAAAACATATTTGGAAAGTTTTTTGATGAAATATGGAATAGCAAAAAATATAAGGTGACAATAAATAGAGAAGATGTTATTAACAGATTTTCTGATTGGTTAGGATACATAAAAATACTAAATAGTAAGTAGAAAATAAAAAAAGAGTGTAGGTGCAAAGTCTACACTCCTAGGCCCTTAGGCACATAAAAGTTATGAAAAAAACTATTTAAAAAATCATATTAACTACGAATTATTTAAATTAGCTCTTAAGTTATAGTATCACAGGATATAGAATATATACAAATGAATAAAAATGATAAAATTGACAAAAGTTGATTTTATTGATAATTCAATATTTAAGCAAAAAAGACATCTAAATTAGATGTCTTTTTTGCTTAAAATTTATATTAACCTATTTATAGGATAATACTTAAGAATTATAATGCTTCTCAATTTTGTCCATATGAAGTGTTTAGCCAACAGATGGCGCAGGAACAGCGAATTTTAAATTGTTTGAAAAATATTATTGACTTCATAAGTGTATTACACATATAATACACTTATGGATAGTGTACTATATGAATAATACACATGCGAATTAAAAACTGAAAGAAGGAGATAAATTTTGAAATTTACAGTGAATGATAGAGAACCTGTATATATTCAAATCATCAGAAATATAAAGCAAAAAGTTGTTACTGGTGAATTGAAAATGGGTGAAAAACTACCTTCTAGGAGAGAAATGGCAGTAATTATGAATGTCAACCCAAATACAGTGCAAAAAGCATATAAGGAGATGGAAGAAATGGGGCTTATTAATACAATAAAAAATAATCAAAGTACTATAACAGAAGATGAAAATTTTGTTAGACAAATAAGACAAAGTTTAATTAATGAAGCTACAGAGATTTTTATTGAGCAGATGAAGGCCATTAACGTAGGGAAAGACGAGATTAAAAGTATAATAAATGAAAAATACGATTAGGGGGGACATTAACTAATTATGATAGAAGTAAAAAACGTTAAGAAGAGATATGGAAGAGTTAAGGCTTTGGATGATGTTTCTTTTAATATAGAAGAAGGAAAAATAACTGCTATTCTAGGTATAAATGGTGTGGGAAAATCAACAATTCTCAAATCAATTGCTGGTCTTGTAAAACCAGACAAAGGTGAAATTCTTATTGATGGGGAAAAAACTAATCAAAAAACTTACAATAAACTTGCTTTTGTGCCAGATATAGATATACATTTTTCTCATTTAAATATTAAAGAGACTTTTGATTTTATGAAAATTTTCTATAAAAACTGGGATGAAAAAAGAGCTTATGAAATGCTAAAGATGTTTTCATTAAGTGAAGATCAAAATATAAGTAAATTGTCTAAAGGAAATAAAGCTAGGGTAAAAATCATAATTGGTTTTTCACAAAGAGCCAAGTACACACTACTAGATGAGCCTTTTTCTGGAATAGATATTTTCAAAAGAGAAGAATTTATAAAAGTAATATTAGAATATATTGAAGATAATGAAAGTATTGTAATTACAACACATGAAATTGGTGAAATAGAGCAAATTGTGGATGATGTAATAATTATTAATAATGGAAAAGTTGCAAATATATTTAATGCAGAAGATATTAGGGAAAATGAGGGAATGTCAATAGTAGATAAAATGAGGGAGGTATACAATGGCAAATAAAATATGGACTTTGTTTGAAATAGAGTTTAAAAGAATACAAAAAATATATTTTTCACTGCTTACATTATTAGTATTAGGTAATGCAGTAGTATTTGCTTATCTTATTTATTTAAATATTTTAGAAACAGAATCTACTTTAGGTTATAAAGTGGGTATATCAGCATTAAAAGGAGAAGTAGGAAAGGAATTGTTTAGGTCGGCAGATCTACCACAAATAATTTATCCACTATCATGTTTACTTTTAATAGGGGCATTGTTATGGTGTTTATATTATGGACTAGCAATTTGGTACAAAGATTTTTCAAATAAAACTAGACCAATATATACTTTATTTATGTTGCCAGAAAATAAATTTATCATTTTTATATCAAAATTAATTACTATGATAACATTAATTTATGGTGTTATATTTGTACAATTTTTATGTTGGATAATAATGGGGACTGTAATAAAATCCATATCAGGAGTTTCCTTTGCATATATGATAAATGCCATAAATAGATCAAGATTAGAGGTGTTAATGTTTAACTTACCTCAAGTTAATAGGCTTGAGTTTATTATCATATTTATACTAGGACCAGTACTTGCTATGACTGTTTTATTTACAGGAATAATGATTCATAAAGCAGTAAAAAAAATAGGAGGAGTACTGGGAGCAATATACGTTATATCAATAATAATGGTATATTTTTCAACAACAATGCTTCACAATACATATACTGATATACTAATTAAAGCACATTTAATCTTTTATGCTATAACATTTGTAATGTCCATAAGTGTTTCTTACAGTACATTGACAAAGAAAATATATGTTTAAGGGAGGAGAAATACATGAATAAAAATATTGGAAAAAAGTTTTTGAGTATAGTTTGTGTAGGATTTGTAGTTATTAGTATTTCTCTATTTAATTTGGGAAAAAACAAAGCAGAAGTAGAAGATTTATTTGGAAGCAGAAGTGAACTGGGGGATGTGAATATTTTACTTCAAAGTAATAAAGGCTTATATGAAACAGATGAGATAAAAGTAGATAAAGATAACATAACTATAGATTCTATGGCAAAACAGGCTATATATAATTCTAACTTATCAAAGAAAAACATAGAAGGAAGAAGAGTTTTGGAAGCTGTTAGTCAGGGGTTTGTAGATTATACAGATGCTTTATTGGATGATGAGGATAAATTAGCATCCGTTTCTGTATGTAGTGAATATACTTTAGATGATAGTTATCAGACATATGCCAATATAGAAATCAAGTATAATGATAGTAATAAAGTTGAAAGTTATAAAATACCTATAAGTAATCAAAGTGTTGATGGTTTTGGACTTGTATATTCATCAGTTCCCATAAGTATAGACAAAAATAATATGTATATAGTTACTCTTGGAAGTTATTACTCAAATGACTACTTGGAAGAAGTAGAAAATAAGGATAACGACGAATATGCAGATGATGTTTTTGATAAAACAGTATTAGATTTATACAAAGTCAACTTATCTAGTAAAAGTTCAAAGCATATTTTAAGCAAAGAATATGAAGCATCAGATATTTATGTAAGAAGTGATGTATGTTTTGGCAACAATAATAAATCTTACTTCTTGATAAATGAAAAAGATAAAGATGGAAGTTATAAATCTTCTTTATTTGAATTTGATGTTCTTACTAAAGAAATAAATACTATAGATTTGGGAATAAAAAAAGACAAGATTAATAAATTTTCTGTGGATGATAATAAGCTGCTATTAATGTCATTTGGAGGAATAGAAACTAAGGATGAAAATTTACAAGAAGAAAATAGTACAATTAGAGCCATATCAGTTAACTTAGAAAATTCAAAAGTTGAATATTTGAAAACTATTAATATAGTAGATGATTATGATAATATTTTACAAATAAGGAAACTTGATAATAAAATATATGTTGTTGCTATAGAATATGGTGAAGATAAAGAATACAAAGGAAATTATTCTTATACTTTTACTGTGTTAGATGAAGATAAAAATGAATTGTTGTATAAAGGACAAGTACAACAGAAAATGAGTTACTTTACACAAGTTGGTATCGTAAAAGAAGATGAATTATAAATGTAAGGTGTTAGTAGAGATACTAACATCTTTTTTTATTAAATAAAAACATAAATATAAGTGATATAACAGATAAACTATATATATAAATCTTTTATATTCTTGCAATATTAACAATAGTGGTAAAATGTGGGGTGAAAATAGTGTTATAATATTCTTAATATATTGCTGAAATATGGAGGGGGATTATGTACAAAAAATTTTCACATGTGGTGATGAATGAAGATAATAATTGTGAAAAAGAAATTTTTAGACAAAAGAAACTATATACTAGAAATAAGGATATGAGAACCGAGTTTGGAAGGGATTACACTAGAATTTTGCACTCCTTAGCATATAGAAGACTAAAACATAAAACTCAAGTATTTTTTAATACACAAAATGACCATATTTGCACAAGGATGGAGCATGTATCCCATGTGGAGTCAGTGAGCTATGTTATAGCTAAATCACTGGGGTTAAATTATGAATTAACAAAATCCATAGCTAAAGGTCATGATTTAGGTCATGCACCCTTTGGACATGAGGGTGAAAATGTAATTAAAAAAATAGTAAAAGATAATTTGAATGATTCTTTTTGGCATGAAAAAAATGGTTTAAAAGTAGTAGATAAGTTGGAGTTATTGAAAGATAATAAGGGGAATTTGAGTAATTTAAATCTTACATATGCAGTAAGAGATGGGATTATATGTCATTGTGGCGAAGTAGATGAAAATGGAATTTTTCCAAGAAAGGATTATATTGATTTAAATACAATTAAAAATCCAGGTCAAGTACAACCATATACTTGGGAAGGTTGTGTTGTGAAAATTTCAGATAAAATAGCATACTTGGGAAGAGATATAGAGGATGCTCTTCTTCTAAAAATAATTAGTACAGATGATTTAAAAGATGTGTATAAACTGGGAGAAAAGTATGGTCAAAAAACAGTAAATACTTCAGTAATAATGAATGAATTAATGAGTGATCTTATTGAAAATAGTTCTGTAGAAAATGGAATTTGTTTTTCTTATGAAAAACAGAATTTTATTGACTCTATAAAAAAATTTAACTATGAAAAAATATATAATAATGAGAAGTTTAGTTATTATAAAAAGTATGCCAACTTAGTAATTAACAGCATATTTGAAGAATTATTTAAATACTATGACGAAGAAAATACTATTAATAATTTGCAAGTCAATATAGATAAAAAATATAGATTCCTGCTAAGTGATTTTAAAGGGTGGATAATAAAATATTGTGATGAAAGTATTTTTGATACAAGTGACTTGAAAAGTAGCCTTAACAATGTAAAAATTTATGGTAACTTAAAGCATGAAGCTATATACAAAGAAGCTATTATTGATTATATTTCTTGTATGACAGATGCTTATGCTATCAAATGTTTTAATGAATTAATATCTTTTTAGTTATAGTAAAATTTAGAAGAGAAAGTAAAAGAATAATTTGAGGGGTAATAAAACTAATGAAGAAAAAAATTATAGGAAGTTGTATTTTAGTTATGGGGATTTTGTTTTCTGGGTCTATAGTCTACAACGAAACAACAGAATCACTGAGGAATATTACAAGAGAAGAACAACTAGAGATGTTTGATGAAGTGAGAAGTCAATTAGAATCTGAAGTCAATTATATTGAACATATTACAGAGATAAAACCTAATGGATATGTTACAGATACATATGTTGATAAATCAAACTACTTAGAACAAATGGATCAATATAATAATAATGAACTAGTTAATAGAATGATATTTTATGAAAAAGGTAGCAAAGTTTTATCTATTGGAAAAGATGAAAGTGAATTTGAAGGACAAATGACTACATTAGATCAAAGTATAGCAAATGAGAATAAAAAGAATTTTGAGGAATATTCTCAATTTAAAACTGAAATAGAAAATGCTTTAAAACAGGGTGAAAGTACATTTTTTAGAGAGGAAAAAACTTCAGACTCATCAGTTATAAAATATATTAGTAAAAATTTAAATCTTTATTTTGACAAAGAAAGTAAGTTTTTAGTAAAAAAAGAAGAGATAGTTGGAAAGGAAATAACTAAAACTATAGAATTTGAAAGAATAGAAAGAACTTCTAGTTTAGGAAATTCTTTGTTCAAACAAGAATCACCAATAAAATATAATGAAGATGTAAATCTTAGTAATATAAGAATTGAAAATATAATACAAAAACTTGAGGTTCCTCTGGAAAATGTTAGAGTATAACTAAAAAAAGTAAAGGCTATGTTAGGAGTAAATTCGAAACATAGCCTTTTATAAATCTCGCTATATATAGAAATATGGGAGAAAATATTATATAGAATTTTAAAAGAATTTTACAATTTCCATTAGAAAAAATAAATAAAATTTGAGCAGGATAAGTGAAAATATGATAATATAATAAGTATTTAAATAATTAATAGTATTAAGGAGATATAAATTTATGCAACAAGTTAATCAACAATTAAATGACTTAGATTTATTTATACAAAGGAACCATAAATTTTACGAAAAAAAATTTAGAAAAATGAAGGAAACAGGAAAGAGCAGATCTTGGAACTGGGCAGCATTTTTCATGGGTATATATTGGATGGTTTATAGAAAGATGTATTTTAAAGCTGGAGCATTTTTTATACTAAGTTTAGTTGCATCTTCAACTCCATATATTGGAAACATATTAAACTTAGCAGTTTTAATTGGTATAGGAATATATGCAAATGCCTTATACTTGGATCATATAGATGGAAATATTGAAAAGATAAATATTTTATTTCCTAATGACAAAGATACCATTTTAAAGAAAAGAGGAGGAACAAACTTACCTCTTGCACTTTCTTTATATGGAGTAGTAGTTTTAACACTACTTTTAGGAATATTGTAGATTTTGAAAGGATGATATAAATATGATAAAGCCAATTGTTAAGGACGTATTATTTTTAGGTGAAAAGTCTGAACTGGCAACAAAAGATGATATGTGTGTTGTTAATGATTTAATTGATACTCTAAAAGCAAATCTTGATAATTGTGTTGGTATGGCGGCCAATATGATAGGTATGAAAAAACGTATTATAGTATTTGCTGTTGGAAGTGCTATTGTGCCTATGATTAATCCTGTCATATTAAAGAAGGAAAAGGCTTATCTAACAGAGGAAAGTTGTTTGTCATTGACAGGAGTTAGAGAGACAAGACGATACGAAACTATTCAGGTGGAGTATTATGACAAGAATTTTAATAAGAAAAAAGATGAATTTACAGGATTTGTTGCACAGATAATTCAACACGAAGTTGATCACTGTGATGGCATAATTATATAAGTACTAAAGAACCGGATAACAGGGTTAAACCTGAGATCCGGTTCTTTAGTTTTTTTGGAGTATGTAAAGGAATTTAATGCAATTAAGTCGAATATATATTCAAATTGTTAGTTAAAGTATTCAAGGAGGATAATATGAGTAAAGAAGTAGTTTTTTATGGAGAAAGAGGCATACTAAATTCAATAATATTGGATACACAAGGCAATATAGCAAAACAAAAACAGCTTTTGAGATCAATAGTATTGGCAGATAGAAGCAAGTTGAATTGGGTAGATGATGTTTACTTGGTTAGATATTTTGTTGAACCTAATTTTGACGAATTTGGTAATACTGATGTAATTATAGAGGCAAAAACAAGAAATAGTGAAAAATATGTATTGTTTGTTGAGATAAAAATAAATTCATATGAATACAGTGCTTTAACTATGGAACCAATAAAAGAGATGGATAATGAATATTTTCCAAAGAGCTATAGAAATAATTGTGATAAACTTAATATTAAGTTGGCTATTTTATACAGATTTATACAAGCTTTTAAAAGTAATTTATCAGATGATAACAATATTATAACTAAAATTCAGGAGCAAGATGATGTAAGACATACGTATAATGATGAAATTGAAAGAAAGCTCGAAAATAGGACAATTCTAAATTATTGGTATGAAAGATTTGCAGATGCTAAAGAGTATTATTTTATAGCATTGACAAATGATTCGCATGAAATATTAGAGGGCAATAACTTGAAAAGTGATTTATTTCCGTTTAATAATAAAAATATGTTACCGCCTATTGGAAAAGTACAATGGGAAGAAGAGAAAAATAAATTTGGAATAATTACTTATGAAACACTTTTGAATAAAAATATAATATCGAAAGATGAAGGTTATTACGAAGATGTAAGTGAACTTATGCTTTTCAATCCTCCTACATTAGCAGCATACAATAAAGAAAGAAAAATAAGTACTTCAGTTTCGATTAATAAAGACAAATGGGGTGAAAGTCAAGAGATATTATATAATTTGCTTAAAGATATAAACGTACTTGATATGGATTTAAAATCTTTTGTAAAAGAGTTTATTGAATCTATTGAGCAAAAATAAAGAAAGTTAATTTAATTAAATTATTACATTTCTTCCATAGATTATTCATCTACTATGGGAAAAGTGTATCATAGAGATTCACTAAGCAGTTATTATAGTGGAAACTTATTTATAAATATACACCAAAGTACTAGTAAATATTGCGCTTATGTGGAAACTGACACGTATAAATTTAATTTAAATAGTAAAAAGTTAACTTTAGTGAAAAAGATTATAGAATTGAAAGTTTCTATTTATTCAAATTATGTGAAGTGTACTAAATCCAATATTAGTGGAAAGAAAACTTATTACAAATATTATTATAAAACAGGAAAAACAGTTAAAGTTTATTAATTTAAAAACAAAGGAGTACACTTTTGGTGTACTCCTTATATTTTTTTAGCCATGTATTATTTTATAAGTAGTTAAACTGTTGAATTTTCTTTTTTGTGAAATAAATTTATAAAACTATCACATCTTTTATTAATATAAATACGAATTAATATAAGTATGAAGTTTAGAGATATTACTGTAAGGAAAATAGCTAAATTATTTGAGGATGCTAGAATTTTTGTACAGTTTCCTATTGAGTAGGTAAATAAAGATATAAGTACAAAGCACTCAATGTAAAACATAAAAATACTTATTATATCTTTGAATAATTGCTCTATTTCTGAAAAATTCTTTTCCAAGAGTATAATAGATAAAAAAGAAGTTAATAGTTTTGATTTCAGAATAATAGTAATTGTGGTTTTTATTAATTTAAATATTACGATTAAATTTATAAAGTATATCATAATAAGTCTGATACTGATGTATAGATTAATTATATCTGAATAAAGATTATTAATTAGTAAAAATAATAAAGGGATATCAATTAATAGTAAAAGGGCATTTATTGATACTTTGTTTGTGTTTTTTATTTTTTTCATAAAAAGCTCCTTGTGATTCATGTTGATTTATATTAAGTATAGCATAAATTTTGGTAATTGAAATTTTTAATATGTGTTTCTCTATGATATGAATTTATAATATGGACATATAGTTAGTAGAGGGGCCTGTTATATAAATAATGATTTAATTAATAAGAAACTGTAGAATGTACAACATAAATATTATGTAATAATTATATATATGTAAAATTATGTGTAAAAAAATATTTACTTGCATATAGGAATATATTACCATTAAAATGTAGGGAAATATATGTGGTGGTGTAGAAATGAAAAAGGGTGAGGAGTTAAAAAAAAGATTATTAAGTAAAAAAATTGACTGGGATAAGGATAATAAAAATTGGAAAAACGTAAAAAAAGCATTAAATAAATATTTATTAATTGGTTTAGTAGTTGGATTTATTATTGGAGCTATGTCCATAGGAATAGGAAAAGCGCAAGAGAAAGAATCCTACGAGAAACAATTATTAAATTATGAAGATCAAATTTCAGATTATAAAAATGAAATTTCTGATTATATATATGAAATTAATAACAAAGAAGATGAAATTAATAAGTTAAATGAAAAAGTTGAAGAAGCTGCGCCTTGGTTTGAAATGAAAGAAGAAGAACGTAAGGCTGAGGAAGAAAAGTTAGCTAAAGAAAAAGCGGCTAAAGAAAAGGCAGAAAAGGAAGCTCAGGAAAAGAAAGAAGCAGAAGAAAAAGCAGCTGCAGAAAAGAAAGAAAAACAGGGATATAACACAGGTATTACATATAAACAATTAGCAAGAACACCAGATGATTATTTATTTGAAAAGGTTAAGTTTGAAGGAAAAGTGATTCAAGTTATGGAAGATGACGATAGAGTACAAATAAGGCTTGCTGTTGGTGGAGATTATGACAATATATTACTAGGAGAATATGATAGTGAAATAGTTAATTCTAGAGTTTTAGAAGATGATTATATTACTATATATGGAATTAGTTCAGGGCTTATAACATATGAATCTACTTTAGGTGCAAGTATTACAATCCCAGGAGTATTAATTGATAAGATAGATATGTAGATTAATAAAGATAATTAAGTATAAAGTAAAGTTAAATAGAAAAAGGCATGCAAAAAATGAGCATGTCTTTTTCTATTAATATCATCAGTAGTATTTATGATAATACTAATAGCTTTAATAGTACAAGCAAGTATAACTAAAATGGTAGCAGAAACTTAGTGATTTAGAGGAAGAACAAGAAGTATTAATTCAAGTAGCGTAACAAATAACCTATTTTAGCATGACGTATTAGATATGGCACATGAAAATAGGTTATTTTTATATTATTTTAATATAGTGCATACAATTTTATCTTTGCTTTTATTATGAATCAATGCTTTAATTAAATTAAAGACGATAATTATTGGAAAGGGGATATTAAATATGAAACAATATGTAGTTGACGCATTTACAGACAAAGTATTTGGTGGAAATCCAGCAGCTATCTGTGTTATGGATTCTTGGATCTCAGATGAATTAATGATGAATATTACAAGAGAAAATAATCTTTCTGAAACAGCTTTTACAGCAAAAGAAAATGACAAATATAAATTACGCTGGTTCACTCCAGGTGGAGAAATAGACTTATGTGGTCATGCAACATTGGCATGTGCTTATGTTATTATGAATTATGTTGATACTAGCATGGAAACAGTAACATTTACTACAATTAGTGGGGACTTAGTAGTAAAGAAAAATGGAGAATTATATGAAATGAATTTTCCTGCATACGATTTAAAGTCAGTTGAAATAACTGAGAAAATGATTGAATACATAGGTGCCACACCAGTAGAAGCATATATGGGAAGAGACTTACTTTGCATATTTAATAATGAAGAAACTGTTAAAGAATTAAAACCAGATATGGATAAATTAAAAGAAATAGAAGGATTATTACTTCATGTATCTGCAAAGGGCAAAGATTTCGACTGTATATCACGTAGTTTTGCTCCAAAATTAAATGTGATTGAAGATCCTGTATGCGGTTCTGGTCATTGTCACATTGTCCCATATTGGGCAGATAAATTAAGTAAAAACAATATAGTTGCATATCAAGCATCAAAAAGGGGAGGAACTCTTTATTGTACTATGGAAGGTTCTAGAATAAATATCAGTGGAAAGGCAACTCTATATTCCATAGCAGATATTAATATTGATTTATAAATAAAATATATCACAAAATAAAATATGAGGGGAAAATTTATGCATAGCTGTAATTGGTCAGTCGTCGAGTGTTAGATAGAATATAGTTCAATTTTATAATATAAAAATTTAAGAATTGGAAAAAGAAAATATAATAATACCTATGTCTTAAAATAGTAAGGTGTTGGTGAGGGGGTTAAAAATTTGGTTAAAAAATTAAAAATAATAATTAAGTACTTCATAACTAATCCAATAGTATTAATTGTATATTGTTTTTTTTGTTATGAGTTAGCTAGTATATGTAAGTATGGAAGGTATAATAATAATCTATATATATTAATAACATGCTTAGTGTTTCTTATAGCTATCCTTATTTTTTATACAATAAAATTAAATAACTCTAAAGAATATAAATCCAAGCTAGCTAGCTCAAAATTATGGATATGTATAACCATAATAATCATAAGTATAACAACTTCATTTTACGGAATGAAAATCTATAAAAGTACCACTAACTATGGTGGAAAGCTTGCATGGGTTATTGAAAGAGTAAAAAATGAAAGAAAAGTTAATTTTAAGAAAAATAATATTTATGAAGATGGTGTAAAGGGCATTTTTGAAGATATAAATAAAAAATTTAAATTACCTGAGAAATTATATCTATCAAATAATTTAAATATTAAGTTTGAAAAGGATGGAACAATTACATACTTTGAAACTTTTATTTATGGCAAAGATAAGAAAGGAAAAGAAGAAAGTTTTTTAATATTTTATGATAAAGACAAATCAAAAGATATTAAACTTATATTAAATGGCGTTGTAAATGCTGATTATAGTAATAGTAAATTGTTAGATCCTTTATTTGAAACTGTTGATTGTATTTCCATAAAAGACACTGTTAGTAGATGGGATGCAAGTGAGTTTGGACTACTTTATAGTGGTAAAAGAAATTGGGAGTCAAATAGAGAAGGAATTGTTCTAGTTAATAAAAATGGAGAGGAAATACCTACAGATTTGATTACTGATAAGTTAGTAGGTTATACAGTTTCCATATATATACCAGGAAGCGAGGAGCAAATAACTCCTGTTAGATATAATTTATTAACAGATTCTTATTGGTTTAGTTTTTAAATACAGAAGAGGAAGATAAATTAGAGGCGGACAAAAAGGAGCATGATTTTGTAACTGGAAACTCAAAAAGTAATGATGAGTTTTATTTAGTAGATGGAATTAGATACAAGTTAAATGTGGAGGATAAGGCAACAGGTAGTTTTTTCTATTCATTGCAAAAAAGTAATGATGCTGGTCAAAACTGGTTTGTATTAAATGAAGATCCGTTTAATGGACCTGTTGGAGAGGCTTCGGGAATATATTTTATTGATGAAAATACAGGTTTTATAAGTATATCTAGAAATGGTGGTACTACAGGAGAATTATATCGTACAGAAGATGGAGGAAAGTCTTTTGGTAAAATAGAGATTGAAAGTAAATCAGTTAAGTTGAATAATGGTGTTTCATTTATTCCTTTTGATTTTCCAAATGCGCCATATGAAAAAGATGGAGAGTTATATTTAAATATGGGTCAAGGTGCAGATGGAGACTACAATGGAAACAGCAGCTTGCTTTATACTTCTAAAGATAAGGGTAAAACTTGGGAATGTTTAAAAGAAGTTAAAAGTAGTAATTAAAAGTATTATAAATTTAATAATTATAATAAATAAAACCATATCATAAATAAGTGATACGGTTTTTTATATAAATATCTATTTTGGAACAAGGCGGATGATTCTATCATCACTTGCATCAGGATTTCCTCGTCCATCTCTATTACTTGTTGCAATATAAATTGAGCCATCTTTTCCTTGAATCACTTCACGTAAACGTCCATACTCATTTTTGAACCAGGATTCCATGTTTCTCACAACAGTTCTATCTTCATTTAAGGAAATAGCAAGAAGTTGTTCTCCACGAAGTGTTGCAACTAATAATCTTCCTTGCCAAGGACCTTGATTTACAAATGTAATACCACTTGGAGCCCATGTTTCTTCACCACTGTTTATTAAAGGCTTTTGTAGATCAACTTCTGTAGAATCCTCATCACCTTGAACAAGGGGCCATCCATAATTGCATCCTGCATATATAATATTTATTTCATCATGTGCTGATTGTCCATGTTCAGATGAGTATAATATATTTAGGGAATTCCATGCTAAACCTTGTGGATTACGATGACCATAGCTATAAATAGGGGAATTGCTAAATGGATTGTCACTAGGAATACTGCCATCTAGATTTAAACGAAGGATTTTTCCAGCAGTACTTGAAAGATTTTGAGATAATGATGGGTTGATTGCATCTCCTGTTGTTATATATAACTTTTCATCAGGACCTATTTTTATCCTACCTCCATTATGAAATTGACTTCCAGGAATATTATCCAAAAGAATTCTATCAATATATGCCCTCTTATTATTTTCAATTAATCTGACAACACGGTTATAAACTCTATTATTTTGTAAGTATGAATACATAACATATAAATAGTGATTTTGTGAAAAATTAGAGCCTAAAGCAATACCCATTAGGCCACCTTCTCCCTGACTTACAAATGGATTTGGCAATGTGATGAGTGGTTGTGGATTAAGTATTCCATTTTCAATAACTCTAACAGCTCCATATCTTTCTGTAAAATATATGTTACCATTATCACTCATGTCCATAGCCCAAGGCACGTTCAAATTTTCAGCAATAACTTCCACATTATAAGGAAACTGTCTAGATGTAATGGATTTTACTTTTATCTTATTCACATTATGTTCGTGAAATATGGTTTTATTAAAAATCTTAGAAATTATTTTTTTCATATTTCTACCCTCCTAACCTAAGCGAATACTTGAATAGACAAGTATTATTCATTAATTATATTATTCATTTAAAAATATATAGGTACTGTCAAAATCATAAATTAATATTTTGATGAATAAAATGTAGAAAAAGTTATTTAGGAGGAAATATGATTAACGATCAAAAATATGCTGTTTTATCACTTGAACTCCATTTATTTTTTGGAAGAATAATGAAGGAGCACGCCTTTTTCTTAAGAGTGGGATTTATGCCTAAAGATACAGACCTAGCCAAAGAGGCAGATCATTATAAAAACCAATTTGAAAAATTATTATCATTTGCAGTAAGTGCTAGTAATGGCATAATAAGACCAAATGTTTTAAACTCAGGAGAAATTATAACTGATTATACATTTGGAACAGAAGCAAAAACTCAAGCATTGACTGGTATAGAGATAAATCAAGGTATAACTACTACAGAAGCAAGACTACGTAGTGGAGATAATCCTCAAGTTAGTTCTAATCTAGTAAACTATGTAAATCAACTTAACACCAATGCGATAAGCCTTCTTAATGGATTTATTAATTTTAAGAATAGAATACTAAATGGTGTTTTATCATGTAATTTATTTACAGCAAATTATCCTTTGCTTATTGAACATATAACTCGTGAAGCAGAGTTATACTTATCCCTAGTAAACGATCTTCAAAATAGAGCGGATATTGACTCTATGGATATTAGAGAGACTGAGTTGTTTTGGAATCAAATTATGATGGAACATGCACTATTCATAAGAGGTCTACTAGATCCTTCAGAAGAGGATTTAATAGATACGGCAGATGAATTTGCAGATGAGTTTAAGGACTTAATTGAAGAAGCTCAAACTATGAATAATATGACAATAAACAGTGTTACTAATCAAACTTTAACTCAAACAGTTCAACTTAAGAACTTCAAACAAGCAGGAACAGAAGGCATTGCTAGTTGTAAAATAAGATCAATAATACTACCACTTCTTGCGGATCATGTACTAAGAGAAGCAAATCATTATATTAGATTATTAAATAGTTATAATCAAATGTAGATATAAGAGAAACCGTATCACAAACAAGTGATACGGTTTTTTGATGAAAAGAGTTATATAAATAAATATAGTAAAATGTACTAATTTGTCATAAGTTAAACTGATAGCTAGTATTATATAGTTATTAAAATAAAAATGGAGGTATGATATAATGGATTCTTTAAAAAATCAATCAGATAGAGGCCATGAATACTACCAGAAAAAAGAAAAATAAGAATCAGTGCATCAGGAAGCGGATCTAGTGTATCAGGTAGTGGCTCCAGCATATCACAAAGTAGATCTAGTGCAAGTGCATCATATAGTCCATATAGTGAATAATTTATAGAGAATATCACACTAGTAGTAGATAGTATAGACAAATATCATATGCCTGGTGAAAATATAAAAGATTACACTATTATAAAAATAATTGGAGAAGGAAGATATGGCATGGTCTATCTATGTGAAAAAAATACAAATGAAAAATATGTGATAAAATAATTAAAAAAAGACATGCTTGAAAAAGGATAATTAATATGAAGATAACATAAGTAAAAAGTAATAAAAAGAAATACATTGATTTGCTTTTACTTGCTGATGAGCAAGAAAATATGATAGACAAGTACCTTGAAAGAGGGGATATGTTCATACTAATAGACAATGGTGTAAAAGCAGAATGTGTTGTTACAAATGAAGGTGATGGAGTATATGAATTAAAAAATATAGCTACTATTCTAGAATTTCAAGGGAAAGGATATGCAAAAACTCTCATTAAACATATCCTAAATCACTATACTGACTGTCAAACAATGTATGTTGGAACAGGAGATAGTCCTTTGACAATTTCATTTTATGAAAAATGTGGATTTAAGGAATCTCATAGAATAAAGAATTTTTTCATCGACAATTATAACCATCCCATATTTGAAGATGGAAAACAATTAACAGACATGGTTTATTTAAAATGGAGTAGGAAGAGCATTAATATATGATGCTCTTTTTTAATATAAAATTTAAAAGATTAAAAAAGTTAATCTAAAGTTAATCTTTCTCCTATAATATAAGTTCATAGTAGATAGGAGGAGAAGAAATGCTTACATTAAAAAATATTAAAAAAAGTTATACAACTGGTGACTTTACTCAAGTAGCGCTAGACGGTGTATCGGTTAATTTTAGAAAAAATGAATTTGTTGCTATATTAGGTCCAAGTGGTTCGGGGAAAACAACTTGCTTAAATGTAGTAGGTGGATTAGATAAATATGACAGTGGGGATCTTATAATAAATGGAAGATCCACAAAAGAATTTAATGACACAGATTGGGATGCATATAGAAATAATTCCATAGGATTTATTTTCCAAAGTTACAACTTAATAAACCATTTAGATATAATCTCAAATGTTGAAATGGGAATGACTTTAAGTGGTGTATCACCAAAAGAAAAAAGAGAAAGAGCGCTAGAAGCTCTTGAAAGAGTTGGATTAAAAGACCATGTTCACAAAAGACCAAATCAGCTTTCAGGTGGTCAAATGCAAAGGGTAGCAATAGCTAGAGCGCTTGCAAATGATCCAGATATAATTTTGGCAGATGAACCTACAGGAGCTCTTGATACAAAAACTAGTGTGCAAATAATGGAGCTAATTAAAGACATAGCAAAAGACAAGCTGGTAATAATGGTAACTCACAACCCAGAATTAGCTCATGATTATGCAGATAGAATTATAGAATTTAAAGATGGAAATATAGTGTCTGACTCAAATGAACTAAAAGAAGGAATTAGTGATGGTTCTTATTCACTAAAGAAAACGAGTATGAACTTCCTTACTGCACTAAAGCTATCTGCTACAAATATTAAAACTAAAAAAGGTAGAACATTTTTAACAGCTTTTGCCTCAAGTATAGGGATAATAGGCATTGCTGTAATACTAAGTTTATCTACAGGGTTTAATACAAAAATAGAAGAAGTTCAATCAGATACTTTGGCAGAGTATCCAATAACAATAAGCCAAACATCTCAAGAAGTAAATATGGAAGAAATGCATGATGAAATGCAAAGTAAAGCCACTGGAAATAAGGAGTATGTTGATAGTGATGAAGTATTCTTATATGATCAAAGTGATAAGATAAAAACTCACACAAATAATTTTTCTGATGAATTCATGGAATATCTAAATAATATAAACAAAGATATTTGTTCAAGTATAGGTTATACAAGAATAGCATCGATGAATCTTATAAGTAAAATAGATGGTAAATATAAAGCAGCTACATTTACAGGTGAAAATTCCAAATCACCTATGTCATCAAACACAATATCATCTTACCCAGAAATGGTTGACAATGCAGAAGGTTCTTATATAGAAAAAAATTATGATGTACTAGCTGGTGAATATCCAACTAAAGACACTGATTTAGTTCTTGTGGTGGATTCTAAAAATAGAATAGATAAAAACGTAATAAAATCTCTTGGAATCGACACTAAAGATGTGGATAGTATAGATTTTGATGATTTAGTTGGAATGGAATTTAAACTTGTAAATAATAATGACTACTATGAAAAAACATCTTTTGGAACATATATGCCTACAGCTGATTTAGAAAAAGCTTACAATAGTGATGATAGTATAACTTTAACAGTAAAAGCTATAGTACGTGAAAATGCTAATAGTGGTGTTGGTATGTTAGCTACAGGTATAGCATATAGTGACAAACTTACAGAATTAGTAGTAAACAATGCCTTAGATTCACACATAGTAAAGGCACAAGAGAAAGCCGATTACAATGTACTTACTAGAGAAAATGTAGATGAAGAAACTAAATCATCTTTAATATCATACTTAGGGGGAGATGCAACTCCTTATGCTATAATGATTTATCCAAAAAACTTTGATGCAAAAGATCAAGTTGTAGATTATTTAGATGCTTATAATGACAAAGTAAACTCAGAAGATGATGAAATTGTTTATACTGACTTAGCGCAAGCCATGTCTGATATGACTGGTGGTATAATGGATGGAATAACAATTGTATTAATTGCCTTTGCCTCAATATCATTAGTTGTTTCTTTAATAATGGTTGGTATAATCACTTATATATCAGTATTAGAAAGAACAAAAGAAATAGGTATACTTAGAGCTTTAGGTGCAAGAAAGAAAGATATAACAAGAGTGTTCAATGCAGAGACATTTATAATAGGTTCTTGCTCGGGACTACTTGGTATATTAATAGCGTGGGCACTAACATTCCCAATCAATAATATTCTTTACAGTATGACTGATTTAGAAAATATTGCGAAATTAAATCCTATTCATGCAATATCACTTTTAGTAATAAGTGTGGTGCTTACTATGATAGGTGGATGGTTACCAGCAAAAATGGCTGCAAAAAAAGATCCAGTAGAATCATTAAGAAGTTAATATATAAAGAAGAAAAGTAATTTTCATCTTCATATTAAAAGTAAGGAGTATATAAAATATGTACTCCTTATTTTTTTTCACACTAGGGCTTATACATAAATGAAATTAACAATAAACAATGAGTTTAAAATTTTAGACGATAAAGAAAATGAAAAATATAAGTATATAATATTTTGGATTAAATAATATATGACTTATTGTAATTTTTAAACAAAAAATATAAAAAATATTAACAAAACTATACTATAATTATATTGATAATTGTTAAAAATTACACATTTTATTAGGGGGTATTTACATGATTCTTATGATTGATAACTACGACTCATTTGTATATAACCTAGTTCAATATATTGGAGAATTGGGAGAAGAAATCGTAGTAAAAAGAAACAATGAAATAACAGTAGAAGAAATAGAAACTCTAGATCCAGAAATAATAGTTTTATCACCAGGACCGTGCTCACCTACAGAGGCAGGCATATGTATTGACGTGGTAAATTATTTTAAGGGGAAAAAGCCAATTCTTGGTATATGTTTAGGACATCAAACTATAGGACATGTTTTTGGAGGAAAAGTAGTAAAAGCGTTGGAGCCAGTTCATGGAAAAGTTCATTCTATAAAACACAACAATAAAGGTGTATTTAAAGATTTGAATAATCCGCTAAATGTGACAAGATATCATTCTTTAGTAGTAGATAAAGAAAACTTACCACAAGATTTAGAAATAACTGCTCTGACAAATGAAGGGGAGATAATGGGACTTAGACACAAGAAATTTCTTATAGAAGGAGTACAATTTCATCCAGAGGCTATTTTATCCCAGCAAGGTCATGAAATACTTAGAAATTTTATAAAAGAGTCTAGAGAAAGGATACATGCGTAAAATGATAAAAGAAATTAATACTAAACTAAGTGCTTTTGAGATATTTACCATATTTAAAGATGAAAAAGATAGTTTTATTTTAGATAGTGCTATGGATAAAAACAAATTAGGAAGATATTCTTTTATCAGTAGCAACCCATTCAAAACTTTAAAATATAAAAATAGTGAAAAAAATCCACTTGATTATTTAAAAAGTGAGTTAAATAAATATAAAGTAGAAAATAATACACATCTACCATTTATAGGAGGTGCTGTAGGTTATTTATCTTATGATTTAGGAAATTACATAGAAAATCTACCGAGAAGTGCAAAAGATGATTTAAATGTTTATGATTTATACTTTGGATTATATAATTATGTAATAGTAGTAGATCATTTAGAAGATAAAACATATATAGCCACACCAGGTTTAGATGAAAAAAAGGAAGAAATCATAGCTTTACATATTGAAAAAAAAATTAATGAAGCTGAAATACAGGGAATAAATCTAATTTGCTATGAAGAAAAAGAAGTATCTCCAACAAAACTTTCATCTAATTTTACGAAAAAAGGATTTGAAGATTCAGTTGAAAAAGTTAGGGAATATATAAAAAGTGGAGATATCTATCAAGCAAACTTAACACAAAGATTTAGTGGTAAAACTACTTTATCTAGTTATGAATTATACAGAGATTTAAGAAGAGTAAGTCCTGCACCTTTTGGAGCATACTTAAACTTTGAAGATTTCAATATTTTATCTAATTCTCCAGAGCGATTTATAAAATGTATAGACAGAAAGTTAGAAACAAGACCAATAAAAGGAACAAGACCAAGGGGCAAAAATAAAGAAGAAGATTTAAAACTTCAAGAAGAATTAAGAAATAGCGAAAAAGATAGAGCGGAATTACTTATGATAGTAGACTTAGAAAGAAATGACATAGGAAGAATATCAAAAATAGGAAGCGTGAAAGTACCGGAGCTATTTGTAATAGAGCCATATGCCAATGTAAATCATTTAGTTGCAACAGTAGTTGGAGAGTTAGATGATGACAAAGATGCAGTAGATGCAATAAAAGCCACTTTCCCTGGAGGATCAATAACTGGAGCACCAAAAATTAGAGCAATGGAAATTATAGATGAATTAGAGCCAACCCAAAGAAATGCATACACAGGCTCCATAGGTTATATTGGATTTAATGGAGACATGGATTTAAATATAGCCATAAGAACTATTGTGAAAAAAGAAGATGACGTGTATTTCCAAGTAGGCGGTGGTATGACATGGGGATCTGACCCAAGTGAAGAATATCAAGAAACACTTGATAAAGCACAGTCTATAATGAAAGCTTTAAGAGGTTACTATGAAGAATAATGTGAGTTTTAATAGTGAGCTAAGTAAATTTGGTATTGGGTTATTTGAAACAATAAAAGTTGAAAAAGGTCCTCTTGACTTAGATTTACATATGAACAGAATGTTTAAATCAATTGAAACATTGAACATGAATATTAAATACCATAAGGATTTTTTAACAAAATCTATTTTAAATTATATAGATGATAATAAAATTGAAAATAAAGCACTAAGGTTAACTGTATTTGATGAAGGGTATAATATTTCTATTAGATATATAACTTATAATGAAGAAACTTATAAAAAAGGATTTAAGTTAACAGTATCGCCAATAAAAAGAGGTGATAGTATAATATATAAGCATAAAACTACAAATTACTATGAAAATATCTACACTAAAAAATATGCCAATGAAAATAATTTTGACGATGGATTATTTGTAAATTATGAAGATACTATATTAGAATGTTCTATGAGTAATATATTTTTTATAAAAGGGAATAAAATTTATACTCCACATAGTGACTTACCCATATTAAATGGTATAATGAAAAGAAAAATCTTAGATATTTGTAAAAACTTAAATGTTGATGTTATAGAAGGAGAAATAAAACTACAAAATATTAATAACTATGATTTTGTATTTATATCAAATAGTTTGATGAAAGTTATGAAAGTTTCACAAATTGATAAAATAACTTATCCTTCAAATAATGAGGTATTTGAAAAAATAATATCTTGTATATAAATATAGTTATGAAAGAAGAAATTAAGGAGCTTAATATTGATGAAAAAATTACTTTTTGATGAGGATATAAAAATAGAAATACACTCATGTGATAAAAAAATAACCTTCAAAGAAGAGAAGATAATAATGGCAG
The DNA here is from genome assembly GCA_902363255.1 of Peptostreptococcaceae bacterium. Lineage (GTDB taxonomy): Bacteria > Bacillota > Clostridia > Peptostreptococcales > Peptostreptococcaceae > Terrisporobacter. The sequence goes on from CABIZO010000002.1 coordinate 729,688, forward strand.
GACCTTGTGCAATAGAAAGTTATGATCAACTTTTAAAAACAGCTAAATTTGTTAAATCTCAAGGAGCTAATATACTTAGAGGTGGGGCCTTTAAGCCAAGAACTTCACCATCCTCATTTAAAGGACTAAAAGAAGAAGGTCTAGAAATTTTAAAAGCAGTAAAAGAAGAAACTAAACTAGCTGTAATTACAGAACTTATGGATGTTAGAGATTTGGAAAAACTTTATGAAGTAAGTGACATAATTCAAATAGGTTCGAGAAATATGCAAAACTTCACCTTACTTACGGAGGTAGGAAAGCATGATAAGCCTGTTATGTTAAAAAGAGGAATAGCAGCTACTATAAGTGAATGGATTGGAGCAGCCGAATACATTGCTCACGAAGGGAATCAAAAAATTATAATGTGTGAAAGAGGTATAAGAACTTATAATGACTATACTAGAAACACACTTGATTTAGCAGCAGTTCCAATTATCCATAAAGAAACGGGTTTACCTGTAATAGTAGATCCAAGTCATGGAACGGGAATTAGAGAACTGGTAAAACCAATGTCCCTTGCTGCTATGGCTTGTGGAGCAGATGGTTTAATGATAGAAGTTCATCCAAATCCAAGTGAAGCATTGTCAGATGGAATGCAATCACTTCATTTTGATGAATTTGAAGATTTAATGAATAGTTTAAAATAATAAAAATCAAAATAATATGGATAAATAAAAATAGTAGTTATTTTAACTACTATTTTTTGCTTTAAGTTGACCATAATAAAGAATAAGTTTTAAAATAAATAATGATTTTATATAAAATAAGTGTATAATATAAGTTGATTAAATTTAAAGGAGCAATAAATGAAAACATTTAATAATTTAGGACTAAATGAAAAATTAATAAAAGGTCTAGAAAAACAAAATATAACAGAACCAACAAAGGTTCAATCATTAACAATAGAAAAAATAATTGAAAACAAAGACTTACTAGTAAACAGCGAAACAGGAAGTGGAAAAACTTTAGCTTATTTACTACCAATGTTTGAAAAAATAGACACTACAAAGAAAGATCCTCAGGTATTAGTACTTGCACCTACTCATGAGCTTGTGATGCAAATAGCAAATGAAGCAAAACAATTAGCAGAAAACTCAAATATGGATGTAAATACTTTTGCTATAATAGGAGAAGTAAACATACAAAAACAAATAAAAAATATAAAATCAGTAAAACCTCACATAGTTGTAGGAACTGCTGGTAGACTTCTTGATTTAATTCAGCAGAAAAAACTAAAAGTTCACGAAGTAAAAACTATAATACTAGATGAAGTTGATAGTTTAGTTACTAGAAAAGGTGAAGCAATAGTAGAAAAAATAATAAAAACTACTTTAAGAGATAGACAGCTTTTAGGATTTACTGCCAGCTTAGATGAAAAATCTGAGAGTTTCTGCGACTATATGATGAAAGATATGGAAATTATAAGAGTAACTGATGAATCAGCTATAAATCCAAACATAAATCATATTTACATTTATGGAGATAGAAGAGAAAAATTCACAAATCTTAGAAAATCTTTATCTGCAGCAAAAGCTAAAAGAGCTATAGTTTTCGTAAATGATGAAGACAGTATAGAAGTTATAAATGAAAAACTTAATTATCACAACTACAAATCTGTATGTATTTCAGGAAAAATGAGTAAAGAAGACAGAAAAAATGCAATGACATCTTTTAGAAGTGGAAAAGCTAATATTTTAGTTTCTTCTGATTTATCTGCTAGAGGTCTTGATATACCTGATGTAAGTCAGATATTCAACTTAGATTTTCCTCTTAGCAAAAATGAATACTTACATAGATGTGGTAGAAGTGCTAGAGGAAATAAAAAAGGTACTGCTATCTCAATAGTTACAAATCAAAATTTAGGAGTTATCAGAGATTACAAAAGACAATTTAAAATTAATATGAAAGCAGTTGAGCTTAAAAATGGTCAATTTGTAGAGGTTGATTTTAAAGCATTAAAAAAAGAAACCAAAGCAAAAAGAGAAGAGAAAGCTAAGCAAGAAGATAAAGGCAAAAAAGAAATAAAACAAAAAAGAGAAACAAAATCAAAAAAAGAAAATAAATTTAAAAAATAAATAATTTTAGGCTAAATTAGTTAATTATGTGATGAATATTAATAAAAAATAGCTAGACATTGGGTAGTACTGAACTGCCCCCTGTCAAGTAGACAGTGGAAATAATAAAAATTAAGCAACTAAGGTCTGAGTCCGATATTCAATCGGACTTAGGCCTTTTAGTTTTTTCTGTAACCTTCTATTGTTATAAAAGTCTATATAATTATCAATTGCAATTTTTAACTCATCAAAGCTA
>CABIZO010000003.1 GCA_902363255.1 Peptostreptococcaceae bacterium
TAGCTTTGATGAGTTAAAAATTGCAATTGATAATTATATAGACTTTTATAACAATAGAAGGTTACAGAAAAAACTAAAAGGCCTAAGTCCGATTGAATATCGGACTCAGACCTTAGTTGCTTAATTTTTATTATTTCCACTGTCTACTTGACAGGGGGCAGTTCAATTTACCTCGCTTCTAAGTTTATTTAAATTTACCTTAGAAGCAAAATACTGTAGCTACATTTTTAGTCTTTTTGCCATATAATTTTCCTTTATTTATGAATAATATTTCTTTTTTAGTATACTTTGGATTTAAAATACTTTCAAAATTGGCATATAGAAACAATCCCCACCCTCATAATCACTCTAAGGGCAGGGATTGTTAATATGTGAAAGGAAGTTCAACTATTAATATATATTATTTACTATAAATCTTGTTTAATGTATCATTTCGCATTATATAATAATTGCGGACTTTGATTGTACTATATAAAAACCCCCTTCAATCCAATAGATTCAAAAGGGGGTTTACTATTTGTAATAACTTATAATAGAAAACATTCATATTACAAAAATTACTGCTTCTGATTCATGATAATTAAACAAGTTCATCCTTATTCTTCATATCTATTTTTGAAAATCAACTATCTCCTTACTACCAAAGTCCACAGTAGTTTCACTTAAAGTAGTATGAGCTATTACTCTACCTTCTCTTATAGAGTAATGAACTGGCACCTGTCTTCTTATGGCATCATATCCATTTTCTGCAGGTAAAATTATCATGTTACCTGGTTTTCCAACTTCTATACCGTATTTATCTTGTATATTAAGAGTTCTAGCTGAGTTATTTGTTATTAAATCTATGGAATCATTTATTTGACTATATCCCATCATCTGACATACATGAAGTCCCATGTGAAGTACTTGTAACATATTTCCTGTTCCTAGAGGATTCCATGGGTCCATGATATCATCATGTCCGAAACATACGTTGATTCCTGCTTCTACCATTTCCTTAACTCTTGTGATACCTCTTCTCCTTGGATAAGTATCAAATCTTCCTTGAAGATGTATATTTACTAGAGGATTGGCTACGAAGTTTATTCCGCTCATTTTTAGTAATCTAAATAATTTATATGTGTATGCTCCATTGTATGAATGCATTGCAGTTGTATGACTTGCTGTAACTTTGTGACCTATTTTGTACTCATAAGCTCTAGCTGCAAGTACTTCTACGAATCTTGATTGTTCATCATCTATTTCGTCACAGTGAACATCTACTAACACATCATACTTCTTAGCAAGTTCCATAATTTTATTTATACTTTCCACTCCGTACTCTCTAGTAAATTCAAAGTGAGGTATTGCTCCTATTACATCTGCTCCTAATTTTAAAGATTCTTCTAATAATTCTAATCCATTAGGGTAAGATAGTATTCCTTCTTGTGGGAAGGCAACTATTTGTAATGTTACATAATCTTTTAATTCTTCTCTAAGTTCTATCATAGCTTTCATAGCAGTAAGCTCTGGGTCTGTAGTGTCTACGTGAGTTCTTATAAATTGAATTCCGTTAGCTACTTGCCAAGATATAGCTTTTCTAGCTCTAGTTTTTACATCTTCTATACTTAAGAATTCTTTTCTCTCTGACCAACGTTCTATTCCTTCAAACAAAGTCCCACTTTCATTCCACTTAGGTTCCCCTGCTGTCAAAGTTGTATCTAGATGAATATGTGGCTCTATAAATGGTGGTACTACTAAGAATCCATTGGCATCTATTACTTCTTCACCTACTGCATCTATGTTTTCTTCTATTTTAGTTATTACACCATTTTCTATTAATATATCTACTAAGTTGTCATTGTTTCTTAATTTTGCTCTTTTTATTAACATCTCTTTATCCTCCTAAGATACTAGTTATGATAGTTTATCTAGCTAAATTCATATTATGCTGCTATTTTTTCTTCTACTTTTATTTCTTTTTTTGTAGTTAACTTTGTTAATACTACATAAGTTATTATTGCTGTTAATACTGAGTTTACTGGTGTTATACCAGGTATTACATAAGCTCCTATTACACCTGCTACCCAAGCAATAACTGCATTTATATTAACTGATTTAAATTTAGTAGTTTTGAAATCTGTATATTTACCTTTATTTATTATAAAGTAATCTGCTATTAATACAGCTCCTGTAGCTGGTATGAATGAGTTTAACATATTTAACCAAGCCATGAAGTTATTATAAAGTATCATTGCTAAAAGTGTTCCAACTACACCATTTATTATAACCATTCTATTTTTAGGTTGTTTAGTTATGTTAGCAAATCCAAGGCCTGATCCATATAAAGCATTATCATTTGTAGTCCATATGTTAAGCCCTAGTATTATTATTGCTGGTATTATTAAACCTTGCGTAAACATAACTTCTGATATATCAGCTTGTCCAGTAGCCATTGCTCCTATTGCACCAAAGGCTAACATTAAAGAGTTACCTATTAAGAATGCTATTACAGTAGTTGATACTGCTGTCTTTCTATCTTTTGAGAATCTTGTAAAGTCTGGTGTTAGTGTCCCACCACTTATAAATGTTCCTACAACTGCTGCTAGTGCTGCACTCATTGTCATAGTTCCTGTTGGCTCTATGGCAAGTAATCCTGCTACACCGCCCACATCTGTTATTGCTTTTCCTGCTGATACACTACCAAGTATTGCTATTGCTGGTACTGCTATCATACTTAATACTGTTAGTGACTTCATTCCAAAGTATGCTGTTGCTGTCATTAGTAATCCTGATACTATGATTAAAGTCCATAAGTTTATTCCTGTTACTTTAGAAACTGGTATTGCAAACATTGCAACCCCTACTCCAAACCAACCTACTTGTGTTATTGAAACTAATCCTGATAAAAGGTATGAACCTTTTTCTCCAAATGAATATCTTGCCAGTAAATGAGTTGAAAGTCCTGTATCTCCTGCTATATAAGCTAAAAGCCCTGTGTATATACATAATAAAATATTACCGAATATTACAGCTTTTATAAAGTCTGACATGTTAAGGCTTGTTCCTATATTTCCTCCTGCTAGCATACTTGCTGAGAAGAAAGCAAATCCTAGCATTACCACTAACATTGAGAAGAATCCTTTCTTTGCTCCTTGTGGTATTGCCTCTAATGAATAATCGTGATCTTGATGTTGTTGTTTTTTGTTCATTTTTATCTTCCTTTCTTTTTAGTACCTAAAAAGAAAAGCTCCCTGCATTTGCAAGGAGCTTAGAATATTAGCCTATATCTTTATACACTTAACCATCGGTAGTTAAATTTAGATATACTAAGGCTAAATTACTATCTTTCGTAATTTTCTTCCGAAAACCTTGCCAGCTTCTCTGAACTGATTTAAAGGTACTATATTTTTTTGTTATATCTAAGATATCATATAAGTCGAATTTTGTAAATAATTATTTTTATATATTTTTATATGTTTTTAAATCGGGCTATGTTTTTAATCAGTGTTGAAAATGATACAATAAGAGTAAATGCACAATTGTTATATAATGCGAAATAAATATACTATTAGATATTATATAGATAAATAGGAGTTTGAGGAGCCAATGATGGGATTAATAAAAGGATGTTTAATAATGATAGCAATATGTTTGTATACTATGTTCGTAATAGATATAATCAAAATATATAAAGTATTAAATAATAGTATAGGAAAGAAAGTTGAAGATATAATGCCACAATTTAATAAATTTATTAATAAAGATATGATATATATGATATTTGCATCTTTAATTAGCTTTATAGTTGTTGTATTTTTATAAAATTAAATAATTCAAAAAGATATACAAAAAGTTCACAATTTTAATATAATGCGAATCAAAAAGTAGGGGTTTATGCCCTTACTTTTTAATTTCTAAAATAAGTTATAAAATCAACATTAGTCTAAAACATAGCCTTAAATTTTTTTATTCGTCCTTATAGTTGAATTTTTGATTAAATCGTCACAGAAAGTTGCCACATCACTTCCCGTAACTTCTAACACTCCTTTGCCCAACGCAGCACCCTCTTCAAAAAAATCAACAATCCCTGAAAGTAAATCTGTACTATCTCCTAACTCAACAGTTCCCACCTTAAAAATATATTTTTGAATTTCTTTATAAACTATCTGATAATCTTTTGGTAGAGCTTTGACACGGGCCATGTGTGCTCGCCACTCTTTCTTACCTTCTATCATATTTTTTATTTTCATTTTATCCTCCTATTTACCTAATTTTTTAGCAATATTATTGTTTAGCTGTTTGCGCCACTTGTCACGAAAAGACTTTGACCCTTCTTCTCCTACTAACTCTGAACAAAAACTTTTGATATCATTACCCAAAACATCTTTTGCATTTTGACCGTTCGCAGCACTTTCTTCTAGCATGTCAAGGACACCATTAAAAATTGGCATAAGGTTTCGACCAGTGAAATCTCCATACATTAGAAGATTAGCATTTATTTCCTCCCATGATTTTTGATAATCAGTTGGTAGTTTTGCCACCCTCAATTCAAAAGCTTTAAATTCTTTAGTCATATCACTTCCTGTGATTTTTTCCCAAAAATTCATTATTTCTTCTCCTTTAACTCGTTAATCTTTGTTGAAACAAATTCCCATTTTGACCAGAATTTTTTTAACTCTTCTCGCCCTGCATCATTTAACTTAAAAAACTTTCGTGGTGGTCCTATATCTGATTTCTTTTTTGTAGTTTCTACCAATTTATTTTTCTCAAGTCGTACCAAAATAGTATAAACTGTTCCGTCTACAACATCTGAAAATCCAAGTTCATTTAGCTTCTTAGTAATCTCATAACCATATGTTTCCTCATGGCTAATAATTTCAAGAACACAACCTTCCAGTACGCCTTTTAACATCTCCGTTATATTTTCCAAATAATTCACCTCTTCACTATCTAGTAATACTGGTATTTAGTATTACTTACTACTGCTATATAGTATCACTTAGTAGTTGTAGTGTCAACGTTAATATATATTTTTTCACCTTTATTTTCACCAAAAATTCCTTTCGGTACCACTTTAAGCCACCGTGTTGGAGCCATGAAATTCCAGGCAACACCTTGCTCAAAATTCACTTTTTTACTACTTCTTAGACGCATTGATAATACTTTAATTTAGAAGTTTTCCACAGTTGAAAAAGTAACATAATCTCATTGTAAGCAAAAAATAACTGTATCTTTCTAATCCCAAGATTTTGGGTAAAAGATACAGTTAATTTTTAAAATTTATATATTAGTTCATAATATATTAAAATTATGTACTAAACTTTATATATTATTAATTTCCAAAGTAAATATTAAACTTGTTCTTCTTCAGATAAAAGTTGCTTTTCGTCAATAGATTTAAAAATTCGTGAATACACATCTTCTATATTCTTTTTATTTTCAGTATCATTATATAATCCATATTCCACATAATTATACTCCTCATCATTAAAAAGTATTCCCACTGCATATGCTTGAGACTTGGAATCAGGTACTTCTTCATAAGATAAATTTTCATATACAAATGGAACATAATCCTTTGTTCCACCTATAAAAAAGAATGGTATTGTTGATTTTTTATAAATATATGAATACTCACCTTTTGATGCTTCTGATAAATTTTCTTTACTTATAAAAACTGCATCATATCTATTTGAAAATTTTTCTTTTTCTAAATCTGAAAAACTAACTTTATCGAATGTAATTACATTTTCTCTAACTGTTGGAATTTCACCTACAACAGCAATATTTAAATTCCTACTACTATATATAGCAGAATTCACAGTATTACACCCAACCATCATACAAGTAACTACCACCATCAATAATCCTATTATTTTCTTCATAAGATTTTCCCCCTTTTAATTAATAATATATAAATAAAATAAATTATATATTTTAATAGTAAAAAATAGAATCTTACATTGGTACTATCTTAGTTCATAATATATTAACATTTTACCTTAAACTTACATTATAAACCAGTTTATCTTTTGTTACATTTATATTTAATCTTATTTTATTAGCTCTTTTAAACCCAAGCTTCTCCTTAGTTCATTTCTATCTATATTATGAATTGTGCCAGCTAATCCTCCACATGCCAAAGGACTTTCATCAAGTATCTGTAAAACTTGATATTAGCTCTACTAATTCTTCTATTTTCTTAATCGTTACATTTTTCCATAAAATATACTAAATCTGCAAATATAATAGGTACATTTATATTTTTTTCAAGTATATCACAATAATTTTCAGCAGGTACTATTGTAGGCCCAACATAAGGTGATACTTCTATAGTCAATGACGGTTTTTGATAATTTTCTATAAACCAATCTTTGTAGCCATTGCCTGTAGTAGATTCTTCCTTTGGAATTAATTCATATCCAGTTAATAAAGCAATACTCTTTGCAATAATTAGATCCCTATTTTCATTAATTTGATTGAAATACCAGTAGATTTCTTCTCCAGATGAATGATATGATATTGTTCCATTAAATTTATAACATTCAGTTAAAATTTTAAGTGCATATGTTTCTGGCTCTGAAAAATAATAAGGTCCAGGGTATCCTTCTGAACCTGGGCTTTTAGCTAAATCAGTTGATGGATAGGATGTTGGATAATTTCTATTTAAATCTACACCATTTATGTTAGACTTCCAATACAAAAAAGACTCTCCTTGTAAATAATCTTTATCTTGATATTCTTTGCAAATAAATTCCTTACCATTTAAAACTAAATCAGCTCCATCAGGATTTACAAGTGGAACAAAAACAAATGTAATTCGATTTAAAAGTTCTCTTATATTTATTCCAAATACAACAGCGTCATTATTATATAAACTTACCATGTAGTTTATTTGGTCTAACAATAAAATTGTATTAATAGCTTCTCTAGCATGATGAGTTCCTTGCACAAGTATCTTTGTACTTCCACATCCTAATTTAACAGCCAAAATAGGAGTTCCTTGAACAGATGAACCTATTTGGTAGGAAGATAGTATATCTTTGTTATTTCTTGTTAGATCACATATAGCTAAATTAATATTCCTTGAAAAAGGTTTTGAATTATATAAATTGATATAACTTTTAGTAACCATATATAGTCATACCTCCAATCGTTGATTTTAAACAGCCTAATGAGAACTTCTATACAAAATGCTCTACTATAGTCTATTCAATTAATCTACTTTCGTTCTATGATAATAAAATGTTGTTTTAATTTTATGAACGGTTTTAATTGAATCCTTAGTACTTCTATATATTATTATTTGGCTATGTTAGACAATTGTGTGATTAATTTTATATAAAAAACGGCATGAGTCCAGTTGAATACCGAACACATGCCGCATAAAGTACATTTACCTGAAGTTGACTTATTAAAAACAGATTATTTTTTACACTCCAGTTTTTTATGTAAATAAAGTCCTCCCCCTATAATTACTATACCTAAAACTACATAAACAAAAGTTGTAGATATACCAAATGCATAATTAGTACTATTTGCTAATTCCATATTATCCCCCCTTTTTTAATTTATATTAATTGTTAATTTAATCATAGCAGAATGTATAAAAAGTAAATTATCAAATAATTATTTTTTTAAAATATCATTTATTTCTTTATCTGCTATGTCATTTATAGACAGGATAGGTTTAGGCCCTATGTCATATGGTGCTATTTCTTTTTCAAACCATGCTACATCATGCCATTTGTTACATTTGTATCCTGCATTATGATATATACCAAGCTTATTAAATCCTAATGACATATGAAGTTTTTCACTTTTTTCATTTGGTAAAGTAACTCCGCCATAGACCGTCTTAATTCCTTGTAGTTTTAATATTTCTATTAAAATACTATACATTTTTTTCCTAAAGATTTTGACGTAAAATCTTTGTCAATATAAATAGACAATTCAGCATTCCATTGATATGCCTCACGTTTCATTTGTCTATGTGCATAAGCATATCCTATTATTTCCTCTTCATTTTCACAAACCACATAAGGATACATGCTTATAATATTTTTTATTCTGTTTGCAAATTCTTTTTCAGTGGGAAGATCACACTCAAAAGTAATTGGTGTGTCTATGTACTGTGAATAAATTTTTAATAATGCGCTACTGTCTGTTTCTTTTGCAAATCTCATTTTCATATTTATCTTCTCCCCCCTTCAAATCAGATTACTGCTTATTTATATTATATTAAAGTAATCTTTATTTCGCATTATTAATATTGTTCATAACTTGTATTTAAATAAAAGGCTCTGTCTTAAATCAATGTTGAAAATGATATAATAAAAAATAAGTACTCAATTGTTATAAATTGTGAATGGCAGAAAGTGGTGAAGACTATGCTTATTACAATATTTAGTGTAATATTAATACTTTTTGGGATTGGATTAATATTATTTACGATTAAAGAATACGATAAAACTAAAGCAAATAAGTATAATAGAATTAAAAAATATATAGATTTAGGACTTGGTTTGTCTTATGTAATAATAGGGATTTTGGTAGTATTTAAAATAATTTCTGGAAGACATATTATGTTTGCATTTATTTTATTTACTATTTTAGAAATCTTTATTAAGCAAAAATTAAATAAAATGGATTAAATAAATTCATAAATTTAATATATTACGAACAATTTATAATAAATTATAGAAATAACCACATCTTAGAATCCAATATATCGAAAATACTAAAGTGAGGTTATTTTTATGCTATATTTATCACGAGGAGGGCTAACATAGCCCTCTTTTTTTTATAAAAAATAATAAATTAGGTTGACAGATAAAATTTATAATTGTATTATTGTACTAACACATTAATACAATTTAGGAGAGGTAATATGTTAGAAATAATATTTGTATCAATCACATTAATGATATCATGGATTTTAAGTTTTATTTTTATTCCAAAGGGAGCGATTGGAGCAACAGTGATTATCATGATGATACCTGCAATGTTGGCATGTATTATCAAAATTATAAAATATAAATCTATTAAAGAAGTGTTTAAGCCATTCTTACATCATATAAGTATAAAAGGAGTAATGTTTTCATTTATATTTCCAATAATTATAATAAGTTTATGCTCCATACTAGCTTTAATAACAGGAATTGGAAGTATATCTAATTATGATGGAGTAATATCACAAACATTAATTATTATAGTAATGTCAGTACCTTTTTCAATTGTTACTCTAGGTGAGGAGTATGGTTGGAGAGGCTATTTATTAGTGGAATGGGAAAAGATATATGGTCTTAAAAAAGCTAATATTCTAGTAGGAATTGTATGGATATTATATCATCTACCTACACTGTATATGATGAACTTAAGCTATGGAATTTCCAAGGCCTTATTATTTACAATTGTTCAGTCAATATGTATACTATATGTTAATTTTTCATATACATATTTATATACTTTGTCTAAAAATGTATTTCTAGCGTCGATTATGCATTCTGTATGGAATAATATAAATACTTTCATACTTGGAGATACATACAGAAATGAAGCAACTGGATTAATAGTTGGAAATGTAAAGGTGATAAATGGAGAGGGTATATTTGGAATGATATTTCTAGTAATATCCGCATTTATTTTTAGCAAAGTATTAACCGAGAAAAGGTAAATACGATAGTAATCAAAGTTCACAATTGTTATATAATGCGAAGTGAATGTTATGATTATTTATGTGTTCACGAAAACATCTATTTTAGTGGACACTTTATTTTGCTCATAAAACTTAAAGTAAAAGTAAATTGATTTATGATATATTATATCTAGGACACAGTATTACAAAAATATGATGTATTAGATATTTAGAAAAGGTGGGTTATTTATGAGTATATATACAAATCAAAAAGGGTTATGGAGGTCAAACCTTCGATAACACAGGAGGATAGTAATACTAAAAGAGTATTTAAAAATAGAACATATACCTGCAATTTTATGGGAGATATTTCGGAAAAAGTATTTATAGCTATACATGGAAATATGTCAAATAAGGAAGATGATACTATAGTTATATTTGCAGAACAAGCTATAAAACTTGGATATCAAGTTATTAGTTTTGATTTACCAGAGCATGGTGAACGAGATAAAGAAGACATACCATGTAAAATACAGGTTTGTGTAAAAAAACTTGCCTTAGTTATGTTATATGGATCAAAAGATAACTTATGTGAAGCAGAGTTTGTATTTGAGTTTGTAGAAAGATTTAAGTGTAATATTGTTGTAATGGATGAAGGAGAACACTATTTTCATACACAAGAACAATTAAAGTTTTTTGAACAATGGTTATCAAATAGCATATATTAAATTATATAATTTATAATAACATGTGTTCAATAAAACATATGTAATAATGAAATGGTATTAGGAGTTATACATGGAGGAAGAGATTCAATTAAATAGATAGAAAACTATATAATAAGGGTGGTTATTATATTATAATAAATTAAGCTAATATAGCTCTAATTGATTAGAGCTACTATTAACTTAGATGAAAGTATATCCAGGTTGTTTTTATTATTTACTAAAGACAATCTTACTGCTTTTCTACTAGAGCAATGGCTAACAATGAAAATCCAAGTACTATTGAGCAAGGAATAAGTCTTGCCTCTAACGCATCTGCAATATACCCTTGAGATATAACCCCAATAATGCAAATTATAGATAAGATAAAAGAGAGATAAATGATTATTTTTGCTAGTGATAAGTTATTTTTCTTCATATAATCACCTATTTTCTATCTACAGAGTAAGTTTTTATAGCTGGAACACCTACACTTGAATATGTTTTGTTCACAGTACTTTTAGAACAAGCAGGTATAGTCCCGCTAAAAGTTCCTGACTCTGATACACTTTCTTCTATATATTAAAACATAGCCTAAAATTAATATATTAGTTCATAATATATTAATATTGTGTACTAAAAAAGTTGTTCAAAAAATCATTATTTTAACTTCTTGAACAACTTATTATTAAAATATCAATATTTGTGATAATACTTGCTTAAAATGTCTATATAAACCAATTGCCTAAAAACTAAGAATTAAGGTTTCGATTTTTAAGAAGAATTGTCATTTCTTCTGCTAACTCTTGCATTCCCCTAGCAAACCATTCCTCAATCCAACCGTACAGTCCATAAGAAAAATATGCTGCTGTATAAGCTATATGATTTGGATACTCTGGCTTTGGCCCAGAAATAATGTGGGGATTTATATATGTACTAACATTTGTAGTTGCTTTTACAGCTTCCATATTTGCCACAATAATGCTTCCTAAATTTATAAATAATCCTTTAAAAGTAGACTGGAATGATTCTGTAGGTAAAGTTTATGAGGATCTTTCATACGGAGGTGGAGAATTGAACAAGTATGACCTTTATGTTCCTGCAGACAGTTCAGCAGGAGGTGCTCTTGCACTAATTTATGCTTATCGTGATGCACAAGATTCTCCCATTCCAGTCAAGTGTGTTATAGAAGGAGTTGGACCAGCTAGTTTTGAACCTGAGGACTGGTATGGACTGTCAGCAGATGATGAAGCCGCAGCACAGTTCCTAAGCCTTATGTCTGGTAATACAATTACTGCAGAAATGATTAAAAATGGAGAATATAAAGATGCTGTTAAGGACATATCAGCATATGCTTGGGTTAATGAAAACTCAGTACCAACATTATGTGCTTATGGAGTGTACGATAAGATAGTGCCATTTGGATCAGTTAAGTATCTGATTAATGCACTTGAAGAAAACAATGTTCCTCATGACTATATTGAGTTTCCACGTTCTGGCCATGGTCTGCAAAATGGCCCAAAACAGTTAAAACTTTACAATAAAAAGTTTAACGAATATCTGGAAAAATACTTAGGCGAATAATATTATATAAAAACCCCCTTCGATTCAATAGATTCAAAAGGGGGTTTACTATTTATTTTTCAACCTTAAGCCATTTTAAAGCATTTGTTAATTTTATTGGATTTCCATACATAAGTGTAGCCATTCTATATATCTTAGCACCACCCATTCCTGCTAATACTGTTGATACTATTAATATTAATGCAGATATTATAAATTCCATTGATGTAACAGCTCCAGTTGCAACTCTTACTATCATAGTCATTGGAGATGCAAATGGTATATATGAACAAACTTTTAGTACTATACTATCTCCGTTAGTTAATCCAAATACACTGATAAAAAATACTACAACAAATATCATCATTATAGGTCCAACACTTGTTGATATTTCTTCTGTTTTTGATACTAAGGCTCCCAAAGCTCCAAATATAAATGAATAGAATAAATAGCCTAATATTCCAAATATAGCAAATGTAACTATCAACTCTGAAGGAATTTTAAATACACTGTCTAGCATTCCATTCCACACTTCACTATTTACCTTATATGTAATAAGGGCTGATGACATTATTACTGCCACTTGTGCTATACTTGCTATTGCACCTGCAATAACTTTACCAAATATTAAATTATTTGTACTTGTACTTGTAACTAGCACTTCTATTGCTCTATTACTTTTTTCTGAAGTTACTGCCACAGCAATTAATTGGCCATACATTATAATCAGCATATATATAATAAAAATTAGTATATATGCATAAAAATAGTTATTTACACTATCTTTGCCTAATACTTCAACATCAGAAACTATTTGAGTATTATAAACTGTATCTACCTTATTAAAATCTATTCCTTCGCTAGTAATTTGTTTTTCTCTATAAATTCTTTTTAAAAGCTCGTCAAATATTATTTTATTTTCATCATTAAACTTAGTATTTTGAACAACATAACTATATTTTGTTGGACTTTTTATCTCAAATCCTGCTTCTACTTCTTGATTTTCAACTAATTTATTTAATTCATCTTGATTTTTTACCACTTTCCAATTTGAGTTTGGAAAATAAGCTTTTAATACCTCTTTATTAGATACAATATTTTTTTCATCATGTATTGCAAAATTAATTTTATCTTCTTCTTTAACTTCTTCTACTTGAGCTTCATTTTTACCTAAACCTGGTAATATACCCGACATATCTATAAAGTTTGGCAAAGATAAACCAACTACCATTAATGCTGCAATTATTATAGTACTTGCTACAAATGATTTTTTTCTAAAATAGTTAGAAAGCTCAAATTTTAATACAACTAGAAATTGTTTCATTATTCTTCACCTACTTTCTTTACAAATATATCTGTTAAATCTGGTTCATACATAGAAAACTTCTCTATATCTATATTTTCTTTTAATATATTTTCTAAAAGTTGGTTTTTAGTTTTATTATCAAGTAATTCCAATATTAAGTAATCTTTTTTAACTTCATTTACAATTACTAAATCATTAAATTTCTCTTCGCATATAGATTTTAAATCATCTAATGTCAAATTATTTGCACTTAATATTAATCTATTATTTCCAAATTCTTTTTTTATTTCTTTAAGATTTCCACTTAATACAATCTCACCTTTATTTATTATGGCTATTTCTTCACAAAATTCTTCGACATAGCTCATTTGATGGCTTGAAAATATAACTAGTTTATTTTGACTTATTAATTCTCTCACAGTATCTTTAAGTATTTGTGCATTGACTGGATCTAACCCACTAAATGGTTCATCAAGTATAACTATTTCTGGATCACAAACTAAGGCTTGTGCCAATTGAACCTTTTGCTGATTTCCTTTTGATAAACTATCTAGCACTTTATCTGCATATTCCTCTATTCCTAATTTCTTAAGCCATATTTTTGTACTTTCCTTTGCCTTCTTAGCTGGTACACCTCTTAACTCTGCTAAGTAAACTATTTGTTCTGTAACTTTCTTTTTAGGATATAAACCTCTTTCTTCTGGTAAATATCCTATCTGATAATTTCTTGGTTCAAATTTTTTTCCATCTATTAATATTTCACCTGAATTAGCTTTAAACACGTCCATTAATATACGAATTGTTGTAGTTTTTCCTGCCCCATTTCTTCCTAATAATCCAAGCGCCTTACCACTTTCAACAGAAAAAGATATTCCATGTAATACTTCTTTTTCAGAGAAGCTTTTTCTTAATTCCTTTACTTCTAATCTCATATTTCCCTCCTGACTATTTTCATTGTCATTATGACAATTATTCTTGTCATGATTAATTATATGAAATGACAACTATAATTGTCAAGCTATAATTTTATTTTTTTGAAGATATTGGATATTAACATAATTTCCTTGTAAATAAAAAAAATGAGAGCATAGCTCTCATCCTTTTACTTCGTAATATATTAATATTGTTCATCAAAACTAACCTACAAGTTTAAATAAATTATGGTTTGTATTATTAAGTCTTAGCTAACCTCTATATTATTTGTATTAGAAACATATACCCCAACAATTATAATAATAGCTCCAATAATTTGATAAATAGAAAAACTCTCTCTTAATAGTAGTGCTCCTGAAATTATCGAAACAACTGTTGAAACACCAATAAATGATGAAGTACGATTTACACCAATCTTTGCAATAGCCATATTTGAGAGAAAGAAAGCTATTATTGAACATCCAATCCCCTGATAAAGAATGGCTATAAGAAAATCTGAATTTCTAATAGGAAGACTGATTAATACATTTACATTTCCTTTAACAGATGATTCAACAATTGCTAATATAGTAAATACTATTGCTCCAGCAGTAAGCATTACATAGGTTATTTCTATACCTGTATAATCAAAAGCTTTTTCCACAAAAACACTATAAAGTGCATATGAAACTACTGCAATCAATAGGAATAAATATCCTATAATTGACAAACTTGACTCTATTCCAACTACAAGTACTGTTACAATTACTCCCATCAAGGTTATAAGTATACCGATTACTTGTATTTTACTTGGTTTCTTATGTAAAATTAATGTAGATGCTGCTAAAGATGCCACAGGAATACATGCTAGAAAAACTCCACTTTCAGATGCAGTAGTATTACTAATTCCTATAGTTTCACCAATAAAATATATTACTGGGCTAAATAGGGCTACCAGTAGTACATTTTTAATCGGCTTACCTTTTAGATTGATTTTTACAATGCCCAATAAAATCAAGATAGTCATGACGATAAATGCAAGGAGGAATCTCCACCCCAATAGAGATAATTCACTTGCACTATCTGTAGCCTGCTTCGTAAAAACATAACTTAAACCAAAAAATATTTCACAGCCTAGTGCACACATGCAACCAATTATCAAATTATTACTTTTCTTATCCTCCATAACTCCCCCTTAAGTCTTATTTACTTATAAATTCTTATTTAAATAATATCAATAATATCATTACTTCGCATTATATAACAATTGCGAACATTGGTTATATTATACTAAATACTCCCTCACTTTCCAATTATATAATAATCTCATCTACCTTCTAGAATTTAAATTCCTTCCATAAATATATTTCTAGTAGTAGAAACAACTTAATTAATAATAATTATTAATGTAGACAAAATAACAACTATAATATATAGTTGACCTATAAATTCACTTAAAGGAGTGTTACAAATATGTTTGAGCAATTATTAAAAATCAATTGCTTTTCTTCAAGGAAAGAGGCTGCCGAAGAGTTGGAAAAATTATATTCTTGTGAAATTAATTGTATAGAAATAGACGAAAGTGTTAGGTTTGCTCATCATGCACGTGGATGCACAATTATTGCAGCAAAAATTTGTGAGAATGTTGTCATCTTTCAAAACGTAACTATTGGCACTAATATGAGATACAACAAAGTTAATAATGAATGGGAAAATCATAGATGCTAACAAGAAATTAATAGAAAAATTTAATAAAAAAAGAAAAAATGATTAATCCTTTTGGCAATGTTATTATTTTGTGAGAAGGGTAATATAATTTCTTTGTAAGTAAAAAGTAACCGTATCTTTCTAATCCCAATGCTTTGGTTAAAAGATTCAGTTACTTTTTAAAATTTGGCTATGTTTTAATACAATGTTGATTTTATGAACTATTTTATAATTCTAATTTTATTCTGTATTAATCAATAAAATCATCATACTTTTCAATGTAAAATTCTACACTTCCACAATTAGGACATACACAGGCTTTTACATTATCTTTAGAATTATTAAACATTCCTTTACGCTTTTTTGTTATCGTAACTTCTACTCCCATATATGATGTAACCGCACAATCGTTTACCATCTCCGTTTTGCATTTGTTGCATATCATTTTTATTCCCCCCTTTTATAACCCTAAGTAAAGTTAGTAATATTTCACTCCTTTGAATTAGTGATATCATTAACAACTTTATATTGCATCATATAAAAATTGTATATTTATTTTTATTGTATCATTTTCAACACCAATTAAAAAAACTAAAATTTTTATAGATCAGTTCATGATAGATTAAAATTGTAACTTTAATTTAATCTCACTAACCGATTCTCATATTTATTTTTTATATAACATATCTATGTGTGGAATATTATCCTCTAGATATTCTTGTGAAACAGCTTTAAAACCAAGACTACTGTAAAAATTAAGTAAATATGCTTGTGCTTGAATTTTTATAGTATCTTCATTTAAATTATTTTCTACAAACTCAATAGCTTTTAACATCATTTTTCTTGAAATCCCTTTGCCACGATAATTTTTCTTAACAGCTACTCTTCCTATGGATATTTCATCGTAAGAAATTCCTTTTTCTAAAATCCTCAAGTATGCAACTACTTCTCCATTTTCTTTTAAGAATAAATGATATGAATTTAAATCTTTATCATCACAGTCTAGATATGGACATTCTTGCTCCACAATAAATATTTCATTTCTTAACGCCAAAATTTTGTATATTTCCTCTACATTAAGTTCCTTAAATTTTTTAATAGTCCAATTCATAAAATTACCTCCACCTATACGAAATTTTTACTTAAACTCCCACTAAAAACATAAAAGCACTGAATCTAATCCCTCCTTATAAAAGGCCCTAATGGGAAAAGACTCAGTGCTTTTTAACATTCTTACCCGGGGATAAGAATAAGCATCGTATTATTTAATTATTAATATATTAACATAGATTTGAGTTTTTAATCAATAGTAAGTTTAAAATAATCTACAAATTCCTACTTTTTCGTTTATCTTTTTATTCACACTTTTATTAATCATCTTTTTAAATCATCATTCTTTTATATTTCTCTTAAAAGTATAATACGTTCCTGCAAAGTAGCACATATAAACACAAATCGTTAAAACAATCCCTGTAATAATACTCAAAATGAATAACTTACCACCAATATAAGTAGATATTACATTTTGATACATTAAATAATAGTTATATATGAAAATTCCTACGCCTACCAGTGCAATAGCTATAGGTACTACAAAATATATTGAGATTTGCTTTAATACTATCTTATTTATATGCTCTTCCTCAACGCCTAACTTTCTAAGGATGTTAAATCTATCTTTATGTTCAATAGAATCTGCAAGTTGTCCAAGGGCAAGCACTGTAAAACTTATGGTAAGTAGAACTATGCATAAATATACTCCAAGGATTCTCATTGCCAAAGTCACATTTAAAATATCATTTGTTTCAGATGATTTTACTCTTCCATCTATAATACTAGACGTTATATCGAATTCTTTGCTATATTTTTCAACTAATTCCCTATTATTTTCTTTAAACCATTTTTCAATATATTCATATTCAAAATTCGCTGCATCTTCAAAGCTCATTTCATTATTTAGATTAGCTAAAAAATTAGTTTCTGCTAGAGTAAGATCCTTACACACCTTATCTGGCAAAATAATAATATTATAAGAATAAAAATCATATATTCCTTCCCCGATTGATTCTTGGTGACGTGAGTCTTTACTAATATTAAAAATCTCTCCATTAACATTTAAATGTTTATTCTTTGCTAAAAAATTGCTTATCTCAGCATCATTAGCCACACTATGCCATTGTATTGTGAACTCATTTTCTTTAAGATTTATTTTTTCATAGCCTAACATAGTTCTTAATTTGTTAAAATCACTTAAGCTTATTGCTAACATAGGTGAATTATTCCTATCCCCAGTATAAAACTCATCTTTATCTATAAAATATTTTTCAACTTGGCAATAACTTTTTACACCATAACCTTCATCATTTAAATGTTGCACAACCTCACCATAATCTAACTTTGGTATATCTTTCATATCAAAATTATAACTATAGTTATTTCTTATATCAATATCATAAGGAACCCTCATATCTAAATATCCCAATGACCACTGTGCCATTGCAAGTGTCATAATAAAACTTATCATAGCCCCTAAAAAAGTCATTGATATTGTTGCCATTAATATTGGTGCTGTCTTTATTTTAGATACAATACTTCCTATTAAAAATAAATTTGTTCCTTCATACTTAAAGTTAATACATTTATCCTTTATATATATTAAAATGTAGGAAATAGAGTAAAATAGTGCATAAGTACCCATAATAAAACTTACTAATGATACACCTATATAAATCAGTGATTTTATACTATAATCAATTTCTGCATTTATTAATTCAAAAGTACAGTATCCACATACCATATATAATAATATTGATAATGCAAATATTACACCATATACTTTTCCACTTCTTCTAAACTGAAACTCTACTTGTTTATTTGCATTTAACATATCTATTAGTTTTATTTTTCTTAATACGGAAACATTATACAAACCTATTATGCAAAACATGGATATAAAGAATATAAATGTAATGGCCACTGTATCCATATATAATCTTAAGGTAAATACTACTTCTTGATTTACACTTACTAAAACCAACGCTGTGATAACTTGTGAAAACAAGGTTCCCACAAATATACCTGCTATTATTGCCAATGTCCCAATTATAAGTGTTTCAATAAAAAACATGAATGCAATACTCTTTTGTTCTGCTCCAAGTAGTATATATGTTGCAAACTCTCTTTGACGTCGTCTTATCATATATTGGTTCACATATGCTATAAGTAAAATTAAAATTGCTGTAATTACATAAGTAGAGTACTTTAATATTAGTTGTAAAGCTCTAAAATTATAAGATTCCTCTGTGATAAGTTCGTAACTAGAGCTGGAAAGTGATGTTATTGCATAAAACAAACTTACACATATTGTTATAGTTATAAAATAAATTAAATAATCTTTTATAGATTTCTTCGCATTACTTTTGGCTAATTTAGCGTACATCTCTAACATCACCACCTAATAATGCTACCACATCTAATATTTTATTAAAAAATTGTCTACGTGTATTTTCACCTCTCACTAACTCTGTAAATATCTTACCATCCTTGATAAATAATATCCTATTACAATAACTAGCCGTAAAAGAATCATGAGTTACCATCAAAATAGTTGCTCCCAAATCTTTATTTAAATTTGCCATCATTTCTATTAACATTTGTGCTGATTTAGAATCAAGTGCTCCTGTTGGTTCATCAGCTAATATTAGTTTTGGATTTGTTACCAATGCCCTTGCACAGGCAGTCCTTTGTTTTTGACCTCCTGATACTTCATAAGGATACTTGCCTAGTAACTCCTCTATTCCCAGTTCCTTTGCCACTGCCAACACTTTGCCATCTATTTCACTTTTTTTAGTCTTGTTAATCGTAAGTGCCAATGCAATATTTTCATGTATAGTTAACGTATCTAATAAGTTGAACTCCTGGAATATAAATCCTAAATTTTCTCTTCTAAACTTTGCTATATTCTTGGGATTTATCTCTGTTAAATCTTTTCCATCTAAATAAATATTACCTGAACTCACATCATCAATAGTTGCTATCATATTTAATAATGTTGTTTTTCCCGAACCTGATGGTCCCATTATTCCCACAAATTCACTTTTTTTCACATCAAAGCTTACATCATCTATGGCCTTAACTATATTCCCTTTATTACCATAATATTTTTCTATTTTATTTATTTTTAATATTTCTTTCATATTTATCACCTCGATGATATTTTAACTTATAAGTAACTTCCTTAATTCGATTTAATCTTACTTTTAGGTGACAATCTCGTAACATTAACTGAATTAAAACTTACAAAAGCTTCCCTTTGGAAAAGTTATTATTACCTTTGTATAACTATTCATTTTAGATTCTATGTCTATTAATAAACCTAATTTATCACATAGTTTGTTGCATAAATATAGTCCCATGCCTGTAGATTTACTATTTATTCGTCCAATATTTCCTGTAAATCCTTTTTCAAAAACTCTATCTATTTCATTACTTGGTATGCCTATTCCGTTGTCCTCAATAATTAATCTAGTACCATTTTTTATATCAATTGCATCTATCTTAATTTTGGGACACTCATTTTGTCTGTATTTTATAGCATTTACTATTATCTGATTTAAAATAAATTCAAGCCATTTACTATCTGAGAATACCTGTTTATCTATATCATTTATTTCAAGATCTATATTATTTAAAATAAATCCTCGTTTGTTTCTTGTAATTACACTATGTACACAACTTTGCAAACTTATTTCTTTTATAAGGTAATCTTTGTCTACATCTTCACTTCTTGCATAAAACAAAGCTTGTTCCACATATCTATCTATTTCTTCTAACTGAATAAGTACTTCTGATGATTTCGCTGTTCTATTGTTTTCTTCAATTAATTTTATAAGTGATATGGGTGTCTTTACTTCATGAATCCATTGTTCTATGTACTCTTTATAATCTTTAAGCCTAGATTTTTCTTTGTTAATTTCTTCTCTCATTGATTTACTTGATTTTTTTAATAGATAATAGTAAGGTTTAGCTTCAACAAAAGGTGGCTCTTTTAACACTTCACTTATTAAGAACTTTTTATCAATACTTGCTACACTTTTTTCTATGATTTCAAAATAAGCTCTCCTCTTTCTATAGGCAAACATAAAATATACAAATAAAAAAATAATCCATGCAATTGCTATAGTTATTATAACTTTAAATTTATTTCCCACACTCAAAAGAAAAACTGATAACGTTATTAAAGCTATAATATTTAAAAATATTATAGCTACTCTACTTTTCAAATAATCTTTTAAACTCATATAATATAACCTTGTCCTCTTTTAGTTTTTATAAAATCTTTCAAACCTATCTCTTCAATTTTATTTCTTATTCTAGTTATATTAACTGTAAGTGTGTTATCATTTACAAACATAGCGCTATCCCATAAATACTCCATAATATCCACCCTGGATACAATTTTACCTTTATTTATTAATAGATAATAAAGTATCTTCAGTTCATTCTTTGTAAGTTCTATATTCTTTTGATCATGCTCAATTGTGCTAGATAAAATATTTAGCGTTAATCCATTGTACTCGATTACATCCATATTAGAGTTATTTGGATAAGCTCTTTTAAGAAGGGCATTTATTCTAGCCAAAAGTATTTGAGTATTGTATGGTTTTGTAATAAAATCATCTCCACCTAATGTAATTGACATAAGTTCATCTATATTTGTATTTCTACTTGTTATAAATATTATTGGTATATTTGAAAAACTTCGTATCTCTGTACATATCTTAAATCCATCATCATTGGGTAAATTTATATCTAATAAAATTAGGTCTGGACTACTTTCTTTTACTATTTGTGGTATTTTATTAAAATCTTTTGGTTTTAAGATTGAGTATCCCTTTGCCATTAGTAAATTCCCTATTTCATTTTGTAATTGTTCATTATCATCTACTACCATTATTGTAAACATACTTTTTTCTCCATATATAATTTTTTATCTTATTAATTATATTATATTAATAATTAGATAACTTCAACTTAATGAAAATTTACCTACTTAAATTTTACTGGTAATAAACCAAAAGAAAACTTTTTAATTAATGATTCGTATTCTTCTTTATCAAAAACATCACCCTTATATAAAACATCATAAATATCCTCTTTATCTTTAATCTTATATCCTGAATCAGCAAATCCATTTTTGAAGTAAAATTTTTGACGACTTAATCTTTGCTCATAATTATCATATTTTTCATCAACTGTTTCTATATTTATATCAAAAGTCTATTTATTTCATATTTTTTAACAATTGTGAACCTATTGTATCATAAATTTTAATATATTTAATAAGTAATACTTTAAAATTAGGCTATGCTTTAATACAATGTTGATTTTAAGAACTATTTTAGTAACAAAAAATAGGGTCATATGATATGTTCCTATTTTTGTTCACAATATATTAAAATTGTTTGCAATATAATGCTTGTAATTCTAAACCAAGCATTATATTGAACCTTAGTTTACTTTACACCATTTTTATTTATATAAGAATTTTTATGTTTTATTTTTTTAAAAAAATTACTGATAATTATTAGTATTAAGTAAATAGGAACTGCTATTAATAGTATCGCATAAAAATCACGAGATGCTGAATATGATGATGAATTAAAGCCTTTAATACATATGTGTCCTAGAATATAAGATACAGGGATGAATAAAATTTTCATTATAACATTTTGTGATTTTTTCCATTTAAATGTTGCTAACAAAGCAACTAAAAATACACCAGTTAATACTATTGCAATTAATAAATAATAAGAAAGTACTAGTCTAGGTAGTGTAACGACTCCACCATTGCCAGTTATACTTTCCCCATAAATTAAAACATCTCCTGATCCTTCTGCCGAAGAGTAGCCACCTCTATTATCTGAATAATAGTATATAGAGTTAACTTTTTCCCCATTAGGATTTAAGGCTAAAGTACCAAGACTCTTATTGCCAATTTTATTATTCCAAGTAGTTTCCCATGTAGTTATATGATATATATAACCTGAACCATTGTCAGAAGAATACTTACTTATATCATAACCAGATACGTTATCTTTAAAGTCAATGAATATGGTTCCATTATCACTTTCCTTAACAGATACAACATCTTTAGAGTATGGTATATAGATTGGTTGAGTTAAATAGTTAACAGCTGATATTAGAAATATACTAGTCAACACTATTGAAAAAATAATTGATTTAAACTTCTCTCTAAATAATTTGTTTTTTACTTTTTTAATCCCGTTAGTATTTATATCTATTGGTATATTTCTAGGAGATTTCATTTCTTCTAATTCTTTCTTGCAGTCTATACATTCATCGACGTGTTCTTCTATAAGAACTCTTGTATCTTCACTTACAATATTTTCGATATACAAAGGTAATATATCTTTTATAACGTTACATTTTATTTTCATAGTTACTCCTCCAATTTATTTTTAATTTTTTTTCTGGCTCTGTGATAAGTGACACAAGCCCAATTTTCATTTTTTTGAAAAAGTGAACCAATCTGCTTAAAGCTTAATCCACTAAAAGTACGTAGGGAAAATACTTCTTTATATGGCTCATCAATATTATTCAGAATTTCGTGTATTTCCATTGAGGTTTCTTTTGAAAGCATTGATTTTTCAATATTAATATTAGCTTCTTGTTCCTGAAGTTGCTCTACATAGACTATTTTTTTATTTTTACGTAGGTATGAAAAATAATTATTTTTAGCTATTTGGCATAGCCATACTCTAATATCACAAGTACCATTAAAATCATCTATGGATTCAACAGCTTTTAAAAATGTCTCCGAAGTAATATCTTCTGCTATTTGAGAATCCTTTGATAAACTTTTGATGTATAAATAAACATCACGGAAATAGGTATTATATATATCTTCAAAGTCTGTCACTTTTTCACCTCCTTATATATAAGACGCACACATTTCAAATATCTTACAATTAATTTTAAAAATATTTATTTATAAAATTAATGGAGCATATTGAAATGCTCCATCTACATTAGGGTATCTTAATACGAATTTTTTATATGTTTTAATAAATTAGACCATAATTAAATAATCTATTCTTAGAATAAATATACGTTTATCAATATAATATAGGCATAGTACTTTCAGAGAAAGAAGAATGTAAACAAAAATTTAATGAGAAATTTATAACAATTATGTATTTATTTTTTATTGTATCATTTTAAACATATATCTAAAACAGAGCCTAAAATTAAAATAAATTCCCATTTATTGATCTGTTCCATAACATTAGAATTTATCTCTCTAGTTCATATCCATTTTTCTCGAGAATTTCTATTGCTTTTTTAAAGTTGTTTTCCTTTATTAAAATATAATCTGTGTTATATGTGGATATGGCAAATATACCTATTTCATTGTCTGCCAATAAAGTTGATATTTTAGATAATATTCCTATAAGAGAAAAATCTAACATCCCCTGTATTCTAAATGCTTTCCATCCATTATCACATTCAATTGTATTGTTAGGTACTAAATTTGTACTACATACTAGGGATAGTTCTTCATCTGTCTTCCCCACAAAACAAAACTCATGGGAATAATCCACTTTTGATAAATCCTTTAATTTACACACTGAGAAGTCCTCATCTATTATCTTTAATTTCATTTAATAATTCCTCCCCTTTAAATACACTTTTATATAAAGCCTTTCAAATACATCTTTATATATATGATATCAAAATTATTTTTCTATGGCACTTTAAACAATTGATATTTAAGGGAATGTCCATAATAGACACCCCTTATGTTGTTCATATTCCCACCTTATATTTGAGATAAATTTTTATCCCTTCCTATAAAAATCACACTCATAACCATCAGCACTAAGTTTCAACCCCTCCGCCCAAGAAGGAACCTTACTCATAATCTCACAAACTTCCTCCACTGAACCGTCCTCACTCTCAATAACCACCTCATCATGCACATGCATAACTATGTCATACTCCCTATGGCTCAAATTCTTCATGGCAAAACAAAGCAAATCACGAGAAATGGCCTGTACTATATTTTCCACAAACTTTGGACCATAACTTTCTATCCTAGTCCACTTCTTAGCACTATTCATCCCATCATAAGTAATTGACATGCCTCCAAATTTATTAGGAACAATTTCAGGATTTCTGTAACAAAGCTTTCTCCTACTTGGAAGAAGAATAAAAAGCATATTATCTTCATAAAAAATCTTCATATTATAAAGCATAACTGGCTCACTGGTTGAAACCACTTGTTTCATTGCTTTATCCATATCCCACCACATTTTAGTAATATTTGTGTTGGAATTTCTCCAGGTTTTCACCAATTTACTAAGTTTATCTTCCTTCAATCCTGCATTTAAAGCACCCATAGCTTTCAAGGCTCCAACAGAACCTCCATAACCCAAAGCCAGCTCTGCAACTTTCCCACATTGTCTCAGATGACTGTATTCTCCATCCTTTTTCACAGGTAATAAAAACATTCTACTGGCAGATGCTGAATACAAATCCTCATTATTTTCAAAAGCCTTAATCCTCCATCTTTCATTACAAATCCACGCCAAAACCCTAGCCTCTATGGACGAAAAATCAGCCACTATAAACTTGCATCCCTTCTTTGGAATAAATGCAGTCCTAACAAGTTGGGACAACACACTTCCCATACTATCATACAGAAAAGATATAGCTTCACTTTCATTATTTTTCACCAATTCTCTTGCCAACTCCAAATCTTTCAAATGATTTTGTGGTAAGTTTTGCACCTGAATAAGTCGTCCTGCATACCTGCCCGTTTTCGTTGCTCCATAAAACTGTATAAGCCCCCTTGCTCGACTGTCTTTGCACATGACCTTATCCATAGTATGGTATTTTTTCACACTGGACTTGGACAGTTCTTTTCTTATAAGTAGAACTTCTTTGATAGATTCTTTTTTGCTTTCCTTATTTGAAACTTCTTTACTGGTTGCAATATCCTTATCATTTGAAACTTCTTTACTGATTACAGTATCATTATCATTTGAGATTTCTTTTTTAGTTATGATATCGTTATTATTTAAAACTTTTTTATTAATTAGAACATCTTCATCATTTAACTCTACTTTATTGCTTTCATTAACCTCCTCTTCAATTTCTTTTAATAGTTTATCTACTCCTCCTTCTGAAAGGGAAGTCACTTGCACCCCTTCCTTCTCCAAGTACATTTTTAGTTGGGCTATGGAATTGGGATTTTCAAGATTTGTTAATTCCCTTCCTTTTTCAATCATATATTTTTTATATTTTTCATCACAAACTATGGCACTTCTCACAAAATCCCCATCAATCATAATTCCTTTGTCATTAATAATCTGATCCAGCTCATAATTTTCCCACTCTCTCTCACTGACAGGGAACTTCTTTAACTTTTGCTGAATCTCCATCTCGCACTCCACATCTCTTTTATTATATTCTTTGAATTTCTCCCACTTCTTTTTATTGTGAATAGGTAAATTTCTATTTCTTTTATTGTTGGATTTAGTACAATTAATAGATGAATTTCCACTTCTTTTATTGCTAGACTCAGTACAATAAGTAGATAAATTCCTACTTTTTTTATCCTTAGATCCAGTACAAAAATACTTAATTAAATCCTTCCCTTCCTTCAACTTCTGATTTTTAAGATTTAACACTTCACCTACACCCTCCAGCGATAAGGGCAATCCCAAAGTTGCACACCACACCATGGTGCATCTCCATCCTTTTGGACACAAGTATCTCCCAAAATATTTTGATAAACACACTCTTTCAAAATTTGCATTGAAAGCGTATTTTTCCACCTGATTATCATGCAATCCTTCAATAACTTGTGATGGTATTTCTTCTCCTTTTGTTAAATCCACCACCTGCACTTCGCCACCATCTATGGCATAGGCAAATAAAAGTACTTCAAAATCCTCACTTTCCACATATTTATAAACCCCACATTTACTAAGATCCACATTACTGTAAGTTTCAATATCTATACTAATACTTTTCATTATCTTCTCTCCCTTGTTTAAAATTCACTTTACTAAAATTACCTTAATGAACCATAATCAAAAGGCCACAGAATTATCCATGACCTTTCTTTATGTACTTCATGTATTTCATGCACTTAATATATTTCATATATTTCTAATTTAAAAAGCTATCCTCATCAACTTTGCTAAAATCATCCTCAGCGCTACTTCTATTCCCAAGCATCTTCCCATCCTCAAGCTTTTGAATATTCCCCAGTCCACAGGCAACACCCCTATTGCCATTGGAATTAAAGGCATAAAAATTAATAGAAACCCTACCATACACACCGCTATAAATCTCACCTTTGTCCACAATAGGTTTCACATTCTTGTCCACAATTTGAGGTGGTGTTATGGAATTGGCATTTATATAATAACTATTTGCATAAGCCTCATCATCTCTTTCCACATCACCATCTCTCAGGGGCAACTTAATATTGTTTTTATTTGGATTTTTCCCACCAAACTTGGAAATCCCCACCTCTATAGCTTCATCCACTGCTTTTTCTACAGCTTCAATAGTCTCAACATCATCCTTTGGTATTATTATGGATACGGAATATTTTGGCACACTACCATTAATAGACTTTGGCTCCCACACATTCACATAAGATAATCTCACCTTATTTGTAACTACTTTTATATTCTTCATAATTCTTCCTCCTTATCATTTTCATGTTTTTGTTTTTAAATTTTTATTTAAGTCTAAAAATTTAGGAAATTAATCTCCCCCTTATAAGTCCATACAAACATAATCCCATATGACCTATTATTATGATTCTTTTAATATTATTTTCTACTAGGTATTTATCTCTTATCATTAGTAAAGTCTTTTACTATCTATCCTTTTACCTCCCATCATTAATAAAATCTTCTTCTATATATACATTTACCTTTCATCATCACTGAACTCTTCTGCTCTTTTCATAACCTCTTCATAATACTCCGGCTTTATTTCACTTAACTTATTACAGTTGTAACTTTTGATTATCTCCCTAATTTTGTCAGTAAATCCTTCTCTGCTTCTCTTTGCAAGAAATGCCCTAACTTCTTCCAAAGAAATCTCCCTGCCCAAATTATCTGATTTTCTCTCATCTCCTTTCCTAAAATTTCTATCTAATTTTTCCTCATCTTCCTCCTTAAAGGTTTTATCTTCCCTTGCCTTATCTTTCTCATCAACCACCTTATATTTATCCTTAATCCTCTCACCTTTCTCCTCAATTTTCTTATCTTCTTTCTCCCAAGAATCTACCTTATTCAACTTACTCCCATAAACTGCCTCATCATTTACACCTTCTTTGTCACAGAAAGCTTTTGCTACCTCCTCCAAACTACTGGCAAGACAGCGCATATCCTCAATAACATTTAGCAACAACTTAATTTTTCCCACTATATCTTCCTCCTTTTTCAACTTCACAAATCTCCACACTTTCCACGCTGTCCCCTGGAACAAGTACAAGTATGCCTATCTTCTTGTCCAAAATAAAATCAAGAACTTCACTACCTCCATTGCTGCCCATATCTTTTGCAACTGCTCTACTTCCATAAGCATTGCTCACATTAACCTTCACCTTATGTTTTGGTTTCATATTATCCCTCCTTTCCAAAATAGATTTTCATAAACCTCCTTTCATATATAAGCGAAATATTTATGAAATTCGCATGGTCTTATTTGAAATTTTTTAAAATTCTTTCCTCAATTCTTTTCAATCTACCCCTAATTGCACTTTCACTTACACCTTCCTCCCTTGCAATATCTGTATTTGAACGATTTTCCACATATTTTTTAATAAATAAATTTCTTTGCTCAGGTAGTAAAGTTTTCATGGCAAGTCTTAGCTGATTTAACATTTCCCTTTTTTCATTTTCTTCTTCATTTTTCATATACAAAACTTCAGGATTCATCTCATTATCAATAAGATATTTACTCTTAAAACCCAAGTACTTTTCCTCACATTTCCCCTCTTTTTCTTGATAATACTCCTCTATATGATCCACCACCATATAATAATAACGGCGCTTTTCATCAACTGTCTCATCATCCATTTCATGCAACAATTTGATATGCACTTCAGTTACTTCATTTTCACCAGGAAAAATTTCCATACCTTTTCCATCCACATTGTAATAAGCATAAGTACCTCTTTTTTTCTTACTTGTTTTCAAATTTCTTTCCATAGTAATGCCCCTTCCTCAATGAGAAAAAGGCACCCTAATAAACCAAAAAACTCATTCTTTTTTAAAAATCAGCCCTTTGGTATGCTCATCTAACTCTAAAATTTTTTACATTCTCAAATACATAAGTTTTCACATATTAAATAGCATCATAATTTCCTCACATAAAAAACGGGCATGAAGTATTCAAATATACCTTCCATGCCCGTCTTGCGGTTCTACTAATATTTAATTCTATTTTCCTAAGACTTTTCTTCACTATTGATTACCTTCATCTTGTTATCTTCCAAAAAGGTAATAACTGTTTTAAATCCCTTTTGTTTAATTTCCACAGACTTTTGTGTAGCATCTGCTCTGCATACTGTCTTCTTATTTCCATTTCTAATAACTTTCATATAAATTTCCCCTCTTCAAATATTTTTTCTAAAATTTTTTTCTAACTTATTTATATAATAACATATTTAGTACATATGTTCGATATTTTTCCCAAAAAAATAATTCTATTTTGTGGTTTATTAGCCTATTTTTAGACTATTTCTAACTTTCATCTAATCCACACTTATAGAATGTTTGTTCTGTTGTATTTAATTTATTAATTATTCTATCTTTAAAAATAGTATTAAATAATAATGTATTAATAAAGAGGGCTGATTTAGCCCTCTTTATTAT
Organism: Peptostreptococcaceae bacterium; assembly: GCA_902363255.1. Classification (GTDB taxonomy): domain Bacteria; phylum Bacillota; class Clostridia; order Peptostreptococcales; family Peptostreptococcaceae; genus Terrisporobacter. The sequence continues at coordinate 29,740 of CABIZO010000003.1, forward strand.
GCGGAATAATAAAACTATCTTAGGCCCTAATGTATTAATATTTACTACTTTCTTAATTAAATTATATATCTCTATATTAAAGTGATATAAATTTATAAAACATCTATTCCAGATTTAAATAAATCTTTAGCATTCTTTAAAAACATAGCACTATCCTCAGCCTCAGTTTTATCATAATTAAATCCAAGTTCTTTACTTACAATATTTGCAACTTCATCGAATAGTGAACACATGATGAAAATTGATTCCCATATTGAATCAATTTTCATCAGTTGGATAAGTTTTTAACAATCTACCCCATAAATCTTCTGGTAAATATTTGTCTAATAGCTTAGCAGATTCGCCAAAACTTACAGAAAAATTGGTTTGTATACCTACATACCATGTAAGCATCTTTTTTAGTTCATCTCTTCTAAGAAAATATAACGTATCCATTACGTATAAAATTTCTTTCCTCAACATACCTTTTACAACATTATTTAAACGCCACCAAAACTTATTGCAACATGCTGTAAATTCTATTTCAATTGGTTTTTTAAGCAAATTATCCATATCTGTAGTACTAGAGATTGATGGTAATAATTTATCTTTGTCTCCTAATATAATTTCAAGTTTATCATTTAGTATTTGCTCTCTAGCATAATCTAAATTAATCAAATGCAAATCCAATCTGTTACCATCTTCAAGTTGAATTAAGTAATCATAGCATTGTTCTAAATTTGCATTCAATTCAAGTTTATTATCTAACTCATCTGGTAGCTGCATATAAAGCCTTGGACCAAATATATCAATCCAATTCTCGTCTTTAATAAAATCTAAAACTTCATCTACAACATAAACAACATCATAATATTGAAAAACATCTTTACTAATATTATGATTCGTCCTTGATCTTCTTAAGTATACTTCTCGAATACGTTCATCTTCTTCAGCAACTTTTAAAATCAATTCCTTCATTTCTTTTTCTGTTCTCATACTTCACCTCTGTATATAATATATTTACCCTTAGCTTATATATTTAAAATATAACCTTACAGTTAATCAGAGTGAATTCATTAATATTTTATAAAGACATATTAAAAGTTCTAATACACAGTTCCTGATTGATTTGTTTCGTAATATATTAAATTTACGAACATAATATTCGGTTCAATAAAACATTACTTTTATTTCTTCAATAACACCTAGTTTAGTTAACTATTTATATAATAATAAAAGTTGTCTCTAAATAATTATACACAATAATATATGTTTTTTGAACGTTATAATAGAGTGATATTTAAAATTTATCACTCTCTTTCAAGTCAAGTTATATATATTACTTTATTATATATATTTATTAAAAACATAAAGAATATCTGAATAACAACAAGTTCCCTTAGGGTTATTCGCTTCACAATTACTACTTTCCATAGCTCCTGTAACCTTTATAACTTGCTGTATTGTAGATGCACCACTTTTAATAGCATCTATAATATCTTTTTCTGTAACATGACTAAAATAACATATATATTCACCAATTATTAATTCATCATTCTTTTTAATATTACAACAACAATTTTTATCCATTTAATTATCCTCTTATTACAATAGATTCATCTAGTTATAACATAACATTCATTTCTATAGTGACCACTATAGCAGAGGTTTTCATGAACTGCTAAAAGAACTAATGTATTCACTTCTTATTATATAACAATCGGGTTTTAAGTTATTTATTTAATTATACCATAATTTTCATAATCTTTGCCTTCTAAGTTATATTTAATACGACAAAATTTTCATAATATTATAATCATTTGTAAATTTATGCGTAATTTCTCTCTAACTTCTTTACTTTCCTCTTCAAGCCTTTTAATGCTTCTCTCTAAACTTGCAATAGTATCCCCCTTATATTCCATTAAATATTAATTCTAAAATCATTATCCACCTCTATCTAGGAACACATTAGGCCAACTTGATTTCCTATTTACCATACAAACTTCCAAAACTACTTTCAAACTTTATTCCAAACTTCCAAACTACCATATAAATATAAGGATTTCACTTCCCACTAAGGAACAGAATCCAAAAAAATTTAAGGAGGTAACAATATGGCTGTAATATCAACTCCCAACGCTTCTGCTGTCAAAATAAAATTTGACCACGGAACAGATTTAAATGGAGACAGAGTAATAAAAACAAAAACTTATTCAAGTGTGAAATCAGGTGCTTCTAACGAAAACATCATGGCTGTTGTAAACGCTATAGCAGGTTTACAAGAACACACACTAAGTGGCACAAATAGAGTAGATAACACCTCTCTATCTGAATAAAAATTCGCTTCGCTCATGACGCCAACACGTTGCTTAAAATTCGCTTCGGTAATTCCGTTACTTTAATTAAAACCAAGGAGGTTAAATTATGAAAGAGAAAAAACTTTTAATGACTTTTAAAAATACTATGGGTAATAGCTTTTCTATTACTGTAGATGATCCAAGAGAAGACTTGGATGAAGAAGAAATAATCGCTGCTATGGATTTAATAAAAGACAAAAACATCTTCTTACCAAAAGGTTACGATATAGCCCAATGCGTATCTGCTAAAGTAGTTGATTCTACAACTACTGAGTACGATTTGGAAGTATAGTATTGAGGTGATATTATGGATAATTTCTCATCTATCATAGCAAATCTTGGCTTTCCCATTGCAATTTCTATCTATTTATTAGTAAGAATTGAGGCAAAGCTGCAAGGTTTAACAGATAGTATAAACGAACTATCCAACAATATTATCAAACTGGGTAAATAAATCCTTCACTTTCTTATATATATTAAAAGCAAGGGGTCAACTCCCCTTGTTTTTTAGTTTTTGCACTTAGTAGTAATTTTATCTATAACATAAATAAATCACTACTCTATGTAATATAATATATAGAAAATTATATTAAGGGGTCTTGTTATGAGATGGATTAATGTTAAAGATGTAAATGAATTAAAATCCTTAGGTAAATTTACACAAGTAAAACAAGAGATAAAAAAAGATGTGGGAGACAACATAAAAATAACAGGAAGGGGCTGGAACGATTTATACAAAAACATAACAAAATTCTCTAGCTTAATAGAACAAATCTATGAATCTGATCTTAATAACTCTGATAAAATACAACAAACTAGCAGCACTTTCGACTACTTCACCTCAAAATCCAACGAGTATATTTTCTATCTTACTGAGCTGGATGGAGATATTAGAATGAAAAAACTAGGAATAACAAAATCTCTCTTCACAAACAAAAATAAGGCAAAAGCTTGGAGAGATAAAATTTCAAAAGAAATTCACCCTGATCTAAACAACCATCCCAAATCTAGTTTAGCCATGGCAAAATTAAACGAAATGTATTCTTCTATGGTGGGTAAAAATTAAAGAAGAAAAAAACGCCTTAATAACACCTTATTCTGTAAAAGACTTGAAAATTGTTGAGCCAGAAGTCAACGAAAATGCCAAGAGTAAGGTTGTTAAGGAAATTTCCAACGCTTGGAAAAATACTTCTAAAATTGATTATAGAGGATGGGTTTGGGTTAAAAAGGATAGACTTCATAGCATACTTAGAACTACAAAGAAAAATATAGATTTTATATTTATGCAAATTCCAGATGAATCTAAAGCAACTTTTGGAAACGAAACTTATGTAAGAGGTTATGAAGTGCTAAAACTAATTGCAAAAAGTTTGGAGGAAAACGGCGCTGGTACTAAGGGAGTTTATTTGGAAACTTCCAAAAAATATTATGACTCCATAGCTACCTGTGACAAAGCAAAACTACTCAGATTAGAATATGATCATCAACTCAAAGCTCAAAGAAAACTACTCAAGAAAAAAAGAATAAAAGCTTACAATATTAAAAATGATGAGTTAACTCAAGAACCTCTAAAAACTAGAACTTCGGAATTTTCCCATATAAGAAGTGTGGCTATGTATAATTTTATGTCCGATAGTATCGACAACGGTCTTATTGTAAACAAAGAAACTCATACTCTAATAACAGCGCAAGGCGTTAATGATGAAAATGAATTATTAGACTTATGCAAAGATAATAATTGGGCTACTGATTGGTATGATATTTATATAGAAAATTTGTCTAAATTAATGGTTTAGTAAAAAGATATACTGATTATATCTTGCATAATTTTTAATAAAAGCTCTGTTTTAAATCAGTGTTAAAACAATACAATAAAAATAAATATACAATTGTTATATGATGCGAACAAAAATAGGAGCATATCAATAGGCCCCTATTTTTTGTTGCTAAAATATTTTATAAAAACCCTTCTTTTTAATAGCATTTTTCTAAAACTTCTAGAACATCCTCTGCTGTAAGCTTCTTATATCCTCCGCCTAAAACAGTAGAATTTGCTATAAGTGGAAGCATCTCTTTTGTTGCACCAAGCTCTCTAAGAGTAGTAGCCATTCCACATTCTCTTATAAATGATTCTAAACAATTAATACCTTCAAGTGCGATTTCATCCCTAGTTTTTCCTTCTTCTGATACATGCCATACTTCTTTTGCAAATCTAACAAATTTATCTAAACCATAAGAATAAATATGACGATAATAAGGAATAGATATGGCCGCTAATCCCATACCATGAGCACAATCCGTATAGGCTCCCAACTGATGTTCAATCATATGAACTTCCCAATCTTGTTCTTTTGAAAGACCTGTCACTGTATTAAGGGCAAGGGTAGCACTCCACATTATATTACTTCTCGCTTCATAATCTTTTGGACTTTTGATAGCAACTTTTGCATTATCAATTACTGAACGTAAAAGTCCTTCTATCACATAATCTGTTGTATTGTTATCATTTCCTGAGAAGTATTGCTCCATAAGGTGTGACATAATGTCAAAAATACCACTAACCATTTGATACTGTGGTACTGAGAAAGTATATTCTGGGTTTAAAATTGAAAACTTAGGATATACATCTGGTGAATATACTCTTCCTGTTTTTATTTTCAATTCTTCATGTGTTATAACAGAACCACCGTTCATTTCTGAACCAGTACCAACCATTGTTAATATGGATCCAACTGGTATTATTTCATTATTAACTTCTTCAAAGTTTAACCAGTATCTATTAAAAGCATCACCTTCACAATAAGCAGAAACTGAGATTGCCTTAGCACAGTCAATAACAGACCCTCCACCAACGGCTAAAATTAAATCCACTTTGTTGTCACGAACAAGCTTTCCACCTTCCAAAACTTTATCATAAGTTGGATTTGACATAACGCCCTCCAACTCAACAACTGTTTTATCACTTTCTTTTAGAATTTCTATTAATTTATCGTATAGTCCTATTTTCTTTATAGAGTTTTTTCCATAAACTAAAAGTACTGTATCTCCATAGTTTTTAAGTTCTCCTTTTAATTCATCAAGAGAATTCCTTCCAAAATGTATTTTTGTTGGATTGTAATAAGTAAAATCAAATAACATAATATGTCTCCTTCTATTTAATAGTATTGTCCTTAATATAAATAGTATTATAAGTAAATAGTAAATTTATTCTAATATTGTTAGAACGTGTTTATTATAAAACTTGGAGTTAACTTCAAGTCAATATTTATTTTTTAATTTATTATTTTAGTTTATTTTTATCTTTTTAATTATTTTTCAATCCTTATCTTTTTACTAAAAATTATTTTTCAATTTCTATCTTTTTAATTACCTTTGCTGGTACTCCTCCAACAACTACATTTTCATCCACTTCTTTTCCAATTAGCTGTGACATAAGCTCTCTAATTTCCTTTGGTTCATGATAAGCATTATTTAAAACTGCTGTTATTTTCAAAGCTTCTTGGGATACACAATGCATGTATTTATGTATCTCTGTATTTGCAGCTACTGTTTTACCTTCATTTAAATATGCTATATATTCCTTTAAATCCATCTTTTTTCTCACCTTTCTTTACTACTTTATATAATTTCATACTTAATCCTAAAATAATTTTAATCTTATTTTATTATATTCATCTCTCCAATCAATATCCAATACCTATATTAAATACCTTCCCATAGTTGACAGGCATGGCAACAAATATTTACAATTATTTATATTTGATTATACATGGCAGGAGGTAATTATATGGAACTTAGAATTTTGCGCTATTTCTTAGCAGTTGCGAGGGAGGAAAGTATCACCGGTGCGGCGGAATCATTGCATCTGTCTAAACCCACATTGTCAAGACAACTTATGCAACTGGAAAAAGAACTTGGCAAACAACTTTTAATACGTGGAAATAGAAAAATTACACTTACAGAAGAAGAATTAAAGCCTAGATAACAGTTAAACTCCTACCTAGGCTTTAATTTTACTTATTTATTTAACAATCATTACAATTTGCACATGGGTGAGACTCTTGCCACAGCTTATCAGCAACCTTCTCCCAGTTACTTGCTGCAACTAAACATTTATTACTTAAATCTATTACATTTTCAGGGCTCTTTAAATCTGTTGAATGAGAATCTGATGATTCAACCATTTCAACTAAATATTTAGGATTATCCAAAAGAGGACATGGTCTTAAATAATTTTTATTAAAAGGTTGATTCTTTCTATATTGCATAAACAAAGGTGATTGATAAGCCTGAAGTAATGTTTTTTCATATATACTAGAATCTGAATAATGAATAAATGCACAAGGTTCAATATCTCCATTGGCATTTATGTGCAAATATCTACGTCCTCCTGCGATGCAGCCTTGCACATATTCTCCGTCATTCCAAAAATCCATAGTAAATATAGGTTTTGTTTGTCTAAATTTTCTAACTTGATGATACATAAATTCACGTTGCTTAGCACTTACCATTAACTCTGGTACTGCCTCCTTACCTACAGGCATATAAGTAAAAAACCAAGCGAATTTTGCACCTTTACTAATCATATCATCAAAGTATTCTTCACTACCTATAACATCCACATTTCTGCTAGTGTAACAGCATGAAATTCCAAAAGGTAACTTTTTGCTTTTTAAAATATCCATAGCTTGTATTACCTTTTTATAAGTTCCCTCTCCTCTTCTATCATCTGTAGCTTCTTCAAACCCTTCTATACTTATGGCAGGTACGAAGTTTTTCACTCTTAACATTTCATCTGCAAATTTCTCATCTATTAATGTTCCATTTGTAAAAGCAAGAAAAGCACAGTCTGGATGAGCTTCACATAATTTTATAATGTCATCCTTACGCACCATTGGCTCCCCACCAGAATAAATATACATATATGTTCCAAGTTCTTTTCCTTGTTTTATAATACTATCTAGTGTTTCATAACTCATGGATAGTTTATTTCCATATTCAGCAGCCCAACATCCAGTACAATGTAAGTTACATGCTGATGTTGGATCCATCAAAATAGCCCAAGGTATATTGCAATTATACTTTTCCCTTGCCTTATCTTCTTTCTTCCCACCTATAATCACAGAATTAATTATGAAATTATTAAATAAAGTTTTTCTAACATCATCATCAATATCAGTCCATAAACTTTTTGCAAACTTATACCAAGTTCCTTCCTTATCTTCTAAAGCCTTCCTAATTACAATTCTTTGATTTTTAGTTACATCATCTTTATCAAATTTGTCTGCCCAATCAAGAAGTTTGGGAATATTTTTTTCAGGATTAGAGTCCAAATAAGAAATCGCCAGTCCAGCCCCCTTAGCTGTTAATGTTTCTTTAAGTGTTCTCATCTCAAACCACCGCCTATACTTTATATATCTCTAATGTATATGACAGATTTTTATTTCATATTACTCTATAAATTTTCAAAAATTTCAAATATATTTTGCATTCATATAAATATAATACTCCATGTTTTAGTAAGTTTAATTCATATACTATTTGCCTCAATTTCATTTTTATAATATATTCTTCTTCCTTAACAACAGTAAGAAAGGCACAAGTAAAAATCTTTGCTCATTTTCTTACAACATAGTATACAAAAATTATCAATTTATCGACTCAATCCCTATAATATTCATAATATTATGATTCTTCTTTTAAGTAATTTATTTCTAAACATTTCTGTACTATAATTTAATCATTAAATCTTATTTTATGGGGGTTAAACAATGGAAATTTCAAATGTAGGTATTGTAGGTCTAGGTTCACTAGGTGCTATGTTCGGAAATTTTATTTCGAAAAAAATACCACAAAATAATCTTAAAATAATAGCTGACAAAGAACGTATTTCAAAATACAAAAACAATAATGTATATTGCAACGATAAAATATGCAATTTTACATATGTGTCTGATGAAGATATATCAGATGAAAAATGCGATTTAATTATTTTTGCTGTTAAGTTTTCTGCTCTTCAAGATGCTATAAATTTAGTTGAAAATCATGTTCATGAAGATACCATATTTATATCTCTTCTTAACGGTATACGCAGCGAAGAAGTTATTTCGTCTAAATATAAAAAAGAAAATATTTTGCTTTGTACTGCTCAAGGCATGGATGCTGAAAAAGTCCAAAACAAAATTTATTATAAAAATATGGGATTTCTTAAAATAGGAACTTATGATAACTTAAACGAAGATAAATTAAATATTCTTTCAAAATTCTTTGATAAAATAAATTTTCCTTATAAAATTGAGAAAAATATGAAAAGAGCCTTATGGTCAAAATTATTATTAAATACAGGGATAAATCAATCATGTATGGTGTTTAATACAAACTATGGAGGAGTTCAAGTAGAAGGTAAACCTAGAGATACTATGATTTCAGCCATGGAAGAAGTTGTTCTTGTGGCAAATCAGGAAAATATAGATTTAAACAATAATGATATTCAGCTTTGGCTAGACTTAGTAAATACTTTAAATCCAGATGGTAAACCTTCAATGTTACAAGATTTTGAATCTCATCGATATTCAGAAGTAGAATTATTTTCTGGTGAAATTTTAAAACTTGCAAAAAAACATAATATACAAACTCCTGTTAATCAATTTTTATATGAAAAAATAAAATCCATAGAAAATACTTATTAAATATTGTAAATACAGATTTTTCTACACTTTGAGAGTTTTTCTTATGATATACATTAAAAATTTATCTTGAAATTATTTATAAATCTGTTACTATGGGTATTGTATAAATATAGATTTATATAAAAGATATTTTTAGGAGGCAACTTATGAACTATATAACAAAGGACGAACTAGATAATAAAGAATTATCATCTAAGTTTTCTATAACAAATAATACTTTAACTTTTGAGGAAGGATCTCAATATAAAGATAATTTTGAAGTGGGTGATATCGTAACTTTAAAAAATGATACTACTAAAATTGGTGTTATTACTTTTATAGAAGAAGATGAATTAAATATAAACTGGAATAATAATACGGAAACTGTAGAAACTACTACTAATCTAATAGTTATACCTCCTACTATAGGTATAGAGTTATTCAATAATAATGATTTACTTACATTATGGGAAGATTTATCAAATGGTAAAAATGACAGCTTTGATCTAAAATGCCTTTATATAAATGATAAAATGGTAAACGAAGTTACTTTTGTTAGAGCATACAAAAATACGGACACTTTAGTAGACAAAAGATTTAGAAGAAAGTTTTCACTATATAGAAAATTTGCTAATTCGCAAATATACAGAAGTAATTTATACACTATCATTGATGGAAATGTTGGATTAGATAACTCAAGATTTGTATATTATCTATTACAAGACAATGTTGTTTATTACCTAGGTATAGATTTAAAACCTGAAGATTTAACTACTTATTTATTTAAAAAATAATATAAAATACACTGTGTTATCTTTTATATACACTTAAAATAAAAAGTTATAAAAAGTAGAGTAATATATCTCTAATTTATAACTTTTTATTTTTTTGTTCTTTTTCATACTATTATTTCTAAATTTAAGATTAGTCCTTAGAAATATATAAAGTTCCATCACTTTTAACTTCAGCATAAAAAACATCTTTAGCTGAGTAAATATTATTCTTTTTTAGTTGAGAGTCTAGCCATTCTTCACTCAAATTAAGTTCTTTTAAATGATCTTTTAAAACTTTACCATCTGAAATTACTTCTCGTGGCAAGTTCTTTATGGGATCGATTTTTATACTCATATCTGATTTAACCACAGACTGATTTTCTGGTGTTTTCATTACACTTAAACTTCCATCTGTTTCTAAAATTGCATATTCCACTTCTTCAATGGAAAACACATTTGCTTCTCTAAGTAACATTAGTAAAACATCTATATTCATCCTACATGATTTAAGAGCTTCTTTAATTATTTTCCCTTTTTTAATTACAATAATATCTTCTCCGTTCATTATTTTTTTGTATTTATGCGACTTTAAAGATATTAAAGAGTTCAATTCTGTTAATATAAATATGGCAATTAATGATGCAAGTGCATCTACTACTGGCATATCAACTTCGCTTATAAAATCCCCTGCTACTGAACCCATTGTAACTCCTGTTATATAGTTAAAATATGTTAACTGGCTCATTTGTTTTTTACCTAATAATCGAGTTAATATTAATAATACTACGATTATCAACGAACTTCTTAAGCCTATATTTAAAATATGAGAAAACATTTTTATCCTCCTATGGTAAATTTAATCATAGGTTAGTTTGCTTAATTCAATATGCTTTTATTCATCCCACATTTATTTTCAATAAAAAAGAACAAGAATTAATCTTGTTCTTTTTATTTGTATTATTTAACTTTTATATATTTTACTGTACTGTAAAAACTGTAAACTTTCTTTCCATCTACTTTTTTATACGCTCTTACTTTAAAGTAATATCCTTTTTTACTAGTTAAACTAGTTTTTGTTAATTTAGTATTTTTTGTATCTTTTATTAAAGTATATTTTCCTTTCTTTAAAGTTGCCATATAAACTTCATATCCATCAGTATTCTTACTTACTTTTTTAGAGTAATCTAAGCTAACTGTTTTAGCTTTAGTTGATGATAATTTAACTATTGGTTGCAAAGGCTTTGTTGTAGCTTTTACTTTTTCACTTTTTAGTCCAGTATAAGTCTTTTTATTTACTTCTTTATATGCACATACTTTATAATAGTAATTAATAGCAGATACTAGCTTAGTATCCTTATAACTAGTTACGTTATTTTTATGTATAGTACTTATTAAAACGTATTTTTTAGATGATGCAGAATATTTATAAATCTTATATCCATCTGCATTATTTACCTTATTCCAAGACAATTCTAAAGAATTAGTAAGTACATTTGATACTTTAAGTTTTTCTACTGTTTCAGGTAATATACTAAACTCTGCTTTAGCAGTTCCAAAATAATCATTGCATCCTTTTACAGTAACTGTAGCAGTTCCTATTTCTTTGTTGTTTGAGTAGCTTACTGTATAATCTACGCCTTCTTCTAATACTTTCTTACCATCTTTTACTACAACTTCTGGTCTTTGTTTTTTACCATTATAAATCTGATTTTCTACTTCTATTGTAGTATTTGCAATATTAGAACCTACAGTTGACATAGATTCATTTAATTTTTTTACAGCTTCATCTATTATGCTTTGATCTTTTAATAAAATGTATTCCGTCTTATTAACTTTCTTCGCCTCTTTTAAAGCTTGTTGGAACTTTTTATAAGAAGATTCTGAAAAATCACTTTTATCCATGTCATTAGCTATTTCTATAACTTCTTTTAATTCATCTTTTGAAGGAGTTACTAGCCCATCTGGATCTAATTGATAAACAACAGCTTCTAATAATTTACAATATGCACTTATTGTATTTTTACCACGGCTTCCCCATGTTGATTCTATAAATTCAAGGTTATCTCTTTTTGGGTCATGCATTACTTCACCTAATTCCGTTTCATAAGCACCTGAAGAACCATACTCTGGATGATCTGGGTCATCAGGTAATTCCCAGTTTACTGCTTCAAAATATAAGTAAGGCATTAATTTTCTAAAGCTTGCATGGTCACTCCAGTTTCCTGTTGAAGGACTTGGGTAATCTAAGTTTAATTTTGTATCGTTTAATCTCATTCCTGTTCCTAAGGCATCAGATAACTTTAATGCTTGATATACAGGCCATGCATTATCAACTTTATTTGTTTCTTCGTTGTAGTTACCACTATAGATATAGCGATATGTACCAGCTAATAAACTATCCATATTTACCATATAAACAGTATTTGCTATTTCTTCTTCTGTCATTGATTTTGCATATGCTGCAGAACCTTTAAGTACCACTTCTTCAGCACCAAAGAATACAAATTTAACTGTATAAGGTGTTTCTTTGTCTGCAATTCTTTTTGCTGTTTCCAAATTTACAACTGTTCCAGAACCATTGTCATCCACACCATGAGTTCCCACACTATCATAATGAGAGCCTATTATAACCTCTTTTGATGAAACACCTTTCTTAGTTGCTACAACATTTTGAGAATTATAAGTTGATCCTCTTCTCTCATAAGTAAAATTCTGTACTTCTACTTCATAACCAAAAGACTCTAATTGAGTTTTTAAATATTCAGCTGTTTTTACTTCTTGTTCTGTACCAGCTATTCTTTTAGTTAAATTTTGATCTAAATATTGCAATACACTGTAGGCATAATCCCCATAAGTATCATTTTCTTGCGCAAATGATACTGGAGTATATACAATTGTTGTAAATATCATTGCGAATGTCATAATAATTGCTAAAAACTTTTTCTTCATAATCTTTCTCCCCCTAAATATAATTTAATCTTGCATATAAAAAATCGCCCCTCAGTCTTATGACCAAGAGACGAATTATATCCGCGTTACCACTCTCATTGATAAGTTTTAATCAATCAAAAAAGTCCCTTGGCTATAAAGCCAAGAGACGAATTATTCCGCGTTACCACTCTTATTGATAAGAAACTTATCCACTCAATCTCTTAAGGCGAGACCACCGATTGACATACTAATAATTTCTGACAATCTCCTCCAAAGCTCTATTCACTTTATATCTTGTTACTGGACTCACACCAACCCCAGCTCGCTGAAACTTAATAAAAAGTTACTCTCTTTTTCGTAGGATTTATTTATTTATCTTGATAAAATCATAAATTAATTTCTAAAATATGTCAACACATTTTTGCAATCATAATAAACAATATTTTGTGACCTATATATAAATCCATAATCTATCACAAAGCATATAGTATTCTATAATCTACTTGCTACAACCATCATTATACCAAGTACTAAAAGTACAATCCCCGTAACTCTATTTTGTTTTTCAGCTGAGGCTCCATTGGCAAATTTAGCTGCAACTTGAGCTCCTAACAGTGTAAATATTATACATAAAGCTAAAGATGCTAAATCTGGTAATGCTCCACTTATGGAGAAATGTGAAACTGCTCCTGTTAATGCAGTAAAAGTCATTACAAATACACTAGTTCCTACTGCCATTTTCAGTTCATATCCAAGTACAGTTGTCATGATAATTAACATCATCATTCCACCACCTGCACCTATAAATCCACATATAAATCCTATAGGAATACCTGCCATAAATGATTTAACTTTCTTAATTCTTTCTTCCCTTTTTAACTCTTCAACACTTAATTCCATACTTGTTGCCAGATCATTTCTATTCTCAGTTCTCATAACTGGCTTGACAATAAATTTAATACCTAAAAATATTGTTACAGCTACTGAGAATCCACCCATAGTATGGCTTGGAACAAGAGATGAAATATAACTACCTATAACAGTAAATATTAAAACTGAAGCAAGTATATACTTCCCATTTTTTATATCAAGATTTTTGTTTTTTCCATAAGTATATGCTGAAACACCAGAAGCCAACACGTCAGATGCCAAAGCAATACCAATAGCATCAAATGCATTCATTCCTAAAAATGTTATTAGCATAGGTGAAATTACTGCTGCTGCAGATAACCCAGCTAGTCCAGTTCCAACCCCTGCTCCTAAACCTGCAATTAAACAAACTATAAATTTTAAAGCCATATTATAAACTCTCCTTCATATTTTCAACCATTTGATTTAATATCTTTTGATGGTTCTCTCTATCTTCTTTTGAAATATTTTTATATATAATTTCGAAAAAATTTTTTTGAATTAACTTACCTTCCTCAACTATATCATGAGATTTGTCAGTTAATTTAAGATGATTAATTCTTCTATCATTTTTATCCTCAAAATTACTAATCAACTCTTTTTTTATTAATAAATCTACTGCTTTTGATACATAAGATTTAGCAAATCCTCTCAATTCCACAATATCTTTTGCTGTATCATACTCAGGATTATTATACAAAAACAAAAGCACATCCAGCTCCACATTGCTTAAATCATATTTATCACAAACAACATTTTGCAACTTTTTATATAATTTATTAAACTGTTGAAGCCTTAATAGCATCTGTGTTGCACTTAACATGATTTACCTCCTAATTAAATATTCAAAAAATAGTTCTCTAGAGAACTGTTCTTCCAAGAACTATCTTATATCAATCAGTAAAAAATGTCAATTTTACAAGTTAAAATTCGCTTCGCTTATGTCACCAAAATTGAAAAACATTTTTACATAAAAAAGGTATTGCTTTTCTCAACAATACCTTTTTATTTCTAATATATTATTCTTCTTGCTGTTACATAGCCTTTTGTATAGTAAGATGATGATAGACTTTCATATTTTACTTTCTTTCCTGGACTTGGCGAGTGAATAAATTTACCATTTCCAACATACATTCCAACATGCCTTATGGATTTTGTTCCACTATTAAAGAATATCAAATCACCTGCTTTTAAATTGCTTTTACTCACATATTTACCGTTACTAGCCTGATCTCGAGATGATCTATTTAAATAAACTCCTGCTTTTTTATAACAGTAATATGTAAGCCCTGAACAATCAAATGAATTAGGACCTGCTGCACCATAAACATATGGTTTGCCCACTTGTGCTTTCACTGCAGATACTACCTTATTGACTTTAGAATTACTTGTTGATGAAGATGATGATGTTGATGCATAGCTTACTTTTATATCACCTGAATCCCCTGAATAAATTTTGATATAATCCGTACTTACATATCCTGTAAGAGAACTTGATAATTTTACCTTAGTCCAGTCTTTAGAAGATGATATTATTCCAACAACACTATTCTTTTTAATCTTCTTTTTAACACTATATTTAGTTGAAGGTCCTGATCTTACATTTAATGTGGTAGTTTTAACCTTACCTACTTTTTTTATTGAATCTTTTGAAGTTGATTTTCCAGTAAGCTTAGTGTATTTATTAGTTATATATCTTGTAGAACCTTTATACTTAATTTTGTACCATCCATTACTACATTTTGATAAGTATTGAAGTTTTGTTCCCCTCTTAACTGTTGCCACAATAGAATATTTTGTACTTGCTCCACTTCTTATATTAACTGCACTAGCTGTTACTTCTACAATTTTATTTGTTTCAGCTGCACTAGCTTCCATATTTTCATTTATACTCATAGTTGGCATTATACTTGTAGCTAATACTCCCATAGCTACTCCCTTTGATAAAGCATTTGCTTTTTTATCAAATAACATCTTCCTCAAATCACTCCCTTTGTAACTTTTTTGTAATCTTTGTTACTCTTTTGTAACTATTGTAGCATAAGACCTATATATTTTTCTATAATTTTCCATAAAAAGTGAAATATATTTTTCATCGAATCTTCTTATTCATTGAAAAATACACACTTTCAAAATCTTATTTATTTTAATTACAATATAATAAAAGGGTATATCATATTTGATATACCCTTTTATTATAAGTTCGTTAGTTTTTATCTATTAATCTTTTCCGCTCTTTAAATTTCCCCAACTGATTAAATACCGTTTTCTTTATCTATATATTTACTTAATTAATTATACTGCCCATAAGTTGTTCCTCCCTAAGAACAAGTTTATTATAACTCATTCGGCATGTAATAATTTGTCGAAACTTGCGTTATTTGTTATTTTCCATAATTTGCATGTTTAATATATAAAAATATGATATTGTAGTAGCTAAAAAAATAGCCTCTTAGCCTTATGACCAAGAGACAAATTATCCCACGTTACTACTCTTATTGTTATGATTAGTTTCTTATTTTAATACGAATAAGTCAACATTTTACATATATTTATTTATGAGTCCTCTAGTAACGCCCCTTTTTACTTTGATTTTTACTAAATCTTTTCCGCTCTTTAAATTTCCCCTACTGATTAAACACCGTTTTCTTTATCTATATATTTACTTAATTAATTATACTACCCGTAAGTTGTTCCTCCCTAAGAACAAGTTTATTATAACTCATTCGGCATGTAATAATTTGTCGAAACTTGTGCTATTTATCAATTTCCATAAATTACATGTTTAAAATACTCATATTTATTGTTTATCATGACACTTTTATAAAAATATCTACTGTCTAATAGTTTTTACTATCTCCACCACAAACAAGAAGATGTGGTAAATATCATGGAAGAACCTATTTTTTAGTATTTAAGTTTGTTTTTCCCAATCTAAGTTGATTATATCTCCCAAGTCTAACATAACATAAAAAAAGCTACTGACATAAACAGTAGCTTATTATATGTATTTATTTAGAAATCTGTAGCTATTACAGTTAACATTACTTCTTCGCCTAAGTCTTCTCTAACAGATGTACCAAATATAATATTAGCCTCTGGATCACATAACTCAGTTACTAAATTTGATGCATCGTTAACTTCAAATAATGTTAAATCTCCTCCACTGGCAATATTAAGTAGTATTCCTTTAGCTCCTTGTATTGCTGTTTCAAGAAGAGGTGATTGAATTGCTTCTTTTGCTGCTTCAACAGCTCTATCATTTCCACTTGCTGTACCTATTCCTATGTAAGCTAATCCTTTATCTTTCATTATTGAACTAACGTCAGCAAAGTCTAAGTTTATAAGTCCTGGCATTTTTATTAAGTCAGATATAGATTGTACACCTTGCTTTAATACATTATCCGCCATAGAGAAAGCATCCATCATTGTTGTGTTTTGTTGAACTATTTGTAGTAATTTATCGTTTGGTACAGTAATTAATGTATCAACACTTTCTTGAAGGTTTTTAATTCCTTCATTTGCATTGTTCATTCTTACTCTTCCTTCAAATGCAAAAGGTTTAGTTACAACACCTACTGTAAGTATTCCCATTTCTTTTGCTATACCTGCAACTATTGGAGCAGCACCAGTTCCAGTTCCACCACCCATACCTGCAGTAACAAATACTATATCTGTTCCTTCAAGTTCTTCCATGATTTGTGCTCTACTTTCTTTAGCCGCATCTTTTCCTACTTCTGGCTTAGCTCCAGCACCTAATCCTCTAGTTAATTTTTCACCAATTTGAATTTGTTTTTGTGCCATCGAAGAAAGTAATGCTTGTTTATCTGTATTTACAGAAATAAACTCTACTCCTTTTATGCCTTCAGTAATCATTCTGTTAACAGCATTGTTTCCTCCGCCACCAATACCAATAACTTTTATTACAACATCAATATCATCAAACTCTATGTCAATTCTATTATCGCTCATTTTTCTTTCCTTTCCATTTTAATTATTTTTCTTCATAATACTTAACACATTATTTTCTTTTTGCGTTTACTATTTAATTATACTAAACATTTCATTATATTAGTATCGTATTTTTGAAAAATATCATTATTTTTCCACAATAAACAACATATTATTAAAAAACTCCCCAAATATCTTCAACTAATTTTGGGGAGTTTCATATTTCTATTTTCTATACAGTCATTTCTTCAGCGCCACTTTCATTCACACTATCAAATCTTTTAGCTATATTATCAAATGCATAATCAAAAAACTTACTATAATATGCCCCTCCAATATTATTCACTATACGAATTATTACAGCTGGCCATGTTCCTAGCACAAGAGCTGCACCTGATAATGCTCCAAAAGCGTTAAATACAACTTGCCATTCATAAGTTGCACACATACCAACAAGGTATCCCCCTGCTAATGTTAATATCATTCTATATTCTACTGGAATGATAGAGAAAATTATCCCAAATAATATACCACCTATTATTGCAAATGTAGCTCTTGCTTTGCATCTATAAACTACTTTTTCTCTAGTTGGTTGAAGCACGGACATACATGCGAAAGCTATCCACATTGTTTTTGGTATATTCAGTGATTCACCAATAAATACCCCTAAAGTAATTCCAAGGGCAAGTTTTAGTTTCCATCTATTATCCTCTGTTCTAAAGTCTATTGCTTTTATAACATCTGATAATGTGTCTTTGAATTCTGTTTTTCTGCTCGCTCTGTAAAAAATTACAGCAACTATTATTCCACCTACAATTAATCCAACTACACGATTAATAAAAGATTGTGGTGTAGTAACAGGGTTTCCATATAAAAGGAAGTATCCTAATATAAATATTATATGGTTAGCTAACCTCACATCATGGCAAGTTAATATTAGTATTGTCATTATTGAAGCCATATTTATTATGGCTCCTACAAATGGACCTGATACACTTGCTAAATGCGGGCATATTGCATAAATCAAATAAACCCCTATTATAGTAAATGCTGATTGTTTTACATCAAAACCTAAGTTAGATAATTTATAAGTTAGTACTCCTATGACAGTTATTATACCAACCATAGTATTTTCAGCACCAAATAATCCACTAAAAGTACTAGCAAATAGTATACAAAATGCCATACATAAGAACCCTTTAATTATCAATGCTGCCATATATTTATTCTTTGTTTTTTTGTCTGGTGCTTCTTTTATTAAGGGCTTAATAGTTGCCGCACTCAGCTGTAATGCTTGATAAAACGTCATATTTACTCCTCCATTATTGTCTCACTCATTTTTTTATTTGCTTCTTCTATATAAGAAAATAATTTTAGGAAATCATCATCACCCATTTTTTTACGTAGCTCATAAATAGGTGCTAAGTAATATCCATATATTTCACTCATTTTTTCTTTTCCCTTATCTGTTATACAAATAGAGTAACTTCTTTTATCATTTAAACTTGGATGTTTTTCCACATATCCATTTTTATTTAAACTATCTATTAGCCTACTTACTACAGTTTTATTCAGTCCCATTGCTTTACTAATGTTTATAGGAGTCATTTCTTCCTCATGTATTGTAATTAAAGATAATAAACCTATCTGTTGAGAACATAGTTCATTCTCTTTTTTAGTACGTCTAATAATAGTTCTACTAAATAAAGTTAATTCATTCATTTTTCCTAACATATCTATCCAAGTTATACCACTCATTTTTATCTCCTCTTATATTAATAATAATAATATAAATAATATATAGTTTACTTTGTTAACTATATATTATTAGAAGTAGTTCACTTTGTCAACTACATTTTTCCAAAATATTATATTTTATATAAATATTGTTATATATAATAGCAAAATAAAAGTGATGTTCTACTAAATAATAGAACATCACCATACTATTAACATTTTTAATTTTTATAAATAATCTAATATGATCTCTTTAAAATCCTCTTCAGTCATATTATTAAAATTAACAGATCCTATAACTGTGCAATAACTATCTTCACCATTCTTATTCCACATCATAGAATGATTCAACAAATTTTCACATAAACTAGATAAATCAATTCCCATAGCTTCCATACTAAAACGTAACTTTTCAGGAAATCTACAAGGTAAATTTTCTAAACAAGTACATTCTTTACAATACATACATCTACCACCATCTGTTAATAATCCATTAACTCTTTTTTCTAAAGGTATTAATAAGTCAGATAAAATTCCTCTTAAATATTGATGAGTTTCACCCATATTTTTATCTTTAGATATATTCATATACATTGCAATAACTAAGGATGATTTATAATCTTTTGTATATTCTGTAAAAGTATGGCTATTAGGTGGACATGTGTGGTTTGTATTATAGTTTGGGCAACCTTCTTTGCAAAGCTTAGTAAAATATTCAAAGTTCATATAGTTAGCTAATATTTCATTGTCACAAATATTTGCTTTCAGCTTTATATCATTATTATCTTTAATAAAATTTAATTCAATCATAATTTTCTCCTAAAATTTTTATTAATATAATTATAGCATTTTATACATATTTTATTTTTACTAAACCAAGTCTAATAATTCATTTACTATTATGGTTGAAATATTTAAAAAAGGTGTGAGCATAACTCAACACCTCCCATAAACTACAATATTTCATCTAATATATCTAATGCTTCTTTCACTAAACATGGGCAAAATTCCAAAAGTTTTCCGCTGGCAAATGCCTTTTCCTTCTCTTTTGGAATTGATATATCATATCCTAACAATTCTTTACACATACATGAACCAAACTTGTCAGAAAACTTTTTGCGAAATTCTAAAGTCTTAGCTGAACATATATCTTTTCTTTCTTTTAAAGTTTCTTCTTCATAATGTCCATATTTTAATCCAATAGCCATTACTGCTCCTACTACAGCACCACAGCTATCTCCACAAAGCATACCTCCACCAAGTCCTGCAGTTATTTTTAAAGCAGTTTCTTGATCTAAATCTAATTCTTCAGCACAAGTTGCAAGTACTACCTGTCCGCAATCATAACCTTGTTCAAATAAATCTCTTATTTCACTCGTATCCACTTTACATCCCCCCTATTATTTTGATTATATTATGTTTTATCTAATTTTTAAAGGGAAAATTATCCTTTCCTATCTTATACTAACTACATATATTCCATGTCATGTCAACTGTATATTTCCATAAGACCAAAGTCGATCTCACTATTAAATCCTTTTTTCATAATTCCCTTGTAAGTAAAAAATTATAAATCTCCAAACCATTGTATTTATAATATAATTAAATATAGGAGTCATTAATGGTAATACTAATATTATGAGGTGCTATTATATGAAAAATAATAATGAAAATAAAGAAGAGATTAAAACAATTCCGCCCTGGGAAAAACCATTATTCTTAATGATTATAACCTTTATTGGCGGATATATGAATGCATATACATACATTACAAGAAACGGCATTTTAGCTAACATGCACACAGCTAATATGTCCAAATTCGGAATTAATATTGCACTTGGACAGTGGAGTACTGCCCTACATTTTTTTCTTCCCATGTTAGCTTGTATATTAGGTGCGGCATTTAGTGAACTTATAAAATTTTTGATTATTAAAAATAGATACTTAGGTGATTGGAGAAAGATGGGCCTTGTTTTAGAATCTATGGCACTATTTTCTATTGGTTTATTCCCTAAATCTGTGCCAGACGTTATTGTTACAAATTTAGTTTCCTTTTTCATGGGATATTTACTATGTTTATTTAGAGATTGTTATGGTATTGGCTATAATACAACTATATGTACAGGCAACCTTCGTACTGTAGGTCAACTATTATATAAAACTCTTGACGAAAAAAACAAAGATTCCTTTTTCAAATTTATTACTTTTACAGTACTTACATTTTCTTTTGCTCTTGGTACTATTCCAGGAACTTTAATATCTGCTATTGTAAATACTAAGGCTGTATGGGTTTGTAGTTTTCTGTTATTAGCTGAAGTAGTTTGGATATATAACTACGAGTCAGCTAATAAAAATAATTGATAAAGGAACTTTTATGAAGTACAAAACACTTATATTTGAACATTTTCAAAGAAAAAGCCATTGATTTTACTCAGTGGCTTTTTAGTAAGGTATTTATCCCAAGTAATAAGAAGGATAAATCCTTGATTATATGAAATATCCTTTTTTATCCATAAGAACAACTATAATTATGGATGAGAGTAAAACAAAAGTTGCTACAAGCCCTGCCTCTGGTCCAAAATTTCCTCCACCAATAATATTATTCCCCACTAAATTTAAATCAAATATGCTAGAAACCTCCACGTTTATTCCGCTAACTTCAAATCCAAACACATTTCCTTGGGCAAAATTCCATGCTGAATGCATACCACAAACAGCCCAAAGATCATTGGTTTTAGTAACGAAAATACCATAGAAAAGACCTACTAAAATAATATTTATTACAGCTATATAGTTAACTTCTGGATTAAACAAATGCATAACTCCAAATATGGTTGAAGATAAAATTAAGGCAAAACCCATATTATATCTTGCTGCTAAAACATTCATAAACCATCCTCTAGTTACTATTTCTTCTGTTGCACCTTGTATAATCCAACCAATTAGAATAATCATTACTCCACCAAGGGCAGCATATCCTGTAGGCTGGCTAGGACTTTTATTTACAGAAACACATCCTAGGGCAAACAAAATTAAAACTACAATAGCCATCATAGCAAATCCAATTAAAAAGCCTTTACCATATTTTTTTAACCAACTATCTTTAGTAAATCCTATAGTTGATATTTTTCTTTTTTCAATATATTTTACCCTTATAAAAACTAATACTGATATAAATAAAAATGAGCTTAAATTAATAAATAGCTCAAATAAACCTAAATCAGATGACACTCCTCTAGTCATATACATAATCAAATATATTGGTACTATGCAAATTCCACCTATAATTTGACCCCCAGTCATGAATATTAAGACTAGTAATGTTGCCCAAATAAAATTTGGTAGTTTTCGACTACCTTTAGCCAAAGTAACAAGATCTTCATTCCTCGAATACATAATATCCCCCTTGTATTTCTTTTTTACATTTTACTTCTATCATAGTATGGCATACCTTTTCTTATACCCTTTTAATATAATCTTATCATTATTGTTTTTATGAGTATAGATTTTTGTATGTAAAAAGCCATTGACGTACTCAATGGATTGCTAAAAGGAAAATCAGCTAGTTTTTTTCAATATTTTTACTGCAACTGTTTTATATGATGGTTCCTTTGAAAAAGGATCATAAACACTAGGCGTTAAAGAATTCGTTTCTATATAATGTATAGGTGTATATAAGTGTTCTTCTTTAACTGTATCGCTTATTTTTACATTAAACTCAGCTTTTGAGTTATTTATAGATTCAATAACTATTCTTTCATTTTCATTTATTTCTAATTTATTAGCTAGTTTAGGGTTCATATATACATATGATTCTTTTGGCCATTTCTTAAATTTATCTGGAATTGATCTAGTTCTTATATCTGTATGCCATTGACCAATGCTTCCTCTTCCTGAATTTAATATATATGGAAATTCTTCATTTGTAGCCAATGGATTTTCTGATACATCCCTAAGCACAAATTTAACTTTTTTTGATGGAGTATAATAATTACCATCTTCATAAAGTCTTCTCTCATTATCATGAACAACATCATTTTCTCTAAATGGCCATTGAATTCCTATACAATGTTCCTCACCATGATTTTCAAGCAATTCATAAGTTACACCAGTTATATCGCATGGCATTCCTTTTGAACATTTTTTTAATAGCTCAAAAGCATCTCTTGGTGTTTTCCAATTATCTAATAAGTCACCCATTCCTAAAGCTTTTCCAATATTAAATATTATTTCGTAATCTGTTAGTTCTCCTTCTTCTTTTGGAATAATTGGATTAACTTTAGATAACCTTCTTTCCATATTTATTAAAACACCTTCTTTTTTTATGGCTGGTACAGATGGCAAAAATAAATCACTGAATTGTGATGTATCTGTGTCAGCATATAAATCTTCAACAACAAGGAAATCAAGATTTTCAATAGCTTTTTTAAATTTAGAATTATTAGCCCACGAATGTCTAGGATTTGTACATATTACCCATAGACCTTTGATTTCTCCAGCAATAGCTTTTTCTACTATAACATTGTATGGTATAGTTGCTTTTGTAGCTAATACACTTTCATCAACTCCCAAAGCATCAGACACAGCTTTTCTTCTTATTGGATCTTGGAATTCTCCTCCACCATATAATCCTGTAGTATTACTAAATGCTCTCGAACCCATTGCATTACTTTGTCCCGTCAATGAATTAGGACCTGTTCCTGGTCTTCCTATATTACCAGTCATTACAGCTAAGTTTATAATTGCTTGTGCTGTTGTTACACCTTCATAACTTTGATTTACGCCCATTGTCCACCAAAAAGATACTCTTTTTCCTTCATGTATAGTTTTGGCAAGATTTAATATTCTTTCTTTTGATATACCAGTTTTTTCAAATGAGTTCTCTGGAGTAAATTTTTTTACATGTTCTTTAAACTCTTCAAATCCCTCTGAATGTTTTTCAATATAATCTTTATCTATCCAGTTATTTTCTATTAATACATTTGCCAGTGTGTATAGTAATGTTAAATCTCCCTTTGGTTTAATATCTATCCACTCATCAGCACTTTTTGCTGTTTCAGATTCCCTAGGGTCAATTACAATTATCTTAGCATCTTTATTTTTTCTCACTCGTCCCCAAAAAACAGGATGTGATATAACCGGGTTGGAGCCTATAAAAATTATAGTATCAGAAAGTTCAACATCTTTTATTGTATATGGTGGTGCGTCATATCCAAAACTTTGCTTATGAGCTACGACAGAAGTAGCCATACATTGTCTTGTATTTCCATCACCAGGTATTTTCATAAAATTTCTAGCCACATGTCCAAGTAGAGCCATTTCTTCAGTAGTAATTTGTCCTGAACTTATAAATGCAACACTTTCTTTTCCATATTTATCTTGGATTTCAGTCATTCTCTTTGCAAATAATTCAAATGCCTCTTCCCACTCTATCTCTTGTCTATTTCCATTTTCATCTCTCAACAATGGCTTTTTCACAACTTCACCCTTAGTTTGTTGTTTATCTAAATTTAAACCTTTTATACAAGATAGACCATGATTAACAATGTAGTCTTTCGTAGGTGCAACTTTAACTATTTTATTATCTTCAACATAAAAATCCATATTACAGCCTATGGAACATATATTACAAACTGATTGTATTTTATTCATATGTGCACATCTCCACTTCATTTAATAATATTTTTAATTTTCATAAGAGCTCTTCTCTTTACATACTTTTTCTATAATATGTTTTACAAATTATTGAAAAAATATAGTTTTTTAGCTCTTTGAAATCACATATTATTATTTGCAAATATAAATTTTCCATAGATTAATGAGTATCATATTTACTTGCATATAAAAAAGTAGTTACTAAGCTGTTATACTTAATAACTACTTCTTATTTAATATGCTACTATTTCTTTAATCACAAATTCTTTCCCACTTAACAATTCCCAAGCTTTGCTATCACAATGAGGACACGTTCCATTGTTTTCTTTTATATTAAACACTTTGTTACAACTTTTACACATAGCATTGCCAGGTATAACTTCTATTTCCAGCTTTGTATCTTCTAGTATGGTATTATCCACTGCTGCTGGATAACAAGCTTCTATATATTTAGGAATCATAGATGATAGTTCTCCAATTTGCAATACTAATTTTTCTATTTTACTTAAGTCATTTTCCACTGCAACATTTTCCACAGTTTTTACAACTTCTATTACTACTCCTAGCTCATGCAATTTTTTCACCCACTCTCATTGCATATATTTTCTTAATTAGTCTTCTTTAACAAATACATCTTTAACTTTTTTGGCTATTATTCTACCCTTACGCTTAATAGTCGTTTTAACTACTACTGGTTTTACATCTTCGTAAGCTACACCTTCACAGTCATAAGCTCTAACTAATGAAATTGCATCAAATTTACATTTAGTAGTACATTGACCACATCCAACACACATAAATTCATTTACAACTGTAGCTCCACATCCAAGACATCTTTCCGTTTCTTTTTTCATTTGTTCTTCTGTAAAAGTAGGACGAACATCTTTGAATACATCTTTCTCTTTTATTTTATTATCATGTTTAGCTCTTTGTCTTGGTGTATTGTCATATCCTTCTATTTTTAAAGCATTCTTATCAAATTCATGGTAGTCTTTTCTATCACGACCATTTACTAAACTTTGTCCTGGTTGAACAAATCTATGAATAGATATGGCTCCTTCTTTACCTGCTGCTATGGCGTCTATGGCAAATCTTGGTCCGCTGTAAGAGTCACCACCAACAAATATATCTGGCTCATCAGTTTGATAAGTAAATCCATCAGCTTTAACTGTATTATTAGGATTTAATTCAACTTTACTATTTTCTAACATTGTACCCCAGTCTATAGATTTACCAACTGAAACTAAAACATAATCAGCTTCTACTACTTTTACTTCACTGTCATCGAATTTTGGAAAGAATCTTCCATTTTCATCAAATACAGATAAACATTTTCTAAATTCCACACCTTTAACTTTTCCATTTGAAGTTATTATACGTGTTGGTCCCCATGAATTGTTTATTACTATATTTTCTTCTAATGCTTCTTCTATTTCTTCTTCTAGCGCTGGCATTTCTTCTCTATTTTCTAAGCAGAACATGTTAACTGTAGCAGCTCCTACTCTTGTAGCATTTCTAGCAACGTCTATTGCAACGTTACCTCCTCCGATTACCACTACATTCCCCCTTAAAGTCACATCTTCACCTAAATTTACATCACGAACAAATTCTACCCCTGGAATAACACCTTCAGCAGCCTCCCCTTGGACGCCTAATTTTCTACCTGCCTGAGCCCCTATTGCAATGTAGAATGCCTCATATCCTTCTTTTCTTAGTTGATCTAAAGTTATATCTTTACCAACTTCCACATTTGTTTTGAATTCAACACCCATTTCTCTAAGTATTTCTATTTCAGCATTGACTACTTCTTTTTCCAATCTGAAAGAAGGAATACCTAGTGTTAACATTCCACCAAGTGCTTTTTGTTTTTCAAATACAGTTACTTTATAACCATCTATTGCTAAGTAATATGCACAAGAAAGTCCTGCCGGTCCCCCACCAACTATGGCAATCTTCTTCCCATATTCATGTCTTTTCTTTGGTACATATCTATGTTCTGCATTTAAATCTTGCTCAGCTATAAATTTCTTTATTTCATCAATTGCTATTGGTGAGTCTATATCTCCCCTTGTACATGCTGCTTCACATTTTCTAGGGCAAATACGACCACAAATTGCTGGGAATGGATTTTCCTTTTTGATTAATTCTAAAGCTTCTTTGTATCTTCCTTGAGAAGCAAGTTTTATATATCCTTGCACAGCTATATGGGCTGGACATGCTGTTTTACATGGACTTGTTCCACTTTCTACAACATCTTCTCTATTAGTTCTATATTCAGGGTTCCATTTCTCTGGTCCCCACTCTGTATTACGAGGATTAGATTTCATTTCTATTTTTTCAACTACTGGCTTACTAGAACATAGCTTTTGTCCTAATTTTAAAGCATTTGTTAGGCAGTTTACTACACATTCACCACAAGCAACACATTTATCTTTGTCAACTTTTGATACATAGTTTGAACGAGACATGTCTGCATTGTTAAACATAGTTGTTGTTCTAAGTGCAAAACATGAACATCCACAACAGTTACAAATTGCATGAGTTTTTCCTGAGCCATCTAAGTTTGGTATTTGATGCATTAAACCATTTTCTTCAGCTCTTTTTATTATGTCGAAAGCTTCTTCTCTAGTTATTTTACGTCCTCTTCCAGTTCTTATGTAATATTCAGCTGCGTGACCCATTTGGATACACATATCTTCTTTTAAGTGACCACATCCTTCTCCCATAATTTCTCTAGAAGTACGACATGAACAATCAGATACTGAGAATATATCATTGTCATTTAAATATTTTGATACTTCTTCGTAAGATGCTCTTCTTGTTTCTCCGTCTATGGCAGTTTCTATTGGTATAACCCTCATTAGTCCTACACCTGTTGGGAACCCACCTATGGACTTAGGTCCATTTTCTATACCATAATCATTAAAAGCTTTTGCTATTTGAGGATATTTTCTTACGTTGTCTTTGTGGTTTACCATCATTTCCATAATACCCGGTACCCAAGTTTCATACCAGAAAGTATCCACACCGTCTATTTCATTAACAAAAACTACCCCTATATCTGCCAACTCTAATAGTAATTCACTACATCTTTCCACACTTTTATTACATAGAGGTGCTACTTCCTTAGCTGTTATCTTTGTTCTAATTTTCATACAAAGTAAAACTTCCGCCATTTCATCTGTAACTACTGGCTCTAATATTCTATATCTTGCATCATTTTCACCAAACCATCCTCTAGATCCTGGTTTGTTATTACTTACATGATTAGCAAATTGTAGTACTTTTTTCTTTACTGCCATATTTTACTTCCCCCCGATTAATTATTTTATTTATTAAAGTTTGTAACTTCTTCTCTTATCCAGTTAATCCACTCTTGTACTCCCTCACCTGTTTTAGCCGAATACGGTATAACCTTAATATTTGGGTTTAATTTTTTTATATATTCTTTTACTAATTCTAAATTAAAATCAAAATAATCAATTGCATCTATTTTATTGATTAATACTACATCAACTATTGAAAACATTAATGGATATTTTAAAGGTTTATCATGACCTTCTGGAACACTTAAAATCATTGCATTTTTTGTAGAACCAGTATCAAATTCTGCTGGACATACTAAATTACCCACATTTTCTAAAATAACGAAATCCACATCTTCCGTTCCAAGTTCAACTAAACCTTGTTTTGTCATGTCTGCATCTAAATGACACATGCCTCCCGTATGAAGTTGTATAACCTTTGCTCCTGTTTTTGAAACAGTGGCAGCATCCACATCTGAATCTATATCTGCTTCCATTACACCTATTCTCATTTCATCTTTCAAAGCTTCGATTGTTCTTAAAACAGTTGTAGTTTTACCTGAACCTGGAGAAGACATTAAATTTAATAAAAAAGTCTTATCTTTTTTCAAATCTTCTCTAAGTAAATCTGCTTGTTTGTCATTATTTTCAAAAACGCTTTCCTTTATCTCAATAACTTTATATTTTTCCATAAGTCCACCCCATTGTATTTGTTATATTTTTAACATCATTATGCACAGAATTAAATTCACCGAATCTCATTCTGTGTTTTGAATATATCATAGCATTACATATTTTGTAAATATGCACTCCATAGATTATTTATTTTTTATGTTTTATTATTATACTTACATATATTCAGATTATTTTGTGATATACTAGATAATCATAGAATTATTCTATTAATTTTACAGTACTAACAAAGAGGTATTACATATGAATAAATTAACAGAAAGACAAAAACAAGCCATTGCTACTAAGCTTAGAATAACAAAAATAGCATCTGAGCTTTTTAAGTTAAAAGGATTTGATAGTGTAAAAATTCAAGATATTTGCGATGCTGCAGGTATATCAATAGGTGCTTTTTATCATCATTTCAAATCAAAAATGGAAATAATTAATATATCTTATGAACAAGTTGATATTCTTTTGATGGATAGATTTGAAGGAAGAGAATTCCCTTCTAACATTGATAAACTATTATTTTTATTGGGTGAAGGTGCTGATATGATGGAGGAACTTGGTTGGGTATTTGTAGGGGAAATTTACAAAAACTTAATTTCTACAGAAGGAAAATACTCTACTGATCCAGAGCGTCATGTTACGCTAATAGTTAAGGGGATAATTGAAGATGCACTGAGAGATGGTGAATTAGAAAATTCCATATCTCCAATAGATTTAACCATGATAATCATGAGAATTTCTAGAGGTGCTATTTTTGATTGGTGTCTTTTCCAAGGCAGTTATAATCTTAGATCTAGAATTACTTTTGACTTAAACTTAATACTTACTAACTTTAAACCTAAAAATTCAGATGAGTGAGGTCGCCACTAATGCGACTTTTTTCCATTTATTATACAAATTTTTCTAATCTTTTTCGATAATTTTTTAACAGTTTTTATGTTGATTTTCCAATATGTTGACATTACTTTTACATTTAGTAAATCATTATCAGAATTTTTAAAATTAAATTTTTCTCTTGTTTTTTATAATTTAGTGGTCTAATATTAAAGTGATTTTATAACTCATAAAATTCAATCAATTTAATCACTGGGGGAGTAAGGATATGTTTTTATTTGAGGCACAGCCAATAAGCAATTGGCTAATGTTATTATTAGTATTTGCAGTACTTATGTTACTTAACGAATTCAGTCGCCGTTGGAAATGGGCTGGATTTCTATGTTTCTTAGTTTTACCTGTATTTTTAACTTTTTTCATATGGCCTAAGACTGCAAAAGGAACAAGCGTTGGTACTTGGTTTCACTATGCAAAGGTTTACTCAGCTTTAGCCGGATATATGGGATTTTGGTTAATGCGCTATGTAAAAGGTGCTACTAATCATAAATGGGTTTTATGTTTCCCCACCTTTAATCCTTGCAATTAACATTATGGAAGCTGTAATGCGTGATTTCCAAATTGGAAACCTAGGTTACACTGCACAAATTTTTGAAGAAATGATGGTAACTAGTGGATCTTGGAATTATATGAATGGTATTACCGGAATTTTAAATATTATTACAATCACTGGTTGGCTTGGTATTTGTATCAGCAAGAAAAAAAGCAAAGATATGTTATGGCCAGATATGTGTTGGTTTTGGATAATAGCTTATGACCTTTGGAACTTTGCATATACTTACAACTGTTTAGGTGATCATGCTTGGTACTGTGGTATAGCTTTATTATTCGCTCCAACTGTATGCGCTTTCTTATTTGGAAAAGGTGCTTGGTTGCAACATCGTGCTCATACTCTTGCATTTTGGGTAATGTTTGCCATGACTGTGCCATCATTTATTGATCAATCACAATTTGCAGTTAAAGCATCACAAAATACAACTGCTCTATTTATAGTAAGTTTAATTTCTTTACTTACTAACATAGCCGTATTTGCTTATATGATTTATAAAGCTAGAAAAACTAAGAGAAATCCATATAAAGGTGAGCTTTATACTGATTTAGATTGTTATAAAGAAGTGAAAGCTTTATCATAAAAAATTCGCTTCGCCCGTGCTCAAGTAGCAAAGTAGGAAATTAAGAATTTAAGCCACTTATTGTTTTAAATGATTTTGTAATAGCTTGTTTGCTAAAACTTTTACATTATTTTAATAAACACTAAGTGGCTTTTTGCAACTCAAATTGTTTTTATTTCTTTTTTATTGATAACAATTCAATTATTTTATCTCTTACAAATTATAAATTAAAATCAACATAAAAATTATTTTCCATCTTTTTTTCTATTATTTCCTTATTTAAATTAATCCAACTTTTACACTTATCTAAAATTATTGCATCGCTACTTATAACATTTTCTAATTTTTCTAATGTTGCATCCACTTTGTTTATATTAAAAACTTCTACTTCAAAAGAAAAGTTTTTTAATAATTCTTCTATCTTTTTCTTTAAATTTCCCGAGTTGGATACAGGAGAATCTAGATAAAAATTTGCCTTTTTAATTTTATTTTTTTCTAAAACTTCCCCAATATTTAGTATTGCATCTTTCGTTTTATCTATAATACCATATGTCCCTCTCAGTCCTGCTAAATCCCTATATGTACCATCCATGCATTTAACCAACAAAGAATTAGATAAAGCTACTTCTAAAGTTATTATAGTATTAAAACCATCAATATTTACTATGCTGTTTTCAATATTTATATTAACCTCTTTATCTTTTCTAATTTTAATATTTTTCTCAGAAGAAATGCCTCTTGTTAAAGCAAGTCTTTGCCTTTCGGATAATAAGTAGTGATTTCCCACAAATACTGATGCTCCTTTTATTTTGTATCCTTGATTCAATAAATAATATAAGTCTTTTCCTGCATTATAGAGTTTATCTAGATTATTATCAGCAAATTCTTTTTTATCACTAGGAAAATAACCTCTTCTAACAACTTTACACATGATTTCCACTCCAATATTTATCTTTATTAAATATAGTTTTACCAATATATAATTTTATCATGAAAAAAAGACACTAGTATATCTACTAGTGTCTTGTATATTTACGGATATAATTTTTTAAAAGCTTTTATTATAAAATCAACTTAATATTTTTTTTATTATCATTATAGTCCATGATACTTTTATCATAGGTTTTATTACTAATTGCCGCATTTGATATTTTATTTATCAAAATAAGCATATAATCTTTATTTAGACAATATAAGCATAACCCTTCTTTTCTTAAAACAAAAGAAATAGGATAGACTTCTAAATTTTTACTTTTAATTTCTATATTTATAAAGGATTTATTATCAATGGCTTTATTAATTTCTTTGCAGACTATATTATTACTATCAAATTTTTCTTCAAATAAATCCATTACAAATCTTTGTTCCAGATTTTTTAAAAGTTTAGAACATCTTTCTCTGTCTACAGATTTAAATTTATCGATTAAAAGAGATTCACTTATCGTTTCACTTATATTTTCACCTATATATAGTGCTAACAATAGAGAGTCATAATCACTACGTTTCAATATATGTTTTGCAATTATATAGTTTTTATCTATTTCTACTCCACCACTCGGACCTCTATAAATTAGTACAGGTATCCCCAAAACTGATAATTTATCCAAGTCCCTTCGTATGGTTTTCGTAGATACATTGAAGCGTTCAGCTAGCTCTTTAACTGTCACTTTTGAATTACTTTTCAGTAGATAAAATACAAGATCTAATAATCTCATTATTTTTTACTTCCAAGTTACTTATTATTTTTTAACCAAGTTATAGCACTGTATGCATGTATAGCTGCACCTGTTGGTAGTATATCCTCGTTGAATACTACTTTGGGGTTATGCATTGGCTCTCCAAATTCTGGATTTTCATTTTTAGCTCCAGCACCTAATATGATATAAAGACTTGGGACTTCATATGAGTAAGAAGCGAAGTCTTCAGAACCCATTCCACCTGATTCAAACAGCATAACAGCTTGTTCACCTACTATATCTTTAATATATCCAGTGATTTCATGAGCTAAATCATTGTTATTAGTTAGTGGCGGAACTGAAGATAATTCTATAAGTTCTGCTTCACCCCTAAATATTTTAGCTGTAGAAGTAACTATTTCATTCATTCTACCAATTACGAAATCTCCCATTTCTTTATCTAGATATCTGAAGGTACCTTCCATAACAACTTCACCTGGTATTATGTTTGGAGCATCTCCTCCAACGAATTTACCTATTGTTATGACTGCTGGCTTAACAGCTGGTATTTCTCTTACTAGTATAGTTTGAAGGCCTGAATATATGTGGTGAGCTATATTTATTGGGTCAACACCAGTTTCAGGCATAGCTCCATGACATCCAGTTCCTTTTACAACTATTCTAAATCTAAAACATCCACCGATACTTGTACCTAAACCACATACTACTAAGTTTGAAGGTGTACCAGAGTTTACATGCATCGCCATAGCAGCATCAACATCTGGATTTTTAAGTACTCCAGCTTTTATCATTTTCTTAGCACCAGTAAATCCTTCTTCATCTGGTTGGAATACTAGTTTAACAGTACCTTCTATTAAGTCTTGGTTTTGTCTAAGTAATTTTGCTGCACCTAAAAGCATTGCTGTATGCATATCATGTCCACATGAGTGCATAGCTCCATTAGTTGCTTTAAAGTCATAATTAGTAAGTTCTTCCATTGGTAGTGCATCCATATCAGCTCTTAATAAGAAAGTTTTTCCTGGTTTATTTCCTTTTATAGTAGCAACTATGCCACTTTCACATATTTCTTCAGGTTCATATCCCATTTCTTTTAGCTTACCTATTACAAAAGCTTTTGTTTTTGGTAACTCGGCTCCAACTTCTGGATTGCTATGAATTTCTCTTCTTATGGCAATTATTTGTTCTTTAATTGATTGTGCTTGTTCCATAAATTTGTTCATAAATTTACCTCTTTGCATATTTAAATTTTATTAAAAATATTATATATTATAAACTATTTTTAACATTTTAATTCAATTTAATATATAATGTTAGTTTTATTTTATATTTACTATCTTTATCTATTAGTAATAAATAGTATATACATTAATCCTACTTAAATATTTACTATTATTTCATTTTTTATTTTCCTAATCCCTGTTTATTCAAGTCATGTTTAGATGATAAACGCCAAAATGGACATATATGGTCCACATTATTTTTTTTTTATTTTTTTTTATTTTTTTTCATTATTTTTTTTTTACTATTGACTTTTATAAGAATTTGATAATATAATTTTCAACATAATCCTACAAAAAAATTTATTATATTTCAAAATCATGTGAAAATTAAATAAAATCAAAAATTAAAATCAAAAAAATGTTTTCTTAATCACCTATGATCTGGTCAAAAATTAAAATCAAAGGGTAATAGGAGATAAAATGAATTCGATTTTAACACAATTAGAACATATAATAACGGCTATATCAGATATTGTATGGCCAATATTTCTGCCATTTATGCTTATAGTTGGAGCATATATGTCTATAACTACAATATTTAAAATTCAACCAAAATTAACTAAACCATCGAAGCTGAAATTTAAAAACCTTATAGGACCTGCTTCAATATCTCTAGGTGCTATGGTTGGTACTGGAGCTATTATAGGAGTATTAGGTGCAATTTCTAAATTGTATAGTGCGGGACAATATAATATAGAAGCTATAGCTTTATGGGCATTAATAGGAGCATGTATAATGATACCTGTTTCTTATTCAGAAACCTTAAATTCAAAAATAATGAAAAAAGGCCCAAGAGATTATATATCAGAAATGATAAGTCCTAAATTAGGATTTTTCTATGCTATATCAATAGTTGCATTAATTGTATTCGGATTTGGAGGATTCCAATTTAGTGGTATAGATTCAGTATTTACAATAGTAACATCTAAATTTGCTGGTACTGAACTTACTTTATTACAAAGATACTTATTTATAGTAATACCTGTTATAGCTATAGTAGCATTAGTAGTTCTATCTAAAAAAGATAGTATATTTATGAATGCTATGACTTATATGATAGGAAGTGCTCTTGCTGGATACTTAATATTCGCTATAATATTTATATTTAAAACATCTTCTTATATACCAGAGTATTTATCAGGAATGATAGAAGGAATGATGAATCCAGTGCCAATGATGCTTGGTATACCTACTGGATTAATATTAGGTATGCAAAAAGTATTGCAAACAGTTGAAACAGGCTTAGGGTGTTTAGCCATGTCTGCTCAACAATCAGATTCTGAACCAAGAGAAGCTGGGATGATATCATTAATACCAAGTATAGTAACACTATTCGTAGCTATATTTATAACATCTTATATAGCTAGTTATGGCTTAGAAGTTGGTATTATAGAATATCCAGTAAATTCAATGATGAGATTAACATCTTTCTTTGATACTGCGTCACATGTTACAGGTACATTTGGCTTAATAATATTATCTTCATTTACAGTATTATCAGCAATGACTACTATATTAGGTTCATACTACTATTTAAGAAAATTATTTAAAAACAATGCTGAAAATAAAAATATAGCAATATACTTAGTAACTATAGCAGTAGCTGGTACATTAGCTGTATTTGGAGCAAATGTGGTATTCGAAGCAGTCGATTTATTGTTATTTGTATGCTGCGGAATAAATGTAACTGCATTAGCTATATATGCATACAAAACAAATAAAGCATTAAAAGATGGTTCATTAAAATCTATTGAACAAGAAAAAACAGTAGCTTAATTTTACTTAGTCTAAGCTACAAAAGGAGATGTTTAAAAATGACAAACACAATAAACAAAAGAAAATTTTCACAAGGTTGGCTAATAGCAATTGCTTGTATGCTTATCCAAGCCATACCATTTGGTGTAGCATCTAATATACATCCTCAATTTTTAGGATATATAATAGAAAAAGAAAAGTTCGCATTAGGAGCAATATCAGCTATGTTCACAATAGGAACAATAATATCAGCTCTATTCTCTCCTACTATAGGAAAATTATATAATAAGTTCTCAGCTAAATTAATATTCACAGTAGGTGCAATATTATCAGCTGGAGGAGTATTTATGTTAGGAATAGCTGGAAGCAGTTTATCGTTATTCTACTTAGGATACGGAATATCTCAAGTAGGTACTGCAGCTATTTCATCTATCGGTATACCAGTACTTGTAACATCTTGGTTTGATGATAGCATAAAAGGAAAAGTATTAGGTGTAGTATTTTCTGGTAGTGGTCTAGGAAATATATTCTTACAACAATTAACAGCAAGCTGGATAGCTGCTGATGGATATCAATTAGCATATAAAAAGTTCGCTTTATTATCAATAGCAGTAGGAGTTGTAGTATCTATATTATTTATAAGAATGCCAAAGAACAAATCTGAAATGATAAGTGGTAAAAAAGATTCTAAAGAAGAAAATAAAGAAGTATCTGTTGAAGAAAATACAGGATATACATTTGCAGAAGCTAAAGGTTTAAAAGCTTACTGGATATTCGCTATAGGATTTGTATTCATAGGAATATATGTATCAGCTTTAGCTACTCAATATTCAGCATACTTAAAAGCAGAAAACTTTGATGCTGCTATGTTAGGAACTGTAGGATCAGTATTTGCTGCATGCTCTTTAGTTGGTAACTTAATAGGAGGTACATTATACGATAAATTAGGAACTGTAAAAACTACAATCATAGGATTTGCGTTAGCAATAGCAGCTTGTTTATCAATAATGTTCGCACCAAAAATACCAGCTTTAGCTTACGTTTATGGAACTACTAAGGGGTTATCTGTATTTGCTTACATCTTAGCTCCATCTATGTTAGTAGGTGCTTTATTCGGTAAAAAAGATTTCGGAGGAATATTAGGTATAACTCAAGTATTCTTCGCTTTAGGATTCGCTTTTGGTTCAGCAGTATTCGGAATGATAGTTGACGCAGCTGGATATATGCTTGCTTGGTCATTCATATTAGCTTCTATATTTATTGCTTACGGAATGTTATTAGTAGCTATAAAAACTATGAACAAATTAAACAAAGAAAGAAACCAAAATATAGAAATGAATAATGCTTGCTAATTTTTAGCTTATAAAAAAAGAGCGTAGATAAATTCTACGCTCTTTTTTATACCTAATATTTTTTTAATCTGTACTATATATTAAGTCTTTTTATTTTGACTTATATCAAGTTACATTCATCTCCAACTTTTACACTTTCACCTTTAATTACTTTTGTAAAAATTCCATTCTTCGGCATGATACATTCACCAACTTGATAATATATTTGGCATTTGTCATGACACTTCTTGCCTATTTGAGTAACTTCTAATAAAACTTCTCCTACTTGTATTAACTGACCTATAGGAAGAGTATGTAATTCTATCCCTTCCACAACTAAGTTTTCTCCAAAAGCTCCAAAGTCCACATTGGCACCTTTTTTTCTAAATTCATCTATTTTGTTAAACTCCAATAAGCTAACTTGTCTATGCCACTTACCTGCATGGGCATCATTTTCTATTCCAAAATTTTCAATAAATTTACCTTCATTTATTTCTGTTTTTAATGTTCCTTTTTTCTCACTTATACAAATTGCTAATACTTTCCCCATTTGTCTATCCTCCAATTTGGTTCATATATTTATTTTCTTTGTTGTCACATTCTTTTAGGAAAAGATGTTTTTCTGGCTTATCATAAATATTTTCGTAAATTAATTTATTTAACTCTTCTTCACTTATCTTATCATCCAAATGTTTTTTCAAGTCTACTCCATAATTGAAATGTAAACATTTTTTCAAAAATCCAGTTGACGTCAATCTTATTCTATTGCATTCTTCACAAAAACAATTACTCATAGGACTTATAAATCCTATTTTCCCTTTGTAATTTTCTATCTTTATATAATCTGCTGGTCCACTTCTTTTATTTTTATTTTCTTCTTTTATATTTTCAAAGTTTTCTCTTATTATATTTAGTATTTCTTCATTGCTTGTTCCACGATGTTTTTTAGCTGCTCCTATGGGCATAAGTTCAATAAATCTAATATCTAAGTTTTTATCTTTGCTTAAATTAACAAAGTCTATTATTTCATCTTTGTTAATATCATTCACTATAACTGTATTTATTTTTACTTTCAGTCCCAAATCTAATGCTTTGTCTATGGATGTTAATACTTCACTTAACTTATCAAATCTAGTAAGCTCTTTAAATCTGTCTTTTTTAAAGAATCTAAACTTATGTTTACTCCAGTAAGGCCACTACTTCTAAGTTTCTCTAACTTATCATTTAGCAGTACACCATTTGTCGTTATGTAAATCTCTTCAATTCCATCTATACTATTTATTTCATAAATTAAATTTTCTATATTTTTTCTAACTAAAGGTTCTCCACCAGTAATACGAATTTTTTTAATACCTAGAACTGCACATTGTTTTACAATTTTTAATATTTCATCATCACTTAAAATATTTTTATTGCATGTGTTTAGTATATTATTGTCATCTATACAATAAATATATTTTAAATTACAACTCTCCGTAACAGAAATCCTAAGATAATCTATTTTTCTTCCAAACTTGTCTATCATTTAAATTCTCCTATTTTCCAAATGAACAATGAGGGAAGGTACATATTCCACAATTTAAGCACATTCCACCATTTCCATATGCTGCTATATCTTTATAAGATAATTTTTCATCTGCTAAAACTCTTGGAAGTACTAAATCAAATATGGTTCTTTTTGAGTACATTGCACAGCTTGGAACTCCAAGTATTGGTGTATCTTTATAGTATGCCAGTAAAAACATTGCTCCAGGAAGTACTGGTGCTCCATAAGTTACAATTTCGCCATTACAATCTTTTATGGCTGAAGGTGTTACATCATCAGGATCCACACTCATTCCTCCAGTACAAATTATCATATCTGCTTTTTCTTCTTCTATGGCTTTTAAAATATTTTCTGTTATCATTTCTTTTTCATCAGGAAGAATAACTTGTTTAACAATTTCTCCACCATAATACTCCAACTTTTCTTTCATTACAGGTAAGAAAGCATCTTTTATTCTACCTTTGTAAACTTCATTACCAGTAGTTATAAGTACAGCTTTTTTAGGCTTTATTTCATCTACACTTATTATCTTTTCTTTTACTAACTTTTCTGCTTCTTTTATTTTGTCTTCATTTATTATTAATGGAATAACTCTAGTTGCTCCTATTTTTTCCCCAACTTTTACTGGAGTGTTGTTGTGCATTGTAGAAACAATTATTTCTCCCAACATATTAAGCTTTAAAAGTTCTTCTTTATTAACTCTTAATACTCCCATTTTTTTAGCGAAGAAATCTATTTTACCTTCTTTGATTTCTTCTGATATGTAACAGTTTTTACCAAGAACTAAATCTTTAATTCTTATGGCTGCATCATTTTCGTGAAGTTCACCTTCTTTTGCTTCCCAAACATATATATGTTCCTTACCTATATCTAAAAGCTTTGGTATGTCTTCTTCCTTAATTACATGACCTTTTTTGAATAATCTTCCCTTAAATTCCCCAGGAACTATTTTCGTAACATCATGAGATAAAATACAACCTACAGCATCTTCTATTCTAATTTGTTTCATACTCTGTCTCCTAAATTATGTCTTTATTTTCTTTATAATTTTTCTATTTTTCAAAACTTACTAATTTATTTTCTTGCGCAATCTTTTGCTTCCCCAAGTAATATTTCTATTCCATGTTTCACATCATCTAATACAAAGTCTAGCGCTTCTTTGCAGGCCTTTGGACTTCCTGGTAAATTAATTATTAATGTATCTTTTCTTATTCCAGATACTGCCCTAGATAACATAGCTCGTTTAGTTATTTGTAAACTATAATATCTTATTGCTTCCACAATTCCTGGCGCTTCTCTTTCTATTACTGATTTTGTTGCTTCTGGAGTTATATCTCTTTTAGAAAATCCTGTTCCACCAGTTGTTAAAAGTAAATTTACTTTCAACTCATCACACATATTTATCATTTCTTTTTCTAGTAAATCTTTTTCGTCTGGTAGCACTACTTTTTTTAATACTTTAAATCCTTTTTCATTTACTATCTCTTCAATAACTGCTCCACTCTTGTCTTCTCTTTCTCCCACATAGCCTTTATCGCTACTTGTTATAATTCCTACTGTAAACATTTGTCCTCCCAGTTGTCATTTTGTAATTTATACATTTCAATTTTTACTAATATATTTTTGTATTTATAATATAATAATTATTATATCACAGATATTTAATCATAAGAAAGATTTATTGTACGTATTTTTCATTTTTTTAATAGAAAAAAATATGTATCAATTTTTCTTAATTAACACCTATTTTTTCATTGAATAATAACTTTTTTTCAACTAGAATAAAATATAAAATAAATATTATGGGGGATTAGTATGCCTAATAAAAAAAGACTTATTGAAGAATTTATAGAATTAGTAAAAATAGATAGTTTAACAGGCAAAGAAAAAAATATGGCTCAATTACTATTAAAAAAGTTAGAAGAATTAGGATTTGAAGTAACTATAGATGATGCTGGCAAATTTGCTGGAGGAGAAACGGGCAATGTCATAGCTACATTAAAAGGAAACAGACCTGGTAAGAAATTATTATTTACTGCTCATATGGATACTGTAGAACCTGGAATAGGTATAAATCCAATTATAGATGAAGAAAAACAAATAATAAAAAGTGATGGAACTACCATATTAGGTTCTGATGATAAGGCTGGTATTGCTGCTATCTTAGAAGCTATGAGAACATTAAAAGAAAAAAACATCTCTCATTCAGACATACAAGTAGTATTCTCTATCTGGGAAGAACAAGGATTATTAGGAGCAAGATATTTGGATTACTCAAAAATTGATGCTGACTATATTTATGTATTTGATATGGATGGATCTCCAGGTAGAATAATAACAAGGGCATCAGCTCAAGATAAAATAACGGTTAAAATAATTGGCAAAGCAGCTCATGCAGGACTACATCCTGAAAAAGGTGTTAGTGCTTTAATAGTAGCTTCTCATGCCATAGAAAATATGAACTTACTTAGAATAGATGATGAAACTACAGCAAATTTAGGTATGATTACCGGAGGAACAGGAACAAACTCTGTAATGTCTGAATTAACTATACATGGTGAAGCTAGAAGTTTAGATGAAAAGAAACTTAATAAACAAACAAATCATATGGTGGACTGTTTCAAAGAAGCTGCTGATAAATATGGTGCAGATATTGAAATAGATGTAAGTAGAGTTTATGATGTGGTTAATATAGATGACAATGATGAAATTGTTAAATTAGCTGAAAAGGCCTTTGCTAACCTTGGTATAGAAACATACACTGATTCTACTGGCGGTGGAAGTGATGTTAATGTATATGCTGGAAAAGGGTACAAAGCTGTTAATTTAGCAATTGGTATGACTAATGCTCATTCAGTTAATGAGTTTATAAAGATTGAAGATTTATATAATTCATCTAGAGTTATTTTAGAGATAATAAAAGAAGGATAATAATACTAAAGGGTTATGATTAAATCATAACCCTTTAGTATATGACTACTTTAGATAAGTTTGAATAATATCCTTCCCTCCTAAATACTATATATTATTTATAACATAATCATGTCCATATTAATGAACGTATTATTATTCAAATATGGATTTGTATATCTCAAAATCTATATCTTTAAAAACATTAATTATTACTTTCTCTATATTGCTATTATTATCTAAATAATCATCTATAGCTTTAATTGCTATATGAGCTGCTTCTTCATTTGGAAATCCAAATTCACCAGTAGATATACAACAGAATGCAATTGATTTTAAATTATGTTCTTCAGCTAATTTCAAACATGATATGTAACTTGATCTTAGATCATGGAATAACTCTTTAGTTAATTTATCTTTAACTATTGGCCCCACTGTGTGAATCACATATTTACTAGGTAAATTGTATGCATTAGTTATTTTTGCACTACCTGTAGACTCTAAATACCCTTGTTTTTTCATTATGATATTACATTCTTCTCTTAATTGAAGCCCTGCTTTTGAATGAATTGCATTATCTATACATTTATGATTTGGTACAAAACATCCTAACATTTGGCTATTTGTAGCATTTACAATGGCATCAACTTTTAAATTAGTAATATCTCCTTTATATAAAACTAACCTGTCTTTATGTTTATTATTAGAGTTTTTAAAAACTTCTCCCACTGTTTGCAATTGATTAACATCAACTATTTTTTCTTGCTTCATTTCTTCTTGTAAGTATTCATCTTGAATTTTTATAAATTTATCATCCATTTCCTTTGGGTCTCTTAAATTCATCAACCCTCTAAGCAAAGATTTTCTAGCTTTATAACTTGCTGGTACCTCCATATGTTTAAGATCATTTCCGTACTCTTTTATTAACTCATTTATTAAATAATTTAATCTCTCTTCTTGATTCATTTTTACCTCCCTAAAATATCAATCAATTTACTAATGTTACTTATATCTTATATCTAAAATCCTAATTCACTTATTACCCTTATCATATCTTTATCAAAGAAAATCGTCTTAGCTTCATTATATACATCCATTTATATTCACCTTCCCATATCCCCCTACTTTGCTATACACTTTCTACTTAGAATTTAATGTTTATTTGATTTTGTTTTGCTATATTTATATAATAGTTGTATATAATTATTTCGTAAATACGGCACATTAAGGTAACAAGGTTACCTTTAAGTAACCCGTGACTAATGAAAGGGGGGAAGTATTGTGATAGTAAAAAAAGATTTACCTAATTGTCCTGTAGCTACTACAGTAAGCATTATCGGTAACAAGTGGAAACTATTAATTATTAGAAATCTTTTAACTGGATCTCAAAGGTTCACTGATTTACTTAATAATGTTGATGGTATAAGCAAGAAAGTATTAACTGAAAATCTTAGATCTTTAGAGGGTGATGGGATTATAAATCGTGAGGTATTTCCTGATGAAGTACCTATAAAGGTTGAGTATAGTCTAAGTGACATAGGTAAGACTTTAAATGAAGTATTTGATATGCTTACAATCTGGGGAAATAACTATAAAGAGCTTATAAAAAACTATTCTAGTGAATAAAGTTTTATCTAAGTCGATAAGAACACATCATCTAAATAAACAGTTTTTTACTTATTTTAGCATAATAAATAATCACTTGGCATTTATCCTACAATACCAAGTGATTGTAAGTATTTCTTCTTATTATAAATAAAAAATATTATTTAAGTCCAAGTTTTTGTCTTTTACTTATTATATGAGCTTCTATACCTTTTGCTGCTTCAACAGGATCATCTCCTAAAGCTACTTTACCACCTGTTAATCCCTCAACATCTTCTGTAAGAAGTTTTACTAATTTAAGAGCACCAGTGACAAATGGAGTAGGAGATAAATGTGTATATGCTCCATATGCTACTGCAAACACACCATCTATAGTAGCCTTTTGTTCCATCCACTCTGGAGCTGTAACTGCTATAGGAAGATCTGGAATATCAACATCAAGATGATCTGCTAGTGCAGTAACAAGCATTGATATTCTACCTGTATCAGTGCAAGTACCAAAGCTTAACACAGGAGGTATTTTAAGCATATTACATACTTCTTTTAAACCTTCCCCTGCATATTTTTCTATAGCCTCTAAGTTGCATAATCCTGCTACTTCTAAAGCGTGATTACCACATCCACCAGCTACTACTAATATATCTCTTTTTATTAATTCTTTTGTTATATTAACTGTATTCCAATCTTGAGGACCATTTCTCAATGTAGAACAGTTTGCAAGGGCAACAATACCTTTTATTTTACCTGCTGAAATTACATCAACTAATGGATCAAGTGTATTTCCAAGAGCACCTAAAACAGCTTCTGTTGAAAATCCAGCTATAGCTTTTGTAACATATTTAGGAACCAT
The DNA here is from genome assembly GCA_902363255.1 of Peptostreptococcaceae bacterium. Classification (GTDB taxonomy): domain Bacteria; phylum Bacillota; class Clostridia; order Peptostreptococcales; family Peptostreptococcaceae; genus Terrisporobacter. The sequence continues at coordinate 73,666 of CABIZO010000003.1, forward strand.
TGGCTCGATTTTACCATGTCTTTTCTTAAAATTGTCTATTGCTATTTTAATTAAATTATCTGACATTTCATTAGCTTTTTCTGGATAATATGGCATCTTATGTTCTGTACCAGGTACACCTATTATTGTACTTATACTAACTAATGCTACCTGATATTTTTCAGCATATTGATCTATTGCTGGAGGTGAGCAGTTTTCTTCCATAGCAATGGCATCTACAGTACCAGTAGCAAGAAGTGGTTCTAGAGTTAACCAGTTACCCATAAGACCAACAAATATGTCGTCAACATCATATCTTTGTAGTAACTCTTGTCCTGTTTCAATAGAACCAACTACTCTAATACCTTTAGCTCCTGCTGCTATAGCCTCATCTTTATACTCACCTTTTCTAAGTTTTTCTATTGTAAGTGCTCCTATCCAAGGTTGATGTCCATTAAATACTATATTTACATAGTCAGGGTCCATTATACCTAAGTCTACATTAACTTCATGAGGCATAGGAGTTCCAAATAATATATCTTGTACCATTTCAAGACCTATTAGTGCTGTATATATAGTAGATAATCCTAATCTAAGAGCTTTTGTAGCAAGTGATACATAATCTCCATCTACATTTGTTAAACAGCTTGCAATTGAGTTTTGAACTTCATGATCAACACCAGAAGGATAAATATGAAGCTCTTTCCATACTGGTTTTCTTTTCTTTGGAGCAAAAGCTTCTGTCATTATACTAGGCTGGTCAGGACCTGCTTTCATATCTTTATCAAGCAAATCAGCTAATTGAATAGCAAGTTTATTAATATCTTGATTTGTATCTATACCTACTTTTTCACACATCCATTTTAATTTAGCTTCATCCTTTATATTAAATGGTGATTTACCTTCACCAGTAGATCTAAGTGTTCTAAATGCTTCGAATGCATGGTGTGCATATGTAGCTGCTCCCATTATATTTCTCATAAGAAAGTTTCTCATAGCCATGGCATCTGGTCCGATACCACAAACCCCTTTATCAACTCCTGTTTTTTCATTAATTCTACAAGGTCCATGTGTACATAACTGACAACTTAAACCTTGAAGACAGAACTTACATCTTATTTTTTCTTGTGGTTCCCATCTTGAAAAAACACTTGAAAGTCCATCAGTTTGAATTCTTTTTAACATTTCTTCAACAGAATCATGATAACTTACACGACCTTCTAATCTCTCTTTAATTGTTTCACTCATATTTTTATCTTATTCTCCTTTCTAGATTTGCACATCATTTAATATTATTTGCATATACTGATTTTTTATTTAATATAAAAAGAAACTAACAAGTCATATAACTTATTAGTTTCAATATTTTGCTATATTTTTTTATGTAATTGATAGAGATAAATATCCATAAGTCGCTTCCCCTATTGTACTAATAATTCCTTTTCTTTATTAATAACAAGCTCTGTTAAAGCTTAGTAAAAATTCAATTAAAGAATTTGGTTTAGACTATTTTTCACACGGGTGATTTTTATAAAGCTCTAATAATCCGCCTACTCTTCCAGCACAAGTCATATCATATATTTTAAAGTATAAAAAAACTCACATCCTATGGATATGAGTTTTTTTAGCTTTTACTGGTGGAGATGATTCGTAACAATCAAATCCACTATTTTATTTACTTACTATTTTTTAATGTATTTATTAACAAAGTTAATCATATTTTCATCAAATATCCCTGCATTTTCTACCATCTCTACAACATACTGGAATGGATTTGCAGGACCATACGTACCTCTTTGAATACTTAAAATTCCATCCTTAGATTTTATAATAAATCCATTATCCATATTTACAAATTGACCATAATCAAGCTCGCCATAACCATCGTCTATTAATTCTGTTCCATCACCACATAAATATCCATCTGCCCACTCACTACGATCTACTACAAATTTAACATATAATATTCTATCATTATTAATTAAATCTTCTTCATAATTATTATATACTCTCTCTGGTTCTATCTCATCATCACAAAGTTCTACATATACATCTTTTGCTATATTACTTGGTCTCATATATGCACATATATATTCTGGTTCTATACTTTGTTCAAAATTTTCACATACTTCATTTATAAAACCTGTAATATTAAATTTATTAACTTCTATTTCTAATATTGTTTCTTTTCCCATAATATCTCCCTCCATTATTACCATAAATACATATTATCATAATAAAAATATATATTAAATATATATTTTTATTATACTCACTCTTAAAATGTTTAGTTTCGACTTTTATTTATACATAAATCATGACTTATTTCATTATCTACAAAAGAAAAGACCACGTTGAATATCACCTCAACGTGGTCTTTATATATTATTACTTCTTTCACATAATCTCCTATGAATTTTTTACACTCTGGTAAATTTCTAGTTAATACAAACTCTTTAAATCTACCAAACATATTTCTAATTTGTTCTTCTGTTATAAGTACCTCTTCGCCATCTGTTCTTTCTACAGATAACTCATTTATCTTAAGATCTAAGTTCAACTTCACTTGTTCTAACTCATCTAACTTATCCTTCAACATATTATTTACTATTCCACTCATAATAGCATTTAATATATTTTCTATTTCTTTATTAACCTTTGTAAGTTTATTTCTAAGACTATCTAGCATTTCTTCATTACTTTTATTCTTATCTTGTAACTTCTTATTTAATTCCTTACTTAAAACTGGTATTGCATCATCATTTAATACATGTTTTTCTAGTTCTGTTAACACAAACTCTTCTAATTCATCTCTTCTTATTTCTTTATTATCACAACCTCTCTTTTGCTTCCTACATCCACATCTATAAGATATATATACATTTTTATAAGAGTCATATCTCTTATTACCTTGATACATATGTCCACATTCTCCACAACGTACTAATCCAGTTAATAGATAAAATGTACTTGCTTTATTTGTTCCTGGAGCTCTCTTTCTTTTCTTCATCATTTCTTGTGCTTGTTCAAATATTTCTTTGTCTATTATTTGTGGCATACCTCCTTCAACCTTAATTATCTCTTCCTCACTCTTTTGTTTATGACCATTTCTTTTTCCATTAACACCTTTTCTTTGTGTCTTATTGAATACATAAACTCCAGTATATTTCTCATTACTTAATATGCTATATAAGCTATTCTTACTAAAGTTTTTATTTTCTCTTTTTGTACGATATCCCAGTCTATTTAATTCATCTATTATTTGACTATAAGAATATCCATTTACATATTTATCAAATATAATTTTTACAGCTTTAGATTCTTCATCATTTATAATATAGGTTTTATCATATGCTAAATCATATCCTAATGGAGGGGTTCCTCCATTATGTCTAGCTTTTAATGCATTTTCTTTCTGGCCTTTTGCTACTTCTCTTGCTAAGTTATCTGAATAATACTGTGCCATTCCTTCTATTACTGATTCAAGTATCAAACTTTCAGGAGAATTATCAAGATTCTCCAATACACTTACTACTCTAATCCCTTTTAATTTTAGTTTCTGTTTATACATAGCTGAATCATACTTATCTCTAGAAAATCTATCTAATTTATGAACTATAACCATAGATATTCCTGTTGTATCATTCTCACAAAACTTAATCATCTCTTGAAACTCTGGTCTATTTGCAGATGTAGCTGATTTAGCCCTATCTGCAAATATTTTAACTATTTGTATATTATTTTTCTCACAATATTCATTGATTGCTCTTACTTGAGCATCAATCGATTCATCTCTTTGATTATTACTAGAAAATCTTGCATATACTACTGCTCTTTCTATACTCATATTTTTCTCCTTTCATTTTTATATTTCCTTTTCTATCTGTGCTTTTAGTAAATCACATATAAGCTTCATATATCCTTCTTTATTTTCATATATGGAGTTTATATGTTCTTCAATGTATCCTTTTTTGTCTTTCTTTTCTATTTCATTAAAATCACATTCTAATAAATACTCTTTATAAGTGTTATTTTTGAATGCATTAGAAATTTCATATTCTACAATATCGTTAAAAATCGCAAATAACATATTAAATTCTATTTCATGTTCTTCAATATTATTAAATCCATCAGATATAATCCTCATTATAATTTCATTTATTTTACTACTTTGAGTTTTTGCATATAATCGGCTCTCATCATTATCACCTAAAAATTTTGCTATTATATCTCTATTATTATTTTTCAAAATAAACCTCTCCTTAAACTGTATATATAAAATCTAAACTAATAAGTATAACTATAATATTTAATAACCTCCTATATCTTTACAAATAAAAAGAACTACATTAAATATAGTTCTTTTAAAATTAATTTAATTTTTTAATCATCATAATAAATACATTTGCTAAACTTTCACTAATTTTCACATTTTCATTCACTTCCTTATTAGTATATTTAATCTTCGAATAATTCTTTGAATATAGATTCTTTCTATCAATTACAACTACAGTATTACTCATTTTATTTCCCTTCTAATTTATAATATATATTCGAAATTTAATTAACTTCATATAGTACTAGTAGGTGGCAATTATGGCATATATAATTTAATTATCTTAAATTAATAACATATTTAATTATATATTTAAATTTGACTGCCACCATAGCCACCTAAGCCACCCAACTCAGATGTTTAATAAACCTAGAGTTTTTGGATTTAGTTTCTTCTATTTTAATGCTTTCTTGTAAAGATACCCTTCTTAACTCTTTCCAAAATTTATGATTACTATCGGTACCATTGGCACTGATTAAGTTAGACTGCAACCAAGATATGTATCTATTAATTAATTCCTTTTTATCTATTTTATTATCTCTTTTATAAGTAAGATTCTCTTTAAAGAACATATAAACAGGATCTTGACTTTCTTTGTATGATTTTAACATCTCCTTAACTGCATTTGATTTAGTGAATTTGTAACCATTATCTATTAACCTATGCATTCCTTGTAAAGACCATATAATAATCCCTTCAATTTCATTCTTTAACTTATCTAGCAAATCTACATCTTGCTCTTCATCTTTGATTATCCTATTAAATGGGATTATTTCTAACCTTCTATAAAAACCATTACTATTGTCCATAGTATTTGGTAATGTATTACTTGCAAATATTAATTTGCAAGTAGGTCTATACTCAAATGGTTGTTTATTTTTAATATCTATAGTGATGGTATCACCTGCTGATATAGCTTTTATTTTTTCTGTATCGAAATCAACCTCATTTTCTGATGAAATATTTGCTTTTTTTCCAACTATTCTTGAGGGATGAAAATTCTGCTTGAATTGACTAATTGATACTGATGAAGTATTTTCACTTCCTATCATATAAGAAATCAAATCACAAAGAACACTCTTACCATTGCTACCAATTCCATAGAATAGAAAAAACTTATGTGCTTTGTTCACATCTATTAAGATATATCCCATAATTTCTTGAATACACATTACTAACTCTTCATCATTACACATGCATTCATTAATAAATTTTAAAAATATAGGACAATCAGCATTTGGATTATAGTTATTCGGAATATTTTTATTTACTACTAATTTCTCATTATATTTTTCTATACTTTTAGTATTTATATTGTAAACACTGTTCTTAAAAAATATATATTTACTATATATAGGTAATTCATTTACAACATCATAGTCCCTATTTATTAAACTTATAATTCCAGATTCCACTTTTCCTTCCCAGAATCTTTTATCAATTGTATCTAAAATATACTTTATTAACCTTCGTAAGTCTTTAACTGTCAATATGTCTGTTAAGCCAGTTTTATAATTGAATACTAAATATTCTTCCTTATAACATCTGATTACACAGGTACTTTTTAATACCTGTGTAAACTTCTTATAGCTAAATAATTCATCCCCTTTCTCATTCTGATAAGTAATATTTCTTCTATATCTTTCATCTTTTAAATCTATTTTTGGATTTATATATTGTCTAGCAAATTCCTTGACTGTTTGCACCATATTCTACTTCCTCCCTTTATATTGCTATTATTCTTTCTATATTGCTATATGTAGTACCATTCACAGTATTATTTTTTATTATTACATTTACATTTCTACCTACTAATGTATCTATATCAAATACTTCTTCACTAGTATCTATCTTCATATCATTTAAGAATATAAAAAATCTGCTATTTATATTATCTGATACATAGTAACTTGTTTTTTTATTCATTGTGGTTACTAAAAGATCTATTTCTACTTCAATATCAAGTATGTTTTTAAATCCATATGATGTTACTTGATCTAATTTCAAAGCCACATTAATTATTTTTCCTTTATAATCACCATCTTCTATTCCTTTATTATTATTTCCTAATCCTATTACTAAGTTACTTTGTTTTAATCTCATATTGAACATCTCCTACTTTACCCATTTTTCACTTATTTTTATATCAACTTTACAAGGTACAGACTTTATAAATTTCCCCATACCCTTTTCCATACTTTCTAACAATAATTTAGATGCTTTATTAGATTCTTCTTTCGGTACTTCAATTACTATTTCATCATGTACTACAGCACATAATTTATAATTCTCACTTTTTACTTTCATAAACTCAATTAGAGATTCTTTTAAAACATCTGCTCCAGTACCTTGAATACAATAATTTAATTTTTGATTTGATTTTAAATTATTTCCCCAAACTCTACCTCCTAGGCTTCTTATTTCTTTAGATTTTAGTAGTATATTTTGTAAGATATAAATATTTTTATAAGCTTTAAAAAAATTAAGTCTATATTTCATAGCTTCTTGGATACTTATTTCTTCTCCAGTATTCTTTCTTATTTGATTTTGAATACCATTCTCAGTTATTCCATATACTATACCAAAATTTAAAGATTTACCTATTTGTCTTTCAATATCAGTTATATTTTCAACTGATTTATTGAATACCTTAGATGCTGTTATAGAATGTAAATCCATATCATTACTAAATACATCTATCATAGTCTTATCTCTAGAGACTTCCGCTAGTATTCTTAGTTCTACTTGACTAAAATCAGCTACTACAAAAGTAAAACCTTCTCTAGCTTTAAAGTATGGTTTCATAATTCTAGGTACACCTTGTAATGCTGGTCTAGAGCAAGACATCCTACCACTTATAGCCCCTATTTGCCTCCAATTTGGTCTTATAGTATTATTTTCGTCAGAATATTCAGTTATTTTATAACCAAAAGTAGCTATATTCTTTTGAAGTTTCCTATATTTACGTAATAATTTAATCTCATCATAGATATCTTCAAATTGAGCTAACACTTCATCAGCTGTAGATTTTATAGGTATATTCTTATTTTGAAATGCTTGTATTATTTGTTTTGGTGAATTTAAGTTTACACTCTCATCTCCAATTAATGTCTTGAACTCTTTTTCAATTTCATTAGCTTTTCCTTCAAGAACTTTAACCTCTTCCTTCCATCCTTTTAAATCTAACATTATACCATTTATCTTTAGATTCACCATAGCTGGTAGCACTTCCATCTCACGGTTAAACACTTCAAGTAATCCCTTTGAAACTATTTCAGCATATAAAATATAAAATAGTTCATAGGTATACTTAGAATCATTTAAACAGTATTGTTTATGAGATTCGGTTAATACCTCATCTTTCCAATTATCAGAACTTTGAAGATTTTTATCTAAATCTACATTTAAAAGTTTTTTACAAAGATATTTCAAGCTTGCTTCTTCATAGTTTAGAATTTGAGCCATTATCATTGTATCAACATAGTTAGTTACTTTAATACCATTGTAGGTTAACCAACTAACATCAAATGATGCATTATGAAATATCTTGATAATGTTTTTGTCTTCTAGAACATCTTTTATTTTAGAAAAATCTTCATACACACAAGAGTAATTACCTTCACTATACCCAGAAATAAGTTTAACATTTCCTTTAGTAAAATCTAGGTCATCTGTTTCAATATCTATTGCTACATATTTCATAGAGATTCCTCCTATATTTAATTTTCAATGTACAATTTTTAATTTATTATAATTATACGAACCTCTTACTCGCAAAATTATAATATCAACAAATTCCAGCAATTGCAACACTTCAAACCTAATCACAAAACACAATTATTCAATATTTTAGAATAAAATGCTAGATTTATTTCAAGTAAAATGATATTATTTTTCACTAGGAAGGAAACCTTGCTTTTGAAGCTTATTATAAAAAATATATTCCATAAAAAAAATAAAAAATTTTATTTAGGAGAGTAAAAATGGACGTTAATAATGTTGACTTAATTGAGTTTTTAAAACCACATTTAAAAACAAAAAAATTTAAAACTCAAAAGGAAGTTGAAGCTTTTTGTAATGAGAAAAATTTATATCCATCTCAATCTAATATTTCTAAACTTTTTAAATCTAATATGATAGAAAAAAATAGCTTAGGATATTATGTAGATTTAAAAGAAGAGCACTATAAAAAATCAATATCTATATTTTTTAATGATAATGAAACTAAAATTAGTACTCCAATGCTTAATACTAGTTTTATTTCTAAAAAAGGAGAAATTCTAAAAGATGGTCTATATTCTATAATTATCCATACAGATGGCAATGTTGAGTATTTATATGAACTAATATCTAATTATTTATACAAAGATAAATATCTATATATTACTGGAAAAAATAATATTCAAATTATGCACACTAGCCTACGTAAAATCTATAGAGCTAATTTACTATTAAAAAAATTAAATAGATAAATTTTTTAAGTATTATAATTTTAAATATATTTGTTTAGTCTACATTAATAAATTTATTATAAGCTTATTAATAACTTATAATAAACTTATTAATAATTTATTATAAATTAATTTTATTATTAAAATAAGATAGGGTATTTTACCCTATCTTTATTAACTTACTGAACACTTCCATATACATATTCTTTTCCATCACTAAATGTAAAGCAATAGTCTGGATCTAAATCTAATATATCCTCAATTTCAGTGCCATATATCATCTCATCTATTAACTCATTCTTACTTGTTCCTTCTAACCAGAAATCTATAATCTGTTCTTTATCAAATAACCTATCAATTTCATAGTTTGAATCAAGCATATCATCTAGTTTATCCCTAGTATAATCTTTTAAATCTTTGCTATTACTATATATCAAATATTCATTAATTTCAGTATGTTTATACTCCAATAATTCTGTATAATAAGCTTCACATGTTCTTATACTCATTTCTTCAATATGCCAGTTGCACCAAGCATAAAATGTTATTTCATTTATATCTATTTCATTGGTATTGTAGTATCCAATTATTTCTCCTAATTTATCTTTTTCACTTAGTAAGTATTCCTTTAAATTACTATCTTTCATATCTAAATAAATACTCTCAATTATCTGTATAGTTCTAGTGTCCATATTGCTATACTTATGTATTAATTCTTGTAACTCTTTGAAAAATAATTTATTAATAACTTCACTTTTACTTGTAATCATCATATTTTCTCCTTCTAATTTTATTGGAACATAGAAAAATCCCTAGCTGTACTAAATACAACTAAGGATGGTTACTCTTATATTCTTTTTTCATAATTAAACTATACAACCTTTTAATTGCTTCTTAAATTCATCATCTAATATACCCGCAGTAATTCCTAAGGCTATTAGGTCTATTAATTTATCTTGTGTTATATCAACTGGTCTAGGAATTAATTTTCTAGCTCTATCATTACAATCACGATATAGACATATTCTTATTTCATATCTATCTAATGCTTTTATATATATTTTTTCAAGTGCAAATAATTCTTCTCCATCTTTTAATTCAACACTTCTTATTATTTTGCAGTATCTAGTTTCCTTTTCAAACAACTCTTGCTTTTCTTTCTTATCCATATATTCTTCCCACCTTATCTATTTATATATTCAAATGGAAAATATATAAATTATTTGATTTATCAATATTCATCTGCTAACAACATAGTTGAATGAGTTCCATCATCTATTACAAATATCTTTTCATCATTACAAGGTTCACTAGCTTTAAACATCCATATTTTCTTGTATTCTGGTACTTCCTGTGAATGTATTATTCTGACTTTATTTTCACTTTCATCAATTGTTGATATAGTGAAAACCTGTAAGTAATCTACATCTCCTGTTATATCTTTTAATTCCTCTATTAATTGCCACATGAATATCTGTAAATCTATTGGAATTTCATCATTTATCCCTCTGCTTACATATCTGTTACCATTATCAAACATATTTTTTCCTCCTAAAGTTTAAGGAATACAACAGTAGTTGTATCCCTTAATTTACATCCTTTATAATCATTAGTTATTTACATTAAACACTACATCCTATCCCATATATCACTTGCTGATACTCCATACTTAGAACTAGCTCTATTTACTGCTTCACTTGGATCTATCCCCTCAGCTATAAGTCTTAATATAAATGCTATTATTATAGTCCACATATCATCTTTTCCTCCTATTTCAAAAGTTTTGAGTAAAATAAAAATAAGCATCAATACCTATAAGTATCAATGCTTATTTTAATAATTCATCTGTCATTTCATTTTTAGTAATCACCATTATATTGTAGTCTGATGATGCAATATATAATGTTGAGTTATATACATCTCCATTTTCAGTAGTGCATATTTCATCACTATATTCTTCTACTAAACCTTGTAATATCCCATCCTTTAATGATTTTAGTTCTTCTAAAGATTCTATTACTTGTATGTAACCACCTAAATCTTTGTCTACATCTCGGTAAGTTCCATAGTTATCATTCAAGATACCTATAGTTTCATTAACACTATCAACAACCTCCTTTGGATAACCTTCTAATAGGCCTAATTGTTCTTCTTTCCAAATCTTCATTTTTGTATTCCTCCTTGAATTTAGACATAAAAATAGAGATGTTATATTTTACTAACATCTCTAACTTTAATTAATATATTAATTTTCATCTTTATAATATATATTTATATTTTAATTAGTTACACTAATTTTATAAATTATTAATAATATATCATAAATATCTATTTACTTAATTCAATTAATTAATAATAAAAATAATTCTCTATGTTTATATCAACATTACAATTTTTTATTTTATTTATATTTTCTTGCAATACATATGCTTTATTACCACATTCAGATTCTAAAATATATTTATCAAATAAACCATCATACATTCTAATGAATGATTACCATACATACTGTCAACTAATTCATACCATTAGTTATCTACCTTGTTATACCATCTAAAAATCTTCACTTTATATTTCTCGTCTTATATTTATTTAACTTGAGCAATAAATGTATATTTTTGTCATCCCATCGACATTTGTTAATAGTTATCCTTATAATCAGATACTATTATCACTTGATTCTATTTTAGTTTGAGTTTATAATCGGTTTTTAAAAAACCATTTAAATTAATTACTATTTTTTTTGACTTATAGAATTCTTCTTTATCATCAATTCTTAATAAAATTATATTTGGTGGTTGTAAACCTAACTCTGAATCTATATAATCATTCTTATAGCCTAAAATTTTATAGTTAATTGTAGCAATACTACTCTCTATTCCATTATCTTTATTTATGTGCTCTATACTTAAACCAGTACCTTCAAACAAACTCCATTTAGTTTTTATTTTTAAAAAAATATCTATATATTCATCCTGAGTAACTATTTTATCAATTATTATCTCATTTTCTTTATATTTAAATATACTTTTTTGTTTTTTATACTCAAAATTATTTTTATCGTACTCTAATGGGTCTATTTCAAAAGATATGTCTTTATTATAATAACTCTGTTTAATATTATACAAATCTCCGTATAATATTTTATTTTGTGTTGGATAAGTAAATACAATTGTTAAAATCATAAAGCTTAAAAATAAAAAAATTATATATTTCTTTTTCAAACTGTCACCTCTCTATTAGTACTATTACACATAATATCACATAACTTCAATAGTATCACTATATATCATATAGTGTAGTTTACCACCTTCCATTTATATCATATCTTTAAACCTATGTACATGTTATTTTTAAATATTATCTCAACTACTAACATATCCATTGTTAATCTTCATAAATAAACTTATAAAATACTCCTTTATATTACTTAGTCTTATATTTTCATATTAACATAAAGGAGTATTCATTCTATATAATCATAACTAGTTTTATACTTACTTCGAGAAAAATTTTCCAGTGGAACATCTATCATACTTCACTGGTTTCCCACTATAAGAAACACTAAGCCCACTAGATTTAATATCAACACCCGTAATACTAAATTGATTATTCAAAGAGACCTTTTTATAATTATGTTCAAATTCTATAAATGCTTTTGTCGTATCTCCACTAGGAGCAGAACTTTTTCTTTTTACATAAATACTGATTTCTCCATTATCAGCTCCATACAAATCTTGTTTAGGTACATATGAAAAAGCAACATTCCATGCAACTCCATACTTAGTCTCCTTTTTCTTAGTAACTAGAGATGTGGATGAGTTAGAACCATTTTTATCATAACCTGTTTCTTTTCCCCAATTATTGTAACTACGTGCATAGCTTCTCTTTATATTATAATAACTATCATTCATTCTAAATGCAACAATATCTGGTTGACCATCATATGTATCATAAGATGATGATCTAAAATTCCATGTTCCAACAAATCTATATTCAGCAGTACGGCTATTATAATATGCATTATCTGATAGTTTTAAATCAGCTGGTGAATTAGCTCTTGATGATATTTGAGAATCATTTTCAGATGTAACTTTCTCAAATCCGTATTTTTTAAGAATTTCATCTTTTTCATTTTGTGCATTCTCTAAGTAAATATCTTGAATATTATCTAATTTAAACTTATTTGCTCTACTTAAATTATTAGCATCTAAATCATTATCTTTTATATATTTTTTATAATCCTTTGCATACTCTTCTAAATAACTTATATGAACCTCATTTAGCTCATTCTCTAAAGCATCCACATTATACTCTGATGTATAATCACCTTTAATATTATTGTCTTCATTCTCAACTTGTGCGTATATTCCTCCCGAAAAAATACTTGAAAACATCAATAAAGAACATAAAGCAATTGAAATCAATTTTCTTTTATTTTTTAATAAACCCATTTTTTCCCTCCAAAATATCTTTTTTAATAGAATAATATCTGACTTCTTTTTTTCTTGCATTATTAATTCGATAATTGTAATATTTTTGTAACCACGTATCATAAATGTTATATAATAATCTTTATATAATAAAAACTACTAAGCCATAAACTTAGTAGTTTCTTTTCCTCATTTTCGAGGGTTTGAATGGTGGAGATGAGCCATACTGAACCCCTGTCCAAGTATTTTAAGCTCTTCACTATAATCTACTATTCTTTCATCCTTGTCATATTGATGTACCTCTACTGCTTTTTTCTCAAAATTCTCTTCTTCCATTCTTTTTTAAGTTTTTTGTTTTTATGGACTAAAACATATATACTCCCATATCTGATCTCATTTCTTTATATTTTGCTATAACTCTTTTTTCTTTAATCTATTCATAATTTATCACCTTATTTTACATTAATGCCTTTTTTACAAAAGGAGAAATAATATGCTAATGTATTTATTAATATGCTTAATATAATTTAAACTCATAGGATAATGGCATAAATCAATTATTCACAAAGAAATGAACTCTAATAACTAGAGTTCATTTCTTAATCTATCTTTTATTTTTAGATAACTTATTTTAATTTATATTAGAATTCTTATCTATAATTCAACTTTTCATAATCCATGAAGATTACAATAAGCATATACTTCTAGTACTTTATCACTTTCAGTTAAATGTAAATTCTATAGTTGGTTCACTATTTATTTCTAAGCATTTACGCTGTGTACCTTGTGTAGTTATCAAATATATACAGCTTATATAATGCTCTTGTCTCATAGGATGCAATGTACTTTTATCTTATCCTTTTGATACAGAGTGTATGAGTAGTTACATACCACCATATCTAAATTACTATATTTATAAATTTAATAATTGAATTAAAAATTAAATGATCCAAATTTTCCTAAATTATAATCTTCATAAGCTTTGATTATTTCTTCCTCAGTATTCATTACAAATGGCCCATGAGCTATAACTGGTTCATTTAATGCTTCTCCACTTAAAACAATAGCTAAAGAGTTTTCGCTAATTGATTCTAATATAATATCTCCTTCTACATTATCAAATAATATAAAGTCATTTTCTTTATATACAGAACCATCATTTATTTTAATCTCTCCATTAATTATCAATATTCCTGTATTGAAATTACTTGGTTCATTTAGTGATACTCTTGCATTATTTTTCATATCTACATTGTATATATTTATTTTAGAAAAGGTATCAGCAGGCCCTTTTACTCCTTTTACCTCTCCTGCGATAACTCTTATTTCTCCTCCATTGTTATCCAATTTATAAGTAGCCATATCTTCTTTAGAAATTGGTTGATATTTAGGCTTTGTCATCTTATGCTTACTTGGTAGATTAACCCAAAGCTGTATCATATGAAGTATTCCTCCATTTTTTGAAAATTCTTCTTCATGATATTCTTTGTGAAGAACCCCACTTCCTGCTGTCATCCACTGTACATCCCCAGGTCCTATGATCCCATGATTTCCATTGTTATCATGATGCTCAACCTTACCATCATAAGCAATTGTCACTGTTTCAAATCCTCTATGTGGATGTGCTCCTACACCTCGTCTTTCCTTTGAAGGTTCAAAATAATGTGGTTGATTATAATCTAATAAAATAAATGGTGAAAAACGCTCTAATAAGTTTTTGCCTGATGGAAAATACTGACTAACTTTAAATCCATCCCCTACAAAATGTGGATCTAATCCTCTAAATACTAACTCTATACTTCTTAATTTATTCATGATGTACCTCCATCTTATCTGTTTATTTTTATCACTAATTAGTGATATATCTTTAAAAATTTTTATTTTTTATTTAAATTTCTTTAATATATCCTTTAATACTATTTTTTCTTCATCCGTTAATATATTAAAGATATTATTTATATTTTTTATATGATCTGGTAATATTTCTTCTATAACATCTCTTCCTTTATCTGTTATAGATATTATGGTAGACCTTCTGTCTAGTGGGTCTGAAATCTTTTTTATAAATCCATCCTTCTCTAAATTTTTTACCACTACTGTTATATTTCCTGATGTAGTTAATATTTTTTCCATTATTTCACCTATTCTTAAGTCTCCTTTGTTATACAGAACCTCAAGAACTCCAAACTGCGAAATTGTTAATCCACTTTCTTTTATAGTTTTATACTCTAAGCTATGAATTTTATGTTCTGCCCTAGTAAAATCTATTAATGTGGATAAATTAAGTTTACTATCGTTAATTAATGTTTTTATATTTTCCATAAATCAATATTATCACTAATTAGTGATAATATCAAGCTATAATTTAAAAAATATAAAAGTAGAACTTTAAATATAATTATTTAATATCACTTCACTTTTATTTTTCATCCTTCCTTAGATAGATTTATACTATAAAAAGGTATCGACCTTTAGTCAATACCTTTTATTTATATATTTTCTAATGATCTTTTTATATCTGATTGATATATTCCTCCATGATAACATATAATCCTATCAATATCATAATTTAGTAACTTATTTATAGTTTTTTTAGCTTCACCCATATCTAAGGTATATTGTGGGTTTGCTATGTCTAATTTATTATTCTCAATAACTAAAGCATCTCCAGCTATTAATGTTCTGCTTTCCTTAATATAAATTGATATATGTCCTGGCATATGTCCCGGTGTTTCTATTATCTCTATACCTCCACACCAATCAAATGTATCACCATCATTCAATGTTCTATCTATATCAACACTCTCTATTAATTCTAGCGTTTTATGGAAATTTAATGCCCATTCTTTTTGTTCTTCTGACAAGCTATCATATATTGCCTCTGCTTGTTGAAGTCTTAAAGATTTTTCTTTTCCATTAATATATTTTTCATCTTTTGATGATGATAATATTTTTATGTTTGGATATTTTGACTTTAAATCAGCTGCGGATCCCATATGATCAAAATCATGATGAGTTATAATTAGCTTTGTTAATTCGTCTAAATCTATATTATTTTTACTTGCACAATCTTCTATTAATGCTAAAAAGTCAGGATAACCACAATCAATTAAAATCATTTCTTTATCATCTCTTAATATAACAGGATATATTGAATCTACTACTCCATTGAGTTCAAAATTTATTTCTAATACATTTAATTTATTCATATTACTACCTCCATAATTAATAATCTCTCATGTATAGATTATAATTATATCACTAAATATTTAAATGAATATGTTCATAAACTATTCTGTATTATTTTTGATTATATAAAGCAATTATTCTTTATTTTTCTCTTCTCTTGTTATTCTTCTTATATTACTTATTATATACATATTAGTATGCAATTTTTGTTAAGTTATCATACAGAAAGGTGTATAAATAGATTTAAACTTCTACTTATACACCTAGTTATCATGTATTTATATTTTCTAGTTAGATACTGGCTCTGCATTTGAATCTTTATCTACTTTAATTTCTCCTGCCATTTTAAAGGCTTGCTTAGCTAGAAATACTGCTATAATCTCATTTATAACAGCAGCTGCTGCAATAGTTCCTTGTATCATGGCAGCATATTCTGGCACAAATGGTGCTAAAGTTGTAACTGCTATTCCAGTAAATATAAGAGATACTCCTGAATGAGGTAAAAGAGAAAGACCCAAGTATTTACATACTTTATCATCAGCTTTTGATAACTTACCACCTGTGTAAGCACCTAATATCTTACCACCTCCACGAGATAT
The DNA here is from genome assembly GCA_902363255.1 of Peptostreptococcaceae bacterium. Classification (GTDB taxonomy): domain Bacteria; phylum Bacillota; class Clostridia; order Peptostreptococcales; family Peptostreptococcaceae; genus Terrisporobacter. The sequence continues at coordinate 90,653 of CABIZO010000003.1, forward strand.
TATATATATAGCCGTAAGAATTCCTGCACCAAATATTAAATTATAATCTAGTGGAGCTCCTAAGTCTATTACCATTATAACTAATGCTATACCTATTATTGGGTTAATAACCTCCATTATCTCATGCAATCTTTCTTGTCCAACCATATTGGCAATAATAGCTGAGAATGATATACCAGATAGTAATAGATTTATTGATAGTATATTATCATTTACATATCTACCAATAATAACTGTAACAACTATTAATAATGTCAGCTTTAATAAAATTTCTAACTTAGATTTTTCCTTATTTAAAGTTTCACTTTCTGCTATACCAGCAAATACAGTTACGTTTTTATGTACCTTATTTTGTAATATTTTAGCAACTATAATACCTGTAACTGCTCCAATAGCTAGTGGCAATATTATCATCATTAATATAGAAATAATATTTACTTTTTCTCCCGTCATAGTCCCTGAAACTACGCCTATAACTAAGAAAAATACAAATAGCGCTAAGACATCATCCAACGCAGCTAACGGTATTAAAGTTTTTGAAACTGGCCCCTTAGCATTATACTCTTTAACTATTGATAAGGATGGTGCTGGTGCTGTTGCTAATGCAATTGCTCCAAATACTAAAGCTATAGAAATTGGAATGTCTGCAAATATTAAAAATGCAATTGTAACAAATATAAATGCTGTCATACCTTCAAAAAAGCATATGGTAATTATTTGTTTTCCTGACTTCTTAAGCTCCTCCAATATTAATTCAGTACCTATTAAGATACCTACTAAAACTTCTGCAACATTACTAAAAATATGGAACCACTCTGCATCCATTATGCTGCTATTCATCCAGTTTAGTGCATGTGGTCCTATTACCATACCTGTTAATAACCATCCAAGTATAGATGGTAACTTGAGTTTTGAAACTAATTTTCCAACTATTAACGCTATAACTGTAAATACAACTAATAGTATAATTCCTTTAATCACTTAAACATCCTCCTTTTATTTGTCAATGCCTTCAAACACCATTTCTATCATTATCTTATGGTCTTTTCTAAACTCTTCTATAACAATATCCTTATCCTTATACTCTATATCTTTCATATGTTTTTCTTCTAATTTTAAACCTATCATTGTGATTAATTCACAAGCTTTTTCCCTATCAAACTTTGGATTAAAATCTATGTTTTTTATAACTTCATGTAAAAGAGCATTGTTATAATCCTCAAACTCATTAGCGATTTCTCTTGCTTCTTCTATAGTGTTATTTAATACTAGGTTTACAATAATCTTAGAGTACAACGGGTTTTCTCCAAAGAATTTAAACTTAGAATTAAAATATTCACTTATATAATCAATACCTTTTTTATTACTATCTTGTATTTGTATTTTTATATTTTCTTTAAAATTATCAATAACATATCTAGCTACAGTTAAATAAATGTTTTCTTTAGAACCATAATAATGATAAAGTAATCCTTTTGATATTTCAGCTTTTTTACAAATAACATTTGTAGATGTGGCTTGATATCCATTATTTGCAAACTCTTCAAGCGCAACATTAAGTATTTTCTTCTTTACGTCCATCGAAGACTCTTTTTCTTTCATATTATCCTCCTCAATTGACCAGGTGGTCTATAATTATAAATGATATCATTTACCGACCACCCGGTCAATATTTTTTTAATTAAATAAAATAAAAAAGAATTGCTGATTTATTAAAATAGCAATTCTTTTATATTACCTCTTTTTTAAGATTTTAATTCTACTTAACTGTGATTGTCTTTTCACTTGTAGCATATCCCGACTTACTTATCTTTACTACTACTTTTCTCCCTGACTTCTGCTTTGGTATAGTTAACTTATAAGCACCTTTTGAATCTACAGTTACAGTTTTTCCTATTTGCTTTCCATTTACATATGCTTTAACAGTAGCTCCCTTTAACCCTTTTCCGCTTATACTTGTTGAAGTTTTCTTTATACTATTCACTGTAAATGATGTAAATACTTTTTTAACTGTGATTGTCTTTTCACTTGTAGCATATCCTGACTTGATCATCTTTACTGATACTTTAACTCCACTTTTTTGCTTTGGTATTGTTAACTTATAAACTCCTTTTGAGTCCACAGTTGATGTTTTTCCTATTTGCTTTCCATTTACATATGCTTTAACAGTAGCTCCCTTTTCTCCATAACCACTTATAGATGTTGATGTTGATTTAACAGTATTTACTGTAAATTTTTTAAATGTTTTAACTTTATATGACATTGCATCTAATATCAATATCATTTCTTCTCTAGAAATTGATGCATTTGTATTATATTTATAATCCTTTGGCAATACATTTAATTCATATAAATGAACCATCTTATTAAAATCACTTGATGATAAATGTCCAAGTGCATTCTTATACTTATTTTTTACACTTGTACTATAACTTTTGCTGTGGAAATCTTTAAAAAGATTGGCAACTTCTAATAAAGTTATCTTATTTTCACTACTACTTGTGGTATAAGAAGACTTTAAAATTTTATTTGTAGTATTTATAAATTCTTTTTTGCTAACTTTTGTACTCTTCCAAAGCTTACCTGATGAAGTCATTGATAAAACTCCATTTGATAAATGCTTGTTTATAATTGATTTAGAAGAAGAATATCTAATATCATAGAAACTTTTTTCTAATTTACTTTTATAATTTTGGAAAGTATAAGTTAATAGTTTATTTATATCTACAAACATTTGAGTACGAGTGCTTTTTCCAAAGAACGCACATATTACTTCTCTTCCTGAACTATCTTTCGCTGTTGTCGTTAGTGCATATCCTGCTCTATCCGTAGTACCTGTTTTAGAACCTATTATCTTAAATAAATGCTTAGAATAGCTTTGATTTCTTAAAAAATTATTAGATGCATTTAAGGTTTTTGATGTACCTTTGTAAAAGTTCTTAATTGTATAATATGGTTTTTCAACAATTTTTCTTATTGTATCATTTGTCATTGAATATCTTGTTAGTTTTGCTATATCACTAGCAGTTGAATATATTTTTGGATTTTTGTGCCAATCCATCCCTGTTGGATTATCGAAATAAGAACTATTCATTCCTATCTCTTTTGCTTTTTTATTCATCATATTTACAAATTGTTCCTTAGATCCACCAACTTCATCTGCTATTATATCCGCTGCATCTCCTGCTGAATAAACCAAAAGCATATTTAAAAGCTCTTCTAAAGTATATGTATATCCGGCTTTTAACCCTGCAACCGTAGTTTCTTTATCAACATTATCTAAAATAGATTGTTTTACTTTTATTTTTTTAGATAAACTACAATTTTCTATTGCTACTATTGCTGTTAATAATTTTGTCGTACTTGCTGGATAAATTCTTTTGTTTCCATTTTGGGATATAATTATTTCTCCGGAATTTGCATCCATAACTACATAAGCATGCGCCGAAACCTTTGGCTTTGCTGATGTGGCTTCTACCTCACTAATAAGTGAGCCACTTGATATTAGCATTACAATTGCTAAAAATAAAGATATGATTTTTTTGATTTTTGTCATTTTCTCCCCCATGTTTTCCTAAATTTTTCTAATTTATTATAAGGGCTGATTGTTATCTTAGTCAAGGAAATACGTTATCTTGAAAAATAAAAAACTACTAAGATGTAAACTTAGTAATTCCCTATTGCTCATTTGTTGAATTTTATTATAATATTTATTAACTTTGTAAAACATGCTACGTTACTTGCGGTACGGCTCTATATAACAGTAATAAGTAAATATGTACTACTTGCTTTCATATCGAATATGGATAAGTCTTAATACATCGCTATATACCTCTCCCATATCCTCTAAATCTATCATAAGCCATTTTTGATTATTTCCTTCTTTAGTTTGATGATATAAACACTGTATTTCATAAGAAAGCTCTGACAAAATATTTTCTAATTTTTCTTTTTCCTTTTTGCCTATAACCACTAATATTGTAAAATAATTTTCTCTTGGATATATGGTACATAAGGATTTTCCTGATTTTTTAAATTTTAAATTCCAACCATATTCCCAATTACATTTGCTAAATTCTACTTTAGAACTTGCTTTATATCGTTTATCCATCTCCAAGCAAAATTCATCAAACAAACTATTCCTTATGTAAATACCAATTTCCTCTACTGACGGTTTATAATTAAACTCTTCTCTAACAAACATATAAAACTCCTTTCTTAATTTTAATTGATTTATTTATTTGGTTAATTCAATGCATTTTTAACCATTTCTTCAAAAGATTTTGCTTCAGTTCCACATACTTCAACAATTTACAAGACTCAAACTCCAACACAAAAATGGCGTTACATTTTTGTAACGCCCTTCATCTTCAAATACATCACAGCTTCCAAAACTCCACCAGCAATAGTTCTTGCTTTATCCGATATAGTATAGGAATTATTTATCTCTTCTATACGAGGATCAATATCAGCTATCTTAAGTCTTTCCTTTATTACACTTTTATCTCTAATAATCCCCCTCAAAAGACCATCTATTGTAGCCTTAACTTCCACCCCATCAATAGTTGCTAAGACTTCACCTTTTTTAACTATATCCCCTATGTCCTTCACATTTGATATAGTTCCTGAAGCTGGTGAATATATAACACGATCTTTACTTACGCCCTTTATTTCTCCAGGAATTCCTGTGTTTGCCGTAGCATATCCACTTTCTATGATTCTACCTAAGTCGTGACCTCTCATAGTTTCTATTACAATATCTACATCTTCTCCTGCACAAAATCCTGGTCCTAAAGCTATAGTTATTGGTGCCATACCCTTTGTTGTTCCTAGATTTTTTTTAGCAAGTATAGCATCTACTACTACCAATGGTTTTATTTTTTCAATATATTTACCATAAGGATCTATTATTACGGGGATGTTGTTCCTATCTAGTATGGAGTAAACTTCTTCTATATTATTTGCCTTTTCGCTTATAACATTTTCCACCATAACCTGTCCTTCATATATGGCTTCACTAAAGCATACAGATCTTCTTATGGCAGATGGATTTTCTATCTCTAGTATTACTACTTTAAATCCGCATCTATGAAGTTTGTGTATTGTACCAGTGGCTATATCTCCCCCACCTCTAATTACGATTATGTCCTTTTTCATTTTCTGCCTTTCTTTCTAAAAGATTATTGTAATCATCTATATTATCTATATCAAATAGTGTATTTTCGCTAACATTAACATATTTTATTTTATGAGAAGATTTTATAATGCTTTTGCCACCTTTATCTCCTTCTAAATTTAAAATCTGTTTCTTATATATACTTGGGTATATAACTGGATTTCCAGTTTTATCTTTATATTTTGGTATTACTATATAGTTTTTGTCTTCTTTAAAAACTTTTATTAATCTTTCTATATCTTCTTTATTTATAAGAGGTTGATCTCCAACAAAAAACATATATCCTTCACACTGTGGTGAATTTTCTACCCCTAATTTTATAGATTCACTTTGCCCTTTATTGGGAAATTTATTTGTTACTACTTTATAATTTAATTTTTCACCCAATTCTTTAATTTCATCATATTGAGTAACTAATATTTTGCTTCTAAAATCACATCGAGATATAATATTTAGTGTATACTCAATTAAAAATTTATTATTGTACTTCATAATAAGTTTATTCTGACCCATTCGTTTTGAATATCCTGAGGCCATAATTATTGCACAAATCAAACTAATCATCCTTTTTAATACATTGAATTACCTTAATACTCTTCATTTATATCATTATCTGCGTCTATTTGATAATCATCACTTTCTTCTAAACTATCATCTCTTTCATCGTTCTCATCCTCATTTTCCATATCTTCAGGATTTCCCATACCTTCGTAATTCTCTGGATCCGAGTCATCATCACTATCTTCGTAATTATCTACATAGTCTTGTAGTACATAGTATTTTTCATAATATTCCTCTGTACTTTTTATATTTATATACAGGTTTAAAAACACAGCCAATACTATTACACCTGCAATATAGTATGTAAAGTATGTATTTTTTTCTTTATTATTATTTTGTTTACTCTTCAAATCATCAGTAGTTTTATCATTATTAGTTAGTTTATTATTCATATTTTACTCTCCTAAAATTATTATTTATATTTTGAACACTCCTTTTTACAATAAACAAATATTTATTATAATAAACATTTTTGTACTAATACATAACCTTATAATTTTATACTACTATATATCGGAATAACATTTCCATATTTTGCAACATATTTTATAATTTTTATACCTTTATAACTAACTTATTACAAAATATTTATGAATATCTTTGGTGAATTAATCATACCTTAAAAACTTATTATTATGAATACTTCCATACACAAATGAGTTTATATATGATAAGTTGTCACTTTTTATTTCTCTCACTAACTGAAAACTATTTTCTTTAGTTTTAATGTTTTCAGCTTTATTAATAAACAAAATCTTTTCTCCTTTAGATAATTTAAATAATCCATTTTCATTTAATACTATATTTTTAAGATGTTCTAGTTTTACTTTTTCTGCTTTTTCATAATTTATAATACTTTTAAATTTATCTAATCGATGAATATTATCTTTATTAATTTCTAAACCTACAGAAGTAATGTCAACTACTCCTATTGTTTTAATAGTTTTATTATAAACTACTGGCTCATTATCATTCCATCCTTTTAAAGGTTTTTCTTTTGAACCATCACCTTCAATTAATACTATATCAAAATAAGGTGCTATCTTGTCTAAGATTTCAAAACTCAAACCTTTTAACTTTTCTTTATTTGAGTTATTTATTATTTTACTTCCTATGATATAAACACCTTTTTTATCATTTTTTAATATACTTTCAAGCTTATTCTTATTATCAAGAATACACATATCATCAAACTTTACAACCTTTGGGTCTGGTACATATATATTAGTTGTAGTAGTTACAAGAACCTTATAGTCTTTTTTAAGAAAAGAGGAAGCAGAGAACATCAAAGATGTCTTGCCCCCTGCTCCCACAATTGTTATTATATCTTTATTTTTTATATTAAATGATTTAATCAAGCTCATTACTTTTCCATCATAGCCATAAATACTTTTTCTGGTGTCATTGGTAAAGTATTTAAATTTATTCCTAAACCATTATAGATAGCATTTTCTATAGCTGGTGATGGAGTATTAACAACAACTTCACCTACAGATTTTGCCCCAAATGGTCCCGTTGGTTCGTAACTTTCTTCAAAATCAACTATTATATTACCAACGTCTTTTCTAGTTGGTATTTTGTATTGCATAAATGTATTAGATGCTAATTCTCCTTTTTCAGTATAAACAACATCTTCATAAAGTGCCATACCTATACCTTGAACTATTCCACCTTCTACTTGTATTTTAGCTAAGTTTTTATTTATAACAGTACCACAGTCAACAACTGCCACGTAGTCTATAATATCAACTTTTCCTGTTTCTTTGTCTATTTCAGTTTCTACAAACCCAGCTATAAATGGTGGAGGTGAAACTGGACTTCCGTGAGTAGCATATCCTACTAATTGGTTTTTGTTAGGTCCTACTGTAACATCTACAGCTAAGTCAAATACTGATATTGATTTGTCACCATCTAATGATTTCACACAGTTTCCATCAAATTCAACATGATCTTTATCTAGTTCAAGTCTTTCTGCCCCAAGATTTATTATCTTGTTTTTAAGTTCTGTTGCAGCTTTAACCACTGCCATTCCTGTAACATAAGTAGTACTTGATGCATAAGAACCTGGATCATAAGGTGAAGAATCTGTATCTGCTGAGTTTACTACGATTTTATCCATAGTAGTTTCTAGAACTTCTGCACACATTTGAGCAAGTATAGTATCACTTCCTGTTCCCATATCTGTTGAACCAGTAAGTAATGTGTAGTTACCATCATCATTTAATTTTATCTCTATTGATGCAGTATCTATTCCTGCTATACCTGAACCTTGCATAGTAAGAGCCATTCCCACACTTCTTACTTTAGTTGGTGAAATTTCTCTAGCTGGATATTTTTCATCCCATTTTATAAGCTCTTTACCTTTTTTGATACATCTATCTAATGCCACACTTTGTAAGTGTTTATTATAAGCTGGAGATACGTCTCCTTCTTTTATTATATTTTTAAGTCTTACATCTACTGGATCCATATTTAATTTAGCTGATAATTTATTTATAGTAGCTTCCACAGCAAAACATCCTTGAGTAGCTCCGTATCCTCTAAATGCTCCTGATGGTGTTTTGTTAGTATAAACTACATTTCCTTTGAATCTAGCTGCCTTTAATTTTCCATACATAGGCATAGTTTTTTCTCCAACTAAACCAAATGTAGTAGAAGCATGTTCACCGTATGCACCTGTATCTGATAGAGCATCTATATCTATAACTTTTATAGTTCCGTCTTTATCTGCTCCAACTTTTACATTTAGCTTCATAGGGTGTCTAGTAGTTGTACACATAAAAGTTTCTTTTCTGTCGTATATTAATTTTGCTGGCTTTCCAGTTTTTAAAGTAACTAATGCAGAGAATATTTCCACACATGCAGTTTGCTTTCCACCAAAACCGCCACCTATTCTTGGTTTTATAACTCTTATTTTGCTTGATGGTATATCTAATGCTCTTGCTAAATGTCTTCTAACATGGAAAGGTATTTGTGTTGAACTTACTACTACTAATCTTCCCGCATGATCTAAGTAGTTATAAGCTCTGTAAGTTTCCATCATACCGTGACCTTGAGCTTGTGTATAATATGTATCTTCCACAACTATATCACATTTTGCTAATTCTTCTTCTATATTACCTGTTTCATATAAATGTTTAGATGCTATATTTCTTTCTCTTTCCATTCCTATGTCGAAGTTGCAATGTACATCTTCATTATGTACTATACTTTCATTATCTATAGCTTCTTCCATGTTTAGTACTGGTTTTAATACATTGTATTTAACTTTTATCATTTTCATAGCTTTTATAGCAGTTTTTTCATCTTTAGCTGCTATTATTGCCACTTCATCTCCTACGTATCTTACAGTTTTATCAAGTATTAATCTATCGTAAGGAGATGGCTCTGGGAATGATTGTCCTGCCAATGTAAATTTATTTTGTGGTACGTCTTTGTATGTTAAAACACATTCTACTCCAGGTACTAATAGTGCCCTTTTTATATCTATATCTTCTATAGTTGCATAAGCATGTGGACTTCTTAGTATTTTTACTACTAATGCTTCTTTAGCTGCTAAATCATCTGTGTATACTGGCTTACCAGTAGCTATTGACATTCCATCTATTTTTTCTATGCCTTTACCTACTATATTCATATTACTTTACCCCCATATATGTCTTTATTGCTCTAAGTTGCCCCATATATCCTGTACATCTACATAGGTTTCCAGTTAAATAATGTTTTATTTCTTCTTCAGTTGGATTTTCTAACTCTTTTTTCATAGCTATTACTGTCATTATAAATCCTGGTGAACAGAATCCACATTGCTCTGCTCCTTCTTTTACAAGTATTTGAGCAAATTCATTTGCTTCTTCTTGTAAACCTTCTATTGTAGTTATGTTTTTCTTGTTAGCTCTTACAGATAATGTTGAACATGATAAAGTTGGCTTTCCATCTATCCATATACTACATAGTCCACAACATCCTGTATCGCATCCTCTTTTTACACTTAGGTTCCCAACTCTTCTTAGTGTGTCTACTAAATATTCGTCTGCTGCCACATCTATATCAACTTTTCTTCCATTTACATTCATTGTGATTAACATGATGATACCTCCATTAAAGCATTTTTAACTAATGATTTACACATAGCTTTTCTGTATTCTTTGCTAGCTCTCATATTTGAACCAAATACTAACTCTTCACAAGCTATTTCACTTGCTTTTATAATATTTTCTTCATTTAATTCATTATTTGATAAAAATTCACTAGCTTTATGAGCTATTGTTGCTCTTTGAGGTCTTGCACCTACACATATTTTATAATCAGCATTTTCTTTTGATACTGAAACATTTAATATTGGGTAATCACTTCTTGAGTTTCTCATACATTTATACACTGCATTAGCATTGTTTTTCTTTATGTATAATTTAACTAATATATCTTTTTCATAATCTTTATTTAAAAACTGGTCTAATGGTATTCTTCCTCCATTATATAGTTCTACTTCTGTTTGTAGCGCAAGTAAACCTACTATTAAATCAGAGAAACCATATCTAGAGAATACACTTCCCCCAACAGTAACTACATTCCTAAATTGCACACCTATTATATCTTGAACTGCTTTTGGTAAAACTCTATCAAAGTATTTATTTAATATAGGGCTAACTTCTAAATCTCTAAGTGTAGTCATTGCTCCTATTTCTATATAATCTGAAGTTTCCTCTATAAGATTTAGATTTAAATTAGATAAATCTATTCCAGTGCCTATTCTCTTTTTTCCCATTCTAAGGAAGGCACTTCCTCCTATAACTATATTATTTTTTCTTTTCATAAGTATTTCATAAGCTTCTTCAAGTGACTGAGGCTGCACTAATTCCATTAGTGTAAACATAATACTTCCTCCCATAAAATATATTTTGTCATAATATTTAACCTTGTTTATTATATCATAATTTATGGTAATTAATAAACATTTTATTATTTTTTTCTAAAAATGTTCGTGTACAGTAATATATTATTGTGTAAATAAAAAAAGTCGTATAAGAAAATTCTTATGCGACTTTTTAGTCTATTATAAATATGTATCAATTATTTTTATTTATCTATGCACTAAGTGCGGCATCAACAGATATTTCTTCCTTAGGTAAAACTATGTTAAGTATTACTGCTAATATGGCAGGAAGTACTGTTTTAGATTCACCAAATATTAATTGGATAGATTCTGGGAAAGCATCAAAGAATCCAGGTACATAAGCTACTCCAAGTCCTAATCCTAATGATACTGCTATTATCATAGCATTTCTTTCTGTCAATTTATCAGTAGTTATAAGTTTTATACCACTTACTACTATCATGGAAAACATTACAATTGAAGCTCCACCAAGCACACTAGATGGCATTAAAGATATAAGGGCACCTACTTTTGGGAATATACCTGCTATTATTAATATGAATGCACCCGTTGCAACAACAAATCTATTAACTATTTTTGTCATGGCTACTATCCCAACATTTTGACCAAAAGATGTATTTGGTAATACACTGAATACAGCTCCTAGTAAACTTCCTATACCATCTGCAAGAATAGCTCCAACTATTTCTTTCTCGCTAGCTTCACGTCCAAGTCCAGAGTTTGCTATGGCTGTTGTATCTCCTATAGTTTCAACAGTAGATACCATATATACAAATATCATAGCTATTATGGCATCTGCATGGAATTCAAAACCTAGTTTAAATGGTACTGGTATTGATAAAAGTGCAGCATCAGATAAAGAAGAAAAATCTATTTTACCCATAGGTATAGCAACTAAATATCCAACAACTAATCCAATAAGTACTGATGATATACTAAGCATTCCTTTAGTATATTGTTTAAAAAATATAACTGTTATAAGTACGATTGTTCCTAATAATAAATTTGATGGTGAAGCAAAATCTGCTGCTCCAACCCCTCCTGCAAAATAATTAACTCCTGTTGGTAAAAGTGCAATTCCCATAGTTAAGACTACTATTCCCGTAACTACTGGCGGGAAGTACTTTCTTATACGCTTAAGTACAAGTCCGCCTACTAACATTTGGAATATAGCTCCTACTAAACATGCTCCAAGTATTCCAGGCATACCATATTTCACACCTATTGCCGTAGCTGCTGGCACAAAACCAAAACTAGTTCCCATTACTATTGGTAACTTTGCCCCTATTGGGCCTAGTGGATAACATTGTATTAGTGTAACTAATCCTGATACAAACATGGCACACTGTATTAATGATGTCTTAATCTGTGGATCTAAGGCTAATGTGTTTGATATTATTATAAGTGGCGTAACATTCCCCACAAACATCGCTAACACGTGTTGTAATCCTAGCGGTACTGCTTCTGTTAATTTCGGTCTACCATCTAATTGATAAATAAGTTTTTTGTTCATAAAATTCTCCCCTGTTCATAACTAAAATCTTTATTTTTTAATTATCGTTCGTCTTTTCAATTATAATTATATATTTTTCTCCATTTTTTTACAAGGCATTTTACGAACATTTTTTTATTTTTTTATTTTTTTGTACAACACAGTATATTTCAATTTATTTTATACCCTCTCAAATATAAGTAAAAGGCTATTTACAAAATTGTAAATAGCCTTTTATAACATTAAATTTTATTTATTTTTATATGTCTCTTATACTAAATTTGCACATTATATATATCAGAAAATTCTATATCACAACGTTCCACATGTTTACTTTTTCTGTCACGATCATAATCATAGTTATTATCTTCTTCTTTAAATCTTATAGGAATACTAAATATAAATTCAGACCCTTCATCAACATTACTAGTTACATTAATTGTTCCCCCATGCATTTCTACTAAGTTTTTAACTAAAGACAATCCTATGCCACTACCTTCACACTTTCTATTAAATGATCCATCTACTTGTCCAAATCTATCAAATATAACTTCTAATTTATCTTTTGGTATCCCTACTCCACTGTCCTTTACACTTACTTTTACACTATTTTCACAAGCATCAATATTAACTTCTATCATTCCATTTTCAGGTGTAAATTTTATAGCATTTGATAAAAGATTTAACATAATTCTTTCTATTTTATCTGGATCACAGCACGTTATTAATTCTTCAACATTTGTATCAAATACCAAATTTATTTTATTATTTTGTGTGTAATCTGCCACAGATAAGGTTATATCTTCAATTATACTTATAATATTTTGATTTGATGATCTAAGTTCATATGCCCCTATATCCATTTTACTTATATCTATCAAGTTATTTACTAATCTTAATAATCTATAAGAATTTTGTTTTATATAGTTGGCATATTTTTTTAAGTCTTTAATTTCTATACTGTTTTCCTCTATATTTTTATTAATAAGTTGCATCGTTCCTAATAAAATATTTATTGGAGTTCTAAATTCATGAGATATATTTGAGAAAAACTCATTTTTTACAATTTCTAGTTGAACTGTTTCTTCCAATTCTCTTTTTTCTTTTTCTACTTCTAATTTTATTGTAATATCTCTAGCTGATGTGATATATGCTTCTTGACTAGGTATATACTTACTATTCCATTCAAGATGAACATAACGCCCATCCTTATGCCTAAATCTAATTTGTGTTCTAGTTATTTCAGTAGTTGGATTTTTTAATGCTTTAAGTTTATTAATTCTTAACATGTCTTCTGGATGAATAATATCTGTTATTGGTCTAGATAATAATTCTTCCTCACTCCACCCTAAAGCATTATACCAGTTTGGGCTTACTCTCTTAAAGTAAGTATCTCTTCCTACTACAGACACTAAATCAACAGAAACATTTAAGTATTGTTCTAACTCTTTTTCACTACTTTCACGCATTTTATTTTCCAACGATACCTGATTATATAGTCTAATATTTTTAATTATCATTGCTATCTTGTTGCAGATATACTTCATATACTCATCATAATTAAATTTAGGCGAACTACTTCCACAATAACTTATTGTAATAATTCCAATAAATTCATCACTTAACTCTATTATATAACTTCCTGAATAACTCACATTTTTTATATTCATTTGTTTACTTGTTTCTATATTACATAATGTAGACTTGGGAAACAAATTATTAAAGCAAAATTTATTTTTAATTGCATAGACGTCATTTACTTGGCAAGGTATAAATTCTAAGTTATTAAAATGATATTTAGCATTTTTTAATTGTATAAATGGAATTAATCCTTTTCTATGTTTGTTATACAATAATATTGATAGACCATCTGATTTTGTATAATCTATGATATGTCCTCCAATATTAGTTAGTATTGTTTTCAAATCATCATTATTATTTTTAATACCATTGTAATCACTTCCGCTTGTTGCTATATTATAGTTTCTATACAGCTCCTCTGATATATTTTTTGATAAGTTAATATTTTCACTTGTTCCTATAATATATTTAAATTCATTATTTTCATCATAAATTGGACATTTAAAACTGTAAAACCAAGCAATATTATCACCACATATTAATTTTTCATTAAATATTTTAGGACTCTTATTTTCGTATACTTCTTTATTATTTTTATCAAATTCTCTATAAATTTCATGATTCCAATGATTACTATTATAAGTTCCTATAATATCTTTTCGCGGTAAATTTAATATATTTTCAAAAGCCTTATTAACATATAAATATCGACCTTCTTTATCAACTATAAAAGCTGTGATATGACTATTGTCTAAGATATCTTCTAACATTTCCATAGTATATGGTTTTGATTTAACTTCTTTTCCTATAATAAAAATGCTTTTCTCATAATTAAAATATTCTATACTTATATTAGAATCAACTTGAATAATCTCCCCAGATTTAGAATAAAAATCTAAAGTTTTATTTATATCTTTCCCTTGCGTTGGAATGCCTCCTATATTAATTTCCTTATTTTTTATTATTTTAAGTATCTTTTCTTTTAAAATTTCATCATTATTATAACTTAATCGCTTTAAAAAACTTTCATTGCAAAAAATTATTTCCCCCATAAAATTTAATACAATTATGTAGTCACTAATTTTATTATATACTGATAACATTATTCTACCCCTTCTGACCAATTTATAATAATCTATTCATCTATCTATCCACTACACATTTTAGCATATTTTACCTTTTGTGTGTGTTTTTTTGATAGTTTATCCACTCACTTTTTTACTAAACAAAAAGATAGAGAGTTATTAAACAATAACTCTCTATCTTTTTGTATTATTATATTTTATATTAATTAAGCTTGTTTTCCAAAGTGTCTTTCTAATAATCCTAAAAATGCTTTACCATGTCTAGCTTCATCTTTACACATTTCATGAACTGTATCATGTATAGCATCTAATCCTAATTCTTTAGCTCTCTTAGCTATTTTTAATTTTCCTTCAGTAGCTCCGTATTCAGCTTCAACTCTTGCTTCTAAGTTAGCTTTAGTATCAGCAACAACTACTTCTCCTAATAATTCTGCGAATTTAGCAGCATGTTCTGCTTCTTCGAAAGCTATTCTTTTATAAGCTTCTGCAACTTCTGGGAATCCTTCTCTATCAGCTTGTCTTGACATAGCTAAGTACATTCCTACTTCTGTACATTCTCCAACAAAGTTAGCTCTTAATCCTTCTAATACATCTTCATCTACACCTTGAGCAACACCTATTCTGTGTTCATCAGCCCATTTTAATTCTCCAGTCATTTCTTCGAACTTGTCAGCTCCTACTTTACAAACTGGACATAGCTCTGGAGCAGTTTCCCCTTCATATATATATCCACATACTGTACAAACAAATTTTTTCATTTTTATATATCCTCCACAATTATTTATATTATTTTAATTTTAGTAGTCAATTTAAAATGTTAATTCTTACTTATGATTTATATATACCCGCTACTTTTTACCTTAAACACCTTTTTTAATTTTTTATTAATATAAATTCTTTTCCTTATATCTTCTAATTCTATAATTTAATCTGACCGTTTTCTCTTTATTCATTGTAATTTTTTATGCAAAAAAGGTTATTTATTATAAATAATAAATAACCTTTTCTCTTTAATTATAAATATCCGAAAATTCAATTTTACATTTTTCTATATTAAATTTAGGTTTTTCGAATATTGAAGAAGTATTAATTGGTTCATGGTCAGGTATTAAATTCTTCGGAAGATAAAATGTGAAATTAGAACCTTCATTTTCTTTACTATCAACTTTTATGTCTCCTCCATGAAGGATTATAATCGACTGAACAAGATATAGACCTATACCACTACCTTCAGTTTTTTCTTTAAGGTCACCATTTGCTTGTCCAAATCTATCAAAAATGACTTTCAATTTATCTTTCGGTATTCCTCGACCATTATCTTTCACACTTACAAAAAGAAAGTCTTCATTATTTCTTACTTCTACTATTATTTTACCATTTATATTATCTGAGTATTTAATAGCATTTGATAATAAATTTAATATGACTCTCTCTATAGCATCTGGATCACAAACCATTTCAATTTCTTCACAATCTGTATCAAATATTATTTCTATATCTTTATTTTTTGCATATTCAACTACTGATAAACAAATATCTTCTATTATATTTACTATATTATTTTTACTTAGATGTATTTCATAATAACCAATATCCATTTTGCTAATATCAGTTACATTGTTAACTATTTTTAAGACTCTGTATGAATTTTGTTTAATATTTTTTAAATATCTCTCAAAATCATCCTTACTTATTTTATTTCCTTTTTTTAAATATTTCTCCATAACTTGCATTGTTCCTAAAATAATATTCAGAGGCGTTTTAAATTCATGAGATAAGTTTGTAAATAAATCACTTTTCATTGCTTCTAATCTTACTTTTTCCTCAAGAGCTTCTTTCTCTTCTTTATCTATTATTTCATTTGTAATATCTTTACCTGTGACAAAATAAGCATCACCTTCTCTTGAGCGCTCAATATCCCAAGAAATCAATTTATAAGTACCATTTTTACATAGAAATCTACTTTTTAATCTGGCTTTTTTATTATTTTTATTTTGTAAATATATATTTAAATTTTCAATAATACCTATATCATCTAAATGAGCATACTCATATATATCTCTATTTGCTAAGTCATCTTTACTCCATCCCAATACCTTAGTCCAACTAGAACTTAAACTCAATAATTTTCCACCTATAGCATATTTTGAAACTAAGTCTATTGATTTATCTAAATATTCATCAAGTTCATTTTCTACTATAATTCTTTTTTTATTTTCTAATATTAAATTTTTATTTAAAATCCATCCGCTAATGATTATTGATATTAACTTACACACATGAATTATAACATCATAATATTCATTTTTACATACATTATCAGACTTATACATAATATTAAAAGTTCCTAAAAAATCATCACCTATTGCAAGTTTAAATGTCCAAAAATAGCTTTTATCACAAACCTTTTCCAATTTATATAATTCTCCCTTTGTAGAATTAAAGAATGTTTCTATTCTTTCAATAGGAAATAGTTCCATTCCCCTCAAATTTATCAATTCCAACATGTCTTTTTCTATTTTTATATTAGTATATTTTTGAGAGTACTTTTTTGCATCTTTTAGTTCTATAAATGGAACTATAGTTCCTTCACTCATATTATAAATGTATACTGATATGCCGTCTGATTTTATATATTTTAATAAATCGTTACATATATGACTAATAACTTTTTTTACACTTTCTTCTGATTTTAATGAATCTATATCATGTAAATTTTTATATATACTTATTTCATCCATATTTCCCCTCCAAAGTACTAATTTTAAAATATCCCTTTTAATCTAATTATAGAGTTAAAATCATTTAATTGCTACGAACTTTTAATATTTTTTTATTTGAATAAAAATTATGCCTCCCTTGTTATTTTTTTATATATAAAAATATAATAAGGCGACAAATTATCTCTATTTTTTACATTTGTAATTTATTATAATTATTTTTCTACTATTAATTTTTCTAAAGCATCTTCTCTTAAAATTTTACATGATGTTATTGTTGATACATAAAACTTCTAACCCATAAAATTCAGTTCTCATGGCACTACTTCAAACCTACTCCATAATATATTTGACGAAATTTCACCAAATCCTTCTCAAAAAACTATCATATCCTCTTCTTTATAATAACAGTCCATACTCATAGATATATTTATATTTTAAAATAAAAAAATCCCATATAAATAGATAAATAAAATATCTATTTATATGGGATTTTTTTATTTTATATCAATTATACAGCTTTAATAGAAGATATTTTTTCTTCTTTATCTTCACTTCCCATTATATAAACACCAAGTCCCATAACTAAAGATCCTCCAACCATATTGCCAAGAGTTACTGCAACTAAATTGTATATAGCACCTGCTAAAGTAGCACCTTTTATGGCTGGTGATATTAATGCTACAGAGAAAATAGTCATATTCGCAACACTATGTTCAAACCCACTTGTAATAAATGTGAATAAACATAAGAATATCATTAATATTTTTGCTGTATCATCATTAGTTCTAAATGAACATAAAACCGCTACACAAACTAATATATTACAAAGAACACCCCTAAAGAATAGTGACATAAAAGGTTCTGATGCTTTTGCTATGGATGTTGTTGCGAAAAATTCCATAACTGCACCCTCATTCACAAGTCCCGTTCCTACAAATAATGCTGCAACTAATATTGATCCAAGTAAATTTCCAAAAAAACTAAATATCCAAACCTTAGCCATACTTCCTGTAGAAATACCTTTATTTAATCTTCCTACAGTCATAACCATATTATTTCCAGTAAATAATTCTGTACCTGTCATTATTACAAGACATAGAGCCACTGCAAATGATACTCCCATCATTATCTTTGTGGCAGGAGAACCTGATGCACTCAACAATCCCCCAACAGTAAATATTAATATAATCCCAAGTCCCACATATAATCCTGCAAATGCTGCTGATACTAAGTACTTAAATTTGCTTTTATTCAATATATTTATTTTGTTTTTTGCTGCATTAGTTAATTTCAATACTGTTTCATTATGCATAATAAACCCTCCTAATTATAATTAATATTTAATTCCACTCCAATAAATGTTTTCATTTACTTTGACTATATCTGCAAACTCCACTCCTTCTAGAGCCCATTTTTTATATTCCATAAATCCAGTTCTATCAATTATATATCCTATATGCTCTTTTCCCCCTGGGGCATTCACGTCTATATATTCTTTAACAAATTTATAAGTATTTAAAACTATTTTTATAATAGATTCTTCATCAGCCCAAATTAAAAAATCTTCTGCAAGCCTTGGGTTTTTCTTTCCTGTTCTACCCATAATAGCTAGTCTATAGTATTTTTTTTCATCTCTAGTCCATGCACTTGTTGGACAATTAAGTGTACACTCTCCACACCCTATACATTTGTCGTGATCTCTTACTATTTTGTAATTTTCCATTTTAAGTGCACCAGTTGAAAGTTTCTCACACTTTTTAACACAAGCTCCACATGATACACATCTATCTTTGTCATATAAAGGAAGGGTCATACCTATTATTCCGAAGTCATGTGTTCTTGCTTTTATACAATCATTTGGACATCCTGTAAAAGCTACCTTGAAGTGTAAATCATTTGGAAATATTGCTTTTTCCATTTTCTTTGCAAATTCAGTAGTATTATATTGAGCCTTTGGGCAAACTTTATTCCCTATACATGCACAAACATTCCTTGTTCCAGCTGCTGGATAACCACTACCTTTTACTTCTTGGTTAATGTCCATTTTTTCTATAACTGGTTGAATTATTTTATTTACTTGCTCCATATCTTCCATTTTTATTCCAAGAATCTCAAATCCTTGCCTAGTCGTAATATGAATTTGACCATTACCAAATTCATTGGCAATTTTTGAAACTATCATTAAGCTTTCTGGATCTACACATCCTCCAGGAATTCTAACTCTTAGAGAAGTTTCATACTTATTCTTAGTGATTCTATAAGCATTTTTCATTACTTTTTTAGTGTTTACATCTCTTAACATTATCTTCCCCTCCTAGTCTATAAGATTTTTTGCATAAGAGTAATCAAATACTGGACCATCTATACAAATATAAGTATCATCCATTTTACAATGTCCGCATTTGCCTACACCACAACACATTTTTCTTTCATAAGATACCCATATATTTTTTTCATCTAGATCTCTTTTTAAGAATTCTCCCACTGTAAATTTCATCATCATTGGTGGTCCAACAACTATAGCAGACATGTTATTTACATCTTCAATATTTAACTCTGGTATATATTTTGTTACAAGACCCACATTTCCCTGGTATCCTTCATCTGCTGAATCCACAGTAACTAATATATCTAATTTTTTACTCCATTTTTTTAAATCATCTTTGAATAATATATCCTTTGGAGATTTAAATCCTACTATTAATTTGAAACTTTTATATTTATCTGGATTATTGTAGAAGTGTTCAACTATACCTCTAACTGGTGCTAATCCACTTCCTCCAGCAACAATAACTACTTCTCTTCCTTCATATAAACTTACATCAAATCCATTTCCATAAGGTCCTCTTATAAAGAATTTCTCTCCCACTTTGTAGTTAAACAGTTCACTAGTGATTTTTCCCACATTTCTTATTGTAAAATCTATATAATTTTCTCCGTATCCACTTACCGAAATTGGAGATTCTCCGTACTTTGGTATTGATATTTCATAGAACTTTCCTGGAAGTAGATTTTTAGTAGAAGTTTCTACTCTAAAAGTCCACTCTATTTCTGTATGTTTTACTATGTCTATTACTTTTGCTGCAACAGGTATATATGCATTCATTTATTTTTCCTCCCCATTAACTACTGTTTTAACTTTGTCGATACACTCTGAGAATGATATATATTGTGGACATGCGTCATCACACCTTCCACATCCTACACACATGTCATATCCGAATCTTTTATTAAAATCGTATATTTTGTGCATTACTTTAAATCTCATTCTTTCTCCTTGTTTCTTTCTAAATGAATGACCACCAGCCATATCTGTATATCCATCTACTTGACACGATGCCCATACTCTTCTTCTCTCTCCCACTCTTTCATTTTCTTTGTAAAAAATATCTTGCATTGTAAAACAAGTACATGTTGGACAGACAAAATTACATCTTCCACAACCTATACATCTTGCATCATATTCATCCCACATTTCATGTTTTGACAATTCTACTGGATTTATATTTCTTGGCACTTTCACTTCTATGTTATTTGATTTTACATAATCTACTTCAAATTCACACTCTTTACCTTCAAATATATTTAGATCTTCGTCTTTTATATCTAAGTAAACTTCATCTTCTCTTAAATTTAATCCCATAGAGTAGTTTTCTGCTTTATTTGAATTCATACTTACACAGAAGCAGTTTCTATAACTTTCACTACACCCTATTAAAACAAATTTTACTTTTTCTCTTAATCTCTTATAAAAGAAATCCCTTTCCACTCCATTTTCTAAGTAAATTTGATCTAATCTTTTTATTCCGTTCAAATCACACGCTCTTAAGAAAACTAATAATTTTTTCTCTTCATCATCACTTGTTTTAAATTCCTTTTCAGTAAAATATAAAAGTACTTGAGTTATTGGCAAGATTACTTCTTTTGCAGAGAAATTAGATTTTTTATTAAATTCTATATCCTCTATTCTTTCTATTTCTTCATATTTTGTTAAATCTGTGTCAGAAAATGTCCCTTTAAAAGGCTTTGTGACTGGTGCTAATATTTTGTATTCTAACTTTAATCTTTCTAAACCTTGATTAAATGCTTGTTTATATAATTTAATTTTCATATATTCTCCTCCCCTTTATCTTGTTAAAAAAATAATAGCATTTTGATCTACCCAAAGTCTGTGATAATAATCACAAAATTGTGAAGAAATTATGAATCTTATTTTTTTAATAAAAAAAGCACCTATTTTTAAAATAAGTGCTTTTATTTCATTCTATTTTAAATTTTTCTCAGATATACACTTCACGATTATTTTTATCTAATTTATGTATTTTTAAAGTAAGAAGATAATTCTTCTTTTTTAATGTACATTTTTTTATTTTCTATTTTCACTAAATTTTCATCTTGCAAAACTTTCATAGATCTAGATAAAGTTTCTCTTTTACAACCAAGCATATCTGCAATATATGTTATGGTCAAATTAGCATTAATTAAGGTCCATTCACCCTTATTTATACCAAATTCTCTACCCATTCTATAAAGCTTAGCCGCAAGTTTTTTGTCCATTCTTATTGATATGGAGTTTTTCAACTGTCTATAAAGTCTTCTATTTATATTTTGAATATGATTTAATATATTTTTAGTTAAAGTGAAATCATTTTCCATAATCTTAAGAAAATCTTTAGAATCACATTCTAACAGAGTACTGTTTTCAAAAGCTTCACAAGATATGGCACTACTTTTATTTTTATCTATAAAAACATCATTAATCATTTGACCTTTTGGAAGAATGAAAATTATTTTTCTTTCTCCACTTTCATTTATTTTAAATAAAGATATTTTACCCTCTTTAATAAAATAAACTTTATCTACCATATCTCTCTCATAAAAAAGAATTTCTTTCTTTGATATTTTTTTAATTTTAAGAATTTTCTCTAGTTCAATCTTACTTTCTTCCCTAATATTTTGAAATACTTCTATACTATTCATATGGCTACCCATTATTCAAATCTATTTCTATGAATTTTATTTTCATCAAATTTATCAATAAATTCATTTTTCTCTTCGCTATAACCTATTGATACAATAGAGTATGGTATTAAAATTTCAGGTAGATTCAAAGCTGCTCTAACTCTATCCATAACTTTACGCTTAGGATGAACTCCTATCCAACATGAAGCCAAACCTTGATTAGTACATTCCAGTAAAATATTTTGTGTACATGCCCCCAAGTCATGTATCCACTTCCCTGGCTTGAAAAATCTTTCTTTATTTCCTATAACTACTATACATAGATTTGCATCCTTAATTTGTTTAGATTTATGATGAGTATTTGATAATTTTGATAAGATCTCTTTATCATCTACAACAACAAATTCCCATGGTGAAGAATTCTTAGAAGAGGGTGCCTGCATAGCAGATTTCAATATTTCCATCACCTTATCTTCTTCTACTTCTTTTTCTATGTATGTTCTTATTGAACGTCTATTTTTTATAACCTCTAACATATTAACCTCTCCTACACCAATTTCAAAATTTAATCTAACTTTAAAATATACTCATTTTCATTCTAACAAATTTATTATATTTATAAAACAAAATTATGATAAGTTAGAAAATTTTTAATTTGCTTTACTAATTGTATTTATGTCATATATTTTACATAATTAAAAATTATGTAATAAATAAAGGGTGTATCAAAAATGATACACCCTTTATTTTACTAATCAATTATATTCATATAAATATTACTTGCATCAGCATACTTAATTAATAAATCCTTTGCCTCATCTAAGTAATTTTGAACTTCATCTTTTCCACTAAAAGAATATATACACATAATTATTTCTTCTACACTACTTGTAATCATAGCTCTTTCAGAATCACTTGTGGGACTCCCAAATGTAGATATCTCGTCACATAAAACAGGTAAGTTTTCAATATTTATTAAATCTTTTCCAATGCCTTTGTATTTTTGCCCTTCTTCTCCTACAGTCAAACATATTGGTGATTTTATATTTTTAACATTATAACTTCCAACTGAAAAATCAGATTTTATAGAAATTAAATTATTTATTTCTACAATGTTATTTATCTTATAAAGCCCTTTTTTCTGTAAAATCCTTCTTATTAATGCTTCCGATGACACTCTATATTTACTTGGCGCTTTTCCAAGTTTTTTATACACCTCTCGAGCATCATTTATCCTCTCAAGACTTGATACCTCTTCTAAAGAAATTATTTCACTTAGTTTTTCACTGTACTTTTCTATTTCTTTTAATAAATCTTCACTACTAGTTTTCACATTAACATTAGCTTGAATACATCCTAAAGTTATTTGTGGACATACATCTTTTAATTTATCTGAAATTTTTATTTCTAACATAATATAATAATTCCTTCCTTTTATTTTATAGAAATTATTATACTATAATAAAAAAATTATTCTTTACTCCTACACAGATAGTTTTTAGCTATTATTTAGAATTTGATTTAAATTCCTTAGGTGTCATATTTTCTATTTTTTTAAATGCTCTAGTAAAAGATGAATTATGTTTATATACAACAGCTTCTCCCACTTGTAATATATTCAAATCTGTATTTAAAAGAAGTTCCTTACTATTTTTAATTCTTAAATTTTGAATATACTCCATTGGTGATACTCCCATTTTATTTTTAAACCATTGAACATAATAATTACTATTATAGTGTTCCAATTGTGCTAATTTCTTCAAATCTATTTCCTCAGCATAATGATCATGAATATATTTTATGGAAGCAAATTCACTATTTTTTATTAATAAATTATAAGAATACAAAAATAAATTATTGATAGATACAGAACTATTATTATTCTTAGATTCACTTAAAAACAAGCATTTAACTGCCTCCCATTTATCATCAAATAAAATTTCTTTTCCTCCTACAATTTCATCCATGTGAGATTTTTTGAGATAATTTGTTGGAATATCAAGTACTAAAAATTCATTACTCTTATTCGCATTAAACAAGTGCTCACAATCTGGTGGAAGAAAAAATATTTTATCATTTCCTATACTTAATTTTTTATTTACAGTTTCTATATTAAGATTTCCGTTAATAGGTAAAATTAATTGACCATATAAATGATTATGTTTTTTATTATTTTCTTCATACACTCTACGTTCACATATTATATTATTCAAAATTCATTTTACCTCCTTATGCTTATTTTTTATTATATAATTATATAACTTTTCATTAATATATAAAATAGATATTAATCTTCAATAGTAAAAAATTCATTTTACTCATGTGGCTAAAAATGTATCTTTGCTCCAATGTAGATATATCATTTACTCCATTAAAGTGATTGGGTCTATAAAAAAAGAGTTGATTTCAAACTTGTAATCAACTCTAAATAAAATTAACTGACACTTATTTTTCTTTTAAAAGTAAAAGCATTATCGTATAAATATTCTTTTTTGTACTTATACATAAAACTTAATGAAACTATCATAGTTGCAATTTCTGCAAAAGGCACTACTAGCCAAACTCCATTTACTCCCATAATTCTAGGTAATATAAATATCCCTATTAAGAAGAATACAAAAGTTCTTAGGAAAGAAAGAATAGCAGATATCTTACCATTCGAAAATGCGGTAAACATTCCTGAACCAAATATATTTATTCCTGCGACTAAAAAAGCAATTGAGAAAATCATAAATCCATTGTGACTTATATCAAACAGTACACTTCCTTTTTCAGCAAATAATAATATTAATATTTCCGACATTGCTCTAGACATTATAAATGTTGTTATTCCAAATGCACAAATTATCATAATACTATATTTAAATAGTTTCTCCACTTGGTTTTCATCTTGTTTTCCATAATTATAACTAATTCTAGGTGAGACACCAGAAGTAAATCCTAAATAGGCCGCATTTAATAAAAACTGCATATATAATATGATTGTAATAGCAGCAACTCCATCTTCTCCTAAAAATTTAATCATTACAATATTAAACATAAAAGTTGTAAGAGCAGATGATATTTGTGTTACCATTTCTGAAATACCATTCGAACAACTATTTAAAATTATTTTAAAATTAAACTTAGGCTTCACAAAATGTAATAAATTCTTTTTATTAAAGAAATAAATTATTCCTACTAAACTCGGTACTACATAACCTATACAAGTGGCTAAGGCTGCACCCCTAACTCCCATATTTAGGTTAACAATAAATACATAATCTAAAACAATATTTAAAATACCACCAGCAATAGAACTTATAAGTCCTAAATTAGGTACACCTGCTGTTACTAAAAAATAATCAAAATAAAGTTTTAGTATTATAAATGGAGTAAAAATTATCATAAAGAATAAATATTCTTTACAGTTAAAATATAGAGATTCTGTAGATCCAAGTGCATATATTATATCTTTCATAAAAATAATACATATAATTTCAACCACAATACCTACTGCTACTGCACTTATGGTAATAATCGTAAAATACTCTCTTGCTTCTTCATTTTTATTTTCTCCCATAGTTTTTGCAACTATGGCACTACCTCCCGTTGCAAACATAACTCCGATTCCTATTAATATATTTATTACAGGATAAACAATATTTGTTGCAGAAAGTGCATTTGCACCAACAAATTTAGATATAAACATTCCATCTACAATAGTATAAAGTGAAAAAAACATCATCATAACAACTGTTGGTAATGTATATTTTATTAAAGAAGTCAACGTGACTTTCTTTTCCAATGCGTTTTCCATAAAGACCTCCTTGCAATATAAACTCACTTATTTTATAATAAACTATCCCGTTAGTGGATAGTCAATAAGGAGGATTATAAAAATTGAACAATAATATAAAATATTTTTCTACTGGTGAGTTTGCTAAATTATGCAACATCCATAAAAAAACACTTTTTTATTATGATGAAATAGGATTATTTAAACCAGAAAAAGTTATGTCTACTGGATATAGATATTACTCTGAGTATCAATTAGAAACTTTTAATATTATATATACTTTAAAAGATATAGGTATGCCTCTAAAAGAAATAAAAGAATATATGGATAATAGAACACCAGAAAATATGTTAGAGCTTTTTGAGCATGAAAGCAAAGAAATAGAAAAAGAAATAAATAGACTTAAAAGAAAGCAGGAAATCATGTCTAATAAAATTAATCTTATCAAAGAAGCTAAAAATATAGATTGTGATATTTTATTAGAAGAGCAAGAAGAAGAATACATAATTCTAAGCGATTTAATAGATAAAAATAAGTTAAATACCTTAATAAAAAAAAATGAAGATGCTTATGATATAGATTCTTATGTTAATTTAATAAATTTAGCTTATGACAATGATCTAAATTACGGTTATCCTGGTGGTTCTATAAAAACAAAAGAAGATTTATTACATGAAAATAGTTATAGTTATTATTATGTTAGAGTAAATAAAAATTGTAATTATAAAAATATGGTAATTAAACCTAAGGGTACTTATTTAGTAGGATATTTAAAAGGATATTATTCAAAGGCTCCTCTTATTTACAATAAGATTTTAGAATTTATGAATAATCATAATTTAGAAATGATTGGCCTAGCTTATGAAGATGTTTTGATTGACCAAGTCTGTGTAAAAAATCCCGATGATTTTGTTCTGAAGATATCAATTCAAGTAAGAGAAAAAGTATAAAGGCTAGATAATTTACTCTGGCTTTTTATACTTTCATTCATTTTCATCAAAATTATAATTTTACTGTGCTATAATTTATAATAAATAAAATGGAGGGAAATTATAATGGGATTAAATAGTACACCTTCTGCTGAACGTGTTCATATAGGAATATTCGGAAAACGTAATGCAGGGAAATCAAGTGTAATAAATGCTATAACTGATCAAAGTCTAGCCATAGTATCTGACGTGAAGGGTACTACAACTGACCCAGTATCAAAAGCTATGGAGTTGCTACCTTTAGGCCCTGTAGTAATAATAGATACTCCTGGTCTTGATGATGTTGGTGAACTTGGTAAGATGCGCGTTCAAAAAAGCTACCAAGTTTTAAATAAAAGTGATATAGGTATTTTAGTAATAGACGGAACTTTAGGATTTACATCAGAAGATGAAGCTTTAATTAATAGATTTAAAGAAAAAAATATACCTTATATTATAGTTATGAATAAATTAGATTTAGCAAAAGAAAATAATTCAAAAATCTACGAAAGTACAAAAAATCTACCTAACACTATTTGGGTAAGTTCAACTACTAAAGAGAATATACATGATTTGAAAGAAATGATAGCTGTACAAGCTCCCACAGACGAGCCTAAATTTAAAATTGTTGCCGACTTATTAAATCCATCTGATTTTGTAGTTCTTGTAGTTCCCATTGACAAAGCTGCTCCTAAAGGAAGACTAATCCTACCTCAACAACAAACTATCCGAGATATTTTAGAAGCCGATGCTACTGCCATTGTAGTTAAAGAATATGAATTAAAAGGAACCTTAAAAAACTTAGGTAAAAAACCAAAACTAGTAATAACTGATAGCCAAGTATTTTCAAAAGTATCTGTAGACACTCCAAAAGACATCTTATTAACTTCATTTTCAATTCTATTTGCAAGATACAAAGGTGATTTAGAAGAAACTGTAAAAGGTGTTACAGCTTTAGAATCTTTAAAGGATAATGATACTATCTTAATTTCTGAAGGATGTACTCACCATCGTCAATGTGATGATATAGGTAGGGTAAAAATTCCTAGGTGGATAATGCAATACTGCAAAAAGCAACTTAATTTTGAATTTACCAGTGGTACTGAGTTTCCTTATGACTTATCAAAATATAAAATGATTGTTCATTGTGGTGGATGCACTTTAAATGAAAAAGAAATGAAATATAGAATAAAATGTGCAAAAGATCAAAACATACCAATAACTAATTACGGTATATTAATAGCCTATATTCAGGGAATATTAAAAAGAACGGTTGAACCATTCCCTTATATTTCTTATTTATTAGAAGAAAAATAGAAGAAGTTAATTATGTGTAAACGAGAAGAAATGGATAAATTCGAGAAAATATTTTTAGATGAATATGAATCCAATGCCATAGTTGAAGATTGTAATATCGATTTTATTTGATAATATCATAAATTCTATTCAATATTAAGAATAATTATAAAAACTGGTGACTATTATAAAGCCACCAGTTTTTAGTTTATGCATTTATAATTTTTTACTAACTTCCATAATCAAGCTTGCAACTATTGCAAGACCAAGTGAAATTCCTAAACTAATTATATCAAAGGACATTGGCATTGAGAAGATACCTCTCATAAAAGGTAATAATGTTAAAGAAAACATTATTAAACAAATACCAACTGCTCCTAATGCATATTTATTACTACTAAATCCTAAACTAAATATTGTTTCTGTATTTGATCTTGATGCAAATGTTTGAACTATTCTAGAAAGAGTAAGTGTTGCAAAAGCCATTGCCGTTCCCATTTCAGGAGATTCAAGAAGTCCTATATATTGAGCAAGTATTGTTACTATACCTATTACACTACCTCTAAATAATACAGTTCTTAGAGTTCCTCCAGCTAATATACTTTCATCTGGATGTCTTGGTTGTTTTTTCATAACTCCTTTTTCTGGAGCTTCAAAACCAAGAGATATTGCTGGTAGTGAGTCTGTTACTAAGTTGATAAATAATAATTGTAATGTAGTAAATGGATTTGACCAATCTGCAATAACTGCAAATAGTATGGCAATTATTCCACCTAAATTTCCAGAGAATAAATAAGTTATGGATTTTTTAATATTATTATAAACTGTTCTACCTACTTCTATTGCATTTACAATAGTAGCAAAATTATCATCTAAAAGTACCATGGCAGAAGCGTCTTTTGCAACTTCTGTTCCACTTCCCATACCTATACCTATGTCTGCTTGCTTTAGTGCTGGGGCGTCGTTAACACCATCTCCTGTCATGGCAGTAATTTTATTTTTTTTCTGCCAAGCTTTTACAATTCTGATTTTGTTTTCAGGAGAAACTCTGGCGTAAACTGAAATATGTTCTAGTTTTTCATCAAGCTCTTCATCTGTTAAATCATCTAACTCTTTACCTGTAAGAGCTAAATCATCCTCTTCCATTATACCTATGTCTCTACCTATAGCAGCTGCAGTAGTTTTATGATCCCCAGTTATCATTACTGTTTTTATACCAGATTCTTTGGCTTCTTTTACAGCTTCATAAACTTCTTCTCTAGGTGGGTCTATCATTGCCATTAAACCTATTAAAGTAAGCTCATTCTCGTCTTCCAAGGTAGGTACTAAGTTTTCATCTTGAATTTCCTTTGTTGCAAAGGCTAAAACCCTTAGTGCTTTATTTGAATAATCTTCATTTACTTTTTTAAATTCATTTATTATTTCATCATTTATTGCTATTACTTCTCCATCATCAAGTACATATTTACATCTATTAAAAATCACATCTGGAGCACCTTTTGTGAACATATATACTTTATTACCAACTTGATTTATGGTAGACATTAATTTTCTATCACTGTCAAAAGGTAACTCATTTAATCTATTACATTTTTCCCTAAGTGTTTTATAGTCTATATTATTTTTGTCAGCATGATTTATAAGGGCAACCTCTGTTGGGTCTCCTATTTCTACACCTTCAGGAGTTACATCTGAGTCGTTGCATAGAGTTGATGCTAAAGTTAATGCCAATTCATTTTCATTAGGTTCACGAGTTGATGCTATATCATCATTAGTAGATAATGCTATTTCTTCACCAACATTAGTAGCTAACATCTTTTCTTCATAACCATACATATAAAAGTCAACAACTGTCATTTTATTTTGTGTAAGTGTTCCTGTTTTATCAGTACAAATTACACTAGTACAACCTAAAGTTTCAACTGCTGGTAATTTTCTTATAACTGCTTGTTTTTTAGCCATGGTATTAGTACCCTTAGCTAGAACTATGGTAACTATGGAAGATAGTGCTTCTGGTATGGCTGCAACTGCTATGGCAATGGCAAACATAAATGAATCAGCCACATTTGCACCTCTCATTACTTGAACCAAGAAAATTAAACCTGCTAGAACAACTATACCTACACCAAGTTTTTTCCCAAATTCATCTAGTTTCTTTTGAAGTGGTGTTTCTTTATTTTCTGCATTGTCTAATAAATCAGCTATTTTTCCTATTTCACTTTTCATGCCACAGGCAGTAACCACATAAGTTGCTCTACCATAGACAACCATTGAACCACTAAATACCATGTTCTTTTGATCCCCTAAAGCACAGTTTTCATCTATTTTACCTTCATGCTTTAACACTGGTTCACTTTCACCAGTCAACATGCCTTCAACTACTTTAAATGTCTGAGCTTCTATTATTCTACCATCTGCTGGAACATAATCTCCAGCTTCTAAAACAACAATATCTCCTTCTACTAAATCCTTCGATGGAACAGTAATTTTAAGTCCATCTCTAATTACTTTTGCATTTGGTACAGATAGTTGTTTTAAACTGTCCAAGGATCCTTCTGCTTTTTTAGTTTGAACTACTCCCAAAATAGAGTTTAATATAAGTACTGCAAATATAATTGCTGATTCTACTACTTCTCCTAAAAATATTTGAACTAAAGCTGCAATTAAAAGTATTATTACTAATGGATCTTTAAAACTTTCCAAAAATAGCTTCCAAGTTGGTACTTTTTCTTTTTCTCTTAATTCATTAAGTCCGTTTCTCTCTAATCTTTTTTTAGCTTCTTCTTGTGACAATCCTTCTAGACTAGTCTCAAAATGTCTAATAGCTTTCTCACTTGTTTCCTTGTAAAACATACAATTTCCTCCCATTATTATAACATTCACTTATATAAGCGAAAATTTCAAATAAAAAAAGACCACCAAAGTAGATAAAACTACTCTGAAGGTCTTGCTAACAAGTTTAAACTCGCTAATCAACCGGGATTTTACTCCGTTCTGACGACTGATTATCACAATAATGTGAAAGCTACTCCCCTTCACGGGAATTTTCTTATTTTTAAATATTATAAACATAAATTAACTTTTATGCAAGTTTTTAATTGTTAAATATTTTTATCAATTTTATTAGTATATATTTTGATATATTTTATAGCATTTGATAATAGATATAGTACAATTTATTTTATTATATCTAGTTTTTATCTATGCCTTATGATTCATCATTATATTTTTTACTTCATCTACATATTCTGCTTTGATTAGTTCTAACATTCTTGGTATAAAACTCATCATATACTCTTTATTAAAAGTTCCTTCATCTTGTTTTGCAAAACTTTCACTTAAAAGCGCTTTTGCTTCAGGTTGTTTTTCTACTTCTACTCTTTCAATTTTAAAATCCAATTAATCCTGAAAAAAGAATAGACAATTCGTCTATCCTTGAACTTTACACTCTGAAAATTGCATAACTGTTTCATTTAAAAACTTATTAAACATATGATATTCTTCATCCGATAAATCCTTATTAAAACTCATTACTTTTAAAGTATGTCCCTCATATCCTTTTCTATATGGAGGATGAATATGTTCAAAGTTTTGCATTTTAAAGCCTAATTTTGAATAAAAATTTAATCTTTTTATAGATACATCATCTGCAGGAATATCAATTTCCAATATGGTATTTTTATTGTTTTTACAAAATTCATTTAATAGCCTAGAACCATAGTTTTTGCCTCTTAAATTTTGAGATATAGCTAAATGTTCTATGTATATATATTTATCATATTTCCAATAAAAAAGTATTCCTATCAATTCATCATTTTCACAAATAGCACTACAGTTGTATTCTTTATTTTTCAATACTTCTATTTGTGATTTTAATGTTCTTTGTTCAAATATAGGAAAACTACTTTTATATATTTCCATTGCATCTTTAAAATAATAGTCATCTTTAGAAGATATTCTTATAAACTTCATTTGTCACCTCTTGCAATCTTACTAAGTTTATTTCTCATTATACCATAATTTATTTTCTTGTATATTTATATTTGTCTTCCTCTGTAATTTCTCTTAGAACTTTGCATGGATTTCCAACTGCTATAACGCCTGATGGTATATCTTTATTAACTACACTTCCTGCACCTATTATAGAATTATCTCCTATTGTAACACCAGGCAATACAGTAACTCCTGCTCCAATCCAAACACTATTTCCCACAGTAATAGGCCATGCAATTTCCAGCCCCATTTTTCTCTGTTCCACATCCAGAGCATGTCCTGAAGTAGTAAAACAACAGTTAGGTGCTATAAATACATTATCACCAAACTTAACCTTTGCTGCATCCAAAATTACACAATTGTGATTAGTGTAGAAATTTTCTCCAATCTCAATGTTATATCCATAGTCACACCAAAATGGAGCTGTAATAAAATAGTTACCTTTTATTTTACCTAAAATTTTATTCATTATTTTTTCTTGTTCTTCTATCTTAGAAGGCAACATCTGATTGTATTGATGGCATAAATCCTTGCAGTAACTTCTTTCTCCAACCAGCTCTTCATCGTAATTTGCATCATACAAGTATCCCTTTTCAGCTTTTTCTTTTTCAGTCATATTTATCCTCCAACATATTTAAATTAAAATTATAATTGCTTTGGAACATCTATTATTATCTTCTTACATTTTTCACAATAATGACCCTCTACTTTTGAGTCCATCCACTCTAAAATTGTAATTCCTTTTACAAAACTTGATAAAATTGCTCCCTTATCTTTTTCCTTTGGAATCCATTTAACAGAATCTTTTCCCCCACATATAATTCCCAACATCATATCATCATTACAATATGGACATTTCATAATTTGTATTTCCCCTGTTCAGTATATTTTTAATAATATATTATCATAATAATTTTTATAATAATTATTTAACTATAAGACATAAATTGCATCTAAATATTTTTAATTAAACTAGAAACAAGCTCATATTTCTCCTTGCTTACCCAAATAGTATATTCATAAGAAAAATTTTCATTTTCACCTAAAGTACCAACCATCATTTTATTTATTATAGGTCCAATATCTTTATTTTTATTTCTTATTTTTTCAGTATATTTTATATCATTTAACGTTAGTATATTAATTATTTCTTCGTATTCCTTTCTTGATGATCCTTTATAAATTAATTCTTTATTGAAAATCATATATTCCTCCCCTTTTAATTTACATTATAGTCGTTAAAATATATTAAGTATTTCATCTAATAACCATGATAATTCAATATTTATAATAATACAATTAATTTCATAGTCTATTTATATATTAAAAAAACTGTATGTAAATTAAATACATACAGCTTTATCATCATATAAATATTACAGTTTCTTTAGATATTATCTACAAGCTTATAAAACAACTCTTTAAACTTGTCTTCAACTTCCTTAAAATTAGTAAATTTAAAATCAGGTGAACTAAGTAACTCAACCTTATCAATATTTAATTCTTCATCCATATAATGTATAAATTCATTATAAAGCATAGCATTATCAATAAAGCTTACTAATTTTAGTTCCTCATCACTTAAATCTTCACCTAGGAAGTTTCTATAAATAAAAGTTTGTAATTTTTCTTCTATCTCTAAATACTCACTTAAATGTTTCTTTACTGGTCTAATAATATCAGCCATATAGGCTTCACTTGCATCATGTAATAAACATGCTAGGGCAACTCTATTGCTATACCCTCTTACTAGTGCTTCTTCACAACAAAAAATACTATGTTGTGCCACAGAGTAAAACTCTGGAAAATGACCATTTGCTCTAGTCATAAGTGATAATGCATGTGCAATATCATCTACCAATATATCCTCTTTTTTAGGATTTAATGGAGTAAATCTAACTTTTGAAAATGTTGTTATACAATCTGACATATAATATTCCTCCCATAATTAGAATTTATTATATCATAATAATTATATGTCAGAACATATTTATTTTAAATTCACTCTAAAACTAGATAATGGATTTGCTTCTTCTCCATAATTTGTGCAAACTAATATATCAATATATGAAGGAATTTCACCTATATCAATTAATTCATTTATTTGAGTGTAAATTTTATTTTTTCCATCACTTCCTGTAGACATTTCCAGTTCTCTTCCCTTATCATCATGAACTATTATAAAATTATTATGAGGATTTCCTAGGGATGGTTGGAAAGGAAGTTGCATTTTTATTTCAATATATGTATCTGTTACATCAACTTTTTTCAAAGTATAGTCACCATCTTTTTCATCTACAACTATGCTCTTTTTATTATCATCTATGGCTTTTATATTAAAATCAAAAGACCATGTGCCCTTATAAGTATTAGAAAATCCAGAGTCTTTATAATTTCTAGTTCCAAAACTTATTTCAAAATTAACATCCTCCATATCATTGTTAGGATCTAATTCAATTAAATAACTAAGCTTTATAGTGTTTTCATCAACAAATTCAACAATACCAGGACCATAACCATATCCATCAGCTTTAGTATTATTCATGTATATTATTAAATTATCAATATACATTTGCTTGATTCCATCACCATAAGGAGAATCACCAACTATTTTTTTATATTTACTTTTATTAAAAGGCTCATCTGTTTTTAATGTCATATCAAGATATAATTTTTTCTTGTCGTACATGGCATTGTCTATGGTGATTTTTAGTCCCTCATCTTCACTGGATACATTTATAGGTGTTGCTATAAGTTTACTTTTTTTGTGCTCTTCCTTTTCTTCTTCAACTTCAGGATAAAGACTTGGATCATATTCCACCACATCTGAATTATCAATAGATTCTTTTATCTTATCTAACATAGTTTCAAACTCTGGTAATCTTTTTTTCAAATTATCTGCCAAAGATGGTGTAAACATACCAATTCCTATAGCTATGATGGCTATTGATGCCACACTTTTAATTATTTTATTATTCTTTTCTTTCTTTTTCTTAACTCTTTCAGATGTATTTAGTTTTTCAATGATTTTTGCTTTTAATTCTTCATTGTTATCAGTTTTTACTTCTTCATATTCATCCGTATTTATCTTTATTTTATTAAAAATTTCATATTTATCCATCATAATCTCACTCCCTTATTTCAAAATACTTCTTCTTATTTTTTTCCTACCTCTAGATAAACGACTATGTAAGTTAGATACATTCGTATTATTTTCAACTGCTATTTCCTCCAACTTGTCACCATCTAAGTAGTACCTTCTGAAAAGTTCTCTGTCTTTATGATTTAGTGAGCTTAAAAGCTCTTCTATATCTTCTTCCAACTCTAGTTTATATAAATTTTCATCTATATAAGAAAGTTCTTGATTCAATTCTTCACTTATTTTGGATATATATTTTCTTTTATAATCAATAGCCTTATACCTTGCAATTGCACATATCCAGTTTTTAAAAGAACTTTCCTTCTCATTAAATCCTTCAATATTATCCCAAATTGCAAGTAACACATCACTTATACATTCTTCTTCGTAATTGTTAATAGGAGATATATGTTTTCTAATTACTGAAGTAAGTAATCCATTGTAATTATCTATTAACATCTCCATGCCCTTTGAATTACTTTTCTTTATATATTTAATTATTAACTTGTCATTCAATTCAATTTCCTCCCTGTAAAAGCTTTTACACTAGTTAATACGAATTTTATCACAAAAAACTGACAAAAAAATAAACCTCTTTATAAAAGAAGTTTATTTTTTATTTCATATATTTATCAATTAAATAGTAACAATTTTCTTTTGCTAAATTTCCAAATGATTCTGGAATACCTTGTACTAACCAAGTTCCTATATTCATTGGGTCCATATTGTCAAATTCATATTGAGTTTTTTCTTTTTCACCTTTGTAATTATTTTGGTCAGCTTCAACTGAAGATTTTTTACTTGCAGGTAAGTTCTTGTATAAATCTGCGTATATTTCATTTAATATTGATTCATATTCTGTTTGTGCATCGTACAGTATATTTCCCATTTCAGCATTACTCAAATCCCAGTTAGCATATGATGCATCAACTTGTGCTTCTATATTCTTCAGTCTGCTTATGTAGCTATTAATCAATTCCTTTGGGAAAGGCTTTATCATTTTATCTTCAAAACTTGCTATAGATTCTTTAAGTCTTTTTGTTATGTTATCTACTTCTGATTGTTGAACTAAGTAGTTTTTACTAAATTCTTTACTTTCATCTATCATGCTTAATAAAAGTGCCTTAGAACCTTCTTCATATTGTCTTTCTTCTTTTCCTTCCACAGCCTTGTCATGCAATTTTTGAGCCGTTTCTATAGTCTCATTAATTTCATCTCTATTTGCATATTCTATTATTTCAGCTCTAAACTTACCTGATACATTATCTACGCCTACGTTTTCTGTGTAATTTGCTATTAATTCATTTGAAAAGTCTAAATCTAAGTCGCTTAGCATTTCCAATATACCCATTAATAAATTTTCATTTTTCCTATCACGTTCCATTGTTTCTTTTAATATTTCTTTAACTTTATCAATATTATTTAAACCAATATAAGCTTTAGCTTCTCCCAACTTAGCTTCTGTACTATTTTCTTTTTCTTTAATTTCTTTTTACTCATCCAAATATATCCTCACTTCTTTTGACATCAAGTATGCCCTCGTTGACATAAGTTATACTTTACACAATATTTTCTTAATTTGTGAAAATATCAACTTAACATCATTAATGTTCTTTGAAATCAAAATTATTTCTCCTTCAATTAGTCGTTAGTTATAATTTCCTAATAATTCAAAAGGCTGTACTCAGATTTGATTTACACAAACCTGACTACAGCCTTATTATTTAGCATAAAACTAATTCTTTAGTTTTTAAAATCTGACCAAAATATGATAATAAATCTTTACATACCTCCAAAGTATTATCATTTACATCTAATCTTGGATTGAATTCAACAAAATCCATGGACTTAACGATACCAATACCCATAAGACGTCTTAAAATATATTTAGTATCTTCAACAGTGTATCCTCCAGCAACTCTCGTTCCTGTACCTTCCACAATAAACTTATCCATAAAGTCTATATCAAGACTTATGTGAAGACCATCTAATTCTTGTTCTCTGCATTTTCTTATTATATCGTCAACTACATCTTCTAATCCTATTTTATCTATTACTTTTTTATCATAAAAGTTAACCTTTGAATTATCAATTAACTTCTGTTCTCCTTCATCTATATCTCTTCCGCCTATATGAAATACGTTTTCTTCTTTTATTTTAACACCTTCATAATATAAATTAACTAGTCTAGAATCTCCTTGTCCACATAAATATGCTAAAGGCATTCCATGAAAATTCTTACTTGGTGATGTTGCTGAAGTATTGAAATCCCCATGAGCATCAATCCACACGACTCCTAAATTTTGTGAGTGTTTACTAGCCCCTGTTATACTTCCAAGACCTATTCCATGATCTCCACCTAATATTAATGTAAAATCACTATTATCCATTGCATCATCTACAGCTTTAGATAACTTTAAATTTAAATCATATATACTTTCAAAATATTTAATATTTTTTTCATTTTTAAACTTATCTTTTTCCATCATTTCTATTACATCAATATCTCCAAGATCTGCAACTTCAATCTCCCCGTTATCTTTTATCAATTTTATAATATTTGCATTTCTTAGTTTTTCTGGTGAATATTGTGTTCCATCATTGTCACATCCATAATAAGTTGGAACCCCAATTATGCTTAATTTCATGATACCTCCCCAATTGACACGCCTCGGTGTAAATCTAAATACTATATAATTTAAACAACTTACGACATCTTAGCTGCTTATATAAATATTATATAGTATTCTTTATAATATGATTTATTTGTTTTATATAATATTAATTAGATTATTACTTTTCTAATAAAAAATAACTAAATAAATGTAGTTACTAAGCTTTAATCATTAGCAATTACATTTATTTTATAAATTTATTAAAATATTAAAAATAATAAAACACACTAAACAAATAACAAAATCTAATATAATTAATTTATACTCCTTTTTAAAAAGCGAAACTAAAATAGTAATCACACCACAAATTCCCACACCAAATAATATAAATATATTACTAAACATACCTCTTATAAATATTGATTCCAATAAATATAAAGTTACCATAAGAAATAGCGACACTTGAGTTAGTTCTATTAATTTTCCTTTTTCTTTAAACATCCTCATAAACTCTTATTCCTTTTCTTTTAATATTCTATTTAACACTTATATCTTAAAAAATTATAATTTGAAATTTTGTTTTGATATTTTCATTCTTATAATAATATATAGCACAAAAATAAGGTAAGTTAAAGTACCCACCTTATTTTTTATTTGTGAATCATTATTCTACAGACTTAAGTGCATCAATCATGTTTATATTTTTTAACTTTTTATGCATTATTATCATAACAAGTATGGCAAATATCATTGTAATTACACCAGATACAATATAACTACTCAGATCCACTGTTGGGATCATCATCATATTATCCATTTCTGCTGTACTTACTAAAAATACATATAAAATTTTACCTAAAACAGATCCGGCAAGTATTCCCAGGAATGTTAGTATTATATTTTCCCTAAATATATACATATCAACTTCATTATCATAGAAACCTAATACCTTTATAGTAGATATTTCTCTAATACGTTCAGATACATTTATATTTATTAAGTTGTATAAAACAACAAAGGCTAAACTTCCTGAAGCAACTATTATTACTATCATAACAAGACCTAAATCTGACGATTCACTCATACTTTTCATTTTAGAAGCAAATGTAACATTCACAACTTTGTCATTGTCCATAAGTGTTGATGATATCTTATCTTCATCTTTTATTTTAGATTTGAAGTTTAGTAATTGTGCATTATATTTTACATCTTCATTAAATATCTTTTTGTAATATGATGGTGATAAATAAATGTAGTGCCCAAGATAATTTTCTACTATATTGTCTACTTTAACTTCGTGATTGTTATTATCTGAATCTGTTAAAGTAATATAATCTCCTTTAGACACATTTAAAAGTTTTGCCAACTTTTCATTTATAGCAACTCCATCATTACTTAACTTGTACTCAGTCCCACTTGCTCTATCATTTAATAAAATAAATTTATTTAATTTGTCAGTGTCTTTTGGTACATACATTAAAGCACTTTGCTTACTCATATTTTCTTTGCTAAAAGTAACTGATTCTTGATAAATGTCTAAGTCATCTTCATAGTCTTTTAAACTACTTATAGACTTATTGTACTCCTCATCTTCTTTTTCAGTGCTATTATTTTCAAATACAATCATGGCATCATATTTTATTAATTTACCATATTGTAAGTCTGATAATGAAGAGTTTGATTTTTCAAGAGATATACCTGCTACAAGCATGGCCATACATCCTGATATACCAAATATAGTCATCAACATTCTTCGTTTATATCTGAAAAGATTTCTAAATGTTACTTTTTGATTAAAGCTAAGCCTTTTCCATATAAACTTAATTCTCTCTAATAAAATTTTCTTACCAAGCTTCGGTGCTTTAGTTCTCATTAAATTAGAAGGATTTTCTCTTAGTTCTTCTTTTAATACAATAACTGAGGCCCCCACTGTACAAATTAAAGATGCCACCAGTGATTGAATTATATATGATGGATATAAGTTTAATATGACTTTTGGTAAAGAGAAACTAGATGAGTAAGCTATATTAACTATAAGTGGTAGTATGAAACTTCCCACCAATATACCTATTATAGCCCCTGAAATACTGGCAATTGAAGCATAAATTATATACTTTCTTGCTATTTCAAAATCTCTATAACCTAGAGCTTTAAGAGTTCCTATTTCTATTCTGTTTTCTTCCACCATTCTAGTCATAGTAGTTAAACATATTAAAGCTGCAACTAAAAAGAAAAATACAGGAAATACAGCTGCTATTTTATCTAAACTATCTATTGATCCTTTATAACTTGAGTAACCTTGATTGTCATTTCTGTCAAAGAAATAATATTTACTATCATCAAGTTCATTTAATTTATCTTTTTCTTTGTCTACTTCTTCTCTTGCATCAAGGAGTTTTGCTCTATTTTCCTCGATTTCCTTTTCTCCATCAAGAAGTTTCTTTTCAGAGTCTTCTAGTTCTTTTTTAGCTTTTTCAAATTCTCCTTCACCTTCAGCTTTACCTTCTTCAAGCTCTTTTTTCCCTTTAGCCAACTCTTTCTTACCTTTATCAAGTTCTGCTTGAGCTTCATTTAACTTAGTTTTTCCTGCACTTAACTTAGCACTTTCTTTTTCGTAAGTTTTTACTCCTTCTTGATACTGAGTTATTCCAGCAACCAAAGTTTCTAGTTTTGATTTATTTTCACTTAAACTTTTGCTGGCAGTGTTTATGCTTTCTGAAAGAGTAAGCGCCAAAGAAACATTAGATGAATCAGCTTCTAAAGCATTAATTAATTCACTTAAACCACTTAATCCCATATTAGGATTTGAAATTATCCCTTTCCAATACTGAATCTTTTCACTTGGAATTTGATTATTTTCATTCAGGTTATTTGTACTATCTTTTATATCTTTAGATAATTTATCATAAGTAGAAATCAGTGTGCCTAATCCTTTAATTTGACTTTCATATTCTTTAGTGTCTTTTGTAGGATCAATTCCTTGATTTAAAAATGTCTTCTTAGAATCATCAAGAGTCTTCTTAGCACTTTCAAGTTGTTTTTCACCCTCTAATAATGTTGCCTTTTGCTTATCAAGTTCTTTTTGACCTTCATTCATCTTGGCTTCATTATCACTTAGTAATTTTTCATTATATTTTATTTCTTTTTCAAATTTTACTAAAGATAACTCATATTCTTCTTTACCTTCTGCAAGTTGCATCTTACCATCGTCTATTTCTTTTTGAGCATCTTCAAGCTTCTTTTCATTTGCTTCTATTTCTTCATAAGCTTTATCAAATTCTTTTTGCGCATCTGATTTTATTTCTTCTATTCTTTCCACTACTCTATGTGAGAATAAATTTTCAAGATATTCATTATTTTCTTCCATCTTGTCTTTGTACTCATCATCATATGCACCAAGATTTTGAGTATTTTTAAATCTCACATAAACTTCAGTATAAACATCCATACTTAGGTCAGAGTTATTTATTACAGCAAAATAATCTATACTTCCTTTTCCAACAGTAGTTGTTCCTCTAGATGCATTGTCTATATACATGGGGCTTTGAACAAAGCCAACAATCTTAAAAGTCTTCTTTTTAAAATATTCTTCCGTATCTTTGTCAGATTCCACAATGTATTCATCACCGATTTTTAGATTTTTATCTACTTTCAATGCATTTACATCTAAAGCAATCTCACCACTATTTTCTGGCAGTTTGCCCTCTACAACACTTAATGTGTTCATTTTCTTGGAATTATCTTTATCGTATTCCATAAATCTAACTACTTCATTTGTATTAGTTAAATTCACATCTACACTATGTGTTGCATAATAATCAAGAATTTTATCATTATTTTCAAGTAGGTTTAAATCATTTTCATGAAGCCCCAGGCTAGAAACTACTCTACTATCCATCAGATTTTGTTTTGCAAAATATTCATTTATTGATGCTTTTAAATCTGGACCACATGATTTAATCCCTGAATAAATGGCAACTCCCAGGAAAATTATTGCCATTATGGAAATAAATCTTCCCTTTGAAGATAGAATTTCTCTTTTTATTGATTTCTCGTATGCTTTATTTTTCATATATTATCCTCTACCATTCAATAGATTCAACAGACACAGGATTCTCATTTGTTTGCACACTTTGAACTTTTGCATCTTTTATATTTATAACTCTATCAGCAATTGGTGCTAGAGCTGTATTGTGAGTTATAACTATTACTGTTGTGCCCATGTTTTTGCATGTGTCTTGTAATGTTTTTAAAATCTGTTTCCCTGTTTTGTAATCAAGAGCTCCTGTTGGTTCATCACAAAGAAGTAATTTTGGATTTTTAGCTATGGCTCTTGCAATAGAAACCCTTTGTTGTTCTCCTCCTGATAATTGACTTGGGAAGTTGTCTTTTCTATGACCAAGACCAACAAGTTCCAAAGTTTTATCTACATCCAAAGCATTTTTACAAATTTGCGTTGCCAGTTCCACATTTTCCCTAGCAGTTAAATTTTGCACTAAATTATAAAACTGGAATACAAATCCCACATCATATCTTCTATAATTGATAAGTTCTTTATTACTAAATTTGGCAATATCAACATTATCAATGATTACGTTTCCTTCATCACAAGAATCCATTCCTCCAAGAATGTTAAGTACAGTTGTTTTTCCAGCACCACTTGGTCCTAAAATAATAACAAACTCTCCTTTTTCTATGGAAAAATTAATACCATTATTGGCAACAACAGTGTTTTCTCCAATTTTGTATCTTTTATATTC
This sequence comes from Peptostreptococcaceae bacterium, assembly GCA_902363255.1. Classification (GTDB taxonomy): domain Bacteria; phylum Bacillota; class Clostridia; order Peptostreptococcales; family Peptostreptococcaceae; genus Terrisporobacter. The sequence continues at coordinate 133,679 of CABIZO010000003.1, forward strand.
GTCTATTATTTGTATATATGACATTTCGTCCCCCAATCCTTAGCTTTGATTACTCACTGTTATTAAATAGACACTATGTTTGGTTAATGCTATAATAACTAGTATAAATTATATAAAAAACACTTACAATAATCATATATTTTCACTTTGTTATTAAATAAACACTTTATTGTTTTTTGTCTATTTAATAACTTGTAATTATAAATTGTTTAGTAAATAAAAAGGATGAAATTATGGCAGGAGTTAAAGGAAATAGAAGAATCTTATACACCAAAAAAGTAATTAAAGATAGCTTGGTTGAGATTTTACAACATAAAAGAATTCATCAAATCACTGTTACTGATATATGTAAAAATGCAAATATTAACAGAGGTACTTTTTACACTCATTACAAAGATGCCTATGATTTACTTCAGTCCATGGAAGATGAGTTGTTTAATCAAATATTGGAGTATATAGAAGAAACTCCACTTGAAGATTACAAAGAAATTTTGCTTCTTAAGGTCCTTGAACTGATAAAAGAAAACAAAGATTTATGCAAAATATTATTTTCTCGTCACATGGAAAGCAATATTATGGATCGAATTATTTTAATTGCAAGCAAAGCCAATATTGACAAAATTATTAGCTCTTCCAAAGTAGACGATGTATTTTTAGATTATTTTATAAAATACACCGTTGGAGGAGTTTTTTCCGTTGTCCAAACATGGTTGAACAATGACTTGAAAGAATCTCCAGAGGAAGTAGCTGCTATTATCAACAATATCGTCATTTTTGGTGGCGCAATAAGTTAAATCATAAGGGATGTATCATTTTTGATATATCCCTTATACAATGTAATAATAATATTTAACTAAATAATATCAAACCTATTTTTATTTATGCTAGTTGTAAATTAATTATATATATTAGAAGTCTTATTAGATATAAACTTTTGAAAATCTTCATAAGTTCCTTTTGTAAAACTCTCTTTTTTTATTGATACAAGGACTTTTCCTTAACTGTTTAGTGAGTAAAAATTGCGTGTCTTATAAATTGTTTTTATATTATCATAAAATATTATAGTTTTACCACCATTAGGTGATATTACTTCTACTCTGTCTTCATAAAAATAAATTATTTTTTTTAATGTTTTATAATTATTTATAGCCTTTTGTCGTTCATATAACTTTTTGCCCATAGATTTATGGGCTCTTGATACTGAATATAGCTATGTAGCAAAACATTTTGTATTTTACGCTAACTAAATTTTTAGGAATCTCCAAAGCTAACTCCTCTGTTAAAATATACTCGTTTTCAAACAATGTGTCCATTTCTCCCTCCTATTAAAACTCTCTTCCCCTTTCAGATAGTTATAATTAAATAATTCTTCTTCACATTATATAGCTATTGTAATACAAATACTAGTTTTTATAATGTCATTTTTGTATAAAAATCTCTCATTATAAAAGCAAACTCGTTCATATTCATAATTTGAAGAACTATCTTTCCTGGTGCTAAATCCATTCCTATGGCATCTCCATCAATCTCTAAGAAAGCAGTTACTCTACCTCTTGCTCTTGAAGTATAAATCCTTGTATGCATAACTCTATCTCTGATTTTTATTATAATTTATATTTTAAACGTTATAATTATTCACATCATAATGTTTGTCTATTTTTTCTCCAAAACTAAAAAATAATAGATAATAATGGTTTATTTTAAATATTATTTCACAATTTCAAACAAGGATACACGAAATAAAAAATGTCCCTATTGTTTTTCAATCGGAACTATTCTATACTATACTTAATTGTAAATAAAAAAGAACCGTCTTTAAAGAAGGGCTTTTTGTATTACGCTTATAGTGTTGTATGAAGAGCCCTTCTTTTTTTATTAGGGTTCGAAAAGAGATTTATCTGTTTAGTAAGAAAATATTAAGTTAAATCAAAAAATACTCAGGATTTTACTTTGAGCCGCTTTAGGAAATCGTTTTATGACTTATAAAATGAAGTAATTTGAAGAAAGCAACAATGCATTACATAAAGAAAATGGTAGGTAATCTGTGACAAGCAGCGATAAAAGCCTCACTTATATGGCCTGTTTTATTGCAACGCATGACGCTGCAATTAAGCATATATTATAAAACAATTAGGAGGAAACAAAATGGAAACTATTAATGTTCAAAAACGTGATTTTAATTTAAAGGCAAAAAAAATGAGACGACTCGGGATGGTTCCTGGAGATGTGTTTGGTAATTCTTTGCCAGAATCAATCTCTATTCAAATGGAAGAAGCTGTTGCACGCAAATTGATTCGCCTCAAACGTGAAGGCAGTAAATTGATGATTAATATTGACGGGCAAACAGTACCGGTACAAATTAAGGAAAAATCCTTAAATCCAGTTAACGATGAAATTTTACACATCAGTTTTCAAGCGTTAACTGCAGACGAAAAAGTCAACAGTGTAATTCATATCATTGTTACCAATGATGAAAAAATCGCAGGGATACTGGAGAAAATGCAGCTTGAAATCCCATATGCTTCTTTACCTGAAGATATGATTGATACGATAACTATTGATGTTGATGGAATGAAGGCAAGTACTGTTTTAACTGTTGGAGAAATTACTGAACTAAATAGTGACAAAATTGAATTACAGGTTGATTCAGACAGTATCGTATTGCGTGTAAGTGAAAAAAAGAATCATAATCCGATAGCTGTTGAAGGTTAGATAAATATTAAGAACGCATAATTATTGAAATAGCTTGGATGTTTGTGCTGTGTTCTTTATCCTAGATAATAACACATATAAAAGGACGTTGGTTTAGTTAAGGATTTTATTAAACTATACAATAGAATTTACAATATTAACGAAAAGTCCAAGGGCATATCAAAAATGATACACCCTTGGACTTTTAAAATTAATTACTACTCGTTGGTATATAAGATCCCACTCTTAAAGCAAACTCATTCATATTCATAGTTTGAAGAACTATCTTACCTGGTCCTGTAAGCTTAGTTAAAAATAATCCCTCACCACCGAAGAACACATTACCTAGCCCTTTTACAGTTTCCACTTCATATCTAACAGTATCTTCAAATCCTACAAGATTTCCTGTATCTATTTTTATAACTTCTCCTGGTGCTAAATCCATTTCTATAGCGTCTCCATCAATCTCTAAAAAAGCAGTTCCTCTACCTCTTAGCTCTTGTAATATAAATCCTTCTCCACCAAAGAATCCTGTTCCCAGCTTCTTATTAAAAGTAGTTTTTAATTCTACGGAAGACTCTGCTGCTAAAAAAGCTCCTTTTTGTATAGTAAAAGTTCCTTTAGATACATCTATTGGAAGTATGCTTCCTGGTACTGTTGAAGCAAATGCTATTTTTGCATCTTGAGTTGCAGTGTATGTTGCCATAAACATAGATTCTCCTGCAAACATTCTTCCTATTCCTTTTAGTAGTCCACCTCTTGTATTTGTGTCCATTTTTATTCCTTCAGTTTGATAGAACATTCCTCCAGATTGTGTAAACATAGACTCTCCTCTTGAAAGAGAAACCTCCACACTTGGAACTACTCTTCCAACTATCTCATAATTCATTAAAATTTCCCCCTAAACTTTCATTTATCTTCATTGATAATTTTTGTTTTATTTCCAATAATAAGTCTTATACTACTATAAAATATAAAAAATATCAAATCATCTTCATATTACATATTTTTTTCATAGGATTTAGTAACTTTCTTAACATAATAAGGTATTATTATAATACTTCCAATTAAACAATCAAACATATCCATCATGGTATCCACTAGTCCTCCCGCTTGACAGCGAAGTCCTAAAAACTTATCTATAAAAAACTCCATAAGTTCCCAAAGACTAGCCACACCCATACTGAACATAAACATAAATATTACAAAGAATATTCTTCTCTTAATAGAGTTAATTTCCAAATTCAAAAAATAATTAAATAAGAGATAAGCCACACTACAAGAAATAAGGCCCGAACACATATGCAAGAAGTCATCATAATTTTTTATAGTATCATAAAATTTAAATGAGGATCCCAAAAGACCTGCAAACAAAATAAATATTACTAAGGTTATAATTATGTCATCATTGAATAATTCATCAAATTTCTTGTTCAAATAAACTAATACAATTGTAGCTACTAAACTGGCTAAAACAAATAAAGTATGCTCCATACTATTCATAAATATAAAATAAGCTATGGAAGCTAAATAAATAATATAAATTAATTTAGACGTGTAATTCAATATTTTTTTCTTATTCATAATAATGCCCCCTGGAAATTTAGGTTAATATAATCTATATAATTATATTCATAGGCGTTGGATAAAATTTTTAACATTTATCTTTGTTTACAAATAATTTAGGCAAATATATAAAATATAATTAAAACTCTACGGAAAGTTGATTGAAAATATATTGTATAGAGTTTATTCTAGTATATGTGGAGGTGTTAAATATGGATTGTAATAAAGTTGGCAATTTAATTTTGCAACTAAGAAAAGAGAAAAACATGACTCAAAGACAAGTGGCTGACTTACTAAATATCAGCGACAAAACTGTATCTAAGTGGGAACGAGGCCTTGGTTGTCCTGATGTATCAATACTTACAGAACTATCAAAAATATTTGATATTAATATAGAAAAAATATTATTAGGAGATTTAGAGCCTAATAATGTAGATGGAGGAAATATGAAAAGAATTAAATTTTACGTTTGCCAAAGCTGTGGCAATATAATAACATCAACTGGTGAAGGTGAAATATCTTGTTGTGGTAGAAAACTAAAAGTAGCTATCCCAAGTATAGTAGATGATAATCATAAAATAAGTGTTGAGGAAGTGGAAAATGATTATTATGTGGAAATAGATCACGAAATGACTAAAGAACACTATATATCATTTGCGGCTTATGTAACTTATGATAGAGTTCTTCTAATAAAACTTTATCCTGAACAAAGTCCAACAGTAAGATTCCCAAGACTATCTGGAAAATTCGAAAGAGGAAAGTTCTATATTTACTGTAACCAACATGGCTTACTAATAAAAGGAAAATAGGAAAAAGACCATCTAAATAGATGGTCTTTTTTATTATCTAATTAGCTTACCCTTATATGAAGGTATGCCTCCATTTAAGTTATAAACTTTATTAAATCCATTTCTTGATAAAATATCTGAAGCTTTTTTACTTCTTACTCCAGAACCACAATAAACTAATATTTCACTATTTTTATATGAATTTAATCTTGATAAATTATATGAAATTGTATCAACAGGTATATTTATGGCATTTGGAATATGTCCACTAAAATACTCCTCTGAACTTCTCACATCTAAGATCAATATATTGTTATTATTATTTAACATCCTTTGTAATTGGGACCCATTTATAGTGGTATAACTTCTTTTTCTAAGAAGAATTGATAAAAATCCCATACTACCTCATCCTCCATATTTTATGCATTAGCTAAAACTTCTTTTAATGCATTATATGAAAAATCTATTATTTCGCTACAACTTACCTTATTTTTCTTCAAATTAGCACAAATTTCTGAGTCATATTGATCCCTTACTCTTTTCATTATTTCTTTTGATAATTTTCTAGCTTCATTTGGAGCAGAACTATCTTCTCTTCCTTTTATAAATCCTGCAACAAGAACTGCTGCATTAACAGCTCCACATAGACTTCCAACTGCTGCACCTGTTCCCATACCACTACCTAAAGCAACAGGTATGCTTGTATTAAACTCCTCGTTATAAGATTTTATTATTGCTTCTGCACAGTTATAACCTTGACTATGATAAATTGATGGTTTTGTCATTTTTATATCTCCCTTTTTTGATTTTTTTATAATTATTAAGTATATTGTATCACTATTTTAATTATTTTCTGTGACTTTATCACAAGATTTTATCTCATATAGTTATAATCTAACCTGAAAAAAACCACTTTATCGTCATACATCCAAAATTCTAAAGAAGTTTTATTTTCCTTATCCACATATCCCATAATATTCGTTCCCTGCTCTACTCTTTTATAATAATTTTTTCCATACAAACTTATTATCTTATTCTTTTTATCATTAATCTTTATATTTTTTTCAGTTGATATATTTTTATCATTTATAACAAATCTTATTATTTTATCATCATATTTTTCTGTTGCCACTTCTATTTTTTCATCTAAATAATAATAATTGTACTCAACATTATCTCGACTAAGTTTGTTTATATATCCATACTTATCTCTCACATTATCATTATTGATACTCTCTCCTAAATATATACCATTAATATTTTCTTTTGACAAATCTGTAGACTTACATAAAAAATGATGATAAGATCTGGAAAAACTTAAGTGAAAGAAACCTACAAACATAAATAATAAACCTAATACCACTAATAATTTTCTCTTCATTTTAATCCCCTCGATTTCTATAGAAAGTATTCAATTACATAAATCCTATTTTCTCCATTTATATATACTAAATAAAGTTGAGAGTTATCATCCTTTGTCTTAGTCACATATTTGTAGTCTTTTTTTAAATCAGGTATGTATTGTTCAGACACATCGTTATACTCACCTAACATTTTTAACACATTCTGAATTTCTTCTTCCATATCTGTATTTTTCTTATCTTCCCAAGTAAATGAAGATTTTATTATTTCTTCATTGTCATATTCATATACAGAAAATCTTGGTCCATCTCCATGAAAGCTGGGCTCACCAGTTATATAATATAATTCTTTACCCCCATCTGGTAATGTGATGTCCCAGTTATATTCAATAATCTCTTCACCATCATAATAGTTTAGTCCAGTGTCATTTAAACTGCTCAATATTATCCCTAAAGAAAAAATTAAGAGTACAAATATAATTTGAACTATCCTCTTCAAAGTAACTCCCCCTTATTTTCTATTCCTCTATTTCCTCATCATCTTCCACATATTCCAAAATATCTCCTGGCTGACAATCCAATGCCTTGCATATTTCATTTAATGTGGAAAATCTTACAGCTCTTGCCTTATTATTTTTTAATATGGATAAGTTCGCCATGGTAATTCCCAGTTTTTTTGAAAGCTCTGTGGCACTCATTTTTCTTTTTGCCATCATCACATCCAGATTTACGATTATAGCCATTTACTTTCCTCCTTAAATAGTTCTATCATTTTCATCTTTAATATCTATGATTATTTCAAATAACTTAGATGAAACAAGAGCAAAAACACCTATGGCAAGTGATACAAACGATACCAGTACACAAGGTAAAATAGTTAAAGCATAAAGATATATATCATAAACAAAATAAAGTAAAATATTTACCAAGTTAAATAGAACAACCTCACTAAATGCACAGTAAGCAATATTCTTTATAATCTTTGGTATACTCTCAGAAAAAGGATTTTTACTTGTAATATGAGAGCATAATTTTTTCAAATTAAATAAAGCAATTACATATGGAACAGCACAAACATAAATTCCTCCTGTTAGTATTATCACATATTTTGATTCCATATTTAGATCTGAACTTTTACTTAGTGCTCCCAGAATAAAAGGTATACCAGCCAGTAAAATTAGTGTTAAACCTATACCTACAGAAACTATAATATTTAAAATCTTAGAATAATTATTTTTCATTTTTTTCTCTCCTTTTTTTATTTTCTCTAATTATATTAATATATTTTTTATAAAAACACAATAAATATTTATCGTTTTTCAATAAATCTTTATTGATAAGCTTTAATAATATTAGTACAATAATACTAAATAAATTTAAGGAGTGATATTTATGAAAAGAAAAATTTTTGTACCACTAATCCTTATTTTGTGCATACTTCTTTCAGCCTGTTCTACAAAGATAGAACCTTACAATCTAGTAGTTACAAATAATAGCGATGAAGGGTTTAAAAATATCTCTATTTATGAAAAAAATACTTCTAATGGTGTAACTAATGCTGATAATAGCTTAATAAAACCAAAAGAAGAAGTTCATATGAATATTAGTAGCAATAAATTTATCATAAGAGTTACTGATGAAAATAATAAAGAATTTAAAAGTGAAGAGTTTAATGTGGATTTTGATCCTAAAGATAAGAAAATATATAATATTACAATTAATAAAAATTCTTCTGATTCATTAGAATTCACATTAAAGTAAAAAAATAGCAACTATTTTACAATACCTAAAATAGTTGCTATTTCTATTATTTAAGCTACTTTTGCTTCTTTTTTCTCTTTATTTTTTAATGATTTATCTACTGCAACAGCTGCTGTCATCGCTCCATTGACATTTAACATTGTCCTTCCCATATCAAGAATTGGATCTATGGCAATTATTGCTCCAGCAAGTGGGAAGTATGCTCCCATTCCCATTCCTGAGATTACCACAGATACTGACATAGTTGCAGTTCCTGGTATTCCAGCAATTCCAAGTGAACTTATTGTTATAACTATAATAAGCATCACATAGAAAGTAAAGTTCATCTCTACTCCTGCCATATTTGCCAGCATAACACTTACTAATGCTGGATATATACCTGCACATCCATTCATACCCATGTTTGAACCTAAACTAGTTACAAAGCTGGCAGTTCCTGAATCTACATTCATATTATCTATTAAGGTTTCCACTGTAACAGGTAATGTTCCTAAACTTGAACGAGATGTAAAAGCTAGTATTAATGCTTTTGATGCATTTTTAATATAAGTTATAGGATTCATCCCACTTAAAGTTATTATTATTAAATGAACTACAAACATAATAGCCACACTTAAATATAATGCTAATATAAAATCAACCACATCTAAAAGTGACTTCACTCCTCTACTTGCTATGGTACTAGCCATCAGTGGAACTACTGCATAAGGCATAAGTTTTATTACTGTTATGGCAACTGAAACTATAATCTTATAAAAAGCTTCTACAAACTCCATAAATGGTTTAATTATATCTAAATATTTCTTTTTAAGCCTTCTTATAGCTAAACCTATAAATGCTGCAAATATTACTACTGCCACTGTATTTCCATCAGCCATAGCTTTTATTGGATTTGAAGGAAGCAGACCCCTTATTGTATCTGGTAGTGAAGTAATTTCTCTAAGCTCTTCACTAGTACTTAATCCTTGTAAAGAAGAACCTAAATTAAATAAATTTCCTACTATTACTGCAATAATAGCAGCTATAGCAGTTGTTGCAAAAAACATTCCCATAGATTTAAATGTTAATTTTCCTAAATTATCTTCAGTCATATTCATTATAACTCTTATTATTGAAACTAAGACTAAAGGCATAACTATCATTTTTAGTAAATCCATAAATCCATTACCAAATAGCCCATACCACGTACTTACTTCATTTATCCATGTGATTTCCTGAGGGTTATTTGGAAACTTTGCAATTGCTTGAATTATTACTCCAAGACCTAACCCCATAAAAATAGAAATTATCATTAACTTTGTAAATTTGAATTTCTTACTTATTTTATTAATTACAAAAAATAATCCTAAAAGTATAACAACCATTAACACAGTATGTATATTAGTTATCATTAAAAATTGTGATAAAAATGTATTATTCATAGTTCCTCCAAAAATTTATTATCAAAATGATAATAAGAATTATACTATTATCAAAATGATAATGCAACATTTTTTTATTTTTTATAAAAACTAAATCATTTCTCTATTTAAAAATTCCAAGTATTATATAATTTTATTTATGATATAATTTTTATTAACAACTTATATGGGGGACATAAATATGAAATATAAAGTATTAATTTTTGATGCTGATGAAACATTATTTGACTTTAAAAAGGCAGAAAAGGAAGCTTTCAAAGAAGCTATTCTTGAGTTTGGAATGGATTATGATGAATCTTATCATTTTGAAACTTATAAGGTAATAAATAGTGCTATTTGGAAAGAGCTAGAACAAGGACTTATTACTCAATCAAAGCTGAAAATAGAAAGATTTAAAAGATTATCAAACAAGCTTCAGATACCTTTTGATGAAGTTGAGTTTGCCAATGCATATATGAAACATTTAGCAAATGGATCATTTTTATTTGAAGATTCCACTGATCTAATAGAAAGTATAAAAGACAATTACACACTTATGATAGTTACAAACGGACTTACTGTGGTTCAAGAAAAAAGAATTAAACAATCTACTATAGCAAAATACTTTAAAGATATAGTGATATCTGAAAATATAGGTGTATCCAAGCCTAATCCTGGCATCTTTGAATATACTTTAAAAGATATGAAAAACATTGATAAAAGCCAAGTGTTAATGATAGATGATAGCTTATCTTCAGATATACAAGGTGGTACAAACTTTGGCATAGACACTTGTTGGTATAACCCTAAAGAAATTGAAAATAAAACAAATTTAAAACCAACTTATGAAGTAAAATCTTTAAAAGAACTTAAAGATTTATTACTAAATATTTAAAAATTCTCTTCGACCATGTAGCCAGCGAGAGGCCTTTGAGTAACCTATTGGTGAATCATTTTGCTACCACTTTAATCTACTTTGGGCGCAATGAAACTTAAGGCAACTACCTTGCTCAAAACTTAGGCAAAAAAGGAGTATCCATAAAATATTTTGAGATACTCCCTTTTAATTTCAAATTAACTTTTCTTTATAAAATCTACTCCACACTTAGGACAATGAATAGAAATCTTCCCTTTTCCCTTAGGCACTCTAACCTTTTGTTTACAAGAAGGACATTTAAAAAATGCATAAGACTTCTTTTGTTCTCTAATTTTACTTTGTTTATCTAATGATAACTTAATCTTACTAGAATAATTTAAATAAGCTGTTCTTTCAGAATATCTCTTATTAAAATTCTTAGAAAACATTCTAAAGTATATAAATACCACCATAATTAATTCTAAAAAATAAAACAAATCTCCAAGGAAACTTGCTCTTCCACTTAATAGGGATATTACTAAACTTATAAATACTAATTTAAACAGAAATTGATTCAACTCATCATTTCCATATCTTCCATACATAAATTTCATTAACTTTTCTTTCATTCCTAATCTCCCTTGAAATTTAATATTTCGTTTAAAGAATTTTATCATATATAAAAGATTTTAACAACTTCTTTATACCTTCTATATAAAAATATTATTACAAACAGATTTTTTGGGTATTTATTAATTATATTTATCTTATTAAAACAAATGTCATTATCAATTGATAATTCATTCCATCAATATTTTCTTGACATAATCACATTTTGCCACTAATATAATATTATTAAATGAGAATACGAATTTAAATGAGAGGGATTAAGATGAGCAATAATAGATACGAAGAAGCAACAAAAGTCACATTAATATCTATAATGTGGAATGTGATTTTAACTTTTATAAAAATATTTGGAGGTATATTTGGAAAATCAAATGCCATGATTGCCGATGGTCTTCACTCTGCCTCTGATATAATTAGTTCAATTGGGGTATTAATAGGTAATAAAATTGCAAAAACACCAAATGATAAAGAGCATAATTATGGACATGAAAAAGCAGAAACATTGGTTTCTTTTTTATTGTCTATGTTATTAATATATGTTGCACTAAAAATAAGTTTTAACGGAGTAAACTCACTACTTCATTTAGAGAATATTCAAGTGCCAACATTCTTACCTCTAGTTATTTCTGTGATTTCCATAGGAATTAAAGAATACCAATACAGAATAACTATAAAAGTAGCTAATAAAATAAACTCTCCATCATTAAAAGCAGATGCATGGCATCATAGATCAGATGCTTTGTCTTCTGTAGCTGCATTTATTGGTATCGGTGGTTCTTTACTTGGATTCAAAGCGTTAGATCCTATAGCTACAGTAATTGTAGGTTTATTTGTTGCAAAAGTTGGATTTGATATTTTCAAAGATGCAATAAATGAATTAATGGATTATTCCATAGATGAAAAGGATGAATCACAAATCATATCTATTGCAAATTCAACAGAAGGTGTGTTAAACATTGGAGAACTTAGAACTAGAAAACATGGTTCTATGGCTTATGTAGACTTAACTATTTGTGTAAATAAAGACTTAACAGTTCTAGAAGGACATGAAATTGCAAATAAACTAGAAATATCAATCTTAGAAGAGTTACAAATTGTAAAAGGTATTACAGTCCATGTAGAGCCTTGTATAAACTGTGATGAATATAAATGTTGTATTTAAAATAAAAACTCAGCTTAAATTTTATTAAGCTGAGTTTTTTTACTACAAATTCATATTATTAACTTCATCAATTATAGGTTTTATACTATCTTTATCTGTAAAATCTATAGGATTAGTATAAGCATCTAACATGCCTCTAGTATTTTCATTCATTTCTTCTTCCTTTTGTCTTTTCAATATTATTTTAAACATATTCATCATTAATTTATCTGTCGCTGTTAATTTATTATAATTAAATGCTCCCCTCAAATAAAATTGCTTTATGTTGTCATCATATTTAAAGTTATTCTTCTTTACTTCTTCATAAACGCTATCATCCATAATTGATAGTCCAACATAATATACTATTAAATTTTTATCTCTAAACTTATCAATATATTTGTAAATATGTTTAAACCCTTTAATAGTACCTGCATGTAACCAACCACCAAATATAATGTTATCGTAACTTAATAATTCTTCAGTATTTACATCACCTATTTTTGATACTCTACAATTTAATTCTTCCCCTATCCATTTTGCATATTTTTCTGTAGACCCATATCTTGATTCATAAACAACAATACTTTTCATTTCAACTTACTCCTCCCCTTAAAACCCTTTTAATTTTTATATTTTAATCATTTTTGAAAATACCATTAATCATAAAGTCTAAATACTCATCAATTAGTTTATCTACAAATTCTTTATTTTGATTATCTGACAATACCATATTAGAAATAAATCCATTGACAGAAATCCAAGAAAAAAATGCATACTTTTCTGTATCAACAGGTCGTAACAATCCTTCTTCCAAATATTTATCATATTGTTTTTTAGTTTCTCTTATCTTTAAGCTATTTTTTTCTTCTTCTGTGAAATTAAAATTTACTTTTTTTATTATATCTATGTTATTTAACATTATCGCTCTATACTCTTTTGGACTTTCTAAGATTAGATTAATATAGGTTTTAAATAAGTTTTTAATATTATTTTTTTCGTCAGAATCATTTAATTTCAAATTACTCATGGTATGAATTATTTTTTCAGATTTTTCCTTCCATATTGATAATACTATGTCTGCTTTATTTTCATAATAGTTATATACCAAGGAAGGAGAATAATCTATCTTACTTGCTATTTTTCTAATAGATAATTTTGAATACCCCTCATCTATTATTATTTCGCTGGCGGCTTTATGTATCTCTCTTTTGATCTTTTCTTTTTCCATCTTACGTCTCTCTTGTATTCCCATAATTCCTCCTTGCAGTTTTTCTTAGTAATATAAACAATGTTTATTTTATGAACACTGTTCATATTATTAATGGTATCACATTTTACTTATTTTCCAATAAAATCATTTCGACAACTTTTTAAATAAAAAAAGAGGCATTAGCCTCTCTTATTTATATAAAATATATAACGTTGTCTATTCCATCTTTATTTATATTACCTTTGGTATATTTAATTTTTGCAGGTATTCCTACAGCTGTACTATTTGACGGCATATCTCTCAAAACAACTGAATTAGCTCCTATTTTACAATGATCACCTATATTAATTGGACCTAGTATTTTGGCTCCGGAGCCAACTACAATATCATTTCCTAATGTAGGATGTCTTTTGAATTCTTTTTCATTTCCTGTTGCACCTATTGTAGCACCTTGATATATGGTAACTCTATCTCCAATTATCGATGTTTCTCCTATGACTACTCCGCTTCCATGATCTATAAGTGTACCCATGCCTATTTGTGCTCCTGGATGAATTTCTATACCAGTAAAAAATCTACTAAATTGAGATATTAATCTTGCAATAAAAAATCTTTTTTTATCATAAAAGAAGTGAGATATTCTATACATTATAAGAGAGTGAATAGAAGGATACAGCAGAAACACTTCTATCTTACTTCTAGCGGCTGGATCGTTTTCTAATATAAAATTTATATCTGCTCTTGTATGTTCAAATAGCATAATATCACCTCCTTAAAAAATTTCCATGGACATATATTTATCTACTCCATCTGGAGCGACAGTTACAATTTTTTTATCAGGATATTTTTTAGAAATTTCTATGGCACCAAATACATTTGCACCAGAAGATATTCCTACTAAAATTCCCAACTTATTTGCAAGTAATCTAACTACTTCAAAAGCATCTTCATCACTTACTGTCATTACCTTATCTACTATATTTTCATCGTAGTTTTTAGGTACAAAGTTTGCACCTATACCTTGAATTTTGTGTGGACCTGCTTTTGATTGTGTAATAAGCGGTGATTTCGATGGTTCTATCCCTATTACTTTTACACTTTCATCTTTCTCCTTTAAAAATTTTCCAACTCCACTTATAGTTCCACCAGAACCTATTCCTGCTATAACCACATTTACATCTGGCACTTCTTTGTATATTTCTGGTCCTGTAGTTTCATAATGAACGTTTGGATTATCTTCATTTTCAAATTGTCCAAGATTTATATAATTATCATTTTCTTTTAATAACTCTTCCAGCTTTTCTATGGAACCATTCATACCTTTTGATCCTTCTGTCAAAATAAGTTCTGCTCCAAATGCCTTTACTAGTTGTCTTCTTTCCATACTCATTGTTTCAGGCATTATAATTATAACCTTATAACCTTTTAAATTTCCTGCCATTGCGAGACCTATTCCAGTATTTCCACTAGTAGCCTCTACCAACACACTACCTTCTTTTAATTCTCCTCTTCTTTCTGCGCCTTCAATCATGGAAAGTGCAATTCTATCTTTTATGCTTCCACCTGGATTATATTTCTCCAACTTTACATAAACATTTTTATATCCTATCTTATCCAAAGATATTATTGGTGTGTTACCTATTAGCTCTAATGCATCTCTATATATCATTTCTATCCCTCCCAATTTTTATCATTATCAAAATGATAATTTTATTGTAGCACTATCATTTTGATAACGCAACCAGTTTATTATCATTTTGATAATTCATTATATGTTTCAAAATTTTACCTGTTTCAAAATAATAAAATTGATAAAAATTAACAATAATAGTATGATATACTTAAATAAACAACATCTTTTAAAATAAAATATGTTGGGAGGTTAAATTTTGAAATTAATTGATATAAAGAATTATATACAAAGCGTTTGCCAAAATATTTCAACTGTACTTGATGTTGATGTTACTGTAGTATCAAAAGATTTAGTAAGAATAGCTGGCACAGGAATTTTTAAAGATAGAATTGATGAAAAAATATCTGATAAATCTGCTTATTCTAATGTATTAATATCTGGGGAGTCTTATATTATTAATAAAGAAGTGGAACACAGTTGCAAGGGTTGTGTTCATCGTAACGACTGTAAGGAATTGGCTGATATTTGTACTCCAATTAAACTAGGCAACCATAATATAGGAATACTTGGTATAGCAGCTGTTACCGAAGAACAAAAAAACAAAATTTTATCTAAAGATCAAGAGTTATGCGAATTTATTAGCAGTATGTCCAACTTAATCTCTTATAAGTTAGATGAATTATACAAAGAAGAAATTAGAACTGTTGAAGAATTAGAAAAACAAGAAATTGAAAAAGCCATAAAAAAATATGGAAATAATACACAAGGAATGAAACAAGTAGCTAAAGCTCTAGATATTGGTATAGCTACTTTGTACAGAAAAGTTAAAAAATACAATATTAATGCTGATGAATAATTTCATTTTTATTAGAGTATCAAGAAACTGTAGAATTGCTAATTTAATGCAAAACTACAGTTTTTTAATTTTCAAAAGTTATAATATTGCTAATCTACATATAATGTAATCTCATTGGAAATATTAAATAAGAAATTATATTTTTGATTAAAATACCCTTTTTTGAATTGGAGGTTTATTATATGAAAGAGATGCCAACAGCTATTGATGGAACTCTTCGAAAATCTTTTCTTCGTGTACCAGAAGTTATTAGAGAATGTAGCGGAATTAATGTTTTTGGTAAAAGAATTAAATCCTTAGTATATACAACAGATTTAGCTATAATACGAAATGTAAATGCAGATGCAATTTTAGCTGTATATCCATTTACTCCACAACCAGTTATCACTCAAGCTTTACTTTTAGCCGCTGATATTCCCGTTTTTGCCGGCGTTGGTGGTGGCCTGACAAAAGGTCTTCGTTCTGTTATGCTTGGAACAAATGCAGAAATTCAAGGTGCTATTGGAGTTGTCGTCAATGCTCCTACTTCTAATGAAACTCTAAAGAGCCTATCTGATGCACTAGATATCCCTGTAGTTGTTAGCGTAATTAGTGAAGATACTGATATAGCAGAGAGAATAAATGCAGGAGCCAGCATATTGAATGTATCAGCATCTAGAGATACACCAAGAATAGTTTCAAAAATAAGACAAGAATATCCTAAGTTTCCTATTATAGCAACAGGTGGTCCAACAGATGACACTATTAGAGAAACTATTAAAGCTGGTGCCAATGCCATAACTTGGACACCCCCAACTGTTCCACATCTATTTAAAGGCGTAATGAATTCTTATAGAAACAATTTAGAGCATCATCATTAATATATATATTATTTAAGGGTAAGTTTGTTATAACTTACCTCTTCTTTAATTAAAATCCCATTTATTTTCATTAAATTTATGGTATTATAAAACAAGATATATTTAAAAACTTTAACTTTGTTCTAAGGAGGCAATTATGAAAGATAAGTATATTGTATACTTTATAAGTAGAACAAAAGCAGAAATGATAAAATTTATAGATAATAAGCTAAAGAAAAATAATTTAGATGTTTTAATACCTAGCCACGGTAATATACTGACTGCTCTCTTTGAAAGTGATAGGCCTTTAACTATGAAGGAAATTTCAAAAAAAATTGGAAAAGATAAATCTACTGTTACTGCTTTAGTAAATAAATTAATTAATTTAGAATATCTCGAAAAAGAAAAATCTACTTCTGACAAAAGAGTAACTTATATAAAATTAACAGAAAATGCAAGAAACATAGAAGATAGATTTAATCACATATCTTCTCAAGTTAGAGAAACTGCATATAGTAATTTTACAGAAGAAGAGAAACAAGAGTTTTTAAGATTATTAAAAAAGCTTAGTACAAATTTTAAAAATGCTAATAATTTAGATTAAAAAACTGTAGGCATCATATATACCTACAGTTTTTAATATTATATTTATTATTTATAATTTAGTCTATAAAAGTAACTACTTCCTCTAGCGGTTTACGAGGTAGTTTTGCTGGAGTGTTATCTTCTGCCAAACCAACAGCTATCATAGACATTAATTCATAATTAGGCTTTTCAAATCCTATTAGTTCTTCTAACTCTTTCTTAGCATGAGTAGGTCCTGTCATATAACAGCTTCCATAACCCATCTCTGTTGCTGCAAGTAAAAAGTTTTCCACTGCTGCACCTATTGCTTGTGCTGCTGATTGAGGAGATACTAAAACGTCTAGTACTTCTTGTGGAGCACCATTTTCTTTTAATATCTTGTACTCTATCATATCGTAAGGCTTTGAATAAACCATTACAACTGCTGGAGCATTTTTGAATGCAGTATAATATTTTATAACACTCATGTGTATTTTTCTATCTTTTTCAGTCTTAGCTATTTCACCGATTTTTTCATGGCTTGCAGTTACTATTTCAGCCATTTTATTTATCAATTCTTTATTAGTTACCACAACGAAATTCCAATTTTGTTGATGTTTTGGTGATGGAGCTTCAGTTGCTGCTTCTAACATTTTTATTAAGTCTTCTCTTGGTACTTCTACGTCTTTAAATTTTCTAACACTTTTACGATTATATATCATGTCTAGGTTTGCCATTGTATTTCTCCCTTTATAATTTAATATGGTATCATCCCATACTTTATTTTATAATTTTAAAAATAACCTAAGGATAAAGTAATTATATCTAAAAAATAGTTTGTCGTCAAACTATTTTTTTCTTCTCATATTATTAAAAATTTTAATAACAGCAATTATTATAACCCATATCTCCAAGCGTCCGAACATCATTCCCAATATTTCTGTCCATAATATAATAGGAGGTGCCATAGATGATGTTATACCTATAGATAGACCAACAGTACCTAAAGCAGAAGCAAATTCAAATAAAGAGTCTTGAAGAGAGTAATTATTCAATAACATTATGGATACACCAATTACATATAAGACAATATACATAAATGCATAATTGGAGATATCCTTTCTATCACTATCTCTTATATATACTTTTCCTTCTGGCTTATATACATAATCCTCATTTACTAAGTGAGGTGATGTAAACTTTCTTTTTATATTCCAAATACAGTTTCTTAATAGTATATACACTCTATATAATTTCATTCCTCCTGCAGTGGATCCTGCTCCACCACCTATAATCATAAGTATTATCATAATAAATATGGCAAAACCATTCCAATCATTATAAGTTACCGTAGAAAATCCTGTAGTAGTTAATGCTGAAATTAGCTCAAACATGGATCTTCTAAGACCCATATAGGCACTTCCATATAATTGATTTAAAGAGAAGAATCCAACTAAAGGTATACATATACCTAAAATTAAAAACATAAATTTAATTTCTCCCAGTTGAAAAAATTTTTTTAACTTACCTCTTATTAATAATAAATGAGCAGCAAAATTGGTTGTACCAAGTATCATTAATATAATAGTTACTAGCTCTATGGAAAAACTATTATATGCTCCTATACTATCACTTCTTACTCCAAAACCTCCCGTTGATAAGGCTGCTATGGAGTGGTTTATAGCATCAAATACTGGCATTCCAAAAGCAGAATATAGTATTACACCTGATACCACATAACCAGTATATATAGATAATATTAATCTTGATGATTTTAATAAATTAGGCAGCAAGCTATCCTGATGACCTTCACAATTATATAAACTCATTCCAAATGTGGCAGAAAGAGCCGAAACCATTACAAGAACAATACCTACACCACCAAAGAAGTTCATTATACTTCTGTGCATTAAATAAATTTTAGGACAATTCTCCACATCTACTACAGAAAGTCCTGTAGTTGTCCATCCACTTACAGCTTCAAAAATACTTTGAGTAAAGTCTAACATATCACTTAAGTAAAAAGGCATGGCAGATATAAATATAGCTAATACCCATGTTAAAAATACTATTAAAGCATCATCTCCCACTGACAATTTTCTATTTTTATTAATGGGAATAAATTTCTTAATAATTAATCCTAAGATTATAGAAAGTATTCCTGGAATTAAAAAGTATTTACCATAAATAAGTTCTTTAGGATATGCCATTAAAACTAATAATGGTATTAAATTGATTATACCTATTATAACTAGAAAAATACCCAGATAAGGTATAATCACATTGTTTGATAATTTACTTCTCATCTTAGGCACCTCTAACTATATTATTTAAGATTTTATTTTGTATGTCAGGAAGTGATAATATAATAATCTTATCAAGAGGTAATATTTTTGTATTACCATTTGGGATTATACTTTCTTTATCTCTAATAATACATCCTATTATGGCATCTTGTGAGAACTCTATATCTTTTATTAATTTATTGCTTATATAGTACTCATCCTTTACCACTACTTCAATTATGGAAATAGATCCATCTTCAATAGGCATAAAGTTATGAATTTCATTTACTGTTGTAATTTGTTCAATCATCTCAGCCACAACATAGGTCGCACTTATAGCTGTATCTATACCTAATATTTTGAAAACTTCCACATTTTTAGGATTACTAACTGTAGCAAAAGCCCTTTTTATACCATATACTTTTTTTGCAAGTTGGCATATAACTAAATTATCACTATCGCTCTCTGTCATTGCAATTACAATATCATTTTTGTGTATTCTTGCCTCTTCTAATATATAAGGCTTACTTCCATCACCACAGATTACTGTCACATCATACTTTCTTGATATATTTTTGCAATAATCATAATCATCATGTATAAAAGTTATATTATGAGATTTATTACTTAATGACTTTAATAAATATTCTGTTGTACCTCTTCCACCAACTATTAAAATATTCATTTTTGTTTCCTCCAATAACTAATTTTTATATTATTTTTCTGTCTTGTATATATTGTGTTTTCATTTTTTCAAGTAGTTTTTCAAACTCATTTATAGTTAATTTTGTTGGATAAATTATATTTATATCAAAATCTTTATAAACAATTTCTTTTTCCGTATCGTATAGTCGGCTCACAACATTTTCCACATTGAAAATTTCCTTACCAATTTCAGAAATCATTATATTTGTATTATCATTATTTGTAGCACATACTAAAGTATCTGCTTTTTTTATTCCAGCTTCTATTAAAACATCCACATCCGTAGCGTCTCCTTCTATTTTAAATCCACTGTAATCCCTTGATATTTTTCTGAAATTACTTTTATCTATATCGATAATAACTACTTCATAATCTTGTGATGATAGTATTGATG
The DNA here is from genome assembly GCA_902363255.1 of Peptostreptococcaceae bacterium. Classification (GTDB taxonomy): domain Bacteria; phylum Bacillota; class Clostridia; order Peptostreptococcales; family Peptostreptococcaceae; genus Terrisporobacter. The sequence goes on from CABIZO010000003.1 coordinate 154,362, forward strand.
CAATATTAGCACCAAATCTACTACATCCAGCAATTATTATATAATTATTTCTTTTCATCTTCTTTATCTCCTAATCTTTATTTTTATAATGACTATATTCTAACAAATAGCTCATAAATTTAGTATTAAGATATAAGTAATGATATAAAGATTTTGTTAAGATTTTTATATGAAATTTATTTTGTACCTAAAATTGGACATAAAAAAAGAAGCCTTCAGCTTCTTTTATTCATCTACAAGACGATACCCAATTCCCATTTCTGTTATTATATATTCTGGCTGGGCTGGATCCTTTTCAATTTTTCTTCTTATACTTGCCATAAACACTCTTAAAGACTGCGTTTCATTTTCTAAATAACTTCCCCAAATCTCTTTTATTATAAACTTATGTGTTAAAACTCTTCCGCTGTATTTGCTCATAAGTACTATTATTTTATATTCAATAGGTGTAAGATGAATGTTCTCCCCTCTTACAGATACTTTTCGCTTTTCATAGTCTATTTCTAAATCTCTTAACTTAAATACTGACTGTTCTTCAAAAAAATTATTATTTACAGTATTCATATTTCTAAGACCTACTCTAACTCTCGCCAATAATTCTGAAATACTGAAAGGCTTTGTTAAGTAATCATCAGCTCCCATATCTAAAGCCTCAACCTTATCACGTTCTCTTCCTCTAGCTGATACTACTATTATTTTTGCCTTTGTATTTTCCCTAATTTGCTTAATAACATCTATACCATCCATATCAGGTAATCCTAAATCAAGAATTATTATATCTGGGTTTGCAGAATATACTAGTGATATGGCATTACTTCCTAAATTTGTTTCTATACATTTATAATTTTGAGCTTCCAGAGACACTTTTATAAACTTATTTATAGGATTATCATCTTCTACAACTAAAATTAATGGTTTTATTTCCATTTATACCTCCTCTTCTAAAGGTATGGAAAAGCTAAATGTCGCTCCTCCTAACTCATTATTAAATACTTTAATTTTTCCTCCATGTGCTTCTACAATGGATTTGCATATGGCAAGTCCTAAGCCAACGCCTCTTTGTTCATTATCTAATCCTCTATTTTTTGTGAAAAATCTTTGGAAAATACTATCTAAATCTTCTTTCAAGATACCATTTCCATTATCTTTTACTTGAAATACTACCTTATCATCTTCCTTTTCTATAATAACTTGTATTTCACATCCTTTAGGCGTGTATCTTACACCATTTTGAATTAAATTTACTAATACTTGTTCTATAAGTAAGCCATCCATATTTATTAATATAATTTCATCAGGTAAAAATAATTTAATTTCATGGTCATTAGAATATTTTTTCACTTTAGATATAGCCCCTACAACTACTTCATCTAAAACTTCCATACTCTTATTAATTTTTAATCGACCTTCATCTATTCTGGTCATGCTAAGTATGTTTTCAAAAGACTGACTAAGCCATACTGTATCATCATAAATGTTTTTAAGTAAATCTTTCTTAATATTTGTCTCTAGTAAATCATAGTTATCCATTATAGTAGAAACTGAACCTAATATACTAGTAAGTGGTGTTCTTAAATCATGAGAAATAGACCTCAATAAATTTCCTCTAAGTCTTTCACTTTCTGCTTCTAAATTTACCAATCTATTTTGTTCATACAATTCTTCTCTTTGTATAGCAAGGGCAAGTTGTGCACATATTGATTGTAGCAACATACTCTCACTACTTTCAATAGTTGATTGTTCATCATAATATACACCTGCTACACCTATGACCTTTTCATCATTTTTAATAGGATAATAAGATGAATTCCATTCATTATGATAGGCTGTACCTTTACCTACTGCTACACCTTTTTCATAAGTATAACTTATTGCCTTTTCATCCAACTTACTAGAAAAAGTATATTTTGATTCATTATTCTTAAGACTATAAATATATCTTTCTTTATCATCCTTCATAAGAATTATAATATCTTTTTTTAGAATTTCTACCAAACTTTCACCAGAAAAATCTAATACTTGCTTTTTATTTCTTGCACTAAGAAGTTTTATATTGCTTTTATACAGTTCTTCTATAGTTTTTTCTCTTAATCTACAAATATTGGCCTCTTTTTTTTCTCTAGAGGTTAATGTACTAGTAATTAAAGCTGTTATTAGCATTATTAAAAATGTCACTGGATAATCTGCTCTATAAGCTATTAATGTATAATATGGTTCTGTAAAAAAGAAATTAAAAGAAAGTACACTTATTATGGAAGCAAGTATTCCATACAAATATCCATTTGTAACACTAGACGTAAATAATACACCTAGAATATAAACTAAAATGATTGTTGCTTCATTTAAATTTATATACTGAAATATAATAGATATAATGATACTTAATATCATAATAAATATAGTTTTAAAAAAATCAGCTTTATATGCTTCGTGTTTCATAGAATTTTCCTCATATTAATATTTTTATATTATTTTTTTATTATAAATCATTTTGACATAAATTGCCCTATCAACTTATTTCTTCTCCATAATCAATATATTTATTACTACATATATATCTAAAACCTCCTAATCTTTCAAGATTTTTTCTTGGTGCTATAAGTGTAGGCTCTAAATCACATGCAGCTCTGTAGTGTTTTCTAGCTCTGTTAAAGTCAGCTTTCTTTTCATAATATATACCTAACAAATTGTGAATTTTTCCAGATGATAAATCTTCAACCATCACATCTTTGATATGATTAATTGCTGAATCATAATCATCTATTTTTAAATAGTAAATTATTTTATTAATTTTATTATCAATACTATTTTTTTCACATACCTCAAGCATTTAACTCAACTCCTGTTATTTAATATAATTCTATTATATTTAGATTCCAGTTAAGTTCATATTAAGTTTTTTATAATCATATAAAGATTTTGTGAAGATATTAATATAAAAAACAGCAATAATTAAATTGCTGTTTTTTCATCTATAATCTTTTCTCCTTAAATCCTCCACCTTTTACTTCATCAATATTATTAATTGATACGAAAGCATCCTTATCTTCTTTGTAAATAATCTCTTTTATCTTTGCAACTTGACTAGTTGAAACTACACAATATATCATTTTCTTTTTAACCTTTGTATAAGCACCTTCTGCATCTAAAAAAGTAACACCTTTACCTGTAGCAGACATTATATTAGTAGCAATTTCATTATATTTTTCAGATATTAGTAAAATTAACTTTTGTTTATTAAAGCAGTCTTTAGCTTGTTCTATAAAGATTGAAGTTAAATACATGGATATTAAAGTATACATAGCTCTTAATCCTCCAAATAGTATGCCTCCTAAGCAAATAATAAAGAAGTTAATTACTAGAGATGCGTTTTTTATGGATATATCACATTTAAGTTTAAGAGTAGCCATGACAATATCTAAGCCTCCAACAGATGAATTTGCTTTAAATATTAACCCTACTCCTACTCCTACTAAGATACCTCCAAAAATACTTTGTATCATTAAGTCATCAATAATTATATACTTATATAAATTTTCTGATATCCCCAAAGCTACAGAATAAATAAACATGTTTATAATGCTTGAGTAAAAAAACTCCTTATCAACATATTTTTTACAAATTAAGAATATAGGAATATTCATTAATAATATAACTAATCCTTGGTTTACTCCAAATATCTTATTTAATATAACAACAATACCTGCAAGACCACTACTAAGTAAATCTGCTGGCGCCAAAAATCCATTAATACCAATAGCTGATATTATAATACCAATAATAATTAATAATTGCTTTCCTACCTTGCTTTCAAGAAAATCCATATACTTCCTCCTCCCTTTTTACATATATATTCAATATAATTCTAGCTAAGTTCTTTTAATATAGGTTAAGAATTTTATAAAAGGATTTTTTTGTATAAATAAGCTGCTTATCATAAGAGATAAACAGCTTATTTGTTTTTATTTGTATGTTTTTGTTAAATCTTATATTATTTTTCTTTTATAGGTACCCATACTTCAAATACTGCATTATTAGGATCTGCATTTAAATATAGCTCAATATCAGCTTCATTAGCATACTCATAAGAAGATGATGGTAACCATTCTGTTATTGCTCTTTTTTCAATTTCTTGTATTGATTCTGGCATTTTACCTTTCCCAGGAAATACAGCCCATGTACAAGGTGGTATTATATATTCATCCATTCCTGGCTTAATTTCTTTATCAGTTTCCACCCCAATATAATATTGCCACTTCTCTAAGTCATCCATACAAGCACTTACTCCAAGTACCCCTTTACTATTTTCATCCATAAGTGATATTACTTCATTTAACTTACCATTTTGAGCTACTTCTCCCCAAAACATTGGCACTTCTCTAAAGCTTACTTCAATATTCTTTTCAAATTCTTTTTTTACACCAACTATTCTCATTTCATCCTTTTTCACTATTCTATAATTCAAATCCTTCACTCCTTTTACAGTAATTTTAAAACTTATAGGAGGAAATGCCTTCAGGTATGCTCCTTCTTTACTTGCTACAGACGGTGAAACATTATGAATCTTTTGAAATGCTCTATTAAATGATGTAGGACTTTCATATCCGTATCTATAAGCCACATCAATTACCTTATCACCTTTTTGTAAATCAAATGCAGCTAAGGTCATCCTTCTTTGTCTTATATATTCAGACAAAGGCACTCCTGCAATATATGAAAACATTCTTTGAAAATGATAAGTACTACAACAAGCTATTTTTGCTGCCTTATCATAATCTATATTTCCCTGTAAATTATCTTCAATATATTTAATAGCTTCATTTAACTTATATAACCATTCCATCAACATCTCTCCTTTGATTAATAGTATATTTGAATAAAAATATAAAAACCTCTCATTTCATGCACAATAATGAGAGGAATACAATCTTAACACTATTTATTAAATTCAAGATATATACAAAAAATCCTTTATTATCATAAAATATTACACTGTATTTCAAATTAGAATTTTCTTACCCAAATTAGCTCATATTAAAACTTTTTATTTCTTTTAAGTTAATTTTTCATTAAAAACACTAAACTAAAAAAAATTTACTTTAATTCTACATGGGTTTATAATAATTAATACTTACTTATAACATAGATTTTATCCATTTAATATTTCTCATTTTGCATAAACTTTGCATATTTATATATATAATAAATATATGAAGGTGACTTGTATGAGAAATATTATTGATTATGTGGAGAATGAATTTCACACTTTGAGTGAAAAAAAATTTAATCCGGTAGACTCTCTTGTTCTTTCTCAAGTAACAAACTACTTTTATGATGATTTAGTTGGCAACCTATCTAGTTTAAAGCCTCCTATATACTTTAAAGATTTATTAAAGGCTGAGTATTTTGAAAAGATGTTCAGATCTTTTATCATACCTAAAAAAAATAAGCAATTACTATTTGCCTTATCAGCCAGCCCAAGATTCAGAAACATTCAGATTAATTATCATGTATCAAAAATTGACCCTATAGCCGAAGAACAGTTTTCTGCTACAACTTTTATAATTAATAATGAATTTGCTTATTTAGGTTTTAGAGGAACAGATAATACTGTTGTTGGTTGGAAGGAAGATTTCAACATGGCTTTTGTAAGCCCTGTTCCTAGTCAAGTAGAAGGTGTTAAATATGTAAATACTGTATCCAAATTAATTCCTCACAAATTATACATTGGAGGTCACTCTAAGGGTGGTAACATTGCTGTTTACTCTGCTATAAATTGCAATGAAAGTATTAAATCTAGAATAGTTACAGTTTATAGTCACGATGGTCCAGGATTTAGAGAAGAAGTAACTAAAAGTGACGAATTTAAATCTATTAGAAATAAAATTAATAAAACAATACCATATTCTTCTTTAGTAGGAATATTACTTGAGAATCATGAAGATTATCATGTTGTAAAAAGTAATGGCATAGGTGGTATTATGCAACATGATCCATTTTCATGGGAAGTTGGAAAGGATAATTTCATTTATATGAGCGAATTGTCTGCAAAATCTAAGTATGTAAATAAAACTTTAAATAAATGGCTTAGTGAAATATCAGATGATAAACGTAAACAATTTATAGAAGCATTATTTGATATCTTAGATTCTACAAAATCAGAAACTATTACTGATATTGCAGTTAATTGGAAAACTAATTTGCCTATTATTTTAGATGCTATAAAGAACATGGACCCTGAAGAAAAAATACTCATAATGGAATTATTTAGACAGTTGGCTGTTTTGTCCATCAAAAACAAGTCAAGTAATGATAAAAATTATGTAGTTTTGCAAAGGAAGGGTACGGATAAACTATAAGTTTTCCATTATTAAAAATTGATTATTTAATCTAAAAAACTGTAATGAAATCATAACTAAATCTCATTACAGTTTTCTTATTATTTATTCTTATAAGAACAACAATAATCTGCGTAAGTTTTAACTTTTACTTTAAAAGCTGATTTTTCTGGAACTACAAAACTATCTCCTTCTTTGTAAGTTCTAAATTCAGTTTCACCAGGTAGACAAATCTCCATTTCTCCACCTATAACCTCCATTAATTCTTCCACACCAGTGTTAAATTCATATTCACCTGGCATCATAAAACCTAGAGTTTTTCTTTCACCATTTTCTAAATATATAGTTCTACTAGTTACCTTTCCATCAAAATATACTGTAGATTTTTTTATAACTTTTACATTATTTAATTCCATCTTATAACCCCCTAGCTTTATTTACACAAGCTTTCATACATTCTATTATTGCACTTCTAAATCCTTTTTCTTCTAATACCCTAACTGATTCTATAGTAGTTCCTCCTGGAGAGCAAACCATGTCTTTTAATTCTCCTGGATGCATACCAGTATCTAAAACCATTTTTGCACTTCCCATTACTGCTTGTGCTGCAAATTTATAAGCCTTATCTCTAGGCATTCCGTCTAAAACTGCTCCATCTGCTAAAGCTTCTATAAACATATATACATATGCTGGAGAAGAACCACTTACAGATACCACAACATCCATTAAGTTTTCTCCCACAACTTCTACTTTTCCAAATCCACTTAAAATATTACATACATAATCTAACTCTTCTTTAGTTACTAAATCATTGCGGCAAACCCCTGTTATACCTTCACAAACTAATGCTGGAGTATTTGGCATTGTTCTTACTATTTTCACATCCTTACCAAATAAAGAGTTTAATCTTTCTAAAGTTTGACCTGGCGCTATAGTTACTATGATTTGATTTTCTCTTACATGGTCTTTTATTTCATTTATTACTGTTGCATAATATTGAGGTTTTACTGCTAAAACAACTACTTCAGCTTCTTCTATTACTTTTAAGTTATCTTCTGTAGTCTCAATATTTAAACTTTCCTTTGCTGCAGCTAAACTTGGAGCATAAGCATCTGATGCTATAATTTCGTCACAAGGAATAATTTCATTTCTTATGATACCTCCCATCATAGCCTTAGACATATTTCCTGCTCCTATAAATCCTAATTTTTTACTCATACTAAATGTCTCCCTTTCCTAAATTAACACTGTAGTTACTATTTATATTTTTATAGTAACTACAGTGTATATTTATAATAAGTTTTAATTTTTTATATAAACCAAATAAAGATTATAAAGCTTGTTCAGTACGCTCAATTATCTCATCTTGAAGAGCCTTACTTAAATTTCTGAAGTGATCGCTATAACCAGCAACACGAACTATTAAGTCTTTATACTCCTGTGGATTATTTTGAGCATTTATTAAAGTTTGTCTGTCTATTACATTAAATTGTATATGATGTCCATCCATATCAAAGTAAGCTCTAACTAAGTTAGCCATTTGATCTAAACCATTTTCACCAGCTACTACACCTGGAGTGAATTTTTGATTTAGTAATGTTCCACCAGTTCTTAAATGATCCATTTTAGATGCAGATTTTATAACTGCAGTAGGTCCATTTATATCTCCACCCTTAGATGGTGATATGCCTTCAGATACTGGCTTATGAGCAAGTCTTCCATCTGGAGAAGCCATCATTACTTCACCAAAGTAAACGTGACAAGTTGTTGGAAGCATATTTATTCTATATTGCCCCCCCTTCATGTTTGGTCTACCAGTTATTGTTTTTTGGTAGAAGTTGAATACATCTTGCATAATATCATCTGCATAATCATTATCATTTCCGTATTTAGGTGTTTTGTTGCTTACTAAGTTCTTGATTATTTCATATCCTTCAAAGTTATTTTCTAAAGCATTCATTAATTCTTCCATTGAAAACTTTTGCTTATCAAATACATTGTATTTAATTGATGCAAGTGAGTCTGTTATTGTACCTATACCAACACCTTGAATGTAGTTAGTATTATATCTTGCTCCTCCAGCATTATAGTCTTTGCCTGTAGATATGCAGTCATTTGTTATTATTGATAAGAATGGAGCAGGCATATATCTAGCATAAATTTCTTCTATTACATTGCTCCCTTTTATTTTTATATCTAAGAAGTACTCTATTTGCTTTTTATAAGCTTCAAATAACTCTTCATATGATTTGAAATCTTTAGCATATCCAAGTTGTAATCCTAATTGCTTTTTACTTACCTTATCGTAACCATTATATAAAGTAAGCTCTAATATTTTAGGAAGATTGAAATATCCTGTTAATATATAAGCTTCATTTCCAAATGCTCCAGTTTCAACACATCCACTAGTTCCACCTAGTCTAGCATCTTCTATAGATTTTCCTGCATTTAATAACTCTTGTATTATTGCTTCTGTATTATAGAATGCTGGTTGACCCCAACCTTTTCTTGATATTTCACAAGCTCTTTTTAAGAATTTACGAGGAGTTTTTTTGCTTATTTGTACATTTGAGCTTGGTTGTAATAATTTCATTTCATCCATGCAATCAAGTATTAAATAAGAAACATCATTAACTCCGTCCTTACCATCTTCAGTAATACCACCAGTATTTATATTAGCGAAGTCAGTGTAAGTTCCACTTTCTTTTAATGTTATACCTACCTTAGGTGGCGCTGGTTGATTGTTAAATTTAACCCATAGATTTTCTAACAACTCTAAAGCTTTTTCATCGTCTAAATCTCCAGCTTCCACATCTTTTTCATAGAATGGATATAAATGTTGATCTAATCTTCCTGGACTATATGCATCCCATGGGTTTAACTCAGTAGTTACTCCTAAATGTACAAACCAATACATTTGAATTGCTTGCCAATAAGTTTTAGGCTTGTGTGCAGGAACTACATCACAGTTTGCTGCTATTTGTAATAACTCTTCTTTTCTTACTGGATCAGTTTCCACCTCTGCTAATTCTCTAGCATAAGCTGCATATCTTTTACCTAGGATTATTATTGCATCACAACATATATCCATGGCATTTAATTGAGCAACCTTATCTATTGCTTCTTTATCATTAAAATAATCTATTTTTTCTTTTGCTGCTTTTATATCTGCTTTATAATCTAAAAATCCCTTTTCATATATTTTCTTTGAACCCACAGTATGACCTGGTCCACGTTGTTCCATAAATTCTGTAAATATTCCATTTTCATAACAAACTTTCCACTCATCAGTCATAGCATTTAAAATCTTATGTCTTATAGAACGTTTTTCCCAGAAAGGAATTATTTTTTCCTCTTGTAATTTCATATCTTCTTCAGTAACTTTGAAGAAAATTAACTCTCTATTATTCATAACTTTCATATCTTCTAAAGTATGACAACAAAGTTCTGGGAAAGATGGTGATGATTGAGGTGAATCACCTTTTTCACCAACTATTAATTCTCCCTCATTGATACAAAGTGTTTTATTTTCCATAAAATGTTTAAATGCTAAAGCTCTCATTTCTGGAACTGAAACAGAGCCTTCATATTCCATATAAGCATCTGTCATTAAGTCTGCTCTTTCCATATAAATATGCGGAGTAGCTTCCACACTTTGCTTTCTTAACTTTTTAATTCTTTCATTCATTCCTCTTTCCATGTTCTAGCCCCCTATTTTTGTATTATTAAATCCATTTTTTATAAATAGTTCTTGTAGTTCTTTCATTCTATCTTTGCTTGGAGTTATAAAATCCTCTCCTTTGTACTTCATATCTAATCTGTCATATTTACTGCTGGCAATATTGTGATATGGTAATAAATTTACTTGTTTTGCACATATATTTTCTTTTAAAAATTTAATTATTTCTTCCATATATTTATTATCATCATTTACAGTTCCTATAACTGGAATTCTTATATAAATATTTGCATTATTTTTACTTAAATATTTTAAATTGCTAAGTATAAGTTCATTTCCATTACCCATATACTTTTTATGCTTTTCATTATCCATAGTCTTTATGTCATAAAGGAAGGTATCTACATGAGGTAAAACCTTTTCATAATTAATCTCAGGCGCATATCCACATGTATCAATAGCCACGTTATATCCCTTCCTCTTTATTTTCTTTAATAAAGCAACTATAAAGCCACTATCTTGTAACATTACTTCCCCACCAGATAAAGTTACTCCCCCAAAAGAAGATTCATAAAACATACTATCTTTTTCAATTTCTTTCATTATGTCATTAATTGAATATTCTCTACCCACGATTTCTCTGGCATTATTCACACAATAATCCAAACACTTCCCACACATTTCACAATTATCTCTATCATATTTAACTTTTCCACTTTCCTCATCTTTTGTGTTATGTGAGCAAATCTTAGTGCAATATAGACAATTAGTACATTTTTCTCTATTGAGCATTAATTCCTTTTTGAAATTTTGACTCTCTGGATTATGACACCACCAACAATTTAATGCACAACCCTTAAAAAAAATTGTTGTCCTTATTCCATCTCCATCATGAATAGAGTACTTTTGAATATTTATTATATTTGGCATTTTCATAACCTCCCCTCATTTTTTCATATATATGAATTCTAAATCCTTATAATTTCATAGTAGTATATTGTTATTAATTTGTCATTTATTTTTTTCATTATTTTTTATATTTTTTCATTAATATGAAATAATTATCTATTTATATAAGTTGACTTATTAAACATATTATTTTAATATTTAAATTATCAATAATAAATATCCAAGGGGAGTTAAGTTAATGAACTATAATACTGCTATAGGTTTAAAAATAAAAGAACTAAGAACTGCAAAAAAATTCACTCTTAAATACTTAAGTGAAGAAACTAATTTATCCATAGGCTTTTTATCTCAATTAGAAAGGGGGATGACCAGTGTTGCTGTAGATTCTCTTGCTAAAATCGCAAATGTACTAGAAGTCAATGTTTTGGACTTCTTTGACTATCCAAAAGAAAGTAATAAATCTTGTATCACAAGAAGTTATGATAGAAAGTATACTGCTATAGATTCGGAAATTATCCAATATACTTTAAATAAAGATACCTTTGCTTATGATATGCTTCCAAGAATCCAAGAAATCATGCCTCATAAGTATAATGACGCTGAAGATATAGAACTATACTCTCATGATGGAGAAGAATTTATCTATGTACTTGAAGGTATTTTGACTTTAAATGTTGATAATACAATAACTGATTTATATCCTGGTGATAGTGCGCATATTAAATCTACTTCACCACATAACTGGAGTAATAACACATCAAAAATCGTAAAAATACTTACAGTAAATACTCCTAACCCTTTTAAAAAATAATTTCATGAAAATGAAAAATAATAATATAATAAAAAAGAGCTATGTTAATTTATCATAGCTCTTTTTTATTACATTATTGTGGTAGCATGCTTGCAAATATAATTGGATTATATGTAGGTTTTGCACTTGATGGATCAAAAGTTGTTACTCTAGTATGACCTTCTCCTACCCAAGGTGCACTTGTAGCTTCTATCATTAAACCATCACCTAAATATACTGAAACATGTCCTATAGAATATAGCTTTCCATTGAATACAAATTTATCTTCAGTAGGGCCAGTCGGACCGTTATCCCAGAATATTAAATCTCCTGGTTTTAAGTTATCTGCAGTCATATTTTTATTATATCCTTTTGTAAGTACATATTCAGCTTGCTCACTTGCTTTTTTATACATCATCTTACCAGTAAATTCACTATATTTTATTAATTCATCATTTCCAGCAGCAAGATATACTGTAGCTGCAAATCTATTACACATCATCATATTATCATCTGACCCATAAGGAGCTCCTATATATTTAAAGCCTTCAATAAGGCCTTTTGCTCTTTTATTATTTTCATACCCTTTTGCTGCTTTAACTTCCTTAACTAATCCATTTTTATCTGATGTAAATAATAAATACCCAATTTGTACTGTATTATTTTTCATCATTTTATAATCATTCGTATTAAAATAATAAGTTTTTTCCCATATTGAGTGAAGCCCTGTTAAGGCATAAAAATACTTTGGATGGAAGTAGTATGAATCAGAACCTACCTTTGTAATTCCACTTTGAGCTTTACCATCTTCTGTAGAGAAATAATACAACTTATTTCCAACAGTTCTAAGTCCTTTATGTATTCCTCCACCATTCAAGAAGTAATACCTCACTCCTTCTTCTACAGTAATCATCCCTATTTTATTATTACCATCTTCATCTACATATAAATATGGTTCCCCATCTTTATAAATAATTCCATTTACTTTTTCATCTTCTATTAAAACTCCTGTTTCATTATTAAATGCATAATATTTTCCATCTATTACATGAGTTCCAAACAACATTTGCTTTGAAATTTTGTCAAAGTAATATTTATTTTTATTAATAGTTCTAAATCCACTTAAAGCAGCTTTAGTTTTTGTTGAGAAATAATATTTATTTCCAGAAATTGTTCTTAATCCACTTAGGGCTTTTTTACTGCTAGTTGAAAAGTAATACCTCTCTCCTGATAAAGTTTTTAGTCCACTTAGTGCTTTATAAGTTGTTGTTGAAAAATAGTATTTATCACCATTTATTTCTTTTAATCCACCTAATGCCTTTTTAGTCTTTGTAGAAAAATAATATTTCTCTCCATCGATTTCTTTCAATCCACCCAATGCTTTTCCTGTTAATTTTGAAAAATAATACTTGTCTCCAGATATAATTCTTAATCCACTTAGTGATTTAAAAGTTGTTGTTGAAAAATAATACTTACTCCCATCTATTACCCTTAAGCCACTTAATGCTTTTCCTGTTGATTTTGAGAAGTAATACTTATCACCGTCAACTGTTCTTAATCCACTTAAAGATTTTCCAGTGGTTTTTGAAAAATAATATTTATTACCACTTATAATTCGAAGACCAGTTTGCATTTTTCCTGTACTAGAAAAATAATATCTGTAACCATTTATGGTTTGAAGTCCAGTAAGTTTTTTACCTGTTTTCGGACTATAGTAGTAAGTATATCCATCCTTTTTTACAAACCCAGAAAGTTGAGAGTATACTACGTTAATTTTTTTATCCTTTAGATTATTTGAATAAAAATCTACTGGATTTAATGCTATAATTGATATAAATGCCATTGAAATAATAAATTTAATTGATTTTCTTTTAAAACTTTTAGTCATTTTATCATCTCCTTCCCTCAAATTTATTATAGATTAAAATAAAACTTAATAAAAGTGTAATTTGTTATAATTTTACTAAATAGGAATAAATTTCATAATAACTATGTTATTTTATATATATACTTCAATTTTTATAATATAAAAGGATGAACCTTCTTCAGTTCATCCTTTTATATTATTTTGAATTATATATATTAATAAATTTTACCTGGGTTTAAAATATTTTTAGGATCAAATGCTATTTTTATTCCTTTTAAAATATCCACATAATTTTCATTCTTTGATTGACAGAAGTATGGACTTTTAGCGTATCCTATACCATGTTCTCCAGATACTTCTCCATTTAATTCTCTTGCTTTGGCAAACATTAAATCAAAAGCTTTCTCTAGTCTTTTTCTCCATAATTCTTCTGGTAAATCATCTTTGTGAGGATAAACGTGTAAGTTTCCATCACCTGCATGACCAAAGCTTTTTATTCTAAGTCCCACTTCTTTTTGTATATCATGAGTATATCTTATAAATTCTGCCACCTTATCTCTTGGAACTACAACATCACATTCATCTATTACGCTATTTGCTTTGAACGCCTCTAAGAAAGCTCCCCTTGCAGACCATATACTTTCATTTCTCTCATCTGTATCAGAAATTAATACATCATAAGCTCCACAGTCTAAGCAAAGTTTTGCCACATTTTCATATTCTCTTTCAATTTCTTCTGTAGAGTTTCCATCAAATTTTAACAATAAGTAAGCATTTGATGAGTTATCAGGGAATTTTTTACCTAAAAACTCTTCTGCTCCTACTATTGCTTCTCTTTCCATAAACTCTATTGCAGTTGGTATAGATTTAGATTTAATTATTTTTGGTACAGTATCTATGGCAGACTCTAAATCAGGGAAAGGAATTAATAAGCTAATAGCTTTTTTAGGTAATGGAAGTAACCTTAAAATAGCCTTTGTTACAATTCCTAAAGTTCCTTCTGAGCCAACAATTAAATCTTTTATATCATATCCTGATGAGTTTTTAACTACTTTTCCTCCCACATTTAAAATTTCACCATTTGGTAAAACTATTTCTAGACCTCTTACATAGTCTCTAGTAACTCCATATTTTACCGCTCTCATTCCACCAGCATTAGTATTTATATTTCCACCTATGGCAGCACTTTTTTCTCCTGGATCTGGCGGATAGAATAAGTCATGTTCCTCCACGTATTGAGATATTGTCATAAGTAATACACCAGGTTCAACAGTTAATGTTAGGTTTTCTTCATCAAGTTCTAGTATTTTATCCATCTTACACATATTCACCATTATTCCACCATAAAGAGCAACAGATGCACCTGAAAGCCCTGTCCCTTGCCCCCTTGGTGTTACAGGTATATTATTTTCAAAAGCATACTTCATTATTTTTGAAACTTGCTCACTATTTCTCACATAAACCATAGCTTCTGGATATTTTAACTCCCCTGCCAACTCATCATGGGCAAAGTCTTCGCTTATTTCATCTCCAACTATAATATCTTCTTCATTACAAATACTTTTTAAAAATTTTATATCATTTTTATCTAATTTTTTGTACATAATATTCCCCTCCTACTTTTTTAAGATAGTGCAAACTCAGCTTCTGCTTTTTGATTTTTCTTCATATTTTCAATATTTTCAATTAACATTGGTATGATTTCATAAATATCGCCTATCAATGCCAAGTGAGCCACATCAAATATAGGAGCATTTTCATCTTGATTTATGGCAACTATATAATCAGATCCTTTCATACCCGCAACAAATTGAACTGCTCCAGATACACCGCAAGTTATTATAAGTTTTGGTTTTACTGTTCTTCCACTAAGTCCTATTTGTCTTCTAGGATCAATCCAACTTGCCTCTATGGTAGGTCTAGTACCTGCCAATTGTCCTCCTAAAAGTTCTGCTAATTTTTCTGCCATTTTTATATCTTCTTGCTTTTTAAATGCTCTACTTACAACAACTACTACTTCTGCATCTTCTATACCTACAACTTTATTTTTAATCTTAGTTTGTAAAACTTTTATTTTAGATTGTAGTTTATCCTTTTCTATTTCACAAAGAGTAACTTTTCCAGTAGGATTTTCTACTTTTTGAGGAGCAGAGAAAATTTTATATCTTACTGTAGCAAATTGTGGTCTATGATTTGGAGTATTTATATGAGCCATTATATTGCCACCAAAGGCTGGTCTTATTTGATCCAAATCTGTATTTTCTTGAATATCTAAGATTGTACAGTCAGCAGTAAGTCCTGTTCTAAATCTTGCTGCTAATCTTGGCGCTAATGATCTACCTATAGTTGTCCCACCAAACAACATTATCGTTGGTTTTATTTTTGATATATAATCTTCAACAGCTGCAGCATAAGGTTCTATTCTAAATTTATCTAACTCTTCATCATCATAAACAAATACTTCATCTACACCATAAGATAGTAAAGGTTTGCATTTATTTTTTATGTTATTACCGACAAATACACAATAAACTGGATGATTTATTTTACTAGCTAACTCCTTAGCTTTACCTATTAATTCATATGTTACTGGATGTATCTCACCATCTGAATGTTCCACATAAACAGTGACTCCTCTCCATTCATCCTTATTTATAGCAATTACTTCATCTTCTTCAAATTCAAAAGCACCTTCTGGTCCTTTTTTTACACACATTTTACACATTTTACAAGCTGCATTTATTTCAACTTTTCCATCAACTTCTTCCAATGCACCAAAAGGACAAATTCCTAATACTTCTTCTATATTATTAATTTTACTTTGATTTACAATTATCTTAGCCATGATTCTCCTCCTTAATTATATAATTTTTAAGTCTACTATTTTATTAAATAGAGCTTCACTTAACTCTTCACTACTACCTTTTAATACATTTTTATCTGTATTTGGAGTAGGTGGAAAAATTCTTTTAACTTGAGTTGGTGAACCATTTAATCCATAATGATGTTCATCTTTATCTTCAAAATCATTTAAAGTAAACATTGGTATTTCTCTATCCTTAGTAGCCATTTTTAATTTAAAAGAAGGAAGTCTTGGTTGGAATATATCTTTTTCTACAGTTATTAAGCATGGATAAGGTATTTCACATACTTCCATAGTTGTTGGTAAATCAATTTCTAAAACTATAGAATCTTCTTTTACTTCTATTATTTCAGTTACATTTGTCACATGAGGTATATTTAAAAACTCAGCAATTTCTGAACCTACTTGTGCTGTATCACCATCTGTAGTTTGTTTTCCACAAATTATTAAATCTGGATTAGATATTTTTTTAATTCCTTGAGATAATGTATAAGAAGTTGCAAGAACATCTGCCCCACCAAATTTTCTATCACTAATTATTGATCCTTCATCTACTCCCATGGAAAAACTCTCCTTAATTACAGTCTTAGCCTGTGGCGGTCCCATAGTTATTGCTTTTATAGTGGCATTATTTTCTTTTTTAATTCTAAGTGCAGTTTCTAAAGCAAATAAATCATAAGGATTCATCTTTGAATCTACTCCATCTCTTTTTAGGACTCCAGTAACTGGATCAACTTCCACTTGAGTTGTTCCTGGAACTTGTTTAACACATACTAAAATTTCCATTCTATTTCCCCCTTAACTATTTCACAATTACAGATACTCCATCTGGAATTACAACAACTTTAGCATCTTCACCTTTGATCTCATAAGCCAAACTTAGGGCTTCATCAAAATTATAAGCATGTTTCATATGCATATTTGTAATCATTTTAGGATCACATTCATCACTAACCATTATTACTGTAAATTTATCTAAGATTCTTGCTAATATTTGAAATTCCCATTGATCAGGAACAGTATCTTCCTTCTTTACATTTCTTACATTTTCTAGTATTTCTTTTGGAGATGACGCATTTGCCACATTATCATAAAAAGACTGTCCTCCATGGCCATCATTACAAGCTGCAATCATAATTATTACTCCGCCATCTTTGCAAGTAGCCTCAGCTGCTGTCATTCCTTTAACTGCTTGATAAATATTTTGGTCAAGAGGATAACCTCCATTTGTACTTACAACTATGTCTGATGGAACTTTATCTATTTTAGATAAATTAGTTACAAATTCGCATCCCACCTTATGAGCTTTATCAACATCTCCAGCAAAAGAAGCTATAACTCTTTTATCCTTGTCTATTGCCACATTAACTATAAAAGCTAACTTTGCAGTTTTTGCAGCATACACCATATCTTCATGTATAGGGTTGTTTTTCAATATTCCTGTTCTTGAATTATTACTATCTATAAATTCACTACAATGGTTATACATTATAGTTTTTGCCGATGCTATCCCAGGAAGTACGCTTTTTCTTCCACCAGAAAATCCTGCAAAGAAATGAGGTTCTATAAAACCTTCCGCCACAAGTAAGTCTGCCTGTGCTGCTAGTTTATTTATATAAAAATCTCCTCCAGAAGGAAGTACACCCATTTTAATCATGTCTTCGTCATTTGTTGATTTATGAATTATGATTTCTTCATTTTCTACTATTTCTTCACCCAATTTAAAAATCAATTCCTCTTTTGTACTAGCTCTATGAAAACCTGTGGCAACTAAAATCTTAATCTTTGCATTTGGATTACCTTTTCTAATTCTTTCTAAAATTTGTGGCATTATGACACGACTTGGAACTGGTCTTGTATGGTCACTTGTTATAATAACCACATTTTCTTTATCTTTTGCTAATTCTTCTAATCTAGGAGTGCCTATTGGGTTGTCTAAAGAATCCTTTACTATTTCACTTTCATTTTTTTCACTTTTATAATCATGTGCTTTCGATACTAATTCAGCTTCTAAATTTTTATCGTCTATATTTAAAGACATTCCATGTTTTGAATAAGGTACTTGAATTATCGCCATTACTTTCCCCTCCGTATTTTAATTAAATTATAGGTAAGAACCTACCAAAATAAACTATCAAACCAAGTATAACTACATATCCTAAGCAATACTTAACTGTAGAACTAAATATTTTACCTTCTTGACCTATAAGTCCGGTTGCAGATGTGGCTATTGCTATACTTTGAGGTGAAATCATCTTTCCAGCTGTAGCACCGGCTGTATTTGCTGCTGCAATCCAATAAGGATCTATGGAAAGTGATTTTGCTGCTTCCACTTGTAATCCTCCAAATAATATATTTGCCGAAGTATCACTACCAGTTACAAATGTTCCTATTGCACCAAGTAGTGGAGCAATTAAAGGATAAAGACTGCCTGTTATGGCACAAAGTCCAAAAGATATGGAACTAGTCATTCCACTATAAGACATAATTTTTGAGATGGCCACTATGGACATTATAGTTACAAATGAAGTTTTTAATTGTATAACTGTGTTTTTAAAAACATTTGCCATATATCCAAATTTTAATTTTTGAACAAATCCTGCAATCACCGTTGCAATTATAATCATCATACCAGGTGTATTTATCCAAGAAAAACCAGCTGTAGAAGCAGGATCTCCACTATAAATGTGGATATTACTACTAAATTGTCCCACAAAAGAGTTTAAGCTTGGTACTAAAGGACTTGTTATTAAAATCAATGTACAAAGAAGAATATAAGGAAGCCAAGCTAAAATTCCTTCTTTAGCAGATATTTTTTTAACTGCCGTATCACAATTAACTTCACCATCATCATCTACCGTTACAGCTACCGATGATTCTTCTTTTTTATTCATTACTTTTGCCATGATGATTGTACATATCATAGAACATATACTTCCTATAAGTGCTGGTAATTCAGCCCCCAAATATTTTGCTATAAAAATTTGAGGAATAGCAAAAGATGCTCCTGATACTAAAGTAATCCAAAAAACACCTTTTACTGCTTTTATATTTCTTTCTGTTAAAATAACTAGTAAAAATGGAATTAACATTATAAATCCCGCGAGTTGCAATGATGTGATATAACTTAGATGAACTACATCTAGATTTGTGACTGTTGCCAATGTTGTTACGGGTATACCTATTGCTCCAAATGCAGTAGGCACCGTATTTGATATTAAACATATAACTGCTGCAAAAATAGGATTGAAACCTATGGATGCTAGAATACTTGCTGGTATTGCAACTGCTGTTCCATACCCTGCCACAGCTTCAAGGAAACCTCCAAAGCCCCAAGCTAAAATTAAAACTTGGATTCTGTTATCAGTAGTTATACTAGATAACATTGTTTTCATAACATCCATAGTTTTAGTTTCACAAGCCAGATTATAAGTAAACAAAGCTGCAACTATTACCAAAAGTATTGGCCAAAGTGCAATGGCCATTCCTTCTATGGACGCTGTTATACCGTCAATAACTGGCATTTTCCAAAATATTATTGCAATTAGTAAACTTAGAAATGCAGTAAATAAACACGTCTTATGAGCCGGCAATTTTAGTACACCTAAAGATACTATAAGCCAAACTATAGGAACTAAAGCAATAAGAAACAAAACATATTCATTCATTAATATATTCCTCCTTATTTTTACTGGTCATTCCAACGATGTTCAGTGGTATTACCACTTGTCTATTTAAAGTTTATTCTAATTAGTTTCAAAAAACAATAATAGTCTGAAATTTAACAATTTTTTTATTATTCTGTATTTTATCTTAATTTATTGTTTTGCAAAATTTTCTTCAACATAGTTCATATGCTCATCCATGGCCCTCAAAGCCTCTTTTTCATCCTTTTTAATTATTCCATGACAAATTGCGTGATGTTGACTTAATAAAAATTTATCAGCCATATCTTTTTGAATAATTTCAGATCTAGCATCTTCAATAAATTGCTCAAATAACATAGATGCTGTATTAAATAAGCTTTCTATTAAACAGTTTTTACTCATCGATGCCACTTTATTGTGAAATTTTTTATCTAAAGAAACTAAGATTTCATTTCTATTTTCTCCATTACTTTCTTTTTCCATTTCTTCTACTATGGTTAGTAATTCTCTGCAATCCATGTCAGTTGCTCTAAGAGCTGCAAGTTTAGCATTTTCAACTTCCAATACTTTTCTTAGCTCAAAAATATCTTGATACTGTCCATTATTTAATTTAAACATCATAGATAAAGGCTGTAATAATGATTTTTCAGTATTTGTACAAATAAAGTTTCCTTCTCCATGAATACTTTCAACTACACCCATACTTTCTAGTACTCTTAATGCTTCTCTAATAGAAGTTCTACTTATATTCATAACTTCAGATAATTCTCTTTCTGATGGTAATCTATCACCCTTTTTTAAATCTCCATCTAAGATGTTTCTTTGTATTTGTTCTATTACTTCCTCATATACTTTTCTGTTTGATATACTTTTAAACATGAGCCTGCCCCCCTTAAAATCCCTATTTTATGATAGTATAATAATTATATTTTAATTAATTTAAAGAAGCCTAGCAACTACTAGGCTTCTTTAAATTCTGTATCTAGCTATACTAATAATATTGTTGCTACTGATATCAAAAACTAATAGTTTCCACATATCGATTAGTAATTTTACCAGTATTGTCCCATTTTATTTTTTTTATCATATAAATATAATACGTAGAATTCTACTAAATATTATCAACATGGAGTGTAAAAGTTATGGATAAAAATTGTACAGATAAATGTAATTCTTGTAATATATCTTCATGTAAGGAATTAAAAAATAATAAAAGCTGTAAAAATAAAAAAATTTACTGCTCAGGAAAAATAGATTCTTCATCTTGTCCTATGTTTGTTATTCCTTTAAATTGTGAAGATGTACAAATTTTTAATATTTTATGTTGCTCTATTGGTAAAACCGTAGGGCTTAAATTAGAGGGAAGAGATTGTATATTAAGATTAAAAGTATGCCAAGTTAATCAGTGTGCTGTTATGGGTAAAACCTGTTCCGGAAAAGGTCCGATCTATATCAAATTAAGCGCAATTCAATATGTAGACTTAGGAAAAGAAGTTTATATTAACCCATTATGCAATGTTACTAGTAACATTGGTATACAAGGTCCTGCTGGTCCTAAGGGCGACACTGGTGCTATGGGACCTCAAGGTCCTGCTGGTCCTAAAGGCGAGGCTGGTAGTATAGGTCCTCAAGGTCCTGCTGGTCCTAAGGGCGACACTGGTGCTATGGGACCTCAAGGTCCTGCTGGTCCTAAGGGCGAGATTGGTGCTATGGGACCTCAAGGTCCTGCTGGTCCTAAGGGCGAGATTGGTGCTATGGGACCTCAAGGTCCTGCTGGTCCTAAAGGCGAGATTGGTGCTATGGGACCTCAAGGTCCTGCTGGTCCTAAAGGCGAGGCTGGTGCTATGGGACCTCAAGGTCCTGCTGGTCCTAAAGGCGAGGCTGGTAGTATAGGTCCTCAAGGTCCTGCTGGTAACATTGGTCCAACTCCTATACCTGAAAAAGAATATAAAAAGAAAAAATATCCTGGCAACAAATAATAAAAATAAGATGTCTCAAATGATTTATTATCATCAAAAGAGGCATCTTTTTTATATAAATTTTCTAGATTTTATCATAAAAATAATATATTTGATAATAATAAATATTAAATTAACATGTATGCTAAAAGAAAGTATTTTTATTATGACTGAGAAATACGATTATATTTTTAAATGGACAAAAAACTCTACAAAGCAAGAACATCATATTCCCGATATAGAAGATTTTGCAAAAAATAATCATAATTTATTTATGACTTATCATAAATTATCAATTCCTATAATTCAGTATGATGAAAATACACCTGAGTATAACGACGCTAAGAAAAAAATGATTAACCTCTTTGAAGAAAATGAGACAGCTTTTAAACCATTTTTAAATATTATAAAAGAAAAATTTGATGGAAAATATGTTTAATCATAAATAAAAAAGGATGTATCTTTACTGATGCATCCTTTTTTAGTATATATTTTTAATTCAAAACTCATCTATCATTATGTTCTTTTTTTATTCCAATTTGATACTGAAATTTTTTATTCTTCATTTGCTCATTTCTATAATGTATTAGATGTCTTATAAACTCTTCCCTTCCTGTATGCATTGTAAAAATAAATTTCTTCTTTCCAAGTAATTCTTCATTTCTTTTTCTTATATTTTCTTTAAGTAATTCATATTTAATTATTATTTCATTATCATGTGCAAATTTTCTTATACGTACCATTACATTCATAGAATAGCATACGTCTATTACAAATACACCATAAAAAAATCCCATCACAAAAGAAAATGTTAAATGATTCGATAACCAAGAAAGAGATTTCAGTACGTGAGAATCTATTAAAAAATAATATATCGCACTTAATATAGCCCAGAAAAATGAAAATTTAGGACAAATAATACCTTTTATATTTCCCCATTCTTTTGTATAATCCCATAACTTTATTTTCATTCCTTTGATAAAAATAAGACCTGCTATATATTCAATGAAAGTTACTACTATAGTCATAATCACAAATAATAAAATTTGCTCTAAAATCTTATTTTCAATAAAATCAATATTAATTCTTGCCAATAAAAATAGTGTACATAAACTAAATCCATATAAGGGGAGATAAGGACCTATTAAAAATCCTGGATTAATCCACCTTCTTTCCTTATTAGCAGCTGAGAAGAACCTCCTAAATATTAATTCTATAAACCATCCTAAAATACTTCCAATAAAAAATATAAATGCTAGTATTAAAAAATAACTCATAATATTCCCTCCAATAATTATAGGTTTTATCTGCTGTATAAAAGTTATATTTTTATATACTAATATTTTATACATTTTATTACTAAAATCTATAAACCATTCTAAAATAACTTCAATTTACTCTATAAAATATTTTTCTCTTAGTCCCCAACACCAAAATCCGTATTATTAAATAAAACTTCTATCTTAGGATTATCTATTAAAAACTTATACTTCTGCTCAAACCAATCTACAAGTTCTTGATCTCTCTTTACTTCAGAGGTATTATCAATGAAAACATTTATAGTAGCATGATCAAAGTTATTAATTACTATGTCCATATCTCTATCTATCATTTCTTTAGTTTGACCTTTAATTCCAACCATAATACACGGTGAGTCAAAGTATTCTTTCAACTCTTCAACTGTTTCGAATTTTGCATTTTTATTAAGATATCCATTTCTAAAATCATTATCAAAAGTTTCAACACCTATTTTAAAAGTTATAGGTATTTCAAAGAAATCTCTCATTTCTTGTATTTTCTTTTTATAAACCCAGTGACTTTCTAAGAATAGTCTTTCTATTTTCTTTTCTTTAATAATTTCTTTTATTCTAATCAAAGTATCTTTAGGAATTTCAAAACAGCTACCTGAATTTATAACTTCTAATACCTTGTATTTTCCAGTTATATTTTCTAAAACTTCAAAGTTTAACTTGTTTATTTCTTCCTCATCTTTGGAATTATCTAATATATAATCGCAAAAACTACATTTCCCCCATTTACATGGAAAAGCTTTAAGTAGTACTATTTCACGCTGATTTTTATTTGTTACTTCACTATATCTATCCATTTTGTTTATTCACCTTCTGCTTAAATGATAATTTATAATTTTTAGGTAGTGCTGCCACACCTAAAGCTACTAAAACTACTGCTAAGAATTTATCTGCATAATCTGTACAAACTTGAGTTATAAATACACTAACTACCATAGGAACATTAAAATGGCTTAATATTTGTACTATATAAGAAGAACCTGAAGATGTTACACCTCCAAATAAAAATGCTGCTATGACAGCACTTATAAGACTTGTTGGTAAAGTAAATATAAATACTCCCAGTGGTGTTTTCTTTCCTTTCAAGAATCCTTTTTCATACATTAATCCTGCAAAAAAACCTGTACTTATTTGTACTGGTGCAAAATATAAAGAGTATGGATCAAAAGTCATACCACTTACTAAACTTCCACATACCCCAGTCATTACTGCAAATTTAGGTCCTAGTAAACAAGCTACTAATATTGTTCCTATGGAATCTAAATAAATTGGTAACCTTAATGTTAGAGCTATTAATGCTCCCATTATATTTAAAGAAATTCCCATTGCAACTAAAGTTAAACTTCTTGTATTCATACTCTTATTCATTTTTGTATTATTCCCTCCACTGTATCTATTTCATTTTCATATCCATTAAATATTCTTTTTAAGAACATTTTCATAAAAGCTTTTTCATCTACGTCCGTAAGAACATGAGCATTTGGATCATTTTTGTAGAAGTTAAATGAGTCTATTATTGATTGCCCCATAGCTACACCATCATGAACTACTTCCACATAAGAATCAAAGCCTTTACATAAATTTCTATCAATGAAATATGCTACTGCAAGAGGGTCATTAATTACACATCCTATTATGTGTTCTTGCTCCCAATGGAAATCTATATAAAATCTTGTTATTTCAGTTATAAATTTCGATTTTTCCTTATCAAGTCTATTTATAAACTCAATAATGTTTGGTGTTAATACTATTTTCCTAGTTACATCTAGGCCTACCATGTGAATTTTTTTAGGTAAGTTTTTGTAAACATAGTCTGCTGCCTCTGGGTCTACCCAATAATTAAACTCTGCCACTGGTGAGCAGTTTCCATGTATTCTAAAGGCACCTCCCATAGATACAAATTCGTCTAAATTATTGAAAGATTCTTTATCCTCCATTAAGGCTTTTGCAATATTAGTCATTGGTCCTAAAGCTATTATGGATACTTTTTCATTATTTTTAAGTGTATCAATAATAAAATCTACTCCATTTTCTAATATTTCTTTGTCTACATCTTCATAGAAATTTTCTCCTATACCATCTTCTCCATGAGTATCTTGTGCTGTTACAAGTTCTCTCTTTAGTGGTAATTTTTCTCCCACATAAACTGGTATATCTAGTCTATTACATATTTGAAGTGCTTTTAGAGCATTCTTCGCTCCTAAATCTGCTGGCACATTGCCACTACAGATTGTTAGTCCTACAACCTCTAACTCTTTAGAATTTAATGCTAGAAGTATTGCCAGGCTATCGTCTATGCCTGGATCACAGTCAATTATTACTTTTCTTTTTTCCATATTTTATCTCCTCCCAATCTTTCTAAAGGAGATCCTATACGCTTTTTTGCACAAAAAAAGCCGTATCTAAGGATTAACTTAAATACTGCCACTAAATAAGCTAACCTAGTTTTTTATACTTGGAGGATCTCGAACAAGTCCTAAGTTCATTTTCAAACCTAGTATTTTTAATCACTTAAATATAATATCATTCTAATTGTCTAGTTTTTTATCTAGCTTTTAATATTATATTTCAATACGGGCATTATTATAACATAAAAAAAGAAAGGGATAAACCCCTTCTTTAAGTTATGTTAAATTTTAAGCAACATGTCTACTGATACAATGAAGTAAAACTACATCGTTACAGCCATAAACCCTAAAATTGTTTACTTTAGGTTTGCAGGTCCAAATCCTAATGGTAATATTTCTTCTAAAGTGTATTCTATATAATCATCTAAATTATTTCTATCTTTTGCTAAGTAAATTTTAAATTCTTTTGGGTTACAAAACTCCATCATTACTTGTCTACATACACCACATGGTGAACAAAATTCGCCTTGTTCTCCTTCTTTATTTCCAACTATAGCAATAGCATCGAATTCTTTTTGACCTTCTGAAACTGCTTTAAAGAAAGCTGTTCTTTCAGCACAGTTTGTTGGTGTATAAGATGCATTTTCTATATTACACCCTTTATATATTTTACCATTTTTTCCAAGTAAAGCTGCTCCAACATTAAAATGAGAATATGGAGTATAGCAGTTTTCTTGTGCCTCAAATGCACTTTTTATTAGTAGTTGTATATTATTCATAAATTTTAATATCCCTTCCTCTTTAATCTTTATATATCTTTATGTATATATCTACAAATATATAAAGGATAATTATTATAACATCTATAAATGAAAATGTATATATTATTTTAAAATTTACTTATAGTTTTTTACTACTACTTATTATAATATATAAAATACTATTAATTTATACTATAAACTTTATAATCTCATCAACTTTCTTTCCAAGTCCATCCCAAGTTTTATCATCCATATATATATAAGAACTTTTTTCTTCTATCCTAATTATATTTATTAATTTTTTTATATTTTTAGCTATATCCTCTTCAAACTTAGGTAAGTCATCTTTTAATGGAGTAGTATTATTTATCATTCTAGGCATTTGTAGATATAAAATATTTTGTGAATTATTTATTTCTTCACCAATAAATTCTTCCAATCCATTAATCTTACTTACTATAACTTTACATCCGCATGACAGTGCTTCTAATACAACTATAGGAAGTCCTTCATAAAATGAAGGTAATATAAAAATATGACTTTTATTGAACAACTCAGCTAATTCCTCATGTTCTAATCTTCCTTTAAATTTCACTTCATATATGGATTTTTTTGATAATTCTATTATTTCATTTGTTTCTTCTTTATCGCTTCCACTACCTGCAATATTTATAACAAGATCTTCTTTATTGTAATTTAAATAATTAAGACTATTTAATAATGACTTAACTCCCTTACTTCCACAAATTTTCCCTGCATATGTTATATTAATTATTTTATCCTTTTTATAATTTTTATTATAAAAGATTTTATCGTTATATCCACTTCCTATAATAAAAATATTTTCTTCTTTTATATTAAAAAATTTAATTATTTCTTCTTTTTGATCCTTATGTAAAGCAAAAATGCAATCCAACTTACTAATATTAGAAATTATGTAATCTCTTTTTAACTCTATGTTTTTCAATTGTCTAAGACATGTTCCATGACAAATACCAACTACTTTAATATCTTTTATTTCTTCTCTTACAAAACTTGTAATTAAATATAGATGATTACATATGATAATATCTGGTTTAAAATCCCTTATTGCCATGTTTAAAATATTTATAAATTCTTTTTTGATTTTATGTATCATATCTTCTGTTAAATCTTTGTATCTTGTACTTTCATAAGGCATAATATCGCTCATTCCTACAACTGGAAAAGACAATGTATTACTGTTATAAATCATCGGATAAAACTTTATTTTATTATTAAAATTAAGCTTTTCATCTTTAATATCAATACCTGATATTATTCCTTGCTCATGTCCTAACTTCTCTAAACTTTTAATTAAACCACTCATGTACACACCACTACCTGTGCTGTTCGGTTTTTGAGCTGTAATGTGTAATATTCTCATATAGTCCACCCTTTTTATTTTTTTGTAATATTTAAATAGACACAGGATGAATCGTCACTTTTTTTAAATCTCGGAAATATAATACCCTCTTTGTCTTTATTTTCCATTTTTCTAACTTTATCTTTAATATACTCAATCCCTTTACTCTGTCCTATTTCTATTATTTCATTTTCACTAAATATATTATATCTATCCCATGCACATGAAAATCCATCACTAGCCATCATTATTTTAATTTCATTTTCTACATTTATATAACCATGCATGGACTTCTCAACTGCTTCCTTATCAAATTCTAATATCCAATATCCATCTTCTTTATTTTTCTTCAATCGATTTTTTATTATAATTGGGAGTAAAATATTCTTTTTTTCTACTATGTTTAATTTTTCCCTTTTATTAAGCTTCTCCATCATTTCATATACTTCATCATCAAATTTACAAACACGTTCATCTTTAATTGTTGTATTTTGATGTAAGTCATTAAATAATAATGTACAATCTCCAAGCAAAAAGTACTCCAACTTCTCTTTATAAAATTTTATAATTATTACAGATGCTGAAGGAGTATCTAATTCCTCAATTTCAATATTATTTAATTTTAGAAGATATTCTTTTTCAATATTATCTAAACCTTCTATTACTATTTCTTGTAAAGATTTATTTTTGCCTATATTTTCATATAAGTATTTATTCCACCAAGATACATACCACTTAGCATCACTTTCTTTAGATATTAAGTTTTTATTGTTAAGTCCCGTTGCCCCATCTAATAACCATGCACCATCTCTACATACTCCTACCACATCTTCATTATATTTACCACTACCTTTGTCGCAAAGTAATTCATACCCCTTAATATCTATTTCCATAGTATCCTCCAAATTCAGATATAAATATTTCTCAAATATTATTGTATTATAAAGATAAATTATTTCAACCATTTATTTTATAACAAACATTTTCATATTTATATAATAAAAAAGCTGTATCACCTAATGCGATACAGCCTTTAATTACATAGATTCTATAATTTTATTCTTCAATGTAAAAGTTATTGTTGTTCCAACACCCTTTTCACTATCTATTATCATTTTTCCACCATGTAATTTTACTATTTCATTACTTATGGCAAGTCCAAGCCCACTACCTGACTTGTTATAATCTTCTTGGAAAAACTTATCTAAAACCTTAGTTAAATTTTCTTTTTTAATACCTACACCATTATCTGTAACAGTAAATGTAGTAAACTCTTCTCCTTGAGATACTATTACTACTACATATCCACCTTCAGCAGTAAACTTAATAGCATTTTGTACTAAATTAATTAAAACTTGTCTAAGTCTATTTTTATCACCTTGAATATCAAAAATCTCATG
The DNA here is from genome assembly GCA_902363255.1 of Peptostreptococcaceae bacterium. GTDB lineage: Bacteria > Bacillota > Clostridia > Peptostreptococcales > Peptostreptococcaceae > Terrisporobacter. The sequence continues at coordinate 183,616 of CABIZO010000003.1, forward strand.
AGTTTTAAATTCTGTAAGAAGTGTAATATTTTTTTCGTTTGCCTTAACAGCTAACTGAGTTACTACTCCCTTGGCCAATTTAGTTACATCTACCATATCTATTTGTAATCTAATTCTATCCGATGATAAACGAGAGAAGTCTAATAAATCTTCTACCAAAGATATCATTCTTTCGGTTTCATCTTGTATTATTCCAAGACCTAGGTCTAACTCTTCTTTTCCTATCCCTTCATAAGACAACGTCTCACTCCATCCTTTTATTGATGTTAAAGGTGTTCTAAGCTCATGAGATACGGAAGATATAAACTCTTCTTTTAACTTTCTACTTTTATCAATTTCTACTGCCATATGTTCAAAAGTTTTAACAAGATCTGCTATTTCATCATCGTGTAATTGCTCTTTTTTCAATTTAATATTATAATTTCCTTGAGCTAATTCATTAGCAAATTGTTTTAAATTTTTAAGTGGTTTAATTAAAGATTCTGCAAATCTTAAACTAAGTAAAAGCGCAATAATTAAAATTATAACTCCTGCAATAATAAAGAAAAATACGAGCTTAATTATTGTATTATCAATTTTTTTCAAGGATAAGCTATACCTAACCACACCTTCTATTTGATTGTTTACCCTAAGAGGAACAGATATACTCATAACATGCTCATTGGTTCCAGCAATATTATAAGTATATGGACTTAAATTGCTACTCCCTCTTAATGCTTTATTTACATCTTCATATTCATATTTTTCATTTGTTTTTATTCCATATTTATCTAATATTACATTTTTATTTTTATCTATAAATTCAATAGAAAAATTTGTATTACTATTTACTTTTCCTTTTTCAAAAATATTTGAAACTTTATTTTCAAAACTAGTGGATTCCATTCCCACTCCATCATAAATCTCCATTGTATTGTTTGCTTGAGATATTAAAGATTGTTTTGCTGAGTTATAATAATAGTTTTGAAGATAAAACATAAATAGCCCTTCAAATAATGCTACTGTTATAATTATCATTATGAAATAATACTTTATGACTCTTTTTCTTAGACCTTCTAAATGTAGCACCTATTATTCATCCTTTCTAAAACAATATCCATAACCCCAAACAGTTTGGATGTACTTAGGTTTTGATGGATCATCTTCTATTTTATTTCTAATTCTTCTTATATTAACATCTACTATTTTAAAATCATATAGATAATTACTTCCCCATACTTCATTTAAAATTTGATCTCTGCTTAATGATTTTTTAGCATTTAGCATTAAGTATTTAACTATAGAAAACTCCGTCGGTGTTAATTCTATCTCTAATCCATTTTTGTATAATTTTCTTTTATCTATATTTAACACAAAAGGATCAGATATTATTTCATTACTCTTAAATTTATTTTCATCTTTTTTAACTCTTCTTATAAGTGCTGAAACTCTTACTAATAATTCTTTGATACTAAAGGGCTTTACAATATAGTCATCTGCTCCAGATATAAATCCTTCTAGCTTATCTTCTTCTTGACCTTTTGCTGTAAGCATTATAACTCCAATTTGATCAAATTGTTGTCTAATAAATTTACATATTTCTATACCACTCATATCAGGTAACATTACATCAAGTAATGCTATTGATATGTCTGGATGATTTGAAAGTTGCTCTATAGCTTCTGATCCACTTCCTGCTTCTATTATTTCATATCCTTCTCTTTTTAAATTTATACTTACAAAGCTTCTTATGCCTATTTCATCTTCTAAGACTAATATTTTTTCCTTCATCTTTATATAATTCCTCCCAAAATTCCAATTTCTATTTGTAAATTATAGAAAAGTATTCTTTTATATTTTCCAATGTTAAGTCATATTTTTCAAAAATATCTTTGTCTTTAACTACTAATTGATAATAGTTATTATCTGTTTCTGCCAGTATAGTATCCATTTTTGGACTTACTTTAGTATCCTCAACTAAGCTTTTAGAGCTTATACCTATTTGGAATAATTCCAAGGGTTCTTTTCCATTTTTATCATAATAATAAAAAGTATAGTATGGTGTATCGGCTACTGTACTCTTTTGAATATATAATTTATTTGCCAAATTGTCAGGAACAAAGAATTTAAAGTTATTTTTATAATTATAATAAATTTGGCTTATGAATATTGTATCAGCTTCTTTTCCAGTTTTATTATTCCATTTTCTCCAACTTATAAGTGCTGATGGTTTAGTATTTGTTACAGTACTTTCTATCATACTATTATTTAATACTGGTATATCCATAATTCCATCACTATTTTCATCTGTAACAGGTACATAATAAGAGTTTAGTATTAAATTATCATCATTAAATACTTTTTTAAGTTTATTATCTTTCATAAATAATATTTGTGTAGCATATGCGTTTTCTTTTAAAGTAGGTATACTCAGTATTACCCCTTTTTTATTGTTATATATTTTACCAGTTACCATGTACAAGTCATTTAAGTTTTTTACATTTGATAGTTTAATTGCATTAGTTGTTTGTAATTTGTTATCATTTGAATAATTTAACATAGTTGCATACATTTCACCATTACTACTATCATAATTTAACATTAAAATATCTAACTTTAAATCATTATCGATAAGCCCTACTTTTATTTTCATCTGAGGATATCTTTTATAATCTTCTAACCATGTAGGTTTTACTTTAGATATTCTTTTAACTTTATTATCTTTAATGCTATATACATTCATGGTTATTACTGACTTATTATTTATAAGTAATATAACCTCATCGCTTCCATCATTATTTAAATCATAAAAGTTTGCATATTCTATCTTTTCTCCTTCTTCAAGATAGCTATCTTCCATTGTATATCCATCATCATTTTTAGAAATAAGTACAAAGCCAACTTTATTTATTTTCAAATTTACATCTTGCCATTTTTGAAATGCAATTATGTTTGAATCTATTTCGTTTATTTGACCAACCTCACTTGAATTATCCGGTAAGACTAATGTAGTTCCATCTAATGATTTATTTACAAATGTATATAACTCATTATTTCCTTTATCATATATAACATTATCATCAAGTAGATTTTCTGGCAAATCATTACTTGTATCACAGCCTGTTGTCATTATACACATAACAAATACTAAAGCTGCTACTTTTAGTAACTTCATATATTCCCTCCTATTTATATTTGTCTGCAAAGAAGTTCTTAAAATTATTTATTCTTTTTTCTTCTTGTTTTATCTTTTCATCACATAAATTTGATCTTCCTAGTCTATCAGCTAGTGAAAGTAAACTTATCTCATTATAATCAGAATCATTTATAATTTCTTTTTCTTTGAAATAAGGTAATTTTTTATCGTAAAATAATGGCTGCATATGATGTTTAACCAACACACATACATCATTTATAAATTTCTCATCCTCTATAACTTGATGCAAAAATTGTCTAGATAATATTTCACCTTGTAAATCATGTCCATATGCTGTTATTTTACCTTTTCTTTCCCTTGTTGTTGTTAATTTTCCTAAATCATGTAATAAAGCTGCCCACATAAAAACTCTTTCATCCTTCGATTGCTTTTTATATTTGCTTGCTTTATCAATTACTAACAAAGTATGATTTAATACGTTTCCTTCAGGATGATGAACTAAATTTTGTTCTATATCTTCCAAATTTTTAATTTTTATAAAAGGTTTTTGATCAAATTCTCCTTTGTCAATTAACTCTCTAATTTCTACAGATGGTTTACTACTATGAAGTAGTATATCATCTACCTTTAAAAATAGCTCTTTACAAGTCATCCTAATCACTCTTTCTATTTTATTATAATACATGAAATTTTTCAAAATAAAAGATTCCTTCATTAAGTAAATCTTATTATATTCTAACATATTATTGTAATTTTATTTATACTTTCTTTTTATCTTAAGATTTCTTATTATTATCTATTATGTATTTATAACAAAAAAATATAAAGCTAAATCTAAAGGTATATAATAAAAAATATATCTTTAAGATTTAGCTTTTCCAATCTTTTATTTAGTTTTTAGGAAATTTATCATCTGACCAAATTATATCTTCAAATTTATGTTCGCTTACTCTTTCTTCCTCAGCTTCAGCTTGATGACTTTGATCCATAAGTTCTTCATCTTCTTCTATATTTCTAAAAATACTACCTTCCACTATCTCCTCATCATCATTTAACTCTTCTACTTCTTCAATCTCTACATTTTCTATATTTTCTACTGACTTAGTATTTATTTCCTCTTCTTTTCTTTCTCTTCTTGATTTTTTAGTTGTTTTATTAGTTTTATCTTCTTTAGTTGCCTTATTAGATTTTTTTGATGTTTTTTTACTTGATTTTTTTGTATTTTCTTCACTTGGTTGGTTTTTAGATTTCTTCTTTGATGATTTTTGTGATTGCTTTTGAGTTTTTTTGCTCTTTGAAGGTTTTGTTGATTTGTTATCTTTAGGTTTTGCTTCAACTTCCGGTGTATCTTTTTTACTATCTACATCTATAATTTCTTTTGGATCATCATTATGATTTTTATGTTTTTTATTTAAAGTTTTTCCTTGATTATTTTTATCTTCATTAGAAGTAGATTTCTTCTTAGTTCCTAAATTTAAATTAATTGTTTTCTTTTTCTTAGTCTTTCTAATTGGCTCTTCTTGTACATTATCTTCATTACTAGATTTATTATCATCTACTAAATCATTTAATATTACTTCGTTATAATCTTCTACATAAGAAGTTTTCTTTGCGTTTTTATGTTCTTTGTGTTTTGCATTTCTTCTAAGGTTATTTTTTGTTCTAAACAAGTTTACACCCCCTTAAACCTACTTATACTATATATATTCAGTTTAAGGGAATATATTTACTATTTATAAATTATTTATTATTTTTAGGTGGCTTTGGCCCTATATATTGATATAAATTACTTTTTAACATACCGTTATATAACTTTCTTCTTTTACTTGCTTCTTCTCCAAATTCATTTTCAAAATCTTCGTAAGAAGTAATTAAATAGTATGACCAATTTTTAAGTTTTCTAAATGTATATCCTAATTGTTTATAAAGCATTTTTACTGTATCTGCATCTTCTAGTCTTTCTCCATAAGGAGGGTTAGTAACTATAAATCCATATTCTTCATCACTAGAAAACTGTGTAGCATCACCATATTTAAATTCTATATAATCAGCCACACCTGCTATTTCAGCATTCTCTCTAGCTATTTCTAGAGCTTCTTCATCTATATCATATCCATATATTTTGAACTCAACATCTTCATCCACTTGAGCATAAGCTTCTCTTCTTACATCCCACCAGATTTTTTTGTCCATAGTTCTCCATGATTCTGAAATGAACTCTCTATTAAGTCCTGGTGCCATATTTATTCCCTTCATAGCTGCTTCTATTAAAAGTGTCCCAGATCCACACATTGGGTCTACTAAAGTTCTACCTGGTCTCCAAGGAACAAGTTCCATTATAGCAGCAGCTAAAGTTTCTCTAATTGGAGCTTTATTTGCTCTTTCTCTATATCCTCTTTTATGAAGAGCTGTTCCAGATGTATCTATTGTTAGAGTTACCTTATCCTTGTGTATGAATACATATATAGGATATTTTTCCTTATCTTCTTTTAATAATCCTGTTTCTAAGTAACTTTTCTTTAAACTTTCAACCACAGCTTTTTTTACTATAGATTGTATATCTGGTGTTGAATAAAGTTTTGATTTTATTGAAGATGCCTTTGATATAGGGAACTGTGCACCGAAAGGTATGTATTTTGCCCAGTTTATTCTTTTTGTTCCTTCAAATAGTTCATCGAAACTTCTAGCTTCGAATTCTGCCACTTTAAGATGAACTCTTTCTGCACATCTTAAGTAAATATTTGACTTGGCTATACCATATTCATCAGTTTTATATGTAACTCTTCCATCTTCTGTTTTAATTATTTCATATCCTAGATTTTTTATTTCTCTAGCTAACATTTTTTCCACACCAAAAAAACATGGTGATACTAAAGTATATTCTTTTTTCATTTCTTCCTCCTGTCATTAGTTCATGCTTCCCATTTTATAACCATTTAAGTCTAAAGTAACGTATTTAAAACCTATTTCTTTAAATTTTAAATTTACTTTTTTTATCATTTCATCATTATAAAACTTACAAATTTCTTTTTTATCTACTTCTATTCTTGCTATATTATCGTGGACTCTTACTCTATACTGAGTGAAATTATTATCTTGTAGAAAATTTTCCCCTTCCTCAATCATTCTAAGTTTTTCTTTTGTTATCTTGTCACCTACTGGTATTCTAGTAGCTAAACAAGAAAAAGAAGGCTTTTTATATGTAGATACATTTAATTCTTTAGACAAGATTCTAATCTCTTCTTTAGTCAATTTAGCATTTTTTAGAGGACTTACAATATTTAATTCTTCTAAAGCCTTTAGTCCTGGTCTGTAATCATCCAAATCACTTAAATTAGTTCCATCAAGTATATATTTAATATTATGTTCACTTGCTATTTCTTTTATTTTACTAAAAACAAATTTCTTACAGTGATAACATCTAAGAGATCCATTTTCTATAAAATCCGGCAAATCTAAATTTTCAATATTACATAAGATATGATTAACACCATATTCTTTTGCATAAGCTACAGCTTCTTCGATTTCCCTACTAGAATGCATCATAGCACTAATAGTTATAGCAATAACATTGTCTCCTAGTGTATCTTTTGCCACTTTTAATAAAAAATTACTATCTACACCCCCAGAATATGCTATTGCTACTTTTTTCATTTGTTTCAAATCATTAATTAGTATATTTAATTTATCATTTAATATTTTATCCATATAATACCCCACCCACTTAAAATAATTTATCTACTCTAGTATATATAAAGACTTTTAATAAATCAAATGTAAAATGATAATACATTTAGTATTTCTCTATTAAAAAATGAGGTGAACCACCTCATCGTTTGTTTAAATCTATTTTTATTTTAATAAGTAGTTAACACTATACTCTTTATCATTATCTTTATATACTCTTGTAACTCTTCTATTAATCATACATAAAACTTCATAGTTTATAGTTTCATTTCTTTTTGCACATTCCTCTGCACTAAGCTCTTTTATATCATTATCCATGACTATAACTTCATCACCTATTTCTATATCCATATCTAAAGGAGCCTTTACCATACATTGATCCATACAAATTCTACCTACCACATCTAATACTCTTCCTTTTATAGATACCTTAGGATTATGTTGATTTCTATTAAACCCATCTGCATATCCTATGGAAACTGTTACTATCTTACACTTTTCACTTGTTTTATAAACATGACCATAACTAATTCCCACATTTTCGTCTAATATCTTCACATTTGTTACAGCAGATTTTAATTTAAGGCAAGGCCTAAGACTTATATCCTTTTTTACTTCATCTGATGGATAATATCCATATAGTATGATACCTTGTCTTACCATGTTAAATAAATCATTTTCTAAATCTAAGATTGCCGCACTGTTGGCCACATGTTTTATCGGTATATTAATATTTAAATTCTCTAAACTATCAATTACTTTTTTATATCTGCTTAGTTGAATTTTTGTTGTAGTTTTATCTTTTTCATCAGCCTTAGCAAAATGAGTATATATACCTTCTATATAAATATTATCTAGTTTATTTATTTCTTTTATAGGTTCTATGGCATCTTCTGCTAAAAATCCTAGCCTAGACATTCCTGTGTCAAGTTTTATATGTACTCTTGTCTTTTTATTTAATTCTTTAGCTATTTCATTCACTGCTTTTGCATACTTTACATCATAAAGAGTAATAGCAATATCTTTTTGTATTGCTTCTTTTATCATTGATATATCTGTATAACCTAAACAAAGTATAGGTAATTTAATATTATTGTTTTTCAGTTCCAATGCTTCTTCTATTCTCGCCACAGCAAAAAAATCAACTTTATTGTTTTGTAAATACTTGGCAACTTCCACAGCTCCACATCCATATGCATTGGCCTTTACTACGCAACATACTTTCATATTTTCATCTAATCTTTTTTTTATTTCATTTAAGTTATATCCTATATTATTAAGATTAATTTCAACCCAAGCTCCTGATTTGATTATCATCTTTACCTCCTCAAATCTTTTGACATGATTTTATTATATAATCACACTTTTTTTTTTACAATATTACAATAAATATAATATATATTCACACTTTCATACTTCATAGTTACATCAATAATTATATCTTATCAAAAGACTTACTATTCTATGATACATAAAATATATATTTTTAACAAATAATAGTTTATAAAGGATATAAGTCATAATTATATTTTTACTTTTTTTCCCATAATAAAATCTTATGACTCCTTAAAAAATTATTATTATATGTGTAAAAAAAAAGTGTTGTTATCTTGATAATAAAATTATATAATAGTAAAGTATTATTTTACGGATAAGCTTTTCAAATAAAAGCAGAAATAATCAACTTACTTAAAAATTAATATTGGAAAGGAAATCGTAATTATGAGTCAAAAATTACAAAAAAACTTAGGACTTGCTGCTGCATTATCTACAGTTATAGGTATGGTAATCGGTGGTGGAGTATTCTTTAAACCACAAGCGGTTTATACATTAACAGGAGGAGCACCAGGGCTTGGAATGTTAGCTTGGGTTATAGCTGGTATACTTACTATAACTGCTGGTTTAACTGCTGCTGAAGTATCTGCTGCTATACCTAAAACTGGTGGTATGATGGTTTATATCGAAGAAATATATGGGAAAAAATTAGGTATGTTAACAGGTTGGATGCAATCAGTTTTATTCTTCCCTGCTACTATAGCTGCTATAGCAGTTATGTTTGGTAGTCAAACTGTTTTATTACTTGGATTAAATAAAAACCTTGTTATACCAATAACAGTTGGTACATTATTATTCATAAGTATATTAAATACATTTGGTTCTAAAACTTCAGGTATTATACAAACTGTATCTACTGTAGCTAAATTAGTTCCATTATTTATAATAATAGTATTTGGTTTCATCAAAGGTGGAGGAAACAATGCAATAACTACTCCATTTGTTGCTGAAGGTGTATCTGCAGCTTCTGTAATAGGACAAGTATTAATAGCAATATTATTTGCTTATGATGGATGGATAAACGTTGGTGCTTTAGCTGGTGAAATGAAAAACCCAGGAAAAGATTTACCAAAAGCAATAGTTGGTGGTTTATCTGTAACTATGGCTGTTTATATAACTATAAACTTAGCTTATTTATGGGTATTACCTGCTGACCAAATCGCTCAATATGCTAACCCAGCTTCTGCAGTTGCTCAAGTAATATTCGGAGATATGGGTGGTAAAGTTGTTACTGTGGGTATATTAATATCAGTATTTGGATGTATAAATGGTTACTTATTAACTGGACCAAGAGTTCTTTATACTTTAGGACAACAAAAATCAGTTCCAGGATACAAAGCAATTGGTGCTTTAAATAAGAATGGTGTTCCTGCAAATGCTACATTAATAATGGGTGTTGTATCTTCATTATATGCATTATCTGGACAGTTCAACTTATTAAGTGACTTATCAATGTTCGCTGTATGGTCATTCTACGTATTAACTTTCATAGGTGTTATTATACTAAGAAATAAACAACCAGAATTACACAGACCTTACAAAGTTCCTATGTATCCAATCATACCATTAATAGCAATAGCTGGTGGGTTATTCGTTGTATTAAACCAATTATTATTTGCTGGTATGACTAATACTTTAGTATCACTTGGTGGTGTTGTAGTTACTTTAATAGGACTTCCTCTTTACAGCATAGCTCAAAAGCAAGCTGCTAAAGAAGAAAATAACAATGATATAGACAAAATAGCATAATAAAATAAATTTAAGAGTCTTCTTCATAATTAATGAAGAGGCTCTTTTTTTATATAAAAATAAACTATAATTTATAAATAATTAAGTATTTTCATTATTATAAACTAATATAAAAAATAGCATGATAATTTTTATTTTTCTTAAATTCTTAAAAACATTATCATGCTATTTTAATATTAAATTATTTCTTTTTTCTCATATAAAAATCTAGTTATAAAATATGATATAAATAATATAGCTATTGTAAATATACTAGCAAAAAGATTAATATTTAGCTCATTTAGTTTATTCAACATATTTATCACCGTTTGAGCATCATTAACAGCTAAAGACGGAATCATTACTATAACCATAAAAATTAAAATCATGGCCATTCTACCTTTTTTTATTCCGAAATATAGCAGTACTGGTATTAATACCGATACTAAAATAACTGCACTTATTATACCCGTATATAAGATTATCTTATAATCAATTCCAGTTAAATCGACTAAATTTATCTGTTTAGATATAAAAAATATTAAAGAACACAGAATTGTTGCTCCAACAATAGTTAATATACAGAACACATATCTAGATATAACATATTCATTCTTTGTTACTGGCAAATGTGAAATCATATGATCTATCCCATATGAATCTTCATAAGCCATAGTTTGATATGCTATAACATAAGTTATCATTCCCATTAACATTGTTGAAAAACCAGGATTGACTAAAGATGCAGCGCTAAATGCAACTACGATAAATAATGCCATCTTCTTTACTGAAAGAAAATTATTAAAACTTAAGTTTACTAAATTAATTATATTTCTCATTACTTATTCCCCCTTGTATAATAAGTTAATATATCTTCCAAATTAGGTTTATCATAAACCACTTCTTCACCAAATAGTTCATAAGCTTTTTCTCTATTCTTAACTAACCCTTCAAATCCAAAACTATTCTTATTAACTGATATAAATATTTCCTCTGTATCCTTTTGTAATAATTCATTTTTACCTTTTACTATAACATGATTTTGTAAAATATTATCTTTATCATCATCCAGAAAAATTTTTCCTTTATAGATAAATACTAAATAATCTCCTATTTTATCTAAATCACTTGTTATATGAGTAGAGAAAAATACTGTAGCATTATCTTCTTCAATTCTTTCTTGTAACATTTCCAATACTTCATTTCTAACTAATGGGTCAAGATTTGCTGTTGGTTCATCCATTATTATTATTTTAGGTCTATGGGATAATGTCATTATTATTTCAAACTTCTTTTGTTGACCTTTAGATAATTCTTTATACACCTTATTTTCATTTAATTCAAATTCTTTAATGTATCTTTTATAAAGTTTTTCATCCCAGTTTTTATAAAATACAGAAAGAGATTTTTTTATTGATCTTAATTTTGATTCTTGTAAATATCCGTTAAATTCACTTACCACACCTAAATGCTCTTTTACAGATAAATCATCACCTTTATACTCTTTACCAAATAACTTAATACTTCCATTGTCTTTTCTTAACATATTAAGTATTAATTTTATTGTAGTTGTTTTACCTGAACCATTCGGACCAATAAAACCTGTTACAAAACCTTCTGGTATTTTTAAATCTTCTATTTTCAAAGAAAAATTATCAAAATCTTTTCTTAAATTCTTAATCTCAATTGCATTCATTTTTTAAACCTCCTCATAAATACTTTTAATAATTTCTACAAACTCTTCTTCACTAATTCCCATCTTTTTTGCTCTTTGGATTATTTCCTCCAATTTACTTTCCATTTCAAAAAGAGCTGCTTCCTTTAGCCTTTCTGTGCTTTGGCTACATACATAACTGCCTTTACCAGCAACAGTTATTATATAGCCTTCTTTTTCCAACTCTTCATAAGCCCTCTTTGTAGTTATTATACTTACCTTTAATTCTTTAGCTAGGGACCTTATTGACGGTAATAATTCTTCACTGATCAATTCCCCATTTAAAATCTGCGACTTTATTTGATTTTGAATTTGTTCATAAAGAGGTACTGCAGAAGAGTTACTTATAATTATATTCAATTATATTTCTCTCCTTCCATATATCATGTATGTATATAAGTGTTTATAGCTGTATATATTCTATATATACATATAGTAACTGTTTCATTACACCTTGTCAAGCATAAAAAATCTCCTTTGAAATTAATCAAAGGAGATTTTAATTATAATAAATTTTCTTTATATTCATTTTCTTTAAATCCAATTAATACCTTTTTATTATCAACTAATAGAGGTCTTTTAATTAACTTTCCATCACTTGCTAATAAATCAAGCATTTCATCTTCACTTGCTGTTTTCAAAACTTCTTTAAGTCCTAACTCTCTGTATTTTACCCCACTTGTATTGAAGAATTTTTTTAATTCATGTCCACTTTCTTCATAAATCTTTTTTATCTCTTCTTTCGTTGGTGGTGTATCTACTAAATCTATTTCTTCAAAATTTATATTATTTTCTTTAAGCCATTTTTTAGCTTTTTTTACTGTAGAGCATTTTTTGTATCCATAAAATTTCATATTTTAGTCCCTTTCTATCATTCCTTATAAAAATTCCACGGTACCAATTCCACTTCTCCATAAGATCTTTCTTTCAATCTATTGGAGTACTCACCTTTGTAATTTATTATATGTAATAAAACTAATTCTACATACCTAATCGCAATTTGAATTATATTCCACATATCTTCCACATGAAGAGTTGCTCTATTTTTTTTTCTACTTGGATGAACAATTTTATTTCTAAAGTATGTAATTAAATCTACTCCATCTAAAAATTTATTTTGAATATATTCATCAAATAAATATAATTCTTCTTTTCCTATAGGAATTTTACAACTATTAAGTAACATCCTAATATTTGTTGCTGATAAGTTTTCATCAAATTCCTCATCACTTAGAGTTTTTTGTTGCTCAACTAAAACTACATAAGATAAAGTTTCAAGTGCAATTTGCATGGATATGATATTGTTTTCTATTGTAGTATTACCCAATGTTTCTATATACCAATCAATAACTTGTTTAATAGCCTGTCCATAATATAAATCATTTAGTTTTTTACACATTAAGGTCATATATTTTTCTATATTGTGGTTATTAGCTACTGTATCCTTCCAATTTGGTACAAATCTAAAGGGACTCACTATACACTCTCTACATAATCTAAATATATTGTTATTTACTTCGTAACCTTTGACTATACATATATCTACATATCTGCCGCACATAAAGCTAAGAGCCATAGATATATTATCAAGCACATCATTTATATTATTTGTCTTAAATAAGCTACCATCTTTCTTTTTCATTCTACCGATATGAGTAATTATAGTACCAGATTTATCTTTTAAATCATGATTTAATTCTTTTGTAAAATCATACCTTTTATCAATGGTTACTTCTAAATCTCCAATATTAAATTCCATTCTCCCAGCAAATAATTTATCTTCGTGCATTATAAGCTTACCTGAATATCTATCAAGATTTACTATGTAAAAATCAATACTATCTACAAAATAATTCTTCGACTTAATATATCCATCATTAATATAACCTTCAAGTATTAAATCGCTGGATACTGTTACAGTTACATTTATAGGCTTATACCCATAAACCTCCAATATAGCGTTATCATAATCTAAGGTTATATCCACATCATAATCTTTTCTCGATAAAACTTTTCCTTTAAAATTTATAGACATGGGAGTGGTCATTTTATAAAATACTTTTCCGTAGCATTTATATTTTTTGTTATATAAGTAAACACAAAATCTTCCTTCATGGATACTAATATCTTCATTTATATCATAATCCAAATAATCTAAAGATATAGCATCTTTAAGTGATTTCATAACTACTCCACCTTTTCTAATATTCTAATATATTGAATTTTATTATATCATAATAAATATATTCATTGTTGATAAAATTCTATTTTATATAGGAACAGATTAGAAATGACTCTAATCTGTTCTTAACACTTAGCATTTAGCTAAACATTCTTCTTTATTTTCCTCTGTTTTTTTAGATTTATAATCATTTAAATCTATATAAGTTATTTCTTTATTATTCATTGTTTTAAATGCTTTTGATAGCATCAATTTTATTCTATTAATTTGATTCACTTCACTAGCTGACGGATCATAATCTATAGGAATTATATTCGCATCTTTATATCTTCTTTTTAATTCCTTAATAGAGCCTTTACCAATTATATGATTTGGTAAACATCCAAAAGGTTGCATACAAATTACATTCTTTACATCATCCTCAATAAGCTCTATCATTTCACCAGTCAATAACCAACCTTCTCCTGTTTGATTTCCTATAGATACTACCTCAGAAGCTTTTTTAGCTAAATCTCTAATATCCTTTGGCGGAGAAAATCTTTTACTTTTTTTTAATGCTTTTACATAAGTTTTTTGATATAAATTTGCAATTCTTATAAATAATTTTGCACCTATAGATGATTTTTTACTTCCTTCTAGATATTCACTCTTATAAAGTGTATTTATAGACCAGGCTGTAAAGAAGTTAATAAGTTCCGGCATTACCGCTTCTGCTCCTTCTTTTTCCAATACATCTACCACATTATTATTTGCTGTTGGATGGAATTTTACTAAAATTTCTCCAACTAAACCTACTCGCGGCTTTGTAATATCTAGTACTTCTAAATTATCAAAATCATTAACTATATTTTTTATATTATTTCTAAACTCTGATATTTTTCCATTTTTCACAGATTCCTTACATTTAACTACCCATTTATCATAAAGTTTGTTAGTACTTCCTTTTACTGCTTCATAAGGTCTTACTCTATACACAACCTTCATTAATAAATCTCCATAAATCACACTCATAATAGATTTATGAATTAATTTTAGAGATATATTATCCATTACTCCATTGTCTTCTATGCCATTTACACTTAATGATATAACTGGAATATCCTTAAATCCTGCTTCATATAACCCTTTTCTTAAAAAACCAATGTAGTTTGTTGCTCTACATCCACCACCTGTTTGCGTAATTACTACAGATGTATTATTTAAATCATATTCCTCTGATTTTAAAGCTTTTATTAGCTGACCTATTACTATTATTGCTGGATAACATGCATCATTATGAACATATTTTAATCCTTCCTCGATCACTTCTCTATTAGTATCTTGAAGTATTACTACATTCCAGCCTGAAGAGTTAAAAGCTTCTTGTATAAATTGAAAATGTACTGGAGACATTTGTGGTGCAAGTACAGTATGCTTTATATTAAGTTTAGTATTTTTAACATAAGGTATTTTATTAATTTCTATGTTTTCTGCCTTTATATTATTTTCTTCTCTTTCTTTCATAGCTGCTTTTAAAGATCTTAGCCTTATCTTCGCTGCTCCCAAGTTATTGCCTTCATCTATTTTAATTACAGTATAAATTTTAGATTTCTCACTTAAAATTTCTTCAACTTGTTCTGTAGTTACTGCATCTATACCACATCCAAAAGAGTTAAGCTGAACTAATTCTAAATTATCAAAATTTCTTACAAAAGATGCTGCTTTATATAATCTTGAATGATATACCCACTGGTCAACAACACGAAGAGGTCTATCTAAATTCGCAAGATGACAAATACTATCCTCTGTAAGTACTGCCATATCCAAAGAATTTATTAGCTCTGGTATTCCATGATTTATTTCTGGGTCTAAATGATAAGGTCTACCAGCTAACACAATTCCTTTTAAATTATTTTTATTTATTTCCTCTAGTGCATCTTCTCCCGCTTTTCTTACTTCATTCTTAAAATTATTTTCTTCTTTTGACGCTTTTTCTACTGCATCAAACACTTCTGACTTTGTAATATCCTTAAAATTTACTTTAAGTACATCATACAGTCTATGTTTTAATCTATCTTTATTATTTAAACTTAAAAAAGGATTAATATAGTTAATATTCTTTCTTCTTAAGTCCTCTAAGTTGTTTTTTATAACTTCTGAATAAGAAATTACAACTGGACAATTATAATTATTGTCCGCCGTTGGATCTTCTTTCTGTTCATGAGTAACTGATGGATAGAATATAGTTTTTATGCCTCTATCAATTAAACTTTGAATATGACCGTGAACCATTTTCCCTGGATAGCATGCTGTTTCAGAGGCAATAGAGTCTATTCCTTTTTCGTATAATTTCTTAGATGATCTTTCTGACAAGACTACTCTAAAACCTAAGGTCGTAAAGAATGTATGCCAAAAAGGATAATCTTCATACATATTTAAAACCCTTGGGATACCAATTTCCCCTCTTTTGGCCTCTTCTTCGTTTAATGATTTATAGTATTTAAATAATCTATCATACTTAAATTTAAATAAATTTATTGGATTTTCTTTATGTTTTCTTATACTTTTATCTCCATTTAAAAAAGCTCCATTTTCACATCTATTCCCAGATATAAAAAACTCATTTTCTGAGAATTTATTTATAGTTAGTAAACATTTATTTGAACAACCCTTACATCTTTTTACTGTAGTTTCTAGTTTAATATTATTAAGTCCATCTAAATCTAGTAATTGGCTTTTATATCCATATTTATACTGAGATTTTGCAATTAAGGCACAGCCAAAAGCTCCCATTAATCCAGAAATATTAGGTCTAACAACTTCTCTTCCAGTTAACTTTTCAAAAGCTCGAAGTACTAAATCATTATAAAAAGTTCCACCTTGAACAACTATATTATTACCAAGTCTACTAAAATCTCTTATTTTAATAACTTTAAATAATGCATTTTTTATTACCGAATAAGAAAGTCCGGCAGAAATATCTGCTACTGTAGCCCCCTCTTTTTGAGCCTGTTTAACTTTAGAATTCATAAATACTGTACATCTAGAACCTAAATCCACTGGGTTCTTAGAAGTTATACCTACCTTTGCAAAGTCTTCTATTGTCATAGACAAAGATTTTGCGAAAGTTTCTAAAAATGAGCCACATCCTGAAGAACATGCTTCATTTAATATTATGCTATCTATTACTCCATTTTTTATTTCTAGACATTTCATATCCTGTCCTCCAATGTCTAAAATAAAATCCACATCTTTATTAAAGTATTTTGCAGCTTTATAGTGTGCTATAGTTTCTATTTCACCAAAATCAACTTTTAATGCTTTTTTAAGAAGTGCCTCACCATAACCAGTTACACATGAAGATAAAATTTTCATTCCTTCAGGTAAAACTTTGTATATATCTTTTATAACTCTTATTGATGTTTCCAAAGGGCTCCCTTCATTACTACTATAGTAAGAATATACTAAATTTCCATCCTCATCAATTAATGCAGCCTTTGTAGTCGTGGAACCTGCATCTATACCTAAATATACATTCCCCTTTACATTATTTATATCAAGTTTTTCCACTGAGTTTTTATCATGTTTATATGTAAACTCTTCATATTCAGCATAATCTTTAAATAAAGGTTCTAAGCCTTTATTTCCACTAATATCAATATTCTCTATCTCTTCTAATCTATCTATTAAATCATGTAATATTAAAAACTCTTCATTTTTTGATAATATACTAGCACCCATAGCTATATATAGTTGTGCATCTTCAGGAAAAATTATGTCTTCCTCTTTTAGATTTAAAACATTTTGAAATGCCTTTCTTAATTGAGATAAAAAGTATAAAGGACCTCCTAAAAAAGCAACTTTTCCTTCTATTTTCCTTCCACACGATAATACACTAACTGTTTGAACTACAACTGCATTAAAAATACTCATGGCTATATCCGATTTTTTCGCACCATCATTAATTAATGGTTGAATATCGGTTTTTGCAAATACTCCACATCTTGAGGCAATAGGATAAATAACATCATAATCCTTTGCCATTTCATTTAAACCTTTTGCATCTGTTTTTAAAAGAGTTGCCATTTGATCTATAAAAGCACCAGTTCCACCTGCGCATATTCCATTCATTCTTTGATCAATTCCACCACTTAAATAAGTTATTTTTGCATCTTCTCCACCTAGCTCTATTACAACATCTGTTTCTGGATGAAATGTTTCTATTGCCTTTGTCGATGAAATAACTTCTTGAACAAATTTTAAATTTAAATAATTTGATATATCTATTCCTCCAGAACCTGTCACTACTACTGATACGCAAATATCACCTAATTTATCATAAACATTCTGTAATATTTCTTTAACAGCTTTTTTAACATCTGAAAAATGTCTTCTATATTCTTTATAAATAAGTATGTCATCATATAAAATCACAGTTTTTACTGTTGTTGATCCTACATCTATTCCCATATTGTATGTCTTTTTCATAACTATCCCCCCATGACATATAAATCCTGCTAATATTTCATGTATACTAAAATTTTTATTACGATTTTATAGTATAAATTGTAATTTAAAACTGTACATATTTAATAATTTTAGTTAAATTTTAATATAATATCAACATAATATCTAGAATTCATATTATAAAATTATAAATATTTAATTTTAAACTAGCATATATGTTCTAACCCTTATGTACTTTATTTATAATATATATATTTGAAATTCTACTTTAAAATACTTTCACCTTTATTTATTGTATTTTTAGGACTTTTAAATTTATTTAATATCTCTACTACTAATTAATTATGATACATATGTATATAAATATGAAAATAATAAAAAAGAACAAGGATAAAACTAGTTATCATTGTTCTTTTTTGATTATATATTATTGATTGCTTCATTATATTTTTCTTGCTTATTATTAAAAGTTTTTGTATAAAATCTTACAAATATAATTACAGTACTTATTATAGCTATAATATCTGCTACTGGTTCTGCTAATAAAACAGCTGTTAAGCCATCTTTCATAAACATCGGTAAAATAAATATTAATGGAACTAGTAGTACTATTTTTCTAAGCATTGCAATAATTAATGATATTTTTGCTTGCCCTAAAGCTAAAAATGTTTGTTGACAAGCTATTTGAGCTCCAAATAAACTCATTCCTACAAAATAAATTCTCATTGACCATGATGTTATTTCTACAAGTTCTGGTTTATTATTAAATACACTTACAAAAAACTCTGGCAATGTCATTATTGATACTACTACTACAAATGAATATGATAAGCATGCAGCAAATAGTAGTTTAAAAGTACTTTTTACTCTATCTATTTGTTTAGCTCCAAAATTATAACTCATTATAGGCTGAGCACCTTGAGTAAGCCCCATAAGTGGCATTGTAATTAATTGCATTATACTACTCATTATAGTCATAGCTCCAATAGCTAAATCTCCACCATATCTTGCTAATTGATTATTTAAACTTACTAGTACTAATGATTCTGTGGATTGCATTATAAAAGGTGCTATACCTAATGCCAACATGGATAATGCTAATTTTTTATTAATTTTCAAGTATTTCTTTCTAATTTTAAGAATACTTTTTTTACTAAATAAAAACTTCAATATGAAGATCGCAGATATACCTTGAGATATTATAGTTGCTAAGGCCGCTCCTTTAACTCCCATATTAAGACTAAATATTAATATTGGATCTAAAACGATATTTATTACTGCACCTAGCATTACTGTTATCATTCCAATTTTAGTAAACCCTTGGGTATTTATATATAGATTCATACCTAAAGCAATTTGTACAAAAACTGTTCCTATTAAATATATTGATAAATAATCTAAACCATATCCTATTGTAACTTCACTAGCTCCAAAAGCCCAAAGTATCGATTCTTTAAATATTAAAAATACTATTGTTAAAATAAGTCCTACACCTATAAGCATAACTAAAGAATTCCCCATTATTTCCTCAGCCTTATCATTATCTTGTTTCCCCATTTCTATGGCTGTTAATGGAGCTCCTCCCGCAGCAAATAGCATAGCAAATGCTGCTACTAATAGTATTATCGGCATGGCAACACCAACACCTGCCATTGCTAAATCTCCATTGGGCATTTTACCTATAAATATTCTATCAATAATGTTATACAATAGGTTAACTACTTGACCTATTATGGTAGGTATAGCTAAGGTAAAAAGTAATTTGCCTATTTTCCCAGTTCCCAAATCAATACTTTTATTGCTCATATTATTGCTCCTTATAATTTTTATATATTATTCACTCTATTGGTATAATATAGTATAGTGTAACCCAACAGTCAATAAGAGATTATAAAAATGAAATCATATAAATTCAAATAATTTAAAAATTGGTAAATACTCTTATATAAAAAATCTTTTAGATGCGTTGACTACACCTAGTAAAGACCTGCACTTATTAAAGATATCAATAGAGATATATAATTAAAATTCACATTATTACATTTATAATAGCCACTCAATAAAAGTAGCCTTAGATTTTTAATATTCTAAGACTACTTTATATTTTGACAACTTTATAAAATCCCTTGATCCTTATAACTTTGTAAACTTTTTATTATATAACTTAAAGTACAGAAATCTTGATCAACTTTTTCACTTAAAATTCCTAATCCCTCTATAAGTCTCTCTTCTCTGAATTTTTCTAGAAGTATCATTACACTTACAGCATTAATGCCTCCATCTTTTGTGTCTAGAGTTCTTGATTTCTTTACATAATTATTTTCCATAGCTTTTTCTATGGCATTTTTTAGATTATCATTTATTTCTATTTCTGGCATCTTATCATATATTCTTACTTCATCTTCTTTATAATTGAGATTTACAGTTTTACTTAAGTCAGTATTTACAAATATAACATTTTTAAAAGTTGCTCCAGAAAAGTCCACACTTTCTAATTTGGCCCCCTCAAAGATAGTGTCTTCAAATTTAGCTTTTGTAAATCTACTACCTTTTAAGTTACTTCCTACAAACTCAGAAGACTTAAATGTACACCCATAAAAGTTACAAGATTTAAAATGTGCCCCTCTTAAACTTGTAAAGTTGAAGTTTGATTTTGAAAAGTCACAATTGTAGCAGTTACTTCTTTTTAAATCTTGATACATAAAATTTTTATTCATTTTCGATGTTTTATTATACCTAAGAGCAGTATCTATTTTTTTATTATTACTCATTGTTTTACTCCATAAAAAAAACCTTATACCAAAAGATATAAGAGTTTTATATTTATATATTTATTGGTTGCGGAGATAGGATTCGAACCTATGACCTTTGGGTTATGAGCCCAACGAGCTACCAGTTGCTCCACTCCGCGTCATCATTTCCTTCTCTAATATTAAGGATAGCATAATAAGTACAATATAACAACTCTATTTATTATATATAAACTTTTTATTTATTCACAATTAATATCTAATATATAATTATTGCATATATTAAATATTTTATAATTTTTTATTAATAATAATTCAATATGAAATATAGTAAAAATCCATAAAGTTCATTTAAATAATATTTTTTTAAATAAATTTCTAAAAACACTTGCACATTTTGTCGAATTTTGTTATTATAAATACACAGTTATTTCCCCAATAACTGATTACTCCCCAAATAAAATATATTCCCTAATAAACCCCTTTTTATAATATATTTTAGAATCCTTACTTGATCGGTTAAAGTAAGGATTTTTTTATTTTCAATTTTCCCATATAAAAAGACATCTTCAATCATAGATGTCTTTTTATAATATATGTTAATTTTAAGCATTCACTTCTAAAACTTTCATTTTTTTAGCTACAAAGTCTACTAAATCTACTATACGTGAAGAATAACCCCATTCATTATCATACCATGAAACAACTTTAAACATTCGATTTCCCATTGCCATCGTTGATAATCCATCTATTATTGATGAACGACTATCCCCTCTGTAGTCTATTGAAACTAATGGTTCTTCACTGTAACCCAAAATTCCCTTCATTTCACCTTCTGATGCTTTTTTTAATGCTTCATTTACTTCTTTTACATTAGCATCTTTCTTTAATATGCAAACTAAATCAACAAGTGAAACAGTAGGTGTTGGTACTCTTACAGCAAATCCATTTAATTTTCCTTCTAATTGTGGTAAAACTTTGGCAACTGCTTTTGCAGCTCCTGTTGTAGTAGGTATCATTGATTCTCCTGCAGCTCTTGCTCTTCTTAAATCCTTGTGTGTTTTGTCTAATATTCTTTGGTCATTTGTATAGGCATGTATAGTAGTCATTAGTCCTTCTTCTATTCCAAACTCTTTATCTAATACTTTCGCAAATGGTGCTAAACAGTTTGTTGTACAAGAAGCATTAGATATTATGTTATGAATATTTTCATCATACTCTTTTTCATTTACACCCATAACAATAGTCTTATCTTCATTTTTACCAGGAGCAGTTATTATAACTTTTTTTGCTCCATTTTCTATATGTTTTATACAATCTTCTCTTTTTATAAACTTACCTGTAGACTCTATCACTAAATCTACCTCTAATTCACTCCATGGAATTTGACTTGGATCACCATATCTAATTATTTTTATTTCATGGTTATTTATAATCATTGTTTCTTCATCTTTAACTTTTACATCACCTTTGAATATTCCATAACATGAATCATATTTAAATAAATGAGCTAGAGTAGCTGCTTCTGCCCTTGCATTTATAGCAACTATTTCAAAACTTTCCCTTGGCATTTCCTCTACTATCCTAAGCACATTTCTTCCTATTCTTCCAAAACCATTAATTGCTACTTTTATTTTCAAGCGTATTCCTCCCACATATCATTATAATTATTTAGAGTACACTATATATTTATTTTGCTATCTTTTTCCTTTTATAAAATAAGGGAGATATAAAACCAACTACAATATAATGTATATTATATGTGTTTTTTTGATAAATAGTTTATTTAGTGTGTTATATTTATATCATATAGTGTACACTATATAAATAGTGTACACTACTTTATTTATATTTTCAATACATATTTAATTATTTGTATATAATAAATATTATAAAAGATCATTCTTTTTGAGATTCATAGTTTTTTGTATTAAATCATATACTTTTTTAAGAATATAATAGGAGTGATGAATATGAAAATAACCCAAAATCAATATATAAACAAGCCTAAATCACCTAAAAATATAAATCATCCAAATATACCTTCTCAACTTAGTTATTCTTGCGATATTTCCAATGGATATATTCAGAGTAAAAATTTATCATTATATAATGGAGTCAGTGAAGAAATGGATTGTGGCGGGAATAGCACCTTTGAATACGCTTATTTTTTATTATCCAATCCTAATAAGTCAAATGTAAATATTTATGTTAAAAATTCCATAATTACTAATTTATCTTCAAGCCCTATTATATCTAAAGTATATTACTGCGTTGAAGATGTGATTGGAAATTTAGAAAGTTCAAATAATACTACTATAACAAATTCAAATTCCAGCGGAAGTATGCCCATGGGTAAAATATTCTTTGGTAATGATATAGAAAAAGTTTTTGGTATTTATGGTCAAAATTTAATTATTCCTCCTTATGATATGTATGTTTCCAATGAAAATGGTGGTATAGTTATTTCTCCAGGCTTCAGTTATCTTTTTGAAATTGCTCCAGTTAACGAAGAAATAACTTCAAACTTTACCATGTCATTTTCATGGTGGGAAGAACCCTTATCCTCTTTCTTGGGCTAAAAAGTTTTGTAATTATATTATTTATAAAATAAAAAAAATCCTTTCTCTACAATAATTATATTGTAAAGAAAGGATTTTTAATTATAGGTTGTATTTTACTTTAGAAAAATCAAATAATTCATCTATTTCAGCGTTTAGAATATATTTTATGTATTCCTCTTTTGAGTTAGTCTTATTTTTACCTTTATAAATAATTCTCAAACTATCACTATTATCCATATTGAAAATATTGAAGGCTAATTCCCCACTTTCTTTGTAGAACAAATTCTTTTTATCGTAATCACAGTCAAAAACAGATTTTATTCCATCTACAGGGCATGTATTATTTTCAGCTATGCATACAATTTTATCTTCTTTGGGCTTTATCTTCATTTTACTTATTATTGCTTCACAAGCTTTCATTCCAATAGCCAAACCTGGACATTCATGGCCATGAAATTTAACAGCCTCTTTCCATAATAAATTATCCACACTTCCTCCTAATATTTATTTAATTCTTGCCTTAGCTGCATTGGCATGAGCATATAATCCTTCATCTACAGCCAAATCATGAGCTACTGGTGCTAGTAAGTCTACTGCTCTTTGACTTAGTCTTTGAGTAGTACATGTTTTTATAAATGTTCCAACCCAAACTCCACCTGTATATCTAGATGCTCTAAGAGTTGGTAAGGTATGGTTTGTTCCTGACACATAATCGCCGAAAACTTCTGCTGATAATCCTCCTACGAATAAAGATCCATAATTTATTAATTTATCAATTATTTCTTCTTCATTTTTTAAACTTAATTCTAAATGTTCTGGTGCATATTTATTGCTAAGTTTCACTGCTTCATCTAATGTATCAACATATATTATTTCACCGTTATTTTTCCATGAAGATGATGCAATTTCCTTTGTTGGAAGATCTTTTAAAATCTCATCAACTTTTTTAGAAACCTCTTCTCCTAAATTTTTGTCCGTAGTAATTAAAATTCCTCTAGCATTATAATCATGTTCGCATTGAGCTAAAACATCAGCTGCAATAAAATCAGGATTTGCAGTTTCGTCTGCAATAATTAAAACTTCACTAGGACCTGCCACAAAATCTATACCTACGCTTCCATAACATTGTCTTTTAGCTTCTGTTACATATTTATTACCAGGTCCCACTATAATATCTACAGGTTTTATACTTTCAGTTCCATAAGTAAAAGCACCAATTGCCTGTACTCCACCTACAGCATAGATTTCATCAGCTCCTGCTATATCCATAGCAACTAAAGTTTTTGGATTTATATCTCCACTATTTTTCATAGTTGGAGAGCAAGCACAAACTCTTCTTACACCTGCAACCTTAGCTGGAATAATTAACATTAATGCAGTAGAAAAAAGTGGATATCCACCACCTGGCACATATGCTAAAGCGGACTCTATAGGTATATGTTTTTGCCCAAGTGTTACACCAGGATATATTTCTTTTTCAAAATTATTATTAAAACTTTCTTTTTGAGCTTTTGCGAATTCTTCAATATTTTTTGCTGCAACTTTAATATCTTCAATAAATTTTATATCTACTTGTTTATATGCCTTTACTATTTCATCTCTAGTAACCCTATAATTATCTCTAGGATTTTTATCAAATAACAAATTATATTTTTTTACACCAATATCTTTATTAAGTCTTATCTCATTTAATATTTCTCTTACTTGAACTTTTACTGTTTTTTCAGTTTCTATATTTTGAAACTGAGATTTTTTTAAAATTTCCATATGTATTCCTCCCATGATAACTATACAATAAATCAAATATTCCCCTGATTAGTTCTATATAAAAATAATCCTATATATTTCTATATTGGATGTCAACAATAATAAAATTAATTTAACCTTAATATTTTATAAATAATTAATACTAAATTATTATATATAAATAAACACCTCTATACTTTTAGATTTTACAAGTACAAAGGTGTTTTAAATCTAATAAATTATATTATTTAATTTCTTGAACTATTAAATCTCCCATCTCCTTAGTTCCTATAACCTTTCCTTTTCCATTGTATATATCAATTGTTCTGTATCCTTTATCTAATGCTTTAGTTACTGCATCTTCTATTTCTTTTGCTTCTGTTTCTAATGAGAAAGAGTATCTAAGAATCATAGCTACTGATAATATTGTGGCTATTGGGTTTACTATGTTTTTTCCTGCAATATCTGGAGCACTTCCATGAATTGGTTCATACAATCCAAATTTATCATCCCTCAATGAGGCGGATGGAAGCATTCCTATGGAGCCTGTTATCATTGAAGCTTCATCTGAAATAATATCTCCAAAAATATTATTAGTTACTATTGTATCAAATTGACTAGGATCTTTTATTAATTGCATAGCCGCATTGTCTACATACATAAAGTTAAGCTCAACATCTTTATATTCTTCACTTAATTCCTTCATCACTTTTCTCCAAAGTTTAGAACTATCAAGAACATTTGCTTTATCTACACAAGTTAATTTTTTATTTCTAATTCTTGCAGTCTCATAAGCTTTCTTACCTATTCTTCTAATTTCATTTTCATCATACTTTTCCACATCATAAGCAACTTCAACATTATCTATTACTTCTGTTTTTCTCTCTCCAAAATAAATTCCGCCAGTAAGCTCTCTAACTACTACAAAGTCCACACCCTTTTCTACTATATCACTTCTTAGAGGAGATGTTTCTTTTATACTTTCATGCATAGTTGCAGGTCTTAAGTTCACAAATAAGTTAAGTCCTAATCTTAAGGCTAAAAGTCCTTTTTCTGGTCTTATAGAAGGTTCCATATTGTCCCAAGCAGGTCCTCCTACAGCTCCAAGTAATACTGCATCACTTTTTTTACATTCATCTAAAGTTTCTTTTGGAAGTGGAGCGCCTGTTTTATCTATAGCTACTCCTCCACCTAATATTTCAGTAAGTTTAAAATTATGTTTATATTTTTCACCTATTTTATTTAAAACTTTTATTCCTTCATTTATAATTTCTGGTCCTACACCATCACCTTTTATAACTGCTATTTTATAGTCCATTATGTTTTCCCCCGATTTTTATATCTATTTAAATTACCTTTTCATAATATTATTAATTACATCCTATTTTTTCAATAGACTTAATTAAACCACCATCTGAAATGATTTTTTGCATAAATTCTGGAAAAGGTTCTGCTTTATACTCTTCATTTTTGCTTATATTCTTTATAATTCCACTATTAAAATCTATTTCTAACTTATCTCCTTCTTCTATCTTGCTTGCTGCTTCTTCACATTCTAAAATAGGAAGTCCTATATTTATGGCATTTCTAAAAAAATCCTTGCAAATGTAGATGCTATAACACAAGATATTCCAATTTCTTTTATAGCTATAGGAGCATGTTCTCTCGAAGAGCCGCACCCAAAGTTTTTATTTGCAACAATTATATCCCCCTCTTTTACTTTTTTAGCAAAATCTTCATCTATATCTTCCATACAATGAGATGCTAACTCTTTCATATCAGGTGTATTCAAGTATCTTGCCGGTATTATTACATCTGTATCTATATTATCTCCATACTTAAAAACTCTTCCATTTGCTAACATATTACTTCCTCCCTTATTTTTTCACATACTTCCTGTGGTGATGATATCTTCCCTGTTATGGCAGATGCTGCAGCCACTGCTGGACTTGCTAAATAAACTTCTGAATCTATATGACCCATTCGTCCAACAAAATTTCTATTTGTAGTTGATACAGCTCTTTCTCCCTCTGCTAATATTCCCGTATGACCTCCAAGACATGGCCCACATGTTGGAGTTGATATGGCTGCTCCTGCTTTTACAAGATCCGCTATATATCCTTTTTCTATAGCTTCTAAGTAAATACTTTGAGTTCCTGGGAACACTATACATCTCACATCTTTCGCTACTTTTTTACCTTTCATAACCTCTGCAGCTATTTTTAAATCATTTGTTCTACCATTCGTACAAGAACCTATTACTACTTGATCTATTTTTATATCTCCTGTAATTTCATCTGTAGTTTTTGTGTTTTCTGGCAAGTGCGGAAAAGCTACAGTTGGTTTTAATTCACTCAAGTCTATTTCTATGACTTCATCATATACAGCATCTTCGTCTGCATTGTAAACCTTTGGAGCCTTGTTTATTGTTTCGCATAGATGAGTTTTTATATATTCTTCAGTGATATTATCAACCGGGAATATTCCATTTTTTGCCCCAGCTTCTATTGCCATATTACAAATAGTAAATCTATCGTCCATAGTCAAATGTTTTACACCATCTCCCACAAATTCCATAGACATGTATCTTGCTCCATCTACGCCTATTTTTCCTATAATGTGTAAGATAATATCCTTTCCACTTATCCATTGAGCTGGCTTATTCTTTAATATGAATTTAATAGCACCAGGCACTTTAAACCAAGCTTTCCCTGTAGCCATACCAGCAGCCATATCTGTGGAACCTATTCCTGTAGAAAATGCTCCAAGAGCTCCATAAGTACAAGTATGAGAATCAGCTCCTATGATCACATCACCTGCAGTTACTAATCCTTTTTCAGGAAGTAAACAATGCTCAATACCCATATCTCCTACATCAAAATAATTTTTTATATTTTTATAGTTAGCAAAATTCCTTGCAACTTTACATTGATGTGCACTTTTTATATCCTTATTCGGAGTAAAATGATCAAGTACTATGGCTACTTTACTGTTATCAAATACTTTATTTATATTCAACTTTTCAAACTCCCTTATGGCAACAGGAGTGCTATATCATTACCAAGAACTAAGTCTAAGTTAGCTTCAATTAATTGTCCTTTTTTAACTTCTTTTAAATTAGCATGAGCCGCTAATATTCTTTGTGTCATTGTCATTCCCATATTTTTAATCCCCCTATATTATCATCTTCATATAGCTTTTATTTATAGCATTCATTAATGCATTTATTGCTGCAGTATTTATATTTTCTGAAATTCCCACACCAAAGTATGGTTCCCCATCTTCTTCTATCTCCACATAAGCTACACCTTGCGCATGTGAACCATCACTTAAGGCATGCTCATGATAATTTTTAAATTTGTAGTTCTTTAATTCTTTTTGTTTTAAAGCATTGTTAAAGGCATCTATTGGACCATTTCCTTCACCTTTAATAACATAATCCTCACCTTCAAAGTTGATTATAGCCTCAAGCTCTAAGATATTATTTTCTGCACAGTTTTTAATATCATAGACATCTGAATTTACTGAATTAATTCTGTATTTTTTAAGTCTATATGGTGTAGCAATATCTATATACCACTCCTTGAATAGATCATAAATTTCCTGTGGTAATAATTCTTTTCCTCTTTTATCTGAAGCTTCTTTAATCACTCGACCAAAATATTTATGCATATTTTTAGGAATATTAAATCCAAATTCATTTTCCATAATATATACAGCTCCACCTTTTCCTGATTGAGAATTAATTCGTATAATTTCTGTATATTCTCTTCCTAAATCATGAGGATCTATCGGTAAGTATGGAACCTCCCATTCATACTCTCCTCTCTTTTCTCTTGACATCATACCTTTTCTTATGGCATCTTGATGTGATCCAGAAAAAGCAGAGAATACTAAATCTCCAGCATAAGGATGTCTAACATGAACATCAAGTTTTGTACATTTTTTATAAATATCTGTTATTTTCGAAATATTACTAAAATCAAGTTCAGGATCCACACCATTTGAATACATATTCATGGCAACTGTTATTATATCTAAGTTTCCAGTTCTTTCACCATTTCCAAATAAAGTTCCCTCTATTCTATCCGCTCCAGCTAAAAGCCCTAACTCACAGGCTGCCACAGAAGTTCCTCTATCATTATGTGGATGTAGACTTATAATTACTGACTCTCTATTTTTTACACTTTTACTAAACCACTCAATTTGATCAGCATAAAGATTTGGTGTTGTCATTTCCACCGTAGAAGGTAAGTTTATAATCATTTTATTTTCTGGTGTTGGTTGCCAAATATCCATAACAGCCTCACAAATTTCTAGTACATAATCCATTTCAGTTCCTGTAAAACTTTCTGGTGAATATTCATATTGAAAATGAGTTTCTGGATATTTTTTTGCTTCTCTATTAAAAATTTTCGCCCCTTCAACTGCAATGTCTATAATCTCTTCTTTACTTTTATTAAATACTACATCTCTCTGAAGTATTGATGTTGAATTGTATAAGTGAACAATTGCTTTTTTGCACCCCTTTAAAGCCTCAAAAGTTTTTACTATTAAATGTTCTCTTGACTGTGTTAATACTTGAACAGTAACATCATCTGGTATTAAGTCCTCATCTATTAATTTTCTTAAAAAATCATATTCTGTTTGTGAAGCTGAAGGAAATCCTATTTCTATTTCCTTAAATCCAACTTCTAGTAACATATTAAACATTTCCATTTTTTCAGATACACTCATTGGAATTGGTAGTGATTGATTACCATCTCTTAAATCTACAGAGCACCATATTGGTGCCTTACTTATTTCTTTATCTGGCCACTGTCTATTATTAAAATTTCTTGGTTGAAAATTTGGTTTTTTATATTTTTTACAATCAAAGTTCATAACAAGTTCCCCCTTATTTTTTAATAAAATTCCACTACTTTTTAATTAATTTAATATTTTTACTTATGCATAATGTATCCAAGACTAAATTATACTTTTATAAGTTCATCTTCTTATATATTTCTAGAAATAAAAATAACCTCGTCTCTATATATTTAGAGACGAGGTTTTACTCTCGCGGTACCACTCTAGTTAACTTAAATAAGTTCCCTTTACAATAATCATAATGATTATTTATCTTATAACGTAGATCTACGGTTTACTTTTTTGGTAAACAGCTCCTAGACAAGTTCAGAATCATCCACTGTCAAATTTCACCAACTTTTGACTCTCTATAAGCTTCAAAATTCTTACTACTCCTATTCTTAGCTTTCTAATTATTTAACTTATTAGTAATAATATACTAGACTTAATTCTACGTCAATATATTTTTCGAAATTTTCTTAATATTTTTTAATATTTCCTCAAAGGCTTGAAAAAACATCTCTGTTCTTACATTTATTTATTGTTTAGGGTAATTAATATTATTTTTTTTAATAGTATATATAAAAGGCTATTTTAATAAAAAATATCATGGAGGGAGAATATTAAATGGATGACATATATAAAAAAGCTCATAAAATGGCAAAAAACATTTATGACGAATACAAAGACGTAGACTATAAATTTCAGTTCCAATTATGTTTATCTTACCTTTCTGATAAAAAAATTGATGAGAGAATTCAAGAAATCTTGACAGAAGTAAAAGTAAACGAAGAAGAGGCAAGGATATTGGAAAAAGTTGAATATTATTATAAAAACTTTTTCAATAGTGAAGAAAATCTTAAATTTAGACTTTGGCAAAGACAAGATAAAAGAAGAGTCTATATATCCGCCCCATATATTATAGGGAAACCTTATGTAGATCTGATAAATTACAAACTATTTGATAAAGATAAAAAGGAAATAAAGAAGTTTTAACAAAAAGGTGATATCGCGCTAATAGTAGTGCGGTACACTTTTTTGTTTAAAAATGGCTGTTACACATAAGCTATCTATTCTTGGTGAAACAACCATTTTATATTATTTATTATTAGTTTAATTCTTTATCTTCAATAAGATTTTTCATTGTTTCTTTATTCATTGCACCTGGCACATATTTAGTAATGTATCCATCTTTATCAATTATAAATGTGGATGGGAATGAACTTATCCCATATTGATATATTTGACTTCCACCTTCGTCGAATACCACTGGGAAGGTATAACCTTCTTCTTTTAAAAATTTTTCTATATCTTCTTGACTACCTTCACTACCTAAATTAGGTGATGCCACTCCAAGAATAACTACATCATCATTATTTTTATTATATTCTTTATATAATTCTTCTATATAGGGCATTTCACTTCTACAAGGTGGACACCATGTTGCCCAGAAGTTTAAGAATACTGTCTTTCCTCTATAATCACTAAGTTTATGTTCATTTCCATATTGATCATATAAAGCAAAATCTATAGCTTCAATTTTCTCTTCTTCAGTAGTTGTACCTTGGCTACTATCTATCTTCTTTTGATTTTCCATTTTAGAAGCATTTATATTATTAGTAAATCCATTATAAAACATTACTAAACCAGAGATAATAAGAATTATTCCTCCAAACTTCTTAATTATTCCCATATAACTTTTCATTTTATCTACAGTATTTATAAGTTTGTTGTAGAATAAAGACATTAATATAAATGGTAATATAAATCCTATAGTATATACTCCTATTAATAAATAAGATGAAGCTACACTTTTTGAACTAGAAGACATAATTAGCACAGATGCGAGTATAGGACCTATACATGGGGTCCATCCAAAGCTAAAAGTAAATCCTAATAAAAACGAAGATATTGGGGTCATTTTTTTCGTTTTCATTTGGAATCTTTTTTCTTTGTTAAGTAAGTTCACCTTTATTATGTCCATATAGAATAGAGCCATAAATACTATAATAACCCCACCTATCATCATAATTAAGTTTTTATTTGTATTAAAGAATGATTTTAATACATTTACCGATGTTCCCAATATAAAAAAAGTAGTTGAAATACCCAATGTAAAGAACAAAGTATTTCTAAATAATGCACTTTTAATAAAGCTACCATTTTTCATGTTTTCGATACTACTATTGGAAAGCATACTTAAGTATATTGGTAATATTGGTAATATACACGGTGATAAAAATGACAATAATCCTTCTATAAGCACCACTAATAAATTTAATTTTTCCATTACAATCTCCCTAAATTATTATTTTTTACTTTTTTACCCATTTTATCTAAATTTTTATCTCTCTTGTCATAATTTCTTCTATTTTTATATCTTAGCCTTATAAGATTATGTAGTTCTTACATATCTAATATAACAAAAATTAAAAATGTACTCAATTAATCATTTTTTAGTAACTATCTATTTACAAAAAAATCTCCTATAAAATATATTAATCTTATAGGAGATTTTCAACATTTGATTTGCTTTAATTTTAACTAATTTTTAATAATTTTCTACTTTCCTTGCAATATCCTTTATCTTTAATTAAGCATAAAATATTATTAATTTCGTATTCTGAATCTGCATAAACCATAATTGCTAACTCATCATTATCTTCTATTATATCATACTGATCCACACAAGCTTTTATAAGCTCCATTATCTCTTCTTTTTTAGGTGATGTAAATCGTAACAAAACTTGGCATTTGTTATTTATAGTTTTTTCTACTTCAATCTTATCTTGTGTAAATTGATCTATATTAGCTATTCTATTATCAAAAATATCTATAACATCTGCATAAACAGCACTTCCTGTAGGCTCTTTTCCTGCCCCTTTACCTACGAATGATAATTCTCCAACAGAATCTCCTTTAAATACAACTATATTATACTCATTATCAATTTGAGATAGTAAACTATTATTATCAACAAGAACTGGTCTTACAAATCCACTAACTTTCTCATTTTTTTTCTTACTTTGTCCAACTAGTTTAATTTTACAGCCCATCTTTTTTGCATAATTCATATCTTTCATATCTATTTTTGATATTCCTTCCAGATAAAAATCTTTCCAGTACACTCGGCGATTATATGCCAAAGTTGATAAAATAGATAATTTTCTAGCTGCATCATAACCTTCCACATCTGCTTCTGGATTTGCTTCTGCAAAACCTAATTCTTGCGCTTCTTTTAATACTTCTTCATAAGACAAACCTTCATTATACATCTTACTTAAAATAAAATTTGTTGTTCCGTTTAATATTGCACGCATACTTTCAATTGAATTTCCTTCTAAAGATTCTGTCAAAGGCTTAAGCACTGGAATTCCGCCTCCTACAGATGCTTCAAAACGTAAACTAACATTATTTTCTTTTGCTAATTTTACAAGTTTATCACCATATTCTGCTAACATATCTTTGTTTGCAGTAACTACATTTATTTTGTTTTCCAACGCTCTTTCTATATATTCATAAGAAGGATGTAATCCTCCCATTAATTCAACTAAAATATCAATATCCTCTTCAAATACATCTTCTATATTATCAGTTATTATATTTGCATATTTAGAAGACTTATATTTATTTTTATTTCTTACTAATATGCTTGTTATTTCTATCTTTCTTTTATCTTTATTTCCCTCAATAATTTGTACAAGCCCTTTTCCCACTGTTCCATATCCAAGTATAGCTATTTTCATGTTAAAACCTCCTTTTAATTTACCAAAACTAAAATTTATCTTTCAATCAAAAAAGAGACCAATCCCTCATAAAGGGACGAGTCTCTCGCGGTTCCACCCAATTTAGTTTTATTTATAATAAAACTCACTTAATGCTTTAACGCAGCTTACGGTTAATCTTACTGAAATCAACAAAATCACTTCAGATTACAGCTCCTAGGTAGTTTTCAATCTCTCTAATTTGAAAAGCCTTACAGCCACGAGCTTTTCTCTCTGGTAATCGAATTAGATTTACTCTTCCTATTCATTGCTTTTAAATATTGAATTCTCAAGTATATAAAAATAAAAAAACTCGTCCTTATAAATAAGGACGAGATATCTTCCCGCGGTTCCACCTAAATTGATTTTAAAATCCACTTAACGCCTTAACGCAGCTTACGGTTAATCTTACTGAAATCAACAAGATTACTTCAGATCACAGCTCCTAGGTAGTTTTCAATCCCTCTAATTTGAAAAGCCTTACAGCCACGAGCTTTTCTCTCTGGTAATCGAATTAGATTTACTCTTCCTATTCATCGCTTTTATAATTCTAAATTTATATTAAATTAATATTATAAGAAATATTACTAATTGTCAAGATAATTTTTGATTTTTTAAATCTATTATATAGTATATTAAAAACTATTATAAAATGTGATAAATTTATCTTATTTTTCTTTTATATAGCCTAGCATTTATTTCACAACCAATTAGAATAGTCCAACTACTTAAATAAACCCAAGTCATAAGTACTATAATACCACCTAAGCTCCCATAAATAATATCGTATCTTGCAAAATTATTTGAATAAAATGAATAACAAAATGATGCTACTAACCAACACAATGTGGATACTATAGCTCCAGGCAATACTTCTCGAAAAGATAATTTTTTATTTGGAGTAAATCTATATAAATTCATTAAAATTATAATAATAGTTATGATTCCTACAATATATCTGCATAAATTCCAAATATACATAAAGTACTGGTCTAGCCCAATTAAATTAAATAAAAATGATCCCAGTTTTTCTCCAAATACTAAAAAAATCATAGATGTAAAGATCAATACAACTATCATTATTACAAATACTAATGATATAAATAATACCTCTAAATATGGTCTTGTTTCTCTAATATTATATGACCTATTCATTCCTCTAATTAATGATAGCACTGCCCTAGACATGGTATACATAGCTAACATAAAACTTAATATTAAAAAACTAAAGCTTCTATTTTCTATGGCAGATTGAATTAAGGATGATACTATATTAAAAGCACTTGATGGTAGTATCTTCTTGAATAAAAATATATATTTACTAATCTTAATCATGGGAGTATAAACAACTAAACTTATTGTAAATATTAAAAAAGGAAAGAAGGATAATAATAAGTAAAATGACATTTCCGCAGCTTTAGAGTTTATCTCTCTGTAATTAGAATATTCCATAAAAAATTTTATTTTTTTGCTATACGTTTGAAATCTACTATTAAATTTATTTTTCATATCATCCCTCCTATCCTATATTTTACTACAATAGTAATATTATTTTCCATGTTTATCACTAACCATACTATATCTTGCATAACAATTATTATAATTATAGAACCTATCTCTAATACCCTGTTTATGCTTTTTAAATACCTACAAAATTACTTATTAATATTAACATTTAAGTAATCTGTTAATATTCTAGATTTGTTTATTTATATATATGTATAATTCAAGAAAACTTTCATTTTAAAGTATATATTATAACGTACCTGTAAACAAAAACTAAATCTACACATTTATATAGTTCAAAATTAAGGAAACTTAAACTACTTTAGATTTAATTTTATCTTTTATATACTAAAATATTTTTATAATTCATTAAAAATTTCAATAAAATACTAAAAAAGTAATGAAACTTTAATATTTTACTATCAAAAATCATTACTTTTTCTTTAATAATATTATTTAATCATATAATATAATGCATATTTTGCTTTAATTATAATTATTTTTACATTAATTGATTTAATATTTCATTTATGCTTTGTTTAATTCCAGATACCTTATCATTACATTCTGATTCATCATTTCCTTTTACTGCCACGTAGAACTTAAGCTTTGGCTCAGTTCCTGAAGGTCTAACCGCAACCCAAGATTCATCTTCTAAGAAATATTTTAATACATTAGCCTTTGGTAAATTATCTATACCTTGAGCAAAGTCTTTTACTTCTACAACCTTTTTGCCATTTAAAGCTTCTATATCATTATTTCTAAAATAAGATATTATCTCTTGTATCTTCTCTAATCCTTCTATTCCAGCTAAAGTTAAAGATATTGTTTCTTCTTTAAAGTATCCGTATTTTTTGTACAATTCTTGTAATCCTTCATATAAACTCATACCTTTTGAATAGTAG
The DNA here is from genome assembly GCA_902363255.1 of Peptostreptococcaceae bacterium. Lineage (GTDB taxonomy): Bacteria > Bacillota > Clostridia > Peptostreptococcales > Peptostreptococcaceae > Terrisporobacter. The sequence continues at coordinate 219,927 of CABIZO010000003.1, forward strand.
TATGCAGCCATTTCAGATATTAATAAAGATGCTACTACTCCATCTTTATCTCTTGCATGAGTACCAACTAAATAACCATAACTTTCTTCGTATCCAAATAAATAAGTCTTATCATTATTTTCTTCAAAAGATTTTATCTTTTCACCTATAAATTTGAATCCTGTAAGTACATTCATTACTTCCACATTATTTGCTTTGGCTATATCTGCCCCAAATTCAGAAGTAACAATAGTTTTTATAAGAACCGAATCATTCTCTAATTTATTTTCTTCTTTTTGACCTTCTATTATATAGTTAGTTAACATTCCACCAATTTGGTTTCCAGTAAGAAGTGCATAATCGCCACTAGTAGTCTTTACTGCAACTCCAACTCTATCGCAGTCTGGGTCAGTGGCTATAACTAAGTTTGCTCCTTCTTTTTTTGCAAGTTCTATTCCTCTAGTTAATGCTTTTTGATCTTCTGGATTTGGATATTCAATTCCAGCAAAATTTGGATCTGGCATTTCTTCTTCTTTTACAAGAAGTACATGTTCAAATCCAACTTCTTTTAGTGCTCTTTTTACAGGTACATTACCAGTCCCACAAAGTGGTGTATAAACTATTTTAAATTCTTTTCCTACATTTTTTACTAAGTCTTTTCTTATGACTTGTTTTTTTACTACTTCAATAAAATCAGTGTCTTGTTTTTCACCTAACATTATTACTAAATCTTTATTTTCTTCAGTTAATGTTGGAATTGTTGAATAATCTTCTATTGAATTTATTTCTTCAGTTATAGCATTTGCTATTTCTGGCATTACTTGAGCTCCATCTTCCCAATATACTTTATATCCATTGTATTCTGGTGGATTATGGCTAGCAGTTATAACTATACCTGCTATTGCATGTAAATTTCTTACTGCAAAAGAAAGCTCTGGTGTAGTTCTTAAACTATCAAATATGTATGCTTTTATTCCACAAGCTGCCAATGTATTTGCAGATTCTAAACAAAATTCTCTAGACATGTATCTATTGTCGTGAGCTATAACTACTCCTCTTTCTTGCTCTTCTTTAGTAGTATTTTTTAGTATGTAGTTAGCTAGTCCAAAAGTAGCTCTTCTAACAGTATATATATTTATTCTGTTAGTTCCAGCCGCTATTACTCCCCTAAGACCTGCTGTTCCAAACTCTAAGTCTTTATAGAATCTATCTTCTATTTCCTTTTCATTACCTTTTAAGTTAACTAACTCTTCTTTAGTTTTTTCATCAAAATACTGATTATCTATCCAGCTATTATATTTTCCCTTATATGCCATTTAAATTACTCCTTTACTTTTACTTCTACTTTTTATTACTATTTTTTATGAATAATCCTATGTATATTTTATCCTTATTTTTCTATTTAGTAAATATAAAATAAACTCTCAACTAAAAATAATTTTCTATAAAATACAAAAGTATTAGATCAAGCTTAACTTGACCTAATACTTTAATTTATCCAACAATATAAATTTCTATATTTCTTACACCCCAATTGTAGCAAGCAGAAGAACTATTCATAAATATATCTATTCTATTACCTTTTATTCCTCCACCACAGTCTTCTGCTACAAAAGTCATATTAAATTTAGGTATATATACTTTTGTACCATAAGGTATTATTCTAGGATCTACAGCAATAGTCCCCCATCTTGGACGTGTTCCAGTTGCAGTTATACCATCACCGCTATATGCAGTGGCTGACACTACCATTTTATCTCCTTTAACACTAGAACTACTCTTAGATGTTGAAGTTTTCTGTGATAAGTTTACAGAGCTTACATTATAGCTTGTTCCTCTTCCTTTTACAACAACCTTGTCTACTGCTTCTTCACGTATTATTTCTTTATCTGCTATCCTTGATACCAATTTACCATCACGATAGACTTCTTCATATACTACAGTTTTTCTTCCATTTTTCCCTTGTTGAGTTACTTTTTTAACCCCTTTTGGTAAGGATTTATCTTCTTTTACCGTAGTTTTATATGCTATTCTTGAATGTTCACTAACACTAATTTGTTGCACATATGTAATTTTTATATCCATATAATCTTCTAACTTACTATCTGGATTAGGATATATAATATCATCTTCATCATAATATATATTATTTTCCTTTAGTAAATCTTTTACTGTTTTACAATAAGAGTTTACTGTTATTTCTTCTCCTTTAACATGTAAAACTATTTGTTCTTTTTTTACTACAAAGTATGAAGTAAGAAGTACACAAAAAGTTACAGTTATTAATAAACTCCTTAAAATAATATTATTTTTAAAACTATTTTTCATTTTTAATCCCCCTATAAATATTCAATATATCAACTTAATTATTTTCTCTTTCATATAACTTGTTTATATATTTATATTTATAGAAGTAATAAAATATGTAACTAATTTGTAACTAATATTTACATTCAAAATATATTATTGTTAATATTTAGTAACTATCTTAGTTTCACTCATATAATTTTTTAATATTTTGTAATTAATTTATCTTGCTTCTTTAATTATATTGTAAATTTTAACGTATGTTTCTCCTACTTCCTCTGCTGATTTAGCCTCTTCCTTAGAAACTCTATAATATAATTCTGTTAATTCAATAGCCACATCCTTAGCATTTCTTTGTGAAGAACCTGTTACTTTTGTTTCTGCCATTTATATTTCCTCCTAATTTATAGCGATAATAATTTATTTTTTTAATTGTTTCTTACTTTTTATAAGTATAACAAATTTTTAACATCTTTGTTTTATATCAAAAAAAGTAGCACGATTTTAATTCGTGCTAGGGCGGGTTAAATTACTTAAGCTAAATTTGTATTTAACATTTAATAAACTATCTAATTAAATGATATAATAATACTTTTTATAAATCAATTATATATAATATAATAATTTCCATTTGGAATGGATTATTTATCCTCTTGCTTTGCATACATTTAAACACATAAGTATAATGGCTATGCTTAATAATAAATTACTCTTTAAATAAAAAAGTCATTCTAAAACCCCCATTTTAAAATGACTTCTTAATTAAAGTAAATCAATAATTGTAAAATCCGCTCACATTTCCCCAAAAGATCTCCCTTTCATTAAGCAAACCTTTTCAGCCAATTACTTAAAGTTAATTTTTTACAATCCCAAACTTCCATTTGTAATAAAACTTCCCACTTTTCTATTACAAATATAATTATAAAACATTTTCCTAATAAAAGCTAATACTTTTTATAAATCAACAATAAATTTTTTCTTTTTTAAGAAAATTTCATCTTATTTGTAAGAAATCTATCTTTTATTTTAATACTATATTATATTAATAAAAAAAGATGCAAATGCATCTTTTTTAGTTTATTTATTTAATTTATTTTTCACTAAATCTTCTACGTATGATTTACATCTACCGCATCCTTTTGTAGCCTTTGTTTCTTCTACAACTTTTTCAAAACTATCTGCTCCATTTTTTATACTCTCTTCTATTTTTTCAAAAGATACTCTTCTACAATTACATACGTTTTTATTAAAGTTTTCCATTTATGTCCTCCAATATATTATTACTAATTATATTTTATATTATTTGTAATATATTTATTCCCCATATTTCTATATATAAACAAGATTTTTCTCATTCTCCTAAATAAGTTAATACCAAACTTTTTCCTGCAGATATATACTCAATAAAAACTTTGCCTATAACATCATCCTTTACTTAATGTTATAAAATAATTCTGCAGTTTTTTGCATAATTATAGAAATACATATTTTTTCCTATTAATTATTAATCATTAAAATTCTTTTAATATTATATATCTATTACTATTTAAATAAAATAAAGCTATAATTAATAAATTTAATTTATCAATTATAGCTTTTATTTATAATAAGGTTAATTTACATGTACAAATTTGTCTAAAATTATGTTAGTCGCCTATTAATTACATAACTTTTGCTAATATAGCCTTTATTTCATCATGAGTAGCTTGAATTGGGTTAGTAGCACCACAAGCATCTTTTAATGCATTAGTAGCTAATATATCAAAATCTTCTTCTTTAGCTCCAAGTTCAGCAAATCCTTTAGGTATATTAACATCAGCAGCTAATTTTCTTATTGCAGCTATACAAGCAGCAGCACCTTCTTCGTCACTCATACCAGAAACATCTACACCCATAAATTTAGCACAGTCTTTTAATTGTGGTGCAGCAGCTTTAGCATTAAATTCTTGAACCGCAGGAAGTAATATTGCATTACATACACCATGTGGTAAGTTATAGAATCCACCATATTGATGAGCTATAGCATGAACATATCCTAAAGAAGCGTTGTTAAATGCCATACCTGCTAAGAATTCAGCATAAGCCATTTTGTCTCTAGCTTCCATATTATTTCCATCAGCAACAGCATCTCTTAAATAGTCTTGTATTAATTCAATAGCTTTTTGTGCACAAGCATCAGTAACTGGTGTAGCAGCAGTAGATACATAAGCTTCGATTGCATGAGTTAATGCATCCATTCCTGTAGCAGCTGTTAATGAAGCTGGCATACTAACCATTAAATTAGGGTCATTTATTGCAAGAACAGGGTTAACATGTTTATCAACTATTGCCATTTTAACATGTCTTTCTTCATCTGTGATTATAGAGAATATTGTCATTTCTGAAGCTGTACCAGCAGTAGTATTTATTGCTATAAGTGGAAGTTGTGGTTTTTTAGAAACATTAACACCTTCATAATCTTTTATATTTCCACCATTTGAAGATACTAAAGCTATACCTTTAGCACAGTCATGTGGAGAACCTCCACCATAAGATATAACAAAGTCACAACCATTATCCTTTAGAACTTTAACACCATCCATTACGTTAGTAACAGTAGGATTTGGTTGAGAACCAGGATATACTACAAATTCAATTCCATTTGCAGCTAAATTATCAGTTATTCCCTTAAACTCTGCACTTTTAGCAGATCTCTTTCCACAAACTATTAAAGCTTTTTTGAATCCTCTTGATTTTATTTCATCTGGTAAATTGTCTGCACATCCTGGTCCCATTAAACTAACACTTGGCATATAAAAAGTAAAAGCCATATTGTAAAACCTCCTTAAATTTTAATTTATTTTATATGTAGTTAACTACATAATAACTTAACATCATAGTATTAAATTTGCTTGTCTTTAATTTTGCAGGATTCTTGATATTCTAGTGGCGTTATTCCGTAAACTTTTATGAAGTTTTTATTTAGATGACTTAAATCATAAAACTCATATTTGCTTACAATAGTATTAATATCTACTCCATCTATTAAATCATTTTTTACCGCCTCTACCTTACAATTTAAAATATATCTATAAGGAGTAACACCAACTTCTTGTTTAAATATTCGCGAAAAGTAAAATTTAGATAAGTTTATATACTGACAAATTTCATCAATAGTTAATTTCTTTTTTATATTGTCATTTATATATTTTATTGATTTGATGATATAGGGATTAGCGTTATATATTTTACTACTTGGCATGATAAATATTAACGCTCCTTTCTATTTAATAAACAAAAGTTGCTTAATAAATAATATTTAATTGGACTGTATTACCGTATTTGCTCTAATTATTATTATATTTACTATAATTACATTATAGAATAATTTAAGTTTTACTGTATAGGAATATATTGCCTTATTTTACCAATTAAACAGTAATCTTATAATAATGCAAAACAAATAATTAACAAATACCATGTAAAAACCATCATTTAAAAAGTAACTGCTTTTTAAATGATGGTTCTGATACAAATGTAGTTACCTATAAAAACATACCTTTTATAATTATTAATATTTAATTTCCATTTATTACGTCATTTTTGTGTTGTATAATTATATCACATTAGGTATATTCAATCTTTTTATAGAACTAATTAAGATTTTAATATATTATTATTGTTTTATTGTTAACAATGCTTAATATATCCAAGTTTGATTTTCATCTATTTCTTCTATAAATATTCTTCCTCTGTCTTCTTCGTACTTAGCTTGATGATATTTAAATAGGATTTTATCATCATCAAGTTTTCCAACTATTTCAATTTTGCCTCTTGTTGTAGACATACAGAATTTAAAACATTTACCTTGACCATTTTGTAAGTTCTTAGCTCCTTCTACTATATATGGTATTATTCCAATTGATGTAATTTTTCTTAATAAATCACCTAGTACTTGACTATCATCATTTATACCTTTTAATAGTACTGTTTGATTTTTTACAATAACACCAGCATCCCTTAAATACATTATTGATTCTTTTGCTTCTTTAGTGACTTCCCTTGGATGATTAAACTGAGTTACCACATAAATCTGTTTCCTTTTACCATATTTAATAAGTATTTCTTTAAGCTCATTATCTTTTGTTATTCTTTGTGGATAAACCACAGGCATTCTTGTTCCAAATCTAATTAAATCAATATGAGGTATATCGCATAATTGCTGTAAGAATTTTTCAATTTTTTTATTACTATTTAAAAGTGAATCACCTCCAGAAATTAGTACATTACTTATTTCTTCATGATTTTTAATATATTCTAACATTTCTTCAAAATGTTTTGCTATTTCTTCATCAGACAATCCAACTAGACGTTTTCTAAAACAATGTCTACAATACATTGCACAATGATTGGTAGACAATATTATAACTGTTTGTTTATACTTATGTTGCATCCCTGTAATAATCGTATTATCTGCTTCACCACTTGTATCAAAACTTCCGTTCATATCTGTTTCTTCAATTGAAGGAATACACATTTTCTTTATAGGATCATTTGGATCATCAAAATTTATCAGTGATAAATAATAAGGTGTAATTGACATCGGATATTTTTCCAGAATATTACCAAGTTTTATTACTTGTTCATCACATAAGTTTAAAATACTTTTTAGTTCTTCCGCCTCTGTTATATTATTATATAATTCATGTGTTTTAATCAAACTATCACCCCTTTAAAATTTGTACCGTGCAATTAATATATTACAACATTTATATTCAAATAACCTTCCTAAATGAGTGACAATATTTTATTTTTCGATATTTTTTTAATTATCAATTAATTGAATCATTTTATTTATATATAATTTATCTTATAATTTTTCTTGTCAAAGTACCTATCCCTACTCCCATATTTACAACTCCTAAAAGCATTTCTAAATCAACAATCAAATATGATTTATGTATTGGCTTACAATTTTCAGCTCCAACTCCTAAAAAACTACCGCTACTTAAATTTAAAGTTTCATTAAAATCTTTAATAAATTTATCTAAATTTAGATTTTTTATTGTTTGAAAGTTATATACTACAATTTCATCACCTATTTCTACTCCTACTAAAAGATATATTATTGCAAATAATATAATTAAACATATTCCCATATACAACGCATTCATAGGTCTTTCACCATAACCACAACTAATTCTATAAATAAGTGATTCTATTTTGGCTATAAAATTTAGGCTGTTGAATTCTGTTCTTTTGCACCAATAGTAGTATTCACCAAAGTTATTATTAAGAGAGTTCTCTTTAAACTTATTTGCTAAAGTTTCATATGTCATATATATTCCCTCATATTCATCTCTATCTTTTTTTAAAGGATATATCTTATCGAAAAATGTTTTTTCATCAAATTTTGTCATATACTTATCATCAAATTCAAGATCAATAATATAACACCTATGTGTTTTAAAAGATGATAAGTCGCAATCTGTAAAAGTAATTTTATCTATCTTATCTTTATTCATAATTGCAAATTTTAAAAAAGTAGTCTCCATACTAGTATTTTGAATTAAACAACCTTCAAATATAGCATAAGATAAATCGCAGTTTATGAATTTACAGTATAATTTACAATTATAAAATTCACAGGAAAAATTTATTTTATTATTGAGAGAAGGAGGTTTTATATCTTCCTCTTCAATAAATATACAATTTTGAAAAATAACACCTCCTAAGTCAAATTTACAATTATTAAATTTACAACCTATTATATTACAGTCAATAAATTTTATGTTAGAAAATATACAATCTTCAAATTTCGCACAAATAATATCTTTATTGCTAATTACAAGAAAATCATTTTCATCTAATTTTCCTTTTTTCCCTAAGAATAATTCTTTTATATTTTTATAACTATACTTCTCCCAAGGACTATAATCCATTTTCTCTTTATGCTTAAATATATAAGTAAAATATTTATCATTATTTAATTTTCTTTTTTCTAATTCAATATTTAATTTATAATTTTCTTCTTTAAAGTTTATGTATGCCATATTTTAATTTCCTCCATGTATTAATACTATTATTATTACCAAAAAAAAGACTTAAATGAATAATCATCTAAGTCTTTGTATATTATTTAATTATTATCCTTTAAATACCTCTTTTCCATCTATATCATCTACTTCTACACTCTTGCCAAGTAGCTGTATTCCTATAAACATGGCTACAAATGCTAATGGTAAAACTATATAAACAGGTAATCCAAATCCTGCTGGTATATATCCAAATACTATAGTTACAGCAGCAACAAATATAGCATAAGGCATTTGTGTTCTAACATGATCTATATGATTACATCCAGCTCCCATTGATGAAAGTATTGTTGTATCTGATATTGGCGAACAGTGATCCCCAAATATCGCTCCAGTTAATACTGCAGATGTTGCAACTATCACATATGACATTTCTGTATTTATTGAATAAGCAAGTGGTATTGCAAGCGGCATAAGTATTCCCATTGTTCCATAAGATGTTCCTGTTGCAAATGATATTATTGCACCAAGGACAAATATCAAGCTTGGTAAGATGAATGGTGGTAGTGAACCTGATAATAATGTAATTAAATATTTAGCTGTTCCAAGTTCTTTTATTACTGATGAAAGTGACCATGCACATATTAATATTACACCTGTTATTACTAATGTTTTCATACCATCTACCCATATATCTAAGGCTTCTGATACACTAAATATCTTTTTAGCTACACCCATAACCATTGCAACTATTCCGGCAAATAACGCTGATTGGAAAAGTGCAACAGATGCATCTGCATTTGAAAAAGCTTCTTTTATTGCATCAAATGATGCTGGTGAATTTTGCATAAGTTGAATTACTGTTGTGTCTTCTCCACCTATTATTGCCTGATATCCACTATAATAGAAAGCAAATAAAGCTCCAAGTATTAATGCTCCTATTGGTATTATTGCATTCCACACACTTAATTTTACCCCTTCTAATGGCTCCATTTCATCATGTTTACTCAAGTTCTTATTAACTTCTTCATTTGAAGTAAGATTTTGACTTCCTCTTCTACATTCTATTTCCGCTTTTCTCATAGGTCCAAAATCTTTTAAAAGTAAAGCTGTCATTACTATAAATCCTAATATTAATATGTTATAAAATCTAAATGGAATTGTACTTAAAAATACTCCAAAAGCATTTGTATCAACACCTATACTTTCAAATGCTGATCCAATAAGTCCAACCTCAAGTCCTATCCATGTTGATATTATTGCTATACCTGCAACTGGTGCTGCAGTAGCATCTATTATAAAAGCTAATCTTTCTCTTGATACTTTCATTTTATCTGTAACTGGTCTCATCATAGGCCCTATTATTAAAGAGTTCGCATAATCGTCGAAGAATACAAATAGTCCTGCAACCCAAGTAATTATTTGAGCACTTTTTGCTGTCTTTGCTCTTCTTGATAATGCTTCAGCTATAGCCTTAGCACCACCCATTTTCCCAACTAAATTTATAACTCCACCAATTGCTAAAACCTGAAGGATTATACCTGCATTCCATGGATCTGCTAATGAATCTACAGCTCTTTGAATTAAATCTAAGAATGAATAAAATATTGCCATAAAAGGATTAGTTCCTGTTATATTTAATATAAATCCACCTGACATGATACCTATAACTAAAGATACTATAACATTTTTAGTTATAAAAGCAAGCGATATAGCAACTAATGGAGGTATCAATGTCCATATACCAAATTTAGCTGCATTTTCAGCTGCAACATCAACTTCCTCTGCAAATGATAATGCCGTTGTAGTTATGAATAACATGGTTGTCATCAAAAATAATCTCAAGTTTCTTTTTTTCATTTTCTTTCCCCCTAATATTTTATAGTGAATATTATAAGGGCTATTTTTCTCAATAAAAAAACCTTGATATAAGAGCATCAAGGTCATAATTATACTAAATTATAAATACATTTGATAGCTCAACACTAATTTCTTAGTGACAGTGGCATATATGTTCTACATACCCCCAGCGAAATAACTTTAAAGCTTCAGTTATACACTTCGGCGATGTTTCCTTTCACAATAATTCAACGTTGCTTTACTCCTTATTATTACTAATAAAAATCGCGCCTCTACCTTAAATATTCACTTGTTACTATGAGTATATATTACCTCCCATTATTTAGCAACCATTTAATTACATTTTATTCCACATTCATTTCATAAATATTTTTATATTCAATTGTATTATAATATTATTTCTTTATAATTTTATTATAGTAATGAATTTAAGGAAGCAATAATGTTCATTATTTATTTTGTAGATAGATGTTCTCCTTTTATATTATTGTATTGCTTTAGACTATTTTAAATAGGAGGTATTAAATGGACAACTTAACGATCATATATCCCAATAAAAAATATACTTATTCTTATTGGCTAGCTGTTAATAAAGTTATAGATGAGAAAATTTATTTAAGTACTACCGAAAACTTTTCTTATGATTCAACAAAGGAGTTTATTAAAAATAAACTTAAAAATAATTCTCCTTTCCTACTTTTAGTAAATACAGAAAATGATAGTATTGTAGGATGGTGTGATGGTGAAATATTTAATGATGAAAAAGTTATTTTAGGAATAGGTATTTTGGAACCTTATAGAAATATAGGCTACGGGAAGCTATTAATTAAAAAGATGATTTCCATATGTAAAGATAAAAAGTATAAATATTTATGTCTTCAAGTAAGAGAAAATAATAAAAGAGCAATACATGTTTATTCATCCTTAGGGTTTAAAAAGTATAATAGAATTGCAGATGTTTATTATAATAATAACTTTAAGGAAGATATTATTGAAATGGTATTAAATTTATAATTATCAAAATAAAAATAGTAATAATTTTACTTTTTAATACTTAAAATTATTACTATTTTATATTTTAACTTATTTTATTCCTAACAAATATTTTATAACTTCTGATGACATTATTAACCCACCACATGAAGACATGAATGACATACTTCCAGGTAGTATTCTATGACCATTTGATATCTTTTCTTTTACCTCTATAGGTTTCTCTGTTGAAAATACAACCTTTAAATGTTCTATACCTCTATCCCTAAGCTCTTTTCTCATTACCTTTGCTAATGGACATGTGTGAGTATTGGAAATATCATTAATTTCTATTTTTGTAGGATCTAATTTATTGCCCATACCCATAGAGCTTATTATTGGTATATTTTTATTTATACATATCTGAACTAAATGAATTTTTGATGATACCATATCTATAGCATCTACGACATAGTCATAATTTTCACTAAATATTTTATTGCTAGTTTCTTCATTAAAAATACAATTAATTGCTTTTATATTTAAATCCTTGTTTATATCTAGTAATCTATTTTTTACAACCTCTACTTTATCTTTATTTAAATTAGACATTAATCCAGGTAACTGCCTATTAAAATCACTTTCTTCAACTTTTGCATAATCTACAATTGTTAAATTTCCAATGCCTGCTCTTATTAAAGCTTCTACACAAAAACTTCCTACTCCTCCAACTCCTATAACAAGTACATGAGAATTTTTTAATTTATTCATGTTTTCTTCTCCTATAAGAAGATTTGTTCTCATTGTAAAATCATTATTCATATAAATTCTCCTTTAATAATTACAATTAAATCTATAATTTAGTTTATCCTGGAGTTTAGTTAAATATTAAAATATTAACTTTTTGTGTATAAACATAGTACTCATATACTTTACTTAAAAATTGAAATTTATCCATATACTAAAAAAATCCCTTCAAGCTTTGGTAAACAATTCTTTAAAGGGATTTCTATAATAAATTAAGCTGTTAAGCTCTCTTCTTTTTCGTCTATATCTACACTTTTTCCAAGTACTTGTATTCCGATAAACATAGCTATAAATGCTAATGGTAATATTAAATAAATTGGAAGTCCAAATCCTGCTGGTATATATCCAAATAATATTGCTATACTTCCTACAAATAAAGCATATGGCATTTGTGTTCTAACATGGTCTATATGATTACAACCAGCACCCATTGACGAAAGTATTGTTGTATCTGATATTGGAGAACAGTGATCTCCAAATATAGAACCTGTAAGTACAGCACTTATACAAACTATTATATAAGACATTTCAGGACTTATTGAGTGAGCAAGTGGTATAGTAAGTGGCATAAGTATACCCATTGTTCCATAAGATGTCCCTGTTGCAAATGAAATTATTCCTCCAAGTACAAATATTATACTTGGTAATAAAAATGCTGGTACAGACCCTGACAATAATTGTATTAAATATCTAGCTGTTCCAAGTTCTTTTATCACTGAAGAAAGTGACCAAGCACATATTAGTATTACACAAGTAATTACTAAAGTTTTCATTCCATCTACCCACATTTCTAATCCTTGTGATACAGTAAATATTTTTTTACCAACACCCATAGCTATAGCAACTATTCCGGCAAATAATGCCGATTGGAATAAAGCTACTGATGCATCTGCATTAGAAAATGCTTCTCTTATTGCTACAAATGATAATGGTGAGTTATTAAATAATTGAATTAGACTTGCATCATCTCCACCAATTATTGTAGTGTATCCACTATAGTAAAACGCAAATAAAGATCCTACTATTAATATTCCTATTGGAATTATAGCATTCCAAATATTTAATTTAACACCTGGTAATGGTTCTAAATCACTATGTTCATTACTTATTTTCTCATCTATTTCTTTATTAGAAGCTAAATTTACATTTCCTCTTCTAGCTCTTAACTCAGCCTCTCTCATTGGTCCAAAATCTTTTAATAAAACTGCAGTTATAACTATAAATCCAAGTATTAATATATTGTAAAATCTATATGGTATAGTATTTAAAAATACACTAAATGCATTAGTATCAACACCTATTGCATTGAATCCATCTCCAATTAGTCCTACTTCTAGACCTATCCATGTTGATATTATTGCTATTCCTGCAACTGGCGCTGCTGTTGCATCTATTACAAAAGCTAATCTTTCTCTTGAAATTTTCATTTTGTCTGTAACAGGTCTCATCATTGGTCCTATGATTAAAGAGTTTGCATAATCATCAAAAAAGACAAATAAACCTGCTACCCAAGTTATTAATTGAGCACTTCTTGGAGATTTTGCTTTTTTTGCTAAAGCTTCAGCTATGGCTTTTGCTCCACCCATTTTAGCGACTAAGTTAATAACTCCACCAATTGCTAAAACTTGAAGTATTATTCCTGCATTCCATGGATCAGCTAATGCTCCCACTGCTCTATCTACTAAATCTAAAAATGAATTAAATAGTGCTGAAAATACATTTACACCATTTAAATTTAATAAAAATCCACCTGACATTACTCCAATAACTAAGGATACTATAACATTCTTAGTTATAAAAGCTAAAACTATAGCTACTAATGGTGGTAGTAAAGTTAACATTCCATACCTTTCTGAATTTATTACAGCTAAATCTTGCTCAGCTGCAAAACTTGATACACTTGACATTAAAATCATCATTGCTGTCATTAATAATAATCTTACATTTCTTTTTCTCATTTTCTTTCCCCCCTATGTGATAATTGTGAATATTTTAGGGTTTTGCCATTTTTCCAATAAAAAAACCTTGATGGCTTCATCAAGGTTACAATTACATACTAAAAAATAATATTAGTTCTTCTCAATGATAGCTCAACACTAAAACTAGTGACAGTTGCATACATATTCTGTATACACCCAGCTATATAACCTTAAAGCATCAGTTATACACTTCGGCAACATTTCCTTTCTTAACAAATCATCGTGCTTACCTCATTGTTAATACTGATAAATATTGCGCCTCTACCTATATATTCACTTGTTGTTTTTTATAGTATATTATATATTTTTTTAAAAAACAATATATTTTTTTAAATTTGTCAAAATTATTCCTATTTAATCACAATTATTTATGAATTTGTATAATAAAATACAAATCCATAAGGTATCCAATCAGATATATTAGAACTTAAAAGTGAATAATTAAGTTCATCTAATGTTATTTTATTATCATCTAATAAATACACATAAGTTTTATGATTTTCTTCAAATAGCTTTAAATATTTAAAACTATATTCAAAATAATCTTCCTCTTTACTATCTCTATATTGATCTCTAGATTCATCTTCAATCATAAAGAATTTATTATCTTTATAAGATAAATAAGTCAATATAGGATCCTCTTGTTCAGTATATTGTACTATCAGCACACTTCCTTCTTTTTTATTTTTACTATTATTATAAAAATCATTCCAAATTTTTTTATTACCCACAATCTCTTCATTATCCACCACTATTATCTTGTTATTTTTCGCTTTTTCTACTCTTAAGTTCTCTGATTTTCCATATGATTTTAATAAATCCTTTACTTTTTGTGAATCTTCTGCTGAGTATACTTTTAGTTCTTTGTTATTAAATGTACTAATAGTTTTTTCATTATTAATATTTTCGCATCCTATTAGACTACAAGAAATCAAACAAATAATAGCATAAATTATCTTTTTCATCTTATTTCCCCCTTAAATACTGCTTATTACTATTTTCTTTTTTTGTGAAACAATTCCTTCAATTTTCTTTCTCTATGATTGTAAAAAATCTGACAAACTATTATTAGTTTTTAATATTAATTAAAGGATTTTCTCATATATTGTTGAATATTAGTAAAATATCTCATTACAAATACATTTGGAGGAAAAAACTATGCTATTAATCAACAATACTAGTACAAATGCCTATTTTAACTTAGCTATGGAGGAATATTTTTTAAAAAATGCTACAGAAGACGCTTTTATATTATGGAGAAATGAAAATTCTATAATAGTAGGCAAAAATCAAAACACTCTATCTGAAATTAACTATGATTATGTAAAAGAAAATAATATTAAAGTTGTAAGAAGACAATCTGGTGGAGGAGCTGTTTTTCATGATTTAGGAAATATAAATTTTACATTTATTTCTTGTAATAATAATAGTTTTAGCGATTTTAAACGATTTACTATGCCTATAATTGAAGCTCTAGAAAATCTAAATATACATGCTGAGTTTTCAGGAAGAAATGATTTACTTATTAATAATAAAAAATTCTCAGGTAATGCTCAATATAACTATAAAAACAAAGTTATGCATCATGGTACACTTTTATTCTCATCTCAAATAAATGATTTATCTAGTGCTCTAAAAGTAAAACCATCTAAATTTGAAGGAAAAGGTGTAAAATCTGTTAAATCTCGTGTTACTAATATTAGTAATCATTTAGAAAAAAACATGACTGTTTTAGAATTTAAGGAATACTTAATGAATTTTATAAATAATAAAAATGAAAATAATCACTTTTATGAATTAAGTGATCATGATATAAGTGAAATAAATAAATTAGTAGATGAAAAATACAGTACTTGGCAATGGAATTTTGGTCATTCACCTAAATATTCTCTAAATAATGAAGTTAAATATCCTGGAGGTAATATAGAATTTAGTTTAAATGTTGAAAAAGGATTAATTAATGAAATAAAGTTCTTTGGTGATTTTTTTGGTAAAAGAGATGTTTCTTATATAGAAGATTTATTAAAAAAAGTAAAGCATGATGAATCTAGCATAAAAGACGCTTTAAATACTGTTAATATCAATGATTATTTTTTAAATTGTAATATAGATATCTTAGTTAATGGAATAATGGGTGCAAAATAAATTTTAATCCAATAAATTAAAATGAAGAATAGGGATATTCCTATTCTTCATGACCTCTTTTCTTTTCAAAGTTATCTAAATCTTTATTTAATTTCTGACCTATTTTCCAGGCTAAGAAAGTTATTAAAAGTAAAATACCTACCTTTAAAGGATTTGTTATAAACCCAATAATATCCTTACCTATATAGCTAACTATAAAAAACATTACAAGCTTACCTGCTACTACTGCAGATATAAAATCTGGTGTACGTCTTTTAGCTAACCCTTGAGATATTGTAACTACACAAGCTGGTAGAAATGGACAAGCATAAGCTAAAAATAATAGTTTGAATCCTTTTTCTTCCACCCAATCAATTGCTTTTTCAACCTTTTCATTTTTTAACAATTTCGCAAATTTTTTATTGCTGATTTTTTTTACTAATAAAAACAGGCATATGGTTCCAGATGTGGAACCTATCCATGATATTATTAATCCTGGATACATACCAAATAAGGCTGCATTAGCAGTAACTATAGCTACTAATGGTAATATTGGTAAAAAGCTTTCTATAAATACACTAGTCAATCCAACCATAATTGACAATAGCCAATAATCATTTACTATATTATATATATTTTGAATATAATCCATAATTGTCTCCTTTTAGGAATTAAACAGTTTAAAATTATTATAATAATTATATCATAATAGTTTTCATTTAAATCTTTTATGAATAAATTGTCATATATTCTTAATAATTTATATTATCTATCATTTAAATCTTTTCATTCTAATATTTTATGTAAAAAAAGATCGTTTAAAACGATCTTTTTATTTTATAATTTGTTTTACATGTAAATCCATTTGAGGATATGGTATTGAGATATTTTCTTCATCAAATCTAATTTTAACTTGTTCTAATAAATCAAAATATACTGTCCAATAATCAGGTGTATTTACCCATACTCTTACAGCAAAATTTAATGAGTTTGCACCTTGTTCAAATAATCCAACAAATGGTTCTGGATAATCAAGAATTAATTTGTTTTTAGATACTATTTCTTTTAAAACACTTCTAACTTTTAAAATATCACATTCATACCCTGCTGAGAATATTAAGTCTACTCTTCTAGTATCCTTTGTAGAATAGTTTATTAAACTTCCATTTGATAAAGTCCCATTAGGTATTAATACAACTTTATTATCTACTGTAGTTAAAGTAGTATAAAATACACCTATTTGTTCAACAGCTCCTTCAAATTGACCTGTTTGAATATAATCTCCTACTTTAAATGGTCTAAGAAGTAAAATTATAAATCCTCCAGCAAAATTTGATAGACTACCTTGAAGTGCTAGACCTATTGCAACCCCAGCTGAAGCAACTATTGCTGCTAATCCTGATAATTGTAGATCCCAATATCCACCTGCAATCACAAGTACTAATAAGCCCTTTAAAGATATACTTATAAAAGATTTAGTGAACTTAACCAATGTCAAATCTAGATTTCTTTTTTCAGAAAAAGCCACAAACTTTTTAGATAGCTTATTTATGATTTTAAATCCTATTACTATTAGAATTATACCTATTACTAATTTTGTACCACTACTTACTGCCCAGTCTAGTACTTTAGTAGTCATAGTTTCAATTGTCATATTTTTAAAATTAATATTTTGTATTTCTTTAATCATCAATTTACCTCCAAATCTACTACATATATAAATAAAATAATACACTTTTTTGAGATTATTGTCTAGAATTGAGGTAAATAATTATAAAAAATCATATAATGTAAATTTATGTAAATTAATCAATTAAGTAATCACTTATACTTCTAAAGTAGATTTCAACAGGCTTTTCATGACTACTAAATAAAAATGGTGTAAGTGAGTATGCATAACTCCCTGCATTATTTATGCTAACTAAATCATTAATTTCCGCCTTTGGAAAAACTATATCATTTGCCAATATATCAACAGCTGCACACAAATTGCCACCTATAGTAACTATTTCTTTTTCATCCTCTTTCTCGTTTTCTTTTTTAATCAGACTTATTTTGTAAGAATCATAAGAAGTAAAAAGTGGTTCCATCATTTTTATGTTATCTTTTCGTTTAGTATAATATACAATAAGTTCACTAATAGTAGGTTTAAAAAATCCATTATATCCATTTTGTACAATTAAATATTTTCTCCCTCTAGATTCTTTAATATCAATTATTGGTGTAACATAAGTACCACTTTTACAAACTAAAAATCTCCCACTTTCTATAATAAATCTAGTGTTTAATTTTTCTTTATATTTTGTAATTAGATCATTTGACATTATACTAAGCTTATCTATATCTAAATTTTTATAAGAATCGCCATATGATATACCTAATCCTCCGCCAAAATTAATAAATTTAAGGTTAAAATTCATTTTTTCTTTACAATATAAAGCTAACTTCAATACATAATCATAATAATTATAAATAATCTCATAATCCAAAATTTGTGACTGAAGATGTACATGAATTCCTATAATTCTAATATTGTCCAAGTTATCTATAAAGGTTTTATGTTCTAATAAGCTTTCTTCATCTACGCCATATTTACTACTTAGAGCTTTTCCTCCAAAAACATTATAATTAGCATTAATTCTTAAACCTACTTCTAACTTAATATTTCTATCTTTTCCAATTTCGTTTAATATACCTAATTCATTGTAACTATCTGCTGTTATTATACATTTATCCATAGAGTCTTCTATATCTTTTCTTCTTTTTCCTGGTGAAGAATAAATTATCTTTTCTTTATTTATATTAGCTTTATTTGATATCTGTACCTCTTTAGGCGATGCAACATCTGCCCCTATATTATTCTTACTCATAAGGTCCAATATATTTTTATTTGGATTAGTTTTAACAGAATATAAAATTTCAAATTCCTTAAATTTATCTTGTAATATATTAATCCATTTCAATATTTCTTCTTCATCATACACATAAAAAGATTTATCTACTTTATTCATTAATTGCCTTAAAATATCATTGTTTATCATATGTACCCTCCTAAAAGTTATTTATATTTTTTATGTCTTTTTACTAGAATTCTATAGTTCTTACTTTTATCCTTTATTAAATGATTGTGATAATAATATTTTAAGGTTCATACTTACTCACTCACAAAATAAAAAATCTTCCTATCTATAATAACCTAGGAAGATTTTTCTTTATAATAAGGGTGAAAATAAGCGGAGTATTAGCCTACCAAATTTAATAGGCCATTTTATATCTTCACACTCTTTTAAACTTATTATTTGACAAAGTTCTAATGTTTTTATAAAATCATCTCTTACTTTTAATACACTATCTGTATTATATAGCCATGCTCCAGATTCAAAATGAAGATATAAACTTCTAAAGTCTAAATTTATACTTCCTACCACTGCATATTCATCATCAACGACAAAAGTTTTAGAGTGCATAAATCCTGGCGTATATTCATAAATTTTTATACCGTCTTTTATGAATGAGTGATAATAAGACTTCGTAACTGCATGGACAAACCATTTATCTGGTATATGTGGTGTAACTATAATTACTTCTACACCTGACTTAGCCGCTATTTTCAATGCTGTTGCCATTTCATTATCTATTATTAAATAAGGAGTATTTATATATATATAGTTTTTTGCCTTATTTATTAAATTTAAATATACAGTCTCTCCAATAGGTTCATTAACTAGTGGGCTATCATCAAATGGTTGTATATATCCTTTACCTAAGTATTTCTCATTTGTATAATTTTCTGGCTTATGCTTTAAATAATCATCATCCGTATTATTTATAAAATCCCACATAGTTAAAAACATTACTGTTAAATTAAAAACTGCATCTCCTTTAATTAATATTGCAGCATCTTTCCAATGACCATATTTTTCATAAGCATTAATATATTCATCAGCCAAATTAATTCCACCCATAAAACCTACATATCCATCTATTACTGTTATCTTTCTATGATCTCTGTTATTCAATCTATTGGTGAATACAGGTACGAATGGATTGAATACTCTGCATTTAATACCATATTTTTTTAATTCATCTGCATATTTATATGGTAACTTCATTACACATCCCACATCATCATAAATTACCCTTACATCTACCCCTTCTTTAACTTTTTCCTTCAAAATATCTAAAATTGTATTCCACATTATTCCTTCTTCAATTATAAAATACTCTAAAAATATGAAGTGTTTAGCTTTCTTTAGTTCTTCAACTAATTTTTCAAATTTAGCTTCTCCTGGAGATAAATACTCATTATAAGTATTTTCATATATGGGACAATTAGCATAATTCAATATATACAAAGATTGGTTTTTAGCATATTCACTTTCTTTTTCCAATCTGTTTAATACACTATAATCTTGAATTAATGATGATCTCATTTTTAAATTTTGATTATTCATTTTGTTCTTTTCTCTTTTACTTAATTTATTTCCGCCGTAAACAAGATAAAAGGTACCTCCGAATATTGGGAGTATTAGAATAGGAACTATCCATGCGATTTTATAACTTGGATTACTCTTGCCGTTTAAAATATATATTACTAAGATACATCCAATTATTAAGGATATTACATAAAAGTATAAAAAATATTCTCTGAACTGTAAAATCACTAGAAAAATAATATATATTTGTACTGCTAAAGTTAAAAAGAAAAATACTAATCTCTGAATAGAATTTTTATATAATTTTTTCATACATATTTTAATTTTCTCCCTTTTTAAATTTTCATATATAAATAGTATATATTAGTTTATGTTAGAGTGTGAAAATTTTACATTAAATAGTTTTTTAAATAAAAAAATCATTCACATACAAAAGTGAATGACTTTTCTTAATTTACATATTTTTAAGTTTTTCTTCTATCATTTGTTTTGCCACTGGAGGATTTGCTTTTCCTTTTGAAGCTTTCATTACTTGTCCCATTAAAAATCCTACAGCTTGAGTTTTTCCACCTTTATAATCCTCTATTGACTTGGGATTATTATTTAAAACTTCATCTACAAGCTTCTCTATTTCATCAGAGCAACTAATTTGAGATAATCCTTTTTCTTCAATAATTTCCACCACTGGTCTATCATTTTCAAATATTGCTTTAAATACCTCTTTACCTGCTGTATTGCTTATCTTACCTTCTTCAATTATATTGAATAAATCAACTAAGTTTTTAGGTGAAATTTTTATATCTTTTGCTTCCATATTATTAGCATTTAATAAACGAAGTAAATCTCCTAATATATAATTAGATACTGTTTTAGGATTTCCACCAGCTCTTACAACATCTTCATAAAATTTAGCTAAATCTTTACTTCCTATTATTATAGATGCATCTTTTTCACTTAATCCATACTCTGATACAAATCTAGCTCTTTTTTCTATTGGCATTTCAGGCAATGTCTTTTCTATAGTATCCACCTTTTCCTGTGGTATTATAATAGGTGTTAAATCTGGTTCTGGGAAATATCTATAGTCATGAGCTTCTTCTTTAGAACGCATTGGCAAAGTTTTCCCCTTTCCAGCATCCCATCTTCTAGTTTCTTGTTTTATTTTATACTCTTCACCATATTGATATAACTCTTTTTGTCTTTTCTCTTCTTTTTCTAAAGCTTTTTGAACTTCTCTAAAAGAGTTTATATTTTTTATTTCTACTTTTGTTCCGTATTCTTCTTGTCCATAAGGTCTTATGGATATATTAGCATCACATCTTATAGACCCTTGTTCCATACGGCAATCTGATATTTCAGCATATTCAAGTATACCTTTCAGCTCTCTCATAAATGCTGCTGCTTCTCCTGGTGATCTTAGATCTGGTTCTGTAACTATTTCTACAAGAGGTACTCCTGCTCTGTTGTAGTCTATAAGTGATACTGGTTCATCCTCTAAATGCACAAGTTTTCCTGCATCTTCTTCTATATGTATTCTATTAATTCTAACAGATACTTCTTTTCCTTCGTAATTAAAATTTACTCTACCATTTATACACATAGGTAAATCATATTGAGAAGTTTGATAATTTTTAGTTAAGTCTGGATAAAAATAATTTTTCCTATCCATTTTATTATAGTTATTTATTGTACAGTTTACAGCTCTTCCTGCTTTTATCGCTAAATTAACAACTTCCTCATTTAAAACTGGTAGTGTTCCCGGTATACCAAGACATATTGGGCATGTATTTTCATTTGGTTTAGCTCCAAATTCCGTTGAACAAGAACAAAATATTTTTGTGTTTGTTTTTAATTCTGCATGTATCTCTAAACCAATAACAGTTTCTAATAACATAATTTACACCTCTCTTTCAAATTTAAGATTAAGTTTTTTCTCTAGCGCATAAGCAACTTTATATATTTTATCTTCAGTAAATACATCTCCAATTAATTGAAGCCCTATAGGTAGGCCATCTTTACTTTTCCCTCCTGGCATAGATAATGCTGGAACAGTTGCTAAGTTAATATTTATCGTATAAATATCAGCTAAATACATTGATGTTGGATCTTCACATCTTTCTCCTATTTTAAAAGGAAGTATTGGAGAAACTGGTCCAATAATAATATCGTATTTTTTGAAAGCTTCCTTAAAATCATGTTTTAACTTAGCTCTAAATTTCTGCGCTTTATTGTAATAAGCATCATAGTACCCTGATGATAATGCATATGTTCCAAGCATTATACGTCTTTTTACTTCCTTACCGAATCCTTCACTTCTACTCTTCTCAACTAGCTCTTCCACAGAATTATATTCTTTTGCTCTATATCCATATCTTATGGAATCAAATCTTGCTAAGTTAGAACTTGCCTCTGCTGATGAAATTATATAATAAGGTGCTAATCCATCTTTTGTGGCTGGTAATGAGAATTCTTCTACTTCTGCACCCAATTCTCTTAAAACTTTTACGTCTTCATATATAGCTTCTTTTATTTCTTCATTCAATCCTTGTTCTTCAATAAATTCAATAGGTATACCTATTTTCATTCCTTTTATTCCTGAATCAATACCTTCAGTATAATCTCTCTTTTCAAGATTTTTAGCAGTAGTTCCATCAAAATCATCTTCTCCAGCTATGATATTTAGCAAATAAGCATTATCTTCAACTGTCATTGAAAACGGACCTACTTGATCAAGAGATGAACCAAAGGCTATTAACCCAAATCTAGATACCAAACCATAAGTTGGTTTCATACCAATAACTCCACAAAATGATGCTGGCTGTCTTATAGATCCTCCTGTGTCTGATCCTAAAGCTAAAGGAACCATATTAGCACCTACAGCTGCAGCAGAGCCTCCAGAAGATCCTCCTGGAACTCTAGATTGGTCTATTGGATTCTTAGTAATTTTAAAAGCTGAGTTTTCTGTAGAAGATCCCATAGCAAATTCATCTAAATTTGTTTTTCCTATTATTATAGCATCCTCTTCCTCTAATTTTTTTATAACTGTTGCATCATAAGGAGGAACAAAGTCTTCTAACATTTTAGATGCACATGTTGTTGCTACACCATTTGTACAAAGATTATCTTTTACTGCTATAGGTATACCAACTAACTTACCTACTTTTTCTCCTTTAGCAATTTTTTCATCTAACTCTTTTGATTTTTGGAATGCTTTTTCTTCTTGTAATAATATAAATGCATTTATATTTTCTTCTTTATCTTTTATATTTTTAACATAATAACTTAAAACTTCTTCACAAGAAATTTCTTTATTTTGTATTTTATTTACCAGCTCTTTTATACTATAATTTTTCATTCAAGTCTCCTCCTACTCAATGATTTTAGGAACTTCAATTGAAGTTTCTCTTATTTTTTTAGAATTTCTATATAAGTCATCTATATCACATTTTTTACATATATCTTTTCTAACAACTGCAACTTTTGGTCTTTCTATCTCCACTCCTTCTAGATCTAGATTATCTAGTGTTTTAAATTGCTCTAATATATTTTCAAACTCACCCGCAAAAACTTTTGCTTCCTCTTCACTAAATTGAAGTTTTGCTAACTTCGCAATATATTTTACATCCTCTTTAGTAATTGCCATCTTCTTCACCCTTTCATTTATATTTTCAACTATTTATGGAGTTAATCTCTTCATATCTCTTGGTATAAGAGTTGCTTCTCTAATATTAGTAAGCTTTAATATCTTCATAGTAAGCCTTTCTAATCCTATTGCAAATCCACCATGTGGAGGCATACCATATTTAAATGTTTCTAAATAGAAATCAAAATCATCTGGATTTAGTCCAAATTTTATTATATTATCTTTTAACATCTGATAATCATTAATTCTTTGTCCTCCTGTTGTTATTTCTAATCCGTCATATATTAAGTCAAAACTCTTAGTTAAATCTTTATTTTTATCATCCGGCATTGTATACATCGGTCTTTTGCTTACTGGATATTTAGTTAAAAATACAAAATCACAATTATATTTTTCTTTAACGTATTTAGAAATTAATACTTCACCTTCTGAATCTATATTTCCAATAGGAGATTTCTTATTGTATTTATATAATAATATATCATGAGCTTCTTCCAAAGTTATTCTAGGTATAAAAACTTCATTCGGTAAATCTATTTTATACATTTCAAGCTCTTTTTTACAAACCTTATTTAAGTGATTGAATAAATAATTTATAAAACCTTCTTCTAAATCCATTAATTCAAATTCATCCTTAATAAATCCTACTTCAACATCTAAACTAACATATTCATTTAAATGTCTCCATGTATTATGAAGTTCGGCTCTATATGCATGACCTATTTCAAAAACTCTTTCAAGACCAGCCCCTACCATCATTTGTTTATAAAATTGAGGAGATTGTGCTAAAAAAGATCTTCTGTCAAAATAGTTAACAGTAAACATTTCAGAGCCACCTTCTGTAGATGAATCAATTATTTTTGCTGTATGAATTTGTTCAAAATTTCTTTCTTTTAAATAATTTCTAAAAGCTGATTCAATTTCATTTTGCACTTTAAATATTGCTCTTATCTCAGGTCTTCTAAGAGAAATTGTTCTGTGATCTAGTTGAGTTTCTAACGCTGCTTTATTTTTTAAACTATTAATTTCAAATGGCAGTTTATCATAATAAGCATTTCCTACAATCTCTATTTTTTTAACCTGAATTTCTATTTTACCAGGTGCTTTTTCATTAGTACATACTGTTCCTATAACTTCTATGGCATTTTCAAGTCTCAAGTCTTTAATTTGATTTTTTTCACAAACAAGTTGGATTATACCCGACTTATCTCTTAATCTTATAAACACAACATGGCTTAAATCAGTTATTTTATGCACCCAACCTCTAAGTAACACTTTTTGATTTGTATAATCTTTTAATTCATTTATAAATACTCTTTTTAAACCTTCATTTTCCTTATCATTTGTAAATGCTCTTTTTAACTGTGCCATTTCATTCAATCCTTTCATTTATTATTTTTATACATTAAAAAACGCCCCTATACAAAAGTATAGGGACGTGATATTTACGCGGTACCACCCTAGTTGACTATTTTAGTCCACCTTAGTTACGCACAGAAACAATTTCGATACGCTTCCTAGATAACGGTAGGATTCCGTTTAGGTCTACTCTTTAACATAAATTTCGGCTAACCACTCCAAAGTGTTCTTCAACTAAAGTATCATACAAAGCTTCCACCATCCTTTGCTCTCTATAAATTAACATATAGTCTACTCTCTTTTTCATCGTATTTTCTATATTTTTTTAATATTGTAAATATTGTAAATTATTTTATAAATAAAAGCAACAACTTTTTCATTTTATTTCTAATTAATTTATATGACAATTATTATTTACTTTTATGAGTATTATATTCAAAAAATCTAAATATGTTCATATACTTTTATTATTCTTCAAAATATTCATTTAGCAAACTAAAAAATTCTTTTTCATGTCTGGCCTCATCTTTGCACATTTCATTCAGCGTATTATATATAATATCTAATCCAAACTCTTTAGCTTTTTTAGCTAACTTTAGTTTACTTTGTATTGCTTCATATTCGTTATCTATAATTGATTTTAAATTTTCCTCTGTCCAAGGTTTTACTATATCTCCTAATAAACCTGCCAGGATTGATGCATGTTCAGCTTCTTCATAAGCTATTTTTTTATATACTTTTCCTACTTTTGTATATCCTTCTTTAGTTGCTATCTTACCCATAGCCAAATACATTCCTACTTCTAAGCATTCTCTAGAAAAAATATTTCTTAAATCTGAAATCATACTATCATCTGCTTCTTTTGCAATTCCTATATCTTTATCCATATTCATCATATCTAGTTCATGATTTATATTTATTTCTTTGAACTCTTCACAATGTGCATTACAAATAGGACAGATTTTGAGTTTTTCATTTTCTATAATATATCCACAAATTGGACAAATCCACTTTTTCATTTATATTTCCTTCCTAATATTTCCTTATTGTCATTTCATAATTATATTATGAATATATTTCTATTATTTTATTCTTATTGTAGGTTCTATAAATTTTTAATAATTTTCAATTTTTATTTAAGAATAATAAATATATATCTTAAATATATTGTAAGTAATAAGAATTAATAATAATGTTTTGATATTACTAAGGAGGACATATTTATGGGACTTTTAACGACATTACTAACTGGACTAGCTTTAGCCATGGATGCCTTTGCTGTTTCTGTTACAAAGGGTATAACCCTTCGAAAAATCACACCTTTAGTATCATTTAGAATTGCGTTTCTATTTGGATTATTTCAAGGATTAATGCCTCTAATTGGATGGTTTGTAGGTATCAGATTTCAATCATACATAACAGCTATAGATCACTGGATTGCTTTATTTTTATTATCTTTTATAGGGCTCAAGATGATATTTGAAGCCTATGAAGATACTAGAAACCCTGAAATAAGCGTAACTTGTGATGATTATTTGGATAATAGAGAACTAATAATTTTAGCTATTGCCACTAGTATTGATGCCCTTGCTGTAGGAGTTAGCTTTGCTTTCTTAAACGTACATATAATGCCACTTTGTTTAAGCATTGGAGTAATTACTTTTGTGTTATGCTTTTTAGGAGTTATGATTGGTAAAATTTTAGGACCTATTTTTAAAAATTATTCTCAGATTGTTGGTGGCATAATATTAATAATTATAGGTATTAATATCTTAAATGAACATACTAATTTCATTTATAGAATGTTAAATTAATTTACATACTATTTAAAATAATAAAAAACTGTAGATATTCCAATCTACAGTTTATTTTTATTAAAAATGATATACTCTTTCTACTCTATTACCTATACAGCTCAATGTTTCATTTGTTATCGTTCCACTTAATTTACTTAACTGATTAATTGGCAAATAATGTTCTCCATCTTGCCCAAATAAAGTTACTATATCTCCTTCTTTAACATTATCAATATTAGTTACATCTACCATTGTTTGATCCATACAAACATTACCTATTATTTTTCCATATTGACCATTAATTAAAACTTTAAAATCTTTCTTTGATACTGCTCTAGAAAATCCGTCTGCATATCCAATAGTTATTGTAGCAATTTTCATTGATGTTGGAGTAGTAAAGTTATTACCATAACCTATATTTTCACCAGCTTCTACTTCTTTTACCATAGCAACCCTACATCTTAATGACATTGTTGGTTTGAATTGTTCATCATCAGGCAACTTACTCAATATGTCATCACATGGATCACAAGGTACACCATATAATATAATACCTGGTCTAGCTAAGTCTCTATGAATTTCTCTATAAGATGAAATTCCATAAGAGTTTTGTAAATGAATCTTTCCTAAGTTTAATTTTTCTTTTTCTAAATTATCAATTATATAATCAAAATTTTCAATTTGTTTTCTAGTAAATAATATATCTTCTTCTTCTTTGCTGTCAGCTCTACATAAATGGGAAAATATTCCTGTAATTTCAATATTTTTTAAATTATATAAAGATTTAATATCTTCTATATGTTCTCTGTTTTCACCTATCCTATTCATTCCTGTATTAAGGGCCACATGACATTTAACTATTCCTGGTGATTCACTCAATTCCTTAGCATATTTACTATTTACTAAAGTTTGTGTTAAATCGTATTTTATTAATTCATCTTTTTGACAAACAGGTGTATATCCTAAAACTATTATTTCACCTTTAATATTTGCATCTCTTAATTCTATTCCTTCACTAATACATGCAACTGCAAAATATTTAATACCAATACTTTCAAAGTAACTAGCTACTTCTACAGCACCATGTCCATAAGCATTAGCCTTTACTACACCTACTATTTCACAATTTTCATCTAACATTTTTGAAATGACATTTATATTATGTTTAAAGTTAGTCAAATTAATTTCTGCGAAAGCTCTTAATTTAGAAGTATCAATATCTTCCCTACTATTATAAATTTTTGCTTCCATCATAATATCCCCCTAATATGTTTTTATAATATTCCCTCTTAAGTTTAAATACACCATATTATGTCCTATATAAATTCTACCTTAATTATAGCATATTTTTTGAATATTAATAATATTCTATCGTATTCACATAAAAATAAGCCATTTTTAATGGCTTATTTTTATATATTATTCATCACATTCATTAGTATATGTGTATGATGGATTTTTTTCTCTTCTTTATATTTTTACTCTTCCTTTTTTTCTGAACAATAAGGACAATCTTCTCTTTTTAGTCTTCTGGAATTAAATTCATTTACTGCTTTTTCCAATTCTTCTTTTTCTTCTTCCTCTTGTCTTATAAATGCATCTTCATAAAACTGCATTTTTTCTTTTTCCTTAAAAATTTCTTCTATTTCATCTTCGTAATATCTTGCCAACCTTTTATCTTCAATTAAACCAAGAACTTTTCTTGCACCAACATATGCACCTGCTGCTACTCCAGCAGTTGCCGCTCCAAAGATTATGGCTTTTCTAAGCTTTCTATTTACATCCATATAATGCTCAATACATTCAATACTTTTCATAAAAAATCTCCTTTCATAAAAGGTAATCTATTATAAATAGTATTTGTATTTATCGAATAAAAAAATTACAAATTTCAATATTAATATTTGTAATTACTATGTAAGTTTCAATAAATTTACATATGTAAATTTTTTATTTTTTTAATTTTAATAAAAAAATTTTTTATAAAATATAAAAAGCTAAACTAATAGTTTAGCTTAATAATAGAAAATGTATTAAGGAAGTGGCTTTACTGTTATCTACCCAAAAGAATTTATTTTATACTCTTGAATGGGCTTAAGTTTTACTGTATATTGAAAAGCTCCTTTGAAGAGTTTCGCGTATTAGTTTGAGATATTACCACTACCACTTCCTTAATATAATTGTATTTATATAGTCAAGATTTTGTTCATAATTTTTGATAAATAATAATATTTTATTTTCTTTTTTGTAGTTATATTTTCTTAATTTTTATCATATATTATTAATTATGATTTATTCATGAATCTTTTTTCTCTTCTAATCCTTTATTTTGTATACATTTTTCTGGATTAATGTAAATCACTTCCCATTGATTATCTTTATTTTTTTTGTAATCTGCTATTTTTTTATCTACTCCATTTGTTAATTCATAAAAAAGTACATAATATTCATTATCATCTTTATCTTTATAATATGCTCTTTTTTCATATCCATCTTCATTTACTATTACGTCGCCGTCTATCAATGAGCACCAATTTCCATATTCTATTTCTACAAAAGTCTTGGCATCATACGCCCATCCATGATATGGTGCACATAAATAGTTTTCACTACTGTAATCCATATTTACAATTTTATAGCCATCCTTTTCTTTATCTAAATATATGTATCCATAATAATATGAAAATAGTCCTTTATTTTCTGTAGAGCCTTCAATAACCTCTAGTTCTACAAAGTATTTTAATAAATCAGGCTTGTCTTCATCTGCCGGAACATTATTAACTTTAATCAAGTTAATATGAAGTATATTTTTAAAAGAGTCTAAAAAATCTTTGTATGATAATTCTTTTTGATAAGATTTAGATAAAAAATTGTATGCTACTGGATATGGTGCTCTAACATCACCTATAGATCCGCACCCGGTTTCATTATCTTCTATTGGATTTGCTGCTTCTCTAAGAACATTAAAGTAATTTACAACTGTATCCTTTCCTGATCTAAATGGTTTTGATGGTAAATCCATTTTATATGGATTCTTATCATAAAACTCCTTCAAAATATTAAGATTCTCATCATTTAATATTGCCATATCTGATGGTCTAAAGAACCTCTCTAAATCATAAGATTCTTCTTTACTATCTACCACCTCTAAATCTTCATCTATAATAGATTCATCAACTAAATTTCCACCTAATATATATTTATTTTCTTTCTCTGTTGCATCTATTCTCAGTGTTGTCATCATCATCATTATTAAACATAGCAGTAAGTATTTTATATTTTTCATTTTAATCTCCTTTCTAAAATAAATTCTTATTTATATCTTTTACATTTTTTTCTAAAATACACTAAAAATGTTTCTAATTTATATAAAAACTTATTCTCATATTTCAATTATTTTTCTAATGACTTTTATCTTCCAATATTCTACAATAATTACTGTAATATAAGATAAAATCAAAAGGGGATGATTTCATTGGAAAGAGTTGATGAAAGGGATACTATGTTCGCAAGAGCTCATTATAAAAAAGATAGTATAGTTTATAAGGACTACTATGCCAAAAATCCTGAGAAAAAGAATATTGATGATAGTTTTAGAAATAGACCCGAATTGTTAGAAGAAGGTACAACTACTTACAATCAGCTTAATTCACCTATTGCTGGTAGTGCATTTGCTTTTCTAAGAGATATTAGAAATTTATGTGAAGGGGAAGTATCGCCTCAAAGAGTAGAAGGTAATAGTAAAACTTTCACAAAAAAAGTCAAAGGAACTGCTTCTTTATATGGAGCTTGCATGGTAGGAATAACTAAACTACAAAAAAAACATATTTACACTCATAGGGGGAGATACGAAGAAAATTATGGCGAAGAAGTTACTCTAGATCATAAATATGCAATAGTATTTGGCTGTGAAATGGATTTAGATATGGTTAATAGAGCTCCTATGATTTCAGAGGTTATCGCAACATCTAAAAGTTACGTAGATGTTGCCGTAATAGGGATGATTATTTCATATTATATTAGGAGTTTAGGATATGAAGCAAGAAATCATGTTGATGCAAATTATCTCGTTATGCCTGCTCTTATAGCAGAAGATGCAGGACTAGGTCAAATAGGTAGAAACGCTATTCTGACAAATAAGGATTATGGTTCAAGATTTAAGTTAGGAGTAGTAACTACAAATTTACCTTTGGATATTGATGAAAAAGTAGATTTTGGATTGGAAGACTTTTGTAAGGTATGTAAAAAATGTGCTCTTACTTGCCCTACTCAATCTTTATCAAGAGAGAATAGAATTGGAAAAGATAATAAGTATAACTGGACTGTAGATGTGGAAACTTGCTACGAAAAGTGGAGATACTTAGGAACTGACTGTGGTATGTGTATATCTGTCTGTCCTTTCAGCCAAAATCTTGAAAGCATAAAAAAATATGAATCTTTCAAAAAAAATGGTTCTGCTATACAAGAAGTATTAGAAGAATATAAAAAGAAATTTGGATCTAGAGTATTTGTTCCAGGAAATCCTCATTGGTTAAGATAAAAAATTCACTTCGCTCATGTCGCCAACGAGATGTATTCGCTAATACTCCTGCCAAGTACATATTGTATAGAATTTCTATCCCCTCTATTATAAATTAGAGGGGATAACTTTTATATATTTTTCTAGCTTTGGAAGCTCACTCTCTTCATAGTAACGTGTATTACTTTAAATACAACTACCCCTACTATTAAGTTGATTCCTATTGCAGGAAGTACAACTGCTGCATATAACATACTTAAGTTCATATTTCCAGGAAGTCCTACTAAGATTTGTGCTGATGTTAAAAATATAAATCCACTTATAGCAGTTCCAATTGTCATTAATACATTAGAAACTATAAAATCTTGATTTTTTTCAGCTAATTTTTTCATGAAAGGAGCTTTATACATAGCTATCATAATAAGAAAACTTATATTTGTTGTAAGAAACTTATCTATAACGTTAGGTACTTGCCCTCCAGGGAATGAACTTGTCATTCCTGCAAATATACCTGCAATTATTCCACATATTAAACAAGCTTTGTAATCGTCTTTATTTATAATCATAATTGAAAATAACATTATCAAAGTCATATCAGGCTTCACACCAAAAATAGCAGGTTCTATTTGGTGTAAAACTAAACCTATTCCTAAAAGCACTGCATTTAAAACTAATTTCTTTGTATTCATTTTCATAATAACATCCTCCAAATTTTTTAGTTAAATTTAAATAAATTAATTCCTCTTTTAACCTCTTAAGAGTTTTAGTTCAAACCAAAATTTTCACCTACCTTTCTTTTTTGGCAATAAAAAAAGCTCCATCCTATATATAAATAGGACGAAGCTATACTCCGCGTTGCCACCTAATTTGTGTACTATAAATACACCTCTCCATATTGGTACCATCATACCTCATTTGCTGTAACGTGCAAACCACGGTAAAGTCTACTTTCCAAAGATTTCGATTTACTCCTCAAAGGCCCATTCATCAAACTTCTTCTTGTCGAGATTCCACCATCCTCAACTCTCTATTTTGAACCTAAATTTGATTACTATCCCTTATCAAAGGATTTAATTTATTATTAATAATATAATATGTATTTAGTTTTGTTTTGTCAACTATTTTTTGAATATTTTTATTTTTTAAATTATTTTAAATGGATTTAGATTTATTTCACTGCTTATAATTTCAATATTTTCTATGGTATCTAAAAATCTTTTCATTACATCTTTAAATATATTCTCTGTATCAAAATGACCACAGTCCACTATACACATATTCATATCCAAGGCATCTTGCGCTTCATGATATTTCACGTCTCCTGTAATTATTACATCACAATTTTTAGATTTTGCTAAACTTACCATATCAGACCCAGCGCCAGTAACAACTGCAACTTTTTTAATTTTTGTATTTAACTCTCCAACTACCCTGATATAATCCATATTTAATTTTAATTTAATTCTTTCGCATAAACCTTCTAAATCTATCCCATTATTAAGAGAAGCATATCTTCCAAGACCTACAGATTTACCTTTGTTCTCCAATTTATAAACATCATATGCAACCTCTTCATAAGGATGAGCTTTAATCATTTTTGCAATTGTTTTTTGTAATAAACTACTCGGAACTATAGTCTCAATTTTTACTTCCTTAACTTCTTCTATTTTCCCTATTTCACCTATAAAAGGATTTGCATTGTCCTCAGGTCTAAATGTTCCTATTCCTGAAGTATTGAATGTACAGTTACTATAATTGCCTATATATCCTGCTCCACTTTCCCCTAAAGCTTCTCTAACTATTATTTCATGAGTCATTGGCGTATAGACTGCAAGTTTATATAAAGTTTCACTATCAGTTACATCAAGTATTTTACAATTTTCAAATCCCATAACTTCCATAAAATAATCATTAAGTCCATCAAAAGCTATATCAAAATTAGTATGCATGGAATATAAAGCTATATCATTTTTTATAAGCTTATGTATAAGCCTTCCTTTTAAATCTTTAGTATTAATTTTATTCATTTTTCTAAATATAAAAGGATGATGTGTAACAATTAAATCCACATCCTTTTCTATAGCTTCATCAATTACTTTCTCATTTGCTTCTAGTGAAATCAATACTTTTTTTACTTCACTGTCAAAATCTCCAACTAATAGTCCCACATTATCCCAATCATATGCTAAATTTAACGGATATTTGCTTTCTATTTTTTTTATTAAATCATTTAACTTCATTTTTTCAACCCCTTGTTAAATTAATTTTTTTATTCTCTCAATTCTATCATTAGCTAGTTTTCTTTTTGCTATAACAGCTTCAGACTCCTTATTTCCAAGCTTTTCTATTATATTATTATATTTTTTTATTTTATTTGCAATAAATTCAGTTAAAAGTTCGTCCTTATTTTCAATTAATTTTTTACCTATTTCATAATATATCTCTTCTTCTTCAGGAGAATTTTTTCCAGTATATTTCGCTACAATAATTTCATATAGTCTAAAATCTTCTTTTTCTAAGCATTCATCTAAAATTTCATAACCATTGTTTAATAAATAATATCTCAGCTCTTCTTGTGCTTGCATAGGTTGTAAAATTAGTTTATCTACGCTATGAGCTACTTCTTTATTTGATTCAAGTAACTCACCTATTAAAATGCCACCCATACCAGCAATTATAACTTCATCAACCTCACCTTTTTTTAATACTTCAATTCCAGAACCTAATCTTAAATTTACTTTATCCTCTAATTTATTTTTTTTCACTTCACTTCTTGCATTTTCTAAAGGTCCCTTATTTATATCTGCTAATATGGCAAAATCTATTATTCCTTCATTTAAAAGATAAACAGGTATATATCCATGGTCCGTTCCTATATCTGCTAATCTTTTATTTTCACTTACAAGCGATGCTATTTTTAATAATCTATTAGTTAATTTCACTTTACTTATTCCTTTCAATCTGCTTATATTTCTACTCCTATTATATGTATTAACATATTTAATAAAATTTATTTTAGTATATTCAAATTTTTTCACATCTTCATGTAATAACATGTTTATTTATAACTTTAAGGGTTTAATTGTAAAAATTATAAAATCCTTAAAATTAAAAATTCGCCAAAGTTGGCGAATTTTTAATTTATCTATATTAATCTAAATAGTCTCTAAGTTTTTTCGATCTGCTTGGATGTCTTAGTTTTCTTAATGCCTTAGCTTCTATTTGTCTTATTCTTTCACGAGTTACATCAAACTCTTTACCAACTTCTTCAAGAGTTCTAGCTCTTCCATCTTCAAGTCCAAATCTTAATTTTAAGACTTTTTGTTCTCTTTCATTTAATGAACCTAAAACTTCTTCTATTTGATCTTTTAATAAAGAATATGCTGCAGCTTCTGCTGGAGCTAGGGCATCTTCATCTGGTATAAAGTCTCCTAAGTGAGAATCTTCCTCTTCACCTATTGGAGTTTCTAAAGATACTGGATCTTGAGCTATTTTCATTATTTCTCTTACTTTTTCTTCAGACATTTCCATTTCTTTAGCTATCTCTTCTGGTTTTGGATCTCTTCCTAATTCTTGTAATAATTGTCTTGAAACTCTTATTAACTTATTAATTGTTTCTACCATATGAACTGGTATTCTTATAGTTCTTGCCTGGTCTGCTATAGCACGAGTAATTGCTTGTCTAATCCACCATGTTGCATATGTTGAGAATTTAAATCCTCTAACGTAGTCAAACTTTTCAACAGCTTTTATTAACCCAAGATTTCCTTCTTGTATTAAGTCTAAGAATAACATACCTCTACCTACATATCTTTTAGCTATACTTACAACAAGTCTTAAGTTGGCTTCGACTAATCTTTGTTTAGCTATTTCATCTCCTTCTAGCATTCTTTTTGCTAGTTCAACTTCTTCATGAGGCTTAAGCAAAGGAATCTTACCTATTTCCTTTAAATACATTCTTACAGGGTCATCTATACTTATCCCCTTTGGAAGAGATAAGTCTAACTTATCCATATCGATGTCATCTTCTTTTTTTATTTTTTCATCAACATCGTCATCTATATTTTCCATATCTAAAGTTAAATCATCGTCATCTGCGGAGAAATCAATGGCAACTTTTTCTGCTTTACTTTCTAATATTTCAATGCCTAGATTTCCTAAAGTTTCATAAAGATTTTCTACTTTATCTTTGTCTAACTCTGTATCTGAAAAGGCTCCCATTATTTCATCTAATGTAAGAGATCCTTGTTTTTTACCTTTTTCAATAAGGCTTCTTGCTGCTAATCTATTAGCTTCTCTATTATTTGCCACACTCAAACCTCCTTTCGTATTTTATAGGCTTTTTAAGCTCTTTTGTATATCTACTATTTTTAAAGTTATTTTCATAATTTCTAATTCTACCTCTTTCATGGTGTCTTTATCTATGCTGTTGTCATTTAAACTTAATTCTAATTTTTTTTGTTTATGAAGTAATTCCTCAATTTCTTTGTGAATTTTATTTCTTTTCACATTTTTAATTATTTCATCAACATTTTTAGAATTATAAGTATTTAATGATATATTATCCAAATCCTTCAAATATTCTTCAGATATGTTTAAACTTTTGATTTTGTCAATAGTTATTTTGTCCAATTCTTTATTTTTAATTATTAGATTAAAAATTTCTTTACTGTCATTAATTAAGAAATCATTCTCACTGATTTTTAGCAATGCAATAAGACGAAGTTCTTTATTTTCCATTAAAAGTTTAATAAAGGTTTCTTCTACGAATTTTTCACCGTTTTCGATATTTTTAATCTTTTCTATTGGTTTTTGTTCAGTTTTTTGAAACTTTTTATAATTATTTTTACTATTATTAAAGTTTTTACCAAAAACCTCTTCTTTTAACGCTTCTAAACTTATATTAAATTCTTTACTTACATACTTAATATAATAGTCTTTCTCCACTGGAGATGATAAGCTCTTAATTATTAATGCTGCTTCTTTTGCAAATTTTATTAAATGTTCATCCTTATTAAAATCAAATTTTCTTTTTAATATGTTGATTTGAAATACAATATGAGAAACTGAACTTTCTATGGCTTTTAAGAAACCTTCTTTTTTATATTTTTTAATAAAATCATCTGGATCTTTACAATCTTTTAAATTTAAGATTCTAACATTTATATTCTGTCCTCTTAATATTTCTATTGCTCTAAGGGTTGCTTTAACTCCCGCATCATCAGAATCATAGGATATTATTGCAGTAGATGCATATCTTTTTATTAATTTGCCTTGCTCATTTGTTAAGGCCGTTCCAAGTGTTGCTACTACATTTTCAATTCCATGTTCATATAGAGATATTAAATCCATATATCCTTCTACCAATATTAAGGTATCATTGCTTATATTTTTTTTAGCATAATTCAATCCATATAAGTTAAATCTTTTATTAAAGAGTAATGAATCAGGTGAATTTAAATATTTTGGCAAAGAGTCATCAAGAACTCTTCCTCCAAATCCGATAACATTGCCTCTATAATCAAATATAGGAAACATTACTCTATTTCTAAATCTGTCATAATATTTATTATCATTTTCTTTATGCGTAACTAGTCCACTTTTAACTAAATCTTTTTTTTCATAACCAATTGATAATAAATAGTCCATCAGACTATTCCAAGAATTTAAAGAATATCCTAGACCAAATTTTTTTATTATTTTATCACTTAAACCCCTTCTTTTTAAATAATCATATCCGGGATTTTTAGAATTAATCAAATTGGCAAAGTAGAACCTAGCAGCTTTTAAATGAATATCTTGCATAAGTTTTATGCTTTCCATTTTTGCTTTGTCTGCCTCACTCAAATTTGTCTTAAATTCTATTCCA
Organism: Peptostreptococcaceae bacterium; assembly: GCA_902363255.1. GTDB lineage: Bacteria > Bacillota > Clostridia > Peptostreptococcales > Peptostreptococcaceae > Terrisporobacter. Next base: position 257,591 of record CABIZO010000003.1, read on the forward strand.
TTTTTTTCTGCTAGTAATTTTACAGCTTCTATAAAGTCTAGGTTTTCTATTTTCATAACAAAATTAATTACATCTCCACCTTCACCACAGCCAAAACATTTATAAATTTGTTTTTTCTGATTTACATGAAATGATCCTGTTTTTTCATTATGAAATGGACATAGACCACTATAATTACTTCCTGAATTTTTTAAGTTTATGTACTGTGATATCACATTTACAATATCACATCTGTTTTTAACTTCATCTATTAAATCTCTCATATTATTCATATTATCACCCTCTGGTGTATTATTCGTAACATTTCTATTTTACATTATATTTTTCATTTGTCAAATACTATTATACATAATTCGACTTTTTTTGTTAATACCCTTCTTTTTTTTATTACTTTTTTTGACTTTTTAAAAAAATATAAATTTCATTTTCATAACTTAATTTCTAATATTTGTCGAAATAAACCATAAAATTTATTTTTTAAATATTTTAATCACTACCGTTTAAAGTTTTTATATTATTTCTCCTTGACAATTTTAATTATTTTTATATGTAATATTTATAGTATCTAAATAAATCTAAAAATTATGTGATTTTATAAAAAATAAAAGCATTTAATTATAAATTAAATGCTTTTATTCTAACAATTCTATTATAAAAAATCACTTTAAAAACTTATAATATTAATTTAATATTTACCCTTTTACTTGATATCTTAATCTTCTGATAGTACAATTTGTGGCCTAACTAAATAATTATCTTTTTGCTCTAAAATTTGAGAATTGATTATATATTCAGGACCTTCACTTGTATTAAAAGAAAAATAATTTTCACCCAAATTAACTTCTTCCATAATATAAGATGGTGCATATCTAATAATTATTCTTGTGATATATGATGGTGGACAATATAATGTATCTTTTAATCCAACTTCATAAAGTTCAGGTAATATTGGACTTCCTTCAAATAAATCATCTTCTTTAATACTTAATACTTTATCTTTTTCATATATTTCTTTACATTTTATTTTATTAATTTTTTGTCTTTCTAAAATCATAAAATTAGTTAAGTGTATGTGCATACATATGTCATCATCACATAAATTAATAAATTCCCATATAAATGTTGAGCCAACTTTAATAATTATATTTGGTGGATTTAAATATGTTTCATTATTTATAAAATATCCTTCTATACCCTCACCTTTTTTCCTTTCCAAAAGTACGGTTGATAATTTATTAGTATTAATTTTCATAGGAGGATATTTGGTTAATGTCCTAGGTAAATTATATTCCCTTTTTTTATTAATATTAGTAATAGTGAATTTCATAATATCTTCGCATTCATCTGAAGAAAATAAATTTTTCATTATTACCTTATCATTTTCTTTATATTTAGAAAAATCTATAAGTAAATCAACTCTCTCACCTGGATATAATATAAAATATAATAATTCGTGTGGTTTTTCTAAATACCCACCATCACTACCTATTTGTATCATTTCACTATTATCAGATAAAGCTATTTTGTATGGTCTACTATTTGATCCATTAAGCACACTAAATCTATATAATTGGTTTTGTACATTTAAATTTGGCCATACTTTACCATTAACCAAAATAGTATCACCAAAAAATTTATCTTTCCAATAAGGATGATTTGACTCAGTTTTTATATTGTCATAATAAAGCGATCCATCTTCATAGAAAGATTTATCTTGTATTATCAAAGGTATATGATAATCATCATTTGGTAAGTTATATTTATCATCTTTTATAAAATATAAACCGCATAGTCCTGAGTAAACAGAATACCTAGACACTCCAGGACTTTGTTCATAGTACCAAAGTATGGAACTTCTTTGCTCATTTGTATACTTATAATAATTGGTGGAATAAATTGGTCCCTTAAGTCCTGTTGCTGTATACCAGGCTCTGGGATTTCCATCATAAATTGGAGGTGCAGATATTCCATGAACATGCATTATTAAAGTGGGCGGCCATTGACCTTCTTTAGAATCATCGTCTAGATTTTTATCACATACTATATTATTAGGATTTGGCCAGGCAAGGGTCTTGTCAATTTTAAACATATACTCTCCTAATATTTTGTTATTCCATTGTACATTTGTATTAATATCCCTTTCTACTTCAAATGTTGGTCCTGGTGAATGTTTTACATACTTAATTTTTTTATTTTTTTCATCCCTACAAAATCCTGCAAATCCCCACACCTTTGTTTTATTAAATCCTTCTGGTAACAATTGTTGATAAAATTCGCAGGCATCCACGCTATAATGATGATTTATTTTATCTTCTCTTTTGAAGAAGGATGGTTCAAAAACAGGCAATTTTTCTAATTTATTTTTGAATTTTGGAATAAAAGATGGATTTAATCTCTTCATAGATATACCAACTCTCACCTACCTTTTTTATGTTATAATGCAAAATAATTATTCTAATTAAATATATGATTTATATTTTTTTTAATTCCTAGTATGTAATAAGAAAAACTCTCATGAAAGTATATATTTACTATCATGAGAGTACCTATTTGTCACTATAAAAATCAAATAAAATTTTCTACTTATTAAACTATTATATATTGTTTATTATTAGTTATTTACACTTACAACATTTATTTTTTTTAGAACAATTGCAACCACAAGCTTTTTTCTTATGACAATTTTTCTCTACACAATGAACTTTAATTGTATTTTCCTTATTTAAACAACAGCACTCTCTTTTACAACAATTATGATCTCTATCACATATTAATTCAAAACAGTGTCCGCATTCACATTTAAAGACAAATTTAGAACATTCCTTGAATTTTTTAAAGCTAATCATCTTGCAAAAACCTCTACATTTACAACAACGTCTACTAAAACATGATTCATCACAATGATGGTCACAACATTCTTGATGACATTTTTTTTCACAGCAACAATTTTTTCTATTATTACACGAACATTTATCCATACCCATATATTTCACCTCTCTCACAAGGATTAATTTTTATGTTATCCTCCATATACTATATGTAAGTTTTAAAAAATTTGTTCCAATATGTAGTATAAATAGTTATTTTTGTATTTATAATCAAAAAAGGAGCTAAATGCTCCTTTTTAGTATTTTAATTGTATTTTTATTATACTTTTCTCGATTTAATTTCTCTTCCCTATATTTTATTAATTCATTAATTTTTGAAATATAAATATTATCTTCACTTAATCTAATAAGACTTTTAATGTAGTATAAATCAGTACTTCTTGGTACCTTTTTTCTTATAACTAAGTCAATGGCAGTTTTAGCACTTTCAAAACATCTAAGATGAGTATGACCATCTTTAAATACTTTTTTTGTGTTATAAGCAATATAACCATTTTTCACTTGGAAAATGATAAATTCCTTTTTTTCATACACTTTGTTATACATTTAACCAAATCCTTTTAGTTATTGTAATACTATCTCATTAAATTTTATTTATTAATTAATTCTGATACAGTAACAAATTTATATCCTTTTTTCATCATTTCAGGTATTATTGTATCTAGTGCTTTAACCGTATTTTCAGTTCCATAATCATGAAGTAAAATTATATCTCCATTCTGAGCTTTATTTATTATTATATTAGAGATTTCTGATGAAGGTGGATTTTTCCAATCTTTTGCATCTACAGTAGTCCAAAGTATTATTTTATATCCACTTTCTTTCGCAATTTGTCCTAATTTTTCTTCACTATAACTTCCAAATGGAGGTCTGAATAAAGTTGGTTTTTTCCCTGTTAATTTTAGCAATGTATCTTCACATTCTTTTATTTCTCTTTTTATGTCATCACTACTTAAATTACTAATATCAGGATGAGAAAAAGTATGGTTTCCTATTTCATGTCCTTCTTTAGCAGCTCTTATTAGAGGTTTACTATACCAATTAGCATGCTTTCCTACCGCAAAGAAAGTACCCTTCACATTATACTTATCTAATACGTCTAATATTTCATTAGTTTCTTTTGGATGCGGTCCATCATCAAATGTTAGCGCTATTATTTTTTCTTCACGTGATCCATTTTTAAAAAATATATCATTATTCTCAACTAACGAAGATATTTCTTTACTATTAGAAATTATAATAAGCAAGGTTATCATAAATAATAGAATACTTTTTACTTTAGATGTCATTTTAATCTTACTTCCTTTCTTGTATTAACCAAAAAAGTTTTCTGTGTAGTAAGTTTTATATTTTCCTCCAAAAATAACTCCTACACCGATATATTTATAATTCCCTAAAATGTTTTTTCTATGACCTTGAGAATTCATCAATCCATTATGAACAAATATTGCATTTGTCTGACCTGCCGCAATATTTTCTCCTGCATTCACATAGTTAATTCCTTCATTTGCCATCCTATCAAAAGGTGTTTCATTTTTTAAGTTTTCATGATCAAAAAAATTATTATTTTTCATATCTTCACTATGTTTTCTCGCACATATAGTTGTTTTTTCATCATAAGATAATTTTTTCAAATTATGTTTATATCGTGTACTGTTTATTAGGTCTATTATTTGATACATAAAGCTTTCTTCAATATTTTTATCTTCTTGTGGATATATACTTTTCACTTCGTCTTCACAAGATTTTTCAATTATTTGATAAGCCCAAATTTTACCTTTATCAAATTTGTCATAGAACACTGTAATATATTTTTTATTTTTATATATAATGCCATACTCGTCATTATAAGATATTTCATATCTTATATTGCCCTTATTTCTATACTTTAGTGTTCTATAATTTTCTTTTATATATTTCAAATCTTTATTGATATAGATCCCTTCATTTTCACATGAGTCAATATTATTTGTAAATAAAGCTACTACTTTATTACTTTTTATACCAACCATAACAAAATTCTCTTTATAAGTATTGTATACATACCAATTAAAGTTATATTCACTTTTATCTATTCTATTTGGCTTATTTATTTTTTGTATTACGGAATCCTTTGAATCACCTATTTTTATTTTTTCAAAATTATAAATTACTTCCTCGCCTGATTCTTCATTGTAGTCATTTTCTATGTTAACTAACGGATCTTTTTGCAAAAATTTTTCTTTTACCATATTTGTAATATCTTCAAAATAGCCTACATTATAAAATACCACTATAAACATTACTAATAATATGCATATTAATTTTTTCAAAATATCACCCTTTCAAGAAAAATTAATTACTACAAAAAAAGCTTTATCATAAGATAAAGCTATAATTTAACACAAAATAATTCGTCTAAACTTCTTCCAAAAACAGAAGGCTTATCGAACTTCCATGTTCCTTCATATATTAATTCTCCATTTAAATAAAAACTACCATTTCCATGTTTTTTACCATGCATAAATTCTCCCTCATATCTTTTACCTTCATCCCAGATATAAGTCCCATTTCCATGTATTAAATTATTCTTCCATTGCCCTTCATAAATAAGGTTTCCACTTTGATCAAAACATTGACCTTCTCCATCCATTTTACCGTCTTTAAATTCTCCGTTATATCTTACGTTATCACTCCACGTAAATATACCTATTCCATTCTTCTTACCATCTTTCCACTGACCTAAGTATTCATCTCCATTAGAATAATTCATTCGTCCTATTCCATTCATTAAGTCATTATTAAATGTTCCTAAGTATAGATTTCCATTTTCAAGCTTACATTCTCCAATCCCTTCTCGTATATTGTTTTTAAATTCACCAATATACTCCATGATAACCTTACTATCATTATACATTATGTAGTATCCCTTACCATGTAACTCATTTTTCTCTATTTTTCCTATATATTTATCTCCATTGGAAAAATAATATATTTTATCTTTGTTACATGTAAACTCATCTTCTTCATTCAATTCTTCTTTTTCTACTAGAAACATTTCATTCTCAGTAGCTATAACTTGTTTTTTTTCAACTTTTCTTTTCATACCTTCTATAGATTTAATAGTTTTTTTGTAATTATTAATCTCTCTTAAATAATCTTTATATATGTTAACAAAATCTTTTGATGCACTCATATTCATCCCCCATTTTCTCTATGGATTTTCTTATATATTATTATAAAGTAATAGAAAAATTTTTTCCATACCTACTTAACTTTATAATTATGTATGTACGTATTTTATTAATTATTATGTACTTTAAAATATAAATTATATATACATATTTATATTTTAATCCAAAATAAAAAAGCCAGAACATGATCTGGCCTTTCTTTTATAAGAATTTTTCTTTAAATCCTTTACCTTTAACTTCGTTTATATCATTAACAGAAATAAAAGCTCTTTCATCGTGTTTCAACGCTATTTCTTTTATTTTTGGAATCTCTCGTGATAAAACTACGCAATAAATAATTTTTTTCTTTTCATGAGTATATCCACCTTCTGCATCTAAAAATGTCACTCCTCTGACTAAAGTTTTCATAATCTCAGCTGCTATAGGCTTAGAATTGTTAGAGAATACCATAACTGCTTTTTCATCATTTAGTGCATCTTTTATATAACTCATAACCTGTGCATTAATAAACATAGCAATTAATGTATATAGTGCTAAGTTTAATCCAAATAGTAAAGAACTAATAGAAACAATTGCTAAATTTATTCCAAAAGTAGTATTTTTCATTTCAATATTTAATTTATTCTTTAAGATTGCGCCTATTATATCAGTTCCTCCAAGAGATGACTTAGTTCTAAACACTAACCCATTCCCAACACCACATAAAATTCCACCATATACACTTTGTAACAATATATCATCAATAGGAATTATACTTCCTATTTCTTGTGTTACACCAATAATCACAGAAAAAAGCACCATATTTATTAAACTTGTAATTAAAAAATCTTTATCCAAAAAAATAAATCCTAAAATAAAAATGGGTATATTAATAAGAAATGTAATAAATCCAACATTAATATTAGATAAATAATTGATTGCTGTCGATACTCCGGCTACTCCTCCACTTAACAAATGTGCCTGTCTTAAAAAACCATTTACACCAATGGACATAATTGTGATACCCACAATAATAATTGAGTATCTTATATAAATATTGTCTTGCTCCATTGTATTAACCTTGCTCATAAAGCTCCCTCCAAATAAATTAAACAAATATTGTTATAAACATAATTCTTATTGTTTACATTATTATATTAGCATACTTTATCCATCAGTGCATAATTCATTTCATTTTTTTTAAGAACAGAAGTTTTACATTCATTTTTTATTATTACAATTTTTTTCACTATTATTTAATAATACTAGTAATTATTAAATTTCCATTTTTATCAATATAATTATTTTTACTCTCATTAATCTGTGCATAACCTTGAAAAAAATCAGATACAGATTTGAATACAGGCTTAATTGCCATATCTCCTTGTTTATTTATGAATCCCCAATTACCTTGAGAGAAATACCCTTTTTTTATATTTACTCTTGCCAATCCTTCATTAAAAGAGCAAGCATAATCAAATTTAGCATCTATAACTAACTTGCCACTCTTATCTATGTAACCCCATTTATTATCGATGCATACTGGTGCCAAATCTTCTTTAAAACTTTTGGCTCTATCATATAAATAATCTATTACTAAATTGCCCTCTTTATCTATATAACCCCATTTATTATCCTTTCTCACACTGGCTAAATTCTGTGAAAAATCTGAACCCATAATAAAATCTCCATCAATTATAACTTTTCCACTTTTATCAATATAACTATATCTATTTTTAATTTCTACTAAAGCTCTTTCATTATAAAAATTATTCACATATGAGTATATTGGATCTATAAGCATTGTTCCTTTTTCATTTATAAATCCCCATTTTTTATTTAATCTTACACCACATAAACCTTCATTAAAGTTTAAAGCTGCCCTATACATAGGTTTTATTTCTTCTTCTAAATTTCTGTTGAAAAATCCATATTTTCCATCTATTCTAATCTTTGATAATCCTTCACAAAACTGATTTGCACTCTCAAGTTGCAAAAAGAAATGTGTATTTCCTTTGTTATCAATATATCCAAACACCCATTTTGTATTATTTCTTATTTTTTTTATATAGGTAACAATACAATACCCTTCCTTAAATCTACTAGAAACATAATTATATTTAGGTTTTATAGCCATTTTATATTCGCTATCGATAAATCCATACTTTCCATCTCTTAATACTGGCAAAATCAACTCCTTGCTCATCTTATCTCTCCTAAAAATAAATAATCTTTCTATATCTTATTATTTATTTAAGTTACATATACTAAAAATTCATCTAGCTTAATCACCCTGTTAATCAAGTACTTAATATTACGAACAAATCTAATTAATTCATACTTTCCTTAATATTATTCTATGACTCTATTTAATAGATTTTTTAACCTTTACATTATTTTATTAAAAGTAAAAAAGATATAAGTTAAAATAAATTTTTAACTTATATCTTTTATATTAATTATTTTTTTAAAATATCTTTTACTTTTTCTGTTATAAGATAGCTACTATCTGGATCTTCATATCTTAAAGAATAAAAACAGTCTTTTGATTTTTGTAATTGCTTATCTTCATAATACAAGATTCCCATTCTATAATAAGAATCATCAAAATATTCATATGATTTATTAAATGTATTTACATATCTTTGATAATAAGATATAGCCTCTTCATTTTTGTCTAGTTTTTCATAACTTAAACCTGCCTGATACATAGACGATGATTTAAAGGTTGCATTTGTTCCATGCTCAATTGCTAATTTAAAATATTTTATTGCATTTTTATAATCGCCTGCATTTTTATAAGATACACCTTTCATAAATAGAGCTTCATCGCCTTGTTTTATTAACTTTTCGTCTTCAGCTTTCTGCTTTGCTTCATCAAGTTCACTATTTGTCTTATCTAAAGCTTCTTCCTTTTTAGAAATTTCGTTTTCTTTCTTTTCTAGCTCTTCATCTTTAGCACTTAATTGGCTTTCTTTTTCAGCAATATCTTCTTGCTTTTTATTTAATTCTTCATTAAGCTTGTCTAATTTATTTTTACTATATATTGCTGTTGCACCAATAGCTACAATTAAAATACCTGCTACAATATAAGCTATGTTTTTCTTTTTACTAAGTATAGTTTTATGTTCTTTAAGCTTTTCTATTTGTTTATTTTCTTTTTTAACTACGGCTACAGAAAATCCTTCTTCATTTATAGGGTCATGATTCTTATCAAATAGATGATTATCTGCATCTACAAATCTAAGTCTCTCTAATAATTCTTCTTTTTCTTCAGTTTTACCCATTTTTTCATATAGTAATATCAAAATCATATATGGTTCAATAAGTTCTGGGTCCTCTAATATTAATGAGTCAAATATCTCCATAGATTCTTCATTCATTTCTTCATTAATAAATCTAATAGAATGATTGTATCTTTCTAAAAATACTTTAAACTCCCTAGAAGATAATTTGTCTACATATTTTCTTGATAATTCATTATTTCCATAACATTGTGCTGTATAAAAACTTTCAAAAGCTTTTGCAAAGTCACATTTTAATAATTTTAAAAGCCCTCTTAAGTTTAGGATATCCTCATCTTTTGGATTAAGTTGCAAAGCCTCATCTACTAATCTTATAGCTGTTGTTATATAACTTTTTTGTGCCAATTCTAATGCATTATTATATTTATTATATGACTCTAGTTTTATTTCTTTTGGTAATACATTAGTATGAGATTTTAACTCCTGCTGTAAATTTAGTATTGTTTCATCTTTATAATTTGATGTAACATAAGACTGCTTTAATGCTTTTAATGTTTCATTATTTTCATCTTCATCTATTTCAAAGAAAGTAAAATCACTATTTTTTTCTTCTATTAAATCTATATCTAATATCTTTCTAGGCATATTATCTATGTCTATTCTAATTTGTTCTCCTAAAATCTTAATCTCCTCCCTTGTATTTTTTATATAATCTAAGATATCATATTTGTTATATTAAGTCAAAAATTTATATATCTAGATATATTTTGTATAATCACATTTTTAAATATATTATTTTTTTTACATAAAAAGAACCTAGATTATTCTAGGTTCATCATTTTACTCTTCCTCAGGTATATCCTCTTCATTTGGAGTACTTATATCATTATTTTCATTACTATTATTATTGTCACTATTGATATTTTCTTCATTATTATTTTCAACTTTACTAGAATTATCATTTTTACTAAAGTTATCATTAGAACTATCACTAGATGGTGAATCACTTTCTTCTTTTGAAGGCTTCTCCTCTTTTTTTGTTCCTATTGCCATAACTTGTTGCTTAGATGGATAGAAAGATGTAGCTACCTTTTCTGTTTTAACTTCAGCTCCATTTTTATCATAATATGTTCTATAAGTTGATACGGTGTAAGAATCCCTTCCTCTTTCTAATATTTTTTCTTTTCCTTTTTCTAATGTTGAATCCTTCTCTTTTTTAGTCTCTGCTTTAGTGACTTTATCTATATTTGTACTAATTTTTATATTTTGTTTATCTCCAATATTGCCATAAATTTGGCATGTAATTACTCCATTATAATAATAGTTCTGGATATAAACTGGTTGATTATAATTATTTTTAAATATGAAATCTATCCCTCCATCAGATACGGTAGCATCTCTACCTTTATCAACATAAGTTGATGGTATAGAATGATTAGATATTTTTACTATATCTAGACCTGCGTATAAAACTGCATTATATAACGTTGTAGACACTTGACAAACTCCTCCGCCTACTCCTTGTACAGCTTCTCCACTAACTATTACAGTTGCATTTTTATATCCATTTTTTACAGTCCTTAGACCTGTATGATTATTATAAGAGAATTCTTCACCTGGCATTAATAAAACACCACTCGTTCTCTCTGTTGCTATTTTAATATTTTCTACTCTTCCAGGGCTTATATCAGATAAAACAGTTTGATAACTTCCAAGTAATGTATTAACATCTTGCAAGTCTTCTTTTTTTATTTCTGGTTCAACTTTTGTTACAACTAAACTTTCTTCAAATCTTCCATCTTGTAAAGATTTTTTTAGATTAGATAAGGTAGAATTAATATCAACTTCTATACCTGCTTTATCATCACTAACTTCAATCTTACTATTTTCTATATTTAATTTTGCATTTTCCTTTTCTATATTTATATCCTTTGATATTTTTTCTAACTGTGAAATAACCTTTGATTCATCGCAATCAACAAGTAAATTTATATGATTTTCAAAGCCAAAATTAGATTTTAATGTACCTATTATATTTAAAAAAATATTTTTATTTCTGTTCACATTATAAGCATTTTCTATTGTCTTATCTAAATCATAACTTGTATCTATATCATCAGGATTAATTTCCCATTTTTTATCATCATATACAAAAGTTATCTTGTCAATCTTGCATTCAGTTAGTATTTTCTTCTTAGCCTCTTCCTTACTTAAATCACTTACGTTAACATCTTTAATATAAGTATTTTTAGCTATTTTATTATTATTTATTTGTGTATAACCAAATCCAAAAATTAAAATTAATATACCACTTAATATAGCAATGGCTAAATTAATTCCTTTTAACTTTTTCATTATGTGTCTCCTTACTGTATTACTTATTTTTAAAAATGTTCAACTTTTTCTTTTGTTAAATTATAAGTAGTTTTGTCATAAATATTAACCATATATATTTCCTTAGGTTTAAACCATCCCATTTTAACCGTAAAATAATAATATATATTACCATTTTTATTAATCATTTCTTTTAAATCATCATTACTATATTTTTCTTGCTTATCTTCAGCTAATAATTCTATACTCTTATAATTTTTCTCATTTTCATATAATTTATCTTCTAATATAGATTTAGCTTGGTCTTGATTTATTGAGAAAATTATTTGACCACTATCTTCATCTATTTTAAAGTATGCATCACTATAGTCACAGTTATAGCTCTTTTTATCAGATTTATAAGAATAAAGTTCTTTAGTTTCTGTATCAATTAGTACTTCATTTATTACTTTATCATTTTTTACAACTTCTCCATAGTAGTATCTCTTTCCATCCACAGTTTGTAAATAAGATACTACAGATAAATCATTTTTATTTTCCTTACTTCTTCTGACAATTAGATTTATAATATCATCACTTGTCATAGTATAATTAGAAATATATTTATTATACTGTTCTTGCAAATCATTTATTTCATCTTCATCGTAATATGGATTCAAATAACTTAAATATTTTAATGCATCCTCATATTTTCCTTCTTCTGCCAAACCTTTAGCTTGCTTAATATAATAATCATGCATTACTTTTATACATTCTTTCTTTGCATTTTCTGCAAGAGAGTAATATTTTTCATCTTCTTTTAAAACTTTATCATATAACTCAATTGCCTCATGATATTTTTTTATAGATTGATTTTTAGTTCCTTCTTTATATATCTCTCTTGATTCATAAATAGTTTTTATATGTTGTTTGTACTCATCTAATCCTTTGTCAACTCCATTTAATGTAGATGTTATCTGTAAAAAAGATGATGCCGATTCATAAGTAATATTTTCTTCTTTATACATCTCATCTACTCTTTTGCCCAATTCAATTAAATTAGTTGGTTCAACACTTATAGAATTAAGTGCATTTACTATGTTTACAAGTCCCATATATTGTTCTTTTGTTACTTGACCGTTAATGTACATATCCCCTTTATTAATAAGTAATGAAGAAAGCTTCTTCGATACTTTTTGGTTGAATCTATTCATCTTAGAATCTGAAAATTCTTTTTCTACGTCATCATAATAATTTTCAGCTATAGAATATTGTCTATCTTCTATATATGTAACTAAAGTATTTACTTCATTATTAATATTGAAGTTATCACTACTAAAATAAAGGACTATCAATAAAAGTAATAGCGCTAAAGCTGAAAATGAAATTCTTACTATATTTCGTCTATTATCATATATTAAATCAACAACTTTATCATAAACTGCTTTAAAATTCATTATTTTTTCCTTTCTCTAATTAATATTTCTATAAACAAACTTTTATTAATTATAACATAAATGTATATTTTTTTCATTTTTTCATTTGTATTACTAAAAGATTAACATATATCAACAATTTATTTAATTTATTAATTACTATAATATATTTACAAAAATTATACTTATATCGTCTAAACTACCATTTCGGCTTAGTCCACTTAGATATTTTTCATAATTTTTTTCTACCTTCATTTTAGTGAATATATTTTTATTATACATTATCAAAGTTTCATTTATTTCATTTGCCATGCTTTTATATGAGTCAAAACTATTTTCAAAACCATCAGAGTAAATTATTATAGTACTTATATTTGTTTCTAAATTTATAATTTTATAAATCATTTTTTCATAAGCTTTTTCATCAGCTAAACAGTCAACTACATTTTTTTTATAAAAAGGTAAAACTTTTTTTATACTATCACCTTGTTTAACAAAAATATCACCATCACCAAGTCTTAAATAAATAATATAATTATCTTTAATCATAACTATTAATAAAGTAGTTCCATACTTGAAATAATTATTTCTAAATACACTTGGCAAAGTATCTTTCATATCTTCTTTAACTAGTTCTTTCCATTTATTACAAATTTGAACTTGCAAAGTTTTATTATTTAATAAATCCTTCATTTTATTCATATCTTCGTCTTCATAATTTTTTAAAGTTTCAATTGCTGCCTCACAAGCTAATCTCGATCCTATATGACTATTTATAAAAAAATCTCCACTATGACCATCTGCTATGGTACAAATAATTCCATCTTTTATCTTTTCAAACTTTAAATAATCTTGTGATGATTTATCTTTAATTTCATTTTTATATCCTACTACACTTTTGCTAAAAACTGAAAATTTCATTTTTTCCTCCCACAATTAATTTATTCTTATTTAATAATATGTTTAAAACATAAAAAAACCGCAAATTTATAAAAATAAATTGCGGTTTACTAAAAGTCCATTGACTACGATATTCTTCTTCTTTTTCTTTGAATTGCTCTTTGTGTTTTCTTATCAGTTTTAGCAGGAACAGCTTTCTTAGAGATTTTAATAGGTTTTGCAATGATTTGTTCCCACTTAAATGCACACAATATAGTTGATAAAGCTACTGTGACTACTGCAGCTAATAATAAGTAGTAAGTAAATCTAATATTTACACCTAATGCAGAATTTATTATTCCTAATATTAACGTTACAGGAAAACAAACAACTGCTGATTGCACAGTAACTTTTAATATTCTCACACCTATTTGTTTTATTCTGCTAAGTATATTTATACTTTTACCTATAAATCTCTTTAATGTTCTCTTCATGCCCCTCACCTCAACTTTATATACTAATTTTATATAATTTACATTATATTTATAATAATAACAAACTTATACAATATTGGCAATGTTTATAACATATATTGTAGAAAAAAAAGTTATTTTATAACCTTATCTAAATTAATTATTAAAATAATAACTAAATATCGGTAAATATCTTAAATCAGTAACATTAGCTCTTAATAATTAATAAAATAAATAGATATATAATTCTTTTAGCGAGGTGATTTTTATGACTTGTCTTCCAAAGTTAGGAGAAAAGGCCCCTAATTTTAAGGCTAATACTACTTTTGGACCCATAGAACTTTCTGATTATGCCGGAAATTGGCTAGTACTATTCTCTCATCCAGGAGATTTCACTCCTGTTTGTACTACTGAATTTATAGCATTTACAAATTTGGCTCCAGAATTCGAAAAAAGAAACACTAAATTACTAGGACTTAGTGTTGATAGTAATGCTTCTCATTTGGCATGGGCATATAATATTTTACAAATTACAGGAATAAGTATACCTTTTCCAATTATTGAAGATCGAGATATGAAAATAGCAAGACAATATGGTATGATTTCAGATGCCATGAGCTCTACATCAACTGTAAGAACTGTTTTTATTATAGATGATAAACAAGTTCTAAGAACTATTCTTTATTATCCACTTACTACTGGTAGAAATATTCCTGAAATCCTTAGAATTGTAGATGCTTTACAAACTGCTGATAAAAGCAATGCGGTTACACCAGCCAACTGGTTCCCAGGCAATCCTGTGTTACTTCCACCACCTAAAACTTTTAAAGAGTTGCGAGAAAAAGTTGATAATTGTAACAAAGAATATAAAAGCTTAGATTGGTATATTTGTTTCATTGAAGATGAGTGTAATAAATGTAAAAAGAGAATCAGCTCCTCAAAACAAGCATTAGGAAAAAGTAAAAGTTTTATGAGACCTCCAATAGATACGGAGTTAAATCCTGCAACAGAAAACCCTAAATGTCCTGATTTGGTACGTCTAGTTGGTGAGTATGTTCTAGGTAATCCTAGAAATATAGATCCTAATTTTTTAGATTTTGTAATTTATGCTTTTGTTGAAATAAGCTCAACTGGACAACTAGTGGTTCCTGCACCAACCTATCTAAGATCCTTAGTAAGATTAAGAGAGGTAAATCCAGATCTTCAAGTAATAGCTGCTATCGGGGGATGGGGAGCTGATGGATTTTCTGATGCAGCATTAACACCAGCATCTAGATATGCATTTGCAAGAAATGCACAAAATCTTATAAATGAGTATGACCTAGATGGAATAGATATTGATTGGGAATATCCTGGTAGTGCTGCTGCTGGAATTAAAGCAAGACCTGAAGACAGGGAAAACTTTACACTTTTATTAACAGCACTAAGAGATGTCCTTGGTCCTAATACATGGATTAGTGTTGCTGGAACTGGAGATACTGCATATATTAACAGAAGTGCAGAAATAGCTAATATCGCTCCACTTATAACTCATTTTAATCTAATGAGTTATGATTTTACCGCTGGTGAAACAGGCGAGCGTGGTCAAAATCATCAAGCCAATTTGTTTGATTCAGATTTGTCTCTTCCAGGGTATAGTGTAGATAATATGGTTAATAATTTAATTGGTGCTGGAATGCCATCAGAAAAAATACTTCTTGGAGTTCCTTTTTATGGACGACTTGGAGCTACAATAACTAGATCTTTTGATGAATTGAGAAGATCTTATATTAATAAAAACGGATTTCAATATCGTTTTGATAATGATGCCAAGGTACCTTATTTAGTCAAAGATGGTGAATTTGCCATGTCATTCGATAATGAAGTTTCAATATTCTTAAAAGCACAATATGTGCTTCAAAATTGTTTAGGTGGAATATTCTCTTGGCAATCAACTTTTGACGAAGCCAATATTCTTGCAAGAGCCATGTATGAATCAATTAATAATCCTGTAGTATTTGAAACTGAGTTACAAGATACTTTTGGTCAAATTCCTTCTTTATAAAAATATTAACTTAACTTAATTTATAGAAAGGTTGAATAATAATATTTCGCCTTTCTATTTTCTTATATTTAATCATCATTTATACAGTAAGAAAAAATAAAAAATATGACATTCTTATTGAAAAATATAATAAAAAGCTATGAACTAGAATTTTCTAACTCATAGCTTTTTAAATAAATAGTAAATATACTAAAACAGGCACTGTCACTACACTACATAAAGTAGTAATAAAAATAGCTTTCGATGCCAACTTTATATTTCCTTCATACTCGTTACAAAACATTATAGTTATAGTTCCCACAGGCATTCCAGAAATTATTATTATAATCCCAAGTATTAATTCATTTGTGACAAAATTCCTTAATACTAAGAAGAATATTATAGGTATAATAATTTGTTTTATAAATGTATACGGATATAATCTTCTTTCTAAAAATACTTCTTTAATTGATATTTGAGCTAAAGAAGACCCTATTAGCATCATTGCAAGCGGTGTTGTAATCCCTCCCACTAAAGATGTAGTTTCTTTTATGATACTAGATACTTCAATATTTGTAATATATATTACAATAGCTATTATAGATACTATAATCCCCGGATTAATTAAAGTTTTAATATCAAAAGATAATTTATTATTTTCAGATATTAAGAAAACACCATAACTATAACAAAAAATATTAAATATTAAATTTGTAATTGCAGCAAAAAATACTGCTTCACTACCAAATATCGATTCAATAACTGGAAATCCCATAAATCCAATATTAGCAAATATAGTCATAAATTGATATAAACTTTTATCTTCTTTAGGTACTTTTAAAATTTTTGCTAAAAATATTCCTATAAAAGGTAAGATAGCATATAAAATTATAGAAAGTCCAACTACACTTACAACTAAATTGGGATCCCCCTTCTCACTTTGATTCACTACAGATGATAAAATCAATGCTGGAGATGTAATGTTTAAAAGTAAGGAAGATATCTTTTTATTCGTATATTCATCTAAAATATTTTTCTTATTTGCAATATAACCTATTATCATTATTACAAATAATACTAGCATTTGGTTTATAATTCCCCCTATTTCCATATAATTCCCCCTTGTTGTAAAATTATCTTCTATAATAATACCTAAAATTTTTAAGATACTCAATGCTCTCCTTTTAAAATTGTATTATTTTGTATTTTTTTAATTTTTATAAGACTTCTATTTGATATTTGTATATTGTTCAAAGTATATTTTTTCTAGTAATAATAGATAATATTTGTATAAAAAATTAGGAGATATAAAATGAAAATAAAATTTATGATTATACTTTTATTGTTTAATATATTTCTATATTGTGGTTGTGAAATGAATAATTTAAATAATACTAAAAAGCCAACAACATTAACAATCTCTGATATAAAACAACTTGTAGGAGTAACTTATGGTGATGTAGAAAAAATTTATGGTTCACCAGAAAAATCAACTTATTATATAAAATTAAATGATTTATCTAATATTAACAAAAATTATATAAGTCTTAGAGATTTTAATCATAATTCCATAATAGAAGCCTATTATAGCATTAATAATGAAGACACATATATTATACTCTGGTATAAAAATAATAAAGTTGTAAAATCATCTTTTAACGAAAGTGACATTATCAATAATAGTTACATCCATACAGATAATAATCATTTTGATATTAAAATAAATTATTATAAAAATGCATCCCATTTCAAAAATGTAAATTTAAATAAATTTAAAAATTATATAGGTAGTAATATAAAAATTTTAAATAATAAATATAATTTAATCTGTCCTAAAATAAGCGCTAATTTATTAAAGAAAAATGAAGTACTTTATTTTTACGATATTAAAGATGATAAAAATAACTCTTTATTTATAACTTCTAATAATAATATAATATCTAAAATTAGCATTATTAAATCCTCTAAAGCCTGTGAAGCTATTATAGATTATATAAAATAAAAAGTACATGAATTAATCATGTACTTTTTACTAACTCTTATATTGTAAGCGGTGCTCCTGGTCCTAATGGAAGTCCTGTAATCATCCATATAGCTAGTAATATTATCCATCCTATTAAGAATATTACTGAATAAGGAACCATAGTAGATATAATTGTTCCTATTCCTGCTTTTTTATCATATTTTTGAGCGAATACAACTATCATAGCAAAATAACTCATAAGTGGAGATATAATGTTTGTAGTTGAATCTCCTATTCTATATGCAACTTGAGTAAGCTCTGGTGATATACCAACTTTCATAAACATTGGTAAGAACACTGGTGCAAGTATTGCCCATTTTGCTGAAGCCGATCCCATAAATAAGTTTATAAACCCAGTAAATATAACAAATATTATCATTAATATTGTAGGGCTAACATTTAAAGTTTCTAAAAGAGCGGCTCCTTTTAACGCTAATATAGTACCTAAATTTGTATATGAGAAGTAGTTAACAAATTGTGCTGCTACAAATGATAGTGCTATATATCCACCCATAGATTTCATAGCATTTTCTAACTCACGGCAAACATCTTTCTCATTTTTAAATACTCCAGCTATTTTACCAAATATTATTGATGGTACTAAGAATATAATTGTTAAGATTGGAACAAATCCATTCATTAGTGGTGAATGATCTATTATCGAAGCTACAAATCCATCAGTTGCTTCTACATCTAAGTTTCTTAATATTGAATTTGGCATTAAAACTATTGCTACTAAAGCTACTAATATAGCTATCATTACAAAGTTAGTTATTTTTAATGCTTTCTTTTCTTGATCACTTAATTCACCTAAAGAATCGTCTTTATTAACATCTTTTTCTAATGTATTCTTCGATAATCTTGGCTCAACTATTTTATCAGTAATAAACCATCCAAGTCCTGTTATTAATACTGTAGACACCATCATAAAGAACATATTTGCGGTTGGTGCTACTACATAATTGGGATCTATCATTTTTGCTGCTTCTGTTGAAAGACCAGCTAGCATTGGATCTATTGTTCCAACTATTAAGTTTGCTGAAAATCCTCCAGATACTCCTGCAAACCCTGCTGCAAGTCCAGCTAGTGGATGTCTACCAAATGACATAAATATAAGCGCTCCCAGTGGAACTAAAACAACATAACCTGCATCTGAAGCTATATTTGACATAACCCCAAGGAAAACAACCATTGGTGTAACAAGCATTGCTGGTGTTATTTGAACTGTTCTTTTAAGTAATGCTGAAATGTACCCACTTCCCTCAGCTACTCCTATACCAAACATTGCCACAAGAACCATTCCTAGTGGTGCAAAAGTTACAAAGTTATTAACTGCATTTTCTAGCATATAAACTATACCTTCTCTTGAAAGTAAGCTTAAAGCCGTAATTGTTTGTTGTGAAACTGTGTTCGTAGTTCGGTCAATTAATTCCCCAGTTGCTGAAACTCCCATAACAGAACATAATGCCGATATAATCATTATTGCTACACAGAAAAGTCCGAATAATGTTATTGGATGTGGTAACTTATTTCCAACTCTTTCAATCATATCAAGATTTCGTTGAAAAAAGCTTTTCTTTTCTTTTCTTTTCTTACTTGTGTATTACTTGTAATTGTACTCATAATATATTCCTCCTCTTTTATAAGTTGAATTTATTCTATATTAATTTGTATTAATGTGTCAAATTTTGTTGTTCAATTTTATTTTAATTTTTAAACTTATTTGAAAATTCAGTAATTTGTTTTTTGCTAAGAAGATTTTTTTCATAAAATAAAATAAACCTAAAGAAAATCTAGCATTTTCAATAGGTTTATTTGTATTTTTTTATTAATATTTATAACATATCCAACTAAAAAGATATTCTTTTTTTTTAATCCTGCATTTTTCTTTAATCTATTTACTATTTTTTTTCAATCATTTCTTTATTTATTAAATATTTTAAGTCGAAATACTTTAATAAATAATTATTTTCATCTTTTATTTTAATCTTAGCATTTATAGATCTATTATTTATTTCTTCATTAATATATTCTTCCTTATCTGTTTCACTCTTTATATTTTTAATTATTTCATTATCACTAATATCATTTATTAAATCTCTTATTACTTCTTTTCTGCAAGAAATTAAATGGTTATTTACAATATGAGGAAGATTAAAGTAAGTGGTATTTATTATATCACAGTAATGTAAATCCTTTTTTAACCTATATAAATTTTCTTTTCTTCCCATATCAAATATTAGAAAACATCCGTAGTCATATTTACTTCTAAGAATTCTTCCCATAGCTTGTTTTAGTTTAATTATCATTTGAGGTTGATTAACATAATAATATGTTTTATTAAATTTTTTCATTATAGTTGAATAAAGAGGGTCTTTAGGATTTAAGTTAGGGATTTTATCCAAAGTTACACAAACCAATCCATCTCCTGGAACATCAACTCCTTCAAAACATCCTTTAGAACCTAAAACAACACATTTTTTATTAAAATCTTTTAATAGTCTTATATATTTTTTATTCATATAAATTTCTATATTCTTCTCATGAAGGAATTCTTTTAAAATATCATATGTTTTTTCTTGTCTATCTTTTGAATTAAATAAGGATAACATATGTCCTTTTGTATAAGGTGATAAATTACCTATTACTCTACTCATATCCTCTATAAATTCTTTATTTTTATAAGATGACATATCATCTAAAGTAATAATTTTTATTCTTTTTTTATAATTAAATAGTGGTTCAATTACTTTTTCTTTGTGAATGAATCTATCAATTCCTAAAGTATTAGTAAAATATCTCATATTATTATTCACTGTCAAAGTAGCTGATAAAAATATACCTGAATTTAGCGAAGATAGTATTTTTTCTTCAAATAAATCTGCTATATTTAAAGGAACAACTTGAAATAAAAAGTTTTCAAAATTCTTATGCAAAGTTACAATCCTAGCATACATATCCGATTCATTGTATTCTAAGAATATTTCTATTGTATTTTTTAAAGCCTTTAAATCTTTTACCTTACTTTCACCTTGTTTATAAGTATCATTTTCTTTATCTAAATTGTCATCATCCATTTGTCTATCTAAAATATATAATATAGATTTTAAGTTAGAAAGAATCTTATCTAAAGAAGTTTTTATACAATCACCATATTTTTTGTAAGTTACATTAATCATTCTTTTATCTTTATATAAAGAACCTGCTTTTTCATCACTTTGTAAGTTAATCTCCCAACTTAAGTTATAATTAGAAAAATTAGAATAATTATTCATTTTTCCATATTCTAAAATGTACTCGCATTCTTCAATTAAAAGATTAATCTCTCTACTTATTCTAGACTTATTATTTGCTTCTAGCTTTATATAATTATAGAATCTATCAAATGGTTTAACTGACTTTTTCTTTCTTGAAGTATAAGCAAAAGGGCTACTGTGTATTAATTCAAAAGGATAAATCTCTTGTAAAAAATATTTTAAACTTCTGTATTCTACTTCAGATGCAAAAAAATCATATCCCTTTTCCACCAAGTTATGTGCTTCATCTACCACTAAATTTTCTATTGGCTTTTCATCTTTATAAGGCCATCTTGCAAGAAGGGAATGATTTACTACTGTTATGTCTTCTTCTTTCAATTCCTCTACTCTTTTTTTATATAGACATTCTTTGTAACATTTCTTCGGTTTGCAAAGATTAGGATCACAAGAAATATGTCTTAAATGAGTTATAATTTCAGGAAAAATGTTAAAAATACAGTAATTAATCTCCTCTATATCTCCGTATACTCCTTCTTGAACAAGTCTCTCTAGTATAATTAAAGCTAATATTTCACTAGAAGTACATTTATCGTTATCATATTCACTAATATATTTTTCTAACTTTTCCACACAAATATAATTACTTTTCCCTTTTATATATCCAAATGATACTTTCCCCTCTAAACCTAAAGATTGTAATACATTTGGAATATCTTTTTTTATAAGTTGTGTTTGTAATTCTTTTGTATCTGTAGAAATAATTATTCTTTTATGATTTAAATAGCTTTCCATTATGCTTGGAAGAAGATAACCTACACTTTTACCTATTCCTGTAGGTGCTTCAATACAAGCTATGTTTTCGCCTCTAGTATTCATTGCTTCTCTTATAGTCTTACTTAAATCAAACTGACCTGGTCTAAATTCATAATTAAAACCTTTCTTACTTTGCCAAATCTCACTCTTCTTTAATAAATATTCATAAGAAAATCTATTGTCTATAAGAGTGTTTTTAAGATTTTTTTTATTTGTTATAAGACTTTCATCACCGTCATATACTACATCTACATTTTCTAAGTTGTAATTTCCACTATCAATAATTTCACTCCAAGCCCATTTTTCAATTCCAAATCTCTTTAAAATTGAATTTATCTTAAATGTTAAATTTTCCAATGTCATAGCTTTGCTCTCTTCATCTTTTAATCTTAAAAGCAGAGCATTTACAACTTTTATAGTATCTATTACATCATCCAATGCCCTATGTTTTTCACTAGATAAATCCTTTGTTAAAATATTTTTTAAATACTCTAAATTGTATTCTTTATGATAAGGCTCTAATATTACAGCTAGTTCCATAGAGTCTAAAATTTCATTTTTAATTTCAGGTATATAATGAGATAAAAATTTCTTTTCAAATTCACCGTTATGGCAAATTATTTTTTTATCTCCTAAAAATTCCTTTAGTTTTAATTTTATCTCTCCTAAATTTGGAGCATTATTTAAATCATCTTTGCTTAAATCAGTGCAAAGAGAAAAAATCTCAAGAGGTACTTCTTTTTTATTTTTAACAAAAGTATGAAAAGAAGTTATTTTATCATTTTCTATTTTAATAGCACCTAGTTCTAGTATTTCAGCTGTAAAAGGATTTAGCCCACTAGTTTCTAAATCAAGAAAAACCACATTTTGTACTATACTTTTAATTTCATTTATTTTCATGACCCATCCTTTCATAGTGCATTAAAGAATTTTTTTACTTAACCTTATTATATTACCACGAAAGTAATTTATTTTAATGATAAATTTATTATATTCCTTTTGGCAATAATATGTATAGCTGAATTTCAATCAGACAGAAATGGAGGTTTAGATTTGAAAAAAAATAACCTAAATAAATTAATAATTATAAGTGCATTTTTATTAGTTTTTGCATTTGTTTTTATTAATGATAATTCATTATTCTCTAAAATAAAAACTCAAATTTATTCCAAAGATCTAAGCACCGTGGAATATAACTGGTATTTCAATCCTCGTGAGGATGGTAAGCAACCTTTGCCTATAAAAGAAGCTGATTTTTTTAAAAACTATAACACTTATTATGTTGGAGATCCTAATGAAAAGGTAATCTACTTAACTTTTGACTCAGGATACGAAAATGGATTTACCACTCATATGCTAGATGTATTAAAAAAACACAATGCACCAGGCAATTTCTTCGTAGTCGAAAGTTATATCAAAAATAATCCTGATATAATAAAGAGAATGGAAAAAGAAGGTCACTTAGTATGTAATCACTCTGTAAGTCATCTTTCTATGGCATCAATTCATGACGAAGAGAAGTTTAAAAAAGAAATTTTAGATGTGGCTAAAACTTATAAAGATATAACAGGAAATGAAATGCCTAAATATTTTAGACCACCAATGGGAAAATTTAGCGAAAAATCATTAAAAATGACCAGTGACTTAGGTTATTCTTCAATTTTTTGGAGTTTTGCTTATGTTGATTGGTATAACAACCAACAGCCTACTCATGAATTTGCTAAAAATAAAATATATTCAAGAACTCACCCAGGTGCCATAGTTTTACTTCATTCAAATTCAAAAACTAATAGCGAAATATTAGATGAAGTTATAACTCACTGGGAAGAAGAAGGATATACTTTAAAATCTTTAGACTACTTAACTCATAAAAAATAATACTTTTTCTTACTCAAATAAAAAAGCTGTAAGTTTTTTACTTACAGCTTTTTTATGCATCCACAAAAACTTCTTTACCATTATAATTTCCTATCCAATATGGTTTATAGATGCTATTAACTTCTAACAAACTAATATTTTTTATAATATGCTTATCTATTGGATTATGTTTGATTTTAGTATCAAAGTGATTTAGAATTTCAGTTTTTACTTTTTCGATTATATAATTTTCATCAATGCTAGATTTTTTTATACACCCTCTAGCAATATATCTTTTTACAGTTTGTGGAATACAATCAATTGACTTAGAATGTCCATTATAAGTATTAACCATCATAATTATAGTATGTTTAATATCATCATTTCTAAAATTATTCTTATTTTTTTTTCTACTAATAATTTCATATTTTAATATTTTATATTCTACATACTCTAAATGGATACCTTCTACCTTTCTATTAAATTGGTCAATTTTACTTATTAGTGGAGTCTTTCTAAATATATATTTCATTGCATCTTCTTTTCTTACTCTTATCTCTATTGAATCTACTAACATATTTATCCTCCTTAATAAGAAGATGTTTAGTCAAAATTAAAAATCTTTCTATATTATATTAATAAGTCTTGTCCTCTTATGTTTGTACAATTTAATTTAGTTACCAAATATACTTAATTTTCCCTTATTGAATAAAAACTAATTCTTTGTTAAAACTAAATTAGTCATATAAATGGATTTTGGAGGAAAATATGAAAAAAATAACTACTATTTTTCTAGCATTTTTTATTTTTTTTAATTTTTACATAGAAACAACTGGAAATAATTATACTGATAATAATGTTAATGAAGAGAGTGACATAATAATTGAAGATTTAATTCCAAAAAGAGGAGAACAAAATATAATTTCTACACCAGAAATAAAAATAAATTATAGCAGTAAGTTTACCTTAAAAAATCACAAACTATATCTCAATTACAAAGATGTAACGAATAAAACCATAGTCACCTCTGAATATATATATTATAAATGCGAAAAGAAATTAAAAAGAGGTGTGCAAGTTGTAAAATTACAGATTACAACAGAAAACAATAAAGTTGAAGAAATAGAATGGTATTTTACTGTAGGTACACCATTTTATAATAATTATAGAGGAATTTTTTTTAATAATACTAAAGAGCTAAATATGCTAACATCTTACGAAGACATAAATAATATATGTAAAAATACAAAGCATTTAGACTTTGTTTTTATTACAGAAAAAATAAATAATAAAGAAAATAGTAAAGTAGATGCTCATATAAATAGTAAAAAATATAAAAAACTAATTGACTCATGTAATAAATATACAAATAATAATGATTTTATTTCCATACCAGGCTTTGAATTAAGTACTAAATTAAAAAATGAAAAAAATAATACTAAAATTAATACTTTTAACTGCCAGAATCCTTTTCTATTTAAAGATAATATTACACTTGAACTATTATATAAGAAATTATTTTATTATGAAGAGGATCTAATTGGTCAGTTCAAAGCTGATAATAATCTAAACAGTTTAGATTTCTTTAAATATTCTCCATATGGAGATAGCATTATTAATTTACTTGAGCTAAAAAAAGAACGAAATACTATAAAAAATAGAGATGAATTAAATCTAGACTCATACAAGGAAGCATTAAATAATGGTTGGCATATAAGTCCTATATCCTGCGTATACAATGAGTATCCTAATACTAATATTGAAAAGAATATTAGAACAACTATACTTTGTGAAGATTTAAGTAGAAGTAAAATTATAGATGCCATAAAAAATAGAAGAATATATGTTAGTGAAGACAACAACCTTGATGTATATTACTCATTAAATAAAATGCCTATGGGAAGTATAATAAAATCACCTTCCTATGTTAGAATAATTGTAAGTGCAATTAATAACGATGAATTAGATAAAATAAAAAAAATAGAAATTTTAAGTAATAATAATGAAATAATATATAAACAAGATTTTGATTCAAATTATGCTAAAGTTGATTTCACTTTAAAACCCCCTATTAAAAATACCTATTATTTTGCAATAATAACTGAAGATAGCAATAAAAAATCTGTAACTTCCCCTATTTGGATTGAGCCTTAAAAAGAGAGGAATTATCCTCTCTTTATTAATTTTTAATAAATTTTATTCTCACAAAAAAGTAGATATATTTTCAATATCTACTTTTTATAATACTAATATTTAGTTTATTTAAACATCTTACTACTAACTATGTCTATGGCTTCAGATACAGCCTCATAAACACCTTCATAAGAACTCATTGGGCCTCCCATTGTTGAGCAAGGAATAAAATATTTTGTACCACATAAGTTACATACATTTTGTGTTTCATCTAATATTTTTTCTTTTGTCCAATCAATTCTATCAACTTTACCATTATCAATACCACCCATTATAGTAATTTTATCACCATATTCATTTATTATTTTTGGTAAATTGTTTGTTGTCAATGCCCCTTGCCATATATCAATCCCCATTTCTATCATTTCTGGTACAAATGTTTCGCAATATGAATCACTGTGATGCACTATTACCTCTACTCCATGATCTTTATAATATTTATATATTTTTTTATAACTTTCTAAGAAAAACTCTCTAAACATATCCTTTGACATAAAAGTTGATTTTTGAGTTCCCCAATCGTCATGATGGAACAATGCATCTATCTTAAAATGTTTACATATTTGCTCAGCGTGTTTTAACTCATATTCTGTAAGATAATCAATCAACTCATGCATTGATTCAGGTTCCTCATAAAAATCAATTAAACATTCTTCTATTCCTAAAAGATAATGACACATTTCAAATAGTCCAGAAAATTTTGTTCCTGTTACAAAATATTCATTTCTATCTACTTTATTAGCAGCCTCTACTAAAGGTTTCCAATCTTCTTCGCTAAAATCAAGACTTGGCATTTTAACATAATCTTGCCAATGAGTTATATCTTTAATTACTAAGGTCTCATCTGTATGTACCGGGAATTTTCCAGGAGTCCCCTCAGGCCATGAAAAAGTAATTCCCCAAGGATCCTTAATCATTTGACCTGGCTCAAAAAATACTGGATATTTAACTTCTAAAGGTGTACCCATTTGTAATTGAAAAGCCTCGTATTGATTAACAAAGCGATCTGGATTTCCACCATGTAATGTTTCTAATAAATTTTGTTTTTTACTTAACATAATATCCTCCTAGATTTTTTATTTCATTAAAGTTTTGCTTTATAAATAACCCCTTCTACTATTTATTGTATAAACTATAATAATCATAGTAAATACTCATAATATTGCTTTTTTATTCCAATTACACTACACTTTGTAGTGTAATTATTTTTAGGAGGATTTTAAATATGAAACTATGTTGTAGTGTTATATTTGAAGAGTTATCTAATTATTTTAATGTAAAAACAAATAAAAATTTTTTTATGGATGAAAAAATCATTTCTCCTCTAATATATAATAATGAAATTTTACATAAAGATTATATTTATATTATTACAGTGGAAAATATAAAAAATTTT
The DNA here is from genome assembly GCA_902363255.1 of Peptostreptococcaceae bacterium. Lineage (GTDB taxonomy): Bacteria > Bacillota > Clostridia > Peptostreptococcales > Peptostreptococcaceae > Terrisporobacter. Next base: position 285,539 of record CABIZO010000003.1, read on the forward strand.
ATTGAAAATGGAGGTCATATTGGAATTTGTCTAGGCACACCTACAAATCTAGATATGTATAAAAATATGGATTTGATAATTATTGATAATACAATCAACATTTATGATATTTTTAATAAATTAGTTTTGATTTTTGCTAAATATAATCAATGGGAAAGCTCTATTAATGACATTACCAATAAATATTTAAATATACAAGAAATATTCACATCCAGTGAGTCTATATTTTTAGAGCCAATATATCTAATCGATAATGATTTAAATTATATTGCCTATAATAAAGCTTATAATAAAGATAAAAATCTTAATTCAGAAACTACTATTCCACTGTCTATTGCAAATAATATAAAATTAGAAACTGATTTCAATATAATATCTAACGAGAAAGATATTTTTACATACAAATCCTCTTCAGAAGATTCTATTACTTTATGTTTCAATATAAAAATAAATGATGTTTATAAAGCCAAACTTATATATATTTTAAACAATGAAAAATATTTATCTTCTAAAAAATATATATTTGCTTATTTCGCAAAATTTTTAGAAAAAACATATCTTCATTATAACTATTATCCTTATAAATCTAATAATCCACAATTACATTTTCTTATTGAAAAGTTACTATTCTCAAATAAAAATATAGATAATTTTGATATAGAATTTCATCTAAATAAATATGGTTGGAGTATAAGTGATACTTATTTAGCAATTCTAATTAAATTCATTAAAAGTAGTGAAATAAACTGGTTTGGATCATATTTTTCTAACCAACTTGAACTAAAAATAGAAAATTCATGTGCAATCAATACTTCTAATGGTATAGTTTTAGTAGTCAACAATAGTATTTCTAAAAATTCAAAAGAAAATTTGCAACATGAATTACCTTATTTACTTAGAGAAAGTCTTTGTAAAGCCGGAGTTAGTAACACATTTAATTCATTTACTTCTTTGTCAACTTATTATAGACAAGCTGAAATTGCTTTGTCTATAGGAGAAACTCTCAACGAAACAATTTGGTGTCATTATTTCAAAGATTATGCTCTACATTATATGATGATGAAGTCATTAGGTGAATTTACTCCATTAGAGATATGTCATAGCAGCCTACTCAAACTTAAAAATTACGATAAGCAAAGAAATACTGAATATTATAAAACACTGTATACTTTTATTTTTCATAAGTTCAACACTTCACATGCAGCTAACGCTCTTTTTATTCATAGAACTACGCTAATATCAAGGTTAACAAAAATATTTGAAATAAGTAATATTAATCTAGATGATTATAATACAAGGCTATATCTTATGATTTCATTTTATATTATAAATTTTTTTGAAAACTAAAATTCACTTTACTCATATAAATAAAAAAGGATGTCACTTGACTAATGTGACATCCTTTTAGCATTTAATAGGTATTTGGATTTCTGTAATAAACTCATCTTTGTTTTCCGTCTCATGTATGTCTATTTTATAAATTTCCATAGGGCTACCCGTTATTATTAATTTGTTTTCGTCAATAAAGTCAAACATATTCTGTATATGTTCTTTATTATTTACATAATCACCGCTATAAGTTAAAGTTACATAATAACCTTCTTCAAAAACAATATTATAGTCTTTAGCATTATCTTTTAATAAACAAAATACTGATTCGAAGTCAGTCGTTATTCCATTGTTTATTGACTCCATATTAAATAGTGATCCAACATTATTATTTCCTAGAATACCAAACTTATTATTATGATCTTTTTGAAGCTTCTGTATTAATAAATCAAAATCTTCATCTCTTTTAATTTGACCATTTAATATTAATCCTTTTCGTTTCTTTAAATACGATAATTCTATACTATTTAAGTTTGAATTCTTTGCTGTATTTTCTATGGATTCCATTCTCTTTCTCATATTTTCTTTTTGCTTTAATAATTTTAATATTTGATCGTCTAATAAAGTTATCCCGTTCTCAAGTAATTTATTAGTAGAATTCAAGTCTCTATTTTCTAAATACTCTTTAATCATTTTAAAAGAGAAGCCTAAACTTTTTAATTCTTTTATTAGATTAAGTCTCCAAATATCAGAAACACTATAAAGTCTATATCCATTGTCATCTCTAGTAGGCTTAATTATGCCTAACTTTTCATAATACATAAGTGAATCTCTACTCATGTCATACATTTCAGATATTTCTCCAATTTTGTAATAATCTTTCATTTTTGCTCCTTTTTTAATACATACTGAAATATATTATTTCACAAAGAAATAATTTTTTCAATAAATTTAAAAAATATTTACTTATTTTTATTGACCTTAGTATTATACCAAGGATTAAGATATAAATATAAGGAGTGATATAATGACAAAAAGTTTATTTAAACAATTTCTAAGGTACTTGGGACCTTCTGTTGTTGCCATGTGGGTTTTCTCCCTATATACAATAATTGATGGAATATTTGTTAGTAAAGGTGTTGGAGAATTAGCCTTAGCTGCAGTAAATATTTCTATGCCTTTTATTAATTTTGTATTTGCCATATCTGTGTTATTTTCCACAGGTGCATCTACAGTTATAGCCATGTATCTTGGAAAAAAAGATTTAGAAAAGGCAAATGAAGCTTTTTCACTTAACTTATTTACTATTACAATTCTTGCTATCATAATAACAGTTACATCTATTTTAGGACTTAACTATCTTGCTAAAATTTTAGGTGCAACTCCAGATACTATAGGTTATGTTAAGGATTATTTATTTATAATATCATTATTTAACATATTCTTTATTGTTTCTTATTCTTTAGAAGTTATAGTAAAAGCTGATGGGTTTCCATTCTTAGCAACGATTGGTGTTGTAATTTCAGCTGTAACAAATATAGTTTTAGATTATATTTTTGTTATAATACTAGGCTATGGTGTAAAAGGCGCTGCTTTTGCCACTGGTATAGCTCAAATATTTTCAACTTTATTTTTCTTAAGCCACTTCTTAAGAAAGAAATCAACTTTAAGATTTGTTAAGTTTAAATTTAGCTTTAATACAATAAAAAGAATAATTTCTTTAGGATTCCCAGATTGTACTTCAGAACTAAGCGTGGGAATAGTTACAATATTATTTAACCAAACATTACTTAGACTAATAGGTCAAGATGCACTAATATCTTATAGTGTAATTTGTTATGTTAATACATTAATACTTATGACAATGATTGGAATAACTCAAGGTGCTCAACCTTTAATAAGCTTTTATTTTGGTGCAGATGAGATTGATAAAGTTAATCATTTATTAAAAATGGGGCTTAAAACAGTGCTAGTAACTTCCATCGTAGTATTTGTATCATCCATATTATTTGCTACCAATATTACTAGCTTATTTATAAATCCTAATGAAACTCAATTATTTAATTCAACAGTTTCTGTGTTTAAATTATACTCAATTTCATTCTTATTTGTAGGATTTAACTTAATTATTTCAGGTTTTTTTGTAGCCATAGAGCAACCTTTATTTTCTTCTATAATTTCTCTTGGAAGAAGCTTGGTATTAGTAACAATAAGTTTATTCTTAATAACTAAGTTATTTGGTGGTGATGCAATATGGATTACTACTGCAGTATCCGAATTTGTTTGTTTAATTATTGCCCTATCTTTATTATTTAAATTCTTTAGAAAGAAAAGGTTAAATAATGATAAATCATCATCTAAAATTATGGAAGATTCCATATTTTTATAAATTCCATACTCAAATATAAAAATATGGTGTGACACTAAAAAAGTATCACACCATATTTTTAACTAATAAAAGTTACTTTATTCAAATGTCATTCCATCAACAAAATATTCTTGAAAATCTTGCCTTTTAGATAACTCTATATACATACATTTATCTATTATTTCATTTGTTCTCTTTCTTTGTTCTTCTGATAATAAATATTTTTTTGCACCAAATCCTGCACAATTACCAATGGAGATAATTTTACCCTTTAATTCTCTTGGCATCATTCCTATTTCTAGACAACTTTGTACATTCATAAAGTTACCAAAGCCACCTCCAATATAGACATGTTCTATATCATCAAATGTTAGATTAGCCTCTTTTAATAATATATTTATACCTGCACTTATTGCTGCTTTAGCTAATTGCACTTCTCTTATATCTTTTTGAGTTATTGATATTAAACCTTCGTTTTCATTTCGTGCTAATATAAATTCTTTCATGTCATTATTAACCAAACGTAATTTTAATTTTTCATCTTCGATTTCTTCTCTGTCTAATAATTTTCCAGTTGCATCCATAATATTATACTTTAGAATTTGAGCTACAATATCTAATACTCCTGATCCACATATTCCTATAGGATTAGCATTTTCAATAGTTTCGTAAATGCTATCTTTTCCTAAATCAACTTTACTAATTGCACCTCTTACTCCACCTATACCATATTTTATATTAGCTCCTTCAAACGCCGGTCCTGCTGCTGTAGCGCAAGTTATAATTTTTTCATTATTTCCAATTGCCATTTCACCATTAGTTCCTAAATCTAACAATAATGAATATTTATCATTTTTCATTAAATTAGAAGATAATATTCCTGCTGTTATATCACTTCCCACATAGCTCGCAATACCTGGTACTATGCTTATTATTCCGTTTATATTTATTCCTAGCTTAGCAGATTCAATATTTAATTCTTCTGTAGTTACAGGGATATATGGTGCAAGAGAAATATTTTTACATGGTAAACCAAGCAATAAATGTATCATAGTTGTATTTCCTACAATTACACAATTATAAATATATTCATGCTTAATATTATTATTTTTACACAAAATATCTATCATATTATTTAGTTGGTTAATAATACTATTTTGTAAGCAGCTTAATCCATCATCTTTCTCCATTGTATAATTAATTCTTGAAATTACATCTGATCCATAGTTTCTTTGTTTATTTACTTGAGATATTACTCCTACATCTTCTCCGGTAATTAAATTTATCATATACATAGCAATTGTTGTTGTGCCTATGTCTATAGCTAACCCAAAACTATCTTTATATTTATCTTTTCCTTGTAAATCAAATAGTTTATTATCATAAATAGTTGCTGTCACATCATAGTTTTCATTTTTTAATATTTCATCTACTTTTGCTAAAAACTTTATATCAATTTCTAAATTATTAATATTTAAAGAATCCATCAGTCTTTTATGACTACTTCTTTGATCTTCTAGCGAAGGTTTATCTACTTTCAAATTCACTTTTTTTATTATTGGGTCAACTTCTAGTTTTTCTTCCATACCATCAATCAAAACCTGCATATCATCTTTTCTTGATGGTATAATTATTTCCAAATCGTTATTTATTTTTAATGTACAAGATAATCTATAACCTTCATTTAACTTCTCTTTACTAATATGTTTTATATCTTGACTTGAACAAGGAATATTTCTACTAATTATTTTAACCTTACATTTTCCACAATTTCCTTTTCCACTACAACTATTTTCTAGAGTAATATCATTATTTTTAAGAATATCTAATAAATTTTCATTTTTATTTGCTATAATTTCTTTAACTTTTCCAAATTCATTTTTTACTAATAATTTATATTCGCATCCCATAAAACTACCACCTTCTTATTAAGTAACATCCTACTCTATTAGAAAGCATCCCGTATATGCCAATATATTTGGGCCATAATAATATTTCACATTATTATCAATACAAACCTGGCTAACTAACATTCCATATGCTTCCATAGATGATAATATATTTTGGGGAAATCTACATGGTTCATCTGGATAAGTGCATGTTTTACACTTAATACAACTTCCTACTCCTAATGAAAATACATTATCATATTCTTTTTTTAGTTCATCAGAAAACTTAAGAAAAAGATTTTTGTGTTTTTTTTCTATTTCAACCATACTTTCAAAATCCATAGAGTCTTCTAATTTTCCAACAGTCTGAACAATTATTCCAACTTTATATTTTTTTATTCTTTCTTCACACTTTTCTAAACTTCCACAACCTGGAGGACAAGCCCAGTTTTTATCATACTGATTACATTTATTAGCCGCACACATTTCCCTTACTTCTGGCATAAGTTTTATTGTTGAGCAATCTAATTTAGCTGAAACTGAAAATCCCATATCTAAAGCTTTTTTTATAATTAAATCTAAGTCTACCAAATAGTCCACCACCTATATATTTCAAATAATACTACAACAATAGAATAAAGGAGCACTTATTATATATAATATTAAGTACTCCTCATATTCGTGGGTTTATATTAAATTTTAGGATTCTATATATTATTATGCAACTGTGCTAGAAACAAATGATTTTGCTACTTGAGCTGCAGAAGCTGCATCTTCAGTATAAGCCTCAGCTCCAATTTCATCTGCAAATCCTTGAGTTATAGGAGCACCACCAACCATTATTTTTATTCTATCTCTTACATCAGAATCTAAAAGTGCTTTTACTGTATCTTTCATTGCTGGCATAGTAGTTGTAAGTAGTGCTGACACACAAACTATAGATACATCTTCATTTTCTTTTGCTGCACTAACAAATTTTTCAACAGGAACATCAACACCTAAATCTATAACTTCAAATCCAGCACTTTCCATCATCATGGCAACTAAGTTTTTACCTATATCATGTAAATCTCCTGCAACGGTTCCAATTACTAACTTACCAACAGATACTGTATTATCACCTGCAAGATGAGGCTTTAAAACTTCAACACCTTTTTTCATAGCACGAGCTGCAACTAACATTTCTGGTACAAATATTTCATTATTTTTGAATTTTTCCCCAACTATACTCATAGCATCTATCATACCTTTATTAAGTATTTCAGCTGGATCTAAACCTTCATTTATTGCTTCTTGTACTAACCCTCCAACTATTTTTGACTTTCCTGATTGTACTGCATTTGATACATCTTGAATTTTAGACATTTAAAAATTCCCCCTTAACCAGTTTTATTTATATTTAATAACCCTTATATTTTAAATACTACATTTGATAGTGTTAATTATGATCTATATATTATGCTTTTACTTCAGCTAACTTACCTATAAGACCCTCTCTATATGCACCTATATACTCTAAACAATATTCATCATTTTCAAGTAAAGCATCTGTTGCATATATCATACCTAACATATCTCTATTAGTTGGATCTACTATGGCGCTATCCATGCCTGCATTCATTGCCAATACCATAAATGCTTGGTTGATATTTTTTCTAGCTGGCAAACCAAATGAAATATTACTAAGACCACTTGTGATATGAATAGTCGGATATTCTGATTTTATTTGTCTACAGCATTCAGCAAACACTGTTAATGCTTGCTCATCTGTTGCTAAAGTAACTACTAAAGGATCTATATGTAATCTAGATGGATCAATTTTATATTCCTTTGCTTTTTCCATTATGCCATGGAATACTTCCATTCTTCTTTCCACTGAATCTGGTATTCCCTTATCATCACAAAGTAACGCTACACATTCCCATTTAGTATTTGCAATAGCTGGAAATATAACATCAATTTTGTCTCCTTCTAAAGATACTGAGTTTACTAATCCTGGTTTATTGCAAAACTTAAGAGCCTCTACACAAGAATGAGGGCTTGGACTATCTACACATATTGGTGTATCTGTAACTTCTTGTACTAAATCAATTAGCCATTTTAAAGTATCTACTTCTATATCTTCTTTTACTGATGCACATACATCTATATATGTTGCATTTGCATCAGCTTGAATTTTAGCTCTATTTCTTATGAAATCTGCATCTTTTTCTTCAATAGCTTTTCCCACAACAGGTATTGAACCATTAATTTTTTCACCTATTATAATCATCTTTACCCCTCCAACTATTTGTATTAAATTAAAAATTAAATAATTATTTACTTACACATAAAAAACTAATCTATTTAGTTATATATACTCAATTTTCTAAATTGCATTTAATATAATTGTATCATCCAATTTTTTATAAATAAATGCTACAACATTATTGATATTATAAATATCATTTCGTACAATATGTAGTAGGAGATCATTCTGGAGGTGTTTTATGAAAATTAGTCAAGAAATTTTGCAAAGACATTTAAAGAATTCTTTTAATTTTAAAGAATTTGGAATTTTATCATCAGAGTTAATATTAGAAAGGCCAGTATTTTTTAAGGAAGATATTTATAGTATACATAATAAAGTATACATAGGATATGGAGATAGTTTTTCCTCATGTAAAAATATAAATAATGGTTCTTTAATCGTAAGCATTGGTGAAATAAAAGAAAAATCACTTCTATCTTCATACAATATGTTCGAATTTGACAAACTTACTTCTCCATTCGATTTATTCAATGAAATTCAAAATATTTTCAATCTATATGATAATTGGGAGAATGAATTACAAGAAATACTAAATGAATGCACCTCTTTAAAAGATATGATAGATTGTAGTTTTAAAATATTTAATAATCCTATAACAATTTTTAGTGCAGATTTTTCTTTAATTGCTTATTCTAGTATAATTGATACAGATCCAAGCTTAAAACATTTAGCCAATAATGACTTAGTTTATAGTGATAGTAACTCGCTTAAACTAGATCCAGAGTTCAATCATCACAGAGATACTATAGGAGTCTTCACTTACCCTGGTTATGATGTTGGACTAGATCTTTTATGTATTAATTTATTTGATCATAGTAGATATACACATCGTATAATAATTTCCGAAAACATTCATAAATTTTATCCTAGTGATAGTAATTTACTTGAATATTTCGCCACTTATATAGATATTATGCTCAAAAAACTATATAACATAGATTCTAATATGGGTTATAGCTTAAATAATATTTTTCATAAAATTTTATCAGAGGAAGTTACAAATACTACTTTTATTAATCAAATGCTTAATGAATTTTATTGGTTTTCAAATCACTCTTATTTTTGTATGAATATAAAAATAGGTATTCATGATATTCAAAATCTAACTGTAAACTCAATTTGTAAACAAATAGAATCAACTATCCCTCATTCATGTGCTATTTTTTATGATAATGATATCGCTGTAATTATAAATCTTACTAAATTTAAAGGTAGTATAAACGATGCCATGAACAAATTGACAGTACTTCTTCGTGATAGCTACTTGAAAACAGGCGTTAGTAATACTTTTATAGGTTTATCAGAATTAAAGTATAATTATTTACAAGCTCGCATTGCATTAAATATTGGAAGACGTTATAAGCCTTATAAATGGATTTACTACTTTGACGATATTGCACCTTTTTATTTAGTAGAATGTTGTACAAAAGAACTCCCTTCTAATTTAGTTTGTTCAAAATATATTCTTTCATTAATAAATCACGATAAAGAACATGATACGGATTATTATAATACCTTAAAAATTTATTTAAAGAATAACTTAAATGCAGTAAAATCATCTAATGACCTTTTCATACATAGAAGTACATTTTTATATAGAATTCAAAAAATCAAGGAATTAATTAATATAAATTTTAAAGATAAGAAGTCCCTTCTTTACTTTGAAATTTCTTTTAATATCTTAGAATTGTCAAATTTAGACTAATGTATTTTATAAAATAAAAAGAGCTATCTCAATATCTATAAAAATATTTCTATGATAGTTCTTTTAACTTAGTTTAAAGCAAAATTAATTTTAATATCACTAATTAGAATATAACTTTACTACGTTCTCTTATAAATTTTATACGTTAGCTTAACGTATAAAATTTATAAGAGTAGATATGAAGAGTATAATTCTCTTCTTATCTACTCTTAACATAAAATATTAAATTAAATCTAATATTTTATGTTAAGATCTATTCTTTTATCTCATTGCCAAATCTTATTATAAATCCAATTAGTCATCAATATCGATCGCTTCTACTGGACAACTATCGCGAGCTTGTTTTGCTATACCTAATACATCTTCTGGTATATCACCATCTATCGCATGAGCTATGCCTTCATCAGTCATATGAAAAACATCTGGACATACTTCTGGACATGTTCCACATCCTATACATAAATCATCATCAACATAAGCTTTCATAATATAACCTCCTATTTTTTATTTGCTATAGATATAATTCCCTAATTTAGATAAAATATTATCATATAAAAATAGCGAGATAAGATTACCTAGTCATCAATTACTTGCCAACAGTAGCTTTAATAAATCCCTTTATTATTGGATTTGCCCTATTAGGTCTACTTTTAAATTCTGGATGATACTGTACCCCTACAAAGAAATCATTTTTAGGTACCTCAACTGATTCTACTAGATTTTCATCGGGTGATGTTCCTCCAATAATCATTCCTGCATTTATGAAATCTGTTCTATATTTATTGTTAAACTCATATCTATGACGATGCCTTTCACTTATATTTAACTGACCATATGATTTTGCCATCATAGTTCCTTGTTTAATTTTACAAGGATATGCACCTAGCCTCATAGTTCCACCTAAAGGAATATTACCATATTGGTCTATCATTAAATCTATAACTGGATATTTTGCAAATTTATCAAATTCTGTTGAAGTAGCGTTATTAAATTCTAAAACATTTCTTGCAAACTCTATTACAGCAATTTGCATACCAAGACATATTCCAAGATAAGGTACATTATTAACTCTAGCGTAGTTAGCTGCACATATCATCCCTTCAATTCCTCTATCACCAAAACCTCCAGGTATTAGAATCCCATCACAGTCTTTCAAAATTGCTTCCGCACTGTTATAAGTAACACTTTCTGCATCTACCCATTTTATTTTAATATTAGCCCCATTTTCATATCCTGCATGAGATAGAGCCTCAACTACTGATAAATATGCATCATGAAGTTTAATATATTTTCCTACAAGGGCTATTGTGACAGTTTTATTTATATTTTTAACCCTCTCAAGCATTTCTTTCCATTCGCTTAAGTCGCATTTATCGTATTTAATATCTAATTCTCTACATACAATTTCACAAAATCCTTGTTTTTCTAACATTATTGGAACTTCATATAATACATCTATAGTTTTATTTTCGATTACACAATCTTTTTTCACATTACAAAATAGTGAGATTTTTTGTTTGATAGACTCATCAATAGGCTCTTCAGATCGAGTTACTATTATATTAGGCATGATTCCAAGGGATTGAAGTTGTTTTACAGAGTGTTGAGTTGGTTTAGATTTGTGCTCACCCGAGCTTTTAATATAAGGTACTAATGTTACGTGTATAAATAGACAGTTATTTCTACCTACTTCTAGAGACACTTGTCTTATGGCTTCCATAAAGGGTTGACTTTCTATATCCCCTACTGTTCCCCCTATTTCAGTAATGATTACATCTGCGTCGCTTTTTTGTCCTACGCCATAGATAAAGTTTTTAATTTCATTAGTTATATGTGGTATAACTTGGATAGTTTCCCCTAGGTACTCTCCTTTTCTTTCTTTATTTAGCACATTCCAATATACTTTTCCTGTAGTTAAGTTTGAGTATTGGTTCAAATTTTCGTCAATAAATCTTTCGTAATGACCTAAATCTAAGTCAGTTTCAGCCCCATCTTCTGTTACAAATACTTCACCATGTTGATATGGACTCATAGTTCCAGGGTCCACATTTATATATGGATCTAGTTTTTGCGCTATAACTTTAAAACCTCTAGCTTTTAGTAATCTTCCAAGAGATGCGGCAGTTATACCTTTGCCAAGACCTGATACTACTCCACTTGTTACAAATATAAATTTAGTCATGTTATTATTCCTCCTCTATATTAGTTTTAATATTCATAAATTTTCAATATATTTTTAGCTACTTCAACTTTTGTGATTCTTAAATCCATTGCTTGTTTTTCAATATATTTATGGGATTCTTCTTCACTCATCTTTAAGTATTGAATCAAAGTTAATTTAGCTCTATCAATAAGCTTTATATCATTTATTCTTTTCTTTAACTTTTCATTTTCATTAATAATAGTATTAAATCTCCTTCTATGAATAATATAGGAATTCATTACTTTCATAAACATAAGTTTATTTAATGGTTTTTCCATTATATAAATTCCTTTATTCTCTATATTACTTATATTTTCTTCTGATGAATTACTTTTAACTATTAATATTATAGAACTATTAGTATTCTCATTTATAAATATTGATAAATTTTCACCATAATCATCTCTTAGAGGTGAGTTAATTATTATTAAATCAAAATTTATTTTTTTTACCAATTCTCTACATTGGAAACTATTTTCTACAGCTGATACTTCATAGGCTCCACTTTCTTTTGCCATATTAATCAATAGTTCTTTACTTTTATTGGAACTAGATACAATTAGAATCTTTTCCATAAAAATCACCCTTTAAATTTTAAAATAATCTATTTAAATTTTATTTAAGAAATCTTAATAAAATGCAATTTTATTGTAATTAATTTCATTTTAAAAAATAAAAAAAGAGTCACCCATAAAAGAATGAAAGTACTCCTGCTTCACATCCTTTTATAAATACTCTTACTTTCACATAAGCTTTTAAGCTATTTTTTGTATTTATTTATAAACATCATTTTTATTTAGTAAAATTTTACATCTTATCAAAATATATGTCAAATATTTTTTATATTTTTATAAATCTTAATTTAATAAGAAAAATACACCAAAAAGAATACAAGTCTTTTGGGAATTTTAGTTGATATTTCCAAAAAATGTGAATACAATATATTCTATAATTATTGAACAGCAAAGGCGCTGTAGGTACTTTTACCTACTGCGCCTTTCTTCATTTTGAAATAATTTTATATATCCGTTCAATATTCAGATAATAAAAAGGGGGAAGTATTATGGAAAGAATATCAAAAGTTTTTGGGAGCTTGGTTTTCAATGACAATGTAATGAAGGAAAGATTACCAAGAGATATATATTCTGTTTTAAAAAATACTATACATCAAGGTAAACCAATCGATATTAAAATTGCAAATGTTGTTGCAAATACTATGAAAGATTGGGCAATAGAAAATGGTGCTACTCACTTTACTCATTGGTTCCAACCAATGACAGGAATCACTGCAGAAAAACACGATAGCTTCATATCTCCAACTAATGATGGAAATGTCATTATGGAATTTTCCGGTAAAGAGTTGATAAAAGGAGAGCCTGATGGATCATCTTTTCCATCAGGTGGACTTAGAAGTACCTTTGAGGCAAGAGGATATACAGTATGGGATCCAACATCTTATGCATTTATAAGAGATACAACTCTATGTATACCAACTGCTTTTTGCTCTTATTCAGGTCAATCTCTAGACAAAAAAACACCTTTATTAAAATCTATGGAGGCTCTTAATAAAACTACTGTTAGATTATTAAATCTTCTAGGTTACGATGATGTAACAAGAGTTATAACTACTGTTGGTCCAGAGCAAGAGTACTTCTTAATCGATAAAAAACTTTATGAAAAAAGAATGGACTTAAAATTCTGCAAAAGAACTTTATTTGGTGCAAAACCTCCAAAAGGTCAAGAAATGGAAGATCATTACTTTGGTTCTATAAAACCTAGAGTTGCTGAATTTATGAAGGAACTAGATGTAGAACTTTGGAAACTTGGTGTTTTATCAAAAACTAAACACAACGAAGTTGCTCCATCTCAACATGAATTAGCACCTGTTTTTACAGTTACTAATGTAGCTACAGATCATAACCAAATTACAATGGATTTAATGAAAAGAATTGCCGATCAACACGGTCTTGTTTGTTTACTACACGAAAAACCTTTTGCCGGTGTAAATGGTAGTGGTAAACATAATAACTGGTCTCTTTCAACTAATAAAGGTAAAAACTTATTAGAACCTGGGAAAAAACCTTATGAAAATAAGACTTTCTTATTATTCTTAGCTGCAATCATAAAAGCAGTAGATGAATATCAAGATTTACTTAGATTATCAGTAGCAAGCGCAGGAAACGACCATAGATTAGGTGGAAATGAAGCACCTCCAGCTATAATTTCTATGTTTATAGGTTCTGATTTAAAGAAAATATTAAAATGTATTGAAAATAACTTACCTTATAATGAAGAAATATTAAGTAGAATGGATATAGACGTAGATGTTCTTCCATCTTTTATGAAAGATACAACAGATAGAAACCGTACTTCACCTTTTGCTTTTACTGGTAATAAATTTGAATTTAGAATGCTTGGATCTACTTGTAATATTGCTTGTCCTAATACTATTTTAAATACTATTGTGGCAAATAGTTTATGTGAATATGCAGACATATTAGAAAAAAGCACTAATATAGATGATACAATTTTTCAAATAATCAAAGATACTATGAAAAAACATTCTAGAATAATATTCAACGGAAATAACTATGCAGAAGAATGGGTTATTGAAGCAGAAAGAAGAGGACTTTGCAATTTTAAAACAGCCGTTGATGCACTTCCTCATTATGTGGATGAAAAAAATATTAAACTATTTGAGAAATTTAATGTTTACACAAAAGAAGAGCTTCAATCAAGATGTGATATTTTATTAGAAGAATATTCTAAAACATTGAATATAGAAGCCTTAACAATGATAGATATGTCTAAAAAAGATATAATACCAGCAGTATGTGCTTATTCTAAATCTTTAACTGACACTGCTTTAAACAAAAAATCTTTAAACGCTGATATTGATTGTAGTTTAGAAATTTCTTTAGTTAAAAAACTTTCTTCTTTAAATGCTTGTTTAGATATTAAGATTGAAAAACTAAACACATCTTTATTAGAAAGTAAAAACTACTCTGATCCTAAAGAAAATGCTGAATTTTATAGAGACAATATTAAAATACAAATGCAAGAACTTCGTACTATTGTAGACGAGCTCGAAACAATAGTTGGCAAGGATTTTTGGCCTTTCCCTACTTATGCAGACTTGCTATTTAGCATATAATTAAGATATTTTTACACAAAGGCGTGTATGTGAAACTAAAATTACCTTCCCTACACGCCTTATTTTTTATAGAGCAGATTTTAATTCAACTTTATATTTAATATTTCTTTTTATTTTATTGATAAATTTATCAATTCTAATAAGTAAATACTTATATTCCTATCTAATTTTTTTAATAAATCAAAACATCTTTTTAATTGATCATATTTTTCGTCTAAACTTATATCTTTGTTATTAACTTCTTCTATAAGGTTTATTGTTTCTTCTATATCTTTTCTATATTCTGTATCATTCTCATTAATATAGATTCTTAAATCATGTACTCTTTCATAAATATTTTTTTGTTTTTCTTTTAGAATCATTCCTTGCTTGTAATTAATTAAACTTTTTTCTATTTTCTCTAAATCTTTTTTACTATAATTCCAAACATTGTTATTTTCATTTTCACTTATGTCATCAACTTTATCTCTATATTTATCCTGTAGTTCTTCTATAGCTATTACAATTTCCATATAATTATTTTCTTTTAGTACTTTTTCACATCTATCTAAATCAATATCTATTTCTTTTATATTCAACGATTTTTTTCTCCTTATCTACTTATATTTTTTCTATATTATATCATTTTATTATATAAATGCATAAAAATAAGATTACTCAATGAGTAACCTTATTCAACATTATCTATTCAACAACAGAAGTATTATTCCACCTTTTATTTTCTTTGAATAGTAAAACTGCAATACTTATAAACATAATACCTAAAACTCCAAAAACAAATAGTTGGCTAAATGATAAATATGTAGTTGTAGTTGATTCAACATTTTCAAGTATTTTTGAAGAAAGATGAGTTATAACAACTGCAAATCCGTTATTTAAAAAGTGCATAAACATACTTACACCTATGGAGTTTGTTTTGCAGACTGCATAAGCAAAAGCCATTCCTAAAATAGATGTAGGTATAATCCTTATAAAATCCATATGCATCATACCAAATAGTATGCCCGAAGCTATTATAGCACCTTTATATGATTTCTTATTATGTTTGAATGAAGTTAATATAAACCCCCTAAAAAATAATTCTTCACATATGGCCGGCATTAATGCTATTAAAACTAAGTTAAAAAACAAACTATCCTTTATAAATAAAGCATCGTTTAATCCTTCCACAATTTCTTGATTTTGCGGGAAATAATACAAAATTATATTAGTTGCTATAAATACAATTAAGTATGTTCCTATCCAAAGACTCGCCGCACCAATTAAATGTCTAATCTTAGGTAGCTTTAAAGAAAATACCTTCTTAAAATCACTTTTTATATAATATGCAAATAAAAGTGGTAGTCCTATAATCATAAGCTGAGTCAATGCAATTCCTGTCATGCCAAATTTTATTTGAACATAACTCCCTACATAAATAAGAAGCACCAATCCAACAGCATATAAAACAATTCCATCACTTACATTTGGCATTGTACCTTTTCTTATGTCACTTCTTTTTTCTAAAAAAGAAAAATTCTTTCCATTACCAAATAAAATTTCTTCTGAATTAAACATTTTTGATAATAAAATAACTGATAAAATTACAAATGCAAAATTTGATATAAATACTAATGCTATCAATCCTAAATTAGATTGAAAGCTAAGAACACTTTTTATTAACAAAGATATATTAACAACAGGTATTACTGCCGTAGTTCTAGTCAAATTCATATTTGGTATCATAGATGCATATGAAGGTATTAAGACTAAGAACATAACTGGCGTAATATAATTTTGTGCATCTTTAAAGCTTTTTGCCAAAGAGCATACACACATACTTACAGCTGATACAACCATTGCAAATAAACATACACAAATTATAGTAACTAATAGTGGCCCTGCTAAATTTGATATTTTCAAACTATCTGAAAATAGATTACCTGTAAGTTCTCCCGTTGCTAAAATATATATTAATGTCAATAATATAGATACAACATTTAGTATAGCAGTTACAATTGCACAAATAGATACTGCTAAATATTTTCCCATAACCAGTTCTAAATTAGTAATAGGAAGCGTAAATAAAGTTTCTAATGTCCCTCTTTCTTTTTCTCCTGCCATAGAATCTATTGCTGGATAAATAGCCCCTAAAAGCACTCCCATAATTAATATAAAAGGAAGTATTTGACCTAGAACTAATCCTGCAACTTCTTCATTTTTTGCCACATCTACAGTTTCATAAACTACTGGATCTAGGGTTTCTTCTACATTCAGCTTAGACTCTTCTAGTTTATTTTTTACTTTGCTATCCTTATAAGACGAAAAAATACTTTCTAGTTTATTATTCACACTTGATGCATTCTCTTTTGATGAATTTATGTATATCTCATAATTTTCTATTTTATTTTCACCCTTTACATCTATGTATGCATCAATATTACCTTCTTCTAAATCTTCTTTATAATCATTAGTACTTACTATGTTAATATGTTCCGTACTTCCGTCTGTATAGTTCTCCATAATAGATACTAATTCTTTATTTGGATTTTTCTCAAAAGCTATATTTATGTCTTCACTTTCAATACTACTCATTGACATAGTCATTATTTGAGTCATTATCAACATAATAACAGGATATAAAATTAAAGGAAGGATAATCCCCATGAATAGCGTTCTCTTATCTCTAAGAATATCTATCATCTCTTTTTTAAAAATAGCTTTTACCATTTTAGTCCTCATTCAAATCCCCCCTTTCACTTGCTAAACTTATAAATATATCCCTTAAACTATTTGTATTATATGTAGATTTAAGTTCTTCGCAATTCCCCTCAGCTATAAACTCTCCTTTATGCATCATATATATTTTGTCACATAAAATTTCTGCTTCTTCCATGTAATGAGTTGAGTATAGTACTGTTTTACCCCTATCTTTTTCTCTTTTCATAAAATCTATAATAGATTTACTACTAATTACATCCAGACCTAATGTAGGCTCATCAAATATATATATATATTTGGGTTATGAATAAGGCACCTTGCAATTGATGTTCTTTGAGTTTGTCCTGTAGATAAATTTTCTATTCTATTATCAATAAAGCTTTTCATATCCATAATTTCAACTATATTTTCTATGGAGCTTTCTATTTCTTCTTTTGTCATATCATATAAGTTTCCGAAAGTAGTTAGTAATTCTCTAGGAGATAGCCTATTATACAATTTTGTGTTCCCTGATAAGTACCCAATTTCTTTTTTTGCTTTATTTTTATCTTTACTATAATCATAATCACCTATTTGAATATAGCCAGAAGTTGGAGTTAAAATTCCTCCCAACATCCTAAGCAATGTGGTTTTTCCTGCTCCATTTGGTCCTAGTATTCCTATAATTTCTCCCTTATTAGCTTCAAAAGATAAGTTATTCACCGCTAAAAATTCTTCTTTTTTAGTTCTAAATTTCTTTTTTTTACTTTCATCCTTTACTTGCCTAGTAAAAGACTTACATAAATTTTCTACTACAATCATTCGCTAACCCCATTTCTTTTACCCAATAATAATTACTTTTTATATAATTATATCATTACCATTTACTGTAAATCTATATTAATCCTACATTAAAAAGAGTAAAGCCTTTTTCTATACTATCTTAGACTTCACTCCACTTACCTTAATTATATATGTAATTATTTTAAAACTTACATCTAAGTTATATCTGCTTTTTTCTAGGAACTGTTCTTTTATATACTATATTTGTATATCCGATAACCATACAGCTAATTAGTTTTTTCACTTTTTTTATTTTCATACAAAAATAAAAGTAGCTTCAATTTAAGTCGAAGCTACTTTATTTATAGTATTAATTTATTTATTAAGCATTTAATGCTTTATCTTCTTCTTCATCTTGAACAAGAGTATTTAACTTCTTATCCATTGACCAAAGGATTACACCACATACTATAACTATTGCTGCTACTATTCCATAAGCTGGAGCAAATGAATATCCTGATAAGAATTCATATAAGTATCCATAAGATTTACCAGCTATGAATATTGCAAATGGCCAAACTCCCATCATAAGTCCTAAAACTTTTGCTGGAGAGAATTTTGATATGAATGAGTTTCCAAGTGGCGAGAATACCATTTCACCAATTGACATTAATATACCAACCATTATTATCCACATTAAGTTAGCTTGTCCATCACCTCTAACTACTTCAGCAAGAGCCATAACAACGAATGCTAATCCTAGTAATATCATACCTAATGCAGTTTTCTTAAACATACTTAAATCACCTTTTGGCGAATTAGCACGCTTAGTCCAATAAGCTGCAAGAACTGGTCCAAGAGCTATACAGCAAAGTGCATTTAATGAGTCGAACCAAGCAGAAGGTACTGCAAAGTTTCCTATCACCCACTTAGCTTTGTTAGCTGTATCGAAGTCTGGTCCCCAGTGATATAGTACTGGCATATAAGTTAAATACCAAACTACCCAGAATATTATTGAGAATACAGTTACAAGTACTATAGCTGCAATTCTTTTCTTTTCTAATATAGTAAGAGGTTTGTTGTCTTCTTCCTTTTTAACCGAACTCTCTTTAGCTTCTCCAGCTTTGAAAGGCTTCTTACCAACTTCTCCCCATGTAGCTTTACCTCCAAACATTAACCATAAAGCATCTAAGAATAATAAAGCTGCACAGATTAAGAATGTAGTCCCAAATCCAAGTCCATAAGCTATGTAAGCAACAACAGTTGTTCCTATAAAAGAACCTATATTAACAAATGAATATTGAACTGAGAATGCAGAGTCAAGTTGGTCTGGATCATCAAATAACTTACCGTTTATTCCTGAAACATTACCTTTAAATAAACCTGTTCCTATAGATACAAGGGCAATCATTCCCCAAACTAAAGCTGGAGATCCTTGAACAGCTGATTGCCATCCACAAACATATCCAAGTCCCATTAATATTGTACCTAATACAACACATAGTCTAGGACTTACCCATCTATCTGCTATCCATCCACCAAATATTGGCGTTAAATAAGTGAATGCAACTAAGTTTGCACCCATTTTTGCTCCTTCTGCAGCATCTAGCCCTAATCCACCTTTTGCTACTGAAGCAACTATAAATACCCCTAATAACCACTTTGATGAGTAAAATGCCATTCTTTCAAGAGTGAAAGATAAAGCACATACATAAAAGCCAAAAGGATATTTCTTTTTAGTTTTTACTGTGTTTTCCATGTTCTACCTCCAATATAATTTATGATTTTTATTAGAGATTCCCACCTGCTTAGCCCCCTTGTTCTTATGCCTTAAATAATATGATTTCTATTTACTTATTTGCATGATTCCATTTTCGACTGGCGCATTTGGAAATATCTAAATATAAAATGTTTATTTAACCATACATAAATTTTTGTGATAGTACCAGATGTCAAATATGGTGTAAACATATTTTCAGGATTGTAAAAACTAATTTACTCCCCATAGAAAATGTATCAGAAATGGCAAATAGAGTCAATTTAAAAAATGTATTTTTTTGTCATAATTATTTTATTAACACAATCTAACCTTAACATTTTCTGAATATTACTAATTTTTCAACTTTCGTTACAAAAAAAGCCTGAACTAAATAATTTTAGATTCAGACTTTCATTTATTAACTTACATGCAATTTACTATATATACCTTTTTTGCTAATTAACTCTTCATGAGTTCCTCTTTCAGCTATTCCACTATCTGTTAAAACTATAATCTCATCAGCATTTTTTATAGTAGATAGTCTATGTGCTACAACTAAATTAGTTCTATCCTTACTTAACTCTTCTAGTGATTTTTGAATTTCTCTTTCTGTAACATTGTCAAGAGCTGATGTAGCTTCATCAAGGATTATAATTGGAGGGTTCTTTAAAAATACCCTACATATTGATATTCTTTGCTTCTGTCCTCCTGATAATTTAACACCACGTTCTCCTATATAAGTATCATATCCTTCAGGTAAACTTTTAATAAAATCATGTATTCTTGCTTTTTTAGCTGCAGATATTACTTCCTCATCACTGGCATCAGGCTTAGCGCATAATATATTTTCTTTTATAGTTCCAGTAAATAAAAATACATCCTGCTGAACTACTCCAATATTTTTTCTTAATGATTTTAAGCTTACATTTTTTATGCTGTTTCCATCTATTCTTATGTCACCTTCTTCAAAATCATAGAATCTAGGTATAAGATTACAAAGAGTCGTCTTTCCTCCTCCAGATGGCCCAACTAAAGCTACAGTTTTTCCAGCTTCAATTGATAAGTCTAGATTTTTCAGTACTTGTTTCTTATCTTCATAAGTAAAGGAAACATTATTTATCTCTATATTTCCCTTAATATTTTTTAATTCAATAGGATTTTTCACTTCTTTTTCCACATCTTCATTAATTATTTCCATAAACCTTTCAAATCCAGTCATACCATTTTGGTATTGTTCAGTAAAGTTTATTAGTTTCTTAATTGGCTCTATAAACATTTTTACATATAATATATAAGCTGCAAAATCACCCAAATTAATTTGACCTAAATAAGTAAAATATCCTCCAGCTACTAAAGCTACTAGCTCTAATAAGTCCATAAATAAGTTCATCCCAGAAAAATAATCAGCCATAACTCTATAAGCTGCTTGTCTAGCTTTTTTAAATACATTATTACTTGCATTAAATTTCTTTAACTCTTCATTTTCATTACAAAAAGACTTTGTTACTTTCATACCAGCTATGGAATTTTCTAGGGTAGCATTGACTTCTCCTGTAGTAACCCTAGTCTCCATAAAAGCTTTTTGCATTCTTCTTTTTTGTATTGATGCAAACACCACAACAAAAGGAAGTATAGCAAAAATTATAAGTGTCAATGGAACATTTATATTTAATAATATAATAAATGAACCTATAAACATAACTATAGATATAAATAAATCTTCTGGACCATGATGAGCTAATTCAGATATATCCATTAAGTCATTAATTATTCTAGACATGGTAACACCAGTCTTATGATTATCAAAATATGAGTTAGGTAACTTTTGTAGATGGGTAAATACTTCACTTCGCATATCTGCCTGCATTCTAACTCCTACCACATGACCCCAATATTGCATAAAGTGATTTAAAAATGCCTTCATTATGAATATAAATAGTAAAGTAAATGCAAATATTACTAGCATTCTCAAATCTTTATTTGGTACTACCTCATTCATTATATCCCTAGTAATCATGGGATAAATCAAGTTACATACAGCAAACAAAAATGCTGCTAATAAATCCATAAAGAAAAGTCTCTTATATGGTTTATAGTATTTAATAAATTCTTTAATCATGTATTCCTCCTAAATTAAATTGTCATAACTAGTTTACTATATATTTATATACTTTGCATCTCAAATTCAATCAAAAAAATTCTAGCCTTAGACTAGAATTTTTTGATTATTAATTTATGAATATTAATGTATCATCTCATAACTTATCGTGTTCACTCTCTATTTTTCTGGAAAACATGCATATTTGCTTTTATTTATTCTTCTTCTAATACATCAGCTATATTTTTCATAGCATTTAATGATATTTCTGCAAATTCATCAAAACTTATTCCTGTAAGCTCTATAGCTTTTATAGCATCTCTATTTACATTAGCAGCAAATCTTTTTTCTTTCATTCTTTTAATAACTGACTTAGTTTTTACACTAGTTAGTTTTTTATCTGGATAACCCTTAGCTATAGCTGTAATAAAGCCAGTTATAGGATCTACAGCATATATGGCTTTTTCCATTAAGCTTTCACGCACTACGCCCTTATTATCATGGTGTCCAAGTATTGCTCTGTATAATTCTTCATCTCCAAATTTTTCTTCTTTTAATAGCTCTACACTTTTAAATGCATGAGCATCATTAACAACTCCTGGAACTCTACCTGTAATATCTGAGTCTAAATCATGTAGTAATCCTGCTACTGCCCATTTTTCTTCTTTCTCCGGCTCTAACTTTTTAGCCAGTTCTCTCATTACAGCTTCTACTGCATAGCTATGTTTTAACATATAATCAGTTTTTAAATACTTAAATAAAATTTCTAATGCCTCTTCTCTCATTTGCATACTCCTTTTTATATAAATTCCCAAATTTATTATATTCAACATTTTGTATTGTTTACCTCTTTTTGTTCTACTAAAAATTTATTTTTTTATTACATAATTTTTATAATAAAATTTATTTACTTTTTTTAAAATAATATAAATTTTTTTACAAAAATGTTGAACACTATATATGAATAAATTATTTTAATTTCTAAGAAGTAGAAAGGACGATGACATAATGAGTAACAAATTACCAAAAGAAGCCTATGGAGGTGTATCAGGGAAAGACTATGTACCTTACATAACTGATAAATCTCAAAAAGGTGCAAATGTTCCTGTATTAATTATAGGAATAATACTTGCTACTGTATTTGCAGCATCAACTGCATACTCAGGAATGAAATCAGGACTTACAGTAGCTGCTGGAATTCCAGGAGCCATTATAGGTTCCATGTTAGTAGGTGCCTTTGCTAAAAATAGTGGTATACTAGGTAAAAATATTATCCAAGGTATGTCAAGTGGTGGCGAATCCATTGCTAGTGGTCTGATTTATGTGCTACCTGCAATTATTTTAATAGGGAGTGATATTACTTTCTTTGAAGGGTTAATAACAGGTGTTGGAGGAAGTTTATTTGGTATAGGTTGCTCCTCTTTAGTTTACAATTACTTAATCATAGAAGAACATGGTAAACTTATGTATCCTGAATCTATGGCTATATCAGAAACTTTAGTGGCTTCTCAAGGTGGAGGAGATGCCATAAAATTTATGGGTATTGGTTTTGCCATAAGTGGTATTATAAATGTTCTAACAGGGTCATTTTTAAATGTAATCAATAGTGTTATGACTTATATAGGTACTCCATTCTATAAATGGAAATTTTCTTTGGAAGTAAACCCACTTTTACTAGGTATAGGGTTTATAGTTGGATTAGATGTTTCTTTAACTATGTTTGCTGGTTCTATTCTATCAAACTTTGCAATTGCCCCACTAATTGGATATTTTTCTGATATGGCTCGTGAAGAAATATTTATATGGAATGATACTGCAGTTGCCATAAGTACTATGGATGTTAATGCCATATCAGGTAGTTATGTGAAATATATTGGTGCTGGCATGATGCTTTGTGGTGGTATAATCGGTGCAGTAAAACTTATACCTACTATAGTTGTTTCTATAAGAGAAACTTTAAATGCTCGAAAAGGAAATAGTGAAGATGATAAAGGTAGTTCTTCTGAAATGTTAATATTAATAGGTGGTATCGTAGTAGGTTTAATAGCTGCTTACTTAATATCTCAGCATCTTACAATGGCAATAATAGCCATTATAGTTTCATTAATATTATCATTCTTATTTGTTATAGTTTCTGGTCGTTTAACAGGTACTATAGGAACATCAAATCTTCCTGTTTCTGGTATGACTATAGCGTCACTAGTTATACTAACTTTAGTTTTTGTTATAGCTGGATGGACAGGTCTTGAGGATAATAAATCCTTACTTTTATTTGCTGCTTTTATGGTTACTGCCATATCAGTAGCTGGTGGATATAGTCAATCTCAAAAAGTAACTTATATAATCGGTGGTAATAAAAGAGAGATGCAAAATAGTTTTGTTCTAGCTTCTATCGTTGGTGTAGCTGTGGTTTGTGGTACAATAGTAGTGCTTTCTAGCCAATTATCCATCACAGGTGCAGATGCTCCTTTTGCGTTACCTCAAGCAAATTTAATGTCTACTTTAACATCAGGAATAATGTCTGGTAATTTACCTTGGGTTATGGTTATAACTGGTGTAGTTATGGCTCTTGTCCTATTTATGCTAAATTTACCAATAATGACTATTGCCATAGGATTTTATTTACCAATTTCTACAACTTCAATAATATTAGTTGGTGCATTAATTCGTCTATTTATAGAAAAAACTTCTAAAGAAAATCATGAAAGAGAAGTTAAAGTTTCAAATGGTATAAGTTTATCATCTGGTTTAGTTGCAGGAGGATCAATAGTTGGTTTAATAGGTATAATATTACAAGTATCTGGTGTGATTACTCCTAGAATTCCTACTGGATTTGCTGCATCAAATTTAATGGCATTACTTTTATTAGTTATTTTAGTTATAGCAACTACTATACCTATTGCTTCTTCAAAGGTCAAGAACTATGAAGACTAACGAAGATATTTTAAATTTAAAATTTAAAATATGTGATAATGTAAATTATACCATTGATAAAAATGGAGTTGTAACTCTACTAGAAAAGCAAGATCATAAAATACAGAAAATTTTAAGAAAACTAAAGTTTAATATTCCCATGTATAAAGAAATTGAACTTGACGAATATTGTAGTACTGTATTTATAATGTTAAATGGTAAAAATACAGTAGAAGAAGTCGGTAAAAACTTAGATTTAAAATATGGTAATAAAATTCATCCCTTATACGAAAGATTATTACTCTTTATAAATCATATATATACAGATTGTAACTATATTGAAATGATAAATTAATATAAAAACTATACTGACTAATTAGCCAGTATAGTTTTTTTTGTACACTTTCTTTTTTCTTCTACTATAACAATAATCCAAAGTATTATAGCCATAAAAATATTCATAACATTACATATACCGGCAGCTGTAGATATCTCTAGTTCTAAAGTTTGAGAAACCATCAGTATAAAATTCCAAAGAGCATGAAAAACAATTAAAGGCCATATATTATTCATTTTCATAGCAAGTCCAACAAAAGCAAAGCCTAACAATGATGAATAAAATACTGTTATAAATGCATCAATTAAAGAATTACCCATTAATATAGTTGTAATATGTACTATTGAAAAACCTAAACTACTTATTATCATAGCCATTATAAAAGACTTTTCACTTTTGAATGAATTTAATATTATTCCTCTAAATATAACCTCTTCACAAAATCCTGCCATAACTGTACCTATAAATATAAGTAGTACAAGCATATAAGTATTCGTATCGTAAGACTTTATATTTTTACTTAATTCTAATATAAATTTACTTGTCATAAGTATTAAAACTATTAAATAAGGTCCAAACCACATTAATCCATTAGATTTTTGCCATGTAAGATTTATATCTTTCCAACTATAATATTTCTTTATAAAAAATATAAGAAATACAGTAGGTGGAATTTGAATAATTATTTTATAAATAATATTGCTTGTATCCATCCCCATTGTCCCTAACACGTTTTCCCCCAATAAATTAGATACTATATTACCTATTACTAACCCAATAGCCATAGTTCCTAAATATCCTATCAAGGATAAAATTCCAACTTTCTTTTTATTCATAACCTCCTCCTTGTTATTTTTATTTTAATTATAACTTAGTAATCTAAATGATATGGAAAAACTTTTTATTATAACGCCTTATTATTATACACCTTATAATATTGGTTTATCTTTAATTATTATTGGATCGCCTGAAGTATTTATAATTCCATCTTGTACTAATATTTCTTTATTATTTATTATATTTTTATATAATCCATCTTTTAGTAGGTCTACATATACTTTTTCACTTATCCCTTTTAAATTAAAGATTCCTAATAATACTTCACTATTTTTTTCATAATACCCTATTACAGTATTACTTCTATTTATTGCTTTAAGTTTATAGTCTCCTATAGCAAACAACGAATCTTTTTTTATTTTATATAATCTTTTCATCAAATCACCTATAGTTGCATCTTTATTTCTATATATTTTATCAATCTGAAATAAACTTGGCGTATGCTTATTTTCAAATTCTTGACCTGCATATATTAAAATGGTTCCTTTTTGAAAGTACAGAAATGCTGTAAAGTTTTCTAATATCTTTTTATCACTTACTAAAGAATTAATTCTTGGTATATCATGATTTTCTAAACATCTTAGTTTAACATAATTAGTTGGGTAAATTCCATCTTGAAAGTTTAACAAACTAATATATTCACTTAATTCTATTTTCCCGCTTAAAAAATCACAATAAGTTTCCCATATATCATAATCATAAATAATATCGAAAACAGAATATAATTCGCTATCACTCCATACATGGAAACCTAATTTTCTTATTTCTTTTAGAAAAGCTGTATCTGCTGATTCTCCTACCATATTAAATCTTTATTAACTTTAGAAGTTTCTTTTTTAGCTTTTTACCAAAATTTAATAGGAACTAAAGATGCCACATCACAGCGAAATCCATCTACAATAGTTGCCCACTGCTCTAATGTGTCTATCTGATAATTCCAAAGATTTTCATTAGAATAATCTAAATCAATAATATCTTCCCAATCCCCTACTCGATTTCCCATACTTCCATCTGATTTTTTGTAAAAATACTCTGGATGATTTTTAGCTAATTCAGAATCTGGCGAAGTATGATTGTATACTACATCTATAATACATTTCATCTCTAGGTTATGTATTTCGTCTACTAAATGAATAAAATCTTCTAGTGTACCATACTCTGGGTTTACATCCCTATAACTTTTATTAGCGTAAGGACAACCCAATTCTCCTTTTTTATTTAAAATACCTATGGAATGAATGGGCATAAACCAAATAATATCTGTTCCTAAATCTTTAATTCTTTTTAAATCTTTTTCAACGCCTTTAAAAGTTCCTTCCTCTGTGTGATTTCTTACATATAATAGAATAAATCACTTCATTTCTAAGTTTAATACTTGTATCTTTTGCCATAATATCCCCCTTTATAACTATAGATATAATTATAGTAATTGGATAAAATAATTTTATCAATAATAAAAAGGAGTTTCTTATGATAATAAACATAACAGACTTAGCAAAAGCCGCTCTAGATGAGATGTTTAAATCCTATGGCGGTAATAACTTAGATAATAGAAAATATATTAGAGTTTATTTAAAAGAAATTGCATGACACGGGCCTGTATTTAATGTAGCTCAGGATGAGCCTACTTCGGATGATAATATATACGTTGTAGACAACAAATATAACGTAATTATTGATAAAGATTTATCTACTAAGTTTTCTGTGGTAAATATTTATTATAATTCAACAATGAGTTATGGTGATTTTTATATTACTACTGATTTAGAGTGGAAAGATGATTATCATTACTGTGACTGGAGCAAACCGTGGTAAAATAATAAGGAGGTTGCTTTTTACAACCTCCTTAAATATATCTATTTTTATTTATCCCTAGTGTAGATAACAATTTATCTTCATTAATATCTGTTATAATTCCACTTTCATGCCAGTGAGCCCTGCATCCACAATAATCTAAAAATACACATTGAGGAACAAACCCCAAACTTTTAGCTTTAAATCCACCAGAAATTAAATTTGTAACACAAGCCACACCAATTATCCCTATATCTCCATATTTAAAATTAGTATTTGTAGTTATATTGGATTCATGAGGAATTATATAAACTTGAAAATTATATTCTTTACCTAGTTTATCATATTTATTCACATTACATGAATTTGTACAATGATTACAAATATAACCTTCATCAGTTTTTCTAGCTTTACATTTTTTTTCATCTTGTGCTCTCATACAAGCTGGAAGCAATAATCTTTTTTCTTTCGCTTCTATAAATTGATCTTTATAAGCGTTGTTCATTATTTCAGCCCCTACCATATTAAAATGATACTCTACTTCACTTTTTATGCATGATATATAATCTTCTCTATATTTATACTTTTCATCAGCCAAAGTTAAAAAATCATTAACTCGCTTCGTATAAATACCTAATTCTACTTTTGCCTTTCTTTCAAATATTGTTTCAAGTTGCAGAGACAACGATATTATCTCTTTTATTTCTTTATCATTTTTAATCTTAAAATATTCTTCCCAATTTTTTAATCTTTTAATTTCCTCTTTAAAGTCTCCCGTTGCTTCCAAATATCCTATTAATTTTTTAAAGTTACCTGTATTAGTATTTGCTATTTTATTATCTTCTTTATTTAGGAAAATAGTTTCCATTATACCTCTATTTTTATCAACATAAGTTTTTATATTTTCTAAATTTCTTAAATGAGATAAAAATATTAAAATATTTTTAGGTACTATTTTTAGATTTACTGCTCTATTTATATAATTTTTCCACAAAACACCTATCATTAGTATTTCCATATAATATTCTAATTCTGTCCTCATATTTTCCACATGATTTTTATCTAAAAAATTCATATAGTTTTTTATATACTTTCCACATGTATAATCAATATCTTTTTCAATATTTTTAGTAAAGCTTGATAATTTATCATAAAACAAATTTGAATTATAATATTTTTCACGTAAAGAGTAGGTTATCTCTTTCATAGTTATCTTCCTGCCTTTTATAATTATTTATTATACATTTCCATAAAGTATACAAAATTTCCTTTTTAAATTTTTATTCACTAATACAAGCTTTATCTAATTTTCCAAAATCTAATATGGGTTCTATCCTAAATAATATTTTAAATTCCCCTGCTTTTATAAATAATATTTTTCTTTTTACTTATTTATTTAAGGTATCATTCTTTTCATTCAATTTTAGAATTTTAAATCATAAAAATAACTCATGAGATTTTCTTATTAATTTCATGAGTTATTTATTTTAATCTATATTATATTATTTTATTTATCACCAAAAGCATCTGCCCAATCTTTTTTAAATTTCTCGATTCCTTGATCAGTTAAAGGATGGTTTAGCATTTGATAAACAAGTTTAGCTGGTACTGTTGCAATATGAGCTCCAGCTAAAGCAGCATCTGTTACATGCATTGGATGTCTAACACTTGCTGCTATTATTTCTGTTTCTATTCCATGTATATCAAACATTTCTGCTACAGTTCTTATTAAATCCATTCCGTTTGTTGATATGTCATCTAATCTTCCTAAGAAAGGTGATACATAAGTTGCTCCAGCTCTTGCAGCAAGTAATGCTTGGTTAGCTGAGAATATTAAAGTTACATTAGTTTTTATTCCTTGTGATGCTAAAACCTTTACTGCTTTTAAACCTTCTGCTGTCATTGGTATCTTTACTACCATATTAGGATGAATTTTAACTATTTCCATAGCTTCTGCTATCATTCCTTCAGCATCATCACTATTTACTTCTCCACTTATTGGTCCATCAACTATAGAAGCAATTTCTCTAACTACTTCTGTGAAATCTCTTCCTTCTTTTGCTATTAATGATGGGTTTGTTGTTACACCGCATATTACACCCATATCATTTACTTTTTTAATATCTTCTACATTTGCTGTGTCTAGAAATAATTTCATATTATATTCTCCTTCACTTACTTTTTCTTTTGTATGTATGTTATATTTTCAAAAATTAATATATATTATCCATAAATACTAGTATCAATAAATTTTTTATATATTAATTCACCTTTACTATTATACCCATAAAGATAAGTATTGGCTACATTTCCTTTGACAAAACTTACCGGAGTATATTTTTTACCATCTAACACACTTTTATTTGACCAAAATTCTACTGTAATTTGACCTCCAATAGTATAAGCATGAATGTATATTGGATAATCATATGGATTTTTAAATCTTAAATTTTTACTTCCTGTTGCTAATGTAGCATCTAATCCTCTTTGTACATAAGATACAGATTTTGAATGATTATATCTTTCTGTCGGTAAGATTCCTGCTTTTAATTCTGCATTATACAATGTACTAGAAACTTGACAAACACCTCCACCTGGAGCATCTTTGTGAGTTCCATTTACTATAACTGGGGCCATATAATATCCATTACTAAGTTCTACAGGACTAACTTTATCTTCGTAAGAAAATTCATCACCAGGCATTAATAGTGTTCCATCAATTTTGTTAGCTGCATTTTCTATATTCAACCCTCTATTGTATCCTGTTCCACCAAAATAAGTTGTTGCAGAAGAAATTTTATAATTTACTCCTTGAAGATCTTTATCATTTATATTAGGCTTAATTGTTTTATATTCTTCTTCTAGTACTAAATTATTTTTCCCAATTTCATCACTATTTATTTTTTCTATTATTTCATTCATTAAATTTTTTTCATCTATACTTTTACCATTTTCACCTTTTATTATATTTAAATTATCTCCATTCACTTCAAAAGTTGGTTCGATCGCTACTATATGAGTATCCTCATAAATTTTATTTACTTGTTCTTGTAAAGTATCATTATCAATTTTTATATCAAATTTATAGTTTCTTCCTACATTTAAATAAATTAAGCCAAATTGTTCTAAAAATGTTTTATCCTTTCCATAACTCATTATTTGACTTTTAACTTTTTGAGCATCTATTTTTTCTATTATATCTGATACTAAAATTTCATATTCTTTATCTTCTACTTTTACTATTATTTTATTATTTTTTATATTATTCACTAAGGTATTTACCTTTTTATTTAATTCTGTTTCATTTAATTTTGAAACATTTTCTTCATACAAAGTTATATCAGGATAAACTAAGTTATCATATCTTTTCGCACCGAGATACATTATTCCAATTAATACAAAAAAGCATATTATTCCAATATAAATTTTCTTTTGTTTCTTACTATTTTTTATATTATTTTCTTGGCTATTATCCTCTTCAAATATTTCTTCTTTAATACTTTGTACTTCTTCACTATTTACGTATTCCTTATTTCCTTCTATAAAATTATTCTGCTCTTCTTCAATATTATCTTTTTCTACAACTTCTATATTTTGTACCTCTTCATTTGATTCTTCATTCAGTATTTTCTCATTACTATCAATCTTCTCACTATCAATTTTTTCTTCCGTTGACTTTTCTTCAGCTTCTTTTTCTTGTTTTGCCTTTTGACGTGCCTTTCTTATTATGTCATTGTTATCCTCGTTTCTCTCCATAGTACCCCCCCTTTGATTTCATCATTAGTAAATTCTATTAATTAAGTTCAACTTTATTCATTTAAAAATATTTCATTTTCGTAATTAATTATTTTATAGAAATTTGTATATAACCAAAATTTATGTTAATATAACTAGGTATAAATCATAAGAAAAAGGTGATAAAATGACAAAGTTCAAATATGCTTTTGATGATAATAAAAGATACCATACTTGGAATTACTATCTTAGAAATACATTTGGTGAAAAGATTTTTAAAGTTTCAATAAATGCAGGATTTACTTGCCCTAATATAGACGGAAAAGTAGCTTATGGGGGATGTACTTACTGCTCAAAAGAAGGTTCAGGTGATTTTGCTGGAAACCCAAAAGATAACTTAATAAAACAATTTAAAGAAATCAAAGAAATGATGCTAAAAAAATGGCCTACAGCTAAATATATCGGATACTTCCAAGCTTATACAAATACCTATGCTCCTCTAGATGTTTTAAAGGAAAAATATGAAACTATATTAGAACAAGAAGATGTAGTAGGACTTTCTATTTCTACTCGTCCAGACTGCTTGGAAGATGATGTAGTTGAATATTTAGCCGAATTAAATGAAAGAACTAATCTTTGGGTAGAGCTAGGACTTCAAACTATTCACGATTCAACTTCAAAAATTATAAATAGAGGTCATGATTATAAAACATTCTTAGAAGGTGTTGAAAAACTTAAAGCTAAAAATATAAAGACAGTAGTGCATATTATTAATGGACTTCCTGGTGAAGACTATAATATGATGATGGAAACAGCTAAAGCAGTTGCTGATTTAAATGTTCATGGAATAAAGATTCATCTACTTCATGTTATAAAAGATACTCCTATGGCAAGAATGTTAGATAAAAATATGATGAGTTTAATGACAAAAGAAGATTATGTAAATCTAGTTTGTGATCAACTAGAAATTCTTCCACCAGAAATGGTAATACACAGACTTACTGGTGATGGAAAAAAAGAAGATTTAGTAGGTCCTCTTTGGTCACTAAAAAAATGGGAAGTATTAAATGCAATTGATGATACCTTAAAAGAAAGAGATTCTTATCAAGGTATAAAATACTTATCTTCAAAAGAATAAATAAAAAATAAAAAAGCCCTCAATAAAATTATTTATTGAGGGCTTTTTAGAGATACTATAGCCGATATCATTATCAAGCAATCTCCAATTTTGAAAGGCTATCCCATATTGTCCATCCAATTATTTATTCAAATACTAATTCTATTGATACTATTACACCATCAGCAAAAAGTTCTATTCCACTTATAATTCCAAAAGTACTTATATCTTATAAATCTGATCTTCCTCCTGTAACAGCAAGTGTCACTGCTACTGCACTTCCTGTATTTTTTATTGAATTTACATAGCAGTAAAAATATAAATAATAAAAACCTGATTCTATAAAAACTTAGAATCAGGTTTTTATAGAATCAGGTTTTTATAAATTCTTCTATTCTATTAAATCCTTCTTTTATATTTTCCATGCTAGTTGCAAAAGATAACCTTATATCCCCCTCGCCACCACTGCCAAAAGCATTACCTGGAACAACAGCAATTTGTTTTTCTTTTAAAAGCTCTATAGCAAATTCTTCAGAAGAAAGACCTGTTTTCTTTATATTTATAAATGCATAAAATGTTCCTTTAGGTTTTATAAGACTTATTTTATCTATCTTGTCAATTCTTTCGATTATATAATTTCGTGTTTTTTCATACTCCTTTGTCATTTCTTTAGAGTAATCTTTATCATATTGTAGGGCTTTTACTCCAGCATACTGATTAGCTTCTGCAGCACATCCTACAATATTTTCTTGTAATTTGCACATTGCCTCAATTAAAGATTTTGGTGCTGCACTATATCCTAGTCTCCATCCTGTCATGGCATATTCTTTTGAAAAACTATTTATTACTACTGTTCTTTCTTTCATTCCTTTAATAGTAGCAATACTTTTATGTTCATAGTTATCAAATATTATACTTTAATATCTGTATAATTTGACCAATATGGATTGCTAACTATAACTTCATCTCCTTGATCTAAAATTGCTAGAAATGAAATATATAATGAGCCCATTCCTCCTACTGTGACAATAACTTCACTATCTGCATCATATTTAATTCCTAATTCTGATTCTAAATCTTTACATATAGCTTTTCTTAACTCACTTATCCCCTCATTTGAAGTATACTTTGTTTTTCCATTTCTTAGAGCTCTATAAGCTTCTTCAACTACCTTATTGCTATCTGTAAAATCAGGTTCTCCTATTGTAAATGAAATTATATTTTCATATTTTGATGATAAGTTTGCTATTTTTCTAATTCCAGATCCATCTATATTTTCAACTCCTTTAGATAACTTCATAATTTATTAGCCACCTTTTACCTAGTAAGATTTCTGATTATTTTTTTGATAAAAGTATAATATACTTTCTTTTTTTATAACTATCTATGTTAAAAGTTTTACTAAAAAAATCACCAGAATGACTGGTGATTTTTATCTATTCTTCCCAATAAGAAGGTCTATCTATAAATACTGGCAATTTTGTTTTTGAATTTCCTATTGCGCTATTTATTTGAGCTTGAGTAAGAAACATAGTATTTTCGAGATTACATCCTCTAATATCTATATCTCTCATATCTGCTCCAATGATAATCACTCCACTCAAATCCACATTTTGTAAGTTAGCTCCCATTAATAAAGCTCCTGCTAAATTTTCCCCAATTAAATTTTTCTTTCTAAAGTCTTTTCCAATAAAATCAAAACCTAATGGATTATCACTTTTTTTACTTGAACTTATTCTTTTTCTTAAATGTGACCTTACTTCTTTTAATAAATAATTTACTTTATTTCTATGTTCTTCAATTTTTATATTTAATATATCTTTTGCAGAGCAATTTGTAAGACTTTCTGTTTCTTTTATCATATTTTCTATTTTAAGTTTTAAATCTTCTTTTTCTGTAAAAGTAATACCATCATATAAATACCAAATCATTTCTTGTAAATTTTTTACTGCTATAAAAACATCATACATTTCTTGTGCTTGATATGATGAAATATTCCAACTTGTACCCTTATAAATATTTTGAGCTACTTTTTGACCCGCTCCAAAGCAGTCATAATTTATACAACCTTTAAGATTTTTTTCACTTAAATCTTTATGTATTTTACATGTAAAATCTTTATTTAAGTTTTTACATGGTTTCCCTGCTTCCTTATCTTCTGGAAAATTATCCATAGTAGAAAAATATAATGCTACACAGCAAAATCCAAAACATTTACTACAATCTATCTTTAAATCCTCATGAGAATGTATATTGCTATGTCTTCTATACTTCATATTCAGTCTCATCATTTAGCAAATTTATTATAAAAATTCACTAACATTCCTTCCTTTATGTCCTCTACTTCATTTATACAGCCTAACTCTCCCAATATTGTTAAGGCAAAAGCTAATGCAGTAGCTGGACCTCTACTAGTTATTATATTATCATCTATAACTACAGCCTCATCTTTCACATAATTAACTTTCTCTTTATTTTGAATAAATCCAGGGTAAGAAGTGCATTTTTTACCCTCTAATATATTAAAATATTCTAGGGTTTCTGGTGCAGCACAAATAGCCGAAATGATCTTTTTATTTTCATTCATTTTTGTAATTAATTCTTTTACACAATCTGCCTTTAAATTTTCAGCACCTGGTAATCCTCCTGGAAGTACTACTGCATCATAATCTTTATAGTCAATCTCTTTAATATTACAATCAGATTTCACTATTATGTCATGAGTTCCTCTTACATACTCATCTTCAATTGAACACATCTTACAATCTATATTCCCTCTTCTAAGTACATCAACTACTGAAAGTGCTTCTACTTCTTCAAAACCATCTGCTAATAAAACTAATACTTTCTTCATTTTATCCTCTCCTTTATTCTTAATATTAATTTTCAATTGGAATCATTATCATATTGAATTTATTTTTCATTCTTGCTATTATTTAATAGATAGTTATTATGAGCAAAAATTAAGAAAATTCATATATATTATTTAGCTATACATGAAACTTATGAGGTGAATCAATGTTAATAAACACACATTTTATTATATCTAAATCCATATTAGATAACCTAGAATCAAGTAAATCTTTTTTTATAAGTGAGAAAAATTTTATTTATGGCAATATTAAACCAGATATTTCCTCAAAATATGTTCTTAACAAACACTATTTAGAAGAATCCTTATCTATGGTTCTTGAAAAAATCAAATATTTATGTCAGTTAACTTTGGATTCTTTAAAAAAATATTTTTCTATAAGTAAGCTAAGTCAAGAGCTAGGTGTTATTTGTCATTTTTTATGTGACTTTTTTACCACTCCTCACAGTGAGCGTTGGGAATTTTCACATAGCATGAATAAGCATGTAGCTTATGAAAAAGAACTTGCTTCTTATGCTAAGGGAATGGATTTTTCAAATTGTGATTTAAATCATGAAATTGATCATACTGTTGAAGAGTTTTTCCAAAGCCTATACAAAAAATATAAATCTTGTCAAACAAGTTATGAAAACGATTTAAAATATTCATCATATGCTTGCCGTATGATTGTAAATCATGTTCTTGAATCTATTTTAATTAATACTGCAAACTCTTATACATTAGCAAACTGTGTGTAAACTTAATTCTACTTGAGCACCTATGCTAATTATTATTTACTATAAAATACATTCGTATCTTAAAATAAATAGGACTATTATATAGTCCTATTTATTTTTTTAATTATTTCTATTCCCTCTCTAACACTATTAACTCCACTCAAAATTACTTCTCCATTATATTTTAGTTACAGATAAGCTAAGTCTGAATTAAATCTATTAGTTTCAAGTCACAAAATATATGCCTTATCTTTTTACTCCTAAAAGCTATACTATTTTCAATAATTCTAGTCTTAAGTCATTTAATAAAGTTTTACATGCTCTATATCTAATTTGTTGTCTATCTCCATTAAATATGTATTTTTTTACTATTGTTTTGCGGTTTATCGTAATTCCTATATACACAAGTCCTACTGGTTTTTCTACACTACCACCTTCTGGTCCCGCTATGCCTGTTGTTGATAGTCCAATATTCGTATTGTATCTTGCTGCTACACCTTGAGCCATCTCTTTTGCACACTGCTCACTTACTGCTCCTACAGACTCCAAAGTTTCTTCTTTTACCCCTAAAGTTTTAATTTTAGCTTCATTGGAATAAGTCACACATCCTTCCATAAAAACAGAAGATATTCCTGGATAATTAATTAAAGATGATGATACCATTCCTCCAGTACAAGATTCTGCCACAGATATAGTCAAATTATTTTCTACTAAAAGCTTTGCAACTTCATCTTCTATTGTAGTTTCATCTTCTCCATATACAGCTTCCTTAAATCTATTTTTTATCTCTTTAGCTACTGGAAGTATTAATTTTTCCGCTTCCTCAACATTTTTCCCCTTTGCTGTTATTCTAACAGTACATTCTCCATCTTTTGCATAAGTTGCTATCGTAGGATTAATTTGTTTTTGTATTAAATCAAGTAAATCATTTTCAACCTTTGATTCTCCTATGCCAATTATTCTAAGAACTTTTGACTTAAGTATATTTTCACTATCTTTTTGCAAAAATGGTTTTACATAATTATCAAACATTGGCTTCATTTCTCTTGGAGGTCCTGGCATTACAATTATAATTTTATTATCTTTTTCCATAATACATCCTGGAGCTGTACCATATTCATTTGGAAGTATTGTAGAATTTACAGGAAAATAAGCCTGTTTTTTGTTATTCTCCGTTGGTATTCTTTTCATTTTATTATGTATTTCTATGATTTTATCCCATGAAGGCTGATGAAATTCCATGTCCAAATTGAAATATTTAGCACATACTTCTTTTGTAAGATCATCTTCTGTCGGACCTAAACCTCCCGTTAATATGACTAAATTACTTCTTCTAAAACTTTCTTCTAATTGATTAAACAGTCTTTTTTCATTATCTCCTACAGTTATTTGATAATATACATCTATCCCCATATTAGCAAGTTCATTGGACAAATAATGAGTGTTTGTATTTAATATGTCCCCTAAAAGTATTTCAGTACCTACAGTAATAATTTCTGCTTTCATTAATATCACCTTCTTAATTTATTTTAGATAATTTATTTCTGCACGATATTTTTATAAATATAATACTCCATATATTTTCAATTTATATTAAAGATGATAAAAATTCAAGTAAAGTTAAAAAGTATTTTTGTTATTTATAAAATATGTACATAATAAATTCATTTATTTAATTGAGCATACCTACTAGATATTAAACCACACCATTTGAAAATTGGTCTACTTGTGGTACTTTCAGATTTTACTCCTTAAACATATAATTATTACTATAAAAATAAATTTGTAATAAAAATTATGGAAATTATTTGCTTGGTTAAAGCTAAATGCTAATGGCAAAAAATAAAGTATGTTAAATTTAAAATCTTATGTTATTTATTCATGAGATATATTAAGGAGTGTTAATTATGAAGAAAAAAGTTGCTGTTTTAATGGGTGGTATTTCTACTGAGAGAGAAGTATCTTTAAATTCGGGAAGAGCTGTTCTTAATGCTTTAGATAGAGATAAATATGAAGTACATGAAGTAGTTTTAAACGATAAAATGGATGTTATAAATAAAATGCCAGAAGGAATAGAGTTTGCCTATTTAATGTTACATGGTAAGTACGGTGAAGACGGGACTGTTCAAGCAATCTTAGAATCTATGGATATACCATACTCTGGATGCGGACCTTTAACTTCTGCCATGTGTATGGACAAAAATATAACTAAGAAAATGTTAAGAGATTCTGGTGTTCCAACTGCAGATTGGACTATAGCAAAATCAATAGATGACATAGACTATGACAAAATAGAAGAAATGGGATATCCTGTTTTTATAAAACCAAATAGTGGAGGGTCTTCTGTTGCTACATTCAAAGTTGAAAGAAAAGAAGATGTAGAAACTGCTGTAAAAGCAGGTCTTGAAGTTGATGATGTGGTTATGATAGAACAATACTTACCAGGTGATGAATATACTTCTTTTGTATTAGATGGAGAAGTTTATCCTACGATAAAAATATCAACTACTACTGGTTTCTTTGATTATGAGGCAAAATATTCAACTGGTGCTAATGCTGCAAGAGAAGAAGTAGTTTATTTAGATGATGAATTACAAGAACAAATTAATAAGGCATCTAAAGCTATCTGGGATATATTCTATTGTAGAGCTTATGTAAGAGTAGATTTTATCTTATCAAATGGAAAATTCTATGTGCTTGAATTAAATACACTTCCAGGAATGACAACTACAAGCTTAATCCCAAGAAGTGCTAATGCCAAAGGTTTATCTTACAGCGAGTTAGTTGATAAAATAATGGAGACATCAATAAAATAAGAATCTAGACTAAAATAAGTTTATTTAATATAATTACCTTATATATAAATAAAGCTTAGAGGTGATAATTTGTTATTCTCCGATTTAATAATTAATGAGAATGAACCAATATATATTCAGATAAAAAAATATTTGGAAGAAATGATTTCCAAAGGCCTTCTTCCACACAACTCTAAGCTTCCTTCCACAAGGGAGCTTAGTTTACTTTTAAATGTAAGTAGAAATTCTATTGTCTCTGCTTACGAAGAATTAAAATCCGAAGGTACTATTTATTCTATTTCTGGAAAAGGAACTTTTGTAAATAGTGACAGTAGTATCAATAATAGTAATTGGAATATAAATTATAAAAATTTTGAAAACGATTATATGAAAACTGCTAATAATATGGATATTATGAAAAGTGAGATTCGTTGGAAATCAGGTCAAATTTCATTTAAAAGTATATCCCCTGATGGTGATCTGTTTGATATGGAAGAGTTAAAAAAATCTTTTTTAAATAGATTTAATTTAGAAGGCCATAAGTTACTTAATTATGGATATGCTCAAGGATATAAACCATTAATAGATTATTTACATAGCTATATGAACAAAAAGGGCGTAAGTACTGCAAGTAAAGATATTCTAATTACCAATGGTTTTACAGAAGGATTAAACCTTATAATATCAACACTTACTAATAAAGGTGATTATATACTTTGTGAAAACCCTACTCATAACACCTCTATTAAAATAATGAAAGCTTATGGCCTTGATATAATTCCCATAAATATGAATGAAAATGGTCTTGATTTTGATGATTTAAATCTGAAACTAAAAAAATATAAAAATAAAATAAGGTTCTCTTATATTACACCATCTTACCATAACCCTACTGGTATGGTAATGTCACCAGAAAATAGATACAAATTTTATGATTTAATGAAAAAAAATAATTTACCAATTATAGAAGATGGATTTAACGAAGAGCTTCTTTATTCTTCTTCTCATATTTTCCCTATTTGTTCTTTAGATAATAATAGCAATGGTGTAATTTATATTGGTAGTTTTTCTAAAATATTATTTCCTGGCCTTAGAATAGGATGGATTTTAGGTGATAAAACTCTCATAGATAGGTTAGAAAGTGTAAAAAGATGCACTACTATTCATGTATCTTTCTTAGATCAAGGTATCTTATATGATTATTTACAAAATGGAGCTTTTGAAAAGTACATAAAAAAAACACGAAAGTTTTATGGTGATAAATTTAATTTTGCCAAACAATGTGTTAAAAAGTATATTGAATGTGAACACATCTTAGGTGATGGAGGACTTCATCTATTTTTAGTTTTCAAAAATATAAATACAAGACAACTACTTAATGAATGCTATAAAAAAGATGTAATTTTTATGCCTGGTGATTTATTTTATATTGATGATAAAGGTAAAAATACTCTCCGTTTGGGTCTATCTAGATTATCCGATGAAGATATAGAAAAAGGAATAAAAATTATAGGTGAAACCATAAAAGAATTAGACTTTGATTAAATTATAAATTCTTAATATAAAAAATGCGTAATTTTTAAAACTTACGCATTTTTTATATTAAATAATATTTTTCACTTTTTTATTATTTATTGTCTTTAATTATTACAAAATTTAATTTATTACAATATCATTATTTTCTTCTACTCATTTTTAATCGTGCTCTTCCACTTTATAATAAGTTGATGTTTTTTTAGATTTCTTTTTATATTAAAGACTTCCAAGCATTATGCTTTATATGTTATAATATTATTGAATATTTAACCTTACTTATTAAGATTACTATACAATAAGTAAATTTAAATATTAATGGAATAATATTTATATCAAAAACTTATCTTGATAAAATTACATAGGGAGGAATCTTTTAATGGCGGATATAAATCTTAATAGACAAGAATTAGAAAATATATATGGTCAAATAAGTCCTTTTGAGTTTAAAAATAAACTTATAGAACTTGCAACTATATCAAATAGAAAAAGTACTAGAACTTTACTTGATGCAGGTCGTGGGAATCCAAACTGGGTTGCTGCCACACCTAGAGAAGCATTCTTTACTTTTGGTCATTTTGCAATAACAGAAAGTAGATTTTCTTGGGACAACGGTGATTTAACTGGAATTCCTAAAAAAACAGGTATATATGATCGTTTTTGTAAATTTATAGAAGATAATTCTTCTATGCCAGGAGTAGATACTTTAAAAGAAATAATCGATTACGGTATTAATGATTTAAACTTTAATGCAGATTATTTCTTACATGAATTAACTGATGCAATAATTGGAGACAATTATCCTTTCCCTGATAGAATGCTTATT
This sequence comes from Peptostreptococcaceae bacterium, assembly GCA_902363255.1. Taxonomy (GTDB): domain Bacteria; phylum Bacillota; class Clostridia; order Peptostreptococcales; family Peptostreptococcaceae; genus Terrisporobacter. The sequence continues at coordinate 327,292 of CABIZO010000003.1, forward strand.
CATATAGAAAAAATAGTTAAAGAATATTTGAAAGAAGAAATGAAATATGACTTAGAAAAAGGTGGCGACTTTAATGTTTTTGCAGTTGAAGGTGCTACTGCTGCCATGTGTTATATATTTGACTCTTTAATAGCAAACAATCTTCTTCTTAAAGGTGATAAAATTGCTATAATGACTCCAGTATTTACACCATACTTAGAAATACCTCATCTTCCAAGATACGAGTTTGAGGTTGTATATATAAACTCTGATGAAGTTGATGAAAAAGGTGAACATACTTGGCAATGTTCTGAAAAGGAATTAGAGAAACTTGCAGATTCAGATATAAAAGCACTGTTTGTTGTTAATCCAAGTAATCCACCTTCAGTTGCCATATCTGATAAGTCCATATCAAAAATAGTAGATATCGTTAATAATCATAATCCTAATTTAATGATAATCTCAGATGATGTTTATGGTACTTTTGTTCCAGGATTCAGATCTTTGATGGCTGACTTACCATACAATACTATAGGAACTTATTCTTACTCTAAGTACTTTGGTGTTACAGGATGGAGACTTGGTACTATAGCATTACATGAAGAAAATGTATTTGATAAATTAATAGGAGAACTTCCTTATTCTATAAGAAAAAGAACTAATAGAAGATATGCTGATATGAATCCAATACCAGAAAACGTACCTTTTATAGATAGAATAGTTGCTGATAGTAGACAGGTTGCTCTAAATCATACTGCTGGTCTTTCTACTCCACAACAAGTTCAAATGGCATTCTTCTCTGCTTTCACTCTTATAGATAAAAAGAACGAATATAAGAAAAAGACTATGGATATATGTATCAGACGTAAGAAATTATTATTTAATTCTTTAGGACTAGAATTAGATAATAATCCAAATGATGCTTGTTACTATACTCAATTTGATTTATTACAATGGGCTGAAAAAAATCACGGTATAGAATTTGCTAACTATTTAAAAGCAAACTACAAACCTGTAGATATATTATTTGATTTAGCTCAAGATTCATCAATAGTTTTACTTGGTGGTGGTGGATTTGCTGGTCCTGAATGGTCTATAAGAATTTCACTTGCTAACCTTTATGATGAGGCTTATGCAACTATTGGTATAGCTTTAAGAAGAATACTTGATGACTATGTTACTAAATGGAAAAAAACTTTATAAATAAAATAAGGTAGCTATATAGCTACCTTATTTTATTTGTTTAATTTTATAAAACCTTCTTTTACTAATTTATCTAATGATATTTTTAACTCTTCTAAGTCTGTTATCTCTAAAGATATGCTTATATCATCATTAATTTCCTTCATTTTTTTAAGTATTTTTATTACATCCATACTTCCTTTATCGATACCATAATGACTATCTCTATCTCCATAATTATTATGTAAGTGTATATGATTTAATTTATACCCAAGAGCACTTATCCATTGTCCCACATCTAACTTAGAATAAGCATTTATATGACCTATATCCATACATACAGAAAAATTATCTTTATTTATTCTCATCATTAAATCATCTAGAAGCTCGTAATCTTCTTCAAGAACATTTTCTATAACTATATTACTATTATCTTTTCCCTTTAAAAATTCGTTCCAAAATCTATATGCATTCTCTTTCCACTCTATATATGTATAAGTTCTTGGCGTATATCCATTATGATATAGAATTTTCTTTGCCCCTAAACTATTAGCAACTTCATAGGCTTGCTCCATTCTCAACTTTGTTATTCTTTTTATTTCATGATCACGACTGGCAGGACATAAATCTGCATACGGGCCATGTATTATTAAATCAGTTTTCCCATATAAATCTTCCAATTCCTTTTTGTATATATCCATAATTTCATACCTATTATCCAGTATATATGGATTTGCAAACTGAACAACTTCCAACCCCACATCATACTTTCTTAGTATTGGTAGAATTTTTTCAGTTTCTACTAATTGAGATACATAAAATCTCATATTCCCACCTCTAATTTCTCTCTTTATTTTTTATAACCTGTACAATTTTGTTATACAAAACCAATACTCTACATTTTATATTTTACCTATTTAAAAACTAGACTTTCATTTATTAAAAAGTTTTAACTTTATAAAATAACTAGTCTATGAATATGTATTTGAGTTATAATAAGTTTATATTTTGACTAATAATTATAAAAACGTTACTTAAAGTTTACAAGATAATATTACTAAATTTCAATAATTATTATGTTTTTATAATTTTATCTACAAATATAATAAATGATAATATACAAAGGTGATAGAAATGAATTTAATAAGCTTAGAAAATATAAGTAAAAACTACTCAGAAAAAACATTATTAAATAATATTTCTCTAGGTATAAATGAAGGAGAAAAAATAGGTCTTATCGGTGTTAATGGTACTGGTAAATCTACCTTATTAAAAATAATAGCTGGAGCTGAGGAAAGTGAAACAGGAACTATAATCAAAGCTAATAAAGTTAGAGTTGAATATCTTCCACAAAATCCTTATTACGACGAAGAAGCAACTGTTCTTGAACAAGTATTTAAAGGTACTTCTGCTGAAATGAAATTAATAGGAGAATACCAAGATATACTAGAAAAAATAAATCATTCTTATGATGAAAAACTAAATGATAAATTACTTGCTCTTCAAACTAAGATGGATGACTTGAATTTATGGGATTTAGAGAGTGATGCAAAAACAGTTCTTATGAAGTTAGGTATAAAAGACTTTAATCAAAAAGTAAAAGAATTATCTGGTGGACAAAGAAAAAGAGTTTCTCTTGCTTCTGCTTTAATAACACCATGTGAATTATTAATTTTAGACGAACCTACAAACCACTTAGACAATGATACTATAGATTGGTTAGAAGAATATTTAAATAAATTCAAAGGTTCTTTATTAATGATTACTCATGATAGATACTTCTTAGATAGAGTTACTAATAGAATCTTAGAACTAGATAAAGGAAGACTGTTTAGTTATGATGGTAACTACTCTGTTTTCTTAGAGAAAAAAGCTGAAAGACTAGAACTTGAACAATCATCTGAACTTAAACGTCAAAATCTACTTAGAAAAGAGTTAGCTTGGGTTAGACGTGGAGCTCAAGCTCGTAGCACTAAACAAAAAGCCAGACTTCAAAGATTTGATGAATTAGTTAATTCAGAAAAAAATGTAATTGATGAAAAATTAGATATTTCTGTAGGATCTTCAAGACTTGGAAACAAAATTATCGAGATTCACAATATATCTAAATCTTTCGATGATAAAAAAGTAATAGATAATTTAGAATATACTTTAGCTAGACATGACAGAATAGGTATTATAGGTAAAAACGGTCTTGGTAAATCTACCCTAATAAATATACTTAATGGGAAAATCAAACCAGATAGTGGTGAAATAGAAATAGGTGAAACTGTTAAAATAGGATGTTTCTCACAAGATGATTCTCACATGCACCCTGATATGAGAGCTATTGACTATATAAAAGAAGAAAGTGATTATATAACAACTGCTGATGGTAGCAAGATTACTGCTTCTCAAATATGTGAAAAATTCTTATTTGATGGTACTATGCAGTATACTTATATTAGAAAGCTATCAGGAGGAGAAAGAAGAAGATTACATCTTCTTAGAGTATTAATGTCTGCTCCTAATGTTCTTTTACTAGACGAGCCTACAAACGACTTAGACATAGAAACATTAAACCGTCTAGAAGATTATTTAGATGAATTTAAAGGTGTTGTTATAACTGTATCTCATGATAGATATTTCCTTGATAGAATTTGTAATAAAATATTTGCTTATGAAGGCAGAGGAAAAATTCATATATATACAGGAAATTACAGCGACTATCTAGTATATAGAGAAAATGAAAAAATAGAATTCCAAGAGTTTACTCAAAGTGCTCCTAAAGAAGAAAAGTTAAAAAAAGAAAAGCCAAAAAATGATAAAAAGCTTAAATTCTCATTTAATGAACAAAGAGAATTTGACACTATTGATGATGATATAGCTGCATTAGAAGAAAAAATTGAAAAGCTGGAAGAAAGTACAATTAAGTTTGCTACTAACTTTACAAAACTTCAAGAAATAATGGATGAAAAATCAAAACTTGAAGAAGAATTAGAATATAAATACGAAAGATGGGAATACTTAAACAGCTTAGCAGAAGAAATAGCTAATCAAAAATAAAATTTCCTTGGCTCATATCAAAACGTCTAAGTCTTTTCTTCATGGCAAACTTATATGTTAAAATTTAGTTTGGAGGTTTAAATAATGAAAATAATTGCCCATAGAGGTTTAAGTGGATTTTATCCTGAAAATACTATGCTTGCCTTTAAGAAATGTCTCAACTTAAATATATATGGAATTGAACTTGACGTTCAAAAAACAAAAGACAATCAGCTTGTTGTTATTCATGATGAAAAAGTTGATAGAACATTTAATGGCACAGGTTATATTAAAGATATGACTTTAAAAGAGATTCAGACTTTAAATTCTAGCTTTAAAAATTACGAAAATAATAAAGACTGCAAGATACCCACTCTAAAAGAAGTCCTTTTATTATTTAAACCAACAAACTTTATAATAAATATTGAACTAAAAAATAATAAAATAAAATATAAAAATTTAGAAGAAGATGTAATAAACTTAGTAAAAGAATTAAAAATGGAAAGAAAGGTTATTATATCTTCTTTTCGTATGAAAACCTTGAACAAATTGAAAGCTATTTCTCCTAAAGTACCAAGATCTTATTTAATAAGTGAAAAGTTTTATAAATATAGACTTAAAAATATGATATTCTATAGGGCTATAAAAAACGACTCTACTTATATAAGCCCTAATTACCTAATTTCCGATAAAAAGTTTATTAATAAATGCCATAGAAGAGATATACAAGTACTCTGCTACGGTGTTAATACTATTGAAGAATACGAAAAACTATTAAAACTTAAGGTTGACGGTATATTTACTGACTTTCCAAATATTTTATCTTCAATTAATTAATAAATTTATATCTATTAATTTTCCAAAACCATCCTGTATATACACATGTATTGACACAATCTCTCAATAAATATAAAATAAGCTTATATTGTATTGGGAGGTTTTATAATGGAAAAAATATTAGATAATTATAAATCATTAGTAAATAACTTAGAAAATTTACCTGAAATTAATATTAATGATTATAATTTAAATAAAACTGGATTGTTTATAGTAGATATGAATAACGGATTTGCTAAAGAAGGTGCCTTATCATCACCAAGAGTAGAAAAGATAATAAATCCTATAGCTGATTTTGGAAAATCAATATGTTATAAAATAAATACAATTGTAGCTTTTACAGATACTCATGACGAAGATGCCGTAGAACTACAAAGCTATCCTACTCATTGTTTAAGGGGAAATAAAGAAAGTGAAGTTGTTGATGAAATACTAGCTATAGACAATATGGAGATACTAGAGAAAAATTCTACTAATGGATTTTTTGTTATGGATATAGAAAAATATAAAGATTTAGATAATTTTATAGTCGTTGGATGTTGTACTGATATCTGTGTTTATCAATTTGTTTTAACTTTAAAAACATATTTTAATCAAAATAATTTAAATAAAAATATTATAGTTCCTATGAACTTAGTTGAAACTTATGATATAGATATGGTACATAGTGGTGATTTTTTAAATACTGTATTCTTAAATAGTATGATTCAAAATGGAATAAATGTAGTAAAAAATATTTTAATATAATTTCCTTACATGTTAAAATGGCGTTATTTCTTTTGAAATAACGCCATTTTCATTATAATTACAAATTATGCTACTATATTATTAGTTAGCGTCATGCTTAACAGTACAAATCCAAGAAAAATATTTATAATTCCTAATGTACAATCTTCCGACTCAGTATTTACTAATATTTCTGTAAATCCAGTGTAAAATAATCCTGCTATACACATACATGAAATAATTAAAATAGTAGGTATCCCAAAAATATAAATATTATTTATACCTAAAATTATTGTTAAAAATAATAATAAAATTCCTATAACAACTTTTAATTTCATTTACTACTCCTCCATTCCCCCTTTATAACCCTATTGTATTTCAACTTTACCAATAAATCCACAAAATTAAAAATTTTCTGTAAATATCAATAAAAAAAATACACTTCTAATGAAGTGCATTTTAATAATCGTACTCTTTACAATTTTCACATATAGTAATTTTTAATTTATCATTATGAATACTTTTATATGATAATAATAATTCATTCAATTTTGCATCAACTAAATTTATAGAGGTTTCGCTAATTAGAGTAACTCTTTCTTTGTCAATTATTATTTTTATATCATTTACTTCATCCTTTAAGAATGTTGTTATTAATTCCTGGCTTTCTAAATCTTTATTATATTTTTTATAAAAATCAGAATTCTTATCTATATCATTATTTACAGTTTTTATTGGACTTTGTGTTTTGTTTATAGATGTAAACTTATTTAAATCATCCATACTTATGTTATTAGGATTTATACCAAGATTTCTTATTTGTTGATCTAGTTCTGTTGGATCTACACCATATCTTTCCATTAATTTATTTTGCATCTTTAAAAATTTCTCTTGTGATATATTATTTTCTCTCATATATTCATATATTTTAGATGTAAATTGAGACATAGTCATGCTTCCATCTGCTACAGAGAAATATAAATCATACATATAATTTTCAAATTTATCCACATCACTTTCTTTCACTTTATTTTTTAATTCGTTAAAATCGATTATTCTATCATCAGACATGTTAATTCCTCCTGCAAAAATTAATACTTATTATGAATTATACCACACTTATTGAAATATACATAATATAAAAAGAATTGTGGTGATTATTTTGTCGTTTCGTCTCTTTCTTGTTTTTGCTATATTGTTGTTATTAGTTACACCTCAAAATAAATCTTCTTAAGGATAGTTTACTATCCTTTATTTGTGCTTTTTATTATTTTAATTTCATTTTCATAGCAATTAAGATTACAATTCATATTTAAAGGCAACGTGACCATGGGCATACAGTGACCAGATTTCAAATTATAAATAGTTGGTTTTTTGTTATTTTGAGCAATTTCTTTAAGTATATTTAAAATTGCATCATCATTTTGAAATGCTTTTTTACAATTTGTAAATTCTCCAAATATTATTCCATTGCAATCATCAAATTTTCCTGCCATTTGCAAGTGATTTAACATTTTATCTACTTTATAGGTATACTCGCCAATTTCTTCTAAGAATAATATTTTATTTTTAGTATCTATCTCATATTTAGTTCCTAAAGTTGAAACAATTACAGATAAGTTACCACCTGTGATTATACCTTCACAACACCCTTCATATAAAGATATCAACTTTTCATTATTGGGATTTTCAATTATTAATTCATCTTTGAAATTTAAAGCTTTTAATAATGAACTATAAGTAAAACAATCCCATATTTTTATACTTGCCGCCATAATTCCATGATAAGTTGACAAATCAGCTAATTGATTTATAGATATGTGAAGAGCTGTAACATCAGAAAATCCTACAAATATTTTTGGATTATCTCTAATTATAGTAAAATCAATTAAATCAAGAATTCTAGCACATCCATATCCTCCTCTGATACAAATAATTGCATCAACATCCTTATCTAAAAACATTCGCTCTAAATCTAGTGCTCTGTCTTTATCTTTCCCACTCAAATATCCCTTAAATGATAAATAACAACTCTTGCCTATTTTAACTTTATATCCCAATCTATTTAATTCATATTTTATTTCTTCTATTTTTATATTTCTTAAAGGCCCCGCTGGAGCAACCAACCCTATTGTATCTCCTTTTTTTAAAGATTTTGGATATTTCATATTATCCCCCATTCCATAACATTTTACTTATTTATAAGCATTTTATACGAATTTAAATCGTAATATTACTATGAGTAATTTTTTATAAGTATTTATAGTTATATATTATTAAAATCTTTATAGGAGTTGATTATTATAAAAAAAGAAAAAATAATATTAAAATTTAATCTAATATCTTTTACAATTTATATGATTACCATGCTAGCTTTTGAAGCAATTATATATACAATAGTTGGTATAGGTTTTTTATCATTTTTAGGATTTACATATGATTCATATATAAGCGTTATTTTATTTTTAATAATTTGCTATATTATGCTTATACCTGCTGACTATTATACTTCTATCTTAATAGGTGTTTTTAAAACTAAAAGCAACATTTCCAGATTTCAACAAAGGGCTATAGATTTCATTTTATATACTGCTTTTTCTTCTTTAGTTGTTGGTATAGTCGATTTTTTTATGGAAGGTATAAGTATAAGCCCTGCTAATCAAGTTTTATTTGTTTTACTTTACTATCTATTAGGTGTGTATTCTGATGCACTACTTTTAAATAAATAAAAAGCCTATCAAATAGATAGACTTTTTATTTATCTTAAAATATTAATTTTTCAATTGTTTTAGTCATTTCACATGATTCATTCCAAAATTCATCTATATTTATAACAGTTTCACTTACCCTTGCAAACTCTCCTGCAAATCCTGTAACATGGCTATTAATTGTTGAGTATACACTAGATTTTAAGTTGTTAATATTTCTATTATTTATTTCACTTATAAAATCTTTTATTAGTTTTTCATCCATATCTTCTTTATCAAACTTAATTAAAATATCTTTATCATCTATGAATTTTTTTATAGTAATAATATGTTCTTCTAAGTCTGCATACACCTCACCATGTGAAAACATAAGTCTGATATTTCTATTTTCATTCTTTGTAAATGCACTAATATTAAGTGTAGCTGTAGCATTATTTTTAAATTTTAATATAGATATAAAATTATCACAAACATTATTATCGCAAGAATATACACACTGTCCATACTGACCTTCTTTTAATATATTCTTCAAATTTTCTTCCGTTGGATCTATATGCACACCTCTACTCATCTCTTTATTATTTAAATAAATTCTTTCCGCATAATAAGGACAATCTTTATCCTTACTGCATCTTATACATAATTCACTCATATTCAATTGAAGATTACCTCTTGTGAACTGGTTTAAATTTCCAAACGAAGAAATTTTTTCACACTGTGAATTTGTTAAAAATTCAAGTATATCTATATCATAACAACTATTTGTTAAAATAAGAGGTGCTGTATCATTATCCAATCTCCAGTTTCCTCTTACAAAATTATGTACAAATTTTTCATATCCTATATAAGAATTATAATTAATATTAACTAAATTTCCCATATCATTGCTATTTATTATATCCTTAAGTTTTAAAAATATATTTGAATATCTATAGGGCATTACAGCCATAAAAACTCTATCTTCATTGTTTTCACACACTTCTTTTAAATGAACTAATTTGTCCAAATTATTAGCAACAGGGCCTTCTACTAAAACGTCATATCCTTTTTCTAAAGCCATAGTAGATATAGAATAATGTGTATTATCACTACTACATATTACAACTGCATCTGCTATTTTTCCTTTATCAAAAAAATCACTTATATTATCAAAAACTTTATCCTCAGATAAATTAAATATTTCTTTGAATTTTTCTCTTCTTCCTATTTTAGTTTCTACAACTGCTACAACTTCACATATATCATTATTATTTCGTATAAATTCCCCATAAGTGTATCTCCCTCTTACACCTGCTCCAATTATAGCTAATTCAATTTTATCCATCAAACAATCCCCTTTATTAGAATAATAAATTATCTCTATAAATATTATAATATATATTCATAGAGATAATTTATATTATTTCATTAACTTATCTTGTTTTTTGTTATAAAGGAACATATAGAACGCTGCACCAAAAATTATGAGATAACCTACTACACTAAGGCTATCTGGATATACTCCAAATAAGAATATACTTAAAATAGCTGAGAATATTATATTACTATAATCAAATATTGATATTTCTTTGGCTGGTGCATATTTATAAGCCAATGTAACTCCAAATTGACCAAGACTTGCGAATACTCCTGCTAAAAGTAAATACATAAACTGAGTAAATGTCATAGGTTCATAAACCATAATAAACATTGGCAATACTGCAATTAATGAAAAAGTCGAAAAGAAAAATACAATAGTATAGTACTCTTCTTTATTTCCAAGCATTCTTACGCAAGTATACGCAAGAGCTGCAAAAACTGCACTTAAAAATCCTACTATGTATGGTACTACCCTCACATCAAAAGAAGGCTTTATTATAAACAATGCACCTATAAATGCAACTATTATTGCAGATATTTGTTTTACATTAATTTTTTCTTTCAATATTAATGCACAAAATACTACTACTAAAAATGGACTTATTTTATTTAACATATTAGCATCTGATAAAACCAAGTTATCTATTGCATAATAATTAAAAATAACTCCTATAGTTCCAAATAAAGAACGATAAATTAATACTTTTCTATTTTCTTTTTTACCTGTAAAACTTCCTTTATGTTTTATAATTAAAAATAATGCAATTATTGCAGCTACTAAATTTCTAAAAAATACTTTTTGAATATTAGGTAAATCACCTGAAAGTTTTATAAAAGCTGACATTACTGCAAATCCAAAGGCTGATAATATTATGAAAAATATACCTTTCAATCTGTTTGATCTTGTTATTTCACTCATTTGTTCTCCTTTTTATTGTTTATCTTTTTTAAATTTATACTAATCTATTTTATATATGTAAAATACAATAGTCAAATTTTTTATACCCATTTCATTACATTTATATTTATACATAATAATAATTTTTATGATAGTATATTGCATATTTCTAAATTATCTATACAATATTAATAGTGACATTATTTTATGGTTTTATAATTTTTAAATAGAAGGTGAATAAATGAAAGAAAAATATACAATCCCTATATATCAAAAAATAGCATTAGACTTAGCTAATAAGATACATACAGGTGATATAAAAGAAGGTAGTACTCTTTATGGTCGTTCTATACTTGCTGGAAAATATAATGTTTCTCCAGAAACAATAAGAAGGGCAATAAAGTTATTAGAAGATATTGATATAGTAGAAAGTATAAAAGGAAAAGGAGTAATAGTTTTATCATCAGATAATGCATTGTCTTTTATAAGAAAATATGAAGATATTACAAATATTTCATCTTATAAAAGTAACTTATATAGATTACTTGAAGATAAGTCAAAGATTGATAATGACATTATTCTTACATTAAACAAAATACTAGATTACTCTGATAGATTAGAGGTTATTAACCCACTAGTTCCTATACAGTTTACTGTAGAATCTCATTGTAAGTATATTGGTAAAACAGCAGCTGAAACTAAGTTTTGGCAAAATACCGGTGCTACTATTGTAGCAATAAAAAGAGGAGATGAATTAATTATTTCTCCAGGACCTTATATTGTATTTATGGAAAATGATATATTATTAGTAGTTGGTGATAGATATATTTATAATTCAGTTCCGACTTTCTTATACGATTAATTTGTTTGATTAACATTTAGACTTATACAAGAAGGCATATGATGCTTTTAAACTTCATATGCCTTCTTATTATTCTTCATCTTCTCTAGCCCAATCAAGTGCTCTAGATACAGATTTATTCCATCCTTTATACAATTTTTTTCTTTTTTCATCATCCATTGCTGGTATGAAATGCTTATCTAATTTATAGTTATTTTTTATGCTATTAAAATCATCATAAAAACCTACTGCCAATCCTGCTAAATATGCAGCTCCTAAAGCTGTTGTCTCCACAATTTTAGGTCTATCTATATTCACATTTAAAATATCTGATTGGAATTGCATCAAGAAATTATTTTTACTAGCTCCACCATCAACTCTTAAATCTTTTAGTAATATATTTGAATCTTCCTCCATCGCAGAAAGTACATCTTTCGTTTGATAAGCTATAGATTCTAAAGTTGCTCTTATTATATGCTCTTTCTTAGCACCTCTACTCAGCCCAAGTATAGTACCTCTTGCATACATATCCCAATATGGTGCACCAAGTCCTGTAAACGCTGGTACCACATATACACCATTTGTATCTTCTACTTTATTAGCATAGTCTTCACTATCAGAAGCATTTTTTATCATACGTAATTCATCTCTAAGCCATTGAATAGATGCACCACCCATAAATATACTTCCTTCTAAAGCATAGGTTATCTTATCTCCTATTCCCCATGCAATAGTAGTTAATAATCCATTTTTAGATTTAACTAATTTATTTCCTGTATTCATTAACAAGAAACATCCTGTTCCATAAGTATTTTTTGCACTACCTTCATCAAAGCAAGTTTGTCCAAATAACGCAGCTTGTTGATCTCCTGCACATCCTGCAATAGGAACTTCTTCTCCTAATATATGTATATCTGTATTTCCATATATGTAACTAGAAGGCTTAACTTCTGGCAACATACTTAATGGAATATTAAGCTCTTTTAATATATCTTCATCCCACTTTAGTTCATTTATGTTAAACATCATAGTCCTAGAAGCATTAGAGTAATCTGTAACGTGAACTTTTTTATTAGTTAACTTCCATATTAGCCACGTATCTACTGTACCAAATAAAAGCTCACCTTTTTCAGCTTTTTCTCTAGCCCCTTTTACATTATCTAATATCCATTTAACCTTTGTTGCAGAAAAATATGCATCTATTATAAGTCCTGTTTTATCTCTTATAAGCTTTTCTAAGTTTTTTTCTTTTAGCTCATCACAAATTTTAGAAGTTCTTCTACATTGCCATACTATAGCGTTATATATAGGCTTTCCTGTATTTTTATCCCACACTACAGTAGTTTCTCTTTGATTTGTTATACCTATAGCTGCTATTTCTTTTGGATCTATCGATGATGTTTCTATTGCCTCTCTCATTACCCCACTTTGACATCCCCAAATCTCCATAGGGTCATGTTCTACCCATCCTGATTGAGGAAATATTTGACTAAACTCTTTTTGGGACACAGATACTATTTCACCTTGTTTATTAAAAATCACTGCTCTAGAGCTTGTTGTTCCCTGATCTAAAGCAATTACATATTTCTTTTCCATTAATTTTCCTCCCATTTAAAATTGAAGTAGTTTATTAAAATTAATATTATTCTTATATATATTTTTATTATATAATCTAATAATTAGTTTGTAAAAGAGTTTTGTATCTTATTCTTTATTACTTACAATAAAATAACTATTGAATAATGAGTAAACTAAAAAAAGACCCCCGTAGGGATCTTTAAAAGCATTCTGACAAATATATATTATAATATAGTTATGTTAGCTGCTTGAAGACCTTTAGCACCTTCAACTATATCAAAGCTTACTTTTTGACCTTCTTCTAATGATTTGAATCCTTCACCTTGTATAGCTGTGAAGTGAGCGAATACATCATCTCCACCTTCTACAGATATAAATCCGAATCCTTTTTCGTTATTAAACCATTTTACTGTTCCGTTATTCATTTTGGAATCTCCTATAAACCTACATCAAGTTTCTCTTGACTTACTGTGTATCTCTACAATATTTATTATAACACTATATTCAATAAATAGCTATCTTTTTATTTTTTATTATTTTATGTATATATTTCTTAAAATCATCTATAAGATCTTCATTATATTATAAATCACTATTATATTAACTATTAGTACTAAAGGTACGCCATATACAAATTTATTGTGTCTAGTTTTATGATGAAACTTATACATTCCTATTAATAAACCTAAACTGCCTCCCATTATACAAATTAAAAATAATTTTTTTTCTGGTATTCTATAATTATTATTTATAGCTTTTTTCTTATCTATATACATTATAAAATATCCAATTAGATTTATTATCATCAAGTAGTATAACAATTCATTCCTCCTAACTAACTTCCTCTATTTTTATATTTTTTATTATATCATCCATTATATTAGAGTTTTTCTCATAATTATTTTTATTTGTTTCTAAATGAATACTGAAATCCCATTGTTCAGTAGAAATTAATACATCTTCATTGTATATTTCTATATTATCTTTCTTTGTTATATATGTAGCTTTAAAAGCTTCGTAAGATAATTCCATATTTATTTCATCGTTTATACTTTTATTGTTATATTTTAAGTCATATACTTCTTTACCCTCTTCATATATCGGAAATTCTGAATATTCTTTATGTTTAATTCTTTCTACAATAAATTCAATATCACCATATTTATAACTTTGCTTGTAATATCCATCATCGCTATTTTCTTCATCTATAAATTCACTCTCCATAAAGTACTTACTATCACTCACCATAATTAAGTTTATAGATGGTGTACTTTTACCCTCTTCTACAATTTCTTCATTATTCTCCTTGTTATTGCAACCTGGAAGTAGTAATAAACATAACGATATAATTAAAATGCTTATTTTTCTCAAATTAATTCCTCCTTTTCCCCAACATTCCAAATAAGAGTAGCTATAGTAGACATTATATTTTCTTCTATATAACCATTATAACTTATATCTTTTAAGAATTCTTTTATTCTATTTTCATCATCTTCATTAATCTCTTTTATGGTTTTTATTTTTTTTATGTATGATTTATAAGTTTTTTCTAAAGGTTCTTTATAACACCAAGTTTTATCTTCATAACTAATTTTAGGATTATATCCTTTTAAAAAGGATAAATTAAATGCATATAAAAAATTTACATTTTCTTCTTTTTTATGTATATTTAAAATTTCACATAATTTATCATATACTAGGTCTTTTCTTTTTATATTTGATCTCAGTACACAATATTTCTTACTAGCTTCATTAATTTTCTCAAAGGTTGATGCACTTTGTATAGCTGGTGTCATTGATGCAAAAACTAAATCAAAATTTTTATATAAATTGGACTTTTTTATATCTAATTCATGCCAATCATCACAGATGAAAGAAACATTATTGGCATTAAATTTGTTTTTATTCTGATTTGCATATTCTATCATTTTAGGTGATAAATCTATTCCATATATATAACTACACTCCTTAGACAATGCAAGGGTATATTTGCCACCTCCACATCCCACATCTAACACTTTAAAATCTGCATTAATTAATCCCTCATCCTTTAAAAATTTTACAAATTTATCATTTTCCATAGTTGAAATGGTGTATTTTCCAAAATAATCTGCCTTTTCGTCCCATAGATTTATATTAGCTTCTTTATCTTGATCTTTCATACGCCATTTTAATTTAATTTCATTCACATCCATTTATTACCCACCCCCAATATTATACATATATATATTGTAACAATTTATTTTTAAAAATCATAAAATACTTATATAATTTTAAACATAAGGGGGATAAGTATGGACTTTCCAATAATAAGTAATGAAATGCCTAAATTTTTTTCGTCTTATAGAGCTGACCATCCTACTGCCATAGCAGTAGTTCATGGTAATAAAGATAACCAATCCCTAAGAGGAGAAATTCTTTTTTATCAACTAGACGATGGTGTCTATATAAAGGCTTATGTTATCGGATTACCCGCTAAAAACTCTAAGGGTGAACCTACAAAATTTCATGGTTTCCACATACATGAAAGAGGAGATTGCTCAATAGGAACATCTGAAAATCCATTTTCATCTACAGGAGATCATTTTAATCCAAGTAACAATAAACACCCTTTTCATGCTGGTGATTTACCACCAATTTTATCTGCTAATGGCATTGGTATATTGTCTTTTTTTACAAATAGTTTTCGTGTGATAGATATACTAGAAAGATCTATTATAATTCATGAAGATAGGGATGATTTTACTACCCAACCATCCGGTTCATCTGGAAAAAAAATCGCTTGTGGTATAATCTTACCTTATCATTATTAAATGATTTCTGAGTATTATTAAATAAGTTTAATAATACTCTTTTTTCAAACTCAACATTAGTAATCATCCTAACTATTATTCAGTTAGTAGGTTTTATTATTTCTATAATTTTTTAAGTAATTCCTGAGAAGGACTTATGATTGGAAAGTTTGATTAAAAAAAGAATATAAAAGCTTGTATACTTCTAAACAAAATCCTATATTAATAAATATTACTAGCAATATAAAAAATATCATGAAATTTATTTATTAGACCCTCGCAGAACATCATCTGAAAAATTAAAAACCACCCTAAGATTTCCTGTAGAAAAAACTTTATTATAAAAAAGGACTGTGTAAAACAACCTTTAATTGTTTATTACACAACCCTTATTATTATTATTTACCTATGAACATTTGAGTCCAGTATAAAGTTCCATTTGAACTTTTCGCAACACCAATACCTATTTCAGTAAAGTTTGAGCTTAATATATTCTCTCTATGTCCTTGAGAGTTCATCCAAGCTTTTACAACTTCTGCTGGAGTTTTTTGACCCATAGCTATATTTTCTCCTGCTGTTCTATAGCTTATATTAAATTGCTTCATCATATCAAATGGTGAACCATAAGTTGGAGAAGTATGGCTAAAGTAATTTTTATTTATCATATCTTGTGATTTTAATGTTGCCACATTAGATAATTTAGTATTGAAAGATAATTCTTTTAAACCTCTTTTACTTCTTTCCACATTAACAAGTCTAACAACTTCTTGTTGGAAACTTGAGAATGTTCCTGTTTCAGTTTGATTATCGTTAGATGTGCTATCATCAGTACCTGGCTTTTCAACTATATTGTCATTTTTGTCGTCAGTATTTGTACCATCATTATTTTGGTTATTATCATTTCCAGAGTTTGTATCATTCTCGTTTTGGTTATTATCATTTCCTGAATTTGTATTATTATCTTCTTGGTTGTTACCATTTCCCGTGTTTGTATTATTATCTTCTTGGTTGTTACCATTTCCTGTGTTTGTATTATTATCTTCTTGATTGTTACCATTTCCTGTGTTTGTATCGTTATTATTTCCTGTAGAAGAATCCTCATCCTGAGATGGTTTATTATTACATCCTAAAGATATTTTATATTTTTTACCATTTATACAAAAATATATTGCACCTTTAGTTTTATATTTATTTACAACTGTCTTACTTAGAGCATTTGATGATACCATACTAGATCCTGCTAATACAGTAACTAACCCTGCTGTTAATAATGTCTTAAATTTTTTGTTCATAATATCCACCGTCCTATTTTCTAAATTTGTAACTTTTTTGTAACCTTTTAGTTGTAGGTTACCCCTGTGATTAGTATTCTAACATCTTTTTGTTAGGTTTTTAACTGTTATTTAATGTAAATTTATTATTTTTCCCCTATAACCATTGTAATATACTCATTTTTAACAAAAAAATACAACATAATTTTCATTATGTTGTAACATTTAAATCTATTTTGTAACCTTTTTGTTAATTATCAAAATCTATATGATATGTTTGTCCATTTGATTTTATATCTAAATAAGATAAATTAAATTGATCTTCCATTACATCTATTTTGTACTCATATATTACATCGTCTTCTTTTTTGCTCATAAATATGTAACTACCTTCTTCTTTATCTTCTATTTCATCACATATTTCATCATAAATCTCTTCTCCACTAACATAACCTTCATATCCAGATGAATGTATTTTATCTTCTATCATTCTATATAACTCTTCCATTTGATGACACTCCTTCATAATAATTTTTCATTATAATTATATATTATACACAAATATGAAATAATTAAAATATTTTCTTCATTTACAATTCTATAAATTAATAGTACAAATTAAATTTTTTATAGAAAATTAAAATATTAATATTCAATCTTTAACTCGTCTACTATTATTTTAGCTGTATCATGTGCTACTTTAGCAATTATATTAGAGCACTTATTCAAGTTTTTCATAATAATTTCGCCTTAATTTTTCATAATAAATTTACATTAAATTCTAATTAGTTATTTATAATTAATGTAAAGATAATCTTAGTGATATGGATTTTAATATCCTTGATGATGATGAAAAATTTTTCATCATCATCTCCCCTTCTTTTTTATACTCCATAAAATCTATTTATAATTAATTTTATCACCTCTTTGATAGTTAGATTTTAACCATTATATATTTAATAAAATTATTATTACTTTAAAAAATCTTTTCCTATCTCATTTATTTTCTTTTTATACTTTTTATGTTAAAATAGTTATTATATTTTGATAATCTTGAATATAAATTTTAATAGATATTTTGTTAATAATATAAATATAATATTTGTTTCAAGTATCAAAGATAAATAGATTAAATTCTATTAAGGAAACAGGAGGATTAAAATGAGCATAAGACAGAAATTCGCCGAATCATTTGCAAGATCTAAAACAATGAGCGGCCCAGAAAAAAGAGCCAACGAAATAATGGGGAAAATCCTTTTAAAAAAAGCTATACTTCCAATAGTTGCTATGATTCTTGTTATCATAGTATTTGCTGCAATGAGACTTAATGGTTGGTATGCTTTTGCAATAAACATAGCAATAGCTGTTGGTACTTTCTTCTATATGAGAAATGAAAGTAAAAAATACCAAACATTTAAACCTTATGTTGGTAACCTAATAAAAGTTGAGAAAAAAGGTAAAAAGGAATATGTTGCAATTATAAAACAAGGTAAAATGCCTGTTAAATTACAAATAGCTTATGGTGGAGAAGATTTAGAGAATATCAAAAAAAATCAACTTGTACAAATAAGCTACAATCCAGATTACAAGATAGCTATATTAGTTACAAAGCAATAATCTTAATTAATACATATAAAAAACTTCTACTAAAATAAGTAGAAGTTTTTTATTATTATCTACTCTTTATTAAGTACATAATCTCTATAAATTTTAAGTGCCTTCGCTAGTTGGTCTGGACAAGATGTATTTTTATTTCTGCAAGGTATATATTCAAGTTCATCAATTATTTCGTCAATATGTCTTCCCTCCACAAAATGTTTTAAAGCAATTAATGATCCATCACATCCTCCTTCAAATACTACATCTAACAGTACATCATCTTCTATATTTAATAAAATAGATTTTGCACAAACGCCATGAGTATAATATCTATACATTTTCTTCACCCCCATAATAATTTATGATAAAAAAAATGTTATAATGATATTGTGATTATTTACCTTAATATAATTTAGTGTTTAAGAAGTAAAATCTAGGTAAATAGTAATACTAAAATACTACTTATACGAAAGGAGTATAATTTTGAAAAAAGAGTACCTTTTTGAAATGGGTTTTAGAGGACTAACTCTTATCTTTTGGCCCATAATAATATATAAATGGATTTTTATTCCTAATTATTATATGGAGAGAAATTCATTTTTAATCTTTAGCACTTTGGCAATAATATACATAATAAATATTGGTATTTTACAAATAAAATATAAATTTTTAGATAATATAGTAATATACTATAGAATTTCCACATTAATGTCTTTTATATTAACATTAGCCTCCTTCTTGCTATATCCTACAAATATAACATTAATGTTGTTGAAATTATTATCAATTTTTATCTACTTCTATATTTCTTTCAAAAACGTTTATACTTATAAAATAGATGAAGGTGTAGTAGGTATGATTAGTGCAGTATTATTATTAGTAATAAGTATATGTTATTAATTACCATATTTTTGTAATAGGAAATATTAGACATAGTATATATTTTTTGGTATCATTTATACTGAAAGTTATAATAAAATCTTAAGGGTGCAAAGGAGTAACTAACAATATGGAAAAGAAAATATTAGCTAAAGTTGGAGAAAAAGAAATATCTAACTTAGACATTCAAAGTGCAATTCAAGGACTTGATCCTTTTCAAGCACAACAATTCCAAACTGAAGAAGGTCAAAAATATGTATTAGAAGATTTAATAAATCAAGAATTATTATACATGTATGCTAAAGATAACAAAATAGACCAAGATGAAGACTTCAGAAACGAAATGAAGAGAGTTGAAGAAAATGTATTAAAACAATACGTTATCAACAAAATATTAACTAGCGTTCAATTAACTGAAGAAGAAAAACAAGCTTTTTTTGAAGCTCAAAAACAAAATTTCTCTAAACCAGAAACTGCTTCAGCTAAACATATATTAGTTGATACTGAAGAAAAAGCAACTGATATATTAGGTAAAATAAATGCTGGCGAAGTATCATTTGAAGATGCTGCTAAAGAACATTCTACTTGTCCTTCTAAAGATGCTGGTGGAGATTTAGGATCTTTCGGAAGAGGACAAATGGTTCCAGAATTTGAAGATGCTGTATTCAATATGAATAAAGGTGAAGTAAGCGGACCTGTTAAAACTCAATTTGGATATCACTTAATCAAATTAGAAGATAAAAAAGAAAGTGCTCTACCTACATATGATGAAGTTTCTGAAGAAGTAGGAAAAACTTTATTATATCAAAAACAAGGTGAAGTTTACCAACAAAAACTAAACGAGGTTAAATCTAAATACCCTAATGCAGTCGAATATATGAACAAATAAATAAAAAAACAGCTCTTAAATAATTTAAGAGCTGTTTTTTATTATATAAATATTCCATTACTTTTATACTTTCTAGTTATTAAATTAAAATTAACTTCTGTAACCCCTTTAATCTTATATACTTCTTCAAAAATAAAATTGTTAAGCTCTTCAAAATCTTTCACATATCCGTGAACATATAGTTCATTTTTACCTGTAGTAGCATATACGGATTCTATTTGCGGATGTTTGCAAAGTTCATTTGCAACATAATCTACTTCACTTGGTGTTGCAGCTATTTGTAAAAATACAGCTGTATTAAGCCCTACTTTAGGTGAATTAAGCTGTACTGTAAATTTTTCTATTATTCCTTCTTCAGTCATTTTCATGACTCTTTCTCTTACAGCCATACGAGACAGATGTACTTCTCTAGCTATTTCCGCATAAGATATTCTACAATCATTAGCTAATAGCTTTAATATGTCCATGTCAATCTTATTTAATTTTAAGCCAATTTTATTAAAGTTCAAAGTATCCTCTTTCATAAAATCAACACCCCCCTTTACAGTAAATTATATCATCACAAAAAGATAGTGTATACATATTTTTTACCATTTATTGTAAGTTTATGTATAAATTCTGAAAAATGTAAATTACTTTTATAATATTTTACATATAAAAAAATAGATAAACTATTTTCAAGTTTATCTATTTCCTGTAAAATCAATTTTTTATCATTAATTATCGAAATATCTATATTTTTACACTTTTATGTATCTTATCATAACAATATTCAATAATCTCTTTTCTTTTAATCATTCCAATAAAAGTTTTATGGTCATCAATAACTGGTACAAAGTTTTGATTTCTTGCCTTTGATATTAAATCCTCAATATTTGCCTCAACGGATACTGGTGTATTATCTTTTCTTCTTTTTATAGTACTAATTGGCATATCTTCCAAAGCCTTAAAATCTAATGTTTTTTCTTGAAAATTATCTTTTAATGTCCATAATAAGTCGCCTTCTGTTATAGTTCCTACATATTTTCCATCTCGAGTCAATATAGGTATAGATGAATATTTATGATACTCCATCTTTTCTAGAGTTTGTCTCAATGTATAGTCTTCATAAATATAAGCCACTTCACTTTTTGGTGTTAAGAAAAATAAAATATTCATTAACATTACACCTCCAAAATTAACTAGCTAATTTAAAAAAGGATTTCCCTCATTATTAATTTTATCATATTTACATCATAATTCAAATTTATATTTTTAAATTCTTTTAAAAGGGTATAAATAAAGTATTAACTTTTTTAGGAGGACTAAAATGAATTATCAGTTAGAATTAAGACGTTATTTAAATAAAATATATGATGAAAAAATTTATAAAATACTAGTAAAAGAAGATTTTTCTAAATTAAAAAAAATGAATTTAAATGAGATTAAATCTTTAATACGCTCACAAGAAATTTATTTAGGCAGCGATTTAGATGAGTATATTATCAATTTAATACCTGATGGATTTGAAGGTTATCTTTTAAGAGAAGCTATTTCAAAAAATCATAATCTTATTTACCCTTTACTTTATAACCAAAATGGTGAGCCGTTAAAAAACCACACTCATAGTAAATTTGCTACAGTACTATGGTTAGATTTTACTAATAAAACCTTTATAAAAGATTTAAATAACCTATTTAGTAATATTGATTTTTACAATTATGTGCATGAGAATTTAGATTCAATATACATGAAATTAATTGATAAAATTAAAATATTTAAAAATGAAAGTATTATTACAATACCTTATAAAGAAAATAATTTAGTGCATACTGTAAAAGAAATGATTCTAAATAATAAATTAGATTTTTCTTATGCTTTATCTTTTGTTGATATAAATAAATTAAGAGAAGAAATGGAAAATCTATCCATAGATTTATCTTTCTATGATGAATATGATAAATTAGAAGATGATTTAGAAGAATGTTTAAATAAGTTTTTCAAATACAATGAACAAGAATTATATGACTTATTAATAAATAAAGAAGGCTTTACTTTAGTAAATAATAATAAATTAGTTAAAATAGTTTAGTTCATAAAAAAAAGCCACTTTGATAAGTGGCTTTTCTTTCACATATGACTAGATATTACTAATATTTCGTTACTAATTAATACTAATATATATGAATTTTAATTATATTCTTACTACGTTAGCAGCTTGAGGACCTTTTGCACCTTCAACTACGTCGAATTCTACATTTTGTCCTTCTTCTAATGATTTGTATCCTTCACCTTGTATAGCTGAGAAATGTACGAAAACATCTCCTTCACCTTCTACAGATATGAATCCAAATCCTTTTTCGTTGTTAAACCATTTTACTACACCAGTTTTCATTTAATTAAATCCTCCTAAAAACACACTTTAATTTAGCTGCTTAAAATTGCAACTTTAACCTAACTTTAACATATATACATAGTTTTGTCAAACTTATTTGTTTATATACTATATTTATAATTTTTTTATTATATAATTTTTTTTATTCAGTAGTTTACCTTAATTAAATGAAATTTAATGGCTTTATCACTCCATCCTAAATCCCATGGAACTAGTAATCTATCCGTGTTATGACATGTTACTAAAGGATATCCTTTTGAGTCAAATCCTGTCACTGTAGATACGTGAGTTATTCTTCCCTTTTTCTCATATCCAACAAAATCCCCAGGTCTTAAATTGTAAGCTTCTCTATATACCTCTTCATAGCTTCCTTTTGAGATATAGCTTCCTCGTCCACTATTTATTATATAGTTTTTAAATCCCTGAGCATTTACCCAAGCTTTCGTGGCGCTACCATTTTCATAATTCCAAATAGCATTTTTCTTAAATTTACCACTTTCATACATTATTTGTGATGCAAAATTTGCACAATCACCGCCATCACAATTAAAATCTCGATATTTTGTATTAAACTTTAATCCAAATTCTTCATCCGCTGCAGCTCCACAATATCTATGGGCATATTCTATAGCTTTTTCTTGTTCTTGAGTTAGCTGAGGGTGAATTTCTTCATGATTTATGATGTAGTTTTTTATATCCTCAGATTTAATATTTTCCAAGTTTAGAGAGTCTGCAAAAGGATCTGTATACCATTCTTTTGTAATTATATAGCCTCCCTCTTCTATTCTTACATGAAGGTAATGATAAGTACCTATTCTGAACATATTTATTTTATCAGGCTCATTTTCATATGAATATTTATATTCTGTAGATACATCACAAATAATACCATATAAATCCTTTTCTCTCTCCCTCATTTTTTTTATTTTAACTTTTGTTTTTATATCGTTAAAATTTACACCTTGCTTACTGGACCAATTTTCTAAATACTTCATTTTTTTTACTTCTTGTTCATATGCCCAAAGGCCAAACTTTATATCTGTGTCATAAAGACCTTTTAAAATATCTTCATTTTTATCTAGTATTGCTTTGTTTCTATAATCAAAAAGATTTTCCAAAAGTACAGAGTATTGTTCACTTATCTCTTTAGGATGTTCATCATTATTTTTATAAACTTCTCTTACTAAAGCTTCTTCCTCACTCATCTTATTAGGCTTATAATTAAATATCAAAACAAAAAATAAAACTAATAATGAAGATAATAAAATATAGTTAATGTACTTATTTTTGTTTACCTTCAAGCATTACACCTCCCAATAGAAAGTACTTCTATTTTTAATTTAGTTTTAGTATGTCCAAATAGTTATAAATAATTTTAGGATTATTTGCAAATTTATAGATAGAATTGTATTAATACACTTATTATTTTCTAATTAATATTTAAAAGCTTAACATTTTTCTATTTTTTATAGTAATATAAATTTATATGATAATTTTAATAATTAAAAATGGAGGTTTATAAATGTTAAAAAAAGTAGCTGCCATAAATGATTTATCTGGTATTGGAAAATGTTCTCTTACTGTGGCAATTCCCATATTATCAGCTTTAAAGGTACAATGCTGTCCATTTCCAACAGCTATTTTATCTAGTCAAACTGGTTTTAGTGAGTATACATTCTTAGATTTAACTAAAGAAATGAAAAAATACTCAAAAACTTGGAAAAACTTAAATTTAGAAATAAATACTATATGTAGTGGATTTTTAGGCTCCATTGATCAAATAGATATTGTTAGCAATTTTATAAAAGAAAATCCTAATTCATTTGTTATAGTTGACCCTGTTTTAGGTGACGATGGTTTACTTTATCCTATATTTAATAAAGAAACTTGCAATAAAATGAAGGATTTAGTTACTCATTCAAATTTAATCACTCCAAATATAACTGAAGCTTGTCTTTTATTAAATAAAGAATATAAAAAAAACTTTACTGAGGAAGAAATTATAAATATTGCAAAAGATTTAAGTAATTTAGGTCCAGAAAAAGTAATTATAACTGGTATAATTATTGATGAAAATATTTATAATTTATCTTACGATAAAAAAACTGATAAATCTTTTACATACGGACTTAAATACAATCATTGTTCATATAGTGGTACTGGCGACATTTTTGTTTCAATAATATGTGGACTTATAACTAATGATTATGATTTAGATTTTGCAGTAAAAACAGCATCGGATTTTATATATAAATGTGTTTCTTATACATCTAAATATGAACATGACAGAAATCAGGGTGTTATGTTTGAAATATTCTTAAATGACTTGACTTCGATTGATAAAAAAATCTAAATATTAATGAAATTTTATTCTATATCCTCCTTTAAGTTTATAAAATATAATATAGGCTTAAAGGAGGATATTTTTATGGATATAAATCAAAAAGCTAAAGAACTTGCTTATTATATTAAGGGTACTAAAGAGTTTAAAGCAATGAATAGATATAAAGAGGAGCTAGAAAGAAATAGATCATTAAAAAGACATTTAGATGCATATTTGAATAAGAAAAATCAAATTTACTCTAGATATAAAATTGATGAAGCAAATAAAAGAGTTTCGAAACTAGATAAAGAATATATTAATTTCTTCAACGATCCTCTTGTAACAAATTATATGAATAGCACAAATGAATTTAATTCCATGATGAAAAAAATTTATTCATCAATTGAAAGTGAGCTTTTAAAATAAATTATATTTCTAACATATAAAACTTCCATATGAAAGTATGGAAGTTTTAATATTTTATTGACTTTCATAAAACTAAAGAATTATGATTTATATAAAAAGCTATCTTTATATATTATTAAATTGTTAGGAGTAAAATATAATGAACCTTACTAATAAAAATCTTTGTGAAAGAGAGAAAAAAGTTTTATCAAGTATTCAAAAACTACCTTATTGCCCCATAGCAATAAAAAGCGGACAAGGCTCCTTACTTTATGACTATGACGGAAATGAATATATTGACTTT
The DNA here is from genome assembly GCA_902363255.1 of Peptostreptococcaceae bacterium. Lineage (GTDB taxonomy): Bacteria > Bacillota > Clostridia > Peptostreptococcales > Peptostreptococcaceae > Terrisporobacter. The sequence goes on from CABIZO010000003.1 coordinate 353,260, forward strand.
CTATCAAGTGCATCATCTGCAAATATTGGTCATGGTAATGAAGAAATCATCAAAGCTGTAAAAAATCAAATGGAGAAAATTATACAATATACTATTGCTTATTTTACAACTGAATCCCCTATACTTCTCGCAGAAAAAATAATCGATTTATCTCCTGGAGATAATGATAAAAAAGTTCTTTATAGTACTACTGGTTCAGAGTCTATCGATGCAGCTATAAAATTATCAAAAGCTTACACTGGTAGAAATAAAATTATATCCTTCAAGGGAGCTTATCATGGAAGTACTTATGGTTCGCTTTCTATTTCAGCCATAAGTTTAAATATGAGAAAGAAAATAGGTTCTATTTTACCTGATGTTTATCACTTTAACTATCCTATTTGTTTTAAATGCCCTTATGGAAAAAGTGAATCTGAATGTGAATTACAATGTTTAGAAGAAATAAAAAATGCTTTTAAAGTTTACCTTCCATCAGATGAGGTTGCCGCCATATTCTTCGAACCTATTGCTGGTGATTCCGGCATTATAGTTCCACCCAAAAAATATGTGGAAAACTTATATAAATTATGTAAAGAAAATAATATATTATTTGTGGTTGATGAAATTCAACAAAGCTTAGGTAGATGTGGCTATTGGTTTTCTATAGATTATTTTAATGTTGAGCCTGACTTAATTGTTATGGGAAAATCCTTAGGCGGAGGTTTTCCACTTGGCCTAGTAATCGGTAAAAGCGATATTATGGAATGTTTAAAAGCTCCTGCTCATGCTTTTACACTTTCCGGAAATACCACTGTCTGTGTAGCTGCTTTAAAAATGATAGAAATACTTGAAAGAGATAATATAATTGAACAAGCTAAAGAAAAAGGAGCTTACTTAATTAGTAAATTAAATCTATTGAAAGATAAATATCCAAATATAATAAAAGATATACGTGGTTTAGGGTTGTCAATTGGCGTTGACTTACCTGACAGATCATCTACCAAAAAGATATGTTATCAATGCATTAAAAATGGTTTACTACTTATATCCTTAGGTGAAAATACTCTTAGAATTCAGCCACCTTTAGTTATTACACAAGATCAAATAGATAAGGCTCTTAAAATACTAGAAAACTCTATCAAAGATTTTATTAATGAAAAAATCAGCGATGATGCTTATACGTTTATAAACGGTTGGTAAATATAATAAAAAGGAGGTTAATTTTTGAATTATAAAATTAATAAATATATTATAGAAGAAGATTTTTTATCTTATGCAAAAGAAGATAATTTATCAGAAATATATATAGACTGTTACGACGGAATAAATAATATTAGCTTTTCAACAGATGTAAAGAATGCCTTTGAGAATCTAAGCTATCCCTGTTTAAAAAATTATCCTTGTGGAAATTCACTTAAAGAATGTATTATAAATTATTGGAGCAATACAGTTAATCTAAATTTAAATAATATTATTTTAACTGATGGATCTATTAATGGAATATATTTAACAAATAAATTATTTTTACAACCTAATGACAATGTTTTAGGCTGTATTCCTCAATTCCCCGAATATGCTATGGATGTTAAAATGCATGGATGTAACTTTAATTATTATACTTTAAAAGAAGAAAGTAATCATATTTTTAATGAAAATGAATTTATTAAACTTATTGATAATCAGTATAAACTAATATACCTTGATAACCCTAATAATCCTACAGGACAAGTTATTTCATTAGAACAAATTGAAAAAATAGTTAAAGTGGCAAAACAGTTTGAGATAGTCGTTATCATAGATGAAGCATATGGAGACTATATGGAAAAAGAAAATTCATCTATAAATTTAATAAATAAGTATGATAATATAATCATTCTAAAAACATTCTCCAAGTTTTTTTCATTAGCAGGAATTAGAGCTGGATACATGATAATTCCAAGTGATTTATATACACCTATAAACAAAATTACTAATCCTTATTGTATAAACGAAATTGGACGTCAAATGGCTTGTATAGCATTGAATGACTATAATTTCATACAACATACATTGTATATACATAAAAAAATCAAATCTTTCTTTTTAAAATCATGGAATAATCTAATAATATCTCACACCGATAAAACAGTTTCCATTTTTTTATTACATCATAAAAATCCAAATATAAATCTTTACAGAGAGTTTTCTAAGTTTAATATAAACATAGTAAATGGTTCTAGTTATATGAATTTAGGTGAAAATTATGCTAGGCTAAGAATACCAAAAGAAGATGATTTAAAAAAGGTTTTGCAAGCCTTTGAATATATTGATAAATTATAATTAAATAAAAAGGGAACTGTATAAAATCTACAGTTCCTTTTTATCATTATTTTACTTCACGTCTTCTTTGAAAAAACTTAACTAATTCCACTATAGGTATTACAGTAAATGATATTAAAAGCGATACACCATATTCCATAAGCGATAGAGATTCTAATCCAAATGCATTTGATAAGAATGGTATATAAATCACTGCAAGAGTTAATAAAAATGAAGCTACCATTGCACCCCATAAAAACTTATTTTGACTCTTTATTGTAAATATAGAATGTCTTCTAGAACGTAGGTTAAATGAGTGTAATATTTCTGCCATTGACATTGTCAAAAACGCCATTGTCATTCCATCTGCACTATTCACAAACTCCCATACTCCACTTTCTATATAGTGACCAACTACATAAGCTATAATTGTGATTATGGCAATCATAAATCCTTGCCAAATAACATCTATGCTAACTCCATCAGCAAATATACTTTCTTTAGAATTCCTAGGAGATCTTTTCATTATGTCATCCTCGGCTTTTTCTGTTCCAAGTGCTAAAGCTGGGAAACAGTCAGTTATTAAGTTAATCCATAATAAATGAACTGGCTTTAAAATAACAAATCCTACTAAAGTCGCAAAGAATATTGCTACAACTTCACTTAAGTTTGATGATAGTAAAAACTGAATGGATTTTCTTATATTGTCGTATATTCTTCTACCTTCTTCTACTGCATGAACTATTGTAGCAAAGTTATCATCAGCAAGAACCATATCTGATACATTTTTAGTTACATCTGTACCTGTTATTCCCATTCCTACACCTATATCAGCGCTTTTTATAGCGGGAGCATCATTTACTCCATCTCCTGTCATAGCTGAAATTTTCCCTTTTTTCTTCCATGTATTAACTATTCTAACTTTATGCTCAGGTTGAACTCTAGCATATACAGAATACTTACCTATGTTATTTTCAAACTCTTCATCATTCATTTCATTTAACATAGAACCTGTTATAGCTTCACTGCTGTCTTTGATTATTCCTAGCTCCATAGCTATAGCGACTGCTGTATCTTTATGGTCTCCTGTAATCATAATAGGTCTAATTCCTGCACTATTACATTCTTTTATAGCGTATACTACTTCTTCTCTCACTGGATCAATCATGCCTGTAAGACCTACAAATATAAGATTATTTTCTAAAGCTTCACTAGTAATCTCTTTTGGTTCTTCTTCATAATATTTCAGAGCTGAACATAAAACTCTAAGAGCTTTATCAGCCATATTTTTATTTTCTTTAATTATTTCATTTCTTATTTCTTCACTTAAGCTTTCTACTTTATCATTTATTAATATCTTATTGCAATGTTTTAAAACCACATCAGGAGCACCTTTAGTATACTGAATATAATTATAATTATTATTATTATTATTATATTTATGAATAGTTGTCATCATTTTTCTATTTGAATCAAAAGGTAATTCATTAATACGAGGTTCATCATTCATTAGATCATTTTTATTCATATCTAATTTATAAGCATAATTTACTAAAGCACATTCTGTAGGTTCTCCTATTGCCTTTTTGCTATCATTATCTAATACTGCATCACTGCATAAAGCCATTGATTTAGCAATAAGTTTTTCATCATTCCCATAATATTTAACTACTGTCATTTTATTTTGTGTCAAAGTTCCTGTTTTATCTGAGCAAATAATTTGAGCACAACCTAAAGTTTCTACTGCTGTTAATTTTCTTATAACAGCATTTTTCTTAGACATATTTGTGACGCCAATAGCTAAAACTATTGTAACAACTGTTGCCAATCCTTCTGGTATTGCTGCAACAGCTAAACTCACAGCTACCATAAATGTATCTATAAATACTGTCCCACTCAAATTTGGATAAGATTTGCCTAGGGTAAATATAAATATGAATATACATATGGCTATAACTAAGAAACTAAGAATTTTACTTAGTTGATTTAATTTAAGTTGTAGTGGTGTTTGGCTTTCTTTTGTATTTGAAAGTACATCAGCTATTTTTCCCATTTCTGTATTCATTCCTGTAGCCGTAATTACAACTTTACCACGACCATAAACAACTGAACTTCCCATATACACCATATTTTTTCTATCACCTAAAGATATATCTCTTTCATTAGACGATAAAGATAATATGTCATTATGCTTTGTAACTGCCACAGACTCTCCTGTAAGAGCTGCTTCTTCAATTTTCAAACTAGCACATTCTATAATTCTTCCATCTGCTGGTACAGCATCTCCTGCTTCTAATAAAATTATATCTCCTGGAACGAGCTCTTCACTTTTAATTATTAATTGCTTTTTGTTTCTTATTACTTTGCATGTTGATGCCGTCATATCTTGTAATGCTTCTATGGCTTTTTCTGATTTACTTTCTTGATATACTCCTAAAATTCCATTGATAATTACCACAGCAAATATTATAAAAACGTCGGCAAAAGATTCGTTTGCATAGGCTGCTGTTATTCCAGAAACTATTGCTGCTACTATAAGGATTATTATCATTGGATTTGTTAGCTCTTGCAAGAATTTCACAAGCAATGGTATCTTTTTTCCTTCTTTTAGTTTATTTGGACCTTCTTCTTTTAACCTAGTTTTACTTTCTTCTTCACTTATTCCATCGAAACTAGACTTTAATGATTTTAATACTTCTTTGTAGCTAACCAAGTATTCTCTCATCATATTTCCTCCTCTTATTTTTAATACATATAAAAAATGAGACTTATGCATAGAAAAATCTATACACAAGTCTCATTCATTAAGGTAAACCAGGCTGAAATATCAGCCAAGATGTTGATTTACCTCGCATATACTGCGGAACTACTCCCTTGTGGATTAATATGTTTAATAATATATTATAGTATATTATCATTGTATTTCATTTAGAATAAACTGCCCTAATTTTTTTATTATTTTACATGAAATTAACATATGTAAAAGGTAGAACTAAAAGTTCTACCTCCCCCCTAATTATTTTATCTTATTTATTATAAGGCATTTGTTGCATCATTTGTTGCATATACATATAGTAATTCATCCACATCTCGTCATATTGGATATCATAAGGAGACATTTTAGAATTATCTAATGATGGATATTTATTATTAAAGTTGCCCATACATTGCATTGGTGCCATATTATACATTGGGCTAACATAAGTTGAACATGTATTTTCGCAAGTATAATTATCTTCCATATCAACATATATTATCTCATCAGAACAATTACATGTTTTTTCAACTATAGTTTCACAAGTATTTTTGCAAGGTTTTTTGCAAGGATTATTACATCCACATGATGACATTATAGGTTTAGTATTCATCTCACATTGATCTAGTTTATTTGATACACAATTATTCTCACATTTTTGTAATTTATTACCACACTTATCTATCATTTCTTCACATTTCTTAGACTTACTTTCATATTCTTTTATCTTATCCCCTGCTGTTTTATAACATTCTAATGCTTTTTCATCATATTTTAACGCTTGATTATATAAGCATTTTGCTTTGTCATTATAAGTTTCTGCTTTTTCATATAAGCATTTTGCTCTTTCACAATTTTCTTTTGCATCTCTTTCAATACACTCGGCTTCCTTCTTCAAAGCTTTTGCTTTTTCACATAGTTCTTGTGCTCTTTGCATTAATTCTTTAGCTTTGCATTCATCATTTCTTGCTTGATTTTCACTTTTATTTGCATTTTGTAATAAATTACATGCTTTTTGTGATAATAATTTAGCACTCTTTTCACATTCCTTAGCTTGATTAAATGTTTGTGTCGCTTCAGATTCATATTTGCAAGCTTTTTCAAATAACTCTTCAGCCTTCTTTGCTAACTCAACACATTTATCTACACAAGTTATCTCATAATCACCACAAGGGCACTCTACATAAGAAGCAATTGGTTTCTTTTCAGTAGGACATGGTTTACAAGATGAAATAGGTGTACATTCAACTACTGTATCGCATGGTTTACACACTTCACATTTTTTAATAGTTTTTACAGTCTCAACTGGTTTACATGCTTCATTTTGAGGAGTGCAAGAACAAGATTGTTTCTTCTTTTTTTTCATAATAAGTCAAACTCCTTTTGTTGTATTTATTCCATAAGTCTTAAAACTTATGTCACTTAATATAATTATATGAAAAGCCTGTCATGTGGTTACTTATTGTAATACAAAAAAACAATACAAATAGGCATTACTTGTATTGTTTAGATAAAAAAATAATTTTAGTTAAAATATATATTTGAAGCTTTAATGTTTACTTTATATTCATTTTCTAATTTATTATTTAAAGTTTTTTTCAGTTCTTTTAAGTTGTAATCTTCTTCACTATTTGACTCACTTTTAAAAAACTCATTTAACTCAATATTTTCATAAGCGCTTATATCAAATTTAAATTTATATCTATCTAAAGGTAGATTTAGATTTACTTCTGATTTATAACCATCTATCGTAAGATTTTTACTTATTGGTAAATTGGACTCTATATTAATGGAACTATTATTTATATTATTAGATTTTATTATTACTTTATTAGGCAAGTATTTTTCAATATCATCTAAATTATACTTATCACTTTCTATATAAACATCACCACAATAAATATTTATTTCTTTTATCCCTAATATTTCTCCTACTTGAAGAGATACATAATTTTGTGAACTAATATTTAATTTATCTAGTTTTTTTACTTCATTTGGCAATGACAAAAGTCCATTAGATGTATCAAATGATAATTCATCTAAAAATATATCATTTTCTACCATTAATGATCCACTTTCAGATGTTATTTTTAAATTCACATCATTTGGAACATATATTATTATCATATTTGTATGATTAGAAAATGTATTCTCCAAAAGTTTAGAAGTAAAATCATCTATACTTCTTATTTTTTGTTTTGATAAATCTTTATCTATTTCTTTCACCGATAATGCTTTATCATAATTTGTAACTTGTACGTCCATATCTCCATAAAGACCTTTTACTTTAACTATTACCTTATTTAAAGCACTTTTCATAATCTTTGTATTTACATAATTAGTATTTATATTTAATTCCTCTATGTCTATGTTTTTTTCATATATTACTTTTTCTTCATTTATTTGTTCATCAAAGTCTTGTAATTTATTTATAAAATAAGGCATAGAGAAAAAACCTGACCAAATTGATCCAATTAATCCAACTATAATTAGAACAATTGCAAATATTGATAGTTTTTTATTCATTATTTTTACCTCCTTTATATTCTTCATTGTTTACTTTTACTTTACTTGCATTAATATATATTTTTCTAGTTTTAACCCAATTAATATATGTTTTATAAATTTTTTTCATATATTTAACTACAAATATAAATACTTGCCATGCAAGAATTTGAAATCCTATAAAAGCGATAGATAAAAATATAAAGAAAAATACTATTTCTGGTGTGGACCAAGAAAAACTAACCATTAATGGTATTGTTATTAAAAAAGTAATTAAAGATAGAGCTAGAAAACCTGCTATAGATGCCATAATACATACAGCTATAAATGATGGTATAATTAATACTAATGATAATAAATATAATAAAACTTTCATACCTTTATTTGACGATGTATTATTACTTAAACTAGGCGTTAATTTTTCTTCTAAAAAATCCTTTCCTTTAAAGCAACATTCTTTTATTTTTCTCTTAGATTTAATATATATGTCTTCTATTTTATCTTTTTTATCATGTTTATTATTATCCTCTTTTATTTGATTAACCAAATCTCTAGCAATAGACTTTGGTGAACCAAGAGCAGCAATAGTTTCTAAATCACTTTTTCCTTCTATCTCACCATTCACAAAATACTCTTCATAGTCTCTTATTATGTCATTAATTTCATCTTCAGAAAAATCTTTTTTTAAGTAATCTCTTAAAATATCTAAAAACTCTTTTCTACTCACAGTCTATACCTCCCTCATCATTTAAAATTACGCTTACTGCATTTACAAAATCTTTCCATTCATTGATCATTTTATTTAAATAATCTTTACCTATAGGTGTTATTTTATAATACTTCCTCGCTGGTCCTTCAGTAGATTCTAATATATACGACTCAAAATACTCATCTTTTGTTAATCTCCTTAATATAGGATATATCGTACCTTCATTCACATTAATAACTTTTGATATATTTTGAACAATCTCATATCCATACATATCCTTTTTACTAATTAGAGCAAGGACACATATTTCTAATACACCTTTTCTAAACTGGGTATTCATATGTTTTCTCCTTTCAACTTCTTCTATAAAACATAATCCAAACTACTGTGTATTAAACAATACTAGGTTAAACTTATCTTGTATTAATATTAGCATAGTACTGTGCAGAACACAATACTGCCTTTATTAAGATTTTCTTACAAAAAAATTACAAGCTATTACACTTGTAATCTTTATTTTATTAAACCATATATCCCAAATAAAAATTGTAAACCATGAAAAAAATAAATATTATTATTAAAAATCTTTCAATTGCTACTAGTAATATTTCTCCTATGTTTAAGTTAATTATTGATTTTTTTACAAATGGTATTAAAAAGCTAACACTTATAGTTTGAATACTTATGTATAATCCCGTCATTATATTACTTATGTAAAAAGTATTCTTATTCATACCTTCTATGGCTAAAATATTACCAAAGAAGTTCAAACTAATTATATGTGACATAAATCTACTGTTTGGAATATTAAATTTCGTAATAATTATATTAATAAGATTATTTATTATATCCATTATAACAGGTATATTATATATAATATTTCCCATAAAAAAAATAATTATAATTATTGGAATCAGCTCCATTAAAATATATATTACATCATTTAGGTACGATAAAGATAGACTAAAAAATTTTTTATTGCTTTTATTTTCATAGTATCTTTTAATAGCTGCGTTTAGCTTATGCTTTTTACAATTAACATTTTTATGATTAGATTTAAAATAATAACTTTGTTTTTTCTTCTTTAAAGGATAAATCCTGCTTATTATAATATTGCATATAATTAAAACCCCAATTTCAGCAATAAAAAACTTCCACATATTCAAATTAATTTTATTACATAAATCACTTGTTAAGCTTAGAGATAATACAGAAAAATTTAAAATTGTAATTGCACATTCTCTTTCTCTTAATTTACCATCCTTATAAAGTCTATAAGTTACAAAAACACCACATATATTATCTACCAATAAATATACTAAAAAGTTTAAAAATACTTTACCACTAACTTTAAATACTTTCTTCATAATCTTATGAGTAAATGCTTCTATAATCTCAACTAACCCAAAGTCTAATAAAAATGGCATAAATAAAGATGCTACGGGAAGAACTATACATAAATTTAGTATCAAATCCTTTAAAATAAAAATAAAATTATCACTTATAAAAAATATATCTTCTTTCCCAATGAATATAAAAATAAGTACTATTAAACTAAATATTTTTGTAAACACTAAAAATTTATTTACATCAGGCCTATTTACATTTATTATATCTTTTAAAATTGATAATGTAATAAAAAATAAAATACTTATATTTATAATTATGGACGCTTTATTTTCTATAAAATAAGAAATATGATAAAGTAAAGTTTCATATTGATTTTGCATTTTTATAGGTATGAAAAACACTATTATACCTATTAATGAAAGTATATAAACCTTAATACTTTTGGATAAATAATCTTTATTGTATGATCCATCTTTTTTATAAGTACTATTTTTAATATTTTCCATAATCTCACCTCTTCTTCTATGTTTTACATATGAGGTTAACTTTCCTTTATATTTTGTAAAAATTATTATCAAAATCATTGTCATTGATTATAATTAAATACAAAGGTATAATACTATAAATGAAACTTTCTTTTTGAGGTGATATTTTGAATGAAATAGAGAACAAAAAAACTATACTAATATTAACTGCTCAATTTGGTGCTGGTCATATTAGCGCAGCAAATGCTATAAAAGAATATATTCTAGAAAAAGATAATAATATAAATATTAAAATAGAGAATTTTATCAGTGCAAGTGTTCCTCGTATAAATAAACCTATGGTAAAAATGTACGAAAATAACACAAAATACGTTCCTGGACTTTATAATTACTATTATTATATAAAAAAATCTTTTGATGCTAAATATGATATATCTTATAAAATATATATGCCAAAACTTGCTGAATATATAAAAAGTATTAATCCAGATTTAATTATCTCAACATTTCCATGTGCTGCAGCATGTGTAAATGATTTTAATACAAAAAATATTCAAAAAAAAATACCTTCTATAACTGTAATAACTGACGTTGTAGATAGCTTGGAGTGGATATTTAAAACTACAGATATGTATTTTGTACCTTCTTATGAAATAAAAAATAGATATGTTCAAAAAGGATTAGATCCTAATATTTTTAGAGTAACAGGTGTTCCTGTAAGTAGCAACTTCATCTGTGACAAAAAAATGCGTAGTGATAAATTGAGGCTACTTCTTATGGGCGGTGGAAGAGGTTTATTCGATTTTGATGAAAGTTTTATGCATTGGCTTGATGATTATCTAGGTGAATATAATGATGTATTAGATGTTACAATAGTTACTGGTAGTAATAAAAAACTATACGATACTTTAACTATAAAAAAACCACTTCACAATATAGACGTGAGAGGCTTTGTAACTAATATGTCTGATTTATTAAAAAATTATGACTTGATGTTAACAAAATCAGGTGGTGCCACTTTATTCGAAGCCATTAGCTCGAATACACCTATTATAGTAAAAAATCCAAAAGTAGGTCAAGAAATTGAAAATGCTAAATTTATTAGGGATAAAGGAATCGGTATTTTATATGATAATGATGATGATTTAAAAGATATAATAAAAGATCTATTAAATAAAAAATTAGATTCCAGAGTAGAATTTATGGATGAGAATATTACTTACTTCAAAAAAACTATACATCCTGATAAAATCGGTGACTATGTTTTTGAACTTCTTAAATAATAAAAAAATCATGTTTGCATATTCAAACATGATTTTTCTGCTTCTATAGATAACTATTTGAAAGAGTTAAAATTAATTACCTTTCCTTTTGTATTATCTTCATTATTTGGACCTTTATTATTTCTATCTATATTAAGCTTTTTAGATTCATAAATAATTTTTATAATTCTATAAACAATTATTAGTGAAAAAATTATTCCTATACAGTTAGTTATAAAATTTAGATATGAATTACTACCTCCACTATAAATTAAAATATTAATTGTTCTTAAAAGTGATACCAATATTAAATTTGTTTCTATCATGGAGCACACTCTATTAATTTCGACTAACATAGATTTTTTCTTCAATAACCTAATTATTGCTAAACAGTTTTTATTTAATGATTTTAATATATCCATTATTATTATTATACTAACTTCTTTATTAAAAACCCTTAGCCCAGGAATTATTAGAGCTAAAAATAAAAATATGCATGTGTTATAAAAATATCTATTATCCGCATCTGGATTATTACTTGATATAAAATAAGTTATAATTATAAAAAATATAGCTAGTCCAGTATAATTTAATCTATTTTCTTTAATTCTAGTGAAAACTGAATAAATTATTCCAATCGCACACGAAACTTGAAAGGCAATTTCTATGTTATTTATAATAGTAGCACTAAAAAGCAATATAGGAATTAAAACATATACTAATATGTCTTTTAATAATCTAGACTTCATACAACCCCTCCCCCATTTCTCAAATAAGCCATTATTTTTATATTTCTATTAAATTATATTAATATTATTTTCTATACATTAATAAATAAATCCTTTTTATTACATCATAAAATTTTGATTTTATACGAAATTTTCAAAATTATCCTAAAATTTAAACAATTAAATAAAAAAAAAGCAAAGATTTTCTTCTTTGCTTTTATAAATCATTACTTATACCATATAAAGGATTAATCCTTTTATTATTTATTTTAACTTCAAAATGAACATGATTTCCAGTTGAATCTCCAGTCGAACCAACCTTTGCAATAACTTGTCCTCTTTTTACTACCTGGCCTTCATTTACTACTATGCTATTGTTGTGAGCATATAATGTTTTTTTATTATCAAAATGTTCTATTTCTACTACATTTCCATAACCATTTTTATAACCTGCAAATATTACAATTCCATCATCGCTGGCAATTACAGATGTATTTTTTGGTGCGGGTATATCTATTCCATTGTGAAAATTTAATTTCTTCGTTATAGGATGTGTTCTATACCCATATCCTGAACTTATATATCTATAATTTTCTAATGGCCATCTCCCTTTAATATATGTAACATTACTACTTTCTAAAGCCTCTTCTCTTTCTTCTTTTATTTCTTTTATTAATAAAATTTCACTTTTTTTACAATTAAATAATTGTCTCTCAAAATACATTTTAAAGAACTTAATCTGACTATATTTTAGACTGTCTATATTAATTCTTCTTTCAAGCAAACTACTTTTCATATTTTTATCCGAGCTTCTATTTTCTATATTCTTTTTTAATATATAGTCTAAGTCATTTATTCTCTTATTGAAATTTTCTTCTTTTTTTGTTATAGATATTAATTCATCTATCTTATTGCTTTGGCCATAGGAAATATTATTTTGAAAGCTAAATATTAAGCTTACAAACAAAAGAGTATTAATAACTAATACCTTTAAAATTTTATTCATTTTGTACCTCCTTTTCCTATAAACATTATTATTAACCAAGTTTATTTTTTTTATAATTTTACCTATAATTTTCATTGAAATTAAATAAAATATATTAAGGGGCAAAGGGGGAATTTTTATGGATTTAAATTTTAAAAGTTGTTTATTTCTAGGTATTTTTATATTTTCATTTTTATATTGTTTACTTTACATACTTAGAGATTGTTACTTTGCAACACAAAATTTCCAAATGAAAAAATATATAAATAAAATATTGCCTTTTTTTACAAAGTACAACGGATTCTTTCTTATATTTGCACTTTTATTTTTAGTTGTCGACTTTTATAAAATGTACATTCCAAGTTTTTTGTTTTTTATTATTATAATAATTATAATTTTAAGTCTTATATTTATTTATATACCAATAAAAAAGCTAACGTCTGCAAAATGCTTAAGATTTTTATCTTACATTTTATTTATAGTTGTATTGTTAATACCAATATTATAATTTCACAAAAAAATACTGTGGAGTTTTAATCCACAGTATTTTTTATAATAAAATATCTTATATTAAAATATGTTTTTAGCATAATCTATATATAAAGATTGAAGCATCTTCATATAATTACTAAGTTCTTTTTGAAGATTTGATACAGTCTCATAATCTTTATTTTCTATAGCTTCTATGATCTTAGTAAATAAACATTTACTTGTTAAAGTATCTTTCATTACTTTTGTTTTCAATTCCGTAATTACATTCCAATTTACTTCATCTAAGGCATCCATGTTTTCTTTTGTGTGTAGCTTTACGTAACCTCTTAATCTGTCCATATGATCATGTATAATTCTAAATCTTAATTCTTTTTTCCATTTATCTATAGCACCAGTTCTAAATGAGTTAATTATACTATCACTAAATACATTTCCATTTTTTAATGATTCAAGTTTTTCTTCATACTTTTTAAAGTTTTGCATATTTTCATATACAGTTGCAGGTGGTTCTCCAAATCTTATTCTTCTTTCTTCTTCATTATAATGTTCAAATACATCATTTTCATCTCTATATACTCTATCTTTTTCTAAGTAGAAACTTTCTTCTCCTAAATCTTTAGAAATTTCTTTTTCTAACTCTTTAGTTGTTAGTTTACTTTTAGCAGTAGCTATAATTCCATCTAACATAGTTTGATAACATCCAGCTATAACTAAATAAGTATTTGAAAGAGGATTTGGTGATCTAAGTTCAAATCTTAAAGATTTTGGATTTTTAGCATCTCTTATAAGCCCAACAAGTACCGATCTATTTCTAGATGGTATTTCATAAGTATGACCAAGAGATGTTACTATACAAACAGGGGCTTCAAAGCCTGGTACCAGTCTTTCAAATCCATCGTTAGTAGATGTAACTATTGGATTTAATACTTCATAATTATTAAGTAATCCCATTAAAGCTCCATACCCAATTTCATTTAAATAATCTTTTGTCATATCTTTTGGTGCAAATAAGTTTTGTATTTTTCCATTTTTTAATTTAACACTTGCACCTATATGAGCATGACCACCACTTCCTGCTACCCCAAATATTGGTTTTGCTTTAAAAGTTACTTCTAAACCATTCATAGTAAATATATCTTCTATAACTTCTCTTACTATTAATTGATTATCTGCTGCTCTAAGTGGAGAATCAAACTTCCAAGATACTTCAAGTTGTTCCATTGCATGATTCGTTTTACCTTCTATACTTATAGAGCTTTGTATTCCCCCAACTTCTTTATGAGCCATTTCAGGACTTATACCTAAATTTTGTAATTTAATTAAAGATTTCTCTAGACATGTTCTTATTATTCCATGAGTTCTTTTCCAATATTGTTCTTTTAAACTTTGAGATACTGCTAGCTTTTCTAAGTCTGCCTTATCTTCTGGTGTATTAACCCAAAATTCTAATTCTGTAGCTGCTGTTAAAAGTATATCATCTATATCCTCTATACAATCTATACCTATATTGTTTATTAAATGAGGGTATTCCTCAAATAAATTAAATAAGGTTTTTTTAAAGTTCTTTTCTGCTTTTTGTAATATTCCCCTAGAACAAACTTTTTTATTATCATGAATTAAAAATGCTGGTATTTTTAATGTTCCTATTGGTAAATTAGTATTTTCATCTATATGTTCTAAATTATAATCAACATACCATTTAGAATTAACATCTGGCATTAAGTCAACTTTTGCATTATTTAATGTGGCTATATCATATAATTCAACAGATGACCCATCAGTTTGTATAGCTGATTTTAAAAATCCTTCTACATCTTCTAAGAAAAACTCTATAGGTATTTTCTCATCTGTTGCATTTCCCCCTAAATCTACTCCCACTAAAGATACAAATCTTATATTTTTATGCTTGGATATTAACTCTTTAAATTCTTCATCATTGTAATCATTTTTATTAACATAATATAACATGTCATTGTAGCTTTTCATCTTTTAAATTACCTCCCAAATTAAGTCAACACATTCCGTATTATTTTATTTTACACGCAAAAATAATTCGTCATTTTATTTATTTTATTATAAACAATTTAATAATCCTTCGCAATATATTTTTATTCATATTTTACATATAATTAATAATAATATAAATACTATAAAAAGTTTAACTTTTTATAATAATAGGTTATACTTAAAAATAGATATTATAGTTTAATTTAAATTTTATATTCTTTAATTATAGTATTTGTACAATTAATATTTTAGGAGAAAGATTTTATGGAATATATAGTTTTTGATTTAGAGTTTAATCAAGGATTTGATAGAAGGCTAAATAAAACAGTCTCTGATGAAAAATGTCCATTTGAAATTATTCAAATAGGGGCTGTTAAGTTGGACTCTAACTTAGATATGGTTGATACTTTTAATACTTTTGTTAAGCCTAGTATATATAAGGAAATTCATCCTTTTATTAAAAAGATGACGAATATAAATAACGAAGATGTAAAAAATGCACCTTGTTTTACTGAAGCGTTTAATATGTTTAAATCTTTTATCAATAAAGAAAATAATATCCTATGTGTTTGGGGTAATGGAGATTTAAAGGAGCTGTATCGAAATATTAAGTATTATAATTTATCTACAGATAATTTATCTAGAACTTATATAAATGTTCAACACCATGCTTCTGTTTATTTTAATAATCCAACTGGAAAAAGTATTGGATTACAAAATGCAATTACTTTATTAGAATTGAATCAAGATAAATCGTATCATAATGCTTTAAATGATGCTTATTATACATCCCTAGTATTTAAAAAAATTTTTAATGATAAAATAGAAACTAAAAGTTATAATTTTGATACTGATGATAAAAAGAAGTCTACTACAAAGAGAAAAGTAAATTATGATAATATTTTCAACGAATTTAAAAAGATTCTAAATAGAGATTTGAACAAAGAAGAAAAAAAAATTATCCATCTTGCTTATAAAATGGGTAGAAGAAGTAAGTCACCTAAAGAGAACAATAATTTGAGAGATTAAAAAATCCTTCCTTTAATATTTAGGAAGGATTTTTATTTAAAATAATTATATTACTTTATTACTAACTCTACTGGACAATGATCTGATCCCAGTACTCCTGTATGTATTTTAGCACTAATCAGTCTGTCTTTTAGCTTTTCTGATGCACAGAAGTAATCAATTCTCCATCCTGCATTCTTTTCTCTAGCTTTAAATCTATAAGACCACCACGAATAAATATTTTCTTCATTTGGATAAAAATATCTAAAAGTATCTATAAAACCTTCATCTAGAAGTTGTGTAAATTTACTTCTCTCTTCATCTGTAAATCCAGCATTTTTTCTATTCGTTTTAGGATTCTTTAAATCTATTTCTTTATGAGCTACATTTAAATCACCACATATTATAACAGGTTTTACCTCATCTAATTTTTTCAAATAAGCTCTAAAATCATCTTCCCATTTCATTCTATAATCAAGTCTTTTTAGCTCATTTTGAGAATTAGGTGTATATACAGTTACCATATAAAAATCTTCAAACTCTAACGTTATAACTCTTCCCTCTTGATCATGTTCTTCAATATTTATCCCATAAGTTACATTTAAAGGTTCTCTCTTTGTAAATATTGCTGTTCCTGAATAACCTTTCTTTTTAGCATAGTTCCAATATTGGTAATATCCATCTAATTTTAAATCTATTTGATTTTCTTGTAGTTTTGTTTCTTGTAAACAGAATATATCTGCATCAACTTCATTAAAAAATTCCATAAAGTTCTTTCCTACACATGCTCTTATTCCATTTACATTCCATGATATAAGTTTCATTTTTATCTCCTTAAATTAGTCAAATTTTAATTTTTTTGCTATATCCTCTGATTTTATGGATGAAACGTACATTCCCGTACTTAGTTCAAATCCACCAAAATTAAATTTCCTTGGTACTATATGAATATGTACATTGTATATATCTCTATAATCATTTTCTTCATTTACCGGATGAGCATGGATATATAAATTAAAAGGACAATTTCCATTTTCTTCATATATTTTATCAAATAATTTTTTCAATATAAAAGAAAGCTTTTTTAATTTATTATCTTCAACTTCATAAAAATATAGATTATCTTTAAATAAAATTACTGTATCTCCAGTAAATCTACATACCTGAGGTACAAATACTAAAAAATCTACATCATTATATATAAGCCTTTTTTCATACTTAATCTCTTCTTGAATAATATATTTATACATATTTATACCCATTTTTTTATAAAATCCATCACAAACTTTATACTCCTCTTCTAAGTTTGGCGGTATAAATGGCAATGACAAAATTTGAGAGTGAGGATGCATTAAAGATGCCCCTGCATCTCTTAAATAGTTTTTGAATAGACAAATATACTTAGTATTTTCATCTTCTTTAAAATCTTTAAATCTTTTTTTATATACTAATAATAGATTGTAAAACTCTTCTTCATTCATATTGTAAAAATTTCCATTATGTTTATAAGTATCTATTATTACATCATGTTCTCCTTTAATTTCATTTAAAGGATTATTATCTATAATTGGATATTTATTTTTTACAGATTTCACTATCCACTGAGTATTTTTCTTTATTACATAAGTTTCTTCTGTAATTTGTTCTTCATTCCCCCTACAAAATGGGCACTCTTTGTTATATTCTTCATTATCCTCTTTATTTATTTCTTTTTTAATTTCATCCATAGGTCTATCTTTTCGATCTCTAGCTATTATTACTTTACTATTATTTAATGTATCTATACCAAGTTCTTTCATTTCAAACTCCTAATATAAAGGTTATTTATTATATAGCGTTACCTTACATAAATTATATTTTAACAAGTTTTTTTTGTAAATGTTTAATCAATCACTTTAATTATTATTTTACTATTTAAAATTCACTATATGCAATTAAAAAGATTGTATAAAAAATAATTAAGATATTTATTCTATTTTTTGAAAATATATTTTTTTATAATAATGCGATTTATACCTCATTATGCTAAGATTAAATTAGATTGAGATATAATAATCAATTCATATGTTTATAAGGGGGTAATATTCAAATGAAATTTTCAAAGAGACTTAGTTCAATGCAACAGTCACCTATTAGAAAATTAGCACCATTTGCTACAGCTGCTAAAGCTGAAGGAGTTAAGGTATACCACTTAAATATAGGCCAACCAGACATAATAACACCAGTAGGATTTTTTGACGCAGTTAAAAATTTTGACAAAAAAGTTTTAGAATACGCAGGTTCTCAAGGAATGCCTGAATTAATTGAAGCTATAAGAAGGTATTACACTACATACAACATGGATTTTGCAAGTGAAGACATAATAATTACTAATGGTGGTAGTGAAGCTTTATTATTTGCATTTATGGCTGCATGCGACCCCGGAGATAATATATTAGTTCCAGAACCATTCTATACAAATTACAATGGATTTGCACAATGCTTAAATATTGAAGTGAAATCAGTAACAACAGTAGCCGAAAACGGTTTTCACCTTCCTTCTAAAGAAGAAATTTTAGCTAAAATAGATGATAAGACTTCTGCTATATTAGTTGTAAATCCAGGTAACCCTACTGGATGTGTATATACAAAAGAAGAAGTACAAATGATAGCTGAAATAGCTAAAGAAAAAGATTTATGGATAATAGCTGATGAAGTTTACAGAGAGTTTGTTTATGAAGGACTTGAGTACACAAGCTTTGGAAATATTAAAGAAGTTGAAGATAGAGTTGTTATTATAGATAGTGTTTCTAAAAGATATAGTGCTTGTGGTGCTAGAATAGGTTCTATTGCTTGTAAGAATAAACAATTTATGGCTGAAGTTATGAAAGTTTGCCAAGGTAGACTTTGTGTTGCTACTATTGAACAATTAGGTGCTGCTGCTTTATATGAAACTCCAAAATCTTATTTTAAAGAAGTTAATGATGAGTATAAAAGAAGAAGAGATACTCTATATAATGAATTAATGAAAGCAGATGGTGTTATTTGTGAAAAACCTATGGGTGCATTTTATATAGTTGCTAAGTTGCCAGTTGAAAATGCTGAAGATTTCGTTGCCTGGATGTTAAAAGAATTCAGAAGAGACAATGAGACTGTTATGTGTACTCCTGCTGAAGGGTTCTACTCTACTCCAGGCCTTGGTAAAAATGAAGTTAGACTCGCTTATGTATTAAAAGAAGAAGACTTAAGAAGAGCTGGACAATTATTAAAAGAGGCCCTTGAAGAATATGCTCAATTAGAAAAAGGTAACTCTGCTTTAGCTAAAGCTTAATATATGATTTTATTAAAATAAAAATTAACCATCTTACATATGTAAGATGGTTTTTAATTAACTTAATTCTTCTTTATTTAGTATGTACTGAAGAGTTTCTAAAGCCTCTTGATATTTTAATCTATCGCTTTCATCTAGCCTATATAGCTTTTGTTCTAATTCATCACTTAATTTACTAGTAAAGTCTATAGCTAGTTTTTCCCCTTCTTCCGTAATAACTATCATATACTTTCTTCTATCCGCTAAATCCTTTTCCCTATAAACATAACCTTTTTTTGTTAAGTCATCTATCATACTTGTTAGACTTCCCTTTTCTATGTTTAATTTAGCACATAACTCTGTCATACTTATACTACCATGATTTTTTATGAATACTAAAGCTCTTAATTGTGTTTTATTTACATTATATAATGCCGAATATTTCTTTAGGTATTCTAAGTATAGACTTGAATAAATTTTAGGAAAGGTTTTTGATAAAAAACCAATTGTATTTGTTACTATACAGTTCATTTAATCACCTCAGATGCTTAATTTATTGACTTTTTTCCACTTCTATAGTTTACAATAAAAATATTTCTAGTACAATACTTTTTACAAATATAGCTATATTTCTTTCCTTATATTCTTATAACTTATAGTCATATTTCTTCATTGATTTTCTATAGATTTAAAGATGATAATATGAATTTTATAAAAAAATAAAGAGCCTTTTATGGCTCTTTATCTCCTTCTATACTCTTAAATCAACTTCTAAACCTATACAATCTTTAAAGTCACTTATAGCAGGCTCTAAATATTCTTCTACGAATTCTACAACTTGCTCTGGCGCTCTTCCTACAAAGTTCATAGGATCTAATATAGATGTTATTTCCTCTTTGCTTAACATATTGAAAGCTTCATCTTCAATTATTAATTCAATTAAGTTATTATTTAAACCTTCATGCTTAACTCTGTAAGCTGCTTTCATAGATAGTTCTCTTATTACCTCATGTAATTCTTGTCTATCTCCGCCTCTTTTTACAGCTTCCATAAGTATGTTCTCTGTAGCCATGAATGGTAATTCTTCATCTATATGTTTTCTTATCATGTTTTCATATACAACTAAACCATCAGTTACATTTATACCTATATCTAAAATAGCATCAGCAGCCATAAATGCTTGTGGTATAGCAAGTCTTTTGTTAGCTGAATCATCTAAACTTCTCTCTAACCACTGAGTTGCTTCTACTAAAGCTGGTGATATCGATTCAGAAATTATAAATTTAGATAATGAAGCTATTCTTTCACTTCTCATTGGATTTCTCTTGTAAGCCATAGCAGATGATCCTATTTGATTTTTTCCAAATGGCTCTTCTAGTTCTTTTAAACTTTGAAGTAATCTTATATCATTTGTCATCTTATGCATACTTTGTGCTATTCCTGCAAGTACATTTAGTACTTGAGAGTCTAATTTTCTAGTATATGTTTGACCACTTACTTTGTAAGATTCTTTATATCCCATTTTTTCACATACTATTTTATCTAATTCTTTTATTTTATCTGTATCATTCTCAAATAAACTCATGAAACTTGCTTGAGTTCCAGTAGTTCCTTTTACTCCTCTAAGTTTCATATTTTCTAATCTATAGTTTAAGTCTTCTAAGTCTATTATTAGGTCTTGTGCCCAAAGAGTAGCTCTTTTACCTACTGTTGTAAGCTGAGCTGCTTGGAAGTGTGTAAAACCTAAAGTTGGAACATCTTTGTATTTTAATGCAAAATCTTTAAGATTATCTATTAAGTTAACAAGTTTTACTCTTATTAATTTTAATGCTTCATTCATTTGAATAACATCTGTGTTATCACCAACATAAGCTGATGTTGCACCTAAATGTATTATTCCTTTTGCTTTTGGACATTGAAGTCCATATGCTTTAACATGACTCATTACATCGTGTCTTACTTCTTTTTCTATTTTTTTTGCTTCATCAAAATTTATATCATCTATATGAGCTTTTAATTCTTCTATTTGCTCATCACTTATGTTTATTCCTAGTTGTTTTTCTCCTTCTGCTAACGCAATCCATAATCTTCTCCAAGTTGAGAATTTAAATTGAGGAGAAAAAATATAACTCATATTTTTGCTACAATATCTTTCTGTTAAAGGATTTGAATATGTTGAATAATTATTTTCTATCATTTTTGGCACCATCCCTAAATCTTTTTATTCTACAAAGATTATTATATATAATTTTACGAACTATAACAATACTTTTTATATTTTTGTTCTTACTTTTTATTTAATTTAAAATTATCTTTACCTAGTATGTAATCAATACTCTCACTATCAACAAAGTTTAATACGTGCTTATATCTTATAGCATAATATTTATCGCTCCAACCTAGTTGTTTTTGTATATCTTCTTTATCAGCTCCAAGCATTAAAGAAATTGCCGCATAAGAATGCCTTAAATCTCTTGCTGAGTATTGAGGTAGTCCAGCTATATCAAAAGCTTTTTTTACAATTAACCTTACATTTCTATCTGTTATAGATTGACTTTTTTGTGTTATAAATATATAGTCATCAGAAGGTATTATTATTTCACTAAGACCACAGAAATATCTGTAACTTTCTATTAATTTAAAACAATAAGGATGAAGTTTTACTACTCTTTCCTTTTTGCCTTCACCTAATCTTATATAAAAATTATTTTCTTCATCTACAATTAAATCTTTCCACTTAACTTTTACTAATTCATTTAATAAACATCCTGTTGTAACTAAAAATACCATTATTAACCTATCTCTTGCACTAAGCTTTTCTAAGGAATCTATTAACTGATTTATTTCTTGTATGCTTAAAACATCTTTTTTACTTTTTTCTCTTGTCACTATAGGTTTTTTTACAAAAGAAAATGGATTTAATTCTATATACTTTTCTTTCTTCATAAAAGCATAAAAACTATGTAAGTATCCAAAAATTTTCTCACAAGTTGATGTTGCAAATTCTTCTTGTATTAATACAATAAAATCATCACACTCATTTTTCGTTACTTCTAATAAACTTTCAACATTTGATTTCTCTTTAAATAGAATTATTTTACTTAAATAGTCCTTTTTTGTTGCTGGCGCCATTTTTATTGAAAATAATTGAAATATTTCAAATTCTTTTTCACTTAATATGTAACTATCCATAAATTCTCCTTTCCTTGTTATTTTAATTATTTATTTGATTTAATAATTAAGTTAAAATTTATAATAATATTTAATTTCATAAATAATTAAGAAGCACATGAGTGCTTCTTCAGAATTATTACTTATTTGCAGAATCAACTAATATTTTGATTAATTCACTTGAGTTTTCATTAAAGGTAGTTATAAGAGTTAAATATTCACTTGCTCTGTTCATAACCATATATATTTTATTCAAATCTCCTACAAAATCATTTACCTGATAATCCTGGTCCTTCTCATTTATCGTTTGATTGTATAACATTTCTAGCTCACAAAATACAACTGCCTTATATTCTAAACTTTTAATAAAATATAGATTTGATATAGTTATACCGGTTCTTTTCCCATATTTAGTTAAATTGTCATCTCCAATTATATACGGAATACTTACATCATCTAATGCTTTTCTAAGTAAATATTGGAAGTATATAGTCTTACCATTTTTTAATTTCTTTTTATTGTATGGGAATACAATAGCTATATCATTATAATCCAACCCTTTATTATTTATAAGATATTCGATTTCCCATAATATTGAATTAATTTGGTCCTCTAAATCTTCAACTTTTACAATTTGAGCTGTAATTCCATCCTTCATAATTAAATTACTAGGAGTATATATGTCACGGTTTATATTACTTCTTAAATTTTTTATATAATTATTTGCATTTTTACAAAATCTATTTGAATAATCAATAACTACTTCTTTCTGTCTATAATTATTTTTTAGTATAATTTTTTCATCAAAATCAATATATTCCATTTTATTTTTAAATATATTTACACTGTTATATATATTTAAAGATTCACAGTAATACATATTGAATATGTACTTAGTTTCATATAAAAAATCTTGAATAAATTCAATATCTCTTTTAGCAAAACTTTCACTTTCATCTATAAAAAT
Source organism: Peptostreptococcaceae bacterium (assembly GCA_902363255.1). GTDB lineage: Bacteria > Bacillota > Clostridia > Peptostreptococcales > Peptostreptococcaceae > Terrisporobacter. The sequence continues at coordinate 377,250 of CABIZO010000003.1, forward strand.
ACCTTTAAACATTCTTTTATTTTTTATAACATTCTTAGCTTGTTTTATTAAATTATTAAATGTTTTTTCATAATCTTTTTTTAGTAAAGTATAGTCTAATACTAGATTATACTTTTTGCATAATTTAAATACAAAAGAAGATATTGTATGAACCTCAAGGTTATTATTATCCTTATATATTAATTTAAGTCCCTCTCTAAGCTGGTTACATAACTGCTTTGTATGAGTAAAAATTATGAAGTTGTGATGAGGGTATATACGAGCCAATTTTATAGCTCTACTCATCATAATAGCTGTTTTACCACTACCAGTAGGACCTTCTATTAACGTTTTTCCATAATTAATAGAAAGAGACTTTTCTAATTGTTCATCTGTAAGCATTGTTGCACTATAAGTATAATCTCCTTGAGAAAAAGTAATTTTTTTAAACTCTTTATTAAGATGATAAGATCCATTTAATTCATAGTATTCTGGACATATATCTAAAATATATAAGTTTAACTCTATTTCATTATTTTCTTCTTTTAAGTAATTATCAATTTCTTGTCTATTATTAATTATATTCTCTAATTTACTCTTATCTATTATATTGTTATTTACAAAATCCTCTAATTCATATGTATCTTCAATTTCAACATAAGGCATAACAAAAACATAATTAAAATTAATGTTGTTATGAAACTGAGCCATTTTTAATTTTAACAACTCATATTCTTCGTTCATTACTTCAATTAATTCTTCATCTAATATGGAAAATAAATCTTCACTTGTATCCATAAATTTCACAAAAAGTATTCTATTATTTTTTATATATAATAAATCTGTGTTAATTCCTCTAAAAGGTGTAACTTTTGGCACTACATTTGTATTGTCATCGTTCATTTGGTAAAAGATTTTTTCTATTTCCTTTACTTTTAATGCATCTAATTGTGAGTTGATATTAATGTTTTGTCTCAATTTGCATTCCCCCTTTATAGTAATTATATCATTTAAACATATATTTTACTATATTATCAAATATATACATTTTGTTATAATAAAATTCGTCATGTTCATATGCATTAACCTTATCTTTATCATAAATTTAAGTACTATCTCATCTAAATATTGCAAATTATTAATTAGTTATTCTACAATATTCAAAATAAAAAAGGAGAGTATAAACTCTCCCTTTTTTATTTTGCATATTCTATAGCTCTTGTTTCTCTTATTATACTTACTTTTATTTGACCTGGATATTCAAGTTCGTCTTCTATTTGTTTAGTCATCTTTCTAGCTAATAAATGAATTTCTTCATCATTTACACTTTCTGGTTTAACCATTATTCTAATTTCTCTACCAGCTTGTATTGCAAAAGATTTTTCTACACCTTCATAAGAGTTTGCTATTTCTTCAAGTTTTTCTAATCTCTTAATATAAGCTTCTAAAGTTTCTCTTCTTGCTCCTGGTCTAGCTGCAGATATTGCATCTGCTGCTGTAACTAAAACAGCTTCAACTATTTGTGGTTCGTAATCTCCATGATGAGTACTCATTGCATGTATTACATCCTTAGATTCTTTGTATCTTCTAAGTAAATCCATACCTATCTCAACATGAGTTCCTTCCATTTCATGGTCTACTGCTTTACCTATATCATGAAGTAATCCAGCTCTTTTAGCTAGTTTTATATCTGCACCAATTTCTGCAGCCATAATTCCTGCTATATGAGCAACTTCTATTGAATGCTTTAATACATTTTGTCCATAACTTGTTCTGTAGTTTAATCTACCAAGTAATTTAACTAGTTCAGGATGTAATCCATGTACACCAGTTTCGAAAGTCGCTTGTTCTCCAAACTCTTTGATGATATTATCAACTTCTTTTCTTGCTTTTTCTACCATCTCTTCTATTCTTGCTGGATGTATTCTTCCATCTGATATTAGCTTTTCTAAAGCTATTCTTGCTACTTCCCTTCTAATAGGATCGAAACCTGATAAAATCACAGCTTCTGGAGTGTCATCAATTATAAGATCTATACCTGTTAAAGTTTCTAAAGTTCTTATATTTCTTCCCTCTCTACCTATTATTCTCCCCTTCATTTCATCATTTGGTAAATTAACAACAGTTACTGTTGTTTCTGCAACATGATCTGCTGCACATTTTTGGATAGCATAGCCTATTATTTCTCTAGATTTCTTTTCAGCTTCTTCTTTAGCTTGTGTTTCAATATCTTTTATCATTATAGACATTTCATGTCTTACTTCTCTTTCAGCATTAGTAAGTATTATTTCTTTTGCTTTATCACAAGTTATTCCTGAAATATCTTCAAGCTTTTCAAGCTGCTTAGTTTTTATTTCTTCTACTTCTTCTTCTTTTCTTTGTACTAATTTTAACTTTTCAGTTAAATTAGATTCTTTACTTTCTAAACTTTGTTGTTTCTTTTCAATAAATTCTTCTTTTTGAAGCACTCTTCTTTCATACTTTTGAACTTCATTACGTCTTTCTCTTTGCTCTTTTTCAGCATCAGTTCTCCATTTATGAATTTCTTCTTTTGCCTCTAATAATTTTTCTTTTTTAATTGTTTCTGAGTCTTTATTTGCTTTATCTATTATATCTTTGGCTAAGTCTTTAGCTTCACCAATTTTAGTTTCAGATATGTTTTTTCTAACAAAATATCCAACTACAATACCAATAGCTAAACCAAGTATGCTTGCTATTATTTCTATGACATCCACCTCCTTTGTAATAATCCCAAAATATCAATATTATTCTTTAACATCATTTAAATTATGCCCTTTTTTGACTAGAAGGCCCAAGTTTTAAATTTAATAAAGTTTCTTTATCTATAATCTTGGAATACTTTAAATAAAATCATCATAATTTAAAATATTTTATCCTCATTTAATTTTATAATTTTTTCTAATTCATGTCAAGTTTATAGGAGGTGTGTATTTATTTTTATTCTTCAATTTCGTTATCTTCTTCCACAACTGCTTTATCAAGATTATAATGAGCTCTTACCTTAGCATTTATTTCATCAGTTAAATCCATATTATCTGCTAAAAACTTCTTAACATTTTCTCTACCTTGTCCAAGTTTTATATCATTATATGCATACCATGATCCTGATTTTTTAACTATATCAACATCTGCTGCAATATCTAGTAAATCACCTATTTTTGATATTCCTTCTCCATACATTATGTCAAACTCTGCTTGTTTAAATGGAGGAGCAACTTTATTCTTAACAACTTTTACTCTTGTTCTATTACCAAGTACTTTATCTCCTTGTTTAATACTATCTATTCTTCTTACATCAAGTCTTACTGATGAATAGAATTTAAGAGCACGTCCACCTGTTGTAGTTTCTGGGTTACCAAACATTATACCAACTTTTTCTCTTAACTGGTTTATAAATATAGCTACACAATTCGATTTCTTAATTGAACCTGTTAATTTTCTTAAAGCTTGAGACATAAGTCTAGCTTGAAGTCCAACGTGCGAATCTCCCATCTCACCTTCTATCTCTGCTTTTGGAACTAAAGCTGCAACAGAGTCAACTACTATTATATCTATAGCACCAGATCTTATTAACGCTTCTGTTATTTCAAGAGCTTGCTCTCCTGTATCTGGTTGTGAAATTATTAAATTATCTATATCTACACCTAAAGCTTTTGCATATACTGGGTCTAAAGCATGTTCTGCATCTATAAATGCTGCTATACCTCCATTTTTTTGCGCCTCTGCAACTGTATGAAGTGCAACTGTTGTTTTACCTGAAGATTCTGGTCCATAGATCTCAACTATTCTTCCTTTTGGAAGTCCTCCAATACCTACTGCAATATCTAATCCTATAGATCCTGTAGATATTACATCTATGTTCATTGATGTGGCTTCCCCAAGTCTCATAACAGATCCTTTACCAAAGTCTTTTTCTATTTTTCCTAAAGCCTGATTAAGGGCTTGTAATTTTTCTTTTTCTATACTCATCTTAATTCATCCTTCCTTTTCGCAAACATTTGTTCTATCTATCATACTTATTATATCTTATAAAACTTTCTTAGTCAATTGAATTTACCTTTTAGAACGAAAGTATCCTTTGACATTTATTCTAACATCTATTATATATTAGTCTCATTATAAAGGCATACATTTATATTTATAAACTTATATATAAACTTTTATACAGATAATTTATATTTTTCTCCTAAAAATTCCTTTTTTCTATACTATATATCATTAGCACACTTGATTTGTATAATAGATTTCTATAATAGATTTCTATACAAAAAATCCTTCCCGACTTAGTCAGGGAAGGATTTTTATTTATTTACTATTCATAAACAGTTCTTTATTTTTATATAAATAGTCTGCTCCAGAGTATAAAGTAAAGAATGTTGCTATTATCATAAATATAGTTCCAACTTGTAATAATAAATAATTATTTAAGTTAGCACCAAGTAATAATATTATTATAGCTAACATTTGGCTTATTGTTTTTATCTTTCCTCCACCACTGGCAGCAATAACTTTTCCATCAGCTGCAGCTATAGCTCTTAGTATACTTACTGTAAGTTCTCTTGCAACTATAATAATTACCATCCATCCAGCAACTAAATTTGACTCTATCATACATATAAGCGCTGATATTACTAATAATTTATCTGCCAAAGGATCCATAAACTTTCCAAAGTCAGTAACTAAGTTATTTTTTCTTGCAATATACCCATCTAAGGCATCTGTTATTGATGCCACTATAAATATCAAACAAGCAATTAAATAATGATTTGTAATATCTAACATCATTATAATTATAAATACCGGTATTAACAAAATTCTAAGTAATGTTAATTTATTTGGTAAATTCATCTTGTATATCCCCCATTAAATCATACTCTAGGGCAGTGTTTATTTTAACATTTACAAAATCTCCTGGCTCTAGAGCTGTGTGTGATTTTACATATACTATACTATCAATTTCTTCTGCATCATATTGAGTTCTTCCAACATATACATTATCCTCAATCTGCTCTTCTATTAATACTTCATATATTTTACCTATTTTACTTTGGTTTATTTCTTCTGAGATGCTTTGTTGAATCATCATTATTACATCTCTTCTTTCTTCTTTTATTTCTTGTTCTAAATGATTAGGAAGCTTATCTGCTGCAGTTCCTTCTTCTCTTGAATAAGGGAATACCCCTAACTTATCAAATTTCACTTCTTTAACAAATTCCACAAGTTCTTCAAAATCTTTTTCATCTTCTCCTGGGAATCCAGTTATTAAAGTAGTTCTTAGCGTTGCATCTGGTATTGCAGTTCTAATCATATTTATTTTAGCTAATAACTCTTCTTTTGTAGTTTGTCTATTCATTAATTTTAATATTTTATTACTTGCATGTTGTATTGGCATATCAAAGTAAGAACAAATATTATCATTTCTTTTTATAACATCTACTAATTCTTTTGTTATTGATTCTGGATATGAGTACATTATTCTTATCCATTTTAATCCTTCTATTTTAGCTAATTCTTCTAATAACTGTGGTAGTCTAGCTTCTCCATATATATCAGAACCATACATTGTAGAGTCTTGTGCTATAACTACAAGCTCTTTAACCCCATTTTCAGCTAAGTTTTTAGCTTCAGCTACTATATCTTCTATTCTTCTACTTTTTTGCTTCCCTCTTAATTTCGGTATTATACAATAAGTACAGTGTTTGTCACACCCTTCACTTATTTTTAAGTAAGCCATATAATCAGGTGTAGAAACGTATCTTGGTAGGTCTTCATTGTACACAACTTCTATGTCATTTAAACTAACTATTTGCTTTTCTTTTTGTAAACCTTCTAAGATTTCATCGATATTTTGATAACTTCCTGTTCCTACTATTGCATCTATTTCAGGAATTTCCGCTTTTAATTCATCTGAATATCTTTGAGCTAAACATCCTGTAACAATAAGTAATTTTAAATTACCAGTTTCTTTTAAATTTGCAAATTCTATTATTGTGTCTATAGATTCTTGCTTTGCTGATTCTATAAATCCACATGTATTTACTAATATTACATCTGCATCCTCAAAATCCCCTGTAAGTTTATATCCCTTTTTATTTAATATACCCATCATTATTTCTGCATCTACTAGGTTTTTCGAGCAACCTAAAGACTCTAGTGCTATTTTTAACATTGTTTAACTCCTTCCACTGCTGTCTTATGAAAACTTATTAATTTTTCTGTTATATCATTTATGTCTTCAAATTTAATTATGTCGTTATATTTATATTGATTTACTGAATGCATATAAAGAGGATCATAGTAAAATACTAAAAACCTTTCAACTAACTCTTCATATTTTTCATTATCTAATAATTCTAAGTATTCATCTACAGTTTTATTTCCAAGTCTTTTTCTAAATGTGTTTATACACTGTCTTAAAGCTTGTACATTATCTTCATTTCTATCATAGATGTAATCTTTACACAGTCTTTTTACTCTATCTTTTATATCACATTCTATAAGTATATGGTAGCCATCTCTTACTATTCCTTCGTATATTTCATTTGGAACTAATACATGGCCTACTCGTTTACTTTCACTTTCTATGAATAAATAATCACTTTTTGAGAAAAATAATGATTCAAATATTCTAGATTCAAAAGTTTTTTGAGTTGGTGGTTTTTCATCATAAGTTATAAATCCAAATACAGACCCAGTATTTCTAGCCATATACTCTAAATCTACCATGTCAATATTATTTTGTGCTAGCTCTATAAGTAATTCTGTTTTTCCAACTCCTGTTAATCCATGAAGTACTATAAATTGCTTTTTATCCATTATGCTACTTAGATAATCTAATACATAGTTTCTATAAGATTTATAGCCCCCTTCTAATTTATATAGATCTATACCTATGGAGGTAAGTAGATTAGCCACAGACCCACTTCTCATTCCACCTCTAGCACAGTATATTACTATATGTTCATATTTACTTGATAGTTCTTTTGCTACTTTATACATATCTTTTAACTTAGGGGAAACAAAGTCAAAACCTTTGTCTATAGCTTCATGCTTCCCTTCTTGTTTGTATATAGTACCTATCTCACAATACTCATCATTATCAAACAATGGCATATTATATGCGTTTAATATATGATCATCTAAATATTCTTTTTCTGTTCTAACATCTATAAAAATTGTATTATTTAATTTTAAAGCATCTTCGATTTTAATTGTTTTCAAATTTTATTCACCTTCTAATTTTGCTAATTCTTCCATTGTTATTAGTACTTTTCTAGGTTTACTTCCTTCACTCGGCCCAACTATTCCTCTTTCTTCCATTGAATCGATTAGTCTTGCGGCTCTATTGAATCCTATTTTATACTTTCTTTGTAGCATAGAAGATGATCCTTGACCACTTTGTACCACAAAAGCAATAGCGTCTTCTAAAAATTCGTCCACATCATTATTTTTTATGTTAACAGTTTTTGAAATAGTTTGTATTATTTCTTCTTCGTATTTAATTTCTTCTTTTACTTGGCCTTTTACAAAGTTTATTACTTTTTCAGAATCATCTTCAGATATATAAGCCCCTTGTAATCTTATTGGTTTTGCAGCTCCTAGTGGATAGAATAACATATCACCTTTTCCAAGCAGTTTTTCTGCTCCACCCATATCTAATATAGTTCTTGAATCTGTTTGTGATGAAACTGCAAATGCAATTCTAGATGGAACATTGGCTTTTATTACTCCTGTTATTACATCAACAGAAGGTCTTTGTGTTGCTATAATTAAATGCATACCTGCAGCTCTAGCCATTTGAGCAAGTCTACAAATATAATCTTCTACTTCGTTAGCAGCAGCCATCATTAAGTCCGCTAACTCATCTATAATTATTACTACTTTAGGAAGTTTAGTTTCACTCTTTTCATTATAGCTAGTTATATCTTTAACTCCTAATTCTGCAAATAATTTATACCTTTTATTCATTTCTACAACTGCCCAGTTTAAAGCATTTGCCGCTTTTTTAGGGTCAGTTACAACTGGTGATAGTAAATGCGGTATACCATTGTAATGTGCAAGCTCAACTACCTTTGGATCTATAAGTAATAACTTCACTTCTTCAGGTGTAGCTTTGTATAATACAGAGTTTATTATTGTATTTATACAAACAGACTTTCCTGAACCTGTAGCTCCTGCAACAAGTAAGTGTGGCATTTTACCTATATCTGCAATTACTGGGTTACCACTTATATCTTTTCCAAGTCCTATAGCTAGTGATGATGAATCTTCTTTAAATTCTTTACTTCCAAGAACATCTCTAAGTCCTACAACTTGTGGTTCGTCATTTGGAACTTCTATTCCTATAGCACTTTTCCCTGGAATGGGAGCTTCTATTCTTATACTTTTAGCTGCAAGAGAAAGAGCTATATCATCCGATAAATTCACAATTCTACTTACTTTGACTCCTGGATTTGGTTGCACTTCATATCTTGTTATAGTAGGTCCTAATGTTACTTGACCCATTTTTGTATCCACGCCAAAATTAGATAATGTTTTGATTAATAAAGATGCATTCTCTAATGCTTTCTTTTTATCATTTTCATTACCTTTATGTCCGATTTTCGTTAACAAATCTAAACTTGGTTTTGTATAGTTTTCATAATTAGATTGACTATTAATTTCTAAATCATTAATATTTCCTAAATTCATTGGAGCAGTTTTTTCCACACTTGTATTACTCTTAGTGCTATTCATTGTATTGCTCATTTTTACATTAGGATTTGTATTTTGAAGGTCTTTAAGTACATCAAGTTCTGGCATACTATTTGTTCCTTCTAAAATTTCTAAATAGTCATCATCACTTTTATTAAAGCCTACAATTTTTATTGTTTTATCTTCATCATCTAAAGTAGACTCAACTAATGTATCTTCTATTTGTTCATTTTTATCATTTTTGTTAAAAATATTCTTTAAGAATCCTTTTTTATTTTTATCAATTTGAGTAGTTTCATCAACTTCTTCAGTTACTAAATTAATTGCAGATTCTTTTAAGTTTGACACTGTATCTTTTACATTTCCACCTTTTATCTTATTAGACTTATTACTTATAGTTTCTATTACGTCTTTTAGGGATATATTAAATGTGTACATTACTGTAATGAATAGAACAAATATACTAATTAACCATCCACCTGTTAATCCGAATATTTCTTTAATAAAATATGCTATTGTTGATGTGATTAGACCGCAACCACTTCCATCAATCCCCATTTGCATTACATCTCTATACATGTTGGCTTTTAGAGGATTATCTACTGGAATTTTTCTTGCATTTAATAGTCCATAAAAAATAAATAAGAAAGCTATAAAAATATAGACTGTTTTACTTTTTTTCATTCTATACACATATTCATTTCTTTCAAAAAATCCAAGAATACCTATAATTATTATTAGTAATGGAATAATTATGGCAAGAGCTCCAAACAACCCTTTAAAAGTGTCTTGTATAAATTGTCCTATAAGGCCCATTGAATTTGAGTTTAGACTGTATAATAAAAATATTCCTATAAAAATAGTCACCAGATTATAATACTCTCCAGATATTATTATTTTATCCTTATTATACTTTTTATTCTTAGCGCCTTTACTTTTTTTCTTAGCCACCAATCTCACCTCTTATTTCTTATACCTTATCAATTGAATTTATAATTTATCCACAAACCAAACAAATTATAAATTCATTAAAACTTAAAAGTGTTAATGGTATACATTAACACTTTTAATTATTAAATCATTATATCACATATTACTTATTTTAAACAAATCTTATTTATTTCCTTCATTTTTGTCATCTTCTTTTATTAACTCTCTTAGTTTTGCTAAAGCTTCTTTTAGTCCTCCCACTTCATCTATAAGTCCGCATTCCACGGCTTCTTTACCTATTAAAACGCTTCCCACGTCACTTACTAGCTCATCTTTTGCATGCATAAGTTTATTTAGCTCATCTCTTTCTATATTAGAAGTTCTTGTTATAAATTCTACGATTCTTTCTTGCATTTTTTTGAAATACTCAAAAGTTTCATTAACACCTATTACAAGTCCATTTGTTCTTATCGGATGAACAATCATTGTTGCAGTTGGTGCAATATAAGAGTAATCTCCTGCTGTTGCAAGAGGAACTCCTATGGAATGACTTCCTCCAAGGACAAGTGTTACCACTTTCTTAGATATACTATTTATTAATTCTGCCATAGCAAGACCTGCTTCCACATCTCCACCGACAGTATTTAAAACCACTAAAATACCTTTAATTTCGCTACTTTCTTCTACTGAGTATAATAAAGGTATTATGTGCTCATATTTCGTTGATTTTTTTTGAGGATTGCCTACAAAATGCCCTTCAATTTCTCCAATTATAGTTATACATTGGATTTCCTTTGCTGAATTAGGCGGCATATTAGGAACTCCCAATTGTTTTATATCCTGAACTTTATCACTATCACTATCTTCTTGACTATTACAATTATTCATCTTGTTACTTTCATTATTTTCAGTTTTATTTTGTTCTTTACCTTCTTCATGCTTATTTTCATATACTAGTTGATTAAAATCAGAGTTATTATAATCATTATCATTTATGTATTCATTCATATTGTTTTCTTTTTTTATCATTTATTTCACCTCATATAATATATTTAAATTTATGTTTCCCAATGAATATGAAATAATTCTCTTTCTTATTGAGATAAATTTTCATTACGAAAATTTCAAAAAAAAAAATTATAAATTTTGTGAATATTTAATAACAATATTTGTGATAATAAGATTGTGAACGGAGGTGATACAAGATGAAAAACAACAATAATAATAACAGAAACAACAACAATAACAACGACTTAAGAAACAATAACAACAATAACAACAATTTTGAAAACAACAACAATAACAACTGCAGAAATAACAACAATAACAACAATTTTGAAAACAATAGCAATAACAACAATAATAATAGATAGTTTACTTAATAATTGTCAAAACATAAGTTAATATGATTTCTATTATTAATTTATAATAAAGAAAATATAATTATATCTTTATTATTTCAAGCAAAATAAGAAACAATAGTTAATTTGATAAGGATTAACTATTGTTTTTTATTTATTACTCAGCTTCTTCAAAGTTATAAACTATTTCACCATCAATTATTGTATATAAAGTTTTTGTAAATACATCCACAGGGTTTCCATCAAATATTGCTATATCTGCATCTTTTCCTACTTTAAAAAAATTATAAATTTTATGAGTATTTAATTATTATAATTGAAAGAATAATATTGTAAACGAAGGTGATACAAGATGAATAATAATAACAGGAACAACAATAACAACGATAAAAAAAACAATAGTTAATCCGATAAAAATTAACTATTGTTTTTTATTTATTGATTAGCTTCTTCAAAGTTATAAACTATTTCACCATCAATTATTGTATATAAAGTTTTTGTAAACACCTCCATAGGATTTCCATCAAATATTGCTATATCTGCATCTTTTCCTACTTCAATACTTCCAATTCTATCATCAACATTACATATTTCTGCTGCATTTATCGTGATCGCTCTAAGAGCTTCCTCAATTCCTAATCCTTCTTTTGCAGCAAAACCAGCACAAATAGGTAAATCTTGTATTCTAGTAACTGGGTGGTCTGTAGTAATCGCTACCTTTACGCCAGCTTTATGTAAAATTCCAGCTGTTTTAAAGTTTGCATTTTGAGTTTCTATCTTATTTCTTATTGCCATAGATGGTCCTATGATAGCAGGAAATCCAGATTTACTAATTTCATTAGCTATTAAATGACCTTCTGTACAATGATCTAAAGTTAAGTTTACATTAAATTCTTTAGCTATACGAATTGCCGTCAAAATATCATCAGTTCTATGTACATGAGCTTTTAAGGGTATTTCTTTATTAATTACCGGTAACCAACATTCCTTTTTAAATGTCTCGTCAAAACTATCATTATTTTTTATAGCATTTTTTTTATTTTCATTATATTGTTTAGCATTAAATAATTCTTCACGTAAAAGTGCAGCTATAGACATACGAGTTGAAGGTATCTTATTTTTTTGATCATAATTTGTTTTTATATTTTCTCCAAAAGCTACTTTCATTGCTGACGGTTGCAAAATAACCATATTATCTATATCTCTACCATGAGTTTTAATAAAAATAAATTGACCTCCTACTACATTTGAACTCCCAGGTCCCACCATAACTCCAGTAATACCTGCGCTTAAAGCATTATGAAAAGCAGGATCCATTACATTAACTCCGTCTAAGGCTCTAAGATAAGGTGTAACAGCTTCATATATTTCATTACAGTCATCTCCTTCAAATCCTTTTTTCTCTTCTATTATACCAATATGACAATGTGCCTCTATTATTCCAGGCATAACCCAACAATTACTTGCATCAATGACTTTGTAATCTTCAGTATCATTTACTGTAATATTTTCTCCTACTTTTATAATTTTCTTATCCTTTACTAAAATAGACCCATTATCATAATTTTTTCCAGACATTGTCATTACTTTTCCATTTTTAATTAATAACATAGATTTTTCTCCTTTATAAACATTTATAATATTACTACTTATTAAGTTTTCCATATATCTTATAAATTATAAATATCTTAAAATAAAAAATACCCTATATAGATAAACAAATACTTTCTTGTTATATCTGTATAGGGTATTTCCATATATCTTACTTTTATATATTATTAATCAGCAAATTCATTATGAATAGCATGAACTGTTTCTATCATATCATCTTCTTTGACTAAACAAGTAAGACATGTATATGAGTCTGATGATTGTAAAAGAGCAATACCTGCCTTTGATAAAGCTCGAACAACTTTTGCAATAACACCAGGAGTTTCTGTCACTTTAGAACCAATTAAAGTTACTTTTGCACAATGTTTTCTAATATCATATTTTACACCATATTTTTGTAAAATTTCTTCTACTACATGAATATTATTTTCTTCTAATGCAAATGCCTTTTCTTCTGTGAAGAAGTTTATCATATCTAAATTTATATGTTTTTCTTCCATTTCATTTAATATTTTTGAGAACAATTCTTCAGATGATTTCACTTTAACTTGGGCAATTTTATCCTTATGAGCTACTGCAGTCATAAATCTAGATTGAAAATCTTCATAATCACTTGCTAAGCCACGGCTTAAACCAATTCTAGTTCCTTTACATGTAGGATTTAAAGTATTCTTTATTTCTAAAATTATATCTCCATTTTTAGCTAATTCTACTGCTCTTGGATGAATAACTTTTGCTCCCTTTTCTGCCATTTGGAATACTTCTTCATAGTCACAGTAATCTAGTATTTTGGCAGATGGTTCTATTCTTGGATCAGCAGTCATTATTCCATCTACATCTGTGTAAATTTGTACAGTTTCGCTGCCTAAGGCTTTTCCTATGGCAACTGCAGATGTATCACTACCTCCTCTGCCTAAAGTTGTAATTTCTCCATCTTCTGTTGCACCTTGGAATCCTGCTACAACAACTACCTTACCTTCATCTAACTCTCTTTGTATTCTTGTTGGGTTTATTTCTTTTATTTTTGAATTTGAATAAACTTTAGTTGTTATTATTCCTGCTTGCATCCCTGTTAGAAATATTGATGGTATTCCTCTTCCTTCTAACATGGAAGTTAATATTGTTCCGGATATTATTTCTCCACAAGACATTATTAAGTCAAGCTCTCGTTTTTTAGTTTTTTTGTTAACATTAGTACATAAATTTATTAGCGTATCAGTTGCATAGGGTTCTCCCTTTCTTCCCATTGCCGATACAACAACTACTAAGTCATTCCCCATCTTTTTACATTTTTCTATTATGTTACATACCTCATTCATTTTTTCAATTGATGCTACTGATGTACCACCAAATTTTTGTACTAAAATCCCCATAATTGCCTCCTAATATATCCCTTCATATTCAATGATTATCATATCATTGCCAATTTTTTTTACATTCCTCCACGGAATTTCTAAATCTCCTCTATCTTTTCTTATACCAAAGAATCCTCTTTCTCTTGGTATGGAAAGCGCCAATATTTTACCTGTAGTTTCATCTATTATAATATCGCACTCACCAATTACTCCAAGCCTCTCCCCACTAACTAAGTTTACAATTTCTTTTCCAGCTAATTCAGATAAATTCATATTATTCACCCCGATAAATTAAAAATTCACTTTCTTCATGTCGTAAATCATATGCCTTCGTTACCGCTTTAGGCATATCCATTACTCAAAATGCATTTTTTACAATTATATCTGAACACCTTCTACGTTTTTTCCTACTATACATACTCCTAAGTTCTCTATATTAAATACTTTATTAATAATTGCTTTAACTTGTTCCATATTTACACTATTTATATGTTCAATAATTTCATCTTCATCTTTTATTTTATTATTAAGCAATATGGATTCACCATTTGATAACATTTTTGAGCTAATGCTTTCTAAACTTAATATATAATTACCTTTCAACTGTTCTTTACTTTCTCTAAGCTCTTCTTCTGTAACATAGCTTTCTCTTATTTTCTTTATTTCTTCCATTATTAAATCATAAACTTCTTTTAAGTATTCTTCACTTGTACTAGCAAATATGCCTAATTCTCCACATTTTTTATATAATGTTTGAGATGAGTATATAGAGTATACTAATCCTTTGTCTTCTCTTACATTTTGGAAAAGTCTAGAACTTGTACTACCTCCAAATATGTTGTTTACAATTGATAAAGCATATGCTTCTTTCTCACTTTCCTCTGGAATAGCTTTTAAATTAATTGCTATATTAACCTGTTCACTATCTTTATTTTTAGTTACAAAACAAGAATGAAATTTAGCTTCATCTAGTTTAATATCTACTTCTTTTTCTTCCCAGTTAGCGAATTTTTCTTCTATTATCTTTACTGCCTTATCAAAATCAAAATTACCACAAATTGATATAACTGCATTGTTGGGAACATAATACTTATTATAATAATTTAAAATATCTTTTCTTTTCATACTTTTGATAGTTTTTCTATTTCCAAGTATATTCATGCCAAGACCATCATTTTTATATACATTCTCTACAAGCAAATCATAAGACAAATCTTCTAAAGAATCTTCATACATCTTTAACTCTTCTAATATTACAGCTCTTTCTTTGTTTATATCACTATCATTAAAAGTTGAATTTAATATCATATCACTTAATACATCTATACCTGTATTTATATGTTCATCTAAAAGATGAACGTAATAGCATGTACTTTCTTTATTTGTAAAAGCATTTATTTCTCCACCAATTTTATCTATATCTCTTGCTAAATCTTTTGCACTTCTATTTTTAGTACCTTTAAACAACATGTGCTCAATAAAATGAGACACACCACTTTCATTAGGTGATTCTAATCTAGATCCAGTATTTATCCAAATCCCAAGAGACACGGATTTTAAATAAGGTATTTCTTCTCCCACAATAGTAAGCCCGTTTTTTAGGGTTTGACATTTATACATATTGTCCTCCAAATTCTTTCACTACGTCAATTATATGTTTTAATTTTTATAAATTAAAAATTTTATAGTATTAATTATAATTTAGTAGTTAAATTTAATCAACAATAAACACGTCACTAAGTCTTCCTGGCTTTAAATTTTTATCTCTTATAATTTGAATAATATCATCCAAACATTTTGTTGTTGCATCTGTTGGATGCATTAAAACAATGCTTCCGTCTACAATGTTCTTATTTTTAACTCTTTCAATAATTTTTTCTGGATTGTCTCTATCTTGCCAATCAATAGTATCTACATCCCACTTAAAACATATGTAATTTAAACTTTCTGCTGCTTTAACTGTGTTTGATCCAAAAGATCCTGCCGGCGCTTGAAAAAATTTAGTTTCTTCACCAATGACATCATCAATTATTTTTTTCGAAGTGCTTATTTGAGTGTAGTTATCATCATAAGAAAGGTTAGCATAATCTAAATGTTTATATCCATGGTTCCCTATCTCATGTCCTTCTTTTTTAATCCTCAAAAGCAAGTCCTTTTTGTTTTCAGCCCACTTTCCTGTAACATTAAAGGTAATATGAACATTTTCTTTTTTTAAAGTTTCTAAAATAGATATTACATACTCATCTTCCCAACCCAGGTCTACGTTGCAAGTTAATGCAACATAGCCACTATTTTTTTTTGTTCCCTGGGTATATGGAGCTTTTGCTAAATCTAAAATGTTAATACTTGGTACTGACTCATTCCTCTTTAGTGTAAAAGTAATTCCACATACTATAAGCAAAATGATTAGAATAAAAATTAGTATTTTTTTCAGTTTACCTTTGTTTAGCACCATCATTATCATATGGGTTTCCTCCTAATATGTACAAATTATTTCTTATTTAAGTCTATTATTACAACTTGTAATTTATTCTTAGGAGTAGGACTTGTTATCTAAAAATTATTTTAACGACTAATTTTATAAAATAATTAATAATAAAAAAAACGAGACTATGTCTCGTTCCCTTATTTTATAAATGGATTTTTATTTATTTTTTCTTTCTGGTCTAGGTAATAATACTTTTCTAGATACATTAACTCTACCTTTGTCATCTATTTCAGTAACCTTAACTTCTACTTCATCTCCAACTTTTAATACATCTTCAATTTTTTCAATTCTTTCGTGAGCTATATTTCCTATACGAAGTAATCCTTCTTTTCCTGGAAGTAATTCAACGAAAGCACCGAAGTTAACTATTCTTGTTACCTTACCTTTGTATATTTCATTTAACTCAACTTCTGCTACTATATCAGATATTTTTTGCTGAGCTAATCTTATCATGTCAATATCTATACCAGCTATAAATACTTCACCATCTTGTTCTATATCTATTTTAACACCAGTCTCATCTATTATCTTAGTTATTACTTTACCACCAGCTCCGATAACGTCTCTTATTTTGTCTGGGTTGATTCTCATAGTAACTATTTTAGGTGCATATTTAGATAATTCTTCATTTGGTTTATCTATACATTTTTTCATTTCATTTAAGATATGAAGTCTACCAACTCTAGCTTGAGCTAAAGCTCTTGTTAATACTTCTTCATCTATACCAGCTATTTTTATATCCATTTGTATAGCTGTTATACCTTTTTCAGTACCAGCAACTTTGAAGTCCATATCTCCTAAATGATCTTCCATACCTTGTATATCTGAAAGTATAGCCATTTTTCCATCATGCTCTATAAGTCCCATTGCAATACCTGCAACCATATCTTTTAAAGGTACACCAGCATCTAATAAAGATAATGTAGAACCACAAACAGAACCTTGAGATGTAGAACCATTTGAACTTAATACTTCAGAAACAAGTCTTATAGCATAAGGGAATTCTTCTTTTGAAGGTATTACTGGAAGTAATGCTCTTTCAGCTAAAGCTCCATGACCTATTTCTCTTCTTCCTGGTCCTCTTGATGGTCTAGCTTCACCAACAGAGTATGCAGGGAAGTTGTAGTGATGCATATATCTCTTATTTTCTTCTTCATCAAGTCCATCTAGTATTTGAACGTCACCTAAAGCTCCTAAAGTTGTAACTGTCATTACTTGAGTTTGTCCTCTTGTGAATAATCCAGAACCATGAGCTCTTGGTATAAATCCATGATCACACCATATTGGTCTTATTTCATCAGTTTTTCTTGCATCCGGTCTTCTACCTTCATGTACTATAGCTTTTCTAACTTCTTCTTTGATTATAGAATCTAAAGTAGCTAGTATATCATTTCCAAACTCTTCTAAAGTGTCTTCATCAAAGCTATTTATAGTTTGCTCCTTAACAGCGTCCATAGCTTCTTGTCTTTCAAGCTTTTCAACAACTCTAACTGCTTCTTTCATGCCTTCAGTAGCTATTTCTCTAACTTTGGCTTCTATTTCAGCATTTGGCTTAGTTTCTTCAAATTCCATTTTTTCTTTTCCAACTTCAGCTTGGATTTGTTCTATGAATTCAACTATTTTTTTAATTTCTTCATGAGCTTTTAATATCGCTTCAAGCATTAATGACTCTGGTACTTCATCAGCTCCAGCTTCAACCATCATTACTGCTTCTTTAGTTCCTGATACTACTAAGTGTAGAGAACTTTTTTCTCTTTCTTCTGCTGTAGGGTTTACTACAAGCGCTCCATCTACTAATCCTATACAAACTGATCCTGTTGGCCCATTGAACGGTATTTCTGATATTGATAAAGCAACTGATGAACCTATCATAGAAACTATATCAGGAGTACAGTCTTGATCTACTGATAATACTGTAGCAACTACTTGTACATCATTTCTGAAAGTTTTTGGGAATAAAGGTCTTATAGGTCTATCTATAAGTCTTGATGTAAGTATAGCCTTTTCTGACGGTTTACCTTCTCTTTTTAAGAATCCACCTGGTATTTTACCAACTGAATATAATTTTTCTTCATAATCAACACTTAGTGGGAAAAAGTCTACACCATCTCTTGGTTGCGCTGATTTTGATACGTTAACCATAACCATAGTCTCTCCGTATCTAAGTATTGCACTTCCGCTTGCAAGCTGTGCTATTTTCCCTATTTCAACAGAAAGTTCCCTTCCTGCTAAATCCATTGTAAAAATTTTATGTTCAAACATTAATGCTTGTACCTCCTCTTATACTGAAACCACTATTTCTTCTATGTACTATATTAACAAAATTACTACTAATTAACAATATAATTATACAATGTAAAGAATTCGTGTTTTAGTATGTCTTCTTATTTATTAACTAATTGGAAGAACTAATTGCTAAAATTTCTGGCCCTGTGTGAGAACATATACAAGAACCACCTCTAGTAATAAATATTTTTTTCGCTTTTATTCTTTTAGCAACTTCTTCTTTAAGTTTTTCAAAATCGGCTTCATTGGAACCATATCCTATTGTAAGTATTTTAGATTCTAAATCTTGATCATTAGCTTCTAAAATCATGTCTACTAACTTAGACGCAACTTGTTTAGCTCCTCTTACTTTTGTGACTATTTTGTTTTTACCATCTTCCATAGTGCATATAGGTTTTATATTCAACATATTCCCTACAAAAGATACCACGCTCGGTAATCTTCCACTTTCTCTTAAATAATCTAATGTAAATGGTACGAAAAATAAATTGACACTTTCCCTAATATTCTCTAATTCTTTAACTATTTCTTCAGCACTTAATTTACTTTCCTCTACTAGTTCACAAGCTTTAATTACATATTGTCCACTTCCTAATGATAAAAACAATGTATCAAAAATAAATATATTTCCATTTACATCATTTTTTGCCATAACTGCACTTTGATATGTTCCTGAAGTTTGGGATGAACCTGTTAAACAAATAACATCATATCCTTCATTTACATACTTTTCGAATGCATCCTTAAATTGCACATAAGTAACTTGAGATGTTTTAGGTAAAGTTTCACTATTTTTTAATACATTATAAAATTCTTCTTTAGTAAAATCTATACCATCTTTATATTCTTTACCATTTATATTAATAGTAAGCGGAATCATTTGTAAAAAGTCTTTTTCTCTTATCTCTTCAGGAATATCGCACATGCTGTCACATAGTATTTTAATCTTCATGGCTACTGCCCCCTCATAGAAATTAATATTCACCTTTTGTTAATACAAAAAAAGCAGGTACTATAAGTATACCTGCTTTTTAAATAAAGTAATAAGATTATTTTCTTAATCCTAATTTAGCTATTAATGCTCTGTAACCTTCTAAGTCTTTTTCTTTTAAGTAAGCTAATAAGTTTCTTCTTCTACCAACCATTTTTAATAATCCTCTTCTTGAGTGGTGGTCTTTTTTGTGAACTTTTAAATGCTCATTTAATTCGTTTATTCTAGCTGTTAATAAAGCTATTTGAACTTCTGGAGAACCAGTATCTCCTTCTTTTCTTCCGAATTCTCTTATTATTTCTGTTTTATTCATTTGATGTACCTCCAAATATTTTAATATAATCGCCATTTACTAAGCATTGATTGGAGTATTCACATGCCGAGTAATGGTTACTTTGATTATTTTATCACAACTTAGTTACTTTTGCAAATATACTTTTTATATATATAATTAGTATCCATCTTCAATTGTATTTTTAATTCGTTTAAATCCTTAAACTTCTTCTCATCTCTTATTCTTTCCAAAAACTCAAGTTTTATAGTTTTACCATAGATATCTTTATCAAATTGTAATATATTTGTTTCAACTGACATTTTTTCTCCGTTTACTGTAGGATTATATCCAATATTTGTAGCACCTACATATACTTCATCACCAATATATACCTTTGTAGCATATATACCTCTTTTAGGTATGATAAGATTATCTTTTAGTTTAATGTTTGCCGTTGGGAATCCTATAGTTCTACCTAGTTTTTTTGCATGAATTACTATACCTTCAATTGTATAATTTCTTCCTAAATAGTTTTTTATTTCTCCAACTCTACCTGCATAAATTAAATCTTTTACATGAGTACTACTTACTCTTATATTATTAATAACTACAGGTTCAACTACCTCTACATCAAATCCATATTTTTTACCTAATATCTTTAAGATTGGTGGAGTGCCTTCTCTATTTCTTGCAAAAGCAAAGTCATGTCCTATAATCAATTTCTTTGCTCCTAGTTTATTAACCAGTACTTCTTTTACAAAATCTTCTGCTGATATCTCTGCCATATCTTTATTAAAAGGTATATCTATAACTACATCTATACCTAATAAGTTAAGTTTATTCATTTTTTCCATTTCTGTTATTATTTCTCTAGGTACTATATTAGAAAAATAACTTACAGGACTATTTTTAAATGTAAAAACTATACTTGTTACATTTTCTTCTTTTGAATACTCAACAGCCTTTGCTATAAGAACTTCGTGTCCCTTATGTATACCGTCAAATTTACCTATAGTAACAACGCTTTTATCAAAACGTTCTACTTCTTTTAAAGAATTTATAATAATCATGTCTTTTCCCCACTGATATAATAATTATTCTATAAAAATTTTATCACTCTTTAAACTAATAGTGGTATTATTTTTCAATAATTTTCCAGTACCTATAAACTCATCGTTGCAATACACCCTAACATATTCATCATTTTCAGATAAATTATCATTTGTGAATCTTTTAGAATCTATTATTCCACCATTTCTATAGTATTTAAGAGCTGTGTCCTTTAATTTAACTTCTTTAAAGTTATCTAGAACATAATCAATATCATATAAGTAATTTTCTAGTGTATTATCATTATAATATTTTTCTAATTCTTCTAGAGTTATTGAGTTTTCTAAGTTAAATTTTCCAGAGGATGTTCTAAGTAAAAATGACATATGTCCTCCACAATTTAAGTACTGACCAATATCATGACATATACTTCTGACATAAGTCCCTTTTGAACATTTAACTAAAAATAATATTTTATTTTCAATTATATTTAAAATTTCTATTTTTTCTATTTTAATTCTTCTAGATTTGATTTCTATTTTATCAGCCTGTCCTTTTCTTGCTAAGTCACACATCTTTTGGCCATTAATTTTTAATGCTGAATAAACAGGAGGATATTGGTCAATCTCCCCTCTTTGTGTTTCAAAAGCTTTATAAATATCTTCTTTTGTAATATTTGAAGTGTCTCCTTCAAAAGTTATTACTCCAGAAGAATCATAAGTGTCTGTAGCAGCACCTAGTGTTAATTCACATATGTATGATTTTTCTTTGTTTAAAATAAGCTCACTTACTTTTGTAGCTTTATTTAAACATATAGGAAGAACTCCAGCTGCATCAGGATCTAGCGTTCCTGTATGACCAACTTTTTTCATACTTAAAATTCTTCTCACCCTACTTACAACATCGTGAGATGTCATCCCTGTAGGTTTTAATATATTTACTATTTTATTCATTAAAAATCATCCTTAAACTTCTTTTAATGCTTCTTCTATTATTTTTATTTTAGCATTTTCAATACTATCATTTATAGTACAACCAGCAGCTCTTATATGACCGCCTCCGCCAAATGTTTTAGCTATACGACTTACATCTGCAAATGCTTTTGATCTTAAGCTAACTTTAATTTCATTATTACTTTTTTCTTTAAGCAATATTCCTATTTCTACATTTTCTATATCTCTAGCATAAGGTACTATACCATCAATATCCTTGAAATCTATATTATACTTTTTAAGCATTTCTTGTGTCACTATCATTATTGCCACTTTAGTATTAATAATTTCAAGAGTATTTAATGATTCACCTAATAATTTATAAAAATTAAAAGGATTACTTCCAAAAACATTTTGAACTACTTTTTGTGTATCTGCTCCACATATTAACAAGTTCTTTGCCATATCAAAACTACTTGCATGAGTGTTTGAGTATGTAAGTTTACCTGTATCAGTCATAAGACCTGTATAAAGAGCTGTAGCTATATTTTCATCTATCGATTTACAATTATTTATTTCTCCATTTCTTACAAGTAAGTCATATACTAACTCGCAAGTTGAAGAAGCCTCTGCTACTACATAATTTAAATCCCCATAAAAATCATTACTTGCATGATGATCTATATTTATCAATTTTATGCAATTATCTTTAATATCATCATCTACACATATTCTATTTTTATCTCCACAATCTAAAGTAATCAAAGTATAATTTTCTATATTCAGCTCTTTAAATTCACTAGAGTTTATTATATTTATGTCTTCAATAAGAAATTGCAAATTTAAAGGCATATTATCATTCATAACGTAATAAACCTTTTTATTAATTTGTTTTAAGAAATAATAAATTGAAAGAGTTGAACCAATATTGTCTCCGTCAGGATTAACATGAGAAGTAACGACAAAATCGTTACTTCCATGCATATATTTTATAATATTATCTAGACTATTCATTGTCATTTTCCTCAACTTGTACTTGAGGTTTTTCTTGATCTTTTTGTGATACTTTTTTTATAAGGCTGTCCATATACATACCTTTTATTAAAGAATCGTCAACTTTGAATATTATTTGTGGGATATGTCTTATTTTTATACTTCTACCTATTTCTCTTCTGATGTAGCTTTCTGCACTACTTAAACCTTGTAAAGTAGATTCTTCATCTCCGCCTAAAATACTTACGTATATATAGGCATAACTTAAGTCGCTAGTAACTTCCACATCTGTAACACTTACCATAGAATTTATTCTAGGGTCTTTTATTCCATTAATAAGCATAGTACTTACTATTTTTCTAATTTCTTCGCCTATTCTACGTGTTCTATTATATGATGCCATAATATCAACCTTCTTTACTTTTTGTTAATTAATTATTTTAATTTTCTTTCAACTTCTTTTGTTATATATGCTTCTACTATATCTCCAACTTTTATATCGTTGTAGTTAACGAAGCTCATACCACATTCGTATCCGTTATTAACTTCTTTTACATCATCTTTGAATCTCTTAAGAGCTTGTATTTCACCTTCGTGAATTATTATTCCATCTCTTACTATTCTAACTTTGCCATTTCTGAATATTTTACCAGATGTAACATAACATCCTGATACAGTACCAACACCAGATATTTTGTAAACTTCTCTTATCTCTGCTTTACCTGTATCTTCATCTCTATATTCTGGATCTAACATACCAGTCATAGCTGCTTGTATGTCTTCTATAGCTTTGTATATTATAGTGTAACTTCTTACGTCAACACTTTCTTTTTCTGCAAGAGACTCTGCACTAGGTACTGGTCTAACATTGAACCCTATTATTATTGCATTTGAAGCAGCCGCAAGCATAACATCTGATTCATTTATAGCTCCAACACCACCGTGTATTACTCTAACTCCAACTTCGTCATTAGATAATTTTTCAAGTGATTGCTTAACAGCTTGAACAGACCCTTGAACATCGGCTTTTATAACTATATTAAGCTCTTTAACTTGACCTTCGTTCATTTGATCGAAGAATTGGTCAAGAGACATTCTTTGATTAGATTTTAACATTTCTTCTCTGGCTATTTGTTGTCTTTTTTCAGCTACATTTCTAGCTATTTTATCTGAAGGTACAGCTACAAATTGATCTCCACCTTGTGGAACTTCAGAAAGCCCTAATATTTCAACAGCTGTAGATGGTCCAGCAGTTTTAACTCTTTTTCCTTTTGAGTTTATCATTGCTCTAACTTTACCACAAGCAACACCACAAACTATTGGATCTCCAACTTTTAATGTACCACCTTGAACAAGAACTGTTGCAACTGGTCCTCTACCTTTATCTAACTCAGCTTCTACTACAGTACCAACTGCTCTTTTATCTGGATTAGCTTTTAATTCTTCCATTTCAGCAACTAAAAGTATCATTTCAAGTAATGTATCTATACCTGTTCTTTGTCTAGCTGAAACTGGAACTGCTATAACATCTCCACCCCAGTCTTCAACAAGTAAGCCTTGATCTGCTAATTCTTGTTTAACTTTATCAGGATTAGCTGCTGGTTTATCTATTTTGTTTATTGCTATTATTAGAGGAACTTCTGCTGCTTTAGCATGGTTTATTGCTTCTATTGTTTGAGGCATTATACCATCATCTGCTGCAACAACAAGTATAGCTATATCTGTAACTTGTGCCCCTCTTGCTCTCATCGCTGTGAAAGCCTCATGTCCTGGAGTATCTAAGAATACAATTTTTTGTCCGTTTATTGATACTTCAGAAGCACCTATATGTTGAGTAATTCCACCTGCTTCTGTATTAGTAACATGTGTACTTCTTATAGCGTCTAGTAAAGAAGTTTTACCATGGTCAACGTGTCCCATTACTGTTACAACTGGTGGTCTTGGTTTTAAATCTTCTTCTTTATCTTCTTCTATTTGCATTAATGCTTCTATTTCTACTTCTGCTTCTTCATCATTTCCACCTGCAACTAATGTAAATCCATAGTCACTTGCTAAGTGTGAAGCTATTTCAAAGTTAACTTCTTGGTTAAGTGAAGCCATTGTTCCCATTTTCATAAGTTTCATTATAACTTCTGTTGCTGGTTTCCCTAAAGCTTCAGCCAATTGTTGAACTGTTAAAGTTCCATCTACTTTTATTACATTTTCATCAGATACTTTTTCTTCTGCTAAAAGATCCATTAGTAACTCTACTTCATCTTCTTCTAATTGAGATTTTTCGTTTTCTACTTCTATTCCTAATTCTTTTATTTTTGCTAAAACGTCTTTATTTGACATTCCTACTTGCTCTGCTATTTGGTAAACTCTTGTCTTATTCACAAGATCACCCCCTATTATTATTTGTTAATCCATTAACTGTATGATTTTATTTGCGAATCCTATGTCTTTAATTCCTATAACTGCTCTAGAATCTTTACCAATAGATATTCCTAAATCACTTTTTGTAGATAACTCTACACAGTTTACTTTTCTATAAGATGATTTATCATTAAATAACTTTTTCGTATTATTTGATGCATCACCTGCAACTATAATTAAATTTAATTTTCCTTTTTTTAAATCTAACATTGTTGCATCTTCTCCAGATACTAATTTACCTGCTCTCATTGCAAGGCCTAGTAATGAGTGTATTTTTTCCATATTATTTTTCATAAGATTCTAACTCCAACAATAATTTTTCATATACCTCATTAGGCACTTCCATTTTAAATGCTCTATTTAAAGCTTTACTCTTTATAGCTTTTTTTAAACATTCAGAATCCTTGCATATGTATGCTCCTCTTCCATTTGCTTTTCCAGTTAAGTCTATAAAAATTTCGCCTTCTTTATTTTTTACTATTCTAATAAGTTCTTTTTTATTGTCTCTGTCTTGACAAGCAATACATTTTCTTTGAGGTACTTTTTTTGTTTTATTCAAAGTAATCCCTCCTTACTCTTCGTCATTTAGTTGAGATTCACTTTTGATGTCTATCTTCCAATTCGTAAGTTTTGCAGCAAGTCTAGCATTTTGTCCTGCTTTACCTATAGCTAAAGATAATTGATAGTCTGGAACTACAACTAGTGCTGATTTTTCTTCTTCATCAACTTCTACTTTAACTACTTTTGATGGACTAAGAGATGCAGATACAAATTCCGCTGGATTTTCACTGTAGTTTATTATGTCTATTTTTTCTCCACCTAATTCATCAACTACATATTTAACTCTAGTTCCTTTTGGTCCTACACAAGCTCCAATTGGATCTATTTTTTCATCTATTGAATGAACAGCCATTTTAGTTCTTGAACCTGCTTCTCTAGATACAGATTTTATTTGAACTATCCCTTGGAATATCTCAGGTACTTCTGATTCAAACAGTCTCTTAACTAAATTTGGATGACTTCTAGATACTACTATTTGAGGTCCCTTATTAGTTTTCTTCACTTCTAATATATATACCTTTATTTTATCTCCAGCTTTAAAATGTTCTCCTGGTATTTGTTCTGTTTCTGGCATAGATGCTTCTATTTTACCAAGTCTTACATAAACTATTTTCTTGTTATCAGATACTCTAGCAACTTCTCCTGTTACTAATTCTCCTTCTTTTTCTATGAATTCATTGTATATTATTTCTCTTTCAGCTTCTCTTATTCTTTGAACAACTACTTGTTTAGCTGTTTGAGCTGCTATTCTACCAAACTCTTTTGGTGTTACTTCATTTTCTATTATATCTCCAAGTTCATACTTAGGATTTATTTGTCTTGCTTCAGCAAGCTCTATTTCTAAGAAGTTATCATATAAATCTGACTCATCAACAACTCTTCTTTGTGAATAAACTTTAACATCTCCTTTTTCTCTGTTAAAATCTATTCTTACATTTTGAGCTGATCCAAAGTTTTTCTTGTATGCAGTAAGTAATGCTTGCTCTATTGTATCTATAAGTACATCTTTATCGATACCTCTGTCTTTTTCTAATTCATCTAACGCTTCTATGAATTCGTGATTCATTATTTTATCCTCCCTATATTAATGTTACCACTAAAACTTGATAGCTAATCTAATAAGTGCAACATCTTTTTTATTAAACTCAACTTCTTCATTATCTATTATAACTTTAATATTTTTATCTTCAGTTAAACCAACAAGTTCTCCCTCATGTAATTTAGAACCGTTTATCGGCTTATAAAGTTTTATTTCCACATCTCTACCTTGATATTTCACAAAGTCTTTATCTTTTTTAAGTGGTCTATCAAGACCTGGAGATGATACTTCTAAATAATAGTTATCCTTTATTGGATCTTTTTCATCTAGAATTGGATTTATAGCTCTTGTAACTAATTCACATTCATTTAAAGAAACTCCGCCTTCTTTATCGATGTAAACTCTAAGGAAGAATTCTCCACCTTCTTTAACATATTCAACATCTACTAATTCTAATCCATTGGCATCTGTAATAGGTAATACCAATTGTTCTATTTCACTAGCTATGTTCTTTTTCATATTATTTACCTCCTATTCAGTTGTATTTATAGTATTTAAAATAAAAGAGTGAGCACAGCTGTCTCACTCTTAGTTTCTGCAAATATACTATTTTATATATCACTATATCATAAAAATGTTATGTTTACAAGCTTTTGTGTTTATTTTATATCTGCCATAACATTACTTATGTTTAGGATTTCTTATAAAAATTCATATTTTTTAACTCTTATTATTCATACCTTTTAGTTTATATAGGTTATAAATATTTATAATAATTATTATAGCATTAGCCAAAGCTACAGGATAAGCTCCAACATTTAATCCATATATAACAAACATTAAACATCCTATGGAATTTATTATTCTTAATTTATATATATCTGTCATTGTAAGGGATATAGCAATTAAAATGGACGCACTATATCCTACCAACTCTATAGGTTCAAAACTAAACATATTAATCCCTCCTTATAATTATAAGTACATTAATATACTTAGTTTATTCATTTTTTATACTATAATTCAAAAAAGTTGCCTATCTATATATTTAGATGGCAACTTTTAATTTATTTAATCATACTAAAATAATGAGAGTTGATTTTTATCACTCATATTATCTAAAGAACCGTGTTGTGTTAAAGTTTCAATTACAGTCTTAGATATTTTTGTTCTCTTTCTTAAATCTTCTTTAGATATAAATTCACCATTTTCTCTTTCTTGTTGAATGTGAATAGCCGCATTTTCTCCCACACCTTGTAGTGCTATCATTGGTGGTAAAATTGTTTTATCATCAATAACTTTAAATAATGTGGCATCAGATTTATAAATATCTACAGGAAGAATTTTTATATCTCTAGCATACATTTCATAAGCAACTTCAAGAACTGTAAGCATATTTTTCTCTTTTGCCGTAGCATCATTCCCTAAGTGTTGAATTTCATCCATTTTATTTTTTATAACATCCAGCCCTTTTACTATCAAGTCAGCATCAAAATCTTCTGCCTTTATTGTAAAATAAGTTGCATAAAATGCCGCAGGATAATGCACTTTGTAATATGCCAATCTAAAACTCATCATAACATAGGCAACAGCATGAGCTTTTGGGAACATGTATTTTATTTTTTGACATGATCCTATATACCAATCTGGCACATCATTTTTCTTCATCTCTTCAATAAATTCTGGTTTTAAACCTCTACCTTTTCTAACACTTTCCATTATAGTGAAGGCCATTTTAGGTGGAAGCCCTTTAAATATTAAGTAGTTCATAATATCATCACGAGTTGTTATAACTTCTTTAAACTCGACCGTACCTTCTACAACTAAATCTTGAGCATTATTTAACCAAACATCAGTACCATGAGAAAGTCCTGAAATACGTACTAATTCATCAAATGTTTTTGGCTTTGTATCAAGAAGCATTTGTCTAACGAATTTAGTACCAAACTCTGGTATAGCAAGGCATCCTACAGGACAATTAATTTCCTCAGGTGTAACTCCAAGAGCCTCTGTAGATGTGAATAAAGACATAGTCTCTTGATCATCTAAAGGAACTTCTGTTGCAACTGTTCCTGTAATATCCTCTATCATTCTGATGATGGTCGGAACGTCGTGTCCAAGTATATCTAGTTTTAGTATCCTACCACTTATTGAGTGATAATCAAAGTGAGTGGTGATAACTCCACAACTAGTATCATTTGCCGGATACTGTATTGGAGTTATATCATAAACATCCTTATAGTTTGGAATAACCATAACTCCTCCAGGATGCTGTCCAGAAGTTCTCTTTACTCCTGTACATCCATTAGCAAGTCTTAAAACCTCAGCTGAAGTTGAGTTTAAATCATTTTCTTCCACAAACTTTTTGGCATATCCATAGGCAGTTTTTTCTGCAACTGTACCTATTGTACCTGCTCTATAAACGTATCCCTCTCCAAACAACTCTTCTGTATATTTATGAATTACTGGCTGATAACTTCCTGAGAAGTTAAGGTCAATGTCTGGCTCCTTATCTCCTTCAAAACCTAGGAATGTTTCAAAAGGTATATCATGACCATCTTTTTTTAGTTTTTGCCCGCATTTAGGACAATCTTTATCTGGTAAATCCACACCTGATCCCCATTCACCTATTTCATAGAAATAAGAATATTTGCATTCAGGATTTTCACAAACATAATGTGCTGGAAGTGGATTAACCTCTGTTATATCACTCATAGTAGCTGCTAGTGATGAACCAACAGAACCCCTTGATCCAACTAAATATCCATCCGATAAAGATTTTGCAACTAGTTTTTGGGCTATTATATACATAACTGCATAACCATTACTTATAATTGAGTTTAGCTCTCTATCCAGTCTTTTTCTCACAACATCAGGAAGAGGAGAACCATAGATTCTTTCAGCCTTCTCATTACACATATCTCTAAGTTCCGTATCAGAACCCTCTATTACAGGTGGGAAAGTTTCATTAGGTATAGGTAATATATCCTCTACCATATCCGCCACTTTATTAGTATTTTCAACTACAACCTCATAAGCTAAATCTTCCCCTAAATATTTAAATTCTTCTAGCATTTCGTCTGTCGTTCTAAAATGAAGATAAGTTTCTTCTTCATCGACTTTAAAACCTTGAGAGTATTTAAGTACTTTCCTGTATATAGCTTCATGTTTATCTATAAAATGTACATCTCCTGTAGCAACAGGAATTTTTCCATACGCTTGAGCTACTTCTATCATTCTTCTGTTGAGATCTCTTAATTCTTCTTCATCTTCTACTTCGCCCTTATCAATCATAAATCGATTGTTGTCTATTGGCATAACTTCCACATAATCATAAAGAGATATTATTCGTTCAATTTCTTCGTCACTTTTATTTTGCTTAACAGCCTGAAACACTTCTCCAGCTTCACACGCCGATCCAACTATTATTCCTTCTTTATATTCTTCTAAAACACTTTTTAAAATTCTCGGTGCTCTATAAAAATGATTTACGTGAGCATCAGATACTATTTTATAAAGATTTTTTATTCCAACTTGATTCTTAGCAATTAAGGTAACATGATTTGTCTTAAGTTTTGTATAATCTATATCACCTAAAATTTTATTTACATCACTTAATTTTTCTCCACCTTTTTTACGTATCATTTCTAAAAATTTAATAAATATATGAGCAGTAGCTTCAGCATCATCTACAGCTCTATGGTGATTAAGTAGCGGAATTCCTAATTCCTTAGCTATAAGGTTTAATCTAAATCTTTTCATATGAGGAAGTAGAGTTCTCGCCAGTGTCAATGTATCTACTGATGTATTTTTAAATTCAATATTTTGTTCCCTACATTTTTGTTGCATAAATCCCATATCAAAGTCTGCGTTATGAGCAACTAATACACTATCTCCAATAAACTCAACAAATTTAGGTAATACCTCTTCTATTATAGGTTTATCTTTTATTAGATCATTCGTAATTCCTGTAAGTTCCTGTACTTTATAAGAAATATCTTTCTCAGGATTTATTAACTGACTAAATCTATCTACAACTTTAAAGTTTTCAACTTTTACAGCTCCAATTTCAGTTATTTTATCATTTTTATTTGAAAAACCTGTAGTTTCTAAGTCGAATACTACAAATGTCTGAGATAATTCTTTATCATTTGCATTTTGTACTACTGGCAAATTATCTTCTACTAAATATCCTTCTACACCATATAGGATCTTTATATTGTTTGCTTTTCCTGCATCCATAGCTTCTGGGAAAGCCTGTACCACTCCATGATCTGTTATTGCAATTGCTTTGTGCCCCCAAGCAGCTGCTTGCTTGACTAATTTTTTTGTAGGACATAGGGCATCCATAGAAGACATCTGAGTGTGGGCATGTAATTCTACTCGTTTTCCTTTTTCACAAGTATCTTTTCGTTGTGGCTTTTCTTCTTTTCTAATACCACTTATTGTCATAGTTATTTCTCTTTGATAAGTATCATATAATACGTCACCTTTTATTTTTACATAGGATCCTTCTTTCACCTGATCTAATACTTTATCTTTATTTAAGTCATTTAAGAATAACTTACAATTAATAGAGCTTGTATTATCTGTAATAGACATTATCGAAAGAATCTTACCATTTCTTAATTCCTTATTTTCTATATGGAATACTTCTCCTACAACAGCTACAGTTTTAGAATTTTGATTTATATCTCTTATATGATGCACTAAACTATTTACATCTTCTCCATAAATTAAATGTTCATCATGTTCTTCTTTAATTATATATCCTTCTTCTTCATGCTCTTCATCAACCACTTCAAATTCCATTTCTTTGATTAGTTCTTCAATTTCTTTTTCTGTTTTCTCTATTAATTTTTTTCTGTCTATTTTTTCTGTAACAGCTTTTTCCACTTTAACTTCATAATCAATTCCCAACTCTTCTAGCAAGACATTTCTTATTATATCTTCTATATTATTTTTCTTTAGTTTTTCATAAAAAATATCTTTAGGAATCTTTATTTTTAGCATATTATCTAAGCACATATACTCTATTTGTTTCTTCCATCCTTCAATAGCTGGACAGATTTTTTTTAATATATATAAAATATTATGCCAATAAGTTTTTACTATATCTTTTTCTGATTTTCTACCAAAACCATTAAACTTAATTTTAAGTCTGATATTTTTAAAATATTTTAATTTACCTAGTAATTCTTCTCTAAGTTCATCTAAAATCTCATGAGATATCATATCTTTTGACACTAGATACATATAAAAAATCTTATCTTCTTTAAAGTAAACAACCTTCGATACCTGAACTTCTTTTAAGTGTTTTTCTAATCTACTATTTTTAATCTCTAGCTTTTCTAAATAGTCTTTAATATTGTCCATGAGATTATCACTTCCTTTCCTAGATAAATTATTATATCATATCTATAAAAAATTTATTATTATGTTATATAAAATAAAATTAATTTTATTGGATTAGCTTCAAAATACCTCTTAGTTAATATTATATAATATGACCACAATTCAAACTAAGGCGGTGTTAAATATGGCATGCAATAATATTTTTGACATAAATCATATGTCCACTTATTATGATAACCTGGGAGGAAAAAAGTTATTTAAGAGCTGTGTAAAAGAATTTAATTCAAAAATAGATAAAAAAGTTCATCTTTATTATTCAAATAAAAAGGATACACCCATATGTGCGCTGCCAAAACTAAGACTATTACTAGTAACCCAAATTGGCTTTCTATCATTTTGTTATAATTTTTATTTCTATGTAAATACTTTTGATTATTATAATATAGATATATCTGAAGAAAATCTTAAAATAATAGCAAAATGTGTCTGTTCTCATGAAGTCGGCCATATATTAGATGACAGCATATCAAATAATAAATGGGAGCATTCTAAAATTTTAACCGACATCATAGAAAAAATGATTTATTATAATATCGATATCTCTCAGGAGGACTACTATAAAAATAATTTACCGAAAGATTTAGAAGAAAGTGTAGTCACATTCAAGAAAAATTTAATAGAGAGAGAATCTATTGCCTGGGAAATTGCAAAAAATATAATGAATTTTAAAAATGAAAAAGAAAAGTTTTTATTTTCTAAAATTAGAGAGTATGCCCTTGCCACATATAATTATGGTGACCTTAAAACAATTGTAAAAGAAAATAATTTGGAAGTTTTCTTTAGATATAAAAGATACTTTGTTTAATAGTTTAATAATTCGGTAATATAAAAAGCTTTCCTATTTAAGAAAGCTTTTTATATTACCATTCGTAAAATTTTTTGTTTAACTCATAGAGATTTCGTTTAAAATTATTAAAATAATCACATTTTTTTGCATACTTATACTTATTTTTGTGAATATTTGGTATTATAGTATTATAAATATTATTTTAGGAGGTATCTATATATGGATGATAGTATTAAAAGATTAAAAGAACTTATAGATAGTCATAATAATATTGTTTTTTTTGGTGGGGCAGGTGTATCTACAGAATCTAACATTCCAGATTTTAGAAGTGCCTCTGGTTTATTTAATGAAAAATTAAATAGAAATTTTACTCCTGAACAATTAGTATCTCATACCTTTTTTACGCGATATCCCGAAGAATTTTATAAATTTTACAAAGATAAATTAATATATGAAGATGCTACACCAAATAGCGCTCACATAGCTCTGGCTAAACTAGAAAATATGGGGAAATTAAATGCTATAATAACTCAGAATATTGATGGTCTTCATCAAATGGCTGGAAGTAGAAATGTTTTAGAGCTTCATGGATCTGTACATAGAAATTACTGTACTAAATGCAAAAAATTTTATACTTTAGAAGAAATGTTAAACTTAGGTGGAAATATACCATACTGTGATGTCTGTGGTAGTATTGTCAAACCAGATGTGGTGTTGTATGAAGAACCACTGGATAATTCTGTAGTAAATCAAACTGTTAATGCTCTTAGCAATGCCGATTTATTAATTATTGGTGGAACATCATTAGTAGTTTATCCAGCAGCTGGTTTTATTGACTACTTTAATGGAGATAGCATTGTACTTATTAACAAAAGTAGCACTGGCTATGATACAAAAGCTTCAGTTGTCATTAACGATTCCATAGGGAAGGTACTTTCACAAGTTATATAATAAATATATAAAAATAAGGTAAGATCCGGTCTTACCTTATTTTTTTTCTTTTTCATATACATCTTTATATATTAAAACAGCTTCATAATATGCTTCTTCTTCACTTATACCCTTTTCTTGTGCTATTTTCTCAGCTGAGTCTTTTATAATGGATGCAGCTTCAAGTATGTTCATAGAAACACCTTCCTATTTATTGTCCTACTTATTTTTTATTGTCCTACTTATTTTAATACATATTATTCCCAAAAAAATCTATAAAATTACCTTTATTTATTAAATATTACATTTATGTATTAAAAAAGAATAAGTTTTTGACATAATGTGTCAATATAACTTATTCCATTTACTTTATTCTTCTTTATGAATTTTTACATTATTATCTATATCGTCTTGAAACTTCACATGGCTATCATGCTTTAATATTTTTTGTACTTTCTCTATTATTTTTGGGGTTACAGCTAGAATATTATCAACTAAATTAACGTTGTCTTCTAATGAAATCAAGCGTGTTTCTCCATTTTCTACAACAACAAAAGCCACAGGCGATATAGTAACTGCGCCTCCACTTCCTCCTGCAAAATTAGTATCACTATTAGTATTAGTTTTACAGCTTTTGTTATATTCCCCTCCTCCAATACCAAAGCCAACCGTTACTTTTGATATAGGTACAATAACGGATGCTTCTGCTTTTATAGGATTCCCTACTATTGTATTAGAATCTATAGAGTTTTTTATAGTCTCAAGAGTTGTCTCCATAATGCTTTGTATTGAATTTGTAGCTGTCATTTTTGTCACCTTCCTTAGACTTATTTTTTAGTATTCTCACTAGTATCACAATAGATTTAAACATTGTATATAGTCTAAATTTTATATGTATTTTCACACTTCCTTTAATATTATTTTCTGTAAACTTAGGTACTATGTTTAAATATATTTTTTCACAACTACATATATTTGTTATAATTCCATAAATACCATTAATTAATGCATTAATATATACAGTTATATATGGATTTACATTGCTAAAATATATATTTGAGTATAATTCTATTATTTTTATTTTTTTAATCAAATTAATAATATTATCTGATTCTTTATACAAAATTTTTAAATCCTCAAAGCTACTTCTTTTTTTCTTTTTTTTCTTCTTTTTTGGAGGATATAATTGTATATTAAATTTTATTAATCTAAATAACAGTTTGATTTTTAAATTTATAATTATTTTTTTATTATTAAATTCAAATTCAAATATAAAATGAGAATATGGTATTAATAATAAAATTAATATAAGAAAAATATATAAACATATATATTGTAAATTAAAATATCTCATATTCTATATTGTTTGCAAAACTTATGGATATATACTAATTAAAAGAATATAGGCCCTAGGAGTAAAAAAATCATAGGCATTTTACCTATGATTTTTATTTATCTAGATTTTGACTTTTTATTGTTTTTTTTATTCGACATAGCTCTTTGTGCAGAAGGTTCTACTCTTTGCTTTTGTCTTCTTGTCATTCCACTATTATTGTATATACACATTCCCCAACATGCAACAGCAACCATAAATAATATTCCTCTTAATGTATCACCTGTTTTAAACATTTGTACACCGAAAAAAAAGCTTAATATTGCAAATATTACATATATTGTCATCGCTAGTTTACTTCTCATATATATCCCCCTTTAGTTTATTTATGTTTTGAAATTTTATAATATTCTTTAAATTTCTTCTTCATCCCCGAAACTATCTATTGGTGGTAAATCTTTAAGACTTTCTATTTGTAATAGTTTTAAAAATTCCTGCGTTGTCTTATATATTATAGGTTTACCTATTTTATTAAGTCTTCCTGCTTCTCTAATTAATTCATGTTCTAAAAGTGTTTGTAAAACTTTATCGCATTTAACCCCCCTAATACTTTCTATTTCAACTTTAGTAATAGGTTGTTTATATGCAATAATAGTCAATGTTTCTAGTGTAGCTTGACTTAAAGATTTTCTTTTCTTTGGCTCTAATACCTTTTTTATATAATCAGCATAATCTTTATTCGTACACATTTGATATTTATTTTCTAATTTTATTATTTGAATTCCTCTATTATTTTCTCTATATTCATCAATTAAAGAATTCAACATAAATTCTATTTCTTTAGGAGAAAGTTCTTCATTAATGACACTATTAAGTTCTTTTATACTTATAGGTTCTCCATAAGCAAACATAATAGATTCAATTATATATTTTATTTCTTTTCTATTCATTTTCCACTCCACGCTTTATTATAAGAATATCATCAAAAAATTCATTTTGAACTACAACAATTAACTTTTCTTTTATTAATTCAAGAATAGCTAAAAATGTTGCAATAGTTTCATCCTTATCATAAGGTCCTACTAATTCAACAAAGCTTACTTTGTCTTCTGTTTTCATTAAGTCTCTTAAGTCTGACATTTTTTCTTCTGAAGATACTACTCTTTTTTTCACTATCATATCCAACTCTTCTGTTTTATCAAAACCTTCAATGACTTTTGTTTTTAATATCATGGGAAGAATTGTTCTTATAGCTTTTATAGATATTTCATCTAAATCTATTTTATTATCTACAATTACTTCTTCTTTTGCTCTAAAGAAAGTATCACAAGTATAGTGAACATTTTCTTTAAGACTTAAAGAAGCTTCTTTAAATTTCTTATATTCTTCTAATTTTTCTACTAATTCTAATCTTGGATCTTCTTCATTTTCTTCATGATGTTGTTTATATAATAAATACTTTGATTTTATCTCAACTAACTTTGATGCCATTATTATAAATTCACTGGCAACTTCCAAATCCATCTCATTTAACATGTCTATATATGCCAAATATTGGCTTGTTATCTCTGAGATTGATATATCTTTTATATCTATTTTTTGTTTTGAAATTAAATCACAAAGTAAGTCTAAAGGTCCATCATAAACATTTAAATGTATATTATACTTCATTAAATTACCTCTTACATAAATATACTTACTATATTATAAAATGCCATCATTATTGGTGTTGTTACTATTGTATATACATTTGTAAATATAGCAATTAATAATATAAAATATCCCATATTTTCATATTTATAGACAAATTCATTATATTTATATGGAAGTAATGATGATATAATTCCCCACCCATCAAGCGGCGGTATAGGAAGTAAATTAAATGCTCCAAAACCAATATTAATCCACATAGCTCTATCAAATATTATTTGTATAGCATACATATCCACATATTTAACTATTAATGCACAAATAATAGCTCCTATTAAATTTCCTAGTGCTCCTGATAGAGATACAATTATATTACCGACTTTATAGTTTTTAAAATTGTTTGGATTAACTGGTACTGGTTTTGCCCATCCTATACGGAATAATAGCAAAGTTATTAATCCTAAAGGGTCCACATGTTTTGCTGGATTTAAAGTCATTCTTCCATTATATTTAGCCGTATCATCTCCAAGTAAGTGTGCCGAATAGGCATGACCAAACTCATGAATTGATATAGCTATAGCAATGCCCACCAGTGATGCTAATAAATTACTCAAGTTAAACATATTTATTCTCTCCTACTATTTTTTGTAATACTATTATTATATCAATTAATAAAATTATAATCAAAAGATTTATATTTTATTAACTACAAAAGCTATGCAGTACATAAAATATATACTGCATAGCTTTTTAATATTATAATAAGTTATCTACTACTCTTCTTAACATTTGTAAATAAGAAGCCTTATTTATATCTTCATTATTTATTATTTTGGTTTCTCCAACAAGTTCTTCACCTCTATAAACTTTTACAACTCCTAGTTCTGTATTTTTCTTTATTGGAAGCTTTAGATCTTGTTTTATCTCTACTTTCTTTTTGAAATCTTTTTTATCACCTTTTTTTATTAACACACTTAAATCATTTTTTGCAACTAAATCAATATTCTCTTTCTCACCTTTTTCAAATTTAACTGTAGCAACTTTTTCGTTTGCTCCACAAATTTTAACACTTTCATAATTTGCAAACCCATAATTTAAAAGACTTGTGGCGTCTTTAAATCTTATTGGAGAGGTTTCAGCACATAATGTAACTGCTATTAAATGTGTATTATTTCTTATTGCAGATGCTGATAAGCAATATTTTGCTTGTTGAGTAAAGCCAGTTTTTACTCCTGTAGCTCCTTCATAGTGTTTCACTAATTTATTAGTGTTTGAAATTCCTATTTTAGCTTGCTTTTTACCAACTACAACTTCATCCATCCATGTAGTTAAATACTTAGAAATCTTCTTATGAGTAAGTAGCTCTTTAGACATCAAAGCTATGTCGTAAGCTGAAGTATAATGATTATCAACAGGAAGACCATTTGTATTAACAAAATTTGTATCTTTCATTCCAAGTTCTTTAGCTCTATTATTCATAAGTGCTACAAACTCTTCCACACTACCGCCTACATATTCTGCCATTGCAACACAAGCATCATTTGCAGACGCAACTGCTATGGATTTTAACAAAGTATCTACCTTTTGTATTTCTCCTGGTTCAAGGAATATTTGGCTACCTCCCATACTAGCAGCTGTTTCACTTATTTGAACATCATCATCTTCTTTAATCTTTCCATCTTCTATTGCTTCACAAATCAAAAGCATTGTCATTATTTTTGTCACACTGGCTGGTGGTAATTTTTCATGACAATTCTTCTCGTATAAAACTTTACCTGTTGAGGCGTCCATTAGTACAGCTGATTTAGAGGCTATATCTAATTTGGCATCTTGGGTATTGGCAAAAATAATACTTCCATGACTTATTGTAAAAACTAATACAAGTAGAAAGCTAATAAATTTTTTCATCTCTTCACCTCTTAATGTCTTTAATTTTATTAACTTCTTTTATTATTTCTCTTATATTATTTTTTACCAATATTTCTAATTTATAATTAGTATCTTTTACATGTTATATTTATCAATAATTAATAATTTCACTTTCAATATCAATTATTTCTGCCTCACAATTTTCTTCTATAAAGTTTATAATTTTTTCTTTTGCTTGATCGCTATCTTTACTGTTTAAATCAAGCTTGACCATACCAACGCTTATCCTTTGATGCAAATCCTGGTTTTCAACTTCTCTTATACTAATATTAAATTTATTTTGCAATTTACCTATTATACTTTTAACTATCATTCTTTTTTCCTTAAGTGAATGTACATAAGGCGCCCTTAAATCAACTTTAATAACTAGTATCTTCATTTAAATTCCTCTTTTCTATTTATAATCTTCTTTGACGGCCTGAGCTATTATTTTATTTACTTTGTTCATCATTACATTAAATTTTTCCTCAGCTAATAGATAATTATATATTTTTTCATTATTTCTAATTTTATTCTGAATTTCTTCCATTTTTTTAATGGATTTTTTATCTATTTTTTTATTATTCATAGTAGTATATTGAAGATTATATCCCATCTTTTTATACTCACTTAATAAATATTCATTATTTTTATCATTTTTAATTTCTTTCATATTATAAACAAAATCCTTATACTCTTTACTATTTCTTATTTCACCAGCTAACTTTGTAGCAACATCATATACACTCATATTATCCTCCCAATTAGTATTAATATTTTAAGCTTTATAAGTATATATGCATTTTTAATAGAGTTTTGTCTATGTTACAAAAAAATACCCCAGTATTTTTATTTCAAATACTGGGGTATTTCTAATTATACTTCCATGATTATTGGTAATATCATTGGATTTCTCTTAGTTTTTACATATAAATATTCTTTTAAGTTTTCTTTAATATTATTTTTTAAATATGCCCATTCTTTTATATTTTTTTCTTCACATTCATTTAAAACATCTTTTATTACATTTTTTGCTCCATCCATTAAATCTTCTGACTCTCTAACATAAACAAATCCTCTAGATATAATATCTGGACCAGCAAGAACTTTACCATCTTCTTTAGATATAGTTACAACTACTATCATAAGTCCATCTTCAGATAAATGTTTTCTATCTCTTAGAACTATGTTTCCTACATCTCCTACACCTAATCCATCAACAAGTACATTTCCTGTTGGCACTGTAGATGTAATTTTTGCAGAATTTCTGTCTAATTCTAGTACTTGACCAGTTTGCATTACAAATACATTTTGTTCTGGCATTCCAAGCTCAGTAGCTAATGCTGCATGACGCTTTAACATTCTAAATTCCCCATGAACTGGCATAAAGAACTTTGGTTTTACCATTCTATTAATAAGCTTTAAGTCTTCTTGAGCCGCATGACCTGATACATGTATATCAGCTATATCATTATAAACAACTCTTGCTCCTCTTTCAAATAAAAGGTTTATAACTTTTGAGATTAGTTTTTCATTTCCTGGTATTGGATGAGCTGAAATTATTACTAAGTCTCCTTTTTTTATTTCTACCTTTTTGTGCTCGCTACTTGACATTCTCGCAAGTGCTGACATAGGTTCTCCCTGTGTTCCTGTAGTTATAATCACTAATTCACTATCATCATATTTAGATATATCATTTAAATCTATTAAAGTATCATCTTCCATATCTAAATAACCAAGTTCTCTAGCAACACCTATAACATTAACCATTGATCTTCCTGAGATGGCTACTTTTCTATTAAATTTAACCGCCATATTGATAATTTGTTGTAATCTATGAACATTTGAAGCAAATGTAGCTACTATAATTCTGCTACCATTAGCTTTTCTAAATAAATCATCTAAACCTGCTCCTACGGTTCTTTCAGACATAGTAAATCCTGGTTTCTCAACGTTCGTACTGTCTGCTAGCATTAAAAGAACTCCCGAACTTCCAAGCTCACATATTCTGTGAATATCCATAACATCGCCATCTATTGGTGTAAGGTCAATCTTAAAGTCTCCCGTATGGAAAATAACCCCTTGATCAGTATGTATAGCCAGCGAACAAGATCCTGGTATACTGTGGTTATTTTTTATAAATTCTACACTAATATTTTTAAGCTTAACTATTTGTTTAGGAGTAACAACATTTAGTTTCACATTATTAAGTTTATGTTCTTTTAATTTAGCCTCTATTAATCCTATGCTAAATCTCGTTCCGTAAACAGGTACATCAATTTTTTTCAGTATATATGAAAGAGCCCCTATATGATCCTCATGTCCATGTGTTATAAATATTCCTTTTACCTTATCCTTATTCTTTAACAAATAAGTTATATCAGGTATAACTATATCAACACCTAACATTTCATCTTCTGGAAAGCTTAATCCCGCATCAATTACAACAATCTCATCCTTATATTCTATTACGGTCATATTTTTGCCTATCTCGTTAAGACCACCTAAAGCTACAACCTTAACCTTGTTGGTGTTTTTCTTAAACAATTGCATCATCTCCTCTGTCTATTCAATTTTCAATTTACTTTGCATATAAAAATAATATTAAATCACGCACTTTTTACCAACTAAGTTTATTGTATCATAAATTTCCTTATATTTTAAGTATATTTGAAATACTTTTATCCATTATCTAGATAAAAATATATTTTTAATATACAAAATCAACAAAAGTAAAAAGATATAAGTTCTATTTAGAACTTATATCTTTATTACAGTCTTCACATAATCCATAAAACTTCACATCATGGTCTAATATTTTAAACTTATAAGCACTTTGTATTTCATTTTCTACATTATCCATTAAATCATCTTCAACTTCTATTATTTTACCACACTTTTTACAAATTAAATGGTGGTGATTGTGAGTATCTGATTTATTTAAATTAATTTCGTATCTAATACATCCATCATCTAAGTTTAATTTTGATATTACTCCAATTTCATCTAATAATTGCATCGTTCTATAAACTGTTGCAAGTCCTATTTCTGGACAATTCTCCCTAACTAAATCATAAATTTCTTCACTGCTTAAATGTCTATTTTCATTATCAAGAAGTATATTTATTATAGCTCTTCTTTGAGGAGTAATTTTTAGTCCAGATTCTTTTAATTTACTTTTTAAATTTTCCATTGTATTACACATAATACCACCCGTTTTCAATTGATAATCTTTTGTAATTATTGTAAATGATAATTCCACTCATGTCAATGTTTAGAAAATTATTATTATATTTATTTTTTTATAACCATATTTATTATGGTTAGTTATATATGAAATCATGTAATAATTTTATATTTTCTTCTTTTTTCCATTTGATTACATACTGTGAATTACTCTCTAATCTCCCATCTTCTCTATATTCATTAATAGGAAATTCTAATTGTTTTATTTTGTAATCAGTTAAATCCCTTGATATTATAGCTAAATCTAAAATTTTATCTGGAGATATATTAACCTTTACATATTTAAGTAGTACTTTTATCAATTCTGGATATTTGAATACAGATACTTTAGATAGTTTATATGCTAAACTCTCTAAAATCTTTCTTTGTCTAGCATCTCTATAAAAACAATTATCTATTTTTCTAAGCCTGCAATAAGCTAAAGCTTGATATCCATTTAGCAAATGATTCCCACTACTAGTTATATATTCTATATTATTACCCTTATTTTCAGTTTCTAATCCATAACATGCATCTATAACCTTATTTAATCCCTCAATTTCTCTATCTTCAATATTAACTTCTACTCCTTCTAGTATATTTATAACATCTACAAAACTTTTAAAATCTACTATTGCATAATCTCTTATACCGAGGTCAAAATTATTATTGATTGTTTTAAGTAATAGTTCACAACCACCATAGGAAAAAGAATGATTTATCTTATCATATCCTTTACCAGGTATATATACTAAGGTATCTCTAGCTATAGAAGTAAGTTTTAATCCTTTATTTTTATTATCTATAGTAAGTATAATCATAGTATCTGCTCTAGAAATTTTATTACCTATACCATCTTTTCCTATTAATAATATATTGTAAATTTCTTTCTCTGTGCATGAATCTATGTCTTTAGCTAAAACATCATTACTTAATATCATGGGAAAAATCATCATAATCATTAAGATTGTTAGAATCTTTTTTTTCATTTAGTCATCCCCTTTTACTATTTTTCAATATTTTTCCCCAGTGATTTTAAAATTAAACGTTGTAATTCTGTATATTATTTTTAGTTTTAAACATAAAAAAACTACCTATAAAAGGTAGTTTTTAAGATTAGAATTCGTCGTCATTAAGTCCTTCTTCATCCATTAATGTGTTGTAAACATCAACAACTATTTCGTATTCTTTATCATCTTCTAAAGGAACTAACATTTCTCCCTCTTCATCTTGGTCTATTCTAAATACTAAAGCCTCATCACTTTCTTCATCATCAACTGGCATTAATATAGCATATTCCTTATTATTCGCTTCTAAAGTTAATATTACTTCAAATTCGCTTTCTACTCCATTTTCATCAACTAAGCTTATTATATTATCTTGCATCTAAATCACCTCAAATTCTTTCTTCTTTTTTATATTATATATTATACTAAGATAATTTCAAATATATTATTAAAATATTATTAGAAATTTCTTTGTAAATCTAAATACCCTTGTAATATTATCACCGCTGCTAGCATATCTATTACTTTTTTTCTATTTTCTCTTCTAACATTACCTTCTATTAAAGATCTTTCAGCTGCTACTGTTGATAATCTTTCATCCCAAAATTCTATAGGCAAATTAGTCTCTTGTTTTAATAGCTCACAGAATTTTTGAACCTTTTCTCCTTGTGAACCCACTGTACCATTCATATTTTTAGGAAGTCCTGATACTATTTTATTCACTTGTTTTTCTGAAATAATTTTTTTTATTTCTTCTATGTCTTTTTTCTTACCAACTCTTTTTATAGTTGTTACACCTTGAGCAGTTAAACCCATTAAATCACTTACTGCAACTCCAATAGTTTTATCTCCTATATCAAGGCCCATTATTCTTCCATCAAGCATATTACTTCTCCTTTATGTAGCCGTCATAATTTTTTCTAATATAAATATAATTAATTGGACTTATATTATTTTATCTTATTTTAAATTTCTCATACCTTATTTTATATTATATTTAAAAAATTAGCCAGAATTAAATTCTGGCTAATTTTCATTACTATTCTCTTTTATCATTAAAAATTATCATATTAATACTAATAATTAATATTGGTATAAGAATATAGATAGATGCTGTAGCTGCTGCAACTATTCCAGAGTCATTTACTAATAATGTTATTATACATCCTACCATAGATGCTATAAATCCT
This sequence comes from Peptostreptococcaceae bacterium, assembly GCA_902363255.1. GTDB lineage: Bacteria > Bacillota > Clostridia > Peptostreptococcales > Peptostreptococcaceae > Terrisporobacter. Next base: position 421,675 of record CABIZO010000003.1, read on the forward strand.
TTAAATATCATAGGATATTTATCAGACAGATTTTTCATATGTTTAGAAGGTCTAAATATAAATATACCTATTACAGCTATTCCTACTAATAATATATTTACCCATACAGATGACTTAGCAAGCTTTAGGTTCATAGATATTTTTCTACCAAATGTATTAAATATAGCTTGTGGACCTTCCTGTAATATTTGTTGTGCAAATACGCCTAAGTGAGACTCAGTTCCTAACATTAAGTCTAATCCTGCAAATACTAATACTAATACAACTGCAGATAAACCTAATATTACAATTTTTCTAAAATCTAACTTAATATCAAATATTAACATAATAAATAATAAGTATGCTATGCATTCAGATATGGCGCCTCCAACATTTGCACCCATCGAAGGGAATGCACTTGTAATAAGAATTACAATTGATAAAATAATTGTAAGCCATTTTGGCATTTTCTTATAGTTAAGAAGTACAGATAAAGCAAATACAGCACTTGCTATTGTTACTCCTTCATATTCATTACCAATTCCATAGTATCTTGCTCCTACTATAGCATCATAACTCATGATACAGTTTTTCATAAGATATGTTCCTATAACTGAGTCAATAACAATTAAACCTATAGTAAGGATTGCATAATATCCCATTTGCTTAATATCATTATTTTTAAATAATATTCGTCCTGATAAGTAAAGTATTATCGTCATTATAACAACGCCACTTACTAATCCTAATTGACTTTTAAAGTTAAATATTGGTGATAGTAATAAAGTCAGAGGCATTATTAAGCCTAATTTAATTAACTCTTTTAAAACTATAAATACTTTTTCTTTATGAGGTAATTTATCCTTGAATAATAAAGCTAACATTGCTATTACCCACGATGTAGATACTATACCAACAAAAGTATTTACCACAGTAGATCTTATGTTATTTATTGAAACTATTTTTTTATATTCATTAGATAAGAAATCCATGTTGTCATCTCTTTCAACATTATTAAGTGCTCTTCCTATCATAGATTCATTTTTTAATCCAAACTCATTTAAAATATCCACACCTAAGTCTAAATTGGCAATTATTCCATCTCTTCTTGTTGTAGAACTCGCTAATAATCCCTTTTTATCATCGCTAAATTTAATTACTGGAGATAGACGCCTTCTGTTGTTATAATCTAATTTGCTTTGAAACTCACTAACAATATATATTACATCATTATCACTTACCATACTAAAAACTTCATTTAAGTAAGTATTTACATTAGAATATACATTTTTTTTCATTTTATTGTATGTTTCTTCATTTAAGTTAGATTTGTATTCATCTAATCTATATGTATCACCAAGCTCTATGAATAATGCATCACTATTTTTATAGTATGATTTAGTTTCTTCTATTAATTTTTCATAGTCTGTTCTAATACCATAAGGCATAGATAAATCTTCAATATTAATATTATCTACATTTCCAGAATCAACTCTACCAAAAGTATCCATACATATTAACCCAGCATTTCTTATCTTAACCAAGTTGTTATTTTCTACTATATCACTATTTCCCAATAACGCAACTTTCTTATTGTTATCAGCTAGTGTTTGACCTAGTAATCCTAATGTAGATCCATATGTTCCCTTTTCAGCATTTATATTAATTGATTTATTAATATCTAAATTATTTATTCCTTTAGGGTCCTCACCTGTAACAGATTTGTATATAGATCCACTTTCTTCAGTTAGGTTTACAAAAGAAATAGGATCACCACTAATAACATTAGCTCTACCCCCTGCTCCTATACTAGCATATGATCTTGAATCAGTATTACCTTGATCACCTTTAGTATTCATCAGGCCAATATACCCTCTTTTACTAAGCTCTTCTTTTAGAACAGGTATCTTTTGCAAATCATCTAAATTAGTTTTGTTTAAACTAATATAAATAACTTTACCTTCTTCTTTTGCAAAGGAATAACCAGGTATCAACCCTATACATATTATCACTAATAGTAATATTGACATTATTTTTTTCCTCATTAAGTTGACCTACTTTCTATTTTGATAAATAACACTTAAGAATTTCTTCTAGTAATTCATCTCTTTCGTATTTTCTTATTACTGTTCTAGCATCTTTGTGACTTGTTATATAACTAGAGTCACCAGATAGGATATATCCTATCATTTGATTGATAGGATCATATCCTTTTTCTTGTAAAGCATGATAAACATAGTTTATTGTTTCCCCTACGCTCATACTTTTATTATCTGTAACTCCTTCAAATTTTACTGTGTAATCGAAATTATTATCCAAAATAATTCCCCCCTTTAGTTATTTAACTTGGCTTTTTATAACCTCACTTGCATAACTTAAAGCTTCATCTACTTTTGATACATCAGTTGCTCCAGCTTGTGCCATGTTTGGTCTTCCGCCACCTTTACCGTTAGCTATTTTTGCAACTTCTCTTACGATATTTCCTGAGTGTATACCTTTTGCTATTACATCATTTGTTGCTGTAACAACAAAGTTTACTTTATTATCCACTACATTTGAAAGAACTACTACACCACTTCCAACTTTATCTCTTAGAGAATCTGCTGTTTCTTTTAAAGAGTTCATGTCTATTCCTTCAAACTTAGCACATAATAAACTTACACCAGATACATCGATTTTTGAGTCTAGTAAAGCATCTACTGATTGTAAGTTTAATTTAGTTTTTGCATCTTGTAATTCTTTAGCTAAAGCTTTATTTTCTTCAACTAAATGATTAGCTCTTTGAACTAAATTATCTTCTTTAGTTTTTAATGCTACACATACATCATTTATTACTGCATCTCTGTTTGTTAGGTATTCATAAACAGCTTTTCCAGTTATAGCTTCTATTCTTCTAACTCCAGCTGCTACTCCACCTTCAGATAATATTTTGAATAATCCAACTTGAGAAGTATTGTTAAGGTGAGTTCCTCCACAAAGTTCTACTGAGTAGTCTCCCATAGATACAACTCTTACCTCATTACCATACTTTTCGCCAAAGAGTGCCATAGCTCCTCTTTCTTTTGCATCTTTTATATTCATTATTTCACAATTTATTTCTAATGCATCTAAAATTGCTGCATTTACTTTTTCTTCAACAAGTTTTAATTCTTCTTTTGATATTTGCTCAAAATGAGTTACGTCAAATCTAAGTCTTTCTGGAGTTACTAAAGATCCTGCTTGGTTAACATGATCACCTAGAACTTCTTTTAGTGCTTCATGAAGTAAATGAGTTGCAGTATGGTTTCTTGCAGATGCCATTCTTACTTCCTTGTCAACTTTTGACTCTAATTTGTCGTTTACATTTATTTTACCTTTTTTTACAACCCCTATATGTTTTATAGTGTTATTTGCACCTTTTCTAGTGTCAACAACTTCAAATATAGCATCTTCATTTTCTAAAGTTCCTATATCTCCAGCTTGTCCTCCACCTTCTGCATAGAAAGAAGTTTCATTTAATACTATTATAGCTTTTTCACCTTCATTTATAGTGTTAACTATTTCATCTTCTTTTACTATTGCAGTTACATTACCATATACATTTAAGTTTTGGTATCCATCAAATGTTGAAGCAATACTTTCATCTAAAGTTGATAATGGATCTTCTTTCCATCCTTCATCTTCCATAGCTCCTCTATCAGCTCTAGCTCTTTGTCTTTGTGCTTCCATTTCTTTATGGAATCCTTCTTCATCTATTCCAAAACCTTGTTCTTCAAGAATTTCTTCAGTTAAGTCCATTGGGAATCCATAAGTATCGTATAATTTAAATGCTTTTTCTCCACTTAAAACTTTTTCATTGTTTGACTTTAATTCTGCTATATAAGAATTTAATATTTCAACACCTTGATCTAAAGTTTCATTGAATTTCTCTTCTTCTATTTTTATAACTTTTTTAACATAACTTTCTTTTTCAACTAATTCTGGATAAGCTTCTCCACTTACTTCTTTAACTCTGTCAAATAATTTGTATAGGAAGTCTTCTTTTATTCCTAATAATTTACCATGACGAGCTGCTCTTCTAAGTAATCTTCTAAGAACATATCCTCTACCTTCGTTTGATGGTAATACACCGTCAGCTATTAAGAAACTCATAGCTCTCATATGGTCAGTTATTATTCTTATAGATACATCTTTCTTAGCATCTTCTCCGTATTTAACATTTGCTAATTCTTCTATTCCTTGAATAATATATTTTATAGTGTCTATTTCGAATATATTATCAACATCTTGCATTATACAAGCCATTCTTTCAAGACCCATACCTGTATCTATGTTCTTATTAGCTAATTCTGGATAAGAACCATCTTCTTGTCTATCAAATTGAGTGAAAACTAAGTTCCAGAATTCTAAGTATCTATCACAGTCACATCCTGGTTTACAATCTGGGCTATCACATCCATATTTTTCTCCTCTATCGAAGTATATTTCTGAACATGGTCCACATGGTCCAAGGCCTATTTCCCAGAAGTTATCATCTTTTCCAAGTCTAACTATTCTTTCTGCTGGTACTCCTATTTCTTTTTCCCAAAATTCATGAGCTTCATCATCGTTTAGGTAAACAGTTACCCATAATTTATCTACTGGTATATGTAAATGTTCTGTTATAAACTCCCAAGCCCATGTTATAGCTTCTGGTTTGAAGTAATCTCCAAATGAGAAGTTACCCATCATTTCGAAGAAAGTACCGTGTCTTGCAGTTTTACCTACGTTTTCTATATCACCTGTTCTTATACACTTTTGGCATGTTGACATTCTTTTACTTGGTGGAACTTCAACACCTGAAAAATAATTTTTAAGTGGTGCCATTCCTGAGTTTATAAGTAATAAACTTTTATCGTTGTTTGGTATTAAAGATGAACTTTTTCCTACGTAATGTCCTTTTGATTCAAAGAACTCTAAAAATCTTCTTCTAATTTCATTAGTTCCTAATTTTTGCATTAGTTTTTCCTCCTAAACATTTATATCTTTTCTTTACAAATAAAATTTTCTACTTTCTCTATTTTTCAAGTAATCAAAGTATATGTTTACCCAAAATTAGTAAATATATTTTAAAATTCACTTTATTTTAAGTAAATTAAAAAACCTCGCACCTATATAAAACTATATAGGGGCGAGGTATATTCGCGGTACCACCCTAATTATCATATGATAAATATGATATCTTCGGAAAACCTTAGCTATAACGTTGCTACCGTCAATCTATACTTAATTTCCAGATTGATACTCCAAGACTGCTTCAAATATTTTATTCTAGGAGCTCTCACCATCTCTCCCTCTCTGTGAAGACTTCAAATACTTTACTACTTCTCTTCATTGTATTTAAATTATTTGTAAAATTTCATTTTATATAGTAATTCTACTAAATTTTCAAATTTTAATCAAGTAGAAATTATAAACTTTTATCTATAATTCCCCCACCAACTACTTTATCTCCTTGATACATTACAACAGATTGTCCTTTTGTTATAGCTCTTTGTGGTTCATCAAAAACTATTCTTACAGAATCTTTTCCATTGTTGTATACTGTTGCTGGTGATGGTTTAGCAGAATATCTTATTTTTGCTTCTACTCTAATAGGCTCTGTTATTTCATCTACTGTAATTAAATTCACATCTTTAGCAATTAATTCATTACTGAATAAATCATCGTTTGATCCTAAAATAACAGTATTTGTTTCTGGGTTTATATCAAGCACAAACATAGGTTTACCAAATGCAATACCTAGTCCTTTTCTTTGACCTATTGTGTAGTAAATTATTCCTTTATGCTTTCCTAATACATTACCTTTAGTATCTACAAAGTTTCCTTCTTTAATACGTTTATTTGAATGTCTTTTTACGTAATTTGCATAATCGTTATCTTTAACAAAGCATATTTCTTGACTATCTGGTTTATTATGAACATCCATACCCATTTCTTTTGCAATTTCTCTAACTCTATCTTTTTCATAATCTCCAATTGGAAGTAAAGTATGTTCTAATTGTTCTTGTGTTAGATTGTATAGTGCATAAGTTTGGTCTTTTTTATCCGTTACTGATTTAACTAAATAGTATCTACCAGTTTCTTCGTCTTTTTCAATCTTAGCATAATGACCAGTTGCCACATAGTCACATCCTAAAGCCATGGCTCTTCTGTATAAGTCGTCAAATTTTATATGTTTATTACATGCTATACAAGGATTTGGTGTTCTCCCTTGTAAATATTCATCAATAAAATAATCTATAACTTTTTCTTTAAATACATCTTTAAAGTTTAATACATAAAATGGTATTCCTATTTTATCCGCAACAGCTCTTGCATCTTCTACTGCAGCAAGGGAACAACATCCACCATCATTTTCTATTAAATCATATTCTTCATCGTCTTGCCATAATTTCATGGTAACACCGATTACTTCGTATCCTTGTTTTTTAAGAAGATATGCAGCTACAGAACTATCTACTCCTCCACTCATACCTATCATTACTCTTTTGCTCATTTTATAAATCACCTCATTCTTTATATTATATATACTTTAAAAGAATTTTAAAAGTATATTTTTAAATTCTCAAAATTTCTTTCATTAGTTGACAAAAAAAATCTTTGAGATAAATTACCCCAAAGATTTTATTTATTTTATATTATATTAGTCTTCTTCTATATCATGGTGATGATCATGATCATCGTCTATAACTACACCATCTAATTCTGGTATATGAATATTATTTTTTTGTGCATAATCTATTAATGCAGCTTTTATAGCTTGTTCTGCTAAAACTGAACAGTGCATTTTTACTGGTGGTAAACCATCTAGCGCCTCAGCAACTGCTTTATTAGTAACTGCTAAAGCTTCGTGTATAGTTTTTCCTTTTACCATTTCAGTAGCCATTGATGAAGAAGCTATTGCAGATCCACATCCAAATGTTTGGAATTTAACATCTTTAATTATTTCGTCTTCTATATCAAGGAATATTTTCATTATATCTCCACATTTAGCGTTCCCAACTTCACCTACTCCACTTGCATCTTCTATTTGTCCAACATTTCTTGGGTTTAAGAAATGATCCATTACTTTATCACTATATTGCATAATTATTTCCTCCTAATATTTAATAAGTCTTTTTTAATTTATTATTTAACCGCTTCTTTTTGTTCTTTTAAATAAGTTTGATATAAAGGTGATAATCCTCTAAGTCTTTCAATTACTTTTGGAAGATGTTCTAATATATAGTCTATATCGTCATCAGTTGTGAAATCTCCAACAGTAAGTCTTAAAGAACCATGTGCCCATTCATGAGTTAATCCTATTGCCATTAATACATGAGATGGGTCTAGAGATCCTGATGTACAAGCTGACCCACTTGAACCAGCTATACCAACTTGATCTAATAATAGTAATATTCCTTCTCCTTCTATAAATTCAAATGAGAAGTTTGAGTTACCTGGTAATCTATCAGTTCTATGTCCGTTTACTCTTGTATGAGGTATTCTCTCTAATACACCTTCTATTAATTTTTCTCTAAGTCTTGTTAACTCAGCTATATGATGTTCCATATTTTCTTTAGCAAGTTCTGCAGCTTTTCCATATCCTACTATTGAAGGTATATTTTCAGTACCAGCTCTTTTTCTTTTTTCTTGAGCTCCACCATGTATTAAGTTGTGTATTCTTACACCTTTTTTGATATATAAAGAACCTATACCTTTTGGTCCGTATATTTTATGAGAAGACATACTCATTAAGTCAACATCTATATCTTTAACATCTACTGGTATGTTACCAGCCGCTTGAACTGCATCTGTATGCATTAAAGCACCATGTTCATGAGCTATTTTAGCTATTTCTTTTATAGGTTGTATAGTTCCTATTTCGTTATTAGCATACATTATACTTACAAGTATAGTAGTATCTTTTATTTCTCTTTTTAATTGTTCTAAGTCCACTTTTCCATCTGCATCAACATCTAAGTAAGTTACTTCGAATCCATGTACTTTTTGTAAGTATTCACAAGTATGAAGTATAGCATGATGTTCTATTTTACTTGTTATAATGTGATTTCCTTTATCTCTTCTTGCAAAAGCTGTTCCTTCTAAGGCCCAGTTATCACTTTCACTTCCACCATTTGTAAAGTATATTTCACTTGGATCTGCGTTAACAAGTGAAGCTACTTGTTTTCTTGATTTATCTAAAGCAGTTTTTGCTTCTCTTCCAAATAAGTGAAAACTTGAAGCGTTCCCAAAGTAATCAGTTAAGTATGGCATCATTTCATCTAATACTTCTTTTTTTACTGGAGTAGTAGCAGAATAATCCATGTATAATCTTCTTTTTTCCATCGTAAATTCATCTCCTATTATTTATTATTCATTAACTCTGTTATATCAAATTCTTTTATATTATTCTTCTTGTTGTAGTCATCAATCATATCTTGTAGTGTAATGGAGTTCAGCACGTCTTCAATTCCTTTTTTTAACTTTTCCCAAACTAGTTTTGTGGAGCAGTCATTAGAATTTTCACAGCAGCCTTCATCAATAATACATTGCGATAGGGCCACGGGTCCTTCTAGTACTGTAAGTACATCTCCAACTGTAATATTTTTAGGATCTTCATTAAGAAAATATCCTCCCTGAGCACCTCTTACACTAGTTATCAATTTTGATTTCTTTAATGTTGAAAATATTTGCTCTAAATATTGTTCTGGTATTTTTTGTTTACTGGCAATCATGTTCAAAGGCATAGGGCCTTCATTAACATGTAAAGACAATTCAAATATTGCCTTTAGGCCATATTTACCTTTAGTTGATAATTTCATTTTTTATCACCCTCTGTGTCCAATACAATTCATAGTAAACTTGTATGAATTACTTTGATTTCATTGTATTATTTCCTACTATTTTTGTCAAGATTATTTCTGACTATTTTTATAGGAATTAATTTTTCAACTTTTAGATAATTAATTTATACCCACAAATAAAAAAAGATAACTTGAAAATTCAAATTATCTTTTAGCAATTTTTTCTATTTTCTATATATACTCCAATATCCAATCTCCTCAAATCCTAACATTTTATAAATAGAACTAGCAGCTTCATTATCACAGAATAAGCAAGGAATTTTATTTTCATCTAATAATTCATTACAAATCTTTATTAAGCATTTTGTTGCATAGTTCCTATTTCTATACTTAGGATGAGTACCTACCCCTATAATCATTGCATTGTTCCTATTTTCTGAAGTAGTCTTTACCATTGAAACTACTTTACCTTCTCTTTCTATACAATATCCTCTTCCAGTTTTCAAACTAGATTTAATATTATCTACTGTAGTATTTTCAAATTCATCTATTTCTTCATATAATCTCACTATTTTATTTAAGTTACCAAACCTAATTTTTCTAAGCCTAATACTATCCTCTTTATATGGAGGTAGTAGATTTTTGTTAGCTAATTTAAAAATAGTAACTTTTCTATATCTTTGCAAATCAATTTGTTTTTCTAATTTTTCTAATACTTGTGATTTTCCACAAACCTCTTCACAATTACTTTCATTTATAAATTGTGCAAATTCATCTACATTAAACTTATCATAAGCATAAAATATGATAAATTCAAAACATTTTAGTAAAATCCCTTCAATTTCTCCATTTTCATTTATTCCACCATAAATACTAAAAAAGTAACTATCATATCCATATCTTTCAATATCACTTAATAAGAATATATTTACTTCTTTTTCTTTGTGTAGATATTTAATAACCTTTTTATGATGAGTATTATTAAGTCTTTGAATCATTAACATTCCCCCTGATATGTATCTATCATTTATTAAAATTACTAAAAACTCCTCAATATTAATCATAAGTTTATTTAAGCACACTTGCAATTAAAAAATTCGATTTACTCATATAGTCATCTATTTATCGTTGTTATGACTTTGTATAAATCCATTACTCAAAATCTTTTTTATATGCTCATCTAGTTCTTAAGTCATTTATATTACTCAAATGCATAAGTTTTTCACATATTAGAAATAATCACAATTTACTCTAATGTAAAAAGTTATACTTACTAATATATATAGTTAAATAATAAAATTATTATGATTTTTACTGGTAATCTTTTATAAGGATTTTAATTTTTTTAAGACAAATAATAATCTTATAAACATATAGAAGGATGTGTAAAAATGACTGATAAGAAGAGACCAAGTACAAAAAAAATGAAAGATTATGAAAATGAAAAATTAGAAATAGCTAGTGAATTAGGCACAATTAACATGAACGATACTCTAGTAAATATTGAAATAGCTGCTCAAGATGAGGCTAAATTTAGTAAAAAAACTAGAACAAAACAACATAACCTAAACAATCAAATGAAAACAACTCCTCATGAAAAAGTATAATTAAATGTCACTAAAAAAAACAAATATACACTCGGTATATTTGTTTTTTACTTAGATTTATTTTTAATTACTTTCCAATAATTCTCAAAAGCACTTTCATTTTTATTTTTACCATGCACATAGTATTTTTTATCTTTTATTGCATCTGGTAAGTATTGTTGTTCAACATAATGGTTTTCATAATTATGAGGATATTTATATTCTACACCTCTACCTAATTTTTGAGCTCCAGCATAGTGAGCATCTTTTAAATGATTAGGTATTTCTCCTGTTTCAATATTGTCTAAATCATATAAAGCCATATCTATAGCATTAATTACTGAATTTGATTTAGGACATTGAGCTAAATATATAGTTGCTTGCGCTAAAGGTATACGAGCTTCTGGAAAACCTAATTGAAGAGCTGCCGATACACATGCTTCCGTTATTGTTATAGCTTGAGGTACTGCTAGGCCCACATCTTCACTTGCAACGCATAGTAATCTTCTTGTTATAGATTGAAGGTCACCTGCTTTTATTAACCGTGCCAAATAGTGAATAGCTCCATCAGCATCTGAACCTCTCAAGGATTTGTGAAAAGCTGATAATATGGAATATCCATCATCTCCACCTTTGTCATAGTTTAACATTTTTACAGAAGAACAATTTATCACATCATCTAAAGTAACTTTTACACAATTATTCGGAATATCTATTCCCACATTAAAAACTAATTCTAATTTATTTAATGCACTTCTCATGTCTCCATTACAAGTATCTGCAATATATTCCAATGCCTTCTCTTCTATATTTATGCTTTCGTAAGTGTATAAACTTTTCATTTTATCTACTGCCCTATTCAGGCCTTTTAATATGTCATTTTTTACAATAGGCTTAAATTCAAATATGGTACTTCTACTTAAAATCGCCTTGTACACTACGAAATATGGATTGTCTGCTGTACTAGCTATTAATGTAACTGAGCCCTCTTCTATAACTTCTAATAGAGATTGTTGCTGCTTACGATTAAGTGCTTGTATCTCATCAAGCATTAAAAGTATTCCATTGTAAGAGAATAAATCTTGCTTATTTGCATCTATTACCTCTTTTATTTCTTTAACTCCACAATTTACAGCATTAAGTTTTACATATTTTTTATTTGTACAATTGGCAATAATATTTGCAAGTGTTGTTTTACCAGTGCCTGGTGGTCCATATAAAATCATATTTGGGATTGTATTATTATCAAGTAACTTATTAATAATTTTCCCTTTACCAATTATATGAGATTGTCCTACCATATCACCTAAGTCTTTAGGGCGTAATTTATCTGCTAAAGGTTGCATATGTTTCCCTCCTTTACAAATTCAATTTACTATATAATTATAACCCTTTTACCGATTATAAACATTTTTATAATTCAAAAAAGGTATCTTATAAAGATACCTTTTATTTCTAATAATTACTTCTTACTTTTTTAAGCTCTGGAATTAACTTATCGTTAAGAATTTTTATATGAGTTCCCTTCATACCTAAAGATCTAGACTCAATTACTCCTGCACTTTCAAATTTTCTAAGAGCATTTACAATTACTGATCTTGTTATTCCAACTCTGTCAGCAATTCTACTAGCTACAAGTAAACCTTCATTTCCTTCTAATTCTTTGAAGATATGCTCAACAGCTTCTAATTCTGAATAAGATAATGTTCCTATTGCCATTTGAACTACTGCAGTTTTTCTCATTTCTTGTTCCATTTCTTCACTTAGGCCTCTTAGAACTTCCATACCTATTACTGTGGCACTATATTCAGAAATGACTAAGTCATCATCTGTAAATCTATCATTGTATCTTGATATCACTAGTGTACCAAGTCTTTGACCACTTCCTAATATAGGAACTATTGTAGTATATTTTTCTAATCTTCCTTGTTCATATGGAAATACTTCTAATACTTTCTCACCAGTTAGGTTTTCAAGTGTTTCGTTTATTTTTAAAACACTATCTGTGTATACTTTAGGGAATATTTGTAATTTAGTTTCTTCATCTTCTATAACTGAGCTGTCTTGAGCATCTGTTAAGTAAAGACCTATTACTTTCCCCTTTGCACTAATAACATATATATTAGCTTCTAATACTTCCCCTAACGTTTCAGCTAATAAATCAAATGATACACTACTCCCTCCGCTTGTTTGAAGAGTTTTATTGATTTTTCTTGTCTTTTGTAATACTTCACTTGCCATTTAATCATCTCCTTAACAAAGTTTAAGGTTTCAAGAATTTAATATTCTCTAGTTTCCTAGTTATATACTTATTTTACCTATTTCATTCTAACATAAAAACATATACTTAACAATAAATTGTTTGTATTTTTCCCAATATTCTGTCATTTTTATTATATTATTCTAATATTCTACCTTCAGTCTTACATTCTTTATTTGAACATACTTCTTTCGTCTCATTTTTTGTATGCTTTTCTACCATATAAGAACCACACTCTTTACAAATTTCGCCTGTAGGTTTGTACCAACTTATAAAATCACATTCTGGATAGTTTGAACATCCATAAAAAGCCTTACCTTTTTTAGATTTTCTAAGAATAATCTCTCCTTCTTTACACTTTGGACATTTTACCCCTACTTTATTAACCAGCGGTTTTGTATTTTTACAGTCTGGATAGTTTTTACATGCCATGAATTTTCCAAATCTGCCGTATTTAATAACCATGTTTGATCCACATAATTCACAGATTTCATCAGTTTCTTCATCCATGTTAATTTTTTCGATTTTTTCTTTAGCTTCTGCAATAGCTTCTTTTAAAGGTTCATATACTTCTGAAACAACACTCTTCCATTGTATATTTCCTTCTTCTATTTCATCTAATTTATTTTCCATTTGAGCCGTAAAATCAACATCAATAAATTTCTGGAAGTTTATATTTAAAATATCAGTTACTATCATACCAAGCTCTGTTGGATGTAAACTAGTACCTTGTTTTTCAACATAACCTCTATTTAGTATAGTTGCTATTGTTGGGGCATAAGTACTAGGTCTTCCTATTCCAAGTTCTTCTAAAGTTTTAACTAAACTAGCCTCAGTAAATCTTGCTGGTGGCTGAGTAAAGTGTTGAGCTGGTATAAATTGATTTACTTCTAACTCATCATTTTCTTTTATTGGAGGTAGAATTTTATCTTCTCTCTCTGTAAAATTATAAACTTTAGTATATCCATCAAATTTCATTACTGAACCTGTAGCTCTAAATAAGGCATCACCTATTTTACAATCTATATTTAAAACATCAAATACAGAGTCTTCCATTTGACTAGCTACAAATCTTCTCCAAATTAAGTTATAAAGCTTAAATTGATCTTTGCTCAATGAACTTTTTACACTTTCTGGTGTTCTAAGCACTGAAGTTGGTCTAATAGCTTCATGGGCATCTTGTACTTTTTTCTTTTCTTTACTTTCTTTTTTGTCAGTATTTACTTTATAGTAATTTTCACCTAATTCTTCTAAAATGTATGATTTTGCTTTTTCCTTAGCTTCTTCAGATATTCTCTTTGAATCTGTTCTTATGTAAGAGATAAGACCTACTGTTCCTTCTCCTTCAATATCTACACCTTCATATAGCTCTTGTGCTATTATCATTGTCTTTTTAGTAGTAAAAGATAATTTATTAGCTGCGTCCTGTTGAAGCATACTAGTTGTAAATGGTTTTGGAGCAGATTTTCTTCTTGTTTTTGATTCAATTTTTTCTACTATTAGTTTTTCATTTTTTATATTGTCTAAGACTTTATTAACTTCTTCTTCATTATTTAAATCTATTTTTTCGTTATTAAATGATACAAATTTAAATAATACTATTTCTTTGTCTTCAGTCTTTCCTTCAATTTCTAAACTCCAGTATTCTTTAGGCACAAACTCATTAATTTCTTTTTCTTTTTCGCATATTATTTTTGTTGTTACTGATTGTACCCTACCTGCACTAAGTCCCTTTCTTACTTTTATCCAAAGTATAGGACTTATTTGATATCCTAAAAGTCTATCTAGCACTCTTCTTGCTTGCTGAGCATCTACAAGCTTTAAGTCTATATTCCTAGGACTTTTTATAGCTTTCTTTATAGCGTCTTTTGTTATCTCGTTAAACTCTATTCTACATTCATCTTTTTCATCGATACCAAGTATGTATGCTAAGTGCCAAGAAATTGCTTCACCCTCTCTATCGGGGTCAGTTGCCAGATATACTTTCTTAGATTTTTTAGCTTCTTTTTTTAATTCTTTTATTAAATCACCTTTACCTCTGATATTAATATATCTAGGTTCAAAATTGTTCTCTATATCAACACCTAAAGTACTTTTAGGTAAATCTCTAACATGACCAACTGAAGCCTTTACAGTATAATGGCTTTTTCCTAAGAATTTTTCTATTGTTTTAGCTTTTGCAGGCGATTCCACAATTACCAATGTTTTCGCCATTTTTACACCCCCACCCTTAAATTATTTTCAGTTTATACTAAACATTTTATTATTCATTTCAACAAGTAAGTCTTTTAGTAATAATTCATTTATTATAGTATTCACATTTTTTATATCAATACCAGTATTATCACAAATTTCATTAATTTGCAACATACCCTGTCTTTTAATAACCTCAATTATCTTTAATGCTTCATTACTTAAATCCTTAATATCATATTCTATACTATTTTTACTATTATTAAAACCACTATTATTATATTCATTTAAAACATCATCAATATTTTCTATTAATTTTGCACCTTCTTTAATTATTTTATGACAACCTTTGCTTAAATCAGAATTAATATAACCAGGAACTGCAAATATATTCTTTCCTTGATCTAAACCTAAGTCTGCAGTAATTAAGGCTCCACTTTTTTCTCCTGCTTCTACTACAATAATACCATCACTTACACCGCTAATAATTCTATTTCTACAGGGAAAATTACCACGAGTTGTAATATGTCCTATATTGTATTCTGATAGAATTAATCCTCCATCTTCTAAAATATCATTAGCTAGTGGTATATTACTTGATGGTCTAATATTGTCTAAAGATGTTGCTAGTACAGCTATAGTTTTAGCTTTACCTTTTATACAACCTCTATGACAACAAGAATCTATACCTAATGCAAGGCCACTTATTATGTTAATATTTCGCTCAGATAATTCATAACTAAGACGCATTGCACAATTCATTCCATAGTTTGTAGGCTTTCTAGTTCCTACCATTGCTATATTTAAATTATTATTTATTATGGACAAATCTCCTTTATAAAATAATAATAAAGGAGGACTATAAATATTTCTAAGTTTTTCTGGATATTCTTTATCTTCTATACAAATATACTGAATAGAGTTTTTATATAATTTTTCCTTAATATCATCTAAATTGAAACGACTAATATATTTTACTAGATTTTCCTTAATATTTAAACTTATATTTTTTAAATTATATATATCTTTTTCACTAAGATTCATTATTTCCTCTATACTGCCTACTTCTTCTATTATTTTACCAAGAGTTATAGCACTTATTCCCTTTATTGATTCTATACATAAATAAATATCTCTCTTATCCATAATTTATCTCCAATCTAGACCTAAAATAAGTATAATAAGCTTTTCTAAAAGAGTATGATTCCAGTATATGATTTTTATTTATATTTGCTTCACCTTCCAAGTCTGCTATAGTTCTTGCAACTTTAATTAATTTTGTATAGCTTCTATTACTTAGTTCATGCTTATTATAAATATCATCTAATATTTTTTTCGTATCTTTATCTAATTCACAATACTTGTCTATCATAGCTGTAGTCATTTCATTATTATTATTTATTTGTTCATTCTTGAATCTTACTCTTTGTATTTCTCTAGCTTTTTCCACTCTTTTTCTTATTTCCTCTGAAGTTTCTTCTTCTGATTTTTCATTAAGTTTTTCAAAAGGTATTTGAGTCATTTCCACAAATATATCAAATCTATCTAAAAGTGGTCCCGATAATTTGTTTCTATATCTAATAATTTCATTAGTTTGGCAGTGACATTCTGTTTTTGATAAATACATTCCACATGGACATGGGTTCATGGCAGCAATAACCAACATGTTACAAGGATATTTTACATTTTGTCTTACTCTGGCTACATTCACATATTTATCTTCAATAGGTTGTCTTAAACTTTCTAGTATTCTTCTATCAAATTCCGCTATTTCATCTAAAAATAACACACCCTTATGAGATAAGGTGATTTCTCCTGGTTTTGAATTGAAACCTCCTCCTACTAAGGATTGCATAGTTGTACTATGATGAGGAGATCTGAAAGGTCGCTCTTTGATTATTCCATCTTCTTCGTTAATTAATCCTGCAATACTATATATTTTGCTTATTTCGATCATTTCTTCTCTATCTAGCTTAGGTAATATAGTTCTAATACGTTTTGCAATCATGGTTTTACCTGATCCCGGTGACCCCACCATAATAAGATTATGATTTCCTGCTGCAGATATTTCAGCTGCTCTTTTTGCAAAATAATTTCCCTTCACATCTTTAAAATCTTCATTATAATTACATACATAATCATTAACTTCTAAATCTTTATAATTCCAATTAATATTTTCTTTTCCATTAATATAATCAATACATTCTTGTAAGGTTTTTATAGGTATAATTTCTATTCCATCAATAAAATTACTTTCTTTGTAATTATCATAGGGTATAAATATACGTTTAAATTTTTCATTTTTAGCTCCAATTACTAAAGATAAAATCCCTTTTACTTTTCTAAGATGTCCATCTAATGATAATTCTCCAACAAATACACATTCATCTAAATAGGAATCATCTCTATTTAAATATTTCCTCAGTATACCTATAGAAATAGGTAAGTCTAAAAATGAACCTTCTTTTTTTATATCTGCTGGTGATAAATTTACTACTATTCTCGAATTTGGAAAATCATAACCACTATTGATTATTGCTGATTTTACTCTCTCCCTTGCTTCTCTTACTTCCGTACCTGGAAGTCCAACCACATTAAAAGCTGGAATTCCTCTAGTTATATCCGTCTCAACCTTTACTAAAAAACTGTCTATTCCTATTAAATTATTAGAATTAATTATACTTAACATATTTACCCTTTCTAAAAAGCATTTACAATATGATTTATCTTCTTTTCTTTTAAATAAATTTCAATTACATCAAATCTGATGGATAAGTTTTCTAGAGAATTGTCCAAAATATAATACTTTGCAACATTAATTATTTTTCTTCTTTTTTTATTGTTTACTGACTCTGATGGATACCCATAATTTATATTGCTTCTACTTTTTACTTCAACAAACACTAATTCACCATTTAGTTTTGCAATTAAATCCACTTCTCCAGTTTTGGTCCTATAATTTCTTTCCATTACTTTTCCACCTTTGGAAATAATGTATTTTGATGCAATTTCCTCTCCTAATTTTCCTTTTTCAATATTATTCATATTTTCACCTTATTATTTTTATTATGTGATTATAGTCAAAGTAATTCTCATATATACAAATATTTTCATAATTGCCAAATTTTAATAATGTATATATGATTATTTATAGGGGATTATAGAAATTAATTTAAACAAGGGGGATAATTTATGTCTAAAAAAAGATCAAGAAGGGGAAGAAATAATCATAAATTATTACTTTTTATTATGGTTATCATATGTCTTATTGGTGGCTTTTACATATATAAAAGCGCAAATAATGTAACAACTGAAAGTAAAGGTGATAATAATACTATTCCAGTATTTAATGAAGAGGTTAAAACTTACGAAGCTTCCATTTTAGCAGCAGGAGATGTTATGGTCCATTCTCCTCAACTAGAAGCTCAGTATGATTCTTCAACAAAAACTTATAATTTTGACAATAATTTTAAATATGTAAAAAAATATATTGAAGAAGCAGATTATAGCTTAGCCAATTTAGAGACAACTTTAGCTGGTAATGATGTATATCAGTATAGCTCTTATCCTATGTTCAACTCGCCTGATGAATTAGTTGATGCATTGAAAGATGCTGGTTTTGACTTATTATCAACAATCAACAATCATAGTTTTGATAAAAGCGATTTAGGTGTTAATAGAACATTGTCAACGCTAAAGGATAAAGGTTTTGATACAGTTGGTACAAGAGAAAATACATCTGATGATGAATACATAATAAAAGATATAAACAATATTAAAGCTGGTATCACTTCTTACTCTTATGGAGAAATAAAAGACTACAATAAATACTTAAATGGTATTAAAGTTTCTGAAGATTGTGAAGATAAAATGAATATTTTTGATTCTTCAGATGTAAATAAAGCATTTGAGACTATCTCTTCTACTACAGACAAGATGAAAGATTCTGATATACAAGTTGTTATTCTACATTGGGGTATAGAATACGCAAGAAGTGAAACAGACTTCCAAAAACAATTGGCTCAAAAGCTTTGTGATGATGGGATTGATATTATAATAGGTTCTCATCCTCATGTGGTTGAACCTGTAGAAACAATAACTTCTACAGACGGTGAAAATGAAACTCTTGTAATCTACTCTTTAGGTAACTATATATCTAATCAAAGAAGAGAAAGTGTAGGAGCATATAGCGAAGATGGGCTTATGGTTAATATTGATATAAGCAAAAAAAGCAATGAGAAAGAAGCTAAAGTTGAAAAAGTCACTTGTATACCTACTTGGGTAAATAAATATTACAATGGCCATAAATATGTTTATGAAATTATTCCTATAGAGGATGAAGATGATTTGAATTCTATGGCTTCTTTAAGTGAATCTAATGTAAAACAATCCTATAATAATACAGCGTCTTTAATTGATACTTCTAATATAATTACTGTAGTAGATAGCCCTTTTGAATAAATAAAATAAAAAAAGAAACTACTAATAGCTTCTCTCTTTATTTTATATATTATTGTATTTGGTTTTAATTTAGTAATTTCCAAAAAGCCTCTTAAATATACAAAATAAAACTTTTAATTGAAAATATAACAATTAATGGATAACATAAAGTTATATGACTAATTTGTATTTTTTAATAAAGGAGGGCAAAAAATGTATAGTTCTAATAATCCTAGTACTAAGAGATTTCTTATTTGCTTTAGTCTAAGTATATTAATTATAGGGATATTCTCATTCAGTTCTATAAGTAAATCATCTATGTTAGCCAAAAACAACCCTGAAGAAGCGTCTGTGTTCACACCTAAGGAAGAAGAGGTTCATAAGGCTTCTTTATTAGCTGTGGGAGATACTATGGTATATAATGCTCAGCTAACTGCACAATACGATGTATCTACTACAAAATATAACTTTAATAATAACTTTCAATATGTAAAAAAATATATTGAAGAAGCTGATTATTCTATGGTAAATTTAGAAACAACATTGACAGGTAATAATGTTTATAGATATAGCTCTTATCCAAAATTTAATTCGCCAGATGAGATGGCCGATGTATTAAAACATGCTGGTTTTGATTTAGTATCTATAGCAAACAATAATGCTTATGCTACCTTAAAAGATAAAGATCTTGATATAGACATTAGCAAAAGTAGTACGGATGAAAAGGCTAGAGTTGAAAAAGTCACTTGTATACCTACTTGGCTAAATAAATATTACAATAGTGAAACTGCTAAGTATGTTTATGAAATAATATCACTTGCTAATAAGTCAGACCTTACTAAGATAAATAATTTATCTCAAATTAAAATTGAAAAGTCTTATAAAAATACTGCTTCACAAGTAGAAACATCAGATTTAATAAATATAGTAAAAAATCCATTTGATTAAACTATAATAAACAATATTGCTTATAAGTTGTCAACGTATATCAACAGAGCATAAATTTCTTGTAATTAAAAGGCTCTTTCACCTTACTATAATAGTGGTGTGAAAGAGCCTTCTTTTATTTTACTTAAATAATCTATATACTTTCTTGTCTAATATTTTCAATTATATTTTCTTTATTTATTTTTTTCATAGGAATATATGCTGAGATAAATGTGATTACAAATATACCTATTATGCATATAATAATAGCTGTGTAAGGAAGAACAAATCCAAATTGGATAACATCACCTAATATACCATTCATAAGTAAAACAAGACCTATTCCTAAAGGAATACCATAAATTAAAGCTAAAGCTCCATATAGTAAACTTTCTAGGTATATCATTTTATTAAATCCTCCAGGAGTAACTCCTATGGATTTAATTATGGCCAATTCTCTTTTTCTTAGGTTTATATTTGTGCTTATAGTATTTACTATATTAGTTATACTTACTAGTGAAATTACTGTAACAAATCCATAAACAAAGATTTGCATTACCATAAGTGTATCTTCCATTGACTTTACGTCTTCTATTATATCTGATACATCATATCCATATTGATTAGCAATATCTTTTACCGTATTTCTTATATCTTCATCTCCATTTGTAGAAATATAAACCTCATTAGCATCTGTATTAAATCCAAGTTTTTTACCTACTTCATCATAAGTTATAAATTCAAGCCCCATATAATTGTATCCAGAACTTCCTGTTGATATATCATCAGTTATAGCCATGATTTTAAATTTAATTTCTTTTTTTATTTCTTTTTCTCCGTCATACTCTGTAGTATACGCTGTAACCGTATCTCCAACTTTGTAATTTGTTAATTCAAATTCATATTTTTTACCCGGTTCTTCGTAGTAAGTTTTTCTTACAAAGATTACTCCATTTTCTTTTATAGCTTCTTTTTTGTTAAAACTACCTTCTTTAAGATTTATTTTATTTATTTCAAAATCTCCAGGTAATTTTGTTATACAGTTTGGTATATCATATACAGTTTTATTATCTACTTTTTCTTTTGATAAATAGCCACTATCATTAATTAAATCTTCATTTTCTTTATTCATTTTATTTTCTGGTACATAAATTCCCATTGCACAGTCATTTATTTCAGCGACTCTATTAATCCCAGGAATATTTTTCAACTCATTTAATGACTTGTCATCCATAGTAGTACTTGAAGACAATCTCAAGTCGTAATTTATTTCTCCAAACTGTACTTTATTAGCATTAATAAATAAAGTCATAAATCCACTGAAAGAAATAAATATAACAACACTTATAATAAGCGAAAATAAAGTTATTCTAAATTTCTTTTTATTTCTTCTTAAGTTTTTATATGCAAGAACACCTTCTGCTTTAAATAGAGCTCTTACTATTTTTGAATCTTTTACTTTTCCTATTTTTAAATTAGAACTGTTTTTTATTGCTTCCAAAGGCGATATTTTAGCCGCTTGTCTTGCAGGAAGTATGGCAGAGATTAATATGGTTATTATTACGATTATGGCACTTAATATAATCACTGTTGGACTATATACTACCCTTAATGCCAATTCTCCTATCAAAGAACTTCCATAAACACTTCCTATTATTTTAAATACCATATCTATGGCAAAGGTTCCAGCAAGTAATCCTAGAGGTATACCTATAATACTTACTAAAAAAGCTTCCATTAATACTAGTTTTGTAGTTTGGCTTTTTGTAGCTCCTATGGAATTTAATATTCCAAATTGTTTTTTACGCTCACTAATAGATATGGAAAATGCATTATATACTGTTGCTATTGTACAAATTATAACTAAAGAAGTTACAAGTATTATGATTTTATCAAGACCTCCATTTATATTGTCATAAGCACTGGCACTTAATAATCTTAATAAATGCTCATTGAACTCTAAATTTTCATGATATATATTATTATCATTATTATAATAATAAGAATCTTCTTCTCCATATAATTTTTCAGTTTTCAATCCTAAATTTTCACAAATAACGGCTGCTATACTATAAATTTCCTTTGGTTTATTTGCACTAATTGATACATTAACACTTTCCTTATCGCCCACAGTATTTATGTCTAAATAAGATATGGCTGTTGTAATTTGTTTTCCATATTCAAAACCAGGTTTCTTTATTATACCTACTATTTTGTATTCTTCTTTATGAGTATCTATAAGTTTCTCATCCTCATCCATCCAATATCCCGTTAAACTATCTCCATCTTTAGTTACTCTTTTTCCCACAGTAAGAGTAATAGTATCTCCAATTTTCTTTTCTCTTAGCAAGCTAGAGTCTTCACTAAGTACTATTTCTTTATTATTTGTTGGTAATTTTCCTTCTTTTAAAGAAATTTGATAGCCTTCAAAAGCCCCTTTATCGTAAGACTTCATTTGAAGTAAAAACTTTTCATCATCGTATTTTCCAAAGTCTAAATTTTCACTATAAGCATATTTTAATATTCCTGCATTTTTAATTACCTTACTTAAGTCTTTTTTTTGTACATCATAAATTGTTGCATGAAAATCTCCATTGTTTGATACAGTTTCTCTAATTTGATAATCCATTAAACTATTATAAATATTTCCTATACCACAAATTAAAGCTGTTGATAATATAATTCCTATAATTGTAACTATGGTTCTCTTTTTATTTTCTTTTAAATATCTAAGTGTAAGAGCTGTATATAAATTCATTTATATCACCTCGTCACTTTTTATAGTTCCATCTTCTATAGTTATAACTCTGTCTGCTTGAAGGGCAATACTCGGATCATGAGTTATCATTACAAGTGTTTGTTTATATTTTTTTACTGATAATTTTAGTAACTCTATAACTTCTTTTGAGTTTTTACTATCTAAGTTACCTGTAGGCTCATCTGCTAGAACTATGGCAGGTCTATTAACTAAAGCTCTTCCTATGGAAGTTCTTTGTTGCTGTCCTCCACTAAGTTCATTTGGAAGATGATTTTCTCTTTCCTTAAGTCCTAAAGTTTTTAATAAATCATCTAAATATTCTTTCTGTATTTTTCTATTATCCAGCTCTGCAGGAAGCAGTATATTTTCTTTAACAGAAAGTACTGGTATTAAGTTGTAAAACTGATATATAAGACCCACATTTCTTCTTCTAAATATTGATAAGTCTTTTTCTTTTAAGTTATATATATCCACATCATTTATATAAACTTTACCTCCACTTGGCTTGTCTACCCCTCCTATTAGATGTAGTAAAGTACTTTTACCACTTCCACTAGGTCCTACTATGGCAACAAACTCTCCTTTATTTATAGATAAGTTTATATTTTTTAAAGCATCTACTTTTGCTTCATTTTTACCATAAGTCTTGCTTAAATTTTCAATTTTTAAAATTTCCATATTACCCTCCATATTTTTTCACTACTTTTGTAAGTTTTAATTTATACTTTTATACTAAACTTTCACTCTTACACCAAGGTGAATCTAAAATGACAGATTAGTCACTATAAGTTTTATGGAAAATAATATGGAATTCAGTTCCTTTATTTTTTTCACTTTCTACGTATATATCTCCATTTTGACTTTCTATAATAGATTTTGCCATGGCAAGTCCTATTCCAACACTGTCTTCTTTTGATGTTTTCCCTTTATAAAATCGCTTAAATATGTGAGGTAAGTCTTTTTTATCTATACCTTCTCCACTATCTTTTATCACAACTTCACAATATAGAGGATTTTGGTCATAATTTATATCTATTTTTCCACCCTGTGGAGTATGCTCTACGCAGTTTTTTATTATATTTACAAAAGCTTCACTAGACCAATTTATATCACCCCTATAACTTGTATTTTCATCTCCACTAATACTTAGCTTAATATCTTTTATCTCCATAGGTATTAAACTAGGTGCCACAGATTTTTTAATTAATTCATTTATTTTAACTTCTTTTTGCTCAAAATCTATAACTTTAGCTTCAACTTTTGAAAGTTTTAACATGCTTTTTACTAGCCATTCCATACGATTTAATTGAGATTTCATCTTATCTAGAAACTCTATTTTTGTTTCTTTTGGTAAGTCTTCATACATTAAATCATTTAATATTATTAGAGATGTCATAGGTGTTTTTAGCTGATGAGATATGTCTGAGATGGTATTATTTAAAAATATTTTTTCATTATTTAAAAGTTCTACCTTTTCTTTCAGTATGTTGGTCATTTTTATCAACTCTGTTTTTAATAGACCTATTTGACCTTCTTGATTTCTATTTTTCATCTCAAAATTTCGTCCTTCAGAACTATTGTAAACATAGTCTGTCATATCTTTTATATCATCATAAATTTTCTTAAAATAATTTAAAGCAAGAATCATGCTCAGTATTAAAATAATACAAATATATATCCAATTAATATTGAAAATATATTTTATACTTTCATTTATAATAGGTTCATTTTTTAAAGTTATATCACTGTTGTAATTATAATTACTTAATATTTCTCTCCCCAATTCTATATTTTCTTTTGATTTTCCTTGAGTAATAATATCTATAATTTCTTCTTCTAGCTCAGGTCTATCTGCTAGTATATTACCTATAATCGCTTGGTTATTTTCTACTACTTTATCTTTTATAATATTCAAGCTAAGTATTGTTACTAGATTACATAAAATAAGGGCTGTAAAAACTAAAATAATAAAATTTCTTATAAAACTTTTTATTTCCACATTATATCTAAACATTATTTTCACTTCCGCTCCATTTATATCCCATACCTCTAACTGTTATTATAAATTTCGGATCGCTTGAATCATCCTCAATTTTTTCTCTAAGACGTTTTATATAAACTGTTAGTGTATTATCATTTATAAAATCATAAGTGACATCCCATAGTTTTTCCAAGATTTGATTTCTACTTAAAACTATGTTTTCATTTTGAATTAAAATCAATAATAGCTTGTACTCAGCAGAAGTTAAAAATATCTCTTCACTTCCCTTATAAACTCTTGCTTCCAGTGTATGTATACTTAAATCACCGTATTTTAAAACTTTTTTGCCCTTGTCTTCTCCTTTATTTCTTCTAACTACAGCTTTTATTCTAGATATAAGTTCTCTCACTCTAAAAGGCTTTATCATATAGTCGTCTCCACCAATATCAAGACCCATAACTATGTTAACCTCATCGTCACAAGCAGTTAAAAATATTATAGGTGTGTCTTTTATTTTCTTTATTTCCTTACAAAAATCATAACCATTACCATCTGGTAACATTACATCTAAAAGAATTATGTCATAAGATTCTTCGTTTATATTTTTTCTTCCACTTTCTAAATCTTTGCATATATCTATTTTAAATCCTTCTTGCTCTAGGGCGTACTTCACCCCAAAGGCTATTGTAGAATCATCTTCTATCATTAGAATATTTATCATAATTACCTCCAAAATTTCCATTATTTATAATTATTATACAATAAGTTAAAAAATATAATAAGAGTCCTTAATGTGACATTCTAGTCATAATATTTTTAATAAATAAAAAATTCGCTTCGCTCATATCGTCAACGAGATGCCTTCGCTACCACTTCAAGCCACTGTGTGGGCGCCATGAAATTTCAGGCAACGACCTTGCTCAAAATTTACTTTTTTACTATTTCTTAGACGCAATGATAATACTTTGACCTAGAAGTTTTCCACAGTTGAAAAAGCAACATAATTTCCTTGTAAGTAAAAAAAGTATCCATAATTTTTATTTAAATTTATAGATACTCTTCTTTATATTTATTTTTATTCTTTATGCAAAGTTATTATAAATTCTGTTCCATGATTAACTTCACTTATTACACTTATACTACCATTATGGGCATCTACAATGCTTTTTACTATTGCCAAACCAATTCCTATGCCACCAGTTTCTTTGTCCCTTGATTTATCAACTCTATAAAATCTTTCAAATATAAATCTAATATCATCTTTTGGAATTCCGATTCCATTATCTTTAATAGATATAATTACATTGTTGAAATCTTCATATGCTTTTATGTGTATTTTTCCATTGGTATTCGTATATTTAATAGCATTGGATAATAAGTTTGTTAATACCTGTGTAAACTGTTCCTTATCAATATTAATATATATATCTTCCAAATCATAAGTTATTTTTATATCTTTTGATAAAGCATCACCCTCATAATTGTAAATAAGATGTTGTATAAACTCATTTAAATTAACTTTACTTTTATGTAATATGGTACTTTCACTATCATATTTTGATAGTATTCTAAGTTGTCCTACTAAATTACTAAGCCTAGTGGTCTCTTCTCTTATACTACTAAGCCTTTCAGGAGTTGCCTCCCATATTCCATCTATCATACAATCTAAGTGACCTTGAATACTTGTTAAAGGTGTTCTAAGCTCATGAGCCACGTCTGTCGTTATCCGCTTTCTAAGTAACTCTTGTTCATTTAACATATAAGATAATTTATTAATTGATTCAATTAATTCTTTAACTTCTTTGATATTACTATTGTATTTAAGCTTATCATTATATTTTCCATCGCTCATATTTTTCGCTTTAGATGATACCTTTTCTATTGAGCTGGAAATTGATTTTGATATAATAAATGCAATTAATACTACACTTCCTATGGATATAAGACTTACTACTTTTATAAAATCATTTATTATATTTAAAAACATAATATCATTTTCCATATAATATAAAGACTTATAATATGAAATTTGAGCATATCCCATTTTACTCTTATTTTCATTATATATATTAACTTTATATTCATCTAATTTAGGAGTCCAATTTTCTTCTATCCTTTGCATATTTTTTCTTATATTATTTAATATTTCATTTGATTCACTTTTTTCATCTTCTAAAATTCCATATACTAGTTGATTATTTTTATCATAAACTTCCAAGACGATTCCTTTTTCTATGGAATCTTCAGCTAATTTTTTTATTAAGTATACATCCCAATTTTTATCTTTGTATATATTGTTCAAATCAAAGTTTATTAAATGATTTACTTCTGATTTATTACTCTCATCTACATATTTTCCAAACTCAGATTCAAATGCTTTTCCCACAAATATTGTTATTGATAAGATAGTTAATACTATAATTGTTAAGAAAGATATTATTATTATATTTCTTAAGGAAATACTTTTATTTTTTAAGTCCAAATTTATATCCTATCCCATAAACTGTTTGTATAATTTTGCAGTCCTTTGGATTTTCTTCGATTTTTTGTCTTAAATTCTTTATGTGGCAATCAACTGCACGATCATCTTTTTCATAATATCCTTCTTCTAATTGTTCTAATATTTCAGCTCTTGTATATACTTTGTGTGGATTAGATACTAAAAGTAATAATATTTTATATTCTGTATTAGTTAATGAAACAAGTTCATTTCTGATCTTCACTTCATAAGACAAAGTATCTATTTCTACTTCATCTCCAATTTTTATTATATTGTTATCACTTATTTTATTACTTCTTTTTAAAATCACTTTTATTCTAAGTACTAATTCTCTAACATTAAATGGTTTACATAAATAATCGTCACAACCTAAATTAAAACCTTCTATCCTGTCTTCATCTTCAATTTTTGCTGTAAGCATTATTATAGGTACTTCAGATTTTTTTCTGATATATTTACATACATCTTCTCCGCTTATATCTGGCAACATTCTATCTAAAACTATTAAATCATAGTCTATATTTTCAAAGTATTCTATTGCAGTTTTCCCATCATAAGCAAGTGTAGTTTCATATTTTTCTCTATCTAAATATGCTTTTACAAATTCACAAATTTTCTGTTCATCATCAACTACTAATATTTTTATCATATAATTTCTCCTACAAAATTTAGTATATCTTTAATATTTTTTATGTTAAACATATTTATACTATAAAAAGACCTGTTATAACAGGTCTTTTATAGCATTTTATTCTCTCATGCGAAACGAATTTTATATGCCAAGTAAGACTTTTGCTAAAGTAAAGTATACCATAAGTGCAAAAGTATCTACAATTGTTGTAATTAGTGGGCTTGCCATTATAGCTGGATCAAATTTTAATTTTTTAGCTATTATAGGAAGTATACTTCCTACCACTTTCGCTATTATAACTGTGCAAAATAAGCTTAAACATACAGTTATAGATATGGCTAATTCAGTTCTTTCCAATAAATATACTCTAAGAAAGTTTACACTTGCTAAAATAGTTGCAACTATTAAACTTACTCTAAATTCTTTAAACATTACCTTTAAATAGTCTTTTATTTGAATGTCTCCAAGAGCCAATCCTCTTATTACTAAAGTTGATGATTGTGAACCTGCATTTCCTCCTGTATCCATTAGCATAGGAATAAATGCTGCTAATATTACTACTGATTGTAATACTTCATCGAACTTTTTTATTATTGATCCAGTAAATGTTGCTGATATCATTAATACTAATAGCCATATTACCCTATGTTTTGCCAATTCTATAACTGGTGTTTTTAAATATGACTCTTCATTAGGCTTAATTGCTGCCATCTTTTGAAAATCCTCTGTATTTTCCTTATCTACTATATCCATAACATCATCTACTGTTATAATTCCAACTAGTCTTTCTTCTTTATCTACTACAGGCATACATGTTAAATCATACTTTTTAAACTCTGATGCAACAACCTCTTGGTCTTCTACTGTACTTGTACATACAATATTTCTATCCATTATATCTTCTATAAAAGTCTTTTCATCATTTAATATTAATTCTTTCAGATGTATTGTTCCTTTTAGTTTTCTATTTTTGTCAATTACAAAACATGTGTCTACATCTTCTTTGTCTAAAGAATCATTTCTAATATATTTTATTGCTTCTTTAACAGTCATTCTTTCTTTTAAGTCTAAAAACTCTATGGTCATCATTGCCCCAGCAGTATTTTCATCATATTTTAAAAATTGATTAATAAGTTCTCTTTTTTCTTTTGAAGTATTTTTTAATACTTTTTTAACTATATGCGAAGGTAGTTCTTCAATAATATCTACTGTATCATCTAAGAATAATTTATCTACTATATCTTTTAATTCACTATCTGTTATAGATTGTATTATATATTGTTGCATATCTAATTCTAAATATGAAAATACTTCTGCAGCTATATCTTTTGGAAGTATCCTAAAAGCTAATACTATGCCCTCATTTCTTAAATCTACCATATCCTTTGCTATATCAACAGGATTCAAACTTGCAAAGTATTCACTTAGCTCTAATATTTTTCTTTCTTCAATTAAACTACTTACTATTTGTACCATAATAATCCCTCCATAATAAAGAGTTCATATCATCTATAATAAAAGCTTGTGATATATATGAACTCTTTTTCTTTTTTCCTTTATTTCCAACCTAGGATCACTATCCATATAAATCACACCCTTTACTTTTATTTGTTTTTATTATATTAAATAAATATGGAGAACTTATGGAGTTTTATAAATCTCTGTAATTATTTATTGACCTTCGTATATAATAAAATTATAATTTCTATAATATGTAAAAATAATAAACAAGAAAGGATTTCACTATGAAAATAACATATATCTATCACAGTAGCTTTTGTGTAGAATTGGAGAAATGTATATTGCTTTTTGACTATTTCCAAGGAAATATTCCAAACTTTGATAAAAATAAAAAGCTTTATGTATTCTCAAGTCACTCTCATCACGACCATTTTAATAAATGTATTTTTAAATTAGGAGAAACACATCCTGATGTAACTTATATTCTATCCAATGACATAAATTCTCCAAAGTCAGAAAATATAAAAATTATAGCTGCAAATGAAAGATTATTAGTAGATAATTTAATAATTGAAACTCTTGAATCCAGCGATTTAGGTGTGGCTTTTGTTGTAAGAGTTGAAGGTAAGACTATTTATCATGCTGGTGATTTAAACTGGTGGCATTGGGAAGGTGAAAACTCTCCTGAAGAAAATGATTATGCAGAAAAAATTTTCAAAGCCCCAATAAATAAATTAAAAGGTAAAAATATAGATATTGCCTTTTTACCTTTAGATCCTAGACAAGGTGATCAGTATTATTTAGGTTTTGATTATTTTATGAAAAATACTAATACAAAATTAGCATTTCCAATGCATCTTTGGAAAACTTACTCTTTAATTAAAATATTTAAAAATTCCAATCATGCTTTAGATTACAAAGATAAAATAGTTGAAGTAAGTTATGAAGGTGAAGAATTCCAAGTGTAAAAGTTATAATAAAACAAAAGGAGCTATTACAGAACAATTTTTATTGTTTGTAAGATAGCTCCTTAATATTATTTATTCTCTGAAATATAGCTTTCCATTATATTTTTAACTTTAGGTACTAAGTCTTTTGATGTGGATTTTTCTTTCATATTTTCCATTACCATGGATATTGCTAATTTAGATTTATCCATATCTACAACTACAAACCAACTATTTTCATCACCACTTGTATCTTCTTTTGTAGATTTTATTTCTGCTGTTCCTGTTTTACCTGCCAAATCCACTCCATTTATTTTACATAAATATCCACTTCCATTAGAATCATTTATAACTCCAGAAAAGTCTTTTTGTAATTCATCTAAATATTCTTTTTTTATGGCATCACTATATACTTTTGCTTCCTTATTTTCACTTGTCACAAGCCTTGGAGCCATTATTTTACCTTCATTAGCTAAAGATGAATATGCCATTGTTAATTGCAGTGGTGTTGTTAGAACTTCCCCTTGGCCGTAACCTGTATCTCCCAACAGAATTTCACTGTCTATATTTCCATTATTAGATATTTGAGAGTTAGGCATAGGATATTCAAAATCTATATCTGCTCCTAAACCAAATTTTTTTGCTCCTTCTATAAGATTTTCACTACCTATTTTTATAGCCTTATCTGCAAAATAAATATTATCTGAGTTTACAACAGCATCATATAAATTTACTGAACTTACGTCTTTTACCCTAGTTACTTTGTAATTTCCCCAAGAAGATGAATTTTGCCAATTCAGACCATCTATTTTCATTTTTTTATTTGGATCTATTACCTTATCTTCTAATCCTGCAGCTGCTGTTATAAGTTTCATGGTAGAGCCTGGTGAATATAAATTATTAGCTCTATTATCAAAACAAGCATTCTCATTTTCTTCCCACTCTTTCCCTATAGTTTTAGTTTTGTAAGTTACCATTGTATTTGAATCATAAGAAGGTGAGCTTACCATGGCTAATACTTCTCCTGTTGTTGAATCCATGGCTATAGATGCTCCTTTTTTCTTATCCATTTGATCGTAAACTTCTTTTTGTAGCTTTGAATCTATGGATAATTTTATATCTTCCCCATCACTGGACTTTGTCTTTGCTACTGTAATTTCTTCACTGCCTCTTTCAATATATATGTGAACTCCATCTGTGGCTCTTAGTTTTTCCTCATAAACTTGTTCCAATCCATTTTTACCTATTTGACTACTTGCTGTATATCCTTTATCAGATTTTTTTTCTAATTCTTCTGCTGTTATATTTCCTATATATCCAAGTAGACTTCCAAAAGCTTCTCCTTCTGCATATACTCTAGAATTAATTACTTGTGAAGTTACACCTTCTATGTTTAAAGCTTTTTCCACTCTATCCACTTCATATTTAGATACTTTCACAAGATTTATTGCATAATTTTTATTTGTATTACTTTCAATTTTCTTTTCTATATATTCCTCACTTATATCAAGCACTTTCGCTAAGTCACTT
Source organism: Peptostreptococcaceae bacterium (assembly GCA_902363255.1). Taxonomy (GTDB): domain Bacteria; phylum Bacillota; class Clostridia; order Peptostreptococcales; family Peptostreptococcaceae; genus Terrisporobacter. Next base: position 453,675 of record CABIZO010000003.1, read on the forward strand.
ATGCTCTCTCTCTTAAATAAATTTGGATCTATATTTACATAATTAGCTTCACCATTATATGCTAATAAATTATTATCTTTATCAAGAATATTTCCTCTTTTTCCATTAATTATTTTTACTCTAATTTTGTCCCCTTGTACCATATCGGGTAAAATCAAACTTTCATCCCAACATATTTTATACTTATCATCTTCTTTTTTAATCTTAATTGTTATATCTTCATATTTTAATTTTCCTGCAATAGTATCCATGGAAAGTGTAACAGGTATTTCTGATTCATCTTTAATTTCACCAACATTTATTTTTATGTTATTTGCACCCATTGCTGAATATATGGCCGAATATTTATTTATAAATCCCTCCTTCCCTCCAAACTCTTCTTTTATGTAATCTTTTGAATCTGTTGTTAGTATTTCATATAACTCATCGTATTTTTTCTCATTTAATAACTTAGTGTAATCATCTACTGTCTTTTTCATTTCATCTTTATTACTGCAACCACTTAAAAGAAATACTGATACAGTTATTGCTATAATAAATATCAACCTATTTAATTTCTTCATTCTCTTTTTCATTCAAATTCTTCCCCCCTCATAAGTATTAATTTACCCCTGTTACTTATTTTCCTCTTTATTTGTTAGACTTAAATAATTCATAAAAGGTTTTAGTTTATTTATATTATTTAAATTGAAACTATATATACTATGTTATATAATAGGCTTTATTACAAATTGGTAGGAGGAATTAAGATGACTTTTAATAATATATACAGTGAAGATTTCCCCATATTTATAGAGGAATTAATAAATACTCCTGAATTTAAAAGACTTATTAATGTTGGTATGAACTGTGGCTGTGAATATACTAACTTTCCCATATTTTCAAATGGTAAAAATTATACTAGATATAATCACAGTATAGGAGTTGCTCTTATAATTTGGCATTTTACAAAAGATATAAAACAATCTATAGCAGGTTTATTACACGATATAAGCTCTCCTGTATTTGCTCATGTAATTGATTTTTTAAATGGAGATCATGAAACACAAGAGTCTACTGAGGAGAAAACAGAAGAAATCATAGAAAACTCAACTGAAATACAAGCTATCCTGAAAAAATACAATTTAACTACTGAAGATGTTAAGGATTATCATATATATCCTATTGCAGATAATGATTCCCCTCTACTGTCAGCAGATAGACTAGAGTATACTCTTGGAAATGCTTATTATTATGGTTTCAAATCTATAGATGAGATAAAAGATATGTATAACGATTTAGTTGTAAGCAAAAATGAATTTGGACAGGATGAAATTTCTTTTAGTACTTTATATAAAGCTATAGAGTTTACTTCTGTATCTCTTGAAAATTCTAAAGTTTATACATGTAATGTAGATAGATTTTCCATGCAATATTTAGCTGATTTATTAAAATTGGCAGTTGATAAAAATGTAATAAATCTAGATGATTTATATACTATAGAAGAAAAAGTTATAATGAAATTACAAAAAGACGCAGAGTTAAAATCTAAGTGGAATGATTTTATAAATCTATCTCAAATATTTACTAGCAATGAAAAGCCTGAGAATGGATACTGGGTTAATATACCTGCTAAAAAAAGATATATAAATCCTTTAATAGTTAATAATGGTAGAGTTACTGATTTATGCGAAAGTTTATCAAAAGAAATAGATGATTTCTTAAAAGTCGACTTTAATATCTGGTTAAGCGGAAAATAAATTAAAAAACTTCCTTACGTTTAAAATAAACTAAGGAAGTTTTTATTTTAATCAATATTATTCAACAATATAAGCACTTACGATTTCACCATAATAAGCAGTATGGAAATCTTTGTTTGCTCCATGGTATGAACTATCTACATCTTGTGGATAGAATACTTTTTTAGTTTCTTCACATATCTCATTTCTATCTTGTTCTTGTTTATAAACAACTTTACACTCTAATGTTAGTGGAAGTTCTTTTATTGCCGGAACTGAGATCTTATCAGGGGATTCTAAAGTTAAATTAAGTTCACTGATTTTATCTATATTATGACCTGATTTAGTTCCACAAAAACCTAATATCTTCTTATTAAATTCACCCATTGGTATATTTATAGTAAACTCAGGATTTTTCTCAAGTTGTTCTTTTGTAAAACGATTCTCTCTTACGAAAACTGTAAAGATTGGTTTACCCCACTCAATTCCTAAAGTTCCCCATGATATAGTCATAGAGTTTACTTTATCATCTGACTTTGTCGTTAGTAAAACTCCTGTTTTAACTGCTTTCATTATTTCACTGGCATAATCAAATACTTGTATTTCTTTTTTCATAATAATCCTCCTAAAATACTTCTTCTACATTTATCATAATTTAGAATTTTATTATTAGCAAGTACGCACTTTTTTGTAAGTATAAATATATAATTACTTTTTATCCTCTAAATCTATAATTATCATGCCACCCTTTTCTTCATATCCTGTATTCCATAAATCATTAAATGACATCCAGGTATAGTTTCCATAAGTTGCAATTTTCACAAATAAATCATTTTCTTTTTCCTCATATCCCACAATTAAAAACCAATGCCATACAAAATCTTCTAGCTTCGTATTTTTATGTTTTAATAAAAGAAATGGTATGGGAATTTCTTTGTTTATCTGATTTATAACTACCTCTTCTCCACATGATACTGAATTTTCTCCTGAAAATGGAGTCATCTTTATCCCTTCATCCTTAACATCATATAAGTATTTTCCAAATCCATCTATATATAATTGTAAAGTATTTATTCCAGACATTCTTGGACGAAGATAAGGCTTCATAATCTTGGCAAATTTTATATAGTCTGCTTTTCTTAAAGAATTTATATCAAATGGATATAAATGTTCATTACCTCTCATTATATTTAAATAAATACACAAATCACATGCTGTAACTGCTGCACATCCACCTAATTTCATCATTGGATCTATAAACCAATTTTGATTGCCACCATAATGATCTTCTATATTAAAATATGTTAATTCTTTTTTCATACTTTACATTTCCTTTCTAATATGATTCCTTAAGTAAATATTAGCACCATTAATTAAAACTAAAAATAGTTTTTTTATCATATAATATGATTGTGTGAAGTATTTTGTTATTTAAATATACAAAATCTATCTTATATAGATATAAAAATACTCATATCCAGTGAGTATGAGTATTTTCTATTTACATTATTATTTAATTTGCTGTTTTAAATGACCTTAGCTAATCAGTCTTATTTTTGATAATTTATATCCTGTATTGTTAAATAAGGAAATGCCTTGATTTCTGTTCCATCTAAGTCTTCTTTTATTCATATCAACAGCATTTATTATATTATTTTCATAAGTTCTATAATAATAAATTCCCTTTTCTTGATCCATGCAAGATGAATAAGTAGAAATAAAAAAAGAGCTTATTTTACTATATCATAGTAAACAAACTCTTTAAATTATATATTTATTTTATTAAGCAGCTTTTTCTTCTTTTGTAGCTACTTTATCTTCTTTTAAGAATAAGAAGTAGTATACAGCTCCTACGAATACTAATCCACCTAATATATTACCTATAGTAACAGGTAATAAGTTGTTTATAAACATGTTAGGTAGGTTTATAGCAGATACATCTGCAGCTGTTTTGTGAGCAGCTTCTAAAAATGCAGGATTTGTTTTGTTGAATAAACCAGCAAATAAGTAACCCATGTTAGCAACACTATGCTCAAACCCAGTACATACGAATAAAAATACTCCAAAGAATCCAGCTAAAACTTTACCAGTAACGTCTTTAGCTCCGTATGTCATCCAAACTACAGCACATACTAACCAGTTACATAATACACCTGAAGCTATTGCAGCTGTCCAAGATATTCCAACTTTACCTATAGCAGTTTTTAAAACTACTCCACCGAATAATCCATCACTCCAGTTAAATATACCAGATAAACTAACTAAATAAGTAACAACTATTGCACCTAATAAATTTCCAGTCCATACTAAAGCCCAGTTTTTAAAAGCTTTTTTCCAAGATACTTTTTTCTTAAATGCAGCCACACTTACAAGTATGTTACCTGTAAATAAATCTCCTCCAGCAACTAATATAAGTATTAGCCCTACAGGGAACATAAGTCCAGCAACCATTTTACCTAAACCATAAGTTGCAGGGTTTGCTAATAAGTTGTAAGCAGCACCCATTGATCCTACAACACCAAATGTTATATAAGCACCAGCTAAGAATGCTGAAGCTAAAACTTTTTTACTTGGCGTATTTGCTTTTTTTATACCAGTTTCAACTGTATATTCCGCTATTTCAGCAGGAACAAGCATTTTTTTGTCTTTCATTTATAAGTCCTCCTAAAAATGTTATTTTTTTATATAATAATTTTTGAATATCACAATTTGTTATATTCGACACATTTCCCTATTTTATCACAATTTTATATAAAAGTACAATTATTTAATGATTAATTTATATTTTTATCCTGGAAATTTTTACAGCATGTAATATGTCTTTCTCTAAAGCCAATGATATATCTAATATACAAGCTCATCTAGTATACTATTTTTTCATGTTATTCGGATGCACTTTTGTTGTTCTTTTGAAAAAACATTTACTAATCACATAAAAAAAATCTCTCCTTATTTTTTCAAATATAAGGAGAGACCATATCCAGTTTTAATATTGGCTTATTAATATTGATAACTTGGTAAATTATAGATAGTTAAAATCTTTACGATTCATCAAAATCTTTATATAAGATATACTTGTCATTTGATGTTCTATAAATTCTTTCCATATCATCTATGTACAATTCTTCAACATCATTATCATAAGTAAAACTTACCCCTATCCCACAATTAGAGCTTAACTTTCTAGGAACTGGTGAAGTTTCATTTAAAATATTTTTACTTTTAAGCAGTCTAGAAAATTTAATTGCACCAGAATGAGTAAAAAATGTAACAAAATATTTCATTTTATTTTGTACCTACTACTAAAAAATCTTCTTCTACTTCTTCTATACTTACACTATATCCAGCATGCTCCATATATCTTTTTACATTCATACAAGCCGTATTATTATCAACTAATACTTCCACACCTGAAGCATCTTCTTCCAATGCTTTTTTTGTTATAAGAACTGGTTGGGGACAAGAATATCCCCTTGCATCTACTTTTTTAGACAACTTTAACATCCCCCTTTTCTTTAACTTTGCTTCTTTCTAAACTAAAGTATGATATTAAGCCAAGTACTACAAAACAAATTATAATTGCTATTTGTCCATTAGATGTTGGACCTTCTGCAGATGATGCCAATTTGAAGTTATGAGCAAAAGCTGCCCCTACTAATAATCCAAGAATTGTCACAACAGAGTCAACATTACCTTCTCCAGCTAATATTAATTGTCTCATAGGACAACCTCCTAAAAGAATTGACCCCCATCCAACAACTACCATGCCTAAGAAATTCCATAGTCCATCATTGTGTGCAATTGGCTGTTCTACAAATCCAGGATTGAAATATCCAAACATTAAATTTCCTATAAAAGCTGCTACTAACATTGCTAAAAATCCACATATTAAATAAGAATCCTTAAATAATATTAAATCTCTTATTCCTCCAGCCATGCAAAGTCTAGTTCTTTGACATATAATACCTACTGCTAGTCCTATTCCTAAAGCTATAAAAGCTGGTGCATGCATTGAACCTGGTCCTTCTTGAGAAAATATTAATAATGTAGAAGATGTAATTAACATAATAAATAAAACTACATTTATAATTGGAAGTATGTACCCTTCCATTTTAGTTTGTTTATAATTTCTTTTTAATGAGAATCCCTTATTCAAGAATACAATTCCTATAGCTATACCTACAGCAAATCCTAATATACCAAATATTGCATTAAAATCTCCACCTGCTAATCTTAGTACCATTCTAGTTGGACAACCTAAGAACATCAATGCTCCAATCATTATCATAAAACCTAAGCAAAATCTAATAAAAGGCGAAGAACCACCACGGGATGCAAATTCTTTTTTAAAAACTGATATTATAAATGCCCCCAATATCATTCCCATTATTTCTGGTCTTGCATATTGTACTACTGCTGCACTATGCAAACTAAGTGATCCTGATATATCTCTTATGAAACATGCCACACAAATCCCCATATTTTGGGGATTCCCAAAATATACAGAAATCACTGCCAATAAGCCTATAATAGCGCCTCCAATAATAATATTTCTTTTTTCTTTCATATTCTCCCTCCTATAATCTATATCTCATTTCAATTTCATAGTATCACGAAAGAAGTCAAAATAAAGGGTTTTATAACCATTATGTAAACTTTCAATATAGAGATTTCAATTATAGAAAAAAACTATAAGAGACTTCTATATAATGATGTTATATTAAACTTAAGATATAAAAATAGGAGGCTACTAATGAGAAAAATTTATTGTGATAATGGTGCTACATCTTATCCAAAAGCACCACAGGTTGGAGAATCCATGATTAATTATATAAACAATATTGGCTGTAATGTTAATCGTGGTGCTTATTCATCTTCTTATGAAGCGGAAAATGTAATCTATGAAACTAGAGAATTATTATGTGAGCTATTTAATTTTGATAAACCTGAAAATGTGATATTTACTTCTAATATTACAACTAGTTTAAACATTGTACTAAAAGGTCTTCTATCAGAAGGTGATCATGTTATAGTATCTTCTATGGAACATAATGCAGTTATGAGACCTTTAAACTCTTTAAGTAAAAAAGGTATTACAATCACTAAAGTACCTTGTAATAGCTTAGGTGAAATAGATATAAAAAATATTGAATCATCCATAAAAGAAAATACAAAAGCTGTAATTATGACTCATGGTTCTAACGTTTGTGGTACATTACTTCCAATAAATGAGATTGGTCAAATTTGTAAAAATAATAATATAATTTTTATAGTTGATAGTGCTCAGACTGCTGGAGTAATAGATATAAGTATGAAAAAAAACAATATTGATATACTATGTTTCACTGGTCACAAAGGACTTCTTGGTCCACAAGGCATAGGTGGTTTTTTGATTAGAGATTATATTGTTCCATTAGTTGACCCTCTTATTGAAGGTGGTACTGGAAGTTTGTCTGAACAGGAAGTTCAACCTACATATATGCCAGATAAATATGAAAGTGGTACTGCTAATCTGCCTGCTATCTATGGTCTTAATTCTTCATTAAAATACTTAATAGAAGTAGGAATTGAAAATATATATTCAAAAGAAATGGAATTAACTAAAAAATTTATAGATGGTATTTTAAGTATAGATGAAAGTTTGTTAGTAGGAAAAAAAGATGTTGAAAATAGAACTGGTGTAGTTAGTTTAGATTTTAAAAATTTAGATAATGGACTAGTGTGCCATCAGCTGGATAAAACTTATAATATTCAAACAAGAAGCGGTCTTCATTGTGCTCCTTCTGCTCATAAATCCTTAGGGACTTTTCCAGATGGAACTGTAAGGTTTAGTTTTGGTCATTTTAATTCAGAGGAAGATGTTGACTATGTACTAAATTCATTGGTAGATATAATTTCTAGTAAATCTTCTATTTAAATAAAATATTCCATTGATATCATTTGGTACACCAGGTACACCAAGTTTCACAACACTATTAAATATATAGTATATTTTACTTAAAATGAATATCTGGTAGTTTTTATAATTTGTGGTGTACTTGGTGTACCTAGCATGTTCAAACATAGATTATAGCTTGATTACAGCATGGTACACCAAAATAAATTTTGATGTACTTTTAGTGTACCTGTACTCTACTTTTTTGGTACACTATCCAGCAAAAAAATAAAAAGTACATCAAATGATGTACCTTATAGCATTTCCTGAAACTCAGTTTTATATGGTGGTGTAATATATCCACGCTTATTATCTTTCTTTTTATATATGCCTCCGTAATTTTCCAAAGTTGCTCTAAGTCCCTTAGTTGATTTAAGATATAACTTTTTTGCAATATCTGTTGAAGACTTCCATGTCCACTGTTCCTTATCTTTGGACCAATCGAATTCTGTGCAAATGGATATATCTACATATCCTAACACTTTGAAAACCTCATTACTACAACTTAGCATATTCATTTCATTCTGATTTAGGTAAATAGTCTCCGTTTCTAATTCTTTCATCTGCATAACCTCACCCCAAAGCTTATATATGTCAATTTTATCAATAAGTTCAAAGTTTATTTTCTTAACAGGTATGACCCAATATCTTCTATTACCTGTTTCATCTTTTAAAAATTCCTCATTGTTTACAGTTGCATAAAATGATGTTTTGCGAGGGTATTTTATTGGTGCTAATCCATAAGGTCTTCTAAATTCATCACTTTGTTCTGTGATAAATGCCTTTAGCTTTGATAAATCTCTTTTAAAAGTTGAGTCCAATTCTCCCAACTCACATACCCAGTATTTTATACATTGATAAATTTTATCTTTATCACTCGGATCTAACTCTAGACCTGTCTTCACATACATGGGTATTAATTTTCTAATCAATCTTGTTTTTCCTATTCCTTGTTTTCCTTGCAGTGTCAACACACCTTCTGTATTTCCATCACCTTCATTAAATGCAATACACGCTGTATTTAATAACCACTTTCTTATTAGGATTTTTTTCAATTCCTGATTAAAATAAGGCTCTGTCTCAATGGCATCACATAGCATTTGAATATGTATGTCTTCTTTTTCATAAACTTCATAACAATAATTTAGAAAGTTTGTCACTGGATTTATTCGATTGTTGTAAGCTATACGATGTACAAATGATTGTATGGTGCTTAGATTTAGTTTGAAACCATATTTGTTACAAAGGGAGTGTATGTCCACTAAATGACTTTCAAGATTATCTCCATCAAGCCCACTAACTTCAATATCTTTTGATATTTCATTATAGCTTACAACTATCTTATTTTCATCTAATATTGCAGCCATGTTCTCCCATATTTTTTGTGGTTTATCTTTAGAGTCTACAAAAGGAAAATTCATATAGTAACGTCTTTTAGCTTCTTTATCCTTTTGAAATTCATATCTAAGAGCTCCATCCAAATCTTTTTCTCTTATAGCCTGTCTCACTTTTTCTTCATAAAATATGTTTATGTTATTTGTGTTTACTGAATTTAATTTTATTTTATTAGGTTTTGGTAGTTTTAGTGGTTTCTTTAGTATACTATAGGCTTTTGTCAAAGCTGGTGTAAATTCTATGTTTTCCACTCTCTTTACAAAATCTACTATATCTCCACCTACACCACAGCCAAAACACTTGTAAAAAGCGCCTTCTCCTTTGTCTGCTATTTTAAAACTAGGTGTATTTTCACTATGAAAAGGACAGTTCATACTTTTATTTTCCAATTCATTTGGATAGTAGTGATTTATTACTGTTTCTAAGTCTTCAATACTTCTTATATCATCAACAAATTTCTTATACATTTGTGCCCCCCTTTGTTATATTTAAATAGTACACAAGAAGTGGAAAACTTCTTATAAAAGTATTTTATGAAGTTTGTATATATTGTTAGAGATTTAGTTTTTGTGTTTAAAATATGTTCCAGGTAAAAAGTTTAACTCTTAATTTTGCAAAATCAAAAGTATTAATTAAATGAAAGATTAACAGTATTTGTTGCAGTTTCTAGGGATACATACTACAACGGTAAGTCTTCAAATTAGTATGTAAATGATTATTTGTTATAGATATACTTTAATATATGATAAAAAGCACATTGACCTATTTATCAATGTGCTTTTTCTAGGTTTAGGAATTGTAGATAAATCTCACTGAGTCTCTCTACAATTCACTCTATAATTTTTTTAATATTTATCTTCTCTAACTAAGTACTCATTCTTATCTTGGTCTTCAAATTTAAACATCTTACCATATGGCATTATCATCAGTTCTCCTACAACAACACCATTTGATTTGATTTTTGTATAAGTACTTTCTATATCGTCAGTACTTAATATTATATTTGGATGAGATACATTTGCATCTGGATTTTGAGCCAACATTAATTGTTTTTCATATAATACAAAAGAAGTAAACTCTTCTTTAAGCCCCACTTCTAACCATTTCATATTAGGCCCCATTGGTTGCTCTAATTTAACAATAAAATTCATTTTTTTAGTCCAAAATTCTTTAGCTTCCTCTTGATTATTAACATATATTGTTATTTTTCCTATTTTATTTATCATAGTTTGCCTCCTAAAATCTTATATTCTAATTATATTATCTATTCTAGTTATAGTATTGTAAAAAAACGACATTTTTATATAATATTCTAGTATATGTTATAAGTATCAATAAACTCTTTTGGAGTTATATTATAATATTTTTTAAAATCTTTGCTAAAATGTGAATAATCATAATATCCTAAATCTGTCATTACTTGTAAATAGTCTTTAGTAAACAACATTTTCACTCTTGCTTTATCAAATCTTACTATTTTATGTAATTGCTTCGGCGTAAATCCTGTCATTTTCTTAACTTTTCTTTCAAATTGTCTTAAAGATAAATTAGATTCAACGCATAAATCTTGTAATGATACATGATCTTGATTATATATTTTATATAAACTTTTAGAAAAATCATCTTCTTTTATTTGTTTTTTACAGTATTCATTTAAATATTCTATAATAATATTGTTATCATCAGAATTTAATATATTTTTATCAATATCTTTTAATTGAATTTTCTCTATCTTATTGATTATATTATTTAAGTTTATATTAAATAATACATTAGCTCCATGATTATAACATCTGATTCCAATTACTTTTACTTTACCTTCATTTTTCAAAATAAACCTATTATCATAAGCACCAATTACAATTTCATTAGATAATATTTCTTCATTTTCTCCATCTAAATACTTAAAGTTATTTCCTATGGTATAAAGTATTTCTGTTAAACCTGTTGGCCAAAGATATTCAAGACCTGTAGAGTTTCTGTAGTAACTATAATCTTTTTCCATTATCCAAAAACATTTTATAAACACTTTAAGCTCATCATAAGGTTTATATTCTTTGTAATACATTATTTTTCTCCTTAGTTCTTAATTCATCAAAATATCTTTATTTTTGTTAATATGACTATCTTGTTTAAGTTTTATTAAAACTAATATAATATAATTCATAACAAAAAAACATATTAATTTTCACATCAATATGTTTTCCTTATTACAAAGTCATATTTATCTTGACTCTGTAAAAGAATGTTTACTAAATTTTCGAAGATAAAAATATTACTAGCTGTAGAAAATCATTATGCGCTTATTATTAGATGAAATTATTGATAGTTGAGTTTCCAGGCTTAAAATGGTATTCTATATAATAAAAATAGATGTTTACTAAGTAACCTATAATAGGAAGTTTAAAATAAAAACTGTTACAATTATACTAAATCCAAATGGAAATATTAAAAAGTATATGTTTTTAAATATAATTAAAATTCTATGTATGAATTTTAATGTTTAAGAGGTGATATATATGTTTACAAAATTGAAAACTAAAAGTACATTTCTTAGTGCTTATACCCATGCAGAATAGTAGTAATGCAACAAACTGTATGGGATAATAAGTTGCATTAGCTGCTAATTCTGCACTTTATTTAATTATCTAAATAAAGGAGTAGAGTAATGAAATATATTAATGCAGCAGATGTACTTCCAAAAGATTTATTGAATGAAATTTTAAATTATGTAGATGGAGAACTGCTATATATTCCTACATCTAAGAAAAAGAAGAAGTGGGGAACAAATACTGGTTCAAGAGAATATTATGACAAACGTAATAAAGAAATAATCAATCAATATAAAAATGGAATGTCAATAAATGATCTTGCAAAGAAGCATAGTCTATCATATGATTCTGTGAGAAAAATAGTAAATAAATAAATTAAAAGAGATTTTACCATAGGTAATATCTCTTTTTTTATAGGAAAGAATAATTATATTTATTTTTTAGTCTGTTATAACAGTACTTTTAACTATACAATAAAAATGTATCTACCGCTAGTTGGCTAGTTATTGAAAATAATAAACAATATACTATTTAAATTTTGTATATAAATGTTTTCTTTATACACTTGTGTTGTGATAGATGGAAGATAGAAAATTAATAATAAATTTTAGGAGGATTGAAATGAAAATAAAAATGGAATTAGAAACAAAACGTCTTAAATTAAGGCCATGGAGAATTGAAGATGCACCTGCCCTATATAAATATGCAAGCGATCCAAAGGTTGGACCAATTGCTGGTTGGCCAGTTCATACTGATATTGAGTTCAGCAAACAGGTTATTAAAGATGTATTTTCAACAGATGGAATTTACGCAATAGTTCCAAAAGGACAAGAAGAACCTATAGGTTGTATTGGTTTATTAATAGGAGAAGCCAGTGATTTTGGTATTGGACCAAAGGAAGGAGAAATCGCCTATTGGATAGGTGTTCCTTATTGGGGTCAAGGTCTTGTACCAGAAGCCATGAGAGAATTAATGCGCTATGCTTTTAATGACTTAGGACTTAAGTCACTTTGGTGCGGATATTTTGAAGGGAACGAAAAATCAGTTCGTGCTCAAGAAAAATGTGGATTTAAATATCATAGCACTAACGTAGATAAACCTTGGCCATTAATGGGCGATATACGTACAGAAATTATTACGTGTATCAACAAAGATGAGTGGTTAAATCAAGTGTCTTATGGTGAATAATTGTACTGTACCCCAATTGTTGGACCAAAAATCCAACGATTGGGGTGTTTTGCATGAAAAAATATGATTATAATTTTAAGCAACGAGTCATAAAATTTAACTATTTTTAATTATTTTGTAGCTTATATGAGTTTCAATCCTTTAGAAATATTAAATTTTCATCTATCTCAATATTATATAAAGATTTGAATTTATCTTTATGCAACATTGCCCAATCAAACATATACTCCATAACAGTCTCTAAGCTTTTCCCTAACTCTGTTAAAATTAACCACCCTGCTTTTAAAAATATGCAAAATAAATTAATTACTAATTTACGTAATAAAGTTGGACAACCTGAAATATTTATAGGATAGGTTTTATTTCTTTACACTAAAAAAATCCTCGACAACACTTATATATTGCCGAGGATATCATGTTTTTACTATAAATAATTATGGAATAAGTTTCTATTTATGTCAATTTTATTGTATTTTACTTTTAATATATTAATTGCTTCATTTATGAAGTTCTTTTGGTGCTAACTCCATATTTTTTCCTTATTGATGCCTATTTAAAATCTAATTGTTTTTATTTAAAGAAGATTGTGCTTCAATATAAGATTGCTCTAATTGTTTAGTTGGTTCACAATAAGGTTTAATCCATTTTTTATTAATAGCAAGCTCTGTTAAAGCTGTATGACCCTCAACCATTTGTATTAATGAAGCTGAATATATAGCTCTTAACTCTGGAGTGCTACTTGTTAAAGCTGAATTAAGATACAGTTCTGCTGCCTCTTTTGCAGAAGAAAGCATGCTTATTGCTATAATTTCATCATTTACATCAACATTATTCTTAATTAAATTTCCAATTACATTTCTCATAATATTTATTTCTCCTTATCTACTAATATATCATTTTCACTAATAAATTGTTGCATACCTTTAATTCTTCCCTCTGCTGCTAAAATACTAGACTGTGATTGTCTTTTTAAATCTTCATCTGTGATAATAGCATCTATAGCTCTTTGCATAATTAATGCATCAGACTCCATCTTTAAAACTGCTGCTAATGATAAATTTTCAATTTCTGAAAGTGTTCTCATGTGTTTTACCTCCATATATAAATTCAATTTTAAATTATCAAATATTTATTAAATAAATATTTGATTTATTTTCTGTAATTCCAAAATCCTTATTTGACCCACTCTTTTGGACCTTATTTAAATCCTCTCTAAATAATGCATTATGAGCCTCTTCTCTATTTAATAAGAAATCTATTGTAACTCTTACTTCATTATTTTCTATTTGACAATATAAGCGTTCATATACTACTTTTGCTCTTTGTTCTGATGCGATATTGGATAGTAAATCTACAACTAGATCACCTGTAATAGGTATGTAATCTTCTGTCCATATTGCATATGTGTTTGTATCTCTTCACTTATTGCTGTTTAATTAATTACATCGTATCCATTTAACAAGTATATAGTTTGTGAAACCATTTCTTTTTATTTTCAATAAATTTAACACCTCCTATTTTCTTCATCAAACTTATAATTTCCTACTAAAAATCATTTATTCAATATTAAAGCAAAAAATAATTACCTATTAAATTTCAGGTAATTATTTAATATATAATAAATATGAAAGCATTATTGATATTCGTATAAGTATTCTAAAATAATAATCCTCGACAACACAATTTTGTATTCTCGAGGATTTCATGTTGGAGACGAATTGCAGGAATAATAACAATGTCGTAGCTGTGTTAGAAGATGACCTCTAAAAGCTAAAGAAATTAATCATCCTACTTTAAAAATATGTAAAATAAATTAATTACTAATTTAAGTAATAAAGTTGAACAACTTGAAATATTTATAGGATAGGTTTTATTTAGTTACAGTAAAGGAAATGTAATATTTAAAGATATAAATCATATTTACATAGAAAATAGTTTATATTTTATTACAAAGTTATTTTTCTCATAATCTATTTTAGTAAAGTTAGGATTTTTATACTATTATTCACATCTATTAATTATGATAAATAAAAAACACATTGACAAAATTATCAATGTGTTTTCGTTGATTTTAATGTTGGAGACGAGGCATTCTGCCCCCTCTCCACTATTCAATTATCTATATATAACCTTCCCATCAATGTCTTTTACACTTTGACATCCAGTAAGTCTCATAGTAGCTTCAAACTCACCTATAATCTTATTAATATACATCTCAACACCTTCTTTACCGCCACCAAAAGATGCAGTAACAAAAGGTCTTCCTATAAGTACGCCATCAGCCCCAAGTCCTATCAACTTAAGAACGTCAACACCGCTTCTAACACCACCATCAACTAAAATAGTTAACTTACCTTTAACAGCTTCAGCAATAGCAGGAAGTACATCAGCAGCACCTGGAGTACAGTCTAAAACTCTACCACCATGATTAGATACAACTATGGCATCCACGCCAGCTTCCACAGCAAGCATAGCATCTTCAACAGTCATTATTCCTTTTACTATAAATGGTAACTTAGTAGCTGCTTTTAATTCTTTTAAAGCTTCCACGTCTTTTGGTACAACTGTTTTTCCATGCATAGATAAAGTAACAAGACCACATGCATCCACATCAACACCAACAGCAAAAGCTCCAGCTTCTTCAGCTAATTTTATTTTCTTTATTATATCGTGGTTTTCCCAAGGTTTTATAAATACTATACCTTCACCACCATTGTCTTTTAATACATCTAGGTTGTCCATTAAGAATGAATCTACAGCAGTATCACCAACCATTGGGAATATTCCAGTTTCTATACATCCTTCAACAACTGGAGTTATATATTCTCTTTCACTTATTTGTCCACCCATGTTTAATGTAGTTCCTGTTATAGGAGCTGCAAATATTGGTGCTTTCATTTTTCTTCCAAATAATTCTACTGAAGTATCAGGGTCAACAACATTATGTATAACTCTCATATTTATTTTAACGTCTTGTAAACTTTTAAAGTTTTGTATAAAAGCAGATCCAGTGTCTTTTCCACCCATTCCTGGTACTTCACCTGCACAAACTACTCCATTACAAGCTTTACATACTCTACAACTTCCATTTAATTTTTCTCTTGCATCTTTTAACATATCTTTATAGTTCATTTTATCTTCCCCTCCAACAATAATTTACTTAACAACTCTTCAATTATTATTATAGCTTATAAAACATTCTTAAGGAAACTTTTTCTATGTATTGGCGTGATACCATTTTTCTCTATTGCTTCGTAGTGTTCCTTTGTACCATATCCTTTGTTTGATTTAAATCCATATTCAGGATATATCTCATCATATTGACACATCATTCTATCTCTTGTAACCTTAGCTAGAATACTTGCCGCTCCTATAGATATAGATTTTGAATCACCTTTTATAATAGGATTTTGTTTTATATCTACACCAGGTATTGTAACAGCATCTACTAACAAGTAGTCTGGCTTTATTTTCATTGAATTTAATGCTTTTTTCATTGCCATAAATGTGGCATTTAAAATATTGTAGTCATCTATTTCTTCGTTATCTAAAATTCCTATTCCATAGTCTAAAGCTTGCTCTTTTATTATTTCATATAACTCTTCTCTTTTACTTTCTTTAATTTTTTTAGAGTCATCTATTCCTTCTATTTTAGTGTGTGGAGGTAAAACAACTACAGCAGCAACTACAGGTCCTGCCAGTGGTCCTCTACCAACCTCATCTATTCCACCTATATATAAATATCCTTTTTCATATCCATCATTTTCGTATGCATTTATAAGTTCAAGTCTTTCCTCTTCTTTTCTTCTAGCATCAAGTTTTTTAGCTAAAGATACTGCTAGTTTTTGTACTGATTTTCTTTCATCACTTTTTAATATATCTATATATTCTAAGTATTGATCTACTTTTAGATTATCTACTATTTCTTTAATTTCTTTTACGCTTTTATTTTGCATTATTTTCTCCTTATTGTTTTTATCTTATTATATACTTACCTTTTATATTTTATCATATTAAAAAAATACGTGGATATTTTTTTACCCACGTATTTTATTCGTATATTCCCACTGACATTTTTACAAATACAGCCTTTAAAACAAGGTTCACTTGATAGGATTGCTTTACTCCTGTTTTACACCATATGGCGAAATGTTCACAGTTGTTAGCAGGAAGTAAAAATTTTCGTTCTCCAACTCTGCTCCTTGCCCTTTTCACTGTTTCTTCTGGAGAATATATTTTAAACTTAGCTTTGTTTTTAATTTGATAAAGAAGATAGAGAGCTTGTGCTCCTTCTACCAAATCTCTATTTAATCCTTGCGCTCTTATTCTTTCTACAGTAGAAGATTTACCTTCTGAAAATTTATATACATAATATTTGTCCGAGCCCCCTAAAAAATTTTCAATATCTGTTTCAGCTATAATCATTTCTCTTAGGAAGAAATCTTTGTCTTTACCACTATAGTGAATAACATGATTCTTATCTACAAATATTCCAAAATGATTATAGATTCCGTGATTAACACATATTACATCTCCGTATTGAGGTTCAATCAAAATATCGCCTCCCAATAAATATTTATATATATAATTTATGATTTATTATTTATATTGTTATATTAAAAAAGAAAGTCACAATGACTTTCTCTCTTATTTATCCATATAATCCATAGGTTCTTCTAAAGATATTTGTCCTATTTTACCTTCTCTGTACTCATTTAATACAGTTTGAGCAATTCTAGTATAGTCTAATTCTTGTCTTCCTAAGATAAATCCTCTTTTTCTACCTATCATTTCCATAGTTTCTAGTGGAGTTTCTCCTAGTTCTTCTAATTTATATCTAGCTTTTAATTTTTCTGGCTCTATTTCCATAAGTTTTTCTATAAACTTAAGTCCTAGAGTGTCTATATCAAGTATTTCATCTTTTATAGCTCTACTGAATGCTAAGTTAAGTGCTACATCTTGATCTTCAAATTTAGGCCAAAGTATACCTGGAGTATCAAGTAATTCTAAGTTTCCTTTAAGTCTTACCCATTGCTTACATTTAGTAACACCTGGTTTATCTCCAGTTACAGTACTTTTTCTTCCTGTAAGTTTGTTTATAAGAGTTGATTTACCTACGTTTGGAATACCAACTATCATAAGTCTGATAGCTCTTTCTTGTCTTCCTTTTGCTTTAAGGTTATCCATCATTTCTTTAGTAACGTTTTTACATTCTTCTACTATTTTATTTACTCCATTACCTTTTGTAGTAGACACAGGTATTGCTTTTATTCCTCTTTTAGCATAGTAGTTAACCCACTTACTTAAGTTTGCTGGATTTGCTAAGTCACTTTTATTTAAAACAACTACTCTTGGTTTATCCCCTACTATTGAGTCTATTTGAGGATTTCTACTTGAGTAAGGTATTCTAGCATCTAATAACTCTATTACAACGTCTACCATCTTTAAGTTATTTTGAACTAATTCCTTAGTTTTTTTCATATGCCCTGGATACCAGTTTATATGTAAATTATCGTCTTTTAAATATTCGTCATAATCACTTCTTCTATAGTCTCTTGCCATGTTCTCACTTCCTTATCTTTTTATAAGTACTAATTTATATCATCCTATATATAGGATTTCTTTTTTTGTTATATCTATGCTTTTATTCATATTAATGACTGAAAAAATTCACTTCGCTCATATGACCAACGTCTACGCCCGTTGCTCAACTTAATATGTTATAATTTACAATTTATCTAAAAACCAAATAAATTATAAATTCTTAATTACTGAAAAAAGGAAATCCCAAAAGAGATTTCCTTCCTTAATTAACTTAAAAAAGTTATTATTTACTTCTAGCTTCTTTTATTTTAGCAGCTTTACCAGTTCTAGTTCTTAGGTAGTTTATCTTAGCTCTTCTTACTTTACCTTTTCTAGTAACTTCGATTTTTTCTATTTTTGGAGAGTGAACTGGGAAAGTTCTTTCTACACCAACGTTGAATGATATTTTTCTAACAGTGAAAGTTTCTCTAGCTCCTCCACCTTGTCTCTTCATTACAACACCTTCAAATACCTGAATTCTTTCTCTTTTTCCTTCAACTATTTTAACGTGTACTCTTACTGTGTCCCCAGGTCCAAATGCAGGAACTTCAGCTTTTAATTGTTCTTGTTCTAATGATTTTATTAATTCGTTCATTTTCTTCCTCCTAAGTATCATAGACGCTCTTAATTACTGACCAATGTAAGCAGAGGAACGCCCGTATTTTTCAACAGTCTTAATTATACTATAATTATTTACTTCTTACAAGACTTTTTATACAAATCAGGTCTCCTAAGTTTTGTAATTTTTTTAGATTCTTCAAGACGCCATTGTTCTATTTTTTGATGATTACCTGATAGCAATACATCTGGTACAGACATACCCATAAACTCTCTTGGTCTAGTATAATGTGGGTATTCTAATAAATCATCTTTGAAACTTTCTTCTTCAAATGATTCATTTTGACTAAGTACACCCGGAATTAGTCTAGCTATAGAGTCTATCATAATTAAAGCTGGAAGTTCTCCACCTGTTAATACGTAGTCTCCTATAGACACTTCATCCGTTACTATTAAGTCAATTATTCTTTGATCTATTCCTTCATAATGACCACAAAGTAATATTATATCCTCACCTAGAGATAAATCACTTGCTATCTCTTGTTTATATACTTGTCCTTTTGGTGTTAAATATACCACCCTAGGATTTTTTATATTGTGAGTGTCTACAATATGCTTATAAGTGTCGTATATAGGCTGAGGAGTCATTAACATTCCTGCTCCCCCTCCAAATGGATAGTCATCGACTTTTTTATGTTTATTTGCTGAAAAATCTCTAATATTGTACACATGTACTTCTATTATTTCTTTTTCAATAGCTCTTTTCATTATACTTTCACTCATATATGAGTTAAAAATATCTGGGAAAAGAGTCATAATGTGAAATCTCATATTATCACCTAATCTAACATTCCTTTAATCGGATCTATTATCATTTTCTTTTCATCTAAGTTTATTTCAGGAACAAATTTTAATGTTGATGGGATAAGATATTCTTTGTCGTTATCTCCTTTTACAACATATACATCGTTAGCTGAGTATTGTAGTACATCCTTAAGAGTCCCTACTTTTTCTCCACCTACTGTAAATACTTCTAGTCCTATTAAATCTGCTATGAAAAATTCATCTTCATCAAGATCTACACTGTCTTCTCTAGATATATAAAGGTTTTTAGTTTTAATTTTTTCAGCAAGCTCCACAGAATCTATACCTTTTATTTTCATTATAACCATATTTCCTTTATATCTAACTCTTTCAACTTCATATTCTTTGTCGAAGTTTTTATCAAGATAAAAACTTTCTAAATCATCAAATCTGTTTATATCATCCACATATGGATATACTCTTACTTCGCCTTTAAGACCTTGAGTATTTACTATTTGGCCGATTCTAAAATGAGTTAACTTTTCTTTCATAGTCTCACCTACTTTAAACTGTTTAATTATATTTATAATTCTTTAATATATAAAAATTCACATCAAATATTAAATGAGTTTTTGTTTTTTTGTTTTTAGTCTTTTGTTTTTAGTCTTTGTTTTTAGTCTTAAAATTATTTTTAATTGATTTAAACATTTAATATCTTATTATTAATTTCTAATTTCAAAGATTATTAGTAAAAATTTATTTTGTGGTCAAAACGCTTAAAAACGCTGAATTAACGCCCTCATATTTTACTTATTATAAACAAAAAGGATTAGGCATATACCTAACCCTTCTATAATATTTCAAGTGAAACCTTGACATTTTCTTTATTTCCAGCAGATTTTAATACAGTTCTGATAGCCTTAGCTATTCTTCCCTGTTTTCCGATAACCTTGCCCACATCATCTTGAGAAACTTTTAGTTTTAAGATAATTTCATCTTTTTCTATAGTTTCTTCTACTGTCACTTCGTCAGGATTATCTACTAGAGCTTTAACAATATGCATAACTAGCTCTTTCATATATTCATCTCCTAAAAATTAATCCTTAATGGATTATATTGAGTACTAAAATAGTCTAATTACTATTTAGATTGTTTTTGAGCTTCGAACTTTTCAGTTATTCCGTTGTTAGCGAATAATTTTTTAACAGTATCAGTTGGTTGAGCTCCTACTGATAACCATTTTAAAGCTTTCTCATCGTTTATTCTAGTTTCTTTGTTAGCTGAAACTGGATTGTAGTATCCTATTTCTTCTATGAATTTTCCATCTCTAGGAGATCTAGAGTCTGCTACTACTATTCTGTAGAAAGGTTTTTTGTTTGCACCCATTCTTTTTAATCTTATTTTAACTGCCATTACAGTCACCTCCGAATTTTTTTTGTCTATTTTTGTGTATTATTTATTTAAAGAAAGGAAGTCCGCCAAGTGCGCCTCTTTTCTTCATACCTTTTTGATTACCCATAAACATCTTCATCATTTTTTTCATTTCAGTTAATTGTTTTATAAGTCTGTTTATGTCTTGTACGCTTGTCCCACTACCTTTTGCTATTCTTCTTTTTCTTGAAGCATTCAGGATTTCTGGTTTACGTCTTTCTTCTAAAGTCATAGATTGTATTATGGCTTTAGTTCTTTTCATTTCTTTTCCATTTAAATCCACATCACCAAGTTGATTTTTTAAGTTACCCATACCTGGCATCATTCCAAGAATTTTATCAAGTGGACCCATGTTTTCTATTTGTTCAAATTGAGCTAACATGTCTTCAAAGTCAAAATCTTGTTTTCTGATTTTGCTTTCTAACTCTTTAGCTTTCTCTAAATCCATAGCATCTTGAGCTTTTTCTATTAAACTTAGTACATCTCCCATTCCTAGGATTCTTGATGCCATTCTATCTGGATAGAATGGTTCTAAGTCATCTAATTTTTCACCCATACCTATGAATTTAATTGGTTTTTGTGTTACAGCTCTTATTGAAAGTGCTGCCCCACCTCTTGTATCACCATCAAGTTTTGTAAGAACTACACCGTCTAAGCCTAAAGCTTCATCAAAACTTTGTGATACATTTACTGCATCTTGACCTGTCATAGAGTCAACTACTAATAAAATCTCATGTGGTTTTATTTCTGATTTAATAGATTTTAATTCATCCATTAATGTTTCATCTATGTGCAGTCTACCTGCTGTATCTATAATAACTAAGTCATTGTTATTTTTTAGAGCATGACTTAATCCTGCTTTTGCTATATTTACTGGGCTTTCTTTATCACCCATATTGAATACTGGTATATCTAGCTTTTCTCCTACAACTTGTAATTGTTTTATCGCTGCAGGTCTATAAACGTCACAAGCTACTAATAAAGGTCTTTTACCTTGCTTTTTAAAGTAGTTACCTATTTTCCCTGAAGTAGTTGTTTTACCAGCACCTTGAAGACCAACCATCATTATAATTGTAGGTGGTTTCGAAGATATCATTACTTTACTTTGTACATCTCCCATAAGAGAAGTAAGTTCTTCATTTACTATTTTAATAACGTGTTGAGCTGGTGTTAAGCTTGTCATAACATCTTGTCCAACACATCTTTCTTGAACCTTTTTTATAAAATCTTTAACAACTTTAAAGTTTACGTCTGCTTCTAATAAAGCAAGTTTAACTTCTCTCATTGCATCTTTTACATCTTTTTCTGTAAGTTTTCCTTTTGATTTTAACTTACCAAGTGCACCTTGCAATTTATCTGATAAACCTTCAAATATCATTTCAACAACTCCCTACATATTTGTTCTATTGTTTCTAACTTAGGGATTAAATTAGCACAATCTCTATTTTGCAATAAATCTTGTTTAATGTCAACAATTTTATCTTCCAGCGATTTTAAGATTTCTTCTTGTTTATTATTTTCTGATACTAAGTGAAGTTTGTTTTCGTATTCCCTTAATATCTTCTCTGAACGTTTAAGCGTATCGTAAACTCCTTGTCTAGATACATTAAGATTTTCGCTGATTTCACCTAAAGAATAATTTTCTTCATAGTAAAGTGAAACTATTTCTTTTTGTTTATCAGTTAGTAATTCTTTGTATTGTTCAAATAATAACCCGATTTCCACCATTTTATCTATATTCATAACTTCACTTCCCAGTGTATACTGTAAAGGTTATTTACTTTACACATTGTATTTTATATTAAAACTAATTTATTGTCAATATATATTTCGTCTAATTTTTACCCAAATAATGCCTCTGAAAATGCTTTAGCATCAAAGTCTTGTAAATCTTCCATTTTTTCTCCAACACCTATTAATTTAACAGGTACATCAACTTCTGATTTAACAGCTAAGACAACTCCACCTTTAGCAGTTCCATCAAGTTTAGTTAAAACAAGTCCTGTTATATCACAAACTTGTTTAAAGCTTTTTGCTTGAGATACAGCATTTTGTCCAGTAGTAGCATCCACAACTAATAATACTTCTCTTTTAGCTTCTGGATATTCTCTATCTACTATCTTAAATACTTTTGATAATTCATTCATTAAGTTTGATTTATTGTGAAGTCTTCCTGCTGTATCACAAATTAATAAATCAATATCTCTAGCTTTTGCAGCTTTTATTGAGTCAAATATAACAGCTCCTGGATCTGCTCCTTCTTGATGTTTTATTATATCTACACCACTTCTGTTAGCCCATACCTCTAGCTGGTCTATGGCTGCAGCTCTAAATGTATCTCCAGCTGCTATTAAAACTTTTTTACCTTCTTTTTTATATCTGCTAGCAAGTTTTCCTATAGTTGTAGTTTTTCCAACTCCATTAACTCCTACCATTAATATTATTGTTGGTTTGTGGCTAACATCTAAAGTTGAATTTTCATTAGTTAATATTTCTTCTATTATTAACTTTAATTCTCCTTTAACATCTTGTGGATCTGTTATTTTTTTAGTTTTTATAGCATCTGTTAGTTTATCAATTATATTCATTGTTGTATCCACACCAACATCTGCTGTAATTAATATTTCTTCTATTTCTTCTAATAAGTCTTCATCAACTTTTGTATATGATTTTAAAACTTGGTCAACTCTATCTGTTATTCCTTGTTTAGCTTTTGATAAACCTTGTTTTAACCTTTCAAATAAACTTACTTTTGGTTCTTCAGTTTTTTCTTCAACAACTTCTTCTATTTCTTCTTTATCTTCTACTTCTAATTCTTCATTTTTAACTTCTTCTTCAACAACACTATCAAGAACAACTTCTTCAACTGCCTCTTCTTTTATTTCTTCTTGTTGCTCTTCCTTTACTTCCTCTTGTGGCTCTTCAACTTGTGGAACTTCTGTTACTTGAAGTTGCTCAGGCTCTTCCTCTTCAACTATTTCTTCACTTACAGCTACTTCTGATACTTCTTCTTTTATTTCTTCTTTTTTATTCCTTTTAAAAAACTTTTTAAACACCCTACGTCCTCCTAAGTATATTTTAGTTTTTATTATTAAATGATATCAGTCATTTCTTCAGCTTCATTTAAACTTAAAGCTATAACTTTTGATATTGCTCTTTGTTCCATAGTTACACCATAGATGTAATCTGCTGCTTCCATGGTACCTCTTCTGTGAGTTACAGCTATAAACTGCGTTCTAGATGTTAATTCTTTTAAGAATGTACCAAATCTAGCTATATTACTATCATCTAGTGGTGCTTCTATTTCATCTAGTATACAGAATGGCGTTGGTTTTGCCAATAATATGGAGAATAATATACTTATTGCTGTTAATGCCTTTTCTCCACCTGATAATAAACTTAGATTTTTCATTTTTTTACCTGGTGGTTTTGCAGTAATTTCTATATCACTTTCTAGGATATTTTCTTCATCTAAGATAGTTAAATTACCTTCTCCTCCACCAAACAATCTATTGTACACATATTTAAAGTTTTCATTTATTTTATTAAATTCTTCTTTAAATTGTATCTTCATGTGTTCTTCTAACTCAGTTATTATTTCTTCTATGGCTTCAATAGATTTTTGTAAATCTTCTTTTTGCTCACTGTAGAAATCATATCTTTCTTTAGCTTCTTTATATTCTTCTATAGAATCTATATTTACATTACCTAAAGATCTAATTTCCTTTTTAAGAGAATCTAATATTTTTTTATTTATTTCTATTTCATCATCTCTAAGTTCTACTGCTTGTAAATAAGTTAAGTTATAGTCTTCAAATAATTTAAGATTGTAAACTTCTTTGTTTGACTCTAATTTTTCAATCTTAGATTCAACTTTAAATATGGCTTCTTTTAAATCCATAAATTGTTTATCAATCTTTTTAAGTTTTAAATTATTATCATCTAGCTTTTGCTTTAAGTTATCTCTCGAAATTTTCTTATTTTCTAAGCTTTTATTATTTTCATTTAATTGAGTTTTTAAATTTTCCTTTTCTCTATCTTCAATGACTATTTTTTCATCAATATTTTTTATTTCTTTTTCTTCTTCATTGTTTTCTTTCTCAACTAGCAGTTTTTTGTTATTAAGTTGAGTTAAATATTCTTTTATCCTTTCCATATCTGCACTTAAGGATCTAAGGATTTCTTTATCTTTTGTAAGTTGAATATTTACATTGTCAAACTTACTTTTTTCATTTTCGTAAATTTCATTTTCTTTATTAAGCTCTTTACCTAAAACATCTATATTTTGTTTATTTTCAATATGCTTATTATCAATCTCTTTAATTTGAGATTCTAATACTTCTTTCTTTTGAAGAGTATAGCTTAAGTTAGATCCTAAGTTTTCTTTTTCATTTTCTAACTTTTTAATACTAGATAAGAAAGAATTTATTTCTTCTTCATATCTTGAATAAGAAGAATTACTGAAGATTAATTCTTTGTCTAGATTTTTTATTTCTTCTTCGTAAGATTGAATATTTTCTTTACAACTTACTATCTCTTTTTCTATTGATACTAATCTTTCTTGTATAGATATATTTTCTTCCTTAGTAGATTTTATTTTTTCATTAAACTCATTTATAAGTCTTTTTCTTGATAAAATATTTCCACTAGATTTAAGTGATCCACCTGTTAAAGAACCACCTGGATTTAATATTTCACCTTCTAGAGTTACTACTTTATATTTATGTCCCGTTTCTCTAGCAAATTTAATTCCTTCATCTATATTGTCTATTACTATAGTTCTTCCAAGTATACTTTCTAATATATCTCTATATTTTTCTTCGTAAGATATTAAATCACTGGCAATACCTATAAAATTAGTTCTAGATTGAATATTGTTTATTTTTTTTGATTTTATTATATTCATAGGTAAGAAAGTTACCCTACCTATTTTATTATGTTTTAAGTAATTTATGGCAGCTTTTGCACTATTTTCATCTTCTGTTATTATGTTTTGCATATAAGCACCAAGTGCTGCTTCTATTGCCTTTTCATATTTTTGTGGAACAGTTACTACTTGACCTAAAGCTCCATATATCCCTTTAAGGTTTTTATTTTTAAGAACCTCTTTAACACCTCTATTAAATCCTTCATAATGATTCTCCATATCTATATAAACGTTTAATTTTGAGCTGTATTCTTTTAGAGCATAATTATTATTTTGCATCTTTGTATTTAAATTTTGATTATCATCTTTTAATTTTCTAAGATTCTCATAATAATTATTTACTTTATTTTTAAAATCCTCAACTTTTTCTTTTTTATTATTTATTTGTCCTTGGATTTCTTCTAAAAGCTCTTTTTTAGATTTTAATTTTTCATCTATTTCGCTAATTTCTAAATCTATATTCTCATTTCTTTGATTAATATTCTCTTTATTAGCGTTTAAAGTTGATAGTTTATTACTTACATCCTGTTTTTCATTAAGTAGTTTTATTATTTCATCTTTTAAGTTTTCTATTTTATCATTTAAATCTTCTATTTTATTTTTATTGGCTTCATTCTTCTCCATAAAAATATTAAGTTGATTTTTAAATTCATTTATTGATTTTTCTTTTTCTTCTTTTTCTATAACTATTTTTTCTAAGTTTTCTTTGTTATCTACAAGGGATTTATTTATATTTTCTAGTTCTTCCATATTTCTTTTTATTTTAGTAGAACTATTATCTTTTCTTTGATTTAATAAATTAATCTCATAGTCTTTTTTATCAATTACAGATTTAATAGAGTTAATATATTCTGTAGCTTTTTCTATAGATTTATCTACTTCTTCTATTTGAATACTCACTTCTTTTGAATTCTCTTCAAAAGCTACCTTTTCATCATCAATATTTTGTAGTTCCTCACCTAAAGCTTCATATTGACTGTTTATTTCATTTAATTGTTTTTCTACCCTTTGTATTTCTCTTATATAGTTATTTACTTCTATTTTTTTTAGTTCATCTCTAAGATCTAAATATTTTTTTGCTTTAACTTGTTGATTATATAATGGTTTAATTTGATTTTCTATTTCCACATATATATCATTTATCCTATCTAAATTTTCCTTAGTATTTTTTAAGTTTCTCTCAGACTCTGTCTTTTTATATCTATATTTAGATATTCCACAAGCTTCATCAAAAACTTTTCTTCTATTTACTGGGTTATTACTTAAAATTTCATCGACTTTACCCTGCTCTATAATAGAGTATCCGTCTTTTCCTATACCCGTATCTAATAAAATTTCTTTTATATCCTTTAATCTACAACTTTTGTTATTTAAATAAAATTGGCTTTCACCATTTCTATAAGCTCTTCTTTTTATAGTAACTTCACTGTAATCTATATTTAATTTTCCATCTGAATTATCTATTGTAAGAGCTACTTCACAGAAATTCATGGGCTTTTGGTTATCAGACCCTGCAAATATAACGTCTTCAAGTTTCTCTCCTCTAAGACTTTTTATACTTTGTTCTCCAAGAACCCATCTAACAGCATCTGATACGTTACTTTTACCACTTCCATTAGGTCCTACGATTGCTGTTACACCTTCTTTGAAGATTATATCTGTTTTGTTTGGGAAGGATTTAAATCCTTTTAACTCTAATCTCTTTAAATACAATGCTTGTCTCTCCCTTCCTTACAAAAATTCACTACGTTCATGACGTCAACCATATATATTCGCTAGCACTTCATCTATATCCGTTGCTTAAAATTCACTTCGCTCATGACGCCAACCATATATATTTGCTAGCGCTTCATCTATATCCGTTGCTTAAAATTCACTTCGCTCATGACGCCAACCATATATATTTGCTAGCGCTTCATCTATATCCGTTGCTTAAAATTCACTTCGCTCATGACGCCAACGATATATATTCGCTAGCGCTTCATCTATATCCGTTGCTTAAAATTTGTCTTGAGCTTTTTTTATAGGTTATAAATATTGCGTAATTCTTTGTACATGTCTTGTGCTTTAATATTTACTTCCTTATTATCATCTAGTATTATTATGAATTCATCTTCTTCTAGATTTTCTGGTTTTGTCTTCATATTAATATTAAATTGGTTTTTAAAGAATAATTTATTGCTCTTCTTATTACCAACAACTTTTGATATATTTTTATTATTTATTTTCACTTCAATATTGCTTACAGTCTTATTTCGTATAACAAGATAATGTAAGTAGTCTTTAATCATTTCCCCTTCAACTAATTCCCTAAAAGCTGCATGATAAGGTCCATCTACTATTCCTTTTCCAAGCTGTATATCTTCTGTTGCTTGAAGTCCAACTCTTATAACATTTATGTTGTTAACATAAAATAAAACTAAAAGCTTTTTAACAATTGAAATACATTGCTCCAATGTAAAAGGTTTATATTCCCCTTTATTTAATAATGTTTCAAGTCCTGTATCTTTTACTACTAATGTAGGATAAATTCTTACACAGAATGGATCTAATTCTATAAATTTTTTTGCTGTTTCTATACATTTTTCTTCTGTATCAGAAGGCAATCCAACCATCATTTGAAGGCCTAAATTTATCCCTGATTCTTTAATTAGGCGTGCACTTTCAATTACACTTTCTATATCATGTCCTCTAGCACTATCGTGTAGTACTTTGGCATCCATAGATTGAACTCCCAGTTCTATAATTGTAGTTTTATATTCTTTTAATCTATTTAATATATCTACACTTATACAGTCTGGTCTTGTTGACATTCTTATGTCTGATACTAATCCTTTATCTACATATTCCTTAGCAACAGATAATAATTCATTTTGTGTTTTTTCATCTATAGCTGTAAAGCTTCCTCCAAAAAATGCAATTTCTACACTTGCATCTTTTGGTATGGTCGGTAAGTATTCTTCTATTATATTTCTTGCTTCTTCACTAGTTACTTCTGTACTAACTCCTGTGATTTTCTTTTGATTACAAAAGATACAATCATGAGGGCATCCTCTATGTGGTACAAATATGGGTATTATTATTTTTTTCATTCTATCAACCTCTTAACAAGCTAAAATTTTTGTGATTTAAGAGCAGATTTAGCTGCAACTTGCTCTGCATCTTTTTTACTTTTACCTTCTCCCACACCTAATACTTCATCATTTATTCCAACTTCCATAACAAATCTCTTATTATGATCTGGCCCCTTTTCTTCAATTAATTTATACCATATATGTTGTTCTCCTTTACTTTGTAAAACTTCTTGAAGATATGTTTTATAATCTCTGAATATTTTACCTTCTATAGAGTTTTCAATTATTTCATCCATATATTTAAATATAAATTTTCTCGCTTCTTCTAATCCACCATCTAGATATATTGCTGCAATTATTGCTTCAAGTGCATCTGCTAATATAGATATTCTTTCTCTTCCTCCAGTAGCTTCTTCACCTTTTCCAAGTAATAAATACTCACCTAAATGAATTTGTCCTGCAACTTCGCTTAATGATTCTTCACATACAATATTTGCTCTTAATTTTGTTAATTCTCCCTCTGGAAGATTCTTTTCTTTTTTAAATAAGTAATCACTTATTACTATACTTAGTACTGAATCTCCAAGGAATTCTAGTCTTTCATTGAATTTATAATTTTTATTTTCATTTGAGTATGAACTATGAGTTAATGCTTCTAAAATATAGTCTTTATTCTCAAATGTATAATTAATTGTATCTTCAAATTTACTAATGTTATAAATTGCTTTTTTATTAACTTTCATTGTTCCTCCTTAAATCATTATATCACCTTATAGTGTACTATTTTTAATAAAATAATGCAAAAAAACCTATGGAGCGGAAAGCTTCATAGGCAAAATATTTTAACAATTTTATGTTCTACTTTTCATCGTCACCTTCACAACTACATCCGCATCCACAACAATTGTCTTCGTCATCTTCTGATGATAGTATGATTGCTTGGCAGTTAGGACAAATAACATCTACTGAATCATCAAATAATAGTTCTTCGTCTATATCAACTAAATCGCCACAATTTGGGCATTCCATTTCTATGTAACTTAATTCATCTTCATCGTCTTCATATTCGTCATCTTCGTAGTCGTCATAATCATCTTCGAAGTCATCATCGTCTTCTTCATATAATATATCTTCTACATCTGATAAATCTTCATCAACACTTTCAACGTATTCTACTAATTCATCATAATCTTCTTGCATATCATCTAATGTGTCAGCTATGTTTTCTAATACATCTATTATCTTGCATATCATTTTGCCTTCTTTTGTTTCGCTTTCTATTTCTAAACCTTCTGCTAAACCTCTTAAATATGCTACCTCTTCGCTTAGATATTTCATTAGTTAATACCTCTCTTCCATTTTTATTTATAAACTAAAAGCTCATATATCATTATTATTAAGATATATAAGCTTTTTATACATTAAAATATTAAACTCTTGATAAATATTCACCAGTTCTAGTGTCTATTTTTATTTTATCACCTTCATTTATGAATAAAGGTACTTGAACTACTGCACCAGTTTCAACTGTAGCTGATTTAGTTACGTTTGAAGCAGTATCTCCTTTTATTCCTGGCTCAGTTTCAGTTACTGTTAATTCTGCAAAGTTTGGTGCTTCTACTTGGAATGGTTGTCCTTGGTAGAATCTTATAGTTGCTACTTCGTTTTCTTTTAAGAATTTTATAGCATCTTCAACTTGCTCATAGTTTAGAGGTATTTGATCATAAGTTTCCTCATCCATGAAGTAGTATAATTCACCATCATCATATAAATATTGCATTTGTTTAGTTTCTATTAATGCTTTAGGGAATTTATCACTTGGGTTGAAAGCTTCTTCTCTTATAGCTCCTGTTTTTAAGTTTTTGTATTTTGTTCTTACGAAAGCTGCTCCTTTTCCTGGTTTAACGTGTTGGAAATCAACTATTAAACAAGGTTGTCCGTCTTTCTCGAAAGTTACACCTTTTCTAAAATCTCCTGCTGTTACCATATCTGTTCCTCCATCTAAAAATTTGTCATCATATTTAGGCTGATGATATTTATTAACTTCATCCCAATATATATCATCACATGAATTTAAATTTTTAATATACAATAAACCCACTAGGTAAATTGCATATTTTTACAAAATAATTTTTTCTCTTAATATAATATCATACATTAAGTTATTTAAACAAGTTTTTAACTAACTACTTTATTATATTTTTATAATTTATTGGTTTTTTTATACTAAGTCAACTACTTTAAATAATGTTACTTTAGTAAAAAATTAATAAAAGCCTTTTTAGTATAAGATGAATTAAGGCTTTTGTCATCATAACTCTATAATTCACCATTATTGTTTTTTTCATTAAATTTTTTAATTATTTCATCGCTTATTTCTTTTATATCTTTATTATCCGTATTAATAATTATATCTGCTGTTTCTAAATATTTCTCTTCTCTTTTTTTCATTAAAGATGATATAAATTCAACATTCATATTATTATTTAAAATCGGTCTTTCTGTACTGCTTTTTACTCTTTCGTAAATTGTTTGAGCAGATGCAGTAAGTAAAACTATTTTACCTTGTTTTTTCATTAAATCTATATTTTCACCTCGAAGAACTATTCCGCCTCCACAAGATATTATCTTATTACTTTTTTCATTCAATTCCTTTAACACATTAGTTTCACAATTTCTGAAATAATCTTCTCCATACTCCTCAAACATTTGACTAATAGTCATATTTTCTTTTTCTTCTATATATTTATCTATATCAATTTTATGTCTATTCAATATTATGCTTAAATAATCAGATACTGTAGTTTTCCCAACACCCATAAATCCAATAATAAATAGATTATTATTAAGTAATTTTTCTTCGTTTATTTCTATACTATTATCTGTACTATTCATAATATTTACCTCATTCCATTTTATATTAATTATAGTAGATTATAGCATTATATGTTTAAATTATAAATAATTTACTTATTTAATATTTTTATGTATAAGATCCATAAGAGTATTTAAGTCTTCTAAATTTATTTGACCTGGAGCTGATGATTTCCCTGCACTGCCAAAAGTAAGTGCTGAACAAAATATTTCTCCACTAAAGCGACTTATCATACCTAATTGAGACATAGATATGGAAACTACTGGCTTATCAGTATACTCATCTTTCATTATTACTGTTGCTTTTATTAATTGAAGTACATCCAATATATTATGTGGCATTACAGCTATTTTTAATATATCTGCATTTAAATTATCCATTAATTTAAATCGAGAAATAATTTCTTCACAAGGTGGTGTTTTTTCGAAGTCATGATTTGATATTAATGCTTTAATGTTATTATTATGAGCTATTTGTACAAGTTTTTTTATGACTTCATTATTCATAAATAATTGTAAATCTACAACATCTACTAATTTCTTATTTAAAACATATTCATTGATTATCCCATATCTATCTGCATCAATATCTTTTTCTCCACCTTCTTCTTTCGTTCTAAATGTGAATAATATTGGTACATCTAAAAGGATTTCTCTAAGTTTAATTAAAATTTCTTCTATTTTATCTACTTCAAAAGCATGTTCAAAATAATCAACTCTCCACTCTATCATATCAAATATTTCTAATTTAAGTTTATCGGCTTCATTTAATATTTCTTTTTTAGTTTTTCCCACTATGGGTATAACTACTTTAGGTTTATCTCTTCCTATTTCTAAATTTTTAATTTTAATCACTTTCATATGTAAACTCCTATTAACATTTTTGTTTTACAACAAAAATCAATATCATATTTATCTTCCTTTAATCCTTTAATTATATCTGAAGTATTACCTGAAAATAAAGTAAACCCCTTTAAAAACTTAAAAAAATACATTTTATATAATTATAATATTAAAAAAAAATTTTAAATAAAAATAAATATAAATTATTGTATTATATATCATAATATTGTAACTTATATTTATAGATATGAATCCCATATCTTTAATTTGTTTTTTGTTATGTGTTGTTTAAAAATGTTTATTTATGTGTGTATGTAAACGGAAAAATAGGACGATTTAATCGTCCTATTTTATTTTCAAAAATCTCTTACATAAGATTTAAATTCTGTTTCATATTTTTCATCATTTTTATTTAAATTAAGTCTCACAGATACTTTATTATCTTTTATCATTACTGAAATAAAATCAACATAATCTCCTATTTCATATCCTCCAGCTTCACTACCTCCACTAGAGTTCAATGTATTTATAAATAATTTCTTATTGCTCTTATAACTTATCTCTTTATCTTTAATATTTCTGTATTCATTTTTATATCTGCACTTAATTGAATTTACTTTTATATAAGATGATGTATCTCCATATATAGTATTTCCACTTAAATCACGTATACTTATAATTCCATCACTATTTTCTATAACTTTATTAATTTGATAGTACATTTCCTCACCTTGTTCATATAGTTCAACATTATCTTCAATAGTTTTTTTATATTTATTACTAAAGAATAAAAATGAATATAAGCTTAAGGAAATAGTAACTATTATAAATAAAGATATTACACCTTCTAAAAGTAAATATCCTTTTTGATTATTCATATATGCCCTCTTTGTATAGAACCCTTCCACTCACTGGCACTATAGTAATATATTTATACTTGGATCCTTTATTAATACTTATTGTTATACCTCCATTTTTATATAAACCATTAGTATAAAAAGATATTAAATTATTACTTTGGTTTATTGGATAATTTAAGTTCACATCTTCAGGTAAATACACTCTTTTATCTTCTTTTTTATTTTTTTGTAAAGTATAAGACCATTTATTATTTTCTTTTTCAAGCCTAATATAAACATTTTGATTATTTAACATATTTTCTCTTCTGACATATCGTATATCTGAACATAATTCCTTTGCAAATAATTCTATTTTATAATTATCACCTTCATATTTCATAATACAAATACTAGATATGATAACTATTATACTTATGCTTACTATAAGTTCAAGGGTGCTCACATGCCTTCTCGTTTCATATATTATTTCTCCTCGTAATTATAAAAAGTAATTAAATCACCTTCACTTATTTCAATAACTTCTTCTTCTATACTTTCAATATCATTCAATTTTTCTACTTGCTCTTCATTTTCACCTTCACTCAATTCTTGTGAATCTTCTTCTGTTTTACCAAGCCAAGGATTTTTTATTTTAACACTTATGATTGCATATTTATCATATTTATTAATTTTACTTCTTACAGAAACTTTATAATGAATATATTCTTTTGTAGATAAGCTACTATCATATTCCATATTTACAGTTCTACTTGTTGACTCTGTATTTTCAATCTTTTTTACTTTTTCTATGAAAATACTACTATTCTTAGTTAAATAATTATAAAATTCATCTTCCGTCTTAGTATTTTCTATAATATTTTTAACTTCTTTAAGCATATTACTATAAATAAGCTCAATAGCACCAATATTTTCTTCTTTAAGCTTTTCAGTCATGTATTCTAATTCACCAATTCGATTATTACTTAAAATTAAACTAGAACATGTAATACAAATCAAACTAATTATAGAAAATGTAATAACAGACATAATTAAAATTGAACCTTTACTCTTTTTTTGTAACATAAGTATTAAGTTCCATTTCTCTATTATTATTAGATACTTTAACTTTCAAATTATAGCAATTATAATAATTAATTGGAGTAACTAATGTTTTAACTTTAAAACTATTAATACTTTGCTCCATATTATAGCCTTTAGTATTAACACTATTTTTTATTTTGCTTCTTTCGTCCTCAATCATTTCTTTAGCTATATATAACATTTGCCTATCATAATTATTTTTCTTGAGCAAGATTATATTATTATGTAGTGTGGATGTGATTATAAATACTATCATACTAACAATAAATAAGCTTATTACACATTCTAAAGTTGCGAATCCACTTCTTTTGATTCTCATCATCCTTTCTAAAATATTACTTTAGTGAATTGAAATATATATTTTTTATTTCCTCAAAGTCATCATAACTTGTTTTTATGTTTTCCCATATCTCATAGGCTAATAACCCTTGATTTATTAACATATTAATTCCATAAATAACATTTAAATTATTTTTCTTAGCCCAAGATAACAATGTAGTCTCATGTGGTTTATATACAATATCACATACCAATAAGTTTTTAGGAGGATTTATATTAGTATCTATAGGACAGTCTTTTGATCCCATTCCTACAGGTGTAGTATTAATTAAAATATCAAAATCTTTTAAATCATCCTCTGTTACTGGTTTCATATTATAATCAGTCTTACTAGCAAAGTTATTATTTACTACATGACATATTTTTTTCGCATTTTCTTCGCTTCTATTTCTAATTTCAATATAAGATACTTGTTGATTAGCTAACTCTACAGCTATACCTCTACAAGCTCCTCCAGCACCTAAAATCATTACTTTCTTATCTTTTAAGTCATAACCTTCATCTGTTAATGATTTTATAAATCCCATACCATCTGTGTTGTAACCGATTAACTCATTATTGTCATTTTTTATTGTATTTACAGCTCCTATTAGTTGTGCATTTCTATCTATTTTATCTAGATATGAAATTATATCTACCTTATAAGGAATAGTTACATTGCACCCTTTCATATTAAATACTTTTATTCCTTGTGCTGCATTTTGTAAGTTAGTTTTTTCTATTTCAAAACACATATAAATATTATTTTTTTTATATTTTTTTGATAAATAATTGTGTATACTTGGTGAAAAACTTTGGCTTATAGGTTGTCCAAAAAGACCTATTAATTTTGTATTAGAATTTATATTCATAGTAGCTCCTTTATTATGTTTATTATCATATATTTTATAATTTATACTTATTATTCACCTATAAATCGCATATTTTTTTATATTCATTATAGATGAAGTTTTCATCAATTATTTTAATATTCTTTTCATTATCATTAATATTTTTTTCAATATTAAGCTCTATTTCTATTAAAACACAATCTTCTTTATTACTCTTCATATCTACCTTTCCTTTGTATTTATTAATTATTAGTTTAGCAATAGACATACTTAAATTAATAATTTTTTCTTCGTAGTTATCAAGATATTTTTCATAATTATATCTTTTGAAATTCTCTATGGTAATAATTACTTTATCTCCCTTAGTTTTTATATTAAAATCTATTGTGCTTTTTATTCTAGAGTTTTTTACTACTACAGATAATAATGTCAGTATAGCTTTTGTTATATCATCTGAATCAATTTTTGTATATACTTCCTCTTCATCTGTATCAAATACTATATTAATATTTTTATAGGTAGTATATTTATTTAACTGTGTTGTAATATCTTCACATAATGATACAATATCATAAATATCAGCACTTTCTTCATAGTTATCTCCTTCTAACTTTGAAAGTTCCATTATTTTATTTATCAATGTGATTAAAATTTCAACATATTTTTTCATAACAGATATAGCTTTTGCAAGTTCACCATCTGGCTCTCTTTTTATTATATCTTTGCAATTTCTCTCTATGAATTGATTACTACTGTGTAGTAAATTAGCTGGAGTTAGTAATTCATGGGACATATTAATAAAGAAATCATCCTTATCTTTATTAATAATTTCACTTTCTAAAATCTCTTTTTTCATTGATTCTACTTTTATTTCTTCTGTAATATCTCTAATTATCAACACCATCTTTGTAGACTTATTTACATTTATAAGTACAACACTACTTTCAATATTTATTAGTCCTCCATATCCATCTTTTAAAACTTTTCTCATGTACTTAATATTTTCATTTACATTCCCAGAACTAATTGCTATATCATTATATATTTCATCTAAATCCATATTTTCTATATCTTGAATTTTAAATAGATCAAAGAAAGTATCATTTGCATATTCAAATACCTTACTCTCATAATCTAGTACACATATAGCCTCTGGTATTACATCTACTAAAGTCTTATATTGATTTGTACTCATTTCTAATTTACTAAGTAAATTTTTGTATTTAGAAATATCTTTTATCTCAATTAAACTAATTTCCTCATTGTCTTCAATAAATTTTAGTCTATCTACATATAGGTTGATTTCTTTATTATCATCATCAATATAGTGTATCTCTCCTTTTGTAGCACTATTTAAAATTATATTTTTAATAGCGCTATTATTCAAATCTATATCTAGTTTGTTATTATTATAAATTATTTCTTTATTTTTTTCTAATATTATGGAGTATGGTATATTTTCAACTACCTTTTTATACTTAATATTGTTTTCTTGTATCTTTAAAGCAATTTTCTTTTCATATGTAATATCTGATAGGATACATATTACACTTAATGACTCATATTCTTCATATAGAGATATTACACACTCAAAAATTCGTCCATCTTTTGATGAAACTTCTATAATAATACTTTCACTATAGTATCTTGCTTTTTCTATACTTTGTAAAAACTTTTCTTTTTCAATTATATTATCATTTAAAAAATCATCTAGTTTTATTGCTTCATGATAATCATTATATAAGCTAAACATACTTTTAAAAACTACATCATTATTAATAATATCGTTATCCTCATCTATTAATAATGCACTTTTCTTAAATTGGCCCAAAAGAATATGTAAATTGTTTTCTTTTGATTTATAATCTTCTTGTAGGATTTTGTTTACCATTCTATAATTATTTAATTTTTCATCATAAAGCTTCATATTTATAACACTTCTATTTAAATTACTTTCAGTCTTTAAGTATTTGATGTTTGGTTGCTCAATATAAGTGACATATGTTTTAAAAAATATAATTAATGCAAGTACAAAGTCTAAAATTAGATTACTGTATATAAGTAAGTTAATAGTATTACTTTGTAAAATCAAAATAAAATTAATTAAATAGAATAATGAAATGGCATGTATGATTTTAGAAAATTTATTATAAAATAAGTAAATATTACATATAATAAGATAAATCACTATGAGGTTATTTAAATAATCATATAATCCACTCATACTTAAGTAGAATGAAAATATACAAGCTGTATAATTAACAAAAAGAATCATACTTTTACCTACTCTATTTTTTTCATAACTATTCAATAGATAAAAGAACATTAATATTACCATATCTGCTACTAAAAATACATATATTAATCTATAATCTCTCATCATAATAGTATCTAATTCTACTCTTCTAAAAAAGTAACATATCTTCATTGCTAAAATAGTTGCTATCAACATTAGTTGAATCATATTTCTCATGCCTTTTCTAATCCATATGCCAGACAAAATAATAAAAAATACACATACAAATAAAGTAACAGTTAATATATTTAAATTTACAGTGAAAACATTCATTAATCCCCCTCCTATTATTATAAGTACTAAGCCAAATATATATCTGAAAACTCTAAATCAATAGATTCTCTATCTATAATAATATCTTCTAATTTATGTCTATTTTCCTTAGTATTCTCTAGATAATTATCTTTTAGAATAACTTCAAATTTACTTCCATAACCGATTTTACTATTAACTTTAATATTTGCATGATGAACTAAAGCTAACTTTTTAACAAGGTATAGCCCGACCCCTGTTCCTTCTGCCGTTCTAGATAAAGATCTATTAACTTGTTCAAAGTTTTCAAAAATAAAATCAAGTTTATTACTAGGTATTCCACTACCATTATCTTTAATAGCAATTATTACGTCTTTTTTATCTACTTTTAAGGACACATTTATTTTTCCACCTTTTTCAGTGAATTTTATGGCATTTGATAATAAATTCAGTATAATTTTTTCAAATTTTTCCTTATCCATAAGAATTAGAACTTCTCTTTTATTACTTTCAAATGTTATATTTAAATTTTTAGGTTTTGTATACTCTCTACACAGTTCAACTAACTTATTTAAATATTTTGCTAAATCATAAATTTTATAATCTCTATAATATATACCCGCCTCTATTTTACTTATTTCCTCTATATTATTTAATAATCTTTTAAGTCTATAAGAATTTTGTTTAACTGTTTTTGTATAGCTTCTTATTCCCTCATAATTATATGTATCTTTATTACTATCTAAAATTTTATTTATTTCAAATATAGTATTTATAGGTTTTTTGATAATAGAAGATGCCCTTGTCAAAAATTCAGTTTTGAACTTATTTCTTTCTTTTATCATTTGAAGTTTATTATACACACTTTCTAATTGTTGCTCAATTTCTAAATCTCTTACTATAACAAGTAGGCTATCCTGTTTTGGTACTTGCTCAATAGCTATAGATATTTTTTTATTTTTCTCTTGATTAACATAATAGGTTTTGAAATTAACTTCTTCATTATTTTCTAAATATGAATCTATTATTTTATTAAAATTATCTAATCCCATGTCTTTTAATAGCCTCATCATATATTTATTTGTATATACTTGTTTTTTAGTATATTTATTTAATAGTATAATTCCTTCTGGCAGAGTCTGGATCAATCCATAATATGTTTCTTTGTTTTCGTCTAATTTATTTAAAGCCATTTCATGCTCTGTACAATCACTTACAATACTTAATATCATTTTCTTTCCATTTAAATTAAAAGTTGATGATATAAAATCAACTATTTTACCATTTTCTAACTCTAATTTGCTTTTTTCCTGCTCTTTTATGTTATTTTCTAAAATAAATATATTATGTTTAAATTCATCCTTACTTACTCTACTTATTGTTTTTTTTACTTTATCCATAGTCCATACATTTTTTATTGATGAATCTAAACCAAACATATCCATTCCAATTTTATTAATGTAGCTGATATTATTTCCATCATGAATAAGTACACCATCACTTAATATATCCATTAAAGTTTTATATCTTAGTTCACTTTTTTTCAGCTTGTTTTCTTCAAAAGATAACTCTGTAATATCTTTTAATTCACAAATTATAACTTCTTCTTCATCGTTATAATCTTTTACTAAAACCAACTTATATCTTTTATTATTTAATTCCATTTGCAAAAAATTTTCTTTACCTAAATTCATTTTATTTATTTGATCTAACACAGTATTTAAATCACCATCTGATTCTTTTTTAATCAAATCTTCTAATTTAAAGTCTTCCACATCATAATTATTTTCAATTAAAAATTCATAAAAGTACTTATTTTTAAAAATACATTTAAAGTTAGATACACTAAAAATTACTATTGGAATATTAATTACTTGTACTATACTTCCTAATTTGTCATTAACATTTTTAATTTCATTTCTCATATAGTTCTGCACACAAGCTTCTTTGTCTATTTCTTTTATTGTCTTTGATATATATTGATTATTCATATGAAGCTTGTTTTTATTCAATTCATCTTCTTTATATTTTGTATATATAATTTCATTACATAAGGAATTTAATATACATAAGTCAAGTAATATTTCACATACTTTATTCGTCATTATTGAACCATAAAATCCTATATAAATTAACACAAAAGTTAATAGGATTGGAATAGCATATTTCCTAAGTTTTCTTTTACTTTTTGCATTTATATAAAATAAAATAAGAAGTTTTATTAGTGAGAATACTAAAAATACTTCACATATATGATTAATTGTCGCACTAACATTATATAATGATAATTGCATTACTATTATTTCACAAAAAATCAGTAACACAATAAATAATATATATTTATTCTTTAATATTCTATATATTGATATTGATAATAGTTGTATAGCTACATTAGTAACTATTGCTAATATATATAATAGATATCCATATTCCTTCAAAGACATTAAGTTTCCCCCCCTTTATAGCTAATATCAAAATAATAATACCTTAGTATTAAGAAAATACATATTTTTTGATTTTTTTACTAAAAAACACTATCCTTAAGTATAAATTTTATATTTTATTCTCTTTTTTTATCATATAATTTATCTTAACATAACTATATTAAATTTTTTGTCAATTTCTGGATATAAATGAAAAGTTATACACGACAAAAAAAGCCTTATTCAAGGCTTTTTTCTAATTTTAATTCTTTTCTCAACTTTTTAAGAGCTTTCTTTTCAATTCTCGATACATAAGAACGTGATATGTTCAGTTTTTGAGATATCTCTCGCTGTGTTTTATATCCCAAAGGTGTAAGTCCATATCTTAACTGAATAATTTCTTTTTCTCTATCTGTTAGAATTTTATCCAGCTTTTCATATAGTTTACTTATTTGTACTTTCAGTTCAACTTGATCTAGTACATAATCAGGTTCTGTACCTAATATATCTATTAAGCTAATAGAATTCCCTTCTTTATCTACACCTATAGGATCTTGAAGAGAAACTTGAACCTTATTCTTTTTATTTGTTCTAATATTCATTAGAATTTCATTTTCTATACATTTAGAAGCATATGTCGCTAATCTTGTTCCCTTATCTACTTTAAATGTCTCAATGGCCTTAATTAAACCAATGGTCCCTATTGATATAAGATCGTCTTGATCTTCATTAGAATTATTATATTTTTTTGCTATATGTGCAACTAATCTCATGTTCCTCTCTATCAGAACTTCTTTAGCTTCTTGATTATTTTCATTTTTTAATAAAGATAGATAGTGTATCTCTTCTTCAGGGGTTAATGGTTTTTCAAATGATTTTAGAATAGTCAACAGGCCACCCCCTTTTTTAGGTGTCACTCTAAATTATATGAAGATGACCTTCTAAAGTTGACTATTCTTTGTTAAATTTATTTTAAATTTTCACAGATTTCTTTAAAAATTGGAGTTGCCGATTTACTCTCCTTTTCTGTTCCCTCAACTATAACTGTTATGGCATATTGAGGATTTATTTCTGGATAAAAACCTGTAATCCATCCATGAGAAATGGACTTTCCGTTTAAACTACTTTGAGCTGTTCCTGTTTTCACTCCACATCCACCGTCTAAATTTGATAATATTTTTGCTGTCCCATCTTTCGATACCTTCATCATCATATTTTTAATTTTAGTCATAGTATACGGGGATATAATCTCCGAACTCTTATTAGTTTTATATGTTTTTATAGCATTTTTATTATTATCTATAATGCTATCATATATATACAGTGGCATATATGTTCCATTGTTTGCTATAATTTGTGTAAGCTGATTAATTTGAAGTGGCGTAAATTCTATATTTGCTTGACCTATAGCTAAGTTACTTATCGCTATGTGCTCTGGTAACTTAGAATCTTTTTCTTCGTCTATGCCTATATCTACTTTTTCATCTAAGTGTAATGTTTTTATAGCTTCAAATATTTTTTCACTGCCTACCCTTTTTGCTATGTCATAAAATGCACAGTTACAAGAGTTAGCTAGTGCCTCACTTATATCTTGTACACCATGTGCAACATTGTTATTACAATTTAAGACTTCATTGGAGGAACCTACCTTTATACTTCCGCTACAATTGTATTGATAATTTTCATCTATAGCATTATTCTCCAATGCCGCATATAATACTACTAATTTAAATACCGATCCTGGTGGATATGTAACTGCTAATGCCCTATTTTGTAATTCACCACTAGTACTATTATTATAGTCTGAAATTTTATTTTGATTAAAATTAGGTCTAGAGCACATAGACAAAACCGATCCTGTTTTAACGTCAGAAATTATTACTGCACTTGGATTTTCTTCTTTATCCATAATTTTTTCAACTTTTTCTTGTATTTTAGAATCTATACTTAATTTTAAATGCGTAGAATTTTCACTTTCTGAAGTTTCTTCAATACTGCCTTTTAAATAA
Source organism: Peptostreptococcaceae bacterium (assembly GCA_902363255.1). Classification (GTDB taxonomy): domain Bacteria; phylum Bacillota; class Clostridia; order Peptostreptococcales; family Peptostreptococcaceae; genus Terrisporobacter. Next base: position 496,646 of record CABIZO010000003.1, read on the forward strand.
TTAAGACCTTTATTATTTACACCTGCTTTAAATACAGATACATAACTTTTGTTACTATCTTTTAACTCATCATTCATGTATTTTTCTATACCGCTAACTCCATTATTCTCTGATTTTTTTATATATCCGATTAAGTGAGTTAACAAATTATTATCTGAATACCTAATTGTTTTCTCTTTTACATATATATTTTTCTCTTTTAATTCATCTATTTTACTTTGATCAATATAATCAATTTCTATTTCAATAATTTGATTCGATAACTGTTCTTGTACAGCTTTATATATATCTTCTTCTGTTAATTTTGTTGCTTTTTTTATAAGAGCTACATTTTGATAGTTTCCACTTATTGTATCTTTTGGTACAAGTAATATTTTCTTTTTTTGTTTATCTGTAAGAGGTAGATTATTTCTATCATATATAATTCCCCTTCCACTATTTAGATTTATTGTTTCTAAACTTTGGCTATCTACCTTACTTTCATATTCTTTATTTTTAAATATTGCTAAATTTGCTATTTCATATGTTAGATAAGTACACAATAACAAAAAAATAACAAAAAAAGATTTTATCCTTTTTTTTATTAATTTATTTGATGTATTTTTTTTCAGTCTTGCCATCCAATCACCTCTTATCCTTTGTAATTATTTTTAACAAGTAAAAGAAAAAAAATACTGAATTAGAAAATATTACATAAATATTTATTTCTAATTTTTTGCACAAAAAAACTTCCTATTGGAAGCTTTCATATTTTCGTTCAAAGAACCTATTTGCTTTTCCTAGAGCTTTTGTTAGCACTTCTAATTCATCTCCTTGAAAATTCTCAAGTATTCCATCTATCATTTCTTTATGGAATACACTATGAACATCAAAAACTTCTTTTCCTGTTTCTGTAAGACTTACAAGTACTACTCTTCTATCCTCTTCTATTCTTTTTCTCTCAACATAACCCTTTTTTATAAGTCTATTTATAGCTGTAGTAAGAGTTCCCACTGTTATTCTTAAATCATGGGCAATTTCACCCATTGTTCTATTACCTTCTGTTCCAATAGCTTCTATTGTATGTATTTCTGTTATTGAAAGGTTTTGGAATTCTGTATTTTTCATTGCCTTTTCTTCAATATGTAAAATATCATTGAATAATTGTACTAATAGTTTATTTAAAATTTCCTCTGTTCGATTTTCCATAATTCATACTCTCCGTCCTTTATATTCTAAATGTATTATAATAAATTTTTTAATTTAATTCAATTATCATCATGATATATTCCAATAATACATTATTATTTTAATAATTTGCCTAATTTATATTTATAATACCCATAAATAGTCTCTATTAATTATAATATAAAAAAATGCACATTTATTTTCATAACTGTGCATTTTTTTATTATTTTGTATAATCTATGTTTTCTTCTAAATAAAATCCTGTTGTTAAATCTCTATAATCTATATTTTGCAATTCTTCCAACCAGCTTTTATCAAATTCCCAGTTATCTGGATTTTTTATAAATTCATCAATAGCTTTTCTATATACTTTTATCACCTTTTCAGTATATTCATTTGATTTCATATTTCCTTCTATACTTAGTGTAGTAACACCAGATTTAATAAGCTCTGGAATAAACTCTATCATACATAAATCTTTTGCTGCATAGAATATTGTTCCACCTTCATCTTCATATATTGGACAATATTGACCTGGTCTTTTTTCTTCTACTAAGTTATAGTGTTTTTCTGAATCATAGTTTCCTGCTTCTCTACTTGTCATATAATTTGATAATAATCTTCTACCTGAATATGACATTACCATAGATCCGTGAATAAAAGCTTCTATTTCTAAATCTAATGGAACATTTTTTCTTATTTCAATTATATCTTTAAGTGATAATTCCTTAGCTATTACAACTCTTCTAACACCTAAGTCATAGTAAAATCTTGCTGTTTCGTAGTTGTAAATATTAGCTTGCATTCCCATATGCACTTTCATATCAGGTATTACTCTTCTAACTATTTCTAAAGTACCTGGTTCGCACAGTATTAAACCATCTACTTTAATTTCATTTAATTTTAATAAATACTCTTCCAATTTAACAAAGTCATTGTTATGTGGTAATAATGATATAGTTACATAAACTTTTTTATTTTTCTCATGGGCAAAATTTATTCCTTCTTGTAATTCTTCCATGGAAAACTTATTTGATATAGTATCCATTCCAAAAGTTTGTCCACCTATATATACACTATCAGCTCCACTTTCAAGAGCGCCTTTTAATCCTTGTAAATCCTTGGCAAAAGATGATAATTCTAAGTTTAACATTATTCATCAACCCTTTCTTTCTCCTTGTAACTTAACGCTACTCCATCTCCTATAGGTATTAATGATGTACTTAAGTAGTCACAGTTACATATATAGTCTAAATAGTTTCTCATTCTTTTTACAATAGTTTTTTTTCTTCTCATAACAAGAGCATCATCAGCAATCATACCTTTGTAAAGAATATTATCAGAAATTAAAAGACCACCAACTTTTAGTTTGTCTATTACTAAGTCATAGAATAATTGATATTGACCTTTAGCTGCATCTAAGAAGATCATGTCAAACTCACCTTCAACATTTTTTAATAATTCTTCTGCATCTCCCTCTAATAAGGTAATATTATTATCAAATCCTGATCTTTCAAAGTTTTTCTTTGCTTGCTCGATCATTTTTTCATTTCTCTCTACTGTTATTATTTTAGCTTCTCCACTTGTAGAAGTTGAAAATAAAATAGATGAATATCCTATTGCACAACCTACTTCTAATATACTTTTAGGTTTTTGAACTTTTAATAAGACTTTTAATAAGTCTGATACTTCTTTATGCACAATAGGAACATTATACTCTGCTGCATATTCTTCCAATTCTTTTAACAAACCTTCTTTATCCTTTAGTGTTTCTCTTATATATCTTTCAACTTCATTATTAACAATATTACTCAATTCTTTCACTCCTTAATTTCTCACTTAATTTACTCTTTTCAAATTAATAGGATTATACCTTAAATTTTTAAGACATAATCCATAAAAAACTATCAATAATATACTTACCCTATTTATCCGTAGAGTAACTATTATTTCTTTCTTCTCTATCTTTTCTGTATTGCTCCACATTTTTCACATGTTCTTCATATGTTTTACTATAAGTATTTCCACCCTCTATAGTTGCCACAAAATACAAGTATTCTGTAGTTGATGGATATAAAACCGCTTCAATAGATTCTATTCCAGGATTGGCAATAGGTGTAGGTGGTAAACCTTTCACTTTATAAGTATTGTATGGAGAATCAATCTTTAAATCATTATAAGTTATACTTTTTTTTCTTTCTTTAAAAATATATTGAATTGTTGCATCAGATTGTAATGGCATGCCTATTTTTATTCTATTGTAAAATACACTTGCTATCATTGGCCTATCTTCATCAAGCACAGCTTCCTTTTCGACTATTGACGCTAAATCAATCACTTCATATAAAGATTTATTAAGTTCTTTTTGTCTTTTTTGTAATTTATCATTATACTTTGACTCAAAAGTCTCAAGCATATGATTTAATACTTCTTTTTCACTTTGATCTTCATCAAAGTAGTAAGTACTTGGATATAAAAAGCCTTCTAATGAAACAATTTTTTCATCATCTAAAAAATTAAACTTTTTCTTAAATTCTTCAGGGTTATTTACTAGCTCTTCATAAACATTTTTATCACCTAATTTACTATTTACAAGAAGATCAATAATTTCAAAAGAAGTAGAGCCTTCTGGAACTGTTATTTTTATACCGTCATTATAAATTTTACCTTCTGATAAATCATTAATTATTTCCTTATTTGAATAAGTTTGATTAAATAAGTATTTTCCTGATTTAAGTTTTGAAGTATTATTACTTACCCTTACATATAATTTAAATAAAATTTTATTTTTAATTAATTTATTTTCTTTCAATATATCTGTAACTTGGTTTAAAGTAGATCCTGTTGGTATATCGACTACAATATCATCTTTATTCTTTTTATTGTAAGGACCTATTTGAATAACTACAAAAGTTGCTATAAGAATTACAATAATAATTGGAACTGCTATAGCTACCATAATTTTTTTACTTTTGTCATTGTTCAGATTCATAAGTTGCTAACTCCTTATCTCTTTTATATCCTTTTTATTATAAATCTACATGTAAAATATTTCAATAAAAATGTCGGAATTTAAAAAATTCCCTGTACTTACGCGAATTTCTACAAATAAAAAAGCCTAACTTTATTTTTTACAAGTTAAGCTTTTTTAAACATTTAACTAGAATTTACTTATTCCATCTTTTGTCACAACACCATATATTAATTTTTTAGGTTCAGCTTTTTCTTCACTTATTATATAAGCATTTTTAAACCTTCTCTTTGCATCTTCAAATTTATTTTCTCTATTAAAGTGCATTACAGCTAAAGTATCTCCTTCATTTACAAAGTCTCCAACTTTTTTCTTTAGTATTATACCTGCACTTAAGTCTAACTCATCTTCTTTAGTTTCTCTTCCCGCACCAAGTATCATTGCACTTACTCCAACAGCTTCTGCTTCTATTTTATCTATAAAACCTGTTTTGTCTGATTTTATTTCAACTACATGACTTGCTTGTGGTAATAAAGAGTAATCATCCGCTACTCTAGGGTCTCCCCCTTGATTAACCACAAATTCTTTGAACTTTTCTAAAGCTGCACCAGATTCTAATGCTTCTTTAATTCTTCTTACCCCATCTTCATAATCTGAAGCTATTTTAGATGATACTAGCATATAAGCACCTAAAGTTTCACAAAGCATCATAAAGTCTTTTGGTCCTCTTCCTTTTAATGCCTCTATTGCTTCTATAACTTCTAATGAGTTCCCAACAGCACTTCCTAAAGGTTCGTCCATATCACTAATTATACCTATAGTTTCTCTATTCATGGCTGTTCCGATTTCTACCATTTCCTTAGCTAATGCAAAAGAGTCATCTAAAGTTTTCATAAATGCTCCATCTCCAGTTTTAACATCTAAAACTATGGCATCAGCTCCAGAAGCTAATTTTTTACACATGATAGAAGCAGCTATTAAAGATATATTGTCAACTGTTGCTGTAACATCTCTAAGTGCATACATTTTCTTATCAGCAACTGCTATTGATGCTGTTTGACCACAAACAGCTATTTTTATATTATTTACTGAATCTATAAATTTCTTAGAGCTCATTTCTATTGAAAATCCAGGTATAGCTTCTAACTTGTCTAACGTTCCTCCTGTATGTCCAAGTCCTCTACCTGACATTTTAGCTACAGGTACTCCACAAGCTGCCATTAAAGGTGCTAAAGCTATAGTAGTCTTATCTCCTACTCCTCCTGTTGAGTGTTTATCAACTTTAACACCATTTATTTCAGATAAATCCATTACTTCTCCTGAATTCATCATAGCTTCAGTCAAATATGCTGTTTCTTGTTTATTCATTTTATTTAAGTATATAGCCATTAAAAGCGCTGATGCTTGATAATCTGGAATTTCGCCCTTAGAATATCTATCTACAAAGAAGTCTATTTCTTCTTTTGTTAAAACTTCTTTGTCTCTTTTTTTTCTTATTATATCGTATATTCTCATTATTTCCTCCTAAATGTACTGCTACATTATCTCATTCTTAAAACTTTCACCATTTTTAGGTAATTTAACATTTAATATATCCGCTACAGTAGCTCCTATATCTGCAAAGCTTTTTCTTATGCCTAAGTTTATTCCACTTTTAATGTTTTTGCCATATACAAGTACTGGTATATACTCTCTAGTATGATCAGTACCTTTATAAGTAGGATCATTTCCATGGTCCGCATTTATTATTAATATATCATCTTCTTTCATTGATGATATTATTTCAGGTATTCTAGCATCAAATTCTTCTAATGCTTCTTTATATCCTAAAGAGTTTCTTCTGTGTCCATATTTTGAATCAAAATCAACTAGATTTGTGAATATTAATCCATTATTTTCTTTTTTAATATAATTTATAGTTTGATCTACACCATCCATGTTATCTTTAGTATGTATAGCTTCCGTTATACCTTGTCCATTAAATATATCTTCTATTTTACCAACACCAATAACATCTAAATTAGATTTTTTTATTGTATCTAGCACTGTAGATTCAAATGGATTTAATGAGTAATCTCTTCTGTTAGAAGTTCTTTCAAACTTACCTGCTTTTTCACCTATAAAAGGTCTTGCTATTATTCTAGCCACAGCATTATCACCCATCATTATTTCTCTGGCAATTTCACACATCTTGTATAGTTCTTCAAGAGGTATTATTTCTTCGTGAGCTGCAATTTGGAATACACTATCTGCTGAAGTATATACTATTACATCTCCTGTTTTCATTTGATGTTCACCATACTCATCAAGTATAGCAGTTCCAGAAGCTGGTTTATTTCCAACTACTTTTCTTCCAGTTCTTTTTTCAAATTCATTTATTATTTCTTCTGTAAATCCATCTGGGAAAGTTTTAAATGGTTTTTCCACTAAAACTCCTGTCATTTCCCAGTGACCTGTTGTTGTATCTTTTCCACATGATAATTCATCACACTTACCAAATGATCCTATTGGATTTTCTTCTTTTGGTAAATAATCTATTCCATCTATATTTCCAATCCCTAATTTAATCATATTAGGTATTTTGATATCTTTATGATTTTTAACTATATTACCTAAAGTATTTACTCCCACATCTCCAAATTTTTCTGAATCTTTAAGTGCTCCTACACCAACACTATCTATAACTATCCATATTACTCTACTCATACAAATTTCCTCCTTATATGTCTTCTTTTTTCCTCGGATGCTTGTCCTTAATTTCTTTCCTTACATTGTTGTCCATTTGGTTTAGATAAAGCTGTAAACTAGACAAGTTAGAATTACCTAATATTTTGCTTACAACAGCCAAATTAGCTCCACCCTTTAGCAAATGTATTGCAAAGGAATGTCTAAGTATACTTGGATTAATATTCTTACTTATATTAGCCATATTAGCATATTTTTTTATAACCTTCCAAAGACCTTGCCTTGTAAACCTTTGTCCCTGTGCATTAACAAACAATGCCTCTTCTTCTGCTTTTACTAATTCAGGTCTTCCCTCTTTTATATATTTATCTAAATATGTTTTTGTAATTTCACAAAGAGGTATTACTCTTTGATTTTTACCCGTATTGCAATATAAATAATCAATTTCTAAATCTACGTCTTGTAGATTTAATTCCACAAGTTCTGAAACCCTTATGCCTGTACCATATAACGTTTCAAAAATAGCCTTATCTCTTATCTTCTTAGGGCTACTTAAATCAGGAAATTTCAAAAGGGCTTCTACTTCTTCCTCCGTTAAGATTTCAACATTTTCTCTTTTTATTTTTGGTTTTTTTATATTATTAGCAGGATTTGTTTCGCTAATACGATTTAAAAATAAATATTCATGAAAAGACTTAACAGAAGAAGTTACCCTTGATACTGTGGCAACAGAAATATTTTGCTTTTCTAAATTCATCAAAAAATTAATAATATCATACTCTACTACATCTTCTATTTTAATATTCTCAGACTTTAAATAATCTATATATTTTTTAATATCTGTGTAATATGAACATATGGTATTTTCTGATAGCCTTTTTTTGCTTTTAATATACTCAATATATTGTTGTAAAACTTCCATAAATAACTCCTTTTATCTTACTAGGAATTGTAAAATGCCAATGCTTATTGCATTTAATAATAATTGTGCTGAAGTACAAATTATTATTATAATAATACCATTTAACAAATATCTTCTACCTAAAAATAAGATCCCTTCTTTTCTTCCTCGTTTATATTCTTCGTACATATTTCTAATATAGTAAAAACTCACTGTAATAATTATTATTGCTCCTGGTATTATAATAAAATTTTTTATTACCATAATCAATATCATTTTTATACTTTTAAGTTTAATTAATAAAATTAAGCTATTAATAGTATAGCCGATTGACATTCCTTTTAATAAAAAACTTATTAATGCCAATGGAAAAGTAATTACAAATAGTGAAAATAATACTATACTCCCTAGAAAAAATATATTTTCTCTTAAATTAGAAAAAACTACAGCACTTACGTTTATATCACTTCCCTGGCTATAGTAGTCATTCAAATTATTTATACTATCTAGTACTATATCTTGTCCATTTGAAAAAATCTTATTTAAATAAGTTCCTATGGCAACAAATATAATAAAAATAATACTTAAACAAATTATTTCTTTACTTATTCTTAAATTATCTTTTTTTCTTATTGTTCTTCTCAAATTTATAACCCCCTCTTATCCTAACATATATTTATGTTAAAAAAGAGGAGGTTATGCTTTATATTAATTCTTTAGTTAATAATAATCCAATAACAGTTTTTGAATCACAAATTTCATTGCTTATAACCATATTATAAGCATCTTCTCTATCAATCTCGTAAACTTCTAAGAATTCATCTTCTTCTAAGTGACTTTCTCCTGGAATTAAATTTTTAGCTAGATAAATAAATACTAACTGATTAGAAAATCCTGGTGTTGCATAGTACTTATGAATTAATTTTAAACTATCTACACTATAACCAGTTTCTTCTTTTAACTCCCTTATAGCACAATCAAGAGGTGTTTCTCCAATTTCAATTTTACCAGATGGTAACTCATATAATTCTTTTTCTACTGCTTTTCTATATTGCTTAACTAATACAATTTTATTATCATCTGTTATGGCAACTATGGCCACTGCGCCTTTATGTTCAATTATTTCCCTTTTTTGATATCCTTTATTAGGCACTTCCACAGTATCTACTCTAAGTTGAATAGTTTTTCCTGTGTAAATTAAATCACTACTTACAGTAGTCTCCTTTGCTATCATCACAAACCTCCATTAAGTAATATGCAGCTGTACTTGCTGCATCGAAAAATTCCTTATCTTGTTCGTAATTTCTGCCCATACTTCTTACTCTAAGGTTAAAATAATCCAAATCTTCTTTGCATCTATTGTTTTCTAAATAAATTATATTGTGTTTGTCAAATAATCTATTATCTTTTACTTGTTTTTTTATGTAATCAAATTTTTCTTTTTCATAAATGGTTATAGGAATATTTACATTTACATTTACAATTTCTTTAAATATAGTCATTGCATGATGTGATATACCCTTATGTCTTTCTCTTAAATCAGCAAAGCTTATTCTAGGAATTGCTATAGGATTACCTCCTAATTTTCTAACTGCATCTAATATAGGTCCTTGTTCTATCCCTGTGAATCCATATTTTGTACCTGTTCCTGCTATCCCAGGTCCCATAGACACAAATACTGCATCTGCCTTTATAATTTCTTTTGCTGTAATTAAAGCTGTGTATATATTAATACATTCGAAATCACCACCAAAAGCATTACCAATAGTAATAGTACTATCTATTAAATTTTTTTCTTTTAAATTTTGTACATTTTTACTTAAATATATTGGAAGTGCTGCTCCATCAGTCATTATATATACTAATTTTTTCTCTGGATTATATCTTTTATAAGATGCTACAAATGGAGTTAACATGCTATGAAGTGTCCCAACTACAATTGGAATATCTTCCAAACTTTCAAAGTTATTTATGACGTCATGATATTTACTTTCATGATCTTCCACAGCATTTACTTTAACTTGATAAGGAGTATATCTGAGCTTCATAATATGACCACCTGGTGATAAATCAGATTCTTTGTTATTTAAATTTGCTATAACAAAGTGATACCCACCTGTACCAAGACTTAACTCAACTGCCGTTGTATTTAATATTACTTCATCGCCTATATTTATATTTCCAGTTATTTTAGGATAGTTGTAAGCTCTTTGTATTTGTCCATTAATATTAACTCTTATATCATCTAGCTCTGCACTACTATCAGCTATTTCCTCTACTATTCCTACTTTTTTACTAATCATAAGATTACCTTCCTAATCTATCAATAAAATTCAATACCTTATTTTTTTCTATAATTTTTGTTAAAGAGAATTTTTCAGTCAACAAATGAATCAATACTAAAAATACTAACCATCCAATTCTTACATTTAATGTATAACCAAAAGCCATCAAAATACCTATTGATATTCCAAGTACATTTGATCCAGTATCACCCATCATAGCTTTTGCTTTTAAATCAAAGTTAAAGTATGCTAGTACATTTGGTAATATAAGAAGTGGAAGAATTTTTATATATCCAGTTAAAGTTATAAATATTGTAATCATAATAACTAAATATACTTTTATAGCTCTTCCTGGTCTTAAATCAAATAAATTCATTAGATTTGTTGATAAAGCAATTATTAAAGTATTTATTATAATATCAGTAATATTTTTAGATATTGATACTGATATTATAAGCCCAACAAATCCACCAAATAGTGCTTTAAATCCTCCTGTTGTAAGTTTTCCTTTGAAAAGACTTTTAAAATGTCCTTTTAATCCACTTACATCTCTGTTTCCTATAGTATCATCTATTATACCTGCAAAGAACATGGCCATCATTCCAAATATAAATAAGAATAAACATAACATACTTATGCCATCTACTGTAAAAAATGCCACTATTATTCCATTTATTATTATCATTGGAAGAAAGACTATACCCATACTTACAGGTATCATTTCTCCTTTGTAATTAGGTCTTATACAATTGCTATCAATTAGTAAGTTTTTGAATAAAGGTATCATTAGGTATGTTCCTACTAAACCTAATAAAAATATTATTCCTCTAAATACATATGAATACAATATATTACCTCCATTCTTTTTTCTTTTGTCTTAGTACTTTCTTAATGTGATAATATTGCTTTCCTCTATGAACAAATCCTTTTAAATCTCTTCCTGTTTCACTATGAGTCATATTAACTAGTACTTCTTTTATTTTATATCCATATTTTAATATGTCTATGGTCATTCCAACTTCCACACCATATCCAAATGGAATTTCATCAAACTTTTCTAATACTTCTTTTTTAAATAGTCTTTGACCTGATAAGGTAGCATCTAATTCTACTCCTGTCATTTCAAGAACAGATTCCTTTGCTAGACCTTTAACAAATCCAAGTCCACCTTTTTTCTTTGCAGGAGGGAATTTAGCTATTATAACATCTGCTTCATCATTTAATATTGGTGTTATTAACTTGGCAACTTCTTTCGATGAGCTACCAAGATCTGCATCTAAAAATCCTATGATATCTGCTTTTGTCATAGCAACTTTTAAACCGTTATTTAAAGCATAACCCTTACCTCTATTTTTATCCTGAGTTATAACTGTTATTTTATCACTTTTTACTTCTTTTGCTATCTTTGAAGTATTATCACTAGAACCATCATCTACTACTATTATTTCGCTTATATCTTTAATATCTTTTATGTTTTCTAGTGTATCTTTAATTTTATTTTCTTCATTGTATGCTGGTATTATTATACTTAAATAAGGATTCATTTTCTTATTCTCCTTCAATTATTAGTTATTTTCATAAGCAATTAAGTCTTTTGCTAAATCAGATGTTCCATAATTACCAACTATATTTTGATTTTTTAATAATGTAGTAAGAGAAATTTTCCCTATGCCTTCATTTATGTTATCTATTGTTGATATATTATTTTCTGAATATAATTTTAAAATTTCATTATTACTATCACTTTGTGAAACAGCAACTAAATATTTATTTTCTTCTTTTAATCCATCTAAAATTAGTTTTTCTTTTGCACTAAATTTTTCTTTTACGTCTTTTCCTGTTAATTCTCCAAGTAGAACTACTGAATCATAATCTTGATATTTTTTTTCATCTACATTATTGATTTTTATAACACCTAAATCTTCTAAGGCATATAATTGATCATAACCTTTTGTACTTCCTAAAGAACTTACTATGTAATTTATTACATCTTGTGATGATTTAAATGTTTTATTTAAATTCTTAGATAAATCAGCTAATTTTTCCTCATCACTTATATTATCTTTAATCACTATATTAAAAGATACTGTACCATTAGCATTTTCTATTAATTTTTCTATTTCTTCACTATAATCATGATTCTCAGTTGTTAGTATTATTCCTGTATTTTTATCAGTTAATACATCTTTAGTCAATACATCAAGATTCTTGTCAATATACTCTCTTACTTTATCTATATCTCCATTTAAAACTTCAATTTCAGATTGTAAATTTTTATTTTTTTCTTTTAAGTCATCAAATTCTGTATTAAAGCTTTCAAGCACTTCACTTTGTTGCTTACTTAAAGCTTGATCATAATTTAGATTAAAACCAACTAGTATTCCTACACCTAAAGCTATAAATATAGCACCAATTGTGACTATATAATACTTCATATTTATATTCATATTAATCCTCCTAATTTATATATTACATATTTAATAGTAATTTTAATTTTAATTGTATTATTCTGATAAATTGCTGCGTTGTTGGTGATAAATAAGCAAGTATTAATACAGGAAATAGTGCTGCTATTATCATAGCCCAAATGTATTTAATTTTTAATTTACTTTTATAAAGTAAATTAACACCTTTTGCATCTATTAATTTAGATCCTATTTTTAACCTTACAAGGAAAGTACTTGCCATTCCTTTTCTTCCTTTTTCTAAAAAGTCTATCATGTTAGAATGTGTTCCAACTGCAACTATTAGCTCCGCCCCATATTCATAAGCTGTAAGCATAGCTATATCTTCACTCGTTCCTGGTGCTGGGAATACTATTGCATCAAGTCCTAAATCTTGTACTCTTTTAAGTCCTGGTGCTCTACCATCCACATAAGCATGTACTACTATTTCACCCGCTTTTTTTAGTGTTTCATCACTAACACTATCCATATCTCCAACTATAACGTCTGGTACATATCCAAATTCTACTAAAGCATCTGCACCACCATCTACTCCAACAAGAACTGGTTTTACTTCTTCTATGTATGAGATTATTGTACTTAAATCTTCTTTATAGTCCTGACCTCTAACTACAACTAACACGTGTCTATCTTTGTATTTTGTTTTTACTTTAGGGATTTCTACTTCTCCTAAGATGAAGCCTTTTTCTTTTTTCGCATATTCTATAGTATTATCTATGAATCTATCTAATTCTACAGACATATTATCATAAGCTTCTTTTATTTTTATAGATACTTTTTCTTTGTCTAAAACACTACCTTCTCCCAAAAGTTGTCCATCTCTATAGATTTGCCCATTGTTTACTTCTATTATTTGTCCTTCTTTTAATTCATCAAATAATTCTTGTCCAACATTATCTATAATTAAAATATTTTTATCTGTTAATATTCCTGGCCCTTTATTTGGATATTTCCCACTTATAGATTGGGCTGCGTTAATTACTAGCTTAATCTTACCTTCCACAAGAGAATTGGCGGCTACTTCATCTATATCCATATGATTAATAACTGCAATTTCTCCCCCTGTAAGTCTTTTCGCAAGCCTTTTTGTTTTTCTATCTACTTTAATAGGGGCTTCCACTCTCATAATTAAAACCTCCGATATTTTATTAAAATCATATAACATTATAACATTATTTAAGAACAAAGGAAATATTTTATAGTTTTATAAATTATTATATGTTTTTTTATTTTTAAAAAGTAATTTGTTATATTTCTTTTATTTTTTTAATAAGTAAATCTTTATCGTTTAAACTCGGGTTGTTTATAACTTCTTCTAAAATATAATTAAGTACTTGCCCGACTGCTTTATTTTTATGCCCCAAAGCCATAATATCTTTTCCATCTATTTTTAAGTTTTTAATAGTGTAACATTCATTATTTTCTTCAATTTCTTTTAATATATATATAATTTTTTCAAAATTTTTTTCATCACCATAAATCACTTTATTTATATCCAAATATTCTTTAAATAAGCTTTTATCTACTTTATTTAATATTTTTTTTACTTTAACCTTATTAAGATCTTCAATATTAGTTTCTTTTATTAAGCTTAAAATAAGATTATGATTCTTTACTATTTTTTTTGAATATACTAATTCTTCACAAAAACTCTTGCATTTTATATTTAATGACTCAATAAAATAGTCTAATACTACCAATCTATTTACTAATGTTTTATCAGTTTTATTTAATATATTAATTTTCTCATATAATTTTTCTAACTTACTATAATCTTCTTCACTACTTATATTTAAGTAATTTAATAATTTTGTTTTAAAAAGATATATAATATTTTCTGCTTTGTTACTAAGTATGATTTTATTAAATTCATCAGTTATTCTCTCTAAGCTAATATTTTTTATTATTCTTGCATTATCATAAATAGCTAAAAGAGTGTCATTCTCTATTTTAAAATCTAGTTTACTAGAAAATCTAATAGCCCTAATCATCCTAAGTCCATCTTCATTAAATCTATCATAAGGGTTTCCCACTGTTTTTATGACTTTATTTTCAATGTCAACCTTACCACCAAATAAATCTATCAATCCTTCATTTTCATTATATGCCATGGCATTCACTGTAAAATCACGTCTCTTTAAATCTTCTTCTAATCTACTTGTAAAATCAACACTCTCTGGTCTTCTATGATCCTTATATTCACCTTCTATTCTGTATGTAGTAATTTCATAAATATCTTTATCCATAACCACACTTACAGTTCCATGTTCTATTCCTGTGTCAATACATTTAAAGTCCTTAAATATCTCCTTAATTGTCTTAGGAGTAGCACTAGTTGTTATATCATAGTCATGAGGCTCAAAACCTAATATAGCATCTCTAACGCATCCTCCTACTATATAAGCTTCATAATTATTTTCATAGATTTTGTTTATTATATATTTTACTTTTGGAGGTAAGTTTATTTTCATATTTGCATCTCCTTCTTATGCTGATAATCAAAAAATAAAGCCTTCTAATTATTTAGAAGGCTTACTGTAATCAATTTAAAATTATTTAACCATGCTGTGTTCTAATCTTAATTTATCTGCAATCATTGCTATAAATTCAGAGTTTGTTGGTTTTCCTTTAGTATTATGAACTGTATAACCAAATAATTGATTTATTGTATCAACCTTTCCTCTACTCCATGCAACTTCTATTGCATGTCTTATCGCTCTTTCAACTCTACTTGGAGTAGTGTTATATTTTTTTGCAATGCTTGGATATAATTCTTTAGTGACTGCTCCTAAAAGTTCTACATTATCAATAACCATTTTAATAGCTTCTCTTAAATATAAATATCCTTTTATGTGAGCTGGAACACCTATTTCATGTATTATATTTGTTATTTCAGTTTCTATATTTCCTGTATTTTTAACATAATCACTTCTTGTCATTTGTACTTCTTGATTTTGTCTTATTTTTGGTTCTCCACCAACAACCTTATTAGTTACTAATTCTCTTATCCTATTAATAAATATTACAAAATCAAAAGGTTTAACAATATAATAATCCGCTCCTAAGTTTATTGCTGTTTGAGTTATCTTATCTTGCCCAACTGCAGATAGTACTATAATTTTGGGTTGCTTAGGAAGGTCCATAGAATTTAACTTTTCTATTACCCCTAACCCATCTAAGTGTGGCATTATTACATCTAGTACTAATAAGTCTGGTTGTGTCTTTTGTACTAAGTCAAGAGCCTCAATACCATCTTTTGCTATTCCTAAAATTTCTATATCTTCTTCATTAGATAAGTATTCTTTTAATAGCTGGCAAAAATCCTTATTATCATCTGCTAATACTATCTTAATTTTTTCATTCACTAAAATTCCCCCCAATATAAGTTTATCTTATTTTAATTTTTTTTATATTATTTCTCTTTTAGGATTATTCGACACTGTAAAATTATATTCCTTCTAAGTGTTAAAATATTTTATTATATTTTACAATTTTAACATTTCATCAATAAAAATTCCATATCCTTTTTTAGGATTATGTTTAAATACATAGGTTAAACTGCCAATAAGTTTGTTATTTTGTATAATAGGGGCACCACTCATACCCTTTACAATTCCACCAGTATAGTCAATTAATTTATCATCAACTACTTTTATTAACATATTATTTTCTTCTTTTAGTATTTTCTCTATTTTTATTTCATATGATTCCACATTTCCCTCTTTTGATTGAAAAAGTATATATGCACTACCAGTTTTTACATCATCCTTTCTACCAATTTCTATAAGCGGAAGATTAAAATTGCGATTATAATTATAAAAGTTTCCTTTTATACCATTATTAGAGTTTATATCGAATTTCCCAACAGAATTATTATAATCTATAATTGCCTTAATTTGTCCAATATTTTTTTCATTATTTTTATAAACATCTATATTTGAGGTATTGTAAATATTTCCTTGTTTTATTTTCAATAATTTATCTGTATCCATATCACAAATACCATGCCCTATGGCATAAAATTCATTTGTCATAGGATTATAACATGTTAGAGTGCCTATACCAGATATCTTATCCCTTACCCAAAGTCCTAACTTATATTTATTATTTTCTTCTTTAGTCTTAATTTTACATTTCTTAATTTTATTATTTCTTTCAAATGTAATTTCTACTTCATTTGAGCAAAGTTCATTTAAAATATTTGTAATATCTTTACTATTATTAACTTTTTCCCCTTCTATAGATATGATATTATCACCTATTTTTAGACCTCCTATATATTCTATATCATCTTCTTCAAATCCTATAACTAAGGCTCCATCTGTATCAGCCTTAATTCCAACTATATTTCCAAGGGGATACACATACTGCTTATTTGATATACTTTCACTTTGAAATGTTTCTAATATTTCTTTATCTTTTTGTTTTATTAACATCTGACAAGAAATCAATAAAGCAAAAACAAAAAAAATACTTATTGCATATTTATTATTTGTTTTCATAGTAAATCCCATATCCTTCTAATTATAATTTCTATATTATAATTCCATTTAAAAGTTAAAATATACAAAAAAAGAATAGAAAATGATTCTATCCTTTTTAGCAATATTTAATTAATGATTTTCTTTTGTTAAATTGACAATTTCTCTAGCATGTTCAATTGTTGTTTCTGTTATATTGCTACCAGCAATAAGCCTAGCAATCTCATTTATACTTTCTTCGTCTTTTAATTTTTTGATAGTAGTATAAGTTCTATTTTCATCACTATTTTTTGATATACAAAAATGTGTATCTGCATTAGCAGCTATTTGTGGTAAATGTGTAATACATAGTATTTGCTTTTTCTTTGCTATGCTATGTAATTTATCACCTACAACTTGAGCTGCAATACCACTTATCCCTGCATCAATTTCATCAAATACAATAGTATCTATTTCATCTATATCAGCAAGTATTGTTTTGAATGCTAGCATAAATCTAGACATTTCCCCACCTGAAGCAACTTTATAAATTGGCTTTAGGTCTTCACCTAAGTTAAATGATATCATAAACTCTACTTCACTATTTCCATTTTGACTATAGCTTGTTTCAGTAAAGTTAACCTTAAAGCTAACACCTTTCATATCTAGTGATTTCAATTCACTTAGTATTGCTTCTTCTAAATTTACAGCAACTTCTTTTCTTACTTGTGTAAGAGAATCTGCTTTTATATTTAACTCTTTTTCTAATTCTACTAATTTACTTTTTAACTCTTCTGACATTTCATCTCTATTGACTATTTCTTCTAATCTAGATGAAATTTTATTTTTATAATTTAAAATATCTTCTATTGTATCTCCATATTTTCTTCTTAAGTTATTAATTTCATCTACCCTTACTTCAAGTTGTTCAAGTTCATATGGTTCAAAATCAATATTTTCTTTATAGTTTCTAAGATCTCTACATGTATCTTGAAGCTCATACATTATTCTTTCTATAGTTTCACTATATTCACTTAAAGTTTCATCGTATTTACTTATTTCACTTAATTCATTAGATGCCATACCTATTAAATCTACAGCATTTATACTTCCATCATGTAACTTTTCATAACTTAAGTTAAGGTTATTATATATCTTTTCACTATTTCTATATATTTCTCTTTGTTTTAATAAATCTTCATACTCATCTTTGCTTAATGATGCTACTTCAATTTCATTAATTTGAAATTTTAATAAATCTATTTCTCTTTGAATTTCTTTTTCATCTTTATTTTCATTTAATGTATTTAATGCTTTTTTAACTTTGTTATATTCAGCATATATATTTTTATATTCATCCCTTGGTAAATCTATTATTTTACCTCCGAATAAATCTAAAAATCTTAAATGAGTATCTTTGTTATACAGTGCTTGATTTTGATGTTGTCCATGTAAATCAATAAACGTCAAAGCTATTTCTTTTAATATAGACATTTTTATAGTTCTTCCATTTATTCTAGCTACACTTTTTCCATCTGCATAAATAATCCTAGTTATAATTAATTCATCATCTTCTAAATCTATGTCATAATTATTTAATATATTTTGTAAATTACTATTTGGAGATGATACTATAATTTCTGCAATACCTTTTTCTGTACCTTTTCTTAAAAAAGATTTATCATATTTATTTCCTAAACATAAACCAAGAGCTTCTATTATAATAGATTTTCCCGAACCAGTTTCCCCCGTTAATATGTTTAGATTTTCGCCTAAGTTGACTCTACTTTCTTCAACTAAAGCACAATTTTTCATATATAATTCAAGGATCATTTTATGCCCCCTTTATCATTACTTATTATTTATTTAAGTTATGAGATTCTTCTACAACTTCAACTATTTTTTTATCAAAAGATTCTTTATCAAAAGTAAAGTTATCATTATTGTTTCTTAAATGAATCAAGTATTCTATATTACCTTCTGGTCCTTTTATAGGCGAATAATCAAGATTTAGAATGGCAAATCCACTTTCTACAGCAAACTGCGATATCATTTCTATAACTTCAATATGAACATTTTTATCTCTTACCACGCCTTTTTTCCCAACTTTTCCTTTTCCTGCTTCAAATTGAGGTTTAATTAAAGCTACTACTTCACCATCTCTATTAAGTAATTCTTGTGCTTTAGGTAAAACAAGTTTAAGAGATATGAAAGATACGTCTATTGATGCAAAATCTGCAAATTCTTTTGTATCTTCGATTGTTACATGTCTTATATTAGTTCTCTCCATGCAAACAACTCTCTCATCTTGTCTTAATTTCCATGCTAATTGGCCATAACCTACATCTATTGAGAATACTTTTATAGCACCATTTTGAAGCATACAATCAGTAAATCCTCCTGTTGATGCTCCTATATCCATACAAACTTTATCTTTAAGAGTTACACCAAAATACTTCATTGCTTTTTCAAGCTTTAATCCACCTCTACTTACGTATGGAATTGGATTACCTTTTACTAGAATATTAGCATCTTCTTTAACTTCAGTTCCTGGTTTGTCACATCTTTGATTATCTACAAATACAAGACCTGCCATTATAGCTTTTTTAGCTCTTTCTCTACTTTCAAAATGTCCTTTATCTACAAGTAAAATATCTATTCTTTTTTTCATTATACTGTCCTTCTAGTTATAAATTTTTTATTCTATTAGCTATTTGTTCATCTGACATTCCTATTGTTTCAAATAATTGATCCACATTACCATGTTCAACATATTTATCAGGAATGCCTATATTTTCCACTTTTATATTATAATTATTATCTACTACAAACTTATTTATTCTACTTCCAAACCCACCACTTATAACATTATCTTCTAAAGTTATAACCTTAGAATGATTTTTGAATAATTCATGTAATAAATTTTCATCCATTGGTTTTAAAAATCTTGCATTTACTATGGTAGGATTTATATTATCTTTAAGAAGTATTTCTCTTACATTTAAAGACTTTTTAACCATGTCACCAATAGCCAATACTAAAACATCATTTCCTTCTTCTAGTATCTCGTATGTTCCTACTTTTATTTTGTCATAAGAACCTTTATTAATATAATATGAGTTACCTCTAGGGTATCTGATGGCTATAGGCCCATCTATCTCTGCAGATAGTTCCATCATTATGTCTAGCTCTTTTATATCTTTTGGTGCCATTACCGTTAAGTTTGGTACAATATTTAAATAACTTAAATCAAATACTCCATGATGTGTTTCTCCATCATTTCCAACAAGACCCGCTCTGTCGATTAAGAATGTTACATTTTTTTTAGTTATAGATACATCATGTATAATTTGATCATATCCTCTTTGTAAGAAAGATGAATATACTGCAAAATATGGCTTCATTCCTTCCTTAGCAAGACCTGCTGCAAATGTTGTAGCATGTTGTTCTGCAATGCCCACATCATAATATCTATATGGATAAGATATAGCAAAAATATTTAGTCCTGTTCCTGATGGCATTGCTGCTGTTATTGCCACAATTTTATCGTCTTCATCTGCCATACTAACTAATTTTTTACCTACATGAGAAGATATACTTTCTTCTGTAGATGCTTTAAGCCCTTGTTCTATATTAAATTTAGATACACCATGATATTTATCTGGAGAATGCTCTGCATACTTATATCCCTTACCTTTTTCAGTTATGACATGTAATAAAACAGGTCCTTTTTTATTTTTAGCTTTATTTAAAATATCTATTAGTTCTTTCATATTGTGACCATCTATTGGCCCATAATATTTAATTCCAAAAGACTCAAATAATTCACAGTCTTGTGGTGTAAATTTACTTATAATTCCATCTTTTACTTTGTCAGCCGTCTTATAAATAAAGTTCCCTGCTTTTGTCATAGATAATATTTTTTCTATTTGATCTTTAACTTGATTTGCCTTAGCATTTCTAATAATGCTAGATAAATACCTAGACATACCGCCTACGTTTTTGTCTATAGACATTTCATTATCATTTAAGATTATTATCATTTTTTTATTTAAATATCCTAAGTGGTTGATAGCTTCTAGTGCCATACCTCCCGTTATAGATCCGTCTCCTATAACAGATACCACATTAAAATCTTCTCGTTTTATATCTCTTGCACATGCAATTCCAAGACCTACTGATATCGACGTACTACTGTGTCCTGTATCAAATATATCATGTTCACTTTCACTTTCTTTCGGAAATCCACTTAATCCATTAAGCTGTCTAAGTGTTGCAAATTCGTCTTTACGTCCAGTAATAATTTTATGCACATAGGATTGATGTCCCACATCCCATATTAATTTATCTTTTGGACTATCGAAAACTTTGTGCAATGCCAAAGTCAGCTCAACAACTCCCAAGTTTGAAGCTAAATGACCTCCAGTTTTTGAAATAGAATTTATTAAAAAATGTCTTATTTCTTCTGCTAATTCTTCCATCTCTTCAATATTTAATTTTTTAATATCTTCTGGAGAATTTACTTCATTTAAATAATTACACATAATTTTCCTCACCTTTATAATGGTTTAATTTTATTTTGTATTAAATTATAAATTATATAAAATATATAATTTATCAATATATAAAAAAGCCTTCCATAGAAGACTTTGATTTTTATAGTTTCCATGTATTTATCATAATTTCCTATAAGGCAAAAAAATTATATCATATAATACACTTTTTTTCAATTTAAGACATAATTACTCCAACTATTATACCTAAGATTGCTCCAAATATAACTTCTTTAGGTGTATGTCCTACTAATTCTTTTAACGTTTCATGTTCAATATGCTTTTTATTTTGTAAATCTTCAACTATTTTATTTAAAATAGCAGCTTGCTTTCCAACTGCTCTTCTTACGCCGGAAGCATCATACATTACTATTAGTGCAAAAACTGCACATATGGCAAATTCAACTGAATCAAAGCCTTGCTTTATCCCTACTAAAGTCGATAAACTTGTAACAAATGAACTATGGGAACTTGGCATCCCACCTGACATAAATATCCTTGAAAAATCTACTAGTTTTTCTTTTCCTGTAAATATTTTAATAAATTGTGCTAAAAAACAAGCAAATATACTCGTCCATAATATCTGGTTGTTAAATAATTGTGCAAAAAAATCCATGTGTCCTCCTTAACAATCCCTACTAATTATATAGTCTCCTAATTGATTTAAAAAATCTATTTCTGACGATAATCCATCTATACTAGATTTTCCCTCTTCTATTAACTGTCTTGATATTTGTCTTGATTTTTCAAGTCCTAATAACGAAGGATACGTTGATTTATGATTTTCTATATCACTTCCTATAGGTTTACCTAATTTCGCTTCATCTCCAGTTATATCTAATATATCATCTACTATTTGGAAAGATAGTCCGATATTCCTTCCATATTTAGTTACTCTTTCCAGTTGTTCTTCTGTAGCTCCACCAATTATGGCACCAGCTCTCATACATCCTACAATCATAGCTGCAGTTTTATTTAAGTGAATAAAGTCTAATTTTTCTTTGTCTATGATTTTATTTTCACTTTCCACATCTACAACTTGTCCTCCGATCATACCATAAATACCTGCATGTTTCGCAATTTCATTGATTGCTTTCAAATATCTATTTGAATCTTCTTTATCTATTGATGAAGATAGCATTATCTCATAAGCATAATTTAATAAGGCATCTCCAGCTAAAGTTGCCATCCCATCACCAAATACTTTATGATTTGTAGGTTTACCTCTTCTTAAATCATCATTATCTAGTGCTGGTAAGTCATCATGTATCAAAGAATATGTGTGTATCATTTCTATTGCCACGGCAAAAGGAATAGCATCTTCTTCTCTACCACCAACTATTTTACAACTTTCCAAAGTTAATATAGGTCTAAGTCTCTTTCCTCCAGCTTTTAAACTGTAGTTCATAGCCTTCATAATCGTCTGTTGATATCCTTCTTCTTTTGGCATATACTCATTTAAAAGTGTTTCTATATAATCAATTTTTTCTTTTAAAACAACTTTAAATTCCATTTAATCTTCCCCCACATTAAAATCTTCTTCAACACCCATTTTATTAAATTTGCTTATCTTAAGTTCTGCATCTTCTAATAATTTATTACAATGCTTAAATAATTTTATTCCTTCTTCATATAAACTTAATGACTCATCTAAGCTTGTATTTTTTGATTCTAATTTCATCAAAATATCTTCTAGCTTTTCATAAGCTTCTTCATAAGTGAGTTTCATTATTATACCTCTTTACTATTAATTTTATTTACATTACACTCTAAACTACCGTCTTTCAAAGTTATATTTATTTTCTCATTTATATTCACTTCTTCTATAGAATTAATAACTTGACCATCTTTTTCTACAATAGAATATCCTCTACTTATTGTAGCAAGAGGACTTAAATTATGTAGTAGAGCTGCTTTTTTTGAAAGCTTTTCTTTAGAAGTCTCTAAATTTTGTTCTATTCTAAAGTTTATTTTATCATAAATTTGGTCTAACTGTATAACTTTGTCCCTTATTACACTGTTTTTCATATAATTATTTATTTTATCAAAGGTATTTACTAATTTTTCATTATCTAATATTACTTGATTATTTAAAGATCTATTCATTCTATTTCTTATATTATCAAGCCTATAATAAATTTGAGACAAATCTGGTGTAGCTATTTCTGCTGCTGCAGAAGGCGTTGGAGCTCTCATATCAGATACAAAGTCACAAATTGTAAAATCTGTTTCGTGGCCCACTGCTGATATTATAGGTATTTTAGATTTAAACACTTCCCTTGCTACTATTTCCTCATTAAAAGACCATAGTTCTTCTAAGGATCCTCCTCCTCTACCTACAATTATGGTATCAACATTTTCCATCCTATTGAAAAATTCAATCCCTTCGCAAATATCTTGAGCCGATCTTTCTCCTTGAACATTTACTGGGTACAGTTTTATATCTACTTTTGGAAATCTTCTTTTCGTAACATTTATAATATCTCTTATTACAGCTCCTGTAGGTGATGTTACAATACCTATTGCTCTTGGCATTTTAGGTATTTCTTTTTTATATTTTGTATCAAACAATCCTTCTTTTTTTAATTTTTCTTTCAGTTTATTAAACTCAATATATAAATTACCTATACCTTCAATTTCTACTTCATTTATGTAAAGTTGATAAGCACCATCACGCTCATATACAGAAATATAGCCTGAGGCAATTATCTTAACACCATTATCTAAATTTAAGCTTTTATCATAGTTACTTCTAAAAATAATACAATTTAATTTTGATCGTTCATCTTTTAAGGATAAATAAACATTACCACTACTATGAACCTTAAAGTTAGAAATTTCACCTTTCACTCTAAGGTTATAAAGAATAGGGTCATTTGTTAATATTCTCTTTATATATGAATTTGCTTCGCTTATATCTAAAGCTCTAAGTTTCATACATCCACTCCTAATAATTATTCATTTGATTTAATCCTATTATAGCACAACCTACACCATTATCCGTAGCATACTCACCATCAGTAAAATATGGTTTTATATTTGCTCTTTTTAGCTTTTCAGTTAATTCTTTTCTAATATATTTACTGGCAGATACTCCTCCACCAAATAGTACTTCTTTTAACTCATACTTTTCACTTATATAAGTTAGAGATTTATACATACACCTAACCAAAGTATCTAATAAAATTTTACTAAGATATTCTTTATCATAATTATTAATTAACTTATTAATTTGATTTTCTATTCCAGATAAATTCATATATCCTGATTTTACACTTGTCTTCAAACCATTTATTATTTTTTCTTCACATCTTAAAGCATTTTCATCTATATGTTTTCCACACGGAAAATTATAATTCAAAGATACACCTAGACGATCTACTAATTGTCCAAAACTTACATCTAAACTTCCACCAACAATTTCAATCTTATAGTTAGTTTCTTTTTTTTCTACTAAAAGTATTTCTGTTGTTCCACCTGACATATGAACTGCTAAGAACTTATCTTTATTTTCCAAATCATTTTTAAAAAGACTTGCTTCTATATGATTTTCTTGATGAGTTGTTTCATAAAATGGACAGTTATTAATACTACTTAATAATTTTGCAAAATTATATCCTACAGAAAAAACAGGCATATAAGAATTATCAACTGGTCTCGGCTTAGTTGATACGCATACACCTACTATATTATAATTTTTTAATTTATCATTTATTACTTGTGATATTTCTCCCATATTATTTACATGTTGAAAAACTGCTTCACTTTGTCTAAGACCTTTATTGTCTTTTTTTACTTTTAATATTATTTTTTCATTTAATATTATTTCTTTATTTAAAGTTATAGCTGCTATAGAAGTTGTATAGCAGCTAGTATCAAGTCCTAATATGATATTATTGTTTTTGTGTATCATTAACAACACTTCCTAATATTCCGTTTATAAATTTAGGAGATTTATCGTCACAGTATAATTTTGCTAAATCGATAGCTTCGTTTATTGAAACCTTAACAGGTACTTCTTTATTCATATATACAATTTCACAAATTGCAAGTTTTAATATAGCTAAGTCTACTTTTGCTATTCTATCAAGAGACCAGTTTAGGGCATGTTTAGTTATTAGCTCTTCTATATCATAGCTATGTACACTTAGTTCATTACAAACTCTTTTCATATATTCCATATCTATTGAGTTGTTTATATTTACGTTGTCTAAATCAACACAACTTTCATTTGAGTATTGTAATAATAATTCTTCGTATCTATTTATTATGTACTCTTCGTGATTATTTAAGAAATCTTCGAAATAACTATTTATATCTTGTAAATCACCTTCTAATATATCTATTTGATAAATTAATTTCATTAAATATTCTCTACTTGTTATCTTTCTTGCCTTTTCAATATAACTTATTTTGCTTACATTGTCATTTTTCATTCTTAATGAACCTCCTTCAGT
Source organism: Peptostreptococcaceae bacterium (assembly GCA_902363255.1). Taxonomy (GTDB): domain Bacteria; phylum Bacillota; class Clostridia; order Peptostreptococcales; family Peptostreptococcaceae; genus Terrisporobacter. Next base: position 522,590 of record CABIZO010000003.1, read on the forward strand.
CTTATTATATACCACTTAAGCAATAAAAATTCGCTTTGCTCGAGCCTCTACGTGGCGGATAACTTCATGTCGCCAATACATTGCTACATTTAGGAATTGTAAATTAAAATTTCCTTAGCATCAAAAAACCCTCTGATTCTCAGAGGGCTTTATTTAATTTACTTAGTAGTTTGTTTAGCTTCTTCTTTCCTAGCTTGTTTTGCTAATTTAGCTTCTTCTTTCTTAGCTTGTTTTGCTAATTCTTTTTCTTCTTTTTCTTTCTTGAAGCTAATTTCTTGAACTTGTATATTTACTTGAGAAACTTCTAATCCAGTCATTGTTTCAACTGTATTTTTAACATTTTCTTGTACCTTAAATGATACATCTGGTATTGACATACCATATTCAACTGTTATAACTACATCTAAAGTAACTTTACCATCTTCCATTTGGATTTTTACACCGTTATTTTTAAGTAATTTATCTGTTAATGAAGTTATTGTCTCTACACCTTCTACTTCTAAAGCAGCTAATCCAGCTATCGTAACTATAACATCATTCGAAATTTTAACTTGCCCTAAATTATTGTTATTTTCCATGAGATTGTTACCCCCTGTATTAAGGTTTTTATAATTATATATTATCATAGCAAATTATAGTAAGTTTTGCAAGAAAATACCTCAGTATTTTCTGAGGTTTTAACTGTTATATATTATTATAACCTAAAAATAATAATTTTAAATCAAATAATTAGTTTTAGCTATAACTATTCATTAACTTAATTTTATCATAAGATACTCCAGCTTGTTCTGCAACTAAATCAAATATTTTTGCAGCTTCACTCTTAGATAAATCTTGTTTGTTAACTACTACATTTACATTATCTTCACCTATGTATACTAAAGCATTTTCAAACCCTTTAGCACTTAATAAATTTTCTATTTTTAATTCAGTTTCTTGATATTTAACAAGTTGAAGCTTCATATTAGATGCCTCTTCTCTTGATTTATCTGTAGTAGAAGGATTATTTATTATTTCATTTAATTCTTCTGATAAATCATTTCTTTGCTTTTCTCTTGTCATTTTCATATCAAGAATATATGTAGACTTACTCATATTTTCTTTTGAAGTTAATTGTTCTTCAATTTCTTTGCTTGTTTCAACTGCTTTTTCTTTAACTTCATCACTTTCACTATCTTTACTATCTACAACAGTTATTTCTGCCGTTTCTTTGCTATCACTTTCATCCTTGTCACTATCGTCTGTTTTTGAATCTGTATTTTTATCTTGTTGAGCTTGTTCATAAGCATCAAACTCTTTCGATACAGTAAGCGCTGATTGTTTGCTCAATTGATAATTTATTACTCCAACAGCTATTAACATAGTTGATAGCGCTACTACAACAAAGCCCCTACTTTTAAAATTAAATTTCATTTTTATCCTCCACCCCTTATTATTTGGCATATATCTCTACTTGATGACCTGATACTTGTAAAGATGTTTTAACCGCATCGTACAATAATTCTTTTACATTTGGATCATTGGCTCCACTTGCCACCACTATTACACCTTTAATTTCAGCTTCTGATGTTTTCAAAATAACTGGCTCATTTGAATTTGATGTAATCATTGTTTTATTTTGTGTTGAACTTGTAGTTGTTCTTTCTCCTCCAGAAGAATCTTGCTCTTTAGTTGTCTCTGTAGTTGTATTGGAATTATATGCTGGAACAATTTCTTCACTAGACTGGAAGGTAATCATAACATCCACATCTCCAGCTCCATTTATTTTGCTTAATATTGTTGTCAACTTGCCTTCTAGATCTTCTTTTTCAGCTTCACTTGCACTTGCAGATGTTTTAACTTCTGGATCTGTACTTACATTTGCTTCTTCTTCTTTTCCATCTGGCATTACCGATATGGCTATGAGAGCTAATATACAAATTCCAGCTAAAAAAATTAAGGGTTTCAATTTTTTCTTTTCCGTATCATTGAATAATTCATTAAATTTTTTCAACCTGCTCCAACTCCTCTTAATCAATTTCTATATCCTTAATGGATATATCTAGTACCTTTATCAAGTCTTCTTTTAGTTTGTCTTCTTTTAAGTTCAGCTCACTTTTACTTTTAAATACTTCTTCTTCTTGTGTGTCATTAGATTGTATGTCCTCTTTATTGCCATTATTACTGTTTTTCTCTTTTATTTTTATAGTTTCTATTTCTGATCCACTTATTGTTAAATCTTCAAGCTCATAACCATACTCGTCTAATTTGAGTTGTAACACACTTTTTAGTCCATCTTCATATCCTTTACTTAAATTTTCATTATTTGTTTTTCCTGCTAAGTCATTGTAGCTGTCCACATACATTTTTGAATACTCATTCATTTTTTTTAGTATAGTATCTTCCAATGACATATTATTTGAAAAAAAACTTACCAAAGGACTTATTATCATAAATACAAAAATAAAATTGCATACCAAGTTTATATACGGCTTCACTTTAGTATTTGGTAAAATCATATCTACTATATTTATAATAAATGCCCCTACTATAATTGATATTATCCATTCTTTTATACCGGCTATAATAAATCCCTCCCTTTCATCTTAAGTGGTTACTGCACTTATTGAAGTTAAGATTGCTATAGTTACAAAAAACATTATTGTAACAGCAATAATTGTTGCTAAAATTATTATCATCAAATTTGATACTTCATTTAAGAAAGAAGATATATTATCCTCACCAATCGGTTCTATTGCTATGGCACACACTTTATATACAAGTATTACTGATAATATTTTTATTACTGGTATTAAACATATTCCTACTAAAATTACTAACCCAACTCCCCCAAATACATTTTTTATAAGTTGAGAAGATGATAGCAGTATATCAACAGAATCTGATACAAAACCTCCAACCACTGGAATGAAATTTCCAACAGCAAATTTAGCTGTCTTTACTGTAAATTTATCAAAAGATGTAACATACAAACCTTGTATAGAAACTAATCCTAGATACAAAGTAAATACTGCTCCTAAAGTCACTATATTTATTTGCTTTATAAATGACGATAATCTATTTAACTTAATATTATTAGTTACGTTATTTATTACTAATATGGCAAAAGATAAGGATATGGCTACAAATACAAATTTTTTAAATACGATATTTATAGCTGCTATTCCTCCAATAAAAATTGGATTTAGAGCTGTAGATGTGATTGGAAATCCTACTAAAACTAAGAGTGAGATCATTATTGGTATAATTACATTAACTAGTCCTATAACATTTTCTATTGTTGTATAACATAAAGCTAATATATCTTTAAAACTAATAAGAGTTAATGTTACTACAGTTATAAAAACTATATAATTTGTCACTGTACTTATACTTGAGGATGAAAAAGAGTTCTCTAAACTTTTTATTATGGATGATAGTAATGCTAAAACTAAAACACTAGCTGCGATTTTAATACTAGTTTTTAATTCCGAAAAAATTGTTGCTTGAATTTTGCTTTTATCAAATAAGTCTAATATGTTTGCATTTCCACTTATTAAATCTTTTATGTATGTTTTCAAATTTATATCTTTTACTACATTGTCATCTTTTATGTATTTTTCAATTTCATCTATATTTATTTTACTTAACTGATTATCTATATATAGGTCTATGTTATTTTTTGTATCCTCATATTCTTCATCACTGCTCTTATCTTCAGCAAATGATATTGACGTACAAGAGAATAAAATAATTAAAACAAGACCTAAAATTTTGTTTTTCATAATAAATCATTCTCCTACTTTAAATTAAATTTATTATGGTATCTACAATGGATAAAAGTATAGGGAATGACATTGTCATAATGATTATTTTTCCCCCAAACTCCAACTTTGTCGCAATGTTTTTTTCACCACAATCATTACATAGAGAAACGGCAAATTCTATAATATAGCAAATCCCAATTAACTTTATTATTAAGCTTATGTACATGGCTGGAATGTTTACTTTATCAGCCAGCGACTGAATTCCTTCTACTATAAAACCAAGCTTCATAACAACGGATAATAATATTATTACTCCAGCTGTTATAGCAACAAAATTTGCCATTTCAGGTCTATCTTTTTTTATAACTAAGCAGAGTATGGTGGAAACCATTGCAATCCCAACTAATTGCATAACTTCCAAAGTATCTCCTCCTCTTTAGTACAATTGAAACATCGTTCTAACTGTATTAAATAAATCACTAATTTCTGTTATTACAAGTCCTAAAACAATCACTACTCCTACAAGAGTTGTTAGCGTTGCCCAGTCCTTTCTATCAACTTTTTCTAAAATCATATTTAATACTGATATTAATATACCAATACCAGCAACTTTTAATATCAATGCTATTTCCATATTAACCCCCTAAATTAAAATTATTCCTATGCAAATGCCTATAAATGTTATTAGCTTTTTATAAAGTGAACCTTTTTTTAAAATTTCTTCTTTACTATCAGTAGTAAGTTTTTTTAGATTTTCACAAGTTAAATCTATTAATCTTTGCTGTGACTCTACATCACTTTGCCCCAAAGTTAAAAATAATTTTTTTAACTCCTCTATTTCTTTATTTTGCAAGTTTGTCTCCTTCTTTAGTTTTATAATGTTTTTGTTTAACATTTCTTCTAAGGTTCTTCCGTCTTCTTTGCTTAAGTCTTCTTGCATACCCTTACAAAAATTACAAAGACAATAATCTTGTTTTAAAGAAGCTCTATAAAAAATTTCTTCTAGTGTATACAACCCAAAAGCTAAATCCATTCTGATTATTTCCAATATCCTAATAACTTCATTTAACTCCTTATGTCTTTTTATAAATGCTTTGTGTATAATATCACCTATTAGATAACTGGATCCTATTAAAATTCCTATAAAAAATATTTTAATTTGCAAAGTACCATCTCTTTTCCTGTAAATCATATATTTTTTCTACTGTACCTGGTCCCCTTTTTGTAGATAATAAAATAACTTTTTTGAATAATTCTTCATCTAATAAATTTTTCAACTCTTTTCGATTTCTTATATCTTCAATGGAATCACCATGAACTGTAGTTATAAGTCCAACGCCTCCATTTAAAGCTGTGTATAAGGCTTTTATGTCTTTTTCCGTACCAATTTCATCAGTAACTATTACATTTGGTGACATAGATCTTAAGACCATCATTATTCCAACATCCTTTGGACAAGTTTCTATAATGTCTGTCCTAATTCCCACATCCATTTGAGGTACTCCTAAATAAGATCCTGCTATTTCATTTCTCTCATCAATTAAGGCTACATTTACTCCCTTAAAATTATATTGCTCATTGCCACTACTCAAATTTCTTACTATATCTCTTAAAAGAGTTGTCTTACCACACTGAGGTGGAGAAATTATTATAGTATTGTTTATTTTTGTAGGACTTTTAATAATATGATTCATAACTTTATCAGAACAGTTTTTAACTTCCTTGGATATTCTTATATTTAAAGAAGATATATGTTTTATATTTTCAACATTTCCATTTTCAACTATGGCTTTTCCAACTATGCCCACTCTATGCCCGCCTCTTAAAGTTATAAATCCTTTTTTTATGTCATCCATAAATGAATGAATAGAGTATTTACAAATAATTTGAAAAGTCTGTTCTAAATCTTCTTTTGTAACTATATATGCTTTGTCCATATTCAAGTCTAGTTTTTTAGTTTTTTCATTGTAAAAATAATCTTTTTGATTTCCGTTAATTATCAAAGGCTTGTTCATTCTCAATCTTATTTCTTCAATATCTTCTCCCTTAATTGTTTTAATCTTGTCCCTTAAATTAAGAGATAGTGAATTAATAATTTCATCAGATAGTTTCATCACCTTGTCCTCCTCTCTTGTTTATAATATTTATATTTATTAGATGTACTAAATATTACATTTAGAACAACTTTTATCTTCTTGAATCTGTTGACATTCTTATAAGCTATGATAGTATTTAATAATAATTAATAAATTTAAGGAGGTAAAATGATTTATTTATCATTAAAATATAGTATTCTTATAACCTTATTAACTATTGGTGTTTTTTTGTTTTTGGGTATATTTATAGTTACATAGAGAAAAGAAATAGTTCATATATATACTCAGCTTTTGGTAGTAAAGGAATTTTATTTACTGGCGTAATCGGTACAGCTGTTCATGAGATTGGCCATTTAGTTATGTGTTTAATATTTCATCATAAGGTAAGTGATTTCCAATTATTTAATTTTAAAGGGTATAAGTACGAAGAAACACTTGGATATGTATCTCATAAATATAATGATAGAAATTTATATGAAAAGGCTGGAAACTTTTTTATTGGTATCGGTCCAATGATATCTGGCACTTTATTTATAATTTTATCTTTTAAATTATTACTCCCTCAGGCTTATAGTAGTATTAGTATTAAAAGCTATTTCACATATTTGTCTTCAATAAATATTGAAAGTGTTTTATTTTTATTATTTTCACTTAGTAAAAATTTATTGTTTTATATTTTCAATGCTAATAATTTAAGTAGTATTAATTTTTATATTTTTATTTATTTAATGTTTTCTGTATCATCACATATTTCTTTAAGTAAAAAAGACTTTAAAAATAGTAGTGTTGGTATATTATCCTTATTTATAATTTTCTTCACAATATGCTTATTGGCTGTATTTTTGAATTTTAATTTAAATAACTTATTATTAATTTTCATGAGGATGATTATATACTTAATCCTTTTACTATCTATAGGGTTAATTTTTTCTCTTATTTCTCTTTTTATATCTTGTATTATTTTCAATATAAAAAGATAGAAGTTTATAAATTAATAATTAGCATAAATAGATGTTTTATTTGTCTCATAATATGGAAAACAGTTATAAAACAAATGAATTTATTTTATATTTAAAATGAATTTTTTATCCCCTATGTGATATAATCGTGAATAAATTAAAATAAAAACTCATATAAAATTCAAATTATTAGGAGGTATTAAGTTTGATATCAGTTATTTCACCTGCCAAAAACATGAGAAATATTAAAATTAATAATATAAGTCCCAAAACTTTAGGAGAACATAGATATTTTACTAAGGAAACAAAGGAAATTATACAAATCTTAAAATCATTAAGCCCATATGATATACAATCTCTAATGAAGGTTAATGAAAAAATAGCATTTCAATCTTATGCTTATTTTCAAGATTTTAACTTTGTAGACGAAGGTGTATGCGGTCTTTTAGCCTATGATGGCTTAGCTTTTAAAAATATAAAAGCTGAAGACTTTTCTATGGAAGATTTTATATTTGCCAATGATCACGTTAAAATTTTAGATGCTTTTTATGGTATAGTAAATCCTCTTGATGAAGTTTTACCTTATAGACTAGAAATGCAGTATCCTATAAAAATTGATGATAAAAATCTTTATAAGTTTTGGAATGATAAAATATATAATAAATTATATACAGATGATAATATTATAGTTAATTTAGCTTCTGAAGAATATGCTAAGGCTGTAAGAAGATTTTTAAAAGAAGATGACATATTTATCGATATAGATTTTAAAGTACATAAAAATGGAAAATTAAAGACCTTAGCAACATCAGCTAAAATGGCTAGAGGTCAAATGATAAGGTATATAGTAAAAAATAAAATAAATAACCCTGAGGATTTAAAGGATTTTACATTTGATAGTTATAAATTTTCACACAATTTATCAACTAGCAGAAAATTTGTTTTCATAAAAGAAGATTAATCGTAATTTTTCAATATAACATTCACTTTGTTTATAACATCATATTTACCATAATTTTAAACTGTTAGTATAATAAAAAACCTTCCAAGTTAATCGGAAGGTTTTTTATTAATTTTCTTCTTTATTTTCTTTATTTTTTTCAGCCTCTTTTTTTTCTAGTAAATAGGACTCTATATCTTCAACTACATTTCCATTCACAAAATTTACAGCTTGATTTATAGCATTTTTAATTGCTTTTGAATCAGAACTTCCATGAGCTTTTATTACACCACCTTTTACTCCTAAGAATGGCGCACCTCCATATTCAGAATAATCTAGGAAGGCTTTTAGTTTTCTCATATCGTCTTTTATTAATAAGGCTCCTAGTTTTCCTTTTGTACTACTCATTAAAGTTTCCTTCATAAGTTTCATCATTCCCATTGCCACACCTTCACAAGTTTTTAACATTATATTACCTGTGAAACCATCGCAAACAATTACATCAGCTTTAGATTCTATTACATCTCTACCTTCTACATTTCCTATGAAGTTTAAATCCATATTCTTTAATTCTTCATAAGCAGCTTTTACTAACTCGTTTCCTTTTCCTTCTTCTGATCCTATATTAGCAAGACCTATTCTTGGATTTTCCATATTTAAAACTTTTTTAAGGTATATATTAGCCATCATTGCAAATTCACTTAAGTTTCTAGGTTTGCAATCTGCATTCGCACCACTATCTGCTATTATAGTCATACTTCCTTTTATATTTGGCATACAAGGGCAAAGGCAAGGCCTATCTATTCCTTTTATTCTTCCAACCACTAAAGTAGCTCCTGTAAGTAAAGCACCAGTACTACCTGCTGATACTATAGCATCAGCTTTTTTCTCTTTAACTAAATTTAAACCAACAACCATAGATGAATCTTTTTTTCTTCTTATTGCTTGAACTGGCTTATCTTCATTTTCTATAACTTCTGTTGTATGTACTATTTCTAATTTACTTCTATCAAATTCATAAGATGAAAATTCTTTTTCAAGTAATTCTTTATCTCCTGTAATTACTATTTCCACATTATATTCTTTTATAGCATCAACTACTCCACCCACAATGGCTTTAGGAGCATTATCTCCGCCCATTCCATCTACTACTATTCTCATAATTACCTCCTCGTGGATTATGTATAAATTTATATATAATTACAAAATATTACTAGTATTTTACAGTAATTATTTTATTTTTTCAACTTTCATTTATTTTTATATTTTAACAAAAAAACATGTAGATTACTCTACATGTTTTTAAAAATATCATTATTCAGATACTATTTCTTTACCTTTGTAATGTCCACAATCTGGACAAACTCTGTGTGGTAATTTTGGTTCATGACATTGTGGACACTCTACGAATCCTGTTGCTGTCATTTTTGAGTTAGCCGCTCTTCTCATTTTAGTTTTTGATTTAGCTGTTTTACGCTTAGGTACTGCCATTTAAGCCACCTCCTTAGTCATTTTTAAATAAATCTTTTAATTTAGCAAAACGTGGATCTATATTATCCTCGTCATTGGCAATTTGGCTACATGCACAAGTTTCCCTATTTAGGTTAGCTCCACAGTTTTGACAAAGTCCTTCACATTCTTCATTACAAAGAGATTGTGCTGGTAAATTAAAAATTAATGTCTGTCCTATTATGTCAAGTAAATCTACTTCATCACCATCAATAATAAAAGCATCATAATCTTCAAACTCGTCTTCATCAAAATCTTCTTTCACTAAGAAACCTTCTATAGCATATTCTATTGGTACTTTAACTTCATCTAAACATCTAGCACAATTGTCTATTATCTCGAAACTTACATCAGCATCTAAATAATATCCTTTATTAGTTCTAGATATTTTACCTTTAAGGTTTAACGGTGAAGCTATTTTATATGTGTTCTCACAATAATTAATAGTATCAATTTTTTGTGAAAAATTCAAGTCTATTTTATCAGTTTCTTTTCTGTTTAACTTGTCTAGACTAATTATCATACTTTCACCTCGTTATATTACCAAATTCATTATACAAATCTAGTCAATGTTTGTCAAGTATTTTTACTTGATAGTTAAAAATAAGATTTTAATACTTTATTTGCAAATTTAATCAAAATAAGTTATTAAAAATTTACTTTGCTTGAGTCCTGTGTACTCGAATTAGTTTACTATAACTTCGAACAACGCTATTACTCAATTAATCAAGTTTAAATATTTTAAGGTAGGTCTAAGCCTACCTTAAAACTTTAAATATATTATTAACAATAATTTTTTTTTAATAAATTAAAATTTTTAATTATTTAACTAAAGCTAAAGTATCTCTAGCTATCATTAATTCTTCGTTAGTTGGTATTAATAATATTTTAACTGCAGAATCTTCTGTAGATATTACTCTTTCTTTACCTCTAACTTTGTTAGCTTCTTTATCTAATTTCATTCCTAAGAATTCCATGTTTGAAGCTATCATTTCTCTCATGTCTATTCCGTTTTCACCAACACCAGCAGTGAATACAACAGCATCTACACCGTTCATTTCAGCAGCGTAAGATCCTATATATTTTTTAACTCTTTGAGCATAAGCATCTAAAGCAACTTGAGCTTTTTCATCTCCATTGTGAGCAGCATCTTCTATATCTCTGAAGTCAGAAGATATACCAGTCATTCCGTATACCCCTGATTGCTTGTTCATCATTGCATCTAATTGATCTGCATTTAAGTTTTCTTTTCTCATTAAGAATGGCAATATAGCAGCATCTATATCTCCACATCTAGTTCCCATTATTAAACCTTCTAATGGAGTGAATCCCATAGAAGTATCTACACATTTACCACCATCAACAGCAGCTATAGAAGCCCCGTTTCCTAAGTGACAAGTTATTATTTTAATATCTTCTATATTTTTTCCTAACATTTCTGCAGCTCTTTGAGATACATATTTGTGAGAAGTTCCGTGGAATCCGTATCTTCTTACACCATATTTAGTGTATAACTCATGTGGTAAACCATATAAGTAAGATTTTTTAGGCATTGTTTGATGGAAAGCAGTATCAAACACAGCTACCATTGGTACTCCTGGAAGTATAGCTTTACAAGCATCTATTCCCATTATGTTAGCTGGGTTATGAAGTGGAGCTAAATCTATACATTCTTTTAAAGCATTTTCAACTTCATCAGTTATAACAACTGATTTAGCAAATTTTTCACCAGCATGAACAACTCTGTGTCCTACTGCTTCAACTTCTTTAATATCTTTTACACCACCGTAAGTTGGGTCAACTACAGCATCTAAAACTAATTTTATAGCTTCTTCATGGTTTTTCATTGGTTGTTCAACTATGTATTTACCTTCAACACCATCTTTTTCTTGCTTAAGTATAGAACCTTCTATACCTATTCTTTCAACTAATCCTACACATAATACTGCTTCATTTTCCATATCTATTAATTGATATTTTAATGAAGAACTACCACAGTTTAATACTAATACTTTCATTATTAGCAATCCTCCTTAAAAATTTAAAAATTTTCCTTAAATTAATATTCAAAATGACTATTTAACTTTACATTGTCAATCATAATAAATATAACACCTTTTTAATTAAAAGTACATACTATTTATAAAAATATCCTTATGTAATATTTAAATCTTACGACTTTACACTTTAATATTCTTATTTATTTGATATAATAAATAATTATTATATTAAGCTTTCAAAATAAGATGTCTTACTTATTATTCTTATAATAAAACATATTTATGTGTCTAATAATACATTTATATTATTCTATTATTATTAAGTATTTCCTCTATTTTTGTCAACTTAAAAAATATAATATATTAATATGTAGCAAAAATTACCAAAAGGAGGATTGTATGAATTTACTAGGATTAGTTGTTGAATACAACCCATTTCATAATGGTCATAAATACCATTTAGAAAAATCAAAAGAGATAACAAAAGCAACTCATACTATAGCTATAATGAGTGGTTCTTTCTTACAAAGAGGAGAACCTGCTTTATTTGATAAATATACAAGAGCAGAAATGGCTGTAAAAAGTGGTGTAGATTTAGTAATAGAACTTCCAACCCTTTATGCTTGTCAAAGTGCAGAAATTTTTTCTCACGGAGCAATAACTACCTTAAACTCTATTAATTGTGTTAATTCCGTTTGTTTTGGTAGCGAAGAAGGAGATGTAGAAATTCTAAATACTATAGCAGAGATTTTAGTTAAAGAACCTGCTGAATTTAAACATAATTTAAAGAAGTTTTTAGACGACGGAGAACTTTTTCCTGTAGCTAGAAGTAAAGCTTTATATGAATATATAAAAACTCATAATCTTCTATCTTTAAATGAGGATGAACTTCAAAAAGTTTTAAATTCTTCAAATAATATCTTAGGTATTGAATATATCAAAAGTCTAATTAGACTAAACAGCAGTATTAAGCCTTATACTATTACTAGAGTTGCATCTGAATATAACTCTAGTGACATAAATAGCAATATTTGTTCAGCTACTGCTATTAGAAATTATTTAAAGGATAACCATAACTTACACTTTTTAGAAAATGTTGTCCCACAGCCAACTTTTTACGATATTAATAACAAAATTGATAATAATTTTAAGCCTGTATTTGATTACATGTTCTATAACACATTATCATCTATTATTATTAGAGATTTCGAAAATTTACATAAGTATTTTGAAGTTAATGAGGGAATAGAAAATAAGATTTATTCCAATATTTTTACATCTTCTAATTTAGAAGAATTAATAAACTCTACAAAATCAAAACGCTATACCATGACTAAAATAAAAAGAACTTTAAATAATATTTTGTTAGGAATTACAAAAGAGGATGTAATGAAAGTTAAAGACTTAAACTCAGTTCCTTATATTAGAGTATTAGCCTTCAATAATAAAGGTCGAGAAATAATAAAGAAAATAAAAACATCTAGTGATATTGAAATAATTACTAAGTTTTCAAAAATAAGTCATATTGATGACTCTATCTTTAAAACATTTATTAAATATGATTTAAAGTCTAGCAATATGTACAATCTTATTTATTATAAATACAATAAAAACTTATTAAAAGGACCTATGGATTATTATTTATCACCTAAATATTTACCTTAGTGTATACAGAAAAGGCTATACTTTTATAGCCTTTTTTATATACAGATTACTATTTTTTTCATATTTCTTTTTTTAATTAATATAATATCTTAAAGACTTTATTTATAGGTGATTTTATGAACATATCTAAATTAACAAAATACTTTTTCCCAAAGATCATAGTTTTATTATTAACTATGGGAATTATAATTTTCCCAGATGATTCAATTGAAGCTGCAAAGAATGGAATACATATATGGGTCGATATATTAATGCCCTCTTTACTGCCTTTTATAATAGGTGCTAATTTAATAGTTTCTTTGAAGGTTGTTGATATTATAGGTGCAATAATAAACCCAATAACCCAGCTTATTTTTAATGTATCAGGCAAAAGTGCTTTAGTTTTTGCAATTTCAGCCGTATCTGGCTACCCAGTTGGAGCAAGGCTAGCCTCTGACTTAAGACTAAATCAAGATATTTCACAATATGAAGGACAAAGATTAGTATCATTTTGCTCCACATCTGGTCCTTTGTTTATAATTGGCGCTGTTGCTGTTGGTATGTTAAACGATGCAAACTTAGGATATGTAATGCTTATTTGTCATTACTTGGGAGCAATAACCGTTGGTTTACTTTTTAGAAGATATGGAAAAGAAAGAAGAGAAAAATCAAATAAAAATATAATCAATAACATAAAATACATAATTAATACTCCCGAAAAAGATGGTTTTTTTATTTCTTTTGGCAATGCCGTTGTAAATGGTGTAAATACTTTATTAGCAGTTGGCGGTTTTGTTATAATTTTTTCTGTAGTTTTTAAAATACTATCTTTGTTTAATGTGATTGATGGTATTTCTTCTATATTATGCTTTTTATTCTCTTTTTTAGGTATAACTAAAGAAATTTGCTCCGCTTTTATTAGTGGTCTTTTTGAAATAACTATAGGATGTAATAACGTAACTAATATTACATATGCTTCTGAAGCAATTAAAGCCACTTTATGCAGTTTTATTATAGGTTTCAGTGGTTTATCTATCTTAGCCCAATGTTGTAGTTTTATAGCTAGGACTGATATCAAAACTAATATTTACATATTTAATAAATTTTTACACGGTATATTTGCAGCTTTATATACATTTCTATTCTATCCAATAAGTAAAAATTACTTGCCAGCTTCAAATTTTTCGTCTATTTATGATTCTTTTTACAATAACGACATTCTAAATCATTATTTTTATAATTTTAAAATTTTTCTAGTAATAACTGTTATTTTATATATAATATTTAATCTATATTTTTTATACATAACTAAGGATTAATAAAACTAGAAAAGCTCCCAATCAATTGGGAGCCTTTTTCTATTCTTCTCTTAATTCTCTTTTGTTTCTTTTTACAATTTCTAAAGTTTCAATTAAATTTTGTTCTACAGAACTTATTACATCTTCTGCATATTCAATTGAACCTTCTCTAATTTCAACTGCATAAGCTTCTGCTCTATTTATGATCTCTGAGGCTCTTTCCTTTGCTCTTTCAACAACTTCATTAGATTCTACAATATCATCAAATTGTTGTTTAAGATTTTCTTCGAACTGCTCTCCTTCTTTAGCTTTAATTTGAGCTTCTTGGTTAGCTTGTTCTATAATTTGATCTGCCTCTGCCTTTGCTTCTGTTATTATTCTTTGTCTTTCTCTATTAATCCATATAGCTTGATTTACTTCTTCTGGCATTAATGTTTTTATATCATTTATAATTGCAAGAATCTCTTCTTTATCTACGTTAATTGATTTTCTTGCTAAACCTTTAAGTGGCGCATTTTCTATTAATTCCTCTAATTCTTGAAATAAATCCATGATTTCTAAATCTATTTTCATATCCTTCCCCCTAAATTACTATTTAGTCTTATTTTCTATAGCCTGAAGTACTTCTTTAGGAACTAAATTCTTAACATCAGCTCCAAAATTTAAAACTTCTTTAATCAATGACGAACTTACAAAAGAATATTGCTTGTTAGTTGGTAAAAATATTGTTTCTATATCAGAATTCAATTCTTTATTCATATGAGCCATTTGTAACTCATAATTTACATCTTCTTCACTTCTTACACCTCTAACTAATGTATCTATTCCTTGTTCTTTACAATAATTAACTAATAATCCTTGAAATTTAACTACTTTAATATTATTTAATTCTTTTGTACAAACCTCAATTAATTTAACTCTTTCGTCTAATGTAAAAAGTCCTTTTTTATTAGGGTTTATCAATACTCCAATTTGTAATTCATCAAATAATTTAGATGCTCTAAAAATTATATCTAAATGTCCATTTGTAACTGGATCGAAACTACCTGCAAATATTGCTTTACGTATTGGCTTGTCCATGTTATTCCTCCACTTTATAAAAAGTTAATGTTGTATTACCATATTTCTTGTCTCTACTTTTGTACAATCTTCCAATATTATCTGGAAATTTATCCTTAGTATCATGTTCAACAACAATAATACCATCTTCTTTTAAAAGATTATTATTATCTATGCCACTTAGAGCATCACTAAACATGTTTTTATAATACGGAGGGTCCATAAATATAACATCAAATTTTTCATTTTTTAAAGATAAAGAATTTATTGCACTTTTAAAATCTAAATTTAATACTGTGCTTTCATTTTCGACCCTTGCCTTTTTTATATTAGATTTTACAATATTTATACTATCCTTGCTATTGTCTACAAAAATACATTTATTTGCTCCTCTAGACAAACACTCAATTCCTAAGGACCCTGTCCCAGCAAATAAATCTAATATATCACTATCCATTACATATGGATTAATCATATTAAATAAAGACTCTTTAACTCTATCTGTTGTAGGTCTTACGTCATCATTTTTAGGAGTATTTAATTTTAATCCTCTTGCTTTTCCTGAAATAACTCTCAAAATTATATCTCCTTCCTTTATTCTACCATAAAATTTCTACTAATTTAATGAGATTTCTTCACGTTCACTAAATTTATATAGTATTTCTTCTTTTAGCTTTTTATTATCCTGATGTTGTAGTTTTACATCTTGTCCAATTATGTATCTAGCCTCCAATTGAGCTTGCTTCAATATTTTAATATGTTTAAAAATATTTGCAACTTTCAATTCTGGTAGACCATGTTGTCTTGTACCAAAAAACTCACCTGGACCTCTTATTTCTAAATCTTTTTGAGAAATTTTAAATCCATCTGTAGTTTCTTCCATAATTGCCATTCTTTCTCTACATACTTCTGTTTTTGAGTTGTAAATTAATATACAATAAGATTTATGTTTTCCTCTTCCTACACGTCCTCTAAGCTGATGAAGCTGTGCCAAACCAAACCTTTCTGCATTTTCTATTATCATCAAGGTTGCATTAGGTACATTAACTCCAACCTCTATAACTGTAGTAGATACTAATATATCCAGATTTTTATTTTTAAAATCCTCCATTATAGCATCTTTTTCACTAGGTCTCATTTTTCCATGAAGAAGACCTACTCTTAAATCTGAAAAGAATTCCCTTTTCAGTTCTTCCACAAGTTCAACTGCTGCCGTAGCTTCTATTTTTTCACTTTCATCTACCAACGGACAAACCACATAAACTTGTCTACCTTTTTCAACTTCATTTCTTACTAAGTTTTCATAAGCTTCATTTCTTCTTTTATGCTCTATGGCGATAGTTTCTATTGGTTGCCTTCCTGGTGGTAGTTCATCTATTATGGATATATCTAAGTCTCCATATAAAATTAAAGCTAGAGTTCTAGGTATTGGTGTTGCCGTCATAACAAGAATATCTGGACTATCACCCTTATTAGATAATCTTCCTCTTTGTCTAACACCAAATCTATGTTGTTCATCTGTTATAACTATACCTAAATTTTTAAATTCCACCTTATCTTCTATAAGTGCATGAGTTCCTATAAGAATATCAACTTCTTGATTTTTCACTTTCTCTAGTACTTTTTCTTTTTGTTTTTTTGTGAGACTCCCCACGAGCAACTCAGATTTAATATTAAACACTTCTAACGTTTCTTTGAAAGAATCATAGTGTTGTGATGCTAAAATCTCCGTAGGCGCCATCAAAGCCCCCTGGTATCCATTTAAAACTGCACTAGCCAAAGCAAGTAATGCTACAACTGTTTTACCACTTCCTACATCACCTTGTACTAATCTGTTCATTACTTTTGAAGATGTCATATCTTCAGTGATTTCATGTAAAGCTCTACTTTGAGCTTTAGTTAATTTAAATGGCAGAGATTTTATTATATCATTTAATTTTTCTTTTTCTTCAAATTCTATTCCACTAGATTCATTAATTCCACTTTTAAAATAAAATAATCCCAGCTGTAAAATCAAAAACTCTTCAAAAACTAATCTATATAAAGCAATTTTTAAAGATTCTTTATTATTTGGAGAGTGTATATTTCTAACAGCAAAATCAATACCACATAGTTTATATTTATCTAATATGTATTTAGGTAAATATTCTTTGACTTTGAATTCTTCCTTATTAAGGACTGATTTAATCATACCTTGTAATTCTTTATTTGTTAAACCATAAGTCAAAGGATATACTGGCTCAATTTTGCAAGTGGAACTTGGTTTATTAGTATAATGTTCTATTTCTATAGGTATAAATTCTTTAAAATTATTTTCTATCTTAACTTTTCCAAAAACTAAAATACTATCTCCACTTTTAAATACTTTTGTAATGTATTCCTGGTTAAATAATGACATTTTTATATAACCACTATCATCTCTCATATCTATCCTAGTTATTTTCATACCTTTTCTAGGACTATAAGTATCTATTTTCGTTATTATTCCTTTGATAGATACTTTATCTTCATTTTCCAGCTGGCTAATTTTTTTTATAACACTTCTATCTTCATATTGTCTTGGAAAATAATATATTAAATCTTTAAGAGTAAAAACATTCAGTTTATGAAGTTTTTCAGCTCTTTTAGGTCCTATTCCTTTTACAAACTGTATTTCTTTATTTAAATTATCCATAATTATCACCCATAATTATTATTTCCTTAAGATTAAAAAATCCTGTATAACATACTAAGTATAGTACGATTATACAGGACTAATTAATCACTATTCAACTGAAACTAAGTAATAATAAAGAGGTTGTCCTCCATAGTGTAATTCAACATCTATATCTTCGAATTTTTCTTCTAATTCGTTTCTTAATACTTCAGCATCTTCCTTAGAAGTATCTTCTCCATAGAATAAAGTAATTATAGCACTATCTTCATCTACTAATTTCTCTACAAGATCAGTAGTTATTTCAGCAACATTTTCTCCTGCAGATAATAATTTACCTTCAGCAAT
Organism: Peptostreptococcaceae bacterium; assembly: GCA_902363255.1. Lineage (GTDB taxonomy): Bacteria > Bacillota > Clostridia > Peptostreptococcales > Peptostreptococcaceae > Terrisporobacter. Next base: position 540,842 of record CABIZO010000003.1, read on the forward strand.
ACCTATTATATTTCCTTCTTTTACTTCTACATCATTTATAACTGTGTCTCTTACAGCATAAGTTACTTGACCAGACTTTACTGTTGATAAAGCATCCATCATGTTAGCTTCATTTTCAGCTACATCAGCATCTGCATCAAATGTAACTAAAGTAGCAAAAGCTTGTGCAACATTTTTAGTTGGTATAACTATTATGTTTTTGTCACTTAATTCTTTAGCTTGATTAGCAGCCATTATTATATTACTGTTGTTTGGTAATATTATTATATTCTTAGCATGTAAGCTTTCTATTGCTTTCATAAAATCTTCTGTACTTGGATTCATTGTTTGACCACCTTCTATTATGTGATCAACACCAAAATCTTTAAATATTTGTGCTAAACCTTCACCCATAGAAGTAGCTATAAATCCGTATTCTTTTTCTTCAACAGGTACATCTTTAGTTTGAGCCGTTTCATTTAACACCTTATTTTCATGTTGAAGTTTCATATTTTCTACTTTTATTGTTAATAATTGTCCATATTTTAATGCTTCTTGTATAGCAAGACCTGGATCATTAGTATGAACATGTACTTTTATAACACCTTCATCTCCAACTACAGCTAAGCTATCTCCGAATTTCATATATATATCTCTTACTGCTGCATCATCTATTTTATTACTTTCTAAAATAAATTCTGTACAGTATTGGAATTTGATATCTTCACTAGATACGTTTTGTTCCACGTTAACCTCTACATTAGATGATGTTCCACCTTCTATAGATTCTATATCATTCCCTTTTAGAGATGATAACATTCCTTCGTATATAAGCACTAATCCTTTACCACCTGAATCAACAACACCTGCTTCTTTTAAAGCTTTTAATAATTCTGGTGTTCTATCTAATGACTCATTAGCTTTTTTTACTACCAATTCTAAGAACTCTACCATATCCATATCTGCATTGGCTACTTCTACTGCATATTCTCCACTTTCTCTAACTACAGTAAGTATAGTTCCTTCTATTGGCTTAATTACAGCTTTATATGCAGTATCAGATCCATTTTTAAGCGCATTAGCAAAATCTACAACATTTAAAGTTTCTTTTCCTTCTATTGATTTTGCTATCCCTCTTATTATTTGAGATAGTATAACTCCTGAGTTTCCTCTAGCTCCCATTAGTGAACCTTTAGATAATGATTTACCTATATCTGTTATATCATCATTTTGAACTTTCGCTAATTCTTTAATTGCATATGATATAGTTAAAGACATGTTTGTTCCTGTATCACCATCTGGAACAGGGAATACATTTAATTTATCAACTAAATCTTTATTATTTTGAAGATTATTTGCACCTGAAACAAACATATCTCTGAATTTTTTTCCGTCTATACATTGAATCATATTCTTCCTCCTATATTACTTAACCCTGATACCTTGCACGTTAACATCTATTTTACTAACTTTTATTGATGTAGTATTTTCTACTGAATATTTCACTCTGTCTATGATGTTATTTGCTACTGTAGAAATATTTATTCCATACTGCATTATAACAAATAATTCTATTTCTATTTTATTATCTTCTGTTTCGTATATTTTAACGCCTTTAGTTGCATTGTCTCCTTTTAATAATTCAACAATACCTTTTATCTTTTGTGAGAAACCTACTAATCCGTAACTCTCCATTGCAGCTCTATATGCAATTTGAGCTATAACATGTTTATCTATTTCTATACATCCATATTTATTGTTTACTTTAGTAGTCATGGTTTTACCCCCTCATTTTCTTTTTTAATAATATTTTGTACAATGTTGAATTATTAATTTCATCAATTCAACAAATTTCCTTTATTTTAATAAATTATAGTTTATATTTCTATTTTAGACAAGATATATAATACTATAAGTAATTAATAATTAAAAGTTATTTAAATTTAATAACTAGAAAGACGTTTATTGTCAATACTATATATTAAGCAACAGAAGATATATTTTTTTGAGTTTTAAAACATAGTGATTTACAACATAATAAAATAATGATAATAAACTTTTATCATTATTTTCTCTTTTAATATTTACATTAGCAAAATTTATATATATAATTTTATATGATAATGAGAAAATCTTCAATATGTTAAGGACAATTATATATTTTTATTGCAGAAATTCAAATTTTATGTTAATATAAATATGTTTTTAGTCTTAAAATAGTTATCATTTTAAGGAGGTGTATATAATGTCAAGAGTATGTTGCGTATGTGGTAAAGGTAAAGTTTCAGGAAACCAAGTATCACACTCAAATAAACACAGCAAGAGAACATGGGCTGCTAACTTAAGAAACGTTAAAGTTATAGAAAATGGAACTCCAAAGAGAGTAAAAGTTTGTACAAGATGCTTACGTTCAAACAAAGTTGATAGAGCTTAATAATAAATTTATTTTATTAGTAAAGAGCCTACATTTTAGTAGGCTCTCTTTTTTTATCTAAAAGTTCATCAAATTTTATTTTTTATCAGTTCTCATAAATTTTAAAACAATATTAGAAAGCCATTTTGGTAATTTTATAGTTACCATCTTCATACTTATCCCCCCCAGGTTAGATAATTTTAAATATTTCCCATTAGTTTTATACCACAACATTTATTAATCTTTATGCAAATTATGTTTTTTATAGACCTTAAATAAAATATCATTTACATATTATTAATATCTATTAATAAATCCAATACAAAAATCTTCCCATTAAATTATATTAAGGAAGGTTTTCATTTTAGAATTATAAATTATTTATTACCTTTATTTTCCTCATTTTATTTTTATATTTCTAACTCTACTATCTAGTCCACATTCACTTACATCTTCTTTATACTAAACAAAAGCATATATTCCATAAGTTATTATATGTAGAAAATAAATAAACTCCCCTTAATCAAATATTAAGAGGAGTTTATTTTATGCTAAGTTATAATTTCTAATAATTAATGCATATCCATCTTCAATTTTTATACTGCACTCATCCTTCATCATAACATTAGATATACCTAATGATGATAAGTATCCTATTTTACCATTATTTAATGGGTATTCTAGATTTTTTAGCGTTATATTATTTGCATCTGTCATTATAGGAATAATAGATATTATTTCTCCCTTTTTCCCATGCAAAGTAACGTCTTCATTTTTTATAATAATAATTTCTTCTTCACTCGTTATTATTCTAGGCTCAATCTTCATTTCCCTCGCATAATGCATTAATCCTATATTCGCAAGAGTATGGTCTATACGCCCTCCTAAAGAGCCGTAGAAGTCAATTTTCTCTGCATTTAACTCTTTAGCCAAATAAATGCAAATTTCTGAATCGGTCTCATCTTTATGAGATGGATATGTTTTGAAAATCACATTATTACTTTTATAATATTCTACCAAATCTTTATTAATAGAATCTAAGTCACCTATTATATATTGTGGTGTTATATTCATTTTATATAAATGATTACATCCACCATCAGCACCTATTATATAGTCATATTTTTCTCTATATATTATTTCTTTTGTTTTATCATAGTTCTTTATTTCACCATTTAATATAATACAAACTTTCATTAGCTTCTCCTAAAGACTTGCATTTTTTCTCATCAATTGAACTGTTTCTTCTATATTTTCACTATTAAATATAGCTGATCCTGCAACTATTATGTTAGCTCCAGCTTCAACCACCTGATGAATATTACTTGGCTTTATTCCACCATCTACTTGTATATCAACATCAAGATTTTTTTCATCTATTATCTGTTTTAATTCTTTTATTTTATCTATCATGCTTTCAATAAATGATTGACCTCCAAAACCAGGATTTACAGTCATTATAAGTACCATGTCCACATCCTGTAATACATGTTTTATTGTTTCTATAGGTGTAGCTGGATTCAACGCCACTCCTGCCTTTACATTATGAGATTTAATATTTTGTATAGTTCTATGTAAATGTCTACATGCTTCCACATGAACAACTATTAAATCACTTCCTGCATCAACAAAATCTTTAATATAATTGTCCGGATTTTCGATCATAAGATGTGTATCAAATATCATATTTACATCTTTTCTTAAAGATTTAACAATTCCAGGGCCTAATGTTATATTAGGAACAAAGTGTCCATCCATAACATCTATATGTAAATATTCACATCCTGCTCTTTCTACTTTTTTAACATCTTCTAATAGTTTTGCAAAATCTGCTGATAATATTGATGGTGCTAATTTAATCATTTTTAATATCTCCTTTTCCCTTGTCTTATCTCATTAAGCAATTGTATATAGCTTTCATATCTTACTTTAGAGATTTCCCCTAGTTCAACAGCCTCTTTAACTCCACAACCTGGCTCATTTTCGTGTATGCACTTATTTCCAAATTTACAACTATCAACTTCATCAAATTCGATAAAGTATTCCTTTAACTCATATTCACTTATATCATCTAAAGTTAAAGAAGAAAAACCTGGCGTATCTGCAACTATACCACCACATTGTAATTTTAAAAGTTCAGCATGTCTTGTAGTATGTTTTCCTCTTTTAATTTTATCACTAACTTCTCCAGTTTGTAACTTAAAGTTTGGATCTATTTCATTTAATAAACTAGACTTTCCCACTCCAGATGGTCCAGCAAAGACAACAACACTATTATTTAATTCTTCTTTCACTTTATCTATATTTTCTTTAGACTTGCTACTTACTGGAATTACCTTATATCCACTTAACTCATATATCTCTTTTATTTTGTTAGTTATATTATCATCATCCAAATCAACCTTTGTAAGGATAATTACAATTTCTAAATTTTCTTTTTCAGCAAGAACTATAAATCTATCTAATAAAGATAAATGAGGTGTAGGGTTCTTTACAGCAAAAACTATTAATGCTTTTTCTACATTAGCAATTGGAGGTCTTATAAGTTCACTATCTCTTTTATCAATAGTTTCTACAACACCTATTTTCTTATCTTCATCAACTATGCTAATTTGCACTCTATCACCTACTAAAGGAGTTTGTTTATTTTTTCTAAATATTCCTCTAGCTCTACATTCATACAGTCCCTTTTCTGTATCTATGTAGTAAAATCCCCCTATTCCTTTCATTATCCTTCCATCTAACATTAATTGCCTCCTTATTTTTTAACACTTTATTATATATTACCACAATATTTTTATTATTTTAAATTTAATTATTATATATTATTTTTTATCTATTATTTTAATCAAAAAATAAATATAAGTAAGCATTACGCTTACTTATATTTTGTTTATATGATTTAATTTTATACTTTAATCATCATCTTCGTCGTCATCATCTTTTATATTACTTGTTTGTTGTTCTCCAGAATTGTCATTTCCACTTTGTGAGTTATCTGCAGCATTATCATTGTTGTTATTATCGCTATTATCAGAGTTGTTACCGTTGTTATTGTTTGAGTTATTGTTGTTGCTATTATTATTGTTACTGTTATCATTACTATTATTATTGTTATTATTATCGTCATTGTTACCATCATTATTTTGATCAGAATTACTATCGTCAGTTGGTTCTTCTTCAGTTGGTTTTTCTTCTGGTTTTTGTCCTTTACTTATAACAACATTAATAGCATCACCTTTTTTAACACTTCCTAAACCTGCAACTGGATTTTGATCTATTACAGTACCTTCTTTATAAATTTCACTATAGCTATAATTTTTAGTGCCTAACACTAAGCCCTTTTCTTTAAGAATAGCTTCAGCATCTTTCAATGTAAATCCTATTAGAGTTGGTACTGATAATTCTTCTGGACCCAAACTAATTACTATTGTTACAGTATCTCCTTTTTTCAGTTCTGTACCTTCTGAAGGACTTTGAGATATAACATGATTTTTTTCCACGTCTGGATCATGTCTATCACTAATAACCAATTTCAATTCTAAGTTATTTATAACTTTATTTGCATTTTCTAAGCTCATATTAAGTAAATTAGGTGTAATAATTACATCATCATCTTTATTTCTATTTAAAAGTCCAAACCCATTAGTTGCCATACCAGAAACTCCTAATATAAGTAAAACAAGTAATCCAATAAATATCCCTTTAAATTCTTTTCTTTTTTTCTTTTTAGGCTTTCTTTCATAATTGTCAACCTCTTCTCTTTCAGATTGTACAAAAGCCTCTTCTTTAGCTTCTCTTTTTTGCTCTTTACCTAAAGTTTTAAACTTATTAGAATTATCTACTACTTCAACTGGCGGTATTCTCCTTGTAGCAAAATCATCATATTGCTTGATAAAATCTAAATCTATATTTTGTTCAATATATTCAATATCTTCTATAACTTCTTCACTACTTTGATATCTATCATCTGGATCTTTTTCAGTTAATTTTTTTATTAACGTTCTAATACTTTGAGGTATTTGAGTTTTTTCATCTAAACTAAATTCTATATCTTCATTTATATGTTGAAGAGCAATAGATATAGGACTATCTCCTTTAAAAGGAACTTTTCCTAATAACATTTCATATAAAACAATTCCTAAAGAATATAAATCTGCATTATTTTTTACTGGTTTACCTTTAGCTTGTTCTGGTGAAAAATAATGCACAGAACCTATTATACTTCCTATATTAGTCATTGTAGAGTTTGTAGCTGCTTTGGCAATTCCAAAGTCTGCTACCTTTACATTTCTACCTTCACTTGATATTAGTATATTGTGAGGTTTTATATCTCTATGTATAACTCCTTTTTTATGTGCAGCTCCAAGAGCCTTTGCTATTTGTTTAGTTATATCAAGAGCAGTATATTCATCTAAAGTTCCTTCGTTTTTTATAATCTCCTTTAGATTCTGACCATCTACATATTCCATAACTATGTAGTTTACTCTACCATCGCAACCTACATCATATACATTTACTATATTAGGGTGAGATATGTTTGCTACAGCTTCTGCTTCTCTTTTGAATTTTGCTAAAAATTCTTCGTCATCTACAAATTCCGGTCTTAAGACTTTTACAGCTACAATTCTATTTAAAAGTCTGTCCTTTGCTTCATAAACAAAGGCCATACCGCCATCTCCAATTTTCCTTATAATTTCATATCTATTACCTAAAATTGTTTCTCCCACAATATCACCATCCTAATCAATCTTACTTAAGATAACAGATATATTATCCTTACCAGAATTATTATTAGCCTCATTTATTAAATCTTGGCAAATTTCTTTAATATCCTTATCTTGTTTAATAATATTTTTTATAGATTCATCTTCTACACAACCTGTGAGACCATCTGTTGCTAAAAGTAATATATCATCTTTTTCTATTTTTTCTCTAAATATATCTACTATAATTATTTCTTCTGCTCCCATTGCTCGTGTAATTTGATTTCTACGAGGATGAGATCTAGCTTCTTCTTGTGTTATTAAATTAGCATTTACTAACTCTTCTACCACAGAATGATCTTTAGTTATTTTTCTAAATTCATTATCATGTAATATATAACCTCTACTATCACCTACATTAGCTATTATCACATCATCTTTGTAAATTACAGCCACAACTAAAGTAGTTCCCATACCTTTACAAGAATTATCTTCTAAAGCTTTTTCATAAATTTTTTTATTGGCATAATTATATCCTTGCTTTATTATGTCATCTAAATAATCCATTTTTATGCATCCACTTTGAGAAATATTCTCTTTCAAAAAATCTATAATACTCTCCACTGCTATCTTACTTGCTACCTCTCCCTTTTGATGGCCACCCATGCCATCAGCTAAAGCAAATATTCCTATACAATCATCTTCTGTTTGTATAATCTCCCCCATACAGTAGTCTTCATTATTTTTTCTAACTTTTCCTACATGAGAGTCACAATTATAAATCATAGCAATTACCCTCCTTATTTACTTGTGCTTACGTCTAAGTTGACCACAAGCTCCTCCTATATCAGATCCCATAGATATTCTAACTGTCGCTGGAATATTATTTTTTTCTAGTATATCTCTAAATTTATAAATATAAGTTTTATCAGGTCTTTCAAATTCTCTTTCTTCTACTTTATTAATAGGAATTAAATTAACATGACACAACATTCCCTTTAGAAGTTTTACAATTGCATCAGCTTCTTTTTTAGAGTCATTGACACCTTTAATTAATGAATATTCAAAAGTAACCCTTCTATTTGTTTTTTGAATATAGTACTTACATGCTTTTATTATATCATCTATCTTATATGCATTGGCAACTGGCATTATTTTTTTTCTTTCTTCATCGAAAGGAGAATGTAGCGAAACTGCTAAATTAATAGGTAATTGCAAGTCTGCAAATTCATACATTTTAGGTACAACACCACAAGTAGATAAAGTTATATGTCTATATCCAATATTTAATCCGTTTTTTTCATTTACCAATTTAAAAAACTTTTTAGTATTTTCAAAGTTATCTAAAGGTTCTCCACTACCCATTAAAACTAAATTAGAAACTCTTTTATTAGTATCTTCTTGGACTTTCATAATTTGATCTAATATTTCCCATGGTTCCAAGTTTCTTATTAAACCTTCTATAGTAGACGCACAGAATTTACATCCCATTCTACAACCTACTTGATTAGATATACAAACCGTTATTCTATCTCCATAATCCATCATTACAGTTTCAACTATATTTCCATCATTCAATTCAAATAAATATTTTTTACATTTATCTACTTGTGATTCTAAAACTAATTCTAATTTTATATTACCTATATAAGATACTTCTTCTAATTTTTCTCTTAAACTTTTTGGTATATTATTCATATCGTCAAAAGTTTTAGCGCCTTTATATATCCAAGAGAATATTTGACTTCCTCTAAATGGTTTTTCACCTATGCTTTTCAGGAATTCTTTTAACTCTTCTTCTGTCATATTTTTTAATGCTACTTTATTTTCTGTCATTTTATCACTACCTTACTCTAATTAATTTTGATATGAAGAATCCATCCATTTCATGAACATTAGGATAAATCTTCATATAACCTTTTTCTTGATTATCTAAATCAACTTTCACTTCATTAATAGGAGCTAATTCAAAGTTTTTATTTTTTTGTAAGAATTCATTTATAATATCAATGTTTTCACTATCTTGTATTGTACAAGTACTGTATATTAAAGTTCCACCTTTCTTAACATACTTAGATGCATTCTCAAGTATTTTCTTTTGAATTGGTGGTAAATCTCTAAATTCTTCTTTTTCTTTATATTTTATTTCAGGCTTTCTTCTAATTATTCCAAGACCTGAGCATGGAACATCTGCAAGTACATAATCAAACTTTCCTACACTTTCTTTATCTAAAGATAATCCATCATATTCTTGTACATCCACATTAGTTAGAGACAATCTTTTACAAGATGCTTTTATTAGTTTTAATTTATGCTCATAAATATCTCTAGATACTACTTGTCCTGTATTATTCATTAGTGTAGCCATATGTGTAGTTTTCCCACCAGGAGCACTACATACATCTAAAACTAAAGAATTTTCTTTTAGATTCATAACTTTTCCCACAAGCATAGAACTTATATCTTGCACAGTAAATAGTCCTTCTTTATAAAGAGAGTTATTTTCTATGTCTTTTAAGTTTTCAACTTTTATAGCTTCCTCCACCACATTAACTTTAGAAGCTTTTATATTTTCTTTTTCTAACTTTTCAATTAGTTCATCTCTTGTAATTTTTAAAGTATTAGTTCTTAAATAAATACTTGGTCTTTGACTATTAGCTTCCAATAACTCTTCTGTAAATTCTCTGCCAAAGTGAATCATCCAGTTTCTTATCATCCATTTATCATAAGAATATTTTATAGCTAAATAATCTATATCATCTTTTACTTTTATTTGTCCTATTGTTTCTTTTTGTCTTATAACATTTCTAAGTATGCCATTAATAAATCCTGATACCTTAGAATTTTTCTTTTTAGCTAAATTTACAGTTTCATTTACTGCAGCATAATCAGATATACTATTTAAAAACATTATTTGATATATTCCCATTCTTAATAATGTTTTAACGTATATCTCCATTTTATTTGTTTTTACTTTTGATAATTTATCAATCATATAGTCTATGTAATATTTATTTTCTATTACACCATATATTATTTCTGTTGCTAATCCTCTATCTTGATTAGATAACTTAACATCCTTAAAGTGTTTATTTATTGCCATATTCGAATAATTTTTATTTTTTTCTATATCTAAAAGAACTTTGTATGCTATTTCTCTTGCGTTCATAATTTTCTCCTTATTTTTCAAAATTTAGTTAAGTTTTGATTTATTTTAAAAAAGGTCCTAGTAAACTAGGACCTAAATATTAATCATCACGACTATTTGCAATCATTACTAATCTTAGTAATTGCATTATTGCAGTAACTGCTGCTGCCACATAAGTTAAGGCTGCTGCTTGAAGTACTTTTCTACTTTGTCTTACTTCTCTGTCATCTACTATACCTAGAGATGTAAGTTGAGTTAAGGCCCTACTTGATGCATTAAACTCCACAGGTAGTGTTACTATTTGGAATAATACTGAAGCAGAAAATAATAATATACCTATTTGTAAAAAGCTTCCTCTTGTGAAAAATCCTAGCATTATGAATATCCAAGACATATTTGAAGCGAAGTTAACAACAGGTACTAAACTACTTCTTATATTTAAAGGTGCATATCCATGAGCATGTTGTATAGCATGACCACATTCATGAGCTGCTACAGCTACTGATGTTATGGATGTACCACTATAAATATCTTGTGATAGCCTTAAGACCTTAGTCCTTGGATCATAATGATCACTAAGTCTACCTCTGACCATTTCTATTCTAACATTAAATAATCCGTTACTATCCAATATTCTTCTAGCCGTTTCTTCTCCAGTATATCCTCTGCTTGCTCTTACATTAAAAAATCTATTTGTTGTTGAATTGACTTTATACTGAGCATATATCGTTAATAAAACTGCTGGTATTAATAAAAGCATAGTTCTATCATAATAACCATAATATCCACCATAACCCATTGAAGGATACATACAAAAACACTCTCCTTATCTATCTGTAAAGAAATTTATTGCTTTCTCTACTTCTTTTATATTGATATTTGTGTCTACACAGGGTCCATTGGGCCTAGAGTTAAAAACCCCAAGAACTGGGATTTTTTTCACATCCTTTACGCCTGATGTTAAATCTCTTTCGCAAGCCACAGCTATAACTGCTTTAGGTTTATTATCAATAATAATTTTTCTTGCTAAAGTTCCACCTGTAGCTATAAATATTTTTGTGTTATATTTTTCTTTTAATTGTAGTAGTTCCTTTATTTTGCACATACCACACTTTTTACAGTTATCAATATCATTTGTAACTTTTAATTTACAATTATGATTTTGAATACAATGAGGTATTAAAATTATTAATTTTTCACTATTAAAATTATATTTATTACTGTAAATATAAGCATTGTTTATTTTAATAAATATTTTTCTTATTTCATCTTTCGATATGCCAACAAATTTCCCCATATTACTTATAGTTGGAAATATACATCTTAATATCGTATAATTTATTTTCATTAAATATTTATTAACTTTCTCATCATTTAAAGTAAAATAAGTTATCATAGTGGAAAATAATATTAATAATATTATTCCAACCACAATAAAATTTATCACTAAAGAAAGTATATTTATATATTTTGATAAAAATAAATGAATAAGTAAGGCACCTAAAATAAGAGTTATTAAAAAAACATTAACTACCTTAACGTATTTTTTTATATCAGTCATAATGAACCTAACCTAGAATAGTATTTTCTTCGATTTTATTTCCTTTTATATATTCACAAACTGCCACCCTTTTTTTGTTTGGCATTTGTATTTCTTCTATTAATAAAACATTATCTTTTGTTGCTACTCTTATACCGTCTTTATCAACTTTAAGTATTGTTCCACACTCTTTATTACTAGTTTCATTTAATACTTTTGTCTTCCAAATTTTCATAGTCTTACCTTCATAAGTAGTATAAGCACTCGGCCAAGGATTTACACCTCTAACTAGGTTATGAATTTCTTTTGCAGTTTTAGTAAAATCTATATTTCCTAGAGATTTATTCATCATTGGAGCATAAGAAGACTCTTCATCATTTTGAGGAATCCTCGGTGCACATCCTTTTTCTATTTGATCAATAGTTTCTATTAAAAGATTCCCACCTTGTTCCATCATTATGTCATGTAATTCACCTGCTGTTATTTCATTACTTAAATCAAATTCACTTTGAAGTATTATATCTCCAGTATCTAATCCTTCATCCATATACATTGTTGTAACACCAGTTTTTTCTTCTCCATTGATAATTACCCAGTTAATTGGTGCTGCTCCCCTATATTTAGGAAGTAATGATACGTGAACATTAACACATCCTAATTTAGGTATATCTAGTAGTGCTTTAGGCAGAATTTGCCCATAAGCTACAACTATTATTAAGTCTGGATTGATTTCTTTTAATGTGTTTATAAATTCTTCATCTCTAGCTTTAATTGGTTGATATACAGGTATATCATGTTCTATAGCCAATTCCTTAACAGGTGGCATACCCATTTTTTTACCTCTACCAATTGGTTTATCAGCTTGAGTAACTACACCTACCACATTTAATTTCTCATCTATTAATTTTTGCAGACATCCTTTTGCAATGTCTGGTGTTCCCATAAATACTATTTTCATTTGTATCACTCCTACTATTTTTCTACTTTATCTACAAATAATACTCCGTCTAAGTGATCTATTTCATGACAGAAAGCTCTAGCTAATAACTCTTCTCCTTCTATTTCAAAAGTATTTCCATGTCTATCTTGAGCTCTAACTTTTACTACATATGGTCTTTTAACTTCTCCTGTTTCTCCAGCTACACTTAAACAACCTTCTGCATCAATTTGTTCTCCGCTAGTTTCTATTATTTCTGGATTTACAAGTTCTAATAAACCATCTCCTATATCTATAACAACTACTCTTTTAAGTATACTAACTTGTGGCGCTGCAAGACCAACACCATCCGCTTCGTACATAGTATCTGCCATATCCTCTAATAAATCTATTAATTTTTGATCGAACTTTTCTACAACCTTTGATTTTTTCCTAAGCACTGGCTCTCCAATTTGAGCTATTTGTCTAATTGCCATAATTCTTCCTCCTTCTAATTAAAGAATATTGTTTGGATTAACATCTATTGAAATGTTTACATCTTTATCAAACACAACTTCTTTTTTCGTAATACATATATATTTTATTATACCTTTTAATAAATTAATTTCAATATTATCATCTTTAAATAATAATTGATATCTATAATTTTGATTTATTTTTGAAATTGCACAAGGGCTTGGACCTAATATAAAATCAAAATCTTCTACTCCTCTTTCTTTTAACAAGTATATAAGAGAGTTGTACATACTTTTTATATTCTTTTCAACTAGTTTTTCACTTCTTCCACTTACTACTACACTTATCATATTATTAAATGGAGCATAGTTGAAAGTTTTTCTTATTTTTATTTCATCTTCAAAAAAACCTTCGAAGTCATAATTTAATGCTCTTCTTATTACATAGTGGTCTGTATCATAAGTTTGAAGTATTACTTTACCTTCTTTGTCACTTCTCCCCGCTCTTCCAGATACTTGGGTTATTAACTGAAATGTGGTTTCAAAACTTTTAAAATCAGGAAAGTTTAGCATCATATCTGCTGATAAAACGCCTACTAATGTTACATCCTCAAAATCTAATCCTTTACTAAGCATTTGAGTTCCAATAAGTATATTTGCTTCTTTATTCTTGAACTTATTCAAAATATTATCAAGCTCACCTTTTTTAGATGTGGTATCCTTGTCCATACGAAGAACTTTAGCATTATCAAAAAGTCTTTTTATTTCCTCTTCAACTTTTTCTGTTCCTATTCCAAAAGGTTTAACATAATCACTACCACATTCTGGACAAGTTTTAGGTATGATTTCTTCATATCCACAATAGTGACATCGCCCAGTATTTTGATGTTTATGATAAGTTAATGATATATCACAGTTCTTGCATGAAAAAACATATCCACATTTTCTACAAGAAACAAAATTTCCATAGCCTCTTCTATTTAAAAATAATATAACTTGATTATTTTTACTTAAAGCTTCTTTTATTTCATTTTGCAAACTATAAGAAAACATACTTTTATTACCTAAGGTTAGCTCATTCTTCATATCAACTAACTCTATTTTGGGAAGGGGCTTTTTATTCGCTCTATTTTTAATGGTAATTAAGTTATACTCATTATTTTTAGCTCTATAATACTCTTCCACAGATGGTGTAGCCGATCCAAGCACTAAAGTAATATTTCTTTTTAAAGCCATATATTTTCCTACTTCTATAGCTGAAAACTTTGGATTTTTTTCTGATTTATAGGCACTTTCATGAAATTCATCTATTATTACCACGCCTAAACTATTAAATGGGGCAAATAAAGCTGACCTAGCACCAATTAATATTCTTATCTTACCACTTTTTATAGCTTTAAAAACATCATGTTTTTCTCCTTCAGATAATCTACTATGAAATACCCCTACAATATCACCAAATCTATTTTTTAACCTTGATATAGTTTGGGGTGTCAAGGAAATCTCAGGAACTAAGAAAATACTATCTAAACCTTGTTTTAAGGCATAATCTATTATTTCCATATATACTTCTGTCTTTCCACTACCTGTTACACCATGAATCATATAAGGCTTTTTATTTTCATCAAACATTTCAGAAGTAATTTTTTTAACAGCGTCTTTTTGCTCTTCATTAAGAATAATATCTTTTGTGTTTTCATCATAAAATTCTTTAGGACTTCTGTAATAATCTTTTATATTAAATATTATTAAATTTTTATTTTGCAATGAAGTAATGCTTGATTTCGAAACTTTTAATAATTTAATTAAATCATTAATTTCAATTTCTTCATTGTACTTTAAAAATTCTACGATTTCTCTTTGCTTATCCCCTAGTCTTATTTTATTATGAGAAATATACTCTTCAACAATATTGTAATCCATACTCAGGGATACATAGCAAATTTTCTTTTCATTTTTTTGACTTTTATAATTCCAAACTATATCGATTAAATTATCTTCTTTCATTTTTAACAGAAGATTATTTAAAGTAGACGAAAGCTTTAAGTCCTTAGAATTAATATTTTCTGCTATAGCTTTTTCTTTAATTAATTTTTCTACTTTTATCTTATCTTTATTTTCTATTATTTTATTAATAATAAATTGTCTATTTTTACTTAAGCTATCTATTTTCATATAAAAACTTTCAGCATCTAAACTTTTCATTTCCTGTGATAAACTTATTTCTTTAAAACTATCAACCTTATATCCTTTAGGGTGAAGTAAAGATATACAATCCATATAGGTACATAAATACCTATTTTTTATCCATTGAATTAAATTTATATCTTCTTCCTTAAAAATAGGATACTCATCCAGAATATCAAATAATTCTTTAAATTCTATATTATCTTCTACTTTATTGGTAATTAAAAACACATAGGCTTCTATAGGTTTATTCCCTCTTCCAAAAGGAACTAGAACCCTATGACCAACTTGAATATCCTCCAACAAAAAATCTGGTATTTTATATGTAAATAAGTTATCTGTATATATGCTGTTATTTTTAACTATAACTTTGGCGTATTTTTCACTATACATAGATTGCTCCTATTATTTGATTAGAATTTATACTTTTAATAGTTATATAAACTCTTTTAATCTAAAAATATAAGCACCTATAAATAGATGCTTACTTTTCTAATAATGATTTTACTTTATCTAATATGACATTTGCAACTTCATCCTTTTTCATTTGAGGATAATTACTTATATTGCCTTCTTTGTCAATTATTTTTACAATATTTGTATCCGTACCAAAGCCAGCACCTTCTTCAGTTAGGTCATTGGCAACAATAAAGTCTAAGTTTTTCTTATTAACTTTACCTTTGGCATTTTCAATAAGGTCATTAGTTTCAGCAGCAAATCCTACTAAAATTTTATCTTTTTTAATTTTTCCTAGTTCATAGGCTATATCCTTATTTCTATCTAATTCAATAACTAAATCATCATTGCTTTTTTTAATTTTTTTATCACTATAAGCCTTAGGTTTATAATCTGCAACAGCTGCACTTTTTATTATTACTTGATTTTCATCAAAATTATTTATAATTGCATTATACATTTCTTCAGCAGATTGAATCTTTATTAGTTTTTTTAGATTAGCTGGTGGTGTTATATTTGTTGGACCACTAACTAAAGTTACATCTGCACCTCTATCAGCTGCCATTTTTGCAATAGCATACCCCATTTTTCCTGTAGATCTATTTGTCAAATACCTTACCGGATCAATGCTTTCTACTGTAGGTCCGGCAGTTATCATTATTTTTTTGCCTTGTAGATCTTTTTTTGTATTGTTTAGTAAATCTATTACTGTATTAACAATAGTTTCTGGTGAAGCAAGTTTTCCTTCTCCCACATCTCCACAAGCAAGTCTACCGCTTTCTGGGTTTACAAAATTATAACCTAGTTCTTTTAATGTATTAATATTTCTTTGAAGAATAGGATTTCTGTACATATTAGTATTCATAGCAGGTGCTATAAGTACTTTTCCTGTAGTTGCCATAACTGTAGTTGTTAACATATCATCACATATACCATTTGCGACTTTACCAATTACATTTGCTGTTGCTGGTGCAATTAAAAATACATCTGCTTTTTTTGCTAAAGATATATGTTCAACATCCCAAGTTTTTGGTTCTTCAAACATATCATTTACTACATAATTTTGACTTAATGATTGAAAAGTTAGAGGTGTGACAAATTCAGTTGCATTATTAGTCATAATTACGTGAACATTTGCATTTAACTTTTTTAGTCTACTTACAACATCGCATACTTTATATACCGCTATTCCACCACTAACACCAATTACTACAGTTTTATTTTTTAACATATCTTACTCCTCGATTAATTTACTTTGCTCTTCTGCATGTAATGCTTCTTGTATTTGGATTTCTTCTTCTGTTAATAATCTATAAGTTATTTTTCCTTCTGATATTTCTTCAGTAGCTAACATAACTGGCTTCCCTTTGTTTATTTTACTGTCAACGTATGACTCATTTCCGTCAACTATTTCTCTTGCTCTTTTTGCTACTGTTCCTACTAAGTAATATCTGTTGTCTATTTTTGCTAATACTTCATTTATAGATGGTTTCATTTTATAATTCCTCCTTAAATTTTCTTATAATTTCTTCTTCATATCTTGCAGCTTTATTTTTTTCTGCGCTTATTATATTTTCAATTTCTATTGCAGCTTCAACTTCTCTATTAGTTTCGTTGAAAATAAAATAGTTATAATCTTTAATTTGCTTGATTTCTTCAAAAGCACAGCTTAATCTTTCTTGCATTTGCTCCTCAGTTTCTGTTCCCCTTGAAGATAATCTACTTTTTAGTTCACTAAGAGTTGGCGGTAAAACAAAAATTAAAATTGCATCTGGATAAATTTGTTTTACTTGTCTTGCTCCTTGCATTTCTATTTCAAGAACAACATCTTGACCTTTTTCTAGACACTCCATGACTGGTCCTTTTGGAGTTCCATAGAAGTTACTATAAGTTTGAGCATATTCTAAAAACTCATTTTTACTTATCATATCGTTGAACTTTTCATGAGTTAAGAAGAAGTAGTTTACCCCTTCTACTTCACCAGTTCTGGGTTGTCTAGTTGTTGCTGATACAGAAAGTTTTAAATCATTATTTCTATTCATTAATACTTTACAAATTGTGCCTTTTCCTGCTCCAGATGGCCCCGATACAACCAATAAAAGACCTTTCTTATTTATAACCATTAATATTTCATCCTTTCAACTTATCTATTAGTATTCTACATTTTCTTAGTATTTATCATATTTAATACTATTCAATGTTTTGTATTTGTTCTCTAATTTTTTCTAATTCACTTTTAACTTCTACTACTAAGTTAGTTATATTTATATTAGATGATTTCGAACCAGTAGTATTAACTTCTCTATTCATTTCTTGAATTAAAAAGTCAATTTTTCTACCTATAGAATCATTTTTTACAACAGTATTTTTAAGTTGTTCAATATGGCTTCTAAACCTTACAATTTCTTCTGTTATAGAGCTTTTATCTGCGAATATGGCAACTTCTTGTGCCAATCTATTTTCATCTATTATACTTGGATTTTCTAGTATTTCATTAATTCTATTATTCAACTTTTCTTTGTATTCATCTACAACAGTATCTGAATATCTTTCAATTTCATCTACTAAATCACTTAATATATCACATCTCTTTAATGTATCTTCAGCAAGTTTTTTACCTTCTTCTTGTCTCATTATACTAAGTTTTTCTAAAGTAATATCTAATGCTTCTTTTAACATACTCCAGTATAAATCTTCATCTTCTTCTCTTTCCTCACATTTTACTATATCAGGAAATTTTGCTACGCTCATAACGCTTATATCATCTTGTAAGTTAAATTTTTCTTTTATTTCTTTTAAAATATTTACATATTGATCTGCTAATTTATCATCGAACTTTAAGTTTACATCCTCAGAGCCAATTAAGTCAAGCTTTATATATAAATCTACTCTTCCTCTTTTTACAAAATTTTTAACGTAATTTCTTATTTTATCTTCTAAAAAAGATATCTTTCTTGGTAGACGAACATTTATATCACAATATTTATGATTTATTGTTTTACATTCTACTAAAAAATGATAATTATCATTCTTAAATTCACCTCTACCAAAACCAGTCATGCTTATAGCCATATTATACCTCCAAATTTCCTTCGCATATTTTTTCTGCTCTTCCACTCATGTAAGCTTCGTCATTAACTAAATCTATTTTTATACTTCCACCTTCAGAAGTAACATTTACACTTTTACTTACCTTGCCTAAATAATTGCTTATAATAACTGCAGCTGTCATTCCTGTTCCACATCCTAAAGTATATCCACAACCTCTTTCCCAAGTTCTGACTAATATATTTGATTCATCTAGAACTTTAACAAAGTTTACATTAGTATTTTGTGGGAAAATTTCATTTTTTTCAATTATTGATCCATATTTATGTATATCTTCCACATTTATATTGTCTACGAAAATTACAGTATGTGGCACCCCCATTAAGATGGAGCTAACAAGAAATTCTTTATCTAAAATTTTAATATTTTCATTTATAAAAAATTCTTTTTCGCTATTAACAGGTATATCAGTAGATTTAAAACTCCCTTTACCCATGTTAACCTTAATTGTATCTAATTTATCTTCTTTAAGATTAATTTTTATTCTCTTTATTCCATCTAAAGTATAAACATCAAATTCTTCTTTTTTAACTATATTATTGTCATAAACGAATTTTACAAAACATCTAAGTCCATTTCCACACATTGATGCTCGACTTCCATCCGCATTATAATATACCATCTCCACATCTGCTATATCACTATTTTTTACGACTAATAATCCATCTGCTCCTACTGAAAATCTTCTATGACAAACTTTTTTTGCAAATTCCCCATAGTTATTATTTGCTATATTATCATTTCTACCATCAATTGCTATAAAATCATTGCCTATTCCCTGTAACTTCCAAAACTTCATTCATATCGCCCCTTTTTGTACAAACAGTTCTAACTTAGTATTATACAATATTATTAATAAAAAATAAATATTAAGACTTATATCATTTCATAGTTATTCTTTATTCTCCTAATGCAATCTGCATTTCATTCTTTTTATTTATAAAAACTTAAATTTATACAATATTTTTTGTATTTTTCTACAAAAAATGATATTATAATTTTTGTATTTATAATCAAAATTTAATATGTGTGGGGGGAGATTATCATTAATCACAAAAAATTAATAGCTTTGCTAATGGCTGCATCAATATTCATTTCAGCACCTGCTACTACATTAGCATATATCAATTCAACTTATACAACTAGTAGCAAATCTCAAATAACTACAAAATATACTGGTGTAGTTACTTCAAAAGTTAATGTTAGAAGTAAAAGCTCTACTTCAGGAAAAATATTAGGTAGCATAAGTAAAAATAAAACTGTTAAAATTATAAGAAAAATGAATAGCAGTTGGTATGAAATCTATTTTAATAATGAAACTGCATATGTAAGTAGTAAATATATAGAAGTAACTTCTTCAAATTTACCTCCTTATGCCCTTAAACCATCAGATAAAATTATAGGCACAGCTATAATAAGATCTAATACTTTAGCTGTTAGAAGAGGACGTTCTGTTAACTATTCAAAAGTAGGTTCCCTAAAAAAAGATTCTGCTGTTGGAATATTAGAGAAATATAGCAACGGTTGGTATAAAGTAGCTTATGGTGAAGGCTATGGATTCTTAAATGGTAAGTATACATTAACTCTTAAAGATACTAGCTCTAATGTTCAAGAAGAATATTTAAGGATTCAAGATATAATTAAAAAAAATACTACTAGCAGTAGTATTACTAAATTAGTTAATAAAGATAATGCATTAAAATCAGGATACAAACCTAGTGATCTTGTTAAACCTAATGTTAGTGCTACCAAAACTCTTTACTTAAGAAAAACTGCAGCTAAAGCATTAGAAACTATGTTTAAAGACGCAAAGAAAGATGGCGTTTATCTTACTGCTGTAAGTGGCTTTAGATCAAGCACTTATCAAACTAACCTTTATAATAACTCATTAAAGGTAAACGGATTTGCCTATACAAATAAATATATTGCAAAACCAAATCATAGTGAACATCAAACAGGACTTACTATGGATATATCTGCTAAATCTGTTGGCTATGATTTACTTACTCGTTTCGAAAATACTAAAGAAGGTAAATGGTTAGCAAAAAATGCTCATAAGTATGGATTCATCTTAAGATATAAAAAAGATAGAGTAAAAGATACTGGGTATAACTTTGAACCTTGGCACTTTAGATACGTTGGCAATGATGTAGCTACATATATTTATAAAAATAATCTAATACTTGAAGATTTATACAAATAAATTTAAAAGTTACTACTAAAAAGTAGTAACTTTTTTATATAAATATATTTACTTCTAATTTAAATAATTATTAATATAAAGTATTGTTTTCATAATTTTTCTTAAACTCTTTTAAATTTTTTTAACACTTTCATCTAAATCATGCCATTTAATATTTCTTATGGCACCTTCTAAAGCGTACAAACGATTTAAACATGCACTTTCATCTATCTTCCTTATTTTTAACCATGCTTCCTTACTACCTACTATTTTTAATTCTTCTATTGTATTTATACCAACATCATTTAATTGTTTTTCTAATATTTTTCCTATGTTAGGCAACTTAGTTAATTCTCCCATTTTTTCATCTCCTTTATATACCCCTTATTTTAATTATATTCCTTTTTGATATTTATGAAAAAGATTATGTTCCTACTATTCACATCTTGGTTATAATATGTAATAATAAGTTTATTACTTATGTCTGAAAGGAGAATATTATGGCATTAGATGGTTTAGTGATTCATAGCTTAGCTTATGAGCTTAGTACAAAGCTTGTAGGTGGCAAAGTTGATAAAGTTCATCAACCAGAAAATGATGAATTAGTTTTATTTATAAGAAATAACAAAGAAAACTTCAAATTAGTATTAAGTTCTAGTGCATCAAACCCTAGAGTTTATATAGCCAATGAATACCAAAAAGAAAATCCAATTAAAGCACCTATGTTTTGTATGTTATTCAGAAAATACATACAAGGTGGTATAATTACAGAAATTTCTCAGGTTGATTTTGAAAGAATAATAAAAATCAGTGTAGAATCTTTTGATGAATTAAAAGAAAAGACAACAAAAGATATTTATATTGAAATAATGGGGAGACATAGTAATATAATTTTAACTCAAAATAATAAAATAATAGATTCTATAAAAAGAATTCCTCCTAGTGTAAGTAGAGTTCGTCAATTACTTCCTAATATGACTTATGAACTTCCACCTGCTCAGGATAAAGTAAACCCTATAAAAGGTGTTTCTATTAAAAGCTTTATTAATACTTTAAGAGAATTTGATGGTTCTATAGCCAAAGGTATTTACTCTAAATTTTTAGGAATTAGTCCTTCTGTTGCTAAAGAAATCTGTCATAGATCTGACTTAAATCCTAACGACAAAGCTGCAGATAAATCTCGTGATGAACTATCTATTTTATATAGAGTTTTTTCTGATTTATTTACTAAAATTAAAAATGATGAATATGACCCTTGCATAGTTATAGATGAAAATATAGATAAAGTCATTGATTTTAGTTGCATTAACCTTAGTTTCTTGGATAAAAATAAATTTATTAAAAATAAATCTATTTCTCAAATTATCGAAGACTACTATAAAACGAAAGACTTTAAAGATAGAGTCCATCAAAGAACATCTGATTTAAGAAAAAGTATTTCTATTAAGTTAGATAGACTTTATCATAAACAAAAGAAAATCGAAAAAGAATTAAAGGATGCTGACAATGCTGATGAATTTAAAATTAAAGGTGAGCTACTTACTTCATATATATACATGATAGAAAAAGGTATGGAAAATGTGGAAGTGGCAAACTTTTATGATGAGAATTATTCAAACATTATTATTCCTTTAAATAAAAACTTAACTCCTTCTGAAAATGCACAAAAGTATTTTAAAAAATACAATAAGTTAAAAACAGCGAAAGTAGAATTAACTTCTCAAATTGCTATTTGTAATGAGGAAATTGAGTATTTGGAAAATATAATGCTTGGTATTGAAAACTGCGATAATCTAGAAGAACTAGCAGATATCAAAGATGAATTAATTAGATTAGGATATGCTAAAGCACCTTATCGATACAAAGCAAAAAAAGATATAGATCTAACAACAAAACCTAACCAATTTACATCTTCTGATGGATTTACAATTTTAGTAGGTAAAAATAATAAACAAAATGATTATTTAACATTAAGAATTGCAGATCCAGAAGATATTTGGATGCATACTAAAAATATTCCAGGATCACACGTTATTATTAAATGTGCAGGAAAAGAAGTTCCTGATGAAACTTTATATGAAGCTGCTATGCTTGCTGCTTTTTATAGCAAAGGTAGAATGTCTTCTCAAGTTCCTGTAGATTATACTATTAAAAAACACGTAAAAAAACCTAGTGGCTCTAAGCCTGGTATGGTTATTTATGAAACGAATAGCACTATTTACGTTACTCCAACAGAAGAAATGATTGTAAAACTAAAGAAATAATAATTAAAAGGTAATAAGTCTTCATACTTATTACCTTTTTTTATATATTTATATAAATATTATTCTTAGTAAAGTATTTAAAGGAGGATTTATGAGAAAAAAGATAGCCTTAATTATGTCATTAATGTTTTTTTGTTTTTTACCAGGATGTATTTATGTAAATACTGATAATAACCAAAATGAAAATAATGCTAACAGAGATATAAATTCAAATAATAGCACTAGTTCTAAAGCTAAAACCAACAAAAAAATAATTGCTTTAGATGCAGGTCATCAAGCAAAAGGTGACTTATCTAAAGAACCTATCGGTCCTGGTGCTTCTGAAACAAAATACAAAGTTTCTTATGGTACTTGTGGAAATACTAGTGGTTTAAATGAATATGAATTGACATTAGTAGTTACCAATAAATTAAAAAACGAATTAATTTCTAGAGGTTATAATGTAGTTATGATTCGAGAAAGCAATAATGTCAACATCAGAAATTCTCAAAGAGCTGAAATTGCAAACAATTCCAATAGTGATATTTTTTTAAGAATACACGCAAACAGCGATAATAATTCAAATTTAAATGGTATAATTACTCTTTGCCAAACTCCTAATAACCCTTATATTAGTAATCTATACAAAAAAAGTAGATATTTATCTCATTGTATATTAGAGTCGATGATAGAAGAAACTAATGCTACCAACCGTGGTGTATGGGAAACTGACTCTATGTCTGGTATTAATTGGTATGAAATTCCGGTAACTATTGTAGAAATGGGCTTTATGTCTAATCCAAAAGAAGATACTTTAATGTCTTCTGATTATTATCAAAATAAGTTAGTTCAAGGAATGGCCAATGGTGTTGATAAGTATTTTGAAATTAATAATTGATTTTTATATTAACTCTATATTTTAATCACAACTTATTTTTAATTAAACAATAAATATCTACATAAATTATATGTAATTCTATTTCCCCATATATAATTAAAATATTTCCGTATTATTTTTTTTAATTTATTTCGTATATTTTCAGTTATAATATTTACAATTTTGTTACATTATTATATATTTTAATTATAAACAGTATATTTTATATGAATTTGTCAATTTATTGATATGTACCTTCATAAATTGATAAATATAAATATAAATTATTTTGTATAGGGGGAATTTATGAAAAAAGCAACAATATCATTTCTTGCTGTATCTCTTTCAACTGCTATAACATTTCAAAATATAGTAGTTACAAGTAATGCTGAAGAAATGAATACAACACAAATATCACAGGATTCATCTATTAATAATTCATCTGAACATACTACAGATAGAATTAGCTTTATTGATCCTTTGTCTAATCCAACTAATCGTGTTGGAAACGAAATCTCTAGCTCAATAAATTCTAACCTTTTTAAAAGTGCAGCACTAACTCCAGTTAATCCTTTTTCTTACCCTAAAATTAATACTTTGGGTGAGGTTACAGCTAGTACATTAAATGTTAGAGAAAATCCTTCTACATCATCTAAGGTTTTAACTACTTTAAACAAAGGAAATGTAGTTCAAATCCTATCTAAAGAAGATGGGTGGTATAAAATTTCTTATTACTACAGAAAACAAGTTTCAAGTAGTAAGTACGATTTAGTTTTTAATGAAGCATATGTTTCAGGAGATTACATAAATACCGTTTCTGTAAAAGAAAAAGGCATAGATGTCAGTAAGTGGAACGATACAATAAATTGGAGTAAAGTTAAAGCTTCTGGTGTTGATTATGCAATAATAAGAGCTGGATATGGTACTGATACTGTAGACCCAATGTTCAAAACAAATATAGAAGGTGCTATAAAAGCTGGAGTAAAGGTCGGAGTTTATTGGTTTAGTTATGCAAGTAGCCCTGAAAAAGCTAAAATAGAAGCACAGAAATGTTTAGAGGTAATTGCTCCTTATAAAAATAATATTTCTTATCCTGTATTTTTTGACTTTGAAGAATCAAGTGCAAACTGGGTGAAAAACAACTATAATATAACAGTAACAAAGTCACTAGGTACATCTATGGCTAATGCATTCATGGATACTGTCAAATCGCAAGGCTATACTCCTGGTCTTTATACGGGTATACCATTACAACAATATTTTTCAGATGAACTTTTAGATTCAGCATATACGTGGTTAGCACAGTATAGTTACAGATCATCTTATCCTAAACAGTTTTCCATGTGGCAATATGGTGATGATGGTTATATAGATGGTATTTCTGGTTCAGTTGATATTAACTACACTATAGGAACTTCAACTCCAACAAGTAGACCTTCTATATCTACAGCATCAGTTAACGATATAAGTTCAAAAACTTATACAGGAAGTGCCATAAAACCAAGTGTTACAGTTACACTTGATGGTAAAACATTAAAATTAAATGAAGACTACACTGTTACTTATTCTAACAATACATCAATAGGTACAGGTAGAATAACTATTAAAGGTACAGGAAACTATACAGGTACAAAGACTGTTTCTTTCAAAATAGTTCCAAAAGCAATAAGCAATGTTAATTTAACAAAAAAAACAACTAGTAGTCTTACTTTATCTTGGTCAAAGATGAATAATGTAACTGGATATAAAATTTATAAATATAATCCAAGCTCTAACTCTTATGAAATATTAAAAACTATAAGCAATAACTCTACAACTTCTTATACTGATGAAAGTTTAGATTCAGCATCTGTTTATAGTTATAAAGTAAGAGCATATTCTAAAGATTCTAGTGGAAACTATTATTACGGAAGATATTCAGATGTATTTAGTGAAAGTACAAAGGTAAAACCTGTCAAAAATCTTAAATTAGATAGTAGAAAAGCAACTTCATTAAGTATATCATGGGATAAAGTTGATAATGCTGATGGGTATAAAATTTATAGACTTGATGTAAATACTGATACATATAAATTAATACATACTATTGATAATAACTCTACAACTTCTTTTACTCATGATAATAGATTATCTGCAACGAATCATTATTATAAAGTAAAAGCATATAAATATTTAAACGGAAGTACTCGTCATAGCGATTACTCTTCAAGATTAAAAGCTACAACAAGACCTGTTCAGCCAAGTCTGTCTTTAAGTTCAACTACTTCAAAATCTATAAAAGCAAGTTGGACAAAGATAAGTAAAAGAACAACAGGTTATGAAGTACGTATGTCTACTTCAAAAGACAAAACTTTTAGCTCTCTTGGTACAACTACAAATACAAGTTTTACAAAAAAAAGTTTAACTAAAGGTAAAACATATTATTTTAAAGTTAGAGCATATAGAATTGTTGATGGAGAAAAAATATATAGTTTATATAGTAGTGTAAAAAGCATAAAATGTAAGTAAAAAAAGGGCTTGTTTTCAAGCCCTTTTTTATTTCATCATATAACTTTCATAGTTTTAAATAATTTTCTAAAATTATTTACTGTCTTTTCACTTAGGTTTACTGATTTACTTTTTACCCTATCATAAAATTCTTTAGCCGCCATAGTTTTGTTATCTATATAGTTAACATTAAATTTAGCCTTATCTTCATCGCTAACCAGAGTTTCAACAAACTCAGGATACTTATAAATATCCTTGTCTTTATTATCATAAGTCTCTTTACAATTTACAAAAAATATATCTTCATTTATTTTTAAGTTTAAATTATCTATTAACTTATCACACTCTACAAATCCAGCTTTATCGTAATCCAATATAACTTTGAAGTCGCATCCCCAACCAATTAGTACAGATACTATTACATTTACATTTCCTGCTCCAACAGCTGGAATTATATATGGCATCTTTTCTTCTGGCACATTAAAATAATATAGCATAGCTGTATAATACATATAATCAGTTATACCTTCCGTTACTATATTTAATTTTTCCCCTTGAGGCCCAATATTAAACCTTAAATCTGCACCTATAGCTTGCACTAAAGGACTTAATGTTTCTCTTTTTGATACACAATTTAATTTGTTATCATAAGCTGTATTGTAAATATTTGTATGACCTTTTTCATCCTTCTCTATTGCCCTTATATTTATAATATTATTTGAATCTATCATATAAGGAGAGTGGGTAGAATAAACCACTTGATTATCATTTTTACACAAATCATAAAACAATCTAAGTAATTCTCTTTGGGCATTTACATGTAAATATACTCCTGGCTCATCTAGTAAATAGATTACATTTGTATCTTTTATATCATTCGCTAAAATATCTATAAATAAATTTAAATACCATCTAAGTCCATTACTTCTTTCACCTATATTCGTAGTATTTTCATTTGTTTTAACTAAAATTTTTATAAAATCTTTTTTGAAAGATATTTTAATCTGTACACTTTCCTCACAATAGAATTCATTAAATTTTTTTTGGAGATTATACTTAATTTTTTCTTTAACTTTATTTCTACAAAGCTCTAATTGATTTTCATCATCATTTTCCATTGATAATAAAAATTCTTGAGTGTTTATACCACTTGCTAATATAAATTTATATAAAGCCCCACGTCTATCCTTCATTTGTTTTTTTACTTCTTCTAATTGATACTCATTTTGTAATTCTTCTTCGATCTTCCTATGATAAAGTATGGGTAGAAGTGAATATTTTTTTCTTATTTTACTTTTAACAATTTCTAAATGTCTAATAAGAGTATATCTTTTTTCATCATATATTATATTAGCTTCATTTTTATCTTTCATTTGATCATTTAAATCCTCATCCTCACTAATACAAAGATAATCATCACCATAGGAATTTAAAATATATAATAACTTATTAAGACTTTTCTTATACTTAATCCATATTGTATTATCAATATTTTCCATAGAGTTAATATATTTAACTACTTCACAAAAAAAATCATTATCCATACTATCATAATAATTTTCTTCTAAATAAGGAATTAGTTCTTTTTTTAAATAAGCAATTGATTTAATTAATTCTATATCTTCATTAAATAATCTTGAAAACCCTCCTTTAAACTCAATTTCACTGTATTGTGAAAAGTAAAAATAAGTAGCATCATCTTGAATATCCTTATATTCCTTCAATGAGTCAATCTCTTTATTAGTAAATTTAAGCTCCACAACTAAATTCATTTCTCCATACAAAGATTGATTATTGAATTTATAAAAATCTTCTAATATATAATGGCTAAAAGAAATTGCCCCCAGGATTTCAAGCACATTACTTTTACCACTATCATTTTTACCTATTAATGCTGTTACATCATCTTCTAACAATAAAGTATTTTTCTGAGTCCCTATAGACTTATAATTATTTATTATTACGCTTGATATCCTCATTCAATTCACGCCCCAATTTAATCTTCTATAAATTATATTAATATAAGTATAAAAAAAATCACAAATTATATATAGATATAATTTGTGATTTAATATAAAAATTTATTATTTTGTACTAGCCAACTCTCCAATAGCTCCAATATCTTCTTTTTTGAAGTCATTATGATTTATTAATCTATTTACTATTATCCCAACTAAAGCTGCTAAACTAAGTCCTGTTAATTTTGCATTGCTAGCTATAGGTATACCAATTTCTATACCTGTGAAATGTTTTACATAGCAAGTAGTAAGCCCTATAACTAATATTATTATCATCACTGAAAGATTTCCACTTTCCTTATAACATTTACTATCTCTTATAGTTTTTACTCCTATAAAAGTAATCATCGAGAATAAATAAATACTAATTCCACCCATAACTGCTGTAGGTATTGATTGTAAAAATGCTCCAAACTTTCCTACACAAGATATTACTATGGCAAATACTGCTGTAAGTCTTAATAGTTTTGGGTCATAATTTTTAGTTATAGCAAGTAAAGCTGTATTTTCACCATAAGTTGTATTTGCTGGCCCACCCATAAACCCTGCAAATAAAGTTGCTATACCATCTCCTAGTAAAGTTTTATGAAGACCTGGATCTTCTAAGAAATTCTTTCCAACAACTGCTCCATTAGTTGTTATATCTCCAACATGTTCCATAAATACTGCCAGTACCACTGGTGATATAATTATTATAGCTTCAATAGAAAACTTTGGTGCAGTGAAATTTGGTATAGAAAAGAAATTCGCTTGACCTACTGCACTAAAGTCTGTTATCCCAACGAATTTACTAACTATTATACCTACAAATATAGCTATTATTACACTAAACTGTCTAATACTTCCTTTAGCAAACTGATTAATTCCTACTGCTACACCTAAAGTTATAATTGCAACAAGCACATTATTCATTGCCATATCTACAGCTGTTGGTATTAAATTTAAACCTATTACTATTATCATAGCTCCTGTAACTTGCGGTGGGAAGTATTTCTTAACCTTTTCTGGACCCACAACTCTTACTATTATTGACATAATTACATATATAAGACCTGCCACAATTATGCCACCTTGAGCATAGGACAAATCACCATTAAAAGTATCTGCAACTTGATTTATAACTGATATAAATGCAAAGCTCGATCCTAAGAATACTGGCACTTTAAAATCTGTACACTTATGGAATAATAATGTTCCGACTCCTGCACAAAATATTGCTACGGATGGATCAAATCCAGTAAGTAACGGAACTAATACGGTAGCTCCAAACATTGCTAACAAATGCTGAATCGATAAAATAGCTTTTTTCATTTAAATTCCCCCTAAAATTTTAACTCCATAATTGAATTATTCTTCTATACTAACTGAATCTTCTGTATCACACTCACTTAATTTAACTGATATAATTTCAGTTCTTGATGTTGGTACATTTTTACCAACATAATCTGCTCTAATAGGTAACTCTCTGTGACCTCTATCAACTAAAACTGCTAATTGTATAGCTTTTGGTCTTCCCACATCCATTAGTGCATTTAAAGCAGATCTTACTGTTCTTCCTGTGTATAATACATCATCAACTAAAACTACTGTTTTATCCGTAATATCAAAATCTATTTTTGTTGAGTTAACAACTGGATCTATTTGTTTTTTACTTAAATCATCTCTATATAGGGTTATATCCATTTCTCCTATTTGTATTCTTTGACCTTCTATAGTTTCAATTTTATTCGCTATTCTACTAGCAACTGGAACTCCTCTAGTCTTAATACCGATAAGTACTACATTTTCTATTCCTTTATTTCTTTCAATAATTTCGTGACTTATTCTTGTTATCGCTCTTCCTATTGCTTTTTCGTCCATTATTTTTGCCTTTTGCATAAGAATCCTCCTAAAATTTTGCATTTATAATAATTTTATTAAATACCATGTAAATTTTGAAAAATATTATTGTATATAAAAAAACTTCTTATCCTAAGACAAGAAGCTAGTATTTTTACATAAAAAATTCTATTGTTACATGCCTTATGATATCTCTGTATCACTTTAAAGGTATTTAATTACTATCACTTATTATATAGAATTAGTAAGTTTTTTTCAATAGTATTTTCCCCACTTTTCCTTACTTTATTCTATTTAGTATTTTTTGAAAATATTCTGGAAGTTGTGAATTAAATTCCACATATTCATTTTTACTAGGATGTATAAATCCTAGTTTCTTAGCATGTAAAGTTTGCCCTTCAACCTTTAACTTATTATTTTTAGGACCATATAAAGGATCTCCTAAAAGTGGATGATTTAAAGAAGCAGCATGCACTCTAATTTGATGAGTTCTTCCTGTTTCTAGGGTAGCTCTTACCAAAGTATAATTATCAAATCTTTCTATTACTTCAAAATGAGTCACCGCTCTTTTACCATCTTTAACTATAGCCATTTTTAGTCTATCTTTTGGATTTCTTCCCAATGGCTTGTCCACAGTTATTTTATCTTCTTTAAATACGCCATGACAAATAAATTCATACTCTCTAGTAATTGAGTGATCTTTTAATTGATCCGCTAGACAGTTATGTGCATTATTATTCTTAGCAATCATCAAAAGACCTGATGTATCTTTATCAAT
This sequence comes from Peptostreptococcaceae bacterium, assembly GCA_902363255.1. Taxonomy (GTDB): domain Bacteria; phylum Bacillota; class Clostridia; order Peptostreptococcales; family Peptostreptococcaceae; genus Terrisporobacter. The sequence goes on from CABIZO010000003.1 coordinate 572,195, forward strand.
TCTATGCACTATACCAGGTCTAATTACACCGTTTATTGAGGATAGATTGTCCTTACAGTGGTATAAAATTGCATTTACTAAAGTATTATCATAATTTCCTGGTGCCGGATGTACTACCATATTCTGCGGCTTATTTACTATTAATAAATCATCATCTTCATAGACTATATCTATAGGTATATTTTGTGGAACTATCTCTAACAATTTTGGTGCTGGTATTTCAATTACTATTTTATCTTCTTCTTTAACTAAATATTTTGCTTTCTCAACCTTATCATTAACTTTTACTTTTTTATCTTTAATAATTTTTTGTATATAACTTCTAGACATATCCCCTAGCTGGCTAGATAAATATACGTCTAGTCTTTCTCCTTCTTCTTCCTCTAGGACTAAGAATTCTCTTATTTCATCCATTATTTCACCTGCTTCTCATCTTCTTCGCTTGTAATTATATACATACATAGAAGTATTGTTCCTACAACTACAAAACAATCTGCTAAATTGAATACATAACTCCATATTATATGAAAATCTAAATAGTCAACTACAAAACCTAATCTTACTCTATCTATTAGATTACCTATTGCACCTGATATTACTAGTAGTATACCTATTTTGCCAATATTATTCACTTTTTTAGTATGTAAATAATAAAGACCATAACAAGAGGCAATTGCTGCAACTGCTATAAAAATAGTTTGATTATTTTGTAGCATACCAAAGGCTGCTCCTCTATTTTCCACATAAGTTAAATTAAATATATTATTAATTACAGAAATACTACCTACTCCTTGTAAATGATTCAATGCCCAATATTTAATTATTTGATCTAATCCTATTAATATAGCCACAATTACTTCATACATTTTTAAATCCTCCTAAATAAGTCTTATCTTATTTATTATACAAAAAAAGCATCTTTAAAGAAACAAATTTCTAAAAGATACTTTTTCTATTATATATTATTTAATTTACTTTTTTTCATCATTTGTATTTTTCTCTAAATGTTCAATTAACTCTGAAATTGTCACAAACTTATATCCTTTTTCTAATAGATCTGGAATAATTATATCTAAAGCTTCTATTGTTTGAGATTTAGGACTTCTTACTTTATTGTAGTCATGTAATAATATTATACATCCATTTTGTATACCGTCTTCTATAGATTTTACAATAGATGTTACACCTGGACTTTCCCAATCCCTAGCATCTACGTAAGACCATAACACTATATTCATATCTTTTTGTTTTATTATCTCACACATATCTTTACTAATAGCTCTATATGGTGGTCTAAAAGTTTTTGGATATACTCCTGTAATAGATTTGACTACACTTTGTGTATCCCCTATTTCTTTGTTAATTTTATTGTATCCATTTTTTGATACATTTATATGAGTATAAGTATGATTCCCTATTTCATGTCCTTCTTCATATTGTCTTTTTATTATTTTTTTGTTATATTGAACTTTTTCTCCTATTACATAAAATGTGGCTTTCACATTATATTTTTTTAGGATATCTAATATTTGTGGAGTGAAGTCCTCATCTGGACCATCATCAAAAGTCAATGCAAGAAGTTTTTCATTTGTATTACCATACTTAACTATTAAATCTTCGTAGTCTTCTTTCCATGTATTTTCGAATACTTCTGTTTCTCTGTTGGAAATATTTCTAATGCTTATTCCTATTAAAACGATAGCACCTAATATTAGTGCATAAATGGTCTTTCTCATTTAAAGCACTCCTTATTCAGTTTCACCATCTAAACCATTTTTATTTAAGTCAGTTAAATCTTTAATATATTCACTATAATACATATCATTGTAAGAGTTAAGAGGATTTTTATCCATACTTTCACTTTCATCTGGTGGCGTAATAATTTCTTTTGCACAAGAAGAACATAGAGTGGTTTCTGGTATTACCTCTAATCTTTCTTTTTCTATTTTTTCATGACAATTACTACAAATACCATAGCTTCCTTCAGAAACTTTGTCTAGAGCCTCATTTATTTCATTTAGTACATATCTTTCATGACTTATTAAACTATTATCCATATCATGCATATATACATCTGTTCCTATATCACCTATATGATTATCAAAGCTGGATAATTCTCCTGTACTATATTTTTCACTAGTATGTCTAACAGTATCTCCAAATAAAGTATTGTCTTCCATTTCCTTAATTGTTTTACTTACTCTAGCCTTTTCTTTTTCTAATTTTTTTCTATAATCCATAATATCACCTCATTATTGTCTATATTGTTGTACTATATTTAATAATTTTGCTATATACCTACCAATAAAAGGTAAATCCACCCAACTAAATAATAATCCAAGTACTAATGCTGCAAGAATAGTAAATCCGATAGCTTGTCCAAATCCTTTACCTAGACCAGCAATAAAATTAATAATAAATAATCTCCTTTTGCTATCTGTCAAATACATATAATCTCTTATTCTGCTTCTTTCGATTATTATTATTAGTTTTTCTAAATACCTTTTAATAATACCTAATTCTTTTTGCGAGTCCTCACTTAAATAAATTCCATTAATAAGCCTATCGATATCTTCAATACTTACATATTCTTCATTATCTCTTTTGCATTTTTCTGTATAGGAAGCTTCTATTGCTTTATCTATATCTGAATATTTTTCATCTTCAACGCTGAATTTTCCCCTTTTATGTATATAACTTTTTAGATTTTCTGCAGATATACGAGTATTAAACTTCATTATTCCACATCCCTTTATATATTCCTATCATCAAGCTTAGTATATGAAAAAAAACTTTTATAATACAAAATAAAAGCTAAGTAATTTCATTTTCTTAGTCTTTCCTTTTTTATAATTAATTATTTCTTTTATTTATTAATTTATTTTACAAAAAAAGGAAGCCTATTAGGCTTCCTTTTTAATTATAATGCTCTTAACATTTTTAATACTATATCTTTTGAGTTTTCAGCTGCTTCTACAACAAATTCATCATAAGTTACATTAGCACTTCCATCAGCTTTATCTGACATTGCTCTTATTATTACAAATGGAATATTGTTTAAGTAACATGCATGAGCAATGGCTGCTCCTTCCATTTCTCCACAATAAGCATTAAAGTCATTTTCTAATTCTTCTTTTAATTCTTTTGATGATATAAATATATCTCCCGTAGCTACTCTTCCTTTAACTATTTTAAATCCTTTACCTTTAACTTGGTCAAGTGAAGACTCGTATGCAGCATTTATAAGTCTTTCATCCGCTACAAATATAGAATTATCCATTTGTGGTATTTGCCCTTTTTTGTATCCAAAAGCTCTAGCATCAACATCATATTGTATTGCTTCTGTTGATATCACTATATCATTTACATCAAGAGATGAATGTATAGCTCCTGCAACACCTGTATTTACTATAGCATCAACATTAAATTCACTTATTAATATTTGAGCACACAGTGCAGAGTTTACTTTTCCGATTCCACATTGAACTAATACTATTTCTTTGCCTTCTAACTTTCCTTCATAGAATGTTAAACTAGCCTTTTTAACAGTATTTTCTATGTCCATTAAGCTTCTTAGACTTGTTACCTCTAACTCCATTGCTCCAATTATTCCTATTTTCTTCATATTGCCTCCTAATTCGCGTACATTTTAATAATAAGTTTTTATTATTAAAAAACCGTTCTAATAAATTAGAACGGATATTTTCAATATATTTAATAATATGTTTTATATATTAATTTGTCAAGAACTTAAATCTATATAACCGCTACAAGTACTGCACCTTCTGATGTGTAAACTCCCATTGAAGGTCCTACTTCCATTACATGGACTTCCTTAAAATTATGATAATTTTCTAGAATTTCTTTTATTTTTATTGCTTTTTCTGGGCAATTTGCATGTCCTATAGCTAATTTTGTTCCACTTGTTTTGTGGACATTATTTTTTATATAATCTATAACTTTATTTATAGAGTTTTTATCTCCTCTAGCCTTATCAATTGGTTTTACTAATCCATCAGTTATATGAACAATAGCCTTTAAATTTAAAGCACCTATTATTTTACCTGCTATAGCATTTATTCTTCCACCTTTAATTGCATTTTCTAAAGTATATAAAGCTCCATAAAATACTACTTCATGTTTTAATTTTTCAATAGTATTTACTATCTCATCCATACTTTTATCTTCATTTATCATATTTGCAACTTTTGATACCAGTAGAGCTTGTCCAATGGAACCTGTCGTAGTATCTATTATTTCAATTCTCTTTTTATTTCCGTTTTCTTCTTCATACATATTTTTTGCAAGTACTGCACTATTATAGATTCCAGATAATTTACTAGTTAAACATAATACTATAATATTGTCTTCCTCACAATCAAATGCATCTAAGAATTGATTAGGAGATGGACATGATGTTTTTGGTAATTCATTATAATCTTTCATCATCTCATAAAATTGTGGTATAGTTATATCTGTTCTTGTAGAATAGCTCTTATCCCCAAAAGAAACCATTACATCTACTATCTCAACTTTACTACGATCTATAATTTCTTGCGAAAGATCACAACTACCATCTGTTATTAATTTTATATTTTTCATTCAAAAATACCTCTCCTTAAACATTTTGCATTAGTCGGTCATTTGGCCGATTTGTTAATTATATTCTACTTGTTATGTAGTATTTTGTCAATATTAATAGAATGAAAATATTTTCCCCAATTTGACAATAATTTTTGTGAACATTATAATAAAATGTATATATAAGTATATTAGGAAGGATTACAATATGGAATTGAATAGAGGAACAAAAAAAAATCATAGTATGAAAGAAAAGATTTTATTGGCTTCTATTGATTTAATGAGAAAAAATGGAATCAATAATACTTCTTTGGCTGATATAGCAAGAGAAGTTAATATAAGCAAAGGTACTTTATATTATCATTATTCATCTAAAGATGATATTATTTTTGATATAGCTGATGACCATTTAAATATAATCTCTCAAGCCCTTTTAGATTGCCTAAGCCAAGTAAATTCTAATTTTTCAACAGAAGAATTTGTTGTAATTATATTAAAAAATATTTCCGATATTGAAGGCACTGGCAGAATTCATATGTATCTACTATGCGAAGCAATAATAGGTAATGAAGCTTTAAGGGAGAGAATTGGCATTAAATATATAGAGTGGAGAACAGCATTAGAAAATCAACTTAGAGATATCATAGATGATAAATCAAACGCTAGAGCTGCTTCTTTTTTATTAGTATCAATTGTTGATGGTTTAGTTGTACAAGCTTTATTAAAAGCAGAAAAAATACCTTATTCAGATATAGCTAGATTTTTAATTGATTATTCTAACAAAATTAAAACTACCTCTAAGTAATAAGATTACTTGGAGGTAGTTTTTTATATTATTTTATAATTTTTTATTTTTTTATAACTTTTATTCCTGTGTCATGTCCATTTAAGTCAAATACTTCTAATGTATTATCTTCTAATCTTTCTATATCTAATGCTAAAGTTTCATTTTTGATATATTCGTCAAAATTACTTATAGCTTTAGCTATTTCATCATCTCCACAGAATTTTATATCTATGTTATCTAATACTTCGAAGTCATTAGATTTTCTTAATTGTTGTACTTTAGATATGAATTCTCTTGCATATCCTTCTTCTACTAGCTCTGGAGTTAAGTTTGTATCTAATATTACGAATATATTATTTTCCATACAAACATCGAAACCTTCTTTAGAAGATATGTTTATTAAAACTTCATCTTTACCAAATTCAAATGCTTCTCCAGCTAAATCAACAGTTATTTTTTCTCCTGCTTCTAATTTAGGTACGATTTCATTAGCGCTTAGTTTGCCTAAAGCACCAGCAAACATTCCCATTTTCTTACCTAAAACTGGTCCTAATACTTTGAAGTTAGGTTTTAAGCTATAGTTCATGTATTCACTTAAATCAGCTGCAAATACAACTTCTTTAACGTTAAGTTCTTCTTTTATTAAGTCTACAACATCACTTATTTTAGTTTCATATTTTCCATCAACTAATACCTTTTGAACTGGTTGACGAACTTTTATTTTACTTTCTTCTCTAGATGCTCTACCTAAAGTAACAAGAGCTTGAGTTATTTCCATTTTTTCTTCTAACTCTAAATCTATTAAATCTTCATTAGCTCTTGGGTAAGATGCTAAATGAACTGACTCTTCTCCTGTTAAATCTCTGTATATTTCTTCAGATAAGTAAGGAGCAAATGGAGCTATTAATCTGCAAAGTTCTGATAATAATTCATAAGTAGTATTGTATACTGCTTTTTTATCTTCTGTTAATTCAGTTGCCCAGAATCTTCTTCTAGAACGTCTTATATACCAGTTAGATAAATCATCGTTTATGAATGATTGTATACTTCTTATAGTTTTATTAACTTCGAATATTTCTAAGTTTTCCTCTGTTTCTTTCTTTAAGTGGTTAAATCTAGATAATATCCATCTATCTAATTCTGGTCTATCTTTGTATTCAACAAAGAAGTCAGTTGGATTTACATTATCAGTGTTTGCATATAATGCAAAGAAGTTATATACGTTTTTGATAGTTCCTATGAACTTACTTTGTATTTCTCTAAGGCCTGATTCGTCAAATCTTATTGGTGTCCATGGTGGAGATACATATAATAGATACCATCTTAAAGCATCAGCTCCATATTTATCGAATAATTCGAATGGATCTACTGTATTTCCTCTAGACTTACTCATTTTCTTACCATCTTTGTCAAGAACTAAGTCATTAACAAGTACATTTTTGTAAGGAGCTTTTCCTGTTACAAATGTAGATATAGCAAGTAATGAGTAGAACCATCCTCTAGTCTGATCTATACCTTCACAGATGTAATCTGCTGGGAATAATTGATCAAAGTTTTCTTTATTTTCAAATGGGTAGTGATGTTGAGCAAATGGCATTGCTCCACTATCGAACCAACAGTCTATAACTTCTGTTACTCTTGTCATTGGTTTTCCACAACAATCACATTTTAAATGTATATCATCAACATAAGGTCTGTGAAGTTCAACAGTTTTTGGATCTACATTTTCAACAGCTTTAGCTGCTAATTCTTCTCTAGAACCTACTGACTGCTTATGACCGCATTCGCATCTCCATACATTAAGCGGAGTACCCCAATATCTTGTTCTTGATACTGCCCAGTCATTTAAATTTTCTAACCAGTTACCAAATCTTCCTTCTCCAACGAATTTTGGATACCAATTAACACCATTGTTGTTTTCTATTAACTTATCTTTTAGTCTAGTCATTTCTATATACCAGCTTGGTTTTGCATAGTATACAAGCGGAGTTGAACATCTCCAGCAATGTGGGTAGTTATGTTCTACTTTTAATTTAGAGAATAACTTGTTCTCGTGGGCTAACCATTTTATTATTTCAACATCTAATCCGTCTTCCATAACAAATTTACCTTCCCATGGAGTAGCAGTAAATTTACCACTTTCATCAACAGGTTGTAATACTGGTAAGTTATATTTTCTTCCTAAGTTGTAGTCATCTTCACCGAAAGCTGGGGCAGTATGTACTATACCTGTACCATCTTCAGTAGTTACATAATCACCTAAAGTAATGTAGAATGCTTTTTCATCAGTCGTTACGAATGGCATTAATTGTTCGTATTCAACACCTTCTAACTCAGCACCTTTCATTTCTTCTAGTATTTCATAAGTTCCTTCACCTAAAACTTTATTAGCTAAAGGTTTAGAAACATAGTATATTTCATCGTCTTTTTTAACTTTTAAATAGTCTACTTCTCCGTTTACTGTTAAAGCGACGTTTGAAGGTAAAGTCCAAGGAGTAGTTGTCCAAGCTAAGAAGTACTCATTTTCAGTATCTTTTCTCTTGAATTTAGCTATAACTGTATTAGTTTTAACTTCTTTGTATCCTTGAGCAACTTCATGAGATGCAAGACCAGTCCCACATCTTGGGCAGTATGGAAGTATTTTATGTCCTTCGTATAAATATCCTTCTTTATTGAATTTATCTAATATCCACCAAACAGATTCTATATAATTATTATCTAGTGTTATGTATGGATTATCTAAATCAACTTCATATGCCATTCTTTCAGTCATATTTCTCCACTTACTTTCATAAGTAAAAACAGACTCTCTACATTTTTGGTTAAATTCAGCTATACCATATTCTTCTATTTGTTGTTTATTAGTTAAACCTAATTCTTTTTCAACTTGAAGTTCAACTGGTAAACCATGAGTATCCCATCCAGCTTTTCTTTTTACTTGATATCCACTCATTGTTTTATATCTACAAACCCAGTCTTTTAAAGTTCTAGCAACAACGTGGTGTATACCTGGGTTACCATTTGCTGTTGGAGGTCCTTCATAGAATACGAAGCTAGGATCGTTTTGTCCTTTTTCTAATGTTCTCTCTAGTAAATCTATTTGTTTCCAATATTCTGACACTTGACTCTCAGCATCTTTTACTGAAGAATCTACTAGTGGCTTAAATTTTGCCATGTTAAGTTCACCCTTTCTTGATTATTTATTAGTATAAAATTTAATTATTCCCATTTTTATTGGCTTCAATGCCAATATACAAACTTATAGCAATTAGCATAATTAAACAATGGGTTATTTTTGAATATAAAAAACTCGTCCCTAATAAAAGGGACGAGTTGAAATCGCGTTACCACCCTAATTCTATACATACTTATAGTATATATAACACTCTATAGTTTAACGACACTAACCGGCACAGCTTAATCAATTTAATCTTTCAGCCTGCAGCTCCAGAGTGATTTTCAACTTAGTTCAATTCATTGGTTCTCAGCTTACCCAACTCTCTGTAGAATATCCAAAAGTTTACTCTCTCTATCATTGCTTTTTAAATATATAATTATACTCTTAGAGTATACAACAACTTACCTTTTCAGTCAACATAATTATTATTTAAACATTTTTCTTATTCCATAGAAGTAGCTACTTCATCTTCTCCTAAAGAAGTATGATTATCTTCATATAAACCTTCTATAGTTAAATGTTCATCAACATCAGAAAATATATCATCTATAGTTTCCATCTCTTCTTTTATTAAAGATTTAAATCTATTTCTAAATCTTTTAAAATTTTTAACTAAATCATCATACTCTTTTCTTAATGCATCAATTTGTTCTCTGCAATTTTCTGTTATTTGCTTTGCTTTTAATTCAGCCTCATCTACTGTCATCTTAGCTTTTTTATTTGCAGCTTCACAAGTATCCTTTGCCGCTGCTTGAGCAGTAATTAACGTTTCATTTAAAGTTTTTTCTATTGTTTTGTATCTACTTACTTGCTCTTGGTATAAATTAATTTTTTCTTTTAAATCTAAATTTTCTCTATATATATTTTCAAAGTCTTCTTTTACTTTATCTAAGAATTCATCAACCTCATCTTCATGATATCCTCTAAATCCTTTTTTAAACTCTTTGTTTTCTATATCCATTGGAGTTATCATATATTTCCCCTCCTACAATAATAATTTTCCTTGAACTTTTATTTTTCCTTTTTTGGTTAAATCTCCAATACTGATTATTTGAGACCTTCCTCTTCCTCTAACTGATATTAAAGACTCCGCTTTTATCTCTTTAGAACAGGATGTTATTTTTTCATAATTCACCTGAACCTTTTCATTATCTATTAGCTTAGCACTTTCCTGTCTTGATATATTGTACATACCACTTATTATACAATCTATCCTACTTGAAGAAACAGTAAAGTTAACGTCTTTATAGTTAGGTGGATTGTAAATAATGTCATCTCTAGAAATTTCTTTTAATTTAACATTATTTCTAGCAACCTTTTCTAAGTTCATTAAAATATAATCACAAATATCAAAGGCAACAATTACCTGACAAAAGTTCTCATGTATAATTATATCTCCAATTTTTTCTCTTTTTATACCTAGACTTAATAAAGAACCTAGATAATCTTTATGACTGATTGATTTAAATTTGAAATTTCCTTCTATTTGTATAAATCTCAAAGTTTCACTTATATCTTCATATTCCATATAAAATGGATAAATAAATACTATTTTTCTTTCACTTTCCTCATAACCACCATCAATTGTGTATTTCAAGTCGCTATTAGAATTTAAAATTGCCTTAGCATTTTCCACTTCAAATGGATTTAAAAAATCACTGAATCTTACATCATAATTTTTTAAACAGCCATTTGCTTTATCAATTATTCTAAACATCTTATTCTTTAAGTCTATATCTTTAATATGAGATGTTAATTTTAACTTGTCCATCTTATTACCTATCTACCATACCAAACTATATATTAATCTTTGGGCCATTGATATTATAAAGATAGCTATAATCGGGGAAAAATCTATGGGTATATCTATATATCTAAATAAAGTTTCTCTAATTGGTCCTACTAAAGGTTCTGTAAACATACTTATTATTTCATATGCTTTTGAATATCTAGCTCCTGGAAACCAAGACATTAGACATTGTATTAAAATAAGCCAAGTCAGTATGTTTAAAAGCCTAACAAGTAATACGGCTATCATGTGCATATTTTTTCTCCTTTATTTATTATTTTTGCCATGGAAAAAATGCTTTACTTTCTAACTCTTTTTTTATATTTGCGTCTATATCCACATTGTTTGGCGCTAAAATGAATATTGATTTAGAAACTTTTTGCATACTTCCATCTAATATATATACTGCTCCACTTATAAAGTAGTATATAGATTTTTTAACTTCAGGTTCTTCTTCAACACTTTCTAAATTAACTATTACTGCTCTTCTCTGTCTTAAATGATCCGCTATTATAGTTACATCATCATATTTTTTAGGTTCAGCTATTACAACCTTCATTTGACTATTAGTATGTATATTAACTACCTTACTACTTCTTGTAACTTGAGAACTAGTAGATTCTATCTTTGGTTCTTCTTGCTCTTGTTCATCTTGTATTCCATCGTAACCTTCATCATCTCCATCGTATACTTCTTCATCAATCGACATCCAATCCTTAAATTTCTTTATAAATCCTTCACTCATTTTTTATTCCTCCCTATATGTTCTATTTATTATAATTTCTTTGTCCAAATATTGAAGTTCCTACTCTTACAATCGTAGCCCCTTCTTCTATTGCAATTTTATAATCATGGCTCATACCCATAGATAAAGTATCCATTTCTACATTAGGTAAATTTAAATCATTAATATGCAATGATAAATCTTTTAAACCTTTAAATACTTTTCTTATCTCTTCTCCATCATCTATAAAAGGAGCCATTGTCATTAAGCCTTTAATATGTATATTTTTATAATTACTAGATACTTCTTTTATAAAATCTATTACAAACTCTGGCTCTAGTCCATGTTTGCTTTCCTCTCTTGAAATATTAACTTGAACTAAACAATTAATAATTTTATCTATCTTTTCAGCTCTTTTTTGAATTTCTTCGCACAAAGCTATTCTATCTAAAGAATGAATCATATAAGCTTTATCAATAATATATTTTACTTTATTAGTTTGTAGAGTTCCTATTAAATGATATCTAACTTTGTCACCAATAACTTCATATTTTCTAGCCAGTTCTTGTGGCTTATTCTCACCTATATCTGTAATTCCTGCATCTATAGCTTCTAAAACTTTATCTACATCTACAGTTTTAGTAACTGCCATTAAATTAACTTCATCTTGTCTATTACTTTTTTTTCTTATGTCATCAATATTTTGTTTAATGGACATTATATTATCTTTAATTGACATAACTACCACCTTCTCATTTGTTATACTAATTAACTTTCGCAATCCTTTTATTGATAAAATTAGGCTTCAAAATAATTCTATCATGTAATTTAACAGTATTTACTCCATTAGTTTCGTTACTTCTAAAGTCTACATATACATAACTATCGTCTTCAAAAGAAACTCCTTTGATTTCTATAAATTCAGGCTTATGATTTTCTTCATTTATAACATATACACCTGTCATATTGTCCTTTTTTACTATAGATACTTTAGGTATTCTTAAAGCTTCCATTTGTCTATATATTATATCAAATTCTTCCACTCTTGTATCGTAAATTCCGATATTTTGTTGTGTAATTTTAACTACTATAATAGAATAATTATTTTTCTTATATATTTTATATATTTCACCACTTATTTTATCATTCTTAACTTCAATTTTAACACTGTCACCTTCATTAAACAACTTATTATCTTCCTTCACAAAGGCTATGTAACATTCATTATTATTTATCACTCTTGCTATAATAGTATCTTGCTTTATCTTTTTATTATTGCTTGAGGTTGATATATAATTATTACTTGCATTTTCAATATCTTCTTTATCTAAACTTGCTAATTTTTCACTATTATACTTCCTTTCATTATTGTCATATTTATAAGATATAATTCCAGATGTATTAGCATAATAGTTGGTAGTATTAGATTTTACTTTTTCTTCTAATATACTTAGTTGTTCTTTTTTTACAGATAATATACCTATCTTTAATGAGTTATTTTCATTTTCTAAATCTCTTATCTCTTTTTTCAAATCATTTATTTCTTTATTAATACTTTTATCCACATTGTTATTATATATGGTTGCTATATTTTGAGATTTTTGAACCTTTTCATTATTATTAACCAATAATTGTAACGTTCCACTAGTATCACTTTTTATTAAATACTCATCTCTTATAACTATACATCTTTCTTTAGTCTTCATAGTATAATTATCATCTTTTAGTACTAGAACAGACGTATTTAAACCGATCAAAAAGATAATTCCTTTAAATATCAAATATATAAATACACCCAGTATAAAAAGTCTAGAATATTTTATTTTTTTCAATGGATTCACCCCAGTATCTAAATAATATTCTTCTTTAAAAGTAATTAATTATATAATTTCTTTAAATATTATTTAAACCCTTCTCAATAAGTAAATAGATTTTCTTTTTAATCATTATCTTCTGAACAAATTTCTTCTTTTTTCTTGAAAAAACTTAATTTTGTTTCAGAAATCACAACTGCAAAAGATATAAATATAAACCCTATAGCAAGTTTTGTTGTAATTTGTTCATTGTAAACTAAAATAGAAAACATGATTCCAAAGACAGCTTCTAGACTTAATATTAATGCTGCAGATGATGGATTTGTGTGTTTAATTCCGATGCTTTGAAATAGAAGTCCTATTGCAGTTGCAAATATTCCAAGATACACAACTCCAAATACTGATGTTTTTGTATATTCTATAGGAAATCCATTTGTAATTATAACGATTATCCATGACAATATTCCTACTACTGATAATTGCAATATTGTCAGTAATAAAGCATCTTTATTTTTACAGTATATAGATGTAGCTATTATATTAGCTGCAGCAAAAAATCCGGATAATATTGTGATTAAATCTCCATATGTTATATAAAAGTTTTCGTTTAAAGATACTAACCCTATTCCTATTATACATATAAAAGCTGCAATAAAATTAAACTTATCCGGTTTTTCTTTTATTACTATCCAATATAAAAATGGAACAATGACACAGTATATAGCAGATAAAAAAGCACTTTTTCCCGGTGTAGTATCGAGAGTTAGAGCAAAAACTTGCATCCAAAAACTCATAAATAAAGTTACTCCCATAACTAGTCCACCCTTTAAATAACTTCTATCTATTTCTTTTAATTTTTTATAATAAATCAATATTAACACTAAAGCTCCTATAGAAAATCTTAAAGCTAAAATAAATCCTGTACTCATTGTAGATGTAGCATCTTTTACCACTACAAATGTGCTTCCCCAAATTAAAGCTGCCATAAATAAAGCAATCTTTGACCAAATATATTTTTTATTTTCCATTATAAATCCCCTTTATATAACTTAATTATAAAAAATACTTATAAAATAAATCAACTATACTTATGATACCATAATAGGATAGATTCTAATAAAATAACTTATCTTTATACATACTTTACTTTATTTGGATAAAAATAAAGTAATGAAGTGTTTATTAGGAGGAAATCATATGTCTGAAAAAAATTTATATTGCCAAGCAACCAACTGTGCTCATAATTACAATAAACTTTGTCGTGCTGGTTACATACATGTAAGAGGTAGTTCTGCAGTAAGAACATCTGAAACTACTTGCACAACCTATTTTGCAGATAGTGTGGGTTTTTTTACTAGCGCTATTGAGGTAGGGGGTGATACTAGCCCAGAAAATATAATTTGTGAGGCTTCCAATTGTGTTTATAACAAAGAATCACACTGTACATCAGATAGTGTTCTTATTAATTCACATTTTTCATCATGCGAAACATTTAAATTGAAATAGTTTTACATAATAAAAAAGAGAGATAAAAATCTCTCTTTTTATTATGTAAGTTAAAATTATTTTATAACATCTATTCCCATGTATGGTCTTAAAGCTTCTGGTACTACTACTGATCCATCTGCTTGTTGATAGTTTTCAAGTATAGCTGCAACTGTTCTACCTACTGCAAGCCCTGAACCATTTAATGTATGGCAGTATTCAGCTTTAGAGTTTTTATCTCTTTTGAATCTTATACCAGCTCTTCTAGCCTGGAAATCTTCACAATTTGAGCAAGAAGATATTTCAACGTATCTATTGTATGAAGGCATCCATACTTCTAAGTCATATTTATATGCAGCAGTAAATCCTAAATCTCCTGTACATATTCTAACAACTCTATATGGTATATTTAATTTTTGTAGTAAGTATTCTGCATTAGCAGTTAATTTTTCTAATTCATCATATGAAGTTTCTGGAGCAACTATTTTAACCATTTCTACTTTGTTAAATTGATGTTGTCTAACAAGACCTCTAGTATCTCTACCTGCAGATCCTGCTTCTGATCTAAAGCATGGTGTATAAGCAGTAAAGTTTAAAGGTAATTCATCATATGATAATATTTCATTTGCAACTATGTTTGTTAAAGGTACTTCTGCAGTTGGTATTAAGTAGTAATCAGTATCTTCAACTTTGAACATATCTTCTCCGAATTTTGGAAGTTGTCCTGTTCCTAAGAATGAATTTGTATTAGCCATAAAAGGTGGTATAAATTCAGTGTATCCTTGTTCTTCTGTATTTGTGTTTAAGAAGAAGTTAGCTACAGATCTTTCTAATCTTGCACCTTTATCTCTGTATAATGTGAATCTTGAACCAGTTATTTTTGCTCCTGTTTCAAAATCTAATATTCCAAGATCAGTACCTATATCCCAGTGAGCTTTGAAATCGAAGTCAAATTTTCTTGGTTCTCCCCATTTTCTGATTTCTATATTATCTTCATCAGTATCCCCTTGTGGAACGTTTGCATTTGGAACATTTGGTATTCTAAGTAATCTATATTGTAGTTCATCTTGAACTTTTTTAACTTTTTCATCTAAAGTTTTTATGTTTTCAGATAGTTCTTTAAGCTTAACTTTCTCAGCTTCAGCTTCTTCTTTTTTCCCTTCTTTCATTAATTGAGGTATTTTCTTTTGTTCAACGTTCATTTCACTTTTTAAAGCTTCAACCTCTTTTAATAATTCTCTTCTTTGATCATCAAGCTCAACAACAGCATCAAGGTCAAATTCTTTTTCCCCTCTTCTGTCCATAGCTTTTTTAATATCTTCTAGATTTTCTCTTATCCTTTTGATATCTAACATTTTCTTTCCTCCTACATTCTTATCTACAAATTGAATTATGTATATTCCCTGAGAAATATAAAAACATAAAGTATAATCAATCCATTTTAACTATATTTTAAGCATTATGAATTATAATGTCAAATAATTTAACTTCTATATAATGAATTTCTATATTATTACTTTATTATATATAAGATTATAACCAATAATACTAATTTTTTCACATATTATTCTAAAAAAATATAAAAATTTCTATTAACGTAAAAAAATGGTCCCTTATAAATAAAGAACCATCCTTTTTGACATTCATTAGTTAATTACTATAAATAGTATTTGAATTATTCTAATCAACTTTTTGCTTATTTAAATTTTCCCAGAAATCAGCATTTTTAATCCCAAGCGGTACTGGATCAAACATAATTTCTTCACTAGACTTGCCAGATTTCATTTGAGATTCATAGTCTTTGAAGCACTTCATAGCAGTATTAGAAAGCAATAATATCGCTATTATATTCAACCATGCCATAAGTCCAACACCTATATCACCCATAGCCCATGCTAAATCTGATGTTTTTACAGATCCATAGAAAGTCATAGCAAGTAATACAACTTTCAATACATGAGTAGCCATTACACTACCTTTACCAGTCATTCTCTTAACAATATAGTTTACATTAACTTCTGCTATATAGTAATACGCCATTAATGTAGTAAATGCAAAGAAGAATAATGCTATAGCAACGAAAGCTGCACCAAATCCAGGTATTAGAGTATTAACAGCTCCTTGAGTATAAGCAGGTCCTATTTGATCAACTGTATATTGAGGCCCTGCATTAAATATAATTTCTTTAGTTGATTCATTGAATGTAGTATAATTATCTGTCATTAATATCATAAATCCAGTAGCAGAACAAACAAATAATGTATCAACATAAACTGAGAAAGCTTGAACAAAACCTTGTTTTGCAGGGTGAGATACTTCTGCAGCTGAAGATGCTTGTGGTCCTGTACCTTGACCAGCTTCATTTGAATAAACACCACGTTTAACACCCCAAGCTATAGTAGAACCAATTATACCACCAAATGTAGCTTCTGCACCAAACGCTGATTTAAATATTAAAGCTATAACATGTGGTAAGTATCCAATATTAACTATTATTATGATTAAAGCCATTAGTATATATGCTCCACCCATAAATGGAACTATAAATTCTGCAGCAGAACCTATTCTTTTGATTCCACCAAATATAACTACACCAACTAATATAACCAATGCAACACCTGTTATTGTAACATTAAGACCAAAGGCATTTTGAACAGCAACAGCTATAGAGTTAGATTGAACACCAGGAAGTAATACACCTATTGCTATAACAGTAACGATAGCAAATAGCATTGCATATGCTTTAGACCAACCTTTTTTCCCGAAGCCCTTCTCTATGTAGTAGGCTGGCCCACCACAATACTGACCTTCATGATCTTCTTTATACAACTGACCTAGTGTAGATTCTGCAAATGCTGAACCTGCCCCTAGGAATGCTATCACCCACATCCAGAATAATGCACCTGGACCACCCCAAGCAATAGCTGTAGCAACACCTGCTATATTACCAGTTCCTATACGTCCTGCTAATGCAGTACAAAAACCTTGGAATGATGAAATACCTTGTTCAGATTTTTCACCTGCGAATAATAAATGTACCATTTCTTTTAAGTTTCTAATTTGAGAGAATCTAGTTCTAAGAGAAAAATAAATCCCTGCACCTAGACATAAATAAACTAGCCAGTTACTCCAGACGATATTATTGACCGTAGTTACTATGGTTTCCATAAAATCCCTCCTAATAATAAAATTAGTATACCTACGAGTAAAAGATATATCTATTAAATTATATTTTCAGCCGTTTATTTTATAACTAAAAAGAATGCAAAAATACATATCTTAATACTCTTATTTAGTTTAATTCTAGGTTTAATCCAAATTTCCTCTATGTATTTTCATTTTTCTCAAAATTTTCTGAATTATTTCTCAATATAGATATTACGTCATCATGATCTATATAAAATTATTTTAATTATATAAACTTTTAATTATTAAGAATTTTTTCTATTATTAATTATAAATAAAAAAGAACTAAATTTATTTCATTAGAAAATTTAGTTCTTTTTTAATATCTCAATATTTAATTTTATTTTAAAAGTACTGTTTATAGCAAAATAGTTATTATATTACTACTGCCTTCATTAATAATTTTTTGTAAAGTTTTTTGAATCTTACATCTTATTTCTTCTGGCATAGTATACAATTTACTTTGTAATTGCTCCTTAACCAAATCATTTAATGATTTTCCAAACATATTAGATTCCCATATTTCTGCAGGATTTTGTTCAAACTCTTCAAGTAAGTACTTAATCATTTCTTCTCCTTGATTTTGGTTTCCAACTATAGGAGATACTTCTGTTGAAATATCCGCTTTTATTATATGAAGAGATGGTGCATTTGCTTTTAATTTAATTCCATATTGTTTTCCTTGCTTAATAATTTCTGGTTCTTCTAAACTAAGTTCATCAAGAGATGGTGCTACGACACCATAACCTAAAGTTTTAGCATCACTTAAAGCACTTTCTATCTTATCGTATTCAACTTTAATTTTTGATAACTTCGTAATTAAATTAAGTAATTGGCAGTTTCCTTCAATTTTAAATCCACTTTGTTCTTCTAATATTTCATAGAATAATTCTTGTTTTGTACATACATCAATACTTATTACACCTTCGCCAAGACTCACATCATCTACTTCACAATCTTCTAAGAAAGGTAACTCATTAAATCCATGTACTACTGAATCTATGTCTCTTATTTTGTCTATAGAAGCTATAGATTGTTTTAAAGTATTTATAATATTAGTTTTAATCCAATGATTATTAGATAAACCTTCTACCCAGTCTGGTAAATTTATTCTTATTTCAGCCAATGGGAAGTCATATAAAACTGTTTCCATAACTTCTTCTATATCTTTTTCATCCATTTGATCTACATCCATAGGTACTACAGGAACTGAATATTTTTGTTCCAAATCATGTCTTAAAAATTCTGTATCTTCACTATTTGGATATTTAGTATTTAAAACTACTGCAAATGGTTTTTTCAATGCCTTTAATTCTTTTATTACTCTTTCTTCTGGAATTATATAACTACTTCTATCAATTCCAGTAACAGATCCATCTGTAATAATTACAATTCCAATTGTAGAATGATCTTTAATTACTTTTTTTGTTCCTATTTCTGCAGCTTTTTCAAAAGTCATAGCTTCTTTAGACCATGGTGTAGATACTAGTCTTTGCTTTCCATCTTCTTCATGACCTAAAGCTCCATCAACTATGTATCCTACGCAGTCTACCATTCTGACCTTTAGAGATACAGTGTCTTTAATTTTTATTTCAACGCCATCAGCTGGAACAAATTTAGGCTCTACTGTCATTATGGTTCTACCTGAACCACTTTGAGGTATCTCATCTTTAGTTCTTTCTCTTTTGAAGTCATTTTCTATGTTAGGTAACACAAGGGTTTCCATAAATCTTCTAATAAACGTTGATTTACCTGTTCTAACAGGTCCAACAACCCCTATATATATGTCGCCTTGAGTTCTTTTAGCAATGTCTTCATATATATTGTTCATAATAATTCCCTCCTGCATATAATTTCTTAGTTAATTATATTTCAGGAGGGAATTTTTTATTACATATATATTTGTAGCTTATTTAATAAAAATTTTCTTTGTTTATAAATAATATTTTAAACAAAGAAAAAATTATTCTATATAATAATTATTTAAATAGTCCGTTATTCACGACTTCTTCCATTTCATGTTTTTTTGTTCTAGTCATAAGACCTAAAACAGCTTCGTTAGGATTAGCTCCTTCATACAAAACTGAATATATGGCTTCAGTTATTGGCATATCAATATTTAAATCTCTAGAAACTTTATATGCTACTTCTGTAGCAGTTATTCCTTCGACTACCATTTGAACTTCATCTAGTGTTTCTTGTAATGATTTACCTTGTCCCATTAGTATACCCGCTCTTCTATTTCTACTATGCATACTAGTACAAGTAACTATTAAGTCACCTATGCCTGCAAGTCCCGTAAATGTGTTTACATTGGCTCCCATGGCAACTCCAAGTCTTCCGATTTCTGCTATTCCTCTCGTCATTAAAGCTGCCTTTGTATTATCACCATAGCCTAATCCATCACACATACCTGCGCCAAAAGCTATAATATTTTTTAAAGCTCCACCTAATTCTACTCCTATTATATCCGGATTAGTATAAACTCTAAGAGATGGGCTCATAAAAGCATCTTGAACTTCTTGAGCATATTTTATTTCTTCACAAGCAGCAACTAAAGTTGTAGGCATAAATTTAGAAACTTCTTCTGCATGAGAAGGTCCTGATAGTGCAACATATGGATTATTAGGTAATTCTTCTTTTACCACATCTGAAAGTCTAAGTCCAGTTCCTTTTTCCAAGCCTTTTGCTACGTCAACTAAAATTTGGTTCTCATTAACAAAAGGTTTAATTTGTTTACATACACTTCTTACAGCTTGAGATGGTACTGCAAGTACAATAATTTCACTATCTCTAATAACTTCTTCTAAGTCATTAGATACTACTAAGTCATCTGGAAAAATTATTCCCGGTAAAAACTTACTATTTTCTTTAGTATTATTTATTTCCTTAACTTGTTCAGCTTCTCTAGTCCACATGAAAACTTTATGATTATTTTTATGCAAGCTAAGGGCTAACGCACTCCCCCAACTTCCAGCGCCTATAACGCACATCTTCTTCATCATAAACACCACCTAATATAGTAATTTAATTCTTCTTTTCTCCTATTTTCCTTTCAGTACCATTTAGTAATCTCTTAATATTTTCTTTATGAGTTATAGCCACTGATATAGTCAAAAATAATGTAACTAAAACTCCTTTGGTATTGTGATTTATAAGCATGATTATAGGAGATAAACCAATGCCTAGTATAGAACCTAAAGAAACATACTTAGTTATAGCTACTATTATTATAAAGAAGCCTAAACACATTAGCGCAACTAATGGATTCATTCCTAACATAGAACCTAAAGAAGTCGCAACTCCTTTCCCGCCTTTAAATCCAAGGAAAACAGGGTAATTATGACCAAGAACAACAGCAACTACTGCTATATAAGCACAAATACTTTGGTCCATATGAAGACCATAAGCTATAAGTCTTGCTATTAATACCGCTATAAATCCTTTTAGTACATCTCCTATAAAAGTCAATGCACCTGCTTTTTTCCCTAATGTTCTAAGTACATTTGTAGAGCCTGCATTACCAGACCCTTGAGTTCTGATATCAACTCCAGCAAGTCGCTTTGCAACTATATACGAAGTTGATATATTCCCAAGAAGGTAGGCAATTATAATTATAATTAAATAAATTAACATATTAACCCCCTAAAGTTTCTATCTTTTTCTATCCTTTTCTCTATATTCAAATTGCATAGATGTTCCTTCAAATCCAAAGTTCTCTCTTATTTTATTTTCTAAATATCTTTGATAAGAGAAATGAGTTAATTCTTTACTATTTATATATAAAGTAATCTTTGGTGGTTTAACACCTGTTTGAGCACCATAGTAAATTTTAAGTCTTTTACCTTTATCTGATGGTGGTTGATTAAGCATTACAGCTTCTCCTATTACATCATTTAATTGTGATGTACTTACACGTTTAGAATGTTCTGCAGCTACTTTATCTACTGTATCTAATATCTTACTCATTCTTTGGTTAGTTTTTGCTGATACAAATAATATTGGGGCATAGTTCATGAATGGGAACATGTCTCTTATTTCATTTGTATAGTTTCCTAGTGTTTTATTATCTTTTTCTATAAGGTCCCATTTATTTATAACAAATATACAACCTTTACCTTCATCATGTGCAATACCTGCAACTTTTGTATCTTGTTCAGTAACACCTTCTGTAGCATCTATAACTATTAACACTACATCAGCTCTTGATACTGCAGACATAGATCTAAGCACTGAGAATTTTTCAACTCTTTCGTATACTTTACTTTTTCTTCTTATACCAGCTGTATCAATTAATAGATATTGTTGATCACCTTTTTCAAAATATGTATCTACTGCATCTCTTGTTGTTCCTGCTATTGGACTTACTATAACTCTTTCTTCACCTAATATCTTATTAAGAATTGAACTTTTACCTGCATTAGGTTTACCTGTTATAGCGACTCTTATTATATCTTCGTTATACTCAGTATTTAATCCTTCTGGGAAATTTTCTACGATTTCATCTAATAAATCTCCAAGTCCCATTGCATTAGCGCTTGATATTGGATGCGGCTCTCCAAGACCTAATTCATAGAAATCATATATGTTATCCACTAAGTTCATATTATCTATTTTATTTACTGCTAAAATAACTGGCTTATTTGTTTTTCTTAGCATTAATCCTACTTCTCTATCTGCAGAAGTTATTCCGCTTTTTCCATCAACGACAAATACTATTACATGAGCCATATCCATAGCAAGCATCGCTTGATTTCTCATTTGAGTAAGTATTATGTCATCATTTTCAGGCTCAATTCCTCCTGTATCTATTAAAGTAAAATATTTATTTAACCACTCTACTTCTGTAAATATTCTATCTCTAGTAACTCCTGGTGTATCTTCTACTATCGATATTCTCTTTCCTGCTAATTTATTGAATAGCGTAGATTTTCCAACGTTTGGTCTACCTACTACTGCAACTATGGGTCTATTATCCATATTAATTCTCCTTCCTATTTAGTTATTTTGTCTACCACGTCAATACCTTCATTCTGACATGGAACTACTTCTAAGTTTAATTTTTCTTCTAATTCTTTTAAAGTTATATTGTCTAAGAAAATTTCTTCATCAGCTTTCATCATAGACCTAGTTATATATAAAGTTTCTCCTAAGTCTTCATTCTTTAATTGTTCAATTAAATCTGTAGCAGTTAAAAGGCCACTAACAGTTATTGTTTCACCAAAGAAATTATTTTTAATTCTATATACATTAATTTCTATATTTTTAAACTTTTCCATTATTCTATTAGCCATATGGCACATGAATTCATATGCAGATTTTCCTGTTGCAATTGATACTTTTTTTGTTTTATTTAATCTTTCATCATTTATTGTATCTAAGTATTGTACGATTTCTGTTCCCATTTTTGTAATCATTCCAACACCATCTTCAAATTGGTCAAATCCTTCATATTCATCATATTTTAATAATGGCCTTTTTGCAAGAATATAAAACTCATCTGATAAAAATGCAAATCTAGTATTTAATTCCTTAAGATATTTTTCTTGTAATTTATGAACTTGATCAATAGTTTCTCCTGCACTTTTTTCATCAAATATTTCTAATTTAGCAAGATTATCTCTATATCTAGTAATTCCTACAGGTACAATAGCTGCACTTTTAACATAAGGACGTAAACTAGCTAAATCCTCTAATGTTCTTTCTAGCTCTTCTTTATCATTATATCCTGGACATAATACAATTTGAGCATTCATTTCTATACCTGCATCGGCTAGTCTTCTCATTGTATCTATCAGTTTTCCTGCAAATTTATTATTTATCATTTTTCTTCTTAATTCAGGATTAGTTGTATGTACAGAAATATTTATGGGACTAATTCTATATCTTATTATATTATTTATATCATCCTCACTCATATTAGTTAAAGTTACAAAATTACCTTGTAAGAAAGATAATCTTGAATCATCATCTTTAAAATAAAGCGTATCTCTCATACCCTCAGGTAATTGGTCTATAAAACAAAATACACATTTATTTCTACAACTTTTTGCTTTATCTATGATAGGATTAGTAAATTCTATGCCTAACTCTTCATCATAGTCTTTTTCAATTTCATATAAATATATCTTCCCATTTTTTTGCTTTTGTATTTCTAACTCTATATATTCTTCACTAATTAAAAATCTATATTGAATTATGTCTTCGACTCTTTCTTTATTTACAGATAAAAGTATATCTCCAACTTCAATACCAATTTCATCTGCAATACTATTTTTATAAACTTTGCTCACTATATTATTAATATTTTTTACGTTTACTTCCATTTCGCATATCACCACTTTTCCACATAAATGTATCATCTAATTTTAGATGTAAATACATCATTTAATCATACATGATTTAAAAAAATTAGTCAACTTGTATCTACACTTCAATCATATTAATTAACAAAAGGTACCCCTAAGGTACCTTAATGTCTTACTACTATAAGAACTTCCTCAGATATTTGGTGAACCATACCATCCACACATTTTGCCATTAATAAAGCTTTCTTTTGCAAATCATCGTCATCATTCGCATAAAAAATAGGACAACCTCCTGAATAACTGATATTTTTATCTGTCGTTATTACTGCCAATGTATATGAATTGATGCCTATATCATTTCCCATCTATTTACTTTCCTTTCCTTCAATTTTTAAATTTTTTAATGCTAAGTTTTTACCTCTAGCACTATCCAGTATAGGACAAGATTTAACCGCCTCTATTACTTTTCTTTCATCTCTCTCCATTGGTATAAATGCTATATATATTGCTTGAGTAACAGGGTCCTTTCTTGGTATAGGAGTAAAGGCAGGTTCGTTGTTCTCTCTGAGCACTCCAAGTCTTGAGTAGAGATTATAACATATTGCTTGTCTTTGTCCTGGATAACTTAAAATACCTGCATTGGTATAACTATTATTTTTAGGTCTTATTTCAATTCCTATACCATCTTTTAAATACCTCTCTCTGTCACTTTTTAAACCTATATTTGTTATTCCTTGTAAATTACCAACTTTTAGTATTGTTTCATCTACAAAACTAATATCTACAATAGATACTTCTCCCACATCTGCTATACATTGTCTTGATAATGTTTTTCTAAGGAAAAAAGCTAATACTAAACCAACTATAGTGCTTATTATTATGGCTGAATTATCATTGATATTTGTTTCATTACTTATCACATAAAAGCATGAAACAGTTATAAAGGATGTTACAATACACATGTAATTTCTAATTTCATAAGTTCTAGCTATTTCTTCAATAAATGAATTTCCTCTTGGAACTAGCTGAGTAGCCTCCAACTCTTGCAAAGTATCTCTCCTATTACTTCTTACTTGCCTAAATTGTTCTGCTGCTAATGATAAAAATGTTATAGATGTATATGATCTGCTTACTAAAGCAGGAATTAATAATGCTCCTAATGAGGATGCTACAAAAGCTAATACTATTTGTGATGTTAGTATATTAGGATGTGTTGGATATTGTTTTTCATCAAGATTTAGCATAATTAACCTTGAAATCATTCCAATTATTATTCCTATAAAAAATATTTTGTCCATTTACTCACCTCTTTGAATCACTTTTATTTAAAAAGTAATGTTTTTTTCTTATATGCACTTTGTTTACCTTTTGATGTATCTAAAATAGGAGTACTACCTGCAACTTGCATAAGAATTATTTCATCTTTTAATAAAGGTATCATAACTATTACTACTGATTTCCTTTTTAGGTCTGTTTTAGAAAGAGCCAGTAAATCTCTTTCATCCATATCTTTATCCATACCGAGATGGATATAAATATTATGCATTATGGCTTTTTGTTGACCAATATCATTTATAGTTCCAAAACTCCCCATATCTTTAGGTACTACTTCTATGGCAACACCTTTTTCCAGATATTTTTTTCTACTATCCTTAAGACCTATATTTGTCATAACCACATCATTAACTTTTAAAAGGGGACCATCAAAGCTTATTTTCCCTAAATAAATATCTGCTATATCATTAATACTTTGTCTTCTTAATAATCTTCTTATTATTAGTGATACTATTACGCCTCCCACAGCTGCATAAATAGTACAAGTTAACATACTTGCATCATATTTTCTTGAAATATATATGTATGTAATCGAAGCTATTAAGGATGAAAATAAACTAACATAACTTCTAACTTCATATGTAGTTGCAATTTCATTGATATAAGGCTGTCCTTTATCTAGTAGGTCATCATCATCTATATTTTCTAAAGTAATTTTTTCTTGTTCTGATAAACCTTGAAATTGTTGTATACCTACTGCTAAAAAAGTTAA
The DNA here is from genome assembly GCA_902363255.1 of Peptostreptococcaceae bacterium. Classification (GTDB taxonomy): domain Bacteria; phylum Bacillota; class Clostridia; order Peptostreptococcales; family Peptostreptococcaceae; genus Terrisporobacter. The sequence continues at coordinate 598,094 of CABIZO010000003.1, forward strand.
AGCAGAAAATTCTTTATCAATCAAGGCAGGTAGAGCTATAGCACCAAGAGATGATGCCAAGGCTGCAACTATAATTTGTTCTACATAATCCTGTGGTCTTGATGGATACTGTCTATCTTTAACCCTTAATACAAAAAATCTACATAAGGTTCCTATAATCATCGCTGTTATAAAAGCATGTCTAAATAGGGCATCATTTATTTGACTGTCATTCATAAAAGTAAATCCTCCTAATAATTTAATACTTTGGAAATAAATTTAAAGTTAATTTACTAAAAATCTATAAATTTAGTTTGTGCAAAAAACAAAAAAAATTTCCTACTATTCTAGGAAATTTTTTTCGGTAATTTAACTATAAATTTGCTTCCTTCACCAAGTTTACTTTCTACACTTATGCTACCCTTTAATGAATGAGCAATATGTTTTGTTATTGCAAGTCCTAAACCCGTACCTCCTACAGATCTACTTCTAGCTTTATCCACTCTATAAAATCTTTGGAATATTTTACTTTGATCTTCTTTTGGAATACCAACTCCGTTATCTATAACTTCTATTACTACTTCATCATTTAATGTAAATTGATTTATAGTGACTTTTCCTCCTTCAGGAGTATATTTAATTGCATTATCTATTAAATTAAGAAGTAACTGCTTAAGGTAATCAGTATAAGCTTGAACTACTATTTCTTTATCTTCAAAATTGTAGTATAAATCAATTTTTTTCGAATTGGCTATATAGCTTACCATTTCATATATTTCTTTAAATACATCATACAGCAATACATTTTCCGTCACTAAATTATTTTTATTTTCTATTGATGATAATAGTAGAATATCTTCAATTAATCTTTTTAGTCTATTTGATTCTTTTTGGATTATGGCTAAAAACCTATTTCTTTTTTCTACTGGTAAATCTTCATTCATTATTAATGTTTCTACAAATCCATTTATTGATGTCAAAGGTGTTTTTAATTCGTGACTAACATTTGCCACAAAATCTCTACGCATATTTTCTAACTTTACAATTTCTGTTATATCTTCAATATTAATTATAGAACCTATAATGGCATTTTTAGAGTTTTGCAAGTATACAGGATCAATTTTAATTTTATAAACAATTTCATCATCTAATGTTATACTGTTTGTTTGATTTTCTTTACTTCCGATATATTTTTCTATTCCTTTTAAAATATCCTCTATATTTATTACTTGTTTTAAATTTTTTCCTTCTTCTTTTCCATTATGTTTACTCTTTATCATTCTTCTAGCTTCATCATTGATCAAGATAATATTTCCATTAATATCAATAACTATTATTCCATGAGAAATACTTTTTAGTACAGAGGTAAGCTGAAGATGCTTGTATTGTACCTCTTCTATTGTATTTTCCATAGTCTCCATCATGAAGTTGAAATTCCTAGTAAGCTCACCAAGCTCACCCCTTGCAGTAGTTTGTAATCTCGAGTGAAACTCTTTATTGCTCACTTTCTTAGATATTTTAATGAAACTTTTTAGGAATCTCTTTAAAGTTATAGTATATCTATACAAAAGTATTGCCACGCTACAAGCTAGTAACATAACAAAAAAGTAAATACTGCTAATAGGTTCCATATATTTTCTCCATTTCTTACTCTATTTTATATCCTATACCTCTAATAGTTTCAATATATTTTTCATTACTATCTGAACTCTCTATTTTCTTTCTTAGATATCTAATATGAACATCTACAGTTCTAGTTTCACCATAAAACTCATATCCCCAAATTTTATCTAATAAAAAGTTTCTAGATAAAACCTTCCCTTTATTTTGAAGTAATATTTTCAATAAATCAAATTCTTTTAATGTTAAATCTAATTTTTCTCCATTTTTAGTTACTTCGTGCTTTATTAAGTCTAGTTTTATGTCTTTGACTGTTAATACTTCTTCTTCCCTTGGTGAGTTCATATTGTACCTTCTTAAAACAGAACTTATTCTAGCTAGTAATTCTTTTATACTAAATGGCTTAGTTATATAATCATCTGCTCCACCAACTAATCCTTCAACTTTATCGCTTTCCATATTTTTAGCTGTAAGCATAATAACAGGTATATTTTTAAGATCCTTATCCCCTCTTATTTTTTTTAATACGTCTATACCACTTATATTTGGTAACATCCAATCAAGTAGTATTAAATCCGGTTTATTCTCTTTTGCTTTTACAAAGCCATCAAAGCCATCATAAGAATAGTCTACAACATAATCCGAAGTCTCCAAATTAAATTGTAATAGTTCTACTATATGCTCTTCATCATCAATTACAAGAATCTTAGTACTCATTATTATTCCTCCCTATCTAATTTGAATCATGGTTCCTATTCTCTTTGGTGTTTTATTATGTTTTCTATAAGAATAAAACTTATCATGATTACAATTAGTACATATTTGAAGATTTATTATATTTTCTTCTTTAACTTTACAATCTTTTAACGTAAGTTCGTTAATTTTCCATAAATCTAAATAGTATTTATTATATTTTATTATATCGAATTTTCCTGTATGATTTGCTAAATTTGTGTTAAATTTTTCAACTAAATCTTTTGATACTTCATAGCAACAAGGTCCTATTGATGGTCCTATTACACATACTAAATCTTCTGGGTTAGAATTATAATTTTTAATCATTTCTTTTATTGTTTTTTCACTTATCTTGTCATAAGTCCCCCTCCAACCTGCGTGGGCTACTCCTATGGCTTTGTTCACTGGATCAATAATAACTACAGGAACGCAATCTGCTGTTAATATTAATAATGGTACTTTCGATACATTAGTAATTAAAGCATCACCATCTATCCTTTGGCCTATATTCTTTTCATCAATTTTATTAACAATACTAGAGTGAATTTGAGAATTTCTTGTTAAATTTGTTAGATTAAATTCTTCTTGTTTAAATGTTGTAAATAAATCTTTTTCATTTTTTGCATCTATATTAGTTGTTGTTATAACTAAATTAACAAAATCTAATTCTTTTTCTATTCTATCCACTTTAATATAATTATCCATATTATTTATCCTTCTCCATTAATATTGTTTTTAGTTCATTAACAAAAGTATTTATATCTTTAAACTGTCTATAAACAGAGGCAAATCTAACATAAGATACCTCATCTATATCTTTTAATTTGTCCATAATCATTTCACCAATTATTTTTGTTTCTATTTCGGTCATATAATTTTTATTTATTTCATTTTCTATGTAAGATACTACTCCTTCAATTTGATCAATTGAAACTGGTCTCTTTTCACAAGATTTTATTAAACCATTTTTTATCTTTTCTCTATCAAAATATTCTCTTGTGTTATCTTTTTTTACTACCATAACAGGTGTCGTTTCAATAGTTTCGTAAGTTGTGTATCTTTTTTTACAAGATTCACACTCTCTTCTTCTTCTAATCGAATTACTATCTGTATGTCTTGAGTCTACAACCTTAGACTCCTTATAATTACAATAAGGACATTGCATAATCTTCCTCCTTAGTTAAGTTAGTTTAAATTCTTATTTCATCAATGTCTATCTTTCCTTCTGAGCCTATATTTACTATTATTGTGTCACATCCTATTTTTAATATATCATTCCAAAAAATCACATCCACATCCATACCTCTAGAAAAAAATCCTCCATTTCCTTCTCCTGTTGTTGAAAAAGATACAACCTTCCCTTCATTAACATCTATGTCTATATCTGTAATAAAACCCATTTTCTTTCCATTTTTCACATTGATAATTTCTTTATCCATTATATCAGATACTCTTATCATATTATAACATCCTCCTTAAAAATACAAAAAAAATATATTTCTTCTTTAATATTTCTATGCAAAAAAATCCTTAGTATTCTTGTACTAAGGATTAATTCTTCATATTTAATTATAATTAAATGTACTTTCTCATATTTTTTAAAGCATTTTTTTCAATTCTTGAAACTTGTGCTTGTGATATTCCTATTTCATCTGCCACTTCAATTTGAGTACGGCCTTTATAAAATCTCAAGTCTAATACAAGTTTTTCTCTGTTATTAAGTTTTTTTATTGCTTCTTTCAATGCTATTTCTTGAAGCCAGTGCTCATCAGTGTCTTTTTTGTCTTGCACTTGATCCATTACAAATATGGCATCTCCATTGTCTTGATATACTGGATCAAATAAAGATATAGGGTCCTGTATAGCATCCAAAGCCATTACAACCGATTCCACGTCTAATTCTAGCTCCTTTGCTATTTCTGAAACTGTAGGTTCCTTTGAATTACTTCTTATTAATTTTTCTCTTACTTGAAGAGCCTTGTAAGCAATATCCTTTAGTGATCTACTAACTCTAATAGGATTGTTATCTCTTAGATATCTCCTTATTTCTCCTATTATCATTGGAACCGCATAAGTTGAAAACCTTACATTTTGACTTAAATCAAAATTATCTATAGCTTTTATAAGACCGATACAACCAATTTGAAATAAGTCGTCAATATTTTCTCCTCTATTGTTAAATTTTTGAATGATACTTAGAACTAACCTTAAATTACCTCTAACAAACTGTTGTCTAGCTTCTTCATCTCCTGCCTTGATTTTAACTAAAAGGTCCATCATTTGATTATTTTTAAGAACTGGCAGTTCTGATGTATTTACACCACAGATTTCAACCTTATTAATTTGCATAAGTTTCAGTCCTCTCTTAAAAGATTCTTTATATGAAATTATTTACATATCATATATTTTTATACTTTTATTAAGATTTTATTTAACTTATACAAATTTTTTCATTTCCTTTTTTAACCTACTTATAATTTTCTTCTCAAGCCTAGAAATGTATGATTGAGATATTCCAAGGATATTAGCTACTTCTTTTTGTGTTTTTTCATTTCCCCTTGTTGTTAAACCAAATCTTAATTCCATAATTTGCTTTTCTCTGTCAGACAATTTATCTAAAGCCATAAATAGTAGGTTTTTATCTATTTCTTCCTCAATAATCTTATATATTTCATCATTCTCTGTTCCTAGCACGTCAGAAAGTAATAATTCATTACCATCTAAATCAGTATTTAAGGGTTCATCAAATGATACTTCTGCTTTTTTCTTATTATTTTTTCTAAGATACATTAATATTTCATTCTCTATGCATCTTGATGCATATGTTGCTAATTTAATATTTTTATTTGATTTAAATGTATTTACAGCTTTTATAAGCCCTATGGTTCCTATTGATATTAAATCTTCAACATCTATACCTGTATTCTCAAATTTTCTAGATATATATACTACTAGTCGAAGATTTCTTTCTATTAATATAGTTTTTACGTCATCATCCTTATCTAGCCTGTCTATTAATATTTTCTCCTCATCTGGTTTTAGTGGTGGAGGCAGTATATTTACGCCACCCATATAATACATACCATTAGGCTTAATTAATCCTAATTTAGAGCCTATATTTACTACACAAGAGTTTATTTTCCATTTGATTTTCAATAATGTTAATTTCAATTATAACCCTCCCCATTTTAAGATCTAAGAAAGTATACTTGGATTTAATATGGCATTATAATTGTCGTCTTTAAAATTAGATATACCAAGTACAATATTTCCTACCTTTTTATTATCAATTTGTAAATAGTCGGCTTTAAATCCCAGTATCATACTAGTTTTATTACTAGTAGCATGGTTATAAGGAATTAGCCTTACCCTTGATGATATATCCTCACTTAAACTATTGATGATTTTCTCTGCAATGAGTACATCAACATATTCATAATTATAATTTTCAGGCAAATATTTTTTTAGTAAAGAAGAATTAACCATAACTACATCACTCTTACTTAAAGGATCTCTTAGTAAGTTACCACTATCTAAAAGAGCAGTACATTTAAACTCTTCTCCTAAGAATGTTATTGTGATATCTTTTGTAAATTCTTTAATATGATTTATTAATGTAATATCTGAATATATTTTTTTTAATATGATACAACTGATATATGCCGAAATTATTATAAATGATATTTTTATATGTTCTATACCTGTAAAATAAATTATAAAATATGTACTTCCACAAATAAAAAAGTTTACTAAAAAAAATATTGTAAGTATTCTTATAAATTCATTTTTATTTGTGTAAACAAACGATATCAATCCTATAATTACAATAAATATTATTTTTGAGGGTAATGTAAATAGTAAATAAAACCTTGGAAATAAATAAATTACAGAATACACTGTTCCAACTACTGCTCCTATTATTTTTCTCTTATATGAATTTATATTTTTTGTTAGTATAGAAGTACAACTTATAATAATATAATTTATTAATAGGTTTTCAATAATGTAAAGGTCTAAATACATTAATTACTCCCCCTTTTTTATGTTTATATTATAAGCTAGCGAAAAAAAATATTATGTCACTTTTAACAGTCGAAACTAAATTACTTTAATATAAAAAAACACAAAAAAAGGAAAAATTCTTCTTTTTCCTTTTTGAAATAATATTTTACTTCTTTTTAATTAGTATAAAAAAACATATATTGTTCACATTTTGTTATAAATTAATAACCTTCTTTATAGTTTATAATATGCTTTTGAAACAATGATTATAACAAAAAAAAATAAGAAGCTTAGGCTTCTTATTAATATGTATAATAACTATTTTCTATTTCTTCTTAAAAAAACTGGGATTGGTGGTAAATCGTCGTCAATATCATGAACTGGCTTTTTAGGTTCCACTTTCTCCTCTACTTTTTCTTCTCTTGTTACAGCAACTTCTTCAACAGCTGCCTTTTTATTTACGATTTCTGAAGGTCTGTTAGTTCCTCTATTTTTGAATGAATCCTCAAATCCTTGAGATGGATTAGTTTCAAATCCTGTAGCTATTACTGTTATAGTAATATCTTCTCCTAAGTCTTCTCTTATAGATGTACCGAATATTATATTTGCTTCTGGATCACATGATTCTGTAACTAAACTTGATGCTGCATTAGCTTCAAATAAAGTTAAGTTTGCTCCACCTGCAACGTTAAGTAATACTCCTTTTGCTCCTCTTATAGAAGTCTCTAGTAATGGTGATTGTATAGCTTCTTTAGCCGCTTCTATAGCTCTATTTTCTCCACTCGCAGTACCTATACCCATATGAGCTAATCCTTTGTCCTTCATTATAGAAGTAACATCAGCAAAATCTAAGTTTATAAGTCCTGGCATTTTTATTAAGTCAGATATAGATTGTATACCTTGCTTTAATACATTATCTGCTATAGAGAATGCATCTACCATTGAAGTATTCTTTTGTACTATTTGTAGAAGTCTATCGTTAGGTATAGTTATTAATGTATCCACGTTAGCTTTTAAATCTTTTATACCGTCTTCCGCGTTTTTCATTCTTATCTTACCTTCAAATCCAAATGGCTTAGTTACAACACCTACAGTAAGTATCCCCATTTCTTTAGCTAACTTTGCAACTATTGGTGCAGCACCTGTTCCAGTTCCACCACCCATACCTGCAGTAACAAATACCATATCTGTTCCTTCAAGTAAGCTTACTATTTGCTCTCTACTTTCCTCAGCAGCCTTCTTTCCTACTTCTGGTTTAGCTCCCGCACCTAATCCTCTAGTTAATTTTTCTCCGATTTGAATTTGATTTTCTGCCATAGATGATAATAATGCTTGCTTATCTGTATTTATAGAAATAAACTCTACTCCTTTTACTTCTTCTCGTATCATTCTGTTAACAGCATTATTTCCACCGCCACCAACTCCAATAACTTTTATAACAGCATCATTGTTGTCAGTTTCTATATTAATTCTATTATTATTCATTATCTTTAACCTCCCTATCTTCTGAATTAAACAGCTATGTATTATGATTATACCATTTTACTAATATGTTTGTTAAATAACTATTTTATTCCATAAAAATACTAATTCTTACTTTTATTATTATATATATAATAAATAATTAGCAATTAGTCTCGTATCTTGTCAAATTTTATGGATAAATATCCCTTAAAATAAAATAATATAAAATCTTCCTATTCTCTATATTATTATACTCTTAATAGTAATGATTTGAAAATAGATATTTTCTAATTTAATAAATTTTTTCAAATATTTATCTGATAAGTTTAACAAAACTTTTTTGTCATTAATCTTCTCTATTATCTCCACTCTAAATTTTACTGTGAAAAGGTAGTAATATTCAAGTTATTTTTCATATTGCTTATGCATTTTTTCTATTTTTTAAATAATTTTTTTAATTTGAATAAGGACTATATAATACATAATTGTTATAAGTTAAATCTACTCTTCCATAAAGTTCTTTTCTATTCTGTAAGTCCACTAAAACTTTACTTAGCTTTGCTACATTTTTTTCTATATTATTGTCTTTATTGAGACATATGATCAGCCCACTGTTTCCTTTCATAGTAATTGCTGTATTCTCTCTAAAATCAATACTTTTAATTTGGTTTAGTATCTTTTCTTTATCTAATTTATTATATAGTATCAAAATCTTACTTTTATCATTTTCATTATTGAATTTTATATTTTTATTATTTAATGTGTATTTAATAGATATAATTAAATCATCATTTTCTATCTCTTTCAATTCATCTACAAATTTTCCCCGGTCATCTATATAGCAATATGTTTTCCCATTGTATAAAGGACCAATAATATTCTTTTCTTTAATATTGACTATAAGTTTATTAGGTATTTTTCTTTTTATTTCACAGTCTTGAACATATGAACTTTCTTTTACCCGATTTTCTAGGTCTTGTAAATCATAGAAAAAAATATTTTTATTTTTGTCTAAATCCAAAAGATTATTCACACATTCTTTTGATAAATATTTATTGTTATTTATTACTACCTGTTTTAAAAAAAAGAAGTCACTTTTTAAGAAGAAACATGTCCCCAAGGTCAGTAATAAAGAAAAAAATAAAATTCCCATAAGTTTATTAGTATTTATTTTTCTTCTTTTTTTCAAACACACCCCTCCTTAAATTTTCTTATATATAAAATACTTCTTTCAAACTTAAAAACCCTACCAAAGTTTTTCTTTTTAGTAAGCAAATTATGACAAAAAATATAAAAGGTCTAAAAGACCTTTTATATTTTCTTAATATTTGCCCCTAAACTATTTAATATCCCCTCTATATTTTCATATCCTCTTTCCACATGGTATATATCACTAATTTCACTTTCTCCCTCTGCCGCAAGGGCTGCTAAAACTAACGCTGCTCCTCCTCTTAAGTCTGGTGACGTAGTTTTAGCCCCATATAATTTATCCACTCCGCTCACTCTACATAAATGGCTACTTAAAGTCTCAGTATTGGCTCCCATTTTATTAAGTTCACTACAATGCATAAAACGATTCTCAAAAATTGTCTCATAAAAAACATTGTCTCCTTCACTTAAAGTCATAAGAGACATCATCTGAGCCTGCATATCTGTTGGAAAGTTGGGATGAATATCGGTTTTCAAAAAGTTTATGGCTTGAATTTTCTTTGGAGAAGTTATGATAAGCCCTTCTTTTGTATATTCAATTTCACATCCTGCTTTTATTAGAGTCTTATTTATAGGCTCCATATGAGGTCTTATTATTTTATCTACTTCTAAGCATCCTCCTGTAATAGCACTCGCAATCATATATGTTCCTATTGCTATTCTATCAGGAATAACAGTATGTTCAACTTTATCTAATTTATCTACACCTTGTATCTCTATAAAATCACTTCCAGCACCACTTATTTTCGCTCCCATTTTATTTACATAATCTTGTAGGTCTTCGATTTCCGGTTCTTTAGCTGCATTATATATTCGTGTTATTCCTTCAGCTTTTACCGCTGCTAAAATAATATTTTCAGTAGCCCCTACGCTTGGGCTATCAAGTATTATATCATTTCCTATAATCTTTTTTCTTGTACAGTCTATAATAGAACCTTCTTCTATTTTTACTCCCAACTGTCTCAAGGAGTTTAGATGTAAATCTATTGGTCTTTTTCCTATTGCACAACCCCCTGGCTCATATATTTTAACATGTTCTAATCGACTAATCATTGCTCCAAGAACAATTATAGAAGATCTCATCTTCTTAACATATCCTTCATCAATTTCATTTGAACTCAAATTAGAACTATCGATTACTAATACATGGTCATTAAGATCTATTTTACACCCTATACTTTTTAATATATCTATCATAGTATAAACATCAGCAATTAATGGAACATTATGAATAATATTAATATTTTCATTTAATAAGGATGCAGCCATTAATGGTAAAATGGAGTTTTTCGCCCCTTTTATACTTAAGGTCCCGTGAATTTTGTTTCCACCTGTTATTAGATATTTAGACAAAATGAACCCCCCTAATCATAATATTAAATCCCTTATTATTAAATATTATGAGTTAGAGGGGTTATATGTTACTTTTTCTTTATTCCTATTGTCTTTATTTCATTAGTTTTCTCAGTTTCTTTAATTTCTTTATCTAAATCTTTTGATTTTTTCTTTTCTTCTTTATGAGCATTACTTCCTTGCTTTTCATTATACGCCTTCATAATCTCATCATAAATTAAGTCTATTGCTTGAGGCTTACCAATAGATTTACTTGCATTGGCCATATCTATTAATAATTCTCTATCTCCTAATAACTTAAATACTACTTCATTTAACCTTTCAGGAGTTAAGTCTTTTTCTAATATAGCTATACCAGCACCTTGAGATTCTATACTTTTAGCATTATATTCTTGATGATTTTCAGCAGTGTATGCCTTCGGAATTATTATTGATGGTTTTCCAAGAGCAGTTATTTCTGCTAAAGATATTGCCCCTGCACTTCCTATTACTATATCACTTGCTGCTAATCCATCCGCCATATTATCTAAATAAGGCATTACTCTTTGATATGGTTTTAAAGAAATTTCACCTAAAGATTCCATAAATTCATCGTAATATAATTTCCCAGTGGCAAATATAAATGCAACATCTTCTTTAACCATATTTTTTATTACAAGTAACATTGCTTCATTAATTTCTTCTGATCCTCCACTACCACCGTAGCAAAGTACCATTTTCTTATCTTCACTTATTCCAAGTTTTTTTCTTGAAATAGATTTTCTTGCTTGTAATATTTCTTTTCTTACTGGATTTCCTGTAAGTACTAATTTATTTCTACTTTCCTCAGGAAATCTTACATGAGAATCTTCAAAACTTGTAAGAACTCTTATAACCATTTTCGATAATATTTTATTAGTAACTCCAGGGAATGAGTTTTGCTCATGAACTATTGTTACTGTTTTATTTAAAGCTGAGTTAAATAAAACTGGTCCACTTACATAACCACCTGTTCCTATAACTATATCTGGTTTAAATTTTTTAACAATTCTTCTAGATTGTTCTAAACCTTTACATAGTTTAAAAACTCTTTTAACATTTTCAAAATCTATTTTTCTTCTAAATCCTTGCACTGTAACTGTTTTTAGTTCATATCCGTATTTTGGAACTATTTCTGATTCTATACCTTTTTCTGTTCCTACAAATAATATCTCACAATCAGGATTTTCTTCTTTTATTTTGTTAGCGATTGCTATAGCTGGATAAACGTGCCCTCCCGTTCCTCCGCCTGATAGTAATACCTTCATTGCATCATCTCCTGTTAATTAATCTTGACATGTTTTGAGATGTTTAACACTATTCCTATTTCACCCATAAGCATGGTCAGGGATGTTCCTCCATAACTTATAAACGGTAAGGCTACCCCAGTATTCGGCATAGTTGATGTGGCAACAGCTATATTTAGAGCTGCTTGAATACCTATCAATGCTCCTATACCTATTACTAACATACAAGCAAATATGTCTTCACATTTTAAAGCTATTCGAACACATCTATAAACTAGTAATATAAATAACATAATTACTAAAATGCATCCTATTAAACCTAATTCTTCACCTATTATAGCAAAGATAAAATCATTTTGTGGTTCTGGTATGTAAAAATATTTTTGTTTACTTTTACCTAGTCCTAGGCCAAATAAACCTCCTGATCCTAATGCATACAAACTTTGTATAACTTGGTATCCAGCTCCCAATGGATCTTGGAATGGATCTAAAAATGACGTAATACGCTTTAGTCGATAGGGTTCCATCATTACCAAAATTCCAAATAGTGCTACTCCTGATAATCCCATAGCTCCTACAAATTTCATATTCATTCCTGCTACAAATAACATTACAAATGTTACAAGTATAACAGTACCTGCTGTAGACATATTTGGTTCACGCATTATTAATACAAATATTAGCATAGGCATAAGCAAAAGTGGTAAAACACCTTTTGTCAAAGATTTTATTTTATCATATCGTTTTTCTATTAATTTTGCTGTAAATACAACACATGCAAATTTAGCTATATCTGATGGTTGAAAAGTTGCTCCTCCAACACCTAGCCATCTTTTTGCTCCATTAGCTTCTATACCAAGTGGTGTCAAAACTAAAAGTAAGAATATGATGGCAACTATACAAATAGGTGTAGCATATTTTTTCCATATTTTATAATCTACATTTGATAAAACCATCATACCTATAAATCCTAGTGTTGCATAAATTAAGTCTCTTTTTAAAAAGAAATAGGGATCATTATGTTTAAATGAAGATTGAATATAACTTGCACTAAACACCATGATGATCCCAAAAAATACTAAAACCATGGTAGTATAAAATACTACTGAATCAAAATCAGTCTTCATCCCCCTGTCAATTTGCTTTTTTAAAGTTTTACTAGGCATCTGATAGACTACCCTCCATTTCGCAATTGATTGCTTTGAAGGAGTTATTTTAAGTTGTTTACATTATCTTTGAAGTCTTTCCCTCTCACTTCAAAACTTTTATACATATCCCAACTTGCACAAGCAGGAGATAAAAGAACTACATCTCCACTTTCAGCCAGGTTATAAGAAGCTTCTACTGCTTCTTTCATATTGTTAACTCTAATTATAGTTTTATAATCTTTTTCTTTTGCACATTCTTCTATTATGCTCGCTGTTTCTCCCATTAAAACTAACGCTTTAATATTTTCTTTTCCTATTTGTAAAAGCTCATTAAAATCACTTTCTTTATTATATCCACCAGCAATTAGTATAACTGGATTTTCATAAGAAGTAATTGCCTTAATCGTTGAATCTGGATTAGTTCCCTTTGAATCATTAACAAACATAATATTATTTAATGTTTTCACATATTCTAACCTATGTTCTACAGCTTTAAATGTTTTTAATACATGTTTTAGAGTTTCTAAATTAATATTACATACATATGCCATAGCAATAGCTGCCATACAATTCTCTAAATTATGATTACCAGGTAAGCTAAGCTCTTTTTTATTTAGTAGAACAATTTTTTCGTCTATATCAATAACTATATTGTTGTTTTCGTCTAAATATACACCTTTATTAAGTTTTTCTTTCTTTGAGAAGAATATTACTTTACCATTGCATTTAAAAGCTAATGCTCTGACATCTTCATCATCATAATTTAATATAGAAAAGTCATTTTCATCTTGATTTTTAAATATATTAGCTTTAGCAGCTATATAGTTTTCCATAGTATGATGTCTATTTAAATGGTCTGGTGAAAAATTCAGTATAGATGCAACCTTAGGTTTAAAATCAACTATACTGTCTAATTGGAAAGAACTTAATTCAGTTATTAAGTATGATTCTTCATTTGTTAATTCTACTGTGTCTATAACAGGGTTTCCAATATTTCCAACTATATATGTGTCCTTGTTATCTTCTTTGAATATTTCACCTACTAAAGATGTTGTAGTAGTTTTTCCATTTGTTCCAGTTATTCCTACAAATATAGGATTTTTTGAAAGTCTATAAGCAAGTTCTACTTCACCTATTATTTCTATGTTATTTTCTTTTAATTTTAATATAAAAGGTAAATCCAAAGGAACTCCTGGAGATACTACAGCTAAATCTATATGATCAACATTTTCTGGATGGTATCCAAGGATATATTCTGCATTTTTTATTTCTTTTAGTTCTAATAATATATCTTTTAATTTTTCTTCATCTTTTATATCATTAACTATTATATTGGCTTCTAATTTATTTAATAATTTAATTGTTGAAACACCTGTTTTTGCTAGGCCAACAAGTAAAATATTTTTATTTTTTAGGTTCATTTTTTTCCCCCCTAATGATTAGAATACTGCTATTATACCTATCCAAGCTAATACTACAGTTGTTATCCAGAATATAAATACAACTCTAGTTTCTGGCCAACCACATTGTTCAAAATGGTGATGTATTGGCGCCATTTTAAATACTCTTTTACCAGTTAATTTAAATGATAGCACTTGTATTATTACTGATATAGCCTCAGCAAAATAGATACCACCTACTATTGGTATTAAAAGTACTGAATTTGTTAATACTGCAAAAGCTACTACTGCTCCACCTAATGCCATAGACCCTGTATCCCCCATGAATACTTTCGCTGGATATGAGTTAAACCCTAGGAAACCTAAGCAAGCTCCACCAGTTGCTGCTGCAAGTATTGCAACATCACTATTACCTATAGTTGTTGCTAGTATCATAAAGAATGCTGATACTATTAATGTTACTCCTGATGCTAAACCATCTAATCCATCAGTTAAGTTAACTGCATTTACTGTTCCTATTATTATAAACATCATTATTGGTACATATAAAGGGCCTAAATTAATTACATAGTCCGTAAATGGAACCATCATTTGTGTTGCACTTGGTGATGCACTATATTGATAGTAAGCTACGAATAATGCAAGAGCAAATTGAAGTACAATTTTTTGATATGCTTTAAGTCCTAAAGATCTCTTCATTTTAATTTTTATAAAATCATCTAAAAATCCTACAAATCCAAATCCTGTTATACATATTAATCCTACTAATAAGTCTTTGTCTATCTTTGCTCTTGTAAGTCCAGTAATAAGGATAGCTATTATCATTATTACTCCACCCATAGTTGGTGTTCCGTTTTTTTGTAAATGAGTTTGAGGTCCGTCATCCCTCACCGTTTGACCAAATTTAAATTTTGCTAACATTGGTATAAATATTGGTCCTAGTATAACTACTATTAAAAATGCGATTATCGCTGTATACGTAAGCTGTGTTATTCCTAACATAATATAAAACTCCTCTCCCTAGTTCGCTGATTATTTTGTCTATTTATTAAGATATTCAACAATTTTTTCTAGATGCATTCCTCTTGATGCTTTTACTAATATTATGTCATTTTCTTTTATAATATTATCTAGATTTTTAATTGCCTCTTCCTTTGTTTCAAAGTGATAAAGATTGTCAGGGTTCATATTATTTTCTTTTAATTCTTGTACTATAAACTCTGAATCCTTTCCTATAGCTATTAGTATATCCACATTATTTAAAGCTGCTTTTCCTACTTGTCTATGTCCAAACTCTGCAAATTCACCCATTTCAAACATATCTCCAAGTATGGCTACTCTTCTATTTTCGTATCTTCCAAGTATATTTAGTGCAGCAACCATAGAGTCTATACCAGCATTATAAACTGAGTCAATTATAGTTAAATTATCATTTTTTATTATGTCTAATCTATTTTTTGTACATTGGAAATTTTTTAAACCGTCTTTTATTTCCTCTATTGTCATATTAAGATTAATTCCAACTAATATAGCTGCCATTGCATTGTATATATTGTGCTTTCCGACCGTTGGTATGAAAAATTCTTCTTTATTTCCATCAATAATAGCTATGAAATTAATACTATCTTCGTCCATTTCAAATGATTCACAATATATATCATTATCTTTCTCAAATCCGAAAGTTCTTAGATTATATATTAATTCTTTATCTTTTAAAGTTTTTAAACAGTCATCGTCTCCGTTAACTATTAACAATGAACTTTCATCAAAGTTTGTTGTTATTTCCATTTTTGCTTTGAAGATACCCTCTCTACTTCCAAGATGTTCCACATGTGAATATCCAATATTAGAAATTATACCTATTTGTGGATTTACTATATTTACTAAATATTCAATTTCATTAAATCCACTCATTCCCATTTCTATTACTGCACATTCATGTTCTTTATTTAAATTAAATAAAGTTAACGGCACTCCAAATTGGTTATTTAAGTTCCCTACATTTTTTAGCGAATTATATTTTGCACTAATAGTAGAGTATACCATATCCCTAGTAGTTGTTTTTCCTACACTACCTGTAACGGCTATAAACGGTATTTCAAATTTGTTCTTGTAAAATCTAGCGATATCACCAAGAGCTATTTCCGTGTTGTTTACTTCTATTACATTAATTTCTTTATTCTCTATGTCAACGTTGTTATCTTTATTCTTTATAATAGTCTTACAGCCTTGATTTATAGCTAAATTAATGAAATCATGCCCATCTAAGTTTTCTCCAACTATAGCAACAAAAGCATTGTCTTTACTTGCGTTTCTACTATCTATAACAATATCATTAACTAAAGTTTCATCGTTACATTTTGAAACCAGTTGTCCTTCACTAGCAAGTATTAACTCTTTTATAGTTAAATATTCCATTTTAACCTCCTTATTCATTTTTTCTTTCATATTTATCTTTATAAAAGGCAATGCATTATATACATTGCCTTTTATATATTTATCTTAATAATTATATACCATATTAACTTTTTTTTGAAGATATTTATAAGTTTCTGTAATATTAATTATCAAAATAAATAGATATTAGAGAGCCTTCGTTTACACTTGCTCCAGGTTTTGGAAACATATCTTTAATCACAGTTCCTTCCTCTATCTCTACATCATTATCAATGTTTGCTTCCAAATTAGACTCTTCTAAAACTTTTGTTGCATCTTCTATAGTTAAACCTCTAACATCAGGCACACTTACTTTATTTTTTACATTTTCTTCTTTTTCTTCTTCTGTATATTCTGGTTCTACACCTAAATATTTTAATGTATTACTCATTACTTCTTTTATTATTGGTCCTGCAGTAGTTGAACCAAATTGCATAACTCCTGTAGGTTCATCTACAATAGCAAGTACTACTATCTGTGGGTCATCAGCTGGGGCCATTCCAATAAAAGAACATACATAGTGTCCTTGAGCATAAGATCCATTAATAACCTTTTGAGCAGTTCCTGTTTTTCCTCCTAGTCTATATCCTGGTAAATAAGCTATCTTACCTCCACCTTCTGTAACAACAGATTCCATTATTTCTCTCATTTGTTCTGATGTTTCTTTTGAAATAACTTGTGTAACTTTCACTGGGTCTACTTCCTTAGTTATATTTCCTTTATTGTCTGTATATGCCTTTACTAATCTAGGCTCCATTCTATTTCCATCATTTACTATGGAACATACTGCTGTAATAAGTTGAATCGGTGTCACTGATATTGATTGACCAAAAGATATTGTTGCCAATTCCACAGGCCCAACATCCTTTTCATTATACATTATACTTCCTGCTTCACCAGGTAAATCTATACCTGTTTTTTTATTTAAACCAAATCCTTCTATGTAATCATACATTTTCGAAACACCAAGTCTTCTTCCTACTTCAACAAAGACAGGGTTACAAGAGTTTTGAACTCCTTGCTTAAATGTTTCTGCTCCATGAGGTCTATAAGATCTCCAACATTTTATTTTTTGTCCTTCTACCATTACACTACCACTACATGTAAATTTATCATCTTGTTTAACAGCACCTTCTTCTAGACCTGCTGCTGAAGTTATAAGTTTAAATGTTGAACCTGGCTCATATGTATCACTTACTGCTGTATTTCTCCACATAGTTGAATATGCTTTTATTTTTTCACTATCTGTTTTACATCCCTCTAACAACTCTTCATATACAGGATATATTGCTTTTGTAGGAGTATTTGGATCATAATCAGGTTTTTTTACCATTGCCTTTATATCTCCTGTATTAGGATCCATGGCAATTATAGTAACTTTACTTGCATTATTTTCTTCGTAAGCCTTTTGAGCTGCTTTCTCACAATAATGTTGTATTACTTCATCAATTGTTAACACTAACCCATTTCCTGTTGTAGGTTCGTAATATTGTTCAGAACCTTGCGGTATTTCTTTTCCTGCTGCATCAGTACTTACAATTAATTTACCTGCAGTACCTTTCAGTACACTATCATATTTTAATTCTATACCTGCAACTCCTGCGGAATCTGCAGATGTATGCCCAAGTACATATGATGCAAAGTTTCCGTATGGATAATATCTTTGATTATCTTCTGCCACCCATATTCCAGATAACCCCGCTTTTGTAATTTTGTCTGCCGTATCATCATCGATCCATCTTTTCACCTTAACTAATGCCATATTTTTCTTGTTTACTTTCTCGTATATATCATCGTATTCTTCATCTAATATTTTAGCTAACTCTTCAGATGTTTTTTTGGCATCTTTAACTTCTACCGGCTTACACCAAACTGTATATTTAGTAACACTTACTGCCAGTTCTTTCATATTCGTATCATATATAGTTCCCCTTTTAGCTTCTATTGGGATTTCTCTTGTTTGCTGTTCTGATGCTTTTGTACTAAGCCACTCTCCTTTAATCAGCTGTAGATATCCTATTCTACATATCAATCCTAAAAACAAGGAACATGCCAATACCATTACTATAACTAATCTTTTCCGACTGTTTATTTTTATCTTCATTAACAACCTCCCTCTCTAATCATTTAAGTCAACATATCTCATTTGACTTTCATTAGGGTAATCCATATTTAACTTTTCTTTTGCGTTTTCTTCTATATTAGTAATGCTTGAACTTTTTAGTTGTTCCATCTTTAATCCATCTAAAACTATTTCTTGTTTTCTTAACTGTTTCTTTAATGTATTAATTTCATATTTATAATTTGACACAATAGCATTACCACATAAATTTATGATGATTATTGATACCACAGGAAATGCGAACAAAATGGGCTTAACTACTCTTTTTATTTTTCTCTTTCTATATCTATTCTCTTTTCTCTTTTTATATTCATTTATGTTTTTTACTCTCTTCTTTTTATTCAAAAAATCACCTCCGTCTTCTGCTGTATATACATATTTAGTTTTTTTATATCTAGCCTCCTTTAATGACTTATACAAAAATTCATACATAAAATAATATGAACTTTTATATGTAGCACATTTTCTCAAAAAATTTACAGTTTATTTTAGTTTTTTGAAGTTTTAACTAGAATTAAATCTATTCATTTTCTTTATATTTTTAGTAAAGTAATTTATACTTAAGTTAATATTTCATTAAAAAGGGGTCCTTCTTATGGATGAAATAATTGAGGCTTGTAAAAAATTACAACCTTGGCTAATTGAAGTTAGAAGAGAGTTACATAAAAATGCAGAACTTGGGTTTAAAGAATATAAAACAAAAAACATACTTATAAAATATCTAGATGATATGAATATTAATTATACCCCTATTGAAAATTCCACTGGAATTGTTGCATTAATTGATGTAAATGCTCCAATTACAATTGGAATTAGATCTGATATGGATGCTTTACCCATAGAAGAAGAATGTGACATAGATTATAAGTCTGAAAATAAAGGTGTAATGCATGCTTGTGGTCATGATGCTCATTTAACAATTGCCCTAGGTGTTTGTAAAATACTAAGCAAGTTTAAAAATCATTTAAAAGTAAATGTTAAGATTATTTTTCAACCAGGAGAAGAAATTGGCGGTGGTAAAATAATAGTAAAGAGTGGGGTTTTAGAAAATCCAAAGGTAGATTATATATTTGCACTACATGTAGCTCCTCATTTATTGTGTGGATCTATGGAAATAAAATCAGGTATAATGGCTGCTTCCACAGATAGATTACATATTACTATAAAAGGTAAAAAAAGCCATGGAGCTTATCCTCATGAAGGTGTAGATGCAATAGTTGCTTCATCCTATTTAATTACTTCTTTACAAACAATCGTAAGTAGAAATATTGATCCAAATAACTCTGTCGTAATTACTTTTGGTAAGATTATGGGTGGAGAAAAAGGTAATATAATTTGCGATGAAGTTAATTTAGTGGGTACTTTAAGAACTTTAAATAATGAAGACCGTATTTTAGCGAAGAAAAGAATAAGTGAAATTTGTACCTATGTGAGCAAGGCTTTCCACTGTTCTGTTGTTATAGAAATCAACGAAGGTATCCCTCATCTAGTAAATGATGAAAATTTAGTAAATAGAATAATAAAAAATGCAGTTGAAATTTTAGGTGATGATAATGTAATTATAAAAAATACTTCTTCCTTAGGAGCTGAGGATTTTGCTTACTTTTTGCAAAAAACAAAAGGAGCTTTTTTTAATATTGGATGCTCTAATTCAGATATTCATTCTCCAATTCACACATCTACATTTAATATTGATGAAAACTGTTTACTTATAGGTCTACTTTTACAACTAAAAAATATTTTTATGTTTCAATAAATAAGGAGGAATAAATGAGAAAGACATTATTATTGATTATACTAATATCTACTACGGTTATGTTTTATGCTTGCAATAAAAGTTCAGATGAAGATAATCCAGTATCTCTTTACTCTGTAGATATAAATTCATTAAATAATCAAAAAATATTAAATGTAATAAATGATGAAAATTTGGATGATGGTGTTTATCAAATAATAACAAATAGTAATAACTATATATTTTTTAAAGGTATTGAAAATAAGTATACAAATATCAGATCAATGCTTGAAGATAAGACTCTTATAATCAGTTGCTATAGAGAACCATCTTCTGAAAATAACGATAAACTCTATGTTATAAGAGAGAAAAATACTACTTCATCTAATGATAAAAGTATATTTTTTGATACAATTATCCTAAATATAAATGATAAAGAAGTTCCATTTAATTCTGTTCAAATAATATAAAAAAGCTCATTAAAAATGAGCTTTTTTATATTTCATGTAATTTCCATTTGTTACCCTTATATCTAGTAATAAAGAATATTGCTCTAAATATCCAATCAATACTCATAGCTACCCAGACTCCAAACACGCCCATATTCATATATTTTCCCAATATATAACTAAAACCAATTCTAAAAATCCACATAGAAAATGTAGCCACTATCATACAGTATTTAACATCATTGGCTGAACGAAGAGTATTAGGAAGGACAAAAGAAACTGTCCAAATAATAATTGATAAACTTCCATGATATAAAATAATATTTCGTGCAATTTCTGCTGTATTATCAGATAAATTATATGCTTTTAAAATCATTGGCATACTTATAAAGGTAATTATAACCGTTATTAATATACATATAGTGCATATTTTAACTAATTTTTTTGTATAGTACTTTGTTTGATTATAATCCCCTGCTCCTATACATTGAGAAGTTACAGAAAGGGTAGCTTGACTAATCGCCATACCAGGTATTATTTGAAAGAGTCCAACTGAGTTTGCTACAGCATTAGCTGCAATTGCCGTTGTTCCGAAAGTTGCAATTAAGTTTAATACTATAATTTTTCCAAGTTGAAACATACCGTTTTCTAGACCATTGGGTATTCCAATATAAAGTATTTTTCTTATTAATGTTTTATCAAATTTCTTACAAATTCTTTTAGGTAAATGAATTTGTAAGTTCTCATTTCTTATTAAAATAAAAATCACTATAGCCGCTACAACCCTAGAGAAAACTGTAGGAATAGCTGCACCTGCAATACCAATTTTAAAAATATAAATTAAAAAATAATTTCCTATAAAGTTTATTAAATTCATCATAATAGATATTTTCATTGTTATTTTCGAATTTCCCATAGCGCGAAATAAAGCAGCTCCACCGTTATATATTGCTATAAATGGAATAGATAAAAATACTATCGTTAAATAAGTATTAGAATAATTCATAACATCCTGTTCTATCTCTCCAAAAACTATATTAAGAATAAAATATTTACTCAAATATCCTATTATCATAACAGTAATAGAACTTAATAGCAGAAAAATAACAAGCTGCTCAGCACTTTTACATGCTTTATCTTCTTTCTTTTGTCCTAAATATTGACCTGCTACAACAGCTCCCCCAGTGGCTAGAGCTGTAAAGACATTTATTACAAGAATATTTATACTATCTACTAAAGATACTGCAGATACAGCCGATTCACCTATACTAGCAATCATAATAGAATCAACTAAACCTACAGTTACTAACAAAAATTGCTCTATTATTAAAGGAAATATAAGCTTATATAAGCTCTTATCTGAGAATAAATACGTATTCGGTTTCGATGTAATTTCCATAACCCCACCCCTTCATTACAATTTTTACCAATAACAATTATAGCAGATATACATTTTGTACACATAAATAATATTTTGATTCAGAAATTTTCCATGGATTAGAGTTCATTATAATTTCCTTGCATATAAAAAAGGAAGATAGTAAATTTCATCTTCCTTTTTATAATTTCTACAGCGATGATTTTTCTAAAGCTTGGTTTAAATCCCAAATTAAATCATTCACATCTTCTATTCCCACAGATACTCTTATCATATCTGGTGTAACTCCGGCCAATTCTTGTTCTTCTTCATTTAGTTGGGCATGCGTTGTGCTTGCTGGATGAATAACAAGCGATTTAGCATCTGCTACATTAGCAAGATGAGAGAAAATTTGAAGAGATTCTATAAATTTAATCCCTGCTTCTAACCCTCCTTTTATTCCAAAGGTAAATATTGACCCTGGCCCCTTTGGCAAATATTTTTGACCTAAATCATAATATTTATTTCCTTTTAAACCTGGATAGTTTACCCATGCCACTTGAGGATGATTATTTAAAAACGCTGTAATTTTTTTAGTATTTTCCACATGTCTTTCAACTCTTAAAGATAAAGTTTCTAATCCTATCAATAATTGAAATGCACTTTGCGCACTTAAAGATGCTCCTGTATCTCTCAGATATTGAGCTAATAATTTTGTAGCATAAGCAGCTTTTCCACAGTCTTTAGCATAATTTAATCCATTATAAGATAAATCTGGCTCTGTTAAGCATGGAAATTTTCCACTAGCTATCCAATCAAAGTTTCCACTATCAACTACTATTCCACCTAAAGTTGTACCATGTCCACCTATAAATTTAGTAGCTGAATGAACAACGATATCCACACCATAATCAAATACTTTGATTAAGTAAGGTGTTCCAAATGTATTATCTAACATAAATGGAATTTTAGCTTCATGAGCAATATCCGCAATTTTTTCTATATCAATTATATTTATCCCTGGATTTCCTATAGTCTCTGCATAAACAAGCCTTGTTTTTTCATTTATTGCTGCTCTAAAACTTTCTGGATCATCAGGATTAACAAAATGTGTTTTTATACCTAATTTAGGTAACATATTAGCAAGTAAATTAAATGTTCCTCCATATATAGTTGGAGCTGCCACAATTTCATCCCCAGCTTGAAGTATATTTAATATTGCTGCATTTATTGCACCCATACCTGATGCAAATGCTACAGCTCCCACTCCCCCTTCAAGTAAAGCCATTCTTTCCTCAAATACTAATACAGTTGGATTTGATATTCTTGAATAAATATGTCCATCTGTTTTTAATGCAAATAAATCAGCACCATGTTTAACACTTTCAAAACAATATGATGTTGTTTGATAAATTGGAACTGCTCTAGCTCCTGTAGTTGAATCTGGACTTTGTCCCCCATGAACTTGTAATGTTGCAAAACCTAATTTTCTTTCACTCATTATTTATATCCCCCTTGTTATAAAGTACAAATTATATTAAAACAATGTATAAAAACCTTATAAGTTATATCTCATAACTAAAAAAGACTCTTTTACCTTAAGATAAAAGAGTCTTAAAAATCTAAGATCTATCTCTTATCTTTCTTATGTTTCCATAAGTAGGATTTAGCACCTATCTAGTATAGGTTGCTGGACTTCGTCGGGCCTATTCCCTCCATCACTCTTGATAAGATTTTTTACTATTAATTTAATAAGTTAATTGTATACATGTTTTTCTTTGTACGCAATAATAAAAATTATTTTTTTTCTGCTACTCTAAGTTTTGCACTTCTAGCTCTAGGATTTCTTTCAATTTCTTCGTCACTCGGAAGTATTGGTTTTCTTGTTATAACTTTTACTTCTGATTTTTTATCACATTGACAAATTGGAAGTTCTGGTGGACACACACAACTTAAAGCTAAATCTTTGAACTCATTTTTTACTATTCTATCTTCTAAAGAATGGAATGTTATTATACAAACTCTTCCTCCTTTATTCA
Organism: Peptostreptococcaceae bacterium; assembly: GCA_902363255.1. Classification (GTDB taxonomy): domain Bacteria; phylum Bacillota; class Clostridia; order Peptostreptococcales; family Peptostreptococcaceae; genus Terrisporobacter. The sequence goes on from CABIZO010000003.1 coordinate 622,407, forward strand.
TCATAGATACAGCATCTTCTATCATCCTATTTATTACACCAAGCTCGTTATTTACTTCTATTCTTATAGCTTGGAAAGTTCTTTTTGCTGGGTGCGGCCCATCTATTCTAGCCTTTTTAGGTATTGCCTTTTTAATAACATCAACAAGCTCACCAGTTTTTTCTATTGGACCATTAGCTTCTCTTTCTTCTACAATAAATTTAGCAATTCTTTTAGCCCAATTATCTTCACCATAATCTCTTATAATTTTACCTAATTGTTCTTCACTATAAGTATTTACTACATCATAAGCAGAGAAATCTTTTCTAACATCCATTCTCATGTCTAATGGTGCATCGTGCATATAAGAAAATCCTCTATCAGCCTCATCAAGCTGATGAGAAGATACTCCTAAATCTGCAAGTACTCCATCTATCTTATAAACACCTATTTTTTCTAATTCTGATTTTATATTTTCAAAATTGCTGTGTACAAATTTTACTCTATCCGAGTACTCAGCTAATCTTTCTTTTGCTGTTGCAATAGCATTTTTATCTTGATCGAATCCAATAAATAAACCTTTATCAGATAATCTTTTTACTATTTCTTTTGAATGTCCTGCACCACCCATAGTACAGTCCACATATACTCCATCTTCTTTTATGTTTAAATTTTCAATACATTCATCTAATAGTACTGACACATGATTAAATTCCATTTTTTCTTCTCCTTAAGAGTTACTAGTTAGCCTCTATTTTTTCTTTTTTGATAATATTTTATGTAAAATCACACAAACTATAATCGTTACTAAACTTATTACTTGGGCCATTCTAAGTGGTCCAATCATAAGAGAATCCGTTCTAAGTCCCTCAATAAAAAATCTTCCTATAGAGTATAATATTAAATATGTTATGGCTAATTGACCTTCATACTTCTTCTTTTTTCTAAAACACCATAATAATATGAATATACCTAAGTCCCAGATAGATTCATATAAAAAAGTTGGATGAACTTTTATTCCATCTACCATTATACCCCACGGTAAGTTTGTTGGTCCTCCATGAGCTTCTCCATTTATATAATTTCCCCATCTTCCTATAGCTTGACCTAAAGGTATTCCAATCATTACAGTATCTGCCATTTTGAAGAAATTAATCTTTTTCATCTTAGTATATATGAATCCAGCTAATATTCCTCCTATTAAGGCTCCATGTATTGCCATACCTCCCCCTCTGAAATTTAATATTTCAGATAGGTTGTTTGAATACCAAGACCAATTAAAAATAACATAATAAAGTCTTGCACCTAAAAGCCCTGATGGTATAGCAATTATAGCTAGGTTTAACAAATCATCTTCGCTTATGTTTACTCTTTTACCTTCTTTTAATGCTATAAGTACGCATAGTATCATTGCTAGTGCCATTAGTACACCATACCACATTATATCTATACCAAATATTGTGAATGCCACCCTATTCATTGTTCCACCTCTTATAATTTAAATAGCCTTTTAAAGAATCCTTTTTTCTTTACTTCCTCTTTAGAAGGTCTTGTTAGATTTAAATCTTCATTATTTATTATCGCATTATTATTTTTAATAAATAAATTATCTGCCACTTCTTTTGAATATTTTTCTAATACATATTGATACGCATCTAAAAATATTGGTGTCCTTCTTTTGCTACGATGTGCATCAGTTCCTACTACATGAACCATATTTCGACTTATTAGAGTGTCACAAGTTCTTTGTAGCTCTTTTCCGCTTTTCCCTAAAATACTATGAGAATTTATTTGTATTATAGCTCCTGCATTGATAATATCGTATATTAATTCTGGATTTTCTTGAACTTCTCTATATCTTTCCACATGCGCAAAAACTGGTATATAATTCTTTTCTTTTAATTCGTAAACTATATTACATAAATCCGTTGGGAAGTTTGTAGGAGGAAGTTCTATAAGTATGTATCTACTATTATTTAAAGTATAAAAATCTAACTCATCAATTTCTTTTATTAAATCTTTAGTATAGTAAATTTCATTCCCAATTAATACTTCTATATCTATCATATTTTCTTTTAGTACATTATTAAAATCTTCTAGTTCTTTTAGTAATTCTTCGCCCTTTTTATACCTGAAATCTGGATGATAGTGTGATGTATTAACAATCTTTTTTATGCCTTGTTCTTTAGCTATTAGCGCCATTTCAATTGACTCGTTTAAGCTTCTCGAACCATCATCAACCTCAGGTAAAATATGGCAATGTATATCAATCATAAAACATAGCCTCCTTATACCTTAAATAATTATATTTTTCATTTTTTATTATATCAGTTTCTTACTAATAAAAAAATAGAATGCCTTAATTATAATGAAATAATAAATATTTTACAATGAAAAAAAGGATAATTAAAGTAAATTTTTAACTAAAATTACCTTTTTAATTAAAATTTTATAATTATCCTTTATTTTATTACATTTTTATTTTTATATAAGTATTATTTAGGCTCTGCAATAGATATTACACAGTTTTCTTCTTTAAAATGATTATTAAGTCTTTCAGTTACTTCTTCAAATGTAACTTCTTTCATAACTTCTACATAATCTAGTAAATTTATACCTTTAAATTTATAAGTTATAAAATTATTTGCTATAAATGTCACAGAGTCAAAATATTTTATAAAGTTACCAATATGTTTTTTCTTCGTTCTTTCAAAGGCATCTTTGTCTAATCCTTCTTCTTTAAACTTTTCAATATAATTCATAATGATATCTTTTACTTTACGAGGATCTTTAGATTCTCCACCTATTGATGTATATGAGTAATCAATTTGTGAAGAGAACCCTGCACCAAAACTTGGAGTTATTAACCCTTGCATGTATAAATCTTCATATATTATACTACCTTTTTTAAATAACATATCAGTAAGAATATCTGTTATTACTTCATATCTTAATAATTCTTTTCCTTTTACTCCCACTTTGTCATCTTTAAAACAAATAGAGAACATTGGCATTGATATTGGGAACTTTTCTACTATCTCTTTTTGTTTAACTTCATTAGGTTCTTCTGGATAAAATCTTACAATTTCTTCTTGAAGTTTTTGTATGTCTTTATGATTAGCTTTTCTTACATGATCAAATACTTCTTTTTCATCCAAATCCCCTACAACAAATAAAATCATATTTCCTGGATTATAAAATGTATTGTAACATTTATATAGCTCTTCTTTAGTTATTTTGTATATACTTTCCACAGTACCTGCAATATCTATTCTAGTTGGATGATTCACATACATTGCTTTTAATGCATTAAAAAATACATTCCACTCTGGATCATCATTATACATTTTTATTTCTTGCTCTATTATTCCTTTTTCTTTATCCACATTTTCATCTGTAAAATAAGGTGTTTGAACATAGTCTATTAAATGTTCTAAGCATTCATAAAAATATTCTGTGGCAGAAAATAAATAAGCTGTCATAGTGAAGTTTGTAAAAGCATTAGCATTAGCTCCGTACTTTGAAAACTTATCAAATGCATTTCCACCATCTGGTTGCTCAAACATTTTATGTTCTAAAAAGTGTGCAATACCAGCGTTTACTATCATTTTATTTTTTTCATTTATTGGTATAAATTCTAAATCATTTGAACCATAATTAGTTGCAAGGACAGCATATTTTTTAGTAAATCCTTTTTTAGGCATAAAATAAACATCTAAACCATTTTCCAATTTTTCATAATATAATTCTTCTTTTAATAATTCATTCACTATTTTTTCCATAATTATGCCTCCTTGTTATTACTTAAGAAGTATATAGTATCTAGTTCAATATTTTTAAATGCATCTACTATATCTTCTACTGTAATTTTATCTATAATTTCTATAATCTTTTCTACAGTTGTATTTGTTTGCCCCATACTTTGTGAGAAGTAAAAATCAGATGCTCCTCCTATGGAATCTTTTATAGTTTTTAATGAACTAATTAAGGCACTCTTACTATTTAGCAATTCTTCTTCAGAAATTTGTCCTTCTTTTAAGTATTCTAATTGTTCTTTTATTAATTTAACAGTTTTATCATAATTTACATTTTCTATTCCTGAAGCTATAAACATAGATGTTTTATATTTTTCAAGTGAAGAATAAATATAATAGCATAAACTTTCTTTTTCTCTAACATTAACAAATAATTTTGAATGAGGACCTCCTCCAAGTACGTTAGACCCTACAAATAAGGAGTAATATTTATGTTCATCTTTGTAGTCAACATTACATCTGAATCCCATAACAAGTTTTCCTTGAGTTATATCCATATCTTCTTTTATTACTTTAACTTCGTCCACATTCTTTTTAAAATCTGCTCTAGGTATTTCTATTATATTCTCCCTATGGAAATTAAATCCATTCGATATTATTTTTACTATTTCATCTTCATCAAAGTTTCCTTCTACAACTATGTCTATTGGAGAAGTTCTCATTATTTCCATATAATGCTCATAAAGACCTTTAGCCGTTATCTTATCTATATCTTCTAAGTATCCTAAGTCACTAATACCATATCTTTCATTCTTGAACATTTCTTCACGAGCACGCTCAATGGCATATCTACCTTTATCATTTATAATAGATTCTATTCTATTTTTTAGGTTTTCTTTTTCTATCTTCACATATTCTTCTTTAAATCCGCCATCAATAACTAAAGGATGATTAACTACTTCATCTAAAAATTCTACTACTGGCTTAAATATTTTTTCATCTAAATATTTTTCATCAGTACTTATAATCTTAAAAGTAATTACTTGTGTTTCTCCCCTTTTACTACTATCAGCTCCTATAGAAACTCCATATAAATCATCTTGATGCTTTGACATTTCTCTAGCACTTGGGTATTTTTCACTACCACTTTTTATTATTGAAGGAAGTAGTGCATTCATTGTTACTTCTTCTCTATCTAATAATCTTTGGATATAAATACTTACTAAGTTTGTTTTAAATTTTTCTTCTGGTATTAAAGTCAAATTAATGCCTTTACCTAGGTTTATTGTTTTATTATTTTTCATTTTTACCTCCTGTTATGAGTAGTAACTTGTATATACAATAAATGATTTATATATTCAAAATTTTTCCTTTTATTTAATTATATATCTTTTATTATTTTCGAAAATACTTATTTTTATTTTCTTTATACATTTTTTATTAGGATATGCTAAATTTCAAGTTAAAATCCTATTAATAACATAAATTATTACAAAAATAATGTATTTTACAAATAATAACTTAATTCAAACGTGTTTACACATATTAAGATTATGATGTATAATCAATATGTATGTCTAGAAAATACTAAGATGTGTTTACAATTTATGTATAAATAAAATTGACAAATATGTAAATTCATATAAGAAAGGAAGATTATTAATATGAAATTAGGTATAGTAGGATTACCAAACGTTGGTAAAAGTACACTATTTAATGCTATAACTCAAGCAGGTGCTGAATCTGCAAACTACCCTTTCTGTACAATAGAACCAAACGTTGGTGTTGTTTCTGTTCCAGATGAAAGATTAGAAGTACTTAGAGAAATGTACGATTGTAAAAAGGTTGTTCCAACAGCAATAGAATTCTGTGATATAGCTGGTCTAGTTAGAGGAGCTTCAAAAGGTGAAGGTTTAGGAAACAAATTCTTATCTCACATAAGAGAAGTTGATGCTATAGTTCACGTTGTTAGATGTTTTGATGATCCAAACGTTGTTCACGTTGATGGAAGTGTTGATCCACTAAGAGATATAGAAACTATAAACTTAGAATTAATATTCTCTGATATAGAAATATTAGAAAGAAGAATACAAAAAAGCACTAAAGCTGCTAAAGCTGATAAATCTATAGCTGCTGAAGTTGAATTTTTAAGAGAGATATTAGCAGTTCTTGAAGATAATAAATCAGTTAGAACTATGGACTTAACTGATGATCAAAGAGAATTTGTTGAAACTTTAAATTTATTAACTTCTAAACCAGTTATATATGCTACAAATGTTTGTGAAGACGATTTAGCTGACGAAGGTGAAAACAATCAATATGTTCACAAAGTTAGAGAATTTGCTTCATCTGAAAATGCTGAAGTAGTTGTTGTTTGTGCACAAATAGAAGCTGAAATAGCTGAATTAGAATCAGAAGAAGAAAAGAAAGAATTCTTAGAATCATTAGGACTTGAGCAATCTGGCCTTGATAAATTAATAAAATCTTCTTACTCTCTACTTGGACTTATGTCTTACTTAACTGCTGGTGTTCAAGAAGTTAGAGCTTGGACTATAACAGTTGGAACTAAGGCTCCACAAGCGGCTGGTAAAATTCACTCTGATATGGAAAAAGGATTCATAAGAGGTGAAATAGTAAACTACAAAGATTTAGTTGAATGTGGTTCTATAGCTGCTGCTAGAGAAAAAGGTAAAGTTAGACTTGAAGGTAAAGAATACGTAATGCAAGATGGCGACGTGGTTAACTGGAGATTCAACGTATAAAATTAATATATATCAATAAAGTCAATAATGGAAATATTCCTTTGTTGACTTTTTCTTTATACCTAATATTTACTAAAAAGTTTTAATATTCTGTATTTTTTTCAAATACATTTTTTTATATTTAACAGTGCTATAATTATTACATTAATAAATTATATTTTAAGGGGATGGGGATTTTGAAAAGAAATGATAGAGCTGTTAAGGATGTTGATAGAATAAAAGAGATTGTCTCTAATTGTCAAGTTGTAAGAGTTGCCATGTGTGAAGATAATATACCTTATCTAGTTCCTTTAAATTATGGCTATGAGTTTAATGATGGGGAGCTTATTCTCTACTGCCATTGTTCTAATAAAGGTAAAAAACTTGATATTTTAGATAAAAACCCGAATGTATTTATTGAGATTGATAATGAAAAAGATGTAATTGAAGGAAAGACGCCTTGTCAATATGGATTTGAATATTTTAGCATAATGTCTTCAGGTAAAGTTGAATTTATACATAATATTTATGATAAAATACATGGCCTAAATAAAATAATGGAACATTATACTTCTAAGGTTAATAATGAATTTAAAAATGAAGTTTTAAATAAAGTCCTTTTACTAAAAATCACATGCACTGATTTTACTGCAAAAAGCTGTACTAGATAGTTTAGATTTTAAAAAGGTGTAGTATGAAATAAAATATATTATTTCATACTACACCTTTTATATTTATACTAACTTTAACTAATCTATACTTTCTTTTGATTTTTTATCCTTACGTTTTTTTGCAAGTTCTGCAACTGCAGTATATAATACATCAGTAGAAGAGTTCAGTGCTGTTTCACAAGAATCTTGGATAACCCCAACTATAAATCCAACTCCAACTACTTGCATTGCTACTTCATTTGGTATACCGAATAGTGAACAAGCAAGCGGTACTAGAAGTAAAGACCCTCCAGCTACTCCTGATGCTCCACATGCAGATACTGCTGATAACACTGATAATATTATTGCAGTTCCTATATCCACTTGTATTCCTAGTGTATTAGCTGCTGCTAAAGCAAGAACTGATATTGTTACTGCAGCTCCCCCCATATTTATTGTTGCTCCTAGTGGTATAGACATAGAATATGTATCTTTGTCTAACCCTAGTTCTTTACAAAGCCCCATGTTTACTGGTATATTAGCTGCTGAACTTCTTGTAAAGAATGCTGTTAATCCACTGTCTTTTAAACATTTAAATACTAATGGATATGGATTTTGACGAGTTCCTATAAATGTTATTATAGGATTTACAGCTAATGCAACAAATGCCATACATCCAACTAATAATATTATTAATTGACCATAGCTAAGTAATGACTCTATTCCTGATGTTGATATTGTATCAAATACTAACCCCATTATACCAAATGGAGCTAAGTTTATTACCCATCTTACTACTTGAGATATGGCGTCTGAGATATTTACTATTATTTGTTTTGTAGATTCTTTAGATTGTTTTAGCGCAAGACCTAAAACTAAAGCCCAAGTCAATATTCCTATATAGTTTGCATTTGCTAGTGCATTTACTGGATTATCTACCACATTCATTAATAATGTTTTTAATACTTCACCTACTCCACCTGGAGGTGTTACACCTTCTGCACCTGCTGCAAGTGTTAATGTAACTGGGAATAAGAAACTTCCTACAACAGCTACCACACCAGCTAAAAAAGTTCCTAAAAGGTATAAAATTATAATTGATTTCATGTTTGTTTTTTGACCCTCTTTATGTTGACATATTGCAGCCATAACTAAGAAGAAAACTAAAATTGGTGCTACAGCTTTTAAAGCCCCTACGAATAATGAACCTAAAATTGCTAGCGGTGCCATTTGAGTTGGTACAGTAAGTGCTAAAGTTATCCCTATTATTAGCCCCACAATTATTCGTTTTACTAAACTAATATCATTCCACTTTTTTACTAATTCTTTCATATATAATTCCCCCTATAAATTTGTGGTATAAAAATATGTTACCATTTTTTTACATCCCTTTCAATTAATTTATTATATTTTTCTTATTAATTGTAATAATTATCACAATAATCTAAAAATTACATTTTATCTTTCATATTTCTAAATATAAAAAAGCATATCGATTAAAATAATCAATATGATTTTAAATCATCTTTTAGAATCAATTATTTCATTTTCCCAAAATTAACAATAGTTTCACTTAAAGTTACCTTAACTACAACCCTACCTTCTATAATTTTATAATTATAAGTCCTCACAACAAAAAAGCGTGCATTATCCCTCAAAATGCACACTTAATCTATATTATTTAAATACCCTATTATTAAATTTTTGATTATTTAAAAAGCATTTGATTTTGCTTTAATATCATACTTTTCAAAATTATCTTGTGAACAGAACATTTCAACTTTTCTCTTTTCTCCTGCTTCTATCTCTGTTTCATTAGTAAATGATTTTTCTATAACTGTTCCATTTGAATCTATTAGCTTATATTCAAATTCAACATAATCTAAAACTTCATCACCAGTATTTTCAAAGATTCCAACTATTTTAGTACTATAGTCTCCTTTTTTAACTTCCCAATTTATAGCTTTAGCCATTTCTTGAACCTTTTGATCGTTTACTTCTGTTTCTTGTTCAACTTCTTTTATAGCATTATCAACACTAGATACTCCTGCTCCAACTAATGCTACACAACCTCCAATAACAACTACAAATCCTATAATAATACCTATTAATATTTTTTTCATTTTTACCTCCATAAGTAATTCTCTAATCATAAATTAATTATATAAATTTACTCACGATAGTTGGTATGCTATCAGCATACAGATAAAAATTATTTTAACTCATAGTTAAATTTAATAGCCAGCCACCAATCAAAAATATAGCCATACTATAAGTCCAATAACCCGCTATTCTCACTAAAACTTTTTCACTTTTTAACAACGGTAGTTTATTTTTTATATTTAGATAGTTAGTCAATATAAAGTAAACAGAAAGCATCATAGCAACGAGTATGATATTTTCTAAAAGTTCATTAAGGCTTTTAGCAATAAATAATACCATAATTAAAAATAAGTACCAAAAGCTAGCACTTATCATATAAATAAAGTTTTTAGATCTAAAACCTGGAAGAGTTTTAGATCTCTTACTTAAACTATTTATCCTATTTTCTTTAACATTTGATTTAGTATAACTATTCTTATTTTTTTTAATATTTTCATAATTATAAAGCCTACTTTTTAAATCTACTTTTAAATCTAAAACATTATTATATCTATTTTCTGCAGAAATATGAGTACATTTTTTTATTATATCTTTTAAAAAAGTATTATTTAACTCTTCTTTTATATGCTTTCCTGTAGTTAAAACATTCATCATCACGCCCATAGCATATATGTCACTTCTGCAATCTGTTTGATCAAATCCAAATTGTTCTGGAGATGCATAGCCTTTGGTACCTAAAAGTGTTGTATCTAAACTTTCTCCTTCTTTATAAGTTCTCGATATATCAAAATCTATTAATTTTAATATGTTGTCATTACTGATAATGATATTAGCAGGTTTGATATCTCTATGAATTATAGGAGGATTTAAACTATGAATTTCATTTAATATATCACATAAAGAGATCATATATTTAATTACTTCTTTCTCATTTATTTTATTTTCTTTTTCTAAAATAGTTTGTAAAGTATCTCCATTTATAAACTCTTCAATTATTATAAGCTTTTCATCATATTCTAATATTTCATAGATTTTAGGTATATTTTTAGAGTTTATATTTTTTATACTTTCATATATTTCTTTTGTATATTCTTTTATTTCTTTTTTAATATAGATTTTTTCATCTTGTAGATTTTGCACTAAAAAAATTTTAACTTTTCTACTTTTATGAATTAATTTTAATTCTTCATATAAAGATAATTTAAATTCTGTATTTAGATTCAAATTTTACACCCCATGTCATTGATTTTGTAACGTTAAAATTATATCATATTACAAGGAGAGGTGAAATATAAATGGATAATCTAGAAACTGTAAAGCTTATGAGTTTATTAAATAATATAGATGATGAATCTAATTTAGATAACTTTCTATCAAATACCTTAAATAATGCTAAAAATATAAGACTTTGTGAATACTTTGAAAAAGTATTTAAAGAAAAGTAATTAAGTAAAAGTACTGTTATTAAAAACGCTGATATAGATAGAACTTATGGATATGAAATTTTGAGATGTAATAAAAAGCCTAGCAGAGATAAAATTTTACAACTTTGTATAGGCGCTAACTTTACATTGGATGAAACCAATAAGGCTTTAAAAATCGGTAACTGTGGTGAACTTTATCCAAAAATTATGAGAGACAGTGTTATAATCTTTGCTTTGAATAAAAATTTAAATATTGTTCGTACTAATGAACTTTTATTTTCTTATAATGTTTCATTACTAGGAGAGGAATAATATTATTCCTCCCTATTTTAATATTCTATATTTAATATGGCAATTTACAACTTAACTCTATTTGGTTTAGCCTTAAGTAAAATATACTGATTATTTAATAATTACAAATTTAATTAATATCATCAATATTATAAGGTGTATCTTGGTAAACACAATAATTTAACCAGTTACCAAATACTATGTTTGCACTTTCTCTCCATGTTACTAATGGCGTTGTTTTATCATCATCATTTTCAAAATAATGTTTGGGTACATCTATTTCCAATCCTTTATTTAGATCTCTTAGGTATTCTCCTTTTAAAGTATCTCTATCATACTCTAAGTGACCAGTTATAAATATTTGTCTTCTACTTTTATTTGCAACAATAAATACCCCTGCTTCATCAGATTCTGATAATATTTCTAAATCCTCAATTTTTTCTATATCTTCTCTTTTAACTTCTGTATGTCTTGAATGTGGTGCATAAAATATATCATTTAATCCTCTAGTTAAGTTATCATGTTTAATATTATTTCTATGTTTAAATACACCAAATAATTTTTTATCTAATCCATATTTAGGCACATTATAATGATGATAAAGTGCTGCTTGCGCTCCCCAACATATATGAACTGTTGAGTAAACATGAGTTTTAGTCCAATCCATTATATCCTTTAATTCATCCCAATAAGCCACATCTTCAAATTCCATTTGCTCAACTGGAGCACCGGTAATAATCAACCCATCAAATTTTTCATCTTTAACATCATCTACATATCTATAAAATTTTTCTAAATGTTCTATTGGAGTATGATTTCCTGTATATGATTTTGTTTGAAGTAGGGTAATTTCAACCTGAAGCGGTGTATTTGAAAGATATCTAAGAAGTTGATTTTCAGCTTGAATTTTTATTGGCATTAGATTTAATATTCCTATTTTTAACGGTCTAATATCTTGATGAGATGCTCTTTCTATATTCATTACAAAAATATTTTCATTGGAAAGCACATTGTATGCAGGTAGCTCTGCTGGTATTTTAATTGGCATTTATTTTCCCCCTTTAGTTTCCCCTCTGTATCTGTTTAGCATTAATTATAGCACAATAACATATTTATTTAGTTAATATTTATACTAAAGTATAAAATGATAAGATTTATAAATTAAATAATTAACTTGATTATAAGCATAAATTATTATATTATATTATTTAACAATATAAATCCTCGAAGGGGAGTAGCTTTCACATTTGTGATAATCAACCGTCATTACGGATAATATCCCGGTTGATTAGCAAGATAAAACTTGTTAGCAAGACCTTCAGAAAATTATTCATCTTATATTTATGAATGTTTTTCTGAAGGTCTTTTTAATTATTTATAAAGGAGAATACAATGAAAAATTTTAAAGAAGAATTTATTAAATCTATAAGATATGTAATACCTATATTACTTATATTTATAGGAATACTTACAATTAAGAACTACAGTAATATAACGAATTTTTTAAGCAATAACTTTACAATACTAAATGATTTACTTGCACCTTTTTTCATAGGTTTTATAATTGCCTATATACTTAATCAACCAATGATAAAATTAGAAGAGAAATTTAAGTTAAAAAGAGGACTTTCTGTTTTAATCATTTATGGAATAACTTTTATGATATTAGTATTCTCATGGTTATTTATTGTTCCAGTTATAAAATCTAATATTAGTGAACTTGCTCTTTCTATTCCTAGCGGTATAGATCAAGCTCAAGATTTAATTAATAATATTTCATCACAATTTAAGTTTGATATAACTAATACAGACATTAAATCACAAATTAATGATTTTATTACTAAGGTTTTAATTCCAGTATCAAGTTTTACAGCATCTACTGTTAGTAACTTTATTATTAATTTAATGAGCACCATTGTATCTTATACTATAAATATTGTCCTTGGCTTAGTTATCTCAGTTTATCTACTTTTATCAAAAGAAAAATATATTAGAGTTGTAAGTTTATTTTTCCAAAAAGTATTAAAACAACATTATTTTAAAGTAAAAGAATTTGTAAATATATTAGATAATAATATTGGAGTATATATAGTGGCAAAAGCTATGGATTCTACAATTTACGGTATTATCTGTACTATAGTGCTTTCATTAACAGCTTCTAAGTATGCATTATTTATAGGAATAATTGCTGGTGTAACTAATATGATTCCTTTCTTTGGACCTATTTTAGGTACTGTTATAGCTGTTGTTGCCAACTTATTCTTCTCTATCAATAAATCCATTTTGGTTTTAGTAGTTATGATAATAGTTCAACAATTAGAAAGTGCAATATTAGAACCTCATTTTGTCGGAAAACAAGTTGGTGTACCACCAATATTAACAATATTCGCTGTAACATTTGCTGGAAAATATACAGGTTTTTTAGGTATATTATTAGCAGTACCAGTTACTGGAGTATTATTAGTTTATTTTAAAAGATATATTTATAATAAAAAAGAAGATAACTTATGCGATACTTTATAAAAAAAGACCTTAGAATATATTTTATTAACTATTCTAAGGTCTTTTTTATTTAATCCATAATATCTACATCTTCACCTTTTAGTATTTTATTAATATTTCTAACTGCACACATTTTCCCACACATTGTACATGTATCTTCATTTTCCGGTTTAGACTCTTCTCTATATCTTCTTGCTTTTTCACTATCTATAGCTAAATCAAACATCTTCTCCCAATCTAAATCCCTTCTTGCTCTACTCATTTCATTATCCCAATCAGTAGCACCTTTAATCCCCTTTGCTATGTCAGCTGCATGTGCTGCTATTTTAGATGCAATTATTCCTTCTTTTACATCATCTATAGTAGGCAGTCTTAAATGTTCTGCAGGAGTTACATAACATAAAAATGAAGCCCCATAAGTAGCTGCTATTGCGCCTCCTATAGCTGCAGTTATATGATCGTATCCCGGTGCCACATCAGTAACTAATGGTCCTAAAACATAAAAAGGTGCACCTTTACAAACAGTTTCTTCTATTTCCATATTAGCTTTTATTTGATTTAGTGGCATATGACCAGGGCCTTCTATCATAACTTGTACATTTTTCTTCCAAGCACGAGTAGTTAGTTCTCCCAGTGTAACTAGTTCTTCTATTTGAGAGATATCTCCTGCATCTGCTATACTTCCCGGTCTACAAGCATCTCCTAAACTTATAGTTACATCATACTTTGCACAAATATCTAAGATTTCATCATAATATTCATAAAAAGGATTTTCATTACCTGTTAATTCCATCCATGCAAATATAATTGATCCTCCTCTAGATACTATATTCGTAAGTCTATTAGATTTTTTAAATCTTTCTGCTGTATGTTTGTTAACTCCACAATGAAGGGTCATAAAGTCCACACCATCTTCTGCATGCATTCTAACAATATCTATCCATTCTTTTGCAGTTATCTGCTTTAAAGGTTTATTATAGTAAACTACTGCATCATATATAGGTACTGTACCTATCATTGCAGGGCACTCTTTTATTAACTTTCTTCTAAATGTTTGAGTATCTCCAAAAGAGCTCAAATCCATTATTGCTTCAGCACCTAAATTTACTGCATTCATAACTTTTTCCATCTCTATATTAGTGTCAAGACAGTCCTTAGAAGTTCCTAGATTTACATTTATTTTTGTTTTTAGCCTTTTGCCTATTCCATAAGGTCTTAAACAAGTATGATTTTTATTTGCTGGTATTATCACCTTACCTTGTCTTACTAAATCAAGCAATTCTTTAACTTCCATATTTTCATACATTGCCACTCTTTTTATTTCTTCTGTTATTATTCCCTTTCTTGCTGCATCCATCTGTGTTGTGTAACTCATTTTATTCCCCTTTCATCTTAACCTTATAATTTTTTTATTTTCAATAAAAAAATCTTTCTTACTTTGGCTATAACTACACAAGAATAAGAAAGATTTTCTTAATATAAAAAGTCGTACAATAAATGTACGACTTTTAATCAAAATTAATAAATAATGTAATTAACAACAAAATGTTAACAACAAAATATATACAATATTTAATCTCCCTACGTCGGCATTATCCAAACAGATTCAAAGGGTTTAGAATTAAAAATTCATTCTCAGCAAAAGCTCCCCTAAATGTTTTATTTTAATTTTATTCTAGCACTATATTGCGTCAGCTTCAATATTATATATTTTTTTATACAGTAATTTTATAGTTATAACAAGTTCTTTCAATTTAATCATAGCACTTCTCTCAAAATATAAAAAACCATATTGAATAAATATCAATACGGTTTTTTATATTCTATCTTTTATTAATTTAAGATTAAAATTATTAAGCAGCTTTTTGTTCAGCTTCTTTTCTTCTTTTTCCAAGTTCTGCAACTGCAGTATAAAGAACGTCAGTTGAAGAGTTTAATGCAGTTTCAGCAGAGTCTTGTATAACCCCTACTATGAATCCAACACCAACTACTTGCATTGCTACTTCATTTGGTATACCAAATAATGAACAAGCAAGTGGTACTAAAAGCAATGATCCTCCAGCTACTCCTGATGCTCCACAAGCAGATACTGCTGATAATACCGATAATATTATTGCAGTTCCTATATCAACTTTTATTCCTAATGTATGAGCAGCAGCTAAAGCAAGTACTGATATTGTTATTGCTGCTCCACCCATGTTTATTGTTGCTCCTAAAGGTATTGATACTGAATAAGTATCTTCATCTAATCCTAAATCTTTACAAAGCTTCATGTTTACTGGTATATTTGCAGCAGAACTTCTTGTAAAGAATGCTGTAAGACCAGATTCTCTTAAACATCTAAGTACTAGTGGATATGGATTTTTTCTTGTAGCTATAAAAGTTATTAATGGATTCACTACTAAGGCAACAAATGCCATGCATCCTAATAATACTCCTATTAATTTACCATAACTTAATAATGATTCTAATCCTGATGTTGATATAGTATCAAATACTAATCCCATTATACCGAATGGTGCTAAGTTTATTACCCATCTTACTGCTTGAGATATTGCATCTGAAACATTTACTATAACTTGTTTAGTTGATTCAGCTGCATTTTTTAGTGCAAGACCAAATACTACAGCCCATGTTAACACACCTATATAGTTAGCATTTGCTATTGCATTTACTGGGTTATCTACTACGTTCATTAATAAGGTTTTCAATACTTCTCCTACTCCACTTGGTGGTGCTACCCCTTCAGCTCCTGCTGTAAGAGTTAATGTTACCGGGAATAAGAAACTTCCAACAACAGCTACTATACCTGCTATTAATGTTCCTAATAAATATAGTACTATAATTGATTTTATGTTTGTTTTCTTTCCTTCTTTATGTTGACATATTGCAGACATAACTAAGAAGAAAACTAATATTGGAGCTATTGCTTTTAAAGCTCCTACGAATAATGATCCTAAAATTGCGATTGGTGCTACTTGTGCCGGCATTGTTATTGCAAACGTTATCCCAATTACTAAACCGATAATAATTCTTTTTACTAAACTAATATTATTCCATTGTTTTATAAGGTTTTTCATGTCTTTTCTCCCTCTATGTATTTATTCCTTAAATTCATAGTAACATTATTCAACAACGTTTTCAAGGAAATTTCTGTTTTTATTGAAAAAGTTTTCATAATTTTATAGTTATAGTTCATTTTCAAATTTAATTAAAGATTTTCTTATCTTTAAAATAAGTCAACACGTTTCAAATTCTAGATAATATAAGCCACCCATAAAAAAATCATTTTTCCAATGCATCATCTAATCTTCCATATACCTATATTTTTAAAAAAACGCTTTCTTGTTATTTAATTCCCCCTTATTTTCATATTTTAATTTTATATTTATTAAATAAAAAAGAATGGTTTAAACCATTCTCTTTATTATAAACTCTTTTGAATATGCCCAAATATAAATTCAACATATTTTCCGAAATCATCTTCATTACTTGGAAAAGAATATTCTTCTATATATTCCATTGTTTTATCTAAAACTAATTTAAAAATAATTTTTTTATCATCTTCTTCTAATTCAACTTTGTCTCCTGTTTCTGGATTTATTAAAGATTCCAATAAATAATCAACACAACCTTGTGATAATTCTTTAATTTCTTCTATTTCAGCAAGTTCTTCTTCAGTTATATTAAATTCATTTATTTCTGCCATTGTATATCTTCCCTTCTGAATTTGTATTTGTAATATATCATAAAAAAAAACATATAACAATAATTAAAACCAACTTATTTGTTTTCTTTCATATTTATTTTTATAATCATTTATAATATCTTCCATTTTATATAAAATATTATATTTTTCACACTCACATTTAAATATATGCCATAAATGCGTCGAATTTGGTGATGGATTTTCATATCTTTCTCCAAAAGTCTCCATATATACTTTATCTAAATTTTCTTTTGGAAATATTTTTCTTAATTGTTCTAAATAGTATTCTCTTTGATTTTTTCTAAGTGTTACTCCCAATCCATACGTAAAAACAAATTTAGCTCCACACTCATAAGCTTTCCGAATAATATTTTTTATATTTTCTTCATTGTCATTAATAAATGGCAATAATGGCATAAGTAACACACCTGTATATATATTATTATCACTTAATTCTTTAATAGCCTTAAATCTTTCATTTGATGTGCATATATTTTTTTCAATTTTTTTACACAACTTATCATCAAAAGTTGTAATTGTCATTTTAACTATCATAGGTGAATGGCTTTGTATTCTTTTTAATAGATCTATATCTCTTGTTATAAGATTACTTTTTGTAGCAATACCTATGCCAAATCTATATTCATCTATTAATTTTAAAGCTTGTCTAGTAAGTTTATATTTCCCCTCAAATGGATTATAAGGATCACTCATTGCTCCTGTTCCAATTACTCCTTTTTTCCTCTTTGATTGAAGTTCTTTTCTTATTATTTCTATAGCATTTTCTTTTATCCTTACTCGATCAAAGTCTACGATTTGATAGCAACTACTCCTCGAATCACAATAAATACATCCATGGCAGCAACCTTTATAAATATTCATATTATAATTTATTCCAAACCAATTAGGATTTTCATTGTAAGAAGATACTATTGTTTTTGTAGGTATAAATTCCATAAAACTTCAATCCTTTCTTATTAAAAAAATTTAAAACCATATATTATATTTATTTATGGATTATATCATAATTATAATACCATAACATATATTTTATAAATTCATTAATAGAAGTTAGTTTACATATAATAATTTTTCTACTAAAAATATAGTAATCATTATATAATTATTACTATAAAAACTTGGAGGTATCAAATGAAATTAAAAAATTTAAGTCGTTACAAGGATGTAGATTCAGATAATCTTATATTTAGTTCTTTAATACGAAGTACTGATAGTGAAATACTTTCTTATATAATTAATGTTACATCTGATTTATTAAATGGAGTGTTTTTAACTGATGATTTTAAAATAAGCTCAAAAAAGAATTTAGCTAACTATAGTGAAAGAGAATTAGGAGAATTAGCTACATATATAAGTATAACTCCTTTTGTTCAATCTACCTTAGCAAAAAATCCTAACTGGCAAGAAAAAGCAACTGATTACTTAGAATCTTTTATAGGGTATATCATAGGCACAATTGATAAGGAAGAATTTTTAGGAAACTTAATAGAAATGAAAGATATATTAAACCTATCCAATGAGTTTTATACTGGTTTAGTAATTTATTTCAGTAAACATAAAGAGCTCATTACTAAAAGTATATTAGAGAAATTACAATTTTAATTTATATTTTATAAAAAGCACTACTTAATTGTAGTGCCTTTCTTATATTATAATCTTTGTCTTCTTATAAAATAAATCTATTACTTTATTTATAAATAAATCGTAAATTTTCGTAACATTAACAGTTATCATGTCATATTATAGGATATAGGCATTAAAGTAATATGTCTCAATTTTATTACAAGGGAGGACAGTGAATTATGAATAAAGATAAAAATTCTATCAATAAAGTTAACTTTTCAAACAGTAATATGTCTAATGATTCTATTATAGTTCAATTTACTGTTTATACTAGCGAAGAATATTTATTAAACTTGTTAAATACTCTTGAAGAAAATAACTTAAATATATCTGCATATTATATATCAGAATATAATAATAAGTTAAAGTTTGTATTTATAATTGGTAATGATCAAATTCAATCTTCAGAAGATGTAAATTTTACAAGAAGTATCTTAAAGCAAAATAGATTTGATTTTGATGAAACAAAAGTAGTAAGATTATCAACATATAATAATGTCGGTCTACTTGCACAGCATTATAGACAATTGACAAAAACATTAACAGTTTATAATTCTTATATTGGAGAGAATGGCACTATTATATATGAAACTTGTTGCCCAACAAAAACTTTAAAATCAATAAATGAATTATTTTAATAATAAAAAAGTGATGAACAACCTTATAATTCATCACTTTTTATTTATACTCAATTATGCCGTTTCTAATTTATAAAAATCAAAGAATCTTTCCCCTCTTTTTATTAAATCTTCAAAGCTGCCTTGCTCAATTATTTTACCATTTTCCATATAAATTATCTCATCATATAAACTTAATAACTCTTCACTCATCTTATGTGTAATTGTTATTAATGTAAGATCTTCTAAACTTAATAGTCTATTTTCAATATCATATCCTGTTTGCATATCTATAGCAGACGTGCCTTCATCTAAAACAAGTATAGGAGTTTCTTGAATTAAAGCTCTTGCTATAGCAATCCTCTGTTTTTGTCCTCCTGATAAATTATTCCCATTTTCGCCCATATGATAGTCTAAACCTTCTTCTATTTCATTTATAAATTCATATGCTCCACTTAATTTTAATATTTCATTTATATTTTCATAAGAAAAATTTTTATATAAACAAATATTATCTTTTATATTTTTATCAAACATATATACATTTTGATGAATAATTGAAGTCATATTATTTATTTTTTCTATATTTAAATTTCTTATTTCATTGTCATCATATTTTATCTGTCCATTATAATCTGCATAGTATCCAAGAATTAATTTTACTAAAGTTGATTTACCACAACCACTAGGCCCTACAATAGCATATTTTTTATTTTTTATTATTGTTAAATCTACTCCATCAATGATATGCTTATTCTCTTCATATTCAAAATTAATATTTTTTAGTTCTATAGAATTTTTAAAAGAAGGATTTCCATTTCCCGTAAAACTGCTATCTTTGTAATTTGATAACTCATCTAATCTTGTTATTACAGAATTCATAGAAGTAATCTTTGGCAAATAACTCATAATCATAATAACTGGTTGAATAAAACTTCCTGATAGTTGAACAATCGCAATTAATGTTCCCATAGTTATATTTCCTTTTAGGACCAAATATGCCGATAAGAATACAGCTACGAATTGAGTTCCCATTCCAAGTAGTTGAGATAAAGTCTCATTTATAACTAATAATTTATCTGCTTCAAACTTAGCTTTTGCCAAGTCTATATTTTCTTCTTCAAACTCCTTAAATGTATCCTTTTTTAAATTGTAGGATTTTATAATATCGTATCCACTAAGCATATCTTTAATTAATGTAGTGAAAGATGTTAATTTATTAGAAAGGTTCATCTGCTTACTTTCTAGTTTTTTACCAAATATACTTGGTACGATAAAAATTAGTAACATACTTACAAATAAACAAGCTGTAACTAGAGGACTTAAGTATAATAATATTCCGATTGTCGCTAAAAATGCTACAGAAAATTGAAAAACTAATAATATAGAAGTTATATAGTTTTCTTCTACTAATTTAATATCATTAGTTAATGCCGATATGTAGTCTGCTGTATTTTTAGAATTAAAATCTTTATAGTTATGCTTTATTATTCCAGAAAATATTTTGTCTCTAAGCTCTTTCGTTACATTTCTAACAAACATTTTACTTAGGATATCATAAATAAAATATAATAACCCCATAATTAAACAGTATATCAGAGTAAAAGCCAATACTTTTTTAAATCCTTCCATATCCCCATTCATAACTTTATCTATGGTTGATTGTAATAATAATGAAACACCCACCATAGTCACTGACGATATAACACTAAATATTATTGTAATAACTAATAATACTCTATTCCTTTTAATGCATTCCTTCATATATTTTCTCCCCTCTGTCATTCTAATAGTCGATTAATTTAACTTTTCTCTATTTTTATTACATAATATTACTACTTATCTAATTATATACAAATATTTGGAAAATGTATTGTAAATTTTATTATTTAAAATTCATTTAATATTTATTATATAATAAATATATAAAATAGTATGATAAAAAGAGATATTATAATGATTAAATGGGGAATAATTGGACCAGGTATTATAGCTATTTTATTTGCTAAAAAAGCATCTAATATTAAAAACTGAAAATTAGTTGCAATATACAAATTTATTATAGAGATTATTCTGCCTTCAATAAATAAAGCTAAATCATGGATTGATGAAGGTAAAATTGGATAAGTTAAAATGATAACAGCAAGCTTCGTATTTAAAAGTGAAGAAGATATTAATTACACTGCTGTAATGACTAGAACTAATGTGGATGAAATCAGAAATCAAATAAGGTTTATCTATCCTTTTAAATAATTTATGTATTTTATGGTGGTATAGATAAATTTAGTTAAAATAATTTATCTATACCATCTTTTAATATATTTATAATAAAGTTATTCCAGCTTTACTGCACTCCTCAATCATTTCTTGAGGCCAAATTCCTACTTGAACTTCACCTATATGAGCTTTATTTAAGAAGAACATACATATTCTAGATTGACCAATACCTCCACCTATTGTATATGGCAATTTTCCATCTAATAAAGCTTTATGATAATCTAACTCTTTTCTATCTTCACATTTTGCGGCTTTTAATTGTCTTTCTAGCGCTTTTTCATCTACTCTAATCCCCATTGATGAAAGTTCTATGGCATTATCCAATACTGAATTATAAAATAATATGTCTCCATTTAATTCCCAATCATCATAGTCAGGACTTCTTCCGTCATGTTTTTCTCCACTACTTAATACTTTTCCTATTTGCATTAAGAAAACTGCTTTTTTCTCCCTAACAATAGCATCTTCTCTTTCTTTCGCTGTTAAGTCTGGATACATATCTAGTAATTCCTGAGATGTTATAAAAGTTATTTCTTCCGGTAATACACACTCTACTTCTGGATATATGCTATGAACATGCTCTTCTGTTTCTTTAAAAACCTTATATAAATCTCTTACTACTTTTTTTAGTGTTTCCATAGTTCTATCTTCTTTATTTATTATAAGTTCCCAGTCCCATTGGTCTACATATAAAGAATGTAAATTATCTAGTTCTTCATCCTTTCTAATTGCATTCATATCAGTATATAGGCCTCTTCCTACTGCAAATCCATACTTTTTAAGAGCAACTCTCTTCCATTTAGCTAAAGAATGAACAATTTCTGCATTTTTTCTTAGATGAGGTACTTGAAAACTTACTGGTTTTTCTATACCATTTAAGTTATCATTTGTTCCTGTTTCAGGTAAAACAAACAATGGAGAAGATACTCTTGTCAGTTTTAACATTTCTCCTAATCTATTTTCAAAAAAGTCCTTTAAATCCTTTATTGCCTGCTGAGTTTCTATAACCCCTAAACTAGTTTCATATCTTTCTGGTATTACTAAACACATATTACTTCCACTCCTTTTGATTTATTATTGTGATTTTTCAATAAAAAAAGCCCTTCATCCTATATAAATAGGACGAAAGGCTAGACTTCCGCGGTACCACCTAATTTAACTTTAATAAAAGTTCAACTCATTCAATGTACTTAATAATACATCGCCAAGTAGGTAACGGCCTGGTTCCGACTAAGTCTACTCTCTTTTAGATTTCGGTTAGTAGCTCTGGGAGGTTCTTCATTATATACTTTGTACTGGACTCACACCATAACCAGTTCGCTTTGACTCTGTTCTATAACTACTCTTCCCTTCATTGCTTTTTCCATTTTTTTAAATTAATTAATAGTAATATTATACGAATATATATTGCTTGTCAACAATTATTATTAAATATATTATATCTCTTAATTAGAAAACTATTCTTATTTTTTTATTTTACTTATATATACTTTCTTTAATTCATTTATATGAAATATTTTTTATGATGTTCTTATTTAAAATACTTATATATGTTTTAGTATATCTTCATATATATTTCTTCTAATTCTTTTACTAATGGTGACCTAGGATTAGCAGAAGTACATTGATCGTCAAAAGCCTCTATAGCTAATTTTTTTATAGAAGATATATACTCATTTTTTTCTATACCACAATCTTTAATACTCATTGGTTCATTTAGATCTTGCATTAATTTTCTAATTGCATCAATTAAGCTTTTAACACCTTCTTCAACACTATCAGTATTTAATCCCAATACTCTTGCAATTTCACAATACTTTTTATCAGCTACAAAAGATTTATATTTAGGAAATACCGTAAACTTACTTGGTATTTGCGAATTATATTCTATTACGTGTGGTAATAATATAGCATTTGCTCTTCCATGAGGTATATGAAACTTAGCACCAAGTTTATGAGCTAAAGAGTGATTTATCCCTAAAAAAGCATTGGCAAATGCCATACCTGCTATACAAGAGGCATTATGCATTTTTTCTCTAGCTTCTTTACATTCTACTAAATCTCCACCTTTATATGATATTGGTAAATATTTAAATACCATCTCTATAGCTTTTAATGCCATCGCATCCGTATAATCCGTTGCCATTACAGAAACATATGCTTCTATTCCGTGAGTTAATACATCTAAACCTGTGTCTGCAATAACTGAGCTTGGCAAACTCATTACAAATTGTGGGTCTACTATGGCTACGTCTGGTGTTAATTCATAATCAGCTAAAGGATATTTTATATTATTTTCTTTATCTGTTATAACTGCAAATGAAGTTACCTCTGATCCTGTTCCTGATGTAGTTGGAATAGCTACCAATTTTGATTTTCGTCCTAACTTAGGAAATTTATAAATCCTTTTTCTAATATCCATAAATTTAAGTTTCAAATCATCAAAATTCACTTGTGGATTTTCATAAAATAACCACATTCCTTTTGCTGCATCTATTACTGAACCCCCTCCTAAAGCTATTATAGTATCTGGCTTAAATTTAGTCATTTCTTGTGACCCAATTAATACTGTTTCAACAGATGGGTCTACTTCTACATTTGTAAATTTTTCTATTATAACAGGATTTCGTCTTTTTCTTAACTGGTACTCTACTTTTTTTACATATCCCAAATCTTCCATAGTTCTATCAGTAATTATAATTACTCTTTCCACATTAGGAAGCTTTTCTAAATATTGAATTGAATTCATTTCATGATAAATCTTTTCTGGCACTTTAAACCACTGCATAGTATTTCTTCTTTTGGTAACCTTTTTTAAGTTAATTAAATTATGAGCAGATATATTATCAGTAGTAGAATTATTACCCATGGAACCACAACCTAAAGTTAGTGAAGGTGTATTAACATTATATATACCTCCAATGGCTCCTTGACTTGACGGTGTATTTATTAAAAGTCTACCTGTTTTTACTTTATCACTAAATTTTAAAATTATATTGTCATTGTTAGAGTGTATACATGCCGAATGACCAAGACCACCAAACTCTGTCATTTCAACACATTTATCTATGCCTTCATCTGCATTTTTCACCTTTATACAGGCTAAAACTGGACTAAGTTTTTCTTTAGATAAAGGATAATCTTCACCTACTCCATTTATTTCTGCTACTAATATTTTAGTATCTTTAGGTACTTCAAATCCTGACATTTGCGCAATTGTATATGCACTTTTCCCTACTATTTTTGCATTTAACATTTTAGTATCTTTATTTATAACAGTATTTTCTAGTAATTCTTTTTCCTCATTATTTACAAAATAGCATTTATTATTTTTCATTATCGAGACAACATCTTCATATATTTCATCTTCAATTATTACAGCTTGTTCAGATGCACAAATCATTCCATTATCAAATGATTTGGATACTATTAAATCATTTACAGCTTGATTAATATCTGCAGATCTTTCAATAAAACAAGGAACATTTCCTGGACCTACTCCTAAGGCTGGCTTACCTGAAGAATATGCTGATTTAACCATTCCAGGTCCTCCAGTTGCTAAAATCATAGATATTCCTTTATGTTTCATTAATTCATTTGATGCCTCTAAAGATGGAGTCTCTATCCACTGTATACAATCTTTTGGTGCTCCTTCTTTTATTGCAGCATCTCTTAATATCTTTGCAGCTTGGACAGAACACTTCTGTGCAGATGGATGAAAACTAAATATTATCGGATTTCTTGATTTTATAGAAATTAAAGCTTTAAACATTGTTGTTGATGTTGGATTTGTAACAGGTGTTACTCCTGCGATTACTCCTATAGGCTCTGCAACCGCCATATATCCTTCTCCGTCATTTTCTTCCACTACTCCAACAGTTTTTTCATATTTTATGCTATTATAAATATACTCTGTTGCAAAAATATTTTTCGTTACCTTATCTTCAAAAATTCCCATATTAGTTTCATCAACAGCCATTTTGGCTAATTCCATATGCTTATCAAGACCTGCTTTTGCCATTGATTGAACTATTTTATCAATTTTTTCCTGATCTAGTTTCAGCATTTCTTCCATCGCAACATTTGCTTTTTTAACTAATTCGTCAATTATAACTTCTATATTTATTATTTCTTCCTTTGGATTTTTAATCTTTTTCATTTCTTTGCTCATTATGCTAATCCTCGTCAAATATAATTATTTTATTTAAGTTTGTTATATTTTTACGATTAATCAAATATTTATACCTTTTATATAATTCCACATATTCCAAAACTATTTACCTTATATTAAGTATTAATTTTATTATTAAATAGATAAAACAAATTCTATTAAAATATTAATTTGCAAAATAATTAAAGGTCCGATATCAATCTATTGATAATCAGACCTTTTTAACTAGTAAAGATTTTTAATTTTTTATAAAATAACAGCGAATATAACTTTCGCTTCTATATCACTATTATTTTCCCATCTATGTTTAATTCCGGCAGGAATTTTAACACTATCCTCTTTATTTAAATCAAATTTTTCATCATCCAAATATAAAATAACCTCTCCTTCTAACACATACGCAATCTCATACCCATTATGATGAATATAATCAGTACATGATGATGATTTAGGCGATAAATCCATAATAGCAAACTCCAAGTTATCATTTATTCCAGGTGTTAACATTTCATATATAACATTATCTGCACCAGGAAGAATTACTTTTTTTCTATTATTTCCTCTCACTATTAAGTCCTCTTTAATTATCTCAGAAGTAAAAAAAGTAAACAAAGGCGCATTTAATGCATTTGCAATTGACTTTAAAGAGTTAACAGATGGGTTTGCTAAACCTCTTTCTATTTGACTAAGCAACGATGGTGTAACCTCTGCCATTTTAGCTAATTCCCTTATACTTAAATCTTTACTTTTTCTGTATTGTGCTATTTTTTCTCCTATATTCAAATCACTCATTGATATCTCCTTAAAAATTTATTTATTAATCCGTTAATTTTATTTTTTATTATACCACAATTACTTAATTTTTAGTTTTTATATTAAATATAATTTATTTTATTTAATTGTATTTGACACAAAGTTCTTTGTCATGTAAAATATACCTTAATTTATTAATTTATATTAAACACTAAAGGAGACATAAAATGATGATTACAACTTTTGGAGCTTTAGTCGGATTATTTATATCTGTAATACTCATACTAAAAAAATACGAACCCGTATATAGTTTAATGTTTGGAGCCTTAATTGGCGGATTAGTTGGTGGTGCAGATTTATTAAACACTATAGAATTTATGATAAATGGAGCTAAAGATATTTTTCCATCAATACTAAGAGTATTAGCATCTGGATTTTTAGCTGCTTGCTTAATTAAAACAGGTTCTGTAAATAGAATTTCTGAAGAAATAATAAAAGCACTTGGTGATAAGCATTCAATACTAGGAATAATATTTTCTACCTTTGTACTTGCAGCTGTAGGTGTAAATTTAGATGTGGCTATTTTAACTGTTGCTCCTATAGGATTATCTTTAGGTTCAAAACTAAATTATTCAAAAATGTCTGTATTGCTAGCTTTGCTAGGTGGGGGTAAAGCCGGTAATATTATTTCCCCAAATCCAAATACCTTGGCTGCTGCTGATAATTTTAATGTGGATATTTCTAATGTAATGATGTCTAATGTTACACCTGCAATATTTGGAATAATTTTAACTTTATTATTAACTAAACTCTTATCTAATAAAGGTAGCAAAATCATTTTTAATACTTTAAATAAAGAACATGAATCACTACCTAGTTTATTTTGTTCTATTATTGGCCCCTGTACTTCTATTGTATTGTTATCTTTAGGAAACTTCACTGACATTACAATAGATCCTTTAATAGCCTTACCAGTAGGCGCTATGGTAAGTATAATTGCTACTAATAACACTAAAAATACTAATGAGCTAATGGCTTTTGGTATAAATAAAATGCAAGGTATATGTCTGCTATTATTAGGTACAGGAACTTTAGTAGGTATTATACAATCTTCTAATTTACAACAAAGTACAATTGAATTATTAGATATTCTTAATATTCCACAATTTTTATTAGCACCTATTTCAGGCATGATTATGTCTTTAGCTACTGCTTCTTCAACATCTGGATCTACTATTGCATCTTCAACTTTTTCAACTGCAATTTTAGCATCAGGTTTATCAAATGTAGCAGGTGCCACTTTAGTTAATGCTGGTTCTTGTGTATTTGAGCAACTACCACATGGATCTCTTTTTCATACAAGCGGAAGTAGCGTTGAGATAAGTTTATCTGAAAGATTTAAATTACTACCTTATGAAATTACTTTGGGTCTTACTATGACTGCAGTTTCTACTATTATTCAATTAATACTACTTTAAGTAATAAAAATGGTGAACATATATATCGTGCTCACCATTTTTATGTGTATATTAATATTTAAGTAAAAAGTTTATTATTCAAATACACTTATTACTGTGAGAAGCTAGTTTTAGTCCTCAAAATACCCTTCTGGATATAGTGGGAATTTTGAAATTAAATTTCTTGCTTGATTTTTACATTCTTTTAATACTTCTTCATTATCTATGTTATCTGCTACTTTTTCCATAATATCAGCTATCTCAGTTATTTCCTTCGGTCCAAATCCACGTTCTGAAACTGCTGTAAGTCCTATACGAACACCACTTGTTACAAATGGACTTTCTGGGTCATTTGGAATAGTATTTTTATTTACTGTTATGCCTATTTTTTCTAAGGCTTGATCAAATTGCTTGCCAGTTATTTTCTTCGCCCTTAAATCCACTAGCACAGTATGATTATCAGTACCTCCACTTACTATTCTAAATCCTCTTTTTTCTAATTCTTTTGCTAAGCATTTTGCATTATCTAATACTCTTTGCATTGTAGCTATAAACTGAGGTTCTCTTACTCTTTTAAACATATTGGCTTTAGCTGCTATTCCATTTATTTGTATAGATCCAAGTGTTCCTGGGAAAGTTGATCTATTTAATGCTTTTGCATATTTTTCTTTACACATTACAAATCCACCTCTAGGACCACAAATTGTTTTTGAACAAGAAGATGTACAGAAATCTGCATATGGAACTGGTGAAGGTATTACTCCTGCTCCTATAAGTCCTGATATATGAGCCATATCTACCATTAAATACGCCCCAACTTTATCTGCTATTTCTCTCATTCTTTTATAATCTATAAGCCTTGGATAGGCACTAGCTCCAGCTATTATCATTTTAGGTTTAAATTCTAGAGCCTTCTTTTCTACTTCATCATAATTTATTTCCTCAGTTTCCAAATCTACACCGTAATGTTCATAGTTAAATATTTTACTTGCAAAATTTGCAGGTGATCCATGTGTTAAATGTCCACCATGATCCAGTTTCATAGCAAGAATTTTATCTCCTGGATCAAGTACAGCATTAAATACTGTGTAGTTTGCAGTTGCACCAGAGTAAGCCTGAACATTTACATATTCACAGCCAAATGCTTCCTTAGCCCTTTCTATACATAAATTTTCCACTTCATCAGCATATTGTGATCCTGCTTGATATCTCTTTCCAGGAAGTCCTTCTTCTGTTTTATTAACAAATACACTCCCCATAAGTTCTAATATTTCTGTAGGCGCAGAACTTTCTGATGCTATCATTTCTATATTATATTTTTGTCTTTCTAATTCTTTTTCTACTATTGCATATAATTCCGGGTCAGTTATTTTTGTTGTTTTTAACATAATCATTTCCCCCTTAAAATATTATTAATATTTGAAAAAGTAATTAAACTATTTTTACTTCTATATATCTTTGTTTGTGTTCAATTATTTTAAATTAATTAAATAGTATTAACTAAATAGTATTTCCTTTACCACAAATTGTCAATTAAATTTTAATATCTTTAATATAATTTAACATTTGTGCTTATTTTCTAATAAATATATGATTTTATCAAAATAAAAAGTCTGCCACTTTTATAAGGCAGACTTTCGTAAATAAATTATTTTAGTTTTCATTATTTGTATCTATTTCTTTAAAATCTTCTAGAGCATTTTTAAGATAACCTTCCTTAATAGAATAATCTTGATTTACAGTTCTTCCAAGTGCATCTGCTTTTGCCAACAATACTAAATCATGCGGACAGATCGACTTGTTAAATAACTTTCTAGTGCTTTTTAATTTACTATTTTGATTTGCTAATTGATTTGGTTGCATATGAAGTTCTGTCATATTTAACACATAGTTCTTAAGGTCACTTTCGTCTTTCCTTATTATTCTACTTAAGAATTTCCTAACTAGTTTTAAACCAGCCCTTTCGTGATTATATGAAATTATTTTTCCATCTTCTTTAGTTGTAGTCGTTAAAACTTTTCCAAAATCATGGCATAAAGCTGAGTACATAAAACCAAGTGGATTTTTAGCTTTATCTTTTAATTTAGCTGCCTCATCTATTACCATCATAGTATGATTAAATACATCTCCTTCTGGATGATGAATAGGTGATTGTATTACTCCTATCAAATCACTTATTTCTGGAAATTTCACGCCTAAAGTATTATTATTTTTTAAGTTGTTAAAATATATTGATGGTTTTTCATATGTTAATAATACTTCTTCAAGTTCATTTTTTATATCTATATCTTTTGTCATAATTTAAAATCGCCTCATTTATAAAATTTTTTGTGAACTTTTCTATTTTTATTATAATATTTTTTATTTACTTTTAACCATTAAATTTGTGGTATTATTATCCCTTTAAAAACATCTTAATATTATTATATTTTTGATACATTTTAAAGTATTTGTTTATTAAAAAGTGTAATTTACAATTTTAGTACAAAAGATTATTATTTAGAATTTATTATTTTAAATTATAAGTGATATAATTATATTAATAAATAAAATTGGATAAGGTGATTAATTTATGAAAAAAAATAAAAAAAACATGGATGAATGTATTGCTGAATTGGAAGACTTTTATGAATCAGCAGGAAAGCAAGATGATTTTGAACGTGATATTGACGGAAAGTCAGATAAAGAAATTATGGAACTATACAATAGTATTTTTAATAATAATGACTAAATATTTTTATATACAAAAGACCTTCCATTTATAAATGGAAGGTCTTTTTCATTGCAGACAATATTAATTTTAAGGTTATATTTTAAGGAATCACTAATTAAACTATTTTATACTAATTCTTTTTCTTTTTTAGTTTCTTTTACTGTTTTTACTACTTTTGTTGATGGATATATATTTTTATATATCTCATGTAACTCAGTTACTAATGGTAATCTTGGGTTAGCTGGTGTACATTGATCATCAAATGCATCTAAAGCTAATTTCTCTATTGCACCAAAGTAAGTTTCTCTATCTATACCGCACTCTTCTACAGACATTGGCATATTTAGGCTCATCATTAAATCTTTTATAGCTTGAACTAAGCTTATAACTCCTTGTTCTACTGTATCAGCTTTTAATCCAAGACCTTTAGCTATTTCAGCATATTTCTTGTCAGCTACGAAAGATTTATATTTAGGGAATGCAGCAAATTTAGTTGGCATTTGAGCATTGTATTCTATTACATGTGGTAATAATATTGCATTAGCTCTACCATGTGGTATATGGAATTCACTTCCTAATTTATGAGCTAATGAGTGGTTTACTCCCAAGAAAGCATTTGCGAATGCCATACCTGCCATGCAAGAAGCATTATGCATTTTTTCTCTAGCTTCTCTACCTTCTGCTGTATTTCCACCTTTATATGAAACTGGTAAATATTCAAATACCATTTGTATAGCTCTCATAGCTAATGCATCTGTATAATCAGTTGCCATTATTGAAACATAAGCTTCTATAGCATGAGTTAATACATCAAGTCCTGTATCTGCAGTAACAGCTGCTGGTACTGACATTACGAATTGTGGATCTATTATAGCTATATCTGGAGTTAACTCATAATCAGCTAAAGGATATTTTATATTATTAACTTTATCAGTTATAACAGCAAATGAAGTTACTTCTGAACCAGTTCCTGAAGTAGTTGGAATAGCTACCATTTTAGCTTTTCTTCCTAATTTAGGGAACTTAAATACTCTTTTTCTTATATCAGCAAATTTAAGTCTTAAATCTTCAAAGTCTGCTTCTGGGTTTTCATAGAATAACCACATACCTTTAGCAGCATCCATTGCAGATCCCCCACCTAATGCTATTATTGTATCTGGATTGAACTTTCTCATAGCTTCAGCACCATTTAATACTGTGTCAACAGATGGGTCTGGTTCTACATCAGCAAATATTTCTATCATTACTGGATTTCTTCTTTTTCTTAAGTGGTAAGCTAATTTATCAGCATATCCAAGTTGAACCATCATTCTATCTGTAACTATCATTACTCTTTCAACATTTTCCATTTTTTCTAGATATTGAATTGAGTGCATTTCATGATATATTTTTTCAGGAATTTTAAACCATTGCATATTAACTCTCCTCTTAGTCACTTTCTTAACATTTATTAAGTTTACTGCTGATACGTTATCTGTAGTTGAGTTATTACCCATTGATCCGCATCCTAAAGTTAATGATGGAGTATTTACGTTGTAAAGGTCTCCTATAGCTCCATGTGTAGATGGTGCATTTACTAATAATCTTCCTGTTCTTACTCTTTTTGAGAATTCCGCTATTACATCATCATTATTTGTGTGTACAACAGCTGAATGTCCAAGTCCACCAAATTCCGTCATTTCGACACATTTTTGTATTCCTTCTTCAGCATTTTTAACTTTTATACAAGCTAATACTGGAGATAATTTTTCTTTTGATAATGGATAATCCATTCCTACTCCACCTATTTCAGCTACTAAAATTTTAGCATCTTTTGGAGCTTCAAATCCTGCCATTTTAGCTATAGTATAAGGACTTTGTCCAACTATATTTGGATTTAATGTTTTAGTTTCAGGATTTATAACTGTTTTTTCTAATAATTCTTTTTCTTTTCCTTCTACAAAGTAGCAGTTATAATGTTTAAGTAAAGCTACCACTTCATCATATATGCACTCTTCTACTATAACTGCTTGTTCAGAAGCACATATCATTCCGTTATCAAATGATTTAGATAATATTAAATCATTTACTGCTTGTTTTATATCAGCAGATTTTTCTATGAAACAAGGTACATTTCCTGCTCCAACTCCTAATGCTGGTTTTCCTGAAGAGTAAGCTGACTTAACCATTCCAGGACCTCCAGTTGCAAGTATTAATGATACTCCTGAATGTTTCATTAATGCTGCTGATGCTTCTAATGATGGAGCTTCTATCCATTGAACACAATTTTCTGGTGCTCCAGCTTCTATAGCTGCATCTCTTAATATTCTAGCTGCTTCAGCAGAACATTTTTGAGCTGATGGATGGAAAGAGAAAATTATTGGATTTCTACCTTTCATAGATATTAATGTTTTGAACATTGTAGTTGAAGTTGGATTTGTAACAGGAGTTACACCCGCTACTACACCTATTGGTTCTGCAACCTTCATGTATCCTTCTTCTTCATTTTCTTCTATAACACCAACTGTTTTTGTATATTTTATATTATTATAAATATATTCTGTCGCGAACATATTTTTAGTTACTTTATCTTCAAATATCCCTCTACCAGTTTCGTCTACTGCGAATCTTGCAAGTTCTATATGTTTATCAAGACCTGCTTTTGCCATTGCTGCTACTATTTTATCTGTAGCTTCTTGATCTAATTTTAACATAGCCTCTTTAGCTACATTTGCTTTCTCAACTAATTCATTAATCATATTTTCTACATTTACTTCTTGGTTTGTAACTTTAACTTTTTTTGTTTCTTTACTCATTTGGAAACTCCCCCTAAAATAATATAATGTTAATAAACCTTGTTATATTTTTAACAACTTTTTTTATATTACTTATAATAATTTATATTCTTTTTCATGTCAATACATTTGTTAAATTTTTATCAAATTATTATATAAAAGTTTATTTATACATCCAGTTAAGTCAAATATAGCTTATATTCTCATTTATTTTATTATTTTTTATAATATATAGAAAATGCCTCTTCATTTAGACTGAGATTCTTTCCATTTTAGATTTTAATATTTTTTTAACAATTAATCATATTATAATGAAATTTTAATTATAAAGTTCTCTACTGAAGTATTAATAACTTATTCTTTAGGAAATTATATTTCACCTATAAATTTAATTAGATATTTTAAATTTGTAGCATCACTAAGATTATGAACACTAGCCAATGTATGAGTATGTACATCTAATTTTATATGTAAGTTGTATATATACAATCTATTTCCTACTTAACTTTTTATTGAATTTATGAATAAAAACTTTTAAACTATATATTATTGTTTAAAATTAACATTAATTAATTTCAATGTTGATATTATACAAAATTATTGTACAAAATTTTAATAATATAATTATTTTAAAATATTTTACATTGTTTTAACATCAAACAGGAGGAATTATGAGTTACAAATTAATCGCATTAGATATTGATGGAACTTTAATCAATAGTTCACACCAACTTACAGAAGGTGTAAAAAAAGCTATACAAAGTGCAAAAGAAAAAGGGGTTAAGATTGTTTTATGTACTGGTAGACCTCTAAAAGGAGTTGAACTATTTTTAGAAGAGTTAAATCTTAAAGAAAAAGGAGACTATGCCGCTACATTTAATGGTGCCTTAGTTCAAGATACTTTTACTAAAAATCCTGTATCTCACTTAACACTAAATTATAATGACTTAATAGATTTATACAATCTAAGCATTAAAGTTGGATCTAGAAGTCATTTCTATGATACAAAAACTCTTTATACTTTTAATAAAGACATCAGTGATTATACTGTATTAGAATCTCATTTAACTGGAGTTCATTTAAATGTTACTACACTAAGTGAAGTACCTAAAGATATTGCTATGTCTAAATTTATGATGATAGACCATCCTGAAATATTAGACGAATGTATAAAGAAAATTCCTAAAGAGTACTATGATAGATATACAATAGTTAGAAGTACTCCTTCTTTTTTAGAATTCCTAAATCCAGATGCAAATAAAGGTAGTGGTATATCATTACTTGCTAAAGAACTTGGTATAAAAAAAGAAGAAATAATATGTGTTGGTGATGCAGGAAACGATAAACATATGATAGAATATGCTGGTCTTGGAGTTGCTATGGGAAATGCTACTGAAGAAATAAAAGATTTAGCTGACTATATTACTCTTTCCAACAATGAAGATGGTGTCGCTCATGTTATAAACAAATTTATATTAGAAGAAAGATAATCCTTAAAGAAACTACTTAATATAATTTTTAGTAGTTTCTTTTTTATATGTATTTATAGACATCAGTATTAAATAACTGTAAAATATTTCTTGTTATAATTTTTAAAAATATACTCAAAAGGAGCATCTATAATGGAGAATACTAATTCTGTAGACATATATAAATTATTTTTAGAAAATATACCTTATCCTGTATGGATACAAGATATTGATACAAAAATAATTTTTATAAATGATCATTATGAAAATCTTTATAATATAAAGTATAGCGACATAATTGGAAAGAAAACTATCGAAGTACTACATAAAGAAAAGGCCGATATTTATAATAGACAACTTGAAGAAACTTTAACTACAAAAAAAGTAACTACCTCCGAATCACTTATCAAAGGTTTATACTTTAGAGCATATGTATTTCCTATACTTGATAAAAATCATGAAGTACAAGGCGTTGCCGGAATAGTTATGGATATAAATGAAAAAAAACAAAGACAATTAGAGCTAATACACCAAAAAAATATTTTAAGAACTATTATTGATACACTTCCTGAGTCCATCTTTTACAAAGATGAAAATTCACGATATCTAGGTTATAATAAAGCATTTTTAGATAACTTTAAAAGTCTGCATAAATGTGATTCATTAGATGAGAACAGTTTATTAGAAAAAACAGACTTAGATTTAATGTATGAAAAGCATAAAGCTATGGATTTCTATAAACAAGATAAAAAAATTTTAAGAACTAAAAAATCAATCAGTTTTGAAAATTCTTATACTCATTATAAGGGACATACAGTCACTGAAGAAAGTATAAAAACACCAATAATTGATGACTATGGAAATGTAAGTGGAATTGTTGGTATATCAAGAGATATTACACAACAAAAAAACTTAGAAGAAAAATTAAGATATTTAAGCGAAATAGACGTTCTTACTAATCTTTATAATAGAAATAGTTTTGAAGAGAAAATAAAAAAACTTAATAAAGAAAAGTACCATCCATTGGGTATTATCATGGGTGATGTTAATGGCCTAAAGTTAATAAATGATACCCTTGGACATTTAGAAGGTGATAAATTATTAAGAAGTATATCTAATGTTTTAAAATCTTCTTGTTCTAAAAGCGGTTATGTATTTAGATGGGGCGGAGATGAATTTATCATCCTTATTCCAAATGCTGATGAATTAAAATGCGATAACTTAATAAAAAAAATTTCAAATGATTGCAAAGAATACGATTATCAATATATGCAACTTAGCATTTCTTTAAGTGCTGTTGTTAAGAATAATGTTGACGAAGATATTTATGAATGTATAAAAAAAGTAGAAGAAAAGGTATATCGCCATAAGCTATTAGATAACAAAAGTATTAAAAGCTCTATTATGGATTCTTTGTTAAAAAGCTTAGAAGAAAAAAATTTAGAAACTAGAGAACATGCTCAAAGAGTAACTGAATATGCACTAGCCCTAGGTGAGAGATTGAATTTTAAAATTTCTGAGTTAGACGAATTGATTTTAGTAGCTACACTTCACGATATT
This sequence comes from Peptostreptococcaceae bacterium, assembly GCA_902363255.1. Lineage (GTDB taxonomy): Bacteria > Bacillota > Clostridia > Peptostreptococcales > Peptostreptococcaceae > Terrisporobacter. Next base: position 658,996 of record CABIZO010000003.1, read on the forward strand.
GGTAAAATAGGTATTAGCGAAGATATATTATTGAAGACAGACCCTCTTACTAATGATGAGTTTGAAATAATGAAATCTCATACAGAAAAAGGATATCGTATTATAAATGCATCCAGCCAATTAGATACTGTAGCCAAAAGCGTACTCACACATCATGAAAGATGGGATGGCAAAGGTTATCCCCTTGGTTTAAAAGAAGAAGAAATTCCTTTATTATCCAGAATAATCAACATTGCAGATTCTTTTGATGTTATGACTAATAATAGGCCTTATAAAAGTGCTATGAGCAAAGATGAAGCAATAAAAGAGCTTAATAGGTGCGCAGGTACACAATTTGATCCTACTTTAGTTAAGTATTTTATAGAATATATTATTAATGATATAGAGGTATAATCCCTCTATATCATTTTATTTTATAAATTATTACGCTAACTCTGATTTTTCAATACTCTTTTCCATTGTAGATTTTTTATAGTAAGTTCTAAATAAAGAAAACACAACTATAACACCAAGAGCTATAGCTCCACTGGCAAATAATACATTTGCTCCTGTTGCAAAAGCTTGTTGAAAATCTCCTTCTATAACATAAGACATCGTATTATACAATCCAAGACCTGGAATTAAGGTTATTATTCCTGGAACAACAAATAAAATTGTTGGCTTTTTCATTTTCCTTGCTAATATCTCACATAATAATGCTGCTACAGAAGCTGCTACGAAATTAGAACTCATCATATCAAATCCTATTCTCATTAAAATAACATATATTATCCAAGATATCATTCCAATAGCTCCAGCTATATATAATGTCTTTTTAGGAGAGTTTAAAAAAACTGCAAAACCAACTGCTGCTAAGTATGAAAATATTATGTGTATATAAAGTGGCATCCAAATCATTATAATAACCCTCCCCATTTCACATAGACATTCATAGACATACCTACACCAACTGCTATAGCTGTTGCAATTATTCCTGCATCAATTGCTCTACCAACTCCAGACATCAACTCTCCTGAAACTAAATCTCTTATAGCTTTTATAAAAGGTACTCCAGGTAAAAGTGGCATTATAGATCCAACAATTAACATCTTTGGTGTATCTAATATTCCTATTTCAACCAAACCTATACCACAAAATCCTATTATTATAGATGCAACTAATGTTGCGAATACTGGTATATTACTTATCTTTTTTACTTTTTCAAAAGTAATCATTGCAATTACAGATGTTATAAGTGTGAGCATAAATGTAAGTACATTGTCTCCACCTACTAAAACAGCAAAACTAGAAGACCCTATAGCAGTCCAAATATTTACTGCTCTTTGAGTATGAGCTGGCTTATATTCTAAATGTTTTAATTCAGATATAGCTTCATCAATTGACATGTCTGTATTGCTAACAAATTTTCTAGAGAAATCATTCAATACATCCACTACATTTAAATTAATACATCTATTCTCTATTACTTTCATAAAAGTATAACCATCAAATCTATCATCAGATACTATAATTGTATTAGGTGCCATAAATACATTTATATGATAAAATCCTCTCGATTTACAAATCCTCTTTACAGTATCTTCAACTCTAAATGTTTCTGCTCCATTCTCAAGCATTAACTGTCCTATAAATGTTGCTAATCTTAGTACGTCTTTTTTATATTTGTGATTATTTTTTTCTGTCATAAACATACACCTCATGTCTATTATAATTCTACTAGAAATAGATTATATCATTTTACTTTCAATATATAAAGAAGAAATTTATTTATTTAATTCTATTTTCATATAATAGATATTAGGTGTTTCAGCTTTGCTAATTTTATGATTACCAACTTCTAAATTTAACTGTAGTATTCCATTAGTAACTTTATGCCATTTGGAGAATTTCTTATTAAAAATTCCCCTCCATAAACCGTAACATCTCAACCTCTCCCTTTAAAAGTTAAATTATATATACCTTTTAATTGAATATATCTACTAAATTTTAATCTAAAATATCTTATACTTTTAATTAGCCTATACATCTATTACCATTTTACCTATTTATTTATAGTTTGTTTAAATGTGAAAATTTTTAACTATAATATAAGAAGGTATCGATTAAAAAATCGATACCTTCTAGTAGTTTTCATATTTAATAGTAAAATTTATTTATTAATTATTTATATATTTTTCAAATACATATCCAAAATCCTTATTATTATAAGTCTCTCTTATGTCATTCATCCAATCAAAATTAAACTTAGTAATTTCTTCTATCATAGTTGCTGCATTGCCTTCCATACGGCCTTTACCTATGGCATCGTTAGCCATATTTAAACTTTTCATACCATATTCGTAAGATTGTCTATTTTTATATTGAATCTTTCCAATTTCAAATAATGCTTTATATAAATCTTTTAATTGCTCTATTTGTTTTTTATCAACATCTATACTAAAGTAATTATCATCAAAACTAAATTTTATTTCTACATCTAAATCTACTGTCCCTGCTGTTTCCAACGTTACTGAATGAACATTTTCACTACGAAATTCGTGTCTTTTTACTACTCTTTTTTTGCTCACAGCAGATGCGCCATCAACATGTATTAACCCCCTGTTTGTAAACACATACTCATCTGATTTTGATTTTATAACAAAGTAGATTTTTTCCCCATCTTCATTCATTATATAATCATCTCCATCAACTTTATTAAAGTCTTCTGGATCTATTATTTTTCCTATATCAGATAAGCCAAGTGTATCTGCTGCCATTTTCCCAAATATATTTCCTGCCATTTTATCCTCCAAGTTACTTAGTTTTTATATGTTTATATTATACCATTTTGATATTTATATTCAATTATGCTTATCTTTTAATTCTAGCTATCATAAAGCTTATGTAATACATTGTATAAATTTTTCAACAACAACCGGATCAAACTGACTTCCAGCACATCTTTTAAGTTCTTTTATAGCTTCTTCTTTGCTAATAGGCTTTTTATAAACTCTCTCATTAGTCATAACATCATAAGCATCTACTACACTAATTATCCTCGATGTTAATGGAATCTCTTCTTTTTTTAATCCCATTGGATATCCATTACCATCCCACCTTTCATGATGATGCAATACTCCTTTAGCCACATTGTCTAGTTCACCCAAAGCCTTAATTATCCTATACCCTTTTTCTGTATGAGTCTTCATAATTTCATACTCTTCGTCCGTTAATTTCCCTGACTTTGTCAAAATCTCCTCACTGATTCCTATTTTCCCAATATCATGGAGTTCCCCTGCTATGATTAATTCGTCCAAGTCTGATATTTCTAAGTCCATTTTCTTACCAACTTGAATTGCATAAATTGATACCCTTTTTGTATGTTCTTCCGTTTCCATATTTTTAATACCAAGACCCATCTTTAAAGAACTAAATATAGAACTTTTAATACTTCCTTCTTGTAATAATTTCTGCCTATATACTTTATCTTCAGCTTCTTTTAATACTTCAAACACGTCTTTATTATTATCTTCTTTTATTGATGCACCTAGAGATATACTAATCTTAAATATATCACCTTCGTATTCATTACATTTTTTTAATATTCTTTTTATTACATTTTGGCAAACTTTACTGTTTGCATTTGGAATTAATATAACGAACTCATCTCCACCTATCCTAAATATTTCACCAATATCTTGGCAGGCATCTTCAAGTACACCTGTCGTAAGTTTTAATAATCGATCCCCTTCATCATGTCCAAATGTATCATTTACTATTTTTAAGCCATTAGTATCTCCCATTATAATACCTAAAGGTAGTTTATCTTTTTTGGATAAGTTCAATATTCGTTCTTCAAAACAAGTTCTATTCTTTACCCCTGTTAAAATATCTGTATAACTTAAATATTCTAATTTTTTCTCATTCTCTTTAATACTAGTTAGATCTATAGATCTACCTACTATCCCCATTACTTCTCCTGTGCTATCCATAAGTGGCATTTTTACAACATCTCTATATTGCATTATTCCATCATTTGTTTCTACAATGCCTTCTTTATGAATAGGTTTCTTTGTTTCTATTATAGTTCTATCATCGTCTAAGAAAACTTTGGCTATCTCCTTATTCTCATGTAATTCCATATCAGTTTTTCCAAAGATATTATCTATCCCCTTTTCTTTGTAAAAATCTTGACATTCCTTATTTGCATAAACATATTTACTGTCTTTATCTTTGTAAAAAATAACTCCTGGTAAAATATCTATAATTTGTTTTGTAAGATTTTTTTGCTTTTCTATTTCTATATTTCTTTCTTCTATTTCATCGATTCCTAATATTCCAACTATTCCTACAAGAGCCAATAACTTATCATTTTCATCTATTATTGGAAAAATACAACACTGATGAAATTTTTCGTTTATGTATGCTTCATATCTTTTCGCTTCTCTATGCTTTATTACTTCTAAACAATGATTATTATATATCCTACATATATCATCAATAAATATATTTTCATTTGTAAATCCAAGAAAATCCTCTTTTTTCTTATTATATATTTGAGCATATTGATTATTTACATACACAAACTTTAAATCTAAATCCTTTATCCATATTGGAAAAGGAATATTCTCTAAAAGTAATTTAAATCCATTATTCATATAGTAGCCACCTTGATTTAGTTTTTTATATTTTATATAAATATTATACAAAATATTACAATATAATAAATATTTTTCCTGCTTATTTATATATTTTATTTAGATGGCTATATCATTTTAAAAAACTGGTATTACAACACCATTGTATTTAGATTCTATCAACGCTCTACACTCATCAGATGTAAGAACCTCTTCTAGAACTTCTATTTTCTCATTGTCTTTATCTTCTATTCTATATGCAAGTAAATTAGCATATTCATCGTTTACAGGTGCTGAGTAAATTCCCTCTTCATCTGCATTAAGTCCAGCAGGTATAGCATAAGTTGTATCAACAAATCCAGCGGTTACATCTTCTAGTGATGGTGGTATTTGTGCTACATCTAGTTGAACAAATTCTAAATTTTTTGGATTTTCAGTAATATCATTAACCCCTACTATATCACCTTCTGTTAAAGCTATTAATCCTTCACTTTCCAAATATCTTAAAGACTTTGATGCAGAAGCAGCATTATCACTTATAGCAATTTTATCTCCATTCTTAAATTCATCAAGAGAGTCTATTTTCTTAGAATATAATATCGCTGGACAAACATATAATTTAGCCCCTGCCATTATTTCATAACCCTTGCTTTTTACTGCCTCATCCAAATAAGGCTTATGCTGAAATAAATTTGCATCTATTTCTCCATTATTTAATGACTCATTTGGTAACACATAATCATTAAATGTTACAATTTCTAAATCATATCCTTTCTCCTCTATAAGTGGTTTTAACTCTTCTAATAACTCACCACCAGGAACTGATGTAGCTCCTACTTTAATTGTTTTATCATCCTTAGACCCAGATGATCCTACACATCCAACTAGTGATATGCATAGTAGCGTACTTAGTACTACGCTTAATATTTTTTTTAATTTCATAATAATGTCCCCCTTAAATCTGTAATAAAAATCTCTATAACTCCTCCATTAGTTGAAATTTAATTCAGCTAAAATAAAAAAACTTGAGTATAAACTCAAGTTTTAATAGTGAATTTATACTTATCTTTCAGTAAACCTACTGCAGGATTTAGCACCGTGTATATAAAAATATACTGGTTGCCGGGTTTCATAGGGCCAGTCCCTCCACCACTCGAGATAAGAGATTTTTTATTTTAAATTTGATAATTATAATATCACCGTTTCTTTTTAAAGTAAATTATATAATTATTTTTTTATATTTTTATTTTTCTTTAGTCGTTAATTTCCTATTTCATTTATTTTTTGATTTATATTCGAATTTTAAATTTTACACCTTACCATTCCTTCGTACTTACTCTATCTATGTTTATTTTATTTTACAACTTATATCTATAAATTCAAATTTTTCTACATCAAACAATCCTTTATCTGTAAGTTTTATATTAGGTATTACTGGCAATGCTAAAAATGCTAAAGTTAAGAATGGATCTATCTCCCTACTTACTTTTAATGAATTATATGCTATATCTACTAATTTACTAAATTTAGAATTAATGCATTCTATATTTTTATCACTCATTAATCCACCAATATTCAAAGGTAAACTTTCTAAAGTTTCATTAGAAGATGAAATAGCTATTCCTCCATCTATACTTATAACTTTATTAACAACTTTTACTATATCTTCATCATTATTCCCATAACTATGATATTATGAGAATCATGAGATATTGTTGTAGCTATAGCACCATTTTTCTATTTAAAATTTTCTACTAATCCTATACCTATATTACCTGTATTTTTATGCCTTTCTACTACTGCTAATTTTAATATACATTTTTCACTATCATACTCAAACTTATTATCTACTATATTAACTTTAGCTTTTACCTTTTCAGTTATTAAACTATGAGGTTTTAGTGAAATAATATTTACGCCTTCTTCTCCATTTATACATGGAACATGACCATCTATATTTTTTTATTCTCATAAGCTAAGTTTAACTTATCCATTACATTTTTGTCTTTATATATAATCCCTGGATAATTCATCATTTCTCCCAAACCTAAAACTCTAGGATGTTTATATATTTTCTAAATCTACAGAATTAAGAACCTCTCCTGAATCTTCAAAATTAGTTGCTACCACATCTTCTACTTTGATTTCATGTGTAAATACATTAACTCTATTGGCATTTTTCAGTACTAAATCTGGATTTTTAATTTTCATCGATATGTATATTAATTCACTAATATACATAATACTCACCAACTATTAAATATTTTTAAATCCTATATTATCATATTTATATTCTCAGTCATGTTTTTTATTAAAATTATTTTTTTCTTTCATATAGATATTTCTCACAAAAGTGAAATCCTTTATAATATATTTATATGCATTGTAAAATTATGTAAATCAAATAACAAGGGGACAAATTTATGAGGAATTTAATAAAAAAGCTTTTGGTTATCTTTTTAGCAAGTATAATTAATCTTTCTAATCTTCAATACTTAAATCATTCTTTTGCTGCTGAAAATTCTACACTTTCTAAAGGATATGTTGATATACCATCCTGGATATCTACTCAAGAGTTAAATGTAAGATCTAAACCTTCCACTTCTGCTTCAAAAATTGGTTCAATAAAACATGGAAATTCAGTCAATATATTAGATAGTGTTGCTAAAATTACAAAAGTAGATGGCAAGAATGTTGTAACTGATCCTTGGTATAAAATTTCTTATTCAAAGGGTTTTGGATATGTTTCTGCAGACTATGTAAAGTTATCAGGAGAGGAAACTTCTTATATTCCTACCAATACAACAGCCATAAAAGGAATTGATGTAAGTTATCATCAAGGTAATATTGATTGGGAAAAAGTAAAAAATTCTGGTATAAAATTTGCTATTATTCGTGCTGGTAGTGGAACTACAGAAGATTCAAGATTTAAAGCAAATATGGAAGGTGCGCTAAATGCAGGAATTGAAGTCGGTGTTTATTGGTTTTCTACAGCATATACAGTTGATAATGTAGAAAAAGAAGCTCAAAAATGCATGGAAATAATTTCACCTTACAAGAGTAAGTTATCTTTTCCTGTTTTCTTTGACTACGAAGAATATACTATTAAACTAGCTCAAGATAATAACATTAAACTCAATTTAAGTTCTTTATCTAATATTTGTGAGGAATTTTTATCTAAATTAAAATCAAATGGATATAAATGCGGTATATATACAAACAAAACAGTTTCTAAGTATTATCTTAGCGATAACCTAAGAAATTCTTATGATTTTTGGATAGCTCAATATAATGATAAATGTACTTATTGGAATAAATATATTATGTGGCAATATAGCCAAAGCGGAAAAGTTGATGGCATAAGTGGTAATGTTGACTTAAACTATTACTATAAAAGTAATCCAATAAATATATCCAAAACCACTATAAACACTATATCCAATCAAAAGTATACTGGTAACAAAATTACACCAAATGTAATTGTTAAATATAATAATAAAACTTTAGTAAAAAACAAAGATTATACTATCTCATTCAAAAATAATACATCTATAGGTACTGCAACAATCACTATAAAAGGTAAAGGAAATTACACAGGTACAAAAACTATTACTTTTAAAATTGTTCCTAAAACTGTAACAAAACCTAAGATCTCAAGTACTACTTCTTCAAGCATAAAGCTAAGTTGGTCCAAAGTTTCAAATGCTGATGGATATAGAATTTATAGATCAACTAGTAAAAATGGAACTTACACTAAGATAAAAGATATTACTAAAAATTCAACTTTAAACTACACTAATTCTAATTTATCTAGTAATAAAAAATATTATTATAAAATAAAATCATTTAAAACTTCAAAAGGGAAAAAATACTATAGCTACTACTCAGATATAATAACGGGAGAAACAAAATTATCTACTCCTACAGTAAAACTATCTATTCCTAAAAGTAAAAGTATAAAAGTTTCATGGAAGAAAATTTCAGGTGCTAAAGGATATGAAGTATACAGAGCAACGAGTAAAAGTGGTCCTTATTCAAAACGAACAACTACATCTAATTTAAGTTATACCAACACAAAATTAACTAAAAATAAAAATTATTATTATAAGGTAAAAGCCTATAAAGTTGTAAATGGCAAAAAGGTTTATAGCTCTTATAGCTCTATAAAATCGATTACTTCCAAATAATAATAAACTCACCTTTTTAAAATATATATCTCTTTATATTACAAAACATAAATATTTATGCTTTTTAATACATCTAAAATTATAAAATAAAGAAGGTATTGCTTACTAAGCAATACCTTCTTTATTTTCAGCTTCTATCTTTTTCATTTTTCTATAATAAGTTATCATAAGCGGTACACATGCTGCTATCCATGCTATAGGATCTGATAAACAAATACCAGTAAACCCTATAAACTTTGGTAATGTAAATGCAACTGCCGCTCTTGCCAATAATTCATAAACACCTGCCATCATTGGTACAAAAGATTCTCCCATACCTTGAAGTACATTTCTATATACAAATATAAATCCTAATGGTATAAAGAATACAGCTGAATAATTAAATACTAACTGAGCATATCTAAATATTTCAGGAGTTGGATTTTCTATAAATAAATTGACAAAATATTTCCCAAGGAATACAAGAACCGCCCCTGCTATTAAACTAGTAACTATTGATACTTTATTCATTATTTTCATACCATTTTTTATTCTATCAAATCTTCCAGCACCTAAGTTTTGTCCTGCATAAGTTGCTATCGTTACTCCAAATGAAACTGACGGTTGCATAACAAGTTGAAGGACTTTAGATGATGCTGTGTATGATGCTATTACAGTTGATCCAAATACATTTATAGCACTTTGAACTATTATTACACCAATTGCTGTTACTGAAAACTGTAATCCCATAGGTATCCCAATTTTCAAATGTTTTTTATAATAGTTTGATTCAACTTTAAAATCTTCTTTTTTCAATCTTAATACTTGGAATCTCTTATAACTATAAATTAAACATAATATAGCTGAAAATCCTTGCGCAATATTAGTAGCATAAGCTGCTCCTGATACACCCATTTTAAAATTAATTATAAATACCAAGTCTAAGATAACATTAAGAACAGATGAAATTATTAAAAAATATAGTGGTGTTTTGCTATCACCTAATGCTCTAAGTATTCCTGCTGCCATATTATAAAGAGCTTGAGTTATAATCCCAGCAAAAATTATTGTTATATAAGTATTTGCATTATCAAAAATATTATCTGGTGTGTTCATCATTCTAAGAAGAGGACTTTTTACTAATAAAGCTATTATTGTCATTAATAGCGTTGAAATCAATGTTAGTATAATATTACTAGCTACTGCCTTTTTTACTCCTATTTCATCTTTTGCTCCAAACTTTTGAGCAACCAGTACTCCAAATCCACTGGTTAAACCTAGTATCATACCATTTACTAAAAAGAACATAGAACCAGTTGAACCTACTGCTGCTAGAGCTTCTACTCCTACAAATCTTCCAACAATAATTGTATCAACCATACTATACAATTGTTGAAAAACATTTCCAATTAATAAAGGTATGGAAAATAATATAAAAATCTTCAAAGGATTACCTTTGGTCATGTCATTAGTCATATATTTATTTCTCCTATTCTTTATTTATTTTACGTTATAAAATTATGTTGTAAAACAATAGATACTTACAATTACATGCACCTCTATTGTTTGATTACAAATCAAATAATATATAATTTCTTTCATATAAAAAACAAGCATTATTATAATAATATTTGCATTATTTTTTCAATCTTATAAATGATATCAGATAAGAAATTGGAGGTCAATAAGTATATTTAATCCTTTTTTGTGAAATCGCTTTCAATATAAATAACTATTTTATTTCATTCTTAATTTTTTATTATTAATGCATAAATACGAAAAAGATGTACTAAAATTAATACACCTTTTTCTGGTGACCCATCCGAGACTCGAACTCGGGACACCCTGATTAAAAGTCAGGTGCTCTACCGGCTGAGCTAATGAGTCATAAGTTTTATTTAACTTTTATTTGTGGTTAATTTCCCCTAATTTATTATCTATTATTCATTTAATTCTATGTCTTTTATTTGTAATTATGTTTAAAATTTCTGTTTCAATTTATTCGAAACGTTTTATTTCTATTTATGATATAATAGATAATTATAATTAAAACAAAAGGTGGTAAAGCATGACTGACAAAAGAAAAAAAGGATTTTTAGCAAGTTTATTAGCTGGAGCTATGGCTCTTGTTGGATGTTCTCAAGGAGAAGTAAACGACGAAGTTAGAATACCTCCAGAAGAACTTCCTGTAGCAACAATAGTTATTAAAAATTATGGAACTGTTGAGGCTGAACTTTATCCTCATATAGCTCCAAATACAGTAAATAATTTTATATCATTAGCTAACAGTGGTTTTTATGATGGACTTACTTTCCATAGAGTAATAAAAGACTTCATGATTCAAGGTGGAGATCCAAATGGTAATGGTACAGGCGGTCCAGGATATAGTATTAAAGGCGAATTTACTAAAAATAAATTCAAAAATGATTTAAAACATACAGAAGGTGTTTTATCTATGGCAAGAAGCCAAAGTAAAAATAGTGCTGGTAGTCAATTTTTTATAATGACTAAAGAAGCCTCTCATTTAGATGGTCAATATGCTGGTTTTGGTAAAGTTACAAGTGGCATTGATATAGTACATAAAATAGAAAATGCAAAAACAGGAAATAGCGATAAACCTGAAAAAGATATAATTATAGAATCTATAAAAGTTGATACTAAAGGTGTAAAATACAACGAACCAGAAAAAATGTAAGAAAAAAAGACGGAATTTCAGGGGTGAAATTACCGTCTTTTTAATTATGGGGTATGCATATTTAAATATTGCCATAACGGGGATTATACAATATTTAAATATAGTGTTTGGTATATTTAAACATGGGGTTGTTTAAATACGGGGTTTTTATTACCAAGCCTAAAATAAAAAACTACCTTCTCTAGGTAGTTACCATTCATGTTTAATATCACAAACTCTTATAAAAAATAGCTTAAGTATGTGATAACAAAGAACTTTTTTATTCTTCGGCAACTGGCTGGCATAGTATAACTACCTTAGCCCCTATAGCTTTGCGTCTCTGAATTTCTCCAGATTTGCCAACATTTAGCTATTACAATATACATTATATATCCTTTACTTTTCATATACTAGCATTTCTTTATATTTTTTTGTATTATTTTATTTTTATTTTAAATTAGCTTTTATTCATTATTAATGCTATACTTTAGATTGTTTTTTTGTCTATTACCTTTTCAAAAGCTATTCTTTCTGCATTGTCTTTTAAATAAATTACTCCACAGTACTCAAACCCATTTTTAGTTAAAAATCTTTGCATTGATTTATTTTGTTTATGAGTATCAATTTTTATATGATTTATATTATTTTCTAAGCAAACTTTTTCTATGTATCTGAATAATTCTCCAGCTACCCCTTGACCTTTTATATTACTAGAGACTGCCACTCGATGTACAACAGCATACTCTCCATTACTAATCCATTTTCCATCATAGATTACATTATAATCACTTTCACCATCAAAAGATAAGTAAGCTGTAGCAATTATTTTATTATTTTTTAATAAGACATAGGATTCTCCACCTTCGATATCCTTCATTATACTTTCTTCATTTGGATAACCATTTTGCCATTGATCAATATTATTTTCTCTAAAGTAATTTTGAGCTTCTTCAATTATGTTAATAATATCTTTTATATCTGATTTTTCTGACTTTCTAAATTCCATATAATACTCTCCTTTTTTTCATTTACATTTATTATATTATAAAAGCTCCCATAACAAAGAGAGCTTTTTATATAATATAAATTATTCGCTTTTATTTTTTTCATATTTTTTATAAATAAAAAATAATATTCCACTTACAAGTAAAGTTATTATAAATACAACAGCTGCCATTGTGTAATTTTTTATTCCAAGATAACTTCCTCCAATAGTAGAAGAAATAACAGATGGTAATCTTGCTACTCCTGATACTAATAAGAATGGTAACAATTTAATAGGCGTAATTCCTGCTGCATATGAAAGAACATCTTTTGGCGTTCCAGGAATTAAAAATATAAAAAATATAGTCATATATATTTTTTCATTATCTTTCAAAAATGACATCTTTTCTAATTTTTCTTTTGATACAAAAATTTCAACAAAGTCCATTCCAAATTTTTTCCCAAATAAAAAAACTACCATCTGCCCTATCAATGTTCCAATTAAACAATATACTGCTCCCCAAAACCATCCAAAAGCATAACCTGAAGCAATCTCAATAGGTTCTCCAGGTATAACTGCTACAATAATTTGAAAAGCAGAAATTCCTATCATAATAAACTTACCCCATATTCCTGTATTCCTCACCCACTGTCTAAATTCTTTTGGATTTTTTACAAGGGAAATTATTTTGCCTCCTATAGAAAACCCTAGAATAAGAATTATTAATAAAAATATTACTCCTCCAGTTAATAGAATTTTTTTCTTTCTATCTAATTTTTTTATAATAATGAGCCTCCTTATTCTTAATTGTTATTTATTTTTTCCAACTGTACTTATATTAACCAAATAGATTCAATACATTCTTCCTCATTTATTACATATAAAAAGAACATCCCTAAAGTATAAATTACATAAAGATGTTCTTTTTATTAACTAAAATTCAATTATTTTAAATAATGAAGAAATTTGTTGTAGTAAAATTTTAAGCTATTATTTCTTCTTTACTTTCACTATAATATTTATATTTATCAAAATCATTTTCACTATTAGCAACAATTAATGTACACACATTATCTCCCATAACATTTACTGTTGTTCTAAACATATCTACTATTCTTTCTACTCCCATTATTAACCCAATTCCTTCTAAAGGTAAATTAACTGATGTAAGAACCATAGATAACATTATCATCCCAACTCCTGGAACTCCAGCAGTTCCTATTGATGCTAGTGTTGCTGTTAAAACTATAGTTATCATTTGATTTATTTCTAAATCTATTCCATATATTTGAGCTATAAATAAAGCTGCAACACCTTGCATTATAGCTGTTCCATCCATATTTATAGTTGCTCCCATAGGTATTGTAAATGATCTTGTTGTTTTACCCACACCTAAATCTTCAAGTATTTCCATAGAAGCAGGAACTGAAGCATTACTTGAAGAAGTTGAGAAAGTAATAGCTGCAACTTTTGTAAATTTCTTTAAAAATGGCATTATTTTTTGTTTTGTAAATATTTTAAATAGTCCACCATAAACTACAGTAACATGAATAGCTAGTCCTAAAAGCACCACTGCTAAGTACTTAATTAAAACTATAATAGCATCTTTTCCCACCGTAGAAAATGTTTCTGCAACTAGAGCAAATACCCCTATTGGAGCTGCCATCATTATGATTCCAACCATTTTCATACATATTTCATTTGCACTTTCAAAAACTCTTCTTATCGGCTCTGCTTTTTCTCCCACTATACTCATAGCTACTCCTGTAAGTAATGCAAAGAATATTATTTGTAACATATCACCATTCGCAAAAGACGCAATTGGATTAGATGGTATTATTCCAAGAATTATATCTACTATAGATTTTGACTCTCCTATAGATACCTCCCCAGTAACTACAGAACTCATATCAAGACCCATACCTGGCTTTAACACACTTCCTAAAAATAAAGCTGTTATTATCGCTATAGCTGTCGTTGATAAATAGAATACCATAGTTTTACTTCCTATTCTCCCCAACTGTTTAACGTCTCCCATCGATGATGATCCACATACCAATGAAACAAATACTAGTGGAACAACCATCATTTTAATTGCCGATGTAAATCCTCCACCTAATACTTTAAATACACCACCTATAATTACCGTATCTTTTATGTAACTTTCTGGTAGTGATTTTAATAATAACCCAAATATAAAGCCTAAAAATAATCCTAATAAAATTTTACTCGTTAATGTAACTTTTTTCTTCATTATACAATCTCCTTTTTATATTTTTATTTGCCACTATTAAATTATACAATATTTTTCTGATTTTTGTTTATTTTTTTAAGTATAGCAAGATTTCATCAGTAATTTTATTTATTTTTTTAAGTGTTTTTATTTTTAACTTTATTATATATATGTATTTCGAAATTCACATGTGTTTATTAATGTATTCATCGAAAAATTTGTTAATTACCAAAGTTAACCGAACCTTTTTCATGTTTACGCACTTAAAGTTCTTGTATTTGTGAAACTTAAGTTTTAAATCTAATCCTAAGTACTTAATTTCTAATATTCATTATCCTATTTGATTAAATATTTTTTCATAGTTTATATCTTTATAAATAAAATACACCTAAGTTACATTTCCTTAGGTGTATTTTATTTAGTATAATATTCATCTTATTCTATGGTATATATTCTTGTATTACAATATTGCATAAGCGGTATCTCAGTTTCTTTATCTAACTGACTCATAATCATAGTAATATCATAGTAATTCTCATTTTTTTTATAAATGGCATAGGTTGATTTTATATGTCCTGGTATAGAATCTGTTATGACTTTAGAAGGAAAACATACTTGGCAACTTTTATTATTCATTTGACTATCCATTGGTATTAATTCTTCAACTTGTAAAGGATGTAGTTTTCCACCAGGTCTAAAAAGATTATTATAATCATCTTCGCTATATTCCACTATTGATGATGTTTCTATATTTGTATTACTATCCTTTTTTATTATTTCTTCCTTAAAGTTCTCAAAAACTTCTTTAATTGTGTATGAGCCAGAAAAATCCCCCCTAACAGTTGTCCTAGATCCTATTCTTTCACTGTAATTTACTTCCATTGTTGTATTGGAAGAGAAGGTAATTATATTATTGTCTCTATTAATCTCTTGTCCTGTAACTCCATACTCAATTTTTAATTTTTCAGCCTTGTTTATGACCTCTATTAGCTGTTTCAGTATATTATTTTCTTCCATTTAATCACCTCCATTTGTTCTTTTTTTAAATATTATTTAAATATATTATGATTAGATATAAATTATTACTAACTATATTAATCAATATTAACAAATCAATATCTTAAATCATATAAATAACAAAGGAGGTGCGTAAAATGACTAACCTAGTCCCGGACATAAACTTAAAGACTGTCATAAACCAATACTTTTCCAGACCAGAAGATACAGAAATAACTAAATTAGACTTAGAAAATATAAAGGGTTATATATACTCAGATATATCCTCCTTAGGCAAATATATCTGCAGTGTAGAAGGTCTTCAATATGCCACTAACATGACAGAGTTGCTTATAGAAAATAATTTAGTAACTAACATGGATCAACTTACTAACTTAGAAAATTTAAATACTTTATTTTTAAATAATAATTTAATTGCTGTTGTGCCGGATTTGTCTAATATGACTAATTTGACATCTTTACTACTTAATAGTAATGAGATTAAGGATATTTCACCTATATCTAGTGGAAAAAATCTTAGATTTATTAAAATTAATGAAAATAGAGTTTCTGATTTATCTTCATTATCTACTTTAGAAAACCTTAGAGAATTACGTGCCATGAATCAGGATATAGAAATTAAAGATGTTATAGAATCATCTGATTTTTATACATTAGACATTAGCTTTTTGAAAGACATTAATGGAGAAATACCTAGTAATATATCTCCCACTCATTTAGGTGAATATAATTGTGAAAATAAAGAGATAGTTTGGGATACTTCCTTAATTGCCTTTGAAAGTCCTAGCTTTACTTTTGAAAGTGATGATGGCTATTTTTCAGGTATTGTTACAGTAGATTTAATTGATGTAAATCAAACTGTTATTATAGATGATAAAAACTTAGAAATTGAACTAATTAATATTTTAAATAAAGAAAACAATATTATAACTTTAAAGGATATGCTAAAACTTAGATCTTTAGATTTAAGCAACAAAAATATCAAATCTTTAAAAGGATTAGAATTTGCAAACAATTTATACACATTAATTCTAGATGGTACTTATGTTACTGATTTGCAATATGTTCCTTCATCTGTCAATTACATTTCATCTAAGAACTTAAAAAATGAAGTAAGCATTCCAGATGATAGATTAAAATCTCTTATAAATATTGTTTTAGGTAAAAATGACAAGTCAATCCTCACTTTTAATGATATAAAAAATCTAACTGTATTAGATGAATTTGCTAATCATATTAACTCTTTAGAGGGATTACAGTATGCTGAAAATTTAAAAATTTTAAGTCTTTTAAATAATAAAATTTCCGATATAAATCCTATATGCGCTTTAACTAAGTTAACTTACTTAGATCTTAGCAATAATAGTTTAAAAGATTTATCACCTTTATCTTCTTTTTATAAAAATATCTCTTATATTTATGCTAATAATCAAAAAATCAATATCGAAAAAAGTATAAATCCACAAAATAATATTTTTAATTTATCTTTAGATTTTGTAAAAGATATTGATGGAAGCGTTATAAAGAATATAACTCCGTGTCAAAACGGTATATATAATAAAGAAGAAAATAATATAACTTGGAACTTAAATTGTATACCTTGTAATGTTAGTTTTAACTTTTCTGGTATAAATGATATTTTTTCTGGAACCGTTAATATAAAAATTAAAATAGATGAGCCAATAAACTGAAAATAAAATAATAAAAGGCCAGCATTAAAGCTAGCCTTTTATTATTTTATTTTACTCTTTTTCTTTTTAATGATAAAGATACTAATAATTATAGCTAATACTCCGCATATCATTATAGAAAGTTTACAAAATTAGGAACTTTAAATTTAATATACATATTATCTAAAGTATTTAAAGTATAATTCTAAGTATAAGTAGTCATTCCATCTTCTATTTCAGCAATATTTGTTGCATTTGTCTCTAAAAGTTTAAATGGAGTTGTCATATGAAAGTTTATATTTGTTGAGTTTCCTATAAAGTCAATTATTCTCATATCCTTCTCTGTCGTTTCTCCTAAAATAACATTTTTAGTATTTAAAGTTACTTTATAAGTATCATAAATCAAACTTTTTTCTTTTGATATATCCATAAATTCATTCTCTTTAATATCTTTATTTTTATTAGATATCACGTCCTTTATATTACCTAAATTTTTTGTCAATAAATATCCAGATTTATTATTTTCCTTTATTTTTTCAACCGAATCAATGTTATAATCTTTCTTTACACTTTGTAGAACATCTTCTATCATATTTGTAGTTATATAATTAGTCATCAATAATTTCATATCTACGGTCATATTACCTTTTTTATCTATATCTAATGTTAAATCTGTGTTTGCACATCCTACTAGTATAATATTTAAACATATTAATATAAAGCTAATAATTTTTTCATATCTTACCACCTTTACTTAAAGATTATATCTATCATTATATATGTCATATTTAATCGATTTATGTTGCACTATTATTTTT
Source organism: Peptostreptococcaceae bacterium (assembly GCA_902363255.1). GTDB lineage: Bacteria > Bacillota > Clostridia > Peptostreptococcales > Peptostreptococcaceae > Terrisporobacter. The sequence continues at coordinate 677,175 of CABIZO010000003.1, forward strand.
AATATGTTACTCTATATGTTGTAAAAATTAATTTTATACATAATGTGTATACAATACGACTTTGGAGGTAAAAGATGAAAAATATATGCGTTATAGGCAGCTTAAATATGGATTTAGTTGTTAATGTAGATACAATGCCAAAACCTGGGCAAACTCTTTTAGGTGGAAATTTCAAAGAAGTACCAGGTGGTAAAGGAGCAAATCAAGCTGTTGCAATGGCTAGATTAGAAGGAAATGTTTCTATGATAGGTAAAGTTGGAAATGATGGTTTTGGTAAGACATTAATAGAAGCTCTAAATAATGACAATGTTAATACAAATCATATTCATACAGCAAATTGCTCAACCGGTGTAGCATTTATAACTGTAGATAAAAATGCACAAAACGCTATAGTTGTAGCTCCAGGAGCAAATTTTGAATTAACTAAATATGATATAGATAAAAATATGGATTGCATAAAGAACAGTGATATAGTAGTTATCCAACTTGAAACTCCACTAGAAACTGTAAAATATGCCCTACAAGTTGCAAAAGATTTAAATAAATATACTATACTTAATCCTGCACCAGCAGTTAAGTTAGATGATGAAATAATAAAAAATGTTGATTTACTAACTCCTAATGAAACTGAGCTAGAAATCATCTCTGAAATAAAAATAGAAAATGAATATGATATAAATAGAGCTGCTAAGAAAATGATAGAGAAAGGTGTTAAAGAATTAATAGTTACTCTTGGTTCTAAAGGTAGCTTATATATAAATAAAGAAAAGTCATTCTTTAAATCAGCTTATAAAGTAGAAGCAGTTGATACTACTGCTGCTGGTGATTCATTCACAGGAGCTTTAGCAGTTGCCCTATCAAATAATAAAACTATGGAGGATGCCATGGACTTTGCTTCTAAAGTAGGTGCTTTATCAGTTATGAAAGAAGGAGCTCAAAGCTCACTACCAACATTAAAAGACGTAGACAATTTTGGGAGGTAATTATGAAAAAGACAAAAATGATAAACAGTGAATTATCTTATGTAATAAGTCAAATGGGACATACTGATTCTTTAACAATTGGAGATTGCGGTTTACCAATCCCTTCTGAAACTAAAAGAATTGATTTAGCTTTAACTCATAATGTACCTACTTTTATTCAAACTTTAGATGTGGTACTTGAAGAATTATGTGTTGAAGATGCTATAATAGCTTCTGAGATAAAAGAAAAAAATCCAGAAGTTTATGAAGCAATAAGAAAAAGAGTTTCTAACTTACAAGAAGTAAGCCATGAGGAATTTAAAGTTTTAACAAAAGACAGCAAGGCAGTAGTAAGAACTGGTGAATGCAGTCCTTACGCTAACATAATTTTAAAATCAGGAGTAGTATTTTAATGAAAACACCAATTTTAAAAATGACAAATATAGTTAAAGAATTCCCTGGTGTTAAAGCCCTTGATGGAGTTAATATTGAACTTTATGAAGGTAAAGTTATGGCTCTTATGGGTGAAAATGGTGCTGGGAAATCAACACTTATGAAAATACTAAGTGGTGTATATAAAAAAGACGGTGGTGAAATCTTCTACAAAGGTGAAAAAGAAGATATAAAAGGTCCAAAAGATGCCACAGATAAAGGTATCGCTATAATACACCAAGAGTTAAACTTAGTTAATGACTTAAGCATAGGTGAAAATATCTTTTTAGGAAGAGAACCTAAAAAAGGATTTAGAATCGATTTTAATAAATTACATGCTGATAGTGAAGCTTTATTAAAAAGATTAAATATAAATAAAGACTCTAGAGAATTAGTAGAAAACTTGAGCATAGGTGAAAAGCAAATGATAGAAATTGCTAAAGCCCTTTCTCTAGACGCAAAAATTATAATAATGGATGAACCAACAGATGCCTTAACGGATAAGGAAACTTATTCTCTATTTAAAGTAATTAATGAATTAAAAGCTGACAACAAAGCTATTGTTTATATATCTCATAGATTAAAAGAAATATTTGAACTTTGTGACTATATAACTGTCCTTAGAGATGGTAAATTTGTTGGTCAAGAAGAAATATGTAACCTTGATGAAGACAAAATGATAGAAATGATGGTTGGTAGAAAATTAACTGATCAATTCCCTCATTTACAAGTTGAAAAAGGTGAAACAATTTTAAAGTTAGAAAATGTATCTAATAAATTTGTAAAAAATATATCTTTTGAAGTTAAAGCTGGTGAAATACTTGGTATATCAGGACTTATGGGTGCTGGTAGAAGTGAACTTGCTAAAACTATATATGGTCATCTTCCTTTAGAAAGTGGTCGTATTATAAAAAAAGGAAAAGAACTAAACCTAAAATCTTCATCTGACGGTGTAAAAAATAGAATTGCTTATGTTAGTGAAGATAGAAAAGGTGACGGACTTATTTTAGGCTTATCAATAAGAGAAAATATGACTTTATCTTCTCTAGAAAGAATTTCTAATTCTTTTATAGTTGATAAAAACAAAGAAAAAGAAAGAGTTAATAGCTATATAGATAGAATAAGAATTAAAACTCCTAGTATGGAGCAATTAATAAAAAATCTTTCTGGTGGTAATCAACAAAAAGTTGCCATAGCAAAAGCTCTTATGATACACCCTGATGTATTAATATTAGATGAACCAACTCGTGGTGTAGATGTTGGTGCAAAAAAAGAAATTTATGATTTAATAAATGAATTTAAATCACAAGGTAAAGCAATCATTATGATTTCTTCTGAAATGCCTGAAATTCTAGGTCTATCTGATAGAATCTTAGTTTTAAGTCATGGTGAAATAACAGGGGAATTTGATATAAAAGAAGCTACACAAGAAAAAATACTAAAATGTGCAGTAGAAATTAAGGAGGATCACAGGGATGTCATCTCAAGTGAAGCAACAGCATAATAAATTTGATTTAAAAGAAACATTAATAAAATATAAAAGTTTAGTAGGGCTACTTACTCTTATAATAGTAGTTTCTATACTTAGCCCTTCATTCTTAAGTACAAAAAATATATTTAATATATTAAGACAAACTTCAGTAAATGGAATAATTGCAGCAGGTATGACTTTTGTTATATTAACGGGGGGAATAGATTTATCAGTAGGTTCTATACTTGCCATAAGTGGTGCAGTTTGTGCCTCACTTTTAGTTTCAGGTAAAGGCATCTTTATAGCAGTTTTAGCTGCTTTAGTAATTGGTGCTTTAGTTGGATTCTTAAATGGTTTTATAATAACTAAAGGTAAATTACAACCTTTCATAGCAACACTTGCTACAATGACTGTTCTTAGAGGTTTAACTTTAGTTTATACTGATGGTAAGCCAATAACTCTTGGAAGTGGCGATTTAGCTTTAAACTTTGGACAAATTGGTGGAGGTAAAATACTTGGTATACCTACTCCTGCCCTAATCATGATAGTGACATTTGCCATATGTGCTTATGTACTTAAAAACACTAAAATGGGTAGATATACTTATGCTTTAGGTTCAAATGAAGAAGCAACAAGACTGTCTGGTTTAAATACAGATAAAATAAAAATAGCAGTTTATACTATAAGTGGTATACTTGCTTCTATTGCAGGTATAATAATAACTTCTAGACTATTCTCTGCTCAACCAACTGCTGGTGACGGATATGAACTTGATGCCATTGCTGCCGTAGTACTTGGTGGAACTAGTTTAACTGGTGGTAAAGGTAAAGTAACTGGAACAATAATCGGTGCATTAATAATAGGTGTTTTAAGTAATGCCTTAAATATATTAGACGTATCATCATACTATCAAATGATGGTTAAAGGTGCTGTTATCTTAGTAGCTGTACTTTTAGACAGAAAAAGTAACTAGGAGGTAGTTAAGATGTTAAAAAAACTTGCTACTCTAATGATGTCATTAATATTATGTGCATCATTACTAGTTGGATGTGGACAAAAAGATAATAGTGATACTAAAAAGATAGGTCTTATAGTATCGACTTTAAATAATCCTTTCTTCGTAGATTTAAAATTTGGTATAGAAAGTGAAGCAAAAAAATTAGGATATGATGTAGTTGTACTAGACTCTCAAAATGATCCTGCCAAAGAAGTTTCTAACATGGAAGATATATCTGTTAAAAATGTAGATATAGTTTTATTAAATCCTGTTGATTCTGATTCTGCCATAGCTTCAGTTATGGTAGCTAATAATTTAGATCTTCCTGTAATTACAGTTGACAGAGCTTCTAATGGTGGAAATGTAGTTTCTCATGTTGCATCTGACAATGTGGAAGGTGGTAAAATGGCAGCTCAATATTTAGTTGAAATGCTTGGTAACGAAGGAAATATAGTAGAACTTGAAGGAATTGCTGGTTCATCTGCTACTCGTGATAGAGGTGCTGGATTTGACAACGAAGTTAAAAATAGTAATTTAAATATAATCACTAAACAAAGTGCAGATTTTGATAGAACGAAAGGCCTTTCTGTAATGGAAAATATCATTCAATCAAAAGGTGATATTGATGCCGTATTTGCTCAAAACGATGAAATGGCTCTTGGTGCTCTAAAAGCTTTACAAGATGCCAACATGGACGATGTATTAGTCGTAGGATTTGATGCCACTGATGATGCTGTAGCTTCTGTACAAAAAGGAGATATGGCTGCAACTATAGCTCAACAACCTATATTAATAGGTGAAACTGCTGTAGAATTAGCTCATAGATACTTATCTGGTGAAAAGGTAGAAAACTTTGCTCCTGTAGAGTTAAAATTAATAGCTAAAAAATAATATAAAATAATAAAAGGTCAACATATAAAATATATGTTGACCTTTTATTATTTTATTTCTTCAAAAATTTGTTTATCTTTTATTCTTATCCATCCATATCTACCTTGTTCATTTACTACTTTTATACATTGATTACTACCATAATTATATAGAGATATCAGCTTAATCTTATCTCCTTTTAAAAGTGTATAGGCCTTTACATCGCCCATATTAGTTTCATACACTATTGTTTTATATTTAACCTTATATTCTTTTTCCTCGCTAATACCAGCAACTTTAACTTCTTTCTTCTCAATATCAGTGATATCTGCATTAATTACTCTTTTATAAAGATAATTTATAGTAATTGGCTGTCCGCCTATAACTTTGCTAAAATGTCTAAAGTTTGACGAACTATCTGTGCTAGCATAAGCAATTCCTATAGTTCCGTTTTTATTATCATTTTTTACAAGCTTTCCATCTATTACAAAATTCTCATTTTTATTTTCATCAGAATATGAAAATATATTAGTTTCAATGTTTTCTATTTTGTCTCCTAAAATCACACATATTTCCTTATTTTTATCCATCTTATTAAAGTCACATATATAAACACTGATATTTGATTTATCTTTATATTTTTCTTTTAATTTATTATTTACCCATAAATTCACAACAAAATTATTGTATTCATCCTTATAAGATTCTAGCTTTATTTCTTCCTTCTTTCCGTCTCCATTTAAATCAAAAATATAAGTTTCATCATTATTTAATTGATTTTTAGATAAATTTATTTGAAAAAAGATTTCATCTATTTTTTCATAATTAAAAAATATCACTGTCATCAAAACTACTAAGCCTATAATTTTTTTCATCTACAACCTCCACCACTCGATGAATTTCTCTAAATAATTATATACTAAAAATATATTATATAGGTCAAATATATATTTTTTTATATATTATTATAATTATTCTGTTTTGTAATTAATAAAGTTTCTCGTTGACAGAATCAAGTACATAGTGATAGAATTTTACTAATCAAATTTTCAGATATTTCTAAATATTATACTTAATGCGATGATGAGGAATAATACTTTTTATTTAAAGCCCAGAAAGAAGATGGTTGATGAAAATCTTCGTGAGGATAGAAAGAAACTAGCCTTTAAGCAGTGAAAAGAAAAAGCTTTTGCTTTAGTAGACTTCACCGGAATTTCCACCGATAAAAGGAAACCCTATTTGCTTAATAGGAATTAAGTGCAAGATTTTTCTTGAATTCAGGTGGTAACACGGATAATATTCGCCCTAAGCTGACATTCAGCTTGGGGTTTTTTAATACAAGTTTTTAAATGACAAGGAGGTATATTTATGAAAATAAAAGGTGCTGAATTAATAATTAAAGCCTTAAAAGAAGAAAATATTGATAAAATTTTCGGATATCCTGGCGGTTATGATATAGATATTTTTGATGCTATCTATAATCAAGATGATATTGAGCTAATTTTACCAAGACATGAGCAAGGTCTAATTCATGCTGCTGAAGGATATGCTCGTTCTACGGGAAAAGTCGGTGTTTGTTTAGTTACTAGTGGACCAGGAGCTACAAATTTAGTAACAGGTATTGTAGATGCAAATTATGATAGTATTCCATTAGTTTGTTTCACTGGCCAAGTTCCAACTTACGTTATTGGAAATGATGCTTTTCAAGAAGTTGATATTGTAGGTATTACTCGTGGTATTTGTAAATACTCTGCCACTGTTAGAAATAGAAATGACCTTGGAAGAATGATTAAGGAGGCATTTTATATCGCTAAAACTGGTAAGCCTGGACCTGTAGTATTAGATCTACCTAGTAATGTGTTAAAAGATTTAGGAGATGATATTTACCCTGAAAAAGTAGATATCCGTGGCTATAAACCAAGTACTGGTGTTCATATGGGTCAAATAAAAAAAGCTTTTAATTTATTGGAAAAAAGTAAAAAACCTTTATTCTTAATAGGTGGTGGAGTAAATATCTCTGGTGCTAATAAAGAGTTTGAGGAACTTGTTAATAAAACTAATATTCCTGTAATCACAACTATTATGGGTAAGGGTGCCATACCAACTTCGCATCCTCTTTATATAGGAAATGCAGGAATGCATGGTAGCTATGCTTGTAATAAAGCTATTAATGAATGTGATGTAATGTTCTCTATAGGTACTCGATTTAATGACAGAGTCACAGGAAAATTATCTGAATTTGCACCAAATGCAAAAATTATTCATATAGATATTGATTCTGCTTCTATATCTCGAAATATTGTAGTTGATATACCAATAGTTGCTGATGCTAAATCTGCTATTATTGAAATGATTCCTTTTTCTAAAAAATATAATACAGATAAGTGGTTAGATGAAATAAAAAACTGGGATAAAGAACACCCTCTAAAAATAGATACTTCTTTCAAAAATACTGTTTCACCACAATTCATTATAGAAAAAGTAAACGAAAGCTTTCCAGATGCCATAATAGTAACTGATGTTGGTCAACATCAAATGTGGACTACTCAATATATCGAAATGAATGAAAATAAAAAACTTATTACTTCAGGAGGTCTTGGTACTATGGGATTTGGCCTTCCTGCTGCCATTGGCGCTCAGTTAGGTAATCCTTATAAAAAAATTGTATGTATTTGTGGTGACGGAGGTTTTCAAATGAATATTCAAGAAATGGCCACAGCTGTACAATACGAACTTCCCATAACTATTATCATTATCAATAATAGCTTCCTTGGCATGGTTAGAGAGATGCAACATTTCTTCTATAATAAAAAATATTCAGGTACTTGCCTAAGAAAAAGAAAGAGTTGTAGTGATAAGTGTCAGTTTGAAAATAGAAATATTCCTGACTCCTGTCCTCCTTATACACCTGATTTTATTAAACTTGCTGAGAGTTATGGAGCTTATGGTATTAGAGTTGATAAAAAAGAAAATATAACAAATGCATTTGAAAAAGCTAAAACTAACAAAGATGCACCAACTATTATTGAAATATTAATTGACTTTAAGGAAAATGTTCTCCCTATTATTCAAGGCGGAAAATCACTTAAAGATATGATAATCAGTTATAAGTAGAAAGGATATGTGTTATGATGAAAAAAAGATGGATTGCTCTTTATGTAGAAAATTACTCTGGAGTTCTTGCCAAAATTGCCGGCTTATTCTCCGCTAAATTATACAATTTAAATTCTTTAACTGTAGGCCCAACAGAAGATATTACCATGTCTCGTATGACAATAAGTGTGCTATGTGATGATGCCACATTTGAACAAATAAAAAAACAATTAAACCGATTTGTAGAAGTAATAAAAGTTATAGATTTAACTAATATGCCTACTCATACTAAAGAAATAGTATTTATAAAAATTAAAAATTGCTCTCTTCAAGACAAAAGTGATTTATTTCAAATGTGTAAAGTTTTTAATATCTCTATTATTGATTATGGAAAAGATAGCTTAATTTTAGAATCTGTACATACTGAGTCTAGAAATGATGAAATTATTAAATTAATTTCATCCCAATATCCTAGTATAATTGTTGTTCGTGGTGGAAGTGTTGCTATTGGCTCCATAAGCGTTTCTGAAAGATAATAAAAATTCATTAATTTAAAATAAAATCTAGAGAAATTGTATTTATAATCATAGGTATTATTTATATATGATCAAAAAAAACATGATTATACCTATATAAATAATGCGAAAGGAAAGGAAAGTAAACTAAATTAATTTAGTTTCCCTTTCTATTAAAACTTATATACAATAAAATTATAGTTTAATTTATAAAACTAATTATTTTTTTAATATTAAACACTAAAAAAGCTATAAGATTAAATCTTATAGCTTTTTACAGAACTATCTTCTGTTGTTATTTTGTTGTTTTCTAGCTTTTCTACACTCTGGGCATCTAACTGGCTCATTATCGAATCCCTTTTCTTTGTAGAATTGTTGTTCTCCTTCTGTGAATAAGAACTCAGCTTTACAATCTTTACATATTATTTTTTTATCCATTATATTAATCCTCCTATAAAGACTAGATAGCAATAATTTGCCTTTATAGGAAAAAATTATCATCTAAATTAATCTTTATTTATTTTTCTTTACACTTAAGGTTAACACAGTCTCTTAATAAATACAAGTATTTCCTAACTTTTAATTTTTTATTCTTTTTATAATATAATAATATTATTACCATATACTCTTTTATCTATAGTTGTATCTCTGAAGTAACCTTACTTCGCTTACCATCATAAAATGTAATAATCAGATTAATTAAGGAGGCAAAATATGAGTATAGATAGTCGCGATCCAATTATACAAATAAACCCATATCCTGAATCACCACCTTGGATAAGCACCGAACCTGGTCCAGTTATTTTACCATTTCCACCTGAAACAGAGCCTGGTCCAGTAATCCTACCAGGTCAAGATATGCCTAAAGTAAAAATAAAATCATTATTTTCCAATGCATTTATAATAGTTGGATATGATGAGGTTTTATATGCCGTTGGTGCTATTGCTCAACAAGGTGAAACATTCAAAATACTTCCGATTAATAACTATCAAGTAAAGCTTAGAGTTATTGGGGGACAGTTTGTACGAATTGACAATAATGGTACATTGGTTGCTGATGCAAATAAAGATAACGCAACTATTTTTAATATTTTCCGAACTGGATATTTGGAGTTTAGTTTAATGGCTCCACAAGGGAAATATGTTGATGTTAGACAAAGAGATAATATGTTGGTCGCTAGATCAGAATATGCTGGTCCTAGAACAAGATTTAGATTTAGAAGAGATGATTAATTAAAAAGGGAAGTGCATAAATTACACTTCCCTTTTCTCTTTATTATACTATTCCCATGGCATATTCTACTGCAATTGCAACAATTACAACTAATAAGGAAATAATAAATCCATGTATCATAGGATTCAATCCTGATTTCTTCATTTCATTAAAATCTGTATTCATTCCAATAGCTGCAAGAGCTGCTACCATTAAAAATTTACTTAAATCTTTCATTAATAAAGATACGTTCGATGGTATTATTCCAAAACTATTGATTATAGCCATAGCCACAAACATTAGTATAAACCAAGGTATTATATTAGTTAATTTAACTTTTTCTTGTTTTACATTTGGATTTTCTTTCCTCTTAAGCCTAGCGCTTATCATAGAGAAAACAAGTACTGTTGGTATTATAGAAAGAGTTCTTGTTAACTTAACCATTGTGGCAAAATCTCCAGCTCCCTCGCTAAATGCATATCCAGCAGCAACAACACTTGATGTATCATTTACAGCAGTTCCTGTCCAAAGTCCATAAGCCATATCACTAAGACCTAGCTTTTGACCTAAAATTGGGAATACTATTATCATTGCCATATCAAATAAAAATGTAGCAGACATGGCATAAGCTATATCTTTGTCGTCTGCATCCACAACTGGAGCTATGGCTGCTATGGCTGATCCTCCACATATTCCTGTTCCTGCTGATATTAAGTTTGAAAGTTTCCAGTCAAGACCTAACATCTTTCCTATATAATATCCTCCACCAAAGCAAGTAAGTAAAGTAAATATCATAACTGTTAAAGAAAGCTTTCCTACATGAAGTATAGTTCCTATACTTAAAGATGCTCCTAGTAATATAATTGCAAATTTTAATATTTTCTTTGATGTGAATTTTAAACCAGCTTGAATTTTTTTGCTAGGCTTTTTAATTTGATTTATACCCATTCCTATAAATAGAGCTATTACTGATGATCCTATTAAATGTATTGGTAAAATTGACTCTATAAATCTTGCACAAAATGCCACAAGTAAAGCCAGTAAAAATCCAGGAATGACTTCTAATTTTTTCTTCATTCTAAATAATTTCTCCTTTTGTATAATTCATTTTTAATTCTACCAATTAATTACTATAATGTAAAATTATAAATATTTATTTATTTATAAATTTTACTTATAGTTATTGATAAAACTTTCTTATATACGCAAAATAGCCCCACAAGTATTTCCTTGTGGGGCTTTCTTTATCTATTATTTCTTATTTCTTTTTGAATTTTTCTTAAAGCTTTTTTAGATCCTCTTTCTATATCTCTATCTAGCTTTCTTTTTTCAAAACTTACAAATAAACTATTTAAATCATATCCTTCAGGATATAAATCTTTAGCTTTTAATCGTAATTTTAATCTTCTAGCATTTACGTTAATAAACTCATCTTTATATAAAACTTCCACATTATTAAATTTATCCATTGATTTATAAACTATAGCAAAATCATCATAATCAAGTAATTCTACCTTATCCCCTACTTCAAAGTCTGGAAATCTTATTAAAGTTAAATTTTCTTTTTCAGTAGCATTATGTGAAATTTTATTTTCCTTTACTAAAGAAAAATCATAATTTTTATTATCCATATAAGTTTTGGCCTTTTGTAAGACTTTATCTTTTATTCCCACTTTTTTAGAAATAAATAGTGCATTACTATCTTCTGATTTACCAATAATAAGCTTATATAATGGTTCTAAATTCTCTTTATCAAACATCATTCCTGCATTTTCAAAATGAGGATGCTTGTTTGCGAAGTGTTTAATCTCTTCATAATGAGTAGATGCCACCATGATACACCCCATTTGATAGAACTCTTCAAGTAATGCAATGGCCAAACTTGCACCTTCGTTTGGATCTGTACCTGAACCTATTTCATCAAACAACAGTAACGTATTTTTATTAGCTTCATTCATAATCTCTGCTATATTTTTTATATGAGATGAAAAAGTACTAAGTGCATTTTCAATGCTTTGATTATCTCCTATATCAACAAAAACCTTCTCAAATACACTAATTTCAGTATTTTCACTAGCAGGTATATCAAAACCACATTGTGTCATAAGAGTTAAAATACCTACAGTTTTTAAAGTAACAGTTTTTCCACCTGCATTAGGCCCTGTTATAATTAAACTTCTATATTTATTACCTACTTCAAAATCTAGAGACACCACATCTCCTTTTAACAAAGGATGCTTTCCTTCAATAATTTTGATATATCCTTGATTATTTATACTTGGAGTAATACATTTATTATTTTGGCTAAACTTAGCCTTAGCAAATACCATATCATATTGTGAAACTATTTCCATATTCAGCTTGATTTCCCTAATCTTATCATAAATTAATTCTGTAATATAAGATAAAATCTTGTACTCTTCTATAGCTTCTTCACTTTTTAAAGTGATTAACTCTAAAGAATATTTACTTATTGATGCTGGTTCAATAAATACTGTAGAACCCTTTGAAGAAGTATCTAAAATTGCTCCATCTACTTCATTTTTAAAAGATGCTTTAACAGGTACTACAAATCTATCATCTCTTTTACTTATGATAAACTCTTGTATATATTTTTTATTAGTAGAAGATGTTAAAAATTTATTTAATTTTTCCTTTATTCTACCTTCACATATATCTATATTTCGTCTGATCTTTTTTAATTCTTTACTTGCTTCACTGGAAATTTTATTATTTTTAATTGAAAATTTAATTTCTTCTTCTATACTTTCACATTCAGTTATATTTAATGCATAAGAACTTAATGTAGGAGAATAAAATTCTTTCTCCAACATAAATGATTTTATCTTTCTACAACCTCTTAAGAAATCTTCACAAGAAACAAGTTCCATAACATCTAGAATCATTCCCTTCTCTACTTTATCTATTACAGGATATATATTAAATAATCCTTCTAAAGGTATATGATTGCTATTTTGTAAAACTTTTCTTGCTTCTTTATTTTCATCTAACTTTCTTTTTACTACTGAATAATTCCCACTAGGTTCTAATTTATCTATTAGGCTTTTTCCTAGAGAGCTTACACAGTGTATTTTAACTAATTCTTTTACTTCATTTAATTGTAATTTTTCAAATGTATCTAAATTCATTTTTAATCTCCTTTATTTATATATCAATCTTTTATATTTATAAAAAGACTTCTTTATAAATAAGGGTAGTATTTAGTGGTCACTCCTTATTTATAAAGAAGTTCTCCCACAATGCTCTTATTATTTTTCAAAAACAACTCTCCTTTTATCTTTTATTTACAATATTATATTATCATATAAATAATATGTTTTCAAAGTGTGTTAATAAATATCTAAAATACTAAATAATATTTTTTACAAAAAAAGTGTAGATTTTAAGATTCACCTAAAATCTACACTTTTAACTTTATTATACTCTTAATAAGTATTAAGCCATTACCATAACTTCTGTAGCTTTTACTATTGCAGTTACATCATTTCCTACTTCTAGCCCTAATTCTTTTACTGCTTCACAAGTTATTGTTGAAGATACAACTTCTCCACCTTCTAATTCAACTTTTACTACATCGTTAACTTTTCCTTCATTTATAACAACAACTTTTCCGTTTAATTTATTTCTTGCACTTAATCCTGTTGGATTAGTTGATATCATCACTGATGTAGATTTTATTACTGCAGTAGCATCACAACCAACTGTTAGGCCTAATTCTTTTACTGCTTCACAAGTTATTGTTGAAGTTATAACTTGTCCCTTCGGTAACTCTATTTTTACTACTGAATTAACTGCCCCTTCATTTATTTCTTTTACTTTTCCTGCGAATTGATTTCTTGCGCTTAATTTCATTTTTGCTCCCCCTAAAATTTCTTTTTCGAATAATCTCGACTAGTTTTATCCCCATAAGTATTATTCAAATATTTAAAATTATTTTAATATTTAAACCAAGTAGTTTCAATAATATAATTTAATTTATCTATTATTATTTTTTTGCGTAAAAAAAACGATAAAAACTCACAGCATTTTTAAACTATAAGTTTATCGTTTTATAATTTAATTTTAACTTTAACAAAAATCAAATAAACAATTTTCGTCAAATTTTACATAAACCTTATCGCCAACTTTTAAAGGTTCCATACTCTTATTAATTTCCAATTGTATTACCTTAGAATTATCATTTTCTAAATTCTGTACATAAACTATATAAGTAAATGAACTTTCAAAAACTTTTACTACAGAAAGTTCAAATAGATTCTCTCTAGCAAATTGTAAATTATTCTGAACTATTCTCATATGGTGTGCTCTAATACCAACATATTTTGCTCCATCTATTACATTATCTGATAGAGTACATTCTATTCCCCAATCTTTAGCAAAAACTCGTTTTTCATCAATAACATCTATTTCAGAAATATTTTTACAACCTGTGATAATTGCTTCAGTCATTGACATAGGATGTTTGAACAAGCACTCTTTAGATCTTTTATTTAATCCTAAACCTTTGCTAAATACAACAATATCATCACATATACGATAACATTCACTTATATCATGAGTAACATATACTACATGGCCTTTAAAGTCTTTAATAATTTCTATTAACTCATTTTCCATATTACTTTTTAAATGATAATCAAGTGCTGAAAATGGTTCATCTAAAATAAGTATTTCTGGATTACAAGCTAATGACCTCGCAAATGCTATTCTTTGCTTCTGACCACCTGACAACTGATGAGGATATCTACCTTCAAATCCTTCTAATTTCATTTTAGCAAGATATGCCTTTACAATTTTATCTTTCTCACCTTTACTAAGATTAGATAACCCTATTTCGATATTCTCCTTTACGGTCATATGAGGAAATAAGGCATAATTCTGAAATAAATAACCTACTTTACGTTCTTGTGGAGGAATATTTATTTTCTTCTCTGAATCGAAAAATACTCTTCCATTTAAAATTATTTTTCCTTTATCTGGCTTAACAATTCCTGCTATACACTTTAGAGTCATACTCTTTCCACAACCTGACTCTCCTAAAAAACCTAAAACACCATTTTCTTGTTCTATATTAACTTTTAGAGAAAAGGAGCCAAAATCTTTTTCTATATCTACTATTAATGACATCTTCTATTCTATCCTCTCTTCCCTACAATTTCTTGTTGTTTATCTGACCATTTATTTAATATTAGAATCATAACAACTGAAATAGCTACTATAGTCCAAACCCAAAGCATTGCTCCTTTATAGTCCATAGCTTGAACTTTGAAGAATATGGCTAAAGGCATGGTTTGAGTTTTTCCAGGTATATTCCCTGCAATCATTAATGTTGCACCAAATTCACCTAAAGCTCTAGCAAAAGATAATACTACTCCACCTATTATTCCAGGCCAAGCAAGAGGAATTGCTATCTTATAAAAAATCTTCCAATTACTAAGTCCAAGAGTCTTAGCTGCAGAAATCAAATTATTATCAATTTGTTCAAAGGCAGATCTAGCACTTCTATACATCATAGGGAAAGCCACTACTACAGCAGCTATAACAGTGGCTGTCCAAGTAAATATAATACTTGTATTCATCATTTCTAGTAATTTTCCCATTGGCCCATTTTTACCAAATAAAAGTAATAAAAAGAAACCAAGTACAGTCGGAGGAAGAACAAGAGGTAGTGTAAATAAACTGTCTATTAACCCTCTCCACTTACCTTTATAGTTTGCTACTAGATATGCACTTCCTATTCCTATAAAAAATGTTATAAATGTTGCTAATAATGATGTCTTTAGTGAAATCCAAAGAGGTGTTAATCCTGCATTCACTTTCCTTCCTCCTATCTTAAAGCCTAGTTAGCTTTTTTAAATCCATATTTTTCTAAAATATCTTGTCCTTCTCCACTTAGTAAGAAATCTTCAAAAGCTTTAGCTTTATCTTGTTTTTCACTAGCTTTTAAAACTGCTATTGGATAGTTTATTGGTGAATGAGTATCTGCTTCTGTAGTATAAGCAACTTCAACACCTTCTGCACCTTGTGCATCACTTAAGTAAACGAATCCAACTTGTGCATTTCCTTGTTGGACCCAAGCTAAAACTTCTTTAACATCTTTAGCTAAAACTAATTTATCTTTAACTTTATCATATAATTTTGTATTATCTAAAACTTCTTTTGCATATTTTCCAGCTGGTACTGATTCTGGATCTCCGATAGCTATTTTAGTTATATCATCTGTATTTAATGTATCTAAATCTTTAACTTCTGTTCCTTTAGCCGCTACTAAAACTAAGTCATTTGTTAATAAAGTTTTATTAGTATCTTCTAATAATAAGTCTTTATCTGCTAATGCAGTCATTTGTTTTTCTCCTGCTGATATAAATACATCACATGGTGCTCCCTCTTCTATTTGTTGTTGTAATGCACCAGATGCTCCTAAATTTACTTCCAATTTCACATTAGGTTCAACTTCCTTAAATTTTTCTTCCAATTCAACCATTGCTTCTTGTAAAGATGCTGCTGCAGATATATTTAGTGTTACTGCTTCTTCATTTGAAGCATCATTATTACTACTATCATCTCCATTTGTGCTAGAGCATCCAACAGCTCCCATTGTTAAACCTAAAACCAACCCCATAATTCCTAATTTTCTTAATACTTTCATTGCTTTCAATCCCCCTAAATCATGTTTTGTAACATTTCGTTATGTTTAGTCACGTTTCACCTGCTTATATTGTATATATTTAACATACAAATTGCAACATCATTTGTCATATCATTCATTTTTTAAATAAAAATCTTTTTTTCATGCTACAATAGTATCTATGGAGGTGTTTATCATGAGTTCATCATTAAATGCAATGGAAGTAGCAGAAATGCTAAATATTACAAAAAATACAGTATATGAAATGATAAAAAGAGGAGAACTTCCTGCTTATAAAGTTGGTAGAAAAATAAGAATCGATAAAACTGATGTTGAAAATTATATAAATAATCAAAAAAATGGTCTTTCAAATAATCCTATGCAATCATTTAAATCAACTATTAATATTAGTGCAGAACCTTCATCTATTAATACTGTCGATGTAAAAGATGGAGAAATTATAATTTCTGGTCAAGATATTGTTCTAGATATATTATGTAGAATGATAGAAGGTAAAACAAAAAATATAAGAACTTATCGTTCTAACATGGGTAGCTATAATGGATTATATGAAATGTACAATAATAAAGTTTCCATATCTTCTTGTCACCTTTGGGATAGTGAGACAGATACATATAACACTAATTTTGTAAAAAAACTTCTTCCAGGTATACCTTGTATCTTAATTAATATAGCTTATAGAGTACAAGGTTTTTATGTTAAAAAAGGAAATCCTAAAAATATAAAAGATTGGAATGACTTAAGTAGAAATGATATCACTATGGTTAATAGAGAAAAAGGGTCTGGCGTTAGAATTTTACTAGATGGTAAGATACATTCTCTCAATATATCAAGCAATATAAAAGGATATGAAAATGAAGAAACATCCCATCTTAGTGTAGCTAGTTGCGTTGCTAGAGGTGGAGCTGATGTTGGAATTGGTAATGAAAAAGTTTCTAAACAAGTGGATAATATTGAATTTATACCACTTCAAAAAGAACGTTATGATTTGGTTATAAGAAGATTTGATTTAAATAATCCAGTTTATAAATCTATCATTGATATTTTATCTTCAAAAGAGTTTAAAAATGAACTTGAAGGACTTGGAGGCTATGATTTAAAAGATACTGGTAAAGTAGTTGGTCAGACATAAAAATAATGCTCCTTTTCAAGGAGCATTATTTTTATGGTTCAATTAATACATATTTTATTTTTATCCTATCCAGTTTTTCTATCATAAATTGCTATATTTTCTTCTAATAAAATTAGATAAAAAGACTAGAACATAATCTAGTCTCTTAGTATTAGCATGGTAGTGATACTTAAAGTAATACCATATAAATATAATTATTCTTTGCTTTGTAACTTTACATAAGAAATTGCTTCTTTTCTATTTCTAAAGTTTAGTTTTACAAATATATTACTAACATGCTTTTTAACGGTACATTCGGTAATATACAATTTATTACCGATTTCTTTATTATTGCAACCATCTCCAATTAGCTGCAATACCTCATCTTCTCTTTTAGTTAGTTTATTTCTACTATGCTTTTCCTCATGTTCAAATAACTTTTCCAATAAGTCTAAATCATAATATTTTTTCCCCTTCATTACCATCTCTATAATAGAAGAAAAATCATATTTGTCTGGTATATCTGCAACATAACCTTCCACACCATGTTTTAATGCTCTCTTAAAAATAGCACCTCTTTTTCTAATATCTAATACAATAACTTTAATTTTCTTATTAATTGATTTTATAGATTCTATAAAACTTAATAACTCTAAATAGTCATTTCTAATATCTAATATTATCATTTCAATATTATCGCATTTCATATTACAAATAAGTTCTAATTTTTTCACAGAAATAACTTCTATTTCATCTTCACTATTATTCAATATATCTTCTACTACTCCAATTATAATATCCGATTCGGAAATAACCAAAACATTCACTTTATTTCACTCCTTATGAAAACAAAAAATCAATTAAACTGATATTTTAGTTTTGAATTTATTTCCTCAACATTGAAAAAATTATAACCTTAAGCTAAAAACTTCCCTCTATTCTTTATCTCTCTCTTTTTATAATAAATTCTACTACTTTAAGTAAAATACTGTCAATTAAAGTAGTACTACTTTAATATTAAAAAAAATCATAATAAAAATATATAACTAATCAATGATGTTAAAATACTTCATAGCATATTCTATACCATCTTCATCTATATTTTTTGTAACAAAAGTTGCTCTTTCAAACAAATCTGGATTTCCATTTCCCATAACTATACTATTAGAAACATTATCCAACATTGGTATATCATTATTACTATCTCCAAAAGCAAATGTATTTTCTTTATCTATTTTAAAATAATCAATTAAAAAATCTATACCACTTCCTTTTGAATGTCCTTTAGGTACCATCTCCCTTGTTCCTTTTTCATGATCTATATAATCAAACAATCCCTTTATATCTTCGCAGAAATTATCTATGTATTTATTATCATCATATCTAATAAACATTTTATTGAACGTCATATTATCTAAATCATATGGCTTTATTGGATAATTCTGTTTTCTTAAATTAGACATTAAGAAATCATCTTCTGCCCCTTCATCAACGTATATTGCTTCTTCACCTTCTAAAACAGCCTTTAATTCATATTTTTTTAACAAATCTAATATAGTATTATAATTTTCTTTATTCACTCTATTTGCATACAGTACTTCATTATTAACTTCTATATAAGTACCACATCCACAAACATATCCATCAAACCCTAATTCTTTTATATCATCACCAATTAACGATTTTGTTCTTCCTGTATTAATAAAAATTAAGTGACCATTTTCCTTAGCTTTCTTTAGTGCCATTTTTGTACTTTCTGGTATAGTAAATGTTTTATGAGAAATTAAAGTTTCATCAATATCAAAAAATAAAATCTTTCTATCTTTCACGTTACAGTCCTCCCTAATGCCTTTTTCTTTACATATAAAATATAGCCTTAAGTTATATTTTTTTCAATTGTATTTTTTCTATGACATAATTATTTTTATAATATATGATTATATTAAACAAGATTTTAATGAAATTTAGATATGAGAATTAATGATAATTTTAGAGGTTATATAAAATGGCTAATGAATCATATGAAAATAAAGCTACAAATAAAATCATCACTAATTTCAAACATAGTAGTAAATACAAATTATTTGATATATATGAATGATTGATATTTTTTAACCAAAAGATATTATTGACAAGTTTTTAGGCGAAGTAATTGATTCTAATTATTTAAGAATAGCAAGTTCTAAAAGTCTTATAGATTTATCTTATAAGCTTTGTTATAAAGAAATATTATTTTAAAAAAAGCCAGTATTAAACTGGCTTTATTCCTCGTCTTTGATACTATAGCTAGCATCATCTATTATATTTGGATCTTTATATACTTTTCTATTTTCCCTTACACTAGGGTCTTGTGGACCTTTATATTTCGCAAGCTCTTCATTTATAGTTCCTATTGCCCATATTATCATAAAGGCATCATCTAAAAAGCCTATTGGTCCAAATAAAATTTCTGGAATTATATCTATAGCAAATACAAAGTATATTAATGTGGCTATGAAAGAAAAGAATACTTTTGCTTTTCCTAAGAAAGACACATTTCTATCACTAAAATAATCTGCAACTTTAGGCAAATTTTTTATAAACCCTATGCCAAATCCAGCTTCTCTAAATTTTACTAATACCCTCTTAAAGCTATCTAAAAGCCTATTTCCATTATTCATAGTCTTGTTCATTATATATTCTCCTTAAGAATAAGATATCTCCATATAATTGTTTATACAATATATTAAATCAAAACCCGACTATATTCAAGAAAATTTTTTATGTATTAGTATAGTTTATTCTACAATTAATCCTATTAATCTAACTAGCTCCAAACCTTGACTAGCATTTACCTTAGCCTTGTATAGTTCTGGTATTCCGATCTCTATTCCATCAATCTCACAGTTGGATAAATTTACATCCTCCAAATATGTTTTTGTAAAAACTGTCTTTTTAAAATCACAATCATCAAAGTTTAGATATTTATTTTTTACTTCCATGAATACGCTTGAAGCAAAAGATGAGCTTTCAAAACTTACCTTGTTAAATTTACTAAAAGCAAAACTACTGTAGTCACCTAAAATATTTTTAAACAAACAATCTTTTAAATGGGCATCTTCTATTTTACATCCTATCATCTTGCAATTAACAAATTCTGTTCTAAAAATACTTCCTTCTGAAAGATCAATATTTGATAAGTCACATTTATCAAATATTACATCCAATAAATCTATATATCTAAAAGTACAGTTTTCAAAATTCACATTTTTAAAAACACAACTATCAAAAGATAACCTAGACTCATCGATACTTGGAATATCAATATTTTCAATCAATTTATCACAAATCTTTTCATCTTCCTCTATTAATTCCATTAACTCATCTACAGTATTTATAACTTCTAAATTAGCATTTATCTTAGGCCTTTGAATTTTTTTCAACTTACTCATCTCCATCCTTAAAATTCCTCCATACTCTTTGGAAAAATAATTATTTTTATTTAATTATATTACCATTTGCTTATTTCTTTACATAAAATTTTTCCATCAGCATATTTTTCTAAATATTCACAAGCCTCATCCATATATTTATCTAGCTCTTCATCCCCATTAAACGAAATTATATTCATTAAAATATGCTTGGCATCTGTAGTTATCATAGCCCTCACTGAATCTGAAGTAGTACTTCCAAATTTACCTTTATCATCATAAAATACTGGTAAATGAGCAATATTCAATTCTCCCTTTCCTATTCCTTCATAAGTTTCTCCTTCATCAGCAATAGTAAAATGAATATCTCCACTTACCTTATCTAAATCATAAGTTCCCACAGAATATGCAGAATTCAATGAAATTAAATTGTTTATATCAACGATGTTATTAACTTTATATAGACCAAGACCTCTAGCTATTCTTCTATATAACGCCTCAGAAGATAATCTATATCTAGATGGGTCTTTTCCAAAAGCCTTATAAGCTACTCTAGAATCTGCAATATTTTTTATTGTCGTAATTGATTTAACGGGAACATTATTTTCTATTTCTTTAGCTTTTTCATCAATTCTATTCCACAATTCTTCGTTATTCTCTATTACACTAACATAAGCTTCTATAGAACCTATTGCTACTTTATCACATTTTTCATTAATTTTATCATCAATTATTATCTTCATTTTTTCAACCCCTTCTCTATTTAGATATAATTATACTATAAAAATACATATTTATCATTTTTAACCAATGATTTTATTTCTATCCATATTTCTATTTTTCAATAATAATATTTTATTAATATAATTATTTTCATATCCAAAATACACCATAAATTATGTTAAAATGATAATAGTTAAAATATTATATTAAGAGGTGTGAGTATGTTAAGTGAAAAGTTAGAAAAAAGTTTAAATGATCAAATAACTTTTGAGTTCTATTCTTCGTATACTTATCTAGCAATGGCTGCTTTTTGTGAGTCTTCTGACTTAAGTGGATTTGCTAATTTTTTTAGAGTCCAGGCAAAAGAAGAATTAGATCATGCAATGAAGTTATATGATTATGTTTTCCAAAAAGGTGGTACTGTAGTTCTTGGGGAAATAGAACAACCTAAAAAAGAATACAATAATATGTTAGACGTATTTGAAACTGGCTTAGCTCATGAAAGAATAGTAACAAGTAGAATTTATGCTATTACTGATATAGCTACTGAGGAAAGAGAACATGCTACTATGAGTTTCTTAAAATGGTTTATTGATGAACAAGTTGAAGAAGAAAATAACTTTAACTCTTTACTAAAAAAAGTTAAAAGATGTGAAGATAATCCAGCTGCTCTTTATATGCTTGATGATGAACTAGCAAATAGAACCTACGTGGCACCTGCTACTAATTAATCCATGAAGTTACCTATAATGACAATCATTTTAGGTAACTTATTTTTTTTACCTTTTTTTAAATCTTAATTAATATTTTATTTAAATAAAAAAAACTTTCCAAATTGGAATATAGTATTATAATAATGTTAAATAAAATCTAGCTATAAAGGAAGTATGGATATGAATGAATTAAAAGCGCCAACTATAAGCGATATGGAGAAAAACATTTTAAGAGTATCTACAGAATTATTTTTAAATCAGGGCTATGACAAAACCACTATTAGACAAATTGCTGAAATATCTGGCATAGGAAGGGGGCATTTATATTATTACTTTAGAAAAAAAGAAGATATCTTAATTCATATCTTTAAACAAATCCTAAATAAAATTTATGATGATGTTATAGAAAGTAGTGATGATAAAACAGAAATATTATTAAGCTATGCTACAATCCAATGTATCTATACCTATACTCTAGTTTTAAATGAAAAATTATTTAGAATTTATCTTCAAGGCTCCAATATAGAAATTGTAAGAAGAGCTGCACAAAATATTTTAATAGATTTATGCAAGAAAAAAGCTGCAGATATGAATTATGATATAAGTGAAAAGGATATATGTTTCAGCGTTACTATTGGTTATGCAGGAGAATGTGAATTACTTAAAAGATATTATCACGGTGAAAAAGACTTTGATATAGATTCAATTGTAAAAAGTATTACTTCTACTCGTTTACTTTTGCTTAATATTATAGACTATAAACAAGTGAGATTAATCGTTGATAACGCAATGGAAGAAGCAAAACAATTTGATTATCATAATATAATAGAAAAACTTCATATTTTTGAATTTTAAGATGGACAGTGTAAAGTTGTTCATCTTTTTTTACGAGCCAATTTGGAATTATTTTACAAAAGTTATTGACATACATTTGGGCGCGCCCTATAATCTTGTTATAAAAATTGGGCACGCCTAATTAAGCATTTATATTTTGGAGGGGTGAATATGGAAAAACTTGCAGAAAAAATTGCAAAACATAGTAAGTTAATTTTACTATTGGCAATCATCTTATTGGTACCATCAGTATTTGGTTATTTTAACACAGATATCAACTACGATATCTTAAGCTATTTACCAGATGATCTTTCTACTACAAAAGCCGAAGATATTTTAAAAGATGAATTTGGTTGTGGTTCATTAGCTATGTTAATTGTTGAAAATATGGATGATAAAGACGTTGCGAAAATCAAAGACAAAGTAGCACAAGTTGATGGAGTTGCTGAAGTATTATGGATTGATGATTTTATGGACTTATCAGTTCCAAAAGAAATTCTACCCAATGATATGACTGATTTTTTATACAATGGTGATAAATCTACCATGATGATTGTAAAAATGGAAGAAGGAACTGCTACTTTAAAAACTCAAAATGCAGTAGAATCTATTAGAAAAATTGCCGGAAAGCAAGCTTTTCTAAGCGGTATGTCTGGTATTGTTAAAGATACAAAAGATTTAGCTGATAAAGAGGTTACTCTTTATGTATTAGTAGCAAGTATATTAATTTTAATAATATTAGGTCTTACATTAGAATCTTCAGTTATACCAGTAATATTTCTAGTAAGCATTGGTATGGCGGTAATTTATAACTTTGGATCAAATATATTCCTTGGTGAAATATCTTATATAACTAAAGCATTGGCTGCTGTTTTACAGCTAGGTGTAACCATGGACTACTCCATTTTCTTATTACACAGATATGAAGAGGAAGAAAAAAAATATCCAGATGATAAGATTAAGGCTATGAGCAAGGCAATTACAAATACAGTTGTGTCAGTATTTGGGAGTTCAATCACTACGGTTGCTGGATTCTTAGCATTATGTGTTATGGATTTAGGCTTTGGTAAAGATATAGGTATTGTAATGGCAAAAGGTGTTATTATTGGTGTTTTATGTACAGTAACTATTCTTCCATCATTTATTTTAGTATTTGACAAACAAATAGCAAAATACAAACATAAAACAATTTTACCAAAATTCCAAAGAATTTCTAAAGGTATAGTTAAAAATCACAAAAAGCTTGCAATACTTTTTGTAATAATTTTTATACCTGCCTATATCGGATATAAAAATGCAGATGTTTATTACAACTTAGATGAAACATTACCTGATACTTTACCATCTATTATTGCAACTAATAAAATGAAACATGATTATAGTATGGAAAGTACAAACTTTATTTTAGTCAAAGATTCAGTATCATCAAATGATGTAACTGAAATGATAAAAGAAATAGAAGATCTAGATGGAATTACTTCTGTGATAGGTCTTGAAAAATATATAGGCCCAAGAATTGATGAAGAGTTCTTGCCAGAAGATATAATTAATCAAGTAAAATCTGGTGGATATGAAGAAATTTTAGTTAATTCTAAATATAAAGCTGCCAGTGATGAATGTAATGCTCAAATAGAAGAACTAAATAAAATAGTTCATAAATATGACAAAGATGGATTAGTCGGTGGGGAAGCTCCTCTTACTCTAGATTTAATAAAAATTGCTGATACTGACTTTAAAAAAGTTAGTCTAGTATCAATCTTAGCCATATTCATAATAATTGCGATATTATTTAAATCTGTATCTCTACCAGTTATTTTAGTTGCTGCTATTGAATGTGCAATATTCGTTAATTTAGGTATTCCATATTATACTGGAACTGTAGAACCGTTCATTGCATCTATCGTTCTGGGTACTATTCAACTGGGTGCTACTGTAGACTATGCTATACTTCTTTGTTCAAGATTTAAAGAAGAATTAAATACAGGACTTGATAAATATAAAGCTATGGAAGTAGCTATAAGATCTAGTGCACCTTCAATATTAACAAGTGCTTTAACATTCTTTGGTGCCACTGTTGGTGTCGGATTTATATCTCAACTTGAAATGATTAGTTCTCTTTGTACACTAATGGCAAGAGGTGCCATAGTAAGTATGTTTATGATTATATTTATTTTACCTGCAATACTATTATTATTTGAAAGTATTATAGTTAAAACTAGTAAAAATTTTATTGAAATATCTGACTCTGCAAAAGAGAGTAATTAATTATTGGGGGAATTGAAAATGAATAATAAAGAACTAAAAAATAAATCTGTTGCTCTTGCAACTGTAGTACTAATGCTTGGTAATTCATCTTGTGTATTTGCTGATAGTAATATAAATAAGGATGAAACAGTCTACTCTATTTTAGATGAAAATGGTAATGTTGATAAAAATATTGTATCAGCTTGGATTAATAGCTCATCTTCTCTGGGAACTATACATGATGTAAGTAGCTTAAGTAATATAAAAAATGTTAAAGGTGATGAAAAACCAGAGATTAACGGAGACAAAATAACTTGGAATGTGGAGGGTGATGATTTATATTATCAAGGTCAAACTAATAAAAACTTACCTATAAATGTAAGTATCAAATATGAATTAAATGGTCAAGAAGTAAACCCTCAAGACATCCAAGGAAAAAGTGGTAAATTTAAAATTACTTTATCTTTAAAAAATAATGAAAGTCGTGAAGTAACTATACGTGGTAAAAATAGAACAATTTATGTTCCTTTCATCACTGCTTCAGAAATCATTTTAAATAGGGATAATTTCAAAGACATAAAAACTAGTACTGGTGCTTTATTAGATGAAGGTAGCAACGCTGCCATTACTTTTGTATCCATACCTGGATTTAAGGAATCTCTTGATTTAGATAGTAAATTCTCCAATTATCTAAACTTAAAAGATGAAATTGTCATTGAGGGAAATACTACATCATTTGAAACTCCAACTATTATGATTGCTGCCACAAGTGATGTTTCTAAATACTTGGAAGATATAGATGAATATACTAGTTTTGATGATTTAAAAAGTTCTTTAGACCAATTACAAGAAGGTGGCAAAAGTTTAGTCGATGGTGCTAAGCAAGTTAGTGATGGTGCAAATACTTTAAATACTAATTACGAAAAATTTAATAATGGAGTTAAAACATTGGATAATGGTATTACTACCCTTAATAATGGGTCATCTCAACTTGTTAGCAAATTACCCGAATTGAATAATGGTGCTCAAAGTTTATCTAGTGGACTTGGAACTTTGAGTTCTTCTTCTAAAGATTTAAGTAGTGGTGCTAAACAAATTAATTCTGGGGCTTCTTCTCTATCTAGTGGTCTTAGTACTTTAAGTTCTTCTTCTAAAGATTTAAGTAGCGGTGCTAAACAAGTTAATTCTGGGGCTTCTTCTCTATCTAGCGGTCTTAGTACTTTAAGCTCTTCTTCTAAAGATTTAAGTAATGGTGCTAAACAAGTTAGTGATGGTGCTTCTAAATTAAATAGTAGTTATTCTAAATTAGATGCTGGTATTAACTCTTCTTATAGCGGTGCTAGTGAGTTAAAGAACGGTGCTGAACAACTTAAATCTGGTGCTACTAACTTAGAAGAGGGATTAAGTAATGGTTCTAGTGGAGTAAATGATTTAATATCTTCTACAAACGTAATTAGATCTCTTGCTTCTAAAATAGAAGGTATTGCTTCTAAATTAAGTGCTGGAGATAATAGTAAAATTCAATCTAACCTTTCATCTATAGCTGCTAGAGCCTCTGAGAATGGTGATGAAAAAACATTATCTGAAGTACAAGAAATTAGTAATTCTCTTAGCAGTCAATCTTCAAATGTTAATAGTGCTGCCAATGGTTTATATAGTATAGCAAATGGATTAAATGAGTTAGCTGATAAGCAAGAATCAGGTTTAAAATCTTTATCTAAAGGTATCGACTCTGCTGTTGTTGGTGCTAAAAAACTAATTTCTGGCTTAAGTAATCTTAACGATGGTTTATCTGATTTAAAAACAGGTTTGGGTGAAGTAAGCAAAGGTTCTAGTTCTGTTTCAAGTGGATTAAAAACTTTAAGCGAAGGTAGCACAACTTTAGCAAATGGATCTTCTAAGCTTGCCCAAGGCGCTTCTGATGCTTATTCTGGTAGCAAAGATTTAGCTAGCGGTACTTCTCAGCTTGCATCTGGTTCTTCTAAGCTTGCCCAAGGTGCTTCTAGTGCTTATTCTGGTAGCAAAGATTTAGCTAGCGGTACTTCTCAACTTGCATCTGGTTCTTCTCAACTTGCCCAAGGTGCTTCTAGTGCTTATTCTGGTAGCAAAACTTTAGCTGATGGTACTTCCTTATTAGAATCTAGCGGTAAAGAACTAGCTTCTGGTGTAAGTACATTGAAAAATGGTTCTTCTCAACTAGCTACTAATTCAGCTAAAATCTTATCTGGTATAGGTACATTATCTAGTGGTACTGAACAACTATATTCAGGTGCTAAAAAACTTCAAGATGAAGGTCTTAACAAACTTTCAGAGGAAGGAAATACTTTGATAAGCTCTTTAGATGGTGCTATGGAAGTTAAGGATAAATTATTAGATGTAGCAAAAGACTACGATAACTTTGCTGGTATAGATGATAGTATGGATGGTAGTGTCAAATTTGTTATGAAAGTTAAAGCTGAAGATGCAGATAATACTTCTGATAAAAAAAACGCTTCCACATCTAATACTTCAGATAATAACAGTAATGATTCTAATGAAAGCACTAGTAATAATTTTGTTAGCTGGATAAAGAGTAAGTTTAATAAATAGATTTTACCATTTTACCTCTTTAGTAGGGAGCAAAGGAAATAATTATGACTTTGCTCCCTTTTTAATTGCATATTTTTTCTTATTTGTGAAAAAATGTATGTAAAAGTATGATTTATATTATAATAAGTTTATACTTTTATATCAAACTAAATTGAGGGATGGTTAAATGAATAAAGACATAATATTAAATAAAACTAAGACATTCGTAAAAGATAAATTGTATAATGAAGGCTCTGGTCATGATTGGTTCCATACAAAAAGAGTTTATAATTTAGCTACTTATCTTTGTGAAAAGGAAGGTGGAGATGAATTTATTATTAAAATGACTGCTCTACTTCACGATATTGATGACTGGAAATTTAGTAACAATAATAAAACAACAGAAGATTTTTTAAAATCCCTTGATGTGAACGAAGAAGATATTCATAAAATAATGAATATAATAACTACCATGTCTTATAAAGGCGGTGTAGTAGATTCTACTCAAGACAATCTTGAGGGAAAAATTGTTCAAGATGCGGATAGATTGGATGCTATGGGTGCAATAGGTATAGCTAGGGCTTTTACATATGGAGGTAGTAAAAATAGATTAATGTATGATCCTAATATTAAACCTAGGGATTTTCATAGCTTAGATGAAGTAAAAAATCTTAATAATCACACAGTCAATCATTTTTATGAAAAACTACTTAAACTTAAAGATTTAATAAATACAGATACTGCAAAACAAATTGCTGAAGAAAGACATAGATTCATGGAAATTTACTTAGATGAATTTTTCTATGAGTGGAATTTTAATAAAGAAAAATAATCAACCTAAAAAATCCTATGATTAATCATAGGATTTTTATATTTAATAAAATTGTTTTACTTTTTCCATTCCCCTATCTTCCATTATTTTAACAGAATCTGCATTAATAATTAAACTTCCATCTTGTTCTTCTAATTTTCCTACAACCTTTATCCAATCATTTTCTTTTGGTAAAGTACCTTTATAATCAAATTCAAAACCACACATAGCTTCAACCTCAACCTCATGTTCTTCTTCATTAACATGACTATCTTCTAATTCTTCGTCATCATGAGTATGTTCCATTACATCTGTTAATCTGTAAACACATAAGTGATTTTTACTATTTTCATCTTCTTCTTGCCTAAACATGCCTTCTATTTCTATAGTTTTTCCAATATATTTGCTACTATCTAAATAAATATCATTTACATAATCCACATATACATTTTCCATTATTTTAACTATTTCTTGAGATTCTTCATTTTTATCAGCTTTAGTATTTTCACTAGATACCTTTTCATTACACCCTGTCATTATAATTATTGTAAATATACTAATCAGTATAATACTAAGTATTTTCTTCACTTATTGCCCTCCAAAATATGTATTAAATATTGCGTCTTATCTTATCATGAAGAAAAAAATGTGTCAATTATTCTTCATTAGTATCAGCTGACTCTGCTAAATTTCCTTCCAACTTAATTTTATTACTATAAACTTCACTAATAAGTGTGGCTCCTAATATTAATATCCCCCCTAGAATTTGTAATAAACTCATGTTCTCACTTAAAATTATGGCTGACATAACTATCGCAGAAATAGGATCAACATAAGAATAGATTGCCACAGTCTGGCTTTCTAATTTTTGAATAACTGTAAAATATATTAAATAAGCTATTCCTGTGTGAACTATACCCACTACTAATAATAAAATTATGGACTGGTTAGAAATACCCGATAAACTTATTTTGTCTGTGAAAAACACATATGGTAGTAAAAATATAGCCGCCACTAATAATTGCACTACAGAGCTATCTCTTCCTGAAATGTCTTTTAAAAATTTGTTTAATATTACAACTCCTGCATAAAAACAAGCTGCTCCTAAACCATATAATATTCCAACTATATTATTTCCACCCACACTACTTTTATCTATTCCCACAATACACAACATCCCTATCATAGCTGCAACTATACACGAAACTTTCACTGGTGTTAATTTTTCTTTTAATAAAAAAGGTGATAAAAACATGACTATAATTGGCGCTAAATAATAACAAATTGTTGATATGGAAATAGTTGTGTAGTTATATGCTTCAAATAAAAAAATCCAATTAAAACCAAGACATATTCCACAAAATATTAATACTAATAAGTTTGATTTTATTTTTTCTTTTGATAAATTGTCTTTTGATACCATGCTAAAAACTAGTAAAAAAATACTTCCTATAACAGCTCTCGCGAGAGCTATTTGACTAGATGTAAAATCAATATATCTTACAAATATACCAATACTTCCCCAAATTAACATAGCAATAATTAAACCTAATTTATATTTTTTCATTTAATCACTCCCTTCTCGCTATCCATTGTATATATTTTCTATGTACTCTGCCACAATTTTAGATAGCAATATTCTTTTATTGCTATAAGAATGATCTGTATTTATAAATATTTCTTTTACGTTATTTTTATTATATTTATATATCTCTTTCATTAAAGGTATATGATGAAGATTATTTGGACCTACATCATCAACTGTAGCTGCAATTATTAGAATTTTTTCTTTAGATAATTCTTCAGCCTTATTTGATAATCTCCACATATCTCCGTTTATCATCACTTCTTTAACTAAAGTCATAGTATCTGTATCATTGAGTGGTAAAATTGCTGTAGAAAACATATTTATTCCATCTTTTAATTCTTCTTCATCTTCCTTCATTACACATCCTTTTAATCCAAAATCATAAGGACTGATTGCTACAGATGCTTTTATTCTCCTATCTGTACAATGTGTCAAAGTCAAGAATCCTCCCATACTATGGCCAACTAAGAAAATATTCTTTTTATCTATCTTATAAGTTATTATATTCTTTTTATCAGTTACAAAATCAATTACATTCTTAACATCTTCAATGCAATTTGAAAATGAAAATCTCCCTTTTACTCCCCAACAGCCTCTATAGTGAAATATAAGGACATTTATACCGCACCTTCTAAGGCTATGTGCCAAGTCGTGATTATCTTCATACCCAGGAAATCCGTGCAATAAAATAATAGTTGGGCAAGGTCCCTTTTCTCCTGAAGTTAACATGGATCCTATTAAATCCTCTCCACCACTTTTTATTTTAAGATTATATAGATTAGGAAAATATTCATCTCCACATTCTATTTTTGGATCCATAAAAATCATTTTACTATTCATTTAGCTCCCCCCTAATAATAAAGCTTATAATATAAATTATATCTAATAAGAAAACTTATCAGTTAAATATTCCATTTTTTCATAAAAGTTTTTGTTTTTGGAACATTAATTAGACTTTTAATTATATAATATTATATAGAGTAATCTAAATTTTTGATTAAAGAGGACGAGTATAATGAGGAAAGTAAAAAAGGTTAACAAAATAGTTAAGGTTTTTTATGTCATATTTGGATCATTTCCTTTATTGGTAACCTTGTATATGTATCCATTAATCCCTAATAATATCCCTATACACTATTGGATGAACGGGACTATTGATAGATGGGGAAGCAAAAATGAATTGTTAATTGTTCCAATTATAATTTTCTTATTATTTGTAATTTTACAACCTAAACTATTTTCTTTAAGTCTTAACTCTGAATCTGAAGATAGAATAACAAGGTGGAACAATTATTATTTTTTAATAATATTAAATATATTAGTGTATACAAATATATATATTTCTTTAAACTATGAGACTTGCTTAGATAGTTTTAACTTCTATAATTTCTTTGCTTGTGCTATTTGTTTCTTGTTTGGATTTTTGGGCAACTATATTCCTAATTGTAAAAGAACATCTAGCTTCTCTATTAGAAATAAATATACCTTAGAGAACCATATAATTTGGAGTAAAACTCATCGATTTTGTGGTCTACTTTGGTTTACAGGTAGTATAGTTTTCTTTCCTATGCTTTTATTTAGCCACAATTACTATCTATTAATTATAATAATATTCATGTTATGTATTTTTTTCTTATCTCCAATTATCTATATGAAATATCTTCATGATAAGTATATTAAAGGTGAATTGGAAGATAGTTCTCATAGAAAAAGATTTCAACATTCTCATTAATTAATAAAAATATAGACTGTAGATAATTACATCTACAGTCTTTCTTAATCTTCTTTATTAAAATTTATAAAACAAATTTATTTATACACTCTATTGCTTTATCATATTCAAACATGTCTATAAGCTCTAAAGTTTTATCAATTATACTTGAATTTTCTTCTATTAGTTTTACAAATTTAAGCTCTTCTAGTAATTCCTTAGCTACATCTGCTTCAAAATCATCTAATGCAGCCTTTATTTGATCTATTTTACTTAAAATATCTGCTTTATCAACTTCTACTTTTTCAGTATTATTATATGCCTCATTACTTTCAATATTATGTATATTCTCTTTTATTCTATTAAGTATTTCTTTATATTCATGCATAAATATTGGGTGGTTTTCCTGAATATATTTAATATTTGCACTTTTACCAGCTTCTTCTAATAGTTTTGCTTTGTTTGATAATGAATAAGCGCCTATACTTAAAGATGAACTTTTTATTGCATGAACTTCTATAATATATCTCTTTAATTCTTCTTTAGCATAATGATTTAAGTTATCAAATTTATTATTTCCATCTCTTAAAAAGATTTTTAATATATCTATGTAACTATCAATATCTAGATTATTTTTTTTTAGACTATCTTCATAGTCTATGTATTTTAAATTAAGTTTAATATTCTTTTCTTCTTTATTTTTATCGATTTTCAAACTTTCATTTGGATTTTTTTTCAATTCATCTGGTATCCATCTTTTTAGTATATTATTTAATTTCTTTGCATCTATTGGCTTAGATAAAAAGTCCTGCATTGAATTTGATAAAAACATTTCTTTTGCGCCACTTATTGCATTTGCGGTAAGTGCAACTATAGGTACTTCTTTATAATATTCTCCACTAATACTTCTTATTGCTTTAGTTGTATCTAGGCCATCCATTTCTGGCATCATATGATCCATAAAAATTAAGTTATACTTCTTTTTCGTAACCATTTCTAAAGCTTCAAATCCACTAATCGCTGTATCCATTTCCATTTGGTATTGTGACATAAACCCACAAGCAACTTTTAAATTAACTGCATTATCATCTACAATAAGTATTTTTGCTTCTGGAGCTATAAAGGATACTTGGTTTTCATTACTATCTTTTGCATAGAGCAGTGATATATTTTCTTCATTAAGAATTGATGCAATAGGTAGTGAATATATTGGTTTTTGTATATAAGTTACATCATCAACTATACGATATCCCTCACCTAGATTTATCATAGCATTTAATTTTGCATCGATATTTCTACTTAAAATTTCATTTTTATATTTTTCAATAATTTTATAAGAGGTAAAAATATGATCATATTTTTTTTCATAAATAGCATTTGTAAAGCTAATTTCGCTTTTACAGTAATCTACATTTAAATTTAAACTTTCAAATGTATATTTTAAAGATTTTTCATAAGTATTCTGTTCTTCGTATACAAGTATATTTTGATTCAGTTTATCATTATTAATGTCCGCAAATCCTTTATAATTTGTAACCTTTTGAGGTACTATAAAACTAAACTCACTACCTTGACCATATTTACTTTCTACAAATATTTCTCCTACCATTAATTCTACTAATGATTTAGATATGGCAAGACCTAGACCTGTACCTTCTATATTTCTATTCCTTCTTGTATCAACTTGTTTAAATGATTCAAATAATTTATTCATATCTTCTGATTTTATTCCCATACCTGTATCTTTAACAGAAACTTTTAAATTAACTTCATTATCTTCTATTCTTTGTGAATCTATTTTTAATCTAACATATCCTGATGTTGTAAATTTAATTGCATTATTAACTAAGTTTATTATTATTTGTCTAAGTCTAATTTCATCTCCAAATAATTTGTATGGAATCGTTGGATCTACCTCCACTAAGAAATCAATATCTTTTTCATCTATTCTTACCACTGCCATATTTGTTATATCATTTATTATAGATGCAAACTCGTACTCGTCTTCTAATAATTCGATTTTACCTGATTCAACTTTTGAAATGTCCAAAATATCATTTATTATTCCTAAAAGATTTGTACTAGCTGATTTGATATTATAAACATGCTCTCTTACAATATCACTTATGTTTTCTCTCATAATAAGCTCCACCATTCCAACTATGGCATTCATTGGTGTTCTTATTTCATGACTCATATTAGTTAAAAATTCTGTTTTAGCTTTTCCAGCTATTTCGGCTTTTTCTTTCATTTCATAAAACTCAGTTATATCTTTTAATACTATAACTAAATTTTGTAATTCTCCTTGCTCATTAGTAGCTGGAGATATTGCTATTGTAGTATGCTTTCTAGAATTATCTATTGGACTATTATACTCAATTTGCCTTTCTATAGTTTCATGTGTTTGTAAACATTCTCTACATAGTTGACAAAACTCTTTTGCATTTTCATCTCCTCTATATTGAGAATATACTTCATATAAGTGCATACCAGTTAAATCTCTATGTACTTCGTAGCCAATTCTTTTTAAAAAACTATCACTAGAATAAATAAATCTTAGATCAGAGTCTAAAGCTATTACACTCTCCTTACAAAACTTTAGGAATAAGTTAAAGTGATCTAATTTTTGTTCTTTTATTTGCTTCATCTTTCTAGTAACTATGTTTCTTTCATTAAAAAGGATTCGTGCATTATCCATATCCTTTTTTAATCTCTCATTTTTTTGTTGTAAAACTCGATTTTCTTTTTTTAATCTTTCTATTTCCAACTTCATATATATAACGTTTTCCATAAGATTTATACTCCTTTTTAGAATTTTTAATTAATTAAAATAAGCAAATTGATATAGTTTCATTATTATAGAAATTATATACATTACCTTCATTATCTTCTATAGGTGATATTTCACCAAAGGAATAAAAACCAATTAAATTAACATCTTTATGAACATGCTCTTTAATAATTTCAGCTTCTCTTTTTTTATCGAATATATTAATTAATTTTCTACATGCACAACTTACAATTAGGACATGTTTAAATTTTTTATTTTTAGATTTATTTCTTAGATTACTCATAATCATATTTGAAGATCTTTCTATAAAATCATAACTTAATACTTGAACACTTACTTTAGATCCTTCTGTAACTGAACCTGCTATATTTAAATATCCTTTTTTTCTATCAATATCCATAATTACTCTTGTATATGAAAACTTATTTTCCATTATTAATAAAGGGTATAGAATAAATAACTCACTCTTCTCTAGCTCCACATCTATAGAATTTTTTACAAATTCATAAGCTGGTAAATTATCTATTTCTTTTATTACTCCATCTTCACAACTTGTTATTACACCTATAATGTTTTTATCTTCCATACTCTCACATTTAGTGTGCTCACTTATATTTTCATATGTAATTATTGGTTTTTCTTCTGACTTAATAAAAACAAAAGGCATAGATCCCTTATATATTATTCCATCATAAAATTCTTTAAATCCTTGTGTGTCGTCGTTGAAATCTATAGCAGATGCACCGCCAAACATTGGTAAGTCAGGATAATTTGAATTAATTATATAAAAGATATCTTTAATAGTTTGTATACTATTAAAATTAGGGAATGTTAGCATCATTGATGGCTCTTCATCAAATAATTTTTTAGATTTTTCATATTCTTTATTTATAAGTTCCTCTAACTCTTCTTTATTTTTATCTTTTATATCTTCTATTACTCCACTATGAAATCTTTTTTCATCATCTGTTAATATCATAAGTACAGCGCTATCATCTAAATATCCATCGTTACATATTTCCCCACTTGAAGTACAACCAAGTATGATTATATTACTTTCTTCTTTTAAAGTTTTTAATAGCTCACTTGCATCTAAGCTAGCTGCACAAAATAAAATCCCTAAAGAATATTTCTTTAATTTAATTTTTCTGTTTATATCTTCTATCATTTTT
The DNA here is from genome assembly GCA_902363255.1 of Peptostreptococcaceae bacterium. Lineage (GTDB taxonomy): Bacteria > Bacillota > Clostridia > Peptostreptococcales > Peptostreptococcaceae > Terrisporobacter. Next base: position 713,074 of record CABIZO010000003.1, read on the forward strand.
AAAGCAGATTCTTTTCCATCAACTATATTACTAGTTTTAACTACTATTGACTCCATAATATCCCTACCTTATAAATTTACTAATTGAAACTTATAGTGAATTTGTTCAAATACATCTATGATATTAGGGTCAAATATCTTCCCTTTACCATTAGTTATTATTTTTAGCGCAACTTCATGTTCAAGAGGTTCTTTATAAGGTCGTTTTGTTGTTAAAGCATCATAAACATCAGCTATTGCCATTATTCTAGCACTTATAGGTATTTCTTCTCCTTTTAATCCACAAGGATAACCACTTCCATCCCATTTTTCATGATGATAGTGAGCCATATCTTTTGCTACATATAAAAAACTCTCTCCATTAGTTTCATTAATCATTTTTTGTAATGTTTGTCCACCTAATTCTGCGTGATTTTTCATATATTCAAATTCTTCATCATCTAATGAACCTGCTTTTAATAGTGTTGCATCATTTATACCGATTTTTCCAATATCATGAAGAGGTGCTGAACGTACTATATCCCTTATATATCCTGGAGTCAAAATATCACTATATAATCCTGCTTCAACTATCTCTTCAGTCAAAATCTTTACATATTCTGCTGTTCGTTTAACATGACCACCTGTATTTTCATCTCTACATTCCACAAGTTCAGCTAAAGATAACATCATTACATCTTGTAAGTGTTCTATCATTTCTGTTTTTTCATACACTTTATTTTCCAACTCATTTTTATATTCACTAAATTCTAAATGCATCTTCACTCTGCTTAGCATAATCTGAGGAACGAATGGTTTTATAATAAAATCTACTGCTCCTAATTCAATTCCCCTTACCTCACTTTCACTATCTGATAGAGCAGTTAAAAATATTACAGGAATATTATCTAGCTCTGGAATTTCTCTTATTTTTATTAATGTTTCATATCCATCCATATCAGGCATATTTATATCTAACAATATTAAATCAGGTTTATTTTTAGATAAAAACTTTAAGGTCTGTGCTCCTGATATTAATAAACTTACCTTGTAATATGGTTTTAATGTTTTTTCTGCGAATTTCAAATTAGTTACATTATCATCTATGACTAACACATGCTTATTTCTCATTTATATTCCTCCAAATACGTATATGTATTTCATATTTTTTATTTTTTACAAAATATTACAATTTTTGTCACATACTATTATATACTTAATTAATCACTTACTACAACCATATAAAAAATTTCACAAAAAAAATCCAACCATTATTATGGAAGGATTATTATCTTAAAGATTATTTATTATATTTTTTATGAGTCCATTTTATATTATCAACATACTTCTTAACTAAATCATAACACATATCTGGATGAATAGTTTCTTCAGTTGATATAGTTATTGTAGACATTGAAATGGCAAATTTAAGTGTATCTAATAATGAATTATTTTCCATATATCCATGAGCTATTCCCGCTACAAAAGAATCTCCAGCTCCTGTTACATTTACAACTTTAACATCATTAGCCTTTAATTTACCTTCTTCTTCTCCATTGTTGTAGTATATTCCATCTTCATCTAATGTAATAAACACATTTTTTATTCCTAAATCAATAAAATATTTTCCAGCTTTTCTTACATCTTCATCATTTTTAATTTTAAATCCACACATTATTTCAGCTTCATATCTGTTCGGCTTTATAGTATGGAAATGTTTTATTAGATGCTTTACACCTTCTGATTTTGCAGCCGATACTGGATCTAAGATAAATTTAGTTTCTCCACTAAATTTTTCAAGTATATATTCTACTATGTCCGGTCTATCTGAATCTAATATCATATATTCAGAATTTCTTATTGTTTCAGCTTTAGAATCTATAAACTCTGTAGTAAACTTATCTATTATTTTCATATCTACTACTGCTGATACCATCTCACCTTGATGGTTAAGTATTGCCATATATGTTGGTGTATGACCACCTTCTATAATTAATGAATCACTCATATCGTAATTCATAAGCTTTGAATGTTCTATCATTCTGTTTCCAGTTTCATCATCACCTAAGATAGATATAAACTTAGTATTAACTCCTACTCTAGACATACATTCAGCTATGTTTCTGCAAACACCTCCAAAAGAAGTCTTAACTTCACCTGGGTTAGAGTCATTGCATCTATAATTATTATCCGTAAATCCACAAATATCAAAAACTGATACTCCGAATACTAATGCATAGGAATTTGTATTATTCATAATATAATCGTAACCTTTCTAAGAAATTATTTTTATATTTTAACATATTTTCAACGTATTTTTCTACAAATTTCAACATTTTTGCCATGTATTTTTTTACAACACATATAAATTTATTTTCTCCCATATATAAAAACTTATTAACTACAAAAAAATTACCATAATTATTCATATATTATATTTTTTCGTTATACAATCCTATTTTCCAATATAGCCAGTATATTCTCTATAACTTTATATATATATCAATTAGAATCTATAATTGGATAATAAATTTAATAAATTATAATTTTTTTCAAATTAAAAAGGAGTATGAATACTCCTCTTATTTTTTACTCTTATTCTATTTTCTTGATATCTTATTAAAAACTTTAATTTTGTAACCTTTTATCTTTTGTAAATTAGGAATTTCACAGTATAGTCCAAATAGTATCAGTATCATAGCTAAACTTCTAGAAAATCCCTCTAAAAACCCTCTTATAAAGTCCGGTAAAATAATATAAAATATATCCTGTTGTTTTATTAAAAATACAATCCCATTTAAAATCAAACCATAGCAAATACTTTTCTTACCATTACTCATGTTCATCATCCCCACAATTAAATTTTTATTTATCTTCCATTTTTTCATTCATTATTTCAACACCGCTTTTGATCCATATAAAAAGTCCCCAGAATAATGCAGCTTCAATTCCAATAAGAATATCCATATGTCTTATTGCCATAAATGTATATACCAAAGCAAGAACAAGCTCCAACACTAATGCAAATTTACCCCATTTACACCATCTACTTAACATTTCTTCATATGAAGTATGATCTGTATATATTTCATATTCACTTGCATCACTATTTTCATTATACTCTTTTCTAAAGTAATTCCATCCGTTATAAGTGGAGTTAATATATTTCCAGCCTAAATCTTCAAACATTTCAATGTATCTTTTTTTCTCTATAGATTCTTTCATTGTTTCTGGATTAAAATCTATTTTATATACATATTGTTTAGAGTTATCCTTTTCATAAACACTATGAAAACAACCGCCTTTAACTAATTGCCATCCATTTTTCCCATTTTCATTTATAAAATCTTCTTCCTTTTCATAATTCCAAGCTGTATATGCTCTATAAGATTTTTTTAATTCTTTTCCCATTTTTATTTCCCTCCCATTTTTATAACTGGCTTTCTATTAACCTAGCGCTATTTAAAAGTTCTTTAAGCCTTTCTATTTCACCATATAATATATTTATTCCCTCTTGTGTTATCTCATAAGTTCTTCTTCTATCATCACTTGAATCTTCTGTTATTCTATCTCTTATCCATCCCTTTTTAATCATTTTACTTACTGCCGTATACATTGTTCCCGAGCCTATTTTCACCCTATCATTTGAAAATTTCATAGTATCTTGCATTATTCCATAACCATGATTAGGCCCTTTATATAAACAAAGTAAAATATAGTAGTAACTTTCAGTTAAAGGTTCATACTTCTTAGACATATAATATCATTCCTTCTCTTCTTATGTTGCATACCGATATATCGTCATTCGATATATCTAACTTATTTATATCGTATCACGACATATATCGTAGGTCAACATATATTGTGAATTTTTTCTAATTTTTATTTGTTACATTAATTTCTAAAATCAAAAAAGGCTAGAGCATATTCTCTGAACTGCCCCCTGTCAAGTAGACAGTGGAAATAATAAAAATTAAGCAACTAAGGTCTGAGTCCGATATTCAATCGGACTTAGGCCTTTTAGTTTTTTCTGTAACCTTCTATTGTTATAAAAGTCTATATAATTATCAATTGCAATTTTTAACTCATCAAAGCTA